>NZ_JABBPE010000004.1 GCF_012927455.1 Polaromonas sp. | reverse complement strand
TTTTCTTTGCTTCGCCAAAGAAAGTAAGCAAAGTTCTCGTGATGGGTGTTCGCATAACTTCGCAAAGCGAAGTTATGCGAACACCCAAAAGCGACCCGCAGTCTGGATCCGGGTTTTTGGAGTCAGAGCCCAAATTCGCCGAGCTATGACTCGCCCCCGGAGGGTTCGGGGTTTTGCACTGCAGCGAAATGGGTGCCCAACCAGCCAAAGCTGGACTACCCCGGCCAGCCCAGCCCAGCCCTGCAAACCCAATACGCTATTAATTCAATAGCTGTCAGCGTGCGCAGTCATTGGCCTGCAGCCGTATTCCATCGAACCCTAAACGCGCCAAATTTTCAGGGCCTGCGTGAACTTAGGAACGCTGGCTGACATCCCGCCCGTGCTCAAAAAAAAGTTCGCTTTCACGTCAGTGAGCGCCATGGTTGCGCGCCGTCTGTTACCACGCTTGCGGTCCTGACCGAAACGAGACATGGGCTGGCGCTGCCGGTTGATATGGCGCTATCTGCTACGTTATCAATAGCTGCTTGCGCCCATGTCTATTGGGCTGCAGCACTATTTTTTCCTGGAGCGAGTCTGTCCAAGTCGCAACCCCGCAACCGGGACCGCAAGAAAAGCCCCCATTTTTGCCGTCAGTTGTCGGCATGTGAGCAGCGCTTAGCTTGCTATGCTGGAAATTGTAAAAAATGCTCCGGGAGCGCAGCCTGATTTCCGCCGGCCTTGTCTTCGCCGGGCGGCAAAAAAGCAAAGCTACGAAGTCAAAGAAGTCGATGAAACAACTGAAGTAAACAGATGAACTTCGAAAAGTGAAAAATATCTGCTTACAACCCTAAAGGTTTTGATACATCCGGCCGATAACTTAAATAACGGTGGCTTGCAGACTGTTCCAACAGACAAGGCCAGCGTGACGGCAAGTTAGCCGAGTCCTTCAACCTTAGTACACAGGAGCCATACCATGGGCCAAGTCATCAACACCAACTCGCTCTCGTTGCTCACGCAGAACAACTTGAACAAATCGCAGGGCGCGCTGAATACCGCGATCCAGCGCCTGTCTTCCGGCATGCGCATCAACAGCGCCAAGGACGACGCTGCCGGCCAGGCGATTGCCAACCGCTTCACCGCCAACATCAAGGGCCTGACGCAAGCTTCGCGCAACGCCAACGACGGCATCTCGCTTGCGCAAACCACTGAAGGCGCATTGGGCGAAGTCAACACCAACCTGCAGCGCATTCGTGAACTGGCCGTGCAATCGGCCAACGGCAGCAATTCCGATGCTGACAAGTCTTCAATCCAGGCTGAAATTACCCAGCGTCTGCAAGAAATCGACCGTACTTCGCAGCAGACCGACTTCAACGGCGTCAAGGTTCTTTCCTCATCGGCCGGCAAGCTGACTGTGCAAGTTGGTGCCAATGACGGCGAGAAGATCGATATTGATCTGCAAGAAATCAGTGCCAAAACGCTGGGTTTGACCGGCTTTAACGTGGACGGCACAGGTACGAAAAACACAGCCGCAAGTGCTACCGATTTGGCCGTAAGCGGCTTCGGAAAATCTGGTGGAGTCAGCGCCAATGGCACACAAACCTATACCCGTAGCTATGGCGCTGCTGATGCGGCAAAAGGCAGCGATGTGTTTGCCGGCATTGCCAACGGTGGCAAGGTTGTTGCGACTGCCGCTTCCATTACTTACACAAAAAGCACGGCAAATAGCAACTTCAGCTTTGACGAGACTGGTCGTTCGAACGCCAACTCGATTGCATCGCTGAAACCAGCTGCTGGCGGAAGCATTACAGCAACTGTGACGATTGGCTCAAAAAGCCAAGACGTAAAAATTGACAGCGCCGGTGCAATTACCGATGCGAACGACGGCTCTTTACTTTACCTTGATGCCACCAAGAATTTGACTAAGACCGGCTCTGCTTCAACGCTTGCCACGCTCGCGGACCTGACAGACGCAGCAAAAGGTATGCAGGTCGCTGACACCATCAGAATTGGCGGCGCTACCGGAACGCTCTATACAGCTGCTGCTAGCAATGCGTTTAACGTCACCAACGACAAGATCACGGATGCTGCACTGCAGTCAAAGGTCAATGGACTTGCATACACCGTTGATCAAGACGGCTCTAGTGCTAGCACAGCTGATAACTACTCGGTTGCCGTCACCACTGGTGCAGTGACAATGACTACTGGTGGAGCAACCGCAAATATTGATCTCAACGGCAAGTTGACGGCCAATACTGCTGAGACACTTTTCGCAAACAGCAATGGCAGCGTCACGAACGCATTCGCTGAAACGATTTACGCCAACGCAGGCAAGCTCACCACGAAGGCTGTCAGCAATGCCACGGCAACTGCTGATCCACTGAAAGCTCTGGACGCAGCCCTGTCAAAAGTGGACAAACTGCGCGGCGCACTCGGTGCGGTGCAAAACCGTTTTGACTCGGTGATCTCCAACCTTGGCACCACCATTACCAACCTGACTTCTTCACGCTCACGCATTGAAGACGCAGACTACGCGACTGAGGTGTCGAACATGACGCGCGCGAACATCCTGCAACAGGCTGGTACCTCTGTCTTGGCCCAGGCCAACCAGTCGACGCAAGGCGTGTTGTCGCTGCTGCGTTAAGCGAAAACGAATAGGTCGGGTGATGCCCTTTAGGCTAACCCGACCTACGAAGAGCGTTAAGCAGTCCCGCTTGGACCACACAGGGGGGACTCCCTAGCGAGTTCTCAGGAGACAGTGCCATGACAGTTTCTTCAGTCAGTGCCTTTTCGGCCAACCCGGCCAGCGCGCTGCGCCGGGCCGCCGCGGACCTGCCGGCCGCGCTGCCCGTGGCGCGACCAGCGCCGGCTCCCGAACCGGTGCGCGAGAAGCAATCGGCCGAGGCCACTAGCACCCAGCTGAATTCCGCGCTGGCTGAGATCAACCAAAGCCTGAAGCTGGCCTCCATAGGCGTGCAGTTCGAGTTTGACAAGGAGGCCCACACCATGGTCACCAAGGTGGTGGACGTGGAGAGCGGCGAGGTGATACGACAGATGCCTACGGAAGAGGTGGTGCGCTTCTCCAAAGCGCTGGACAAATTGCAGGGTCTTTTGGTGAGCCAAAAGGTCTGACAAGAACGAATTAGGAAGCATCATGGCGTCAATTTCAAGTCTGGGGGTGGGGTCCAACCTCGAACTGAGCAGCTTGCTGGCACAGCTGACCACTGCGGAAAAGCTGCCTCTGCGGGCGCTGGACGCCAAAGCGGCGAGCTACACCACCAAGCTGTCGGCCTATGGCACGCTGCAAAATTCGCTAGGCGCGCTCCAGTCAGCGTCTGCCAAGTTGTCCAGCCTGGGCCTTTTTCAGGGCGTAAAAGCCGCATCGAGTTTTACAACGGTCCTGACCGCCAGCGCTGAAACCACGGCGGTGGCGGGCAGCTACGCGATCAATGTGACCCAGCTTGCGCAAGCGCAGTCGCTGGCGACTTCTGGGCAGACCAGCGCGACCGCAGCCGTCGGTAGCGGCACCGTTAATTTTCAGATTGGCAGTGGTGGCGCCATTGACGTCACCATTGGCGCTAACAGTACCCTGGAAGGCATTCGCGATGCCATCAACGCTACCAAGGATGTGGGTGTTACGGCGAGCATCGTGAATGATGGCGGTGCTAAACCATTTAGGCTGGTTTTGGTGTCGAGTAAAACGGGTGAGGCGTCGAGCATGAAAATCACGGTGACGGGCGATGCCGCCTTGAAAACCCTGATGAATCACAACACCACTGACCCGGTAACCATGACGGAAACGGCTCCCGCAAAAAATGCCACACTTACCGTGAATGGCCTGCCCATCACCAGCGCGACCAATACCGTGTCCGAGTCCCTGCAGGGCGTAACGCTCACCCTGGTCAAGCCCGGTGACAGCACGCTGACGGTAGCGCGTGATACGTCCAGCGTGGCATCTGCCATCAATGCCTTTGTTGCCAGCTACAACAGTTTGCTGAGTACCGGAAAGACGCTGACAAACTACAACGCAGACGCCCAAAAAGGATCTGCCTTGACAGGTGATTCAACGCTGCGCAACCTCCAGGTTCAACTCCGTACAGCGCTGACCTCGCCCCAAAGCGGTACGACAGGCGATTTCACGATGCTGTCGAATATCGGCGTGTCGTTTCAAAAAGACGGCACACTGGCGGTTGACTCCACCAAGCTGGACGCAGCTCTCAATAGCAACATGGACGGGGTGGCCAAACTGTTTGCCGGCACGGCAACCGACACGGCGGGTTATGGGAAGCAGTTGTCTGTGCTGGCGCTGGGTTTTACCGCAACCGGCGGTGCTTTGACGGCGGCGGCTGACGGTTTGACGGGCTCTCTCAAACGGCTAGACAAGCAATACGAGGCGATGAGCACGCGAATCGATGCCACGGTGGCGCGCTACAAAGCCCAGTTCACACAATTGGACATCATGATGTCTAGTATGAATTCGACCAGTAGCTATCTGACAGCGCAATTCAATTCCATGAACGCAAGCAAAAAATAAGCAAAAATTTAATGTACACACCCGCTCACTCCTACAATCCCGGCGCCAGTGCCTACACAAAAATGGGCCAGGAAAGCGGCGCCATGAGCGCATCGCCGCACCAGCTCATCACTATGCTGTTTGATGGCGCTAAAACCGCCATCACCATGGCGCGTCACCATATGGAAAACAAAGAAATCGCGGCCAAGGGCCAAGCGATTTCCAAGGCTATCAATATCGTGGACAACGGATTGAAAGCCAGCCTGGACGCGGGGGCGGGTGGTCAAGAGGGCGCTGAACTCATCGCTAATCTTTCAGCGCTGTACGACTACATCGCCCAGCGCCTGATATATGCCAACCTGCGCAATGATCCGGCGCTGCTTGACGAGGCAGACAGGCTGTTAGACAACATCAGCTCGGCGTGGCGCGAGATCGATCCCAATAAAACCCGATTGGCGCCAGAAGCGTCAGTTGTTACTTCGACCGCCCGTTTTTCCATTGGAGCCTGATATGTGTTCTCAAAGTGAAGTCATGCACTGCTACGAGCAGATTTCTCCGCTGACCGAGCGCATGCTGGAGCTCGCGCGCGCGGGTCAGTGGGGCGCGCTGCCGGCGCTGGAAGCGCAATACAGCGCCACGGTCGATAGGCTGCGGGTGATTGAGCCGCTGATGGCGCTGGATGAGGCGCAGGCGGAGCGCAAGTACCGCTTGCTGGGCCGCATCAATTCCAACCACGCCGAAATTTCGAGCATTGTCATGCCGCAGCTGTCGCAGTTGGGGGCAATGCTCCGGAGTATGGAGCAGCAGCAAAGCCTTCAGTCGGCTTACAGCCAGGGCACTGATTTGCTGTCATGAGCGGCCTGGTCCCGGTGCTGCCGCTCAAGGCGCAGCCCGCCATCGCCGGGCCGGGGGCCGTCACCCATGCGGAGCCGATCGGCAACGACATTCGTATGCCCTCGCGCGCCGCGCTTCAGCAGCAACTCGATGTCGGACTGTTTGCCGGGGCTGCGCGTGGCCGCACTTCCCCACCTGCAACTGTGGCAACTGCCAGCGAGGCCGTCACGCTGAGTCCGGCGGCTCGCGCGCTCAGTGTGATTCTGGATCTGCCCGCCAGCCCCACTTCAAAAATCTTGGGCGCCCAGGCGCTGTGGCCGCTGCGCCAGCCGCCGATGGCCCCGCTGCTGGCGGCGACCCTGGCGCATACCGTGGACAACTCCGGCCTGTTTTACGAATCGCATCTGCAGCAATTTGCCGCCGGCACGCGCACGCTGGCGCAGCTGATGCAAGAACCGCAGGCCGGCCTTCCCATAGCGCTTGCAGCGGGTGCCGCCGTTGCAGCCGCCGCAGTCGGTAGTGAGGTCGCGCTGCCGGAAGGCATGCCGAAAAATTCGCTGGAAAGCGCCCTGGAAGCCGCGTTGGGAAATTCGTTGGAAAGCAGCCCGGCCGAGACGCCAGAAAGCGAGGCGGCGTCGCTGCAGGATCCGGACGGGCAAGAACGCAGCCTGAAAACGCTTGGCGCCAGCGCCGTGGACGCGGCGCGCAGCAGCGCACTGGTTCCTGCGGGCGTGCATGCCGATGCCGTGGCACTGGTGCGCCAGCAACTCGAACTGCTGGCGCAGCCGGTGTTTCGCTGGGGCGGCGAAGCCTGGCCGGGCACGCCTATGGACTGGGAGATTCAGCAAGAGCCCGATGATCGTGCCGCTGGCGAAGCGCCGCAGCGCAGTTGGAGCACGCGCCTGGCCCTGCGCCTGCCCGAGTTGAAGGACGTTGAAGTGCGTTTGAGCCTGGTCGGCAACACGCTGCAGTTGCAGCTGTCCGCCAGCGAAAACGGCACGGTGGCCTTGCTGGGCAACGAACGCCATGAACTGCCGGCGCGCTTTGCCGCTTTGGGGCTGCAACTGAAGGGCGTCTGGGTAGGGGCGCTGGCGCCGGAGCCGGCCGTGCCGGCAGGCACGAAAGACGAGGCTACCCACAATGGCTGACCCCACCCTGCCCGACGGATCGCCGCCCGACAGGCCCAGCGCCGTTGCGATTTCCTACGCGGCCAAGGACAGGGCGCCGATTGTCGTGGCCAAGGGTTACGGCGCGGTGGCTGACTCGATTGTTCGGCGCGCCCGTGAAAGTGGTTTGTATGTGCACGCCTCGCCCGACCTGGTGAAGCTGCTCATGAATGTCAACCTGGACGCCCAGATTCCCGCGCAACTGTATGTCGCCGTCGCCGAAGTGCTGGCCTGGCTGTACCAGCTGGAAGGCGGGCCGGCCTGCGAGATGCGCGCGGAAATTTGATCTGAATCAAGTGTTGTCATTTGTCCAATCAAATCTGCGAATCTGTGGCTTAGTTGTAAATAAATGATAAATTTATCAAGACTGTGTAAAAAAAAGTGAATTTGTGTTCAAAATAAGTCCATCAGCTTAGGAGCGCGTAGGACTGAGTCCCGGCTGGTTGCAAAGACAAATGGCTGTTTTGGCTGCGCCGCCCAGGCGCAAATGTTGAGAGAACTGTGAGCACATAATGAATGAAACTGCTACTACCAACGAAATCGGTGACTTGAATCTGGCTTACCTGCTGCTGGCCCAGCGACTGGTTCGCGAAGACGTCGCAACCGCCATGTTCCGCTTGGGCATGAGCCGCGAACTGGCCGATTTGCTTGGCAACCTGTCGCTGTCGCAGATCGTCAAGCTGTCCAACTCCAGCTTGCTGCTGTGCCGCTTCCGCTTTGACGACCACCCAATTTTGTCGGCCCTGACGCACGACAGCAAAAACCTGGCGCTGCAGCAAGCCCACACCGCCATTCTTCTGTCCGGCCAGCAAATCGAGGTGGCGGCATGAAGCCAAGCACCCCAGGCGGCACTGACGCGGATAACTTGGCTCGCAGGGTTGCCCATCATGGCCGGTAAAAGCGTCCTGCGTGAAGCGCGCGAAATTCACCTGGCCATAGACCTGATCAAGTTGGGTGCCCGGCTGCAGTTTCTGGAAGCCGAAACCAGCTTGAGCCGTGATCGGCTGATCAAGCTTTACAAGGAAATCCGGGGCGTCTCGCCACCCAAGGGCTTGCTGCCGTTTTCCACCGACTGGTTCATGACGTGGATGTCCAACATTCACTCGTCGATGTTCTACAACATCTACCGTTTCATGGTGACGCACGGCGGCTGCACGCGGATTGACGCGGTCATAAAAAGCTACCGCCTTTACCGGGAGCAGGTCGAGCGTCAAGGCAGCGAGGTGGTGCTCGATTTCACACGGGCCTGGACGCTGGTTCGCTTTTTTGACAGCGACATGCTGCAACTGAGCACTTGCACCCGCTGCACCGGGCAGTTTGTCGCGCAT
This sequence comes from Polaromonas sp., assembly GCF_012927455.1. Classification (GTDB taxonomy): domain Bacteria; phylum Pseudomonadota; class Gammaproteobacteria; order Burkholderiales; family Burkholderiaceae_C; genus Polaromonas. The sequence goes on along the minus strand of NZ_JABBPE010000004.1, from coordinate 148,400 downwards.
GCGCACGACCCGCAAAGCAACTACGTCTGTGTGTTGTGCCGCCCGCCGTCGCGCGCCGGCAAGCTACGCAAGATCAAAGCAGATGCGGATGTGGTTGTCGATGCGTTGGCGGTGTCGAGCGTCCCTAAAGGCGGGCGCCCGGCGATGTCGTCATCGCAGTGGCTGGCCGATGTGATGAATGGGTCGCGCGTCTGACCAGATGTAGAACAGCGCGGCGTTTCTTCTTCAAATTGTTTTAAAGAGCGAGTGCATTGTGCTGGTCATAGTTGGTTATCTGGTCGTGCTGGGCTCCGTATTTGGCGGCTATGCGCTGATAGGCGGGAATTTTGGCGCCTTGTACCAGCCGGTTGAACTGCTGATGATTGCCGGTTCTGCGCTAGGGGCGTTTATCGTCGGCAACGATCGCCATGCCATCAGCGCCACGTTGAAGGCCTTGCCCAAGCTGCTTAAAAGCTCAAAAAAACGCGACAAGGCGCTCTATATGGAGCTGCTGGCCTTGCTGTACGTGCTCCTTGCCAAAGGGCGCAAAGACGGCATGCTGGCGCTTGAATCGGATGTGGACGATCCGCAGAATAGTCCGGTTTTTTCGCTGTACCCGGTGCTTTTAGCGGATCTGCCCGTCATGGAGTTTCTAACCGACTACCTGCGCCTGATCGTCAGCGGCAATACGGACCCGTTTGAGATCGACCAGCTGATGGAGCAGGAGATGGAAACCTACAAGCACGAGGCCGAAGCGCCTGCGCACAGCCTTGCCAAAGTTGGCGACGCGCTGCCGGCGCTTGGCATTGTGGCGGCGGTGCTGGGTGTGGTGCATGCACTGGCTTCGGCTGACTTGCCTCCGGCGGTCATGGGCACGCTGATTGCCCATGCAATGGTGGGAACTTTTCTCGGCGTCTTGCTGGCTTACGGCTTTGTCTCGCCGCTGGCATCGCTGATCGAGCACAAGGTGTCTGAATCATTGAAGGTCTATCAGTGCGTCAGGGTGACGCTATTGGCCAGCCTGAACGGCTACGCGCCGCAACTGGCGGTGGAGTTCGGCCGAAAAGTCTTGCGCTCGACCGAGCGGCCTTCGTTCACCGAGCTGGACCTGCACGTCCGCGAAGTCAAAAACCGCTAAATGAACAGCCGCGCCTGAATTGTCATGAGTGAAGCATCCCGCCGCGTTGTTATCATCAAACGCCCCGTGATGGCGGCAGGCCACCACGGTGGAGGTTGGAAGATTGCCTACGCCGACTTCATGACGGCGATGTTTGCGTTTTTTCTTGTCATGTGGCTGTTGTCGTCCTCCTCTCCCAAGCAGCTGACGGGTATTGCCGAGCATTTCAAGATGCCGCTCAGCGAGGCCCTCAAGGGCGGGCCCGCCATCAACAACAGCCCCAGCGTTATTCCAGGTGGTGGCGAGCCCACGAAGACCAATGATGAGGTGAAGCGGCCCGAAGGCGAAGTCACTGTCGACGCTGAAGCGGAGGCCGAGGATGTGGCGCGCCTGGCCGACATGAAAAAGCAGCTCGACCAGATGATCGAAGCCAGCCCGGTGCTCAAGCAGTTTCGCCCACAGTTGCTGATAGACATCACGCCCGAAGGCTTGCGCATCCAGATTGTGGACAGCAGTAATCGGCCCATGTTTGACAGGTCCAGCGCGGTGGTGGTGTCCTACATGCGCACCATCCTGCGCGAGATCGGTCCGGTCATCAACGCGCAGCCCAACAAAATCACTTTGTCTGGCCATACCGATGCAACCAAATACGCGCAGGGCGACAAGTCGTATAGCAACTGGGAACTGTCGGCTGACAGGGCCAACGCCTCGCGCCGTGAGTTGATTGTGGGCGGGCTTCAGGAAGTCAAGGTACTGCGCGTCATGGGCGTTGCGTCCAGCATGAACCTGAACCAGGACGACCCCTATGCACCCATCAACCGCCGCATCAGCATTGTGGTGCTCAATCAGCGCGCCCAGATGGACATAGAGAAAGCCAACGCGGCCGTTGCAGCCAGCGTCAGCCTCAAGGCGGGAACTGCGGCGCCGGCAACTGCCGGCCAGGCCGCGGCGAACCTGCCCAGCACTGGCCCACGCAAGAGTTGATAAAGTTTTATTGATAACTGATCAGCCGCGACCAGACACTGCCCCAGCGCGGCGCTTAGACAGACCCAAGATGAACCCACGATGGACATAACCCAGTTTTATCAAACCTTTTTTGAAGAAGCCGATGAGTTGCTGGCCGAAATGGAGCAGCTGCTGTTGGGCCTTGATCTTCAGGCGCCAGACAGCGAGCATCTTCATGCAATTTTTCGCGCCGCGCATTCGATCAAGGGCGGTGCCGCCACCTTTGGCTTTCTGGCGTTGACCGAGACTACGCATTTGCTTGAAAACCTGCTGGATCGCGCGCGCCATGGCGATTTGAAACTGACCACCAAAATGATGGATGCCTTTTTGGAAACCAAAGACGTTTTGCAAGCGCAAATGGGGGCTTACCGGGAAGGCGGAGAGCCTGAGCCTGATGGAGTCGCACGAATCTGCGCCGTGTTGCGGCAGCTCGCGCTGGAGTCGAGCGCTGGTGTTGTGGCTGCGGCAGGGAACCAGGCGGCCGTTCAAGCGCTGGTCGTGACGCCGCAAGCCACGACCTTGGCTGCATCGACATCTGTGACCAACGCGCCAGCTACGCCCTTGCTGAAAGTGCGCTTTACCAAGGTCTCGGCAAACGACCGCAAGCTGCTCAGTGAAGAGCTGGAAAACCTGGGCCATGTCACGGCGCAAAGCCAGACCGATGACAGCCTGACGCTGTGGGTGGAAACCAACTGTGATGCCGATGACATTGTTGCTGTGTGCTGCTTTGTTATCGAGGCTGATCAAATTGAGATCACCAACGAATCGGCCACTGCGGTCAGCGCCCCTGAGGCCACGCCGGGCATGGTGATTGTGGCCGTCCCGGTGGCGCTGCCTGCACCCGCCGCCCCTTCAGTTCCCGCCGCACCGTCTACGACTGCCGCGGCGGCTGCAGTGGCGGCGCCCACCAGCGGCAAAGAGTCAAACTCCATCCGGGTGGATGTTGAAAAGGTCGACCAGATCATCAATCTCGTCGGCGAACTCGTAATTACCCAGTCGATGCTGACGCAAACCGCGTCAAAGCTAGATCCGGTGCTGCACGAGCGCCTGCTGAGCGGCATGGGGCACTTGGAACGCAATGCCAGAGACTTGCAGGAATCGGTGATGTCGATCCGCATGATGCCGATGGACTATGTTTTCAGCCGTTTCCCGCGCCTGATACGCGACCTGTCGGCCAAGCTGGGCAAACAGGTTGAGCTGGTAACCGTCGGCAAGGAGACCGAGCTGGACAAGGGGCTGATCGAACGCATCATTGATCCAATCACGCACTTGGTACGCAACAGTCTTGACCACGGGGTTGAACTGCCAGCGCAACGCATTGCAGCGGGCAAAGACCCGGTAGGACGCCTGACGCTTTCAGCCCGGCACCAGGGCGGCAACATCGTGATCGAGGTCAAAGACGATGGCGTAGGACTGCCGCGCGAAAAAATTCTGGCCAAAGCGGTTCAGCAAGGCATGGCGGTGAGCGAGGCCATGTCCGATGAAGAGGTGTGGCAATTAATTTTTGCGCCGGGCTTTTCAACAGCAGAGATCGTGACCGATGTCTCAGGCCGCGGCGTGGGCATGGACGTGGTGAAGCGCAATATTCATGCAATGGGCGGCCATGTTGAAGTCGCCTCGGTGCTGGGCAAGGGCACCTCCATCAAAATCGTTTTGCCGCTGACGCTGGCTATTCTGAATGGCATGTCGGTCAAGGTGGGCCAGGAGGTCTACATCTTGCCTTTAAATTACGTCATCGAATCATTGCAGCCGCTAGCCAAAGACATTCATTCCATCACCAGCGATGAGCAGGTCATGCATGTGCGGGGCGAATACCTGGTGCTGGTCGAGTTGCACAAGTTCTTCGAAGTCGCCGATGCCGTGCTCGATCCGACAAAAGGCATCGCGGTGATCGTGCAAGCTGAAGGCGCACGGTTTGCATTGCTGGTTGACCAATTGGTTGGACAGCATCAGGTCGTCGTCAAAAACATTGAAACCAACTACCGCAAAGTACCCGGTATTTCTGCCGCGACGATTCTGGGTGATGGCAATGTCGCGCTGATTATCGACGTGGCAGCGATGCAGCGGACGGGCCGCGAAAAATCAACACTGCCCAGACCTTCCTGAAAGCCCTTTCCGTACTTGTCTGCCTACTGATTCGTGACCTTGATATGAAACTAACATTTCGCACCAAACTCTATCTGCCGCTCGTTGTTAGCTGGTTTTGCCTATTGGGCATCACCACGGTTGCAATTTTTCAGGCCAAGTTCCTGCGTTTTGAAGAACGCCAGATCGCCTTGAAGTTTGCGACTGACGTGGGGATGTCAACGGTCAAGGAATATGCCGATCTGGCTTCGTCAGGTGCATTGCCGCTGGCGGAGGCGCAAAAACAGGCGCTGGCTAGGCTTAAAGCCATGCGCTATGGGAAGGATGGTTATTACACCGTTATCAATTCTCAGCCGACCATGCTCATGCACCCTATGAAGCCGGAAATTGTGGGCAAAGATGTCGCTGATTTTAAGGATCCGAACGGTCAATATTTATATAAGAATGTTGCGAGCATCGCAAAAGGTGTGGGAGAAGGCTGGATCGAATATGTATGGACAAAGCCCGGCAATGCAGATCAAAAGCAGGTGTTTCCCAAGGGCGCTTATGTTCTAACCTTCAAGCCTTGGGATTGGACCTTCATCACGGGGCTCTATCTGGACGACTTGCGCGATGCCTTTATTCAAAATCTGTGGAGATCCGCTCTACTGCTTTGCGGCATTGGCATTGCTTTAAGCGCGATAGTTCTGCTTGTCATTCGCGGCATTGAGAGGTCAATCGGCGGTGAGCCAGAAGAGGCCACCGACATCGCCCGACAAATTGCGTCAGGTGACCTTGCGGTAACGGTCAATACCAAAGTCAACGATCAATCCAGCTTGCTGTTCGCAATGAAAACGATGCGCGATAGCCTGGCCAAAGTCGTCGGCCAGGTCCGTATCGGCACCAACACCATTGCCGCAGCCTCCAGCCAGATCGCCGCCGGCAACATGGACCTGTCGTCGCGCACCGAGCAGCAGGCCAGCTCGCTTGAAGAAACCGCCGCGTCGATGGAAGAGTTGACGAGTACTGTCAAGCAAAACGCCGACAACGCCCGCCAGGCCAACCAGCTCGCCGAGTCCGCGTCAAACGTAGCGGTCAAAGGCGGTCGCGTCGTGTCCCAAGTAGTCGACACCATGAGCGCCATCAACAGCTCGTCCAAAAAGATCGTCGACATCATCGGCGTGATCGACGGTATCGCCTTTCAAACCAACATCCTGGCGCTCAACGCTGCCGTTGAAGCAGCCAGAGCCGGCGAGCAGGGACGCGGCTTTGCCGTGGTCGCCGCCGAAGTCAGAAACCTCGCCCAGCGAAGCGCTGCAGCCGCCAAAGAGATCAAGACCCTGATAGGCGACTCCGTTGACAAGGTTGAAGAAGGCAGCAAGCAAGTGTTAGAGGCAGGCAAGACCATGGACGAAATCGTCGGAAGCGTCAAACGCGTCACCGACATCATGGCCGAGATCAGCGTGGCCAGCCAGGAGCAGACTTCGGGCATCGAGCAGATCAACCAGGCCATCACGCAAATGGACCAGGTGACGCAGCAAAACGCCGCGCTAGTCGAAGAAGCCGCCGCAGCGGCGCAGTCGCTGCAAGAGCAGGCTAGCGGCTTGTCGCAAGTCGTCAGTGTGTTCAAGCTCGATGACAGTCGGCTTGATCATGCGCCAGCACCTCAGCGCACGGCAGCTGCCAGGCGCGCGCCTGCACACCAGCAGCCACCCCGCGCCAAACACGCCATCGCCGCGCCGCATCGCAAGTCAGCCCCCGCACCCGCATTGGCCACCGCCGATGGCGACTGGGAAACGTTCTAAATACAAGCCATTTAAAAATCATGCACACCGCATCAAACCATTCCAACTCCGCCGCCCCAGTAGACGTATCTTCGGCGGCATCCGCCACCGCGGCCATGGAAGTTCTGGCCTTCACGCTGGGCCAGGAAGAATACGGCATTGATATCCAGAAGGTGCAGGAGCTGCGCGGCTACGACACCGTCACGCGTATCGCCAATGCGCCCGAGCACATCAAAGGCGTGGTCAATCTGCGCGGCATCATCGTGCCCATCATTGACATGCGCATCAAGTTCAACCTGGGAACGCCGACTTACGACCAGTTCACCGTGGTGATCATACTCAACCTGGCCAGCCGAGTCATGGGCATGGTGGTTGACAGCGTATCGGACGTGATCACCTTGACGCCCGAGCAGATCAAGCCGGCGCCCGAGATGGGCTCGGTGTTGGACACGGCCTACCTGATTGGTCTGGGAACGCTGGACGAGCGCATGCTGATACTGGTCGATCTGGACAAGCTGATGTCCAGCAGCGAGATGGGCCTGATTGAAAAACTGGCGGTTGGAACCCCCTAGTCAATGAAGCATCAATCTCATCGCATTGATCGAACCTGCAAGGATTAAATATGAATATAAAAAACTTAAAGATTGGCACTCGCCTGGGCTCCGGCTTCGCTATCGTGCTGCTTTTGCTGACAGGCGTGGCAGGAATTGGCATCAACGGCATTAGTCAGACGAAACGGTCGCTTGACGAGATTGTCAATGTCGATGTCGCCAAGATGATTCTGGTGGAGGACATGATTGAGGCCGTGCACGTGGTGTCGCGCGTGATCCGCACTATGGTGTTGCTCAGCGACGAGGCGGCCATTGCGTTTGAAATGAAGAAGATTGAGGACGCCCGCAACAAGTACAACACCGCCCTCGAAGCCCTGGAAAAGACCGCAACGAGCGAGGAGGGAAAGGCCATCCGCATCAAGATGAAGGATGCCCGGCTCGCCGCGCGGCCGCTCAACGACAAGGTAATCGCGCTGGCCAAGGCCAACAAGGACGTCGAGGCTATCGAGCTGCTGCTGAAGGAGGCAGGCCCTGCGACGACGAAATGGCTCGCTACACTGGACGAGAACATCGAAATGCAGAGGGCCGTCAACAAGCTGGAGGTGGCCGCGGTCGAAGAGATGTACAACTCGACGCTGCTGCTCATGCTGGCGCTGACCGGCCTGGCGGTGCTGCTGGGCACGTTTATCGCATGGCTCATCACCCGATCCATCACGATCCCGATCAATGCCGCGGTCAAAGTTGCGCAGACCGTTGCCGCCGGTGATCTGACCAGCCATATCGAAGTCAACTCCAAGGACGAAACCGGCCAGCTGCTGCAAGCGCTAAAAGACATGAACGCCAGCCTGGTCAAGATCGTCGGAGAAGTCCGCCAGGGCACCGAGACCATAGCCACAGCCTCCAGCCAGATCGCCGCCGGCAACATGGACCTGTCGTCGCGCACCGAGCAGCAGGCCAGCTCGCTTGAAGAAACCGCCGCGTCGATGGAAGAGTTGACGAGTACTGTCAAGCAAAACGCCGACAACGCCCGCCAGGCCAACCAGCTCGCCGAGTCCGCGTCAAACGTAGCGGTCAAAGGCGGTCGCGTCGTGTCCCAAGTAGTCGACACCATGAGCGCCATCAACAGCTCGTCCAAAAAGATCGTCGACATCATCGGCGTGATCGACGGTATCGCCTTTCAAACCAACATCCTGGCGCTCAACGCTGCCGTTGAAGCAGCCAGAGCCGGCGAGCAGGGACGCGGCTTTGCCGTGGTCGCCGCCGAAGTCAGAAACCTCGCCCAGCGAAGCGCTGCAGCAGCCAAAGAGATCAAGACCCTGATAGGCGACTCCGTTGACAAGGTTGAAGAAGGCAGCAAGCAAGTGTTAGAGGCAGGCGAGACCATGGACGAGATCGTTGGCAGCGTCAAACGCGTCACCGACATCATGGCCGAGATCAGCGTGGCCAGCCAGCAGCAGACCTCAGGCATCGAGCAGATCAACCAGGCCATCACGCAAATGGACCAGGTGACGCAGCAAAACGCCGCGCTGGTTGAAGAGGCTGCCGCGGCAGCAGCCTCACTGCAAGAGCAAGCCAGCGGCTTGTCGCAAGTCGTGAGTTCGTTCAACCTTGATCAAGAGCAGAGCAACTCAGTGGCCCCAGCCCGGCGCGCAGCAGCCGCCCAGGCGCGCTCGGCGCTCCGGCAGCCTCCACCAGCCAAACACGCTATTGCAGCACCGCAGCGCCAGCAGGGCGCAAGCGTTTTGCCATCCAGGCGGCTTGCTGCAGCCGCAGTGCCTCTTGGGGCAGGCGAGTGGGAAGAGTTCTAAAAAGGCGCTCATGCAATCTACAACAAGCTGACGAATTTGGTTGGGCACGCTGATGCCGCGCCGCAAGATGGCGTTGGCTTTACGGGCCGTGTCATGAAGCCAGCCAATACGTGAATCCAGAATACACATAATGAAAATAACTTCAAAACTTCAATGGCTGGTCGGCGGCCTGATTACCAGCCTGGTCAGTGTCTGCGGCGTTGCACTGTGGCAATCAAGTACAACCCGTGATGCCAATGAACGTACTTACAAAAGCGAGACGTTGGCCACCGCTGCTCTTGCGGATGCCAACAGCTCGCTGTGGGCTTTGCGCTTGGGAACGGCTCAATATCGAAGTATTGCGGATTCAGATGAGCGACAAAAACTCGTACAAAGCGACAGCAAAAACTATGCTGATTTTGATAAGCACGTTCAAACATTTTCTAGTCTTCCGCTGTCCGATTCGAGTCGTGCGGCTATGCGTGATGTTAATGAAAACTATAAAAAATACGCTACCGCTCGTGTGCGTTGGGTTGATAAGCTGATCGGCGGCGAGATAGAAGAAGCCGCCATACTGCGCGACAGGGATCTCACTCCTGCAGGGCGTTCAACGGTCGCTGCGATTGGAAAGCTAATCAACCTTTTGAGCAAGGAAGCCGAAGCCGGGTCCGAGCAGCGTAACGCCGACTTGCAAACTGTCGCAACCTGGATGCTGGTTAGTTGTGTTTTAGTGATTGCAGGGGCTTTAACTTTTACCATTTTGATGGTGCGCAGCATGTCGAAACGCTTGAATATGGCAACAAAAAGGGCCAACGAATTGGCCGAGCTCCATCTTGATGCCGCAGCGACCGACCACGGCAATGATGAAGTGAGCGCCATGATGGGTGCACTGAACACCATGCGCGACAAGCTGGTGGACGCCATATCCGAGGTCCGCCAGGGCACCGACACCATAGCCACTGCGTCCAGCCAGATCGCCGCCGGCAACATGGACCTGTCGTCGCGCACCGAGCAGCAGGCCAGCTCGCTTGAAGAAACCGCCGCGTCGATGGAAGAGTTGACGAGTACTGTCAAGCAAAACGCCGACAACGCCCGCCAGGCCAACCAGCTCGCCGAGTCCGCGTCAAACGTAGCGGTCAAAGGCGGTCGCGTCGTGTCCCAAGTAGTCGACACCATGAGCGCCATCAACAGCTCGTCCAAAAAGATCGTCGACATCATCGGCGTGATCGACGGTATCGCCTTTCAAACCAACATCCTGGCGCTCAACGCTGCCGTTGAAGCAGCCAGAGCCGGCGAGCAGGGACGCGGCTTTGCCGTGGTCGCCGCCGAAGTCAGAAACCTCGCCCAGCGAAGCGCTGCAGCCGCCAAAGAGATCAAGACCCTGATAGGCGACTCCGTTGACAAGGTTGAAGAAGGCAGCAAGCAAGTGTTAGAGGCAGGCAAGACCATGGACGAAATCGTCGGAAGCGTCAAACGCGTCACCGACATCATGGCCGAGATCAGCGTGGCCAGCCAGGAGCAGACTTCGGGCATCGAGCAGATCAACCAGGCCATCACGCAAATGGACCAGGTGACGCAGCAAAACGCGGCGCTAGTCGAAGAAGCCGCCGCAGCGGCGCAGTCGCTGCAAGAGCAGGCCAGCGGCTTGAGCCAGGTGGTCAGCGTATTCCGGCTCGAAGGCAGCCAGCAAATTGACGCGATCCCGTCCCGGCGCACGGCAGCGAGCCATCAGCAGCCCGCGCACCTGCAGCCGCCGGCGGCCAACCCAGCCATCGCCGTAACCAAACCCAAGCGGGGCAGCTTGCCTATGCCGTCCAGGCAGCTGGCGGCCGCCACGCCCACAAGCGCAGGTGATTGGGAAGCGTTTTGAGCCGGGGGTGAGGATCGCTGCCCAGCGACGCTGGCGAGTGAGTCAACATCCCTGTCATTTTTCAGCCGTCTTTAAACGGAGATACCCACCATGCGTGTCAACCTACCTGTCACGAACAACGAATACAAAATCCCTCACGACAAGGCGCTGGTATCTCGCACCGACCTCAAGGGACGCATCACCTATGCAAACCCGATCTTTGTCGAGGTCAGCGGCTTCGACCTGCACGAACTGACAGGCAAGGCGCACAACATTCTTCGGCATCCCGACATGCCGGCAGAAGCCTTTGCCGACATGTGGAAAACGCTGGCCAGCGACCTGCCATGGACCGGTCTGGTCAAGAACCGGCGCAAGAATGGCGACTTTTACTGGGTACAGGCCAACGTCGCCCCGATACGCCAGAACGGCGTGACCCAGGGTTACATGTCAGTGCGCAACAGACCTGAACCCTCGCAGGTGGTCGAGGCTGCGCAGCTTTATCGCAAGTTCAGGGAGGGCCATGCAGCCGGGTTAAGCATTCACCGGGGTGAAGTGGTCAAGCCGCTGTGGGCTGCACCCATGGCGGGCGTGCGCCGAATTCCGATCTCTCAACGGGTTCTCGGGGCAACGGCCCTGGCTGCCACGCTGACACTGGTGCTGGGGGGGCTGGCCTGGCGCGAAGTCAGTCTGCTGGCCATGTCATCGAGCCAGGCCGATTGGGTGCCTGATGTTATTGCGGCTGGTGTCGTGGCTTCTTCGCTGGCCTGGGCTGGCTTTGGCTACTTCCTTGTCCGCACGGTTTTCCGTCCTTTGGACAATGCCGCCAAAGTGGCGCGAGCCATTGCCGGGGGTGATCTCGTCAAGTTCGAGATACATCCCACTGACGAGGCCAAACCCCTGCTGCTCGCCTTGAATCAGATGAGCGCCAACCTGTTGGCGGTGGTCTCCGATATCAGCGCCAATGTGGATGCGGTGGCCACGGCGTCCAGCGAGATTGCCGCGGGCAACCTGGACCTGTCGTCCCGCACCGAGCAGCAGGCCAGCTCGCTGGAAGAAACCGCCGCCTCGATGGAAGAGCTGACGAGCACCGTCAAGCAAAACGCCGACAACGCCTGCCAGGCCAACCAGTTGGCGGTCTCGGCCTCCGGCGTAGCCGTCAAGGGCGGCCAAGTCGTTGCCCAGGTGGTGCAGACCATGGGCGTGATCAACACCTCATCCAGAAAGATCGTTGACATCATCGGCGTGATCGACGGCATCGCCTTTCAGACCAATATCCTGGCCTTGAATGCGGCGGTCGAAGCGGCGCGGGCCGGCGAGCAAGGCAGGGGCTTTGCGGTGGTGGCAGCCGAGGTCCGAAACCTGGCCCAGCGCTCGGCGGCGGCGGCCAAAGAGATCAAGACCTTGATCGGCGACTCGGTCGACAAGGTCGAAGAAGGCAGCAAGCAGGTGCTTGAAGCGGGCAAGACGATGGACGAGATCGTCGACAGCGTCAAGCGCGTGACCGACATCATGGCCGAGATCACGGCAGCGAGCCAGGAGCAGACCTCGGGCATCGAGCAGATCAACCAGGCGATCACGCAGATGGACCAGGTGACGCAGCAAAACGCGGCGCTGGTCGTAGAGGCGGCGGCAGCGGCGCAGTCGCTGCAAGAGCAGGCCAGCGGCTTGAGCCAGGTGGTCAGCTTATTCCGGCTCGAGGGCGGCCAGCAAATTGACGCGATCCCGTCCCGGCGCACGGTAGCGAGCCATCAGCAGCCCACGCACCGGCGGCCGCCGGCGGCCAACCCGGCCATCACCGTAACCAAACCCAAGCGGGGCAGCTTGCCTATGCCGTCCAGGCAGCTGGCGGCCGCCACGCCTTCCGGCGAGTGGGAAGAGTTTTAGTTTGATGACCCGACGTTCGTTCATGCAGGCTTGTCAGCTTGCTTTGCCAGGATGTCGGCATCCCGCTTCATAGCTGTACGCTCGCCGCCCCGGTCATGAGGATTCGGAGTTGCGCTGATCACCAAGTGCTAAATATTCAAGTCTGATCAGCCGTCATCCCTGCCAGTACGATTCGATATCAACAGAATCTCAAAGGAAAAAAATAATGCAGTGGTTCTATCAGCTTCGTGTCTCCGTCAAGCTAGTGCTTAGTTTCTTGCTCGTTGCGGCGGTGGGTGCTGCGGTAGGTGGGCTTGGAATCTTTTACATGGGGCGTATTAGTGCTTCAACCGAAAGTCTTTACAGCCACGAAATGCGGGCATTGAAGGTCATCCAGGAGGCCAACATCCATCTGCTTTACGCCAGCCGGGCTCAAATGAGCCTGCTTTCGGCCTCCACGCTAGGGGAGCGAAAATACGACGCGGTGGGGATAAAGTCCGCCGTGACTGATCTCGAAACCCGTATGGCTGAGGTCAAGTTCCTGTTTGATGAGGACACCGAAGGCAACAAGCTGTATCGGCAGTATGAGGGGCTGATTCCACCGCTGAAACAGCGCCTGACTGATTTTGTGGCGCTGGTTTCCAGGCAGTCCTTGGACAGTACGCAGTTTGACAGCCGAGTGGCTGAGGACAGCGCGCAGTTGTTGAAGGATTCCCGTGCACTCGAAGAGGTTCTCAAGCACATGGTGGTGCGCAGTGACCAGCGGGCTAAGACGAGCATGGAAAAAGCGATCGGCACATACGAAGCGTCGCGCCTGTTGATGGTGGCCATGGCCTTGGGCGGCATCGCGGTCAGTATTGCTTTGGGCGTGGGGGTAGCTCGCTTGTTGCAGCGTCAATTGGGCGGTGAACCTGCTTACGCCGCGCGAGTTCTCTGGTCTATTGCGGCTGGTGACCTGAGTGTTGATGTCAGGACTCGTCCAGGCGATGACGCCAGCTTACTCTTCGCACTGAAAAACATGCAGTCCAAACTTGCCACCATTGTGGGCAAAGTCCGCCAGGGCACCGACACCATAGCCACAGCCTCCAGCCAGATCGCCGCCGGCAACATGGACCTGTCGTCGCGCACCGAGCAGCAGGCCAGCTCGCTTGAAGAAACCGCCGCGTCGATGGAAGAGTTGACGAGTACTGTCAAGCAAAACGCCGACAACGCCCGCCAGGCCAACCAGCTCGCCGAGTCCGCGTCAAACGTAGCGGTCAAAGGCGGTCGCGTCGTGTCCCAAGTAGTCGACACCATGAGCGCCATCAACAGCTCGTCCAAAAAGATCGTCGACATCATCGGCGTGATCGACGGTATCGCCTTTCAAACCAACATCCTGGCGCTCAACGCTGCCGTTGAAGCAGCCAGAGCCGGCGAGCAGGGACGCGGCTTTGCCGTGGTCGCCGCCGAAGTCAGAAACCTCGCCCAGCGAAGCGCTGCAGCCGCCAAAGAGATCAAGACCCTGATAGGCGACTCCGTTGACAAGGTTGAAGAAGGCAGCAAGCAAGTGTTAGAGGCCGGCAAGACCATGGACGAGATCGTGATCAGCGTCAAACGCGTCACCGACATCATGGCCGAGATCAGCGTGGCCAGCCAGGAGCAGACCTCGGGCATCGAGCAGATCAACCAGGCCATCACGCAAATGGACCAGGTGACGCAGCAAAACGCCGCGCTGGTTGAAGAGGCTGCCGCAACTGCGGCTTCGCTGCAGGAGCAGGCCAGCGGACTGTCGCAGGTGGTCAGTGTGTTCAGGCTGGACAGCGAGCAGGGTCATCGGGTGGTCGCGCCCCCGCACACCGGCACACTCAGGCCGCTCATAGCGCCCAAACAGCCGCCGCGTGCCAAGCAGGCCATTGAGGGGCCGCCGCGCCAAAAATTTTCCGTTGTTGGTGAACTTGCCGAAGCCGAGTACTAGATTTTCCTCAAATTGTTTCGTTGGCTGCTGTTAGCGCCATGGTTTTTCAGTCCCGCATCTATTAAGACTGTGCGGGATGAGTTAGTGCATTTAATCACCAACGTCTGGAGTAGATCATGAGCATTAAGTTACGCCTGGTTGTGTTTGCACTGATCTCCATTCTATTTTTGCTGACTATTGGCGCGTCAAGCCTCTGGAGCGAATACAAAATGGCAGGAGCTTTGCAGAAAAATTCCACAGCGACTGCAGCACTGCGCAATCATATGGAGGCTGACATGATGCACGATGCATTGCGCGCCGACATTCTGGCGGCGACATTGGCGGCTACCCTAAAACAGGCCGATCAGCGAAAGTCAATTGAGCAGGGACTGGCGGAGCACCTCAAATTTTTTCAGGATGCACTCAAAGCTAATGAAGAACTACCGCTCACGGCAAATATTGCGCTGGCAATAGTCAAAGTACGCCCGTTGGTTGACGCGTATTTAAAAGCCAGTCAGGCTGGTGTGGCGCTGGCCTTTGACAGCCCCGAAAAAAGTGAAGCCGGCTTGACAAAGTTCATGGAAACATTCGTCGCTGTTGAAAAGGAAATGGCAGCGTTATCCGATCTCATCGAAAAAAACTCCACCGATACAGCATCTTTTGCACAGGCAGACGCTGCCCGTTTGAAACAGCTGATCATTGGTGTCCTGCTGGCTTCCGTCCTTTGCGTCAGCCTACTTGCCACAGCAATAATCCGCAGTATTACCGGCCCGATAGATGCTGCGGTGAAGGTAGCCCAGACCGTCGCCGCTGGCGATTTGACCAGTCTTATCAAAGTGACGACAAAAGACGAAACGGGAAAACTGCTGCAAGCATTGAAAGACATGAACGACAGCCTCGTCGGCATCGTCGGCCAGGTCCGTATCGGCACCAACACCATTGCAGCAGCCTCCAGCCAGATCGCCGCCGGCAACATGGACTTGTCGTCGCGCACCGAGCAGCAGGCCAGCTCGCTTGAAGAAACCGCCGCGTCGATGGAAGAGTTGACGAGTACCGTCAAGCAAAACGCCGACAACGCCCGCCAGGCCAATCAACTGGCCGAATCCGCCTCAAACGTAGCGGTCAAAGGCGGTCGCGTCGTGTCGCAAGTGGTTGACACCATGAGCGCCATCAACAGCTCGTCCAAAAAGATCGTCGACATCATCGGCGTGATCGACGGTATCGCCTTTCAAACCAACATCCTGGCCTTGAACGCTGCCGTTGAAGCAGCCAGAGCCGGCGAGCAGGGACGCGGCTTTGCCGTGGTCGCTGCCGAAGTAAGAAACCTCGCCCAGCGAAGTGCTGCAGCCGCCAAAGAGATCAAGACCCTGATAGGCGACTCCGTTGACAAGGTTGAAGAAGGCAGCAAGCAGGTAGCTGAGGCAGGCAAGACCATGGACGAAATCGTTGGCAGCGTCAAACGCGTCACCGACATCATGGCCGAGATCACCGTGGCCAGCCAGCAGCAGACCTCAGGCATCGAGCAGATCAACCAGGCCGTGACGCAAATGGACCAGGTGACGCAGCAAAACGCCGCGCTGGTTGAAGAGGCCGCTGCGGCATCAGCCTCACTGCAAGAGCAAGCCAGCGGCTTGTCGCAAGTCGTCAGCGTGTTCAAGCTCGGTCAGACGCAACTCAACTCTGTGGCCGCGCCGCAGCGGACGGTGGCCATCCCCCATCAGCGTACGGCACCTGTGCAGCCGCCACGGGCCAAACAGGCCATTGCCGCAGCGCAGCGCAATCGCGTGGCTGGCGCTTTGCCGTCCCGGCGGCTGGCGGCCGCAGTGCCTGCCGGAGCTGGCGAGTGGGAAGAGTTTTAAATCGTAGTTTGACAAATTTCATGGGCGATGGCGGGTTGCGAATAGTTCTGCCCCTCGCTTTTGAGTTCTTCTTGAGTGGGCCGTTGTCTGCCATGTGGTTCTGAAAAAAAACAGCCCAGTAGCAAGTTGTCGCCTTAGCTGATCTGTTTTATGTCAAACCATTAGGCCCGATGAAGGCGTTCGCGAGTTTAATGGCGACCTTCAGCGTCGTCCTTCAAAAATTCACTATCAACCTATTAAAAAGGGAGGAGGTTTGGCATGAGAAACAACCAACCCGTGACGCAGCGCGAGTATCAGTTTCCGGACGACGTGACGCTGATGTCCACGACCGATACCCAAAGCCATATCACCTATGCCAACTCGGCGTTCGTAGAAGTCAGCGGCTTCAGCCGTGAAGAAATCATGGGCCAGCTGCACAACGCGATCCGCCATCCGGACATGCCCACTCAGGCTTTCGCCGATATGTGGGCCACCTTGAAAGCCGGTCAATCATGGACGGCACTGATTAAAAATCGGCGGCAGAACGGGGACCACTATTGGGTACGCGCGAACGCAACGTCTATTCAGCGTGGTGGCGTGGTGACAGGCTACTTGTCGGTACGTACCAAGCCCGAGTTGCAGGAAGTGCGCGCAGCCGAGGACTTGTATCGGCGATTTCGCGAAGGAAGCGCGCGTGGCCTCGCGTTTCGCAAAGGGGTTATTGTCCGCACGGGTTGGATGGCTTGGACCTCGACGTTTCAGGTGATGCCCGCACGTTGGCGCGTGCGGCTTGCCGCAGCGCTGATGGTTGCGATACCGTTGGCTGCCGCCGTGACGGTCGGGGTGGCTGGCGTATCTCTGGTGGCTGTGGCAGCAGGCCTGCTTGCAGGTGCCGTGCTCGGAGCAGTGATGCTGGAGGTGCAGCTGGCTTCGCCGCTGGCAGCCATTCTGGAACAAGCCCAGAAGGTCGCCAGCGGCCAACCAGGCCGCAACATCAGGTTGAATCGGGTAGACGAAATAGGCATGTTGTTGCGCGCCGTTAACCAGGCAGGGCTGAACCTGCACTCACTGGTCGACGACGTGGCTGAGCGCGCCATGAGTGTGGCCACAGCCTCCAGCCAGATCGCCGCCGGCAACATGGACCTGTCGTCCCGCACCGAGCAGCAGGCCAGCTCGCTTGAAGAAACCGCCGCGTCGATGGAAGAGTTGACGAGTACTGTCAAGCAAAACGCCGACAACGCCCGCCAGGCCAACCAGCTCGCCGAGTCCGCGTCAAACGTAGCGGTCAAAGGCGGTCGCGTCGTGTCCCAAGTAGTCGACACCATGAGCGCCATCAACAGCTCGTCCAAAAAGATCGTCGACATCATCGGCGTGATCGACGGTATCGCCTTTCAAACCAACATCCTGGCGCTCAACGCTGCCGTTGAAGCAGCCAGAGCCGGCGAGCAGGGACGCGGCTTTGCCGTGGTCGCCGCCGAAGTCAGAAACCTCGCCCAGCGAAGCGCTGCAGCCGCCAAAGAGATCAAGACCCTGATAGGCGACTCCGTTGACAAGGTTGAAGAAGGCAGCAAGCAAGTGCTAGAGGCCGGCAAGACCATGGACGAAATCGTCGGCAGCGTCAAACGCGTCACCGACATCATGGCCGAGATCACCGTGGCCAGCCAAGAGCAGACTTCGGGCATCGAGCAGATCAACCAGGCCATCACGCAAATGGACCAGGTGACGCAGCAAAACGCCGCGCTGGTTGAAGAGGCTGCCGCGGCAGCAGCCTCACTGCAAGAGCAAGCCAGCGGGCTGGTCGAGGGGGTGAACGTATTCAAACACGACAAAGGGCAACCCCGTCTGGTGGCCGGGCCCCGGCGCAGGTCCGCCTCAAATCACCGTATGGCGCCGATGCAGCCGCCACAAGTCAGGCAGGCGATTGCCGCGCCGCAGCGCCGGCAGGCGGCAGCTCCCCAGCTTGCCAAGGCCGGCGAGTGGGAAGTGTTTTAATGCAACGCAAAAAAAGCTGCTTGGTGAGCAGCCGCTGCCCCCCGCGCTAGTCGGGCAGCACCGCCGTGACTTCAATTTCGACCTGCGCGCGCGCTTCCACCAAACCCGCGACCTGCACGCAGGTCATCGCGGGGAAGTTCTTGCCCATAACTTCACGGTAGACGCCGCCCAGCTCCTTGAGCCTGGCGAGATATTCCACCCGGTCCACCACGTACCAGGTCATGCGCACCATGTGTTCGGGCCCGGCACCACCGGCCTTGAGCACTGCGGCGATGTTTTGCAGGGTCTGGCGCGTCTGCGCCACGAAGTCGTCACTTTCAAACTGCTGCTGCGCGTTCCAGCCTATCTGACCACTGACGAATAGCAGGCTGCCGCGCGCCAGCACGCCGTTGGCGTAGCCTCTGGGTTCGGCCCAGTCGGGTGGTTGAATTCTTTGCATCACGCTCTTTCAGCAAAGCTCTGAAGGTAGGGCTGCAGGGCCTTGCGCAAATCTTCAGGAAAGGGCACGGCTTTGCCGCGCGGAAACTGGGCATAAACCACCACGCCATCGGCTCTTAACTTGATGGTGCCGGCTTCCCCCGTTGCCTGGGGGCTGCCGTAAATTTCATAGTGCATGCCCAGGCTTGTGTTGCCGATGCGGGTCAGCTCCAGCGTCATCGTGAGTTCGTCGCCATAGCGGCACATGCCCAGAAATTCGGTTTTCATGTCGACAATGGGCACGCCAGCACCGCCTTCAATCATGGTGTGTTCAGCAAATCCGATGTGGGCCAGAAAATCTTCCTGTACCTCGTGCAGCAAATAATAAAACTGCGGATAAAAAACGATGCCTGCCGGATCGCAATGGTGAAAACGGACTTTTTTTACGGTTGTGAATTTCATGGCTGGCGTAGTTTGAAGCGTTGCAGTTTTCCGGTCTCGGTGCGGGGGAGCGTAGCGACAAACTCGATCTGGCGTGGATACTTGAATGGCGCGAGTGTGGCCTTGACATGGTCTTGCAAGGCCTTGACCAAGTGGTCGCCTGCTGGCTGATCGGGCTTGAGCACTACAAAGGCCTTGACGAGCATGCCACGCTCAGCATCGGGCAGGCCGATCACCGCGCACTCGGCCACGGCGGGATGGTTGAGCAGGGCGTCTTCAACCTCCGGCCCCGCCACGTTGTAGCCTGCGGTGATGATCATGTCATCGGCTCTGGCCTGGTAGAAAAAATAGCCATCGGCATCCTGCACGAACGCATCGCCCGGGTAGTTCCAGCCGTCCTTGACGTAGTTGCCCTGGCGTGCATCGTCGAGGTAGCGACAGCCGGTCGGGCCTATCACCGCCAGCTTGCCCAGGGTGCCGCGCGGCACTTCAACGCCGTCTTCGTCGACCACGCGGGCGCTGTAGCCGGGCACCACCCGGCCAATCGCGCCGCGCCGCACGTCCTCCCCCTTTGATGAGATGAAGATATGAAACATTTCGGTGGCGCCGATGCCGTCGATTATTTCGATGCCAGTGGCGTCTTTCCAAAGCTGGCGCGTGGCATCCGGCAAGCCCTCGCCGGCACTGATACAGAGCCGCAGGGCGGGGAGGCAATGCTGCCTGGCAAAGGGCGCCATCTGACGGTAAAGCGTCGGGGCGGTGTAGCAGATCGTCGCACCCGCCTGCTTGATCAGCTGGACCATGGCCTCGGGTGTGTAGGCAGTCGAGGGGTAGTAAACCGACGCGCCGGCCCACATCGGAAACACCAGCAGACCGCCCAGGCCGAAGGTAAAGGCCAGCGGCGGCGAGCCGATGACGATGTCTTCAGGCGTTGCCTTCAACACATGACGCGGCCAGGCCTCGCAGGCGACGAGCACGTCGCGGTGCGTATGTACGGCCGCCTTGGGTTTGCCGGTGGTTCCTGACGTGAAGGCCATCATCGCGATGTCATCGCTGGAGGTTGGACAGGGCCGGAAGTGGCCATCTTTTTGCGCTGCAAGCACGGCCAGTGAGCCAGGCTCGTTCATCAGGTTGAAGGGGATGACGGTGCGCAGCGTGGCGCTCTGCGCTTGGGCGGTGTGCAATTCGTCCAGCAGCCCGGCGTCGCACAGCGCCAGCACCGGCTGGGCCTTTTCGATGATGTCGCCCAGTTCTTTGGCGCGCAACAGCGGCATGGTCGCCACCGCCACCAGCCCGGCCTGCACCACACCCAGCCAGGCCAGTGCCATGCCAATGGAGTTGCCGCCACGCAGCAAGACCCGGTTGCCCGGCACCAGCTTGAAGTCCTCGATCAATACCTGGGCAATCCGGTTGACGCGGTCTAGTGCCTCGGCATAGCTCAGCGTGATCTGGTCCGAGCGCAGCAGCGGCCGATTCGCGTGCCCGTTACGTGCAGCCTGGCTGAACAGACTGTCCACCAGATTGGCCTGGGCTGCAATCCGCAATTCAGGCAGCGGGTAGACCAGCTTGGGCCACTGCGCCGGTGTGGGCAGGCGATCGTGCACGAAACGGTCGGTCTGCGCAGACGCTGCTGTGGGGGAGTCCAGCGTGGGGGAAGTAATAGTGGGAGTGAAAGAGGAGGTTAAAGAGGAAGCAGTCATGAGTGCAGTACCGCCTTTCCGATGATGAGTTGCTGTACCTCGGTGGCGCCTTCATAGATGCGCAGCGAACGGATGTCGCGGTACAGGCTTTCCACCTTGCTGCCGACCTTCACGCCCAGGCCGCCGTGCAGCTGCAGCGCCATGTCGATGACACGCTGGGCGTTTTCAGTGGCGGTCATTTTTGCCATGGCCGACTCAAGCGTGGTGCGCGTGGCGCTGCCCAGTCGTTCGCCTTCGTCGCGCAGCCAGGCGGCGCGGTAGGTCAGCAGCGCGGCCGCATCGACCAGCGCCGCCATTTCGCCGAGTCTGGCCTGCGTCAGCTGGAAGTCCGCCAGCCGCTGGCCGAACAGCTTGCGTTGCTTGGCATGCTGTACGGCCTCCGCGAGGGCGCGGCGCGCCATGCCCAGCGCGGCGCCCGCTACCGAGGCGCGGAAAATATCCAGCGTTTGCATCGCCAGCTTGAAGCCGCCATGCAGCGTGCCCAGCTGCGCGCTCTCAGGCAGCTGGCAGTGGGCAAATTTCAGCGTGGCGAGCGGGTGCGGCGACATCACGACGATGTGCTCGCTGCTGTCGAGTCCCGCAGTATCCGCGTCGACGATGAAGGCGCTGATGCCGCGCGTGCCCGCAACCGGATCGGTTTTGGCAAAGGTGACATAAAAATCAGCGATGCCGCCGTTGCTGATCCAGGCCTTGCTGCCGTTGAGGGTCCAGCCACCTGCCTGCTGAACTGCGCTGGTCGTCATGGCGCCGACGTCGGAGCCGGCATCGGCCTCGCTCAGCGCGAAGGCCGCGATTTTTTCTCCGCTGGCGACTCCTGGCAGGTATGCCGCTTGCTGCGCTGGCGTACCCGCCAACGTGATGGCGCCGCTGCCCAGTCCCTGCATGGCCAATGCAAAATCAGCCAAGGGCGAGTGGAAGGCCAGCGTTTCGCGCAAAACAACCAGCGCGCGAGAGTCGAGCCTGGCCAGTGCGCCGCCCAAGGCGCCGTCGGGGCCGGCCGGCACGCAGTAGCGCAGCCAGCCGTGCTCGCCCAGCAGACTGACCCACGTCCTGCAGGCCTGGCGGTCATCGCTTTCGTCGACGTGTTGCCGTGGAATCCACTCGGCCAGCCGCAGCCCGAGCTCGCGGTGAACTGCATCAAAAAATGGCAGGGTGAGGTGGCCGGTTGGTGATTTCATACTGAAAAAAGTTTTGATAAGCTGGTGCGCCTAATCGCCCTGGAACACGGGTTTTTCTTTGGCCGCAAACGCCTGGTAGGCCCGCTGGAAGTCCTGCGTCTGCATGCAAATGGCTTGCGCCTGCGCTTCGGCCTCTATCGCCTGCTCCAGCGTCATGGCCCATTCCTGGTGCAGCATGGTCTTGGTCATGCCGTGGGCAAAGGTCGGTCCGCTGGCAAGCTGCAGCGCCAATTGCTGCGTCGCACTCAGCAGCGCGTCGGGATCATGCAACGCATTGAAAAAGCCCCATTGCAGGCCTTCCTCGGCGCTCATGGTGCGGCCGGTGAACAGCAGCTCCGACGCGCGGCCCTGGCCGATCAGGCGCGGCAGCAGCGCGCAGGCGCCCATGTCGGCGCCCGCCAGGCCCACGCGGGTGAACAGGAAGGCGGTTTTGGTGCGTGCAGTGCCCAACCGCAGGTCGGCCGCGAGCGCCAGCATGGCCCCTGCCCCCGCGCAAATGCCGTCAATCGCCGCCACGATGGGCTGCGGACACAGGCGCATGGCCTTCACCAGATCGCCCGTCATGCGGGTGAAGTCCAGCAGTTCGGGCATGCTCATTTTCGTCAGTGGACCGATGATTTCATGCACATCGCCGCCCGAGCAAAAATTGCCGCCGGCACCCGTCAGCACCACCACCTTGACGTCGGTGGCGTAGTTCAGCGCGCGAAACAGCGCGCGCAGTTCGGCGTAGGACTCGAAAGTCAGCGGATTCTTGCGCTCCGGACGGTTCAACGTCAGCGTGGCGACGCCGGCGTCAAAAGCGTAGGCGAAATGCCTGGCCTGGTAGCTCGCAAGTGCATCAAACTGCGCGCGCATTGGATTGCTTTGGCCTAGGGAATGCGTCATGGTGGGCTTCATGCGGTTTCCAGTGGGGTGTCGTTGAAATGCTGTTTGACCTTGCCCAGCAGCCGGTGCAGGGCTTCGACTTCAGGCGGGGCCAGGCCGTCAAAGGCGGCGACGATCCAGCCTTCGTGCTGCCTGGCCATCGCGTCAAATTGCGAGCGCCCGAGCGGCGTCAGGCGCACGCGACAGACGCGGCGGTCACCGGTTACTTCCACGCGCTCAACCAGGCCTTCGTTCACCAGCTGGTCGGTGATGCCGGTAATGTTGCCGCCCGTCACCATCATGCGGCGCGACAGCTCGTTCATCTTCAGGCCTTCGGGCTTGCGTTCGAGCTGCGCCATCAGGTCAAAGCGCGGCAGCGTGGTGTCAAACTGCTCGCGCAGCTGGCTGCGCACCTGCTTTTCGACCAGTTGGGTGCAGGTTAGCAGCCGCAGCCAGAGCCGCAGGGCTTCAGGGTGTTCGCTGCGGCCGCGTGCTTCCATGTCCATTGCTTTTCCTTTTGCTATGTAATTAATAGCTGCTTGCGCCCGTGGTTATTGGGCTAGAGCCACTTTTGGCCTGTATTTGTGTTGTAGGTCGGCTTGGCGCAGCGCAAACCGAGAGCTACCGTCACAACACGCCGATGTCGGCTTACCCGATCTGCGAACTCCTTATTTAATAGCAGGCTGCGCCCGCCCTTCTTGGGCTAGAGCCTCTTTTTGCTTGTAAATCTCGCGGTACAGCTGGTCCCGGCCGCTCAGGTAAGGCAAGGGCCAGCTGACCTGCTGGCTTTGCAGCTTGGCCGCTTCGTGCAGCGTCCAGGCCGGGTCGGCCAGGTGTGGGCGGGCCAGCGCGCACAGGTCGGCGCGGCCAGCGGCAATGATGCTGTTGACATGGTCGACCTCCGAAATGGCGCCGACGGCAATCGTCTGTATGCCGACTTCGTTGCGGATGCGATCGGCGAACGGCGTCTGGTACATGCGGCCATACACCGGCTTGGCGGCGCGCGTGGTCTGGCCCGAGGAGACATCGATGAAATCGCAGCCTTCGGTCTTGAACAGCCGGGCGATTTGCACCGCGTCGTCGTCGGTGTTGCCGCCGGGCGCCCAGTCGTGGGCAGAAATGCGCACGCTCATGGGCAGCAGCGCGGGCCAGACGGCCCGCATCGCGCGGAACACCTCCAACGGGTAGCGGCAGCGGTTTTCCAGGCTGCCGCCATACTCGTCGTTGCGCTGATTGGTCAGCGGGGTGATGAAGCTCGACAGCAGGTAGCCGTGCGCGCATTGCAGCTCCAGCCAGTCAAAACCAGCTTCAACGCCGCGCCGGGTCGCCTGCACAAACTGACTCTTCAGCAGCGCCATGTCCTCCGGCGTCATGGCGTGCGGCCGCTGGCTGGTCGGGCCGTAGGCGACGGCGCTGGCGGCCAGCAGCGGCCAGTTGCCCTCGGTCAGCGGTTCATCGGGCGCTTCCCAGCCCAGCTGCGTCGAGCCTTTGGGGCCGCTGTGGCCCAGCTGCAGGCCGATTTTGGCGCCCGCGCCCGAGGCGTGAACAAAATCGGCGATGCGTTTGAAGGCCAGCATCTGCACGTCGTTCCACAGGCCGGTGCAGCCCGGGGTAATGCGGCCATGGGGCGAAGGCGCGGTCATTTCAACAAACACCAGCGCCGCGCCGCCCAGGGCGCGCGCCCCCAAGTGCACCAAATGAAAGTCCTGGGCCACGCCGTCGACCGCGCTGTACATGGCCATGGGTGAGACGACGATGCGGTTTTTCAACGTGATGCCGCGCACCGTCAGCGGCAGCAGCATGGGCGGGCAGGTGGCCCCCACGCTTGTCGCTTCGCATATTGCGCTGCCCTCAGAGGGAGCCGTCGCTTGCGGGGGGATGCCCTTCGCGGCGCGACCCGAATGTGCCGGGGCAGTTTGGTGCGCCAGCCACTGCTCGTAGCCTTGCAGCCAGGCGGCATCGCGCACGCGCAGATTTTCGTGGCTGATGCGCTGCGAACGCGTCAGCAGCGAGTAGAAAAACTGCTCGGCTTGCAGTCCGCTGTAGCGGTCCACGTTCTCAAACCATTCGGTCGAGTTGCGCGCCGCGTTCTGGATCTTCAGCACCTCCACAGCGCGTAGTGCTTCATAGGCCTGCAGCGCTTCGTCGGCATTTGCGTGCTGCGCAAAACAGCGCGTCAACTCAATCGCGTCTTCCAGCGCCAGCTTGGTGCCGCTGCCAATTGAGAAATGCGCGGTATGCGCCGCGTCGCCCATCAGCACAATCGGCACGCGCCTGCCGGCGATGGCCTCGGCGCCGGGCCGCCCCAAGCCAGGCGCGCCCCCTTGGGGGGCCAGGCCGAAGGCCTTTGGGGGCAATATTTCGTGGTGCACCCAGCGCTGGCAGACGACACGCGGAAAGCGGATCCAGATTGCCGAGCCGCGCACATGCGCGGCGTTGTTCATCAGCGCGTGGCCGTCCAGGTAATTGGCAAACAGCCGCTCGCAAAAGGCAATGCCGTCTTGCTGGCTCATCTGGTCCAGGCCGTGCGCCTTCCACACCGCGTCTGGCGTCTCGACGATGAAGGTCGAGGTGTCGTCGTCAAACTTGTAGGCATGGGCGGCAAACCAGCCGTGCTCGGTCTGCTCGAAGGCAAAGGTGAAGGCGTCAAAGGTTTGGTGGGTGCCCAGCCAGACAAAGCGGCAGGCGCGCAGCTCAACGTCGGGCTGGTAAGTAGCGGCGTAGCGGCTGCGAATGCGGCTGTTAAGGCCGTCGCTGGCTATCACCAGGTCGGCGCTGTATTGCGCAGCAATTGCCTGGTCGTCCTGCGCGTCGGTTTCAAATACCAGGTCAACACCCAGGCCCAGGCAGCGCTCCTGCAGGATGTTGAGCAGCCGCTTGCGGCCTATGCCGCAAAAACCGTGGCCGCCGGAGCGAACGGCGCGGCCTTTGAAAAACACCTCGATGTCGTCCCAATGATTGAAGGCGTCGCCAATCAGCCGGGCGCTCAGCGGGTCTGCCTTCTGCAGGTTGACCAGCGTCTGGTCGGACAGCACCACACCCCAGCCAAAGGTGTCAAACGGGCGGTTGCGCTCGACCACCGTCACCTGGTTTGCCGGGTTCTGCAATTTCATCAGCAGGGCGAAATACAGGCCTGCGGGGCCACCGCCCAGACAAAGGATGTGCATGAAAGCGCGCCTTTTGAATTGATCTGGTTTTAATTGTTTAGGCTTAAACTATTTTCGTCAAGCGGATTTCTGCCTAGACCTCAATCGGCTGCATGGGGTTGAAACAAAAAAAATGACGGAGGAAACGTCCAGAGTGTGAAGGGCTTCGGCGGTCCTGGAAAAAGATGACACAGGCCTACATACACGCCTGTAAAAGCTGCCCATAATGATGAAGAGGGTTAAACCAAGGAGCTTTCCATGCTGTACAAATTCAAATCCAAAGATGCCGGTGACGTAATCATGCTGGAGGCCAACGGCCGCCGTATTCTGGAGATCATCGGCAAGGACGCTGGCCCCAAGGGGATCATCTTGCCCGAGCAGATGCCAGCAGCTATCGCGGCGCTGGAGGCGGCCATTGCCTTGGAGCAGTCAGGCGACGAAGAGGCTGGCCACGTGCCAGGTGATGGCCTGGGTTTGCATCAGCGTGCCTTGCCTTTTATCGACATGCTGCGGCGCAACCACAAGTCGAGCCACGAGGTGGTCTGGGGGGTCTGAAGCGGCTTTAAATGGGCACTTTTTGCCCGCAAACTTGTCTGCTAATTGAAAAGGCCCCGGTGACGGGGCTTTTTTCTGGGCGGCTACGGGTTCGCTGGGCGCGATTCCTTCACGCTCAATCTACTTTGGCGCCGGACGCTTTCACCACCCTCGCCCACTTCTTGTGCTCGGCGTCAATGAAGTCTGTGAACTGCTGGGGCGTGTTGCCACTGGGAACGGCGCCCTGGGCCAGCAGCTTTTCCTTGATGGCCGGGGTGTTCAGCGCCTTGGCCGCTTCCTGCTGGATGCGGTTGACGATGTCGGGCGGCGTGCCGGCGGGCGCCAGCAGGCCAAACCAGGAGCTCGCTTCAAAGCCCTTGAGTGCCGGACCGCCCGCCTCTTCTACCGTCGCAACCTCGGGCAGCGCGGCCGAACGCTTCGAACTGGTCACGGCCAGTGCCTTGAGCTTTCCGGATTTGATCAGCTGCATCGATGAGGGCAGGTTGTCGAACATCACATCCATGTCGCCACCCACCAGCGACATCAGGGCCGGACCGGAGCCGGTGTAGGGGAAGTGCGTCATGAAGGTGCCGCTCATGGTTTTGAACAACTCGCCAGCCAGATGGATGGACGTGCCGTTGCCGCTGGAGGCCATGTTGAACTTGCCCGGATTGGCCTTGGCCACACGGATGAAATCGGCCACATTATTGATGCCCGCCGCACGCGCTTTTTCCGTGTTGACGATCATCACGTTGGGCACGCCAGCTACCAGCGTGATGGGCGCAAAATCTTTTTGCGGGTCAAAGGCCATCTTGCTGAAAAGTGACTTGTTGATGCCATGCGTGCCGACCGTACCCATCAACAGGGTGTAACCATCGGGGGACGACTTGGCCACCAGGTCGGCGCCGATGTTGCCGCCCGCTCCGGCACGGTTTTCAACCACGAATTGCTGGCCGAAGGCCTTGGACAGTTCAGGTGCCATGGCACGGGCCAGGATGTCGGTGGTACCGCCTGGTGCAAAAGGCACCACGATCTTGACTGGTTTGGTTGGCCAACTGCTTTGCGCTGCGGCGGGAATTGCTATTAAAAAAATAGCTGATAAGGCGCAGTAAATAAGGGTAGAACGCCGAGTTTGTTTAAATGAATGCGTCATAGTGGTCTCCGGTGGTTGGGGGCGCAGTTGGGAAGAAACGATATTTTGCCCCTGGCGGCGCTTCAAGCAGGTTAAACCCGGCGCTGGCCGTGTCCGCCTTTGTCAGGGCCTGAAAAATGCCGTCCGGCAAGGGCGCCGAGGCGCCCAACTAAAGTGTTGAGAACACGGGCGGATGAGCTTGCACCCTGCGGGATCACCCAGACTTCAATCGATTTCTCTGCAAGTTCGATGCAGTGCCCCCGTATTCATTTACAAATACTTGGTGATGTCCTTGAACTCCGCAATCGAAGAACGCATGGCAGCCGGCCCTGCCCCGACGACCTCTTCGAGGCAGTGATCAAGGTGGTCGTGAATGACCAACTTCTTTGCCGCACAGATGGCACGTTCAACGGCGTGAAGTTGCTGGGCAACCTCAATGCAAGCTCGCTCGCCCTCAATCATGGCAATGACATTTTGCAAATGCCCGGTCGCGCGCTTCAGGCGTTTAAGCACGTCGGGATGCGCTGTATGAAGATGTTTTTCGGGCATGCAATATCCTACCCCCCAGGATAGATTACAGTCAAGGAATTGCGTCAAAAGACGGGCCAGATACAGGTAGTCATCATGGTATTCGCAAACTTTTTCGGCGAGATGAGCCGTGCTTGAGGTCCTCGCCAACAGAACTTACAGGCATCTGTTCCTCGCACAGGTTATCGCGCTTCTCGGCACCGGCCTGGCCACTGTCGCATTGGGCTTGCTAGCTTTTGATCTGGCGGGCGCCAACGCCGGGGCCGTGTTGGGAACCGCACTGGCCATAAAAATGCTGGCCTACATCGGGGTTGCGCCCATCGCGTCGGCCTTGGCAGAGCGCCTGCCGCGCCGCGCGGTGCTGGTGGCGCTTGATCTGGTACGAGCCGGTGTAGCGTTTATCCTGCCGTTTGTGACGCAGATATGGGAAATCTATGTCTTGATCTTTGTCCTGCAGTCGGCTTCCGCCGCGTTCACCCCTACCTTCCAGGCGACGATCCCGGACGTTTTGCCCGAAGAGAAGGCTTACACCCAGGCCTTGTCGCTGTCGCGGCTGGCCTACGACGTCGAAAGCCTGGTCAGCCCGATGCTGGCCGCCTTGCTGTTGACTGTGGTCAGCTACCACAGCCTCTTCGGCGGCACGGTATTGGGCTTCCTGGCCTCCGCAGCGCTAGTCGTTTCAGCCGTCTTGCCGCAGGCAAAAGCCCCTCCCAAGCGCAGTATTTATGAGAGAACCACACGCGGCGTGCGAATCTACCTTGCCACACCGCGTCTGCGCGGCTTGCTTGCTCTCAACCTGGCGATTGCCTCGGGCAGCGCGATGGTGATCGTCAACACCGTGGTGCTGGTCCAGGCTGGTTTTGGCCTGACACAGGCCGCAACGGCCATCGCCCTGGCCAGTTTCGGTGCCGGCTCCATGCTGGTGGCCCTGGCCTTGCCAAGGCTGCTTGAGCGCTTGCCGGAACGGCGCGTCATGCTGGTGGGGGCCGGCGTGATTGCGCTGGGCTTGCTCGCAGGATTCGCGCTGGCCTCTCGCTATGCCTGGCTGTTGCCGTTGTGGTTTGTGCTCGGCTTGGGCTATTCGCTGGCACAAACTCCTTCGGGACGACTTTTGCGCCGCTCTTCCGGCGAGACTGACCGCCCGGCGCTCTTTGCCGCTCAGTTCGCCCTGTCTCACGCCTGCTGGCTGATCACCTACCCCTTGGCGGGCTGGCTGGGCGCTAAGTTTGGGCTGGCCGTCAGTTTCGTTACGCTCGGCGTCCTCGCCAGCGCGGCCGTGCTGCTATCGATGCGTCTATGGCCCGCAGAAGACCCGGTTGAAATTCTGCACCGACACGACAACCTCGCAAAAGGGCATTCACACCTGGCTGGCGAACCTGACGCAGCGCTGGCGGACCGGCAACATTCGCATGCCTTCGTCATCGATGACGAACACCAGCGCTGGCCTTCCTGAAAAGACCGAAAAAGACCGTCGCCCGGCAGCCATGCAGGCCAAGGTGACGGTTCCCGGCGCATCTTACAGCACGCGTTTTATCGCCTTGTATTCACCTTGGGTACTGAGGGTGATGCTCACGTCCTGGTTCGAACGATTGCGCCAGAACCAGCCGTGTCTGCCATCAAAGGCCGCTTCCAGAACACCCTTGTCGCCGTCTGCCCCGCGACCTTTGCCGTGGCCGTGGTAGAAACCCGCCGGTGGGGGCGACTGGATCGCCATGGGTATAGAAATTTACCGAATTCCCCTCACGGCCCCGGGGATAGGCCACTTTGGCGCCCTTGCGCATATCAAGCTTGATCTCGGCGCTCTGACCCGGCCTGAGAAAGACGGAAATCTCGTCCACCTTTCCTACGGGGGCTGTGTCTGACGCTTTCGCGGCGACTGAGGCCTTGTTGGCCTGCGCCCCGGCGGCAGGCCCAGCAGCAACAGGCGCCGGGACGTTTTGAGTCTGCTGTGCCGCCTCATTGGCAAGCGAGGTCTTGATCTCGCCCATTTTCTTCAGGCCCAGCAGGCTTCCGATGTCCGTGGGATCAATCCCATACTCGGCCGGCAGAACCGTCGTCGTCAACAGGGTACTCGCCGCGACTGCTGCAAACAGAGTCGAGCGGATCAGTTGCCGGGAACTAGGCAGTTCTGCGCGGCTTGGTAAATCAGTGTTGTACATGAAAGAGATCTTTCAGATGATCAGGAAATGAAAGAGCCAGTGAACTGGTAGCCCATCAGCAGAAATCCGGCGCACATCAATGCGACGTTGGCGGTGTAGGCGTGGCGGAGGAAGCTGCCGGTACGGCGCCAGTACCCCAGCAAAATCAGGTTGGCAAAGAGCGCCAGCAACTGGCCGATCTCCACGCCGACGTTAAACGCCAGCAGGTTGGGCAGCAGGCCGCCGCGAGAGATTTCAAACTCCTGAATCTTCGTGGTCAGGTCGAAGCCGTGAAAAAATCACAGGTAGCGGCGCCGTCTATTTGTAGCTGCGCGCGTCCTCAATCACCTTGCCATCGTTGGGCAGACTGCCCGGTGCCAGCAGCTCGACGGTGCCGCGCAGCTTGGTCACATCGCGAATGGCCGCGCCTATGCGTTGGTCCAGCCCGCTATCGCTGGAGGCCGCTTCGACCTGAAAAGTCATGCTGTCATTGGCCATCTCGCCACTGACGATCAGCCTGGCCTTGATCACTTCGGGGAAGCGGCGGGCGATATCCGCCACCTGGCCCGGATGCACAAACATGCCGCGAATCTTCACGGTCTGGTCGGCCCGTCCCATCCAGCCCTTGATGCGCGCGTTGGTGCGCCCGCTTGGGCAGTGGCCCGGCAACAGCGCCGACAGATCGCCGGTGCCAAAACGAATCAGCGGGTAGTCGGGGTTCAGCGTGGTTACCACCAGTTCGCCGACTTCTCCCTCGGCCACCGGGTCGCCGGTGCCGGGACGGACAATTTCCACAATCACGCCTTCGTCAAGCACCAGCCCTTCGCGCGCTTCGGTCTCGTAGGCAATCAGGCCCAGATCGGCCGATGCATAGCATTGGTAGCCGGCAATGCCGCGCTCGCCCAGCCAGTCGCGCAGGCTGGGCGGAAAGGCTTCGCCGGAGACCAGTGCGCGCGTCACGCTGGGCAGGGCGACCTGCATCTCGGCGGCTTTTTCCACGATGATTTTCAAAAAGCTCGGCGTGCCGATGTAGCCTGCGGGCCTGAGCTCTGCCATGGCCTGCACCTGCTGCTCGGTCTGCCCGGTGCCACCGGGAAACACCGTGCAACCCAGGGCGTGCGCACCGGTTTCCATCATGGAGCCGGCGGGAACGAAGTGGTAGCTGAAGCTGTTGTGAATCAGCTGGCCGGGACGAAAGCCCGCCGCATGCATGGCGCGTGCCATGCGCCAATAGTCCTTACGCGTGCCTTCGGGCTCATAAATGGTGCCGGGGCTGGCAAACACTCGCGGCATATGGGCGCCAAAACGCAGCGCGCTGAAGCCGCCAAATACATCCCCAGCAGCACTGGCCTGGCGGGCCGCTTGCTGGCGCTCCAGCAGTTCATGTTTGCGCG
Source organism: Polaromonas sp. (assembly GCF_012927455.1). Taxonomy (GTDB): domain Bacteria; phylum Pseudomonadota; class Gammaproteobacteria; order Burkholderiales; family Burkholderiaceae_C; genus Polaromonas. Next base: position 117,166 of record NZ_JABBPE010000004.1, on the reverse strand, counting down.
TCACCGGCAGGCGCGCCAGGGCCGCGCGCGAGTTGATGGCGGCGCCGTCCACACCGTGCAGGATGGTGGCAAAAGCCGGGCTGCGCGTTTGTGCGTGGCTGACTTGCCGGGGCAGGGCGGCCATCAGGTCGGCTTCGCGCTCAGCGTGCGAACGGGTTTCCAGCGGATCAAAAAATTTAGTCATGACGGTGTCCTCCAGCCTAATCAAGCCAGCCAGCGCTTGCGGCGCTTGTAGCTTTTCACATCCTTGAAGCTCTTGCGTTCGCCGCCGCCCACGCCGAGGTAAAACTCTTTCACATCCTCGTTGTTGGCCAGGTCGCTGGCGGCGCCATCCATCACCACGCGGCCGCTTTCCATGATGTAGCCGTAGTCGGCGTATTTCAGCGCCATATTGGTGTTCTGTTCGGCGATCAGGAAGGTGACTTTCTCCTTCTCGTTGAGATCTTTGACGATGTTGAAGACCTCTTCAACAATCTGCGGCGCCAGGCCCATTGAGGGCTCATCGAGCAGCACCATGCTCGGGTTGGCCATCAGCGCGCGGCCAATCGCGCACATCTGCTGCTCGCCTCCCGAGGTGTACGCCGCTTGCGAGGTGCGCCGGGTTTTCAGGCGCGGAAAGTAGTTGTAGACCTTTTCCAGGTTGGCGGCAACTTCGCTTTTACTTTTGCGCGTGTAGCCGCCTACAGCCAAGTTTTCTTCAATCGTCAAATGGGCAAAGCAGTGCCGGCCTTCCATGACCTGCACCACGCCGCGCTGCACCAGGTCGGCCGGCGACAGATTTTCGATGCGCTCACCGCGCAGTTCGATCGAGCCTTTGGTGACTTCGCCACGTTCACCTTGCAGCAGGTTGGAGATGGCGCGCAGCGTGGTCGTCTTGCCGGCACCGTTGCCGCCCAGAATGGCGACGATGCGGCCCTCAGGAACCTGCAGCGAAACGCCCTTGAGCACGAGGATCACATGGTTGTAGATGACCTCGATGCCGTTGACGTTGAGAACGATGTTTTTTGTTTCCATAGATTTTTCCAGGGTGGTCAAATGAAAGACCAGCGCGGCTGCTCTTTCATTTGGCGGCTTCTTGGTGCCGCTATCCCCCCGCCAGGCGGGAGGGGATGAAGACAAGTGAAAAGGGCGCGGTCAGTGCCGGCAAGCCTGGCTCGGCTGATTCGCGCCGCTGCTCAGGATTGGCAATCTGCCGCAGTACGGCGAGTCATCTTCTTGTCGGCCAGGTACTTGTCGGCGCCGGCCTTGATCATGGGCTTGAGAATCTGTTCGTCAGCCTGCATGAAGTCGGAGCTGAAATTCCATTTACTGCCGTCCCAGGCTTGAATGCGCGCCCAGGTTGAACCCATGTGGTCTGAGCAGGAAGTGGACAGCGGACGCATGATGCCCGAAAAGCCAAGGGCATCCAGCCGTTTTTGATCCAATGCAAGGTTCTCCAGGCCCCATCGAACCTGCTCACCGGTCATGACCTTGCCTTTGCCGAAGCGTTCCTGCGCACGGCGCACGGCCTCGATGCTCAGCATCTGGATGATCACGCCGCGGGTGTAAAGCACCTGGCCGACTTCATCTTTCGGTCCGGTTCCCTGGCCCTTGTCATGCACCAGCTCCAAGATGTCCTGAATCACTTTGGGCTGCTGGCCCGAGGTATTGAGCGCCAGTGCGTTGTAGCCCTTGGCGCCTTCACCCACGTCTTTGACGTCGGGCTCGGCACCGGCCCACCAGACACCGTACATCTTGTCGCGTGGATAGCCGGTGGCCTGCGCTTCCTTGAGCGCCGTGGAGTTCATCACGCCCCAACCCCACAACAGTACGTAGTCGGGGCGAGCCTGGCGAATCTGCAGCCAGGTGGCTTTCTGTTCGACGCCAGGTGCGGTCACGGGCAGCATCTGCAGTTCGAAACCGTGCATTTTTGCGCGCTCTTGCAGCAGCGGAATGGGTTCCTTGCCGAAGGGTGAGTCATGGTAGACCAGCGCGATTTTCTTGCCTTTGAGCTTGTCCAGGCCGCCTTCCTTTTTGCCCAGGTGCTGGATCAGGATGTCGGCACCGGTCCAGTAGCTTCCCATCAGCGGGAAGTTCCATTTGAAGGCCTGGCCATCCTGTGCAACGGAAAGGCCATAGCCCAGCGTGATCAGCGGAATCTTGTCGGCCACAACTTTTTCGGTCAGGGCGAAGGTAATGCCGGTGGCCTGCGGATCAAAAATCGCAACCCCCGGGCGGCCCTTGAGGCGCTCGTAGCATTCCACGCCGCGGTCGGTGGCGTAACCGGTTTCGCATTCCTCGTAGGTCAGCTTCACGCCGTTGATGCCGCCATCACGGGCATTGACCATCTTGATGTAGTCCTGCTTGCCGTTTGCCCATGGCACACCATTGGGCGCGTAGGGGCCGGTGCGGTAGGACAGCAGCGGGAAGAACTGCTCCTTGGCTTGGGCGAATGCGCTGGTCGTCACCATCGACGAGGCGCCAGCGGCCAGGGCGGCCACTGCCAGAATCAAATTGCGTATCTTCATTGTCGTCTCCTAAAAAAAAATAGAAAAGCAAAACACCTAAAAAAACTGACACGCTGGTTAACGCGTCGACCTGCGAAAACATATTGATGCCCGGGCGTGATCCTCAGCCCTGAGAGATTCAATGCGGGAAAGGCCACAGCCGCAACTTTTGCTTGCCCGTGGACCAGAGCTTGGCCAAGCCATGTGGTTCCACAATCAGGAACCAGACGATCAGGCCGCCGAAAATCATCAGCTCCGCATGGGCGATACCGGCGGTGGAAATTTCTATGCCAAACAGGCCGAGAAACACCGGCAAGAACTGGTTGAGGGCGATAGGCAGTATCACGATGAAAGCCGCACCGAAAAAGCCGCCCATGATGGAGCCCAGGCCGCCGATGATGACCATGAACAGCAGGCGAAACGACTGATCCACCGAGAACGCTGCTGGTTCCCAGGCGCCGAGGTAGACAAAGGCCCAGAGTGCGCCCGCCACGCCGATGATGAAGGAGCTGACCGCGAACGCGCTAAGCTTGGCGTACATCGGCCGAATGCCGATCACCGCGGCGGCCACGTCCATATCACGAATCGCCATCCACTCGCGGCCGATGGCGCCGCGCACCAGGTTTTTGGCCAGCACAGCGATGACCACCAGCACGCCCAGACACAGCAGATATTTGCTGACCGCGCTTTCTATGGGCAGGCCGAACACCTGCAGGTTGTTCACCGACACCGAGCCCGACGGTGAGTCCAGCGTGAACCACTTGATGCGCAGGAACATCCAGTCACTGAAGAATTGTGCGGCCAACGTGGCCACCGCCAGGTACAGGCCCTTGACACGCAGGCTGGGCAGGCCAAAAAGGATGCCGAACAGGGTGGCGCACAGGCCACCCAGAATCAGCGCCGGGATCAGCGGCATGCCTGGGATGCGCACAAAGAAGTTGTAGGCGCCGTAAGCACCGACTGCCATGAAGGCGCCCGAACCCAGCGAGATCTGGCCGCAGTAGCCGACCAGAATGTTCACGCCAAGCGCGGCCAGCGACATGATGACAAACGGAATCAGGATGGCGCGAAACAGATAGTCGCTGGCCAGCATGGGCACGGCCACGAAGGCGACCGCCAGAATCAGGAAGATGGCGATGCGGTCCTGCGCGATCGGAAAGATCTGCTGGTCCGCGCGGTAGCTGGTTTTGAATTGACCGTTTTCTCTGTAGAACATATTAGTGCGCTGCCGTTAGATTGCGATGAAAGAAGTTTTGAGCCCGGCCGTGCTCCGTTCAGCAGGGGCCGCAGGCGCAGCGGCCCCCCCCGGGGGGCAGCGAAGTACACGAAGTGACGAGCGTGGGGGCTTTCATACCCTGTCAATGATTTTTTCGCCGAACAGACCCTGAGGCCGAATCAGCAGGAAGCCCAGGGCCAGCACGTAGGCGAACCAGATCTCGATACCACCGCCGACAAACGGGCCGAGGTAGACCTCGGACAGCTTCTCGCCCACGCCAATGATCAGGCCGCCAATGATGGCGCCGGGTACCGAAGTCAAGCCGCCCAGAATCACTACGGGAAGCGCCCGCAAGGCGATGGTTGCAAGCGAAAACTGCACGCCCAGCTTGCTGCCCCAGATCATGCCCGCTACCAGCGCTACGACTCCGGCGACGCACCAGACGATGACCCAGATACGGTTCAGCGGAATGCCGATGGACTGCGCCGCCTGGTGATCGTCGGCAACCGCGCGCAGCGCCCGGCCGGTCGCCGTTTTCTGGAAGAACACGCTTAGCAGCGCCACTAGCACCGCAGCGATCAGTGCGGCGTACAGGTCTTCCTTGTTGATCAGGATACCGCCCGGAAAAACCGAGTCCAGCGCGAAGATGGGATCTTTCGGCATGCCGATGTCGATCTTGTAGATGCTGCCGCCGAAAATCGTCTGGCCCAGGCCTTCCATGAAATAGGCAATGCCCAGGGTGGCCATCAGCAGCGTCGCGCCTTCCTGATTGACCAGGTGGCGCAGCACCAGGCGCTCGATCAGCCAGGCCACCACGAACATCACGCCGCCCGCCATGACAAAAGCGATGACGTTGGCAAACAGCAGGCTTTGAATGCCGGTCCACTGCGGAATCCATTCAGAAAAGCGCGCCATCGCCAGTGCCGCAAACAGCACCATGGCGCCTTGGGCAAAGTTGAAAACGCCGGAGGCCTTGAAGATCAGCACAAAGCCGAGCGCCACCAATGAATACAGCATGCCGGCCATCAGGCCGCCCAGCAGTGTTTCCAGAAAAAAAGCCATCTTGATCTTTCTTCAGTGCGAGGTGCCGAGATAGGCGCTGATCACGTCGGGGTTGTTGCGAACCTCGCCGGGCGTGCCGTCGCCAATTTTTTTGCCGTAGTCGAGCACCACCACGCGGTCAGAAATATCCATGACGACGCCCATGTCATGCTCGATCAGCACGACCGTGGTGCCGAATTCGTCGTTGACGTCGAGCACGAAGCGGCACATGTCCTGCTTTTCCTCGACGTTCATGCCAGCCATGGGTTCGTCCAGCAGTAGCACCTGCGGCTCCATAGCCAGGGCGCGGCCCAGGTCCACACGTTTTTGCAAACCGTAGGGCAGCTGCCCCACCGGTGTTTTGCGGAAGGCCTGGATTTCCAGGAAGTCGATGATCTTTTCCACTGCCTCGCGGTGCCTGATTTCTTCTTTTTCTGCCGGGCCAATGCGCAAGGCCTGCAGCAGCAGGTTGCTTTTGATCTTCAGGTTGCGGCCCGACATGATGTTGTCGAGCACGCTCATGCCCTTGAATAACGCCAGGTTCTGGAAGGTGCGGGCCACGCCCATCACCGCCACCTGGTGGCTGTTCATGTGCTTGAAGGTCTGGCCGCGAAAGGCGATTGAGCCCTGCTGCGGCGAATAAACGCCGTTGATGCAGTTGAGCATGGAGCTTTTGCCGGCGCCGTTGGGCCCGATGATGGCGCGGATTTCGTGCTCTTTGACGTTGAACGAAATGTCGTGCAAGGCCTTGACGCCGCCAAAGCTCAGGCTGATGTTCTGCACGTCAAGAATGACGTCGCCAATCTTCTTGGCTGCCACGCTCGTCACTTGCTGTACTGCGCTGGTTGCCGACGCTGGGCCTGCGCTGCGTTCGGTCGCCGCGCGAACTGCGCCCAGGTCAGCATTCATGTTTACGGTGCTCATGCTGCGGCCTTCACAGGGGTAAACGTCTGGGTATCGCCAATCTTCAGCGTGGCGCTGACGCTGCCACTGCGGCCGTCTTCAAACTTGACGACGGTTTCTATGAACTGCTCGGTTTTGTTGCCGTACAGGGCGTCAATCAGCGGCTGGTATTTTTCGGCTATAAAGCCGCGACGCACCTTGTTGGTACGGGTCAGCTCGCCATCATCGGCATCAAGCTCTTTGTGCAGCACCAGAAAGCGGCTGACTTGCGATCCCGCCAGCAAGCTGTCTGCGCTGAGGTCGGAATTGACCTTTTCCACGCATTCCTTGATGAGCTGGTAGACCTCGGGTTTTTGCGCAAGATCGGTGTAGCCCGCGTAGGGCAGGTTGCGTCGCTCGGCCCAGTTGCCCACCGCATCAAAATCAATATTGACAAAGACGCAGGCTTTTTCGCGGCCGTCGCCATAAGCCACGACTTCCTTGATGTAGGGGAAAAACTTCAGTTTGTTCTCGACGTACTTGGGCGCAAACATCGCGCCATCATTAGCGCCGCCCTTGATGCGGCCGACGTCCTTGACCCGGTCAATTATTTTCAGGTGGCCATGCGCGTCGATGAAGCCGGCATCGCTGGTGTGGTACCAGCCGTCGGCCGTCAGTACTTCAGCGGTTGCCGTCGGGTTTTTGTAGTATTCCTTGAGCAGGCCGGCCGACTTGACCATGATTTCGCCGTTGTCAGCCACCTTGATCTGCACGCCCTTGATCGGCACGCCCACCGTGTCGGCGCGCGCCTCATGGTCGGGCTGCAGGCAGACAAACACGGCGGTTTCGGTCGAGCCGTAGAGCTGCTTAAGGTTGATGCCGATGGAGCGGTAAAAAATGAAGAGGTCCGGGCCAATCGCCTCGCCGGCGGTATAGGCCACGCGCACCCGGGAAAAGCCCAGATTGTTGCGCAGCGGCCCGTACACCAGCAGGTTGCCCAGGCCATACAGCAGGGTCTGCGCCAGGCCTACGGCCTTGCCATCCATGCGGGCCGGACCCACGCGGCGGGCCAGGTCCATGAAGTAGTGGTACATGCCGCGCTTGATGCGCCCGGCGTCTTCCATGCGAATGGTTACGTTGGTGAGCAGACCCTCGAACACCCGTGGTGGCGCAAAGTAATAAGTCGGCCCGACCTCCTTGAGGTCAATCGTCACCGTACTGGCGTTTTCGGGGCAGTTCACCACGTAACCGCAAGCCAGCCACTGGGCGTAGCTGAAAATGTTCTGGCCGATCCAGGCGGGCGGCAGATATGCCAGCACTTCTTCATGGGCAGTCAGCTTGTCAAATTCGGCGCCCGCCTGCGCGCGGTCCAGCAGGCTGGCGTGCGTGTGCACCACGCCTTTGGGATTGCCGGTGGTGCCCGAAGTAAAAAACATCGCGGCCACGCAGTCGGGGCTGGTTTTGTCGACTTCGGCCTTGAACAGTGCGGGCTGGCTTTTGGCCAAAGCCTGGCCGGCTTCAATCAGCAGATCGAGCGACACCAGGCCGGGCTCGTCGTATTTGCGCAAACCGCGCGGGTCGTCAAAAATGATGTGGCTCAGGTTAGGGCAGCGGTCGCGAATCTCCAGCAGCTTGTCGACCTGCTCCTGGTCTTCGGCAAAGGCAAATCGGACGTCGGCGTTGTTGATGGGGAACACGCATTCGGCGCCGACGGCATCCTGGTACAGCGGAATCGGGATGGCGCCTAGCGACTGCGCCGCCAGCATGGTGGCGTACAGGCGGGGCCGGTTGGCGCCAATGACCGCCATGTGTTCACCGCGCTGCAGGCCGGCCTGGTGCAGGCCGCAGGCAATGTGTTCAACCAGCGTCGCCATGCCGGCCCAGCTGTGGGCTTGCCAGATGCCATATTCCTTTTCGCGCATGGCGGCGTCGGCGGGGCGTTCAGCGGCATGTTTGAGCAGCAATTGCGGGAACGTAGTCTGCATTGCGGTTCCTTGTTTACAGTTTGGTGCAGCCCTTCTGTCAAGAAAAACGGCTGGTATAAAACGCATAGTAGGCTTGTGTTTGACGTTCGCTTGTCGTTGCGACGACAATTTGCGGGTAAGTCCTAAGCGGGTGTGCCCGGAGGATGCCCTTGTCGGACAAAGCACGCCCATGAAATCCCTTTCCTCTGACCTGCCCCTGCACCAGCGCCGCAGAACGCCCACGCCGGATGAACTGCAAGGCATTCCCTGGCTGCGGTTGCTGCAAGGTGATGAGCGGGCGCGTGCGGTGGCGGCGCTACAGGTCGGCGACGCGTCGACGGGCGACTATGTGTGCCGCGTCGGCAAACCGGTGACTTACTGGTTTGGCGTGGTCGAGGGGCTGCTCAAGATGAGTGCCGACAACGCCCAGGGCCTGACCATGACCTTCACCGGTGTGCCGCCCGGAGGCTGGTTTGGCGAAGGCACGGCGCTCAAGCGCGAGCCCTACCGCTACAACATCCAGGCGCTGCGCAAAAGCGTGGTGGCCGGCTTGCCGGTCGACAGCTTTCACTGGCTGCTGGACCACTCGATCAGCTTTAATCGTTTTGTCATGAACCAGCTCAACGAGCGGCTCGGGCAGTTCATCGCGGCGCGTGAGATTGACCGCATGAATAACCCCGATCTGCGGGTGGCGCGCAGCCTGGCCGCGCTGTTCAACCCGGTGCTCTATCCGGGCGTGGGCGAAGTGCTGCGCATCACGCAGCAGGAGTTGGCCTATCTGGTCGGTCTGTCACGTCAACGCGTCAACGAAGCGCTAACCACGCTGCAGGCGCAAGGCATTATTCGCGTTGAATACGGCGGGCTGCGCGTGCTTGACATCGTGGCGCTGCGTTCCAGCATGTTTAATGATAAAAAGCAGCTCTAGCGCATGATGGACGGGCGTTAGCAGCTATCAAATCAATAGCTTTCTAAAATACTGGCCCGCCTTTGTCCGAACACGGTCCTCCCAAACCCCGTGCTTCCTGCACAGCGCGTTCGCGCCACACCGGCTGATGCCGACGCATCCCTGACCGTACTGCGGGGCGTTTTTATTTCATTACCCGCACGATCGACACGCGCGTATTGGCCGGCAGGCTGCGCCCAATCGCATCGACAGCGGCCTGCGGCGATTGGCGCGCCGGATCGAAGGCAAATGACAGCGCTGGCGGTTGATTCGAGGTTCGCACGCTCTGCGCGATTACACCCGCAACGCGCCGTGCCGATTTCACCAGTTGCAGCGCATCAAATTGAGCGCTGACCTGGCAAAACACCACCACGCTGCCAACCGCCTTGGCGCGCGCGAGCACCTGGTGGTCGTACGTTGCGGCAACGTTGTCTTCGACACAGGCACCGCAGGCATGGCTTGCCATGGGCGCAAGCGCTGCGCCGGCCGCACCTAGGACCCTGGCAAACATCCAGGCAGCGCGCAAGGCCGGCAAAAACGACCGGCCTGGCTTCACGGCTTTTTAGCGGCAGCGGATGCGGCCACGGCCGGCACCGCAGGCATCGGCGCGGCCGATTTTGTTTGCGAGGGCGGCAGCGCAGCGCCTGGGGCGGCCGGCTGGGGCTGCGCCTTGCCTTGCGGCTTCAGGTTCAGGTCGGCCCATTTGAAGTAAGCGATGTACTGCTTGATCTCTTCATCGCTCAAGCCCTGGTTGGGCATGGGAACCTTCCATTTTTCAAGCGATGCCTTGGCCCTGGGGTCGGTCTTCATCATCTCCTCAGGCGATTTGAGCCAGCGCGTGAGCCAGGCGTCGTCGTAGCGCTTGGTCACGCCGTACAGGTCGGGGCCCATCTTGTCGCCGCCGCCAATCGAGTGGCAGGCCAGACACTTCGACTCAAACGCCAGCTTGCCTTTCTGGGCATTCGGCTCGCTCGGCGCCGCCGTGGCCGGAATGTTGTGGTGTTCCATGCCCGCATCGGCGCCTCCGCCCTCTGGCGTGCCGCCCGCCGCAATCAGGCCGATTGCGCCCTGCGACGCATTGGCAAAGTGGTGGTCGACCATCACATAGTTGCCCGCCTCGGGAATGATGAATTCCACAATCGCGCCACTTGACGAACCGAGCAGCACCGTCTGCATGCCGCGAAACTGGTTGTCCGGATTGCCATCCATCCAGACGCGGTCGAAGATCGTGCCGACCACATGAAAGCTCGACGTGTTGGACGGCCCGACATTCATCACGAACAGGCGCACCCGCTCTCCGGGCTTGGCCGGCAAAGGCTTGTCGACCATGGCGTTGTAGCGGCCGTTGAACACGGTGTAGGTCGGCGACTTGGCGCGCACCCGGTCGCCGTCCAGCACATGTAGCGGCTGGCCATCGACCATGCGTTTTTGCGGGTCGAGCTTGGTGTAGAACTCGCTTTGCAGCACCGCATACTCGCGGTCCACCTTGGTCGGGTAGCCGCCGCGCGGCTCGACGATCATCATGCCGTACATGCCCGAGGCCAAGTGCTCAAGCACCATCGGCGTGCCGCAGTGGTACATGAAGACGCCCGGGTAATTGAGCGTGAATTCAAACGAAATTGTCTGGCCCGGTGCAATCGAGCGGTATTTGTCTTGCGGAGAGACCATGGCCGAATGAAAGTCCATCGAATGCATCATCGGCGCGGCCGTCACGTTCACGCCCGGGACCGGCTCGTCCGAGCGGTTGGTCATTGTGAACTTGATGCGGTCGCCGACCCGCGCGCGAACCACCGGCCCGGGCACCTGGTCGCCAAAGGTCCAGGCACTGAACTTCACGCCGGGCGCAATTTCGATGATCTTGTGCGTCGTGTCCAGGCGAATTTCCTTGACCGGCGACGGGTCGAGGGCTTTGAGCGCCGGCTCCATATTCAGCGCGCTGCCGGCGGAAAAAGGCCCGGTGTGGCGCTCGTTAGAAAGCACGGCCGGCGGCGTCTTGAAATCCATTTTGGCCGTGTCGTAAGGATCGGCAGCGGCGACGGCAGCGACCGGTGCCGATGCCGGTGGCTGCGGCGCCGCCACTTCGCCTGGGGTGCGGCCCTGGCACCCCAAGGTCAACAGTGCGAGCGCACTTGAAACGATCAGGCAAGTGGCGCGAGTCACGCGCCTTCCGTGAAAGTTCGCGAATAGCAGTCGCATGACGAGCCCTTGGGTTTTAATGCAGGCACGCCTGCCCTGGCAAAAAATCGCTAGATGGCTTCACCCGGTTTTAGGGTGTGTAGACAGGTCTGCATTTGAAAATTTTCAAACACTTTTCAGTCCAGGCCAGCCGCCGCATGAAGCTTGACCATACTTATATCCTTGACTCAGCGCAAGCTGGGCGGGTGTCGAGATGTTAACGAATGAGAGTCGCCTGCCAGCTATTTGCTTTCCCGCAGCACAATTTGTAGCGAGGCGTACCACGCCGACAAATCTTCGATTTCCTGATCGCTCAAGGGCTTGGCGATTACGCTCATGACCTCATGCGTGCGCTTGCCGCTGCGGTAATTCTTGAGCTGCTCGGCCAGATAAATCTGCGGCTGGCCGGCCAGGTTGGGTGCATTGGGCAGGGTCGACAGTCCCTGCACGCCGTGGCAGACGGCGCAGACCGCAGACTTGGTCTTGCCCGCATTGACGTCGGCGGCCGTGGCGGCGCCGGCGATTGCCATCAAACACAAAATTGTCAGGAGTCGTCGCATGATTTTCTTGCCTCCAAATACGAACGGGGACTGTTCAAGTCCCCGTGATGGTCATTGACGCCCCGAGCCGGCGAACCGACCGGGGCGCGGGGACATCAGTTGCTGTAGGTGACGCGGTAAATCGCGCCGGCGTAGTCGTCGGAGATCAGTATCGAGCCGTCCTTCATGGGCGCCACGTCGACCGGGCGGCCGCGGTAGGTACCAGTCTCGCTGTCCAGCCAGCCTTCGGCGAATATCTCGGCCTTGCCGGCCGAACCGTCGGCGTTGACAGGAACGAAGTTGATCAACGCGCCGGTCGCCTTGGTGCTGTTCCAGGAGCCGTGCGCGGCAATGAACATGCCGCCCTGGTATTTGGCCGGGAACTGCTTGCCGCTGTAGAAGGTCATGCCCAGTTGCGCCTGGTGCGCCGGGAACTCAAGCTGGGGTGGCACCGTGTTGGGCGGCTCTTTCATGTCCTTCAGATCGGCTGCCGCTGCGCTGCCCGCCACCTTGAACTTGCCGTTCCAGTAGGGGTATCCAAAGTGCTGACCGACGGCCGTCACACGGTTGAGTTCGCCAGGAGGCACCGTATCGCCCAGGCCATCGGTCTGGTTGTCGGTAAACCACAGGGTTTTGTCCTTGGGGTTGAAGTCCATGCCGACCGAGTTGCGGATGCCGCGCGCGAACACTTCGCGCTTGGAGCCGTCAAACGGGTCCATGCGCAAAACGCCGCCTATGCCCAGCTTGCTGTACAAGTCGACCTTGCCGGCGGGCGGCACATTGTGGGGTTGGCCTAGGCTGACATACAGCTTGCCGTCGTCGCCAACCCGGCACACGCGCGCGCCGTGGTTGTACGACTCTTCTTCGACCGGAATCAGGTTGCCTTGCGCCACCACTTCAATTACCGCAACATCCGGGCCTTCATAGAAAAACTCGGCGGCCGGAAAGTTGAGAATGCGGTTGTGCTCGGCCACCACCAGAAAGCCGTCCTTGGTCCAGCACACGCCGTTAGGCACCTTGAAGTTCAGCGAAGGGGCAAACGCCTTGACTTCAGTGGCCGCGCCAGCGCCATTGCGATCGGTCACGGCCCACACCGTGGTTTTGCGCGTGCCTACAAACAGCATGTTGGTCGATGGGGCGACCGCCATGTGGCGTGCGTCGGGAACCACCGCATACAGGTCAATCTTGAAGCCTGGCGGCAGCTTGATGCGCTTCAGGTTGGATCGAATCGCGTCGGCGTTTTTGCCCTCTTGCGGAATTGACGGAATGTTCAGATCGGTACCCGACACCTTCATCTGCTTGAGATTGGCGATGTTGTCTTTGCCGGATTGGGCGGCGGCGCCCAAAGCCAGTCCTGCGGCGACAAGCGCCAGCAGTGGTCTGCCTGCTTTCATGGTTTGCTCCCCTTTGTAAAAGTCAAATGTCTAAGAATGATCCAAAAAAATTTGGTATGTCATTAAGCGCAATCGCCCAAAAAAAAACAATAGTCCTAAGTCTGAAATAGTCCGGCTTTAAGGGAAAACACCGGGCTAAACCAACTCGGCAAACCGCTTAGGCGACGAACTGTCCCAAAACGATACGTATTTTTTTTGACCGGCCCAAAACCGGCACTCGACCGGGGCGGTTGGGCTCAAAATGCCAAGGGGCGCAAAATCAAGACTCAGGAAGATTTGGACCCGATAGCTTCAGCAGCACGGACCGCGTTTGTGCGAGGCCATCGGCGACAACAGCTGCAGGCAGGCGCGGCGCGGTGCAAACACCGACGCACGGAAACCTGGAAACACGGAAACACGGAAACGGCGGTCGCTCGCCGCCAGCTGCCATGTTGAAACGCAAACTGCCCAAAATTACATACCAAATATGCCTGTAGCCCATTATTTACGGGCGCAGTCAGCTATAAAATAAATAGCAAATGCAAGATTCATCAAAACCCAAGACAACGCCGCAATCTGCGGGCACAGCGGTACGCATCCCTAAAGCCCCGGCGCCAGCGCCAGGCAGCGTGCCCGTGACCGTGCGGCTGAACAAGCGCATGGCCGATTTGGGCCTTTGCTCGCGCCGCGAAGGCGATGACTGGATTGCGCGCGGCTGGGTCCGCGTCAACGGCGTGCCCGCCGTGATGGGCCAGCCGGTCGCGCTCGATGCGCGCATCGAGGTGGCGCGCGAGGCTGAGCAGCAGCAGCGCCAGCAGGTCACCATCCTGATCAACAAGCCGGTCGGCTATGTCAGCGGTCAGGCCGAAGACGGCCATGAGCCGGCCGTGGTGCTGGTGCAGCCGCAAAATCGCTGGAGCGAATGCAACAGCCGTATGCGCTGGGGCCATGAGCAGCTGCGCGGCCTGGCACCGGCCGGCCGGCTCGATATCGACTCGATTGGCCTGCTGGTGCTGACGCAGGACGGCCGGGTGGCGCGCCAGCTGATCGGCGAAGATTCGGACATGGAAAAAGAGTATCTGGTGCGCGTCAGTTACGGTGCTGAAACCGTCAACGTGCAGGCGGTGTTTCCGCGCGCACAGCTGGCGCTGCTGCGCGACGGCCTGAGTCTGGATGGCGAGGCGCTCAAGCCCGCGCAAGTCGATTGGCAAAACCCCGAGCAACTGCGGTTTGTCCTCAAGCAAGGCAAAAAGCGCCAGATTCGCCGCATGTGCGAGCAGGTCGGGCTGTTTGTGACCGGCTTGAAGCGGGTGCGCATTGGCCGCGTCAACCTGGGCCATTTGCCGATAGGCCAGTGGCGCTATCTGGCGCCGCACGAGCATTTTTAGGCCTGGTCCCGCGTAACCGGCGGCTTGTCGAAGCCGTGGCAAAGCGCCCGTACCAGGATCGCAGCTTTATTGGCGGCGCCTTTGCACACGCGAAGGCGGGCGAAGCAAGGCTTGTCCTACTTCCATGCGAGCCAATGGACGGCAGTTTTTGTTTTGCTTGAGCCTAAGGTAGTTTGAGGAAAGCAGCCGGGTTAATGATGCGTTGTCGCCGGCCAGCGCAGCAACCCCAATACCACCATGGCACTCATCACTTACCTCGCCGAAGACAACCAGATTGTTCTGGAGAACCTGATCGAATCGCTGCGCGAGATAGCCGATGTAGAAGTCTGCAGTCATGGCGCGACCCAGGCCGAAGCCAGTCGCTGGCTGGCGCAAAACGACGGCCAGTGGCATTTGGCCATCGTCGACCTATTCTTGAAGGAGGGTACGGGCTTGGGCGTGCTGGCTGGCTGCCGAAAACGGGAGCCGTATCAGCACGTGGTGGTTCTGACCAACTACGCTACGCCGGAAATCCGCAGGCGGGCGATTGAGCTGGGAGCCGATGAGGTCTTTGATAAGTCCAGCGAGCTTGACGAGCTGTTTGCCTACTGCATCAAGCAGACCGCTTTTCACCAGAATGCCGACGTCCAGCTGGCCCAGAATGAGGCCATCGCCCGCAATCACGCTGTCCAGGGCAAATAGCCGTTGCCGGAATCACGCCGGTCAGCGCCTGGTTTGCTATTAATAATATAGCTTCTTGCGCCCGTGGTTATTGGGCTACAGCCAGTTTTACCAAATAATTGAAGTGCAGCAGCTGGCGCTAGCCCAGGCTCTTGCGCAGCCAGTCGGCAAACGCGGTGCACTCCCAGCGGTCCATGGTGCCGGTGCGCCAGCACAGGTAATGCGCGTGCGGGCTGGCCGTGTTGCTGCCAAATACGGCGTTGTTGCCTAGGCGGACCAGCGAACCGTTTTCCAGCCAGGGTGCGCCCAGTTTCAGACGGACCAGGCCAATGCCCATGCCGGCGGCGGCGGCGTCGCACATCAGGCCGATGTCATTGAACTGAGAGCCGTCCTGCGGTTCAGGCCAGTCGAGCTGGTGGGCGGTAAACCAGGTGCGCCAGGGCTCCAGCGGCGAGCGCAGCAGGCTTTCCCCCTCGAGGTCCTCGGCCGCCTCGAAGGGCCCATGCTCGCGCACGAAGGTGGGCGAGGCCAGCGGCGCCACTTCGTCCTGCATCAGGCAGACATGCTCGACATCGGCATAACGCCCGGCGCCGAAGCGCACCATCAGGTCGGCGTCTTCGGCCACCACATCGAGCAGCGGAATCGACACCTGCAGCGTCAGGTCGATCTCGGGGTAGGCGTCGGTAAACTGGCGCAGCCGTGGAATCAAAATGGAGCGCGCAAAAGTGGGCGTGACGGCGAGCCGCAGCTTGCGTTTGCCCGGGGTGGCGCTTTGGCCGGCCGCGCCGGGAAATTTTTGCAGTGTGGCCAGGCCCTCGCGCACATGCGCCAGGTACTCGCTGCCTTCAGTGGTCAGCGAAAAATCGGCCCGGCCAAACAGCTTGGTTCCGATGATTTGCTCGAGCTGCTTGACGCGGTGGCTGACCGCGCTGGGCGTCACGCAAAGCTCTTCGGCCGACTGGGTCACGCTGCGCAGTCGCGCCAGCGCTTCAAAGGTCAGCAGGCACTGAATCGGGGGAATGCGCGCTGCGCTGGCCATATTTAGTAGCGACTCGCAAAGGAGCAGGCCAACGGCCGCCAGCCCGCCCCCGCATCCCCCCAGCAGGGGCCGCGGAACCGGCTTCGCCGGGCCGCAGGCGCAGGGCCCCCTCGGGGGGCAGCGAACCACACGCAGTGGGGAGCGTGGGGGTTACTTAAAAATAACAGTTTTGTGACCATTGAGGAGAACCCGGTGTTCACTGTGCCATTTTACCGCCCGCGCCAGCACCTGGCTCTCGGTGTCGCGGCCCATGGCGGTCAGGTCTTCCACCGTCTTGCTGTGGTCGGCGCGCGCCACATCCTGCTCGATGATCGGGCCTTCATCGAGATTGGCCGTCACATAGTGGGCGGTGGCGCCTATCAGCTTGACGCCGCGGTCATGCGCCTGGTAGTAAGGCTTGGCGCCCTTGAAGCTGGGCAGAAACGAGTGGTGGATGTTGATGGCCCGGCCCGCCAGCTTGCCGCACAGCGCGGGTGAGAGGATTTGCATATAACGCGCCAGCACCACCAGCTCGGCGCCTTCGGACTCGATGATCTCCAGCTGCCTGGCCTCGACCTGCGCTTTGCCCGCCGCCGTCACCGGAAGGTGGTGAAAAGCGATGTTGTAGCTGGCCGCGAGCTGGTAGAACTCGCGGTGGTTGGAGACGATGGCGCGGATGTCCAGCGGCAGCAGGCCCGACTTGACACGAAACAGCAGGTCGTTCAGGCAATGGCCTTCCTTGCTGACCAGAATGACGGTGCGCATCGGCTGCGCGCTGTCGTGCAGCTTCCACTCCATCTGGAAAGGCTCGGCAAAGACCGCCAGCCGGGCGGACAGTTGCTCGTGCGCCAACTGCTCGCAGGCAAACTGCACGCGCATGAAAAACAGGCCCGTGTCATGGTCGTTGAATTGCGCGGCCTCTTCAATATTGCCGCCGTTTTCGAACAGGAAACCGGACACGGCATGAACAATACCCCTGCGGTCGGGGCAGGACAGGGTCAGGATATAAGCGTGATTCATAGGGGATGGATTGTCGCAGGTGGCGTTCGCCAACGCGCTTCTGGGCCGGTCAGCGGCGAGTTGCCAGCCGTATGCCAGCCGTATGCCAGCCGCAAGAGTGCCAGAATGCAGGTCTGCCTCGCATTCGAGCATCTTCAACACCAACTGACGCAGGAGACCGACATGGCCTATCAAGACTTCAACATGGATCACCACTGGTTGCCCTTTACCCCCAATCGCAGCTTCAAGAAAGATCCGCGTATTTTCGTGGCTGCCGACGGCATGCACTTCACGACGCACGACGGTCGTCAGGTGCTGGACGGCATTTCAAGTCTGTGGTGCGTGGGTGCCGGGCACAACCGCAAGCCCATCAATGAAGCCATCAAGAAGCAGCTCGACACGCTGGACTATGCGACGGCGTTTCAGGCCAGCAACGACCAGGCGTTCAAGGCCGCCGAAATGATTGCCGCCATGGCGCCGGGCGACCTGAACAAGGTGCTGTTTTGCAATTCCGGCTCAGAGGCGGCTGATACCTCGCTGAAAGTAGCGCTGGCCTACCACCGCGCTCGCGGCGAGGGGCACCGCAATGTATTCATTGGCCGCGAGAAGGGCTACCACGGCGTCGGCTTTGGCGGCATGAGCGTGGGCGGCATTCCGGCCAACCGCAAGGTCTATGGTTCGGCCATGCTGCCGCGCGTTGACCACATGCGCTTCATCCATGACCCAGTCAACCATGCCTATATCAATGGTGCAGAGCCGGTGTGGCAGGAAGACATTTTGCTGGAGCTGGAAAACCGCATCCTGCCGCTGCACGACGCCAGCAATGTGGCGGCCGTTATTGTCGAGCCGGTGGCTGGCAGTGCCGGCTGGTACCTGCCGCCCAAGGGCTACCTGAAGCGCTTGCGGGAGATCTGCGACAAGCACGGCATCCTGCTGATTTTTGACGAGGTCATCACCGGCTTTGGCCGGCTGGGCTGCAACTTCGGCGCCGACTATTACGGCGTGGTGCCGGACATGCTGAATTTTGCCAAATGCGTGACCAACGGCGTGATTCCGCTGGGCGGCGTGATCTGCTCGGACCGCATTTACGACACCATGATGAATGCCAATGCCAACAGCCCCGACTATGCGGTGGAGTTCTTTCATGGCTACACCTACTCGGGCCACCCGGTGGCGTGCGCGGCGGCCATCGCCACGCTCACTTTGTTCAAGCAGGACAAACTTTTTGAACGCGCCGGCGAGATGGGAAAGTTGTTGGGCGACGCCGTGCACAGCGGCTTCAAGGGCCTGCCCAACGTGATCGGCATTCGCAGCCTCGGGCTGGCGGGCGCGGTCGAGCTGTCA
Source organism: Polaromonas sp. (assembly GCF_012927455.1). Lineage (GTDB taxonomy): Bacteria > Pseudomonadota > Gammaproteobacteria > Burkholderiales > Burkholderiaceae_C > Polaromonas. The sequence continues at coordinate 99,138 of NZ_JABBPE010000004.1, read as the reverse complement.
TCAATTAGCGGCGCACCGGGCAAGCGCGCCTATGACATTTTCATGGACTGCTACCACCACGGCGTGCTGGTGCGACCGGCCGGTGAAAACATCGTGATCTGCCCGCCCTACATCATTGAGAAAGAGCACATCGAGCGCATTGTCGAGGTGGTGGCCGCTTCCATTCGCAAGAACGCCTGAGCGCCGGCCGCACGGCCCCGCCCAAGACGACTCACTCCGGCAGGTTTTGGCTTAATTTGGGGTCATGGCGCCGGCGGGCTTGGGTTTGACGGCCGGCGCCAGTTGATCCTTGAGCCCGGCGCAGTAGTCAACCTCGGGCACGGCCGGCGTCGGCCAGATGCTGTCAAAAGCCGCCTTCGGCCCGTCGCCGTGGGCATTCACGGCGCGCAGCAAAACCGACTTGGTTGTCAGGTCGGCCCGCAGATGCAGCGGCACGCCCAGCAGGCGGTCGGCATGGCCACTGCCCGTCAGCAGCACCACCACCTTGCCGGGAAGGGCCGCCTGGCTCAGCGTGTTGGCCATGGTCACGTCCTTGGCAATCTGAATGCGCGTCATGGGCGCGATCTGGCTTTCCGGCAGCATGTTGCAGTGGCCGATGCGGATGCTTTGCTGCTGCGTTTTCAGCGCCGGTCCCGGCAATAAAACGTCCAGCGTGCTGTCGGCCATGCTGGCTTGCAGCTCGGTGCGCGGCAAATTGGCGCCCAGCACCGGCACGCCGGCGCGCACCGCCGTCATCACCGCCGGTCCATAAGCCTCCCACTTCCAGCCCTTGTCGTTCCATTTCAGCGCATCGCGGGTCTGCTGCTCGGTCGCGCTGGGTTTGAGCGCGGCTGTGCTCAGTCTGGTATCGGCCATCTCCAGCGCCACCGCTGCCAGCAGGCCGCGCCCCGCCAGATCGGCAATCACTTGCTGCTCGATCTGCTGGTGTTCCTTCGCATCGTGCTGCTCACCCAGCAGCAGCACATCGGCAGGCAGCACGGCATTGAGCCGGCTACTGATGGCCGCGGCGGCGCTGCCGCTAGACAACTGGAGGATGGGCGCCTCGGGGCGGCCGGCGCAGCCGCCAGCCAGCAGCAGCGCAGCGGCGCAAAGCGCAAAACACGTGGTGCGTGGTGAGGAAGCAAGTAATTTCAATTTTGGATGGATGTAAGACATCGGTGGATACTAATGCTTTGCGTGCGTATCAACCCGGTGTAAGCCCGGTTTAACCCCGGTTTTGCGGCGGTTCTACCCCAAATCCAGTCAGATTGCTCTGTTGTCCTACCTGTCCGCCGGTTTTCCACTAAGTTTCATGCCTTTTAAAACCGCCACACGATTTTCCCTGCTTTCAAAAGCGCCCATCGCCCGGGTTATCGGCACGCTGCTGCTGGCCTGGGCTGCAGCCCGCTTGTGCGTGATGCTGGGGACTCCGCTGCCCTGGATGATCGGTCCGCTGGTGCTGACGGCCGCAGCGTCCATGCTGGGCGGCCCGACCGCCAGCTGGATACCGCTGCGCAATGCCGGCCAATGGATCATCGGCTGCGCGCTCGGCCTGTATTTCACGCCGCAAGTCGTCGCGCTGGTGGCCGGCCTGTGGTGGGCGATTGCGCTCAATATTGTCTGGGCGCTGGCACTTGGGCTGGTTTTCGGCGAGTGGCTTTATTGGCTGCACCACCGGCCCGGCTCGGTCGGGGTGGCGCCTTCAGCGTGGCGCGCGAAATTTCATGTGTTGGACTTGTCGCGCACCACCACCTACTTTGCAGCGCCCATAGGGGCCGCTTCGGAAATGACGCTGATGGGTGAGCGCCACGGCGCGCAGACCGATCTGGTGGCCTCGGCGCACAGCCTGCGCGTGCTGCTGGTCACGCTGATCATTCCCTTCGGTTTTCAGTGGGCGGGGTTGCACGGCCTGGACAGCACGCTGCCGGGGGCGCGCGAAGTGAGCGCGCCTGGGCTGGCGCTGCTGGCCGTGCTGACGGGCGGCGGGTGCTGGCTGATGCTCAAGCTCAAGCGTACCAACCCGTGGTTTATTGGCGCGCTCACCGTTGCCTTGCTGCTGACGGCCAGCGGCATCACGCTGTCAGCGCTGCCGCAAGGCCTGAGCAATGCCGCGCAACTGCTGATTGGCATCAGCCTGGGGGTGCGCTTTACCCGTGGCTTTGTGCATATGGCGCCGCGCTGGCTGGCTTCGGTGGCGCTGGCCACGGTCGCCATGATTGTGTTGTGCGCCGGCCTGGCCTGGCTGCTGGCAAAGGTCACCCAGTTGCACTGGGCGACGCTGTTGTTGGGGACTTCGCCGGGGGGCATTGCCGAGATGGCCATCACCGCCAAGGTGCTGCAGCTTGGGGTGCCAGTGGTGACGGCGTTTCATGTCACGCGGCTGGCGGCGGTGCTGCTGCTGGCAGAGCCGATGTACCGCTGGCTTTACCTGGAAAAGCGGTAAATAAAAGCTGCGGTTTCAAAACGCCACGGCTCAGGCGGTTATTGATGCGCCTTCATTTTTCCCTATGCAGGCGCTGAAAGGCCGCGAACAGTTTTTGGGCCAGGTCAAACCCGGCGCCGCTGTCGCGCACAAAGTAAACCGGCTCACCTGCGCGGCCCGCTTGCCGGCCGAAAGCGATGCGGGTGCAAGCCCGCCCGGCGCTGAACTCCCAGCCATTGCCCGGCAAGTTGTCGAGCACCTGCCCGAGCAGCCGCGGATCACCCTGCGCAGGCAGGCCGGTTCGACCCGCAACTGCATCTGAAACGGTTCTTGCATCAATCAAAAGGTGCTGCGCGCGCATTGTGAGAAAAAACTGCCGTGCGATAAGGAATATTCCGCCAAAAAACTTGGTGCATTTCTGGTACCGCTCACGTTCGCTTTCAATTGAAATCGAAACAGTGAAAGTTCAATTTTCACTGCGTACCGCGTACCAACTGAAATGAAATGAAAAGGCAAGCCAAAAATGAACAACAAGTTTCTTTCACCTGTAGAAGCTCTGAATAGTCCCGGACGCCGTATTGCCCTACAGGTGGGTGTAGCAGCGACGTCTGCCGCCTTTGCCGGTGTCGCTGGGGCCTGGACGCGGAATGGGTTGCCATGGAACGGCAGCCCGGCAACAACACCGTTCCTGGAGGCAATGCCGGTCACGCCGTTGCTGCCGCAGCGACCGTTGACCGATCCGGCCTTTGCCCAGCAACCCACCGAGGCACCGAACCGCGCTGTAAACCCGGCTACTGGCATTCCCTACGAAGGCCGTGGCGAGTCGCACCAGTTCCGTAGCCTGAATCCGCCACAACAATTTTTTGCCCAGCGTTTCGGCGCAGTTCCAGCGGTGTCGATCCATCCGAATTTGCAGCCGCAAGTGAATTTCTGGGGCGCCAATCTCGGTGGCTCCGACCTGAGTACGGACAAGCCGATGACGCCGATGCCAACCATCGTGAGCCGGTATCAGGCGGGCGCCAATACAGCGGTTCTGGTGCGCCGTTTCAACAACCTGCCAACCGGGGCAGCTAGCGGCGGCTTCGGCAAAAACCAGATTTCGACGCACACGCACAATTTCCACTCCGCGCCGGACAGTGATGGCGGGCCGTGTGATCCGGGCCTGGGTGCAACGGCGGAAAACCCGCTGACGCAGGGTCGGTTCTACTTTCCCGGCCAGTACTATGACTACTACTACAACATGAAGCGTGCGGGCTTTACCAACACGGGAACGCCCGACGGAGATGTGCGTGAAACGCTGGGAACGCTGTGGTATCACGACCACCGCGAAGGCCATACCGCAGAAAACGTCTACAAAGGCCTGGCAGGGTTTCATATCCTGTTCAACGAATATGACACGGGCGACGAGACGACCGGCTTTCGCTTGCCGAGCTTTCCGCAGTTCGATATTCCGATGATCTTTACCGACCTGGCGATCGACCCCACCACTGGTCAGGCTGCGTTTGACATCTTCGACACCACAGGCCATCTGGGCGACAAGTACCTGGTCAACGGCAAGGTGCAGCCATTCTTCAATGTCTCCAAACGCAGGTATCGCCTGCGCCTGCTGGACATGGGGCCGTCGCGCTTTTACCAGCTTTTCCTGACCAATCCGGACAATCTTGCGCAGTCGATTCCCTACTGGCGGATCACGAACGACGGTAATCTGATGCCCAAACCTCTTCAGGTGACCAGCGTCAAGCTGGCCGTGGCCGAGCGCGCGGACATCATCGTTGATTTCAACAAACTCACGGCAGCCGGCGGCGCAGCGCCGGGCGCAACCCGGCTGTGGCTCGAAAACCGCCTGGTACAGACCAAGGGCGACGGTCCGGAGTCCAGCCTTAATTCGCCCGGCAATCCGGCCAATGTGCTGGTCGAGTTCCGTATCGGAGCGGTAGCGGCGGACGCGAGTCGTGACCCTGCCGCAATCCTGGATTTTGCGCCGATCACGCTTCCGCCGCTCGAAACAGCAATAGTCACCCGCACGTTCGATTTCGACAAAAGCAACGGTCAATGGAATGTCAATGGCCAACCGCTGAGCTGTGATGTAGTGCGCTTTACCATGAAGCGCAACTCCACCGAGCGCTGGATATTCAAAACCGGCTGGGGCTGGTCGCATCCGATCCACAACCATTTCGTTGAAGGACGAATTGTCAAACGCAACGGCGTTGCCATCACCGCCACTTCGCAGGAGTATTCGCGCAAGGACGTGGTGTGGCTGGGTGAACGGGATCAAGTCGAGTATGTGGTCAAAGTTTCCGACTACCGTGGCGTGTATCCGATGCATTGCCACAACGTGGTCCATGAGGATCACGCCATGATGCTGCTTTTTGCAGTTCAGGACGTGGGTGACACGAATCCAACCCCCTGACTTGTGGCATCAAAGTACCTCATCACCATTCAAAATATTCGGAAAATACCATGATGAATCTTGAAAAAAGAAGCCTGCTCGTCGGCGCAGCCGTCACTCTGGCCGGTGCCGGAGCAATGGCCGCTGCACGGACCTCTTCCGCGCAGGACCCGCGTGAACAGATACGTCAAAATCACTTTCCCAATGTGGCGCTGCGGACGCACACCGGCAAGGAGGTGGCGTTCTACGACGACGTTTTGAAAAACCAGAAGGTCGTCATCAACTTCATGTACACCGCCTGCACCGACATCTGCTCGCCCGTGACGCAAAACATCCTGGAAGCGCAACGTCTTTTGGGTGATTTTGCGAAGGATATCCATTTCTATTCAATTTCCCTCACGCCTCTGCATGACGATCCCGAAGCATTGCGCAATTACATGAATGCTCAAAAAGTCGGCAAAGGGTGGACCTTCCTGACCGGCAAGGAAGCAAATATCGAGCGTGTCCGGCGTGGACTTGGTTTTGTCCAGCAATCGCCTAAGGAAGACGCAAACATTTTTAACCACTCCGGCATGCTGCGAATCGGCAACGAGCGGATGGGTAGTTGGGCTCATGCGTCTGCGGTTACCTCGGGAAAGGCGATTGCGCGGATGATCCGATTTGAACTGGCTTGAGATCGGCTACCTGTCCACGATTGGCTCATTTCCGGTCTACCTGCAGGCTGGGCGCGCACGTCTTCGAAAAAAAGGCGTCAGCCCTTGAGGAAAGGCATGCGGCCGACCGCAGTTCAGTGCAGGGAAATAGGCGTGTGCGCCAAGCCGCTGTAGCCTTCAAGCATCTCTTCCACTTCTTCCTGGGTCGGCGTGTCCTTGGCCCAGGCGCTCAGGCGCTGCTGGAACATTTCGGCCCACGAACCATCCAAATACACCTCTTTGCCGGAGCGTTTGTCCACGATTTCAAAGCCGTGGCGGGCCAGTTCAGGGATGGCAGGGGCGGGCGCCGATTCTTCAGGTGCGTTCGCGTGAATCTGCACCACCACAAAAGAGTCCGAGTCGTAAAGCATTTGCATGATATTTATCCTTGCCGTTCATATAGCAACGATGACGCAAAATTCAAGAGGACAGGGTAAGCCGCTATCTGCAGAAAGTGTGCGAAAAAAGTCACAGGAATGGCGTGTTTTTTGCCTTAAGCGCGTCAGCCATCGCGCCAGTTTTTGCGCCGGTGTTCAGTACAGTATTCAGGATTTGTTCAGAGCGCTGAGTTGCTGATCGACGAAATCCCCGTTGTGCTGGGTAATTTTGCTGCGCACCGGCAGGTAGCCCAGGGCGGGCGCATACCAGATTTCCACCTTCTGGTCGAACTCACGCCGGGGCTGGCGCGACAGCTTGACGGTGTTCAGCGCGCCAAACGGCAATTTCAGGGTTTCCTCGGCCTCCACCAGAAAGGTCCAGGTGTCTGCATCGCGCGGCCCCACGGTGTACATCGAAATGCTGGAGCCGGGCGGAAAGCCCGCCGGGTTGCCTTTCAGCATGCCGCCGAGTTGCAGGAAAACGCTGACGCGGTCTTGCGCGCCTTTGATCCACGGCACGCTGGGCGTGTTGGCACTAAAGCTGATCAGGTTTTTGTCTGGCTCGAAATGCGCGGCCACCTCGCTCCTGGCCTTGTCGGAAAAGCGCTGCGGCTCCAGACCCTGGTCGCCTATCTGACCGCGACTGGTCAGGCTGCGCGAACCCAAAAACAGCGCGCTGACCGTCATGCGCGCGTCGTAGCTGCTGCCGGCATTGTTCCAGTCCAGCTCGGCATCGGCGCGGTAATTCAGCCCCTTGGCGCTGCCGTTCATTGCATAGCTCAGTCGGGCGCTGGCGGGCAGCGCCATCGCCGTGACCGGCGTCTGGCTGGGACCAGCCGGTGGCGCTGCTGTGGCACTGGCGGCGGGCGCTAAGGGCGGTACGCTGCCTGCCGGGTCGGCGGGGCCGTCAGCTAGGTCCGTGCTTGGGGCGGGCAGGCTGTCCCCGGCCGGCACGGTGGGCTCGCCAGCCAGCGGCGCCGCGTCTGCCTCGGGTGTTGGAGGGATCTCCGGTGCTATTAATTCAATAGCTGCTTGTGCTCGTGGTTGTTGGGCTGCAGCCTCTTTTCCTTCCAATAAAAGCTTTTTGACGGGTTTCGCGGCGGCTTTGGCAATCGGCTTGGCCGGAACGCTGGCCACGGGCGCCGGCACGGTCGGTTCAGGCGGAAGCGCCTCGATGCGGTGCGTCACGAAGGATTTGGCGGGCGGGCGCGCGGCCGGTTCCAGATCCGGGCCAAAGCGCTTGGGGCTGCCTTGCAGCACCAGTGTGTGCGCGGCTAGTACCAGCGCAGCCAGCGCCAGCAGCGCGCGCCAGGGCGGCGCCGTGCGAGTCAAGACTGAGGGGGTGTTCAATAGGCGGTTCATGGGGCATGCGCTGAAGTCTGCCACTGCATGCAGAGCCGTTGATTTTACTTGTCGTAACTTCAGGTTCTACGGGCTGCACGCCGGGTGCCGCCGGAGCGCAGCACAATCGGGTGTTTAATCTGGCGTGCAGCAGATCCCAACCCGACAGCGACCCCAACCAAGCAGCGAACAATAGCGATGAAACTTGCAACTTACAAAGACGGTTCACGCGATGGCCAGCTGGTGGTGGTGTCTCGCGACCTCGCTATGGCGCACTACGCAACCGGCATTGCCGGCAAATTGCAGCAGGTGCTGGACGACTGGAATTTCATGTCGCCGCAGCTGCAGGACTTGTACGAGGCGCTAAACCGGGCCGGCGACGGCAGTTCCACCGGCTTGGCGCGCCATGCCTTTCCGTTCGAGCCGGCGCGCTGCATGGCGCCGCTGCCGCGCGCTTACCAGTGGGCCGATGGCTCGGCCTTCCTCAACCACGTCGAGCTGGTGCGCAAGGCGCGCAATGCCGAAGTACCCGCGTCGTTTTACGGCGACCCCTTGATGTACCAGGGCGGCAGTGACGATTTCATAGGCCCTTGCGACGACATCGTGGTCGCCAGCGAAGACTTCGGCATTGACTTTGAAGCCGAGGTGGCGGTGATCACGGCCGACATCGCCATGGGCGCCACGCCCGCGCAGGCGCTCGAAGGCATTCGGCTGTTGACACTGGTCAACGATGTATCGCTGCGCAACCTGATCCCCGATGAACTGGCCAAGGGCTTTGGATTTTTTCAAAGCAAACCGGCCACCGCCTTCGGCCCGGTGGCCGTCACGCCAGACGAAGTCGGCGATGCCTGGGTCAAGGGCCGCCTGCACCTGACGCTGCAAAGCAGCTGGAACGGCCGCAAGGTCGGCATGTGCGAGGCCGGGCCCGAGATGACCTTTCACTTCGGTCAGCTGATTGCGCACCTGTGCAAAACCCGCAACGTGCGCGCCGGCAGCATCGTCGGCTCAGGCACCGTCAGCAACAAGGACTGGAGCCATGGCTACAGCTGCATTGCTGAAAAGCGAGCGATTGAAACCATTGAAGACGGCAAGCCCAGAACCGGCTTCATGAAGTTTGGCGACCGCATACGCATCGAACTAAAAGGCAAGGACGGGCAGTCGGTATTTGGTGCGATTGACCAGAAAGTGGTCGAAGCCGCCTGACATGCCGCCTGACCTGCCGTGTAGCCCGTCAACTGACCCGCCGCTATCCGGCGCGGCGCCTTGGAGCGCTCAGGCCGCGCTGCCGATTTGCGTCACGAAAAGCCGTATGCCGCGCAGCAGCATCTCGACCGAGATGGCCACCAGAATCAGCCCCATCAGGCGCTCAAACGCCATCATGACGCGGTCGCCCGCCACCCGCTGAATCCGCTCTGACAGCACCAGCACCACGGCGCACACCGCCATGGTTACACACAGCGCGGCAATCCATTCAAGCCGGCGTGCCGGCGCTTGCGACACCAGCAGCATCACCGTGGCCAGCGCCGACGGCCCGGCCAGAGCCGGAATGGCCAGTGGCACGATCAGTGGCTCGCCCTGCAGCGGCGCGGGTTCTAGCTGTTCCGAGGGAAAGATCATGCGCAGCGCGATCAGAAACATCACCACCGCCCCGGCGATCTGCAGCGACAAGTCGCTCAGGTTCATCAGGCGCAAAAAACCATCGCCGATAAACATGAAAGCCAGCAGCAGCAAAAAGGCAATCAGTACTTCGCGCAGGATGACCCACATGCGCCGCTCGGGCGCGACGCCGCGCATCGCGTTGACGAAGATTGGAATGTTGCCAAACGGATCGGTGATCAGCAGCAGCAAAACCGTGGCCGACGCAAAGGTGTAAGCCATGAGGTCAGTCTGCCGTCAAGGCGAAATGAAAGGGGTTGCGCATCCGGCAAAGGATAGCAGTCCCCCGGGTAGCGCCCCGGCGAAAAACGGAAGCGGACTCAGGCCTGGGCCGGAAGGGTGAAAAAACGCGGGCTGAAGTCTCAGCCGGCAAGCAGGCTTTCCACCTTCTCCTGGCAGGCAATGCAGCGCAGCACTTCGGGGCTGGCATGCAGTCGGGCAGCGGGGATGGCCACGCCGCAGTCCGCGCAATCACCGTAGACGCCCGCTTCAATGCGGTCCAGCGCGGCGTCGATCGCCGCCAGTTCGTCGGTTTCGCGCTCTCCCAGGGCAAACTCCAGCTGCCGCGAGGTCGCCATTTGCGCGCTTGAATCCTCGGCGTCTGCAAAATGATCTGCTGCGGCTTGCGCCCGCCCGACCACGCCGCCGCGCTGCTCGACAATTTGCGTTAGCAGCGCCGTATGAAGAGCCTGCAACTGCTGTCGATAAGGGGTCGCTTGTTGTGAGTCCATGTTTGCAACTCCTTTTATCTTTGTGGATGTCTGTTCATGATGCTGCCGGCACAAAATAGCGGCTTTGATGCAGATCAATAGTGATGTTCAGCTGCGTAGTGAAAAAGGCGGAAAGACGCCCCTTCATTTTCCGCGGCGGATCCGGCAAAAAAACCGGTTGACGCGGCGCCACGGCGTTGCACAATAAAGGCGCCTTCCACGGGCTGGTTCACTACTTCTGGTGCGACGCAGCTTACCCAACAGATGCAACAGCGCAACCCGCGCAGGAGACATTCATGAGCAACGCAGACCAGCCTTCTTTTCCAGATTTCGGCAAATTGGTGCCCGGCTTTGACTTTTTGCAAAACCTGACGAAGCAGGCGGCCGGCAGCGCCACGCCAAGCATGCAAATGCCCAGCCTGGGCAGCTGGATTGCGCCCACACTCAACGTCGAAGAGCTGGACAAGCGCATTCAGGAGCTCAAGGCGGTGCAGTTCTGGCTAGACCAGAATGCCATGGCGCTGAAGGCCACCATCCAGGCGCTGGAGGTGCAGAAGATGACGCTGGCCACGCTCAAGGGCATGAACTTCAACATGAGCGAAATGGCCAACGCCTTCAAGGTCAAGGTCGCTGACAGCATGGCTGGCAGCGCGCAGGGCGCGCTTGACAAGTCCAAGTCATTTGCCGGCCTGGAGATTCCTCCTTCGGCTTTTCAGGCCAACAAGGCGGTCAGCGACCAGCCCCGCGCGGAAGCGGCTGATGAAGCCGCCTCAACCGCCGACGCAGCCAAGACCCCCGCCGGCAAAGCGCCCGCCAGTCTCGGCGGCGTGGTCGATCCGATGCAGTGGTGGGGCGCGTTGACCCAGCAGTTCCAGACGATTGCCGCCGACGCGATGAAGGACGCCGCCAAAAAGACGGGCGTCGACCCCTCGAAGAACATCGCCGCCGGGCTGGCCAAGGACGCCATGAAATCAGCCACCGACATGGCTACGGGTATTGCCAAGGGCTTGACCGAGGCGGCGGACAAAAGCGCAGGCGGCGCACGCGCGGCCATGAACAGCGCGTTGCGCAGCAGCCAGGCGTGGCCCACGCCGGTAGCCGCCAAAAAAGCCGCCGCGCCGGCCAAGCCCAAGGCGGCAGCGAAGGAAAAATCAAGCGCACCGGCCAGCAAAAAGGCGGCTCGCAAAACGGCGCGTTGAATCTTCTTGCAGTCAGTGGCCGACTGACAGATTCCGGCGAGGGGAAAGCTGCTCGTCAGCCAGCAGCCCTCTGCATCACTGATGCGCCTAGGGGTTCCCGCGACGGTGTAGTGGGCGCGCCAGGAATTGAGGCAAACTACGTTATTAAACCTACCCAGCCCTTTGGGTACACAACCAGGCGACCTTCCCGGCTTCGGCAGGATGGCGTTTAAGTTGACATAGCCAAGCTTGGTGCCCACCGTTAAATTGCCTGCAAAGACGCCATGAAGCTTTTCCCCTACGGCCACGCCACCCATCCGCAGTGGCAGATGGCCGCCGGCCTGGTGCTGGCGCAGTTGCGCGCCTACCTCGCCTTGCCCGCCTATGCCAGCGCGCCCACGCTGGCGCTGCTCTACATCACCGACCACTACGCCGCGCAGGCGCAGGACATTCTTGACCACCTTAGCGCCGAGCTGCCCGACATCACCGACTGGAGCGGCACCGTGGGCGTAGGCATCGCGGCCAACAACGTCGAGTATTTTGACGAACCCGCGTTGGCTGTGATGTTGTGCCAATTACCGCACGACCAGTACCGCGTGTTCTCGGGCGTCTCGCCGCTTCCGCCGGTCAGCAGCGGGCTCTTCAAGGCGCATACCGCGCTGGTGCACGCCGAAGCTTCCACGCCCGATGTGGCCGAGCTGATTGCCGAGATGGCCGAGCGTACCGAGAGCGGCTACATCTTTGGCGGGCTGGCGTCCAGCCGCTCCAGCACGCTTCAATTTGCGCTGAGCGGACACGGCAATGTGAAGGGCCAGGGCGCGGCCGGCGGAGTGTTTAGCGGCGGCCTCAGCGGCGTGGCGTTTGCGCGCGATCCTTCCGGCGCCATGGCGCTGATGTCGCGTGTCACGCAAGGCTGCCGGCCGGTGTCGCCGCACCACGAAATTACCGCTTGCGACGCTAACGTGGTGACCGGCCTGGACGGCCAGCCCGCGCTCGATGTGTTGCTGGCCGATCTGAACATTTCGCTGGACCAGCCGCGCGAGGCGCTGGCCAAGGTACGCGGCACGCTGGTCGGGCTTAGCTGCTCCGCCGATGCCCTGAACGATGGCCCGACCCGCCATGCCGGCCAGTTTGGCGCGGAGGTGCTGGTGCGCCACCTGATAGGGCTGGATCCGGCGCGCAGGGGTATTGCGATTGCCGAGGCGCCCGTCGTCGGCATGCGGCTGGCTTTTTGCGAACGCAACGCCGCGGCCGCGCGTATCGACCTGGTCCGCATTTGCGCCGAAATCCGTGAGGAGCTGGAGCCGGAAGAAGTTACGCGCGAGGTCGCCAATGCCCTGAATGCTGCGCCGGCCGAAGCGGCGCCGCACGCGGCACGGCGCATTGCCGGCGCGATTTACGTCAGCTGTTCGGGCCGTGGCGGGCCGCACTTTGGCGCGCCCAGCGCCGAGCTGCAGATTGTGCGGCGCGCGCTGGGCGACGTGCCGCTGGTGGGCTTTTTTGCAGGCGGTGAAATTGCCCGCCACCACCTTTATGGCTACACCGGCGTGCTGACCGTGTTCACGGCCGGCGACTGAATCCATTTTTGGCTAGGAAATGAAGCCCCGGATCCTGATGCGCATTGATCCGCATCGGTCCGCAGGCCTTCCTGGGCTTCGGCTAATTACCAAATGCCTTCTTCAAGCCGTTTGCCGCTTGTGCCACCGCCTGCTTGGCGTCATCGAGTGCCGCTCCCATGCCGAAAAACTCGTGCGTGACTCCGCTGTAGTTGCGGTAGTCAACCTTCACACCCGACGCGATGAGCTTTTGTGCGTACGCAGCACCTTCGGAGCGAAGCGGGTCGATATCGGCGGTGATCACGGTGGCTGGCGGTAGTCCCTGAAGGTTGTTGCGCAGCACCGAAAACAGCGGATTGGCGCCATCGGCCGGGCTGTTCAGGTAACGCTCAAAAAACCACGGCAGCGCTTTTGTGCCCAACGGCGAGGTGGCAGTGTTGCCAAGCTGCGAAGGGGTATCGAACGCATAGTTCGTCACCGGGTAGATCAGCACCTGGTACTGCGGCAAGGGCACGCCCTGGTCGCGCGCGCGCAGCGTGAGGGATGCGGCCAGGTTCCCGCCCGCACTCTCGCCCACTACCGCCACGCGGGCCGGGTCGCCATTGAACTGGCGCGCATTGGCGCGCACCCACTGGTAGGCCGCAAAGGTGTCGTCGTGCGCCGCCGGAAACCTAATTTCAGGGCCCATGCGGTAATCGGTCGACACGATGATGGCAGCTGACGCATTGGTCAGGGCGCGTGCTGAACTGTCGTACACCTTGCGATCAGCAATCACCCAACCGCCTCCATGTATATACAGGGCCACTGGAAATGGACCGGGTCCCGAGGGCGTGTAGATACTGATGGGAACGGGGCCAGCGGGTCCTGGGAAGGTGGTCTCCACGACACTGCCGACAGCTTCTGGTGCGGTACTTTTTCCTTCTTTGACCAATAAGGCCTTCACCGCATCAGCAGGCGTCGGCTGAGTCCTTGCCTGCGCAACGGTCAAGGTTTCAATCGGTTTGGCGCCTAATGCGGCAAGCTGGTCCAGCACGGCCTGCATGCGCGAATTTGGCATAGTCTGCGAGGTGGCCGTTGCTACAGCGCCGGGATCGGTGTTCGATGCAGCGCCATTGGAGCGATTGGAGCCAGATAGGCCAGGCGAGTCATCCGATGAATTACCGCCACATCCGCCAAGGGCAGCAAGCGTGCCCACGGTGGCACTCAAGAAGACCCGGCGCAACACTTGGTTTGCTGGCGACATCGTGTATGCACCGGGCCGGTCGAGGCGGCTTTTCTTGAAGGCAAAAGATTGAGGCATGAAAGATTCCTTTTTTACAAGTTGTGGAGGGTGAGCAAGCTTGAGAAAACTTTGCGTAAGTCCCGGTAGCGCCGTTATCGTTGCGTCGCGTCGCGTTGCGTTGCGTTACCAAAAAAAGGACAACAAAGTTTTTTTTGATCAAGCAACTGACGGAGCCCACGGGAAAGTCACTTTAGAAGAGGACGCGTGCCGTTTCTCGTGGGACACGTGTTATGTCCGATGTAGGAAGAGAAGAGTTCGGACCGCGCCGCTAAACGCGTGCACTGCCGCGATTGACGGTGCTGACGCTTCATCACGACCGCCAAGCACGCCCTGGGCAGTAGAGAGGCGCTAACAAAATAGTAGTATTCACGCATGATTTTTCCTTCGCCATCCACCAGCGACAGCGCCATGCCTGACAATTTTTTACCGCCCGACGACGCCTTGCGCACTACGCTGCATAACGAGGTGCATGCGCGGCCCTCGGCGCGGGTGCGGCTGCCGGCCCTCATCAGCTACGTCGCCGTGCTCAACGCCGGCGTGACGCGCGAGCTGGAGCGGCAGCACCTCAACGGCCTGCCGGGTCAGCACGACTTGCCGCCAGCCAGCCTGCACGACAACTTTTTGCGCCTGCGCTTTGCCGGCTACACCGTCCGCTGGGAGCGCCACACCGAATTCACGCGCTACACCATCGTGCAGCCGCTGCCCGCTACGGCGTTGCTGGGGGCCGCCGAGCCCGAACTGCTGTCTGCCCTGGTAGTGACGCCCGAGTGGCTGCGCAACATTCCCGGGCGCACGGTGGCGGCGATTCAGCTGGTCATGCTTGATGGCGACCTGTCTGATGAGCGCGCGCTGATGGCTCAGGCGCAGGCCTGGCTGGGCGGGCACAGCGTGGTGGCCTCGCAGCTGGGCAACGGGCACTCGTGGGCCCTGACGACTTTTCGCATCGCAGGCGACGGCTTTGAGCGCATGCTGGTGATTGCGCCGCCCGGCATGACCGAGACGCGCGCCGGACGCATTTCGCAGCGCCTGCTGGAGCTTGAAACTTACCGCCTGATGGCCTTGCGCGGCCTGCCCGTCGCCAAGCAGCTGGCGCCCATGCTGGCCGAGGCTGAAGGGGCGCTGGCCGACACCACGGCGCAGCTTGAATTCAAATCGGCTTCTGACCAGGACCTGCTGGACACGCTGGTGTCGCTGGCCGCCCGGGTTGAGCGCGCCACGGCCGAGCATGTCTACCGCTTTTCAGCCACGCGCGCCTACGCCGCGCTGGTGGCCCAGCGCATCACCGAGCTGCGAGAAAAGCCGATTCCGGGCACGCAGACCCTCGGAGAGTTCATGCAGCACCGGCTGTCACCGGCCATCGCCACGGTGGCCGCCACGGCGCAGCGCCTGACCTCGCTGTCCGAGCGCGTGTCACGCACCAGCGCACTGCTGCGCACCCGCGTGGACATCGCCACTGAGGTGCAGAACCGGCAACTGCTGGAAAAACTCACGCGCGGCCAGGAACTGCAGCTGCGCTTGCAGTCCACGGTGGAAGGCCTGTCGATTGCCGCCATCTCGTACTACGTCGTGAGTTTGCTGCTGTACGGCGGCAAGGCGCTGAAAGCGGCAGGCCTGCCGCTTAACCCCGAGATCGCCGCGGGCGCCGTCATTCCCCTGGTGCTGTGGGCCACCTGGCGTACCACGCGACGGATTCACGCAAAACTCCACGCGTCGCCTTGACGGGCCGTATTCCTGCATAAAATAGGCCTCTAGCCCAATGAATGCGGGCGCTAGCAGCTATTAAAAAAATAGCAATTTAGGATTTGCCAGGGGTGCAGTGAAGTTTTCCGCAACAGTGCTAATCTCGTGATGGCCCTCCAATCCTTGAACGCAGGCACCCCATGCCCCTCGTACTGCCTTGGCGACTCCAGTGCAAATTTGCGTTGCTACTGCTGCTCTCGTGTGCCGCCCTGCTTGCAGACGCCGCCGAGGCGGTGCTGGTGCAAGCCAGCAGGCAGGGCGATGCCGTTCAGGTACAGGCGCAGGCGACCGTCAAGGCACCGCATGCTCTGATCTGGAAAACCCTGACCGACTACGACCGCATGGCCGAGTTTGTGCCGGGTATGCGCAAAAGCCGCGTGTTGGCGCGACACGGCGGCACGACCACGGTGGAACAGGTCGGCACCGCGCATCTTTGGTTCTTCAGCTTCACCATTGACGTAGTGGTCGAGGCGACCGAGCAGCCGCCGCACCTCATTGGCGTACGCGTGCTCAGGGGTAACCTCAGGCAGCTCGATGGCGGCTACCAGCTCGAAAAAGTTGTCGGCAGTGACGACGAGTTCGTGCTGCGCTGGGACGGCGTGATTGAACCGGCCATTGCGGTGCCGCTGGCGATCACTGTGCCGTTGATGCGCGCCAGTATCGAGCAACAGTTTACTGGCATGGTCAGGGAAATCGAGCGCCGTGAGGCACTGCGCGTGCACGGCAAGGCCGGCTAGGCGATGCCGTGAATCTTTTTCCCGGCATCGCAAAATGCGCCGGCGCGTTCCTCGCCATCGGTCTGCTGGCGGCTTGCGCCACGCTTACCGCGCCGGTGCAGCCTGACGCGGGCTGGCCAACGCCGCAGGCCAGAGCTTGCGTCGACTGGTTTGCGCAGCTTGATGCGGTCACCGACAGTGCCGGCGTGCGCGACGGCAGCGCTTACCGCGTACCCGGTTTTGCCTATTTGCGGTTGGACCGTTTCCTGGCTTCGTTTCGTGATGAGGTAGCCACCCGGCGCGAGGCCTTCGATGCCTGGGCGGAGCGGCTGCTGCAACTGGACGCGCAGGCGCGCGCGGTCGAGCTGCGCAATCTGCCGCAGCAGTTCTTGCCCTTGGCCGGTGTCGCCAGCAAGCCTGCCGCGCAGGCGCAGACGCAGCGTTGCGCGCAACTGCTGGCCGGCGCGGTGCTGGATTCTGCCGCTGCGCGCGTCCTGCTGGCGCAGCGCGCCCGGGTGCCAGACGACTATGCCGACTGGAAGCGCGGCCTGGGGCTGTATCCGCTGACGCGTATCCCGTTTTTCAAGGGGGTTGAAAAGTGGCAGCAGGAAGCGGCGCAGCAGGTGCAGCAACGCGGCGGTGCTGAGGCGGAAGCGACCCCGCTGTTGAAATATGCGCCCGCCAGCGCGCCGCTGGCCGCCGAGCGCGTTACGGCGCTGGTTGCGCAGATTAAAAAAGACGCGCTGGGCATACCGCAACCCAGCGCGCAAGAGCAGGCGCTGCTGCTGGCGGCCTATGCCCCGCTTTTCGAGATCGAAACCAGCGCCGCCTATGACCGTTTTGGCGCGCTCTTTTGGCGCAATGAGCAAGGCAGCGTGAATACAAATGGGCGCGGCAACGCGTCCGCGCCGCAAGTCGATCTGGCCCGCCCGCAGGTCTACCAGCGCCTGGCCTACACCCGTTACCAGGACCAGACGCTGCTGCAGTTGGTGTACAGCGTGTGGTTTCCCGAGCGGCCCCGCAGTGCCGCGCTGGATCTGCTTAGTGGCACGCTAGACAGCGTGGTGCTGCGCGTCACGCTGAACGCCCGCGGCGCACCGCTGCTGGTCGACTCCATCCACGCCTGCGGCTGCTACCACATGTTCTTTGCCACGCCCGGCGTCACGCCGCGTCCGGCGCCACAAGCGCGCATGGAATGGGCCTTTGTTGCTGCGACGCTGCCCGCGCTCAGTGCGGGCCAGCGCGTGTTGGTGCGACTGGCTAGCCGCTCGCACTACGTCGTGGGCTTGCAGGCCGACCGTGCTGAAGCGGGTGGGCCGCGCACGCCCTACACGCTGGCGGACGACGATGCACTGCGCGCTCTGCCCGTCAGCGATGGATTCCCTGGCAGCACGCGCAGCGCGTTCTGGCCCAGTGGCATCGTGCCCGGAACCGAGCGCGGCGAGCGTATCGTGTTTTGGCCGATGGGCATTGACAGCCCCGGCGCCATGCGCCAATGGGGGCGGCAACCGACCGCCTTTGTCGGGCGGCGGCATTTTGACGATGCGGATTTGCTGGAGCTGCGGTTTGAACTGAAGGCACCTTGAGGGCGGCGCTTGACAGCAGATGACACGGGTCGCGGATAAGCGGTCGCTTTGGCAATATGGCCCAGGGCAAATGCCAATTCGCCGCCGTCAGCGTCGGTCAGTACCTGCGACAGATACTGGGCGACGGTCATCGCTATCCAGCAGCATCGGCACGGGATTGATCTCCATCTCGTCCGCAAAGCTGACCAACAGATTTTGTGCACCGCGCCCGACATTAGTCGCTGAATCGGCCTCCAGCCCAGAAAGCACACTCGCAACCAGCTATCAAATAAATAGCGTCTCAGCGCTACGCCTTGCTCACACCCCCACCGCCTCACCGCCTCAAACGCTCAACTCTGCACCGCCAGCAGCAGGCCCGGTGCTTGATTGCAAGGCGGTATCTGACCCTTCGATTCTGACCCTACGCTGCTGCCCGGGGTGCCCTCGCAAAGCCTCTGCAAACAAAGACGCCTTATTATCTTTGATAAAAGAAGGTTTGATAAAAGACTTTCAAGATAGACTCTGGCGCGAGAACCCTCCGATTCCCAAGTTCATGACCAAATCCAACTCGCCACCCGCCGCCAACCTGTTCCTGGACAACCAGTTATGTTTTGCACTTTACGCAGCATCGCTGGCTATGACCAAGACCTACCGGCCGCTGCTCGCGCCGCTGGGCCTGACTTATCCACAGTATGTGGTCATGCTGGCGCTGTGGCAGCAGCGCGAGCTCACCGCCGGAGCGCTGGCACAGGCCGTGGCGCTGGATGCCGGAACGCTGGTGCCGCTGGTTCGCAAGCTGGTGGCGCAAGGATTGCTGACACGCCGTCGCAGCGATGACGACGACCGCGTGGTGCTTATGTCCGTCACACCGGCAGGGCAAGCCTTGAAGCGTCGCGCGCACGCGGTGCACGACCAGGTGGCCTGCAGTACACAGCGCTCGGCGTCCGAACGCAGGGACCTCACTGAAGCGTTGCAGGCCTTGCGCAGCGCCTTGAGCACGCGAGGCTGAGCTTTAAAAGTCCGCCTGAAGTCCATAGCCCCACTCTCACTCCCACTTTTCTCCACGCATATTTCTTTCCCAACTACCAGGAGCTTTTTGATGAAACTGAGGTTGAAAGAGCGCGGCGTCTGATGGACTGCTGCAATTTATCGTTATTCACACATAGGAGCTTTAAATGAACACAAGTACTTCTTTTGCCCAGCGCGCTGCTTTGTCTGCCGTGGCCTGCGCCGCCGCTGCACTGGCCATGCCCGCATGGTCTCAGGTCGATCCCAACCAGATGGTCGATGCCTTTGAGAACACCGGCGGCAAACATGAGGGCTTCCGGCGCTCTGGCGCCAAGGGCCTCTGCGCTGTGGCCGAATTCGTCGGCAATGCAGAAGGCCGCGCGCTGTCGGTAGCGTCAGCCTTCAGCGGCAAGCCGGTGCCAGTGGTGGCCCGCTTCTCGATGGGTGGCGGCAACCCCAAGGCACCGGACAACGCCAAAAGCCAGCGCAACATGGCGCTGCAATTTGACCTGCCCGGCAACGAGACCTGGCTGATGGGCAACATCTCAGCGCCAGTGTTCGGCGCTTCCACGCCGCAGCAGCTACTGGGCCGGCTGATGTCTCTGGCGCCGGATGCAGAAACAAAAAAGGCCGATGCGGAAAAGGTCAAGGCTTTCACCGACGCCAACCCAGAGGTCTTGCTGCAGGGCAAGTACTTCGCCAGCCAGAGCGTGCCGGCCAGTTTCGCCAAGGTCAACTACTGGGGCGTGCATGCCTTCGGCTTCACCGATGCCGCCGGCAAGAAGCAGTTCGGCAAATGGGTGTTCGAGCCCGTCGGCGGCACACAGGGCCTGAGTAATGATGAAGCCAAGGCCAAGGGCGCCGAGTTTTTGTTTGACGACCTGCGCCAGCGCGTGGCCGCTGGCCCGGTGGCCTTCGACTTCATGGTGCAACTGGCGCAGCCGGGTGACAAGATCGACAGCGCAGTGACGCCGCTGCCTGTCGATAGAAAAAAGGTTTCGCTCGGCCGCCTGACCATCAAATCCGTGTCACCCGACGCCACCGGTCCCTGCGTGACCATCAACTACAACCCGATGGTTCTGCCCAAGGGCGTCGAGGCCTCTGCCGACCCGATGCTCGCAGCCCGCGCCGCGCCGTATGCGGTGTCACAAGGCCGCCGCCTGGTTGAAGGCGCCAAGCAGTAGGGCGAGTGGGGCGCAGGTCGATCAACTCGATGCGCGATTCAGCCGGTCGCGCATGCCATCCCACTCCACTGTCGCAAAGTAACTACTCGGCCTTGTGTTTCCTCCACCCCCAGCGGGGAAGGAGAAGTACGGGCGCAGGAATGGCGTTGAGCCGGCCAGCTGAGCAGTTACGCGGTTCAATACAAAAACCGCTGCAAGGCCCTTAAAACGGGCGCAAAAAGCTATGAAATTAATAGCAATATATGACGGCGCCAAGTACGTCACGCCTCACCGCCGCAACGCCGTAAACGCCTCAAACTCCCAGCTCCGCATCGCCAGCAGCAGGGTGTAGCCTTCGCGGTCCTTTTCGGCGAGCTTTTGATCCGCCTGGTGTTGCTGGGCAAAGTCTTGCGCGACGCGCTGCATACGTTCCAGAAATGATGGCGCCAAACTGCGACTGATGGAGCCGTGTACCAGCAACAGGCCTTCACCGACGCCCTCAAAACCACCAGAAAAATAATCGAGCAGCGCGTTGTCGCGAAAATAGTCCATTACCGGGCCGTGTGGCCGCCAGCGGAAGGTCTTGGCCAGTTTGAGGCGATAGCGGTTCAGCGGTTTGAGTTCAATGATGCCGATGCGGTCGAGCTGCGCCAGGTATTTGATGCACTCGGCTTCCGTCAGCCGGTAGCTGCCGGTGATCTGCTCCAGCGTCCATTGCGACAGCGCGCAGATCGCCGCCAGCAGCAGTTTTTTGTCGGTCACGACGGCTTTTTCCTGGCTCTCTGTGAGTTCTGCCAGCAGAGGCTGCGTGTCTGCCACGCGCCTGGCCAGATCGGCAAAGTCCAGCTTCAGGGCGCGGCAAATCGCGTCAACGCGCGACAGTGGCATGTCGCCCCGCGCCAGCATGCGCTTGACGCTTGACTCGGCCATGCCGAGCGCGCGGGCCAAATCGGCATAGGTCATCTGGACCGCCTTGAGCTCCTTTTTCAGGGCGGTTACCAGGTCAGCGCTTGTACTCATAGAAAATTCCGGAACGTGGTGAAGTATTGATTATCGATACTTGAAGTCCTGAAAGGTGGTCGTGTATCGATATCAGGAGGCGCTTTCAGCTTTCGCGGACAGACTGCGCCTATTCATTCATTCATTCATTGAAAGGGCTGGTTGTGATGTTCGAACTTGAAAAACCGGAGCGCCTGCTGCTGGGCGAGATGATGATGATCTATGCGGCTGCGAAATTGCGGGAGCAGACTGAAGCGGCGGTGTTTGCCTTGACGGCCGAAGTCATCGCGGGTCAAAGCTTGAAGCAGGTGGGGGCGAGTTTTTCGGCGTGGCCGGTCATCACGGCGTTGATGGACACCCGCAAAATCAGGGGAAAATCCGGTTCAACAGATTTTGCCGCGCAATAACTAAGAAGAGGAGCCAGTTATGAGTATTGATCCAGCCACGCCACTTGAGCAACTTAAGCAACTTACGCGTCCTTCGCCGCCAACGGCGGCATCTGAGTCGTTGGCACTCCCCTCGTTGCACCAGCACCCCAACCAATTTGCGCTTCTCAGGCAGCGCCGCTTCGCGCCTTTTTTCTGGACACAGTTTTCCGGCGCGGCCAACGACAACCTGTTCAAGTTCGCCTTCACCGTGATGGTCACCTACCAGATCAGTGTGAGCTGGCTGCCGCCGGCGATGGCGGGGTTGGTGATCGGGGCCTTGTTCATCCTGCCCTTTTTGCTGTTCTCGGCGACCAGCGGGCAGCTCACCGACAAGTTTGAAAAAACCCGCGTGATTCGCGTCGTCAAAAATCTCGAAGTCGTCATCATGCTGATTGCAGCGTTTGGTTTCCTGAGCAGCAACGTGAATGTTCAGGTGCCTGTCCTTTTGGGATGCACATTTTTGATGGGCCTGCACTCCACGCTGTTCGGGCCGGTCAAATTTGCCTACCTGCCGCAAGCGCTAAACGAGCGTGAGCTGACCGGCGGCAATGGCATGGTCGAGATGGGTACTTTCGTGGCCATTTTGCTGGGCAATATTGTCGGCGGGCTGATTGTGGCGATCCCGCAGGTCGGCGCGTATTACGTGGCGCTGGGCTGTGTGCTGCTGGCGCTGGCGGGCCGGGCCGTGGCGCAGTTCATACCGCCGGCGCCAGCCACAGACCCCGGTCTCAAAATCAACTGGAACCCCATCACCGAAACCTGGCGCAACCTCAAGCTCGCCAACGGCAACTTGGTGGTGTTCCGCTCCATGCTGGGTATCAGCTGGATGTGGTTTTTTGGCGCGGTGTTTTTGAGCCAGTTCCCGAGCTTTGCCAAAGAAGTGATGCACGGCAATGAGCAGGTGGCCTCGCTGCTGCTGGTGGTTTTTTCCATCGGCATCGCTACCGGATCGCTGCTGTGCGAAGTGCTGAGCAAACGCCATGTAGAAATCGGCCTGGTGCCGCTGGGCGCCATCGGCATGAGCGTGTTTGCGATTGACCTTTACTTTGCCTCGCGCGGCTTGCCGCCCGCCCCGCTCATGGGCGTGGCCACCTTCATGGCGCAGCAAGCGCATTGGCGCGTCATGCTGGACCTGGCGCTGCTCAGCCTGTTTGCGGGCCTGTACAGCGTGCCCATGTACGCGCTGATTCAGCTGCGCAGCCAGCCCACGCACCGCGCCCGCATCATTGCGGCCAACAACATTCTCAACGCGTTGTTCATGATCGTCAGCGCGATTCTGGCGGGTGCATTGATCAAAGCCGAATTCTCCATTCCGCAAATCTTTCTGTTCGTAGGCCTGGCCAATGCGGTGGTGGCGTTTTACATCTTCATGCTGGTGCCCGAGTACCTGATGCGCTTCATCGCGTTCATCGCTTCGCGCTGCGTGTACCGCTTCAAGATCACCGGCGATGAAAACATTCCCACTCAGGGCGCCGCTGTTCTGACTTGCAACCACGTGAGCTTCATAGACCCGGTGCTAATGATGGCCGCCAGCCCGCGCCCGATCTATTTCGTGATGGACCACCGCATCTTTAAAATGCCGGTGCTGGGCTGGCTGTTCCGGCTGGCCAAGGCGATACCGATCGCGCCCCGCGCAGAAGACCCCGTGGCTTACGAAGCCGCCTTTGAAGCCGCTGCCAGGGTACTGCGCAACGGCGACCTGCTCGCCATCTTCCCAGAAGGCGGCATCACCAAAGACGGCACGTTGCAACCTTTCAAGGGCGGCATCATGAAGATTCTGGAGAACGCTGGACGCGATGGGCTGGACGTGCCGGTGGTGCCGATGGCGTTGACCAATTTGTGGGGGTCTTTCTTTAGCCGGGTCGAGAAAGGGACGGCGATGGTGAAACCTTTTCGACGCGGCATTTTGAGCCGTGTGGGGCTCATTGCCGGCCCGGCCCTCCCGCCAACGAGCGTGCAGCCCGAAGTTTTGCAAGCCCGGGTGGCAGCACTGATGGCGCCGGAGTAAATGATCGGCCAATGCTGCGGGTTGAACGCCACCCCGAATTGAGCGGAGGTTGCTTGCTTGGTTTAGGTTTGGGATGTGGCTAAATCGTCTTTCATTTTTGTTGCTTGAACTACGGTAATCGGCCATGACAAATGGTGCCTCACCCAGCGTCAGATCACGCCGGGGTGGCGAGTTTGAGGCCAATCACGCCAGCAACGATCAGCCCAAGGCTGACGAGGCGGCCGGTATTGGTCGCGTCACCGAGCAGCACCATGCCGAGAATGGCAGTGCCCACGGCGCCGATGCCAACCCAAATCGCGTAGGCGGTGCCGACCGGTAGCGTTTTCATGGCGATGCCGAGAAGCACTACGCTGATAACCATTGAAGCGGCGGTGCCGACGGACGGCCAAAGGCGGGTAAAGCCATCGGTGTATTTCAACCCAATCGCCCAGCCGATTTCAAAAAGGCCAGCGACAAAAAGAATGAGCCAGTTCACAGAGTTTCCTCAAAAAATCTCAAGGTCGTCCCGTGCGCCGACGCGGAGCGAGCGTTTACGTGCGAGCCTAAAACGTTGCATAGCGGCAGTGTGCAACAGACTTATGGGCGTAATTTACCGCGCTTCAAAGCTGTCGTAAACGTTTGACATGAGCGGCCTGAAGCAGGTACAGCCTGGTGAAAGTCGTCCACTTGATGGATGGGTTTGGCGTCATGGCGCTAGTGCCAAAAAGGACTGAATTTTGGCGTTCACGGTCGCGCCATGGGTTAACGGTCCCATGTGGCCCGCGTCCTGGATCTCCTGCAATTGCCAATGCGGGAACGCCTGGCAGAGCACGTCAGCAATCTCCTTGGTCACAAGGCGGGTCCGAGAACCACGAAGTATCAAGGTCCGTGCAGTCACACCACCGAAGTCTTGCGCTGTGGTCGGTTGTGAACTGGCGTCCCATTCATGGCGATTTGGGGGAAGCTGGCTGGCAATGACGCTCTGCCGGTCGGCAGGTGTCGCAGCCCATGAGCCGTCGCCGTTGAAGTAGTCGGTGAATACCTCTGCCAGGGCCTCCCAGTCTTGGGCATCGCTCAGCCTTTGCACGGCAGTGTAGATGCCCAGTGCTTCAGACCAGGCTTCAGCCTTGCCCTGAGTGTGCAATAGACCGCATAGCATGGGCTCATAAAGCGCCAGGTGGGACACCCTGGGGCCAAGCTTGTTGGCGGTTTCGAGTGCGACCGCGCCGCCCCAAGAATGCCCAACAAGGTGAATTGGACCTGGAATCGTTTTACAAAGGGCCAAAGTGACTTGGGCCGCATCCGCAAGCGTTTGCCTACGTCCAGCCTGCCACGGCGAGGTGAGTCCATAGCCGAGCAGATTTGGGGCCACACATCGGTAAGTCGGACGCAGAGCCTCAACAAGCCGCCTCCATTGTTTGTTCCCGCTGACCGAGCTGTGAACCAGCACAACAGCCGGGCCGGCGCCGTCGTCCAGGTAATCCACTGACAGTTCACCTTCGCGGAGGATTGGCATTTGAAATCTCCCATGTGACGCGCAAATCGGCTGCTGCAAACCAGGGTTCATCGACGAGGTCCGACCTAGATGGCTCCGACGACACCTGTCCTTCTCAAGCTGCCTCAACCAACAGCATCATCGCCGATTCAAAGTGAGGTGCGGCGCCTTCTTGCTTAAAAAGTCATCGACGCCCGTTGGGCCATCGCTGCTCGCCAGCGCTGAAGGTGTGGGTGTTGCTCACCGGGCTTGATTCTGACCACGCGTGCGAAGTCAACCGCCACCACCGCAGTGATGTCGGCCACGCTGAAACTGTCGGTGGCGATGAAGTTGCGGTCAGCCAGGCGCTCGTCGAGCATGCCAAAGAACTGTTGCAGCCTTGCCAGGCCACGCTGTGCCAGTTCGGGAATCTGCGGGTAGTCCATCTGCCCGGGCAACGCACGGTTGGCCATGGCCGGCGCACTATTGCGCAGCGCTTCGGCAACCGCCATCAGCCCCTCGAACTCGACGCGCCAGTTCCAGCTCGCAATTTGTGCTTTTTGGTTCGGAGTGATACCCAGCAGCGGCGGCTCTGGGTAACGAGCCTCCAGATAGGCCGTGATCGCCGCGTTGTCAGCAAGCACTGTTCCCTCTTCGGTGCGCAGCGCTGGCACTGTGCACTGCGGATTGATTTTTTGGTAGGCGCTGCTCAATTGCTCGGAGTTCTTCAGGTCCACCTGGACCGTCTCGTGGGCAACTCCCTTTTCGGCGAGAAAAATGCGTGCGCGGCGCGGACTGGGCGCGGTGGCGCAGTCGTAGAGAATGATCATGATTGGGCTTCGCTGACAGGTCAAAAAATAAGGCTGGGCGTCAAATCGGCGCGGCCAGCTTGTCCTGGGTCTTGGTGTCAAAGTCGCCGGCATCATGGCGCTCGTGCAATTGGCTCGATGGCTCGCCTATGGTGCGGTTGACCATGCGACCGCGCCGGACGGCTGGACGGTGGGCAATGTGGTTGGTCCAGCGCAGCACATGGGTGTACGCCTGAACTTGCAGGAATTCACCGGCTTCGTACAGCTGACCCTTGACAAGCGTGCCGTACCAGGCCCACACCGCCATGTCGGCAATGGTGTACTCGTCACCCGCCAGATAGGGACTTTCCGCAAGGCGACGATCGAGCACGTCAAGCTGTCGCTTGACTTCCATCGCGTACCGATCGATCGCGTATTCGATCTTGATCGGCGCGTACGCATAGAAGTGACCGAACCCCCCGCCCAGGAAAGGCGCACTGCCCATCTGCCAGAACAGCCACGACAGGCATTCGGCGCGCTTGGCGCCGTCTGCGGGAAGAAAGGAGCCGAACTTTTCGGCAAGATAAATCAGGATCGCGCCTGACTCAAAAACCCTGATTGGCGCCGGTCCGCTGTGATCCACCAGCGCCGGGATCTTGGAGTTTGGATTGGCTGAGACGAAACCGCTGCCGAACTGGTCACCGTCCTGGATCCGGATCAGCCAGGCGTCGTACTCTGCGCCACTGTGCCCTGCTGCCAGCAACTCTTCCAGCATCACCGTCACCTTGACGCCGTTCGGCGTGCCCATTGAATAAAGTTGCAGCGGATGGCGCCCGACCGGCAGTTCCCTTTCATGGGTCGGGCCGGCGGTCGGGCGATTGATGCCGGCGAAGCGACCACCGCTTTCCTTGAGGTGAGACCAGATCTTGGGCGGCGTGTAGAGGGAAGAGTTGTCCATGGAGGAGGCAGTTTGTTGTGACTGAGGTTTGTTGGGCGGGGGTTGTGGCATGGTACGCGGATCGCCGTCAATCGAAGGTTGACCCACGCTGCCGGTGTTGGCTGTCCTGGCTTCAGAAGACTGGAATCCTTGCGCTGAGCGGAACCCCCAGCTTACATGGAGGGTCAAGTGAAATCGACAGCAGGGGTCAATTTCGCAGTGGCGCCAACCATTCAATTTGAATGTCCGCGATGGCTTATCTAGCCGTGACCATAAATGTCTTCAAGATCGTTTTTATTGGCAATGTGGCTTTTGCCGAATGCCGCTGATGGTCTGTGACCGGAAGTGAATTGGCAACCAGAAAGCTGACTTTCGCCAGTACCTGGTTACGCTGCAAAGCGGCAGTCTGCTGCGGGCCCACCGCGGACATCAGTAATTCATCTATGAATAAGGCCTTGCCGTACTGAGCCGGCCTTCCTGAAGACGATCACGCCAAACCCACAGCCACCAGGCGAAATATGACGGTAGCCTGACCTTTGACCTGACCTGTACGTTGAGGTCCGACGGTTGGTCCTGCGCGCGCCCGCCAGCCAGCCAGCGTACTGCCCGAAGCCCTGCAAAGCCGAAGATCTGCGCTGCTAGATGTCTAAAAGTATCAATAAAAGCTACCAGGAAGGCGATAAGCAGCCACTGGTTCGGTATTTGCATTGAATTTCGCGGCGGCGGGGCACATTGGGGACTCCTTAACCACCGCAAAGGCTTTTATGCAAACGCTGATTTACCGTAACTCCAAAACATTGGCAGCTGCAGGTCTGAGCTTCTTTCTGGCGCTGTCGCTCACCGGCTGGGCTCTGCGGTGCTTGGAAGTGAACCAACCCTACAAGGCGTTTCTGGGCGTCTGGCCTTACCTGATCACATGCAGCTACACGCTGGCCAAGGTCCTGCGCGACCGGCACGAGGCCGATCTGGATCAGGCGCGTAGGGCTGGCCGCATGCCGGGGCAGGCCACCCGCAGCACCGTTGAAGCCGAATAAACCCAACCCAATTTCAACTCAGATCAATTCAAACCGAGGCGTTGTCATGAAGATCCAATTTGCTACATATTTAATAGCTGCTTGCGCACTGTTTTCGGGGGCTGGCGTGCCAATCAATGCTATGGCGCAGTCGGAGGTGGCGGCGCTCAGTGCAGTGTCTGCCTGGCCGGTGGCCTCTGTGGTGCTGGGTGCCAGCGCAGCGGCCGGCGCCGTGCTGGCGATACCAGTGGTGCTGTCAACCGCAGGTGCGGTGCTGGTCGTCAAAACCGTTGAAATCAGCGCACGCGGCACGGTGTATGTGCTGGAGCGCGCCTCGGATGGCGCGCTCGCCAGCATCGAGGTCGCCGGCAGGGGTGCTGCGGGGGCTTCGATGGTGGCCGGTGCCTCTGTGGTGGTAAGCGTGGTCAGCGCGGGTGTGCTGCTGTCTGCCGCCGGCGAAGTCCTTGCCTTTGTTCCGAACGCCCTGGGCCGCGCCTTGCTGCACAGCGAGCGGCTGACCAACTAAACCGGAGACTGCAAATATGAAGACCTTTCTGACCTGCCTCTCATCGGCATTGCTGGCGGCCAGCCTCTTGCTGGCGCCCGCTGCCCACGCCGGGCGTTCGTGCGACGTCAAAAAGACATCGGCGCAAACAGTCGAGCGCGGTTTGACGCTGGCGGCCAAAACGCTTGAAGCACTGAACGCCAGCGGCGAAAAGGTGGTGCTTCTGGCGCGCGCCGGGCAAGACCTGAGCAAGTACGGCGTGCGTTATTCGCATCTGGGCCTGGCCTGGCAGCAGGCCGATGGCCAGGGTGGCACCACCTGGCGCGTGCTGCACAAGCTCAATGAATGCGGCACCCGTAATTCGTCCATCTACCGGCAGGGCCTGGGGGACTTTTTCCTCGATGACCTGTGGCGGTTTGAGGCCGCATGGCTGGCACCCACGCCGGAAGTCCAGGCGCGTTTGTTAGTCTTGCTGGAAGACCCCGCCCGCGCGATAAGCCTGCACCACAAGCCCTACAGCATCGTCAGTTACGTCTGGGGCCGCAAGTACCAGCAGTCCAACCAGTGGGCTATTGAAACTTTGGCCCTGGCGCTTGAGCCGCAGGTGCACTCGCGCGAGCAGGCGCAGGCCTGGCTGCAGTTCAAGGGGTATGAGCCGACCACGCTCCAACTGGGGCCGCTGACGCGCCTGGGCGGTCGCGTCACCGCGGCGAATGTGGCCTTTGACGACCATCCGAATGACAAACGCTTTTCAGACCGCATTGAGACGGTGACGGTGGACTCGGTTTTCAGCTGGCTGCAGCGTGCTCAAATGACGCCCACCGGCAAGACGCCCACGGTCATCAAACTGTGAACAGGGTGGCACTTTTTTTCAACAAGGGAGAACTTCATGGCCAAAGGCTTGCGACTGACAGAAAAATGGATGTACCGCGGCCTGTGGATGGTGGCCATCGTCTTCGCCGGATTCCTTATCGGGCTCGGCGGGACGGTGGTGGGCGACTTGCCGAAAGTGGAGAAGCGTCTTTCTCTGGACGACTTCATGGACAGCGGCGCCACCCGCAAGCTGCGCAGCGCCATTAAAAATGCAGAGCTCGCCGGCCAGAACGCTGAAAACGCGCTGCAGCAGTCGCAGCTCAAGCGCCGGACGGCTCAAGCCGACTCGTCGGCTGCGCGGGAGACCTTCAATAACTGGCTGTCTACCCGCCAGGCCACGCAATTGGCCGCGCAAGACACGGAACTGGTGGCGCGCACCCAGGCGCTGGATGTACTGAAGGACAAAGAACGTGCGGCAGGCGTTGCCGTCGAGGCCCAGCAACAGGCCGCCCTGGATGCCCGGCAAGCGGCCGAACGTGAACGCCGCCAGCTGGGAGAGCTGGAGCAGGGCGCGCAGCAGCAGCTCAATGCTGAGTACCGCCGCGTGGAGCTGCGCGTGTTTGGCTACCGCCTTGCGCTCACCCTGCCGCTGCTGGTGATTGCCGGCTGGCTCTTTGTCAAAAAACGCAAGGGCACTTACTGGCCTTTTGTCTGGGGTTTCATCATTTTTGCGGGCTTCGCGTTTTTTGTAGAACTGGTACCTTATTTGCCGAGCTACGGCGGCTATGTGCGCTACATCGTGGGCATCGTCGTCACGGCGCTGGTGGGCCGTCAGGCCATCGTGTCGCTGAACCGCTACCTCGAAAAACAAAAACTGGCCGAGCAACTGCCCGATGCGCAGCGCCGTGAAGAATTGAGTTACGACACCGCACTCACGCGGCTGTCCAAAGGGGTGTGTCCGGGCTGTGAGCGGCCCGTGGATTTGAAGAACACGGGGATCGACTATTGCCCGCATTGCGGCATTGGCCTGTTTGACCATTGCCTCAAGTGCACCACTCGCCAAAGTGCATTCGCCAAGTTTTGCCACGCCTGTGGCGGCGCGTGCGGACAGGGCGCGCGCTTGCCGGGGACAGGCGCTGCAACGGCCTGAAAA
Organism: Polaromonas sp.; assembly: GCF_012927455.1. Lineage (GTDB taxonomy): Bacteria > Pseudomonadota > Gammaproteobacteria > Burkholderiales > Burkholderiaceae_C > Polaromonas. The sequence continues at coordinate 69,267 of NZ_JABBPE010000004.1, read as the reverse complement.
AGCCCGTCCGGGTCAGCCCCTGCGGCGACACACGGATGCCCTGGCAGCACCAGTTCCACGCGCGCGCGGCCAGCGCCGGCGCGGCTTCCCGGCGGGTTTTAGAGGCTGATGGCCTTCAAGGCAGCCGAAAAAAATCGGCGTGCCCAAGAGCACGCCGATTCCACTGTGGCACTAACGCGATCAGACGCTCGGGTCGGCGTCATCCGTGTCGCTGCTGCCTAGGGACACATCGTCGCCGCCCAGTTGCAGCGGCTCAGCCGTCTCTGAATCGCCTGCAGCCACCAGCGACTCGACGAAGCTGAAAGCGCCGGCCGAACTGCTGGTGGCCGAGAGCGGTATCTCCGAGCCGCTCCCCGGCGCGGTGCCGCCACTGGCGCTACCACTGTCGCCGCCGCTGCCGCAGGCGGCCAGCAAAAGAGCCCCTGCCGAAGCGGCCAGCCAGGAACGGTGGGTGAAAAAGGGTTTCATGGTTTGCTTCCTTCAAGTAAGGGTTGGCTTAGCGGGAGCCGGGGTTGGGCGTGTTCAGGTAAGGAAAGCCGGCCAGAAAGGGCACAACCGCCTGGTCAACGCCGTCGTGTACCTTGGCGGAGGTGGCACCCAAGGGCACGCTGGACGGCTTGCAGGCAGAAGTGACGCCAGACACGCCCGGGATGCTGTTCAGTTTCAAAGCATCGTTGTCGCCGTTAATCACGCACAAACCGCCCAGCATGGCGACCAGGGCAATGTCAACCACGTCGTCCTTTGGGCGACGGCCGTTGGGGAAGCCGGCCAGGTCGGTCGCCTGCGCCAGATTGGCAACGCCGCCCACGCGCAGGACTTCGCCCGCGACCCCCAGCCGGTTTTGCGCGGCAAAAGCCACGGGTGCGATGGCGGTGTTCAGCCGCAGCATCTCGGAGGGCGTCACCGTGGCTGGCTTGTTCACGCCGGTGATGCCGGTGAGGAAAACCGTTGCCAGGTCGGTGCGCGGCAGGTTGGTCGGTGCGAGGCCTTTGGGGTCGCCCGTCAGCACCAGGCCTAGCAGCGCCGGCAAGGTCGGGTTGGTCACGTAGTCAAGAAACTGGCCGTCACCGCTCGGTTTGGACGCGTTGAACTTGTCTTTATCGCGCAGACCTATCACCACTTCGTTGACCAGTGGCTGACCGAGCCGGGACACCTGGGTCCAGGCGCCGCCCGACTTCTCGCTGGTCTGGTAGCCAGAAGTTGGCGCGCCTGAAAGCAGCCGCGCCTGGCGCAAACTGGCCGTGGTCCAGCCGCCAACCACCGGGTCGTTGCCGGCCGTCAGGCAGTCCTTGTGAACTTCAATCGCGATGGAGGTAATGTTCTTGTCCTGGATCGAATTAGCGGCGAAGGCATTGATCAGCGCAGGGTCGGTGATCTGCGCCGCCGTGGCATTGACCAGGTCAAAAATTGGACCTAAATTGACGGCAAAACCCTCCTGGCGCTGGCCTACGAAGACCCGTCCTGCATCCTTGCCGGCCGGGCAGCCGGGTATCTTGACCTCATGCACATGCTTGGCCGCATAGGCGGCGTAGGCCGCGCTGTTGCCGAAGGTCTTCACGCCGATATAGTCCGATGGCTTTTCGAACGTGGCGCCGCCGGCGGCCTTGACCACGTCCTTGCCGCCATCGCCCTTGCGCCGGTCACCGCGCACCAGCTTGACGCTGTAGGTTTCTGCCACGTTGAGGTTGGCATCAGAGATGTTGGTAACGGCGCCGGCTTGTGTGAGCGAAATCGCAACAGACTTGTCGCCAATCGGCAGTTCCACGCCCTTGCCGCCGTTGGCCAGGGTGTTCTTGAAGCGGAACTGGAAGGTCAGGTCTTCCCGGGCGTCTCCGTTGTTGTCCACATGGATCTCATACAGCGCGTTCGGATCCAACTTGAAATAGTTGGGGCCACCATACGGGTCTTGCAGGCCCTGGTAGTTCGCGATCAGCGTCACGTAGTCGGTGCGACTGGGCTCGTAGCTGCGAAACATGTAAAAGTCGGTACCGTCCACCTTGGGTGAGGTGGTGATGAAAGGGGCCTCGCGGTGGCTCGATGCCAGGGAGACCCCGGCGGCGCAGGCAGCAGCGGCTGCCACAACGCCCAAGCTGAGTTTTCTGAAGTTCATGAGTTTCTCCTGTTAATGGGGCGGAAGCTGTTTGCCTCCATCCGTTTTACGCAAGCCAGGAGAGGTCGGATTCAACTTCAAGCGGATTACCGCATCAACAAGGGTTTTCACCTAGTTCGACAGTCGTTGCGCGCAAAAGAGCGCCCGACAGAGCCAGGCGCTCCAGCGACTCAACAGGCGCAAATCAAACGGCGCGGCCGAAGAACGGATAGGCTGGGTCGTTGTAGCCGGGGCTGGACGCATGGCCGGGTACCACTAGCGAATTGATGAAGTCCTCGTCGTCCTGGTTGATCTTCAGGTCCAGCGCGCCATAAACCTCTTGCAGATGAGACAGCGTTCGCGGCCCGACGATGACTGCGCTGACCAAAGGATTGGCAAGCACCCAGGCGGCGGCAAACTGTCCGGGAACCAGGTTCTTCGCCTCGCAACGGACCTTGATCTTTTGCGCGATCTGCAGCGACTCTTCGCGGAACTCGGTCTCAAGAATGCGTTTGTCGCCGCTGCCGGCACGCGTGTCTTCGGCCGGCGGCTGGCCGGGCGGGTACTTGCCGGTCAGGACGCCGCGCGCCAGCGGGCTGTAGGGCACCACGCCCAGCCCGTAGTGGCCGCAGGCGGGCAAAATTTCAACTTCCGGCGCGCGATTGAGCAGGTTGTAGTAGGGCTGGCACACGGCTGGCGGCGGCACGCCCAGTTGCTCGCACAGACGAACGATCTCGGCGATGCGCCAGCCGCGAAAGTTCGACAGGCCAAAGCTGCGGATCTTGCCCTCGCGAATCAGGTCGCCCAGCGCAAGCACCGCTTCCTCAAGGTTTTCGTCGTGGTAATCGCGGTGCAGGTAAAGAATGTCGAGGTAGTCGGTTTGCAGGCGGGCCAATATGGCGTTGGTTTGCTGGATCAGCCAGCGCCGCGCGTAGTGCCCCTGGTTCACGGCCTCGCTGACCGGGTTGCCCAGCTTGCTGGCCAGTACCCAGTGCTCGCGCTGGCCGCTCAGCAGCTTGCCGACGTCTGTCTCGGACTGGCCATGGTTGTACACGTCAGCGGTGTCGATGAAGTTGATGCCGTGCTCGCGGGCAGAGGCGACGATGCTGGCCGCATCGTCGAAGGGCGTTTGCCGCCCAAACATCATGGTGCCCAGGCACAGGGCAGACACTTTCAGGTTGCTTTTTCCGAGGCGACGGTAGTGCATGAATCAACTCCTTGAGTTTTTAAGAAAAGCCGGTCAGGCCTGGAGCTTAAAGACTTTCGGCCTACTCTTCAGGGCGCCAATCGCTCCACCAGGTATTCCTTGGCGTACCAGAAGGTTTCGGGCGTCTTGAAGGCCGCCATGGTGCCGTCTTTTTCGTCCTGCCGTGAACGCAGGTCCCAGCGCTCATCAAGAATTCGGCACTGCGTGCAGGGCGCCTGCCCGACGCGGCGCTGCACCAGCACGTAGCGGCTGGTTTTGAACAGTGCCTCCACGTCGGCGTAGTCCACCGGCTGCTCGGCAAAATACGAAACAATTTTCGCGCCCGGAATTATGAATTCATAGCGTTCAAAATGGCCGTTGAAATTGCTGGGGACTTGCACTGTTTGGCCTTTGAGCAATTCGTTGGTAGCCGGGCGGAAGCGCCCCAGGTCCCCATTGAAGGGGTTGGTGACCCAGGCGAGGGCAAACAAGACGGCAAAGCCCGCCAGCGCAGTGAGCGGTCGCGTCAGGTCTTTCCTGAAAATTCCGCTGCCGCATGCCAGCGCCGTGGCCGCCACGAACAGCCAGAACAGCGGCGAGTAAACCCAGGGGTCTTGCGTGGCACGCACCGCGCCGTAACCCACCAGGCCCATGGCGAGCGCGCCCAACATGCAGACCGCCAGCGTCAGGCTGAACCAGATACGGCCGATGCGCTCCCAGTACAGCGCCATCACCACGGCCAGCGCCGGCATGGCCGGAATCAGGTAGCGCGTCGAGCGCTGCGTCGGCAGCATGAACACCAGCGCCAGCGCGAGCAGCCACAGCCACATGATTTTTTCGGCGGCGCTGATTGTTTGCGCCGTGCCTTTGCGCTGCCGCCAGCTGAGCCAGGCTGCCACCATGGCGCCGACCGACAGCGGCAGCAGAAACAGCGCATTGGAAAAGTAGCCGGTCAGAATTGTCACGATGCCGCCGCTGCCGCTAAAAGCTGATTTGAAGTAGCCTCTGGAAGAGTTCATCTTGCCGGCGTTTTCACCGACGACAAATTCGCGCCAGACTTCACCTGGCTGCGGATCGATGGCAAACCACAGGCCAAAAATAGCCAAAGCAAGAGCGCATATCGCGGCGACCTTGAAGCCGTCGGCAACGATGCCGCTGCGGAAAATTTTCCAGGCTGGTAATTGAGCACCCACCGTTTGGTAGCACAGCGCCAGCGCGAAGCCCACCGGCACCACCATGACAAATGATTTGTAAAGGCAGCCAATGCCAATCGCCAGACCGGCGATAAGCGGAAACTTCCAGCGCGATGCCAGTAACTTGGCGGGCGACCAGGCGATGGCAAAGAACACGCCAAATAGCCAAAAGGTTTCGGCCGCGCTGGTGAGGTAAGGCCGGCCGTAACGGTAGGTGGTGAAAAAAGACAGGTAAACCAGCGTGGCGATTGCGCCCATTGTGATCGCGTGCCGGTTGCCTTTTTCTGCCGTGCCGGCATCCACGACGGTGGTTGTCGCTGGTGTTTCGCCGCGAACAATTTTCCACGTCAGCAGTCCCACCATGAGCGCGATGCACCATGTGTACAGCACGCTGGGCAGGCGCAAATTGAGCAGCGTCCAGTGCTCGCCCCAGCCGCCAGCCACCATGGCTTGCCAGAACAGCAGCGGCGGCTTGGTGTTGCGCATGAAATCGTAAGAGCTGACCAACGGCAGCCAGTGACCGGTCTGGGCCGTAAGGCGCGCGATGTGGGCATAGACCAGCTCATCGCCGTTGCGTGGAATATGGTCTCCGCCCAGCCCAAACAGATAGCCCAGCGCCACGGCAATCGCCAGGCCTGCCCAGATAAGGTGAACAGGAAAACGCGGCTTGGGTTTGTCAGGGCTTGTCGTGGACATCGGTGGAGGGTGGCGCCGGTGGGCTGGTACGGTGGGCCGCTTGGGTTTTCTTGCGGCGGCGAAAAGTCATGCGGTCATTGACCAGAAAATTGCACACGCTGGCCAGGGCAATGGCCACCACGTTGGCCAGGATGTAATGCATGGACAGGGCCAGCCATTTGGTCAGCAGGGACTGCACAACAATCGACAGCCCTGCCGCCATCACGTACTTGATGAACAGCAACAGCGCGGAACGATGGACCTCATGTTTGCGGTCGCGCCAGGTCAGGCGCCGGTTCCAGTAAAAGTTGCTGATGGTGGCCACGGTAATGGCCAGCGCAATCGAGTAATTGAGCCGTGACTGAAAGTCTTCGATGACGCGCAGTAAAAACTCTTGTGCGATATAGAGCACCGCAACATTAATCACGGTGCCGCTGGCGCCGACCGCGCCAAACTTGATGAAACGCCAATGCGCCATCGGTTGAAGTCGTGTGGGCAGACGGCTGACCAGATCTTCTGCAATGGATCGAAGTTTGGACATCAAGAATTGTTGATCAGGGACTGACCAGACATTCACGCGCCTTCGCCAGCACGGTGGCGGGCGCTATAACCTTAAGACACTGGTTATCACCATCGCAATACGACGAGCGGTGGTTGTAAGCCGTCAGGCAGGGCGAGCACGGCCACTCGCTGTAGAACGAATAGCAATGTGGCGTCAGAGGTGCATACAGGCTGGGCGTCTCCGGGCCAAACAGCATCAAGGTCCAGATCGGCGTCAGCGCGGCAAACTGCCCGGGGCCGCCGTCATTGGTTACCAGCAGGCGCGCCACATGAAACAGCGCCAGCAACTCGGAAATCGAGCGCGTGTAACCCGTCAGGTCAACTATCGCCCCCACGCTCCTCACTGCGTGTAGTTCGCTGCCCCCCGAGGGGGCTGGACTTGCTAGGGGCGGCCCGTCGCTGCGTCCGCTCGCGTTCTTCTGTTGATCGATGCCGGCCTGAACCTGCCCGACTAACTTCCGTGCCAGCGCCTGATCGTCCTTCAATCCAATTACGGCCACGGCGCAACCGTCGGCCACCAGGCCTTCGCACAGCGCGGTGTAAGACGCCAGCGGCCAGGCGCGAATCGGCAAAATGCCGCCGCCCGGGTACACCAGCACCAGCGGCTTGCCGGCAAGGCCCGGAAAGTCCTGCGCCAGCCGGCTTTGCATGCCGGGGACCAGTGTGCTGCCCAGTTGCACATGCGGCGGCGGCTTGCCGGTGAGCCTGATCGGCAATTTGGAGCTAGGTACAGCCCTTGAATCAATGGCGCTGGCCAGCGTTAGAAACTGCGCGCTGATGTGGTGGTAGGGGTTGTAGGGCACGCGCCGGTTGATGTGCGAGCCGCGGTACAGGCCTTCTTGCGTGTGGCGGTGAAACCCGACGCGCACCGACGCGCCACAGGCAAACGACAGCAGACTGCTGATGCGCGAGAACAGCTCGCAGTCAATCGCCACATCGACGTTGGCGCGGCGCAAAGCCTTGATGACCTTCCACAGGCTCGCCAGCAGCGCAGTCAGCGAATGGTCATCGACGGTGTGCACATTGGCCGGATTCATCACCTGCATCAGGTCGAGGATTTCGCGGTTCTTGCCGAACAGCAGGGCATGCAACTCGGCGCCCGGGTAACGTTGCTTCAAGCGCGCGAACATGTCGTGCGCCAGCACCAGGCTGCCCATTTCGGACAGCAGAATCACCACGATGGCGCGCGGCGCCTGGTCGCGGCTCGCTGCTGGCCGAAACCGGCGCATGACGCCATCCACACCTGACACAACCGCGCACAGCGGAATGCCGGCCCATCGGTCAACCCATCGCTGCAAGTCAATGTTCACCGCTCAGACCCCGCGCTGCCGGTCGGCTTTGAACTGCACAACGAATTCGCCAAAGCGCCCGGTGTCCAGCGCATCACGCGCTTCCTGCATCAGATTGAGGTAGTAGTGCAGGTTGTGGATGCTGGCCAGCATGGGGCCGAGCATTTCGCCGCAGCGGTCCAGGTGGTGCATGTAGGCTCTGGAGAAATTTTGGCAGGTGTAGCAGGTGCAGCTGTCGTCAACCGGGCCTTCTTCTGTTTTGTAGCGCGCATTGCGTATCTTCAGGTCGCCAAAACGCGTGAACATGTGGCCGTTGCGCGCATTGCGGGTCGGCATCACGCAGTCGAACATGTCTACGCCGGCGCTCACGCCTTCAATCAGGTCTTCCGGCGTACCAACGCCCATCAAATAGCGCGGCTTGTGGGCTGGCAGGCGGTGCGGCGTGTGCGCCATGATGCGCAGCATTTCTTCCTTGGGCTCGCCCACGCTGACGCCGCCAACGGCATAACCGGGGAAATCCATTTCGACCAGCGCATCGAGCGACTCCTGGCGCAGGTTTTCAAACATGCCGCCCTGCACGATGCCAAACAGCGCATTCGGATTTTCAAGCTTGTCAAACTCGTCCTCGCAACGCTTGGCCCAGCGCCGGCTCAGTTCCATCGAGCTACGCGCTTCGCCTTCGGTTGTGATGTGGCCCTTGGTGTCGTAAGGCGTGCATTCATCAAACTGCATCACGATGTCGCTGTTGAGAAGCGTCTGGATCTGCATCGAGATTTCGGGCGTCAGGAACAGCTTGTCGCCGTTCACGGGCGAGGAAAATTTCACCCCTTCTTCCGAAATCTTGCGCATCTCGCCGAGCGACCAGACCTGAAAGCCGCCGCTGTCGGTCAGGATGGGCTTGTGCCAGCTTTCAAACTTGTGCAGGCCGCCAAATTGGGTGATCACGTCCAGTCCCGGACGCATCCAGAGGTGAAAAGTGTTGCCCAAAATGATCTGCGCGCCCATCGCATGCAGCGACTGCGGCATCACGCCCTTGACAGTGCCGTAGGTGCCGACCGGCATGAAGATTGGAGTTTGCACCACGCCGTGGTTCAAGGTCAGGGTGCCGCGTCGGGCATGTCCTTCGGTTTTGAGGAGTTCGAATTTCAGCATCAGTCTTTGGGAAAATATTTAACGCCAGGCAGACCCTCAAAGTGCTGGTCTTGCGTCCACAGCGTAGCGTCATGCGCTTGAGCCGTTGCGTAAATCAAGCTGTCTGCGAGCGGCAAGTTATACGCCGTGGCCGCCAGGGCCAGATTGAGATCCATATCGACAATGTGTCCTTGCTGCATCAGGGTAAGCGCGATGCTGGCAAGCTCTTGCCCGCGTTCGCGCGCCGTCTTTTTGACGACCTCATAAATGGTAATGACTGGGACGATCAGCGCTTGCGGATTCGCGATGACAGCGTCAAAACGCGCGGCGTAGGGTGTCTCAGCAAAATACTCAAGCCAGCAAGAAGAGTCGAGAACGATATGCGACGTTTTGCGCGAACGCGGCATAGCGGGCGTCAAAAGCGCTCCGGATCATCTACGATGGTTGTATCCATGCCGCGTGCAATACCGCGATAGGCCTGTGGCGCCATGACCGGAAGCAACCGGATGATGCCACCGTAGTTGACCACCATCATCTTTGACCCAGGCTTTATGTGTGCGCTCTCGCGTACCGCCTGTGGAATCACAACCTGGTATTTCGAGGACACAGTAACAACATTGGTTTTCATATCGATCATTATATCGTTCAACCAACTTTACGTCGATAAGGAAAGTCGCTGCAGCAGCATGGCATCGCCATAGCTGAAAAAGCGGTATCGCTGGGCAATCGCATGCTGATACAGCGCCATGATGTGCTCGTACTCGGAAAACGCGCTGACCAGCATCATCAGCGTGCTTTTAGGCAGGTGAAAGTTGGTCAGCAGCAGATCGACCACGGCAAACTTAAAACCCGGCGTGATGAAGATGTTGGTGTCGTCGCAGGCCGGGCCAAATTTGGCGGAGGACTCCAGCGCCCGCACGGTCGTTGTGCCGACCGCCACCACGCGTCCGCCGCGTGCCTTGCAGGCGTCAATCGCCTGGAGCGTGGCCGGCGGAACTTCAAAGCGCTCGAAATGCATGACGTGGTCGGCAATGTGCTCGGTCTTGACCGGCTGGAAGGTGCCGGCGCCGACATGCAGCGTCACGCTGGCGAGCGCAATGCCGCGCGCAACCAACTGTGCCAGCATGCCTTCGTCAAAATGCAGCGCCGCTGTCGGCGCGGCCACGGCACCCGGGTTTTTCGCAAACACGGTCTGGTAACGTTGCTCGTCGTCGGCCGAATCGCTGTGGGTGATGTAGGGCGGCAGCGGCACATGACCAAACTGCGCCATCAGCGCATACGGGTCGCTGCTGAGCCTGAAGCGGTAGAGCGGCCCGCCCTCATTCGGCCAGCGGCCCAGCAGCGTGGCCGTGAAGCCGCCAGCCATTTGCAGCACCGCGCCGGGCAGCGGCTTTTTGCTGACTTTCATGTGCGCGGCGACTTCATGGCCGGCGTGGGCATGGGGCGAAAGCACGCGCTCGATCAGCAGTTCGAGCTTGCCGCCGCTCTGCTTTTGGCCGAACAGCCGTGCCTTGACCACTTTGGTGTCATTGAACACCAGCAGGTCGCCGGGCAAAAGCAACTCGGGCAGGTCGGTAAAGCGGCGATCGGCAATGGTGCCGCCCCGGCCATCGAGCAGGCGCGAGGCGCTGCGCTGGGGGGCAGGGTGCTGGGCAATTAAGTCGTCGGGGAGTGTGAAATCAAAATCACTAAGGCTGAAATTCGTCTTCATGTAGCACAATTGTCCCATGATGAACCATGCTGTTCCTGCCCCTGAAACGGCGTTGAAGACCAGCGCGCTTGACGCCGGGGCAGCGGGCAAGTCTGTCGCCAAGGCGCCAGCCAAATCACCGGCGCAAAAGGCCTTGGAAAAGCTCGGGCTCAGGCGCGATATCGACCTGGCCCTGCATCTGCCGCTGCGCTACGAGGACGAGACCCGCATCGTGCGCCTGGCCGATGCGCGCGATGGCGAGCTGGTGCAGTTTGAGGGGCAGGTGATGCATAGCGAAATCCAGATCCGGTCGCGCCGCCAGTTGCTGGTCACGGTCGATGACGGCAGTGAAACCTGCTTGCTGCGCTTTCTCAATTTTTACCCCTCGCACCAGAAAACATTGAGCGTGGGCGCCCGCGTGCGAGTGCGCGGCGAGATTCGCGGTGGGTTTATAGGCCGCGAGATTGTGCATCCGCAGTTCAAGCTGGCCGGCGGCGAGTTGCCGGGCGCACTGACGCCGGTGTATCCGACATCTGCCGGTTTGCCCCAGCTGTATCTGCGCAAGGCGGTGCTCAGCGGCCTTTCCCGTGCCGACCTCAGCGAAACTATTCCCGCCCAATTTCTAGATCAAAAAATGCCACAGCCCTTATGCAGTCTGCGTGAGGCGCTACAGTTTTTGCACCACCCCAGTCCTGATGTGGTGCTGCAAACGCTTGAAGACCGCAGCCATCCGGCCTGGCAGCGCCTGAAGGCCGAAGAGTTGCTGGCTCAGCAGTTGTCGCAACTGCAGGCGCGGCGCGTGCGCGCCGCGATGCGCGCGCCAGCGCTGAACGGCCCGCTGATGCGCGGCACGCAATGCACCTTGCAGGAGCAATTGCTCGAACGCCTGCCTTTCCGTCTGACCGCCGCGCAGCAGCGCGTGGGCGCTGAAATTGAGATCGATCTGAAAAAAAGCATTCCCATGCACCGCCTGCTGCAAGGCGATGTGGGCGCCGGCAAGACCGTGGTGGCGGCGCTGGCAGCCGCACGCTGCATCGACGCGGGCTGGCAGTGCGCGCTGATGGCGCCGACCGAAATTCTGGCCGAGCAGCATTTCCGCAAGTTGATCGGCTGGCTGGAGCCCCTGGGCATCACTACCGCCTGGCTCACCGGCAGCCAGAAGACCAAAGAGCGACGCGAGATGCTGGCGCTGATAGCAAGCGGCCAGGCGGGACTGGTGATAGGCACCCATGCCGTGATCCAGGACAAAGTGAGGTTTAAAAACCTGGCGCTCGCCATTATTGATGAGCAACACCGCTTTGGCGTGGCGCAGCGGTTGGCCCTGCGCAGCAAAATGAACCATGACAGCAGCAAGATGACCGAGGGCGGACAAGAGCCGCATCTGCTCATGATGACCGCCACGCCGATTCCGCGCACCCTGGCCATGAGTTATTACGCCGACCTGGATGTTTCTACCCTCGACGAGTTGCCGCCCGGCCGCACGCCCATCGTCACAAAGGTAGTAAGCGACGCGCGGCGTGACGAAGTGATTGCGCGAATACGTGGGCAGCTCGCCGAAGGCCGGCAGATTTACTGGGTCTGTCCCTTGATTGAAGAAAGCGAATCCATTGACCTGGTCAACGCCACCCAGACGCATGAGGCGCTGAGCGCGGCCTTGCCCGGCCTGATGATTGGCCTGCTGCATTCGCGCATGCCGGTGGCCGAGAAAAAAGCCGTGATGAGCCTGTTCACCGGCGGGCAGATGGGCGTTCTGGTCAGCACCACCGTGATCGAGGTTGGCGTCGATGTGCCCAATGCCTCGCTGATGGTGATCGAGCACGCCGAGCGCTTCGGCCTGAGCCAGCTGCACCAGCTGCGCGGCCGGGTCGGGCGCGGCGCGGCGGCGTCGGCCTGCGTACTGCTGTATTCGACCGGCGATGCGCCCCGACTGGGCGAAGTGGCCCGAGCCCGGCTCAAAGCCATGGTCGAAACCAATGACGGCTTTGAAATTGCCAGGCGCGATCTGGAGATTCGCGGGCCGGGCGAGTTTTTGGGGGCGCGGCAGTCGGGTGCGCCGCTGTTGCGGTTTGCTGATCTGACGACGGATGCGGAGTTACTGGCCTGGGCGCGGGATTTGGCGCCGCTGATGCTGGATCAGTATGACGAACTGGCGGAGCGGCATGTGTTGCGGTGGTTGGGGGGGAAGGCTGAGTTTTTGAAGGCTTGAGGCTTGATTGGGCGTCCTAAAACGGCACTTCATCTTCCCCTGAAGTGCTCCAGTGTCCGCAGAGTCTACAAGCATGAGTGATCGGATCCACTGAGCGAGCTCGGCAAAAAGAACAAACTTCAGGCTCCGCTTCATTGCTTCCTTTTGGAGGAAACGCTCTCTTTGCCATGGCACTTGAAAGAGCTTGATTAGACCTTAGGAGGGCTTGCAATGTATCGTCTTTCCGCATGTGGTAGCCAAAGAAGTCGTAGTTCAATTCGGTTTTCGCGAAGTGAATTGTGAATTCAAGTGCTCTGCCAACAATTGCCTCAGCCTCTTGCTTTGTGGTGCTCCATGCGTAGTGTTCAATCGCATTTCGCGTTGCTCGAAGCGATCGAATTAGTTCAACATCGGCTGTCTCAAACCGCAAGCCACCGATGCTTGCCAATCTTGACATGGCAGCCTCGGCCGTAACGGTGCGAGCGTTAAGACTTGGGTACTTGTCCACGTTTTCCCAAATCAGGCAGGGATGGACACGCTTGAGGCGCTCTTTGAGGAGAAGTTCGACGCCGTGGGCAATAGACTGTACGGCTTGCTTTAATCGGCGGGGCTCAGATTGATTACCGCCCCATGCCACAAGCTCTATCGCCTGTTGAATCGAATCCTCTGCATTTGAAAGTAAGTCGAATTCGATTTTCATGGAGTGGTTTGCAAACATGCGCGTAATGCATGCGATATCAAGAAAGATGTTAGTGAATGCCGTGGCATTCTAGGTCGCTACCGAATCTAAAAAATGGCCGTCGCTAATTGAACCACTATGCCAAAGATTTTCCCTGCCTGATCGACCAAGTACGTGCCCGGGACAAGCTGCATTTAGTCACTCGTATGCCAAACTTCTATTGTGCGAAACCATAAACTCACGGCGACCTTAAGTCTTCTGGCCCACCTCGACGAGCCCAGCGAGTTTATCGAGTGCCCAGCGCCAGCCGATTTTTTTGTCGGCAAAAGTGGTGCCGGGCGGCAGCTTGTGGTGTACGCCGAGCACATCCGTGCCGCCGTGCCAGCGTGAATGGCTTGCGTGCGCCTGTCTCAGAAAATCATGGGGCATCCGCCTCTGTAGCCGCAAGGGGCCAGAGTAGCGCGGCAGAGCGCCAGCCGGGACCACTTTAACTGCTACTATTTCAATAGCTGTCTGCGACCGTACTGTATGGGCTAGAGTGGTATCTGACCGGAATTTCCGGCGGCTGCCGGTGCAGCGCGGGCCTCGGCAGGCCGTGGCAAAGCCGCACAATAGCGTCATGACCCTCACCGAACTCAAATACATCGTGGCCGTAGCCCGCGAAAAGCACTTTGGCAAGGGCGCCGAAGCCTGCCATGTCTCGCAGCCGACGCTTAGCGTGGCAATCAAGAAGCTGGAAGAAGAGTTGCAGGTCAAACTGTTTGAGCGCAACGCCAATGAAATCACCGTGACGCCGCTGGGTGAAGAGATCGTGCGCCAGGCGCAAAGCGTGCTGGAGCAGGCCGACAACATCCGTGAAATCGCCAAGCGCGGCAAAGACCCGCTGGCTGGCAGCCTGCGGTTGGGGGTGATCTACACGATTGGCCCTTACCTGCTGCCCGACCTGGTGCGCCAGGTGATTGCGCGCTCGCCGCAAATGCCGCTGATGCTGCAAGAAAACTTCACCGTCAAGCTGCTGGAGCAGCTGCGCACCGGTGAGATTGACTGCGCGATCTTGGCCGAGCCATTTCCTGATGCCAATCTGGCGATTGCGCCACTGTACGACGAACCTTTCATGGCGGCCGTGCCGAACAACCACGCACTCGCGGCGCGCAGCAGCGTCACGGCCGAAGAGCTCAAGCAGGAAACCATGCTGCTGCTGGGCACCGGCCACTGCTTTCGCGATCATGTACTGGAGGTCTGCCCCGAGTTCGCGCGGTTTTCCAGCAGTGCCGAGGGTATTCGCAAGAGTTTTGAAGGCTCGTCGCTGGAGACCATCAAGCACATGGTGGCCGCGGGCATGGGCATCACGCTGGTGCCGCGCTTGGGCGTGCCCAAAGAAGCGCTGGCCGCACCAATGGGCGCAAAAAAGTCCGGCAAAAGCAAAAACCCGGAATCGCCGTCGTCACCGTCGTTCATCAAATACCTGCCCTTCAAAGGACATGTGCCGAGCCGGCGCGTGGTGCTGGTCTGGCGCCGCAGTTTCACGCGTTACGAGGCTATTGCCGCGTTGCGCAACGCGGTTTATGCGTGCGAGTTGCCGGGCGTGACGCGGCTGTCTTGAGTTTGCGCCGCGTTTGGTACCGGCTTGCGGGCAATTATTATTAACGCTTTGATATAACGCCCATAGGCGGCGCCTATTGCCACTCCGGGTCTGTTTTCGTAAAGTTGTGGTTTAAATCCTGAAAGTAAATCCATGGACAAACCTATTGCAAAGACTTCTGGAAAAGCTGCCATTTCCATCAATATCGGCATCGGTGAAAAAGACCGTGCGGCGATCGCCCAGGGGCTCAGCCGCCTGCTGGCCGACAACTACACGCTGTACCTGACGACGCATAACTTTCACTGGAATGTGACCGGGCCGATGTTCAATACCCTGCACCAGATGTTCATGCTGCAGTACACCGAGCTGTGGGCCGCGGTGGATCCTGTTGCAGAACGCATCCGTGCACTGGGCCATGCAGCGCCGGGCTCCTATGCACAGTTCAGCCAGCTGGCCTCCGTGCCCGATGCGCCCGCCAGCCCCCCTAAGGCGCTGGAGATGGTGCGCATTCTGGTGCAGGGCCATGAGGCGGTTGCCCGCACCGCGCGTGAGCTGTTCCCCCTGGCCGACAAGGCGAACGACCAGCCGACCGCCGATTTGCTGACCCAGCGCCTGACCGTGCATGAGCAGACCGCCTGGATGCTGCGTTCATTGCTTGAAGAATAAACCTGCCGGGGACACGGACGCGCGCCGCGCCGTGCCGCCCCAAGCAAGCACAGCCCCTCTGGGGGACAGCGCAGCGCCCAAAGCGGCCAGCTTGGGGGGCACGGAATTTTCCGACGGGCCGCCCCTAGGAAAATTAGCCCCCTCGGGGGGCAGCGCATTACGCGAAGCGAAAAGCTTGGGGGCTCTCTACCTGCAACTGATCCGCTGGAACCGGCCGGCCGGCTGGTTGCTGCTGCTCTGGCCGACCTTGTCTGCGCTGTGGCTGGCCTCAAACGGATTTCCGGGCTGGCATTTGCTGCTGGTGTTTACATTGGGAACGTTTTTGATGCGCAGCGCCGGTTGCTGCATCAACGATGTGGCCGACCGCGAGTTTGACCGCCATGTCAAGCGCACCGCGCAGCGACCCGTGACGAGCGGCGCGCTATCGGTCAAAGAGGCTTTGGGGCTGGGCGCTCTGCTGGCGCTGCTGGCTTTCGGGCTGGTGCTGAGCACCAACGCGGTCACTATCGGCTGGTCATTTGTCGCTCTGGCCGTCACGCTGGCTTATCCCTATGCCAAGCGCTATGTGTCTATGCCGCAGGCGGTGCTGGGTGTGGCTTTCAGCTTTGGTATTCCGATGGCGTTTGCCGCCGTTCAGTCGCGCGTGCCGGCGCTGGCCTGGCTGATGCTGCTGGGCAACCTGTTCTGGGTGATTGCCTATGACACCGAATACGCCATGGTCGACCGAGACGACGACCTGAAAATCGGCATGAAGACCTCGGCGATCACGCTCGGGCGCTTTGATGTGGCCGGCGTTTTGCTGAGTTACCTCATTTACCTGTCAATTTGGGCTGTAGCTCTTATAAACCGGGCGCAACCAGCTATTGTTTTAATAGCACTCGGATTGGCCGGGCTGCAGGCGCTTTGGCACGGCTGGCTGATCCGCAAACGCCAGCGCGACGACTGCTTCAAAGCGTTTCGCCTCAATCACTGGCTGGGCCTCACGATGTTTGCCGGGATTGCCTTGTCTTATCTGGGGCGGTGAGCCATTCGCGCAAGCTGGCGCAGGACGCGAAAAAAGCCCGCATGCGGCGGGCTTTGCAAGAACTTCTGCTGACCTGCCGGGTGGGCCGGCCAGTGAATTATTGCTGGGTGCTGGCTACCTATCAGACAGCTTTTTTGGTCATCTTGTCTATGGCTATGGCTATGGCTTTGGCGCAATGCTTGATCTTGTGCTCGGCCTTCGCAGCTGCTGCCTTTACAGCAGGCGCGCCGGTTTGTGCCGATGCTGGAGAGGATGGACAGAAATTTTTTAATGATGAGTTCCAAATGTTGGAAATGTAGTTACGCCCGCGCCGCCAGAAAGCTTTTCAAAGGGCTGGTTACTCAACTGCGAAACGTACGTTTTTTTAATAGCGTGCCGCTTAGCCGGTCGATTGACAGCAAAATCGCAGCCTTAAATGCTATCTAAGTAGTAGCACGTTACGCCCGTACTGCATGGACTCAAGGCCTATTTGATACCTGAACGAATCAGCTGGCGCCAAATTCGTCGCCGAGTTCGCGGGCTCGCGCGCGTGCGGCGTGCATGGCGCGCATGAACTGCGTTTTGATGTCGTCCTGCTCCATAGATGCAAGCGCCGCGTAGGTGGTTCCGCCCTTGGAGGTTACGCGGGCTCGCAGCACTTCGGGTGGCTCTTGCGAGCCTTCGGCCAGCGCCGATGCACCGACAAAGGTCGCAACCGCCAGCTGATGGGCCTGTTCCCGACTCAGGCCCATGTCGGTTCCGGCCTGGACCATGGCCTCGATGAAATAAAACACATAGGCTGGCCCCGATCCCGAGAGCGCGGTCACGGCATCGAGCTGTTCTTCCTGCTCCAGCCATAAATACTCTCCGGTGGTCTGGATCACGCGCTCTACCGCCAGCCGGTCCGCAGCGGTCGCGGCCGGGCGGGCGAAGAGCGCTGTCATGCCTTTGCCAACCAGTGCCGGCGTATTGGGCATGGCGCGCACGACCCGCTGGGTGCCCAGCCAGGACGCAATGCTGTCCGAGCGGATGCCGGCCGCCACGCTCAGGTGCAGCGCCGCCCTGGAATGCGCGCGGGTTTGGGCTGCTGCCGCCCTGAAGGTCTGCGGCTTGACGGCCCAGACGACAAGGGTGGCGAGGTTCAGCGCGGCGTCCGGTGTTTCGTTAACGGTGACGCCAAATTGCTGCACCAGCCGGGCGCGCTGTTCGGCAAACGGCTCGACCACCTGAATCTGGCTGGGGGGGAGGCCGCGCTTGAGCAGGCCGCTGATGATGGCGCTGGCCATGTTGCCGCCCCCTATGAAGGCGATGTCTTGCTGGCCGCTGTCTGGTTGCGCTGTGGTCATGCCCGTCTTTCTGTTCAGGGGCGGCTTAAAAGCAGTCCGCCCAGCCCATGAATTGTCGTCCACGCGCGGGGTTGGCCTGAGGGATTGCTTCGGGCTTGTTCGGGCTGGCGGCGCCGGCGTAGTTATTGAAGCACCGTCTGGCGCACCGCATGTTCCCACTGCGCCATCAGCTCGGCCGCGCGCCCGGCGCCCAGAGTGGGAACAAAAGTCCGTTCGGCGCGCCACATGCTGGAGAGTTCGGCGGTGCTGCGGTAGACCCCGCTGGAGAGGCCGGCCAGGTAGGCGGCACCCAGGGCGGTGGTTTCCGTGACGGCCGGGCGAATCACCGGAATGCCCAGCAAGTCGGCCTGGAACTGCATCAGCAAGTCGTTGATGCAGGCGCCGCCGTCAACGCGCAGCTCGGCCACCGGCGCGGCGCCGGCGCTGACGGCATCACGGCTCATGGCCTGCAGCAGCGCGGCGCTCTGGTAGGCGATGCTTTCCAGCGCGGCGCGCGCAATGTGGGCGACGGTGGTGCCGCGCGTCAGCCCGGTAATCGTGCCGCGCGCGTCGGGCTTCCAGTAGGGCGCACCCAGGCCGGTGAAGGCGGGCACCAGCATCACGCCGCCCGAGTCGGGCACGCTGCGCGCCAGCGCCTCGACTTCGGCGCTGCCCTTGATGGCGTTCAGCCCGTCGCGCAGCCACTGCACCACCGCGCCGCCAACAAACACGCTGCCTTCCATGGCAAATTCGGCGCTGGCCGTGGTTTGCGCCGCACTGGTGGTGAGCAGGCCGTTGTGTGAGGTCTGGAATTGCGTGCCGGTATGCATCAGCATGAAGCAGCCGGTGCCATAGGTGTTTTTGGCCATGCCCGCGCTGAAGCAGGCCTGGCCGAACAGCGCGCTTTGCTGGTCGCCGGCTACACCGCCTATCGGTATGGCATGGCCCAGCAACTCGGCCCCGGCCTCGCCGTAATGCGCGCTGGACGGCATCACCTGGGGCATTAGCGACGGCGGGATGCCCAGCAAGTCCAGCAGTTCGGCGTCCCACTGGTTGCTGTGCACGTTGAACAGCATGGTGCGGGACGCGTTGCTGACGTCGGTGGCGTGCAGCGAGCCGCCCGTCAATTGCCACAGCAGCCAGCTGTCTATGGTGCCGAAGGCCAGTTCTCCGGCTTCGGCCTGCACGCGGGCGTCGGGCACGTTGTCGAGCAGCCACTTGAGCTTGGTGCCCGAAAAATAGGCGTCAATCAGCAGCCCGGTCCTGGACTGGATCAGCGCTTCGTGGCCCTGCTCGCGCAGCTGCGCGCAGGTGGCTTCGGCGCGCCGGTCTTGCCAGACGATGGCATTGTGGATGGGCTGGCCGGTCTTGCGGTGCCACAGCACCGTGGTTTCGCGCTGGTTGGTAATGCCCAGCGCCCGTATCGCGCTGGCTTGCAGCCCGGCCTTGGCCAGCGCCTGGCGGGCGGTGGCGAGCTGGCTGCGCCAGATTTCCAGCGGGTCGTGTTCGACCCACCCGGGCTTGGGGTAGATCTGCGGCAGCTCCTGCTGGGCCAGAGCGACAACGTGGCCCAGCTCGTCAAACACAATGCTTCGGCAACTGGAAGTGCCCTGGTCGAGGGCGAGCAGGTAAGTCATGGTGATTCGGTGACAGTTGGAAGGGCGCTGCCGCTTCAGGTTTCGGCAATGTCGCAGCGCACATTGGCTTCTTTTAGCAAGGCCGGGAAGGGCTCGGGCGGCGCCTGGTCGGTGAACAGCAGGTCTATTTGCGACAGCTGCGCCAACTCCACCATGGCGGGGCGATTAAATTTGCTGCTGTCGGCGGCCAGCCAGACCTCTCTGGCGTGCGCAATGATGGTCTGCGCCACCTTGACTTCGCGGTAGTCGAAGTCGCGCAGGGAGCCGTCGGACTCTATGCCGGAGATGCCGATGACGGCAATATCGACCCGGAACTGGCGCATGAAATCGACCGCGGCCTCGCCCACAATGCCGCGGTCGCGCGCCCGCACCACGCCGCCGGCCACGATGATTTCGCAATCGGTGTTGCTGCACAAAATATCGGCCACGTTCAGGTTGTTGGTGATGACGCGCAACCCTTTGTGCTGCAACAGCGCCTTGGCGACGGCCTCGGTGGTGGTGCCAATGTTGAGCATCAGCGAGCAGCCGTTGGGCACGCGCCTGGCCACCGCCCGGGCAATGCGCGCCTTGCTTTCGGCGTTCAGGCTTTCGCGCTGCCGGTACGCGATGTTCTCTACCGTGGAACTGGGCACCCGCACGCCGCCATGAAAACGGCTCAAGAGGCCAGCGTCAGCCAGACGCTGTACGTCGCGCCGCACGGTCTGCAGGGTCACGTCCAGCTGCTCGGCCAGCTGTTCGACGGATGCCGAACCATGGGCGCGCACGACCTCAAGAAGCTTGATTTGCCTGGGATTGGAGTTCACGCGGATTTGAGTGGAAAAGGTCCTTTTACTTTATATCGAAACAAAACGAAACTGCTAAGGGTAAACAATTAGGAGAAACAATCAAAAAGGAAGAAAAATGTAAAGATTCGAACTTTGGCGAAAGCCACGCGGGAAATCGCTTTGTTGAATAGTGCCCTTTTTTTACTTGCTGCGGTTTTGGCCTGTGCTGCCCAAGGGAGGCGTGATGCAGCTTGCGCTTGAGAACATCAGTAAAAAAGTGGGTGCGGAAGACTGGCTGTTCGAGCTGAGCCTGCTGCCGCGAAGCGGCGAGGTGACGGTGCTTCTTGGCGCGACGCAAGCCGGCAAGACCAGCCTGATGCGCATCATGGCCGGCCTCGATGTTCCGACGCTGGGCCGCGTACGGGTGGATGGCGTGGACGTGACGGGCACGCCGGTGCGTGAGCGCAATGTCGCCATGGTGTACCAGCAGTTCATCAATTACCCCTCGCTGAGGGTGGCCGACAACATTGGGTCGCCGCTTCGCTTGCGTGGCGAGAAAAACATAGACGACAAGGTGCGCAGCCTGGCCGCGCGGCTGCACATCGAGATGTTTCTCGATCGCTACCCGGCAGAACTTTCCGGCGGGCAGCAGCAGCGCGTTGCCCTGGCACGGGCGCTGGCCAAAGGCGCACCGCTGATGCTGCTCGATGAGCCGCTGGTGAATCTGGATTACAAATTACGTGAAGAGCTGCGCGAAGAATTGACGCAGCTGTTTTCCGCCGGCGACTCGACCGTGATTTATGCCACCACCGAGCCGGGCGAGGCCTTGCTGCTGGGCGGCTACACCGCCGTGATGGATGCGGGCGAGCTGCTGCAGTACGGGCCCACGGCGCAGGTGTTTCATGCGCCGCAGTCGCTGCGGGTGGCGCGGGCTTTCAGTGACCCGCCCATGAACCTGATCGCAGCGCTGCCGGCGGCGCAGGGCGTGCAGCTGGTGGGCGGGCCGGCCTTGTCGTTGCGCTTGCCGATGGCGCCTGAGCAACGATTGGCCAAGCTGACGGCAGCCGTGCGCGGCTCGGCGTTACGCGTTGCGGCGCATGCGGGCGACGTGGCGCTGCCCGGCAAGGTCGAGCTGGCCGAGATTTCCGGCTCCGACACCTTTGTGCACGTCGCAACCGCTGTGGGTGAACTGGTGGCGCAACTGACCGGTGTGCACTACTTTGATTTGGGCGCGCCGCTGACCTTGTATCTGGATGCCGCGCAGGCCTATGTGTTTGATGCCGGCGGCGCGTTGCTGGTGGCGCCCCAACGCCGCGCGGCGAAGGAGGTCAATGATGGCCCGTATTGATCTGGATCTGGCCCATGCCTACCGGCCCAATCCGCGCGACGATAGCGACTATGCGCTGCTGCCGCTGACCATGAGTTTTCGCGATGGCGGGGCTTACGCCTTGCTGGGTCCCTCAGGCTGCGGCAAGACCACGCTGCTCAACATCGTGTCGGGCCTGCTGGCGCCCTCGCAGGGCAGCGTCAGGTTTGACGGAGTGGACGTGACCCAAGCCACGCCGCAGCAGCGCAATATTGCCCAGGTCTTTCAGTTCCCGGTGATCTACGACACCATGACGGTGGCGGAAAACCTGGCCTTTCCGCTGCGCAACCGCAAGGTTCCGGAAGCCCAGATCAAAAAGCGCGTGGGCGAGATTGCCGAAATGCTCGACATGAGCGGCCAGCTGAACCAGCGCGCGTCAGGCCTGGCGGCGGACGCCAAACAGAAGATATCGCTGGGCCGCGGGCTGGTGCGTCCCGACGTGTCGGCCGTGCTGTTTGACGAGCCGCTGACGGTGATTGACCCACACTTGAAATGGAAGCTGCGGCGCAAGCTAAAGCAAATTCACCATGAACTCAAGCTCACGCTGATTTACGTGACGCACGACCAGGTCGAGGCGCTGACCTTCGCCGAAGAGGTGGTGGTGATGACGCGCGGCCGCGCCGTGCAGACCGGTTCAGCCGACGCGCTGTTTGAGCGGCCGCGCCATACCTTTGTCGGACATTTCATCGGTTCGCCCGGCATGAACTTTTTGCCTGGCAGCGTGACGGCGGGCGTACTGCGCGTGGCCGGCATCACTCTGGCTCTGCCGGCGGACCGCGCCGTGCCCGATGGCGATCTCAAGCTCGGCGTGCGGCCTGAATACGTGGTTCAGACTGCGCCCGCTGACCCGGCTGCGCTGCCGTTTCAGGTGACGCTGGTGCAGGACATTGGCACCCACATGATGCTGACCGCCACGCTGGGCGGGCATACGGTGAAGGCGCGGCTGCACCCGGCGGCCAGCCTGCCGCAAACGGGCGAGCAGGTCTGGCTGCGCATCATGGGACCGCACACCTGCCTGTATGTGAACGAAGAACTGGTGAGCGTATGAGTACGAACGCTGCGCAGAACCGCTTCAAGCAAGCAAACGCCCCCACGAGGGGCAATGCAGCCGCCTTGGCGGTAAACGTGGGGGCACCATGACCACCAAACCCGTGAACCAGAAGGCCTGGCTGCTGGTGCTGCCGGTCATCGTCTGCGTGGCGTTTTCCGCCATCTTGCCGCTCATGACGGTGGTCAATTACTCGGTGCAGGACATCATTTCACCGGAGCGGCGCGTGTTTGTTGGCACCGAATGGTTTGCCGCCGTGATGCGCGACGAAGATCTGCATGCCGCGTTGTGGCGCCAGCTGACATTTTCGCTGGCGGTGCTGGCCGTGGAAATTCCGCTGGGAATTGCGCTGGCACTGTCGATGCCGGCGCAGGGCTGGAAGGCGTCGCTGGTACTGGTGCTGGTGGCGCTGTCGCTGTTGATTCCGTGGAATGTGGTCGGGACGATCTGGCAAATCTACGCGCGGGCGGATATCGGGCTTCTTGGCGCCACGCTGCAGAAAATGGGCTTTGACTACAACTACACCGGCAACGCCGCCCATGCCTGGGTGACGGTGCTGATGATGGATATCTGGCACTGGACGCCGCTGGTGGCCTTGCTGTGTTACGCCGGGCTGCGCTCGATTCCGGATGCGTATTACCAAGCGGCGCGTATCGACGGAGCCAGCAAATTCGCGGTGTTTCGTTACATCCAACTGCCCAAGATGCGCGGTGTGCTGATGATTGCCGTGTTGCTGCGTTTCATGGACAGCTTCATGATTTACACCGAGCCCTTTGTGCTGACTGGCGGCGGGCCGGGCAATGCCACCACCTTCTTGTCGCAGTACCTCACGCAGAAGGCCGTGGGCCAGTTTGACCTGGGTCCTGCAGCGGCGTTCTCGCTGATCTACTTTCTGATCATTTTGCTGCTGTGCTTCATCCTTTACAACTGGATGCAGCGCGTTGGAACGCAAGAAAAGGAAGGCGAACAATGAGCGCCGCGCCGTCCCCTCGTTGGGCAGCAAACCAAAAAGCAGGAACCGGTACTGCCGCAGTCTGGAGCAAGTTGCCCTCGGGGAACCGGCTTTGCCGGGCCGCAGGCGGGGCGGTTCCCGCCGGGGGCAGAGAATCACACGAAGTGGGGAGCGTGGGGCATCATGACTAAGCCGAAATTCCAAGCACGCACGTTGTTTCTGATCGCCTACATCGTGTTTGCGCTCCTGCCCATCTACTGGATGGTCAACATGAGCTTTAAGACGAATGCTGAAATCCTTTCAAGCTTTGCGTTCTTTCCAAAAAATTTCACCTGGGATAATTACAAGACCATCTTCACCGACCCGTCCTGGTATTCGGGCTACATCAACAGCCTGATTTACGTGGCCATCAACACGGTGATTTCAGTCAGCGTCGCCCTGCCGGCCGCTTACGCGTTTTCGCGCTACAGCTTTCTGGGTGACAAGCATGTTTTTTTCTGGCTGTTAACCAACCGCATGACGCCGCCGGCGGTGTTCCTGCTGCCCTTTTTCCAGCTCTACACAACGGTCGGGCTGATGGACACGCATATTGCGGTGGCGTTGGCGCACTTGCTGTTCAACGTGCCGCTGGCGGTCTGGATTCTGGAGGGCTTCATGAGCGGAATTCCGCGCGAGATTGACGAGACGGCCTACATCGACGGCTACTCGTTTCCGGGGTTTTTTGTCCGGATTTTTCTGCCGTTGATCAAGGCCGGCGTCGGCGTCGCGGCGTTCTTTTGCTTCATGTTCAGCTGGGTTGAGTTGCTGCTGGCACGCACGCTGACCAGCGTCAACGCCAAACCCATCGTCGCCACCATGACGCGCACCGTCTCGGCCTCGGGCATGGACTGGGCCACGCTGGCGGCAGCCGGCGTGCTGACCATCGTGCCGGGCGCCATCGTGATTTGGTTTGTGCGCAACTACATCGCGAAGGGTTTCGCGATGGGCCGCGTGTAGGAGGGACTGAGCATGTTGGAGTGGATGGCTTGGACGACACCGGTGGCGGTATTTTTCAGCTGCATCGTTTTGATGCTGGTGGGCATGACGGTTTGGGAGCTGAAGTTGCCGACCCGTTTGCGCCGAGGTTTTTTGCCGCTGGATACCACGCGAGGAGACCGCCTCTTTATAGGCCTGCTGGGCGCAGCCTACGTGAACCTGATTTTTGTGGGCATCAGTGGCAAGCTGGCGGGCTGGCTGGGTCTTGCTGCAGACCCTTCCATCTGGATCAGTTTTGTGTTGTCGATGGCCTTGCTCGCATGGGTTATGCGCAAGGGCTAGATCGTCAAAATATTTGAAAAGGAACCCGGCTCGTTCTTCCCCCGAGCCGAATCAGCCTTCATCTACGGGGACTGAACCATTGAGGAGACAAGTCATGAAAATGTTCAATACACGTCGAACAGCGCTGGCACTGGCCGCCGCTTGTGCGATGGCCGGCCCCGGCTGGGCCGACGAGGCCGCGGCCAAGAAATGGATTGACAGCGAGTTCCAGCCGTCGACCTTAACCAAGGACCAGCAGCAGGCCGAAATGAAATGGTTCATCGACGCTGCCAAGAAACTTCAGGCCAAGGGCGTCAAGGAAATCTCGGTGGTGTCCGAGACCATCACCACCCACGAATACGAGTCAAAAACCCTGGCAAAGGCCTTTGGGGAAATAACCGGCATCAAGGTTAAACACGACATCATCCAGGAAGGGGACGTGGTCGAGAAGCTGCAGACCTCAATGCAATCGGGCAAGTCGATTTATGACGGCTGGATTTCGGACTCCGACCTGATCGGCACCCACTATCGCTACGGCAAGATACTTTCGCTGACCGATTACATGGCCGGCGTCGGCAAGGAATATACCAATCCAGGCCTTGATTTGAAGGACTTCATCGGCACCAGCTTCACCACGGCGCCCGATGGCAAGCTCTACCAGTTGCCCGACCAGCAATTTGCCAATCTGTACTGGTTTCGGGCCGACCTGTTTGCGCGCAAGGACCTGCAGGACAAGTTCAAGGCCAAGTACGGTTACGACTTGGGGGTGCCACTGAACTGGAGCGCTTACGAGGACATTGCCGAATTTTTCACCAATGATGTTAAGACGATTGACGGCAAACCCATCTACGGGCACATGGACTACGGCAAGAAAGACCCGTCTTTGGGCTGGCGTTTCACCGATGCCTGGCTGTCCATGGCCGGCACCGCCGACAAGGGCATCCCCAACGGCATGCCGGTGGACGAATGGGGCATTCGCGTGGCGGCTGACAAATGCACGCCAGTTGGCGCCTCGGTGTCACGCGGTGGCGCCACCAATTCGCCGGCGGCGGTTTATGCGCTGACCAAGTACGTCGATTGGATGAAAAAGTACGCGCCCAAGGAAGCTAACGGCATGACCTTCGGCGAAGCCGGGCCGGTGCCAGCGCAGGGGCAGATCGCCCAGCAGATCTTCTGGTACACCGCCTTCACTGCCGATATGACCAAGCCGGGTTTGCCGGTGGTCAATGCCGACGGCACGCCGAAGTGGCGCATGGCGCCCGGCCCGAATGGCCCCTACTGGAAGCAAGGCATGCAAAACGGCTACCAGGACGTTGGTTCATGGACCTTCTTTAAGGACCATGACCCCAACAAGGTGGCCGCTGCCTGGCTTTACGCGCAGTTCGTCACAGCCAAAACCGTGTCGGCCAAAAAATCGGTGGTCGGCCTGACCTTCATCCGCGACAGCGACATTCGCCATGAGTATTTCACCAAGAACGCCGCCAAGTACGGCGGGCTGGTCGAGTTTTACCGCAGCCCAGCGCGTGTGGCCTGGACGCCCACCGGCACTAACGTTCCCGACTATCCGAAGCTGGCGCAGCTCTGGTGGAAGAACGTCGCGCAGGCCGTGACGGGCGAGAAAACCCCGCAGGGTGCCATGGATACCCTGGCGGAGGAAATGGACCAGGTGATGGCCCGACTTGAGCGTGCTGGCATGGCCAAGTGCGCGCCCAAACTCAATCCTAAGGGGGACCCGGCCAAATACCTGAGTGACAAGGGCGCGCCTTGGGCCAAGCTGGCCAACGAGAAACCCAAAGGTGAAACCATCAACTACGACAAGTTGCTGCAGGCCTGGAAGGACGGAAAAGTCCGCTGAGTCGATGGGCCGTGCGGCGCCACTGCGTTCCGCGGCCCCCTTGTTGATTTATCCGGCCTGCCCCGCCCTGCGGCAGCCTTCGCCGCAGGGCGGGGCAGCGCTCTGTAGCCGAAATAGCTGAGGCGAGCGCAAGAGATTTTGAAGGTGGGTTTTATGAAAACGGACAATGAAGCCCATGATGACTGAAGCCCCGCCTGTTGCCACGCCGCGTCAGGAACTGACGGACCGGCTTTCGCAAGCGCGCCACTACGACGTGGCCGTTATCGGCGGCGGCGCAACCGGCCTGGGGGTGGCTCTGGACGCTGCCGCGCGCGGCTTTTCTGTGGTGTTGATCGAATCGCACGACTTCGCCAAAGGCACCTCGTCGCGCGCCACCAAACTGGTGCATGGCGGCGTGCGCTATCTGGCCCAGGGCAATATCTCACTGGTACGCGAGGCCTTGCGCGAACGCACCACGCTGCTTGCCAATGCGCCGCATTTGGCGCAGCCGCTGCCCTTTGTGATGCCCTCCTATAAGTTCTGGGAAGCGCCTTTTTATGGCGTGGGACTCAAGATGTATGACGCCCTGGCCGGCAAAGCCGGGCTGGGTCCCACGGAATTTTTGAACCGCAACGAAACCCTCGCATGTCTGCCCACGCTCCAGGCGCGAGGCCTCAAAGGTGGCGTCAAGTACTGGGACGGCCAGTTTGACGACGCGCGACTGGCGCTGGCACTGGCCCGCAGCGCAGCTCGGCAGGGCGCGCTGCTGGTCAACTACTGTGCTGCCACCGGGTTGATCCACGAAAACGGCAAACTGGTGGGACTTCACGCGCAAGACCAGGAAACCGGGCGTTTGTTTGTACTGAAGGCGAGTTGCGTGGTAAATGCAGCCGGCGTATGGGTCGATCAGTTGCGCATTCAAGACGGGCAGGCGCTAGGCCGCGAAACCGCAGCGATGGTCGCGCCCAGCCAGGGTGTGCATATAGTTGTGGATCGTTCCTTTTTGCCCACGGACCATGCGTTGCTGATTCCCAAGACGGCTGACGGCCGGGTGCTGTTTGCCGTGCCCTGGCTGGGCAAAATCATCCTGGGAACGACCGACACCCCGCGCCATGACCTGGCACGTGAGCCGCTGCCGTTCAAAGAGGAAGTTGACTTTATCCTGCGCGAATCGGCGCGTTACCTGAGTCGCGCGCCCGGCCCGGCCGATGTCAAGAGCATCTGGGTCGGGCTGCGGCCGTTGGTCAAGCCCCCCCAGGACGATGCCGGCAACACCCAGGCCCTGTCGCGCGAGCATACGGTGCTGGTTAGTAAAAGCGGGCTGGTCACCGTGACCGGCGGTAAATGGACCACTTACCGGGCCATGGCCGAGGATGTCATGGACAAGTGCTTTGCCGCAGGCTTGCTTCCTGCCCGGACAGGGGTGGAAACAAGTCAACTCAAATTGGTCGGTGCCTGCGCTTCAGACCGCAAACTCAGCGATGCGCCTGGACTTCATTTGTACGGCAGCGAAGCCGCGGCCGTGCTGAGCCTGCCGGGCGCCGCTTGCGAACTAGGCGGCGGCCTGACCGAGGCCATGGTGCGGTTTGCCGCGCGCTTTGAATATGCCCGTAGCGTCGAAGATGTGCTGGCGCGCCGCTCGCGACTGCTATTCCTGGATGCGGTGCTGGCCCGCTCGGTGGCGCCCGAAGTGGCGGTTTTGTTGCAACAAGAAAACGGGATTGATCCTCAATTGGAGGCTTTTTTGGCGCTTTGCGCGCAGTACCTCAGCCTGCCCGACTGAAATCTGCGCAGTCCCGGCGCTGCCTTCTACCGCTTAATCAGACGGAAAAGGCGGAACAAAGGGCCATGTCCGCTACTGTTTTTATAGCTACTTACGACCGTCAGTAAAGGGCTGGAAGCTGATTTAACAGGTAATTTCGACTTTGCGCCACGGTTCGTGTTGGCTGCAGGGACTGACTGGCTCGGTGCGCTGGCGGCAGCTCACCGTGCAGTTCTGACAAATAACCAGATTTTTTTACCGAGAGCAGTTGACACTACCTGCTGCTGTGGTAATAATAGAGGGCTTCGCTAGAAAAAGCGGGGACTTCTGCCCAGCGGAAGCATTGCAAGTGGTTTGCGGTGTGGACGACGGGCCCAAGACTGATTAGTTGGTGGTTTGCAATCAAAAGCTGGCCGCCCTCTGGTGCAAGTTGGGACTATATTAAATGATTCAAACGCAATCCAAACTCGATGTTGCCGACAACACGGGTGCTAAATCCGTGATGTGCATCAAGGTGCTGGGCGGATCCAAGCGCCGGTACGCCAGCGTCGGTGACGTCATCAAGGTCAGCATTAAAGAAGCCGCTCCCCGTGGCCGCGTCAAAAAAGGCGAGGTTTACAGTGCTGTGGTGGTTCGTACCGCCAAGGGCATCCGCCGCGGTGATGGCTCACTCGTCAAATTCGACGGCAACGCAGCAGTGTTGCTGAATGCCAAGCTCGAGCCTATCGGCACCCGCATCTTCGGACCAGTGACGCGCGAGTTGCGCACTGAAAAGTTCATGAAGATCGTGTCCCTGGCTCCTGAAGTTCTGTAAGGTCACGCTATGAACAAGATTCGCAAGGGCGACGAAGTCGTCGTGATCGCTGGCCGCGACAAAGGCAAGCGCGGCAAGATATCGTTGCGCAAAGACGATAGTTACGTACTGGTAGATGGGATTAACCTGGTGAAGAAACACACCAAGCCAAATCCGCTCAAAGGCACCACAGGCGGTATTGTCGAGAAAAGCATGCCGATTCATCAATCCAATGTGGCGATTTTCAACGCTGCAACGGGTAAGGCGGATCGTGTGGGTATCAAGCTCCTGACTGACGGCAAAAAAGTGCGCGTCTTCAAGTCCAGTGGCGACGAAATTAAGGCTGCATGAGTATGGCAAAAACAGCACCGACACAAGCTCCCTCGCAGGCTCGCCTGCAGGCGCAGTTTCGCGAAAAAATCGCGCCGGCCCTGATTGAAAAATTTGGCTACAAATCGCCGATGCAGGTTCCTCGCATTACTAAGATCACGCTCAACATGGGTGTGAGCGAAGCGGTTGCAGATAAGAAGGTCATGGACAGTGCAGTTGGCGACATGGCCAAGATTGCCGGCCAGAAACCTGTTGTGACTAAGGCTAAAAAGGCTATCGCCGGATTTAAGATCCGCGAAGATCTGCCTATCGGCTGTATGGTGACGCTGCGCGGCGTGAAGATGTATGAGTTCCTTGATCGCTTCGTGACCGTGGCCCTGCCGCGCGTTCGTGACTTTCGTGGTATTTCAGGTCGGGCCTTTGATGGCCGCGGGAACTACAACATCGGCGTGAAAGAGCAGATCATTTTCCCTGAAATTGAGTACGACAAGGTTGACGCCCTGCGCGGTCTCAATGTCAGCATTACCACAACGGCCAAGACCGATGAAGAGTGCAAAGCGCTTCTCACCGCCTTCCGTTTTCCGTTCAAGAACTGAGGCGGGCATGGCAAAACAAGCTTTACTGCAACGAGAACTGAAGCGCGACAAGCTCGTGGCCAAGTTCGCCAAGAAACACGCCGAACTTAAGGCAACCTCCAATGATGCCAAACGCTCCGATGAAGAGCGCACACTGGCCCGCCTGGAGTTGCAAAAGTTGCCCCGCAATGCTAACCCCACTCGTCAGCGTAACCGCTGCGCGATCACGGGTCGCCCGCGCGGGACGTTCCGGCAATTCGGCTTGGCTCGCGCCAAGATTCGTGAGTTGGCTTTTGCTGGTGATATCCCTGGTATCACCAAGGCAAGCTGGTAAGCTGTAGGAGAACCGCAAATGAGTATGAGTGATCCTATCGCCGACATGCTGACACGCATCCGGAATGCACAAATGGTTGAAAAAGCCGTGGTGCTGGTGCCGTCTTCAAAAGTTAAAGTTGCTATCGCGCAGGTTTTGAAGGACGAGGGCTATATCGATGGCTTCTCAGTCAAAGCCAACGATGGCAAGCCCCAACTGGAAATCGCCCTGAAGTATTACGCAGGTCGCCCTGTGATTGAGCGCATTGAGCGCGTTAGTCGCCCGGGCCTGCGTGTTTACAAAGGTCATGGCGCCATTCCCCAGGTCATGAACGGCCTTGGTGTGGCAATTGTCACGACGCCGCAGGGTGTCATGACGGACCGCAAGGCGCGCGCTACCGGTATCGGTGGTGAAGTGCTGTGCTACGTGGCTTAACGCGGCATTGAGGAGAAACTAAAATGTCCCGTGTAGGAAAAATGCCGATTACCGTACCGCAAGGTGTGGATGTGGCAATCAAAGACGACCAGATCAATGTCAAAGGCGCCTTGGGCGCCTTGGCGCTGACGCAAAATGCGCTTGTCAGCATCAAAAGTGATGGCGGCAAACTTACTTTTGCGCCTGCCAACGATTCGCGAGAAGCCAATGCCATGAGTGGCACGATACGTCAACTTGTGAACAACATGGTTACCGGTGTAACTAAGGGCTTTGAGAAAAAGCTCTATCTGGTTGGTGTGGGTTTTAAGGCCCAGGCCCAAGGCGCCAAGCTCAACTTGACGGTGGGCTACTCCCATCCTGTGGTGCTGGATATGCCAGCCGGTATTAAGGTGGAAACCCCAACACCTACCGAAGTAGTGATCAAGGGTTCCGATCGTCAACGTGTGGGACAGATTGCTGCCGAAGTGCGTGCGGTCCGCCCCCCCGAGCCCTACAAAGGCAAGGGCATCCGGTATTCGGATGAAAAAATCACGATCAAAGAAACCAAGAAGAAATAAGGAGCTGCATCATGTTGACCAAAAAAGAGCAGCGCCTTCGCCGTTCACGTCAGACCAGAATTCGTATCGCCACGCAAGGTGTTGCCCGTCTGACCGTGAATCGCACCAATCTGCATATTTACGCCAGTGTTATTTCTGGCGACGGCACCAAAGTTCTGGCAGCTGCATCCACCGCGGAAGTGGAAGTGCGCAAGGAATTTGGCACCTCCGGTAAAGGTGGAAATGTTGCTGCTGCGCAGGCCATTGGCAAGCGCATTGCTGAAAAGGCAAAAGCTGCAGGTGTAGAAAAAGTGGCGTTTGATCGCGCCGGTTTTGCGTACCATGGCCGCGTCAAAGCGCTGGCTGATGCGGCTCGCGAAGCTGGTTTGCAGTTCTAAGCAGACTGGAATTAAGTATGGCTAAGTTTCAAGCAAAATCGCAAAACGACGCTCCAGACGATGGTCTGAAGGAAAAAATGATCGCGGTCAACCGCGTAACCAAAGTGGTGAAGGGTGGCCGTATTCTCGGTTTCGCCGCACTGACGGTGGTGGGTGACGGCGATGGCCGCGTTGGCATGGGCAAAGGCAAGTCAAAAGAAGTGCCTGCAGCCGTTCAAAAGGCCATGGAAGAAGCGCGTCGCAACATGACCAAGGTGTCCTTGAAGAACGGCACTATCCATCACAATGTATTTGGTCACCACGGTGCCGCCAACGTCATGATGGCGCCGGCCCCCAAGGGTACCGGCATCATTGCTGGCGGTCCGATGCGGGCTGTTTTTGAAGTGATGGGAATTACCGATATCGTTGCTAAAAGCCACGGTTCGAGCAACCCTTACAACATGGTGCGAGCCACGATGGATGCTTTGAATAATTCCACTACAGCGTCCGAAATCGCGGCCAAGCGTGGCAAATCTGTCGAAGAAATCTTCGGCTCAGGCGGGCACTGAAATGACCATTGAAACCAAAGTGAAAGTTCAGTTGATTCGCAGCCCGATTGGCACCAAGGAATCACACCGCGCCACCGTGCGTGGTTTGGGTTTGCGTGGCATCAACAGCGTCAGCGAATTGCAGGACACGCCCGCAGTGCGCGGCATGATCAACAAGATCAGTTATCTGGTCAAGGTTATCTGAGCGGAGACTCATCATGGAATTGAACGGAATCAAGCCTGCCGAAGGCGCAAAACATGCCAAGCGACGCGTCGGTCGCGGCATCGGTTCGGGCCTGGGTAAAACAGCAGGACGCGGTCACAAAGGCCAAAAGTCCCGTGCTGGCGGTTACCACAAGGTCGGCTTCGAGGGCGGTCAGATGCCTATGCAGCGCCGCTTGCCCAAGCGCGGTTTCAAGTCGCATCTACTTAAATTTAATGCTGAGATCACCCTCACGGCTTTAGAGCAGTTGGGCTTGGCAGAAGTGAATCTACTCACGCTGAAACAGTCCGGCCTGGTGGGCCAGCTGGCGAGGAATGTCAAAGTCATAAAGACAGGAACCTTGTCCAAAGCAGTCAAACTAAATGGCATTTCCGCAACGGCAGGAGCCAAGACTCTCATTGAAGCCGCTGGCGGCTCCATTGCGTAATTCCTAACCGGACCAATCAGTGGCAACCAACTCGGCTCAAATTGCAAAAACCGGTAAGTACGGTGACCTGCGCAACAGGCTAGTGTTTTTGCTGCTGGCTCTAGTGGTGTACCGCGTCGGTGCCCACATTCCAGTTCCGGGTATCGATCCCGGCCAGCTGAAAGAGTTGTTCAAAGGCCAGCAAGGCGGCATATTGAATCTGTTCAATATGTTTTCTGGTGGTGCCTTGTCGAGATTTACGGTGTTTGCCTTGGGCATCATGCCGTATATCTCTGCTTCCATCATCATGCAACTGCTCACTTATGTTGTCCCAACATTCGAGCAGATGAAAAAAGAAGGTGAAAGCGGTCGTCGTAAGATTACGCAATATACGCGTTACGGAACGCTGGGGTTGGCTTTGTTTCAGTCAATGGGTATTGCGGTGGCGCTGGAAAGCTCGCCGGGTCTGGTTCTTGTCCCTGGTTTTGGATTCAGGATGACGGCGGTGTTCAGCCTGACGGCCGGTACAATGTTTTTGATGTGGCTGGGTGAACAGATCACCGAGCGGGGTTTGGGTAATGGTATTTCGATATTGATCTTTGCGGGTATTGCGGCTGGTTTGCCCAGTGCCATGGGCGGTTTGCTCGAGCTGGTACGTACCGGGGCGATGAGTATCCTTATCGCAATAGTGATCGTTGCTGTCGTTGTGCTGGTGACTTACTTTGTGGTGTTTGTTGAGCGGGGGCAACGCAAGATTTTGGTGAATTACGCCCGGCGCCAAGTGGGCAATAAAGTGTACGGCGGACAATCTTCGCATTTGCCGCTCAAGCTGAATATGGCTGGTGTAATTCCACCCATCTTCGCATCGTCCATTATTTTGTTACCGGCGACCGTGGTGGGTTGGTTCAGCACGGGTGAGAGCATGCGTTGGCTGAAAGATATCGCCGGTACGCTTACGCCGGGTCAACCTATTTACGTGATGCTGTATGCCAGCGCGATTGTATTTTTCTGCTTTTTCTACACGGCGCTGGTCTTTAACAGCCGGGAAACGGCAGACAACCTGAAGAAGAGCGGCGCGTTCATTCCCGGAATACGTCCTGGCGACCAGACGGCGCGTTACATAGACAAGATTTTGGTGCGTTTGACGCTCGCCGGTGCGGTCTACATCACCTTTGTGTGTTTATTGCCTGAATTCCTGATTTTGAAGTACAACGTACCGTTTTACTTTGGTGGGACATCGTTGATGATTATTGTGGTGGTCACCATGGACTTTATGGCACAGGTACAGAATTACATGATGTCGCAACAGTATGAGTCGTTGCTGAAAAAGGCGAATTTTAAGACGTCGTTGGGCAGCTGAAGGAACATTTAAAGACGATGTGTTCTAAACGTAAGGGGCGTATACAGACCCCCGAATGGAACTTTTCAGGTCAAACTGAAAAACGGACATGTTGTGCTGGGATACATATCAGGAAAAATGAGTGCTCACTACATTCGCAATCTTCCTGGTGGTAAGGTGAAGGTTGAATTAACATCCTACAATTTATCGCGTGCACGGATTGTGATTCGTGCTTAGTAGGCACAGAGTAAAAGTTTAGGAGAAAGAAATGAGAGTTTCAGCTTCGGTTAAAAAAATTTGCCGCAACTGTAAAATTATCCGCCGCAAGGGTGTTGTACGCGTGATCTGCACAGATCCACGTCACAAGCAGCGCCAAGGCTGATTTTCAAGAGATTTAGAGGACGCACATGGCTCGTATCGCTG
The DNA here is from genome assembly GCF_012927455.1 of Polaromonas sp. Classification (GTDB taxonomy): domain Bacteria; phylum Pseudomonadota; class Gammaproteobacteria; order Burkholderiales; family Burkholderiaceae_C; genus Polaromonas. The sequence goes on along the minus strand of NZ_JABBPE010000004.1, from coordinate 35,056 downwards.
GTATCAATATTCCGCCGCAGAAGCACGCCGAAATCGGCTTGACTGCAATCTTTGGCATAGGTCGCACACGCGCGCGCAAAATTTGCGAGGCATGTGAGATCGATTACGCCAAAAAAGTCAAAGATCTGACTGATGGTGATCTGGAGAAGATCCGTGATCAGATCGCCCTTTTTACCATTGAAGGTGATCTGCGTCGCGAAACCACGATGAACATCAAGCGTTTGATGGATATCGGCTGCTATCGCGGTTTCCGTCATCGTCGTGGCCTGCCAGTGCGAGGTCAGCGCACCAGGACCAACGCCCGCACCCGCAAGGGTCCGCGTAAAGCAGCTGCTTCTTTGAAGAAATAATTGAGAGGTCGTAATGGCAAAATCACCAAGCAATAACGCAGCTCAGCGCGTTCGAAAAAAAGTACGCAAGAACGTGGCGGACGGCATCGCTCACGTTCACGCTTCTTTTAACAACACGATCATCACGATTACGGACCGTCAGGGCAATGCTTTGTCATGGGCCTCTTCCGGTGGTCAAGGTTTTAAGGGCTCACGCAAGTCAACTCCTTTTGCGGCCCAAGTGGCTTCGGAAGTCGCTGGTCGTGCAGCCATTGAGCAGGGTATCAAGAACCTTGATGTTGAAATCAAGGGGCCCGGTCCAGGACGCGAATCGTCCGTGCGGGCGCTAGGTGCGCTTGGTATTCGAATCAATTCGATCGCAGACGTCACGCCGGTGCCGCATAACGGCTGCCGCCCTCAAAAGCGTCGTCGCATTTAATCGCGCTGTCTTGCCCGGTTGCTTGCGCTGCAACTAACGCGGGCACTGGCATTTTTACTCAAGCCCACCGCCGTTAGGTTGTTACCTGCGGCTCCTGCATAAACTGCAGCAGATGACAAAAGGATATTCAAGTGGCACGTTATCTAGGCCCCAAGGCCAAACTATCCCGCCGTGAAGGCACCGATCTTTTTCTGAAGAGCGCTCGTCGTTCTATCAGCGACAAGGCGAAGTTCGATTCCAAGCCAGGTCAGCATGGCCGTACCTCGGGTACACGCACGTCTGACTTCGGGCTGCAACTGCGTGAAAAGCAGAAAGTCAAACGGATGTATGGCGTTCTGGAAAAACAGTTCCGCCGCTATTTTGAAGAGGCTGATCGCCGTAAGGGCAACACTGGCGCCAATTTGCTGTTCATCCTGGAAACCCGTCTCGATAACGTCGTTTACCGCATGGGGTTTGGCTCAACTCGTGCCGAGGCACGCCAGTTAGTCTCCCATAAAGCCATTACAGTAAATTCCAGCTCTGTCAACATCCCTTCTTACATGGTCAAGACTGGTGATGTAATCGCGGTTCGCGAGAAGTCCAAAAAGCAGACCCGCGTGGCCGAGGCGCTTCAGCTGGCTCAGCAAGTTGGCTTGCCTGCATGGGTGGATGTGAATGCCGACAAGGGTGAAGGCGTCTTCAAGAAAGTGCCTGATCGTGATGAATTCGCGGCCGATGTCAACGAATCGTTGATAGTCGAACTGTACTCACGCTAATTTTCGTTCCTGCGATACGGGGCACCGTATCGCCAGGGTGTGCTTCGCCGGCCTTATCGGTGTAACGAACCGAGGGTATTGAGAGGAAGACTCGATGCAGACTAATTTGTTAAAACCTAAAACTATCAATGTTGAGCAGCTTGGCGCCAACCGTGCCAAGGTCACTCTGGAACCATTTGAGCGAGGCTATGGCCATACGCTGGGCAACGCGCTACGGCGCGTTTTGCTGTCATCCATGGTCGGTCACGCCGCGACTGAAGTGACGATCGCTGGCGTTTTGCACGAGTACTCCTCAATCGACGGCGTTCAGGAAGATGTCGTCAATATTTTGTTGAACCTCAAAGGCGTGGTGTTCAAGCTGCATAACCGCGATGAGGTTACTTTGAGCTTGCGCAAGGACGGCGAGGGTCCTGTCACTGCGGCCGACATCCAGACGCCGCATGACGTGGAAATCATCAACCCCGAACATGTGATTGTGAACTTGTCGCATGGTGGCAAGATCGATATGCAGATCAAGGTTGAAAACGGCCGTGGATACGTACCGGGCAATATGCGCCGTTACGGGGACGAGTCGCCGAAGTCGATCGGCCGAATTGTGCTTGATGCTTCGTTTTCTCCTGTGAAGCGCGTTAGCTATATTGTTGAAAGTGCCCGCGTCGAACAGCGCACCGACCTGGATAAATTGGTGCTTGAGATTGAAACAAATGGTGCTGTTACCGCAGAAGACGCGGTTCGGGCGTCTGCCAAGATTTTGGTTGAACAGCTGGCTGTGTTTGCGCAACTGGAGGGCAACGAACTGGCCGCCTTTGACGCGCCTGTACAGCGCAGTTCCCAGCAATTCGATCCAATTTTGCTGCGGCCGGTCGATGAGCTGGAGTTGACAGTGCGTTCGGCAAACTGTCTTAAGGCAGAAAATATTTACTATATCGGAGATCTGATTCAGCGTACCGAAAATGAGCTTTTGAAGACCCCCAATCTGGGACGAAAATCTCTTAATGAGATCAAGGAAGTGCTGGCCTCACGCGGCCTGACTCTCGGAATGAGACTTGAAAGCTGGCCGCCTGCGGGCCTGGACAAGCGTAGTTGATTTGGAAAAAGATCTCATCCTGGATGAGAAAGTGCACAGGCAGTACCTGATACGGCTGTTTGAATATTACAGAAAGGAAGCACTATGCGACACGGACATGGATTACGTAAACTAAACCGCACCAGCGAGCACCGCCTCGCGATGTTGCGGAACATGATGAACTCCCTGCTCCAGCATGAAGTCATCAAAACCACACTGCCTAAAGCCAAGGAATTGCGCCGGGTGGTGGAGCCCATGATTACCCTCGCTAAAGAGCCCACATTAGCCAACAAGCGCTTGGCGTTCGATCGTTTGCGCGATCGCGATATGGTTGTAAAGCTTTTTGCAGAATTGGGGCCCCGTTATAAAGCTCGTCCCGGTGGGTACACCCGCATCTTGAAGATGGGTTTCCGTGTGGGTGACAATGCTCCTATGGCCTTGGTTGAGTTGGTGGACCGTCCGGAGGTTGCGGAAGACACGTTAGTTGACACAGCCAAAACGGAATAGGTTATAATTGAGTCATAACGCGCGGTGGAGCAGCCTGGTAGCTCGTTGGGCTCATAACCCAAAGGTCGTAAGTTCAAATCTTGCCCGCGCAACCAACATCCAAGCCTTACAAGCTGGTAGCAATCGCCCACTTTATGTGGGCGTTTTGCTTTGTGGTGGTATCTTTGGCATCACGGATTTCAAGTTGCTCGATGGTTGACGATGAGGTGTGTGCTTGGGTAAACATCATGTCCGCTATACCGAAAAATGACTGCAGACTTATGCCATCTCGTTCAAGTGCCTCGGCCAAAGGCTGATTTCGGTGATCGTGTTGAAAATTCTTTTCCTCAGGGGTCTTGCAGCGGCCGGAGACGGACAACCCGATGATGTCGACTACCCTGACCGGCGCGTTGACTCAGCTTAATTGGTCGGTCCAGCAAAACTCCGCCAACCCGCATGAACACTAGCTTTTTCATGCAAATGGTGTGTACCGATTCTCTCAGGAAGGGTTTATAGGGAGTTGATTTCTGAGGGATTTGAAGAAGCAGCCAATTGACTTTTTCCGCAGCCACAGTAACGCCATGATCAATTTGAACGACCCCTTGGCGATGCTCGCAAGTCGGGTGCCCTGGGGTCAAATCGAAGCGGCAGTGGCGGCGAAGTTTGAGCGCCAGCATCGCGCAGGCCAGATACTCGATGATCAGTACCTGTTTGGCGCCACGCAGGCCTTGGTGGGCGCAGGTCGCAGCAATGCCGGACGTCCCAAGCTGCCCATTCGCCCGATGGCCAGCCCTGCTGTACCTCAAACACAGTTTTGACCTCAGCGGCGAAGAACGGGTTGTGTGCTGGAGCGAGAATCATCGTCTGGCAGTTCTTCAGTGGCATGGACTATTACGAGCACCGCCTGCAATGCGGCGCCACGCAGATCGGGCGCTTCCGCCGCGACCTGGGCGAAGAAGGCCTGGAACTGCTGCTCAAGGCCACCATCGACTTGGCCCTCGCCATCGAGGCGGTCAAACCTAAGGGCCTCGAGCGCGTGATTGTCGACACCACAGTCCAGGAGAAAGCCATTGCGCACCGCGTAGACAGCCGCTTGCTGGAGATCGAGCTTCGCAAAGTGATCAGCGCCGCCAAGCGCGCAGGCATTTGCCTCAAACAGACTTTCGTCAAAGAAGGCAAAGCGCTGCGTTGGCGCGCCGATGGCTACGCCCCTGCCAAGCAGTTCCGGCGCATGCGCAAAAAGCTCAAAGGTGGTGAAAAAATTAATTTTTGGGCATGCCGTGCAGCGTGCTTTTTGAAAAATCAGAATTTTGCATGACCGACTAATTGGCGCCAACCAGCCAACAAAAAAATCGGCCTTTGCGCATGCGGTCGGCCATTCCTCAAACTTCCCCACTGGCACAACAGCAGGGCCCAAGGTAACTGGCTGCAGTCTGCTACCGCACAAGTGGGAACGGCGGCAATCCCGCCAAAATCGCCTGACCGTAGCGCATCGTGACCAATCGGGTGTCGCAAACCGTGATTACCGCCCGATCAGTCACGGTGCGAACACCGCGTCCGGCCCATTGCGCCAGCTTCATGCCTGCGCGTGGCACGGACAGTTCGGTGAAGGGGTCACGCCCTTGCGTGCCCAACCACTCGGCTAGGGCTTCTTCGACCGGAGAGTTCGGTGGAGAGAAGGGCAGCTTGTCGATGACCACATGCTCGCAAAGTTGGCCGGGCAAATCGATGCCTTCGCCGAAGGATTGCAGGCCAAAGATGATGCTGCGCCCGCCCGCCAGTACGCGCCGGTCGTGTTCCTTCAGCAGTTCCGTGCGAGACTGGACGCCTTGCATCTGCACCTGGCCCAGCAAGTCCTTGGGCAGGGCGGCGTGGCAGGCCTGCATCTGGCGCCTGGACGTGAACAGCACCAGTTGCCCATGGTGGTGCTCGCGCAGCAGTTCGGGGAGCTTTTCGCAAAGCTCGTCTGAAAAATCGGGGCTTTTGGGCGAGTGCTTCATGGGGGCGATGCGCAACTCCCCTTGGGTGGCGTAGTCAAACGGCGACGTTACGATCAGCGCGCGGCGTTTGGCAAAGCGATTCAAGCCGCTCAGGCGGTCAAAGAAGTCGAAGCTGCCGCAGGCCGTCAGCGTGGCTGAGGTGCAGACGGCGGCGCTGACAGATCTCCACAGGTTTTTCGACAAGACTTGGGCGGCCGTCATCGGGCTGGCACACAGCCATGCATCGGGGGTGGCAGCGCCCGCGTCCTCGGCCCACTCCAACCACTTGGCCCACGGCACCTTGTCGTGGGTGGCCCAGGCACTTAATAAGTTTCCCAAGGTCTTCAATCGTGAGAGGTAGACGCCCATCTCGACGCCGGCACGGCTTAGCTCCTCGCGCACGGAAGACGATCGGGATTCGTCGGGTTCCATCAATGCAGCAGCGATGCTGGAGACCACCGAAACGATGGCGCGCAAGAGCGCGGCGAGCTGCTCGCATTCAGGAATCAAGGCTTCGGGTATCCGGCCGTGGGGAAAGCGGTGAACGGCCTTATCGGCAGTGACGAGTTGGGCCTCGCGCCAGTAGCTCTCCAGCATGGCCAGTTTGTCAGTGCATGCTGTGATGAGCTGCGCAAAGGCCACCGGGTCTGGCCGGGTGGAAGCAGGCAGCACGCGGCTATGGCGAAGCGCCACGGTGCGCAGGCTGGTCAGCAGCTTGACGCTGGTGCCTAGGCGGGCGCGGTAAGAGAACTGGTCTCCCGCGATGCCGGGGAGGTGGTGGGCCTCGTCAAACACAAACAGGGTATTGCCCGGGTCGATCAGGGTGCTGTCGGTTTGCAGGGTGGCGAGGATTAGCGCATGGTTAGCCACCTGCAGGGTGGCGCTGGCGGCCTGGCGCCTGGCTTTGAAGAAGGCACAGCTTCTGAAGTGTTCGCATTGCCCGCCATTGCAGGCATGGGCGTTGGCTTGCACCTGGCGCCAGTCTTCGCCATCGGGCGGCTGGCCCAGACTGTCGATGTCACCGTCCCATGCGCCGGATTGCAGCTTTTTGGCGCTGCTCTTGAACCAGCGCATCGCTTCCGCCCGATCACGCGGGATGCCCTTGGCTTGCCGGCGGGAATCGGCAAAGACTTCTTGGAATTCACCGGTGAGCAGGCTGTCCTGCGTCGGATCGTTGATTACGCCTTCGAGGCGGCTTTCGCAGACGTAGCGGGCACGGCCCTTGAGGATGTCGTAACGCAATTCTGGAATGATCTGGGCCAGGCGCGGCAGGTCTTTATGGAACAACTGCTCCTGCAGAGCCACGGTGGCGGTAGAGACGATGACGGTTTTTTTGAGCAGCTCTGACGCCACAATCGCGGCGAGGCAGTAAGCCACTGTCTTGCCCGTCCCCGTACCGGCTTCGAGTTGCGCCAGGTTGTTGCCCGTGCGGTGCTCGTCGTCGGGCGCTTTGGCTGACAGGAAGGTCAGCAGGCAAGCCTGCATCATCTGGTATTGCCCGGGGCGCGCGATGAAGCCGGGCCAATCAGCGGCGACCTCGCCATACAGCAGCTCCAGGCGGACGCGGGCCGTTTCCAGCAGCTCAGGATCAATGCCGCTTTCGGACGCATACGCGGGTAGCACGGCAGAGCTTCCGGCGAAAGAAATTGCTGAGGGCACCGGCTGAGGCGGCTGAGGTGCGGGGGATGTTGCGGACAAACTCATCAGCTGATTATTGATGACGATGACCTGACCTGAGACACGACCTGCCCATGTCCACGCACACCTGATACTGATGTCACCCGCTGATATGGCCTTGCGGGCGCTCCGGGCTGAGCAAGTGGATGCGCCCGAGCAAAGGCGTCGAGTTTCATGCAGTTTTCGACAATGCGCGTTAACCGTGGCGCGTCGCTCCCATCGCAGTCAAACAGGCGGGAGCCCGTCACATGCCAGACTAGCGTCAGATCGGCCAGAGACAGATGATCCCCGTGGGCAAAACGGCCGCTCAGGCCATCGACGAGCCGCGCTTCAATGACCAGGGGGCCCTTGTCGAACCAATCATTCCTGCAGGAAGTTCCGCACCCGCGATACGACCATAGGCTGAACGTCGGCGATGGTAATTCGCGCCAGTGAACTCACCCGCGCTTTGTCGCCATGGCGCGCTCAGACCGACACCTTGGCGTCAATGAAGGCGCGGATCGCAGCAACGAAGACCTCGGGCGCCTGCAGTTGCGGTACATGGGCGCAACCGGCCAGGACCACCAGCTCGGCATCGGGCAGGCCGCTGGCCAGTTCGCGCGACATGGCCGGCGGCGTGGCCTCGTCCTGCTCGCCCACCAATACCAGCACCGGCACATCGACAACTTTCAGCTGCGGCCGCAGGTCCAGGGACGCCAACGCGTCGCAGGCACCATGGAAGGTGACAGGATCCAACGCCAAAAACCGTTGCTTGCGCTCCTCAATCAGCTCTGGGTGTTGCTGCTGGAACTCAGGCGCAAACAGTCTGCGCATAGCTACATCGGCGACGGCCGCCAAACCCTTTTCCTTGGCCGCTGCCGACATGGCGCGGAAAGCGGCGCGCCCAATATCGGAAAACACTGCGCCGCAATCGGCCAGCACCAGCCGCGCGGCGATGCCGGGATGGCGTATCGCGGTCTGCAGCGCAACAAAGCCACCGTAGCCGTTGCCCAGAAAAATCGCCTGCTGAAGGCCAAGCGCCTTGATTGCGGCCGCGATGTGGTCGGCGATGTCAGCCAGACCGGCGCCGACAAAGTCAGAGCCGGCGAAGCCCGGCAGTTTTAGTGCCACAACGTCGTGGCTCTGGCTTAGCGGCCCGGTGATACGGTCAAAACTGGAATGGTCGGCGAGCAGCGAATGAAACAGAATGATGGGCGGGTTGCTTTTGTGGCTACTGTTGGCAATCATGGCGCTCAGGCGCTTGGCGCCGACGGTGACACTGACATCCCTGAGTTTGGACGGCGAAAAAGTAGCCGTATGAGTCGCTGTATGCATGGTGATCCTTTTTGGGTTCGGGTGAGCCGGATGTTTAGTTCAGGCGCGCCTGCGTAGCCGTGTCTTTGTACCAGTCGAAAGGCGCGTCGTCGAGGCGAACCATCACACTCTTGGTCTCGAAATGCTGGTCGAACGATTCGGTGCCGCACTCGCGGCCGATGCCCGAGTCCTTGATGCCGCCCCAGGGCGAGGCCGGGTCAAGCCGGTGGTGGTCGTTAATCCAGACAATGCCGCATTTGAGCCTGGCCGCCACGCGGTGCGCGCGGGTGATGTCGTTGGTGCGGATGGCGCCGGCCAGGCCGAATGGTGAATCGTTGGCCAGCGCCAGCCCTTCGGCTTCGGTGCTGAACCGGGTGACGGAGACGAAGGGGCCAAACACTTCTTCCTGAAAAATGCGCATGCGCGGCGTGACGTCGGCAAACACGGTGGGTTCGACAAAAAATCCGCGTTGAAGCGCCGGATCGATCGGCACCTTGCCGCCCGCCACCAGCCTGGCTTTATCTTCCTCCAGCCCGATGCGGATGTAATCCAGCACCCGCTTCTGCTGGCGCGCAGACACCACAGGACCCAGTTGCACGGAAGGATCGGCGGGATTGCCAATGCGGATGGACTTGGCCTTGGCCGCCAGGCGTTCGACAAACTCGTCATACACCTTGTCTTGCACAATCTGGCGGCTGCCGCAAATGCAGGTCTGGCCGGCGCCTATGAAGCCGCCGAAGGCAGCGTAGTTGACGGCCTGCTCGACATCGAAGTCGTCAAACACCAGCACCGGCGTCTTACCGCCCAACTCCAGCGTCTGATGCGCGAAGTTGCTGCCCGCCAGCGCCCCGGTGATGCGGCCGGCTTCCGTCCCGCCCGTCAGCACCCATTTAGCCAGCCCCGGATGCTCTGCCAGGGCCTTGCCGGTGGTCGGACCCAGGCCAGTAATTACATTGAAGCAGCCCGGCGGAAGACCTGCTTCGCTGAACAACTGGGCCAGCCGCAGCGTTGTCAGTGGCGTGTACTCCGAAGGCTTGACGACGGTAGTGCAACCCGAGGCCAGCGTCGGTGCCAGGCTCTTGACCATGATCATGAGCGGATGGTTGAAAGGCGTGGAATTGCCGACCACGCCGATCGGAGAGCGCACTGTGTAGTTCAGATAGTTGCCTTCCACCGGAATCACCGAGTCGCGCCGGGCAATGGCCAGGCCGGCGTTGTAGCGAAAGAAATCTGGCAGTCGGGAGATCTGGGCGCGCGTCTCATTGAGTGAACGACCGTTGTTGGCGGTCTCCAACTGATACATCTCATCGAGATTGGCCTCGAACACATCGGCCAGCTTGTTGATTAGCCGGGCGCGTGTGCGATTGGACATGCTGGCCCACTCATGGCTGTGAAAAGCCGCTTCAGCGCTGCGCACGGCCTTGTCCACGTCAGCGTCGCTGGCGTGGCTGATCTGGGCCAGCAATTCACCGGTGGCCGGGTTGATCACGTCGAGCAGTTCGGCGCGTGTCGCCGCCACTTCGCGTCCATCAATGAACAGGCCGTGTACGTCTGGGCTTTGGCTGTTTGTCATGAATATCCTCTTGAATAAAAGACGAAGAAATACGTTAAAAGACAGTAAAAGGCGGTCTAGCCCGCGATCAGGCTTTTGGAAATAGCGCTGTTCACGCGCTTGCCGGCGCTGACGACGTGCTGCTCAGCCAGCCGCTGCGCCCGCTTGACGTCGCGCGCCTGCAGCGCGTCGATCAATTGGGCATGTTCGCTGACCAGCATCTGAGGGTCGCCATTTTTGATGTGCGCCACGCTGACTTTCACGGCGCGTTCAAGCAAGTCAATCAGGTCGAGAAGCTGGTCGCGCATGCGCGCGTTGCCGCCCAGTTCTGCGATTTGCCGGTGAAAAGCGCGGTTGAAAGCAATAAAGCCGCCGCCCCGGGCGGAGGCGTCGAAATCACGAAAGCAGTCGAGCTCTTGAAGTTGCGCGTCACTGGCATGCAAAACGATGCGCTCGACACAGGCCCGCTCCAGTGCGGCACGCAGGTGGAACATGTCGAGCACGTCAGTGAGAGACACCGGCGCCACGCGGTAGCCCTGACGGGGCAGAGAGATCACCAGGCCTTCGCGCTCCAGCCGCATCAGGGCATCACGCACCGGCGACTTGCTGAGGTTAAAGCGCGCCGCCAACTCTGCCTCGCGCATCTCGGTTCCCGGCGCCAGCTTGCAGCCCATCATGTCGGCGCGCAACTGCTCGTAAACCGTTTCGCGCAGCAGGCGAGTACCGGGGGCGGGAGGAGGCGATTCGGGCGATGTCATGGTTTTCAGAATATCACTAATCAAGTTTTTATCCGTTGCTAATATATTAGAAAAACGCAAAAGCCGCCCACTTATTTAAAATTCTTTGTTTTTCATTGGTGATTTCCCTTAGGCCCGTCTCTAAACCACTTTGTATTGTTGACCTATGAAGAATTTGTAATATATCATGATCACAAAATGTACATGAAACTTGCCACACCAAGGAGACAACCATGATTCTTAATGTTCTTTCCCGATCCATCGCCTCTGGCCTGCTGCTGGCGGGGCTGAGCGTGGCGGTTTATGCGGCCGAGCCGATCCGGGTGGGCTTCCTGACCATCAAATCGGGTGCCCTGGCCGCCGGTGGCAAGCAGATGGAAGACGGTCTGCGCCTGTTCCTGAAGGAGCGCAATAACATGATTGCCGGCCGCCAGGTGGAACTGGTGGTGGGCGATACCGGCGGCCAGCCGGCGATCACCAAGACCAAGGCGCAGGAACTGGTCGAAAAAAACAAGGTCCAGGTCATCATTGGCCCGCTAGCTGCCTTCGAGGCGCTGGCCATCGACGACTACATCCGCAGCACCGAAACCCCGATCATCTCCCCGTCGGCCGCCGCCGAAGACCTGACGCAGCGCAAACCCAACCCCTGGTTCGTGCGTGCCGTTGGCACCTCGGCCCAGCCCAGCCATGCGTTGGGTGAATACGCCGCGCGCGAGCTGAAATACAAGCGCATCGCCATCATTGCCGACGACTTCGCCTTTGGCCACGAGATCGCCGCCGGCTTCCAGCGCACCTTTGAGGAGGGCGGTGGCAAGGTGGTGCAAAAGCTCTGGGCACCTTTGAACGTGGCCGACTACGGCACCTACATCAGCCAGATCAAGCCCAACGTGGACGCGGTGTTCGCGGCCTTTGCCGGCGGCAACGGCATCAAGTTCCTCAAGCAGTACAACGAATACGGCCTCAAGGGCAAGATCCCGGTGCTGGGCGCCATGACCACCGTCGACGAGGGCATATTGAAGTCCATGGGCGATGAGGCTTTGGGCGTGATCTCCTCGGGCTGGTACACGGCCAGCCTGCCCAACGCAGACAACAAGAAGTTTGTCGCCGCCATGAACCGCGACTACCAGCAAGACCCGGGTTATTACTCCATGGGCGCTTACGGCGCCGCCTTGATGCTGGAACAGGCCCTCAAGGACGTCAAAGGCAAGATCGAAGACAAGCCCGCTTTCATGGCCGCCTTGCGCAAGGTGCAACTGGCCAACGATCCGCGCGGCAAAGTCAGCCTGGATGCGCTGGGCAACCCGGTGATGGATATCCATGTGCGGAAGGTTGAGCGCGTGGGCGGCAAGCTCGTCAACAGCGTGGTCAAGACCTACCCGGGCGTGAGCCAGTTCTGGACCTACAACACCAAGGACTTCCTGAGCAAACCGGTCTACGCCCGCGACTACCCGCCAGCCAGCAACATTGAAAAGTAAACAGAGACTTGGCCGACCCAACCGATCCGGAGTAATCGCATGTCCTTTTGGTTCATCCAGAGCCTGAATAGCCTGGCGCTGGGCGGCGTACTGTTCACCCTGGCCGCGGGCTTCTCGCTGATCTTCGGCCTGATGCGCATCGCCAACTTGTCGCACGGCGCCTATTTCATGCTGGGCGCCTACATCGGCCTGGCCATGCTGGACCGTGGTTTCGGTTTCGGTGTGGCGCTGCTGGCCGCCGGACTGGGTGTCGGCATCCTGGGCGGTGTTGTCGAATTCTTCGTGCTGCGCCGGCTTGCCGGCAACAGCCTGTCGCAGGTTTTGGCCACCTTGGGCGTAGCTTTTGTCATTTCTGACGGCAGTCTCTGGCTGTGGGGCGGAGACCCGCGTCCGGTGTCGGCGCCCGCCTTATTGTCGGGCGGCGTGCAACTAATGGGACTGACCTTCCCGCTGTACCGCCTGGCCGTAGTGGGTTTCAGCATCGTCATCGCGCTGGGCCTGTGGCTGCTGCTGGACAAGACCCGTCTGGGCGTGATGATTCGCGCCAGTGTCGATGACCGGCAGATGGCGCAGGGCATTGGCGTGCCGGCCTCGCGCCTGTTTAGCGTGGTGTTTGTCCTGGGCACCGCGCTGGCGGGCATTGGCGGCGTGATTGCTGCGCCTATCTTGTCTGTCTACCCGGGGCTGGACGCGGACATGCTTCCGCTGGCGCTGGTCGTCGTGATTCTGGGCGGTCTGGGCAGCCTGGCCGGCGCTTTCGTCGGCAGCTTTCTCATCGGTTTTGTTTACAGCTTCGGTCAGGTGCTTTTTCCTGATCTGGCCTACATCATCCTGTTCTTGCCCATGGTCGTCATCTTGGCCGTCAGGCCGCAGGGCTTGTTCGGAAGGATCACTGCGTGAAACGCGCCCTGTGCATTGTTTTTATCGGTGTGATGCTGTGCCTGCCTTTTCTGACCGGCGGTATCTACTACACCAATCTCGCCAGCCAGGTGCTGATCGCGGCCCTGTTCGCGCTCAGCCTGAACCTGCTGGTGGGTTATGCCGGTCTGGTTTCGCTGGGGCACGCTGGCTACTTGGGCCTGTCGGCCTACACCAGCGGCTGGCTGATGGTTCACCTGGGGTGGGGCCATCTGGCCTCGGCCGGCATGGCGTTGGCGGTTACCACCGCAATGGCCGCTCTTTTCGGTTTGATCGCCCTGCGCGCCGCCGGCATCAGCTTTTTGATGATCACTTTGGCGCTGGGGCAAATCCTCTGGGGTCTGGCCTATCGCTGGACCAGCGTGACCGGTGGCGACAACGGCATCTCGGGCTTGACCCGGCCCAGCCCCTTCGGCATCAATTTGGGCAACGCCAACTATTTCTACTACTTCACCTTGCTGGTTTTTCTGCTGGTCTGGGGCGCCATCACGGTCTGGGTGCAATCGCCTTTTGGCGCCAGCATAAGCGGCACCAAGGACCAGCCGCGCCGCATGAGCGCGCTTGGCTTCAACGTCTGGCTGATCCGTTGGTGCACATTCGTTGTCAGCGGCTTCTTCGGCGCGGTGGCCGGGCTGATGTATGTTTACTACCATCAGTTCATCAGCCCGCATAGCCTGTCGCTGGCCAATTCGGCAGAGATGCTGCTGATGGTGATTGCTGGCGGCGCCGGCACGCTGAGCGGCCCGGTGGTGGGCGCGGCCCTGGTCTTGCTGCTGAAAAACGTGGCCAGCGCCTACATAGACCGCTGGATCATGCTGCTGGGCTTCGTCTTCATCTTCATCGTGCTGTTTGTACCGGGCGGCATCGTCGCCGGCCTGGCCCGGCTGCGCCGGTTCGCTAGCGCCCCCGCAAAATCCATCGGCGCCAGTCCGGTCCCTGTCAAGGATGTGCCATGACTGCCGTCGTCGAAATCAACCGGCTGTGCAAGTCTTTTGGCGGGCTGCATGTCACGCGCTCGGTCGACCTGCGGGTTGAACAAGGCGAGCGGCATCTGCTGATCGGCCCTAACGGCGCCGGCAAGACCACGCTGTTCAATCTGATTGCCGGCGACCTGGCCGCTAGCGCCGGCAGCATCACGCTGCTTGGCAAGCCGGTCACGAAGTCGTCCACGGCAACCCGGGCGCAACTGGGCCTGGCCCGCACCTACCAGATCGTGACGCTATTCGGGCGCGACCACCTGCTGCACAACGTCAAGCTGGCGCTGCTGGGAAAGTCGACGCTGCGGCACCGGCACTGGGGCTCTTTCGATCAGGAAAAGACGCTATCGGTCCGGGCCATGCAGGTGCTGCAATCTGTCGGCCTCGCTGACAAGGCCTATTGGCCGCTTGAGCAGACTTCCTACGGCGAAAAGCGTCGTCTGGAGATCGCGATGGCGCTGGCCCAAGAGCCCAAGGTGTTGCTGCTGGACGAGCCGCTGGCCGGTCTGTCGTCTGAAGAGCGCGAGACCATCACAGCGCTGCTGCGCAACATCGACCGCTCCATCACCATCCTGATGATCGAGCACGACATGGAGGTCGCGCTGGCTTTTGCCGACCGCATCACCCTGTTGCACCACGGCGAGGTAATTTTGGCCGGCACGCGGCAAGAAGTGGTGAACGATCCACGCACCCGGGAGATTTACCTTGGCCACTAGCTTGCTGTCGCTGGAAAAGGTCAACGCGTTTTACGGCGACAGCCACGTGCTGCACGACCTCAGCCTGAACTTGCAGCCAGGCCGCTTATTGGCGCTGCTGGGCCGCAATGGCGCTGGCAAAACAACCTGCATCAGTTCCATCATCGGTTTTCTGCCGCCGCGCTCCGGCCGCATCCTGCTGGATGGCCAGGCGATCGACAAGCTGACACCAGAGCGCATCTGCCGCGCCGGGATCGGTCTGGTGCCACAGGGTCGGCGCGTCTTCGCCAGCCTGACGGTGAAAGAAAACCTTGATGTCGCGGCGCGCCCGACCGCCGCAGGCCATGCGCGGCACTGGGCGCGCGACGATGTGTTCGCCATGTTCCCGCGCCTGAAAGAGCGGCAGCATCAGCTGGCCAGCAGTCTGTCTGGTGGCGAGCAGCAGATGCTGTCCATCGGCCGCGGCCTGATGACCAACCCGCGCGTCCTCTTGCTGGACGAGCCCTCGGAAGGCCTGGCGCCGCAAATCGTGCGCGAATTGGGCGAGGTGCTGGCAAGCCTGAAACAACATATCGCCATGGTGCTGGTGGAGCAGAACCTGGGCCTGGCAATGAAGGTGGCCGACGATGTCGTGCTGCTCAACACCGGCCGCGTCGTCTTTGCCGGCACGCGTGAGGATTTTCAGGACCAGCAGTCAGCCCTGCACAGCCACCTCGGCGTGGAATAGAAAGTCATCATGGACCTCGTCCTCAAGCAGGCCCCGATCGGGCGCTACCAATTACGCTACCTGGAGGTCGGCACCGGCACGCCGGTCGTGCTGATCCACGGGCTGGCCGGGGACTACACGGCATGGCTGGCGCAGATTGAACTGCTGCGCCACCGCCACCGCGTGATTGCCTTCGACAACCGCGGCGCCGGCCAGAGCACGCAGATCGATGAGCCAATCAGCACGCAGGATCTGGCAATGGACACCTTGCAGCTGATGGACCATTGCAAGGTAGACCGTGCGCATGTGGTCGGTCGGTCCATGGGCGGCGCAGTGGCCCAGCATATGGCGCTGATGGCGCCGCAGCGCGTTTTGTCGCTTGCGTTGTGCGCCTCATTTGCGCAACTTGACCCGCTGGGCCGGCGCGTGCTGCAGAACATGCGTGAGGCGCTGGAGTGGCGCAAAAGCTGGGCCGACCATGCCCGGCATTCGGTACAAAACTTTGTTTCTGCCGGCTTTTTTAACCAGTATCCGGAGCGCGTGGCCGCCATCGAAAAGCTGCTCGGCGGCGAGACCCGGCTGCCGGCGTGCTACAGCCGGCAAAACGAAGCCTGTCAGCAGCACAACACACTGGCCGATCTGCACCGCATCGGGCAGCCGACACTGGTGATGGGGGGTGACAGTGATCCGATTTGCTCGCTCACCGCGACGCGAGCGCTGGTCGCCGGCTTGCCCCACGCGAAGGCCGAAATATTCGCCGACGCGAGCCATTTTTTCCTCATGGAGCAACCCGCCAGGTTCAATCAGCTGCTGCTGGAGTGGCTTGAGCAGTAGTGCCATTTCCAATGTGGACTCCGGCGACGGCGCGCGCGCGACGCTCAGCCGGTAGCCAGGCTTTGCAGCACCCACACCCCCGCCGGAGGAGCATTGCGCCACACCGAGCAGGTCTTGTGCCAGCGAAAATCCGCCGATGCCTGAAAGGGTGGGCGCGGCTGGTAGGTGAACTGCACCAGCTTGGAGCCGGGGATTCGGCGTAAAAACTGCTCAATGCTGGCCGTCGTGACCTCGCGCATGTCCTGCGGAAGCGAGCGAAAGGGCAGGCTGGACACCACCGCCACCGCCTCCGGCTCGGGGTAGGCCAGGCCGTCAAGCACCTCGTTAGCCAGGTCTTCACGCACGTCCAGCCCCAAGAACCTGCTTCTGAGCTGGCGCGCCAGCCTGGGCTGCAGTTCGACCGCCACCAAGGAGGCGTTGGGCAGCCGTCTGCGCAACTCCTTGGTGACAGGGCCGGTGCCGGCGCCCAGTTCCACGACATGGCGTACCTCGCCGATAGCCCGAACCATGGCCGAAGCCAGATGGCGTGACGAGGGCGCGACCGCACCCGTCAGTTGAGGTGTTTTCAGCAGGTGCGAAAAGAAAGCAAACATGACTCAGTATGCACCCCGCTGTATATTCCGGGCGCTCCGAGGTTCTTGCGCTGCGGGCGCAGGACCGCAGCGTTTGCACCTGTCAGATGCTGGATATGTTTTGTATAAACTTGGCATATTTTCGCCAACTGGCAACAACTGCTATTTAAATAATAGCAAGAGGCACCCGTCCCGAAAGGGTTACGGCCTGATGTTACTTAAATAGCTGGTCTGATCAGGGCCAGCAGTCGCTCCAGCGCATGCAGCATCGCAGCTTGGCGCACGTGGCGGCGGTCGCCGTCGAAGCGGCGCATTTCAGTGACGATGCCGGCGGGCGTGGCCCAGCCGAACCAGACCGTGCCGACCGGTTTGGCGGCGCTGCCGCCGCTCGGGCCGGCCACGCCGGTGACTGCCAGCGCCACTTGCGCGTGCGAGCGGCTGATGGCGCCTTGCGCCATGGCCCGTGCCACTTCTTCGCTGACGGCGCCGTGGCGCTCAATCAGTGCTGCATCGACGCCCAGCAGTTCGGTCTTGGCGGCGTTGGAATAGCTGACAAAGCCGCGTTCGAACCACTTGCTGGAGCCGGCCAGCTCGGTGCAGGCCGCTGCAATCAGGCCGCCGGTGCAGCTTTCGGCGCAGGTCAGCTGCCAGTCGTTTTTCTGCAGAAAATAGGCCAAATCGGCCACTAGCCCATACAACTCGGACGTAAGTAGCTCTGATTTTGATAGCGTTGACATCACATGAACCTCCACAGGGCGATCACCAGCAGCGTGCAGCCGGCGGCCACCAGGTCGTCAGCCATGATGCCAAAGCCGGCCCAGGTCCAGGCGTGGCGGTCGGTGGTGGGATTGACGCCGTGCGACAGGCGGTCGGCCCAGCCGACCGGGCCAGGTTTTGCCGCGTCAAAGTAGCGAAACAGGCCAAACGCGATCACTTGACCCCAGAAACCGGTCGGCATGACCAGCCACAACACCAGCCAGAATGCCACCACCTCGTCCCAGACGATGCTGCCGGGGTCGAGCACGCGCATGTGTTTGGCCGTCACCGTGCATGCCCACCAGCCCACGGGAATCGACAGCGCGATGAGCCAGCCGATGCCGGCCGGCGACAGCCAGCGCTGCAGCAGCAGAAACGACAGCCAGGCCCACAGCGTGCCGACAGTGCCGGGGGCAAGCGGGCTCAGGCCGGAGCCAAAACCCAAGGCCATGAGGTGCGCCGGGTGCGCCAGCATGAAGCGCGCCGTGGCGCGGCGCGGCGCGCTGCCGGATGGCGCTGGGGCCAAGGGGGTGTCGGTCATGGTCGGGTTCAGTCGGGTTCAGGCGAAGTGGTCGAATGAAGAGAAGCTGCGGGTGACGGCTTTGCCTGCCGCATCCATCAGCCGCAGGCCGGCTTCGGCGTCGATGTGGCCGATGCGGGTGAGCGGCGTGTCGGCCTGACGCGCTGCGGCCTGCACGGCCTGGCGCGCCGAGGCAGGCGCCGTGAAGGCCAGCTCGTAGTCGTCGCCACCCGCGAGCACGTAGTCCAGCTGTTTTTCGGAAGAAATAATGGCTGTAGCCCAATCAGGACGGGCGCAAGCAGCTATTAAAGTAATAGCAACCGAGGTATTCAGGGTGGCGCCCACGGCGCTGGCGCGCAGGATGTGGCGCAGATCGCCGAGCAGGCCATCACTCACGTCAATCGCTGCAGACGCCACACCGCGCAGCGCCTGGCCGAGCGCGACGCGTGGTGTCGGTTGCTCCAGCCGGCGCCGGGCTTGCGCCAGCGCAGCGGCGGGCAAGGTCAGCGTGCCGCGCAGCGCTTCCAGCGCCAGTCGGGCATCGCCCAGTGTGCCGCTGACATAGATATCGTCGCCGGCGCGCGCGCCCGAGCGCAGCAGCGCCTGGCTCTTGCCTTGCACGACGGGCACTTCGCCAAACACCGTGATGCAGATGTTCAGCGGGCCTTGCGTGGTGTCGCCGCCCACCAGCTCGCAGCCGTGGGCGTCGGCCAGCGCCAGCAGGCCGCGCGAAAACGGCGCCAGCCAGGCCTCATCGGCTTGCGGCAAGGCCAGCGCCAGTGTGAAGGCCAAGGGTTGGGCGCCGCAGGCGGCGAGGTCACTCAGGTTCACGGCCAGCGCCTTGTGGCCCAGCGTGAACGGATCCACATCGGCGAAGAAGTGCCGGCCCTGCACCAGCATGTCGCTGGAGATGGCCAGCTGCGTGCCGGGCGCCGGCAGCAAGAGCGCGCAGTCGTCGCCCACACCCAGCGCTGCGCGCCGTGTGGGGCGCGTGAAGTACCGTGCGATCAGGTCAAATTCACCCATGGCGCTGAGCATACAGGCAGCGCGGCTGCATCTGATCGCGCTGATCAGCGCTGCTGCGTGTGCGTCACGCCGCCGCGAAAGCGTTCGGCCGCCTGGCGGATGACTTCGGCCAGCAGGTGTTCTTCGCCCTGTTTTTCGCGCAGCCAGCGGGCGTCGTTCTCGCCGCGCTCAACGCTGCTGCGCAGCAGGTGGATGCCTGCGCTGGCGCCTACGCTGGCGGCGTGCCGCTCGATCTGGCTCATGGTCAGGAGAATGTGCTCGCGCAGCGGCATGTGGCCGCCGTTGGCCGGGTCCACATAGACCGCGTCCAGGCCGAAACGGCAGGCCTGAAAACGGTTGTAGGTATAGACCAGATAGTCGTCTTCGCTTGGCATGAAGGGCTGCTCGTGCATGAACCATGAGGCCAGCGACTGCACGAAGCCGGCCAGCGCGGTGGCGCGCTCGACCGTCAAAGGGGTGTCAAAAACGCGGATCTCTATAGTGCCAAACTCCGGCTTGGGCCGGATGTCCCAGTAAAAATCTTTCATGCTCTTGACCACGCCAGTGTGCGTCATCTTGTCGAAGAAGACGGTGAACTCGTCCCACGTCAGCGCAAACGGCGCGCGGCCCGACAGCGGAAAGGCAAACACCGAATTAAGCCGCGCCGAGTCAAACGCCGTGTCTTGCCCCTGCACATACGGGCTGGAGGCCGACAGGGCGATGAAATGCGGAATGTAACGCGACATGCGGTGCAGGGTCAGCAGTGCCGTGTCGGCGTCAGGGCAGCCCACATGCACATGCTGGCCAAAAATGGTGAACTGCTTGGACAGGTAGCCGTATAGCTCGGACAGCTCGCGAAAGCGCGGCTTGTCATAAATGCGCCGCTCGTGCCACTGCTGGAACGGGTGCGTGCCGCCGCCGACCACGGCAATATTGAGCTTGTCGGCGCTTTTGACCAGCGCATCGCGGATCTGCGAAAGCTGGCCCAGCACTTCGGACGACGAGTGGCACACGCCGGTGGAAATTTCAATCATGCTCGATGTCATCTCGGGTACCACGGCACCGGGCAGCGGCACCTTGGCCATCAGGCGCAGCATGTCTTCGGCGTAGGGGGCAAGGTCGTAGTCGTGCGTGTTGACGAGCTGCAACTCCAGCTCAACGCCTAGCGACAAGGCGGCAGATTTCTGAAACGGTTCAAGACTCATGAACGGGTCCGGTAGAAGGGCTGCGGCTTAAAGGCGCCCAGGGTTTAGAGCTTTCGCCGGCGCCGTAGATGGCCACGGTGGCCAACACCGCACCGAGCAGTTCCATCAGCAAAATCGCGGGCAGGGCAACGCTGGCCATCTGACGCCCGAGCGGCCCGGAAGCCGCCACGTACTGCGACACCAGCAGCAGCGCCACCGACGACATCGGTGACATGGCGCAGCCGACCCACAAGGCCTGCTTCCAGCTGGCGCCGCTGCCGACATTGCCGATGGCCACGCCGGTAATTTTGGCCAACATGCGCGCTAGCACCAGCGCCAGCACCAGGCCCGCCACCGGGCGGCTCCAGTCGGCCTGCGCCGCCACCACCGAGACCAGCACAAACATCAGCATGGTGAGCATGGACGAGGCCGTGCCCATTTGCCGGGGCCAGGACCAGGGGCGCGGATTGAGTTGCTTGAGCAGCATGCCGCCCAGCAGCGCTGCCAGCGGCGCCGAGCCGCCAAAGTTGGCCGCCAGCGCGGCGCCAGCGGCAATCATGGCCAGCAGCAAGATGGCGGTGTTCTCGCTGGCCGGACTCATGACGCGCAGCGCGGTGCGCAGCGTGAGCGCCAGAGCGGCGCCCACCACTACCGACAAACCGAGCACCACCAGCACCGGGTAGAGCGTGCCGGACAGGTCGGACTCGCCGCGCGGCAGCATGCCGGCGCGCGCGCTGCAAAGCGTCAGTGCGTACAGGGTGCTGAGGGTGGACAGCACCAGCGCGCGCTCGGTCACCGGGCCTGCGGCTTGTGTGTCGATGACCACCCGTGAAAGCACCGCCGGCGACGCGGCCATGGCCAGCAGCGCGAGCGATTCGGCCACCATATCGCGCATGCCCAGTTTGCTGAGAACCCAGTACACCAACAGGAAAGTCAGCGTCGATTCGGCCAGACTTTGCACCAGCACCATCGGGTTGTGGCGAAACCAGCGCAGCGGGATGCGGCCGCCGGCTTCAAACAGCACCACGGCGACGCCGAGCTCCAGCAAAAACAGCCCGATGCCCTGCAAGGGCCAGACCGCGCCGCTGAAACCGGCCAGCCCGGCGAAGGCGCCAACCATCGAATAGCCCACCACCTTGGGCAGTCCGGTGTAGCGGTTGAGCAGATGACCGGCAGCGGCGGCCAGCGCTAGCAAGATCGACCACTGCACGGTAGGCAATCCGGCCGATGGTTTGATCCATTCGGCCCAAATGGCCAAAATTTCATTCATGAGGGAGTGTCTCCAAAGAGGTCATGACTGCTGTAGTCATGGGGTTTGGTCGGGCAGGGCTGCTGTTGGAGTAACCAGCCGTTATAGCGCGGCGCCCAATGCTTGTTTGCAGATACAACAAAGCGTTGCTTTAATTTACATCCATTATTCCCGTATGACTGTAGGACAAGGGCAAAGATCCCGGGCGACAACGGAGGCGGCAATCACGCCCGCTCGGGCATGAAAAAACTGCGCGGATGGCCGCGCCAGCGCGCCCAGATGGCAGCCCGAATGCGGGCGCGGTCCAGCCTGCTGACGTTGTGGGCTTGCAGCGCCAGGCGAAACGCCAGGTAAAAACTTACGCCCAGGTTGAGGGCACCAATCAGCGGAATGGCGGCCATACACCACCAGATCGCGGGTTGGCGCAAGGCCTCCAGGCCGAGCGAGGCCGCAGCCGCGGCCAGTTGCCCGGTCGACAGCGTGACGTGACGCACTTCGAGCTCGACGCCAAAGAAACCGGTGAACGCCGGAATCAGGCCAAGCATGAAACCCAGCGCAATATTGGAGGCAAAGCCAGAGATATTGTTGCGCATGAAGGCGGACCAGCGCGCCGCACGTTCGGCGCCCAGCACGGCGGTAAAGCGCGGGTTGTGGCGTATCGCCGAATCCAGCCGGTGCAGCACAAACCAGTTTTCGGTCCAGCCGGCAATCACGCTGGCGGCAAACAGGATGGCGCCGGTAAAAGCCGCCCACAGCAGCGTCGGTCCCAGCAACGTCAGGCTGGCCAGCACATGGCGGGCCTGATCGTTACCTATCATCGGGCGGCCCAGCAGCAGTTCGATCAGCGCGTTGATCAGCAGTACCGCAGGCACCACCATCAAGACATTGCCCAGCACCGCAGCCACCTGGGAGCGCACCAGGTGCGTGACCTCATCGACAAACGGCTCCACCGTATGGCTGGCTTCGGCGGAATCCATGTCCTTGAGCTTGGCCGCCATGGCGGGCGCCGTCATGGCGGGCTGCTTGGTGGCGAGCGTGAAATGCAGCAGCTGGATCACGATGAAGGTTGCGGCATAGGCCACGCCGGACCAGAAGCCGCCCCAGAAGGCCGACAGGCCGACGCCCACGACCATGAACTTGAGCAGCGTGGTGAAGGCCGTGACGGCGCCGCCGCCCATCGCCTTGCCGAGCATTTCCCGGTATTCGCCTTTGGTGCGGGTGATGTAGGTCTCGCCGGTTTCAGCGCTGCGCTCGGCCATCTTGGCCGACAGCAGCGTGGAATTGGCGCTGATCAGCGCGCCTATGCTTTTCATCTCCTGCGCGGTGCTGACGCGGCGCACCAGCAGCTTGAGCGCGGCCATGGCGGGCTTGGGCGAGGTCAGGCTGTCGAGCAATTCCCGCACCCGCAGCATGCGCTCGCGCAACTGGCGCAGGCGAAACACCATGCCCAGCGAGACGCCGTTTTCTTCCAGATGCGCATAAATGCTATTGATGGCCTGGCGACAGGCATCGAGGCGCGCGCGGTACTGCGAGAGGGCGGCTTGCAGTCGCGCCTCGTCGTGCTCGGCGCCGAAAAACGCGCTGCGCAATTCATCGATGTCGGCGGGCAGCGCATGAAAGGCGCGCGCGCTCGGCAAGCTGCCGTCCATCCGCAGCCTGAGCTCGGGCGCAAAACCGGTGGCGCGGATTTGCGCGGTGCAGTAGGTCAGCGCGTCCACCAGCATGTTTTGCCAGTGCAGTGCGTCCTGCACGGGGTGCGCCGACAGCAGCAGCACCAGCTGGCTGACTTGCGGCTCGCCCAGCGCGCCCATCCACTGCATATCGAAACGCGTGGACGCCACCAGCGGAAACAGCTCCGAAGCATCCAGCGTGTCCGGCGTGCCCGGCAGCAACTTGCGGCGCAGCCGTTCGGCCAGTTCACTGACAAAAGCGGTGCGCGGCGCAAAACCAAAATCAGCCAGCAAGGGGGTGATGTCCACGCTGTGCGCCAGCTGATGCCACCAAGTCTGCAGCCGCGCCTGCAACTCGGGCTGCATCTGCACCGCTTCGATGAAGGCCTGCACCCGCGCCACCGCCGCTGAGGCTGAGCGCTGGTCGCCGCGTATCCACTGAAACAGCCTGATCAGCCAGACATGGCGCTGCGCCACGTCGGCCGCCGGGTCTAGCTCCCTCAGCAGCGCTGCAAGGTCTCTCATCGGCGCTGGCAATGCAGTGGGTTCAACGCGGCGCGTTCAGTGCAGGGTGCGACCGGGCGAGGCGCCGCCGTGCTGCGCTTCCAGCAAAAATAGCGGAACCGGCACTTCAAAGCGCTCGCCATCTTCAGCCACGCAAAAATAACTGCCATGCATGGTGCCGCTGGCGGTGCGCAGGCGCGAGCCGCTGGTGTACTGAAACGATTGACCCGGCTTGAGCAGCGGCTGGTGACCGACCACGCCCAGTCCCTTGACCTCTTCGGTGTGGCCGTTGGCATCGCTGATGATCCAGTGGCGCGAAATCAACTGGGCCGGCACCTCACCGGTGTTGGTCAGCGTCACGGTGTACGAAAAGCCATAGATCAGCTCTCCCGGCGCCGACTGGTCGGGCAGGTATTGCGGGGTCACTTCACAGGTGAATTGGTATTTCGGCATGGCGGCAAAGAACAATAGACATTCATGTTAACCGCCCCGATTAGCCCGGCCCGAAAGCGGCAATACATAACCCCACGCCGGCTTGCTGCGACAATCTGGTGATGCTAAAAACCAAGCCGCCCGCCCATCGCATTGCGCCGTCCATTTTGTCCGCCGACTTCGCCCGTCTGGGGGATGAACTGCAAGCGGTCATTGCGGCCGGCGCAGACTGGATTCACTTTGACGTGATGGACAACCATTACGTGCCCAACCTGAGTTTTGGGCCCATGATTTGCCAGGCGCTCAAACCGCATGCCAAAAGGGCTGATGGCACGCCGGTACCGATTGATGTACATCTGATGGTGCAGCCGGTCGATAGTTTGGCCGCCGCGTTTGCCGATGCCGGCGCCGACCTGATCAGTTTTCACCCAGACGCTTCGGGCCATGTGCACCGTAGCATTCAGGCCATCAAGGCCAAGGGCTGCAAGGCCGGGCTGGTATTCAATCCGGCAGCGCCCATGGACGTGCTGGACTGGGTGATTGATGACATCGATCTAATTCTCATCATGAGCGTCAACCCCGGCTTTGGCGGGCAAAGCTTCATCGATTCGGCGCTGCGCAAGATCGAACAGGCTAGAGCTCGCATTGATGCATCGGGCAAGGACATTCGCCTTGAAGTTGATGGTGGCATCAAGCTGGAGAACATTGCGCGCGTGGCGGCTGCGGGGGCAGACACCTTCGTGGCTGGCAGCGCGATATTCGGCCAACCCGACTACCGCGCCGTGATAGCCGCAATGCGGCTTGAATTGGCCCGGTGAGGCGCAGGCCACAGGCGCAGGGGCTTTTGCAACCGGCAGTTTTTACGGCGGGTAGACAGCAGGTATACAGTAAGCCCCAGAATTTGACAGCGGGCATGAGCCTTGTCACGCCTCCTATCCACGAAAGCTTGAAAGTCGCCACGACATGCACTACACCGATGTTTACGCGGTAACGCCAAAAGGCAAACAAGAGTTGCTCAGCTCGGCGACCACGATTTCGCCAGCCGAGGTCGATTTGCTGATACGTTTTAACGGCTTGTTGACGCTGGCCCAGATCCGTCATGGCATGAGCGCTGTCGATGCGCTCACCAGCTTCGACACGACGCTCGGCATGCTCATCCAAAAGGGGCTGACGGCAGCCGTCGCGGCGGACCCTTTTGCGGCGTCGCTGCAGTTTCAGTTCAGTCATTCATCCATGACCGAGGTAGACGCCGAAGCCGATGCCTGCGCCGAATCCCTGAAGACCGCGCATTTCTATGTGCGCATTGCCAGGAACCGGGGGCTGCCGCGCGCGCGCGTGGCGGGCGCGCGGATGTCGGCGCTCATCGTTGACGATGAGCTGCAGCTGGCCAAATTTCTGGGTCATTTCCTGACCTTCGAGGGCTTTGATGTGCGTGTGGCCGGATGTCGCGCTGAAGTGGTGGCCGAGCTGCGCAAGCAGCCGGTTCCCGATCTGATTCTTCTCGACGTGATGCTGCCCGATGCCGATGGTTTCGACATCCTGCTCAGAATTCGTGCCCATCCGGCACTGAAGGACGTGCCCGTCATCATGCTGACGGCCAAGGCCACGCGCGAATCAGTTATCAAAGGACTGGCGGGCGGCGCCGACGGCTACATTACCAAGCCGGTGGAAACCGAGTATTTGCTGCAGGCGGTGCGCACCGTGGTGGGCTTGCACTAGCCTTGGAGTAGGGACCTGATGGTTGATGATTTTCTTCGTCAGAACGCTGGCGGTTTTGATGCGGCGATCATCGATCTGGACGGCACGTTGGTGGACACCATGGGCGACTTTGTGGTGGCGCTCAACCTGATGCTGGCTGAGCTGCCGCAGCGCGCAAGCGGTGATCCGCTGAGCCGCACGCTTGACGCAGCCACGGTCAGCCGGCTGGTCGGCAAAGGCTCCGAGCATTTGGTCAGATCGGTGCTGAAACTGTTGCAAACCCATATCGCACCAGCGCCATCGGCTATTGATTCGTTAGCTGCTTACGAATTGGCCTATGGCAGCTACCAGCGTCACTACGCCAGCATCAACGGCCAGCACGCGACGGTCTACCCCGGTGTTGTCGAAGGCTTGAGGGGCTTGCAGCGGGCCGGGCTCAAACTGGCGTGCCTGACCAACAAGCCCTTAGGCTTTGCCAGCAACTTGCTCAAGCGCAAGGGGCTGCACGGCTTTTTCAGCGGTGTATTTGGCGGCGATTCGTTCGAGCGCAAAAAGCCCGACCCGCTGCCTCTGCTGAAAACCTGTGAATTCCTAGGAAGCCAGCCGGGCCGCACGCTGGTGATTGGCGACTCCAGTAACGATGCCCAGGCCGCGCGCGCTGCCGGTTGCCCGGTGCTGCTGGTGACGTACGGCTACAACCACGGCGAGCCGGTGCGCGCGGTCGATGCCGACGGATTTATGGACTCGCTGGCGCAATTGGATTTGCAGCCGCAGCGGAACTGACCACGCAGCCGTTCTGGCCTCGATAGAGCATCGCGCGGGCCGGTGCTTCTGCCAGCTTTAGGAGGCATTGCCCAACAGGGCTTCCTTAAGTTTTCCGTCCGCTGGTTGCGGGCCCAGCCAGATGCGCAGCAGGGCGTTGAAAAACTCGATCTCCTTGAAAGGTTCGCCCTGCGCTTTGCCCTTGACCGTGACTATGGTGCCGCTGCCCGGAATCCAGTCGATGGTGAAATTTTCGCCGGGTAGCAGTTTTTTCTGGTCGGAAAAAATCTGGCCCATGCGGATTAACGCAGGGATCAGCTTGGCCATGTCGCCTCGGGGCGTGTTGTCTTCCAGGCCCCGGGTGAAGTTTTTGCCAAGCTCGTTGGCGTCAATCTCGCGCAGCAGCGTGATGCTGATGCGCTTCGGGCCCGGGGTGGCGAAGACCTCTTCCGGTGTGCTGGCCCGTTTGTCCAGATAAAGCCCCGCCACGTAAACCTTGAAGATCGCCTTGTAGCGAATGCCTGCGCCATTGAGCGCCAGTTTGCTGCCTTGAACCTCCACCGGATCAGCGACCTTGACGCCGGAGAGTTCGACAGTCGCAGCCGACAGGCCAAGCGACAGCACTAAACCAGCCAAGCCTGCTATGCAGCGCGCTATGAACGTCATGAAATATCCCTCAATGTCTATTTAAATAGAACGATCGTTCTATTTATCGGTCTATTTTCAGGTCCGCCGTCGTCTCTTGCAACAGGGTTTGCGAGATAGGTGTGACTACCAGTGGCGGTCGCTGCGCGCGCTGCCTTGGGTTTGCGCGGGTTTAAGTGACTTTGCGTAAAACGTACTGCGGCGCCGCGGGGTGTTTGCTACACTTTGCGTAACATGTTCATTCATTACATCGTTCATACAGGTTTTGCAGGCCGGGGAGCCTGGCTTTGGCGGGCCTGTCCTTGTCCTGTCCTGCAGGCTTGAAGCGCTCACTGCTTTAGTACATTGCCCGCTGGCCCTTACCCCTGCCACAGCGGCTGCTACATCCTGATTTAGCTGCGCTCTTGCACCACGCAACGAGCAGCCCCGCCCCGTAACTTGGGGTATTTTCAATGACAGGTGACGGCGTCTTCAGTACGTCGTTGATTGGCGAAGGACCTCATTGTGATTTCTGAACTCGAATTCAAAAGCCTGGCCAGCCAGGGCTACAACCGCATTCCACTGATGGTTGAAGCGTTTGCCGACCTTGAAACACCGCTCTCGCTCTATCTCAAATTGGCGCATTCCAAAGACGGCGGCAAGTTCAGTTTTTTGCTCGAATCGGTGGTGGGTGGCGAGCGCTTTGGCCGCTACAGCTTTATCGGACTGCCGGCGCGCACGCTGCTGCGCGCCTCGGGCTTTGGTGCTGCGGCCGTGACCGAAGTCGTCACCGACGGGCGCGTGGTGGAAAGCTCCGCGCTCAATCCGCTCGATTTCATCAGCGACTACCAAAAGCGCTTCAAGGTCGCGCTACGGCCCGGCCTGCCGCGCTTTTGCGGCGGCCTGGCCGGCTACTTTGGCTACGACACGGTACGCTACATCGAGAAAAAACTCGAGGCCTCGTGCCCGCCCGACACGCTGGGCTGCCCCGACATCTTGCTGCTGCAATGTGAAGAACTGGCGGTCATCGACAACCTGTCGGGCAAGCTTTACCTCATCGTTTATGCCGACCCGGCGCAAAGCGAGGCTTTCGCCAGCGCCAAAAAGCGCCTGCGCGAACTGCGGGAGCAGCTCAAATATTCGGTCAGCGCACCGGTGGTCAAACCCTCGCAGGGCTTTCCGGCCGAGCGCGAGTTTGCCAAGGCCGACTACCTCGCCGCCGTCGAGCGCGCCAAGCGGCTGATTGAAGCCGGCGATTTCATGCAGGTGCAGGTCGGCCAGCGCATCAAGAAGCGCTACACCGAGTCGCCGCTGTCTTTGTACCGCGCGCTGCGCTCGCTCAATCCCTCGCCTTATATGTATTACTACCACTTTGGTGATTTCCATGTGGTGGGCGCGTCGCCCGAGATTCTGGTGCGCCAGGAACAGACCGACGAGGGGCAAAAGATCACGATTCGGCCTTTGGCGGGCACCCGGCCGCGCGCCGCGTCGCTAGAAGCCGACAAGGCGGCCGAGCAGGAACTGATCAGCGACCCGAAGGAGCGCGCCGAGCACGTCATGCTGATTGACCTGGCGCGCAACGACATCGGCCGCATCGCCAAAACCGGCACGGTGAAGGTGACCGAGGCCTTTGCGGTCGAGCGCTACAGCCATGTGATGCACATCGTCAGCAACGTCGAGGGCCTGCTGCCCGACGGTATGACCGGCATGGACGTGCTGCGCGCCACCTTCCCGGCTGGCACGCTGACCGGCGCGCCCAAAGTGCATGCGATGGAACTGATCGACCAGCTGGAGCCGAGCAAGCGCGGCTTGTACGGCGGCGCCTGCGGCTATCTCAGTTACGCCGGTGACATGGATGTGGCGATTGCGATCCGCACCGGCATCATCAAGGATCAGGTGTTGTATGTGCAGGCGGCCGCCGGTATCGTGGCCGATTCGGTGGCCGAGCTGGAATGGAAAGAAACCGAAGCCAAGGCGCGCGCCCTGCTGCGCGCCAGCGAGTTGGTCGAAGAGGGGCTGGAGTAAACCATGACCCTGATACACAAGATCGAGGATTGCAGCACCATGGCCGACGTTCGCCGTCACATTGATGCGCTGGATGAGCGCATCGTGGCCCTGATGGCCGAGCGCAGCGGCTACGTGGCGCAGGCCGCCCGCATCAAGCAAAAGGCAACCCAGGTGCATGACCAGGCGCGCATAGACTTCATCGTCGATCGGGTGCAGGCCATGGCGAAAGAGCAGGGCGCACCTGAAGCCGTCATCAAGGCGGCCTACCGCGCCATGATTGACGCATCTATCAAATTTGAGCGCGGCGAATTCAAGCGCCTGCGCCAGGAGGCCTGAGCTATGTCACGCATGAAACTTTTGATGATCGATAACTACGACAGCTTTACCTACAACATCGTGCAGTATTTTGGTGAGCTGGGCGCCGAGGTGGAGGTCTTTCGCAATGACGAAATCACGTTGGCCGACATCGCCGCGCGCGCACCCGATCTGCTGGTGGTCTCGCCGGGCCCGTGTTCGCCGGCCGAGGCGGGTATTTCCGTGGCGGCGATCCAGCACTTTGCCGGCAAGCTGCCGATTTTGGGCGTCTGCCTTGGGCATCAGGCCATAGGCGCGGCATTTGGCGGCAAGATTGTGCGGGCCCAACAGCTGATGCACGGCAAGACCAGTGTCGTCACGACCACGCAGCAGGGCGTGTTTGCCGGCCTGCCAGAACAGTTCGTCGTGAACCGCTACCACTCCTTGGCGATTGAGAAATCGTCCTGCCCCGATGTACTGGACGTCACGGCCTTGACCGACGATGGCGAGATCATGGGCGTGCGCCACAAGTCGCTGCCGATTCAGGGCGTACAGTTCCACCCCGAGTCGATACTGACCGAGCATGGGCACGCCATGCTGAAAAACTTCCTGCAGCAAAAGGCATAATGATTGCTATTGATTTAATAGCTGATTACGCCCGTATTCATTGGGCTAGAGGCCAAAATGACCAATAAACTGATCGATTTCCGCAGCGACACGGTGACGCAACCTACTTTCGCCATGCGCGCCGCCATGCAAGAAGCAAAGCTGGGCGACGACGTGTTTGGCGACGACCCGAGCGTCAACGCGCTGCAGGAACAGATCGCCGCGATGCTCGGTTTCGAGGCGGCGCTGTTTGTGCCCACCGGCACGCAGAGCAACCTCTGCGCCATCCTGAGCCACTGCCAGCGCGGCGACGAGTACATCGTTGGCCAGCAGGCGCATTGCTACCGCTGGGAAGGCGGCGGCGCGGCGGTGTTTGGCAGCGTGCAGCCGCAGCCGCTTGCCCACCAGGCCGACGGCACGCTGGCCTTGGCCGATATTGAAGCCGCCATCAAGC
This sequence comes from Polaromonas sp., assembly GCF_012927455.1. Lineage (GTDB taxonomy): Bacteria > Pseudomonadota > Gammaproteobacteria > Burkholderiales > Burkholderiaceae_C > Polaromonas. The sequence goes on along the minus strand of NZ_JABBPE010000004.1, from coordinate 4,801 downwards.
CCGACGACGCGCATTTCGCGCGCAGCCGCTTGCTGGCTCTGGAAAACACGTTGGGCGGCAAGCTGCTGCCGTTTGACTATGTGCAAGCTGCCACGCAGCTTGCAAAAAGCAAAGGTTTGAATCGCCACCTGGATGGTGCGCGCCTGTTCAATGCTGCGGTGGCGCAAGCTGCACAGACAGGCAGCGATGCACACACGGAAGCGCGGCGTATTGCGGAATGTTTTGACAGCGTTTCGGTCTGCTTCAGCAAGGGGCTGGGCGCGCCGATTGGCTCGGCGCTGTGCGGCTCGCACGACTTTATTGCGCGCGCCCACCGCATTCGCAAGATGGCGGGCGGCGGCATGCGCCAGTCCGGCCTGCTGGCCGCAGCGGCGTCGCACGCGCTGGACCATCACATAGCGCGGCTGGCGCTCGACCATGCGCTGGCGCAGCGCCTGGCCGAGGGCCTGGCGGGCATCGCGGGCCTGCAGGTCGAAGCGCCGCAGACCAACATCGTGTTTGTCGACCTGAGCGGAGCGGCCAAGGCGCAGTCTGCGGCCCTGCTCAAGCATCTGGCCGATCAGGGCATTCAGGCCACCGGACTGTACCGGCTGCGCTTTGTCACGCATCTTGATGTGGACGTTGACGGCGTGGACCGCGCGGTCGCGGCCATCCGCCAATTTTTCCAAACCCGGGGGTAGCGCATGGGCGTCGACAACCTGTTGTTGTTTGTGCTGGCGGGACTGCTGCTGAACCTGACCCCCGGTCCGGATGTGCTTTACATCGTCAGCAACGCGCTGCGCTCGGGGGCGCGTGCCGGCATGGTGGCGGCGCTGGGCATCACCGCCGGCTGCTTTGTCCACATCTTTGCCGCCGCCGTGGGCGTGAGTGCGCTGATGGCCGCTTCCAGCACGGCGTTCAACCTGCTCAAATGGCTGGGCGCGGCCTACCTGGTGTATGTGGGGCTGCGCTTGCTGCTGGTGCGTCAGCCTGAAGGCGCGCCGTATGCTATTGATTTAGTAGCTGCTAACGCCCGTCCCGAAAGGGCTAAAGCCCTGAGGGACATATTTTTCAGGGGTTTCTGGACAAATGCGCTGAATCCCAAGGTGGCGCTGTTCTTCCTGGCCTTCGTGCCGCAGTTCATCGCGCCCGGCGTTGTTAACAAGCCGCTGGCGTTCTTGCTGCTCGGCTTGCTGTTCAATTTCAACGGCCTGTGGGTCAACCTCGGCTGGGCGCTGGCCGCCGCCTGGCTGGCGCGGCGGGTAGGCGCGGTGCAGCGCGGCATGCATTGGCTGGACCGCGCGGCCGGCCTGATGTTCATGGGTTTTGGCCTGAAGCTGGCTTTAACCGAGCAGCCACCGGCCTGATGGCCCAGAAAATCTAAAACAGTAACAGGAGCTACCCCATGCCTGACACCCACAAAATCACCGCGCAGGAAGCGCTGCAGCGCACCATAGAGCACCGCGAGATTTTTCACGACGAGATGCTGCACGTCATGCGCCTCATCATGAATGGCGAGATGTCCCCGGTGATGATGGCGGCGCTGATCACCGGGCTGCGCGTCAAGAAGGAAACCATCGGTGAGATCACCGCCGCGGCGCAGGTGATGCGCGAGTTTTCCACCAAGGTCCATGTCGCCGACAAAACCCATCTGGTCGACATTGTGGGCACCGGCGGTGATGGCTCGCACACCTTCAATATCTCGACCTGCGCCATGTTTGTGGCGGCGGCGGCCGGCGCCAGGGTCAGCAAGCATGGCGGGCGCAGCGTCAGCAGCAAGTCGGGCAGTGCCGACGTGATGGAGCTGCTGGGCGTTCACATCAACCTGCCGCCCGCCGCGATTGCCCGCTGCATCGAAGAGGTGGGGGTGGGCTTCATGTTCGCGCCGAATCATCATCCGGCGATGAAAAACGTCGCACCCATCCGCAAGGAGCTGGGCGTGCGCACCATTTTCAACATCCTGGGGCCGCTGACCAATCCGGCCGGTGCGCCCAATATTTTGATGGGTGTGTTCCACCCCGACCTGGTCGGCATACAAATCCGCGCGCTGCAGCGGCTCGGCGCCGAACACGCGCTGGTGGTGTATGGCAAGGACGGCATGGACGAGATCAGCCTGGGCGCGGCCACCGTGGTGGGCGAGCTCAAGAACGGCCAGATCAGCGAATACGAAATGCATCCCGAAGACTTCATGCTGCCCATGGCCAGCAACCGCGCGCTGCGCGTCGACACGCCCGAGCAGTCCAAAGCCATGCTGCTAGGCGTGCTGGACAACCAGCCGGGCGCGGCGCGCGATATTGTCATGCTGAACGCCGGTGCGGCGCTGTACGCCGCCAATGTGGCCGAGTCGGTGCAAGGCGGCATTGCGCTGGCGCGGGCAGCCCTTGAATCGGGCGCGGCCAAGGCGCGCCTGCAGCAACTCATTTCAACCACTGGCCGCCTCTCGCTGCAGCCAATCTAAAAATCACACCATGTCTGACATCCTGAACAAAATCATTGCCGTCAAGCGCGAAGAAATCGCCGAAGCGATCAATCGCAAACCGCTGCCCGCCATGCGCAAGGACGCCGAATCACGCGTGTTGACGCGCGACTTTGTCGGTGCCCTGCGCGGCAAAATCGCAGCTGGCCAGGCGGCGGTGATTGCCGAAATAAAAAAGGCCAGCCCGTCCAAGGGCGTGCTGCGCAACGACTTCATTCCCGCCGACATCGCCCAAAGCTATGCCGAGCATGGCGCGGCCTGCTTGTCGGTGCTGACCGACAGGCAGTTTTTTCAGGGCAGCATTGACTATCTGAAGCAAGCCAGAGCCTCGTGCGGCCTGCCGGTGCTGCGCAAGGATTTCATCATCGACGCCTATCAGGTCTATGAGTCGCGCGTCATGGGTGCCGACTGTATCTTGCTGATCGCCGCCTGCCTGGACGACGCGCAGATGAAATCGCTGGAGGCGCTGGCTTTTTCGCTCGATATGGCGGTGCTGATCGAGGTGCATGACGGGGCCGAACTGGAGCGCGCGCTCAAGCTCAAAACGCCACTGATCGGCGTTAACAACCGTAACCTGAACACCTTCGAGGTCTCGCTCGACACCACGCTGGGGCTGGCGGGCCAGCTACCGGCAGAGCGCCTGCTGATCAGCGAGTCCGGTATTGCGACGGTGGACGATGTCCAGCGCCTGCGCCGGGCCGGGGTCAACGCCTTCCTGGTCGGCGAGGCTTTCATGCGCGCCGAGGAGCCGGGCGAGGCCCTGCAGCAGCTCTTTGGGGCTTAGCGCGGCGATGGCACCGGCGCAACCTGGCGACATGTCGGCGTCGCACCAGTCTGAGCAACTGATCAGCGCCAACCCGGCGGCCTGGCCCGTGGCGCCCGGCTGGCGAGCCGTGACCGATGGCTTTTTTGCCAGTGAGGCGGGCCAAAAACTGCTGGATTTTCTACGCAGCCGCCTGGCCGAAGGCGCTGTGATATTTCCGCCGCAGCCGCTGCGGGCGCTGGAACTCACTCCACCCGGGCAGGTACGCATCGTCATTTTGGGCCAGGACCCGTACCACGGGCGCGGCCAGGCCGAGGGGCTGGCCTTCTCAGTCGCGCCCGGCGTGCCCTTGCCGCCGTCGCTGCGCAACATCTTCAAGGAATTGCAGCGTGACCTGGGCACGCCGCTGCCGTCGTTTCCCGCGCCTGGCGGCAGCCTGGTGCGCTGGGCAAGCCACGGCGTGCTGCTGCTCAACACCTGCCTGACGGTGGAGGAAGGCCGCCCGGCCAGCCACGCCGGGCAGGGCTGGGAGCACTTGACCGATAGCGTGATTCGCCAGGTGTCGGCGGGCGAGCATGCGGTGCTGTTCATGCTGTGGGGCGCCCATGCGCAAAGCAAGCGCGCGTTGATTGATGCCAGCCGCCATCGGGTGCTGCTGGCCAACCATCCCTCGCCGCTGTCGGCGCTGCGCCCGCCCTTGCCCTTTATCGGCTGTGGGCATTTCTCGCAGGCGCGGCTGTGGCGCGATGGGCACCATGAGGACAAGCCGTAAAAGTGGGGCTGTTTGCTGGGCGCTCTGTCTTTTTGATGTCCAACGCCTCTGCGGCGGTGCATCAACGGTTAAACAATAGTGCACTAAAGTTAGTGTTCACTGTCTAAAAATCAACCAATACAGGTTTGCAAGGCAGGCAACTTTTAAAGCTATTTGTCATCTCATCAACGTCGGCCAGGATAGAAGCGTGGCATAATCCGAGGTTCGCTTGAAGGATGGGTGTCCGAGTGGTTAAAGGAGGCAGACTGTAAATCTGTTCGCTAACGCGTACGCTGGTTCGAATCCAGCCCCATCCACCAGATTTTTTCTGATTTTCTTCGGGCGGGTAGTGAGCAGGCAGAGTTGCGCGGGAGTAGTTCAATGGTAGAACCCTAGCCTTCCAAGCTAATGACGCGGGTCCGATTCCCGTCTCCCGCTCCACAAAAATGCTTTGTGGAGAGAGTTTGTTGATTGAATTTGCGTCGCTGTGTGGCGCGAGAGTTTTTTGAGTTTGGCCCATTTGGCTCAGTGGCAGAGCACTCCCTTGGTAAGGGAGAGGTCCCGGGTCCGATTCCCGGAATGGGCACCATATTAGAGTTTGCGCGGCGCGGATTGCGCCGAGGCGGGCGGCGGTCGTTAACTGGTTTTGTAATTTTTTACAAATGTCTGGAGTTGAAAATGGGAAAAGAGAAATTTTCGCGGACCAAGCCGCACGTCAACGTCGGCACCATCGGTCACGTCGACCACGGCAAGACGACCCTGACAGCAGCCATCACCACCGTGCTCGCCGCCAAATTCGGCGGTGAAGCCAAAGGCTACGACCAGATCGATG
>NZ_JABBPE010000018.1 GCF_012927455.1 Polaromonas sp. | reverse complement strand
CCTACCTTCGATTTGTGTTCGAAGGACCAACGGTAGCCCCGCCTCCCGGACCCGCCCGGTGTAGGCCTCTAACCGGCCAACATAGTTGTCGTCAACCGGCCAGGGTAATTGTCGTCAACCAGCCACCGCGGGTTCTGTCGCGTTATCCACTGATGAACGTGATTTTGACGGGGACGAGTGCCAGTCCCTCAAACAAGACGGATTTTCCCTGCCAACGCATAAAACTGGTCGGCAAACGACAACTCGCTGCAGCCTTGCAGCAGGAGCTGACCTTTACGGATCATGTGCATGAGTTCGATGCCGGCCAGGATATTTCTGGCTGCCCGAAATGACTTGAAGTTGAGCATCGGCTTCGTGATGGGTTTGATGGTTCGGTGATCCTGCTCAACGATGTTGTTCAGATATTTGACTTGCCGCACGATGATGCGCGTTTCGCCTCTGCCATTGATTTCACCCACGGCCGCCTTGTTAGCACCGCTCTTGTCCATCGTGACCTTTTCGAGAACACCGCGGGCCTTCATGGCTTTCCTGTCGCGCCCGGCCGTCAGCAATAAGTCAACCGTCTTGCCTTCCTTATCCACGGCTCGGTACAGGTATTTTCAGGCGCCCTTGACCTTGATGTAAGTCTCGTCTGTGCGCCAGCTGCCGCCCACCGGGCGCTTGTGCTTGCGAAAGACCTTTTCAAGCAAAGGCAGAAACCGGATCGCCCAGCGGTTGATCGAGGAATGGTCGACAAACACGCCGCGCTCCTCCATCATCTCCTCGAGATGGCGGTCGCTCAACGGATAGACCGCGTACCAACGGATGCACACCAAAATGATGTCGATTGGAAAGCGCATTCTTTTGGCAGTCAGCATCGTGTTTCAAGCCTTTTCAGTCAAACACTCAGCATAGTCGAGCGAACTGCTTGACCGCCAATGCGACAGAACTTCCGACAATCCGGGCCATGCTTAATTTCCGCAAGTTCAGTCAACAGCGCCTTGCGTAAGGTCTTCAAACGGTTTCACTACCCCCTCGAAGTGATGCTGACGTGCGTGCGCTGGTATGTGGCCTATCCGTTGAGCCTGCGCCATGTTGAGGAAATGATCGCCAAGAGCGCGGTGTGTTCGTTGATCACTCCACCGTGCATCGCTGGGCTGTTCATATGTTGCCGGTGTTGGCTGCCGTTTTGCAGCGGCGCAAACAGTGGCGCCACCAAAACCATGCAGAAGGACAGCACACTCAGGGTGCAGAACAAGGCTCCTGTAAGGTCACTTGCAGCAGGCCCGGCATTGCCGAGATGAGCACTGCAGTAGGCCGACAGGTCAACGCAAAGGCATGATGCCAATCCCAGCACGGGTCAGGCCAAATGCAGCGCTCAAGGAGATCTTAAATTGAGTGTCCCAGCAGTTGGCACGCCGGCTCAACGAACTGGTGATGCCGTTCTGCTTGAGCACGTCCTTGAAGGCGTGACTGGCGTACTGGCTGCCCCGGTCGCTGTGAGACAGCACCCCGGCGTGCTTGCCTGGGTGGCGACTGAACAGGTCAATCTCCACGGCCAGGTAGAGCCAACCTTCGTCTGTCGCGATGTAGGTCATGTCCCCCACCCAGACCCTGTCGGGCTCGGCCACGCTGAACTCGCGGTTGAGCAATTTAGCCGAGATTGGCAGCTCGTGCCGGCTGTCGGTCGTCACTTTGAAATGCCGCTTGCCCGGGGCTTTGACGCCGTGCAACTGCATGAGCTTTTGCACCCGCTCCTTGCCCACTGGGATACCGCGCGCCACCAGTTCGCGCATTCGGCGTACAGGGCCTTGATGTGCACCAGCAGCGCCTCGTCGCTAAGGTGGCTCCGTTTTGCATCGCTGACACGGCGCACCAAGTGCGCGTGGTACCCGGCCGCACTGACCCGAAGCACCCGGCATTGCACCGAGACAGGCTAGGCATGCCGGTGGCGCTGAATGAAGGTGTATTTCAAATCGATCCTCTTGCGAAGTACGCCGTCGCTTTTCCCAGAATATCGCGCTCCATCTTCACCCGCGCCAGTTCGGCCCTGAGCCGGCTGATTTCCATCTGATCGACGTCCACGGGCTTGCTGTCAATGCCCTTGAGTTTGCCCTGGCGCTGGGCCTTGACCCAGTTAAACAGCGTCTGATCGACCACGCCCAACGTCCGGGCCACCGCTGCGATGCTTTGGCCACCTTCAGGAGCCTGACCGCCTCTTGCTTGAATTCGAGCGTGTAGCACGCCCTTGATGTTTTCGTCATTTCCGTTCACCTCGTCTGAATTGAAACACTAGCAAGGAATACGTTTTTCAGGGCCAAGGTCAGTTGCGACTCTTCGAAAATCCGAATACGCAAGGTTTAATCCCATACCAGTTTCGTATGATTTCGATAAGAAACAATATTAGACGAATCAAATAGAGCTGCATAAGATGCTTTTTCCAGCTGATCGGACCACCGAATGAACTATTACAACAGAGACAACACATGACCTCGACACGTAGGGCGCTGCTAAAGTGCATCCCTTTATCTCTCGTCCTCGGTGTCTCCGGCCAGGCAATGGCCCAAGACTACCCCCTTAAACCGATTCGAATCATCGTCCCTTTTAGCGCCGGCGGCGGCACGGACGTGGTGGCGCGCGTCTTGGCCGCGCGCGCCGGCGCCAAATGGAAGCAACCGGTCGTCGTGGAGAACAAGCCCGGCGCCAACACCATGATCGCAGCTGATTACGTGGCGCGCTCGCCCAAGGACGGCTACACGCTACTGTTCACGATCAACTCGCATGTGCTGTCCACGCTGATATACCAGAAGCCGAGTTACCAGATCAAGGACTTCACCCCCATCTCCAACGTGGTGGACAACTACCTCGTGTTGTTCACCAACAAGGCATCCTTAGGCAACGGGACCGGGCAGGAGGTGATCGCCAGGATGCGTACCCGTCAAGTTTCGTACGGCTCATTCGGCGTAGGCTCATTCGCGCACCTGTACGGCGAGCAGATGAGCAAGACCGGTAACTTCAATATGCTGCACGTTCCTTACAAGGGAGAGAGCGATGCCGTGAACGGCTTGCTCAGCTCGCAGATCGACGCGACCTTCCTAGGGCCCCAAGCCTCCACACGGATGCAAAAGGATAAAGCCAAGATTCTGGCGGTGGCCTCGCCGCGCCGGCTGGAGACCCTGCCGGACGTTCCGACCCTGGCCGAGGTGGGCCTTCCCGGGCTTGACCGCGGCACCTTCCTCGGCCTGCTGGCGCCCGCCGGCACACCTAGAGACGCCGTCCAAGCCTGGGAAATGGTCATCAAGGAGATCGTGAGCGAGCCCGATTTCCGCCAGCGCATGAAGGCGCTCTACATGGTGCCCGTGGGCAGCAGCTCCGAGGAATTCGCCAAGACGCTCGACGACGACCTGAAGTTCTGGGCGCCCCTGATCAAAACCCTGAACCTCACCCTGAACTGAAACACCCATGCACTATTACTGGAGCCCACACCCATGAGACTTAAAGACAAGCTGGCCATCATCACGGGCGCCGCCTCGGGCATGGGGCGCTCCGGCCTGGAACTATTCGCCCACGAGGGCGCCACCGTGGTTGCGGTGGATATTGATGCTGCCCGCCTCGACGCCGTAGTGGCCGACACGCGCTCGCGGTATCCTCGCGTGTATGCCCTCGCAGCCGACCTGACCCAGCGCGACCAGATGCGCTCCATCATCCACAAGGCGGCCGCCCTGATGGGCGGGCTGGACATCCTCTGGAACAACGCCGGCATGGCCGGTCCGGCCGAGGTCGAAGGGCTGGATGATGCGGCCTATGACCGCTCCATCGAGCTCAACGTAACGTCTGGCATCCTGGGGTCGGCCGAGGCCGTGCCTTACATGCGAAAGCGCGGCGGCGGCTCCATCGTCTTCACCTCTTCGGTGTCCGGCGTGGTCGGATCGCAACTAAGCCCGACCTACTCGGCGGCAAAGTTCGCCGTCGTCGGGTTTGCAAAGTCGCTGGCGCTCCGGCTCGCTGAGGAGAACATCCGTGTCAACGCGATCTGCCCCGGCATGACGGAAACGGGAATGCTGAGCACCTTCATGGACCGCAACCACGACGCTGAGACCGTGGCACGCAACACCAAGGCCTTCATCGCCAGCACGCCGCTGGGCCGCATCGCGCGCCCAGAGGAAATCGCACATGCCGCCCTCTGGCTTGCATCCGACGATGCATCCTTCATCACCGGCGTCGCCTTGTCGGTCGACGGCGGCCTCTCTGCTAAGTAAGCATATGATTAATGCTGATGTCACCGCACAGGCCGAAGGCCTGCTGCGCAGCCTGCACCGCTCTTGGATTGACGGCCGCGAGATGGAATCCGCTGGCGGCCAGATGGGGCACCGCAACCCTGCCGACGACAGCAGCCTTGGCGACACCGAGCTAGGCGACGCAGCTACCGTCGATGCTGCGGTAGCGTCCGCGCGCGCATGTTTCACAAAGGTCTGGGGCCGCTTCAGCGGCAAGGACCGGCGGCGCCTGCTGCTGGCCTTTGCCGACAGGATCGCGGCGTACGCGGAGCAGCTTACGCTGCTGGAGATGCTGGAGGTCGGGCGTCCGCGGGCCGACGCTGCAGCGCTCAACGCTACCGCTGCCGATCTGGTCCGCAACTACGCCAACACGATCGAGAAAATCCACGGCGACCTATTCCGGGCGGAAGACAGCCGGCTTGGCGTGGTGTGGCGGCGCCCGCGGGGTGTTGTCGGCGCCATCGTTCCGTGGAACGTGCCGGTCTTGAACGTATTGATGCGCGTGGCACCTGCGCTGGCCGCCGGCAACACCATCGTGGTGAAGCCTTCCGAGAACTCCCCGCGCTCGGCGCTACTGCTGGCGCGGCTGGCTAGTGAAGCCGGCATTCCGGAAGGTGCCTTCAACGTGGTCCTGGGAACCGGCCCGTTGGCCGGCCGCGCCCTCGCTGCGCATCCGGGCGTCAACATGATCACCTTCACTGGCTCCACCCGCACCGGCCAAGCCATCGCCCAAGCCGCGGCTCAGAGTACGCTGAAGCCCGTGCTGCTGGAATGCGGCGGCAAGTCTCCGCAGGTGATGCTGGACGACATGTTCGACGATCCGGCGGTCTGGCGTTTCATTTTCTTTTCGGCATTCTGGAACACGGGACAGTGGTGTGTCGCCAAGACGCGGCTGATCTTGCCGCGCGGTCGGGAGCAGCAGGCGGTAGACGGGCTGCGCGCGGCAGCGGCGGCGTGGACGGTCGGCAATCCGGCAGCAGCGGAGACCCGGCTCGGCCCCGTCGCCAGCCGCGCCCAGCTGGATCGCGTAAATGGCTACTTCGACTTGGCGCGTGGCCTCGGTGAGGTAGTAGACCTCGGTTGTCCCCGCAAGGCTTGTGACCCACGCGGCTACTTCGTCTCTCCCAGCGTGGTCACCGGGCTCGCCGCTGGCACCGCGATCTCGCGCGAGGAAGTCTTCGGCCCCTTGCTGACAATCGAAGCCTTTGACGACATTGACCACGCCATCGCGCTCGCGAACGACACGGAATTCGGACTGTCCGCCAGCATCTGGTCCGCGCGTTCCGACCTGAGCTACAAGCTGGCGCGCTCCATTGAGGCGGGTGGCGTCTCGGTCTATTCCTCGGTCACCGCAGCGGCGCAAGGAGGTCCCGAACTTGGTACCTCCCGCTATTTCGAACCGCGCAAGCAGTCGGGCTACGGGGTGGAGGGTGGCGCGCCCGGCTTCATGGCCTACACCTCGGCGCAGTCGGTGGCGTTCTTCAATTAAGCTGTAGTGGTCAAGCTATTTCGGACAGATCAAACTTGTCCACCACAGTGTCTATGAAGCCGGCAGCAGTCCAGCGGAATTTGACTGAGTGAGACGTGCCGGCGGTCGTAACGCGTTTCATTGCCTTGGCGCGGCGATTTCTTATTGCGGAAGTTGTGTGATTCGTCGATGACCACAAGGTCGTAATTGCCCCAATTGACGTGAGCCAGGTCGATGTCACCCGAAGCACCATCGTCACGCGACAGGTCGGTGCGGTTGAGCACGTCGTAATTCAGCCGGTCGGCGGCCAGCACATTGCGCTTGTCATTGCTTTTATAAATTGTCCAGTTGTCGCGCAGGCGCTTGGGCGCCAGCACTAGCACGCGGTCATTGCGCAGCTCGTGGTACTTGATGATGGCCAGCGCTTCAAACGTCTTGCCCAAGCCCACGCTGTCGGCAATGATGCAACCGCCAAATCGATCCAGCTTGTCGAGGGCACCCACCACACCGTCACGCTGAAATCTGTAGAGCTTTTTCCAGACAACAGTATTGCGGATGCCGGTGGCGGACTTGACGATGCGGTCTTCGTCCATGCCGTCGCCACTATTGGCAAACAGGCTGTACAGGATGAGCGCGTAGATGCCCGTTGGGTCGCGGTGCGCGGCCAATTCGTTCAGCTGAGCCACCAGCACAGCCTTGGCATCGGGTTGGGCTTGCAGGTTGCTCCACTGCTGGTCGAACCACTGGCTGAGCATCTGCGTTTCGGCCGGATTTTCGGCAGCTTGAATCAGGCTTAAGGGATTGCCGGGGGTGATACCCAGGCCGTCCGTACTGCAACCGAAGGAACCGAGAACGGCTTGCAGTGGCTGATTGAGCGAGTCACGCATGACCATCGCGCCTTGGGGGATGGCGCCTTTTGCGCGGCGCACCTCGGCTTTGGTGTCAATCCAATGGGCGAACTGGCGTGCCAGCCAGGGAACTTGCAGGCGGTTGCGGGCTGCGCGGTCTGCAGGGGAGCCCAACAAGGCGAGGTCAGCGGCTTCTGGGGGCGTAAGGGTGTGTGCCAGATGGGAAGTATCACTCTGAATCTCGGCGTAGGCGAACAATGAGTAGACAGGAGAGACGATGTCCAACCGGTGACCAGGCATCAAGCCCGGACGAAGCAAATCGATGACACGCTCTTGCCCAGCATTGCTAACGAACTTCATGGATAACAGTACTCTAGTGATTCAACTTTTGGTTACATTGAACTATACATGGGAGATTGGGAGTTGATTTCCCCTCGTTGTCAGTCTGTGCAAAATCTATCCCTGAACGTCTAAGCCATGCCCGCGTTGATCCAACCCAAGTAGCAAGCTTTGGTAGTTCGCTTTGTTTGTTAGTCGATTTGATAGTCGAAGCGCGTAGACGAAAAAAAGCCCATGATTCGAATGGGTTTTTATAAATTCCTGGCGGAAGCGGTGAGATTCGAACTCACGGAGGACTCACATCCTCGGCAGTTTTCAAGACTGCTGCATTCAACCGCTCTGCCACGCTTCCGAGCCCGGAGTTTAACCGTTCGGCGGAAAAGCTTTGGCGTCTGCCGTAAAAAACAGGGATCATTCCATTGTTTGTATGCATTCGGCCTCAAATAAGGAAACCCGTTCTAAGGGGCGAGGTATTGGAAGAAGGCAAGCTGGCGATCTTCGTGTAGCTTGCTGTGTTCAGTACCTTGGCTCTTGACGTACTTCCCAATCATGCTTTGTAAGCGGCTAGCGAAGTCATCTTAAGACCTGTCGAAGAGTTGGCCAACATGGTGTCCACGATACAAACAGGTGGACACGATGGAAACCAAGAAAGTGATGCGCAGAAAACACGGCGCTGAGTTTCGAGCCGAGGTGCTTCAGGCCTGCCGCCAAAGTGGCGCATTCGTTGCCGCGATAGCGCTGAGCAGCGGGCTGAACGCCAACGTGGCGCACCGATGGTTGAGTCGAGATGGGCGAACGCGTGATGGCGGTGGCGGCAATCGTGGCGCGGTGACTCGCAACTCCGGCACGGAATTTTTGCCTTTGCAGTTGCCGCAGCCAGCTGTGGCGACTCCCTCGCCAGACATTCGCGTCGAGGTGCGCCGAGGCGCGTCGAGCGTTACGGTGAATTGGCCACTGCAAGCCAGTAGCGAGCGTGCCGCCCGGCTGCGCAATAGACTGCGGTGATTCGCATTGACGCGCTGTGGCTGGCGGCGGAACCGGTGGACATGCGAGCAGGCCGAGCGCTTACTGGCCCGGGTGGTTCAGGTGTTCGGCTGCGCCCAGGCGCATCACGGCTACCTGTTTACCAATGCGCGTGGCAGGCGCATCAAACTGCTGGTGCATGACGGCTTTGGTGTGTGGCGCGCAGCCCGGCGTTTGAATCAAGGCCGCTTTGCATGGACGCGCGAAGCGTCTGGTGCAACGCCCCCGATGACGCTGACACAGCCACAATTCGACGCCCTGATGCTGGGCCTGCCCTGGCCGCGGCTCGAGCAAATGCAGGCAATTACGCGCATGTGACGGCCGAGGTTTTTTTGCTGCCAAAGTGCAATCAGCACATGCCCCAATGGCGGTTTGAGAGGCTGCTTTGCACAATAGGCGCATGCTCAACGTGCACGAATTCAAAGCCCAGGATGTGCAGCGTCTGAGCTTCGGCGCACTGGCCGAAATGGCCGCACAGATGCTGGAGCACATCGCCCGGCAGAGCCAACAAATCGAATCCCAGACGCAGGCCACCAAATTTCGCGACGTCAAGATTGAGCGCATCACGCACGAGCTGGCACGCCTGAAGGCCTGGCGCTTTGCCGCCAGGGGCGAGCGCATGAACGCCGAGCAGAGGCAGTTGTTCGAAGAAACGCTGGCCGCCGACCAGGCCAGGCTGGAGGCGCAGCTCGAAGCCTTGCAGGGGCCAGGCAGCGCGCAGCGAGAGAGCGCTGCCGTTGAACCGCGGCGTCAGCCCAAACGCCAGGCGCTGCCCGAACACCTGCCGCGCGTTGAGCATCGTCACGAGCCCGAAAGCACCACGTGCGATTGCGGCCAGCCGATGGTGCGCGTGGGCGAGGACGTCAGCGAGAAGCTCGACATCGTGCCGGCCCAGTTCTTCGTGCATCGCCACGTACGCGGCAAATGGGCCTGCAAGTACTGCCAGGCGCTGGTGCAGGAACCCGTCGAGCCGCACATCATCGACAAAGGCATGCCCGCTGAGGGCTTGCTTGCCCACGTCCTGGCAAACCGATTCATCGACCACCTTCCCTACTACCGCCAGGAACAAATCAATGCGCGTTCGGGCGTGCACACGCCGCGCTCGACGCTGGCGGCCTGGTCGGGCCGGGCTGGCGCCGGTTTGATGCCGCTTTATGACGCACCGCACGTTTGTGCTTGGCGCTGCTGTCCTGCACGCCGATGAGACGCCGGTGAACATGCTTGACCCCGGTTCGGGCAAGACCAAACGCGCCTACGTCTGGGCCTATGCCCGCAGCGCTTTTGACGCGCTGCCGGGCGTGGTGTACGACTTTTGCATTGGCCGGGCAGCAAAGTACCCGATTGCCTTTCTCAAGGGCTGGTCGGGCGCGCTGGTGTGTGACGACTACAAAGTCGTACGACAGCGTCTTCAAGCTCGAAACGCGAATCGAAGCAGGATGCATGGCGCACGCCAGGCGCAAGTTCGACGAGTTAATCAAGGAAAACCAGAGCCCGGTAGCCACCCAGGCCGTGCAGCGCATCGCCTGGCTGTATCGCATCGAGCGCGAGGCCAAAGAACTGCCGGCCCAGGAGCGTCTTGCCATGAGGCAGGCCAAGGCCAGGCCACTTTGCGAGGAACTGCATATCTGGTTGCGGCTGGAGCGCCAGCGTGTGCCCGATGGCAGCGCTATCGCGAACGCTATCGACTACAGCCTGAACCGCTTGGGCGGCGTTGACCGCCTACTTGCTTGACGGGAACGTGCCCATCGACAACAACCACGTCGAAAACCTCGTGCGGCCCTGGGCCATGGGCCGCAAGGCTTGGCTGTTCGCAGGCAGTGAACTCGCCGGCCAGCGCGCCGCTTTTGTCATGAGTCTGGCGCAGTCCGCACAGATGCATGGTCATGAGCCGTGGGCGTGCCTGAAGGACGTGCTCATAGGGCTGCCCACCCACCTGAACAGCGGCATCGACGAGTTGCTGCCGCATCGCTGGCAGCCTGCAAGCTGAGGATGGAGGCAAGGCAACTTTGGCGACCATCCGGTTTGTTTTGACGGCATATAGGCGTTTCGCATTGACGTGGGGCGGGCCGCCCGGGTTGAGTGCGCCAAGCCCGGTAAGGACTTGCTGCTGCTGCTTGGTGGTGACAAGGACGATGCGAAAATAGATCGCGTCTGCGATCAGTGGCAACACGGAGAACAGGAAACACAGGTCTTTTCTGGCACCTCAAGAAGTTATTTTGGGTGTTGGCCGCTGACGATATCTGCTCAAAACTTGTAAGTTCTAATCTTTGCCGAAAAGCCCATGAATCCAGGCTCAAAAGACACTGAAACTGGTTTAAAGGCTGGCCGGAAGTGAGTGCACTAACCGCCACGTACGACCGCTGACTGACAAGACAAACTCAACATCCAGAAAGCTGCCGCTGGCGAGTAGCCGCAAACGCTGCACTGCCGTCATTCACGCTGAAATCGTCACCGTCGCCATTGAGCACTAAGCGGTCATCTGAATCAAGACATCTGTCCACTGACTTTGGTCATCAGCCGTTGAGCCGGATGCGTTTACATGAAAATAATTCCTAGAAATCACAGTCAAGTTCTCTACCTGTGCAGCTTCGAACCAACATGCCTGCCGCCTCGTGCCAGGGAACGGTCAAATGCGTCTTCGCCTAAAACGGAATATCGTCTGAGTTAACGGTTGAGGCTGTCGGTGGCGGCGTCTTTGCCCCATGCGCGATTTCCTTGGGCGCAGCACCCGTGTCACTCAACGCTTTCTCCAAAGCTTTCTCGACCGCGTCAATCCGCTCTTGACAGGTTTTGTACGCTGCAACAGATTCCGTGACGATGGTCAGCAGGTCATCAATATTGGGTTCCTGCTGGTCTCGCCGCGTTTGCGCATGTTGCTGCAGTACGCCATAGGCTTCTTTGAAAGTTTTCGTCGCCATTTGAATCCCTTAACTATGTTTTCCAGACGTGGCAGAGACCCGACCATCCTGGAACTGAATCTCGATTTCAGCGTTGTCAAATACATGCGCCGCACGGGTGAGGGGCTCGCCGCTTGGTGTCCGCACAATGGCAAATCCTCGACTCAGCGTCTTCTCCGGTCCCTGACCCGCGATTTCCCGCATCAACGCTTCTGCGCGGGTCGCACCTTTTTGAATCAGCATTCGGGCCGAAGTGCTGACTCCGACCAATGCGTCTTCGGCTGCCTGCTTTGCGCGCTATGCGTCCCGCGGGGCTCTCTCCAGAACAGTTCCCACCAAAGCGTCACCGTCTCTCGATGCCGTCCGAAGGGTTTTGTTGCGATAGTGGAGCCGAGGCGAAAAGAGTTGCGCGGTCGGCCTGTTGATCAAGCCGTCAGGCTGTAGAACTGCTGTGCCGCGGACATGGTTTGGCCCTCGAGGCAGCCCAACTGCCCCTTGCGGATCATGTGCATGATTTCGATTCCGGCGATGATGATCCTGGCGCTCCAGAATGACTTGAAGCCCAGCATCGGCCGGGTGATCCGCTTGATGGCCCGGTGGTCCTGTTCGACGATGTTGTTGAGGTACTTGTTTTGGCGCATCAGGATGTCGACGCAGGCGTCGGCTTTGACACTTTCAATGGCGGCCGTGTTGGCGCCGCTCTTGTCCATGGTGATCTTCTCTGGCACATCGTGCAGGTTGATGGCGCGCCACAGGAACCGCCGGGCCGCAGCCAGATCCCTCTTGGCAGTGAGTAGAAAATCCACGGTGTCGCCGTCGCGATCGACGGCGCGGTAAAGATATTTCCACTGGCCTGAAACCTTGATGTAGGTTTCGTCCATGCGCCAGCTTCTACCCACGGGGCGTTTACGTCGGCGGAACACGGCAGCCAGAACCGGTAGCACCTTGATCGCCCAGCGGTGAACCGTGACGTGATCCACGAAAACACCGCGCTCCTGCATCATCTCCTCGATATGGCGAAGGCTCAGCGGGTAGGCCACATACCAGCGCACGCAGGTCAGCATCACCTAAGAGGGGGTAGTGCAACCGTTTGAGCACCTTGCGCAGGGTGCTGTTGATCAGACTTTGGCGAAAATCAAGCATGGGCAAGATTGTCGTTTATGCTTACTGCAATAGAGCCCGTAAAGCTGCTCTCTGGTGACTTGCCCATTGGCGGCAGGCGAAGGCATTGCAGGGCTTGGGATGGGATCAGTCATCACGGATTCCTATCCGAGGCATCTCAAAACACCGCGTTGGATGTCCGCTTCGGGCACGTAAGCGTCGACCACGAAAGGCTGGTTTCCGTCAGCCCAAATCTTCGGTTTTGGCAAGCTAAGTCTCTGTCAGACTCAATCCCGGGGTTCAATGCTGTAAAGTCGTTTACGACTTTAATTCGGTGCGTTGTCAATTTGCCACGCGGCAAACCCGTATGAATGCTTGGGTGCTATTTACGACTTTAATTGCCCAGAATATTTTTATTCCGACCAATTATTCCGCGCGATTAAAATCGTGGTTCTTCGTTGAATTCACTGTGAATTTTTATTTGGCTATCGCCAAGTCCAGATTCCCACAACGAGACAGAATCCTTGCACGTTAGTCGGCGAAGTTGCGAAGCCCACAGGCGTTGGCCTTGATGAGTTGAATTGCACTGTTGAAGCCTGCTGCGCACGCACTGCTAATTCTGTGCTGGCTGAAGTTCTGCAGTCCTTTCTCGTAACGCCACACATGGTGCAAAAGTAGTTCGGCGCCTACACTCGCGCTCTCACCTTCAAAGTCCGGCAGATTTCATTCATGAGTGATTTGACGCCTCCCTCGGCACCCGTGGAGCCAGTTCGCGCGGTGCGCGCAGGCCGCGCCGGGCAAGCGACCGGCTGGATGCGCTGGATGCCAGGTTTGCTGGCGCTGCGCAGCTATCAGATGGCGTGGCTGCGCCATGATCTCTTGGCCGGCCTGGTGTTGACCAGCGTGCTGGTGCCGGTCGGCATTGCGTATGCGGTTGCGTCTGGCCTGCCGGCCATTTCTGGTCTGTATGCGACCATCTTTGGGCTGCTGGCCTACGCGCTGTTCGGGCCAAGCCGGGTGCTGGTGCTAGGCCCCGATTCTTCGCTCGTCGCCCTCATCCTGGGCGTCGTGTTGCCGCTATCTGCAGGTGATCCGCAGCGCGCATTGGCTCTGGCGGGGATGATGGCGGTGGTCAGCGGGATCTTGTGCATCGTGGCTGGCTCGGCACGTCTGGGTCTCGTCACCGAACTGCTTTCCAAGCCCATCCGCTACGGCTACATGAACGGCATCGCACTGACCGTGCTGATCAGCCAATTGCCTGCGCTCTTCGGTTTCTCGGTCAAGGGCGACGGCCTGCTGCACAAAACCCTGGGGTTTGGTGAGGCGGTACTCGCTGGCGAGACCAACTGGACCGCGGTGCTGCTCGGCTCGGGCACGCTCGCGGTGATTTTTTGGCTCAAGCGCAGCAAACGCCTGCCCGGCGTCCTGATTGCCGTGGTGGGCGCGACCGTAGCGGTCGCCGTCCTGAACCTTGCCACGCGTGCGGGCGTATCGGTCCTTGGCTCACTTCCCCAGGGCCTGCCGGCCCTGGCTTTTCCCCTGATCACTTCTAACGACATCATCCCCGTGCTGCTCGGCGGACTGGCCGTGGCGCTGGTGTCTTTCGCTGACACCAGCGTGCTGTCGCGCGCGTATGCTGCGCGCGCAGGCTCCTTTGTTGATCCCAATCAAGAGATGGTGGGGCTGGGGGTGGCGAACCTGGCTGCTGGCATCTTTCAGGGCTTTCCGATCAGCGCGAGCGCTTCGCGCACACCGGTCGCCGAGACGGCAGGCGCCAAGACCCAGCTGGCGGGGATCGTGGGGGCACTGGCTGTGGCCGGGCTGTTGATGGTGGCGCCAGACCTGCTCAAAAACCTGCCCACTGCCGCGTTGGCCGCAGTCGTGATTGCCTCGGCCGTGGCATTGATCGAGATCAAGGACCTGCGCCGCATCTACCGCATCCAGCGCTGGGAGTTTTGGTTGTCCATCGGCTGCATGGCGGGCGTTGCAGTTTTCGGTGCCATTGAGGGCATCGGCCTGGCGATTGCGATTGCCATCATCGAGTTTCTTTGGGATGGCTGGCGCCCGCATTGCGCCGTCCTGGGCCGCGTTGATGGCGTCAAGGGCTACCACGACATCACCCGGTATCCGGACGCGCGCATCATCCCAGGGCTCGTGTTGTTCCGCTGGGACGCGCCCCTGTTCTTCGCCAACGCCGAGCTGTTTCGGGATCACGTTCTCGACGCTGTATCAGCATCTTCGACGCCCGTGCGCTGGCTCGTCGTTAGCGCGGAGCCGGTCACCAGTGTTGACGTTACCGCCGCCGACATCCTGGAAGAACTCGACGACACCTTGCATGCCGCCGGTATCGACCTGTGCTTTGCTGAATTGAAGGATCCTGTCAAAGACAAGCTCAAGCGTTTCGGCCTTTTCTCCAGGCTCGGTGAGCAGCGGTTTTTCCCGACCTTAGGGCAGGCCGTAAGCAGCTATCTCAAAACCAATCAAGTACCGTGGGTGGACTGGGAGGACCGAAGCCGGTGAAGCGCAAATTTCTCCGTATTCCGGGATTGCGTTGACCCATGCGTTAGCCTGACGATGCGTTGTCAGTAATTGGGTTTCAGGGTTATGAGCTGGGCCTGACCAACGTCGGCACTTGGGTTAAAAAGCCGTCTGAGCCAACTGTCACAAACCGTTTGCTGCATGTGGTGTTCCACTGGCGCACCCGACACACCGCATCGCGAGCGCACTTGCTTCAAATCTTCTTGGATGATTTGGTTATTTAGAACTGAGATATCAATATTTCCAGTTTTAACGTCTTGCTTCCAGAATCCAGTCCATCCCAGATTTCTGGACTTAACAAGGAAGCACACCCATGCAGCAACGCCGCCACTTTATTCAATTGTCACTGGCCGCCGCCCTTACAGGCACTGGCCTGCTGGCCTATGCGCAGCCAGCCGTGACGCTGCTGAACGTTTCCTACGACCCGACGCGCGAGCTCTACGCCGAATACAACCTCGCCTTTGCCAAACACTGGAAGGCCAAGACAGGTCAGGACGTGAGCTTCAAGCAATCGCACGGTGGCTCGGGCAAGCAGGCACGCTCCATCATCGATGGCCTGGATGCCGATGTGGCCACGCTGGCGCTGGCGGGCGACACCGATGCGCTGGTCAAAAATGGTGGCTGGCTCGCGGCTGACTGGCAAAAACGGCTGCCGCACAATTCGTCGCCCTACACCTCCACCATCGTGCTGGTGGTGCGCAAGGGCAACCCCAAAGGCATCAAGGATTGGGACGACTTGGTCAAGCCCGGTGTCAGCGTCATCACACCCAACCCCAAGACTTCCGGCGGCGCGCGCTGGAACTACCTGGCCGCCTGGGAATTTGCCAAGCGCAAATTCGGTGGCGATGCCAAGGCCAGGGAATTTGTCGCCAGGCTTTACGCCAACGTGCCGGTTTTGGACAGTGGGGCAAGGGGCTCGTCAGTCACCTTTGCGCAACGCAACCAGGGCGACGTGTTCATTTCGTGGGAGAACGAGGCTTATTTGCTGAAGAAGGAGTTTGGCGACAAGTTCGAGGTCGTGGCGCCTTCGATCAGCATCCTGGCAGAACCGGCCGTGACTGTGGTCGACAAGAATGTCGACAAAAAGGGCACGCGCGCCGTCGCCGAGGAATACCTCAAGCACCTTTACAGCGAGGATGCGCAGGACATCATTGGGCGCAACTTCTACCGCCCAACTTCGGCACAGGCTCTGGCCAAATACGCCGGGCAATTCCCCAAGCTTGTACTGTTCAAGATCGACGATGCCTTCGGTGGCTGGGCCAAGGCTGACAAGGCGCATTTTGCCGACGGCGGCAGTTTTGACCAGATTTACACCAGGAAGTAAATCCTGCTGGGTTTTTAACAGCGATCTTGTGACGCTTCGCCCGCAGCTCGGCTGAGGGGCTGCAACCCACAAATTACCCTTTTGGTGATGGATGAAGCGACGGCGCAAGCGGCAAGGTACCGGCAGCGCTCCCGACAATGTTAAGGTGCTATTGTTTTGATAGCTACTTACGCCCGTCCCATATGGGCTATAAACCGATTTAACACCAGTAAAACGGCGTCAGGACGGCTTGCCGGCCAAGCATCAAGTCCCGGGCCCTCCGGTTCACCCTATCACCCATTCGATCCCTTCAACTTTTCAAACACGAAAACGCCAAGAGCCCGTATACCAACCTGATCGTCGTGCGCCAAACAAGACAAAAACAAACCCTGGGAGGCCAAGCTGCTCAAGGCCGACCAATCCGAAGTAATCCGCGAGTTTGTGCTGGCAGAATTCAAGGGCGCTTTGGTCATCGGCTTCTGAAGCGGGTGCACCCGGTGCTATCACTTTTATCGAAAGAGTCATCCTATGTCTGAATCCCTGAAGTTTGAAACCCTGGCAGTCCATGCCGGCTATTCGCCCGACCCCACCACCAAGGCGGTGGCGGTGCCGATCTACCAGACCGCCGCCTATGCCTTTGACAGCGCGCAACACGGCGCCGACCTGTTCGACCTGAAGGTGCCGGGCAACATTTACACGCGCATCATGAATCCGACCCAGGACGTGCTGGAAAAGCGCGTGGCTGCGCTCGAAGGCGGCATCGCCGCGCTGGCCGTGGCTTCGGGCCAGACGGCCGTGACCTACGCCATCCAGACCATCACCGAAGCCGGCGACAACATCGTGGCAAGCACCGCGCTGTATGGCGGCACCTACAACTTGTTCGCCCACACCCTGCCGCAGTTCGGCATCACGACGCGTTTCGCCGAGCCGCGCGACCCGGCCAGTTTTGAGGCACTGATAGACGACAGGACCAAAGCGGTGTTCATCGAGTCGCTGAGCAACCCGCAAGGCAATGTCACTGACATTGCACGCATCGCCGAAATCGCGCATCGCCACGGCGTGCCGCTGATTGTCGACAACACGGTGGCCACGCCTTACCTGCTGCGTCCCTTCGAGCATGGCGCCGACATCGTGGTGCATTCGCTCACCAAGTACCTGGGCGGCCACGGCACGTCTCTGGGGGGCGCGATTGTCGATTCAGGCAAGTTTCCGTGGGCTGAACACAAGGCCAGATTTAAACGCCTGAGCCAGCCCGACCCCAGCTACCACGGCGTGGTCTACACCGAGGCGTTCGGGCCGGCGGCCTACATAGGCCGCGCTCGCGTGGTGCCCCTGCGCAACACCGGCGGCGCCATTTCGCCGTTCAACGCCTTCCTGATCCTGCAAGGCATTGAGACACTGGGACTGCGCATGGAGCGCATCAACGACAACACGCTCAAGGTTGCGCAATATTTGCAGCAGCATGCCAAGGTGAGCTGGGTCAACTACGCGGGCCTGGCCGATCATCCCGACCATGCACTGGCGCAAAAATACTTGGGTGGCAAGGCCTCGGGCCTGCTGACCTTCGGTGTCAAGGCGCCGAAATCCCAGGGTCGCGCGGCCGGCGCCAGCTTCCTCGATGCACTCAAGCTGTTCACGCGGCTGGTCAACATCGGCGACACCAAGTCGCTGGCCACCCATCCGGCCTCGACGACGCACCGCCAGCTGTCACCCGAAGAACTGGTCAAGGCCGGTGTGCCCGAAGACGCGGTGCGGCTGTCGATAGGCATCGAGCACATTGACGATCTGCTGGCAGACCTGAAACAGGCGCTGGCGGCGGTGTCAGCGTCCTGACCCCCTGACCCCCTGAGTCCCTGGCCGACAGGGCCGGCACCGGCCCTGTCTCAGGCATCACCAAGCGGCGACCAGCTGCTGGAAGTCATGATGCGCACCCTCGGCCAGCAAACTGCGGGAATTCCTGTGGACCGGAGTCGGGCCCGTGCAAGCCCGCAGCACCGAACGATGCATTTCTTATGAGCGTTCTTGAAGTGACGCAGAAAAGCGGCTGCAGGCCAAGCCAATCATGCGCAAAACGCTATAACTTTAATAGCAAACAACGCCCGGGGGAAGGCGATAGTGCGCGGGGCTTGGCTGTTGCAGGCTGGCCTGGCACTTCGACGGTCGCGGCGGGATCCCCGCAGCAGCTTCGTTGATATTCCATTACGGTAATAAAGAAATTATGAATAAGTTGTTTGAGTTTTAAAGGACGCCACTCACAATTCGCTCCACGCTGTAATTCACTGTGACTGGTGGCTTTCAGAACATCCGAGTCTTAGGCTTGTTTCGGGTCCTACTCTGTAAACAAGTCAAAAATATTCCAACCTTCCCGCACCTTCATGACCCGCATCATCATTGTTCCCGGCTGGCGCGATTCCGGTCCTGGCCACTGGCAAAGCCTGTGGGCCGAGCAGTTGCCCGGCGCGGTGCGGGTGCAGCAGGACGACTGGATCACGCCGTCGCGTAGCGCCTGGCTGACCTCCATAGGCCGGACCATTTTGGAGCAGCCCGGCCCGGTGGTGGTGGTGGCGCACAGCCTGGGCTGCATTGCCACCACGCACTTGGCGCCCGAGGTGGCAGCCCGTATCCAGGGGGCGCTGCTGGTGGCCCCGGCCGACCCCGAGCGCCGCGGCGTGCTGGCCGACTTTTCTCCGGCGCCGTCTCAGGCGCTGCCCTACCGCAGCATCATCGTGGCCAGCAGCAACGACCCGTTCTGCCCGGTCCGCGTTGCTGGCGCTTATGCCCGCGCCTGGGGCAGCGAGTTCGTGCGGCTGCAAAAAGCCGGGCATATCAATGTTGATTCCGGCTTCGGTGCCTGGCCGCTGGGGCTGGCGTTACTGCAATCTTTGACCGGTCCAAGCCCTGTCGCTTCTTTTATCGCTACTTCACCCCTTCCATTCGTTTCAACCTCTCTGACTGAACCTGCATGAAATTTAAACAAAAAGTGACTCTAGCCCTTGCCGGTATTGCGCTTACAGCTACTAATTTAGTAGCAGCGCAAACCACCTTGCTGAACGCTTCGTACGACGTGGCGCGCGAGTTCTACAAGGACTACAACAGCGCCTTTGTGGCGCACTACAAAAAGAGCGCCGGCAAGGATGTCAAGATCGACCAGGCGCATGCCGGCTCAAGCGCCCAGGCGCGCGCCGTCAACGACGGGCTGGAGGCCGACGTGGTGACGATGAACACCACCACTGACATCGAGTTTCTGGCCGGTACCGGCGTAGTGGCCAAAGACTGGGCCAAGCGCTTTCCCGGCAACGCCTCGCCCACCAGTTCCACCATGCTGTTCCTGGTGCGCAACGGCAACCCGAAAAATATCAAGAACTGGGACGACCTCATCAAGCCCGGCATTCAGGTGATTGTGGTGAACCCCAAGACGGGGGGCAACGGCCGCATGGCCTATCTGGCGGCCTGGGGCTATGTGCGCAAGACTGGCGGCACCGATGCGCAAGCGGCTGAATTCGTCGGCAAGCTCTACAAGAACGTGCCGATATTGGCAAAAGGTGGACGCGACGCCACCACCGTCTTTTTGCAGCGCAACATTGGCGATGTGCTGGTGACCTTCGAGTCTGAAGTTGTGTCGGTGGAGCGCGAGTTCGGCGCCGGCAAGGTAGACGCCGTTCATCCCTCAATCAGCATCGTCACCGAGAACCCGGTGGCTGTGGTGGAACGTACGGTAACCAAAAAGGGTACGGCCGAACTGGCCAAGGCTTATCTGGACTACCTGTATTCAGACGAGGCCCAGGAGATCGCCGCCAAACACGCGCTGCGTCCACGCTCGCCAGCCCTGCTGAAGAAGTACGCCGCCACCTTCAAGCCGATCCAGTTGTTCACCGTCTCGGAGTATTTTGGCTCGCTCAGTGAGGCCCAGAAGGTTCACTTCAACGACGGTGGCCAGTTCGACAAGCTGTACACGGTCAGGTAGGCAGCCGTTCCTCGATGAGCGCTCTTTTTGCGTCCTCTGCTTCGCTTTCGCCCCGCGCCCCCGCATTAAAGCGGGCGTCCCGGCGCGTGCTGCCCGGCTTTAATCTGACGCTGGGCTACACGGTGCTGTATCTCAGCCTGATCGTGTTGATCCCGATCTCGGCGCTGTTGTTCAAGACCTTCACCCTTACCTGGGAGCAGTTCTGGCTGGCCGTGACTTCGCCGCGCGTGCTGGCGTCTTACCGCCTGACCTTTGGTGCCTCGCTGATCGCCGCGCTGGTCAACCTGGTGTTTGGCCTGCTGCTGGCCTGGGTGCTGGTGCGCTACCGGTTTCCGGGCAAGAAACTGGTCGACGCCCTGGTGGACCTGCCGTTTGCGCTGCCGACCGCAGTGGCCGGAATTTCGCTGACGGCCTTGCTGGCCGGCAACGGCTGGATCGGCCAGTACCTGGAGCCGCTGGGCATCAAGCTGGCCTTCACGCCCGCGGGCATCGTGATTGCGCTGATCTTTATCGGGCTGCCGTTTGTCGTGCGCACCGTGCAACCAGTGCTGGAAGACGCCGAAAAAGAACTCGAGGAAGCGGCCATGTCGCTGGGCGCCACGCGCTTGCAGATATTTACCAGGGTGATTTTTCCGCACATTGCGCCGGCCCTGCTGACCGGCTTTGCCATGGCGTTTGCGCGCGCCATCGGCGAGTACGGCTCGGTGATTTTCATTGCTGGCAACATGCCCATGATCTCTGAAATCACGCCGCTCATCATCATCGGCAAACTGGAGCAGTACGACTATGCAGGCGCCACCGCGGTGGCCGTGGTGATGCTGGTGATGTCCTTTGTTCTGCTGCTGGTCATCAACGCCCTGCAGGCCTGGCAGCGCCGCAACACGGGAGCCGCAGCATGAAGAAGGCCCCCACGCTTGTCGCTTCGCCTACTGCGCTTCCCCCCGAGGGGGCTGTGCTTGCTCGGGGCGGCCCAGCGCTGCGCACGCTAGCCCCCACGCTTGTCGCTTCGCGCACCTCCAATCGATCGGGGACAAGCGAAGCGCCTTGGGTGCGCTACACCCTGATTACGATCGCGCTGCTTTTTGTGCTGCTGTTTCTGGTGCTGCCGTTGGCCGCTGTCTTCACCGAAGCCCTGCGCAAGGGTTTTGGCGCCTACCTCGCTGCCCTGCGAGAGCCCGATGCCTGGTCGGCGATCCAGCTCACGCTGCTGACCGCTGCGATTGCCGTGCCGTTGAATCTGGTGTTTGGCGTGTCCGCAGCCTGGGCCATCGCCAAGTACGAGTTTCGCGGCAAGTCGTTTCTGACCACGCTGGTGGACCTGCCCTTTTCGGTGTCGCCTGTGGTGGCCGGCTTGATGTATGTGCTGATCTTCGGCGCTCAGGGCTGGTTTGGGCCGTGGTTGCAAGCGCATGACATCAAGATCATCTTCGCCGTTCCCGGCATGGTGCTTGCGACTGTGTTTGTGACCTTTCCCTTCATCGCCCGGGAACTGATTCCGCTGATGCAAGCCCAGGGCAACGATGAAGAGCAGGCCGCCATTGTGCTGGGTGCTACCGGCTGGCAGACTTTTTGGTACGTCACGCT
Organism: Polaromonas sp.; assembly: GCF_012927455.1. GTDB lineage: Bacteria > Pseudomonadota > Gammaproteobacteria > Burkholderiales > Burkholderiaceae_C > Polaromonas. The sequence goes on along the minus strand of NZ_JABBPE010000018.1, from coordinate 147,566 downwards.
GCCCAACATCAAGTGGGGGCTGATTTACGGTGTCATCCTGTGCAATGCGCGCGCAATGGGTGAGTTTGGCGCGGTGTCGGTGGTCTCGGGCCACATTCGCGGGCAGACCAACACCTTGCCGCTGCATGTGGAAATTCTCTACAACGAATACCAGTCGGTGGCCGCGTTTGCCGTGGCTTCGCTGCTGGCCATTCTGGCGCTGATCACGCTCGCCATCAAATCCGTGGCCGAGTGGCGCCATGAAGCTGAAATGAAAGCCGCAGTCCAGTTGCCGCCCGAGCGCCCGCAGTCGACTGTCGGCGCGGCCTTGGCCGCAGTTCGCTAAAGGAAAACATCATGGGTATAGAAATTCGCAAGGTCAGCAAGAGCTTCGGCAGCTTCCAGGCGCTGGGCGATGTAAGCCTGGACATCGAGGCGGGCGAGCTCGTCGCCTTGCTGGGTCCTTCGGGCTGCGGCAAGACCACGCTGCTGCGCATCATCGCCGGCCTGGAAACGCCAGATCAGGGCAGCATCCTGTTTGGCGGAGAAGACACTACCGAGGTGCATGTGCGCGAGCGTCAGGTCGGTTTTGTGTTCCAGCATTACGCGCTGTTTCGGCACATGACGGTATTTGAGAACGTCGCCTTCGGCTTACGCGTCAAGCCGCGCGGCCTGCGCCCCAGCGAAGCGCAGATCAGGGAAAAGGTGCATTCGCTGCTCAGCCTGGTCCAACTTGACTGGTTGGCCGAGCGTTTCCCGTCGCAATTGTCGGGCGGCCAGCGCCAGCGCATTGCACTGGCCCGCGCGCTGGCCGTGGAACCCAAGGTGCTGCTGCTCGACGAACCCTTTGGCGCACTTGATGCCAAGGTGCGCAAGGAGCTGCGCCGCTGGCTGCGTCGCCTGCATGACGACTTGCATGTGACCAGCATTTTTGTCACGCACGACCAGGAAGAAGCGCTGGAAGTGGCCGACCGGGTGGTGCTGATGAACGCCGGCAAGGTTGAGCAGATTGGTTCACCGCAAGAGGTGTGGGACCATCCGGCGAGTCCGTTTGTTTATGGATTTTTGGGTGACGTGAACCTGTTTCATGGCCGCGCCCACGAAGGCGAGGTGCAACTGGAGGGCATACGCATCGATTCGCCCGAGCATGCCGGCGCACAGGATGCCAAGGCCTTTGCCTATGTGCGGCCGCACGATCTGCAGGTGGAGCGTTACGTGCCCGGTGCAACGGGCATTGTCGCGACGCTGGAGCGGGCCATCGTGATCGGGCCGATTGCGCGGCTGGAGCTCAATCGGGTCGATACCACGCAGGGCGGCGCGACCGAATTAATTGAGGCGCAGATTCCCGCGCAGGAGTTCAGGGACTTGGGACTGCATGAGGGTGAGACGCTGGTGCTGACACCGCGCAAGGCGCGTGTCTTCGTGCAAGCCTGAAGGCACTTCTCTCGACGGGTGGGAAAGCGGTTCGCCACCTATTTGGCCTGGCTCCATGCCCAGAGTTTTGACGCAAAGCGCTGTCAGGATTTGCGCGGCCACTTCGCAAGCGTAAACTTCCCTGCACGGCCACCAATTCAAGGGACGTGTATGAGCTTGAACTTGTCAAACAAAATCCGCACGGTGGCCCTGCTTGGGCACGGCGCTGTCGGGAAAACAACGCTGGTGGAAAGCCTGCTGGCCGCCACTGGCGCCATTGTCAACCGAGGCTCGGTTGAAAAGGGCAACACCGTATGTGACTTCGACCCGGTGGAAAAGCAGTTGGGGCATTCTTTGCAATCGGCGCTGGTCAGCTTGACCACCGCCGATACCCGCATTCACCTGATCGATACGCCCGGATACCCGGACTTTGCCGGGCAGGCCATTAGCGCGTTAGCCGCAGTCGACACGGCGCTGATCGTTATCAACGCACAAACCGGTATTGAGCTCATGACCGAGCGCATGTTCGTCGCTGCCGGCGAGCGCGGCCTGTGCCGCATGCTGGTGATCAACAAGATCGATGCCGACCACATTGACCTGGGCGCGCTGGTGAACGATGTCCGTGAGCATTTTGGCAAGCAATGTTTGCTGTTGGACCTGCCCACGCAGCACGCGCGAGAGGTCGTGGAGTTGCTAGGCCACACCGATGGCGACAGCGACTTTGCCTCGGTTGCCGCTGCACACCGCGCCTTGATCGACCAGCTGGTTGAAGAAGACGATGACCTGATGGCACGCTATCTGGAAGACGGCGCCGACCCCAGTCCGCACGAGTTGCACGTATCGTTTGAAGCTGCGTTGCGAGCCGGTCACCTGATTCCGATTCTCTTTGTCTCTGCAAAAACCGGCGCGGGCGTGCCGCAGCTGCTGGATGCGCTCGCCAAACTGGCGCCCAATCCGGCCGAGGGGAACCCGCCGCCGTTTTACCGCGGCGAGCCGGGCCTGGCGCCCGTGCCCTTTGCCGCCCAGCCTGATGACGCCCTGCATGTGCTGGCCCATGTGTTCAAGGTGGTGGTGGATCCCTTTATTGGCAAGTTGGGCGTGTTCCGGGTACACCAGGGTACCGTCCGCAAGGATGCGCAGCTGTATGCAGGCTCGGCCAAACGGCCTTTCAAAGTCGCACACCTGTATTGCCTGCAAGGCAAGGACTACGTGGAAGTAGCCGCATTGGTTCCTGGCGATATGGGCGCTGTGGCCAAGGTGGACGGGATTGAGTTTGACTGCGTGCTGCACGATTCGCATGACGAAGACAACATCCACCTCAAGCCGCTGGTGTTTCCGCAAGCGATGCAGGGGCTGGCCGTGCAAACCCGGCGCAAGGGCGACGAGCAGCGGCTGTTCGAGATCTTGCACAAGCTCGAACTTGAAGATCCCTGCTTTAAGGTCGAGCGCAACCCTGGCACTAACGAGACCGTGATCCGTGGGTTGGGCGACATGCATTTACGCGCCAAACTGGCACGCATGCAGCAGCAGTACAAGCTTGAGCTGGACACCAGCGAGCCGCAAATAGCCTACCGCGAAACCATCAACGGCAAGGCCGATGGCCACTGCCGCCACAAGAAGCAAAGCGGTGGTGCCGGCCAGTTTGGCGAGGTGATGCTGCGGGTGGAGCCGCTTGAGCGAGGTGCCGGTTTTGAGTTCGTCGATGTCGTCAAGGGTGGCGCCATTCCCGGGGTGTTCATGGACGCGGTTCAAAAAGGCGTGCGTCAGGCGCTGGCTGAAGGGGCGGTCGCGGGGTTTCCATTGCATGACCTGCGCGTGACGGTGTTTGATGGCAAAACCCATCCCGTGGACGGCAAGGAAGTGGCCTTTGTGGCCGCTGCCCGCAAAGCCACGCTGCAGGCTGTGCGCTATGCTGGCCCGGTGGTGCTGGAGCCACTGGTGACCGTCGAAGTTGTGTCACCTGAAACCAACATTGGCGACGTGACGGGCGACCTGGCCAGCAAACGTGGCCACATTACCAATACCCAGCCTCGCCCGGCAGGCGCGGTAGCCATCAGCGCCCTCATGCCGCTTGCCGAGCTCGGTGACTACCAAAGCCGCCTGAAGTCACTCACCGGCGGCCAAGGCTCTTACAGCGTCGCGTTTTCGCACTACGCGCAGGTCGGCGACGAGATGCAGCAGAAGCTGGTCAGTCTTTTTAAGCCCGACAACCCGGCGGAGGAGTGAGGCGGCCCAAGAAGGAGTTTTCGATGGTCAACCTTTAGCTGGCGACGCCACGGCTAGAGGCTTGAATGCAGGTAATTGATCATGGAAACGAAGTCAAATACCGGTAGGCCTGAATAGCGTCGAATCATTGCCGCGTAGGGGGGCAGATCTGTGCATTCAAGAACGAATGCACGTATGCCAGGATGCTCCTGCATTGCCCGAAGCGTGGTGTCCAAAACTTCCTGCTCAATCACTGCCAGGTCGACTTCGAGATCGGGTTCGGTGAACATCCGATTCCATTCCTCGCATCGCTCGAGACCCAGGATATGAAGGCCCTCGGTGCTGGCGATGCCAACCGATGAAAGGTGTTCCGGCCGAAGAGCCCTGGCGTTGGCGGTAAGGATGCAGATTTCGCTCTTGGGACCGTGAATCCGCGTGGCGAAAGGCACCTGCAAAAGACTGGAAGTAAAAACCGGCACGCTGACGGCCTCAGCGAGTTCCTGCTGGAAAATGGCATTGAACCCACAACTCGTCGTGATGGCCTTGATGCCCTCCGATGCCATCGTTCGGGCGTCAGCGATCATCGTGCGAAGAACAGCAGAGTCGGGGCTTTCAAGTATCGAATGAACATTGGCACCAGACACCGGATGGAAACGCACCGGAAAAGCATACGACGCAGGATTGGTGCTATTGCCAACGAGGGCCTCAAGCTGCCGGAGGCCCATTGGGACCTGCCCTGTTTCCCAGCACAGCATACCGATCTTCGCCACTTTGGTTTCGTTTGTCATGACGCTGCTCCAGGTATTTATGGGTTTTTCCAGGCGGCCAGTTCCGGCAGATGCTGAATCTGCTTTGCTTCAGAATCTGTCGATCCGATAGGGTGTCAAGTCAAATGGATCGGCACGACCGCCGACCATGCCGGCAATGAGCTGGCCGGTGATGGCGGACAAAGTCAGTCCCAGATGGCCGTGCCCAAAGGCATAGAAAACACGGTGGCAGCGTGGAGACCGTCCGATCACGGGTAATGAATCCGGCGTTGATGGACGATGCCCCATCCATTCGCGTTGAACCGTCTGAAAACGGGTGCCGGGCAGCACGCTGTTGACAAAAGGCAGGAGTGCACGGATACGGCGGTAGTCCGGCGGCGCATCCAGACCGGCCAGTTCGTCGCCGCTGACTACAGAAATTCCGTCATGCATGGGCGACAGGACACAATCTCTTTCGGGAAAACCGACCGGGCGACTCAGCAGATGCGTACCCGTCAGACCCAATGAAAGATGGTAGCCGCGCTCGGTATCAAGACTGACGCGATCACCTAGCTGTCTTGCGAATTGCTTCGACCATGCGCCCGTAGCAACAACTACCGAATCAAAGCGCCGTATGGTCTGGTCAGTTCGCACAGATATCCCGCCATCATTCACTCTTATTTCCTGCACGTTTTCCTGAACGTATTGGGCACCGCGACGAAGCGAACCTTCAAAGTAGGCTTGTGCCAAGCCCATGGGGTAGTTGACGAACCCGCTTTGGGGCTGAAATATGCCGCGGGTGTACGCATCCTTGTTGAGGTTGGGTTCAAGATCTGCGACCTCCCCAGCATTCAAAATAGAAAAATCGACGCCATGACGCGTCATCAATTCACGCTCAAATGCAGTCTTGGAAAATCCAGCCTCGGATCCGTACACCTTCAGCCAGCCCACCGTCCGGATGAAATCAAGGGCGTTGCTCAATCCGGCCAAGGTTCGGTGCGCGCGCATTGCGTTGGACACCAGCGGATGCAGCGCTGCAGCGATGCTCGCAACGCGCGCGGGTCGACCCGCTGCGATAAAGCGAACAAGCCAGGGAAGCGCTTGCAAAACGTAGGCAGGCCGCAAGACGGCGGCACCGTTGCGATCAAAAATATATGCTGGAATCGAGCGAATGACATCGGGCGTCGCCGTCGGCGTTACAGCTCCTTCCACGATGCCACCGGCGTTTCCAGAGCTGGTTCCCGCGCCCACCTCGCCGCGATCAATGACCGTCACCGCATAGCCTTCAGCAGCGAGCGCCAGGGCCGTGGCTGCCCCCACAATACCGGCCCCGACAACGGCAATCGAGCGTGGGTTTTTTGTTTCAGCTGTGTTCATGTGATTCGTTAGATATTTTGCAGAAGTGCGCGCATTGTTTTGTAATGTTGGTGGGCCTAGTGATGAAGAATTTTGCCAAGAAATTCACGCGTCCGATCATTCTTGGGGTCCTTGAAAAAGATATCGGGTTCGGCCACTTCAAGAATGGCGCCCTTGTCCATAAACACGATCCGGTCGGAAACCTTGCGCGCAAACCCCATTTCGTGCGTGACAACAATCATGGTCATTCCGTCTTTAGCCAACGCCACCATGACGTCAAGCACCTCGTTAATCATTTCGGGGTCTAGCGCAGAGGTTGGCTCGTCAAACAGCATGATCTTTGGCTGCATGCAAAGGCTTCGGGCAATTGCGACGCGTTGTTGCTGCCCGCCTGACAACTGATGCGGGTAAGCGTCGAACTTGTCGGCCAAACCCACCTTTTCCAAGGACTGGCGACCTCGGCTGATGGCATCCTTCTTCGGCAGCTTGCGCACATGAATGGGCGCAAGCGTCACGTTCTGAAGCGCCGTCATGTGAGGATAGAGATTAAATTGTTGAAAGACGAAGCCAAGTTCCATCCGGAGTTGCCGCAGCCGCGCTGCATGGGTGACGGAAACGCTATCGACGAGCAGCGCACCACTTTGAAATTTCTCCAGGCCGTTGACACAACGAATAAGGGTGCTCTTTCCTGATCCGCTCGGCCCGCACACGACCACCACTTCGCCTCTGGAGACCTCCAGATTGATGTTTTGCAGAACGTGGTTCGTTCCAAACCATTTGTTCAATTCGCTGAATTTGATCATTGGCAGTGCGGGATTTGATGCGTTAAACGCTGAGGGTGAAATGTCAATGCTTTTCCAGCCGCCGAGACAAGTGGAGTAGTGGGTAACAAATTAAAAAATACCCGATTCCTACAACGGAAAATACCAAAAAGCCATTGGGAATACTCTGCACGATCACCCAACCAGACCGTGTCAGATCGAAAAGTCCGATCGCCGAGACCACCGAGGAATCTTTGACCAGAAGAACAAATTGCCCCACGAGGGAAGGAATGATCATCCTAGTGGCTTGCGGCAGAACGATTAAGCGCATTTGCTGAAAGCGGGTCAGGCCAGCAGAAGCCGCGGCCTCCAGTTGGCCACGGGGTAGCGCGCGAATTCCGGAAGCAACAATTTCCGAAATAAAGCAGGCGGTGATGTTGGACAGTGTGATGGCACCCGCGGTGAAGGAATCGAGTTCAATACCCGCCGCAGGCAGGATAAAAAACACCACGAACACCTGAACCAGAACTGGTGTGCCGCGAAAGATGTCGGTATATGCGCCAATAAGGATACGCAGTGGTTTGTAGGCACTGGCGCGGCCAATACCCAGGAGAAATCCGCCGACCCCGCCCGCAACAATGCCTATGAAAGACAAGGCCAGCGTGATGCCAATCCCCTTCAAAATGACTGGGTAGTATTCGGCGATGCCAAGTAGATGCTCCAGGAACATAGTCACCGTTCAAGCGCAGCATGGCTCGCCATTGGGTGGTAGAGGCGACTCCATCCTCCCGCCATCAACTTGAGTCCAAAATAGATGATCAGGTAGCCGGTTGCGGTGGTTGCCAGTCCTTCGACCGGCATGAATTTGTCATTTGACAGGACTTGCCCGGCGCGCGTCAATTCCAGAACTGAAATGAGCGACAGCAATGACGAGTCCTTGACCAGCACGATGGCCTGCCCGATCAGCGGCGACACCATGGGACGCAATGCCTGGGGAAGAATGATGAGGCGCATTTGCTGCCAGTAGCTCATACCCGAACTGGCGCTGGCCTCAATTTGCCCTGCCGAAACAGAGATGATTCCGGAGCGGATGATTTCGCTGACGTAAGCGCCGCTATTGAGGGAAAGGGCAATGATCCCGACCAGGATTTCCGGCATCAATATGCCGAAGTTGGGCAAGCCGAAATACAGAAAATAAAGCTGCGCCAGCAACGGCGTTGCCCGTATCACGTCCACATACGCGACCGCTGGCGCTTGCATAAAACGAGAGGGCTGGAGGCTCATGGCACAGGCCACTATGCCTATCGCGAGGGCACCCGCAAAAGCGGCCAGAGAAATTGATAGGGTAGCGACGAACCCCGTCCAGAATTCTGGAAGGGTTTCGACGATCACGCGGAAGTTTAAGTCCAGTAACATCGATCCAGCAAGCTTTCAAGGAAAGTCGGGCGCAGGTATCGGCGTGGTGACCACAACGCCGAACCCGCCCGCATACTTCAGGTGATTAGTGCGCCTCTTTCCATTGGGTGGAGTTAACCCAGTAGTCCAGGTTCTTTTGCAGGCGTCCATCCAGGGTCGTCTGGTCGATGAACAAATTAACCCACGTCAAAAGGTCTAACGAGTCATAACGTGTTGCGTAAGCCAGAGCTTCTTTGGCCAGCAATTCCGGCATGACCTTGAAAGTTCCTTTGGGGTATCCGGCCGCCTGGCCCGCCACTGCCGAACTGTCATTGAGCAAACAGTCTGCCTGGCCGTTTTTCACAGCATCCAGCAGCAAGGTGCCGCCGCCTTTGTAGCTTTTGATCTCGCCGCTTGGAAACACGGTTTTTGCGAGCTTTTCACCGGTACTGCCAAACAGCACGGCAATCTTTGCCCCCGCCGCCTTGCAAGCATTCGTCGAGCCGAATTTGCTGCCCTCCTTGGTGGCAACCACAGGGCCGATGTAGATCCATGGTTTCGTAAATGCCACCTTGGTCGCCCTAGCCAGCGTGGGCGTCATATCGGCTGCCAACAAGTCCGCCTTGCCGGAAATCAGCGCAGGCAAAAGCCCATCCCAGTCCAGATCAAGAAAGACAATTTTGACGCCCATTTCCTGGGCCATCAACTTGGCAAGCTCTACGGAACTACCGGTGCGCTCTCCCTTTTTGTCCACCATGGAGAACGGGGGGCCCTGAGTTTGAACGGCTACCCTGAGTTCGCCACGTTTCACGATGTCATCAAGGGTGCCAGCAAGAGCTGTGGCCGTCGCCCCCAGAAAACCCGCGCAGGACAGCAGTATCGCGGGCAAGAATTTTGACAGTTTCATTGACTTTCTCCTTTGATAATCTCCGAGAAGGACCATCCTTCACGAAAGAACTTTTGCCTCACCTGGGCATCGATTCAGAGGGCTTGACAGGGGCCTCGGCCGAGCTACTGACGCCGATTTCCCAGCAACCACGAGATAAATTGCCCCATTTGTTATGCGATTTCATCACCACGAATGTTTCGCTGCGACTGACAACCCCAGGTCCCGCCACCCTGGGAAGAAGTTCACTGGTAAAGCGGTAAAGATCTTGAACATCCCCGGCCACCAGCACCTCTACGATCAGGTCAAACCGCCCGGTAACGATGCTCACGGAAGAGACAAATGGCAGCTCAGTAATCTTCTTCATTAGTTCGTCGAGATGCCCCTGCGCGTTGGCGTTGATGCCCACCACGGCAGCAATCAACTCGGGGCGCTCCGACAGGTTAAGCAGCCCGACGATCTTCAAAACATTCCTGTCGATCAATGACCGCAGGCGTGCCCGCACCGTTGGCGCACTCAACTGCAATTTATTTGCCAGTTGGCTCACGCTGTCCCGCGCATCGCTGGACAGCAATTTGGTCAGCCGACGATCGGTAGAGTCAAAAAATTCACGCATAAATAAAAAATAAACGGAATAGTTTTTTCAAAAATGAAAAAAGTTCCTGATTAAAAGTTTAAATAGAAAATTTTTTGGCGATGCTAACGTTTGTACCTAACTGGCCGGTGGCGTGGTATTTCGACCAGTTCAGAAAGAAGGCTCGGAACAGGTGATGCGAAGAACCACCCCGAATCGCGCCAGAACCGGCAAAACGATGTCGCAGCAATCTAGCGTCAACCCGGCTGGCGTGGGGTCGCCTTTTTCAGGCACACGCGATCGGTGACTACCCCTTTGAGGAGGACAACAAAGCCTTGTTTAAGCGCGTCGGGCCCAACCGCCCGATTTCAGAGTCAGCTGCAGAGACTGGGTTAATCACCCGTTTTTCTCGGGTTTGCTGGCTGGTCACTTTGAGATCGGTGCATCCGCTGATTTTCAGAGTTCGGCGCCAACACACCAAGGCTAATAAAGACGGTGGCAAGTCATAACTTGGGAAACCGTATGCGACTGACCATCAATGAGCCGGAGAGTGCAAACAACAGTGCCAGCGGGTGAAGTGTGAAGCCGCCCAACTTGACCTGACCGAACCACAGTGACTCATGCAGCGCGCCTTGCCAGGCCGCGACAAACATCACCATGACAAGCACCAGCGATGTTGGGATAGGCGTTCCTTCAAAATACTTTACTTTGTTGTCGGCGTCGGACAGCGACTCGGCCGTGACGTTGTAGCGCGCCAGGCGAGATACGCCGCACGCCACGAAACCGGTCAGAATGATGCGGTCGTACAGGCCCTGCATGCCGCAACCATAGCCAATCAAGGCTGGCGCTACGCCGAAAGAGATGATGTCAGCGAGCGAATCAAGCTCGCGACCCATGGCCGAAGTTTTTTGTCGCCACCGGGCAATCCGTCCATCCAGCACATCGAAGATTAAAGCGGCCAGGACCAGTCCACACGCAAAATAAACATGCCTGACGTCGTTGGTCTGGAGGTAGGTCATCATGGAGAACAATGCCCCGGTCCCACTGACCGCGTTTGCCAGTGTGAACCAGTCGGCAAGATGGAACTCGCGAATCATCGCGAAGGGCTTGTTCGGTTTAGGTGGCGTCATGACGGACAGCGTACCGCACTTTTCGAGCCGTGTGCAGGGTAGCGCAACGGCACATTGGCTGGCGAGGTCTTGCCAGCTTTCCGGTTGTGGTCGATTGCTATGATGTCCGCGCCGCTTGAGACTTCTCTCGCCATGCCCTCCCATGTCGACGCTAGAACAGAAAGGATTTGATGCCAAACGCCGCCCGCCCCACGCCCTTGCCCACGATACCCGCACTGGCCGAACACACCGGCGGCTTGCGCTGGTATCTGATCCTGACCGCCGCATTGTGCGGCGCGCTGGTGATGGTGATCCAGGTGCTGGGCTCGCGCGCCATCGGGCCGTTCTTCGGTGTCAGCCTGTTCGTCTGGACATCGCTGATCACGGTGACGCTGGTGGCGCTGGCGGCTGGCTATGCGTTCGGCGGCTGGCTGGCTGACCGCAGAAGCTCGCCGGATTATCTGTATGCCATCATCCTCATCGCCGGCCTGTTGACTGCGGCGACACCGCTGTTCAAGATTGCCGCCCTGAAGGCCTGCCTGCCGCTCGGGCTGCGCGTCGGTTCGCTGGCCAGCGCCTTCCTGCTGTTCGGCCCGGCGCTGTTTCTGCTCGGCTGCGTCTCGCCCTACGTGGTGCGAATCGCCGCGCGCGAGATCAAGAACATCGGTCGCACCGTCGGCAACCTGTACGCGATCTCGACTGCCGGCAGTTTCATCGGCACGCTGGCGACCGGTTTTTTCCTGATCGCCTACCTGGGCGTGAACAGGATTTTCATGCTGGCCGGCTTCCTGCTGATCGCGCTGAGTGTCGGCTACTTCGTGCTGTTTCGCCGCCAGTGGGCGCTGGCGGCGCTGCTGGTGGTGCCCTTTCTGCTGGTGCCGGCAGAGCGCGAGACCGCCAAGCTGCTGGCTGACGGCACGCGGGTACAACTGACGGCGCAACGCGACAGTTTTTACGGCGACCTGCGGGTGGTCGACTATTCCGGCCCGCAGCAGCGCACGCGCGAACTTCTGATCGACGGACTGGTACAGGGTGGGATCGATCTGGCCAGTGGCCAGTCTATCTACGAGTACGCCTACCTGTTGCAGTTTTTGCCGTATGCGCTCAATCCGGGCGGCAAGAACTGCCTGGTAGTCGGCCTCGGTGCCGGCATCGTGCCGTCCTGGTATGCGGCGCAGGGGATACAGACCGAGGTGGTTGATATCGACCCGAAAGTGGCCGGCCTGGCGCAACAGTATTTCGGCTTCGACAAGAACATTGCGGTGCACGTCGAGGATGCGCGTTACTTTCTGAATCGCAGCACGCAGCGCTACGACTATGTGGTGCTTGATGTCTTCAACGGCGACACCACGCCGGGCCATGTGCTGAGCCTGGAAGCGATGCAGCTCTTGAAAGCACGCATGACGCCCAACGGCGTGCTGGCCATCAACCTGATGGGCACGCTGGGCGAGCGCAGTTTCGTGACGGCCTCGGTGATCAAAACGGTGCAGGCCGTGTTTGGGCAGGTGCAAGTTCATCCGGTTTTTGCGGCCGACGCACCGGGTGCCGGCGGCAATCTGGCCATAGTCGCCTACGACGGTCCGGCGCGGGCGCCGCGCACAGACTTGCTGGCCGCGTTTCCGGTGCATCCGCTGGCGGAAGCCGGCGTGCGCCAGGGTTTGCAAAACACCTACCGCTTTCCCGCCGGTACCCCGGCCATGCTGTTGACCGACGACTATAACCCGATCGATTTCTACGACTTGTGGCTGAAGGAAAAGGTGCGCCGCACGATTCTGGAGACGACCGATTGGGATATCTTGTTGGGCTGAAGTGGGCCGACAGGCAGCATGCCATACCAATAGCCCTTGTTTTGGGGGGTCAGGTCACCATCTTTAAAAGAATAATCCGCTGTCCACATTCATGGGGCCGGTTTGCAAAACGACTGCAGTTTTAAAGAGAAACATCCATGCTGAGCAAAAACATCAAAAAATGGCTGACCGTTGTGGCTTTGCTGGGCTGTGGCCTGGCCATGGCGCAGTCTGAGCCCACCTTGAACCAGGTCTATGAAGCGGCGAACGCCGGAAAGCTGGAGCAGGCCCAGGTGATGATGCAGCAGGTGTTGGTGGCACACCCGGATAGCGGCAAAGCACACTTTGTGCAGGCCGAGTTGTCGGCGCGGCAGGGCAACTTGAGCCGTGCCCGCGAGGAACTTGCGCTTTCCGAAAAACTGGCCCCGGGGCTGCCGTTTGCCAAGTCCGATGCCGTGCAAAACCTGCGCAGCCAACTGGCTGTAAAAGGCAGTACGGAATCAATACGCAAGGCCGCCATCAATTCCCCGCCTCCTGTTCGTTCAACGGCACCGGCATCGGCCGCTTCATCATTTCCGTGGGGAATAGCCCTGGCCTTGGGCGGGGGCGTCATTGCGCTGGTCGTTTTTCTGACACGCAGGAAAACGCAAGCGCCGGCTCAGCCTCAACCCTTTGCGCAAGCCGCACCCGCGCAAGCGAGCGGCTTAAGTGGTCCGCAAACTTTCGGCGCTGGTCCGGGCTATAGCCAACCGGCTTATGGCCAGCCTGCGGGTAGCGGACTCGGTGGCAAGGTGATGGGTGGCTTAGCGACCGGTTTGGCAGTCGGTGCAGGCGTCATGGCCGCGCAGGCCATAGGCAGAAACCTGATGGGGAATAACGAAAACACGGTGCGTCCACCGGTCACTGCCGACAATGGCCCTGAACCGTTGGCCGGCAACAGCGACCTCGGCGGCCAAAACTTTGGTGTATCGGATGCAGGCTCATGGGACGACGCAGGTATTGATGTGGCTAACGACATGGATGGTGGCGGCGACTGGGACAGCTAACGCCGCAGCGGCGTCCTTTGCCTTAAAAAGCCGGCAGGGGACCCAAACATTTTGGTCTTTTGGAAACTGAAGGTTAGGGTGCGCGGGTCGCTTTTTTCTCCACGCCTACTCGCAAACCGTCAGTGAGAAGGCCGAGTTAACGCCTCTTCAGCTTCAAAAAATGGCAACGCTCACTAGGCAATCGCCTCTAAACGTTCGTATTTGTCTCAAAAAATAAGCACTCTTTGTGATTAATCCGCCATAATTGCTGCACCGCAACATTTTTTAAAAGGCAACCATGTTTACCAACACCCCATTCGAATCCGCAGCAAAAACCATGTTCGCTGGCGCCGAGAAGTTCAACTTCACGCCTGCCGCTGCGCAAGACGCGTTCAAGCCAGTCATGGACAACCTCAAGGTTTGGGGTGATTTGGTCAAGGCCCAAGCCCAAGCCACGCAGGCAGCTGCTGCTGAATCCGTCGAAGCCTTCAAAAGCATCAAAGAACCTCAAGCCGCTTTTGACGCGCTGAAAACCAGTGCCGAAAAGGGCATGGCGTTGGCAGCCAAGCATGTGCAGGAAGCTACCGCCCTCAGCGTTGAGCAATTCAACGCTGGCGTGGATGTGGTGCAAGAGCGTCATCCTGCGCCTGAGGCTTTTGCCCAGGTCGGTAAAGGCTTGAAAGCTGCCGCTTCATCGATTGAAACCGCTGTCGCCTCAACGCTCAAGGCTGGCGTTACTGCTACTGCCGCTGCTGGTAAAAAAGCGCGTACAGCCTAAGCCAAGGTCTTCTTTCCTACCAGCTTCGAACGGGATGGCCCGGCGGGTTGGTCCCAGACGGAAGAAATTACTAACGGCTCGCCGTTAAAAAGATTTACCCGGCCTTTGCGCCGGGTTTCTTGTTTGTGCCGCTGCGCTGCTGCTCGCGTTCCTTGCTGGCATGGGTAGATAACGAATCCACAGAGCGATGCCTTCCAGCAGCGTGCCGCTTTAAGTGACGCGTGGCAGGCTATAGCTGAGCGTTGCGTCCATGTGAAAGTGAGGATCGACAAAAAGGGGGGCTCAGCAACAGGCCTTGGGCGTCGATGACTTCATGTGTGGACGTGTCCAAGCCTGGCGCGGCTTCAAGGATGAGGCCGGCTCGCACCGCCAGCTACATGTCGGTTCGGCCACCGGAAGGGTAGCGTTTTTGGCAAGTGGATCAATGCGCGTCTCAAACTCCGCCAATAGCATGTCATACGCCTGAATCAGGGAGGCAAGCGTCAAGCCTCATAGTCCTGCTGGCGCCGTGTCATTTCGATCAAACTGCTAGCTTTCAATCGGCACCCACAGACCAATCCCAGCAACGCCCCCGTCATGTCGATGCCCACATCCATCAAGCGCGGATGTCGATCAACTGCAAAAAATTGCAGTCCCTCTGTCAATAGTGCCAGGCCCAATGTCAACAGGACCACTCGCCCAGCAGGCCAGGCGATCGGCCGCATCGACAGCACCAGGGCAATACTCGTGAAAAGCACAAGGTGCGCCAAAGACGAAAGAGGAAACGGCGCATGTACGCTGGTCTCTGCAGCGCTGCGCCAGGCGCCGGGCATCTGAGTGCCAACGATCAAGATGGGCACCTGCAACAGCACCAGGAACCAGGCAAAACGACGCGACATAAACCTATCCTTTTTTTTAAGCTTTCAGCGCAACGGTTCGCGACCTATCAGCGCTTGACGTACCTTAACTTCCGAATAACACTGACTCAGTCTACCGAAATTCGTTCACCTGGCGGCATTCAGCCAGCGCGGCGCGCGTTTAGCAGCCCCCTTGACCACGGTGCGGTATCCTTGGCGCCCATGTACGCGGCATTTTTCGGCTTGACACAGCCGCCATTTTCGATCGCTCCCGATCCTCGATTGCTGTTTATGAGTGAACGGCATCGCGAGGCGCTGGCGCACCTGCTGTATGGGCTGGGCGGCGGTGGCGGGTTTGTGCTGCTGACCGGCGAGATTGGCGCCGGCAAAACTACCGTGTGCCGCTGCTTTCTGGAGCAGATCCCAGGCAACTGCAACGTCGCCTATATCTTCAATCCCAAGCTCACGGCGGTCGAGTTGCTGCAGTCGATTTGCGATGAGTTTCACGTCACGGTGCCGCAGAAATACCAGCTACCGCCTACTGTCAAGGACTACCTCGACCCGCTCAACGCCTTCTTGCTGCAGGCCCATGGCGCCGGGCAGAACAACGTGCTCATCATCGACGAGGCGCAAAACCTGTCGGCCGATGTGCTGGAGCAGTTGCGTCTGCTCACCAACCTGGAAACCAGCGAGCGCAAGCTGCTGCAAATTATCCTGATCGGCCAGCCCGAGCTGCGCACCATGCTGCAGCGGCCCGAACTGGAGCAACTGGCCGAGCGCGTGATTGCGCGTTACCACCTCGGTGCGCTGACCCAGCTAGAGACCGCGCAGTACATCCAGCACCGCCTCGAAGTGTCGGGTCTGACACACGCGCTGCCGTTTGACCGTAAGACCCTCGCCCGCATTCACCGGCTCGCGCGCGGCGTGCCACGACGCATCAATTTGTTGTGCGACCGGGCCTTGCTGGGCGCTTTCGCGGCGGGTCAGGCCAGCGTCAGCCGCGCCCTTGTAGATCAGGCGGCCGATGAGGTGTTTGTGCGGCCGGCGCGCGCACCGTCGCTTTTAGGGCGCAACATTGCACTGGTCGGCTTGGCTGTCGCAGCGGGCGCCGGACTGCTCGTCATCGCCCGTCTTGCGACGCAGGCTGCACGAGCCCCCGAACTCGCAGCTATAGCGCCAGCCGTTTCCGCTGCACCCGCTAATTCTGCGGTGGCGCCGACCCTGCGTGTGGCGTCCGCCCCAGCCGCCAACGCAAGCGTCACCCGGACAACTGCTACGCCAACGCCGCCCACGCTGCTGCGCGACCAAGGCCAGGCCTGGCGTGAACTGGCGCAGGCCTGGAAATTCACGCCGGGGGAGGGCGATCCTTGCCTGGCGATGGCGCGCGAGCAACTGCGATGTTTGCGCAGCAACACCGGCCTGGCGCTGATCCGCCAACTCGGTCGCCCCGGCATCGTCACGCTTGACCGCGAGAGCGCCACGCCGGCCTATGCCTTGCTAACCGCGCTAACCAGCGACAGCGCCACTTTGCGCGCCGGGGGCACCGAGCAGACGGTGACCCTGAGCGCGCTGGCCGCACGCTGGCAGGGCGACTTTTCCACAATCTGGCGTTCACCGGCTGGCTACACCGGCCCCCTCTCCGATGGCCAGGGCGGCCCGGTCATCGAATGGGTCGCTGCCCGGCTGGCTGAGGCAAACGGCACGGCGTTGGCGGCGGGCCGGCCCGTGCTGGACGACTCACTCAAAGCCCGGCTGCGCGCTTTTCAGCTGGCCCAGGGGCTGCCCGCCGACGGCCGCCTCGGGCCTATGACTTTCATGCAACTCAATCGTACGGCCGGCGTGCAAGAGCCGCGCCTTCGCACCGAGCCCTGACACCATGTCCTTGATTCTTGACGCACTCCGAAAGGCTGACGCCCAGCGCGAGCGCGACCCGGCGCGGGGCATTCATGCCCGGCCGGTGCAGGCGTCGTCGCAGCCCAGGCAGCCTGAAGGCCATCAGTACCGGCTTTGGTTGTGGGGCGCTGTGGCGGCCTTAGCTGCTGGTTTGCTGGCTCTGGTTGCCTGGCGGCTGGCTGGGCCTGCCGCACCGCCGGTCGCACGCTCTACACCCGTCGCGCTTTCCCCGGCGCCGGCCGCGCCCCTCCCGCTGCCCGCGCCGCTGGCAGCGTCTGCCGGGCCCGCGAACGAAGTGTTGCCAGTGGCACCGCCAGCGCCAGCAGTTCCGCCAGTGCGCGCGGCGACGCCAGCCGCGCCGGTGGTGGCGGCCGCGGCGCCGGTTCGGGAGGCGCCCAAGCCAGCTTTGCCCGCCTCTACGCCGGCGTCCGCGGCGGCGGCGCCTGACCGTGTGCTGACCGTCAACGAGTTGCCGGCCGATCTACAGCGTGACTTGCCCAAGCTGGTCATCAGCGCCGGCGTTTACTCCGACAACCCTGCGCAGCGCCTGCTCATCGTCAACGGCCAGGCGGTGGCCGAAGGTGCAGCGCCAGCCCCAGGCGTGCTACTGGAGCAGATTCGTCCCAGGACCGCTGTGCTGAAGTACCGCGGCTATCGCTATTCGATGGGCTATTGATTGGGCCGCCGCTGTGGTGCTGCACGTCGCGTCACCACGCCGGTAACCAGATCCCGCACGCGCGGGTCACACTGATGAAAACCGGTCGCCCGGCAAGCTGAGGAAATTCAATGGGGCGGTCAACCGGGCAGCCTCCCCACAAGATGTTTGGTCTGCTGCACGATAGTTGCAAAATGCTATTAAATTAATAGCTGCTTGCGCCCGTATTCATTGGGCTACAGCCGTATCTGCTTCTGGGGGCCCGGCGCTGATGCAGGTGCAGCGTCTGATGGCGCGTGGCTATTCGGCCAGGGATTTCCATCTGCGGGTGTCGCGCGCAGAAATCGGCCGTTATCTGGGCATGTCACTGGAAACAATTAGCCGGACCTTCCCGGCTTTCGGGCTGCAGCGCCTGCTTGACGTAAACGAGTGACACAAACGCATTGAAGGCTCGCTTTCCGCTTTCCGCTTTACGCCTTCGTCGGCAGTGGCACGCACGGGTACACCAATGCGCGCTCGTCGTCAGTCAGTGGCTCAAGCTGCGCGCGCAAAAGCTCAAGCGCCGCGGCATCTGCCTCGGACGCATCGCCTCGACGCGCCAGCAGACGCGTTTGCAGCAGCGCCAGCGGCGCCTCGCAGGCCACAATGGAAAAGGGTACACCGAGTTCTCGCGCGAGTGTGTGGGCTTGGGCCCGCTCCGCGCGACGCAGAAACGCGGCATCGAGGATCACCGGGTAGCCGGCCTGCAGCGCGCTGCGCGCCGTCGCGAAAAGTTGGCGGTAAGTGCGCGCCGTGGCGTCGGCGCCGTACAGGTCCAGGCCCTTGCTGCGCGAATCCTCCAGCATGCCCAGCCCGAACAGGCGCTTGCGCTCGACATCCGAGCGCAGCCGCAGCGCGCCCAGCTGCTCCAGCAGGCCTTGCGAGGCAAAGGTTTTGCCCGACCCCGGCAGGCCATGCGTGATCAAAAGCCGCGGCTCGCCCGGCCGCGTCCAGTTCAGCGCCGTTTTCAGGTAGTGCCGTGCGGCTGCGCTGTCCGGCTTGCGCAGATGTTCCACCTGGGCCCGCACCAGTGCGCGGTAGACCACCGAAAAGCGCAGTGCGGGGAGGCTGCCGTGGTCGCCAGTCCGGTCAAGCCAGCCGTTCAGAAAACGAAACGCAAAGTCGTTGCGGCCGCTGGCAGAGAAGTCCATCACGACGAAAGCTGCGTCGTCCAGCACGTCGATCCAGCGCAGCGCCGGATCGAACTCGATGCAGTCGAAGGCCGCCACCTGGCCGTCCAGGCTCAGCACATTGGCCAGATGCAGGTCGCCATGGCATTCGCGGACGTGGCCGTCTGCCCGGCGCGCCGACCACAAGGGCGCCAGCCGGTCAGCCTCGGCTTGCAGCCAGGTCCGCAGCAAGGCGTGCTCGCCGTCGTTGTTGCCGGCCAATGGCCGCGTGCCGTCGCACGCCGCCAGCGCGCTGCCGCGCCGCCGTTCGACCGTGGCGAAGCCGTCCACCGCATCGGCGCGCGGAGCAAGCGCATGAAAGCCGGCCAGCAGCGCGGCCAGCTGGTCGGCGTCGCCGGCGTGCAGCGTGCCTGCGGCGAGTTGCTCGCTGAACAGCGCGCCCGGCGCGAAGCGGCGCATGCGCACCGCGTACTCCAGCACCGGCCCCGGGCCGTCGAGCCCGGGCGCCTGCGGTGTACCGGTGATGCGCGTGACGCCAAGGTACAGCGACGGCGCAAGACTTTGGTTCAGGCGCAGCTCCTCTTCACAGAAATGCTGCCGAGTTGCCAACGTGCTGTAGTCGACGAAGGGCAGCCGCACAGCTTTTTTGATCTTGTAGGCGATGTCGCCCGCTAACAGCACCCAGGAGATGTGCGTCTCGATCATCTGGGCGCCTAGCGTGCGGGCCAAGGTGCCAGCGAGGACGGCATTAACAGTGGTTTGCATGCTTTCAGGGTAAACCACAGCGGTGATCTGGCGCTTGATAACCATCAAGCCGTATTCGGGCGAGGACTTGCTTTACCAGGTTTGCAACCCCGCCATCGCTGCGTCAGCCCACAAAAAAATGTGCTTTCATGTTGTGACACTTTCGGGTCGCAGTAAATAGAGTGGGGATGAGAGGAGGGTGGCGCGGGCAATGTCAGGCAAGTCCTCATACCGGTATGTGAATCCGCGCGGGTGCTCATCATCAACGTCTTATTGCTGCCGCGTTAGTATGGGTGGCCCCAGCATTCTTGAACCCCCTTTTACACGGCATCAGTCACGGCGAAGTGCCGCATCCACATGAAAAATTCCCTGACCCTGCTTGCCTCCTTGCCGGTTGACGAAGCTGCCGCACTGCTGATCGGCCGGGTCTGGATAGACGGCAGCGGGCCGGTGCTGGTGCTGGTTACTGCCGCTGGCGTGTTCGACCTGTCCAGCGTGGCGCCAACCGCCAGCCAGCTGCTGGAATTGCCGGCGCCGGCACAGGCGGTGCGCGCCGCCGCGCCGGCGCTGCCGCGGCTGGCGAGTACCGACTGCGTGCTGGCCAATTCGGCGGCGGATGTGCGCAAGCCCGGCCTACCCTGGCTGCTAGCGCCCTGCGATCTGCAGGCCATCAAGGCTGCGGGCGTTACCTTTGTCGCGTCCATGCTCGAGCGGGTCATTGAAGAGCAGGCCGGCGGGGACGCCAGCAAGGCCGAAGCGGTGCGTGCCGCCGTGGTCGGCGTGATTGGCGACAACCTGGGCAGCGTCAAGCCGGGCTCGCCCGAGGCGGCGCAACTCAAGGAGGTGCTGATCGCCCAGGGTGTCTGGTCGCAGTACCTGGAGGTCGGCATCGGCCCCGACGCGGAGATCTTTACAAAGAGCCAGCCGCTGAGTGCCGTGGGCACCGGCGCCGAAGTCGGCCTGCACCCGCACAGCCGCTGGAACAACCCCGAACCGGAAATCGTGCTGGCCGTCAATTCGCGCGGCGAGGTGCAGGGCGCCACACTGGGCAACGATGTCAACTTGCGCGACTTTGAAGGGCGCAGCGCGCTGCTGTTAGGCAAGGCCAAGGACAACAACGCCTCGTGCGCGATTGGTCCGTTGATCCGACTGTTTGACGAATACTTCACCATCGACCATGTGCGCATGAGCGATTTGACGATGACGGTGACTGGCCCCGAGGGCTTTGAAATGACGGGCGGCAGCTCGCTGAGCATGATCAGCCGCGACCCGCTCGATCTGGTGGCCCAGGCGATAGGCGCCAACCACCAGTACCCCGACGGCTTCATGCTGTTTTTGGGCACCATGTTTGCGCCCACGCAAGACCGCCACGGTCCCGGCCAGGGCTTCACCCATGTGGTGGGCGACGTGGTGACGGTGTCCACGCCGCAGCTCGGCAGCCTGGTCAACCGCGTCACCACTTCGGACCAGGCCGCGCCCTGGACGTTTGGCCTGGCGGCGCTGATGCAAAGCCTGGCGCGACGCGGCCTGCTCAAATAAAAAACTCCTCACTGCGCTACGCCGCCTGCCAGCGTGCCAGCCGGCGCTCGACCCGTTCGAAAGCCAGGTCGGTCACCACCGCCAGCATGCCGACCAGCACCGCCCCCTGAATCACGTAGGCGGTGTTGAAGCCGCTCAGGCCCACGATGATGGGCAGGCCCAGCGTTTTGGCGCCAACTGTCGAGGCAATCGCGGCGGTGCCAATATTGATGATGACCGAGGTGCGCACGCCCGCCAAAATGACTGGGGCCGCCAGCGGCAGTTCGATGTACCGCAGCCTCTGCCACGCGCTCATTCCCAGGCCTTCGGCGGCTTCGCGCGCCGCTGCGGGCACGGCTTCGATGCCGGCCAGCGTGCCTTGCAACACCGGCAGCAGGCCGTACAGCGCCAGTGCGATCAGCGCCGGCGCCTCGCCAAAACCCACCAGCGGCACCGCCACGGCCAGTACTGCTACCGGCGGAAAGGTTTGCCCGACCGCCACCAGCGTTTCGATCAGCGGGCGAAACTCGCGCCCGCTTGCGCGGGTGGCAAAAATCCCCGCGGCAACGCCCACGATGACGGAAAAACCGCTGGACAGCACCACGATTTTCAGGTGTGCCAGCGTCAATCCCAAAAAGCTGTCCTGCTGATACACCGGCCGCTCCAGCGCCGGAAACAGCGCTGCAAACAGCGGTTTAAGCCAGCTGATGCCAAATACCAGTAGCAGCAGCGCGACCAGTGCCCACCACAAAGGATCGCGTGACCAGCGCTGTCGCCGGCTCTTTGGCGGCGCGGCGCTGCTCATGCGTGCCGGCCCAGCAGATCATGCAAGTCAATCGAGCCAATGCGTTGCCCCGCGCCATCGACGACGGCAAGGCGATCAACCCGGCGCGACAGGAAAACCGAGAGTGCCTCGCGCAAGCTTAGGCTGTCCAAAATGGGCTCGCCATCGGTCGGACTGCCCCGGGTGTCAGCCCGGATATGGTCGGCCACCCGCTGCAGCCCCAGCAGCTTGATGCCGACATCGCCGCGGCCAAAAAAATCCGTCACAAAGTCGTTGGCCGGGCTTGAAAGCATCTGCAGTGGCGTGCCGCTTTGCACCACGCGCCCGTGATCGAGCAGCACGATGCGCGTGGCCAGGCTAAGCGCCTCGTCAATGTCATGCGTCACCAGCACGATGGTCTTGCCCGATGCCTGGTGAATGCGCGCAATCTCCCCCTGCAGCGCGGCGCGTGTGACCGGGTCGAGCGCGCCAAAAGGCTCGTCCATCAGCAAGATCTCCGGGTCGCCCGCCAGCGCCCGCGCCACGCCCACGCGCTGCTGCTGACCGCCCGAAAGCTGGTGCGGGTAGCGCGTGCGGTACAGCGCCGGGTCCAGTTGCAGCAGCGTCATCAGCTCGGTGACGCGGCCCGCAATGCGCGCCTGGGGCCATTGCAGCAGCGCCGGCACGGTGGCAATGTTTTTTTCCACCGTCCAGTGCGGAAACAGGCCGACCGACTGGATGGCATAACCCATGCGGCGCCGGATGTCTTCGGGCCGAAAGCTGCGGATCTCGTCGCCGGCAAAAACAATGCGCCCGCTGTCGTGCTCGACCAGCCGGTTCATCATCTTGAGCAGGGTGGACTTGCCCGACCCCGAACTGCCCAGAATCACAGTGAACTCGCCGCGCGCAATGCCGAGCGAGAGGTCATCGATGACCGTCAGGCCGGCAAAGGCCTTGCTGACATGGTGCAGTTCAATCATTAAATTTTCGTCATTAAAATTTAGGCGCCAGCAGCAGCGTGACGGCCCTGAGCACGGCGTCCACCGCCAGCGCCAAGGCCACCACCGGCACCACACCGAGCAACACCAGATCGAGTGCGCCGCTGAGCAGGCCCTGGAACATCAGGGTGCCAAAACCGCCGGCACCAATCAGCGCCGCCACCATCGCCAGCCCGATGACCTGTACCGTGGCCACGCGCAGCCCCGAAAGAAAAATCGGCAGCGCCAGCGGCAGCTCAACCTTCCAGAAAATCTGCGGCCTGGTCAGGCCCATGCCCAGCGCGGCATCAATCACCGGCTGCGGCACCTGGCCCAGGCCGGCGGCGGTGCTGCGCACGATCGGCAGCAGCGAGTACAGCGTCAGGGCAATCACCGCCGGCGCCAGGCCGATGCCCTTGATGCCCCACTGCGCCAGCAGGGGCACGCCGGCTGCCAGCAAGGCCAGCGGCGCCATCAGCAGACCAAACAGCGCTATCGACGGCACGGTTTGAATGATGTTGAGGACGGCAAACAGCGGCGCGCGCACTGCCCGCCCGCGCGCCCTGACAGCAGCAATGCCCAGCGGCACGCCAATCAGCAGTGCCGGCAGCAGGCTGGCCAGCACAAGCTGCAGATGCTGCAGCAGGGCCGCATTGAAGATGCTTTCGCGGTTGGCATATTCCTTGAGCAGCGACAGCTGGCCGAGCGTACCCGCCGCCAGCAGTGCCAGCACTGGCGCGATGACGGTTGCGCTGGCGAGCAGGCGCCAAACCGGTTTCAAGGCCAGCCGCCCAATGGCGTCAGCGGCCACCAGCCAGCTCAGCGCTGCCAGCAACCAGAAAGCGCCGCCGAAAGAGGTGCGCGCAATACTGGACGCGCCAGCCGAGCCGGCCAGCCGATTCGCGTGGCTGGCCGCCAAGCCCACCAGTCCCATCAGCAACAGCGTGGCCGCCACGCCCAGCAGCGCATGCGCGGCGCGCGTCGGGCGCATGAAGACGCCCGCGACCAGCAGCAGCGCGGGTAGCAGTGTCAGCAAAAGAAACACGCCGTGAGCCGCTTGCAGACCGTCCAAGCTGCTGACGATTTCTGCCAGCGAAATGGCCGTGCCCGTGACCAGCCGGTTCGGCGCGTGTGTCAAAAAAGCCAGACCCAGCGCCGCTGCCAGGCCCGCCAGCAACAGCACGCCCAGCACGCGGTTTTTGACCCAGGCGCTCACCGCACGGCCGGCGGGATATATCCGAGTGGTGCCGCAGCGGCAAGGCACGTCACTTGATAAAACCTTTTGCCCTCAAATAGTCGGCCGACACCTTTTTGGCGTCCTGCCCCTCCACCGCTATTTTTGCGTTAAGCGCCTGCAGCGTCGGCGT
The DNA here is from genome assembly GCF_012927455.1 of Polaromonas sp. Classification (GTDB taxonomy): domain Bacteria; phylum Pseudomonadota; class Gammaproteobacteria; order Burkholderiales; family Burkholderiaceae_C; genus Polaromonas. The sequence continues at coordinate 123,630 of NZ_JABBPE010000018.1, read as the reverse complement.
ATCCAGGGTCTTGAACACCGGCGCCAGTACGTCCTTGATCTTGGGATACTGGGCCAGCGTTTCGGCCCGCAGCACCGGCGCCGGCGCGTAGATCGGCTGGATGCCCTTGGGGTCCGCCAACACCACCAGTCCCAAAGCGGCAATGGCGCCGTCGGTGCCGTAAGCCATGGCGGCGTTGACGCCAGAGGTCTGCTCGGCCGCGGCCTTGATGGTGACCGTGGTGTCGCCGCCGGCCAGCGTCAGCAGCTGGTCCTGATTGAGCTTGAAGCCGTAGGCCGTCTGGAAAGCCGGCAGCGCATCGGTGCGCTCGACAAATTCAGCCGACGCCGCCAGCTTGAACTTGCCGCCGCCAGACAGCCACTTGCCCAGGTCGGCCAGCGAATTGACCTTGTTTTTGACCGCTACATCCTTGCGCAGCGCAATCGCCCAGGTGTTATTGGCCGGGGACGGCTCCAGCCAGACGATTTTGTTTTTCTCGGCATCGAGCTTTTTGATCAGCTCGTAGCCGGCTTTGGCGTTTTTCCAGGCCGGGTTCTTTTCATCCGAAAAGAAAAACGCGCCGTTACCGGTGTACTCCGAGTAAAGGTCAATCTCGCCGGCGGTGATGGCGCCGCGCATGATCTTGGTGTTGCCCAGCTGCACCTTGTTTTCGGTCTTGATGCCGTTGGCCTCCAGCAGCTGAATCATCATGTTGCCCAGCAACGAGCCCTCGGTGTCTATTTTTGACGAGACCCGCACGGGCGTTTGTGCCAGGGCCGAGCCCGCTGCAAAAAGAAAAACCGGGATGCAGCGAAACAGCCAGCGACGTGAAATAACGGTAATCATGGGATGCCTTTCAAAGAAGGTTGAGGGCGCTTTGCAGGCAGTGGCAAACGGAAGTCTTCATGCCCGGCAAAACCATCGTTCTTTCAGTTTATAGCGTGAATCCGCAGGCGGTACAGTACGCGCAAGCGCAAGGCCTGCATTTGTCTCGACCTCAGACCGTTTGTTGCCAGCTACGGCAGGGCCAGCCGGCGCCACTTTGCCAAGCGACAATACGGTTTAGTTTCCAGCCTTTTTTAGTTTCCATGAACACACCCGCAGCCACTTCCTTGCCCCAGCGCGCCCACAGCGCCGCCCTGGTGTTGTTTTCCGGCGGGCAGGACTCCACCACCTGCCTGGCGCAGGCGCTTTCCAAGTACGAGCGCGTCGAAACCATCGCCTTTGACTACGGCCAGCGCCACAAGGTCGAGCTGCAGGCGCGTCTGAATGTGCTGCGCGAAATCAAGACGCTGTTCCCGCATTGGGCGGCCAGGCTGGGGCAGGACCATCTGCTCGATCTGGCGGTGCTGGGCCAGGTCAGCGAAAGCTCGCTGACGCGCGACATGGCCTTCAAGATGGAGGGCTCCGGACTGCCCAACACCTTTGTGCCGGGGCGCAACCTGCTGTTCTTGACACTGGCGGCCGCGCTCGCCTACCGGCGCGACCTGCAGGTGCTGGTCACCGGCGTCTGCGAGACCGATTTCTCGGGCTACCCCGACTGCCGCGACGACACCATGAAGGCGATGCAGCTGGCCTTGTCGCTGGGCATGGACAAACGCTTTCTGATCGAGACGCCGCTAATGTGGATCGACAAATCCGAGACCTGGGCGATGGCCCATGCACTCGGCGGTCAGCCGCTGGTGGCGCTGATCATCGAGCACACCCACACCTGCTACCTGGGTGACCGGGTGCACCGGCATGCGTGGGGCTATGGCTGTGGACAATGCCCGGCTTGCGAATTGCGGGCGCGCGGGCATGCGCGCTACCTGTTGACGAATCAAGCCTGAAAAGTCAATGAAGGTGCCCACAATCATTGCCCACAGGTCGCTCCGGCGCAGGCGCGAATCCGGGCTCATCAGCGCGAGAAGGGCTGCGACGTAGCGGTCTGGTCTGCTGCGGATGGAAGGTCCGGCCGGCCTGGCTCCGGTCAGCAGCTGTAGAGGTTGAATGCCGCTATTGTTTTGGTAGCATTCATCTATATAGCCATTGGCGTGGTGGCCATTTTTAGATGGAAACTGCATTTCTGCCCTGGCGACCTGCCGGAGACGCTATTCCGGCAATCCTTGCTTAAGAAGGGCTGCCTACCAAGGGCATTCAGGCTTGTCTGCACTCCGGCTGGCGTAGCCTTCAAGTCTGCATTGCTCCCTTCGGTGCAACGTGATTTGTTACATGCAACAAGTCCGCACTTGCCAATTGATCAGGCAGACAAGCCATTTTTCTCACATCGGCGGGCCGGCCGTTTTCGACGGCGCCGCAGCCACTACATCGGGCCACAACTCTGCCATGCAGAATCCGGCTCACGCAGCCCTTCTTGCAAACGCTCTGATGGCGCTTGGTCCGGCCTTACTCCGGAAAGCGCGCCTCCCAGCCCTCTACCTCTGGCAACCCCAGGCAATCGCTGTACTCCTGGCCGCTGAGCATGCGGGGCTGCAGGGCCCGGGTGTTTCCGTCCTGCTTCAAATGCTGCAGCGCGTCGCGCATGGCGTAGCCCAGCGTGTTGCGCAGGAGGGCCGGGTAGATGGCCAGCGCAATGCCGTGGCGGTGCAGCTGCTCGCTGTGCAAATCCGCCAGCGGGCCGCCGGCGTCGATGTTGACCATGCACGGAATCGAGACGGCATCAGCGACGCGTCGAATGTCTTCCAGGATGCCCGCATGGCCCTTGAGCTCGACAAACACCGCGCCCGCCCCGACGCGCTCAAAAGCCTGCGCCCGTCGTATCGCCTCAGCCACACCGCAGGATGCGGCGCTGTCGGTGCGCCCGATGATGACAAAATCCGGGTCGTTGCGCGCCGACACTGCCGCCGCTATCTTGGCCACTGCCGCTGCAAACGGCAACACTTCGCGCGCACCGGGCAACTGCGCGCAGCGTTTGGGCGAGAGCTGGTCTTCGATGTGGATGGCAGCCACGCCGGCCGCTTCAAACTCCTGCACCGTGCGCCGCACGGCGACGATGCCGCCATAGCCGGTGTCGGCATCGCAGATCAGCGGAATGTCGATGCACGCGGCGACGTTCCTGGCGTGGCCCGCCATCAGTGACAAATCCACCAGTCCGACGTCGGGTCGGCCCAGCAGGCACGCTGACACGCCGTTGCCGGTCATGTAGGCCGCTTCAAAGCCGGACTGCGCCAGCATGCGCGCGCCGTAGCCGTCGTAAATGCCCGGTGCCACTAGCGCGGGCCCGTTGCGCCCGGCGTGGGCCAGGCGCTGCCGCAGGGCTTGCCGCAGGCGGCTGGCGCGGCTGCCGGACAGCGTGCTCGTGTTGGGGGTCGCGCTCATGCGGGTAACTCCCAGTTGGGGTATTTGGCCAAAAATGGAATCAGCCCGCCTTCGCGCAGGATGGCGCGAATGGCCGTCGGCAGCGCCGGCAGGAGGCGCGTGATCTGCTGCCCGGCCACCGTCAAGACCTGGCCGCCGAGGTCCAGCAGCAGCGCTTCGCCGTCAGCGATGCCGCGGGTGTCGCACTCCAGCACCGGCAGGCCGTTGTTGATGGCGTTGCGAAAAAACTGTCGCCCGAAAGACGGCGCCACAATCGCAGCCACGCCCATGCGGCGCAGGATGTGTACCGCCTGCTCGCGCGAAGAATTGATGCCGAAATGCTTGCCCGCTACGATCACGCCGCCGGACCTAAACCCGGCGGCAAAGCCTGGGGCCACGGCCTCGAAGGCCTGCGCCGCAATATAGGCTTCGTCTTTGCCCGGCAGGTATTTGCCCGAGCAATTGAGGTCGGTGTTGACGTCGTCGCCAAGCAAAAAAGCGCGGCCCTGGATGGAGTCGTTTGAACTGTCAAGCATGTGATGCCTCCCATTGACCACCAGCTACAGTGCGCGGGTCGGTGATGCAGCCGGTCAGCGCCGAGGCCGCCACGGTGGCGGCCGAACCGAGCCAGATCTCGGCGTCGTGGTTGCCCAGTCGGCCTTTGAAGTTGCGGTTGGCGCTGGAGATCACCACCTCACGGTCGCCTGGAATCAGGTGGTTGGTGATGCCGACGCAGGTACCGCAGCCTGCGGCCTCGACCGATGCGCCGGCTTCGGTCAATATCTCGAACAAGCCTTCGCGCAGGGCGGCCAGATAAATCTGGCGCGAGGCCGGTGTAACGATCATGCGCACGCCTTTGGCCAGGTGCCGGCCTTTCAATACGGCGGCGGCCTGTCGAATGTCATCGAGCCGCCCGTTGGTGCAAGTGCCAATCAGGGCAAAGTTGATCTTCTGCCCGACCACTTCAGAAGCCGGCACCACGTCGTCTACCGCATGCCGGCGCGCGACCTGGGGCGTCAGCGCCGAGGCGTCAATTTCAATACGTTCTGCATAGATGGCGTTGGCGTCGGCCGTCACCGGCTGCGGTGCCCTGGCACCGTGTGCTGCCAGCCAGGCGAAGGTTTTGTCGTCGGCCTCCAGCAGCGCGGCCTTGGCACCCAGTTCGGCCGCGTGGTTGGCCAGCGTCATGCGGTCGTCAATTTGCATCGCGCTGACTGCAGCGCCGACATATTCAATCGCGCGGTAGTTCAGGCCCTCGGCGCCAAATCGGCCCAGCATGTAAAGCGTCAGGTCCTTGGCCCAGACGCCGGGCTGCAGCCGGCCATTCAGCTGCACCCGCACCGATTCGGGCACACGCAGCCAGATCTTGCCGGTGGCCATCACGGCGCTCACGTCAGAGCCCTCGATGCCGGTGCCAAAGGTATTGAACGCGCCATAGGTGGTTGAATGCGTGTCGGTGCCGACGATCAGGTCACCGCAGGTCAGGTGCCCACCCTCGGGTAGCACCTGGTGGCAAATGCCGTCGCCAATGTCATACAGCACGCTGCCGTGCTCATCGGCAAAGCGCCGCATGGCGCTGTGCGTCTGCGCCGCCTCCACCGTTGGCGGTGGCGAGAAGTGGTCCAGCACCCAGGCGGTTTTGGCCGCGAAGGGCAGGCGCTGCGCGCCCATCTTGTCGACCATGCGTAAGGTGTTGGGCGCTCTGGCGTCATGGACCATGGCGAAGTCAACCTTGGCAATAACGATGTCACCGGACCGCACATGGGTCAGGCCCGCGTGCCTGGCCAGGATTTTTTCTGCAATCGTTGCGTTCATGAGGTGGATGTGTGAAAGAACCGGAGAAGGAATTGTTCTGCCATGTGCGCGGCTATTCGCCCTTGAGCCCGGCTTTGCGCACCAAACTGCCCCACTTATCGCTTTCGGTGCGGATGAAGCGGGCCGCTTCGTCGGACGTGGAGGGCATCGGGTCGAGTCCCAGCTTGCGTAGCTGGGCAACGACGCCCGGATCGGTCAGCGTTGCGACGATGGCGGCATTGAGGCGCTGGATGACCTCCGCCGGCGTGCGCTGCGGCGCCACGAATGCGTACCAGTTCGTCGTCTCGAAGCCGGGAAAACCCGACTCCGCAATCGTCGGCACCTGGGGCAGGACTTCCAGGCGCTTGCTGCCGGTGGTGGCCAGTGGACGCAGTTTTCCGGCCTGAATGAACTGCAAGGCATCCGTCGGGCTTGAGAAAATGGACTGCAGCACACCGCCCAGCAAGTCGTTCATGGCCGGCCCGCCGCCGCGGTAGGCGACATGCTGGTTGCGCAGCCCCGCGGCTGATTTCAGCAGTTCGCCGGCCAGGTGGCCGCTACTGCCTATGCCCGAGGAGCCGAAGGACAGCGGGGAATTGACCGCCTTGCCCTGGCGCACATAGTCATCCAGCGAGCGGATCGGACTGCTGGCATTCACCACCAGGATATTGCTGAACACCACGGCCATCGACAGGGCGACCATGTCGGTCACCGGGTTGTAGCTAAGCTTGTTCAGGTGCTGGTTGACCGCCAGCGAACCGATGGTGCCGAGCATCACGGTGTAGCCATCCGCAGGGGCTTTGATCAGGTAGTCGGAGGCGATATTGCCCCCGGCGCCGGGGCGGTTGTCGATGACTATGCTTTGCTTGAGCAACTCGGACATGCGGGGAGCCAGAATGCGCATCACGGTGTCGGAACTGCCACCGGCCGCAAAGCCCACCACGACCTTGATCGGTCGGTTGGGGTAGGCGTCCGCGTCCGCTGCTGAAGTGGACAAGCTGACAAGCGAAAGTGCGGCGCAGAACGCCGCTGCGAAGCGTCGACGAATATTCATGGCATGTGTCTCCTGGTCTTTTGATCGAAGCGCGGAAATGCTGCGCAAGCAATCAGTTAGCAATGCGCGTGCCACATCTCTTTGTTAAAACGGCCGCAGCCAGGAGCTATTGATTTCAAAGGTCTTTTTATCTGCGGGTAGATTTTTGCTTGGTTTATAGTTCATTAATTATTTCATTATTGAAATAGTATATTTTCAAAGTTGAAATTTATGGAAAATAACCTTATTACGTCCGGCCTGGGCCAGTCAGCCAGTCCGGGTCTCCTTGTCGATCGGTCGCGGCCGGTCATATGGGCCGTCAGTGGGCACCGGCTGGTGGACACCTTTCGGGCCATTGGCCACGACTTTGACGCCCGTGCGCGCATCGAGGTCGCGCACACGGCTTTTGATCCTGCTCTGGCTGCGCTGCGCCAGCAGATTGCGCAGCGGGCCTGCGATGTGGTGGTCGCTTCGGGCTCGAACGGCGCCTACCTGCGCAGCCATCTTGCGGTGCCGGTCGTTTTGGTCAAGGTGGGCGGTTACGACCTCATGACGGCGCTGTGCAACGCGCGCGCCCTTTCCAGCCGGATTGCCGTGGTGCTGCACCGAGCGGTGTCCCCGGAGCTGCGCCGCTTTGCCGAGCGCTTTGGTATCGGACTCGAATTTCGTTCCTACGAGACTGCCGATGACGCCCTCTACCGGATTCAGGAACTCGCCGCCCTGGGTGTCGAGGTGGTGGTGGGCGCCGGCATGGTGGCAGATCTGGCGCAGCGGGCTGGGCTAGCCGGCGTCTTCCTTTACTCCGCCGACTCGGTGCGCAACGCCCTGGAAGACGCCCTGGCCATTGCGCTGGCGCAGCGCGAGGAAAAATCGCGGCGCACCCAGCTCGATTCGGTGGTGCGCCATCTTAGTGATGGCGTGGTGGCGATTGACATGGCCGGCCGCATCACCACCCTCAATCCCGCCGCTGCCCGGCTGGTGAGCCGCTCCGTCGACGGCGCCCTGGGTATACCGTTGCAGCAGATTTTTGTGGGCCTTGAGCCCGGTGCGGTGCTGACGCAGGGCCAGGCCGAACTGGGCCGGGTCGATGAACTGCTGGGGCGCTCGCTGGTCGTCGACTGCGTGCCGCTGCACGACGCCGGCAGGCAGACCGGCGCCGTATTTACCCTGCACGCGCCGGGACCGCTGGAGAGCGCTGTCGGCAGGCTGCGGGCGCACAGCCACCGCCGGTCGCGCTCGGCGCGCTACTCGCTCGACCAGCTGGTGGCCGTCTCGCCCGCCATGAGCGAGCTGGTGCGGCGCTGCCAGGTGCTGGCCCGCTACAGCGACGCCACGGTGCTGATCCAGGGTGAAAGCGGCTCCGGCAAGGAGGTGGTGGCCCAGGGCATTCACTCGTCGAGCCGGCGCTGCCAGCAGCCCTTCGTCGCCACCAACTGCGGTGCCTTTCCCGCAAGCCTGCTGGAGAGCGAGCTTTTTGGCTATGAGGAAGGTGCTTTCACAGGTGCGCGCCGGCACGGCAAAGCCGGCCTGTTCGAGGCGGCCAATGGTGGCACCTTGTTTCTCGACGAGATCGGCGAGATGCCGCTGCTGCTGCAGACCCGGCTGCTGCGAGCCTTGCAGGAGAAAGAGATCACCCGCGTCGGCGGGCTGGACGCTATTCCCGTAGATGTGCGTATCGTCGCCGCCACCCATCGCGACCTGTTCGCCATGGTCGGCCAGGGGGCTTTTCGGGAGGATCTGTTTTACCGCCTGCACATCTTGCAGGTGGTGGTGCCGCCGCTGCGCGAACGCCCGCAGGATGTAGAGGCGTTGGCCGCGCGGCTGATCCCGGCAGCGCTAGAGCGTGCCGGGGTGGGCGAACTTGCCGCGCCCATCCTGCGCAATGCGTTGCCGGCGCTGCGCGGCCACGCCTGGCCGGGCAATGTGCGGGAGCTCGAAAACGTCGCTGAGCGCATCGCTATGGCCTGCCTTCTGGCTGGCGCTGCACCCGCGCCCGAGGAGATTGCCGCGCTGCTCGGTCATGCCAGTGCCAGCGCGACGCCAGCGCCGGCCGTGCTGGTCGCTTCGCTTCCCGTATTGCGCCGGCAACATGAAGCGCAGCGCGCGCATGCCGCGCTGAAGGCCTCGGGCGGCGATCGGGATGCCGCGGCGTTGGCGCTGGGTATCAGCCGCACGACGCTTTGGCGCAAACTTCGGTAAGGGGCACAGCGTCGGACGGGGGGCTGAAGACCTATTTGAAGGCGATATTCCTAGCTCGCCAGGTTTTGCAGTCAGTCTGCCAGCCGCCGCCTTTTCACTTCTTGCCTGCTGCCCCCCCCCCCGGCAGTTGAAGCCTTTCAGCGCTAAACCCGCACAGCCCCTTCCACCACGCAGCGCGTCACCAGCGGCGGCCCGTCGCCGAGATGAAAAGCCAGCTTGCGCTCGCGCAGCGCCACGTCGCTGGCCGTCACGCGGTCAAAACGCCGCAGGTGTTCGGTCCATGACTCGTCGACAATTTGCTCAATGAAGCGACCGGGCTGGTTCACGTCGCGCAGCAACTCCCACTCCAGCGCCCCCTGGCGCAGGCGGCTGCGCCGGCTCTCCTGCATCAGGGCGCGAAAGTCGTCGGCGCGCGCCGGATCGATCAGGTATTCAATCGTCACCACCATATTGCCCACGCCGGGCGGCGCGTTGGCCACCGGCGCCTTGAATTCGCGTGACGGCGTCAGGTCTTCCTCGATGCTCAGGTCGCGAACCAAGTACTGCGCCAGCAGCATGCTGACGCTGCCGCTCAGCGCCGCCACCTGCAGGCCGGTCGAGACGCTGGTGAGCGTGGCGATCTGGCCCCACAGGGCCGCGCCCAGCGCGCTGGCGCCCATGATGGCCATCTGGAAGGTCGACATGCCGCGCGCCCGCACCCAGTCAGGCAGCGACAGCTGGGCCGACACGCTGAGCGAATTGGCGCAGGTGATCCAGGCCATGCCGCTGAGCAGCATGGCCGGCACGGCGACGTAGACATTCGGTGCAAAGGCCATCACGGCGGTGGAGGCCGACTGCAGCAAGGTGGCGCGCAGCACCAGCGTGTCGCGCGTCATCATCTGGCGCAGACGCGGCAGATACATCGCGGCAACGATGGCGCCTGAACCCATGGCGGCCAGCAGCAGCGTGAAGGTCCCGGCATCGCCGCCCTGCAAGCCGCGCGCCACCAGCGGCAGCAGCGCCAGCAGGGCGGTTGAATGCAGGAAAAACAGCGCCACGCGCAGCAACACCGCACGCAGCCGCGCCGACTGGCGGACAAACTGCAGCCCGACGCGCATGGCGCTGAGCAGGCGTTCGCGGCCCAGCGGGCTGGGCACATGGTCGCGCCGCCAGCGCATGATGACAAAGCCCGAAACCACCGACAACGCGGCATTGAGAACGAACACCCAGGCGGTGCCGGCGCTGGCAATCAGCGCGCCGGCCACCAGCGGGCCGACGATGCGCGACGCGTTCATGGCAATGCCGTTCAAGGCCAGCGCCGCCGGCAGTTGCGCGCGCGCCACCAGCTCGGGCACGATGGCGGAAAACACCGGCCAGCGCATCGCCAGGCCGACGCCGTTGGCAAAGGTCAGCGCCAGCAGCAGTGCCGGCGTCATGGCGCCCGAGAGTACGGCGATGCACAGCAGCGTGGCCACCGCGGCGACCCAGAACTGCGTCACGATGAAGTAGCGCCGGCGGTCCAGAATGTCGGCCAGCGCGCCGCTCGGCAAACCGAGCAGGAACACTGGCAGGGTAGAGGCCGACTGCACCAGCGCCACCCAGATCGGCGTGGTGGTCATCGAAGTCATCAGCCAGGCGGCGGCCACATCGTTCATCCACATGCAGATGTTGGCGACCAGCCAGGTGCCCCACAGCAAGCGGAACACCGGGGACTTGAGCGGCCCCCAGGCCGAGAAGTCATGGAGTGCCGCGGGCTTGACCGCTTCTTTAGGCATTCAGCGGCCTTGCTGCTTCCTGAGGATTCTGGATAGGGCTTTCACGGACCCGGTACAGCGCGGGCGCGCCTTCCGGCAGTTTTTCCAGCTCCCACAGCTTGCTGTGAAACGCTGCTGCGTTGGGGCGGTGCGTGATGGAGACCAGGCTGCCATGCGCTTTTGAAACCAGTGCCAGCAGCTTTTCATACAGCGTTTTTTCGGCCACGTCGTCCAGCGCGCTGGTCGCTTCGTCGGCAAAAATCCAGGCGGGTTGCTTCAGCAGCACGCGGGCAATCGCCAGGCGCTGCTGTTCGCCGCCCGACAGCTTCTGGCTCCAGGCGTCCTGCTCGTCGAGCCGTCTGGCCAGCTGCGGCAGCAGCGCGTCAGTCAGGGCCTGGCGCAGTGCTTCGTCGCTGTACTGCGTCGCCGGCTGTGGGTAGGCCAGCGCGGCGCGCAGCGTGCCGTCGGGAAAGTAGGGGCGCTGCGGAATGAACATGGCGTTGTCGGGTAAATGCGTTTGCCCGCTGGAGAAGGGCCAGATGCCCGCCAGCGCGCGGAACAGCGTGGACTTGCCACTGCCCGACGGGCCTTTAAGCAGCACGCTTTCGCCCGGGCCGGCCTGCAGCGACAGATCGCTCAGCAGGGTTGCGCCAGTGGGCAGCTTCAGGCTCAGGCCGCTGGCCGCCAGAGCGTCGGCACCGGCCAGTGGATGGCTGTTGTTTGCTATCAAATTGCTAGCTGCTTGCGCCCGTCCCTGTTGGGCTAGAGCGCTTATATTGTCCTCAAAGCTGGTCAGGCGGTCGGTCGTGGCGCGCCATGCCGCCAGGGCGCTGTAGTTGTCGACCAGCCAGCTCAGCGAGTCCTGCACGCGGCCAAAGGCGGAAGAAATCTGCATCAGCTCGCCGAGCTGGATGGCGCCGCTGAAAAAGCGCGGCGCCGCGACGATAAAGGGAAACACCACGGCGGCCTGGCCAAAAAAGTTGGTAAACCAGACCAGGTTCTTCTGCGCCTTGATCAGCTTGAGGTAGTTGGCCAGCACGGCGGAAAAGCGTGTGTCCAGGTGGGCGCGCTCGACCGCTTCGCCTTTGTCCAACGCAATCGATTCGCTGTATTCGCGCACCCGCACCATGTGGTGGCGAAAGTCAGCTTCCACCTGCTGCTGCTGGAAATTGAGCCTGATTTGCGGGCGGCCGATGTAGTGGGTGATGACGCTGCCGACCACGCAATAAAGCACCGCCATCCAGACCATGAAGCCCGGAATGCTGTAGCTGGCGCCGCCCAGCGTGAAGGCGAAAGCGCCCGACAGCGACCACAGGATGCCGACAAAACTCACCAGCGTGACGACGGCGTTCAAGAGGCCCATGCTGAGCGAAATGCTGTAGCTGGTAAATAGGTTGATGTCTTCCTGAATGCGCTGGTCCGGGTTGTCGGGCGTCTGGGCTTGTGTTTTTTGGGCTTCTTTTCCATCACCGGTAAAGCGCGCCAGCTCCAGCTGGTAGAAGGCGTGGTCGGCCAGCCAGCGCTGCAGGTAATGCGTCGTCATCCAGGCGCGCCAGCGCACTTCCAGCAGTTGCGTCAGGTAAAAGCGGTAGACCGCGATGATGATGAAGCCGAAGGCCAGGTAGGTGAAGCGCCCCAGCTGCGTCCAGAACACCGCCGCATCCTTGTTTTGCAGCGCGTCGTAAAACACCCGGTTCCAGTCGTTGATCAGCACCAGCATGTAGACCGCGCCCAGGTTTAGCGCCACGATGGCCAGCAGCAGGCCGCGCGCCTTCCATTTGTCTTCTGACCGGAAGTAGGGCGCCGACAGGGCCCAGACACGGGCGCTGAACTGCCTGAAGGCTGCGAATTTGTGGGCGGTGCGTAAAGCGAGGGTCATTCAGGGCTCTTTTGGAAAATTCAGATCAGCGGATCAGCGGGTTGGACACGCCGCTGGCGACATGGCCAGAGGGGACATGGCGGGCCGCCGAATCGACATGACCGGTCTGGTCGTCGAAGAAAAAATCGGGCTCGAATTCACGCAAAAACTCGCCCTTGGCCAGGCCGCCCAAAAACATCGCCTCATCGACCTCGATGTTCCAGTCCATCAGCGTGCGGATGGCGCGCTCGTGCGCCGGCGCGCTGCGCGCGGTAACCAGCGCGGTGCGAATGCGCATGCGCGAGGTGCCGGCTTGCTGCAGCCGCTGCAGGGCTTCGAGCAGCGGCTTGAACGGGCCGGCCAGCAGCGGCTGCGCTGCCTTGTCGCTTTCGTGCTGCTGAAAGGCGCTCAGGCCCTGCAACTGGAAGACGCGCTCGGCCTCGTCTGAAAACAGCACGGCATCGCCGTCAAACGCAATGCGCACTTCGTGCGGGTGCGCGTCGCTGGCGCGCATCGAATGCGGGTAAACCTGCGCGGCCGGAACGCCGGCGGCCAGGGCCTCGCGCACGTCGCTCAGGTGCGTCGATAAAAACAGGTTAGCGTGCAGCGGTTTCAGGTAGCGCCAAGGCGCCTCGCCGCGGTTGAAGGTGCCACGCTCTATCTTTAGGCCGTAGTGCTTGGCTGAGCGAAAAACCCGCATGCCCGAGACCGGGTCGTTGCGCGACAGGATCACCACTTCGACGCGCTGACTGGGCGCGGCCGGGCTGGTGCTCTGGTCCAGCGCTTCGGGCGCGTCATTGAAGGCCAGCAATTTCTTGATCAATGAAAACGCCACGCCAGGCTTGGCCGGCACGTCCAGCCGGTCGAGCTGCAGCTTCATGTAAGCCGCATCCTTTTTGGCGCCAGGCACGGGGGCTTGCGCCAGCCCGGCCTCGAACACCAGGTTCTCTTCCTCAAAATCAAACAGGGCGCGCGAGGAGATCGCCACCACCAGTTGACCATCGAGATTTGCTGCCATGCGTTGCCCTTTTGCGGTGTCTGGATTCAGGGATTCAAGTTCAGTGACAGCCATTGTCCATATTTCGGCGCGTTGAGCGGCCACTGATCCGCACGCTCAATCTGCCGCACGCCTTGCGCCAGCAGATGCACCGCCCGTATCACCCCGGCATGGGTGATCCACAGCGTGTCGCCAGGATCCTGTTGATCCTGCAGCGCATCGAAAGCCGAGCCGACGCGCGCCATGAACGCCCGCACGCTCTCGCCGTGCCGGCCCACGACGTAGTGGGCAAAGTCGCTGGTCCAGGCTTGCAGCTCGGCCTGGCTAATCGCCTGCCAGGCGCGGCCTTCCCACTCGCCAAAATCCATTTCTGCCAGCCGAGCGTCGGTTGTACAGGTTAAATCAGGCCGCAGCCCAAGCAGGACGTGCGCCAGCTGCTCACATCTTTGTAGCGGCGAGGTGATGACGCGGGTGCCGGCTGGAAGTTGCGCGGCGAGCTTTTGGGCGCATTCGGCGGTGGCACCGGCGTCGGCCGCGACATCGAGTTGGCCGTAGCAGATGCCGCTTTCAATCAGCGGCTGCGCATGGCGGACCAGCCAGAGTTTCATGAGGTGGCTGTCAAATGTTTACCGTCACGGCCAGGCCCAGGTAGAAAGCGATTTCGCAGACCTGCTGCGTAGCGCCCAGGCAGTCGCCCGTGAAGCCCTGTAAACGGCGCTTGAAAAGCCGCGCCATCCACAGCAGTGCGAGCCCGGCAAAGCTGCACGCCACTAGTAAATTAATAGCATCTAGCGCAAGTGCGGCAAGAGCTAGTGCCGCAAAACACCATACAAAAGCGATCAGCAGGCTGCCGCGGCTGATCCGGTCGGCCAGCGGTTTGGATTTGGACGATGCGGTGTCGCCCACATGCGGCAGCAGGCGAATCACAATTAGCGGCAGGAAGCGCGACACGACATGGGCGCTCCAGATCGCGGCGCAGACAAAGCTGCTGCGAAAAAGCACTTCTTCGCCGTCGGCAGGGACGTTTTCGACAGAGCCGAGCAACGCTAGCAGCGCCACTTTGCCCAATAGCGCCAGCACCAGCGCCATTGCGCCAAACGCGCCTACGCGCGAGTCCTTCATGATCTCCAGCGCACGCTCGCGCTCATAGCTGCCGCCCAGGCCATCGGCCACATCGGCCAGGCCGTCCTCATGAAAGCCGCCCGTCAGCAACACCGTGGCCACGGTGGAGAGCACGGCCGCCAGCAGCGGCGCAAAGGCCGAGTCAGGCAGCACTGCCAGCAATAACGCGAACAGCGCCGCCGCCAGCGCGCCCACCAGCACGCCAATGCCCGGAAAGTGCGCGGCGCTGGCACGCAGCAGTTCGGGGCTGTAGCCGACCCAATCGGCCAGCCGACCGGTGATCGGAATGCGCGTGAAAAACTGCACGGCGAGCAGGTATTCGCGGATCAGTTGAATCATCGGTTTTAGAGGCCGTTTAGGGCTGTAGCCCAGGTGTGGTGTGCGTTAGCAGCTATTAAAAAAGAAGCAATTATCGGGCACGCCTCATTATTTTTCACTCACGCCCGCCGACTCAAAACTCGCCATCTCGTTGAGGAAGTTGGCGGCCGACTGCAGCAGCGGCCAGGCCAGCAGCGCGCCGGTGCCTTCGCCGAGTCGCAGCTCAAGCGCCAACAGCGGCCTGGCCTGCAGGTGCGCCAGCAGCACGCGGTGGCCGATTTCGGCAGAGCGGTGGCAAAACACCATGTAATCCTGTACCGCCGGCACCAGCGCCTGCGCCAGCAGCGCGGCGACGCCGGCAATAAAGCCGTCGACCAGGACGACGCGGCGCTCGCTCGCCGCCTGCAGCATGGCCCCCGCCATCATGGCAATTTCAAAACCGCCCAGGGCAGCGAGTTCGCCCACGACATCGAGCGGCTCGGTGGCCGGGTGGCGCGTCAGCGCGCGCGTCAGAACGCCCCGCTTGTGCAGCAATTGCGCGTCATCGAGGCCAGTGCCTCGTCCGGTCGTCTCCTCTATGCTGGCGCCCGTCAGCCGGGCCAGCAGCAGCGCTGCGGCCGAGGTGTTGGCAATGCCCATCTCGCCAAAGGCCACCACATTGCCGGGCAAGCCTTGCACCACCTGCATGCCGGCCGTGAGCGCCGCCTGCGCCTCAAGCCGCGACATGGCGGGCTCGCGGCACAGGTTTTTCGTTCCCGGCGCGATCTTGCGCTGCAGCAGTTGCGGGTGCGCGGGCAGCTCAGCGGCCACTCCAGCGTCGACCACCTGCAGCGCAAAGCCGTGCTGGCGCGCGAACACATTGATGGCCGCGCCGCCGGCCAGCATATTGCCGACCATCTGCACGGTCACGGCTTGCGGGTAGGCTGAAACGCCCTCGGCGGCAATGCCGTGGTCGGCGGCAAACACCACCATCTGCGGATCGCACAGCGAGACGCTCTCCTGGCGCTGGATCAGCCCCAGCTGCAGTGCCAAGGCTTCGAGCAGGCCGAGCGCGCCCAGCGGCTTGGTCTTGTGGTCTATCTTGTGGCGCAGCCGGGTTTGCAGCCAGGCGTCGGCGGTGGGTTCAATCGGGGGCAGGTTAAGGGTTTGGCTTTGCAGAGCGGAGTCGTTCATCGGTAATTTCCTTGAGGCAGGAGGGACAAAAACACGAGGCCGCGCTGTTGTCGGGTTGAAGCGGGGGAGGCTGGGAAGAGGAGGTGGCAGGGACCGGCATCACCTGAGGCAACTGCACGCACCAGCATTCGGCATCCCCGGCAGATGTGCCAGCCCCCATGCTTGTCGCTTCGCGTACTGCGCTGCCCGCCGAGGGGACTGTGCTTGCTTGGGGTGGCCCGGCGCGGCGCACCATGGCACAACGCAGCCCGGCACCGCAGCGCGGGCAGACAGATGTGTTGGGCGATTTGGGGCCTGATGCAGTCATGTTCAACGCTGCAAAAACAGCCGATAAACCGGGTTGTCGGTCTCTTCGACGTGGGGGTAGCCCAGCGTGTCCAGAAAGGCTTTGAAAACCTTGTTGTCGGCCTTGGGCACCTGCAGTCCGACCAGAATGCGGCCGTAGTCGGCGCCCTGGTTGCGGTAGTGGAACAGCGAAATGTTCCAGCCCGGGCGCATCAGGCTGAGAAACTTCATCAGTGCGCCGGGACGCTCGGGAAAGACGAAGCGCAGCAGGCGCTCGCCGCCGGACAGCGCGCTGTGTCCGCCCACCATGTGCCGGATGTGCTCCTTGGCCAGCTCGTCGTGCGTCAGGTCCAGCGCCTGAAAACCGTGGCGCGTGAATTGGGCGGCAATCTTGCTGCTCTCGCCTTTGGCCGATGTCGTCAGGCCGACGAACACATGCGCCATGGCGTCGTCGTTGATGCGGTAGTTGAACTCGGTGACGCTGCGCGGGGCGCCGGGCAGGGCGCCTATCAGCTCGCAAAAACGCTTGAAGCTGCCGCGCTCTTCGGGAATGGTCACGGCAAACAGCGCCTCGCGCTCCTCACCAACTTCGGCCCGCTCGGCCACAAAGCGCAGGCGGTCGAAGTTCATGTTGGCGCCGCACAAAATGGCGGCATAGGTTTCGCCCTTGGTCTTGTGCGTGGCGACATATTGCTTGATGGCGGCAACTGCCAGCGCCCCTGCCGGCTCGACAATGCTGCGCGTGTCTACAAACACATCCTTGATGGCGGCGCAGACCGCGTCGGTATCGACGGTGATGTAGTCATCGACCAGTTCCCGGCTGATGCGAAAGGTTTCCTCGCCCACCAGCTTGACCGCCGTGCCGTCCGAAAACAGGCCCACGTCGCTCAGGGTCACGCGCTTTTTCGCGTGCACCGACTGCATCATCGCGTCGGAGTCGTTCATCTGCACGCCGATGACCTTGATCTCGGGGCGCACTGCCTTGATGTAGTTGGCTACGCCGGCAATCAGCCCACCGCCGCCTATAGCGACAAACACCGCGTCGAGCTTCTGCGAACCCAGGGTTTGCAGCTGCCGCAGGATTTCCATGGCAATCGTGCCTTGGCCGGCAATCACGTCCGGGTCGTCAAACGGATGGACAAAAGTCAGGCCTTGCTTTTTCTGCAGCGCGATGGCGTGCGCATGGGCATCCGAGTAGCTGTCGCCGTGCAGCACCACCTCGCCGCCCCAGCCTTTGACCGCGTCAATCTTGAGTTGCGGCGTGGTGGTCGGCATGACGATGACGGCGCGGCTGCCGAGCTTTTGCGCGCTCAGTGCAACGCCTTGCGCATGGTTGCCGGCCGAAGCGCAAATAACGCCTTTTTTAAGCTGCGCCGGACTCAGGTGCGCCATCTTGTTGTAGGCGCCGCGCAGCTTGAAGCTGAATACTGGCTGCTGGTCTTCGCGCTTGAGCAGCACGGTGTTGTTCAGGCGCTGGCTCAGGTTTTTGGCCGGCTCCAGGGCGGATTCCACCGCCACGTCATAGACCCGCGCCGTAAGGATTTTTTTCAGGTAGTCGGCGGGCTTGAGCACCTTGGCCGAAGACTTTCCAGGCGATTTTGCGGAAGATTTGACTACAGATTTGGGGCTGGAGAGCGCGGGGCGGGCAATGGGTTTGGTATGGGCTGGCATGTTTTTCTCTTAGCCTTCCATCATAGTGGGCAGGAAATCGGCAAGAAAAAAAAGGCCCAGACCTTGCGGTCTGGGCCTGTTAAATCCACCCTTTGAGGAGGTGGAGGAGACAACCAGTGCAAAAATACGAAAAGTCCCCTGGAACAGAATCGTATTAATGCGATGATTTCAGTATACCGAGTGATGTTGCGCTGCACAATATTTTGTGGTGCGGAATTCACGGTTTTCCGGTTTTAGTTATGAATGTTTGGCATAAGGAATGGCGTTTATGGAATGCACAGTAAGTTGGACAGGTAGCACCGAGGCCAGCGGGTCGCGCTCCGGCATGACGTTTCTGGCAGAAACCGGCAGCGGCCACACCCTGGTGATGGACGGCGCGCCGGATGCTGACAAGCCAGAAAACGGCGGCGCCAATCTGGCGCCGCGTCCCATGGAGACCGTGCTGGCCGGCACCGGCGGCTGCACTGCTTACGACGTGGTACTTATCCTCAAACGCGGCCGCCACGACGTGCGGGGCTGCTCGGTCAAGCTCAGCGCTGAAAGGGCGCAGACAGATCCCAAGGTGTTCACCAGCATCCACATGCATTTTGTCGTGACGGGGTGCGGCCTGGCCGCCAGCGCGGTGGAACGCGCGATTGCCATGAGCCACGACAAGTATTGCTCGGCCACCATCATGCTGGGCAAAACGGCAGAGATTACGACCAGTTTTGAACTACGCGAAGGCTGAACGCTGGGAATGCGTCAGTTGCCTAGAAGCTTGCCGAGTCTCCGTTTATTTTTCGACATTTGAACAAATAATGGCTGCAGCCAAATATCCACGGGCGCAATCTGCTATGAAAGTAATAGCATGTTAAACCCGATGCGCCACTGTCGTCATGACCTTGGCCGCCGAGCGCATAAGCAGTCTGACCGGTAGCGGCAACTGCTGCGCGCCGGCATCTTCGGCATGTCGTGCATGCTGCCCTTCGTCGTCCTTCATTTGCGCCACGATGGCGCGCGACTCGTGATCGCCCTCGGGCAGGCGCTCCAGATGGCTCGCCAGATGGGCCTCCACTTGGCGTTCTGTCTCCAGTACAAAGCCCAGGCTCAGGGGGTCGCCGAGCCGGCTTGCCAGCAGACCCAGGCCAAAGGCGCCCGCATACCACAGCGGGTTGAGCAGTGAGGGGCGGGCGCCCAGCTCGTTCAGGCGGTCTTGCGTCCAGGCCAGGTGGTCGCCTTCTTCGCGGCTGGCTTTCAGGAACTGCTCGCGCAGCACCGGGTCGCGCGTGCCTAGCGCCTGCGCGGCGTACAACGCCTGCGCGCAGACCTCGCCCACATGGTTAACGCGCATCAGCGCGCCCGATTTGGCCTTGTCCTCCGCGCTCAACTCGCTGCTCCGGTCGGCCACCGTAGGGCAAAGGCGGGAAGCACGGGGTTTGGCAAACAGGGTGCGCAATGCACCATCTGCGGCGTTCAGTGCGGAGTCAATGGAAGGTGTCATTGGAGGCTCTTTCAAGTGATGGTGTTTGGACGGAGTGAAATCAATATCGTCAGTAGTGCGCGCCCGGGAAAAAGTGATGTTTTTATATTTTCTCTCTTAGGCAATTTATGCACCCAATGTCCCGGAAAAAAACTTGTCGCCATGGTAACGCCAGCTCGGAGAAGAAAAAAAAGGCAAAAAAAAGCCCCCAAAAAAGGGGGCATTGAAATGCGGCGATAGCTTGCCGCAAGACCGCAAACTGCAATTAAAAGGCGTGGCGAATACCGAAAGCCACGTTGGTGGAATCCGTGCCTGCAGTAGACGTCACGCCGCCCAAAAAGCCGTTGCCGCCCGGAGCAATCTGACCTGCGCCTTTGTTGTTGAAGCGCGTCAGCACGGCGTTCAGGTTGGTGCGTTTGGACAAAGCGTAGGTGTAAGTCACGCCGTAAGAGTCGGTGTCGGCGTTGACGGCCCGCTTGTCATCAAGCCGGTTGAAGGCGGTGACGATGGTGTGAACACCGCTGGTGAGCCGGTAACCGATGTGCATCAGCTTGGCGTCTTGCCTGAAGGCTATGTTGTAAGCATTTTGAAATACCGGACCGGCTGTGACAAAAAACGGCGACAGGCCGGACGGGTTTTCATCTTTAATCGTAGCGTACATGCCGTACAACGCGCCTGGGCCGACGTTCACGCTTGCACCTAAAACGTTGTTTGTCAAAGATTTTTGGCCGAACTCATTTTTCTTCTCGTTGTGACCAAAACCGACGGAGAAGCCATCGGCTTTGTATATCGCCATGGCACCGAGGAAGCGGCTTGCGGAACTGCCGGCGATTTCGCCCGCGCCATACATCAAGGTAGCGGTGACACCGCCGGTCTGAATACCGTATTGCAGGGTGTTGCTCAGACGAATGTCAAACGCAGCAGGCAGGCTGGCAACCTGCCCGGCGGCCAGGCTGGATTGGGTTTGCGAGGCGTCGAACGCAGCCGAAACCAGATAGCCGGGCGTATATTGGCGGCCCAATGTGAATGCGCCGATCGGTGTCACCAATCCGGCATATGCCTGGCGGTCAAAAAGATTGCCCGCCAGATTGACGCCAAAAGCATTGGTGCCGATCGCGTTGTTGATGGCTGCAATGGTCCCGAGTGCAACCGGCGTCCCCGACAAGCCAACGGGCAAGTTGGCATTGACGGTGCTTGCAACGCGGTCAGGCAATTGGTTTCCCGAATTCGGGCGATTCGTCACCGAGCCGGTATCCAGTTCTAGCCGGTTTTCAAGCGTAAAGATGGCCTTGAAGCCGTTGCCAATGTCTTCAGAGCCGCGCATGCCGAAGCGCGAACCTTCCATGATGCCGCTGGCGATGCCGTTGAAAGAGCCATTTTTTAAGCCGCTGACGTGGTTGTAACCACCATCAAGAATGCCGTACAGCGTTACGGTGCTTTGTGCCATTGCGGCCGAAGTAGACAGAAGCGCCGTGATCGCAGTTGCAACAAGAGTCAGTTTTTTCATGGAATCTCCAAAGTGAATTAAAAATGTCGCAGCAGCCTTGATAAAAACAGGGCTTTTCGATTGCTGGAGGTTAATGATCATGCAACCAACCGTAAAGATAGGGATACCCGTGGTGTATCGCTTGCGCGACAAGAAGAAAGCCGATATCGGCGAAAACCAAGCTTTTAGGACGCATATTTCGAATGTGTTGCGTCATTTACCCTGATGTGCGCTCGTAAGTTTGTATCGCTTACCAATCCAGGCCCGCTCTCCATTCTGAAAATATGTTGTGTTAACGCGACAAATACCTGATGGGATGGCCCGCGCCGTGCGGGAAACACGAATTTATGGCGCCCCGCTGCGTTCGGCCTGAGTTTTAACTTCACTGAATGCCTGCGATGCAACACATCGCGGGGCTATCACCAAAAAGATGCATGGACCTGGTTTTGCACCCTTTTGGGTCGGTCGCAAGGTCTGATGTACCGCGGCGAAATGACGCGCTTCAAGGGGTGTTGTCGGCAGCCAACACAAGTGGCACATAAATTGCGCAATAGCCAAAAGGCGTTGCTTGGAATGTGGCTGTATTGTTAAATTCCATTAGGGGTTACCCGAAAGACCTCAAGCAATAGTTCTGACCTGTCTTTGTTTTTCACCTTTTGGAGATTTTTAATGAAAAAAAGTTTGATCGCTTTGGCTGTGCTCGCCGCTTCCGGCGTTGCATCAGCGCAGTCCACCGTGACCCTGTATGGTTTGCTTGACGGCTACCTTGGCAGCGTCAAGGACAAGACCACGGTTAACGGTGTTTCCACGTCCTTGCGTCAGACTGTGATTAACAGCGGTGGTTTTAACACCAGCCGTTTCGGCCTGAAGGGTTCCGAGGATCTGGGCGGCGGCTTGAAAGCCAATTTCCTGCTGGAATCCGGCTTTGACATCTCCACTGGTGCTGCCAACAATTACGTGAATCCCTACACCGGCGCAAGCTCAACGGCCGTATTTGGTCGCCAATCGTGGGCGGGTGTTTCAGGTGGTTTTGGTGAGATCAAGCTCGGCAAAATGTGGACGCCTTTTGACGATGTCAAAGGTTCGGGCGCCGCAGCATTTGACGCGAATATCTTTGCACCAGCCAACAACGTTTGGCTCAGCAACAACTACCAGGATCGTCCAGGCAATGCGATTTATTACGCGACCCCAGACTTCAGCGGTTTCAGCGCCGCCGCCATGTACAGCCTCGGCGAAAACAAGACGGCGGCCGCAAGCGCCGGCAAGATCGCCAGCGTGAATGTTAAATATGCAGCTGGCCCAGCCTTTGTCGCCCTGTCGCATCAAGAAGAAAAAGCAACTGGCACCGGGTCTGCCACCAAATTTACCCAGTTGAACGGCTCGTGGGATTTCGGCGTTGCGAAATTGCTCGGTGCCTACGGACAGGTTAAGAACGGCTCAACGACGCTTTTTGCAACCGCTCCCGCAACCTTCCTGGCAGTTGACAAGTCCAAAGAGTATCAGCTTGGCGTAGACGTGCCAGTCGGCGCGGCCTTAACTCTGTCTGGCGGAGTTGCACGTTCCAAAATTACGTTGGCAGCCGCTGGTGGTGAAATTAAAGCCACTGGTTTTGGTCTGGCCGCGAAATACGACGTGTCCAAGCGCACCTTTCTGTACACCGGCCTGCAGTTGTCCAAGAACAAGTTTGCCAGTAGCGAAGTCAAGACCGACACCTACGCAGTGGGCGTCCAGCACAAGTTCTGATTCGGATCTGGTTTGAAGCCAGAGACAGGATAGTCAGACAAAGCCGCTTTCAGGGAAACCTGAGGCGGCATTTTTGTGTTCAGGACTCGCTACTCTCGGAAAAATGTGACAAAAGGCTTGACCTACGACGGCTCTGCGCCAAGCCTCCCCCGAACTTGTTTCTTTAGCACCCGACGGCTCATCTGTGGCTTGCTTGCAACGTAAGAGCGCCTTTTTAGGGGCTTTGGGGTACATTTCTTTGCGAATCGGAGCCCAGTCTGGTGCAATAGATACAACTTCCCGAAAGGGGGTTGGCCCGGGTCTCTGGGGGAGCTGCAAGGTGAAAGCCTGAAACAGTCCCCGTTCCGGAGCCCTATGTTTAACCTTGGAGAAATTTTCAATGAAAAAGACCCTTATCGCTCTGGCCGCACTCGGTGCAATGGCTGGTGCTCACGCCCAATCCACCGTCACCCTGTACGGTTTGCTCGACGGTAATATCCAGAGCTTCAAAACCAACATTCTGGTTCCTGCCTCGGCTACTGTTCCAGGTAGCGTCGCCACTATCCAATCCGCACGCCAGACCAGAATTGAGTCCGGTGGCCTGAATGGTTCCCGTTGGGGCCTGCGCGTCAGCGAAGATATCGGTGGCGGTATGGCTATCGTTGGTAACCTCGAAAGCGGTTTGAACCTTGACACCGGTGCTTCCGGCCAAGGCGGTCTGTTGTTTGGCCGTCGCGCTAACGCCGGTATTTCCAGCAGCAGCTTCGGTACCCTGGTAATTGGTCGCAATTCCAGCTCTTATGACGACGTGTCGGCTGACCACGCCATGATGGGTGCTACGATTTTCGATCCGTCGAACACCAACAACGGCAACAGCACAACTAACGCGGCTGCTATCAGCGCAGCTGGTGGCCTGACGACCTCTCCTGCTGGCGCAGTTGCTTTTCTGAATCGCAACACGGCTTGGGTCGGCTTCAACACCCGCTTCAACAACAGCGTCAAGTACACCACCCCTAACTTCAGCGGTTTCAGCGCTTCGGGCATGTACGCTTTCGGCGAAGACAAGGTTCCTGGTGTCAAGGCCAGCGAGTCCGTGTCGGCTAACCTGAAGTACGCCAACGGCCCTATCCTGGTGTCCGGCGGTTACCAGTCCGAAGCTCTCGCTCGCACCGCTACGACCAAGCCTGCCCTTGAAAACGTTCTGCTGAACGCTGCCTATGATTTCGGAGTGGCCAAAGTCGGCGCCGGTTTCAACCGTGCCAAGTACAAAGACGTGGTGGCTCCAGCTTCCCTGGGCGGCGGCAACATCGCTTCACAAAACGAAATCAGCTTGAGCGTTGCAGTGCCTTTGGGCGCTACCACCCTGAGCGCTGGCGTTGCTCGCTCCAAAGGCGACACGCTCGGCAAGAGCACCGGCTTCGGTGTCCAGGCTCTGTACTCTTTGAGCAAGCGTTCGACCCTGTACGCAGGCGCACAGACCACCAAAGGCTACGACAAGCTGATCGCTTCTCTGCCTGCAGGCAGCAACGTCGACAAGATCACCACCTACGGTGTTGGCCTTCGCCACACGTTCTGATCTGAAGCTGGCTTGACGCCAGTTTGAGACAAGAATCGAAAGCCGTTTCGGGGTAACCCGGAGCGGCTTTTTTTTATGACAAAAGCTAAAGGTTCAGGAACAGGCCAAGATGGCTTACGCCCCCCCCGCAGGCGAACACCGTCAAACTACTTTAATGCCATGACGCACAGACTTCCTTCGAGTTCGCCGAGCCTGCTACGAAATTTGTTGGCTTTGGGTCTGCTAAGCGCCTGTGTCAGCGTTGCACCGCTGTTGCGCAAACCCTGATGCTTACTGCGACAAGCATTCAAGAATAGTATTTACGTCGCGTTCTCAACGTTTGCTAAATCAGGATCTAACCGACATGCGCGCTCCGGCTACTTTAGACACCACAGCGTTGACTGATCCATTAAACGTTGCGTCTGATGCCGCAGCGGCGACGTCCACCGCGCGCGGAGGACAGCTGCGCGCCAGTGGCCGCGCCTTTGCACAGATTGCGCAATTCCATCCGGAACTGACGGCGTTCCGCCGCGATCTGCACGCGCATCCCGAACTGGGTTTTGAAGAGGTTTACACCTCCAGCCGGGTCGCGCACGCGCTCAAGCTCTGCGGTGTGGATGAAGTGCATACCGGCATCGGCAAAACCGGCGTGGTCGCCGTTATCAGGGGCCAGCCGACAGCTGCCGCAGTTCGTCCCATGGTGGGCCTGCGCGCCGACATGGATGCGCTGCCCATGACCGAGCACAATGAGTTTGGCTGGAAGTCGGGCAAGCCCGGGCTGATGCACGGTTGCGGCCATGATGGCCACACCACCATGCTGGTAGGCGCTGCCCGCTACCTGGCCGAGACGCGCCGCTTTGCCGGCGATGTGGTGCTGGTGTTCCAGCCGGCAGAAGAGGGGCGTGGCGGCGCGCACGCCATGATCCAGGACGGGCTGTTCGAACGCTTCCCGGTGCAGTCGATTTACGCCATGCACAACTGGCCCGCCATGCGGCCCGGCACCATAGGCATCAATCCCGGGCCGATGATGGCGGCCGCTGACCGAATCACGATAGAGATCACCGGCAAGGGTGGCCACGGCGCGCATGCTTACCTGGCGGTCGATCCGGTGCTGGTGGCCGCGCACCTCATCACGGCGCTGCAAAGCATCGTTTCGCGCAACGTCAGGGCCATGGACAACGCCGTGATCAGCGTCTGCGCGATGCAGGCGGGCGACCTGGGCGCCATGAGCGTGATTCCCGGCTCGGCGACGCTGGTCGGCACCGTGCGAACCTTCAAGCCCGAGGTGCAAAGCCTGGTGGAGCGTCGCTTGACGGAGCTGTGCAGCGCGGTGGCGCAAGGCTTTGGCGCGAGCGCCACGGTGAAATACGAGCGCATTTACCCGGCCACCATCAATTCACCGGCCGAGTACACGCTGGCAACGGCAGTCGCCGATCAGCTGGTGGGCGCGGAAAACGTGGTGCGCAACCTGCAACCCAGCATGGGCTCGGAAGATTTTTCGTTCATGCTGCAGCTCAAGCCAGGCGCTTACCTGCGCCTGGGCCAGGGTGAACAGTTGCCCGACGGCCAAGGCGGCACGGTGGGCGGCGTGGGCAGTTATTTTCTGCACCACAGCTGCTACGACTTCAACGACAGCGTGCTGCCACTGGGCGCCGCGCTGCTGTCCGGGATTGCGGAACGCGCGCTGCCGCAGGTCTGAGACAAACCATGTTGCTATTAATTTAATAGCTGCTTGCGCCCGTTCATATTGGGCTAGAGGCATTATTTATTGTTAAACGACGGGCCGGAACGCAGGTTCTCCGGGCTTGGCCACGCGGCATCCGACAGCGGCGATCAAGTCGCTGCCGCTTAGGTGTAGCGCTTGTTGCGCAGGTTGTTTTTCATTTCCTGCAGCAGCGGCTGCAGCTTGGCGCCGATGCGCAGCGCCAGGCAGGTGGCCAGAATATCTATGACCATCAGGTGCAGCAGGCGCGACACCATGGGGCTGTAGCGGTCATAGCCCTCGGGGTGGTCAGCCGCCAGGTGGATGTGCCCGGCGGTGGCCAGCGGTGAGCCGGTGGCCGTGATGACGATGATGGTGGCGCCGTTTTTGCGGGCGATGCCGGCGGCGTCCATCAGGTCGCGCGTGCGGCCCGAGTTGGAAATCACCACCAGGCAGTCGCCCGGCCCGAGCAGCGAGGCGCTCATGACCTGCATGTGGCCGTCGCTGTAGGCAATGCTGGTGATGCCCAGCCTGAAGAATTTGTGCTGCGCGTCTTGCGCCACGATGCCGGAATTGCCGACGCCGAAAAACTCGATGCGCTTGCCGCTGTGGTAGGTCGCCAGCAGCGCCTGCGTGGCTTTCTCGAAGGCCAGCGCGCTGGCGTCATTGCGGTACTTCAAAAACGCTGCCACGGTGTTGTCGATGACCTTGACCAGCACGTCGCTGGTCTTGTCATCGGCATCCACGCTGCGATGAATAAAGGGCACGCCCTCGCGCACGCTGCCCACCAGCTTGAGCTTGAAGTCCGACAGGCCGTCGTAGCCGACGCTGCGGCAAAACCGCACCACAGTCGGCTTGCTGACCTGCGCGCGGCTGGCCAGCTCGGTGATCGGCAGGCTGGCAAAGGCGCGCGGGTCGGCCAGCACCAGGCGGGCCACGCGTTGCTCTGCCGGGGCCAGTGAAGGCAGGGAGGCTTTTATACGGTCAAGCACTGGAATCGCCCCCACGGTGAAGTAAATTGCCCCCACGGTCGTTCGCTTCGCGTAACTCCCTGCCCCCCGAGGGGGCCACTGCGCCTGCGGTCTGGCAAAGCCAGTCCCGCGGCCCCAACTTGGAAAGACGACAACTGCTTGACGACCGGAACAGGGATTCATTCAAACCGGGGCCGTGGAACCGGCTCTGTCGGGCAAGGCCTCGCGCATTGCGCGTTGTGACAAGCGTGGGGGTCAAATGTTTGGTCAAGCTTTTGGTCAAGACTCTTCGCTCCAGCAGTAGCCGTCCCGCGCAATCATCGCGCTGGCAGCACTCGGCCCCCAGGTGCCTGCGTTGTAGGGACGCGGCCCTTTGGCTTGGTGGTTGTCATTGCTCCAGCCATCGAGAATCGGCTCGACCCAGCGCCAGGCTTCTTCCTGCTCGTCGCTGCGCACAAACAGGTTAAGCCGCCCGGCAATCACATCAAGCAGCAGCCGCTCGTAGGCACCGACGCGCTCGAAGCCAAAGCGCTTGTCAAAATCAAGGTCCAGCTGCACCGGTGCCAGGGTGGGCGTGCCTCTGTCCTGACGTTGGTCAGCGCCCTGTGCCAGCAGGTGCAGTTCCAGGCCGTCACGCGGCTGCAGATCGATTACCAGCCGATTGCCGGCGTTGCAGTCTTGCGGCGATTTGAAAATGGCGTGCGGCGTCGGGCGAAAGTTCACCTCAATGTGCGCGTCACTTTGCGCCAGCCGCTTGCCGGTGCGCAGGTAAAACGGCACGCCGGCCCAGCGCCAGTTGGCAATTTCGGTGCGCAGGGCCACAAAGGTTTCGGTGCGGCTGTCCGGATTCACCCCCGGCTCCTGGCGGTAGCCGGGCACCGCCTCGCCGTCAATCGTGCCGGCCGCGTACTGGCCGCGAATGACGTGCTGGCTCAGGGTTTCAGGCGTCCAGGGCTTGAGCGAGCGCAAGACCTTGAGCTTTTCGTCCCGGATGGCGTCGGCGTGCGCATTGATGGGCGGCTCCATGCCGACGGCGCACAACAGCTGCAGCGCATGGTTTTGTACCATGTCGCGCAGCGCACCGGTGCTGTCGTAAAATTTTCCGCGCTTTTCCACGCCCAGCTCTTCAGCCATGGTGATCTGGATGTTGGCGATGTGCTCGCGCCGCCACAACGGTTCAAACAGCGAATTGCCAAAGCGCAGAGCAAACAGGTTTTGCACCGAGGGCTTGCCCAAGTAGTGGTCGATGCGGAAGATTTGCTGTTCGGTCAGCACGCTGCGCACGGCGGTATTGATGGCTCGGTTCGACGCCAGGTCGTGGCCCAGCGGTTTTTCAAGCACCACGCGGGTTTGCGGGCCATTCAGTCCGGCAACGGCAATTTGTTCGCACACCGTGGTGAAGAGGCCGGGCGCGGTCGCCAGATACATCACCACCACCTCGGCGGGGCGCTGCTGCAAGCGCACTGCCAGCTGCGCATAGTCGGCCGGATTGGACAAGTCCATGCGCAAATAGCCGAGCAGTGCGGCAAAGCGCGAAAACTCTTCTTCGCTGGGGCGCTTGGCCAGTTCGACCTGGTCAAAGCGCGCTTTGATGAGGGCGCGGTACTGGTCGTCAGACAAATCGTCGCGCGCCACGCCGATGATGCGGCCACCCGCCGGCAGCGAGCCATGGCGAAAGGCCTGAAACAGCGCGGGCATGATTTTGCGCCACGCCAGATCGCCGGTGCCGCCAAACAAGATGAGGTCAAAGCTCATGGTGTGCCGTTGTCTTGGTAATAAAGTTTCATATTCTATGGGCATAATGGTAACTAACCTTGGCCCCTGGGATGGCGTGGTTCGTCCACCTGCGGCGCCAACCGTTAAGTTTCCTGCGGGCCATCTTTCGACAAGTCGCGCACTTTTAGCTGAATATTGATGTCATGAACCAACTCGACGCCCTGAAACATTTCACCACCGTCGTCGCCGATAGCGGCGACTTCAGGCAGCTGGCGCAGTTCAAGCCGCAAGACGCCACGACCAACCCTTCGCTGATTTTGAAGGCGGTGCAAAAGGCCGACTACCAGCCGCTGCTCAAGGACACGGTGAGCCGCTTCAAAGGCCTTGCGCTCGACGAGATCATGGACCGGCTGCTGGTGCGTTTTGGCTGTGAGATTTTGTCCATCATTCCGGGCCGGGTCTCGACTGAAGTGGACGCGCGTCTGAGCTTTGATACGGCCGCCACGGTGGCGCGCGGCGAACGCCTGATTGCGCTGTACCAAGCCGAGGGCATTCACCTGGACCGGGTGCTGATCAAGGTGGCCGCGACCTGGGAAGGGATTCAGGCCGCCGCGAAACTGGAGCGGCGCGGCATTCATACCAACCTCACGCTGCTATTCTCGTTTTGCCAGGCGGTGGCCTGCGGTCACGCCAGGGTGCAGCTGATTTCGCCGTTTGTCGGGCGCATTTACGACTGGCACAAGAAGTCGGCCGGCGCGGCGTGGGATGAGGCTGCCCGGGCTGGCGCCCACGACCCCGGCGTGCAGTCGGTGCGCGAGATTTACAGCCACTACAAGCATTTCGGCATTGCCACCGAAATCATGGGCGCGAGCTTTCGCAACGTCGGCCAGATCACCGCGCTGGCGGGCTGTGACCTGCTGACCATTAGCCCCGAGTTGCTGGCCCAGCTGGCGGCGTCGAAGGAGCCACTGGAGCGCGCGTTAGACCCGCGCGCCGCCGCCAAACTGGATTTGCCTGCGGTGAAGTACGACGAAGCCGGTTTCCGCTATGCCTTGAATGAGGACGCCATGGCGACCGAGAAGCTGGCTGAAGGCCTGCGCGCCTTTGCGCTGGACGCGGCCAAGCTTGAGCAACTGGTGCTGGCTGCGTAAATGGGTAAAGTCAGCCCATGAACAGAACGCGTTGCGACCGGACACTGGCTTGGCCCCTGCTGCAAGCCAGCTTCGAATCACTAGGCAAAAATTTCGATCTGCGTGAGGCTTTTGCAGCCGACCCGCAGCGCTTCAGCCGCTTCAGCCAGGACGCACCGCACGTCTTTGCCGACCTCTCGAAGAACCTGATCGACGCCGACACCGAGGCGCTGCTGCTGGAGCTGGCGCGCCAATGCGGGCTGGAACAGCAGCGCGACGCGATGTTCGCGGGGGAGCTGATCAATCGCACCGAGCAGCGTGCCGTGATGCACTTTTTACTACGAAATCCGCCTCTAGCCAAGGAGGGACGGGCGCAAGCAGCTATTAAAAACATAGCAAACGCTTTACCCGAAGTGAATGCCGAAGTGCAGGCCGTACTGGCCGCCATGCTGGCTTACGCCGAGCGGTTGCGCCTTGACGACGGCATCACCGACATAGTCAACATCGGCATTGGCGGCTCAGACCTGGGGCCGCAAATGGCGGTGCTGGCATTGAGCGAATTTGCCACTACGACCAAGCGTTTTCACTTTGTCTCGAATATTGACGGGCAGGAACTGGCCGGCGTGCTGGCCCAACTGAAGCCGCAGAGCACGCTGTTTCTGGTGGCCTCCAAGACCTTCACCACCGCCGAGACCATGACCAATGCACACTCGGCCAAGCGCTGGTTCGAAGCGCAGGGCGGGCAGGACATTGCCAGGCATTTCGCCGCGCTGACGAGCAACGTCGCAGCTGCGAACGACTTTGGCATCACCACCACCTTCGGCTTTTGGGACTGGGTGGGCGGGCGCTACTCGCTGTGGTCGGCCATCGGGCTGCCGATTGCCATCGCCATAGGCGCCAGCGGTTTTCGCACCTTGCTGGCCGGCGCGCACGCCATGGATGAGCACTTTCGCACGACGCCGTTGGCGCACAACCTGCCGGTGCGACTGGGTCTGTTCGATGTTTGGTATCGCAATTTCCACGGCTTTAGCAGCCGCAGCATCGCGCCTTACAGCAGCGCCCTGCGGCGCCTGCCGGCCTATTTGCAGCAGCTGGAAATGGAGAGCAATGGCAAGCGCGTGGACATGGACGGCCAGGCTTTGCCGTATGCCACCGCGCCGGTGCTGTGGGGCGAGCCGGGCACCAACGGCCAGCATGCGTACTTCCAGATGCTGCACCAGGGCACATCAGTTGTTCCGGTCGAGTTTGTCGCGGTCAAAAAGGCTGCGTCTTATCCGCATGATCTGCCGGGGCATCAAGGCAAATTGTTGGCTAACGTGCTGGCGCAGGCGCAAGCGCTGATGAACGGTAAGCCAGATGCGGGCGGTCATCAACACTTTCCGGGCAACCGGCCCAGCACCTTTTTATTGTTGGAGCAACTCACGCCCGCCAGCCTGGGAGCGCTGCTGGCCCTGCAGGAACACCGCGTGTTTGTCAGCGGCGCAATCTGGGGCATCAACAGCTTTGACCAGTGGGGCGTCGAGCTTGGCAAGGTGTTAGCCAAGGATATCGAGTCGCGCCTGGCCAGTGGTGATGAGGCAGGTCTGGATGGATCGACGGCGGGCTTGCTGCAGCGGCTGCGCTGAGAAATACGCTGTATAGACGCCGGAGAACGAAAAAAAGGCCGCAATGAGCGGCATTTTTGTGCTGAATTCAGCGATCAGACGATCAGACGATCAGAACTTGTAGCCGACCTGCAGGGTGTAGCTGTTGGGGTTGAGTCTGACATCAATGGTCTGGCCGGTGGTGAGTGTGGCCCGGGTCTTGAGCAAGGTCTTGGCGTAGCTGGCGTCCAGGAACCATTTTTCGCTGAGGTTGAATACCGCACCGAGCTGGAAGGTAGGCGCGAGTTTCGACTCAAAGGACACGCCTGTCGCAGCGCCGCCCGGATTGGTCAGCGCCGTCAGCAGGGCCGTGCCCTTTTCCTTGTAGAACTTCACGTAAGAAAGACCAGCGCCTAAATAGGGGCGAAACACGGCATTGGCCTCCATGAAGCGGTACTGGGCAATCAGCGTGATCGGCAAGGCCTTGGCATCGATCAGCTTGCCGACGCCCGCAATCGCGCCGGCACCGCTGATTTCGTGCTTGAAGCCCGTTCCCAGGGGCAGGTGCAGGGCAAGGTGGTCGGTGACCATGTAGTTCACGGCACCGGTCAGCTGCGTATTGCTGTTGACGTCAACCTGAGTGTTGGGCAGGGTTCCGTGCAGGGGGATGGACGTGAGGTTGCCGCTGTCGACCAAGGGGGCCATGTGTGTGACGCCGACCGAGGCCGACCAGCTGCCAGCGCTTTGTGCGAAAGCGTTGGCGCCCAGGCTCAGCAAGGCAGCTGCGAGCAGAAGGTTTGTTTGATTTTTCATGGATTGCTTTGTTGCGATGAAGTTACAGCCAGCCCGCCGTGGCCAGGTTTTTGGTCACCAGAATTGCCAAGAGTTGGTAACCGTACATCGTGGGGTGAAAGCCATCAGAAAACGCATAGGTTTTCCACCAGTCGGCGCTGCCGTTGGAGCCCGCCGGGGGCGTTTGTGCAGACAAGGCCGTGGAGGTGCAGGCAGTTTCGCTGTATTTCGGCAGGCCATCGGTGCCCAGGCCGGTGGTGGGGCAGGCGGGCGATTTCACGTTGGTCAGTCCGTACTGTGCCGGATTGGCAATCTGGTCGTTGAAGTTGCTGTAGAAATCGACCAGGACGACATTCGCATTGCCGGCGAATTTGGTCGCCAGCTGTTTGTTGAAGGCCACTATCCAGGCGTTGATGACGGCCTCGGTTTGTGCGCGTGCGGTGGCGCCTGCCGTCCCGCCGCCGTTGCCCAGCGCCACCAGATCAAGCGTGGCCTGAAAGCGCGGCGTGTTGGTAATGCCCGGCATGTTGAGGACCACCACTTTTTTGGCGCCTTTGTCCAAGGCGCTGGTCTTCACGGCATCGAACATCTTGTCGGCCAGTGCCGTCATGTAGAGCGCGCCTGCATTGGCGGCGCCGGCGGCACCTCCGGCCAGTTGTGTCCCGACAACCGTGGGCGTCAACAGTGTGCCCAGCAAGCCGCTGTAGGCAGCGGCGCCGTCAGCGGGCACTTTAAGAAACGCGCCCACCAGGTCGGCCGCATCATTGCCGCCACCTTCGACGAGCAGCAAGTCGCCGGCGCCGTAGGCTTTTTCTGCCGCCAGGTCTTTGAGCTGTTGAGGAATGGAAAAGCCCGAGGTGGGGGCGGTCGGAATGTTGATGCGACCGCCGCCCACGCCATAGCTGGTGCAACCGGGCGCTGACGGGTTCAGCGCCACGGTGCTGGCGCTGGTCGCGACATAGCGAGGGCACAGGGCCGGCGCGCCGTACTGAGCGGCTATGCGCTCGGTCCAGATCTGCATCGGCTCGGCCGCGCTGCCCTGCATGGCAAATTTAAAGCCAAACACGCCGCTGTCGGTCAGGCTGTCGCCGACCACCTTGATGGTCGTGATGCCAGCGCCGCTGCTGGTGGCGGTGCCGTCGCCGCCTCCGCCGCAAGCTGCCACCAAAAGCGCTGCGCCAAAAGCGCTGAGCGCGTGCTTCCATGTGTTCATCAAATTTCTCCTGCTGTTAAAACTGAAAGGCGATCGCAAAAACGAACGAACGTACATTTTTAACGTTTGATCGTAGATGCAAAACATTACAACTTTCAGCGGGTTACCACCCGGCGCGGCCGGTTAGGGGCTTTTAATCTGCGTCCGTGACATGGACGCAACGCCTTCACTTGGGAACCAGCAAAGAAAAAAGGCCACAGTGCTTTCGCACCGTGGCCCTTGGAGGTTGAGCTGAGCTCAGCCGGACATTACATGTCCATGCCGCCCATTCCACCCATGCCGCCCATACCGCCGCCCATACCGCCGCCGGCAGGTGCTTCGTCTTTGACAGACTCGCACACCATGGCTTCGGTGGTCAGCATCAGCGATGCGACGGAAGCTGCGTTTTGCAGGGCCGTACGCGTCACTTTGGTAGGGTCCAGAATGCCCATTTCGATCATGTCACCGTAGGTGTCGTTGGCTGCGTTGAAGCCGTAGTTGCCTTTGCCGCCCAGCACGGCGTTCACCACCACAGAGGCTTCGCCGCCTGCGTTGTAAACGATCTCGCGCAGTGGCGCTTCGATGGCTTTCATCACCAGCTTGATGCCGGCGTCCTGGTCAGCGTTGTCGCCCTTGAGGTTGCCAACAGCCTGCTTGGCGCGCAAGAATGCCACGCCGCCGCCAGCCACGATGCCTTCTTCCACTGCAGCGCGGGTGGCGTGCAGGGCGTCTTCAACGCGGGCCTTTTTCTCTTTCATTTCGACTTCGGTGGCGGCACCTACCTTGATCACGGCAACACCGCCGGCCAGCTTGGCCACGCGCTCTTGCAGTTTCTCGCGGTCGTAGTCGCTGGTCGCTTCTTCGATCTGGACACGCACCTGCTTGACGCGAGCTTCGATGTCCGCGCTGGCACCCATGCCGTCGATGATGATGGTGTTTTCTTTGCCCACTTCGATGCGCTTGGCCTGGCCGAGGTCAGCCAGCGTCACTTTTTCGAGCGACATGCCGACTTCTTCGGCAATCACTTTGCCGCCGGTCAGCACGGCGATGTCTTCCAGCATGGCTTTGCGACGATCGCCGAAACCTGGTGCCTTGACAGCGACCACTTTCAAAATGCCGCGCAGGGTGTTCACCACCAGAGTAGCCAAGGCTTCGCCTTCAACTTCTTCAGCAATGATCAAGAGTGGACGGCCAGCCTTGGCGACTTGCTCCAGGGTAGGCAGCAGGTCACGGATGTTGCTGATTTTCTTGTCGTAAAGCAGAACAAACGGGTTGTCCAGCAACGCGGACTGCTTTTCCGGGTTGTTGATGAAGTAAGGCGAGAGGTAGCCACGGTCAAACTGCATGCCTTCAACGACGTCGAGCTCGGAATCAAGCGATTTGCCGTCTTCCACGGTGATCACGCCTTCTTTGCCGACTTTGTCCATGGCATCGGCAATGATCTTGCCAATGGTTTCGTCAGAGTTGGCCGAAATAGAGCCGACTTGCGCGATTTCTTTGGAAGTCGTGGTGGCTTTGGACGCTTTTTTCAGCTCTTCGACCAGCGCCGTCACAGCTTTGTCGATGCCGCGCTTCAGGTCCATCGGGTTCATGCCGGCGGCCACGTATTTCATGCCTTCGTGCACGATGGCTTGAGCCAGCACGGTAGCGGTGGTGGTGCCGTCGCCAGCGATGTCAGAAGTCTTGGAAGCGACTTCCTTGACCATCTGCGCGCCCATGTTTTGCAGCTTGTCTTTAAGTTCGATTTCTTTAGCGACGGATACACCGTCTTTGGTCACGGTGGGAGCGCCAAAAGAGCGCTCGAGCACCACATTGCGGCCTTTAGGGCCCAAGGTTACCTTGACGGCGTTGGCCAGGATGTTGACACCCTCAACCATGCGTGCGCGGGCTTCGCCGCCGAAAATTACGTCTTTTGCTGCCATGATAGCGATTCCTTAAGGATTAGAGATGAAATAGGCTGTTAGCCCAATAGGTACGGGCGTGAGCAGCTATTAAATAAATAGCATTTCAGTTTCGAAAATTACTTCTCGACCACCGCAAACAGGTCTTCTTCTTTCATGACCAACAGCTCGTCGCCATCGACCTTGACGGTCTGGCCGCTGTATTTGCCGAACAACACGCGGTCGCCAACCTTCACGCCCACGGGGCTCAGGTCGCCCTTGTCATTTCTCTTGCCTGGACCGACAGCCAGCACTTCGCCCTGATCTGGCTTTTCAGCGGCGCTATCTGGAATGACGATGCCAGAAGCGGTTTTGGTTTCGTTTTCCACGCGTTTAACTATGACGCGGTCGTGCAAAGGACGAAGTTTCATGGGAGTTCCTTATTTGAAAACAGTGGTTTTGAGAATTAAGAAGCACCCCGCCTGAATGTTGGGGGCTCGATAATGGGTCGATGAAATGGCTTTGTTAGCACTCCATGCCATCGAGTGCTAATCATACGGGGGTTTTATGGCGGTATCAAGTCAAACGCCGTAACGGCACGAAACGCCCAGCAAAAGGCGCCGGGTTTTGCTGGAATGCCCGCCTACGTGCAAAGCCAGTTGCATCCTGCGCACGCCAGGTTTATGCTGAACGTTAGTGTCGGGGCGTCTTTATCTATCCGGGGGTGCATCATGTACAAACGCATTTTGCTGGCTTACAACGGCTCCGAGGCCGGGCAGAAAGCCTTGCTGGACTGCCGCGACATCGCGCAGTGGGGCCAGGCAACCCTGTCGCTGGTAGCGGTCATGCCTTTGCCGACCAGCCTGCTTGGAATGGAAAGCGGCGTCTACAGCGGCGATCTGGTCGAGCAGGAAAAAGAAACCTACCAAGCCACCCTGAATGAAGGGTTGCAGCGGCTGTCGGACGCTGGCTACCAGGCGAAAGGCGAAGTTCTGGTCGGTGAAACCGTCGACGAAATCTGCGAATACGCCCGCAAGATGGAAGCCGACCTGATCGTGGTGGGGCACACGCATCTGGACAGCTGGGCGGCGCGCTGGTGGCGCGGTTCCATTTCCGGCAGCCTGATCGAACACGCGCCCTGCAACGTGCTGGTCGTCATCACCTCCTGAACGTCCGGTCGGCGGCGCAGGCCTGGTGTTCACGGACCCATCAGAAAGAGCGCCGATCTGTGTTCTTGTCCTACAAGACTTTGCTCGTTGGCGCACAGCGGCCGCTGCGCTCACCGCCTAAAGTAAGGTCGAATATGAATGCAAAGCGTTCAAATGAGGAACAACGATGCTTCGACACAATGCTGACCACGACTCCCCCAAGACTTTTTCTTCGGGCGCTTCTCGACTTCCCGGCCGCCCGCCCCCAAGTGGTGAGCTCAAGCTGGCTGCGCGTTGCTGGCCTTTTCCGGCTGCCGCGCAGTTCACGGTAGGAGCGCCCGGCAACGCGCGGCAAAGCGGTGCGTGCCAACCGGCAAGCAGTTTTATTTCTTGAAAGCGCTATGTCCAAGAAAAATTCGACCCCCGCCGTCATACCTCACCGTAAGTCCGATAAAACCTCTGAAGAGTTTGGCAAGGAAGGCACCAATAAAACCCTGTCGGAGCCCAAAGACAATAACGCTTTGTCAGAAGAGCTGGGCAACACCCCTCATATCGAAAAAAGCCCTTATACAAGGGGATAGTGAGCGCGTTAAGCCTTAGGCGTTGGGGCTTTGACAGCCGGGGGCGGTTTCGCCGTTTGGCTCGTTTGCGTGCTAGCGCACAGACTGGCTTTATCTGCCTGGAGAGGATGAGACTGTTAGTTATTACTACGTTTCCGCAGCAGTGCCTCTGATTTCATTTCCAATTTAATCCGTTAAGCGTTTTTTCCGCCTTGCCGTGCCACAGCACGTCCTGCGTCGAATCATCTATTTTCGAATTGAGTTATAAATGAAACGATTACTGCAAACGGCCTTAGTTGACCGCTTGCATGAAGCTCCTCTGATGGCGCATCTATCCTCCTCGATCACCCAGTTTGCCAAGTCTTGGCGCATGCTCCTAAAAAATAATGGTCTTTTTGCCAAGTAGTTTTTGCGGCGATGGCTTTCGCGCCGAGACGTCGATTTGTCACGCTGCCGATCACATCGCAAACCGCCGGACGCACGTCAGGCCGACAAGCTGGCGCCCTTACATAGGGTGTCGAATATGCCTGCGAAAGATGTTGTGACACCGTTTGTTGCAGACGCAGTACCATCCATTCTTCAAAGGCTTCGCTCTGAGACCCGCGATGCCCATTCAGCCATTGAGAAAACCCTTGCGCTGACAGATAAAACATTGACACCCGGCGCTTACCGACAAGTGCTTGAAAGTTTTTATGGGTTTTACAAGCCGGTTGAGGACGTTATTGGCGCAGCGGCCGATACCATGCCGGTTTGGCTGGATGTTGCCGCGCGCCGGAAAACCTTTCTCCTCGAAGTCGATCTGCAGCGCCTTTGTCCGCAGGGCGGCCACGCGCTGCCTCTGTGCAAAGCCTTGCCGCCGCTCCGCAACGTCGCACAGCGCCTGGGCTGCCTGTACGTGCTGGAAGGCGCAACCTTGGGTGGCGTGCTCATCAGCCGCCACATCCGGGAAAACCTCGGCGTTTTTCCCGAAACAGGCGGAAGTTTTTTTCATGGCTATGGACCCTCCACCGGCGCCATGTGGAATGATTTTCGGGCCGGGCTGCTCTCTTTTGCTTCAGTTGCCCCGCATGAAGAGGCGTTGGTCATTGAAACGGCGCGCGCGACATTTGAGACTCTGCGCCACTGGTGCGAGAGGGGAAAAGATCGATGAGCAGCGATAGCGTTCCGATCTCCGCCCAGCCTCCCTGGGACGGTCAACCGTACAGCATCAAGCGGCATGGCGTCTCCATCAGCAATTGCGATAGCGAGCCGGTGCAGACTCCTGGCTGCATTCAGGACCATGGCGCGTTACTGGTATTGCGCCCGGCTGACATGACCATCCTCCAGGCCAGCGAAAACGCCCTGACTTTGTTGGGGACGCCGGCGCAGACGCTGCTGGGCCAGGCGGCCTCCGTGGTGTTGGGGGAAGAGCTTCAGGCGCGCTTGCAGGCCTACCTGCGTGATGAGCCAACTGACCGCAATCCCCTGTATGTATTCACGCTGGCTGGCCGCGCTCAGTTTGCGCCACTCGATGTGACCGTGCACACCATCGCCGGGGTGGCCATAGTCGAATTCGAGGTCAGCAGCAGGACCAGTGATGCCGAACCAGACTACTACGCGCTGGTCAAGAAATCCATGGTGTGTCTGCAGGAAGCCGTTAGCCTTCAGCAGTTTTGCAACCTAGTGACGCAAGAAATCCGTTCGCTAAGCGGTCTGGACCGGGTGATGGTGTACAAGTTTCACGCCGACGACCACGGCGAAGTGTTTGCCGAAAGCCGGCGCGCTGACCTGTCGCCGTGGCTCGGACTTCATTACCCTGCCGAAGACATTCCCAAGCCAGCGCGCGACATCTTTTCGAAAACCTGGGTGCGCCCCATGCCGGACGTGTCGGGTGGGCTTGCCGAGCTGCTACCTCTTGTCAATCCGGACACCGGCCTGCCGCTGGACATGACCTACTGCGCCTTGCGCGGTGCATCGATTATGTACACCGAGTACCTGGCCAACATGAAGGTCACGGCTGGCCTGACTTTACCGATACGCCGGGGCGAAAAACTGTGGGGCCTGATTGCCTGCCACCACTACACCGGGCCCAAACAGCTGCCGACCCAATTGCGGGCCGCCTGCGAATTCGTCGCTCAGGTCGTTTCGCTGCAGCACCAGTCGGCCGAGGACCGGGAATTCCTGAGCTACCGGCTCCAGATCGACGACGTGCACCAGCGCGTGGTTGCCGCTGCGGCGCGGGAGGGCGGGCTTTGCGCCCTGACCGAAGGGCCGAACACGTTGTCGGGCGGGATTGACGCAGGCGGGGTGGCCAGCTACCACAACGGGCGCTGGTGGCGTATTGGCGATACGCCTTCGGAGGCCGAGCTTGACGGCCTGGCGGGCTGGCTGAACCACCTTCCCGCGATGGCATCGGGAACGCAACTGGTTTATGACACCGACCGGCTGGCCTGGCAATACCCAGCCGCAGCGGCGTTTTCCAACGTGGCCAGCGGCTTGCTTGCGACGTCTCTTTCGCGTGAAGGCAATCACCTGATTTTGTGGTTCCGGCCGGAGACGCCGCAGACCGTCAATTGGGGCGGCAACCCGCATGAAAAGCCAACGGTGACCGGGCCGCACGGTCCGCGTCTGACACCCCGGCGCAGCTTCGAGCTGTTTGTTGAATCGGTCCATCAGCGCGCTCTGCCGTGGCGGGCGGTCGAGCTGGAGGCTGCGGCCCGGCTACGGGTTCAGCTGGCCGAACTGGTGGTCAGCCAGGCCGAGCGGCTGGCCAGCCTGAACGCCGAGCTGTCACGCAGCAACGAAGAGCTGGACGCCTTTGCCTACGTAGCCAGCCATGATCTGAAGGAACCCTTGCGCGGCATTCGTAAATACGCCCACCAGCTCATGAATGAGACCGCCCTGATCAACAACGACGAGAATCGCCGCAAGCTTGAAGGCCTGATGCGTTTGACCGTCCGCATGGATGGTCTGCTGGACTCGCTGCTGCATTTTTCTCGCGTTGGCCGAGCCGATTTGCAATTGCAAAAGATTGATTTCAATGTGCTATTGGCCGAGGCCTTTGAAATGGTCGGCTCACGAACCGCGGAGGGCGCGCCCGAATTTGTGGTGCCGCGCAAGCTGCCTGTCGTGACCGGTGACTGGGTGCGCTGCCGCGAAGTGCTGGTGAATCTGCTGTCCAACGCGTTGAAGTATTCCAACCAGTCGCAACGTCGTATTGAAGTGGGTTACATAGCGCGTCAGGAAAACGCGCCTCGACCCCGTTGTCCCGCAGGCGCTGCGCTGCACACCATTTTTTACGTCAAGGACAACGGCATCGGCATTGCCCCTGCGCATTTCGAGCAGGTGTTCAAGATGTTCAGGCGACTGCATGGCCGGGACGACTA
The DNA here is from genome assembly GCF_012927455.1 of Polaromonas sp. Classification (GTDB taxonomy): domain Bacteria; phylum Pseudomonadota; class Gammaproteobacteria; order Burkholderiales; family Burkholderiaceae_C; genus Polaromonas. The sequence goes on along the minus strand of NZ_JABBPE010000018.1, from coordinate 83,910 downwards.
CGGTGGGGGGGCCGGCGCCGGCCTGACCATCGTGCGCAAGCTGGTCGAGCGGCACCATGGCCAGGTTTGGCTTGATTCAATATTGGGTGAAGGCACGACGTTTTATTTCACTTTTCCGGATGGGGATGCCAGCCCATGACAGCTGTCACGATCCCCAGCGTTTTGGTGGTTGAAGACTCCGATGAAGATTTCGACACCGTGCAGATGGCGCTCAAGGCTTCCGGCTTGCGCTGTGCAATCCGGCGCGCCGTCAACGGCAATGGCTGCCTGGCTCTGTCACGCGGTGGTGGCCGGATGCTGCCCGGCCCGGTTGTTGTTTTGCAAGACTCGAACCCTCCCGGAATGGACGGCCGGGACGCGCTCGGCCTCATCAAGGGCGATCCCGATTTGCGGGATTTACCGGTGGTGGTGCTCACCACATCGTCCCTTCCCAGGGACCAGGGCTTTTGCTGCCACGCGGGTGTCAATGTCTTTCACGGCAAGCTGCTGTGCCATGACGAACATCTGAACTTCCTGCGCCGCGTGTTGGCCCATTGGCTGGGCTTTGCGGTATTGCCCGGTCTGCATGGGGCTACGGCATGACCACCGGCGGCACCCGCGAGGCGGGTCTGCCATGGCGCGTGATTCTGATTGAAGACAGTCCGGAGGACCGCGTCGAACTCCGGCGCCTTCTGCTTACCGGGTCGGACCGGCGCTTCCTGCTGGAAGAAGCCGTTACCGGCGCAGGTGGTGTAGCGGCCATATTTGCCGGGCCAAGCTTGCCCGATTGCGTGCTGCTGGACTACAACCTGCCCGACATGGACGCCCTGCAGGTGCTGCAAGCGCTGTCGGCGCCCAACGGGTTGCCGGTGTGTCCGGTGGTGGTGATTACCGGCGGTGTCATGGCGGATGTGGGTCGGGCCCTGCTGCGCGCTGGCGCGCAGGATTTCGTCGGGAAAGACTGGGTGACTGGGCCCGGATTGGCGCGCGCCATCGAAAATGCGGCAGAGCGCTGGGCCATGGGCCGGGAACTGCACGACCGTGCCGCAGCGCTGCGCCGCGCGGCCGCACGCGACGCCCTGCGGCTGGCGCTTTCGGAGGCGACTCATGAGTCTGACCCGGTCGCCATCAAAAACCAGGCGGCACACCTGCTTGGCGAGCACTTGGGCGCCAGTCGGGTGGTTTATGCCGAAGTCTTAATCGACGGGCAACTCAGTGTGGAGGCGGGCTATGTCAACGGCGTGGACGAATTTCCCCGTCAGCTCCACCTGGACCGTTACGGGACGTTTCTACATGAGGAATTCAGCGCCGGGCGTAATCTTGTCGTGGCCGATGTGACGGCGGAGCCAGTTTTCACAGAAGCGGAAAAGGCACGCCATAAAGCGGCGCAGGTCGTGTCCATCCTGGCCGTGCCGCTGCTTAAAGGCGGCAAGCTGGTGGCGATTCTTGGCGTGCATCAGATTAGTCGGCGTGTCTGGGCCGCTGATGAAGTCGCGCTGGTGGAAGAGACCGCCGGGCGCATCTGGCTGATGGTCGAGCGGGTGCGGGCGGAGGCGCGCCTGCGCGAAAGCGAACAGCGCCTGTCGCAGCTGATCACGCTGATGCCGTCCTTTACCGCGGTATTGCAAGGCCCGCGGCATGTCTTCGAGAGGGCCAACAATCCTTATTACGCTTTGGTAGGCCGCGGCCCGGAAATTCTGGGCAAGCCGGTGCTGGAGGCCCTGCCGGAGCTCGCCGGCCAGCTTTTCCCCGCTTTGCTGGATCGGGCTTATCGCACGGCTGAGCCGTTTGAAGCCAGGGGTATGAAACTGTTGATGGCGCGTGGCCCTGACGGGGCATTTGACGAACTCTTTGTGGACTTCGTCTACCAGCCTCTGATGTCGGTTGAAGGCGCGGTCTTCGGTATTCTGGTGCATGGGGTGGACCGGACCGAGCAGGTGCGCGGCGAGCAGGCGCTGCTCCGAAGCCAGCGGGAACTGCAGGCGCTGGCAGACAACACCCCTGACATCTTGAGCCGGTTTGACCGTGGGTTGCACCACGTGTTTGTCAATGCCGCTGTCGAGAAGGCGACGCGGCGGCCCAAAGAAGATTTTCTGGGAAAAACCAACCGCGAAATTGGTTTTCCTGAAGACCTCTGCCAGTTATGGGAAAGCGCATCGCGCGCGGTCTTCAACTTCGGGGTCGATCAAATGATTGACTTCGCATTTAACGGGCCGGCCGGAATCCGTCATTATTCCACGCGGCTGGTGCCCGAGCTGGGCGCGGACGGGAGCGTCGAATTTGTTTTGGGCGTGACCAGTGACGTGACGGAGCGCAAGCATTTCGAGCGAACGCTGTTGGAGCAAGACCAGCGCAAGGATGAGTTTTTGGCCACGCTGGCCCATGAGTTGCGAAATCCGCTGGCGCCGTTGCGCACGGGGCTGCAGTTGCTGCGCCTGTCGCAAAATGCAGAAACTGCAGCGCGTACGCTGCAAATGATGGAACGTCAACTCGGGCAGATGACGCGATTGATAGACGACCTGCTCAACGTGTCGCGCATTAACAGCGGCAAGATCATCCTGCGCCTTGAGCGAATCTCGCTGAACGCTGTGCTGGAGATGGCCGTCGAGGCCGCGCGCCCGCTGATTGACGATGCCGGGCACGCGCTGACCATAGAGCTGCCCGACGAGCCGCTTTGGCTACATGCAGACCCGACCCGAATGGCCCAGATGCTGGCCAACCTGCTGATCAACTCCGCCAAATACACCAAGCATGGCGGTAGCATTGTGCTGTCGGCGCGCCGGCAAGACGAGGCGGTTGTCATCAGCGTCACGGACAACGGGCTGGGTATCCCGCTTGACATGGTGACCCGCGTATTCGACATGTTCACGCAGATCAACCAGACCCTGGAGCGGGCCCAGGGCGGCTTGGGCATAGGTCTGGCGCTGGTCAAGCGGCTGGCGGAAATGCATGGCGGATCAATTGAAGCGCACAGTGATGGAGTCGATATGGGAAGTACTTTTACGATGCGGTTTCCTCTGGCTGAAGGCGACGCGCCTGAGCCTGAGCCGACGACGCTGGCAAGCAGCGCCGTACCCACTCCAGGACGCCGTATTTTGGTGGTTGACGACAATGTGGATGGCGCGGAAACGCTGGCCATGCTGCTCAGTCTGTCGGGTTACGAGACCCGCACGGCCTTCGACGGGCCCAGTGCCCTCAGCGCCGCTGCGGAGTTCAAGCCCCATGTGGTGTTTCTCGATATCGGGCTCCCTGGTATGAATGGTTACGAGGTGGCTCGAAGAATTTGCGCCGATCCCGGACTGGAGGCGGCCCGCCTGATTGCCCTGACCGGTTGGGGTACCGAAGATGACCAGCGCAAATCAAGGGATGCGGGTTTCGACGCGCATTTGACCAAGCCGGTAGAACCAGCCGCCGTCGATGAGGTGCTGGCGCGATTTCTGGGTGTTGGCCTGGAATAGCGAAGCGCTTAGGTGACTTGGAAAATTAACGGTTTTTTGAATTTTCTGCAAAACAACGCTAAGAAATTCGAGGTAATTTATTTTGCTGCCTTACACGAACCTTGACACATCGGTGTTGTTGCCGTGGGTGCCAGCATGAGCAGCGAGGCTGGCGTGGACGCACCGCTTGGTTCGGGCACTGGCAGGCAGCCGCACCTTTTTCCTTCGTCGCCAGACCGCATGGAGGAGTCTGCGCGCTATGCCGTGCTGAGCCGGCTGGCACCCATGCTGCGGCATGACGTCGCTGGCGCTTTGCAGCCCTTGGGCATGATTGCAGCGCTGCTCCAAAAGCGTCTGCAGGCGGCTGCGCCTGAAATGGTGGCAGTTGTTAAAAGCGCCGATACCCTGCAGATCCTGAGCAAAGAAGCCGCCGCCACTTGCCTGGGCGTGATGGGCTGGCTGGTCCCGAAGGGGGAAGAAAACGTCAGCGCACAGGCGGGCGCGCAGGAACTGCTGACGCTGATGGAGACAGAGCTTTTTCTGCACGGTCTGGTCGGCGTAAACGACATTCCTGTTGCTGAAGCTAAATTTGCGCGGCTGTATTTTCGCGGCGTTTTTGCAGCTGCGCTGTTGGCTTTGTGCGACTGCAGCGCTGGCGCAGGTAGCGTGCATGTCGGATTGCGGGAACTGTGCGGCGCGCCAGGCGTTTGCCTGCGCGTTGCCCCTGCTGCGCTGACGCCGCTGGCGGAGCCAGTGCAGCGCGAGCGCCGGATCGGCTGGGATGACGTGCAGGCGCTGGCTGCCGCGGCCGGTGTGGCGTGTGCGCAGGGCGAAAATTGGGTAACGCTGCAGTTACCCCTCGACAGCCCCGCCGGCGCTTGAGTCATCCCTTTGCTTTCAAACAAAAAAACCACCGCACGGTGGTTTTTTTGCGAGCCTGGAAACCCTAGCGCTTACAGGCCGGCGGCTGCGCGCAGCGCCGCCGCCTTATCGGTACGCTCCCACGTGAATTCCGGCTCATCGCGGCCAAAGTGGCCGTAGGCGGCGGTTTTTTCGTAGATCGGACGCAGCAGGTCCAGCATCTGGATGATGCCTTTGGGGCGCAGGTCAAAGTGCTCATTGACCAGCGCCGAAAGCTTCTCGTCCGACATCACGCCGGTGCCTTCGGTGTATACCGTCACGTTCATGGGCTTGGCGACGCCGATGGCGTAAGCGACCTGAATCTGGCATTGCCGTGCCAGGCCGGCAGCCACAATGTTTTTGGCGACGTAGCGGGCTGCATAAGCGGCCGAGCGGTCGACCTTGCTGGGGTCCTTGCCGCTGAAGGCGCCGCCGCCGTGCGGGCAGGCGCCACCGTAGGTGTCGACAATGATCTTGCGCCCGGTCAGGCCGCAGTCGCCCTGCGGGCCGCCAATGACGAATCGGCCGGTCGGGTTGATCAGGTAGCGCGTGTCCTTCAGCCATTCTTTGGGCAGCACCGGCTTGATGATCTCTTCGATGATGGCTTCGACGAACGAGGCCTTCATCTTGTGCGCGGTTTCGCTCTGGTCGGGGCTGTGCTGGGTTGACAGCACCACGGTGTCTATGCTGTGCGGCTTGCCATCGAGGTAGCGCATGGTGACCTGGCTTTTCGCGTCGGGGCGCAAAAACGGCAGGCGGCCGTCCTTGCGCAACTGGGCCTGGCGCTCGACCAGGCGGTGCGCGTAATAAATCGGCGCGGGCATCAACTCGGGCGTCTCGTCGCAGGCGTAGCCAAACATCAGGCCCTGGTCGCCCGCGCCGGTGTTCAGGTGGTCGTCGCTAGCGTGGTCCACCCCCTGGGCAATGTCGTTGCTCTGCTTGTCGTAGCAGACCATGACGGCGCAACCCTTGTAGTCGATGCCGTACTCGGTGTTGTCGTAACCGATGCGCTTGATGGTGTCGCGCGCCACCTGGATGTAGTCGACATGCGCGTTGGTGGTGATTTCACCGGCCAGCACGACCAGGCCGGTGTTGGTCAGGGTTTCGGCGGCAACGCGCGAGCGCGGGTCCTGCTTGAAGATGGCATCCAGGATGGCATCGGAAATCTGGTCGGCCACCTTGTCGGGATGGCCCTCAGAGACGGATTCGGAAGTAAAGAGAAAATCGTTGGCCATTGCGTACACTCCTATGGGTTAGTCGGCGCGTTGCCAGCTAGGAATGCCTCGGCGAACGCTTTAGCAGTTTGGTTTAATGTCGCCCTGCAAGTTGTTCAGTAACTCAGCGACAGCCTCAAGTATAAGACCCTGGGCTTCTAACCGGATTTTCCCCCAAACACCCCTCTCATGCTCTGGTTATTTCGTTTCTTTTCCGTCTGGCCGCTGGCCGCTTTGCACGCCCTTGGCGGCGCCTTGGGCTGGCTGGTCTGGGCCTTGAGCCCGCGTTACCGCGCCCAATTTCGCGCCCATGTGGCGCAGGCTGGCCTGCCGTTTCAGCTGGCCCGGCCGGCGATCGCCGAAGCCGGGCGTTTTGTCGCCGAGCTGCCCAAGCTGTGGCTGCGCCCGCAAAACCAGTCGTGCCTGGGCAATGTGCAAATAGAAGGCCAAGCGCATGCCGAACAGGCTTTTAGTCACGGCAAGGGCGTGATTTTTTTTGGAGCGCATTGCGGCAGTTTTGAGCTGGGACCGCAGGCGCTGGCCGAACTCTACGGCCCCATCACCGCGATTTACCGGCCGGCCCGCCAGGCCTGGCTGGCCAGTCTGGAACAGATGGCGCGCAATCGGCCGCAGCTCAACGTGCTGCCGGCCAGCCTGAGCAGCATCCGCCTCATGCACAAAACCCTGAAGGCAAACCAGGCGGTGGCCTTGCTGCCCGACCAGGTGCCGCCCGAGGGGCTGGGCGTCTGGGCACCGTTTTTTGGCAAACCGGCCTACACCATGACGCTGGCGGCGCGACTCGCCTTGCAAAGCGGTGCGGCCTTGTTGCCGGTCACCTGCGAGCGAAGGCCGAGCGGTCAAGGGTATTTTCTGAAAATCTGGCCGGCGCTGGCTGATTTGCAGGCCGATGGCGCAGCCGACCAGCCGCGCGCCGAACTGCTGCACGCCGTGACGCGCATCAACCAGGCCCTGGAAGCCCTGGTGCTGAGCCAGCCCGGTCAGTATCTGTGGGGCTATGCGCGCTACAAGACCCCGCGTAAGGACACCGTTTGAAGACGCCGCGCCAATGGCTCGGTAATGGCGTGACCCGGCTCAGCATCGGCTTGATGCAGGCGCTGGCCTTCTTGCCGCTGTCCTGGATACGCGCGCTCGGCACGGTGCTGGGCTGGCTCCTGTATGGCCTGGTGGGCGCGCGGCGGCGCGTGGTGCAGGTCAATTTGCGCTCGTGTTTTCCGCAGCGCTCGGAGGCCGAGCGACGCCAGCTGGCGCAGCAGGTGTTCGTCCATTTCGCGCAAGCCTGGCTGGACCGCGCCTGGCTTTGGCATGCTCCGCCAAGCTGGGTGCAGCGGCGGGTGCGGCTGAGCGGCGCCGTGCATGAGCTGGCGAGCACGCAGCCGACGGTGATTTTCTTGCCGCATTTCGTCGGCATGGATGCGGCCTGGGCCGGCGTGGCCATGCAGCAGCCGCGGCAGTCGACCACCATTTACACCAATCAATCGAACCAGCTGGTCGACCAGTGGATACTGCGCGGCCGCCAGCGCTTTGGTCATTTGCGCCTGTTTGGTCGGGTGGATGGCGTCAAGCCCATCGTCGCCGCGCTGCGCCAGGGCCAGCCGCTGTATTTGCTGCCGGACATGGATTTCGGGCCCGACGGTTCGGTGTTTGTGCCGTTTTATGGCATTTCGACGGCCACCGTGCCCTCGCTGTCGCGCTTTGCCAGGCTGGGTCGCGCCCGCGTGTTGCCGCTGCTGCCGCGCCTGACCTCCAGCGGCTACGAGGTGCAGGTGCTGCCGGCCTGGGAGGATTTTCCCAGCGACGACGCGCTGCGTGACACCGCCTTCATGAACGCCCGGCTGCAGGACTACATCGACAGCATGCCGGCACAGTACTACTGGGTGCACAAGCGCTTCAAGACCCGGCCGGAGGGCGAGGCTTCGCTGTATTGACCGGTTTTAGCGGTTTTAGTGGTGTTGTCCGTGTTTTAGGCCTGCAGCCCAATAACGACGGGCGCAAGAAGCTATCTTATTAATAGCACTATAGGCAGGTGGCAAGCGCTGCCTGAGCCTCTGCTCAGGCCAGGAATTGCTGAAGATGGCGCGTCACCAGCCCGGGCTGTTCGTGCACGATCCAGTGCGTGGCATCTTCCACGCGGCGCAAAGTCAGCTGCGGTACAAAATTTTCCAGACCGTCCAGCAGGGTTGGCGGCAAGGCGGTGTCGCCGCTGCCCCAGATCACCAGTGTGGGCACGTGCACTTCCAGCATGGCGCGCGGTATGGTCACAGCCGCTGCAGCCGGGTCGCCAAGGCGCGGCGGGCGCAGCGGCGAGGCCCGGTAGTAGTTAAGCGGGCCGCTCAAACCATGGGCCCAGACCGCGCGGTACTGCGCCTTGACGGCCTCGGTCAGCCAGGGATGCGCGCTGTCGGCAGCACCCAGCTGGTCAAAAAACGCCCAGAGCCGGCGGTAGTCGTCCTCGGCCAGCAGCGCCTCTGCATCGGGGCGAATCAAAAAATTCATGTAGGCGCTGGCAGACTGCTGCGAAGGGGAGTGCTGCAGCGCGTGCAAAAAAGTGCCGGGGTGCGGTGAGTTGATGATGGCCAGCTTTTTCATGCAGGCCGGTTGCGCCGCCGCCAGGTTCCAGGCCAACGCGCCGCCCCAGTCGTGGGCAACCAGACAAGCAAGTTGACCCCCACGCTCCCCACCGCGTGTGGTTCGCTGCCCCCCGAGGGGGCCGCCCCGCCTGCGGCCTGGCAAAGCCAGTTCCGCGGCCGGTACTTGGTTGAACGGGGCGGTGGTGCTCCCGCATTCCAATTCAATCAGCGCCGCAATATCCTGCACGAGGTGTTTGGGCCGGTAGGCGGCGACGTCCGTAGGCGCGCTTGACTGCTCAAAACCGCGCAGATTGGGCGCGACGCAGCGAAAGCCGCCGTTTTCGGGTTGAGAGAAATGGCTCATCATTCCATCCCAGACAAACGCCGCTTCCGGGAAACCATGCAAAAACATCAGCACCGGCCGACCCTTGGCGCCAGCGCTGCGGCATGACAAGGTGATGCCGTGCGGCAGGGTTTGCAGGCTGGTCTCAATCATGGTGCTATATATTTTATAGCTGCCAACGCCCGTAGGTACTGGGCTAGAGCAGTTTTTTATGCTTGATTCGGGGCCGTGGCAGCTTTGCGGCCGGTTCAGGGTTGCACTGGCGTTGGTTTGTCAATGTCGGTGTCGGTATCAGCATCGGTATCGCTATCTGCAGCGCGCTCGGCTTTGGGTTTCTTGACCGGCTTTTCTGCGGGATGCGCCCAGTCCCACAGGTGCTGGGCGACTTCTTCGACGCCTTGCCGCTTCAGCGCGGAAAACAGTTTGACGTCGCCGCCGCCGGCCTGCAGCTTGACGATGGACAGCGCCTTGGCGGCCTCGGTCTTGTTGAGTTTGTCCGATTTGGTCAGCAACACCAAAAACTTCATCCCCTCGACAACGCGCGGCCGGATCACGTCGAGCAGGATTTCGTCGAGTTCCGTCAGGCCCAGGCGCGGGTCGCACAGCAGCACCACGGCTTGCAGGTTGTCACGCGTCTGCAGGTAGTTGCCCATCACCTGCTGCCAGCGGTATTTGGCCTCCTTGGGCACGGCCGCATAGCCGTAGCCGGGCAAGTCGGCCAGCATGGCGTCGGTCACGCCCTGTTTGCCCAGGCTGAACAGGTTGATGCTTTGCGTGCGCCCCGGTGTTTTAGAGGCATAGGCCAGCCGGTGCTGCTGCGTCAAGGTGTTGATACAGGTGGATTTGCCGGCGTTGGAACGTCCGACGAACGCGATTTCGGGCACCTCCAGCCGGGGCAGGTGCTTCAGTTCGGGCGCCGTGGTCAAAAATTTGGCGGTGTGCAACCAGCCCATGGCGATCTTGGGATTCGGCCGGGCCGATGCGGCAGGGGTGGGGGTGCTGGAAGCGGAGGCTGGCGTGGAGGCAGAAGCGGTCATATTGGGCGGTCCCTGGAGGTCGGTTGCAGGCGAATGGCTTGCGGCAGCGTGCGGTGAATGGGGCCAAAAAGCCCAAAAAACTCAAAAGGGCCAGAGGACTTCAGCCAGCACTTGGCAGCAGTGGTGGGCTGGCATGGCGAGCGCCGCATAAGCGGAATTGGGAGCCGCGGAACTGTGAACCACCTTGAAGCCATTGTAAAATCAGAAAGTTCGAAGTATTGAGTACCAACCAATAAAACCCCAGATATGAAGCTGATCGCTATTTCCCTCCTGGCCGCCATACTGGCCGCGCCTGTCGTGTCATTTGCTGCCGGCGAGGCGGGCCCCGCGCACGATCCCGCTGGTGCACCCGCCGTTCCTGCTCCACCTGCTTTGCCCGCCAAAGCCGTCAAGCCTGATCTGGCCAAGGGCGAGGCCAGTTTTGCCATGTGTGCCGCCTGCCACGGCGCCGATGGCAATTCCGGCACGCCGGCCAACCCCAAGCTGTCGCAGCAACACCCTGAATACCTGGTCAAGCAGTTGCAGGAATTCAAGAGCGGCAAGCGCAAGAACGCCATCATGCAAGGCATGGCAGCAGCGCTGTCCGAAGCCGACATGAAAAACATCGCCTACTGGTTGACTGCTAAAAAGGCCAAGCCCGGTTTCGCCAAGGACCCGGAACTGGTCGCCCTGGGTGAGCGCATTTACCGCGGCGGCGTGGCCGATCGCCAGATCTCCGCTTGCGCCGGCTGCCACAGCCCGACCGGTGCCGGCATTCCGGCCCAGTACCCGCGTCTGAGCGGCCAGCACGCCGACTACACCGCCGCGCAGCTGACCGCCTTCCGTGATGGCGTGCGTGGCAACAGCCAGCAGATGACGCAAGTTGCAGCCAAGCTCAATGACCGCGAGATCCGCGCGCTGGCCGATTACGTGGCCGGCTTGCGCTGATCCTGGCTTGCAGCGGCGGGCGATCCCGTTCTTGCTGAAAATACGCGCAGACAGCCTGCGCTGTTGAACCTAAAGCCGTTAAATCAATCACACCAAGGCGGGCCTTTCTGAAGAAGGCCCGCCTTTTTTATGTTTCGCCAAGCTCAATCGGTCCGAGATCACGCATGACAGTTTCCACCCAAGGCATGAAGCTCAACTGGGGCTCGCGCACGCTGCGGGCGGGCGTCGAGCTGTTGTCGTCCATGCGATTTTCCATTTCGCTGCTGACCGTCATCTGCATCGCCTCGGTGATTGGCACCGTGCTCAAGCAGCAGGAGCCGCTGGGCAATTATGTCAACCAGTTTGGGCCGTTCTGGGCGCAGCTGTTCAGCCTGGTGAGCCTCAATACCATCTACAGCGCCTGGTGGTTTTTGCTGATTCTGGCCTTCCTGGTCATCAGCACCAGCCTATGCATAGCGCGCAACGCGCCCAAGATATTGCTGGACCTGAACCAGCTCAAGGAAAACGTCCGCGAACAAAGCCTCAAGGCTTTTGGCCACCGCGCTGAACGGGCCTTGGCAGAGGCCCCTGAAGTGGCGGCGCGGCGCATCGGCCAAACCCTGGTGCAGAGCGGCTGGAAGGTCAAGCTGCAGCAACGCCAGACGACAGCCGGCAGCGGCTGGATGGTCGCTGCCAAGAAGGGCTCGGCCAACAAGCTGGGCTATATAGCGGCGCACAGCGCCATCGTGCTGGTGTGCGTGGGCGGCCTGCTCGACGGCGACATGATGGTGCGTGCGCAGATGTGGCTGGGCGGCAAGTCCGTCTACAGCGGCGGCGGGCTGATTGCCGATGTGCCGGCCGAGCACCGCCTGAGCGAGCGCAACCCGACTTTTCGCGCCAATCTGCTGGTCGCGGAAGGCGCGCGGTCCGGCACCGCCGTGCTGAACCAGCCGGGCGGCGTGTTGCTGCAAGATCTGCCGTTTTCGATCGAGTTGAAGAAATTCATCGTCGAGTATTACGCCACCGGCATGCCCAAGCTGTTTGCCAGCGACATCATCATTCATGACAAGGCCAGCGGCGAGCAGGTGCCGGCGCGGGTCGAGGTCAATCACCCGGCCAACTACAAGGGTGTGGAGATTTACCAGTCGAGCTTTGACGACGGCGGCTCCAGCGTCACGCTGCAGGCCATACCCATGACTGCTGCGATCAAGCCGTTTGAAATCCAGGGCACGATTGGCGGCTCCAGCAGCCTGACCAATGGCCAGGCGGGGGCCGAGGGCGGGGAACAACTGACGCTTGAATACACCGCGTTGCGTGTCATCAACGTGGAAAACTTTGCGTCATCCGGCAAGAGTGAAGGTTCGGGCGTGGATGTGCGCAAGGTCGATCTGCGCCAGGCGATTGACACCCGCCTGGGCGCCGCCAACAAGACCGCGACCCAGAAAGAGCTGCGCAATGTCGGCCCCAGCGTGAGCTACAAGCTGCGCGATGCGGCCGGCCAGGCGCGCGAGTTTCACAACTACATGCTGCCGGTGAAGATGGACGCCGTTGCGGACAGCCCGGCGGTGTTTTTGCTGGGGATGCGCGAGACGCCGGCCGACGCCTTTCAGTACCTGCGCATTCCCGCTGACGCCGAAGGCGGCCTGCAAACGTTTTTGCGCGTGCGCGCCGCGCTGTCCAATCCGCAGCAGCGCGCGCTGGCCGTCAAGCGCTACGCCGGCAAGGCGCTGGGCGACGTCAAGCCGGAAGTGACCCAACAGCTCGTCGCCTCGGCCGCGCGCGCGCTGGCCCTATTTGCCGGCGCAGACCCCACAACCGACAAGGATCGCGAGGCCGGCAAGGAAAAACCGGTCGCCGGGCTGCAGGCGATTTCCGACTTCATGGAGGGCAACGTGCCCGAGGCCGAGCGCAATCGCGCCGGCGACGTGCTGATCCGTATTCTCAGCGGCGTGCTGTTTGACCTGACGCAGCTGACGCGTGAACAGGCCGGCCTCCAGCCGCTGCCGCAGGGCGAAAAAACCCAGGCTTTCATGTCGCAGCTGGTGCTCAGCCTGTCGGACGCGCACCACTATCCGGCGCCCATGGCCTTTGAACTGAAAGAATTCAAACAAGTTCAGGCCAGTGTGTTCCAGGTGGCGCGCGCACCCGGCAAGACGGTTGTTTATCTGGGCTGCGCCCTGCTGATACTCGGGGTGTTTGCCATGCTGTATGTGCGCGAGCGCCGCATCTGGGTCTGGCTGGCGCCGCGTGAGGTTGCTGTCGAAGGCGCTGTCGATGGGCATTACGCGACAGGCAGCGAGCCGGGGCATTCAGTGCCAGAATCTGCCGCTGGCAGCCACGCCACCATGGCTTTATCCACCAACCGTAAAACCATGGACGGTGACAAGGAGTTTGAGATGTTGAAAACAAAACTGCTGCAGGTGCCTGCATGAACACCACCGGCAACAGCACCACCATCACCACCACGCTGAAGGCGGTGCGCGGCGCGGCTCCCGGCGCCGCGCTGGGCCTCAACGAAGGCTACTTTGCCAGGCGCAATGCGCTGGACTGGGTCTTTGCCGCGCTGGTCGTGGGCGGCTTTCTGTTTGCCTTTTCCCGTTACAGCGCGTACGTGGATGTGTACGAAAAAGGCATCTTGCTGGCCGCCATTCCGGCGGCGGTAGCGATGGGCTGGTTCTGGCGGCCGCTGCGGCTTTTGATGCTGCTGGTTGCCGGCTTTGCGCTACTGGGCATCGTGTCTTACCAGGGCGATCTGGCGCGCGCAGAGCAGGTGTTTTGGCTCAAGTATTTTCTGTCTAGCCAGTCGGCCATTTTGTGGATGAGTGTGCTGTTTTTCATGAGCACGATTTTTTACTGGATCGGCATGTTCGCGCAGCAGGGCGCGTCCGGGCCGGGTTCGGGCCACAGCGCCACGCTGGAATTGCTGGGGTCACGAATCGCCTGGGTGGCGGTCGGCATGGCGCTGGTCGGCACGCTGGTGCGCTGGTATGAAAGCTATTTGCTAGGCGCCGATGTCGGGCATATCCCGGTCAGCAACCTGTACGAGGTGTTCGTGCTGTTTTGCTGGATGACGGCGGCGTTTTACCTGTATTTTGAAGCGCAGTACCAGACGCGCGCCCTGGGCGCCTTTGTGATGCTGGTGGTCAGCGCCGCCGTCGGCTTTTTGCTCTGGTACACCGTGGTGCGCGAAGCCCATGAGATCCAGCCGCTGGTGCCGGCCCTTAAAAGCTGGTGGATGAAGCTGCATGTGCCGGCCAATTTCATCGGCTACGGCATGTTCGCGCTGGCGGCCATGGTGTCGCTGGCCTACCTGATCAAGCAGCAGGCCAGCGAGACCCGCTGGTACAAGCTCACGCCCTTGTGGCTGCTGGGCGTGGTGCTGTGTTTTGTGCCGATTGTGTTTCGCAAATCGCCGTTGGAGGCGGGCGGCAGCCAATATTGGGTCGGCTATTTGTTGGTGGCAGGGCTGATTACCGGCGGCATTTTGCTGGGCCGCAAGCGTATCGCCGCGCGCCTGCCCAGCTTTGAGGTGCTGGACGACGTGATGTACAAAGCGATTGCCGTCGGCTTTGCCTTTTTTACAATTGCCACGGTGCTCGGTGCGCTGTGGGCGGCCGAGGCCTGGGGCGGCTACTGGAGCTGGGACCCCAAGGAGACCTGGGCGCTGATTGTCTGGCTCAACTATGCCGCCTGGCTGCATATGCGGCTGATGAAAGGCCTGCGCGGCACGGTAGCGGCCTGGTGGGCCCTGACCGGGCTGGCCGTGACTTCGTTTGCCTTTTTGGGCGTCAACATGTTTCTGTCGGGCCTGCACAGTTACGGAACCTTGTAGCCAGCGGGCGTCTCTATCTGGTTTGTCGCACACGCGCGCCAAGTCACGCAGAGGCTGTCAGGGTTGAATCCTTGCAAGAAGTTGCTGCGTATCCAGACCAATATTCATTGAAACCACTGAATTCCAAGGACCTCACCATGCTCATCAAGACCCACGCCTGCGGCTTTGACCACCCACTCTCCAGCGAAATCACGCCGCAAAGCAGTTATCAGGGTCGCCGCGAGTTGATCAAATTGATGGCCACGGGTGCGGCTGGCGCGGCGCTGGCCGGCTGGGCGGGTCGCCAGGCGTTGGCGCAAGGGGTGGCCAAGCCGGGCAAGCTGGCCGCGCTGGCGGGTGGCAAATCGGCGGTGGCGGGTGCCACCACCGTGGAAAAAGTGACCGAGTACAAAGACGCGACCAACTACAACAACTTTTACGAGTTTGGCACCGACAAGGCCGACCCCGCCAAGAATGCCCATACGTTGAAGACCACGCCGTGGACGGTGGAGGTGGAAGGCCTGGTGAAGAAACCCGCCAAATACACGCTGGAAGACCTGATCAAGCTCAGCCCCCTGGAAGAGCGCATTTACCGTCTGCGCTGCGTCGAAGGCTGGTCGATGGTGATTCCGTGGGTCGGCTATTCGCTGGCCGAACTCATCAAGAAAGTCGAGCCGCTGGGCAGCGCCAAGTACGTCGAGTTCGTGACGCTGGCCGACCCGAAAACCATGCCTTATGTCGGTTCGCGCGTGCTGGAATGGCCTTATGTCGAGGCGCTGCGGCTGGACGAGGCGATGCATCCGCTGGCGCTGCTGGCGTTTGGCATGTACGGCGAGGTGCTGCCAAATCAGAACGGTGCGCCGGTGCGGCTCGTCACGCCTTGGAAATACGGCTTCAAAAGTGCCAAGAGCCTGGTCAAGATCCGCTTCACCGACAAGGAGCCGCGCACCGCGTGGAACAAGGCCGCTGCAAGCGAATACGGTTTTTATTCCAACGTGAACCCGAACGTGGACCACCCGCGCTGGAGCCAGGCCACCGAACGCCGGATTGGTGAAGACGGGCTGTTCGCCAAAAAGCGCAAAACCCTGCTGTTCAACGGCTACGAGGCGCAAGTCGCCCAGCTGTATGCGGGCATGGACCTGAAGAAATTCTTCTGAGGGCTCGCGTCATGATGTCCCGTCAGAAGCTGCTGCTGCACCCTGCGGCAAAGCCCCTGGTTTTCATGCTTTGCCTGTTGCCCTTTGCCTGGCTGTTTTACAGCGCGCTGACTAACCAGCTCGGGGCCAATCCCGCGGAGGCGCTGATCCGGTCCATGGGCGACTGGACGCTACGCTTTGTCTGCATCGTGCTGGCGGTCACGCCGCTGCGCGTCATCAGCAGCACCCCGGCGCTGGCGCGTTTTCGCCGCATGCTGGGGCTGTTTGCCTATTTTTATGCGTTTTCTCACCTGCTGAGCTACAGCTGGTTTGACATGGGTTTTGATGTGCCCGAGATCGCCAAGGACATCGCCAAGCGTCCCTTCATTCTGGTGGGGTTTTCCGGCTTCCTGCTGCTCACGCCGCTGGCGGCCACCTCGTTCAATGCCGCCATCAAGGCCATGGGCGCCAAGCGCTGGCAATGGCTGCACAAGCTGGTTTATCTGGTTGCGGGGCTGGGATTGCTGCATTTCTTCTGGATGCGCGCGGCCAAGAACAATTTCGCCGAGGTGTTTGTTTATGCCGCGATCATTGCCGCGCTGCTGGGCTGGCGCGTGTACCAATTTTGGAAGAAAAACAGGCTGCAGCCCATATACAACGGGCGTGTCAAGCTATCGTAATGATAGCGGTTCGGCTTTAGATTGCGGCACCGGGCGGGCGGCCCCGGCGGCTTCAGGCGTGACCAGCCGTTCCTGTCGCATTTGGTCCTGCACAGTCTCCCGTTGACGGATCAGGTGGACCCGGCTGCCGTCCACCAGCAGTTCGGCGGCGCGGCCCCGGCTGTTGTAGTTGCTGGCCATGCTCATGCAATAAGCCCCGGCTGACAATACCGCCAGCAGGTCGCCGGCTGCCACGCGCAGCATGCGGTCGTGGCCGATCCAGTCACCGCTTTCACACACCGGGCCGACGACGTCATAGCGCGCTTCCGGAACCGCTGCTGCGCTTTCACCCGCAGCGGTCAGCGGCACGATGGCGTGAAAAGCCTGGTACAGGGCCGGGCGCGGCAAGTCGTTCATGGCGGCGTCGATGATGCAGAAATTCTTCTGCTCGCCGAGCTTCACGTAAAGCACCTCGGTCACGCAGACACCGGCATTACCGACCAGCGAGCGGCCCGGCTCAATCATCAGTTTTTTGCCGCCATAGCCGCGCGCGTCCAGTTTGGCCAGCAGCTGCCGCCACAGCGCGTCCGCCGCGGGCGGGGTGTCGTCGGGCTGGTAATCAATGCCCAGTCCGCCGCCGAAATCGATGTGCTCCAGCGCCATGCCAGCCGCTTCAATCGCGGCGACCAGATCCAGCACCCGGTCCATGGCGTCGAGGTAGGGCATGGCTTCAGTGATCTGCGAACCGATGTGACAGTCAATACCGACGATCCGCAGCCCTTTTAGCGACGCCGCGTGCCGGTAGATGCGCAGGGTATCCTCGTGGGCGATGCCAAACTTGTTGCCTTTCAGGCCGGTGGAAATGTAGGGGTGCGTCTTCGGGTCGACATTGGGATTGACGCGGATGCTCACCGGTGCGCGCAAATTCATCGTCAGCGCGACATCAGACAGCACGTCCAGCTCGGCTTCGCTTTCGACGTTGAAGCAGCCAATGCCGGCGGCCAGCGCCTGGCGCATTTCTGCGCGGGTTTTACCGACGCCTGAGAAGATTATTTTTGCCGCCTCGGCACCGGCGGCCAGTGCCCGCACCAACTCGCCCCCCGAGACAATGTCAAAGCCGCAACCGGCCTGGGCAAACACTTGCAGCACACCCAGCGAGGAGTTGGCCTTCATGGCGTAGCAGATCTGCGCCACACGCCCGGCAAAGCCGCGTTGGTAAGCCGCCAGCGCGTCCAGCATGGCGGCTTTAGAGTAGACAAAAAGCGGCGTGCCGTGTTCGCGCGCCAGCGCTGAAAGGCTGAGGTTTTCGACCTGAAGCGAGCCGTCGCGGTAGCCTACAAAAGGGTGTCCAGGCAGGGTTGCCGCAGCGGCCGGCGTGAGGCCTATCGGGAAATGATTCATTTGGCAGCTGAAGCGGGTGGGACGGGGGAAGAGGGCGCGGGAATGGGAGCGGAAATGGGCGCCGTGGTGGTGGGGGCGGGAAGGACAGGCGGCACCGGTAAGAAAAGCGGGCCTTTCTGGCCGCAACCGGCCAGTGCCGCAGCGCTCATGACGGCAGCCACAAGGCCTTGCCTGAGGGAAGCAGCGTGAACGCGGCCTAAAATTCGATGTGAAGAAACCATCATGGGATTGTAATGACCGACCTTGAATACCAGGACCAGGCTGAGCGCGTGCTGGCGGCGATTGAAACAGCCTGCGACCGGATCAATGACGATACCGAGGCCGACATCGACAACCAGCGCACCGGCGGCATGATCACGCTGACATTTTTAAAC
Organism: Polaromonas sp.; assembly: GCF_012927455.1. Classification (GTDB taxonomy): domain Bacteria; phylum Pseudomonadota; class Gammaproteobacteria; order Burkholderiales; family Burkholderiaceae_C; genus Polaromonas. Next base: position 66,125 of record NZ_JABBPE010000018.1, on the reverse strand, counting down.
CACAGCCAGATCATCATCAACCAGCAAAAGCCCCTGCAGGAAATCTGGATGGCCGCCAAAGCCGGCGGGTTTCACTATAAATTAGATAGCAAGCAGTGGCTGGATACCAAAGACTCCAGCGAGTTCTTCGCCAACCTGTCGCGTTGCGCGAGCGCCCAGGCGGGCCAACCGCTGCTGTTCAAGGCGCCGACCTGAGGTTAGGGCCGACCTGAAGGGCGAGGAAAAATCGGTCCAGCGCAGCGACTCCCGGACGCGCCGCTGGCTGAGGTCAGTTTTTAAACAGATCAAGTATTCGTTTCTTTTCATCGGAGGGTGGCAATACCCCAATGGCACCGCCGGGTGCTGCCGGGCCGGACTGCTCACCGCTGGCAGCCGCTGGATCCTGCTGCACGCCCACGCTGCTGACGCCGGCGCCTCTGGCGTACTCGTTGTAATACCACTCGCCGCCCATATTCACAACGCCCTCGGGCGCCGGGTATTCGGTCACCGGCACGCCTTTAAGTGCGTACTCCATGAAATTGATCCAGATCGGCAGGCTCAGGCCGCCGCCAGTCTCCCTGTCGCCGAGCTTTTTGGGGGTGTCATAACCCATCCAGACCGCCGCCGTGAGCGTCGGCTGGAAACCCACGAACCAGGTGTCTATCGAGTCGTTGGTAGTGCCGGTTTTGCCAAATAGATCAGGCCGCTTGAGTGTTGCCTGGGCTTTGGCTGCCGTGCCCGAGCGCGCGACCTCCTGCAGCAAGCTGTCCATGATGAAGGCATTGCGCGCATCGATGCTCCTTGCCGATTCGGCCAGCGCGGGTGGTTTGGCATCGAGCAGCACCTTGCCTCGCTGGTCGGTGATTTTGGTGATGAGGTAGGGGTTGACGCGGTAGCCGCCATTGGCAAAAACTGAATACCCCATGGCCATCTGCATGGGCGTAACGGACCCTGCGCCCAGTGCCATGGTGAGGTAAGCCGGGTGCTTTTCCGCATCAAAACCAAAACGGGTCACCCAGTCCTGCGCGTATTTGGCGCCTATCGATTGAAGAATCCGGATCGACACCATGTTTTTTGATTTCTTCAAGCCGGTCCGCAGGCTCATGGGGCCCTCGAAATTGCCGTCGTAGTTTTTCGGCTCCCATGGCTGGCCGCCTGTCACGCCGGCATCGAAAAATAGCGGCGCGTCATTGACCACGGTAGCCGGTGTAAAGCCCTTTTCGAGCGCTGCCGAATAGATAAAAGGCTTGAAGCTGGAGCCCGGTTGGCGCCAGGCCTGCGTCACGTGGTTGAATTTGTTCTTTTCAAAATCAAAACCGCCCACCAGCGCACGAATAGATCCATCACGCGGATCGAGCGCCACGAAGGCGCCCTCTACCTCGGGCAACTGGGTGATTTCCCAGGTGTTTTTCGGGGTTTTGACCACGCGGATCAGTGCGCCGCGACGGATCTTGATGTTGGGGCCCGCCTTGTCGGCCAGACCAGACTGCGCGGGCTTGAGGCCTTCGCCGGTGATTTCAAGCGTTTCGCTGTTCGGGCGCATGGCGCGAATCCGCTTGGGGCTGGCTTCGAGCACCACGGCCGACATCACGTCGCCGTTGTCCGGGTTGTCGGCCAGCGCATCGTCAATCGCATCTTCCGTTTCCTGGGGATTGGCGGGAAGGTCGACGAATTTTTCCGGCCCCCGATAGATCTGTCGGCGCTCGTAGTCCATGATGCCTTTGCGCAAGGCCTTGTAGGCCACGGTCTGGTCGGTGGCGCGCAAGGTGGTGTAAACATTCAAACCACGGGTATAGGTTTCGTCGCCGTACTGGTTGTAGACAAGCTGGCGCACAGTTTCGGCCACATATTCGGCATGGACCCGGCCCGCGTCTGGCCCGTTTCTTACATTGAGTTCTTCCTCTTTGGCCGCCTTGGCCTCATCGCCGGAGATGAAGCCGTTTTCCTGCATGCGCTCAATGATGTAGAGCTGGCGTACTCTGGCCCGCTTGGGGTTGATGATGGGGTTATAGGCCGAAGGTGCTTTCGGCAAGCCGGCCAGCATGGCCGCCTCGGCAATGGAGATGCTCTTGAGCGGCTTGCCAAAGTAAGCCTCAGAGGCAGCGGCAAATCCGTAAGCCCGGTTCCCCAGAAAAATCTGGTTCATATAGATCTCAAGAATCTGGTTTTTGGTCAGCAAATGCTCAAGCTTGAAGGTCAGCAGGATTTCATAGATCTTGCGGGTATAGCTTTTTTCGGCCGACAGATAGACATTGCGCGCCACCTGCATGGTGATGGTGGATGCGCCCTGGCTTTTCGCCCGGCCCAGATTGGCCCAGCCCGCACGGAGCACACCCAGATAGTCGACACCGCCATGGGAGAAGAAGCGCGCGTCCTCAATGGCCAGCACGGCATCCTTCATGACCTGGGGGATCTCATTGATGGGCGTGAGATTGCGGCGCTCCTCACCAAATTCGCCAATCACCACGCCGTCGGCGGAGTAAACCCGAAGCGGCAGTTTGGGCCGGTAATCGGACAAATCCGAAATATCGGGCAGGTTGGGATAGGCCACCGACAGCGCCACGGCAACAAACAAGATGATGCCGACCACGCCAGCGAGCGCCAGCCCCATGACCCAGACAGACAGCCTGACCAGCCAGCGTTGCCAGGAAGAAGGTCTCGCGGAGTTTGCTTTTGGGTCGGGCGTAGGGGACTTGGAGGTCATGTGGGCAATCGTGAAGTCGTGAAGTCGCTTGACTGATAGAGATTCAATTATAAAAAACCGGCAAACCGGTCTGTATCTGTCGTTGTGCAAAACGCCACACTCTTACGTTTGTAGAAAGGGGCTTGCGCGGGCTTACAGTCGAAGTCGTATCAAAACCGTCTGCTTTTGGCAACATTTTGAATGTAAGAAGTGGGAAAAATCGTTACGACACAAGGGGCTTGCTGCTACTATTCAAGCGATTTCTTAAGTATGCAGGGCTACATATTAGCCATCATTTGGGAGCCCGCCTTGATCTCTCTGGGATCGTTATTCAAACGTCAACCGCCCGCTTTGCTGGGCATTGATATCAGTTCGTCCAGCGTCAAGCTGGTGGAGTTGAGCCGTGACAAGGCTGGTAACCTGGTGCTCGATCGCTGCGCAATTGAGCCGCTGGAGCGGGGCTGGATCACTGATGGCAACGTCGAAAAATTCGACGAGGTCGCTGATGCGGTTCGTCGCCTGGTCAAAAAAAGCGGTACGCGCACCAAGAACGTAGCGATGGCGCTGCCGGCGTCTGCCGTCATCAGCAAGAAAATTATCCTGCCCGGCGGCCTGAGCGATGCCGAGCTGGAGCTTCAGGTCGAATCCGAAGCCAACCAGTATATTCCGTTCTCGCTTGACGAAGTCAGCCTGGATTTCTGCGTGGTGGGGCCCAGCGCCACATCCAGTGGCGACGTCGAAGTACTGATTGCCGCTTCGCGCAAGGAAAAAGTGCAGGACAGGCAAGGGCTGGCCGAAGCTGCCGGGCTCAAGCCCATCGTGGTGGATGTCGAGTCCTACGCCTCGCGCCTGGCAACCGCGCGTCTCATTGAGAACCTGCCCAACAAGGGAGCGGGCACTCTGGTGGCCCTTTTTGAAGTTGGCGCCATGACCACCAGCATGCAGGTAATGAGAAACGATGAGGTCTTGTACGAGCGAGATCAGGCCTTTGGTGGCGCGCAACTGACGCAACTGATTGTTCGCCAGTACGGCTTTTCTCCGGAAGAGGCGGAGAGTAAAAAGCGCAGCGGTGACTTGCCGGAAGACTATGCGTCCGGGGTTCTGAAACCCTTTGTTGAAAGCATGGCGCAGGAAATCGGCCGTGCGCTCCAGTTCTTCTTTACCAGTACACCGCATAACAAGGTGGACTATGTGATGCTGGCGGGCGGTTCATCTTCGCTACCCGGTTTGGCCGATTCCGTGACGCAGCAAACCTCGTTTGCTTGCCTGTTGGCCAATCCCTTTGAGGGCATGTCGCTTGGTAACAGCGTGCGGGAAAAGAAAATGCGGCGAGAGGCATCGTCCTATCTGACCTCTTGCGGTCTGGCTTTGCGGAGGTTCGTGCAGTGATTCTTGTCAATCTGCTCCCGCACCGCGAGGCCGCGCGCAAGCGCAGGCGCGAAGTTTTCTTTACAACACTGGGCATCGCTGCGCTGGTCGGCGGTCTGATTTGCGGTGCGGTGTACTCCTGGTACCTGGCGCAAATTGAAAGTCAGCGAGGGAAAAATACCTTTCTGAAGACGGAAATCACCCGCCTCGAAACCCAGATCAAGGACATTGCCAGCTTGCAGTCCGAAATTGCCGCGTTGCGGGCTCGCCAACATGCTGTGGAAGATTTGCAGGGCAATCGCAACCTGCCGGTGTACTTGCTGAACGAGTTGGTCAAGCAATTGCCCGACGGGGTCTACATCAACAGCATGAAGCAAGACGACCAGACTATCCTGATCGCCGGTGTCGCGCAGTCCAATGAGCGGGTTTCCGAGTTACTGCGCAACCTTGCCAATAACAGTCCCTGGCTGACCAAACCAGAACTGGTGGAAATAACCGCCAGCACAGTTGCGCTCAGCCCGCGCGACCAGCGACGGGTGTCCAATTTCTCGATGCGCGTCGGGCTTAAAAGAGCGACTGATCCCAAGCCTGCCAGTTCTGCCGCCTCAGTAAATGCAGCCGCTTTAGCGCCTGCCCTGCCTGCTGTGCCTGCCTTCTCCACGGTCGTTGCCAAGCCTGCTTCCGCCGCATTGCCTGCTTCCAAGACCTGACGCGGTTTGAACGAGACTGACCATGGTAAAAACCTCAAAAAGTTCTGTTGATTTCGCCGATATTCAAAGTCGCATCACGGCCCAGTTCAGCGGCTTAGACGCGAATGACCCGCCGTCCTGGCCAGCGCTGCCGCGTTACCTGCTTTGCTTGGCCGTCACTGTTGTTGTCGTGGTAGCCCTTTGGTTTGTTTGGTTGAGTTCTTCCGATGAGGAACTGACTGCCGAACAAGCCAAAGAGGTTCAACTGAAAGAAGACTACAAGAAAAAGCTGGCACAGGCTGTCAACCTGGAGGTCCTGCAAAAGCAGCGCGAACAAGTCCAGCAATATGTGACCCAGCTTGAAAAGCAATTGCCGAGCAAGGCCGAAATGGATGCATTGCTGTCCGACATTAACCAGGCGGGTTTGGGGCGCAGCCTGCAGTTTGAATTGTTTCGTCCCGGCCAGGTAAGCGTTAAAGAATATTACGCCGAGTTGCCGATTGCTGTGCGGGTCTCGGGTCGTTATCACGACATGGGCGCTTTTGCCGCCGACATCGCCAATCTTTCCCGCATCGTCACCCTGAACAACCTGAGTATCACCCCTGTCAAGGATGGCATGCTCATGATGGATACCACCGCCAAAACCTTCCGCTATCTGGACAGCGAAGAGGTGGCTTTGCAGCGAAAAAGTGCGCCCGCCACAGGAGCCAAAAAATGAGATTCACCCCCTACGCGCTGGCCGGCAGCCTGACGCTGGTGGTAGTGTCCACTGTGGGCTGCGGCGTCTCGGATCAGCAAGAGTTGCAGCACTGGATGGCGGAACAACGAAACGCCACCCGACCCAAAGTAGAGCCTTTGCCCGAACCCACCAAGTTTTCGCCGCAGGCCTATAACCAGGAAGGCGCCATCGAGCCTTTCAGCAACCAGAAGCTGACACAGGCACTGAAGCGCGAGTCCACTCAGGCGACCGCCAACGCGGCCTTGATCACGCCAGAGTTGAGCCGGCGCAAGGAGCCGCTGGAGGCGTCCCCTCTGGACGCCGTCTTCATGGTGGGCAGCCTGATCAAGGTCGGCCAACCCGTGGCGCTGGTTCGGGTGGACAACCTGATTTACCAGGTGCGGGCAGGTAACCACCTAGGCCAGAACTATGGACGTATCACCAAAGTGACCGAAACCAGCCTCGCATTGCGTGAGATCGTGCAGGACGCTGGCGGCGAATGGATAGAGCGGACGGCGACATTACAGCTTTTAGAGGGATCAAAATGAAGAAGCAGACATGGGCAATTGATGCCGACGGTAATGGTGGCGGCCTGCAGCGTTTGTTCGGACTTGTGTTGCGCTACGCTTCATTCAGCGCAGCAGCGTTGGCGATGTCCCTGGCGCTGCCGGCCCAGGCGCTAAACGCCATCCAAGCCGTTTCGGGCTCGATTCAGGGCGGCACGGAAGTGATCCGGATTGATCTGACCCAAGCGCTGACGGCGGTACCGACCGGTTTCACCATCCAGACACCCGCCCGCATTGCCCTTGATTTTCCCGGCGTCAGCAACGCCATGGGACGAACGGCGGTCGAACTCAACCTTGGAAACCTGCGTTCGGCGAATGTGGTGCAAGCTGGCGAGCGGACCCGAGTGGTGCTCAACCTGAAATCACCGACGGCTTACAAGGCCGAAATACAGGGCAAGTCGTTGCTGATTGTTTTGGAGCCAGCCACCGTGGCTGCGCCTTCCGTGGCAGCCGCGCCGGTCTTTGCCGAAAGCCGCAACCGCGACATGCTGCCGCTTACAGATATTGACTTTCGCCGTGGCACCGACAGTTCGGGCCGCATTGTGGTGGGGCTGGCCAACAACCAGGTCGGTGTTGACATTCGCCAGCAAGGCCAGACCCTGGTGGTTGAGTTCCTGAAAACTGCGCTGCCCGAGGGCCTGCGCCGCCGACTGGACGTGGCTGACTTCGGCACACCAGTGCAAACCGTGACGACCTTTCAGACCGGCGACAAAGTCCGTATGGTCATCGAGCCCCGAGGCGCCTGGGAGCACAGCGCCTACCAAAGCGACAACCAGTTTGTGCTAGAAGTGCGCCAGCAAAAGGTGGACCCGGGCAAGTTGGTTCAGGGCCCCGGGTACAGCGGCGAAAAGCTATCGCTGAACTTTCAGAACATTGAAGTGCGTTCGCTGCTTCAGGTCATTGCCGATTTCACCAACTTCAACATCGTAACTTCAGACACTGTCACCGGCGCTGTCACCCTGCGTTTGAAGGATGTCCCCTGGGATCAGGCGCTGGACATTATTTTGCAGGCCAAGGGGCTGGGCATGCGCAAGGCCGGAAACGTGCTTTTGATTGCGCCCAAGGACGAACTGGCAGCCAAGGACAAGCTCGATCTGGAGTCGCGCAACGCTGTCCAGAATCTCGAGCAGGTGCGCACGCAGGACTTCAAGCTGAACTATGCCCGCGCCTCCGATATCGCGGTCGGGCTGATTGGCACGGGGGCGGCAGGGTCCACCAAAATTCTGTCCGCGCGCGGCAGCGTCATTGCCGAGCAACGCACCAACCAGTTGTTTGTCACCGACATCCCGTCCAAGCTGGAGCAGGTGCAAAGTCTGATTGCCAAGCTCGATATTCCGGTGCGCCAGGTGTTGATTGAAGCCCGCATCGTGGAAGCCACGGACACCTTTGGCAAATCGCTCGGTGTGAAACTGGGCGGCGTTGACCTGCGTGCACAGCGCGGCGGCGATGCGGGCTACCAGCTCGGCGGCAGCAACCGCGTCGCCTTCGGCACCAACTACGGCAATGCTGTGGCCACCACCGGTGCAGGTGGCACTGTGGACACGTCCGGCAATTTCGTCAACCTGCCGGCGTCGGGCCTGGGCGTGGCCAATGCCGCCGCCTCCTTCGCGGTTTCCATCTTCAATGCCGCAGCCAACCGTTTCCTGAATCTCGAATTGTCGGCACTTGAAGCCGACGGCAAAGGCAAGATCGTGTCCAGCCCGCGCGTCGTCACGGCCGACCAGACCAAGGCCTTGATCGAACAGGGAACCGAGTTTCCGTACCAGGTGGCCACCTCCAGCGGCGCGACTTCGCTGGCTTTCCGCAAGGCCAACCTCAAGCTCGAAGTCACGCCGCAAATCACGCCCGAGGGCAACATCATTCTTGACCTCGACGTCAATAAAGACAGCCGGGGCGAAACCACGGCGGCCGGTATCGCCATCGACACCAAGCACATCAAGACCCAGGTGCTGGTCGAAAACGGCGGCACGGTCGTGATTGGCGGCATATTTACCCTGGACGAATCAGTCAACGAAACCAAGGTGCCTGTGCTGGGCGACGTACCTTACCTGGGCAACCTTTTCAAGAGCCGCACCCGCACGTCAAGAAAACAGGAAATGCTGGTGTTCATCACGCCGAAAATGATTTCGGACCGGACTGCAGCGCGGTAGTTGAAGTCAGTTGGAATTTAGTATCAGCAAGCGTTGAAAGATTGACATGAAGTTTTTGAAATACTTATCGGTTGGCGTGCTGGCTGTTGCTTTGGCGAGTTGTGGTGGGGGTGGAGGTAGTGCGGGTACGGTTCCTGGAGCAACGACTCCTGCTCCTGGAGCAACCACTCCGCCCGTTACCGGCAACACGGGAACGCTGGCTGTCGCGAGTTTCGTCTATCAGCTGGACAAGAACTCCCTTAACAACTCTGGTACAGACAAGGCGCTTTTGACCGTGACGGCATTGGATGCCAGCAACAACCCGGTGACTGGCGCTACTCTGTCGGTCGCGTTGGACTCCGGGATTTATACGCCGGTGTCTGCGACCACTGACATTGCCGGCCAAGGGTCCGGAAACATCTCCATTGGCGGCAACAAATCCAACCGCAATATTAAAGCCACATTGACGCTGAACGGCAAGACGACGGTCGTGACGATTCCGGTCACAGGAAGCCAGATTACCCTGACCCCGGTGCCTGCCACACCTGCGCCGGGCGGCGCGATGACTCTCACCGTCAAGGTGACCGACGTTAATGGAAATGGTATTTCGAACACGGCTGCCACGTTGGGCGGAACCCTCGGTTTTAGCCAGGTTTTGACGACTGATACCAACGGCAATGCGGTGGCCCAGCTCGGCGCTGCCCCGACTACGCCGAGCACTTATTCGATTGAGGTCACCGCGTCAGGCGTAACCGCACGCCGCGATGTTCAAGTCGTCAACGCGGGCGGCGGCGGTATTCCTGATGCAGTAGGTACCGTCAGTGCGGCAAGTTTGGCCATTGCACCCAACACCATCGCACCTAACAGCGCTGGCTCGACAAGCAACCGTGCAGGGCTCAGGGCGGTTTTTTTGAATGCCACTAATCAGCCGATCCAGAACGTGCGCGTCAGGTTCATCATCGTATCCCCGCAATTGGACCCTGCAGAGAGAATTTCCACTGACACGGCGATGGTCTACAGCGACGTAAGCGGCATAGCAGTGGCCGACTATATTGCGGGAACCCGATCAAGTCCGACCAATGGTGTGATCATTCGGGCATGCTATGGCAATACGGATGCAGATATTGCAGGTGGTGCTTGTGCCAACTCGAGGACCGCAACGATGACGGTTGCCAGCCAGCCGTTGTCAATTACGCTGGGCGACAACAACGAGTTGGCCAAAGGTGCCAACAACTTGACCTACATCAAGAAGTTCGACGTTGCCGTTGCGGATGCTGCGGGAAATGCCGTAACGAATGCACAAATTTCGGCCAGCGTGGACCTCAGGCGATATTTGAAAGGCACCTATGCCGGCTCACGTCTGAGTTGCGCCAACGAAGATACCAATCGCAATGGCACGCTGGATACTGGCGAGGACGCTGATGGGAATGGCGCTATCTCTCCGCGGAAGGCTGATGTGATTCTGTCTTTCGTGGGCGCCAACACGACGGGCACGAACGGTCGCGCAACTATTCAGGTCGAATACCCACAGAACGTCGCGACTTGGCTGGAGTATGCCGTCAAGGTCACTACAAGCGTGGCTGGGTCCGAGGGCACGGTGGAGAAGTTGTACGTGACTAGTTTCGTAATCGGTGATGACACGAACGGCTCATTCCTGACTCCCCCGTACGGTGTGAACGGCTGTGCGGTGCCGAATTGAGGATGATCTGAAGTCGTGAGCGGTATCGCCCTCATCGGCCTTCCCGGCTCCGGTAAATCCACCGTCGGGCGGCAACTCGCCCGGCGGCTACAGTTGCCTTTTCTTGACTCCGATCACGTCATCGAGGAACGCCTGGGTTGCTCCATCCGCGACTACTTTGAGCGAGAAGGGGAGGCCAGCTTCCGCGATGTCGAGGAGGCTGTGATTGATGAGCTGACTTCACTTGCGAATGGCGTGCTCTCAACCGGCGGTGGTTCCGTGCTGCGCCCGGCCAACCGCCAGCATCTGCGCGAACGTGGGCACGTTGTGTACCTGCGCTCTTCCCCCGACGAGCTGTTCCGCCGGCTTCGCCACGATGTCAATCGCCCCCTGCTGCAGGTGCCTGACCCGCTGGGCCGCCTGCGCGATTTGTACACCGTGCGCGACCCGCTATACCGTGAAACGGCGCACTTCGTGATCGAAACCGGCCGCCCCTCGGTGGCAACGCTGGTCAACATGATCGTGATGCAGCTTGAGCTGGCTGGCGTGCTGCCATTGCCGCCGATACCGCCCATACCGCCGGTACCCCAAACCCCGCCGCCACTCTCGCCTGGGTCCTGAGTTACGCGAACTGGCGCAGCAGCCGAGCCTCTTGGTGGGCAGGCACAAAGCGCCAGCCCGCGCCCGCAAGCGCTTCCTCTAAACTAGCGGCCTATGCAAGCATCCACCTCTCCACAGCGCGTCGATATTGATCTGGGCGAGCGCAGTTATCCCATCCTGATCGGCCCTTCGCTGCTGGGCGATGCGGCCACCTTTGCAGGGCTTCCGGCGGCCAGCACGGCGCTGATTGTCAGCAACGTCACCGTGGCGCCGCTGTATGCGAAGCGCCTGCAGGCTGCGCTGCAAGGGCGCTTCAAAACCATTCATGTGCTCACCCTGCCCGACGGCGAGGTCTACAAGGACTGGGCCACGCTGCAGCTGATTTTTGACGCAATGCTGCAACACGGCTGCGACCGAAAAACCGTGCTGTTCGCGCTGGGCGGTGGCGTGGTGGGCGACATGACGGGTTTTGCCGCCGCCAGTTATATGCGCGGCGTGCCTTTTGTGCAGGTGCCGACGACGCTGCTGGCGCAAGTCGATTCATCAGTGGGCGGCAAAACCGGCATCAACCATCCTTTGGGCAAGAACATGATTGGCGCGTTTTACCAGCCGCTGCAGGTCGTCTGCGACCTGGATGTGCTGACGACGCTGCCCGCGCGTGAACTGAGCGCCGGGCTCGCCGAAATCATCAAATACGGTCCGATTGCCGACATGGCATTTCTAGACTGGATAGAAGCCAACCTGGATGCGCTGCTGGCCAAGGAGCCCGCCGCGCTGGCGCACGCCATCCGCCGCAGTTGCGAGATCAAGGCTTCTGTCGTGGCGCAGGACGAGCGCGAATCGGGCCTGCGGGCCATTTTGAATTTCGGCCATACCTTCGGGCATGCCATCGAATCCGGGCTGGGCTATGGCGAGTGGCTGCACGGTGAGGGCGTGGGTTGCGGCATGGTGATGGCGGCGCAGCTGTCGCAGCGCCTGGGGCTGGTTGATCAACCCTTTGTCGAGCGTCTGACCCGGCTGATCCAGCGCGCCGGCCTGCCTGTTCGGGCGCCGCTGCTTTCGCCCACGGACAACGCCGGGCGCTACCTGGCGCTCATGCGTGTCGACAAGAAATCCGAAGCCGGGGAGATTCGCTTCGTGCTGATAACCGAACCGGGCAAGGCGGCGCTGCGCAGCGCGCCCGAGGCGCTGGTGCGCGCGGTCATCGATGGCTGCTGCGCCTGACCAACAAGCAGGACGTCCTTTAATTTGCTATGAAATAAATAGCTGCTTGTGCCCGTATTCATTGGGCTAGAGGCTTATTTGGCATGCAGACTCAGGAATAAGTCGCTTTTCCCCGCGGCTGGCGGCCAATTCAAGGCCATTTCACGCCAGCCGGCCCTGGCTGCGCTATCTGCGCCGTAGCGTCTCGACCGGGATGCCCCAGATGCCAATCCCCCTGGACTGGGCGATTTTCTCCAGCGTGCGGTATTCAAAAGGCGCGTCAGGCAGCGCCACGGCCCAGCCGCGCTGCAGCATCCATGCGCTCAGGTCTTCCTTGTCCACCGTGCAACTGGCCGTGATGCTGTCGTCAGGGTGGGTCACCCGGGGCAGGCAGTGTACGAAAGCGCCCGATATCTTGAAGTCCAGTGCCAGCGACGCCCGGGTTCCGCATGGCATAGGTCGGATGAAGGTGTTGCAGGTCTGATCGGTCGGGGGAATGTAAATACCGTAGAGCCGGACCAGCGAGCCCGAGATCCTCATCGAGCCGTCTTCCTGCACGTTAGCGAAGCTTGAAATCTCTGATTGCGCCTCTGCCCTCGGCAGGCTTGCCAGTGTGGCCCATACGGCCAATATGGCCAATATCGCGAACAAGATTTTGCGCATCTGCTTGCCGGTGTTCACTGGGTCGCCTCGCTGGGTGGATGTTAACTGTCGGAGGATTTATGTTAGCCGGTATTCACGGCGCAGGGGATGTCCTAGTCAATGCCCAAAATTAGCCACGGGCGGCCTCAAAACTGGTCCGCCCTGCCGCAGGGTATGCCGGCCTGGAAAAGTTGCTAAAAACAGGCTCTATGCCAATGAATACGGGCACAAGCTGCTATTAATAGCTAATGAAGGCGCTGACTCGGCACCGCCTGCAGTTTGAATGGCCCGAGGGCGCCGGCCTTGTCAGGGCGCTTTTTTCAGGGGGCGAGTTGAGCGTCTCCATCACAAAGGCTGGCACCGTTGGCGGTTTGGCGTCAGTTTGGTGCAAGCTCGTCAAACGTTGATAACTTTTCCACTGTCTTGCACAATGCCAAAAAAACAGCAGGCATTCATTTTTGCGGAACAAGGTACTTCAAGAAAGGGAAAGCAAAATGGTCGACGATCTTCACGAGATGGACGTGCGCGTGGTGGAGGCGCCTGGCATTCTTGATCTTGGCGTGCTGCTGACGGAAAACGCGTGGAGAGTTATAGGCGGTGCGCTGGTCGGCGCCATTCGGGCTTTCTTTTTGGCGCTGGTGCTCCGGCGAACCCACAAGAGCACGCCGCTCTTAAAGTTCACGGAAGCGGAAATGTAAAAATCACTATCACCGTGTAATTTGAGTTGCCACATAAAAGAATATGTCACAACTGACTCAGCTTGTTTATATCAGCCGCTCTAGCTTCGCCGGGCCGGAAAACTTCAAGGGCGGGATAGAGCCGCATGCTGGAAAAATCCTCTTCCAGTCTCGTGGAAATAACAGGAACAGCGGCCTGACCGGCGTCCTTTGTTTTGGAGATGGTTGCTTTATGCAATGCCTTGAAGGCGAGGAAGCGACACTAAACAATCTTCTTTTAAAGCTCAAAACGGATTCCCGGCATAGCCGCTTCACCGTGCTTTGGAAAAAACCAATCGAGACACGTTCTTTCGGGCGCTGGGAGATGAAGTTTGTGGCGGTCAAAGGCCCCATGATGAAATGGCTTGAGTCGCAGGGGTACGAGCGGTTTGACCCTTACCTGTTTGACGGGCAGATGGTTGATCGTGTGATGAATTTCCTGGGTTCCATTGAAGGTATGCGGAATTTTCAGGTCCCCGCAGTTGTCGGGCAGCAAGTAAAAAAAAGTTGAGCTTGTGCTCAGGGTTTGCTGATGCCGCCGGGCAGCGCTGTCCGTGCGCTTGGCATAGAGCTCGGCCAGTGGTCAGAGGCACCCAAAAAAATCTGAAGAAATTGATGGAAATAGGCTCTAGCACACGAAGAATAGGTGTTAGCTGCTATCAAAATCATAGTAATTCAGCGGGCTTCACCGCCCTCATTAAGAATACTCAAATAAGCGTCGAGTAACACTGGTTGCGGCGCTGGCCGGAGAGCCTGAGCGCAATGCCAGTGCAACCGGCGCTACCGGCGCTACCAGCGCGCCCAAGGCTTTGGAGCCAGTCAAGAAGGTGACACCGGCGCCCGGGGCGCATGGTGCGAAGGAGCCGCTCGCGCAACAGGTCCAGCACGCACGACACGCATTTGAAGGCGTGCGGATTGGCACGCCGGCGGGAGCTTCCGTCGAAGCTGTAAAAGGTTGGCAGGGTTGCATCGTCGAAAAAAGCGACCTGCTGATCCGTGACAAAAGTTACCTGGATAACGCGACGCTAAGTGCTGCAACGTACAAACATAATTTGCAGCAGAGCTAACACTACGCGGCTGCGTGTTTAAGTTTTGCTGTCCGAAGCCGCGCGTTACCTTTTAGGATCAATCCAATGAAAACATTCGAGTTCGACTATTCCAGGGGCCGGATATGGTTCATGGCTTTTCTGCTTACCGCTGTGACGGTGGTATGCGGCGCTACCGAGAGGGACGACGGCCGAGATCTTGGCAAGCGAGGCATCAAGAATCTGGCCTCGCCCAAGGTAAGTGCCGTCATACCACTCAATAGAGGTACCGGTGTTCCGGTTACGACGAAAATAATCTCGGTCGCGTTCAGTAAGGCGATGGATCCCGCTACGCTGACGCCGGCAAGCTTTACGCTGGCATGTCCTGCACGAACCGGTTTATCGGGAGCGATCAGCTACCTGGCAGCAGGCAACGTGGCGACCATGACACTTCCGGCCGCACACAATCTCCCGGCGGGTATTGAATGTACTGCGACGGTGACCTCCGCAGCCAAGGACAGCACCGGCACTGCACTGGCCAGAAACTTTGTGTGGAAATTTACAACGGGATTAACGGCAGACACTAGCGCCCCTTCCGTTAGTTCGACAGCTCCGGTTTCCGATGCCACCGGTGTGGAGCCCAACACACGGGTCACCGCCAGCTTCAGTGAGGCAATGGATCCGCACACCATCACAGCCGCTAATTTTGCACTCGCATGCCCTGCCGGCACGCCTGTCGCAGGCGACGTGAGCTACGCCGTGAGCGGCAATGCGGCGATCTTTGCGCCAGCGAGCGTTCTCCCGGCCAACACCACCTGTACCGCCACTATTTCCAAGGGCGTCAAGGATGCAGTCGGTAATGCACTTGCCAGCGCTTTCGTCTGGAGCTTTGCAACCGGAGCGGCCAAAGACACCACCGCACCTACCGTGACCTCCACAGTTCCTGCGAATTTGGCCACGGGCGTAGCGCTAGGCGGGAACATCGCTGCCACCTTTAGCAAGGCGATGAACCCTTCAAGCATTACCACCGCGACTATGACCTTAAAGCAGGGCGTCACCCCGGTTACGGGCACCGTGACCTTCGCTGGAACCACCGCGACCTTCAACCCGACCGACAATCTCGCAGCGAATTCCACCTATACGGCCACCATGGTTGGCGGCGCCAGCGGGTCCAAAGACCTGGCAGGCAACGCGCTCGCAAGCGACTTCACTTGGACCTTCACGACCGGAGTGAGCGCAGACCTTACAGCGCCAACGGTGACTTCCACAGTCCCTGTGCATTTGGCCACTGGCGTGCCTGTCAACCAGAATATCAACGCCAGTTTCAGCGAGCCGATGAATCCTTTGAGCATTACCCGCAGGACGTTTACCCTAACGCAAGGAATGACGCCGGTTGCAGGCTTGGTGAGCTACGTGGGGACCACCGCGACCTTCAACCCGACGGCCAATCTTGCGGCCAACACCACCTACACGGCTGCAATTGTTGGCGGCGCCAGAGGGGCCAAAGACCTGGCGGGCAATCCACTGGCAAGTGGCACTGCACCGAATCCATGGACCTTTACAACAGGCGCTTCAGCGCTGCCAGCCCCAGGCCCAGCGCTGGTGAACCTTGATTGCGCCGCCAGCTTCGCGGTGCTGGCAGGCTCCACTGTTACCAACACGGGTCCTACCATCGTTAATGGCGATCTTGGTTTGAGCCCGGGCTCCGCCGTAACCGGGTTTCCGCCGGGAACGGTAGTTGGGGGGGCGATACACGTCAACGACACCCTTGCAAACGCCGCCAAGCTTTGCTTGACGACCGCGTACAACGCCGCCGCCGGGCGCACCACAGCCCCGATCACCGTGTCCGGCAACATCGGCGGCCAAACCCTCGCCCCCGGCCTCTACAAATCCACCTCCACGCTGGCGATCTCGTCAGGCGATCTCACGCTTGCAGGTCCTGCTGACGGAGTCTGGATCTTCCAGGTGGCATCCACGCTAACCACCACCGCCGGTCGCCGGATTATCCTGACTGGCGGCGCCCAGGCTAAAAATGTCTTCTGGCAGGTCGGTACGTCGGCGACTTTGGGAACCACCTCTGTCTTCCAGGGCAACATCCTGGCTGACCAGTCGATCACGCTAAATACCGGCGCGGTTTCGAACGGCAGAGCATTGACGCGGATTGGTGCAGTGACACTGGACAGCAGTATCGTTACAAGGCCTGCACCCTAGGCCTGCGGCAATCGGCGTGATCGCGCTCCGGGCGCGGGGTGCGATCAGCTGCGCTGGGCGGCTGCCGAGTTCTTTGGTCATTCAGGGCTGTAGCCAATCTAGGACGGGCGCGAGCAGCTATCAAAATGATAGTATTTATGCGCCCGAAAAGCGCTACAGCGCTGGTACAAATACTGCTGAAACCCGACAAATGCCCGTCTGATCTGCTCCGGGCTTTTGAGATGACCTGCACCATGGCTCTGCCCAGCTTTCCCAGCGGTAGGCGTCGTCAAGAATGGCGTTGTACTTTTTGCCGTCCAGCGCGTGCTCCATGGCCTTGTCGGTTTCGAGCGCTTCGAGGTATTTGAGAAACAGCAGCCAGGATGACTGCTCGGTGTAGTCGGGTTAGCTGTTGCAGCCGGCGTCCTTGTGCAGGATGTCGTCGATATTCTTGAAGGTCTGTTCGAACATGCGCTGATTCTTCTTCTGGTGCGGGAGGCAAGAAAACACCCGTCTTCAACCACTGGAAATAATCGGGGCGGAATTTGGCGCCGCCGGAGTGCAAGGCGGTCCGAAACCTTTTTTTTGATGGTCTTTTAGGCCTCTAGACCATATGCCACGGGCGCAAGCAGCTATTAAAATAATACCAAATGACCAACAGGAACCAAAAATTAGGCTGTAACCCGCATGAATGCTGGTTTATTGATTTGTGATTTCGAAAAATACCGCCAAAAGTACCGTCAAAACTTTTTGTGTCTCGTTAGTAACAATGTACAAAGGGTCGTACCGCTGTGTGTCTCGCGCACGCGCACGACGGCGTTTTGTGCGTTAGCGTTGAATCAAAGGGAACTGCCGGTTTCCCGGAAGTCGAAGTGCCAGACTTGTTGCCCGCCCCAGACTGCAGATTTCTCGGCCACGCGTTGTACAGCCGGTCAGCGCTTACGGGTACCCGTCGGCACGTTTGAAGCGCCACCAGATGTTCTTGCCCGTCAGAGTGCCTCAATAAGGCTTGTCAAAATCTTTGGCCGGTATCAAGCGCTGGCCCTTGGCCCGAGGTCGCCGGCAACTTCACGTCGTGATCATGCCGCTTGAGCGGCAATTGTTAATGCTCATGCGCTTGCCGTCCGAGCGGGTCGGGCTCATTGTTTTGGAGGCGTCAGGGATCAGCGCCCATTGCCCGACTTGCGCCTGACCGCAGGCCACATACACACCTTGACTGAGCGGACCCCGGGCCAGCTTGTAAAACTGTAGCGGCAGTTCCACCTGAAAGTGGCTGGATATGTCCTGGGGCTCGGCGTCCTGCAGCAGTTGCACATGGAACTGTTTTAGCGCGGGTTGCGGGCAACGTTTTGCAAGATGCTTGGGCAATGCAAGCGGACTTTTGCGAACCTGAGGCGAGCCAGATCCGTGTGGACTGACGTAATGCTTGTGATTTTTTGGTGCTGGACGTTAACTGAGTGATTGATGAAACCGAATTACCCAGCGCGCGTCAACTTGGGTGCGAGTCTTTCAATCGGTGCCTCTTGAACATGGCGACCAGCACGCTTACAAATCCAGGCAAAGCGCGGTACACCCTGCAAGCCTAACTTGTACATTTGCTGTCCCGGAAAACTCATGTTCTTAACCTAAGAGCAGTCCTACAACGATGTTGGCAAGCGCCGTACCTTTGTGTTGCGCGGTTTTCTAAATACTTTGGGAAGAGACCGCGTTGCAACTGCAATGTGCGCTGTGATGAAAGCAGACTTGTTGGTTTAGTTCCTTTTTTAGGAGACTTCATGTGCAGCCGTTTTCAGTCCGTAACCGACGCAGTAGCATTCAAAAGCTCATTTGGCATCGCTATGCCTCTACGCGAGCAGCACAAGAATGTTCTTGCAGGCACAGAAGGCGTTTTTATAAAAAAACCAACTGGTTCATCTTCTCAAGACGGCGACTCCCTTAAAAAAAATGTGGGTTTTGGTTTTTTCGGCTTGTCACCAGAGTGGGTCGACATAACTTCAGACCACGCCACGTACAACACTCCTTATGAGGCCATCCATAAAAGTGTTGTTTTTGCCCAAGCTTGGGACACCGGTAAGCGCTGCATTATTCCCGCAAGTGCAATCTTCGAACCAGACTTGAAAAGCGGACGAATACAGGAAGCTTGTATTTCTCGGGTAGACGGAACCCCTTTAGGCATCGCAGGAATTTGGTGGTCAATTCCTTCGCCTGACGGCAGATCTGTTCAGTGTTTCACGATGTTGACTGTCGACGCCGAAGACTACCCACTCATGCAGTCTCTATTGATGCCAAATGACGAAAAAAGAATGGTTGTAATTCTGGATCAAGATGATTACATCAACTGGTTAGAGGCAGACGTGAGCGAAGTGGCAAAATTTGTGCAGCTGTACCCTGCTACCCAACTCCAAATCACGTAACAAAAATGAATCTTGCGATAGGGAATGCTTGCGTCAAACTTCCTAACCGCTTTCGCTACAAAAATCAGCTTTTACAATCCGATGCTTTTGTGCTGCGGCCGTATTACCTCATTCATTTCACTAATAGCCTTGCGTAGCATTAGCCAATGGCCGCCCGTCCAAGAGTTGCGCGCCACAGCAGCTCTACCCTCTGCGCTTTTTGGCCCGGTGGACTGATTCCACGGTTTCCACCGCCTGATAGCTTCGCTCTGCTTTTTGCGCCGCTCTGGTGTCCATCCTTTGCCGTTGTTGCCCATGATTCGCATCCAATAGTTTGTTTTGCTCGGGTTCGATTTCTTTTCCGTGCGCGCACGCGCGCGCGTTTTGCGGGGTAGACCCGTTGGGCGCATCGCCGTTGTTCACCTGTTGCGGCCCCTGCGCAATGTTTGTCTGTTTCACAAACATGGCTTGCCGTGGGTGCTTCAGGTTCACCAGCGCCGATATGGTCGCCCGGCTTTGCGCCTGCGCTTTCAGGGCCAGCCCTAGGAAAGTTTGATATTGCGGCAAACGATCCTGAGTGCTCGCACGCCGTGCCAGGCTGGTGAAAATGGTTTGCAATGCCGTGGCCTGACCAAGCAGCATGGCCTCCAGGTTGTGCAGGTCGCCGCCCTTGACTTCGGTGAAGGTGTTGCGCAACCGCTCGATCAAACCGCCCATGTCGGTATCTTTTCCCATCACGTTGCCTTGATAGGCTTCGATCACCGCCGCACCGTTGACCGATGGCAGCAAGGCCATGCGCGCCTTGTCCGCTGTGGTCGGTGCAGGCGGCTTTGGGGCCTCAGGTTTTCTTAGGTTTTTTGAGGTTTTTTTAACCGTTGCCATGCTGGCCTTTCAAAGTTGCGCCGCGAAGCTGTCGCAGCGTTGCAGGACTGTAGAAACGGGCTCAATGGGCTTGCCGCCGGTGGTGACGGCTTTGCATAGTCCGTTGCGCGCCAGGTGAACGCACTCCAGGCATAGCCGCCGCTCGTCTGCTTCACGGTCCCGCGTCACCAGCTTGTCCGCCAGTGCTTCGCCGTCGATCAGTGATAGCCCCTTGTCGGTGAAGCGCGCCAGCCGCGCCGCGAAGGTGTCAATCTCCCGGCCTGTCATGGCTTGGCTGTGTGGCCATGCCCAGCGGTCTAGGTCGGCAATTAACGCCGCTGGGCTGACAACCTGCGTGGAAACCTCGCTACTGGCAACTAGCGCCAACACTTGCGCCGCATCGTTCGCTGCCGGTGAATCACGCCCTGCTTTTTGCATGGGGGCCATCCCCGGGGCTACAGAAACTACAGAAACCCTTTTTGTAGTTTTTGTAGCGTCCTTTTCGGGGGCTGTATCAATTTTCTTGAGTCGTGCCAGCCACGTCATGCCGTGCCCCTTGCCATCGGATTGGTGGTGTAGCGGTCGCTGGGTCTGCCCCGGCCCAATGCGTCGCCAGACTGCACCACGTCCCGTCGCAGCCAGTCGTAATCAGCCAGCACCTCCGCTGCCTTGCGCACGGCGTCCGGCGTGCCCAGCCCGGCCCAATGCTTCAAGGCCATCAGCCGGGGCGTGAAGCTGTCCAACATCACGCCGTCCCTGTCCACCAGCTTGCCCGCCTTGATTCTGGACAGCAGCGTCACCGCGTCCGTGGTCTCAGGCGTCACCGCTGCCGCGTACAGCCGGTTTGCGTGGGTGCGCAGGTAGTCGCCAAAAGACAGCGCCCGGATCAGCTCGCGTTCATGGATCAGGCCGCCGCTGTCCGGCGTGTCGATCAAGGCAAACACCAGCGCTAGCGCCGGAATCAGCTTGCGGTATTTGGACAGGTGCGAAACCATCGCCGGGTGCAAGTCATCGCCGCGAATCTCGGTTTCAAAGGGAACCAGCCACTCGACAAACAAGGCTTGCGCAGCATCATCAAAGCGCCAGACCTGCGGGTCGGTGTCGTTGGCTGGCTGCAGTTCTGCAAGGCGTTCAAACACCGCCCAGGCGGTTTGCTTCGCGGGCGTGTCAGGCCATTGGTCAACATGCACAAACTCCCCGGTGATGTCAGGCCAAACAGCCAACCCGAAGCGCTGCAACAGCCCGTCATCAGCGCTGCCACCGGCCACCGCACCGCGCACATATTCCTGAATGCGGCCCGGCTGAATGCCGCCAATCATCGCCAGGCAGACGCGCGGAATATGCACCGTCCCGCGTCCAATGCGGTCAAAGGTGTAGCCCTGATTGCCGTCATAGCTTTGCAGGTAAAACGCCCTCGATCCCTCTTGTCCTTGCTTGTCCAGTCCGGTCAGCAGCCCGTACAGTTCATCCCGATAGCTCAAGGTGCCCCAGGGGTTTTGCTGCATCAGCTCGCCCAGCTTTTCCACTGTGGCATCGTTGACGATATAGCGCCGCGCCACGGGTTCCGCCGGGGTGTCCACTGGCTCAAGCAAGGCACGCGCCGCCGCCGGGTCTTTGCCTGCCAGCCCCTTGGCTTTTTTCTCGTTCGCATCGTCCTGCATCGCCATGACCTTGCAGTCCAGAGCCCAGGCATCGTGTTCGAGTTGCCAGCGTTCAAACTCGTCAGCTTGCAGCCGGTTCAATGGCTTCAATGCTTCACTGAGCGCCGGGGACTTTTTCACGCCCGGCCTGCCGACTACCGCGCCCCACAGATTCGGCACAACCTGCCAGTCGTCCCGCGCCTTGGGTTGCACCACGGCACGCGCACCAATCAGGCTGCTCAAGGCCACCAGCGCCGCCACCGCCGGAAAGTCCGCCGGGCATTGCATCCGGTGCGCAATGTCCATCACCCAGGCGCGCAATGCCACGGGCAATAGCTCTGCGTCGAACGGGTCCACCGGGGGCAAGGCGTTGGGCAACGGCGTGGGCTCTGCCCATGCATCATTTATGCCTGTAGCCCAATCGGGACGAGCGCAAGCAGCTATCGAATTAATAGCGCCATCAATGCACGCCTTCACCGCATCTGCCCCGGCCAGCAGGTAGAGGTCGTTAAAGTCGGTCGCCTTGTCAGGTCTGCCGTCCTCCGATGTGGGGAATACGGGCACAGCGAGCACCCCGCCGACTGCCAGCGCCGCCGCCGTGGCTTTACTCATGCCCGGATTGCCGTCTGTCAGGTGGTCATCATCGGCTGCAATGATGATTTTCAGCGCCGGGTACTTGGCACGCAAGGCCAGCGCCACGGCGTGCAGGTTGCCCGCGTTGAAGGCCACCGCCACCGCGTGCCCGGTTGCTTCATGAATGCTTGCGCCGGTCGCGTAGCCCTCGCAGACGATCAGCACGCCCGCCGGCTTGCCTATCGAGTGGTAGCAGCCCTTCACGCGCCCGCCGGGGTGAAAGCGCTTGTCACCATCGGGCGCAATGGTTTGCAGGCTGTGCAGCGTGCCTGCCGTGTCGCGCAGGGGGATCAGCAGCTTGTCCGCAAACATGCGCAGGCCGTGGGTCTGTACGCCCTTGCTGCTCAGGTACGGATGCGCTGTCACCGCATCGGCTTGGCCCCACAATGCCGCCGCTGTCTGGCTGGCCTGTAGCTGGGTTGCCAGCAGGTCGGCTTCGCGCTGCGCCTGCATAGCCTTGACGCGCTGCCGGTGGTCGGACAGTTCTGCCGCCGTCATGGTGCTATCTGACTTGGCGCACCAGCTCGATTGCAGGCCAGTGCGCCAGCAGCCAAACGCGCCAGCAGCTGTGCCGTCGGTGTGCGCTATGTACCAGCCCGAATCATCACCGCGCCTGCCGTTGGTACTGAAGCGGTGGATTGCGCCGTCTGCGCTGATGCTGTCCGGCGGGCTCAAGCCAGCCGCTGCAATCGCGGATACGAACTGCTCAGCAAGGTCGCCGCTCATGCTACGGCCCCCGCGTTCGGCCGCAGGGTGTAGACCCCGACACGGTGGCGTTCACCGGCCTCCGTAATGACGGTCTGCCAGTGCGTATCAATCGCGTCGCCTGCATTGCGCAGTTGCATCACCCGCGCCCGGGGGTCGTACACGTCTAGGTAACGCATGGCCTCAAACGTGGTGATGCTGAACCGGCTCAGTGCATTCCGAATGCGGGCGCATTGAACCTCGCTGCTCACGCCCGGGTGAAGATCCCGCAGCAGGTGCAGCGCTTTGATTTTGTCGGGCTCGCTCATGGTTTGCCCCCGATCTGCGCCAGGAAGTGCGCCGCCGCCTGCAGATCGGGCAGGGCACGCGACAAGCCCCAGCGCCCCGCCGTCTGCCAGGTCGCTGCGTGTCAGGGTGTGACCTGCCAGGGCAAAGCGTGCGGCCAGTGCAGCAAAGCGCTTGCCGGTGTCATCCGCAGCCGCTACGATCCGGCGGTCTGTGTGGCCTGCCGGGTAGTTTGCGCTCCCGGTGGGCTTTTCTTTTGGGGTGGTGTCTGTGTGCATGACCGCCCCTTTACACCGTGGCCTGTGCCAGCATCCACGCCCGCACTTCACCGACATTGAACGCGGTGACCCTTTGTGAAAGTTTGGTCGGTTTTGGGAACGTGCCCGCCTTCACCTTGCGCCACAGCGTCGGCGCAGAAAAGGGCAGGGGGGCTGGGGTGTCTGGCCTTTTGGGGCTTTGCACCAATTGGGCTTCTCGAATGAATGCGCTGTTTGGCAGTGCGTCGAAAATCGATTGATGGATGGTTGCCTTTTGCGCCGGGATGCTGGATGCAATGGGCGTTGTATGGGTTGTGATTTTGTTTGACATTGCGTGAATCCTTTTGAGTAAGGCTTCAATGTCGCTTTTGAGCTTGACGGATTCCCGGCAATCTAACTCAACAAAATGGCCCGCCGCTTTCCACCATCGGGATCAGCCGATAGCTAGGCGTGGCTTAAAACAGTCTTTTTTACTTTGCCGCTGGGCGAAGCTGGATCACGTCGGCACCGATGCGCAGCTTGTCCAGGTAGTCCGCCCAGGTCTGCATCATCACGCGCCGGGCTGGCAGGTGTGCGGTGCGGTTGTAGGCCCGGCCGTTGGCATCCTTCACCGTGTGGGCTAATTGGTGCTCTATCAGGTCCACCCGCTCGCCAAGCACTTCATCCAGGATGGTTCTGGCCGTGGCCCGGAACCCGTGGGCGGTGTGAACCTCTTTGCTGTAGCCCATGGCCCGCACAGCGCCGTTTATCGTGTTTTCGCTCATGGGCCGTTCACCCGTGCGCAAGCTGGGGAACACGTAGCGTCCGTGGCCGGTAAGGGGCTGCACGCTGCGCAACAACGCCACCGCCTGCGTGCAAAGTGGCACAAGGTGTTCTGTCTTCATTTTCATTTTGCTGCCGGGAATGCGCCACTCTGCCGCATCCAGGTCCAGTTCTGCCCATTCCATCGTGCGCAGTTCGCCCGGCCGAACAAAAACCAAAGGCGTCAATTTGAGCGCTGCCAGCGTAGTGGGGTGCCCGGTGTAGGCGAATATCGAGCGCATCAGGTCACCTACCTGCTTGGGTTCTGTGATCGCTGCATGGTGCTTTTGCGTTTTCGTTACCAGGGCTTCGCGTAGATCAGTGGTCACGTCCCTTTCTGCCAGCCCCGTCACGACTGCGTAGCGGAACACCTGCCCGCAAAGCTGCTTGAGCCGGTGGGCCGTGTCAATAGCGCCGCGTGCCTCGACCTTGCCTACTACCTTGTCCAGCACGTCACGCGGCCCAATGGTGGAGATAGGCATATTGCCAATGAAGGGGAAAGCGTCTTTTTCTAACCAGGTGGCCACCTTCAAGTGGGTGATGGCCGCCCGCTTGGCTTTGGTCTTGATCAGCCAGTCCCGGGCCACGGCTTCAAAGGTGTTTGCCGCCGCGTCTGCTTTGGCCTGTTTATCCTCTTGCTTGGCTGTGCTGGGGTCTATGCCGTCTGCCAGCAGTTCACGCGCCTTGTCGCGCCGCTGGCGGGCTTTCAGTAGCGATACCGCCGGATACACGCCGAGCGCCAGCGTTTTTTGCTTGCCCGCAAAGCGGTAGTTCATGCGCCAGTACTTCCCGGCCTCCTTGACGTTCAGATACAAGCCCAGCCCATCGGCGTGTTTTTGGCCAGCAGCCCCCGGGCCGGGCTTGATGTTCTTCACGAAGGTGTCTGTCAGCGCCATGATCTGCCCTTTTGTTGGTATCTCGGTTGCTGGTATTTCTGGATACCATCATGAATACCATGATTTTGATGGTATTTCATGTTGGCCGGTGAAACCGCGTGAGACAACAAAAAAACCCGCTATGCCAGTAAACATGCGGGTTTTGAGAGGTTCTGACATGATCTGATTTGATCAAATGGTGCCACCAACAGGAATCGAACCTGTATCTAGCGCTTAGGAGGCACTCGTTCTATCCGTTGAACTATGGCGGCGGGCGTCGCAGTGGCTGCGAGGAGTGGGAATTGTATGCGCTGGCCGGTACAGCCAAGGCAAAGCCGCTCAGTCGTAGGGCACGGTGAAGATCAGGTCCACGGCGCTTTGCTGGCCGGCCTGGGCGCGCACGGTGAAGCGCCGCGACAGGTCATAGAAAACATACAGTGTGCCCAGGGCGCCTGAAATACTGCGTTCGTAGGCGGCGTAGAAGTTGCGCGAAAAGCGCTTGCCTAGCGTGACGGCGCCTTCGCTGGTGCCCCCGTTGGCATTGCTGGCGGCGCCGCGAAACGACAGCTCGTCCAGCCCCAGCGACGCGGCCAGGCCGCCCGACATGCCGCCGCCTTTGCCGCCCAGCAGTGCCAGTGCGGCCTGTTGCAGCAGCGCGGCTTCGGCGCCGCCGGCGGCTGAGGGCCGGCCAATCACCAGCCACGACAGCTTTTCAGCTTCGGGCAGTTCAGGCTGGGCGTACAGGCGCACGCGCGGCAGCAGGGCGGTGCCGGTGATCTGCACGCCGATGCGCTGCCCGGTCTGAATACTGTTGGGGCGAATCGCCAGGATGTCGAGGGCCGGGTTGTCGATGGCCCCGGTAAAGCGCAGCGCGCCTTGCTCGACATCCAGGCGCTGGCCGTAGGCGCGGTATTGCCCGCCGAAGGTGTTGACGGTGCCGGTCAGTCGCGGACCGGCCAGCGAGTCGCCGTAGAGGGCGAGCGTGCCGCGCACCCGCGTGTCAAGGCCTTTGCCCTGGATGCGGAAGTCGCGGCCCAGATCAAGCTGAACCGCCAGCTTGACGGGGCGGTTTGGTCTGGCCGCCGGTGCGCTGGTCTCGGCGGGCGCCTTTTGCCCGACGGCGGCGCCACGGTTGGTGCGCACCACCACGTCATCGCCCAGTTGCGGCGTGCCTTCGTCGGGCAAGATGATGCGTGCCTGGTCGACCTCCAGCTTGCCAGTCAGTTCGGCCTGCTCGCCTTTGAGGCTGGCCTGCAGCTGGCCCGACACGGTGAGCTGCCGGTCGGTGCGCAGGCTGGCGCGCAGCCGCTCCAGCTTGGCGTCGAGCTGTACCTGCGGTTTGCCGTCTACCCAGCCGGCTTCGCCCTGGGCCGTCAGGACGCCGCCGGTCCCCTTGTCGCCGGCGCCCTGCAAAGTGAATTCGCTGATGCGCATGCGGCTGCCGTCGAGCCGGGCGCGCAGCCGGCCGTTTGCAAATTCGATGCCATCGACCACCGAGCGCAAGGCCAGGTCGTTGGCCTGCAAATCGCCCGTCAGCAGCGGCGCGGCGCGAGTTCCGCTTATGGCCAGGTCGGCCGCGAGCGAGCCGCGCAAGCGCCAGCCCGGCGGCGCCAACAGCGACCAGACGCCGATGCGCGGCAATTGCGCGCGCAACTGGCCGTTGAGCGGCGCGTCTGGCGACCAGAGCCAGCCGCCTACGCCTTGGCCGGCTGGCGCGCGTGTCAGGCGGGTCTGCAGCTGGCCGTCGGCCGTGCCGGCGCGTTCGCTGTCCCAGCGCAGGGCCAGCGTCAGGGCGTCGCCGTTGCTGACCAGGGATAGTTGCACCTGTTTAAGCCCGGCCGCCAAGCGCGCGTTGCTGCCCTGCACGTTTTGCGCCTGCACCGTGAGGTCGCCACTGCGGCGCGCCAGGCTGGCCTTGAGCTGCAGGCGCTCGCCCAGCGTGGCGTCCCATTGACCATCGAGCAGTAAGTTACCGCCCAGGCCGGCGCCGGCCAGCTGCGGGCCACCGAGCAACTCGATCCAGGCCATGGGCAGGCCGCTAAGCTGGCCGGCGCTGACCAGCTCGCCGGGCCGCCAGCGCACCGGTTGCCAGGCCAGCGTGGCTTGCGCGGGGGTGTTCGCCGAAACACGCGCCGTTGGCGCGCTCAGCAGGGCTTCGCCGGCGCCGCCCTCGAACGTCGCGCCAGCGCCACCGCGCGCTGGCGTCCACTTCAGCGGCAGCGCGCTGCGCGTGGCCAGCCGCCAGGCCCCTGCTCCCCGGGCGGGGTCTTCAACGCTGACGCTGAACTGATTAAGCAGGCCCTGCCAGGCCGCTTCGCCCCAGGCTGCTTGGGCCGCACCGGCTGGCTGGATGCGCCCGCCGGTGGCTGCCAGTTGCAGGGCGTAGCGGCGCTGCTCCACTTCAAGGCGGCCCTGCGCGGCCAGCTGCGCCTGGCTCAATCGGCCTGAGAGTGTGGCTTGCAGCGCGCGGATTTTGAGCTCGCCCGGCGCGCCGCTGGCAGTATCGGCAGGCGTGGCGGCAGCTGCGGCGGCGGTGCGCCAGTCGAGCGAAGGCAGGTCGAGTCGTGCCTGCACTGCCGGATCGGCCCAGCCGCCTTGCCAGTTGGCCTGCAGCTCGGCACTGCCGCTGGCAGCAGCCGTTTGAAGCGCAGCGGGCAGGCCCGGCAGTTGTTGCAGCCAGCGCAAGGCTTGCGCTGCATCGCGGCCGTGCAGGCTGACAGCCCCGCCACCGCTGCTTTGCCGCAGCTCGCCCTGCAGCGTGGCGTCCAGCCCGGGCGCCGTCAAGGCCAGTTGGCCCTTGCCACCGCGTGCGGCGGGCTGGGCTTCAAGCTGGCCCGCCAGTTCGGCGTCGTCGGTGCGCACGCGCAGCGCAGACAGCAGCAGCGTGCCGCCGCCCTGTTTGGGGTTCCAGCTTCCGGTGGCGTTGGCGTCGCGCAGGCGTAGTTGTCCTAATTGGCTCAGGGGATTCTTCTGACGGGAAGCTGTTCTGGCTGCTGGTGCTTGTTTGCCCGCGCTGACAGCCGTCTGCACGCTGGCTTCAAAGCCGGTGGCTTCACCCTGGCTGCGCACGCTGGCCCGGCCGTTCAGCGGCAGCGCGGCAAATCGGCTGTGCAGCTGGGCCGGGTTGACGCGCTGCAGCGTGGCCTGCAGTTTCCAGGCTTGCGCCGCTGCTGCCGTGCCGGCGCTATCGGCTTGCGTCCATTCACCGCTGGCCAGCAGTTCGCCGCCGCCCAGGCGCGCCTTGAGAGTGCGAACCAGCGCCGTGCCATTGCGCCACTCGCCACCGGTTTCCAGCTGCTCCAGCGGCAGCTTTTTGCGGTCCCAGGGGCCAGCCAGGCGGTTGGCCGCCTGCAGCTGTAGCGCCCAGGCCGGGCTGGCCGTGCTGCTGCCTGCAACGGGCCGCACGCTGGCGCTGCCGCTCAGCTGGGTTTGCGGCGCGTCTGGCCACAGCGCGGCCAGGTCCAGGTCACGAAAGCGTGCATCGGCTTGCGGCAGTGGCTGCGCGGCCCAGGGGGTGACGCGGGCCGTGGCAGTTGCCTGCGGTTGCGCAGCGCCGGCGGCGGGCGGGGCAGTCATCTGCAGCTCGGCGTTGACCAGCAGCTCAGTCAGCGGCCCGCGTGCCGTGGCCTGGAAGGCAAGTGGCAGCGCGGTTTTGCTGGCGGGCAGGGTGGTCGTCATGGCGCCTGCCAGGCTGGCGTTCAGCACCAGCGGACCGCTTGAAGTCAGCACGGCGTGCCCGCTGTAGCGGCCACTGGCGACCTGCGCGCCCAGCAGATCGAGCTGATGCTGCAGGCCGTTGAACTGGTAGCGCCCGGAAATGCCAGAGGCGGTCACGCCGGTTAGCGCCGTCGGCCCGGTCCAGCGCAGCTGGGCGACCGAAAATGCATCAAGCGCAACCGGCAGTGGCAGGCTCAGCGTGGTGGGCGGGGCAGGCAATTTGGAAGGCACACGCTGGTCGTCCACCTGCACGCTGACAGCCGTCAGCTGGTTCAGCGTGAGCTTGCCCTGCAGCAGCGACCAGGGCTGCCAGGCTAGGCTGACATCGCGGGCTTCGACGCGCAAGCCGTCCTTTTGCCACAGCAGCTGGTCAACGTGCCCGCCGGCGCGTAGCGAGCCGGTAGCGCGCCCGGCCAGCAGCGGCTGGGATTGGCTTATCCAGCGCAGTGCGCTGGCGAGCGAGCCTTCACTGCCGGCCCACCACCACAGCGCGCTGAGTGATGCCACGACCAGTAGCACCATGCCGCCAGCGGCGAGCGCGGCGGCTTTCAACCAGTGCGACCAGCGCCGGGGCGGCCTGGCAGTCTTGTCGGTGTTGTCAGATTTGGTAAGGTTCACCGGCGCGTCCATCAAAAGACAAAGCCCACGCTGACATGCAAGCGCAGCTGTTTGACTTTGACGCCGTAGGCCAGGTCCATCTGCAAAGGACCAATCGGGCTGCGCCAGCGCACACCGGCGCCCACGCCGACGGCGGGGCGCAGGTCTTGCGGCTTGTCGGCCACGGCGCCGGCATCAAGAAACACAGTGCTTTCGAATTCGCTGGGCAAATCGCCGCGCAGGATGGGGCGCTGCCATTCGATGCTGGCGACGGCCAGGTAGCGCCCCGGGCCAGTCGCACCATTGGCTCGTTTGATGCCGATGTCGCGCAGGCCGTAGCCGCGCACCGTACTGTCGCCGCCGGTGCGAAACAGCTGGGTGGCGGGAATGCTGGCGCTGTCTTTGGCCAGCACGGCGCCGCCTTCTGCCCGCATGGCAATGCGCCCGCGCTGCAGCGGCCGGATGCCGAGCCAGCGGCCCACCGTGCGCGTAAAAGGCTGGCGATTCCCTTCCAGCGTGCTGCCGCCGCCGAGTTCGAAGCCCAGGCCGTAGCCCCTGCCCGGAAAAGGCAGGCTGTCGAAATAGCGGCCGGTCCAGACATAGTTCGCCGTCAAGGCCGAGCCCTCGCCTTCATCGGCGGCTGAGTTGCCCTGCAGGCCGACGCCACTGACGCGCGCCCGGTCGTACTGCAGATAAATGCTGCGGTCTATGCGCTCGCCGGCCTGGGAGCGGCCAAAGCGCAGGCGCTGGGCGCGTGTGATCAGCTCGTTGTCGTCCAGCCGTTCGGCGCGGCCCAAGGCAACCCAGCGCCAGCTGGCCGCGTCGGGGATGGAGGTCCACTCGGTCTGGGCGAACGGGGATTTCTTCTCCAGCTGCAGCTTGGTCACCGCGCGCCAGCCTATGCCGGGCACGCGGTGGTGGGTGTGCTCCACCGAGGCGCGCGGCCCGCTGTCGGTGGTCAGGCCGACGCCCAGAATGATTTTTTGCAGTCTGGCTTCGCTCACCTGTACCTGCACCGGCGCGGCCAGCGGATCGCTTTCGGGGTCGACAAAAATAGAAGCCGAATCAAAGTAACCGCTCGACGCCAGCCGAAACTGCGCTTCCACCAGTTGGTTCTGGTCATACACCGTGCCCGCATTCAGGCGCGCCAGCCGCGGCACCAGCAGCGGGTCGTAGCGTTCCACGCCGCTGACCTGCATGGCGCCGAGCCGGTAGAGCGGGCCGGAGTCGAGTTGCACACGCAAGCTGGCGCGGTGTTCGGGCGCGTCCACGTCGGCCAGGCTATCGGCTAGTTTTCCGGCGGGGTAGCGGCGCGCCACCAGCTCGCGCAGCGCCTGTGTTTTGGCGCCGGCCCAGGCGTCTTGCGTGAAGCGCTGGTTGGCGGGCAGGCGCCAGTCGCGCCGGATGCCTTCGCGTTGCGCCAGTGCATCGGCATCGGTGGATTGGGCAATGTCACCGGCAAAGTTGATGGAGACGGAGTCTATCAAGGTGGCATCTCCCGGATCGACGGCGACAACGATGGTCGGGCGCTGATTGACCTCCCCCTCACGCGTGATGCGGATGTCGGGGCTGAAGTAACCGAGCGTGCCGACGAGGTTGCGCACATTGCGCTCGGCCAGCACGATCAGGCGCGCCAGTTCGGCCTCGTCCAGATCGGTCACCGCGCGGTAGCGTTGCAGTTCAAGGTGCTTTTCGAGCAGCTCGCGCACCACGGTAGGAGCGCGCACGGCAATGTCGAAAGCGCTGACTTCAGGTTCGGCGCCGGCGGGCCCGACCTCGCCTTGCGGCGTGGCAGGCGGTGCTATTTTTGCTGGCGGCGCTGCGGGGGCTGGTGCGGTTTGCGCGGGTAAGGCCATTTGCGCGCCAGCGGCAGGCGCCAGGAAAATTGCCAGAAGGGCGCAAGCAAGGGCCAAGCTTGCAGTGCTGAGTGCTGCCGGGGTGGCCGTCCGTGCATTGACAGTACTGGAATAGGTCACAAGTCCAGTTTACTTGAGCGCTATTTGGACAGCAGCCGCATGGCCTCTTCCAGCCCGCGCAGGGTCAGCGGGAACATGCGCTGGTTGACCAGTTGCTGGATCACGCTGATGCTCTGGCGGTATTGCCAGACGCCCTGCGGTTCCGGGTTGATCCAGGCGAATTTGGGGAAAGCATTGGTCAGCCGCTGCATCCATTGGGCACCGGCTTCTTCGTTGTTGTATTCAACACTGCCGCCGGGCTGGAGTATTTCGTAAGGGCTCATGGTGGCGTCGCCAACAAAGATCAGTTTGTAGTCCTTGTTGTACTTGCGGATGATGTCCCAGGTCGGAAATTTCTCGGCAAAGCGGCGCCGGTTGTTCTTCCACATGAAGTCATAGACGCAGTTGTGAAAGTAATAAAACTCGAGGTGCTTGAACTCGGCCTTGACGGCAGAAAACATTTCCTCGACGCGGTGAATATGGTCGTCCATGGTGCCGCCCACGTCCATCAGCAACAACACTTTCACATTGTTGTGGCGCTCGGGCACCATCTTGATGTCAAGCCAGCCGGCATTGGCTGCGGTACTTCGGATGGTGTCGTCCAGGTCGAGCTCTTCCTGGTTGCCCTGGCGCGCAAACTTGCGCAGCCGGCGCAGCGCAACCTTGATGTTGCGCGTGCCGAGCTCCTGCGTGTCGTCGTAGTCCTTGTAGGCGCGCTGGTCCCAGACTTTGACCGCGCTTCTGTTGCGACTTTTTTCCTGGCCTATGCGTATGCCCTGCGGGTTGTAGCCATTGGCGCCAAAGGGCGAGGTGCCGCCGGTACCAATCCATTTGCTGCCGCCTTCGTGGCGCTCTTTTTGTTCTTCAAAACGTTTTTTAAGCGTTTCCATGAGCTCGTCCCAGCCCATTTTTTCGATTTTGGCCTTGTCCTCGGCGCTGAGCTGCAGTTCGAGGTTTTTGCGCAGCCAGTCGAGCGGAATCTCTTTCGTGAAGTCAGCGACCATCTCCACGCCCTTGAAGTAGGCCGCGAAGGCGCGGTCAAACTTGTCGTAGTGCTTTTCGTCCTTCACCAGCACGGTGCGGCTCAGGTAATAGAAGTCGTCAATCTTGTAAGCGCCTTCGCCGGGCTCGTCAGGCTTGCCGCTGTTGGGTCCGACCACACCGGCTTCCAGCGCTTCGAGCAGCACCAAAAATTCCTTGACCGAAACCGGCAATTTGGCCGAGCGCAGGGTGTAGAAAAAGTCAATCAGCATGGTGTGTGCAATCTCAGGGGCGCGGTTTGTCCAGCAGGTACAGCAACTGCGCCTTGACCTCTGGCCATTCGCCGGCGCGCAGGCTGTACAGGACGGTGTCGCGGATGGTGCCGTCGCGCCGCAGCGCATGACCGCGAATCACGCCATCTTTGCGCGCGCCCAGCTGTTCGATGGCGCGCTGCGAGGCGTGGTTGAAATTGTCGGTCCGCCAGCCGACGACATGGCAGCCCAGGGTTTCAAACGCGTGCGTCAGCATCAACAGCTTGCAGGTGGTGTTGACGTGGCTGCGCTGGCAGCGCAGGGCGTACCAGGTGTAGCCAATCTCCAGGCGTTTGACCGCCGGCAGTATGTCGTGGTAACTGGTGCTGCCCAGCACCGTGCCGCTGGAATGGTCGCGCACCGCAAAGGCGAAACGGTTGCCGTCCTGGCGGGCTGCCAGCGCGGCTTCAATGTAGGCGCGCGTTTGTTCCGGCTCGGGCACCGAGGTGACGCGCAGCTTCCAGAGTTCACCGTCGGCGGCCGCGGCGCGCAGACCGGCTTCATGCTCAAGCGCCAACGGCACCAGTTCTACACCGCGCGCGGCCAGCGTGACGGCTTCTACAAAACTCATGGTGCTTGCTTCCGTTTTTCCAGCTGACGTTCAGCGTGTACGCGGCGCCAGCGCCGTGCTTGCCGCAGGCCCAGGCTGCCACCCAGAATAAGCAGTGCCACGCCAACCATTCGGCTGGCGCTGTAGCCCTCGGTGGCGACTTCGAAACCCAGCAGGCTGGCCAGCCACCAGCCCAACAACGCGCCGCCCAGGAAGCCGGCGGCGTCGCTCAGCCCCTCAATCAACAATGACTTGCCCATGGTGCTCTAGCTCTGCGTTCGAAGGTTTTGATGGTTGGCTTTTGAAGCGAAGGGACTAGCGGTTGTTGCGCTGCATGAAGACGAGCTTTTCAAACAGGGTCACGTCCTGCTCGTTTTTGAGCAGTGCGCCGACCAGCGGCGGCACGGTCACCTTGTCGTCGCGGCTTTGCAGGGCTTCCAGCGGAATGTCTTCAGCCAGCAGCAGCTTGAGCCAGTCGAGCAGCTCGCTGGTGGAGGGCTTCTTCTTTAGGCCGGGCAGGTTGCGGACTTCATAAAAAGTCTTCATGGCGGCCGCCAGCAATTCCTTTTTGAGGCCGGGAAAATGCACGTCGACGATTTGCTTCATGGTGTCGGCGTCGGGGAACTTGATGTAGTGAAAAAAGCAGCGGCGCAAAAAGGCGTCGGGCAGTTCTTTTTCATTGTTGGACGTGATGAACACCAGCGGCCGGTGCCTGGCCTTGATGAGTTCGCGCGTCTCGTAGACGTAAAACTCCATGCGGTCGATCTCGCGCAGCAGGTCGTTCGGAAATTCAATGTCGGCCTTGTCGATCTCGTCGATCAGCAGGGCGACCGGCTGCTCTGCCGTGAAGGCTTGCCACAACACACCCTTGACGATGTAGTTATGAATGTCCTTCACCTTTTCATCGCCCAGTTGGGAATCGCGCAGGCGCGAGACGGCGTCGTATTCATACAGGCCCTGCTGCGCCTTGGTGGTGGACTTGATGTGCCACTGCAGCAGCGGAAGACTCAAGGCCTGCGCCACTTCCTCGGCCAGCATGGTTTTGCCGGTGCCGGGCTCGCCCTTGACCAACAACGGCCTTTTCAGGGTGGCTGCGGCATTGACGGCCAGCATCAGGTCCGGCGTGGCGACGTAGTTTTGTGAGCCTTGGAATTTCATGTGCTTGGGGAGTCAGAAGTGTGGAAGGGCTGTTGCTGGGGCGTTGAAAGAGCTTGATGGTTGAGGCAGCTCTGGCGCTGGCAACCGGCAAGCGGTGTCTGAAATCCGTCAGGCCCAGATATAATCCAAAGCTGTTCTAAACGATGAATTTTCACTTGATTGTGCGCGAAAAATGAATAAGCTGTTGACCACGATATTCGCTCTGGCTGTCTCCTGTGTGACGGCTTCCAGCCTCGCACAGGAGCTTAAAGGCGACGCCAAAGCAGGCGAAACCAAGAACGCCATGTGTATTGGTTGCCACGGCATCAAGGGCTACCAGGCCTCTTTCCCCGAGGTCTACAAGGTCCCCATGATTTCCGGCCAGAGCGCCAAGTACATCGCGTCGTCGCTGCATGCATACAAAAAAGGCGAGCGCAAGCACCCGACCATGCGCGGCATTGCCGAGTCGCTGAGCGATCAGGACATGGTCGATCTGGCCGCTTATTACAGCGTGCATGGCGTGGTGGTGGGCGCGACGCTTCCGGTCAAGCCATCCAGGGAACCGAGCGCCGAGGTGCAGGCCCTGCTCAGCAAGGCCAATTGCGCGTCCTGCCATGGCGCCAACTTCGGCCAGCCGATTGACCCGTCTTACCCCAAAATTGGTGGTCAGCATGCGGATTACCTGTTTGTGGCTCTCAAGTCGTACAAGATAGAGAACAACGCCAAGGTGGGTCGCGGCAACGCCATCATGGCGGGCATGGCCAAGCAGTACACCAATGCCGAGCTCAAGATGCTGGCTAACTATGTGTCGTCGGTCGAAGGTGAACTCAAGGTGGTTCCGCAGAGCAAATTCCGCTGAAGCGCAAGCACCCCGCCAAAAAAAAGCCGCTGTTTCAGTGGTTTTTTTTTGGCGGGGTGGCGCATACGGCAGAAAATTTTCCGCCGGGCCGCGCCAAGGGAAATTAGTTTCCTCGGGAGGCGGCGTGTTAAACAAAGTGAAAGCCTGGGGCTAAATCTAGTCTCGGGTGGCACGGCGTTGCACGCAGTCGATATAAGCGGCGCCGTCGGGGGGGCGGCCGGCGCGCTGGCTTTCCCAAACCATCTGGCCCAGACAGTCCATGGCCTCGTGGTGCGCGTCGTGCAGCGAGTCACGCCTGGCAGTCAGAAGCTCCACGGCCTGGCGGATACCGCGCGGCTGGTCGATGGAGCATTGCTCGCTGATCGACAGATGCATGGACAGGTGCAGGAAGGGGTTGGTTTTGCCGTCTTCCACGTCGTACATTTTTTGCAGCGCGGCATCGACATCGGAAAAATCCGTTTGGTACTCGGGGTGCTCTTCCAGCCACTGGCTTGCTATGGTTTCTATAGCTTCCAGCGGTTGCCCAGCAAGGCCTTTGGCATAAACAGAGCAGAAAAACCGGCGGACATCGGCTTGCGAGGGGGTAAACATGGGCAAAGCGTAGCACGGGCGCACCTTGCCCTGAAGGCGGCGGGAAATGAAACCGGATCTTGTCCTACGCGAACTTGGCGCGCTGCCTTCTATAGTTGGGCGGTAGCGTGGCGACTTGAAGCCGCCTGTTTTGTCAATCCCTATATAAGAAGGAAATTTCCAATGAAAGCAACCACCATCACAGGCATCGTGTTAATCGTTCTGGGCCTTGTTGGCTTCTTGACTGGCGGCTTCAGCTTTACCAAAGACACGACGACCGCCAAGATCGGCCCGCTGGAGCTTTCGGTCAAGGAAAAAGAGACCGTCAACTTCCCTCAGTGGCTCAGTCTGGGCGCCATCGCCCTGGGCGCTATCGTGCTGGTTGCTGGCACCCGCAAGGGCTGAGGCAAGCCACAGCGCAGCCGTCAGTCCGGCTTGACCGCCAGCAGCCGCGAAATGGTCTGGGCTGACGCCAGCAGGGCCGGCAACATGCTGTCCTGCATGACCCTGGCGCTGCTGCGGTTGGCCTGGCCGCTGATGTTCATCGCGGCGACGGTGTGGCCGGCCCGGTTGGTCACGGGTGCGGCGAGCGACACCAGGCCTTCTTCCAGTTCTTGATTGACCAGGCACCAGCCCTGCTTTCGCACCGCGCGGATTCGCGCCAGCAAGTCGTCAATTTCGGTCACCGTGTGCCGCGTCAGTGCCATGCGCTCCGAAGACTGCAGCCGGCTCATAACTTCGTCGTCGTCGAGTCCGGCCAGCAGCACGCGGCCCATCGACGTGCAGTAGGCCGGCAGGCGCGAACCGACACCCAGGCTGATGCTCATGATCTTGTGGGTCGGCACGCGCAGCACGTACACGATGTCGGTGCCGTCCAGCACCGCGGCCGAGCACGACTCCTTGATTTGCGCTACCAGCGCTTCCATTACCGGCTCGGCCAAGCCCCATATCGGCATGGACGAGAGGTAGGCAAAGCCCAAGTCCAGTATGCGCGGCGTCAGGCTGAACAGCTTGCCCTCACTGCGCACATAGCCCAGCGCCGCCAGCGTCAGCAAGATGCGGCGCGCGCCGGCGCGACTCAGGCCGCTGCGTCCGGCCACTTCGCTCAAGGTTTGCCGGGGTGCGCTGGCGCTGAAGGAGCGAATCACTTCGAGCCCGCGTGCAAACGACTGCACGTAGCCGTCGCCGGGCTTGAGGTCTGCAATGAGGGTGGCTGCGGCATTTGCCATGCGGTTAAAAATCTCCTAAAATTCATTATACGAACGTTTGTTCTAATTACAAACAAAATAGGTCCCTCAAAATTAGGCGTTCCCTTTTCTTGTTTCCTGGTTGGAGTTGCTGGAGACCCTTGAATGATCAACAAAATTGCCCTTTCCATCGCCGACGCGCTGGCCGATGTGAAAGACGGCGCCACTGTAATGATTGGCGGCTTTGGCACCGCCGGCATTCCCAATGAACTGATTGACGGCCTGATTGCCCAGGGCGCCAAGGATCTGACCGTGGTTAACAACAACGCGGGCAATGCCGAGGAGGGGCTGGCCGCTTTGCTGAAAGCCGGGCGCGTTCGTAAGATCATCTGCAGCTTTCCGCGCCAGGTCGACAGCCACATCTTTGACGCGCTCTACCGCAGCGGCAAGCTGGATCTCGAATTGGTGCCGCAAGGCAATCTGGCCGAACGCATTCGCGCAGCGGGGGCGGGCATTGGCGCATTTTTCTCTCCTACTGGCTATGGCACGGAGCTGGCCAAAAACGTCGACGGAAGCGCCAAGGAAACCCGTGAAATCAACGGTAGGCATTACGTGCTGGAAATGCCGATTTATGGCGATGTGGCGTTGATCAAGGCCGAGCAGGGGGACCGCTGGGGCAACCTGACGTACCGAATGGCAGCACGCAACTTTGGCCCGGTGATGGCGACTGCCGCCCGGAAAACCGTGGCCACGGTGCATGAAATTGTCGAGCTGGGCGCGCTCAACCCGGAACACATCGTGACCCCCGGCATCTTTGTGCAGCAGATCGTGAAGATAGAGCGCATGGCGACCCAGGCCGGCGGTTTCAGGAAAGCAGCCTAATCATATTCACATGCTCATGACTTACCAAAAACGCAGCAAAGAACAGCTCGCCGCCCGCGTGGCGCAAGACATTCACGAAGGCGCCGTCGTCAACCTCGGCATCGGCATGCCCACGCTGGTTGCCAACCACATCCCGGCCAGCCGCGAAGTGATTTTGCACAGCGAAAACGGCATTTTGGGCATGGGCCCGGCGCCGGCCGAGTGCGACGCGGACTACGACCTGATCAACGCCGGCAAGCAGCCGGTGACGTTGCTCAAGGGCGGCTCGTTTTTTCACCATGCCGACAGCTTTGCCATGATGCGCGGCGGCCATCTGGATATCTGCGTGCTGGGCGCGTTTCAGGTCTCGTCTACCGGTGATCTGGCCAACTGGAGCACCGGCGAGGCGGGTGCCATTCCCGCCGTGGGCGGCGCCATGGACCTGGCCATAGGCGCCAGGCAAACTTGGGTGATGATGGACCTGCTGACCAAAAAGGGCGAGAGCAAGGTGGTGGCGCAGTGCAGCTACCCGCTCACCGGCATGGCCTGCGTCAAGCGCATTTACTCCGAACTTGCGACGCTGGCCTGCACACCGCAAGGCCTGCAGCTCATCGACCTGGTCGAGGGGCTGCCGCTTGCCGAGTTGGAAAAGCTCATCGGCCTGCCGATTTCCGCCTGAACATACACATTTACCACCGGGACACCTCATGAACCAGGCTTTTATCTGCGACGCCATCCGTACCCCCTTTGGCCGCTACGGCGGCGCCTTGAGCAGCGTGCGCACCGACGACCTCGGCGCGATTCCGCTCAAGGCCTTGATGGCGCGCAACCCGAATGTGGACTGGATGGCGGTGACCGACGTGATTTATGGTTGCGTCAACCAGGCCGGCGAAGACAACCGCAACGTGGCCCGCATGGCCACGCTGCTTGCCGGTTTGCCGCTTGAGCTGCCCGGCGCCACCATCAACCGGCTGTGCGGCTCAGGCATGGATGCGATCGGCACGGCAGCGCGCGCCATCAAGGCCGGCGAAGCCAGCATGATGATTGCCGGCGGGGTCGAGAGCATGAGCCGCGCGCCTTTTGTGATGGGCAAGGCCGAGAGCGCTTTCAGCCGCGCCGCGCAGATGTATGACACGACGATAGGCTGGCGCTTCGTCAACAAGCTCATGAAAGAAAAGTACGGCGTTGACGCGATGCCCGAGACCGCCGAAAACGTCGCCACCGACTACCGCATCAGCCGGCAAGACCAAGACAAGATGGCGCTGGCCTCGCAGCGCAAGGCGATCGCGGCGCAGAAGTCGGGTTTCTTCGATGCCGAAATAACGCCCGTCACCATCTTGCAGAAAAAGGGCGATCCTCTGGTCGTCAGCCAGGACGAGCACCCGCGCGAAACCTCGCTGGAAGCGCTGGCCAAACTCAAGGGCGCGGTGCGGCCCGACGGCAGTGTCACGGCGGGCAACGCATCGGGCGTCAACGATGGCGCCTGCGCGCTGCTGATCGCCGATGAAGAGGCGGCGAGAAAAAACGGCCTGACGCCGCGCGCCCGCATCGTCGGCATGGCAACGGCCGGCGTACCGCCGCGCATCATGGGCATAGGCCCGGCGCCGGCGACAGAAAAAGTGCTGGCCCTGACGGGGCTGAGCCTGGCGCGGATGGATGTGATCGAGCTCAACGAAGCCTTTGCCGCGCAGGGGCTGGCGGTGCTGCGCCTGCTCGGTCTGCAGGACGATGACCTGCGCGTCAACCCGAATGGCGGCGCGATTGCGCTGGGCCATCCGCTGGGCGCGTCGGGCGCGCGGCTGGTGACCACGGCGGTCAACCAGTTGCACCGCAGCGGAGGGCGTTATGCCCTGTGCACCATGTGCATCGGCGTGGGGCAAGGCATTGCCGTCATCCTGGAGCGGGTATGAGCACGATGGCTGCTCTCTTGCCTGATGCCACCGTCGTCACCGGCGCCAGTTCGGGAATAGGCCGGGCCATTGCTGAGGCCCTGCTGGCGCTAGGCAAAAACGTCGTCAACCTCGACTACGTGTTGCCGGACTGGCGTCATCCCCAATTGGTTTCCTACCAGGCCGACCTGACGAAGGAAGCGTCCACGCGCGAGCGCGCCGCCGAGATTGCGGCCAGGCACCAGGTCACCGCGCTGGTCAACAACGCCGGCGCCACCCGTCCCGGCTCAATCGACACTGCGACCATGCAAACCCTTGACGACGTGGTCGGCCTGCATTTGCGCGCGGTCATCTTGCTGACGCAGGCTTTTCTGCCCAGCCTTCGCGCCTGCGGCCATGGCCGCATCGTCAATATGTCTTCGCGCGCCGCACTGGGCAAGGTCGACCGCATCGTCTATTCGGCCACCAAGGCCGGCATGATAGGCATGACGCGCACGCTGGCGATGGAACTTGGACGCGACGGCATCACTGTCAATGCGATTGGTCCCGGACCGATTGCCACCGAACTGTTCCGCAAAAGCAACCCCGAAGGTGCGCCGCAGACGCAGCGCATCCTGGACGGCATTGTGGTTGGCCGCATGGGCACGGCCCAGGACGTGGCACGCGCCGCGATGTTCTTTCTTTCGCCCGACAACGGCTTTGTCACCGGGCAGGTGCTGTACGTCTGCGGCGGCACCACGCTGGGCACCGCGCCAGTCTGATTTTTTGCCTTGCTTTCATGCCGGCTCTGCCTGCTGGTCCAACCGACCTGCAACTGCGCAGTCCGGATTCCTTCCATTTATCGTCATCAAGGACTTTTGTCATGTCGTATCCATCTTGTTTCATCAGCGCTTCGCGCCGTCATTTCAGCCTTGGCGGGCTGGCCTCTGCCGCCCTGCTGGGTACCGGTCTGCTGGCTGCTGGGCCCGCTGCGGCTCAGGCCGCCTATCCAGCCAAAACCATCACCATCGTCGTGCCCTTTGCTGCTGGCGGCACCACCGACATCCTGGCGCGCATCGCCGGCCAGGCGCTGACCGCCGAGCTGGGCCAGACCGTCATTGTTGACAACCGGGCCGGCGCGGGCGGCAACATAGGCGCCCAGGCGGCGGCGCGCGCGCCAGCTGACGGTTACACGCTGTTCATGGGAACGGTCGGCACGCACGCGATCAACGCCAGCCTGTACAAAAAGATGCCGTTTGATCCGATCAAGGATTTCGCGCCGCTGACGCGCGTGGCCAATGTGCCCAACCTGTTGGTCGCCAACCCGGCGCAACCCTTCAAGACCGTCAAGGAACTGATCGCCTACGCCAAGGCTCATCCGGGGCAGCTCAATTTCGGATCGTCAGGCAATGGCAGCTCTATTCACCTGTCGGGCGAGCTGTTCAAGTCGATGGCCAAGATCGATATGCAGCACGTGCCTTACAAGGGCAGCGCGCCAGCCGTGACCGATCTGCTGGGCAACCAGATCGCCATCATGTTCGACAACATGCCTTCGGCCATCCAGCATGTGCGTTCGGGCAAGCTGCGCGCCATTGCCGTGACTACGTCCAAACGTTCCCCTGAACTGCCTGACGTGCCGACCATTGCCGAGGCCGGCGTGCCAGGCTACGAGGCGACCTCGTGGTTTGGCCTGTTTGCGCCAGCGGCCACGCCGCCGGCCGTGATCAGCCGACTCAATGCCGCCATCGTCAAGGTGCTGGCCAATCCCGACGTCAAAAAGCAGATCAATGACCAAGGTGCTGAGGTGTACAGCGAAACGCCGCAGCAGTTCGCCGCCTTCATTCAGAAAGAAACCGTGAAGTGGAGCAAGGTGGTGAAGGATTCGGGCGCCAGCATGGACTGATGTGGGCGGGACAATGGCTTTTTCGTTGATCACCGAGCCTTTTTTTTACGTCGTTGCCATTCCGGCAGTGCTGCTGCTCGGCATCAGCAAAAGCGGTTTTGGCGCCGGCTTTGGCTCGCTCGCGGT
The DNA here is from genome assembly GCF_012927455.1 of Polaromonas sp. Classification (GTDB taxonomy): domain Bacteria; phylum Pseudomonadota; class Gammaproteobacteria; order Burkholderiales; family Burkholderiaceae_C; genus Polaromonas. Next base: position 24,867 of record NZ_JABBPE010000018.1, on the reverse strand, counting down.
GCCGGTGATGGCGCTGGCTGTCACGGTGCCGCAGGCCGCCGCTATTTTGATGCCGGTGCTGCTGCTGATGGACCTGCTGGGCGTGGCGGCCTTCCGCAAGAACTTCGACCTGCCGTTTCTGAAATTTCTGGTGCCCTTCGGTCTGGTCGGCACGCTGCTGGGGGCGCTGCTGTTCAGTGTGCTTGATGCCAAAGTGGTGGCGGGTCTGGTGGGTGTCTTTACCCTGCTGTTTCTGGCGCAGCGCCTGCTGTTTCCGCCCCGGCCTGACAGCGCGCCGCCGCCAAAATGGCTGGGCGCGATCCTGACGGTGACCGCGGGGTTCACCAGCTTTGTGGCCCATGCCGGTGGCCCGCCGCTGAGCGCTTACGTGATTCCGCTGCGGCTGAGTCCAATCAAATTTACCGCCACCATGGCGTTTTTCTTCTTTGTAATCAACCTCTCCAAGTGGCTCCCCTATGCCTGGCTAGGCCTGCTGGACCTGCGTAATATGACGACCTCGCTGGCTCTGCTGCCGCTGGCGCCGCTGGGCGTGTGGCTGGGTCTGCGGCTGGCCAAAAGCATTAGCCCAATGTTGTTTTACCGCCTCCTGTATCTCGGCATGCTGCTGACCGGCTGCAAGCTGGTTTGGGACGCTCTTCGCTAGGCGGCGCTGCGCTGTGACCGCCCCGAAGCGGCGATTCGTCGGTAAAAACCCCGCGTTTCAACTGGCAGATGACGGCTAGAATTACTTTTTTTGTTTCAATTAGTGTCGATCTGTATCAAGATTGAGCCAAGGCTGCCGCCACTCCGTCCCTATCAATGTTTCTTGCCCTATGAGTCTTACCAAGCTAGGTCGCTACGACCTCATCCGCGTGCTCGGCAAGGGCGCGATGGGGTTGGTATATGAAGGGCGTGACCCCAATCTTGAGCGCCGCGTGGCGATCAAGACCATACGGGTTGAAAACCTGTCGGTAGAGGCTGCAGCTGAATACGAGGTGCGCTTTCGCACCGAAGCGCGCTCGGCGGCACGTCTGCAGCACCCGAATATCGTCAGCGTGTACGACTCCGATCGCGACGGCGACACCGCCTTTTTGGTGATGGAGTTCATCCAGGGCGATGACCTTAAATACCACCTGGATCGGGGTGAGCGCTACAGCCTGCAGCAGACGCTGGCCATCATGAGCGACCTGCTGTCGGCACTGGACTACGCGCACCGGCACGGCATCGTGCACCGTGACATCAAGCCGGCCAACCTGCTGATAGAGCCGGGCGGGCGCGTCAAGCTGACGGATTTTGGCGTGGCGCGCATCCATGACTCGGGCGATGCCACGCGGACCCAGGGCACCATGGTGGGCACCCTCAAATACATGTCGCCCGAGCAGGTGCAGGGTCTGCCGGTGGACGCGCGGGCCGACCTGTTTGCCGCCGGCATCGTGCTGTACCAACTGCTGACCGGCAAGCGGCCCTTCGATGGCGAGACCGACTTCGCCATCATCCAGCAAATCGTCGGGTACGCCCCGGCCGCGCCGACCTCCTTTAATTCCCAATTGCCCCCCGCCATCGACGCGGTGATGGCGCGGGCGCTGGTCAAGTCGCGTGACCAGCGCTTTGCCACGGCGCAGGAATTTTCCCTGGCGCTGCAGGCGGCCAGCCAGGACGCGGCCGACCCCACGGTGGTTTCGCCGTCGAGCCCGGTCCGGCCCGGCAGCAGTTCCACCTGGACCGGCACCATGCGTGACAGTGAGCTGCTGGTGGGCCTGCAGTCGGGCAACCACGCCGGCATCTCCGTCGTGACGCAAGAGCTCGAACTGGTCTACTGGAAAGACATCAAGGACTCCAACGACGTGGAAGACCTACAGGTCTTTCTCGCCAAATTTCCTCACGGTATCTATGCCACGCTAGCGCGCCGGCGCCTGCGCATGCTGGGCGTACTGGCGGGCGAGGACACGGATATTGCAACGGCAGTGGCAGTGGCATCTACAACGGCCACCGACACACTAGTCATGCCGCGTTCTGTCAGCCAGCTGGAAAAGACCGTGCTGCTGTCCAGAATCAGTAGCCCGGCCGAAACCGAAGCCAGCAGCGGCCCTGTCGACCTGAGCTGGATGGCGCCTGAACTGGCCGACGTGCAAGTGCAGACCTCGCTTCCAGTTCTGGCGGCAGCGCTGGCGGGCGCCGCGCCCGCGCCCGCTGCCGCACCTTCTGCCCTTTTCGATGCGACCGTGTTGCTGCCAGTTCAGGCCGGCGTGTTGCCAGAAACCCCCGCTATCCCTCAGACCCGGCCTTCCCAGCCTTCCACAATGCCCGAAGTGGTCCCCCCGCAACGCGCTGTTTCGAGATGGTTGACCCGGCGACTCAGCTGGGCGCTGGCCAGCGTCGTGGCACTGGTAGGCGTCGGCCTGGGCCTGGGTTTGTCGGACCCATCGGTCGCGCCGCCGCCAACCGTGCCCGCCTTGGCCGCCATTTCAGCGCCGGGCACTGCCGACGCAAGCGCAACCGCGCTCCCAGCGCTGACGCCCTCGGCATCTTTGACGACGCCGCAAGCTGACGCAGCACTGCCTGTAGCAGCGCGGGCTGCAGTCCCGGTCGTTGTCGCCGATACCCTTGCCGCCGCCACCGGTGCAGCGCCAAAGGCCGCAGCGCTGACAGCGGCCAAGAAATCAGCGAGCGACAAGGACAAGCCAGTTAAAGCCGCGCCGTCAACGGTCGCGATTAACGCAGTGCCGCAGGCCGCTGCGCGCGCGCCTGCCGCGCCTGCCGTCCCTGACGAAGCTGTCGCGTTGGCGGCTCCCCGCAGTGCAGCCGCCACCAATCCGCGCCAAGCCTGCGAAGACCGCATATTGATCGGCTTTCAGATCTGCATGGCGGAGCAGTGCGCCAAGCCGGCCTTCAGTCGGCACCCGGTGTGCCTGGAGCGCCTCGCCATGGAACAGCGACGGCGCGATGCCGAGCAATCGCTGCGCTAGTGAATTGCTATAAAAATAATAGCTGCTTACGCCCGCCTTTATTGGGCTAGAGCCCTATTTGACTAATTTTTTTTAATCGTTCCAGCCGGGCGGCCGGCGCTGCGCCAGTTGTTCGCGCTCTTGCGCCATTTGCGCTTCCAGCTGCTGGCGGCCCTGGGTGGCCAGGGCGATGGCCTTGGCGCGGTCTTTGCGGTGCGGGTACATCTGCTTGAATAGCGCGAGGTTGTGCTGGCGAAAGCGCATGGCGCTTTGCCGGGCCTCGTGCGGTGGCTGGCCCAGCAGTTCCAGCACGCTGCGGGCGCTGCGCAAACTGGACTCAAACAGCTCGCGCTCGACCCGCATCACGCCGCGGTCGCGCAAGGCGTTCCAGTGCGGCACATCGCGGGCGCGCGCCACAATCTGCAACTGCGGAAAGTGATCTTTGACCAGGTCGACGATTTTTAGCGACTGCTCCACGTCGTCTACTGCCAGTACGAAAATTTTGGCGCTGGCGGCGCCCGCCGTGCGCAGCAGGTCCAGCCGGGTGGCGTCGCCGTAAAACACCCGGTAACCAAAAGCGCGTATGGTTTCAATCATCTCGGCATCGTGGTCCAGCACGGTGGGCGCAATGCCTTGCGCCAGCAGCATGCGGCCAACGATCTGGCCGTAGCGGCCAAAGCCGGCAATGATGACAGGTGCCTGCTGCGGTTCGGAGATTTCATCGAGCTGCGGCGTGTTGCAATTGGCATAACGCGGCAGCAGCAGCTTGTCCACGGCCAGCAGCAGTAGCGGCGTCAGTAGCATCGACAGTGCCACCGCGCCTATCAGCAGCGATGCGGTTTCAGCCGAAAACACCCGCGCGCCGGCCGCCGCCTGAAACACCACAAAGGCAAACTCGCCGCCCTGCGCCAGCAGCAGCGCAAACACCGGGCGCTCCTGAAAAGGCAGTTTCATTAGATACGCCAGCCCGTAAATCAGCGCCAGCTTCAGGCTGAGAAAGCCCAGCACGATGGCGGCCATCAGGCCAGGGGACTGCCACAGCACGCCAAAGTCGATGCTCATGCCGACGGCGATGAAAAACAGGCCGAGCAGCAAGCCCTTGAAGGGCTCAATGTCAGTTTCCAGCTCGCGCCGGTATTCGCTTTCCGCCAGCAGAACGCCCGCCAGAAAGGCCCCCAGTGCCATCGACAGGCCGACCAGCTGCATCAGAGCGGCGATGCCGACCACCAGCAGCAGCGCGGCGGCGGTGAAGATTTCGGGCGTGCCGCTGTTGGCGATCCAGCGCAGCAGCGGGCGCAGCAGCAGCCGTCCGCCGAGGATGATGCCGCCTATGACTGCTATTATTTTGATAGCTTCTAGCGCCCGGTTGGTATAGGCTACAGCCTCATTTTGGCCTGAAACCGTGGCCGCGGCGCCAAGCAGCGGCAGCAGCGCCAGAATCGGAATGGCGGCGACATCCTGAAACAGCAAAATGGAAAAGCCCGCCTGGCCGCTAGAGGTCGGCATCAGGTTGCGCTCGCTGATGGCCTGCAGGGCAATCGCGGTGGACGACAGCGCCAGGCCGAGGCCGGCCACCAGCGCGGTTTGCCAGTTCACGCCAAACGCCATGGCGGCGCCCGTCAGCAGGGCGGCGCAGGCCAGCACCTGGGCGCTGCCCCAGCCGAAGATCGGCCGGCGCAAGGTCCACAGGCGTTTGGGTTCGAGCTCCAGGCCGATCAGGAACAGCATCAGCACCACGCCGAATTCGGCGAAGTGAAGAATGTCCTGCACGTTGGTGACCAGGCCCAGGCCCCAGGGGCCAATCGCGATACCAGCGGCCAGGTAGCCGATGATGGAACCGAGGCCGAGTTTTTTGGCCAGCGGCACGGCAATCACGGCCGCCGCGAGGTAGATGAAGCTGTTGACGAGCCAGGCTGGAGCATCTGACATCATTTGTGCCCCAGGTTGGACTCTTCGATGGCCGGTCGATCTTTCATGGGCACCACGCAGGCCGGGCATTGCTCCAGATCTTCGAGCTCTGGCCAGTCCGGGTAGCTTTGCAGGCGCTGGCTGAAGGTGTCCAGATGCCGGGCCAGCGCTGTCTGGTCTATGCTGCGCGCGCCGTGCAGGATCAGCGGCGGTAAAAAGCGCATGCCGCAAAGGGCGGCAGTTTGCTCATAGGGCGGCAGGAAGGCATCGAAAAAATAGCGGTTGTAGCCCTGCGGATGGTAAGAGTCTTCGGGGCCGCCGGTAGTGGCGACCAGCCACAAGTCCTTGCCTTGCAGGGCGCGGCCACGCTGATCTTGGCCCACATCCTGGCCTAGATCCTGGCCCAGATCCTGACCTTCGCCATAAGCCCAGCCATAGGTCAGTACCTCATCGAGCCAGAGCTTTTGCAGCGCGGGCATGGAATACCACTGGATCGGGTGTAGCAGCACCACCAACTTGGCGCGGTCCAGCGCGCTTTGCTCGCTAGCCACGTCAATCGCGTAGTCCGGGTAGCTCGAATACAGGTCTTGCAGCTGCACCCGCGGCAGTGCCCGTGCCGCCTCCATCAGCGGGCGGTTGACGCGCGATTCGCGCCAGGCGGGGTGGGCCGCCAGCACATAAATATCGGCTCTGGTGCCTGCGTCAGGGAGGGTGTCTGTGGTTGTGAGAACGGTGGCCATGCCGTTACCATAGCGGAAAAGCGCTTAAAAAAAGAGGAGGTGCTATGTCCGTGGTCGTCATTGCCAATCCTAAGGGGGGCGTCGGCAAATCGACGCTGGCCACCAATGTGGCCGGATATTTCGCCAGCCAGGGTCATCCGGTCATGCTGGGCGACGCCGACCGGCAGCAGTCGGCGCGGCTCTGGTTAGGCTTGCGGCCACCAGCGGCGCGCCCAATTACCAGCTGGGAAGTGGCTGACGAGCAGCTTGTCAAACCACCCAAAGGCACGACCCACGTGGTACTGGACACGCCCGCCGGCTTGCACGGCCGGCGGTTTAACGAGGTCATGAAGCTGGCCAACAAGGTGATCGTGCCGCTGCAGCCCAGCGTTTTCGACATTTTTGCCACCCGCACGTTTCTCGATCAACTGGCCGAGCACCACCGTGTCAGCAAGGTGAAGGTAGGCATTGTCGGCATGCGGGTGGATGCGCGCACCATCGCGGCTGACCATTTGCGTGAATTTGTGGAAACCCTGGGACTGCCGGTGCTGGGCTACTTGCGCGACACGCAAAACTACATCCACCTGGCGGCCCGTGGACTGACGCTGTTTGACGTGGCGCCCGGCCGGGTCGAAAGGGATCTGGAGCAGTGGCAGGCCGTTTGCAACTGGCTCGATCAGTAGGCTGGCCGCGTCGAGGAGGCTGGCCTGTCGCCCATCTGACAGTTGATTGACAGCCGATCGACACTTGCCTCGGGCGACGGCGCCAAAGTCGTTACAGTCGGCGCATGAAAACCTTTCAAACGCTCTCTGACCTGGCGGCCTGCACCGGTCAGGAAGTTGCCGTCAGCGACTGGATCACCATCACGCAGCAGCAGGTCGACTTGTTCGCCGAGGCCACCGGCGACCGCCAGTGGATTCACGTTGACCCTGAAAAAGCCCGCGCCGGGCCTTTTGGCGGGCCGGTTGCGCACGGCTTCCTGACGTTGTCGCTGCTGCCGAGGTTTTTTGAATCGTCCTTTGAAATTCTCGGCTCGCGGCTGGGCGTGAACTACGGCCTGAACAAGGTGCGTTTCACCGCGCCCGTGCTGGTTGGCAGCCGGCTGCGCGCCCGCATGAAGCTGCTGGCGACCGAGCCCATCGACAACGCCGGCCTGCAGATGACCTGGCAAGTGACGGTGGAACGCGAAGGCGCGGACAAGCCGGTGTGCGTGGCCGAATCGCTGGTGCGCCGTTACCCCTGAGTCTGCAATGCAGCCGGGTCAACCGCCCAGGCCGGCGCGCCAAAGCCGTTCTGCCGCCAGGCCTCGAACACCGTGACCGCGACGCTATTGGACAGGTTCAGGCTGCGCTGGCCGGGCCGCATCGGCACCTTCAGGCGCTGCGCCAGCGGAAAAGATTCGCGCACCGCAGGCGCCAGACCCCGGGTTTCCGCGCCAAACACCAGCCAGTCGCCCGGCAGAAAACGCATGTCGTAGAGGCTGCCGGCGCCTTGCGTCGTCATGGCAAAAAGCCGCCCGACTGGCGGCTGCTGGCTGCCCAGCAGCGCGTGCCAGCTGGCATGGCGCAGCACCTGCGCGTACTCGTGGTAGTCAAGCCCGGCGCGCCGCATGTGCTTGTCCTCCATCGAAAAACCGAGCGGCTCCACCAAGTGCAAGCGGCAGCCGGTATTGGCCGCCAGCCGGATCACATTGCCCGTGTTGGGCGGAATTTCGGGCTCGACGAGAACTATATTGAACATGGCTGGATTGTCGCCCGTGCGCAAACCTGGGAGCGGGCGATGACGCGCAAAGCGTGGGCGATCGGAAGCCGCGCCGGGCCGCCCCCAGCCGGGCCAGCCCCCCGGGGGGGCAGCGTAGTACGCGAAGCGACAAGCGTGGGGGCTTATTGCGTTCTTGCCAGTACCACGGCGGTGATGTGCGCAGCACCCGCGTCGCGCAAAGCCTGCGCTGCCGTGTACAGCGAGGCGCCGCTGGTCATCACGTCATCGACCAGCAGCACGCGCCTACCCCGCAGTTCGGCAACGCGCAGCGGGTCTACCTGAAAAGCGCCCTTGACGTTGGACAACCTGGCCTCGCGCTTTAGCTGGCTCTGCGGACGGGTGTGCCTGACGCGCAGCAGTAGTTGGGCGTCGGCTTGTGCCAATGTGCCGCTTTGCCGCGCCAACGCGCTGGCCAGCGCCCAGGCCTGGTTGAAGCCGCGCGTTTGCAGACGCTGCACTGACAACGGCACTGGCAGCACCCAGTCCTGCGCGTCCAACGCCTCAAAGGCCTGAAGCACGCCAGGCGATTCAAGCAACAAGGCGGCAAAAAAACCGGCCCAACCATGCTGCTCGCCAAATTTGTAGCCTGAAATCAGCATGGACCAAGGGTAGGCGTAGGGCACTGCGGCCAGCGTGCTGTCCAGCGGCGGGCGCTGGCGCGCACACTCGCCACACAGGGGCGGGCCAGTCCTCAGTCCCATCGACAGATCGGCCGGCAAGCCCAGCGCGCAACTGACGCAGCGCGGCTGCACCGCTGTAAAACGCGCCACGCAAGGCTGGCACACCTGGCGCGCCGGCCAGCTGCGGCAGACGGCGCACTGGCTGACCAAGCCAGGCAGCCGGCGCAGCCATAGACCAGGCGTGAAACGAGAGTTGAGCAGCCGTGTAAACACCGTGTCAATATACTTGTTTACCCGGCACTCTCCAGTTGCGGGCGATTGCTGAAAATTGTGCGCAGCGAATACCTTTTCATGAACACCCCCCAAATCCCACCCACGCTGGACCCGCCTGCCGTCAGTCGCTGGCAGCGCAATGCGCCTTTGGCTTCGCCCTGGCTGCACGAAGAAGTGGCGCGCCGCATGCAAGACCGGCTGGAGTGGATCAAGCTGCAGCCACAAACTTGGGCGCATTGGGGTGCCTTGCGCGGTGGCCTGCTGGCCCACGCGCAACTGGCGCGCCGTTACCCGAATTCAGCGTGTTTTGTGGTCGAAGCGCATACAGAACGGGCGCAAGCAGCTATGAAAAGCATAGCAAAGCCGTGGTGGGATCCGAAGCAGTGGCTGAACTCCGCCACGCGCTTTGAGGCGCCGTCGCCCGGCAGTGTCGACATGCTGTGGGCCAACATGGCGCTGCACGAATCGGCTGACCCGCAGGCGCTGCTGGCCAGCTGGCAGCAAGCGCTGAAGGTTGACGGTTTCGTGATGTTTTCATGTTTGGGGCCGGATACCGCCCTAGAGCTGCGCGAGGTTTACGCGCGCATGGGCTGGCCGCCCGCTGGTCATGAGCTGACCGACATGCACGACTGGGGCGACATGCTGGTGCAAGGCGGGTTTGCCGAACCTGTGATGGACATGGAGCGGCTCACGCTGACCTACGACAGCCCGTCACGGCTGCTGCGGGAACTGCGCGAACTGGGCCGCAATTTTCATCCTGCGCGCTTTCCCGCTCTGCGCGGCCGCGGCTGGCAAGCCCGGCTGGAGCAAGCCCTGGGCGAGTACTTGCCGGTTAGCGCCGACGGCCGTCTCTCACTGACGTTTGAAGTGATTTACGGTCATGCGCTGAAAGCCCAGCCCAAAATCAAGGTTAGCGCTCACAGCGCGGTGTCGGTGCAGGACATGCGCGCCATGCTGCAAGGCGGGCGCACCAAGCCTTAAGAGGCCGATGATGACCATTAGTCTGCACGCCCGGTGGGGTTGTGGCGCACCTTGCACGCGCCGACACGCAGGGGTGGTGGTCAAGCGGAAGGCAGGGATCATGACGACAGGCCAGCAACACCCCAACAACCTTCACCTCAAAATCTGGGGGTGCTGTTCTTGCCTATCACGTTGTCCTATTTGGTCAATTACTTCCACTTTCAGGGGGAACCTGCGCTGGAGTCTGATCCTGACTTTCATGCGATAAACGCGGGACTGGTCGTCGCGGCCTTCATACCCACGGCCTGGGAGCGGCTGGCGCTCGTTTATGCCATCTTGCTATCACCCTTGTGCTTGGTCATACTGGTCGTTTTGGTGGCGGCCGAGGCCGATCACTCCTTTGTCACATGATTGTTGTTTTTCCGTTAGCGCCCCGGCTTTTGGGGTCGATGTCTTGGCATTGGGTTGCAGCCTCGCACAAGATAAACGAAACTACGCCCGATGTTGGTTTTAGGTATTTTCCTAAGTTTTCCGCAGTCAATGTTTGGCGTGGCTGCAGATTTTTCAGGGTGGCCACATGTTGCAGCAAACATACGTGTTTCGGTTTGCCACATTGCCCGCGCAGGGCAGTCACAGCCGCGAGGCTGTACAGTGGCTCCTCAAACGTCATTGTTCCATCACTCCAGTCCAATTGGGCTGGTTTTACCTGTCGCTGTGCGTGGTATCTCTGGGTATTGCAGTTCTTTTCTGGCTTCAGGGTGCCACTTTGGTGATCGTTTTCGCGTGGGCTGAATTGCTGGCCGTGGGGCTAGCTTTTCTGGCTTATGCGCGCCATGCGGGAGATGCGGAAAAAATCACGCTGCAAGGCGGGCAACTCGTGGTGGAGTTGGAAATGGCTGGTCTCACGCAGCGGGCAGAGTTCAACCGGGAGTGGGTCCGGGTTGAACCCAGAGGCGGGGACAGATCGTTGATTGAAGTGTCAGGGCAGGGGCAGTCGGTGCGGGTAGGGCGGCATGTACGGCCGGAATTGCGCCCCGCGCTGGCCCGCGAAATACGGTTCGCGCTGCGGGCCCGTTAATTTGGGCTTAAAAGTAGCACATCTTTTTTGCCGACGGCGGATTGACCTGTCGCAAACTTTATAATACTAAGTTGAATTGGTCGGTAATTGAAGTAAAAAAAAGTGATCACGATGAAGCTAAGCAACACCATGAGCAAAAAGTTACGGCTTGGCATGCAGCATGCTGGCTCAATTTTCGTATCTTCCGCTGCCTGGGTCAGCACTACCGCTTACGCTGTGAATGATTTGCCCGGTGGTCCGGCCGTCAACCAGCTCAACTTGCATCCCGCTGTCACCAGGATTGCCCAGGAGCAGCAATGGCTACATTGGTTCATGATGGCCATCTGCCTCGTGATTTTTGTCGCGGTGTTCGGTGTAATGTTCTATTCCATCTTGAAACACCGCAAGTCAGTGGGCCACAAAGCGGCCAATTTTCATGAGTCCACCCTAGTCGAAATTGCCTGGACTATCGTTCCTTTCATCATCGTGATCGCTATGGCGCTGCCCGCAACCAAGGTGCTGGTCGCCCAAAAAGACACCAGCAGCGCCGACCTCACCATCAAAGCCACCGGTATCCAGTGGAAATGGGGTTACGACTACATCAAGGGGGAGGGCGAAGGCATCGCTTTTGTCTCGACGCTGGACAACGCCCATCGCGAGATGTCCAACAATGGCGGTCCGAAAGCGGGTGAAGCGCCTGATGACTATTTGCTCAAGGTCGACAATCCGCTGGTCGTCCCCGTCAATAAAAAAATCCGCGTGATCACCACGGCCAACGACGTAATCCACGCCTTCGCGGTGCCGGCTTTCGGCATCAAGCAGGACGCGATTCCCGGCTTTGTGCGCGACACTTGGTTTCGCGCCGACAAAGTAGGCAACTACTATGGCCAGTGCCAGGAACTTTGCGGCAAGGAGCATGCCTACATGCCGATTCATGTGAAGGTGGTTTCTGCGCAGGATTACAGTGCATGGGTTGCGGCCAAGTCCAAGGAAGCTGCAGCCAAGGCGGACGATCCGGCGAAGGTTTGGACGCTGGCGGACTTGAAGGCGCGAGGCGAGAAAGTCTACGCTGCCAACTGTGCCGCCTGCCACCAGGTCAACGGTAAAGGCGCTGGCCCGATCAAGCCGCTTGACGGCTCGGCCATCGTGCTGAGCGCAGACCACAGCAAGCAAATCATGGTGCTGCTCAACGGCGCAGCCGGTGGTGCGATGCCGCCCTGGAAAGCGTTGAGCGACACGGACCTTGCTGCGGTGATCAGCTTCACCAAAAACAACTGGTCCAACCAGACTGGCCAGCTCGTTCAGCCCGCCGAAGTGCAGGCGGCACGCAAATAAAGCAGTCTGCCTGCCGGCGGGCGAGCAGTCGACAACAACGGCGCCAGCCGCCAAGATAAAGTTACCGGTAAAAGCTACCAAAGGAAGCCAAGATGAGTGTTGTTCTAGATCATCCCGATCATGCGCATGAGGATCACCATGCCCCGACGGGCTGGCGTCGCTGGGTATTTGCCACCAACCACAAAGACATCGGCACGCTGTACCTGCTGTTCAGTTTTACGATGTTGATGTTCGGCGGCGTGTTGGCGCTTTTGATTCGCGCCGAGCTGTTCCAGCCTGGCCTGCAAATCGTCAACCCTGAGTTGTTCAACCAGCTCACCACCATGCACGGCCTGATCATGGTGTTCGGTGCCATCATGCCGGCCTTTGTGGGCTTCGCGAACTGGATGATTCCGCTGCAGATCGGTGCATCCGACATGGCGTTTGCGCGCATGAACAACTTCAGCTTCTGGCTGTTGATTCCGGCTGCGCTGATGCTCGGGACTTCGTTCTTGCTGCCTGGCGGCGCCATGGCGGGCGGCTGGACGATGTATGCCCCGCTGTCCTTGCAGATGGGACCGTCCATGGATGCAGGTATTTTTGCCATCCACCTTCTGGGCGCTTCATCCATCATGGGTTCGATCAACATCATCGTGACCATCCTGAACATGCGCGCGCCGGGCATGACGCTGATGAAAATGCCGATGTTCTGCTGGACCTGGCTCATCACGGCTTACCTCTTAATTGCCGTAATGCCCGTGCTGGCCGGCGCCATCACCATGACGCTGACCGACCGCCACTTTGGCACCACGTTTTTTAATCCCGGCGGCGGCGGCGACCCGGTGATGTTCCAGCACATCTTCTGGTTCTTCGGCCATCCCGAGGTGTACATCATGATTTTGCCGGCCTTCGGCATCATCAGTCATATCATTCCTGCGTTCTCACGCAAACGCCTGTTCGGTTATGCCTCCATGGTCTATGCTACCGGGTCCATCGCGATTCTGAGCTTCGTGGTGTGGGCGCACCACATGTTTACCACCGGCATGCCAGTGACGGGTCAGTTGTTCTTCATGTACTCGACCATGTTGATCGCGGTGCCCACGGGCGTGAAAGTATTCAATTGGATTGCCACCATGTGGAAGGGCTCCATGACATTTGAGACTCCCATGCTGTTTGCGGTCGGTTTCATCTTCGTGTTCACCATTGGTGGACTCACGGGCGTGATCCTGGCGATAGCGCCGATTGACACGCAGTTGCAGGACACCTACTACGTGGTGGCTCACTTTCACTACGTGCTGGTCGCGGGGTCCCTGTACGCCATGTTTGCCGGATATTACTTCTGGTCGCCCAAGTGGACCGGTGTGATGTACAACGAAACTCGCGGAAAAATTCACTTTTGGTGGTCGTTGATTTCCTTCAACGTGACTTTCTTCCCGATGCATTTTCTGGGCCTGGCCGGCATGCCGCGCCGCTATGCCGACTACCCGATGCAGTTTGCCGATTTCAATGCGGTAGCCAGCGTGGGTGCGTTTTTCTTCGGTTTCGCGCAGTTGTATTTCTTCCTCTTCATCGTGGTGCCCGCGATGCGCGGTAAAGGCGCCCCCGCCAGGCAAAATCCTTGGATGGACGAAGGCGGGAAGGGCGCCGAAGGCCTAGAGTGGGAAGTCCCGTCGCCCGCACCCTTTCACACCTTTGAAACCCCACCCAGGCTGGATGCCACGGCAACCCGCGTGATCGGCTGAGGCATAAAGAGGCCGCACCATGACACCCAAGCAAAAGAAACAAAACCTTCGCCTGGCGTTGACACTAGCGTCGGTCGCTCTCGTCTTATTTGCCGGCTTCATGGCGAAGATGATTTTTCTGGGCCGCTAGGCCCGGTTGAACAGACTCAACATTTCAGATCCGGTATTAATTAATGCGAATCAAGCGCGAAAATTTCAGGATGGTGGGCAAGCTGAGCGTTATCGTGCTCGGCATGTTCGCTTTCGGCTACGCGCTCGTGCCCATTTACAAAGCTATTTGCGAGATGACCGGCATTAATGTGCTGGCTCTGTCTGATCGTCAAATCCCTGGTGCGGCGGCCAAACTGCCTGCCAACACCCAGGTGGACCGCACGCGTACCATCACGGTGGAATTTGATGCCAATTCGCGCGGACCCTGGCATTTCAAGCCGGCCCAGAACGCATTGCAGGTGCACCCCGGTGAATTGAATACCGTGATGTACGAATTCCAAAACGTACAGAACCGCACCATGTCGGCGCAGGCGATTCCCAGCTATGCGCCGGCTCAGGCGGCCGCGTATTTCAATAAGCTTGAGTGCTTCTGTTTTAGCCAATACACCTTGGCGCCCGGTGAGAAAAAGCAGTGGCCCGTGGCTTTTGTGATTGATCCCAAGCTGTCCAAGGATGTGACAACGATCACGTTGTCGTACACGTTTTTTGAAGTCGGTGGCAAGACGCCCGCTGCACCGGAAACTTCCAAGCCAACCTCCGCAGCGGCGCTTGGCCAGCAGGCGGGCGCCTGAGCATGGCCGCGAGTCCTCCAAAAAAATCGCTATGGCGTACCGCCAAGACCGTCGCTTGGTCGTTCGTTGGCCTGGGCGGCCGCGGTGCCTACGACGAAGAAGCCAAAAATTTAAATCCCCTCCACATCATCGTGGTCGGGCTGATCGGTGTTTTTTTATTTGTGGCAGCCCTGGTGCTGTTGGTGAACTGGATGGTTGCTCGCTAACAGGCAAAGTACTGAATAGCTAAACGGTTGGATAGCCGGATTGCGCTACGCGCCGAATCCCATCACGGTTTGAATTAATGATTATTGAGAATTCAAGAGAAAAACAGGAGTCGATCGATGTCATCAGCAGCCCACGGGGCAACCCCTTACTACTTTGTGCCCAGCCCTTCCCGGCATCCGGTGATGGCATCCATTGGCCTGTTTTTTGTCATCCTGGGTGCCAGCCAGTGGATCAATGGCGCCGCTTGGGGGGCTTGGTCGCTGGCTGTTGGCATGGTGTGGTGGCTAGGCACGCTGTTTCAGTGGTTCCGCGAGTCCGTCGCCGAAAGCGAAGGCGGTTTGTACGGGCGCAAGATTGACCTGTCTTTTCGCTGGAGCATGAGCTGGTTTATTTTCTCCGAAGTGATGTTCTTCGGCGCCTTCTTTACGGCGCTCTGGTGGGCCCGTTCACACTCGGTGCCGGCATTGGGAAGTCTGGACAATGCGCTGCTCTGGCCCGACTTCAAGGCCGTCTGGCCCAGCCTGGCTGCCGGCGTAACGGCGTCGCCTGCCGACATCATCGAACCCTTCACCACCATGACGCCGTTCTGGTTGCCCACCATCAACACCGCGTTGTTGCTAAGTTCCGGCGTCACCCTGACAATTGCCCACCATGCGTTGCGAGAAAACCACCGTGGCCGGACCATTGCGTTCATGTGGATTACGGTCCTGCTGGGCATTGTCTTTTTGTTGGTGCAAGGCTATGAATATGCGCACGCCTACTCGGAACTCAACCTCAAGCTCACGTCAGGTGTGTATGGTTCGACCTTTTACATGTTGACCGGGTTCCACGGTTTTCACGTGTTTGTCGGCATGCTGATGCTGCTCTTTATTACCCTCCGCCTGCAAAAAGGGCATTTCACGCCCGAGAAACATTTCGGCTTTGAAGGGGCGGCGTGGTACTGGCACTTCGTGGACGTGGTGTGGCTGGGTCTTTACATCCTCGTCTACTGGCTGTGACCTTGAACAGCGAATTAGGCCGAAGCGAGTTATCGGTTCAGCGGCCTAAGGGGGAGTAAAGTCCCAAAGCCGCCCGCGCTGCGCGGGGCGCGCGATAGAAATCAAGGCCGCATAAAGCGGCCTTGATTTTTTAGCCTCTTGTCTTTTTATCTGCCAGCGGGGATGCCGGTGGGTTGTATGTAACCGAGTTTCCACGCAATCAGAATGCAGACAAATAGCAAAATCGAGAAACCGACCCGAAACGCCAGTGCGCGTGCCATGTTGCTGGTTTTGCGCTTGCCGTCGGTCCCGTCCTTGAGCATGAAAAAGAGGGCGGAGCCCAAGCTGGCAATGATGGCGATGAATGCCAGTGCAACGAGGTAAGTCATGAGCCGGATTATCCGCCCATGAGGCCCGCCCTGAACTCTCCCCGCTTTTGGCTGATCACGCTGACGGCCGTGCTGCTCGCGGGCGCCAGCTTCTCGCTGGGTCAGTGGCAGTTGCGCCGCGCTGCGCAGAAAGAGGCGCTGCAAACCGCAATCGAGTCGCGCAGCGGTCTTTCCGTGCTGGATGCGCGCGCGCTGGCCGCTGCGCGAAACGGCAACGATCTCCTGCATCGGCAGGCCACCCTGGCAGGCCACTGGAGCGCCGCACACACAATTTACCTCGACAACCGGCCCATGGACGGAAAAAGCGGTTTCGTGGTGGTCACGCCGCTGCTTCTGGACGGAAGCGCTCAGGTCGTTTTGGTGCAGCGCGGCTGGGTGCCGCGTAATTTCACCGACCGCACGCGACTGCCCGATATTTCGACACCCATGGGTCCTGTCACAGTCCACGGGCGGATAGCCCCGGCACCCTCCAGGCTCTATCAGTTCAAGAATGATGAGAGTGGCCGCATCCGGCAAAATCTTGATATCCCTGCTTTCCGCACAGAAACTGTCTTGCCGCTTCTTGATGTGTCATTGCTGCAGACCGGCGTGGCCAGCGAAGGCCTGCTGCGCAATTGGGCCGCGCCCAATCTGGGTCTGGACAAACACTACGGCTACGCCTTTCAGTGGTTTGCACTTTGCAGCCTGGTGCTGGGCCTTTATGTCTGGTTTCAACTGATTCTTCCCCTACGTACCTCAACAGCTACCCAACACCGCGATCAACTGCCGTGATAAACCATAATTCCGACTCTTACAGCCCTCAAGGCGGCCAACCCGGCAGCGCTGCCGCTGCGCAAGACCAGCCTCTGGGCCTGACCGTGCACGCCATGCCTCAACTGAATCAGCGCAGCACCCGCGCTCCCAACACCAAAGCAGGGCGCTGGAAAATGCTGGCCGTGCTGTTGGTGTGCGCCAGCCCGGTGGTCGCGTCTTACTTCACTTATTACGTGGTGCGGCCCGAGGGGCGCCGCAACTTCGGCGACCTGATTGATCCGCAGCGCCCCTTGCCAGCCCTGGCTACGCAGACGCTCAATGGCCAGCGCGGTAAGCTGACAGACTTAAAGGATCAGTGGTTGCTGATTAGTGTGTCGAGCGGCGCCTGCAATGCGCGCTGCGAGCAAAACCTGTATTTTCAGCGGCAGTTGCGCGAGTCGCTCGGCAAGGAAAAAGACCGCATGGACCGGGTCTGGCTGGTCAGCGATGAAGCACCTGTCTCCACTGCCCTGCAGCCTGCTTTGGCGTCCTCCACGGTGCTGCGCGTGGCGCCTGCTGCCATCGCACAGTGGCTGCAACCAGCCGCCGGCCAGCGCCTGCAAGACCATATTTATGTTGTCGACCCGCTGGGCAACTGGATGATGCGGTTCCCGGCGAACATGGATGCCGCCGCAGCGGCCAGCGCCAAACGCGATCTGGAGCGCTTGATGCGCGCATCGAGCAGTTGGGACAAAGAAGGCAGATAGATATGGCCCCCACGCTTGTCGCTTCGCATATTGCGCTGCCCCCCGAGGGGGCTGAACTTCGCTTGGGGCGGCCCTGCGCTTCTTTCCTGGCCCCCACGCTTGTTACGCTGCCCCCCGGGGGGGGCGCTGCGCCTGCGACCCGGCTAAGCCGGTTCCGCGGCCCCTGCTGG
The DNA here is from genome assembly GCF_012927455.1 of Polaromonas sp. GTDB lineage: Bacteria > Pseudomonadota > Gammaproteobacteria > Burkholderiales > Burkholderiaceae_C > Polaromonas. The sequence continues at coordinate 7,565 of NZ_JABBPE010000018.1, read as the reverse complement.
TCCGGAAATCTAGCGCGCATGGCTTCGGCCAGGTCTTTTTAAACATGACAGCGCAAAACCTTTACGATTTGAATCCGGCCCTGCGCCTGATGATGATGGGGCTGGCCGTGGCGCTGGCACCGCTGGCTTGGGTCTGGCTGCGCAATAAAAACGCCTCACTTGCGCAGCGCTTGCGGGTGCTGACGTTGGTCACGCTGTTTTTGACCTTCGATCTGGTCGTTTTCGGCGCTTTTACCCGGCTGACCGATTCTGGCCTGGGTTGCCCCGACTGGCCCGGCTGCTACGGCAGCGCCAGCCCGGTGGGCGCGCAGGTCCACATTGATGCCGCGCAAAGCGCCATGCCCACAGGGCCTGTCACCCATCCCAAGGCCTGGATAGAAATGATCCATCGCTACCTGGCCACAGGCGTGGGCGTAATGATACTCACTCTGACCGTGTTCACCTGGATGGCCTGGCGCGATGAACGGCGCATGAGGCGAGGCGGCCAGCGCGGCGATCAACTTGGGGGCCAGGTCCTCTCGCCCTGGTGGCCCAGCGTCACCCTGCTTTGGGTTTGTCTGCAGGGCGGGTTTGGTGCACTCACGGTCACCATGAAGCTGTTTCCCGCAATTGTCACGCTGCATTTGCTCGGTGGCCTGGTCCTGCTGGCGCTGCTGATGGCGCAGTCGCAACGCTACAGGCTCGCGCATGAAAAGCCCGCCCTTACGGACACGATGGCCTCCTTGAGCCCGCGCATCCGGCGCCTGGTCATGGCCGGGTTTGCCCTGCTATGGCTGCAGATCGCCCTGGGCGGCTGGGTCAGCACCAACTATGCGGTGCTGGCCTGCACCGATTTTCCCACCTGCCAGAATTCACTGTGGCCTGCGATGGACTTCAAACAGGGTTTTACGCTCTGGCGTGAACTCGGCGCCGGCCATGACGGCGCCGTCATCAGCTTTCAGGCGCTCACGGCGATTCACTACCTGCACCGCCTGGCTGCCTACTTCGTGGTCGCATTACTGCTGGCGCTGGCTGTTACGCTGCACCGCAAGCCCGCCTTTCGCCGAGACGCCCGCTGGCTCGCCGGCTTGATCGGGCTGCAGGTGGTCACCGGCGTGAGCAACGTGGTGCTCGGCTGGCCGCTGTTAGCCGCGGTCTTGCACACTGGCGGCGCCGCCGCGCTGGTGGTGCTGCTCACCGGTCTCGTTTTTTCAAGTCACCGCAGCACGGCCACAGCACGTGCGTCAAAATTACCCGCTTCCAGGTCGCCTGCATGAACCCCCTCAACCAGCCACTCGCAGCCGCTTCAGCAGCACATCCCGCCGCCCGGGTACCGTCGCGCCTCGCCCAGTATTACGGTTTGACCAAACCGCGCGTGGTGCAGCTCATCGTCTTCTGCGCGCTGATCGGCATGGCGCTGGCTGTCCCGGGCCTTCCGACCTGGGCCGATCTTAAGCTGGCGCTGTTTGCCAGTGCCGGCATCTGGCTGGTGGCGGGCGCGGCCGCAGCCTTCAATTGCCTGGTTGAGCAACACATTGACGCCAAAATGCGGCGTACCGCCTGGCGGCCCACCGCCAGGGGCGAACTCAGCAATCTACTGACGCTGGCGTTTTCGATCGGCCTGTGTGCTCTGGGCTCGTGGGTTTTGTATGTCTGGGTCAATCCGCTCACCATGTGGCTGACTTTCGCCACCTTTCTCGGTTATGCGGTGGTCTACACCGTGATCCTCAAGCCGCTCACGCCGCAAAACATCGTCATAGGCGGCGCCTCAGGCGCCATGCCACCGGTGTTGGGCTGGGCCGCCATGACGGGCTCTGTTGGCCCTGAAGCACTGATTTTGTTTTTGATTATTTTCCTCTGGACCCCGCCGCACTTTTGGGCGCTGGCGCTGTACCGGGTTGAGGACTACCGCAAGTCGGGCCTGCCCATGCTGCCCGTCACGCACGGCAACGAATTCACGCGCTTGCAGGTGTTTTTGTACACGCTGGTACTGTTCCCCGCGTGCCTGATGCCGTTTATTTTCAAGATGAGCGGTTGGCTTTATCTGCTGGTTGCGGTGGCGCTTAGCGCGGGCTTCAGCTGGTATGGCTGGCGGCTGTGGCGCAATTACTCCGATGCCCTGGCGCGCAAGACCTTCCGCTTTTCACTGATCCATCTGTCGGTGTTGTTTGCCGCACTGTTGCTAGATCACTACCTGGTATAAAACTCGCATGAAATGCTGTTTCCAACTGCCCCTAGTGGCCAGCCGCCGGTGCGCCGTCCAATCCATAGCGGGTGCCGTGGCGCTGGCGCTGAGCACAGTTTTCTTGCAGGCCTGCTCGCCGGATAAGCCGCAGTTCAAAAGCGTCGACCTGACCGGCGCCGACTACGCCTCGGGTTTTTCACTAAGTGACCAAAACGGCCAGACCCGCACGCTGAAGGATTTTGCCGGCAAGATCGTGGTGGTCTTTTTTGGCTTCACCCAGTGCCCCGACGTTTGCCCCACCACCATGACCGAGCTGGCGCAGGTTAAAAAGCTGCTGGGCCCCGATGGCGAAAAGCTGCAGGCAGTCTTCATCACGGTGGACCCCGAGCGCGACACGGCCGAACTGCTCAAAGCCTACATGGGCAATTTTGACTCCTCGTTCATCGCGCTGCGGCCCACCCTGGCCGAGTTGCCCGAACTCGCCAAGGACTTCAAGGTTTTTTACAAGAAAGCCGAGGGCAAGACGCCCGGCAGCTACAGCATGGACCACTCGGCCGGCAGCTACATCTTTGACGCGAAAGGCCGCATCAGGCTGTACACCCGCTATGGCAGTGGCACGGAAAACCTGGTTTCCGACATTCGCCTGCTGCTCAAAAACAGCTGACAAGCCTTTATAGTGACCGGAGAGAGATACGATTAGTTTTGATAAAACTTTGGGAGACGCCATGTTTAACAAACTGACTGCAAGCATCGCCATCGCAATCATTTCTTTGAGTCTTGCGGCTTCGGCCGGCGCCCAGCCGGCCGCGTCAGAATTTCCCAGCAAGCCGATTCGCATCGTCGTCACCTTCACCAGCGGTGGCGCGCCCGACATCATTGCGCGCCTGCTCGGAGAGCGCATGAGCGCCGACTGGGGCCAAGCCGTCATCATTGACAACAAGCCAGGCGCAGGCGGCAATATAGGCGCGGATTTCGTCGCCAAATCCGCAGCAGATGGCTACACCCTCGTCGTCGGCACCGTGGGCACGCATTCAATCAATGGCGCGCTGTACGCCAAATTGCCTTACGACATGGTGAAGGATTTTGCCCCGGTCTCCTTGCTGGCGACCACACCCAACGTGCTGGTCGTGCACAACAGCGTCCCGGCCAAAACCTTGAAGGACTTCATCGATCTGGGCAAGAAAGAAGGCAAAATGTCTTTCGCTTCCTCGGGGCCAGGCACCTCAATTCATGTGTCGGGCGAGCTGTTCAAGACCATGACCGGCATCGACATGACGCACATTCCGTACAAGGGCCGCGCCAGCGCCATTCCCGATTTGCTGGGTGGGCGCGTCACCATGATGTTTGACAACATGCCGTCCAGCCTGGCGCTGGTACGCGAAGGTAAATTGCGCGCGCTTGGCGTGACCAGCCTGACGCGCGCCGCCGCTGCGCCAGACATTCCAACCATCGCTGAAGCGGGCCTGCCCGGCTTCGAAGCCGTCTCCTGGTTTGCCTTGTTCGCGCCCGCCAGCACGCCCAAGCCGGTGCTGGACAAGCTGCAGGCCGAGGTCCACAAAATCCTGAAATCAGCCGACATTTCCAAGCGCCTGCTTGACCTCGGTCTGGAGCCGGTCGGCTCAAGCGCCGAAGAGCTTGCCGCCTACCAGCGCAGCGAAATCACCAAGTGGGCGAAGGTGGTTAAAGATTCGGGCGCGAAAGCCGAGTAAGCGCCCGTCATTATGAAAAAGGCCCGCTCCTTATGACGGGAGCAGGCTTGGTGGCGGGGCGGCGGAGGGGCAAAAGCAGGAAAAGGCTGACTGACGCGAAGCTCAGCCCCTCGCGTCCTCAGGCATAGGCTGCCAGCACCTTTTTCATCTTTTTCATGGCCGCCACTTCAATCTGGCGAATGCGTTCGGCACTGACCTTGTAATCGGCCGCCAGGTCGTGCAGCGTCATGCCGCCCGAGCCATCGTCGTTAACGTTCAACCAGCGTTCTTCGACGATGCGGCGCGCGCGCGGGTCCAGCTCTTCCAGCGCGGCGCTGATGCCGTGGGAGGCCAGGTTGTCACGCTGGCGCGACTCCATCAGCGCCGTCGGCTCTTGCGCGCTATCGGCCAGGTAGGCAATTGGGCCAAAAGCGTCTTCGCCGTCTGCGCTCGGGCTCGGGTCCAGCAACACGTCGCCTCCCGACATGCGCTGCTCCATCTCGATGACTTCTTCGCGCTTGACGTTCAGCGATTTCGCCATCGAGTCAATCTGGCCTTCGGTCAGTGCATCGCGGTGCGTCGCCACATCGACGTCGTCCTTGAAGCCCTGCTTCATCGAGCGCAGGTTGAAAAACAGCTTGCGCTGGGCCTTGGTGGTAGCGACCTTGACCATGCGCCAGTTTTTCAGCACATATTCATGAATCTCGGCCTTGATCCAGTGCATGGCGTAGCTGACCAGACGCACATTGTGCTCGGGGTTAAAGCGCTTGACCGCCTTCATCAGGCCGATATTGCCTTCCTGGATCAAGTCGCCGTGAGGCAGGCCATAGCCCAGATATTTGCGGGAAATCGACACCACCAGCCGCAAGTGCGACAGCACTAGCTTGCCGGCGGCATCCAGATCGTTGTTCTCTTTAAGTTTTTTGGAAAACTCCTGCTCCTGCTCCAAAGTGAGCATGGGCAGACGGTTGACCGCCGAGATGTAGGCGTCGAGGTTGCCCAGCGGGGGCACCATGGACCACGGATTGGCGCTGGCGACGGCTTGGGTAGTAGCGAAAGCCAAATCGGACCTCAGGGCTTGGGGGAAAAGCGCATGTGACACGGCAGAACTCCTTTTTCTCTAAGACTAAATACTAGCACTCGCACTGATCGAGTGCTAAGTGGTAGGTTCAATGGCGCAAATAGCGCAAGGCTAATAAGTACTAACCCTTGATCTCGTTCGAGCAATCCTGTGGGTTTTAGTTCTATTCTCAGGGTTTCCCGGCGGTAAAGATCGAGCCCAGAATGCCGCTACAACGCTCTGAGATTCCTCGCCTAGCGCTGCAACAGACCATAGTTGCTATCGAATTCATAGCTGCTTGCGCCCGCATTGATTGGGCTAGAGGTCTATTTGATGCTAAAAATAGCAGTTTTGAAGACTCACTTTTAGAGTGAAGGTAGTGTGAACTCGCTGCGGTTCGTTTGAGGTAGTCCAATGCCGATGATTCACGTGCATTTTGGCTTCTAGTGAATTACCAAACAGCGAGGCCGGCTTGTGTAGCCTGCCTTCAAACCAATCGCAGACGCCTGTGCCTGAGCACAGACGCCTGGTTTGACAAGGGCCTAGCCTATATCAGACCGTGCGCAGGACGAGTTCGCTATAAATGCGATGGCCCTGGTTATCGCTGACAATCCTGCCACGTCGGCTTGACAGGTGGCCGCGAAAACCAGCGTGCTATGAATTAAATAGCTGCCCATGTCCATGTTTATTGGGCTGCAGACCAAAATGTAATTTTTCCGACTTTCAGCGCGCACCAGCCACGTCCCCGCTCAAAGCATCTCATCGGGCGCCAGCGGCCCGATCAGCGTGAGCAGCATCCTGAGCGCCAGGCTGGCATCCGGTTCGCTGCGCGAATCCTGTAAAGCCGAGCCCTCGGGCGCACGCCAAAGCAGCTGCCCTTCCAGCAGCTCGACGCGCCAGGCGCCCTGCGCCAGCGCCGGTTCGATCATGCGGCTGGCCTCCAGTGATAAGGCGCGGTTGCGAATCACGATGGCGACCTCACTGTTTTGCAGCTTGGAGCGCAAGTCCAGGTTCATCGAGCCCACCACTAGCAGGCGGTTATCTATCACTACCGCTTTGGCGTGCAGGCTGGCACGCGAGGCCCCGGTGGAACTGGCCGCCGAGCCGAAGCTGCTGATCGAGCCCTGCTGCTCGGCATGCATCTCGTACAGCTCAACGCCCATGCCCAGCAGCGCCTTGCGGTAGCGCGCATAGCCGACGTGCGCGGCCGGCGCGTCATTGGAGGCCAGCGAGTTGGTCAGCACGCGTACCCGCACGCCACGCCGGCGCAGTTCGGCAAACTGCTGCATCATGCGCTGGCCCGGGACGAAGTAGGGCGAAACAATCAGCAGCTCGGTTTGCGCCTGCGCCATCAGCTGCAGCAAGCCATCGACAGCGCTGTCCTGCGATTCTTCCACGCTGTCAGCGTCTGCGGCGATCTTAGAAGCCCGATCCACCAGCATCACCGAGGGCGCCCAGGTCCACGGCAGCAGGCGCAGGTCAGTCGACTCCGGCAGGGTCGGCAACGTGGCGGTGGGGGCCGCTGCGGCCGGGTCATCCAACTTGTCGGGATTAACGCCGGTCAGGCCGGTCAGCTTGGGAGCCGGTTTCAGCGCGGCGATTTCCTGGGCTGTCATTAGCGATTGCACCGGATAGGCCAGCGGGTTGTTCCAGTACTGGTCAAAGCTGCGCGACAGATCACGCGCGATGCGGCCGGCCGCCAGCACGTCAATGTCGATGAAATTGGTGCCTGCGCTCTGGCCGAAATAGGTCTCGCCCAGGTTGCGCCCGCCGGTGATGGCCACCGAGTTGTCGGCCACAAAAATCTTGTTGTGCATGCGCCGCTGCATGCGGCCCACGTCCTTCAGGTTGCTTAGGATGCGCAAAAACAAAGAACTGCGCCCACCCGGCAGCGGGTTAAACAGGCGCAACTCGATATTTTTTTCAAAGGCCAACTTCAGTACTTGGGCATTCTTGCCGGCGGTGTTGAAGTCATCGAGCAGGATGCGGATGCGCACACCTCGCGCAGCAGTGGCGCGCAGCGCTTCAAACATGCGCTCGGTGGTGTCGTCGGCAAAGATCGCGTAGTACTGCAGGTCCAGCGTTTTTTGGGCCGCCTGGATCAGCGTCATCCGGCTGGTAAAGGCCAGCTCGGCACTGCCCACCAAGGCAAAGGCCGAGTCATTGCGAGTGCCTGCGCTGCTCGCCCTGGCCGCCACGGTGCGCCCCAGCAGCGTGTCCGACGGGTTGGCCAGCGCCGTCGACTTCGGCCGCTCAACCGCGCTGGGCAAAGACGCGCAACCGACTAGCCAGCCGCTCAGCAGCAGCAGGCCCAGAACGCGCAGCGGCCGCGGCCAACTCAAAGAGGCGAAGGAGGGCAAGGCGGCGTAAGCGGTAATCATCGTTTTAGCCACTTTACCGAAGCCGAGAGCTTTTGGCTGTAGGCGCCCGGCTTGACCCGCCCAGCAGTTAGCTCAAGCGCCATTCAATTGGCCTCAAGCTGCCAGGTTTTCCCAGCGTTGCAGGGCTTGCATGAGGTCTTCCTCGATGGAGGTGTTACGCGCAGTGAGTTCGGCGGCGCGCCTGGCATTGCTGGCGTACAGCGAGCCGTCGAAGAGTTCCTGCGCGATGGCTTTTTGCTGCGCCTCGAGTTGGGCGATGAGCGCCGGCAGGG
>NZ_JABBPE010000003.1 GCF_012927455.1 Polaromonas sp. | reverse complement strand
TCATGTCGTGTTGCTCCAGCCGGACAGTCCGACGGGTAGCAATTTACGCGAGGCAACAGCTCAACACGGGTAGCAATTCAGCTGAGTCAATGCGGCGGTCAAGATAGTTGACGTCGACCAGTACAGGGGCCCTCGTCGCCAAAACATGATGTTTGCCTCCAGATCAGTCTTTGATCACATCCTGTTTCATACAAATCCATCTTTATCTGATCCAGATCAAAGCACAGTGATGTCTTGTTTAAAAGGTGCAATATATCGCCATTTATGCTTTATAGTTCATTTATGGCGATATATTGCATATGTCGCTGGGGTTGGCCCCAGCATGAACTTACTCTGTGAAAAGGAGATTGCCCCAATGAGCGACGGTTTATTTGATCAGTTCAAGAAATGGTATGAAAAGCGACACGATTACGCGCGGGCCTGGAAGCAGCGCACGGGTGGCCAGGTGGTGGCAACGATGTGTACTTATACAGCGGAGGAGTTGCTGATCGCCGCCGACATGTTGCCGGTTCGTGTGCTGGGAGCACACGAACCGCAAAACGTCACCGAGCCGCATATCTTCGGGATGTTCTGTCCCTTCTGCCGCGACTCTCTGGCACAAGGTCTGCTCGGTCGTTTTGATTATTGTGAGGGCGTGACGCTTACCCAGTCGTGCATCCAGTATCGGCAGACTTTCAGTTCCTGGCGCAGCAATGTGCCGAGCGTGCAGTGGGACTATTACGTGCCGATGCCAAACGAGGTTCAGTCAGTCCATGCCCGCAACGCATATCATGCCGAACTGCAATCCTTTCGCGTCTTCCTGCAAGCCTTGACCGGTAAGGAACTGACTGACGCCAAGCTGAAGGATGCGCTGGCTTTGGTGGATGAAAATCGCCGCCTGCTGCGTCAGTTGTTTGAATACCGCAAGGCGACCGATCCCCAGGTAAGCGGCGTTGAAGCGATCTACGCCTCGCTTACTGCCCAGTTTGTCGACAAGCGCGAGCATAACGAGCAACTCAAGAAAGTACTCGCCGCGCTGCCATCGCGGGGCCTAGTCCGGCCGGAGGGGGTTCGCTTCATGACCATTGGCTCCGAGAACGACGACATCGCCTTCATGGCTATGGTCGAGTCGGTCGGTTCGACCATCGTCATCGACGACCAATGCTCAGGTACCCGTTACTTCTGGAACGAGTCAAAACCAGACAATGACGTCATCAAGGCGATCGCTGACCGCTACTGCGATCGGCCGGCCTGCCCGACCAAGGATTACCCGAGTCACACACGGTTCAACCATGTGCTCGGACTTGCCAAGGAATTCAACGCGCGTGCTGCGATTTTTCTGCAGCAGAAATTCTGCGATCCCCATGAGGGTGATTACCCCGATCTCAAACGGCATCTGGAATCCAACGGTATTCCAACGCTGTTCCTCGAATTCGATATCACCAACCCGATCGGTCCCTTCCGTATTCGTGTCGAGGCATTCCTCGAAACGATGAGCGAAGAAGACCTGTTCTAAATTGACGCGAGATTGTTCATGTACAACAAGTATCCGACCGAGCCGCTGAAGCTCTGGAAAAAAGCCAAGGAACTGCGCGAGCAGTATTACCTGAATTACGCCAAAGCAAAGGAGAACGGTGGCTTGCGCTGGTCCGGTTCAGCTTGGGCACTGGATGCGCTGCCGGCCGGTCTTGGCGAAGACGTCTACTCACTGACCGGCGAGCCTTACGCTGCAGCCGTTTCCCATGATCGAAAATTTGCCAAGGAATGCATGGATGCAGCCGAATCCTATGGGTTTGCCCGCGATCTCTGCTCTTACATGCGCATCTACTGGGGAGGAATGCATCTGGACAAGTATCTGTTCGGTGGAAAATTCCCGAAACCCGACTTTATCTTCCAGACACAGATTTGCTGCTCTCACTCCAAGTGGTACCAGCACGTTGCCAAGGAAGAGCAGGTGCCGCAGTTCTATGTCGATGTCGGTGTTGGTCCGTACAAGGATATGACCGACGCGCGTCTCGACTACGTGGTCGGACAGCTTAACGAGAGCATCGAATTCCTGGAAAAGTCCACCGGCCGAGAGTTCAACGACGAGTTGTTCATCAAGGCGGTAAAAAACGAGATGCGATCGACCAGCCGTTGGGCCGACATCTGCGCCTTGAACAAGGTCAAGCCGGCGCCGCTTGACGAGAAAACGATGTACTCGCTGTATGTTCTGGCGACGCTTTCCAAATCATCCCAATGGTGCGCCGACTTTTACGACGAGTTGTACGAGGAAGTGAAGGATCGTGTCGCCCGTGGTATCGCCGCCGTACCTAACGAGACCGTCCGCATGATGTCGGACACGCAGCCGCCATGGTCCTTCCTGAAGATTTTCCGCTACCTCGAAACTTTCGGAGCCGTGTCGATTGGCTCGCTCTATACCTTTGCCCTCGAAGGCATCTGGGAGGTCAAGGAAGACGGTACCTGGGGCGGTCGCACGCTGCCCTGGAACAAAGGCATCGAGATGAACGACCGGCAGACCGCGCTGCGCCTGTACGCCGACTGGAACTTGTCCAAGCCCCAATGGCAGCACTTTTACGATCCGCGCCTGAAGACCGAAATGATGTTGCGCATCGTCAAGGAGTGGCAGGTAGACGGCGTCATGTTGCACCTAAACCGTGGCTGTGAAGGCTTGTCCTTAGGAATCATGGAAAACCGCATGGGCATTGCCAAAGCTGGCGTTCCGATCATGACCTACGAAGGAAATATGGGCGACGAGCGGGAGTTCGATGAAGTTCGCACGCAAGCCCGTGTAGACGCCTTCATGGAGCAACTTGGATTGCGTCGTCAGGCCGCTTGAATCCGATATTTCGAAGGAGACAAAGATGATTACTGCTGGAATAGATATGGGTTCTCGCACTGTCAAAGTGGTGCTGCTCGAAGAAGTCGCGGTGGAGGGTGCGCCGCGGCTGAAATATGCGATCAAGAAGACGCACATCATGATGCCAGGCGATTTGGACCCGGATCAGGCCGCCGAAAAAGTGTATGACGACGTCCTGGCCGCGGCAGGCTTGACGCGAGATCAAATCACAGCGGTGTTCGCCACCGGGGCTGGACGTAAATTGGTCGAATTTGCTACTGAAGGCATCACCGAAATGACCGCCGGTGCCAAAGGCGCGTCCTACATGTATCCCCAGGGTCGCACTGTGGTGGACGTCGGCGCCGAAGAAGGCCGCGGTATGAAAACGGACGCCGAAGGACGGGCGATCGACTTTGCCGGTAACGAAAAATGCGCAGCCGGCGCCGGCTCGTTTGCCGAAGCGATGTCACGGGCGCTGCAGATGAGCCTGAAGGAGTTTGGCGACGCCAGCTTGCTGTCCGACAAGACGATTCCGATGAATGCCCAATGCACCGTCTTCGCGGAATCCGAAGTGGTGTCATTGATCCACTCCGCGACGCCCAAGAACGATATTGCCAAGGCCGTGCTTGATGCGGTGGCCAGCCGCGTCTGCGCCATGGTGCGCCGAGTTGGCATCGATGGCGAGGTTGTCCTGATTGGGGGCATGGTGCACAACGCCGGCTTTGTTCAGTCTTTGAAGAAGGCAATGGGGGTCGACAAAATATCCCTGCCGGACATGCCTGAATACATCAGCGCTTTAGGCTGCGCCCTGATTGCTGCTGAGCGGCAGCACTGAACACCTACGCAAAAGGAGTAAACGATGAACTCAACGAGTGCACAAGTAATAGCAGAAACGGTCCCAGAGAAAAAGGAATTCTGGCGCTGGCAAGAAACCGCCTGGATTGACGAAACCAAAAACTGGAAAAATGCAAAGATTGTCACCTGCGGAATTGACGTGGGCTCGGTATCCTCGCAGGCCGTGCTGGTAGTTGACGGCGAACTGTACGGATTCAACAGCATGCGCACCGGCAACAACTCTCCGGATTCCGCCACAAATGCGCTGCAAGGCGTGTTGGATAAATGTGGCATGAAGCTCGAAGATATCCACTATGTCATCGGCACCGGCTACGGCCGAGTTAATGTGCCGTTTGCGCACAAGGCCATCACAGAGATCGCCTGCCACGCCCGTGGCGCCAACTACATGGGTGGCAACGGCGTGCGCACCATCCTCGATATGGGGGGCCAGGATTGCAAGGCCATCCATTGCGATGAGAAGGGCAAGGTCACTAACTTTCTGATGAATGACAAGTGCGCTGCCGGTACCGGGCGGGGCATGGAAGTGATCTCCGACCTGATGCAAATCCCGATTGCCGAAGTGGGTCCGCGTTCCTTCGACGTCGACGTCGAACCTGAAGCCGTTTCCTCGGTCTGCGTCGTCTTTGCCAAATCCGAAGCATTGGGACTTCTGAAGGCCGGCTACACCAAGAACAAGGTGCTTGCCGCCTACTGCCAGGCCATGGCCGAGCGCGTGGTATCCCTGCTCGAGCGGATCGGCGTCGAAGAAGGGTTCTTCATCACTGGTGGAATCGCTAAAAATCCGGGCGTCGTCAAGCGCATCGAAAAGCTGCTCGGAATCAAGGCCATTGATACCAAGGTGGACAGCCAGATCGCCGGTGCTCTGGGTGCGGCACTCTTTGGCTACACGCTCATGCAAAAGCAAGGCGCCGCCGCAGCGAAGGCAGCTTGAGCTACGTTCATATTCAATGCAGCTTGGCTGCTCACCACGGCTCTACCAGGAAGGAGCGAACAGATGATTGCGAACTATGGCTACAAGGACGGCTCGGGCGAGTATTACATCACTATCAATACCGACAAGTGCATCGACTGCGCCGCTGAGCGTGCCTGTCTCGCTGCCTGCCCAAAGCAAATGTTCGAGATGATCACCGATGACTACGACGATGAAGTGGCCTGGGTGAAGAAATCGAACTGCCGCACGCTCGCCTACGACTGTTCGGAATGCAAGCCAGCCTCAGGCTATGCCAGCCTGCCCTGCACGGTGGCCTGCACGCCCGGCGCGATCAAGCATTCCTGGTAAGGGAGTTCTCATGGTGAAAAGTCAGATGTTTATCCCCATCCATCAGGCGGCCTCAACTGCTTCAGCATGTTCGACGGGCGAGGTCACTCTGGTTAGCGGGTCATGTTCGGCGGCGTCAACGTGCGCATCCGGGAGCTCATGTTCTTCCGGCGGCGGAGCGTCTGCGGATAGCGAAGATCCGTCCGTCAAGCTCGCGCAGAATGGTTGGATCTTGCGCACAACCATAGGCGAGCCTCGTCTTTCTGAAGTGGTTGAGAACTATCGGGCCATGGGCTACGAAGTCCACGTCGAGCAATTCGCCGAAATGCGCTCAATTAAATCTATCAGCGGGGAAGTTGAATCCTGCACCACTTGCTACGACGCTGCGGACAAATCCGATGCCAGTCAGGCCTGGGGTTCGATCTATGTCCGCCCGGGGCACACCGTCGAGCCGAACGAAGAACTGTTTTAGTTGCAAAAGTTATGGCATGTCCCCAGGGACGAGCCAGCATTCATGGAGAAAGAAAATGGCGAACCAGCAGCGCATCATGCGCGTACTCAAGCAAGCGGATCTTGATGACATCGTCGACATCGACGAAGCCGCGAGCAAACAGTCCCGGCGCGAATACTACGAGAGAAAAATTGCCAGCATCCTGAACAAGAAAACCGACATCAATTGCTCGATCGTCTGTGAAGTGGACGGCAAGGTTGTCGGTTTCGTGATGGGGTATCTATTTTTCGGCGAATTCGGCATCTCGGACGGGACGGCAACGATTGATGCCTTGGGCGTTCACCCCACTTTCCGCAGCTACGGTGTGGCCAGCGAAATGCTGGACCAGTTCATGATGAACATGAAGGCTGCTGGCGTCAAGAAGATCTACACGCTAGTGAACTGGGATGACTTTGCGCTGGAAAAATTCTTCTCGCGTCAGAAATTCGTTCCGTCCAAGCGGATCAATCTCGAGCTCGAGCTGCCCTGAGTCCTCGCGTACTAGGACCTGCCATGTGGATAGACACCCATTGCCATACGAAATATTCGTACGACAACTGGCTTGAACCGGTCAATCTGATTCGACGCGCCAAATTTCTTGGAATCGACGCCGTGTGCATCACAGAGCATTACTCCTACGAGGCGTCCGAGCCGGTCGAACAGATTGGTCGGGATGAGGGCTTGCTTGTGTTGCGCGGCGTCGAGATTTCCACGGACCGCGGGCATTTGCTGGCCTATGGCGTTGAGGACGATGGCTGGAACGCATGGGGACGCGACAACTACCTGCCATTAGAAGAGGTGATTGCGCGCATCAACGCATTGGGGGGCATTTGTGTTCCGGCGCACCCTTTTCGCGAGGTCGGCCTTGCCTGCCTGCGCAAAGGAATATTCGACCTAGACGGGATCGCCGCGGTCGAGTCGCATAACGGCAACAACAGCGAGGCCGACAACCAACTCGCGATGCTGGCGGCAGTGCGCATGGACTTGCCAATGTTGGGGGGAAGTGATTGCCACAAGACGGCCGCTGTCGGTCGTTGTGCAACGGAATTCGTGGACGCCATCACATGCATGGCAGATTTCGTTGCCGCCGTGCGAACCGGGCGCTGCCGTGGTGCGTATTTTCCGAGGTACACCAGCGTGAACATGGAGGAAGTGTAAGAGATATGGCAGCGGATAAGAAGCTGCGGCGCGTACCGATACCGGCAGCAAAAATCAGGAGACAGAAGTGATGCAAGCGCAACACACGTCAGTAATTAAGTGGTGGAAGGCCGTTCCGTCAGCGGATGCGAGTGTGCGCGGGATGCTGGTTGAACTGACTATCGATAGCAGGGTCATCGAGGCGCCGGTCGGTGCGTCCATACTTAACGCGGCAAGCGTTGCCGGTATTTACATTCCGGCGCTGTGCGCCCACCCTGATCTGCCACCGGCTCCGCTGAGGCGATGCGCGGACGAAGGCAATGACGGTTGCAATCTCTGCCAAATCGAGATCCAGGGCGTGCCGGGCCTGAGCAAGGCTTGCTCATCCGTCGTGAAAGCCGGCCTCGTGGTGAGTACAAATGCGCCGCAAATCCAGCAAGCGCGGCAGCACCATCTCGCGAAGATTCTCGGCCTTCACCCCCACGTCTGCCTGGTCTGCCCGCAGCGCGACGGTTGCTCGCGTACCCAATGCTCCTATGGAAATGCGCCAGAAACCCGGTGCTGCTCGATTTTTTCGGACTGCGAACTGCGCAAAGTATCGGACTACATCGGGATTCCGAATACGACGCCGCCCTACAAGCCAGCGCAACTCCCGATCATCACGAACGAACCGTTCTTTGATCGTGACTACAACTTATGTATTGACTGTCGTCGCTGCCTGGTGGCCTGCAACGATGTGCGGGGCGTCGGTTGTCTCGAAGTCAAAGAGGTAGTGACCGCGCAGGGTATCCGTCGCTATGTTGGCACCATCGCACCGACTTTGATCGAATCTGGATGCAAATTCTGCCAAGCCTGCGTCATCGTCTGCCCCACCGGGGCCCTTACCGACCGTACGTTGGATCCGGCCCGGCGTGAGGAAAGCTTGGTTCCATGCAAAGCAGCATGCCCGGCCGGCATCGATGTGCCGCGTTATGTACAGTTGGCGGCTGAAGGAAAGTACGGGGAAGCCATCGCGGTCGTGCGCGAAAAACTGCCGTTTCCCGGCATTCTCGGCCGCGCCTGTTTTGCCATGTGCGAGTCTGCCTGTCGACGCGGGCAACTTGATGATCCGCTGTCGATTCGTTCGCTCAAACGCATTGCGGCCGACAACGATACGGGTATCTGGCGGCGTTACTCAAAACAGTTGTCGCCGACCGGCCGCAAGGCGGCGGTTGTCGGGGCCGGGCCGGCAGGCTTGACGGTCGCCTATTACCTGGCGAAGAAGGGTCACAGTGTGACCGTTTTCGATGCCCAGCCGGCTGCGGGCGGCATGGCTCGTTACGGCATCCCGTCTTATCGCGTCCCGCACAGTGTTATCGACGATGAAGTATCTGAAGTTGAAAAGCTCGGGGTCGAGTTTCGCTTCAATACCCGAGTCGAGAATGCCGACGAGTTGTTCGCCAACGGCTATGAGGCGCTTTTCATCGGCATCGGTTGCCAGGGGGGGGACAAGCTGGGTATTTTGGGCGAAGACCTCCCCGGTGTTGTCGACAGTCCCACCTATCTCAAGGCGGCAGCCATGGGGCTGGTCAATACAAGCAATGGCATCCAAACGGGAGTCAAGGTGGTGGTCATCGGCGGTGGCAACGTTGCTACGGATAATGCACGCTCATCGCTACGCTTCGGTGCCGAAGTGGACATGGTCTATCGCCGTACTCGTGAGGAAATGCCAGCCCGCAAGGAGGAGTTTGCCGGTTGTATCGATGAGGGCGTCAATGTCCGCTACCTGCTCGCCCCAAAGAAGATTGAACCTGGCCATAACGGCCACCGGCTGAACATCACCTTCTCACGCATGGCGCTCGGTGAGCCTGATGCATCGCAGCGCCGGCGCCCGGTAGATACCGGCGAAGAAGTCTGCGAAGGTGTCGACCTTGTGATCGCCGCTGTCGGCCAGCATCCCAAGCGTTTCGAAGGTTTTAAAGTGCACACCGACCCAAAGGGCCGCATCACGGTGCGCGAGGATTCGATGCTTTCCAGTCGTCCTGGAGTCTATGCCGGCGGCGACTGCGTTCTAGGCCCTTCCACGCTGATCGACTCCATTGCTCAAGGCCGCGTGGCGGCTGCTGCCATGGATAAGCAACTCGGCGGCGATGGGGACATTGAAGAAAAACTGCTGAACGACGGATGGGAAAGTAAGCCCTTTTTGGGCAGTGACCGCGCATTCAACAAGTTACGCAAATTTCACCCGATCTTTCTTGATCCCGCAGAGCGCGGTGGTTGGAATGAGGTTGACCCAGGCTTTGACGATGCCACGGCCCGGGCCGAAGCCGCACGCTGCTTCAAATGCAATCTGGCCCCGAAAATTTCCGATGCACTCTTGCCGCCGGAGTCTTGGCTGGCATTCACTGCCCAGGTAATTTCCGGCGTAAGCCGGGAGTCCGGAGTTTTCCAATTGCTCGATGCAGACAAGAACGTGCTCATGATCAAGGGGGTTGAGAACCTCAACCAGGGGCTGACGGAACAGTTGGGTCGGATCAACGAGGCGATGGCTTTCGTTTTCGAAGAGGCGGCGATGTACACATCGCGCGAATCCCAAATGATTCAGGCTTACCTGCAGACGCACGGGAAGATGCCCGGCGGTGGCTCAGACGAGTTGGACGACCTGTTCTAAAGCAAAGGAGAAGGGAATGGCAAAAATTATCGAATTCCGAATCGCGCAGCTGATGCAGTCTACTGCTGCGGTGAAAAAGTGCTGCGAACGCTGTGGTTCCGATGTCTGGCACATCCGTCAGAACGGCGAAATTTACTGCGCAGACTGCGAAGAAGTTTGCAGTCTGCAACTGCAAGTCAAGAACGAACACTAAAGGTGAAAAGAACCTATGGTCCCATTGCAACAATTTCAGTTTATTCAGTACGGTGTCGTCGATGGTTTGGCGACTCTTGCGATCAATCGCCCCCCGTTTAATGTCCTCGACATTCCGACGATGGGTGAGCTCAACGACGCGCTCGACGCCTGCCAGGAGGACAGCTCCGTCAAACTACTGGTGATTACGGGCATCGGCGACAAAGCCTTTTCTGCGGGGGTCGAGGTGGCCGATCACACGCCTGACAAAGTAGACCAGATGATTGACGCATTCCACGGAATTTTCCGTCGGTTGCACAGGATGTCCATGCCCATCATCGCCGTCGTTAACGGGGTGGCTCTAGGCGGTGGCATGGAACTGGCCATCGCTTGCGACATGATTGTGGCGGCTGCCGGTGCTAAGTTTGGTCAACCGGAGATCAAGCTGGCGGTTTTCCCTCCGGTGGCAGCTGTCCTTTTGCCCACGCTGATGCCACCCGCACGGGCCATGGAAATACTGTTGGGTGGCGAGAATTTCACATCGGAGGAAGGCAGGGCGATGGGGCTTGTCAATCGGGTGTTCCCGCGGGAAACATTTGCAGCCGAGGTTCAGGCTTTTCTTGCTCCCTTTCTGAAACTTTCTCGCGTCGCCTTGCTAAGCACCCGCAAGGCGATCCGCGAAGCGGCGGGCAAGCCTTTCAATGCGGCGCTCGACACAGTGGAGACCATCTATCTTCAAGAATTAATGATGACCGACGACGCGAAAGAAGGCTTGGCAGCCTTCCTCGAAAAGCGCAAACCGGTATGGCGCAATTCGTGATTAGAAAACCAGCGCAATTAACAGGAGGAAAAACATGATTCCGGAATTTATCGATACCTGGCAAATGTCCGAACCGGGCAAACTGACCAAAGCACGCATCCCGATGCCGGCGCTGCAGGCAGGCGACGTGGTGGTAGAGATCAAGGGCTGTGGCGTCTGCCACACCGATCTTTCGTACTTTTACATGGGAGTGCCAACAGTTCAAAAGCCTCCCCTTTCCCTTGGGCACGAAATCAGCGGCGTGGCAATCGGCGGCGAAGCCAGCATGATTGGCAAAGAAGTCATTATTCCCGCCGTGCTTCCTTGCGGCGAGTGTGATCTGTGCAAGGCAGGCCGTGGTAACCGTTGCCTTGCGCAAAAGATGCCGGGTAACTCGATGGGTATTTATGGTGGCTTCTCCAGCCATATTGTGGTGCAGGCCAAGTTCCTTTGCGTCGTTGGCAATAGAAAAGACATCCCGCTTGAACACTTAGCCGTGGTTGCCGATGCGGTGACCACTCCGTACCAGGCTGCTATTCGCGCCAAGCTTGGAAGCGGCGACCTGGTCGTCGTAGTCGGGGCCGCCGGCGGTGTCGGTAGCTTCATGGTGCAGGTTGCGAAGGGCATGGGGGCCAGGCTGGTCGTGGGCATTGATGTCAATGCCGAAAAGCTGCAGAAAATGGAAGATTTTGGGGCAGACGCCACCCTCAACCCGCGCGGCTTGAGCACCAAAGAACTGAAGGAGAAATTCAAGGCGATCGCCAAGGAGGCCGGCGTATCAAGCAACACGGGCTGGAAGATATTCGAGTGCACCGGCACCAAGCCGGGTCAGGAGACCGCCCTGTCGCTGCTGTCCTTTGTCGGCATGCTGGTGGTGGTCGGTTATGGCACCGACGAGACCAGCTATATGCTCTCCAAACTGATGGCCTTCGACGCCGAGATCATTGGCACCTGGGGCTGCACGCCGGACAAATACCCGGCCGTTCTGGAGATGTGTCTGGACGGACGCATCCAGCTTGAACCCTTTGTGGAAACCCGTCCCATGAGCCAGATTGAGAAGGTCTTCAACGAAGCCCATCACGGCAAACTCAAGCGCCGCGTCATCCTCACCCCCGACTTCAACTAACAAGGAAAGCAACAAAATGACACTCAACTGGCTACGCCGCGACAACGAACTGAAAGACCACGCTCTGCTGGGCGAAGAGTATTTCGGCACCGAAGCCCCTTCCGTCATCTATGAAAGACGGCCCATCACCGACCCGCAGGGCAACACCGTGGCGGGACTGTTCGCCTCCTGGATTATTCTGAACAATCCGACCCAGTACAACTCCTACACCACGGAAATGGTGAAGGCGGTAATAGCCGGCTTCCAGCGCGCCTCCAGCGACCGCGCCGTGGTTGCCGTGGTCTTCACGGCGGTGGGCGACAAGGCCTTCTGTACCGGCGGCAACACTGCCGAGTACTCCGCCTATTACTCGAAACGGCCCAATGAATATGGCGAGTACATGGATCTGTTCAACGCCATGGTCGATGGCATTCTCAACTGCAAGAAGCCGGTGATCTGCCGCGTCAATGGCATGCGGGTTGGCGGCGGCCAGGAAATAGGCATGGCCACTGATCTCACCATCACTTCAGATCTTGCGATCTTCGGCCAGGCCGGACCAAAACACGGAAGTGCGCCGGACGGTGGCTCAACCGACTTTCTGCCCTGGATGCTCAACATGGAAGACGCGATGTACAACTGCGTTTCCTGCGAGCCTTGGAGCGCCTACAAAATGAGAGCCAAGAACCTGGTCACCAAGGTGGTCCCGGTGCTGAAGAAGGACGGTGAGTGGGTGCGCAATCCCCTGGTGCGTACCGATGCCTACGTTGATGACGGCGAGCTGGTTTATGGCGAGGCCGTGGCCGCCGATCAGGTCAAGGCGGCGAAGGAACTGATGGCGCAGTGCACGACCGACTTCAGCAAGCTCGATGCGGCAGTCAATGAACTGGTCTGGAAATTCACCAACCTGTTTCCGCATTGTCTGATCAAGTCGATTGACGGTATTCGCGGCAAGAAGAAGTTCTTCTGGGACCAGTTCAAGCTGGCCAACCGCCATTGGCTGGCAGTCAACATGAATCACGAGGCCTATCTCGGATTCAACGCCTTCGATGCCAAAAAAGTCACTGGCAAAGATGTGATTGACTTCGTCAAATACCGGCAACTGGTAGCCGAAGGGGCTCTGTTCGACGACAAGTTGGCGGAACAGGTTCTGGCGAAACCAAAAGCCTGACACCATGCAGCTCAAGGATCGAGTCGCCATCGTGACCGGCGCCGGCCAGGGTATTGGCACCGCCGTGGCTGCTGCCTACGCCCGGGAGGGCGCGCGGGTCGCGGTGGTCGACATGAACATCGAGTCGGCGCAAGGGGTGGCCGCCGAAATCAACGCGGCCGGTGGACAGGCCATCGCCGTGGCCTGCAACGTGGCAGTGCGCGAGCAGGTCTTTGCCATGGCAGCACAGGTCACGCAGACCTGGGGGCGGGTCGACATCCTGGTGAACAATGCTGGCATCACGCGTACGGCCATGTTGCACAAGATGACCCAAGAGCAGTGGCAAGACGTGCTTGCGGTGCACCTGAGCGGGAGCTTCAACTGCCTGCAGGCGGTGGTGGACGGCATGATCGAGCGCCGCTATGGCCGCATCATCTACGTCACCTCGGCCGCGGGGATTCTGGGCACGATCGGCCAGATCAACTACAGCGCGGCCAAGGCCGGCCTGCTGGGCCTGACCAAGAGTAGCGCCAAGGAATTGGCGCGCTTCAACATCACCGCCAACGCCATCGCGCCAGGCGCTGCCACCCCCATGACGGAAACGATCCGGACCGATGAGCGATTCAAGGAAAAATACCTCGACCGCATTCCCCTGGGCAGGTGGGCCGAGCCGAAGGAAATCGCTCCCGTGTTCGTATTTTTCGCCTCCGACGCGTCGTCCTACGTAACCGGTCAAATCTTGGCCGCCGACGGCGGCATGACCATTCATTAAGTCCAACCCGGTACTTTAAATGACCAATATCAAAGACTGCATGGCGGACGATCATCGCCGCTGCGACGATATCTTTTCCGACGTCGAACAGGCGGTCGCGGCGCGAGCGTGGGATCGCGCTAGCGCCGCTTTTGCAGGTTTTGCAGGCGCGATGCAGCAGCACTTTGAGGCTGAAGAAGAGCTTCTGTTTCCTGCATTTGAAGCGGAAAGCGGCATGACCATGGGACCGACCCAGGTGATGCGCGATGAACATATTCAGATGCATGAATTGCTGGCTGCGGCACAGGAGGCGTTGGCGGCGAAGGATGCCGACGACTACTCAGGAAACGCCGAGACCCTGCTCATCATGATGCAGCAGCACAACATGAAGGAAGAGAACGTTCTCTACCCCATGTGTGACGATCATCTGAGGGCTCAGGTGAACACACTGCTGCCGCAGTTGCAGCAGAAGCTGCAGTAGGCCATCGGATTTGTCGTATGCGCCAGACCAGGGTCATCAAAACCATTGATGGGCGCGGGCTCGAGCCACCAGAGCCGTTTGTGCTGACCTTGGAGGCACTGGAAGCGAGCGGCCCGGCAGAGGATGTGCTGCTTTTGCTGTCGCGTGAGCCTTATCCCCTCTATCGGGCGCTGGAGCTCAATGGCTATTCGCGTCAGACCCGGATTGTGAGCGACGGCACAGTCGAAATTCTGATCTGGCGAGGTCCAAAATAATGCAGGCGCTACTGTCTTTCAAACAGGCGCCGCCAATTAGTGCGCCCTTTCGGTTTTTCCTGACGGCTCCGCTGTTTGCGATTCTTGCCGGGGTGTTGCTTTTGTTTGTCGGTCCGGAACTATTTGCCTCGCGATGGACGCGTGGCGCGCTGGCGCTAACTCATTTGATCACTGTCGGTTTCATGCTGCAGGTGATGCTCGGCGCGATGCTGCAATTGTTACCCGTCGTAGCCGGCGCAAATTTAGCGCGACCGCTGCAAGTTGCTACGCTTGTGCACGCCACAATCACGGCCGGAGCACTCTTCCTGGTTGCAGCTTTTCTAACCTCTGAGCCTCTGCTGTTCGGGTTTGCAATCGCATTCCTTGCAACCGGCTTGATGATATTTGTCGTCACGACAGCGCTGGCCCTGTATGGCATTTCCTCTTTGAGTCCAACGATTGTCGGCCTAAAGCTGGCCGTCTTCGGATTAACCGTGACCGTATTTTCTGGCGTGCTGTTGGCAGCTTCTTTAGGCCGGGCACTTGATTCGCCACTAGTTCAACTGACTGATCTTCATCTGGGCTGGGGCTTTATGGCGTGGAGTTGCACCTTGCTTTCCGCTGTGGGCTTTGTGACCGTTCCCATGTTCCAACTTACGCCAGAGTACCCGGCCTGGTTGGGGCGAAGCTTTGCAATGACAGTGCTCGGCGCTGTTTCATTGTGGACGATAGCCGATCTGTCTGGGTGGGGGACGTTATCTAAGCTGTCCGCTTTGGCAGTGGTTGCCTCTGGCGCAGTATTTTCGATCGTGACCCTGAAAATTCTTCGCCTTAGCAAGCGTCCGAAACGCGATGCATCGCATGATTTATGGACGGTTGCCATGCTATCTGTGGTTTTCGCCTGCGGTTTGTGGATGGGCGCCGGGATCATCGTTCCCCTTGGCGAGTGGCAGCGCTGGCCGCTGTTGTTTGGCGTGTTCTTGCTGTTTGGCGGCTTCATTTCGGTGACTGTTAGCATGCTTTACAAAATCGTTCCTTTCCTGGTCTGGCTGCATTTGCAGAACAGTGGGAGCGGTCGAGTGAAGGTGCCGAACATGAAAAAGGTGTTGCCGCAGGGGCAGATTTCCAGGCAGACGCTCACCCACTTCCTAGCCTGCGCACTGTTGGTCTTATCGGTGTTCTGGCCAGTGTGGTTTGTCTATCCAGCAGGTCTTGCGTTGATCATCGCGCACGGATGGTTGCTGCGCAATCTGCTTTACGCGACATCAATCTATCGCAGCCACCTTGCTGCAATCGAGACTTGCGTCAACTCTAGCGTTGCGTGAGCCCAGGATGGACGCAACGCTTAGCCCCAATATTAGGAGACATCCATGAGCTCATTCCCTCCCATGATTGCGGCGACCGATGTGTCGCCGCCACCTGAAACGTTCAATTTCGCGCAGCACCTGCTGGGCTGCAATATTGAGCGCGAGACAAAGGCCGCTTTCATCGACGACCTGGGTTCTCTCAGCTACGGCGAACTCGACCAGCGGGTCCGACGCGTGGCAGCGGGTTTGCACTCGCTGGGAATCAAGCGCGAGGAACGCGTACTGCTCTTGATGCACGATTGCAACGACTGGCCCGTGAGCTTCCTCGGCGCAATGTACGCTGGAGTCGTGCCGGTAGCCATCAACACATTGCTTACTGCTGACGACTACGTGTATATGCTGGAGCATTCGCTTGCGCAGGCCGTTCTTGTGTCCGGTGCCTTGTTGCCGGCGCTGACTGCGGCTATGACGAAGTCCGACCACGAAGTTCAGAAGGTGATTGTCTCTCGCCCTTTGGGGCCGCTGCATCCTGCTGCAATGGAGTTTGAAGCTTTCCTGCAGTCGAACCAGCCCTCAGTCAAGCCGGCAACAACCAAGGCTGACGATCCCGGCTTCTGGCTTTATTCTTCGGGCTCCACGGGTTACCCCAAAGGGACGGTGCACTCGCACGCCAACCCCTACTGGACAGCCGAGCTATACGGTAAAGCCGTGCTCGGGTTGACGGAAAAAGATGTTTGCTTCTCGGCTGCCAAATTGTTCTTCGCTTACGGTCTTGGGAATGCACTTAGCTTTCCATTGAGTGTGGGCGCCACCACGATCTTGATGGCTGAACGCCCGACACCGGAGGCTGTATTCAAACGTTGGAAGGGTCAAGTCGGCGGCCAACGACCAACTGTTTTCTTCGGTGCACCCACTGGCTTTGCAGGCATGCTGGCATCGTCCGCGCTGCCAGACATTAACGAGTTGGCGCTGCGCCTGGCCTCATCTGCCGGTGAAGCCCTGCCCGCTGCATTGGGACTGCGCTTTAGTGCCCACTTTGGCATCGAATTGATCGATGGCATAGGCTCCACCGAACTGCTGCACATTTATCTTTCCAACCGTCCTGGACAGGTGCGATACGGCACTACCGGCTGGCCGGTGAAGGGTTATGTCGTTGAATTACGCGATGACGAAAACCGTCTGGTGCATGACGGGGAAATCGGGGACCTGTACATTCATGGCCCATCCAGCGCCCTTATGTATTGGGGAAATAGAGACAAGACGCGCGAGACATTCCAGGGGGACTGGACCAAGAGCGGCGACAAATATGCCCGTGAAGCGGACGGCTGCTATACCTACTGCGGTCGCAGTGACGACATGATTAAAGTCAGCGGCATTTATGTCTCGCCGTTCGAAGTAGAAGCCGTTTTGGCGCAGCACCCGGCGGTCCTGGAAGCTGCTGTCGTTGGCTTGGTTGACCCTGACGGACTGACAAAAACCAAGGCTTTCGTCGTGCGTAAAGCCGAAGCCCAAGTTAGCGAGGATGAGCTCAAGTCCTTCGTCAAAGACCGGTTAGCACCCTACAAATATCCTCGGCTGATCGAGTTTCTCGAAGATCTGCCCAAGACCGCCACGGGCAAGATTCAACGGTTCAAGCTGCGGCAATACCCGGCAACATCCCGATCCCAATGAGAAAAGACGCACAACACGATAACTTCCCATCCAAACAACCGTAAAGCGAGACAAAACCATGCGCAGAATTGATGTTCACAAACTGTCCGACGAGGCCCGCTTCAACGGCTTTCACGGTAGGGTGTTGTTCTTGTGTGCCTTGATCATCATCTTCGACGGCTACGACCTGGCGGTGGCAGGAATTGCCTTGCCGTCGATCATGAAGGAGATGGGCGTCACCGCCCAGAGCGCGGGTTTCATGGTTAGCTCGGCCTTGTTCGGCATGATGATTGGGGCCATCTTCCTAGGCACTGTCGCAGACAAAATCGGGCGGCGCTGGGCCATCGCTATTTGCGTCGTGCTGTTCAGCGTCTTCACTTCGGCAGCGGGATTTACCCACGACCCCTACACCTTCAGCGCGATGCGCTTTTTTGCGGGGCTTGGCATCGGCGGCGTCATGCCGAACGTGGTGGCGCAGATGACCGAGTATTCGCCAAAGAAGATCCGAACCACGATGGTCACGCTGATGTTCAGCGGCTACGCGGTCGGCGGCATGCTCGCGGCGCTCCTGGGCAAGGGGCTGATCGAAGCCCACGGATGGCAGTCGGTGTTTTTGGCAGCGGGCCTGCCGGTGATACTGATTCCGTGGATCCTCAAGGCCATGCCCGAGTCCATGCCCTTCCTCATCAAGGAGAACCGGCTCGATGAGCTGAAGAAGATCGTGTTGCGCATGGAGCCCAGTTACCTGCCTGAAGCAAATGATCTGTTCGCAGTTCCGTCTGAAGACAAGGCCGAGGGCGCGCCAATCAGCAAGCTCTTCCAGGGCGGTCGTAGTTTCAGCACCGTGATGTTCTGGATTGCCTTCTTCATGTGTCTGTTTATGGTCTACGCCCTTAGTTCTTGGCTGACCAAGCTGATGGCCAATGCCGGCTACAGTCTCGGCTCTGCGCTGACCTTCGTACTGGTGCTCAACTTCGGAGCGATGATCGGTGCGATTGGCGGCGGATGGCTGGCCGACCGCTTCCACATCAAGTATGTGCTCGTAGGCATGTACGCGCTGGCGGCCGTGTCAATCACGATGCTGGGCTACAAGGTCCCAACCGAGGTGCTTTTCCTGCTGGTCGGACTGGCTGGTGCCACGACGATAGGCACCCAGATCGTGACCTATGCGTATGCCGGTCAGTTTTATCCGATGGCGGTGCGCTCGACTGGGATCGGCTGGGCGTCGGGCATAGGCCGAAGCGGCGCCATCCTGGCGCCTATCGTGATTGGAACCTTGGTAGGTATCGCCCTGCCACTAGAGCAGAACTTTATGGCCATCGCCTTTCCCGCCGTGGTTGCGATGATCGCGGTCCTGTTGATCAATCACAGCCGCTCTGCCTCGGAGCACCGCGATAACATAAGTGTGGTAATTCCCGATCCTTTGCCCAGGGTGATGGGCTCGGCGATGGCGCGGAGGTTCCGGCAGGTCTGGCGCTGATCGTGGCCAGCGGGTGGCTGCTCGCCAATCTGCTTTACGCGACTGCGGTGTATCGCAACCATCTTGTCACCGTTGAGCGCGCCATCGCAAGCAACATTGAAAACAATCAACCAGATGGAGGTGCTAGACGCCGTTGGCAGGGACAGCCTTGCAATCAGCTTTCGCGTTGACTTCCAGTGCTCAGCTCATTCATTTTCAGGAAAGGAAAAGCCGACACGGTAACCCCCGGTAACCTAACCCGACGTGCTGCACCCCAAAGGCAATGCTGCATGCTCGCAAAACAAGTAAAGCTTCTGCGTCTTGCTCGTTTGTAGTGCGGCTCGAAGCCGACGGCGCTTTGTGAATTTCAATATGAATTCACCTGTGAAATCGATCGCAAGTCGTGTCACAGCCTCAGTATTCTTACCCATAGCTAGTTGTCATAGACACATGAGGAGAATCAAATGAAACAATTGCTTGTCAAAACGCTGCTCGCGGCGGCCATCGCCAGCGCCGGACTTGCGGTCTAGGCTCAGGAAGTCACGCTCAAGGTTCATCATTTCCTTTTGGCGTCGACTTTCATCCAGGTAGGGGTATTGGTGCCCTGGTGCGACAAGCTCGCCAAGGAATCGGCAAACCGGATCAAGTGTCAGATTTATCCCGCCATGCAGCTCGGCGGTACGCCAGCACAGCTCTACGATCAGGTCAGGGATGGCGTGGCAGATATCGTCTGGACGGTAGCCGGTTATTCGGCGAATCGCTTTCCGATGTCGGAGGTATTCGAACTGCCCTTCATGATGACCAATGCCGAGGCCACCAGTCGGGCCGCCTGGGACTTTGTTCAGACCCACTCCCAGCATGAGTTCAAGGACACCCACCTTTTGGCAGTCCACGTGCACGGCCCGGGCTACCTGTTCACGACCAAGACGCGAATGAACACCATGGCGGATTTCAAGGGCATGAAGTTTCGGGCGCCAACCCGCCCGACCAACAAAATGCTGGGCTTGCTGGGCGCCACGCCCGTCGGCATGCCGGTTCCGGAAGCCTTGTCGAAAGGCGTCATCGACGGTGCCGTGATCCCCTATCAGGTGGTGCCAAGCATCAAGGTCAACGAGCTTGTCAAGTACGCCGCCGAGACCGACCCCAAGTACAACTCCCTTTACTCCACGGTATTCGTTGTGGCGATGAACAGGGCGAAGTACGATTCCTTGCCGGCCGACCTGAAGAAGGTGCTCGATGCCAATTCCGGCCGCGAATTTTCCGCTTCGATGGGCCGTATCCAGGAAGCCGATGACGCACCGGGACGCGCCAAGGTCAAGGCGTCAGGTGTCGCGATCAACGTGATCGGGGCGGCCGAACTCGAGAAATGGAAAAAGGCCACTGGCAGCCTGGACGACGAATGGGCAGCCAACATCACCAAATTGGGGCATGACGGCCCGAAGCTGTTGCAATCGGCGCGCGACCTGATCAAGAAGAACACCAAGTAAGCGTTGAGCTCGTATGACCGGGCGCCGATAAGCATCGGTACGCGGTTGGCTTCTCGTTGGTTATACAAGTTGGATATGGGGCTTTGCCCTACGTAGAGGATAGCTATGGCCGATGCCGTTTATGTCGACAGTGAATCGGGACCGCGCGACCCGGCCGGGCGAGTCCTTAACAGGACTTGCCGGTTCCTTGCAGTTTGTGCCGGCATCATGCTGATATTGATGTCACTGATGTCCTTTGCCAACATTGTCGGTCGATCCGTATTCGATAAGCCCATCCTTGGCGACTACGAACTGGAGCAAACCATGTCGGCGATTGCGATTGCGATTGCGATTGCGATTGCGATTGCGAATGCAGTCGCGATGTAGCTGCCCTTCTGCCAGATGATTCGCGGCCACATCATTGGCGATTTTTGTACCACTGGTCTGCCGGCTCGTGTCAACAGACGGCTTGACATCCTTGCCAGCCTGGTACTCAGAGTTGCCGGATTTGTTTTTTCCTGGCGCATCGGAGTCGGCCTGATCGGATTGCGCAGCAGCGGCGATGCCTCGATGCTGCTCAATCTTCCCATCTGGTGGGGCTATGTTTCCATGGTGCCTTCGTTCTTCCTGCTGGGCTGCGCCGCGCTCTATACGGCATGGGTTGATATCACTGGAGCAAACTCATGACCGGTATCGAACAAGGCCTGTTGATTGCCGGCCTGATGATCCTGCTGCTGGCCCTGCGCATGCACATCGCGATGGCCATGATGGTAGCGGGCTCGATCCGTTGCTGAACCACATGAAGAACGCCGCGTTGGCACGTTACTCTGTCTACGATCTTTCCGTGGTGCCTCTCTTCCTATTGATGGGCCAGTTTGCCACCCACGGTGGTCTTTCCAAGGCTCTATTTCGGGCCGGCAACGCGATGATCGGCCATTGGCGCGGCGGCATGGCCATGGCCGCAGTGGCCGCCTGCGCCGGCTTCGGTGCCATCTGCGGATCGTCTCTGGCGACGGCGGCAACTATGGGACAGGTTGCCCTGCCCGAATTGCGAAACCACAAATACTCACCACGACTGGCGACCGCCGCCATTGCTGCCGGTGGCACGCTGGGCATCCTTACACCGCCCTCCGTCCCCTTGGTGATCTACGCCATTCTGACCGAGCAGAACATTGCCAAGCTCTTCGTCGCTGCCTTCATCCCCGGCATCATCGCCATGATCGGCTACATGCTAGTGATTGCCATCGTCGCCCGCCTGGACTCCAGCGCAGCGCCCGCTGCCGAACGGGTTTCATGGTCCGGGCGGCTGTCGGCGCTGGTCGACACCTGCCGATTTTCCTGATTTTCGTCACGGTCATCGGGGGCATCTACGGCGGCTTCTTCACGCCCACCGAGGCCGCATCGATCGGTACGCTGGCCACAGCTTTCGTCGCATGGCGGTCCGGCGGCCTCAACAGGCGCAATTTTCTGGCCTGCCTGTACGGCACGGCCCAGGCGACAGCGATGATCTTCCTGATCCTGCTCGGTGCCGACATCATGAACGTGTTACTCGCCTAGACGCAAATGCCAACAGAATTGGCCAGATGGGTGGTCGGCCTGGGTTACTCACCGCTGCTGATCCTGGCCGTCATCATCGGCATTTACCTTTTTCTTGGCTGCATCATGGACAGCCTGCCGATGCTGCTACTGACCATACCCATCTTCTTCCCCATCATCATGGGCACCGACTACTGGGGTCTCGATCCGGAAGGAAAAGCGATCTGGTTCGGTATCCTGGCCCTGATGGTGGTTGAGATCGGCCTGATCACACCGCCGGTAGGGATGAATGTATTCATCAACAACAACATGGCCAAGGACGTGCCCATGAAGGAAACCTTCAAGGGCATCGTCCCGTTTCTGATGTCCGACATTTTAAGGATTCTCTGATCGTATTCGTGCCGTCGATCGCACTGGTCGCCTTGCGGTTTTGAAAAATTCAGGCACTGCAGAAGGACAGTAAACAATCTTTGCGGTCGATGACAAGCGGACCTCAGCCTTCTGTTGTTTTGGCTGCCGGAATAGTTTTCCGTGAAAATATTTTGGGGAAATGATGTCACCAAGCGGAGTTGTCAAGTCCGGCGCTGACCCCTATCTGCTCAGCGACGCCCCCACTACCCATTGGCCACTGCGCTCGCCTTGGCAAGCTTCGCCTTCAGTCTTTGCACCGTCTTTTCGACGCCCACAATGAACCGGTTGTGCTTGCCGCGTGCCACCTCCTCAACTGCATCCTTTGCGCTAAATTCAAAACAGACTGCGGGGCCATTGATCTCGACCAGCGTGACGGTGATTTCTACCCACATGCCCAGCAGCGTGGCGCCGAGGTGATCAAGCTCGACCCGGGTGCCGACCGAGTCCTTGCCGGCCCCGATGTGGTCCAGCAGCAGATCGCGGCAGGCAATTTCTATGTCAAAAAGCAATTTTGGCGTCGAGTAGACGCGGCAGTCCTCGCCCATGAAATTGATGGTGCGATCGGTATCAATTTGGACACGTCGCGTGGCCGAGAGGCCGGGTTTGAATGCTTCACTCATGATTTTCTCCGTTGACTTGAGTTTCACGTTGTTGCCCGACCACGTTTAAAGTCGCTCTCCGGGCAAGTTTGGTCGCTTGGTTCACAAGCGGCCTCTGAGGGCGTCAGCATACAGGCGTGCCTCAATGTAGCGCACCAGCGCCCGGGTGCCCCGCGCGCAGTTCCTGAAGACGCAGACGCCTTGGTCCATTAGCGCCGCGCACATGGCATCATAGAGTTGCCCGCCATCCACAATAGCAATGACAGGCTTGTCATTGCGCTGAACCAGCGGCGGCATCAGGTGGACGGTGCTGTTGGGGTCGCTGATATCAAATCCTGGGCGCAGCCGGCTCACCTGCAATGCGCGCACCGAGGGCGCCGTGGGATCGAGTCCAACGACTACCGCGTCAATGTTCGGATCTTGCAGAAACGCCTGCACGATCTGCAAGTGGGCTTCGTCGTCAGCGCCGGGATTGATGTCGATCGGGTTTCTGACTTCGACCAGCGCATTGAGCTTCTTGGCCACCAGAATTTCCTCAACCTGTTTGACTGTGTCGGGCGCCAGCGCACACATCTGCATGGCGAAGTTGTCCGAATCGATCGAATCCGCCATGCCGACCGCCTCAAAACCCGCGCCGCTGATGGCGCCGAGTCGTCCGCCACCGATTTTCCTCTCGTGCAGCGCGCCTGCGATGTAAAACAAATCGTCGAAGCTGTTGAAGTCTTCCGCAACGATGGCTCCGGCCTGGCGCAGCACCGACTCGAACAAGGTCGCATCACCCGCGATGGACGCGGTATGCCCCAGCACGCCGGCCACGCCGGGGCCAGTCCTGCCGGATTTGTAAACCACCACCTGCTTGCCAGCGAGCACCGCTTTGCGTACGCCTTGGGCGAACGCGAGTCCGTCCTGGTCTTTGAAGCCCTCGATATAGATGCCAAGGGTCTGCACGTCGGGCAGACTGGCGAAATAGTCGAGCAGGTCGCCGTGGGTCAAATCGGTCTGGTTGCCCAAAGCCAGCATGTAGCGCGGATCAAGCCACGGGTTCTGACTGAGCCGCGTGATCATGAAAGCTCCGCTCTGGCTCAGCATGACCGAGTTGCGCTCGGGCTTCTTTTGGGGCTTGGGCAGGCGCTCCAGCGGAATGAACCAGGAGTCATAGGCGCCAGGATGGGAGACCACGCCAAGGCAGTTGGCGCCAAGAAAAATGGGTCCGCCGCCGGGCTTGCCGTGAGCCGCATTGATGCGGTCCGCCAACGCCGCAGCCGGCTCTCTGCTGGCCTGGGTTTCCCCCAGGCTGCCAGGGATCAGCATCACCGATTCGACTGAATCGGTTTCGATGATTTCATCGACCAGGGCGTAAACCGCACTGGCCGCCACTGCCACGATCAGCAGGTCAAGCTTGTACTCAAGTTCCTTCAGGCTTGCCACGCACTTGACACCATCAATCTCGGTTTCACCCGGGCGAATGACGGTCAGGCGGTCCTTGCCATAACCACTTCCGATCAAGTTATGCAGAATGATCCGGCCAAAATTCATGCTGGTGGCGGAGACCCCGACAATGCCGATCGACGCCGGATGAATCAGCTTGTCAATCTTGTGGAGGGGACGCCGCAGCCGCCCGGTGGATGGCAAATCGAACTCGCAATGAGCGGCTTGAACCTTCAGTTGATCGCCAACATGCACCGGATTGAGTTCCAGCCTGCGAAGCACGAATGAGGACTGGAGATTGCCTTGAGAAAAGTTGTTCGCCAACGCAAGAACCTCGTCGAAGCAGGCTTGCAATTGCTGGTCCGGCAGAGCGACACTGGCTCGCTTGGCAACCTTTGCCAACTTTTGATAGGCAAAGGTGCGTTTGAAAAGGCGCAGGAAGTCTTCCGCGTCCGTCAGTTTGGTGGCGGCGTAGACCGTCGCTCGGTCTTTTCTGAAGTTGCCATTCGCCAGCTTAGCATCCAGCCCGCCCAGCCCGGCGCTGATTACCATGCCGAACTCCCTGGTGTTGTTGAGGCTGAGAAGCAGTTCTACAGCGGGTGGCTGCGCTGTCTGCGTTGCATTGGGCGTGAAGACCAAGCCGAGGCTGGTAAGTAGCGTGCCCAAGTCATCCTGGTTCAGGGTGTCGCGTCCGGCGGCGGCGGCCCGCCGGAATAACGTCGTCGCAACCGTGTTTGCCCCAGCGGGGTCTGGCTCGATTGTTGATTCAATGGTCATTGATTTCTGTTCCTTGGATCGGTACGACCGCCGCGGCTTTCTTGACGTTCAAACTATTGGCACCGAGCGAGCCCTAGCTGACGCTGGGCTCGTCTGATTCAAGCTTGACATGAAAGCGCTTGGCCTTCATCTCAAAGCGCGGCAGCGCGTTGTGGGCCACGTGGTGTACCCGCGGGCGAAAGGCCAGCATGAAGTCGAGCCTGAGGGCGATGGCGTGAATCAATTCCGGGTTCGTGCCCTCACACAGTTCCACTTCGATATCCATTTCATCCATCTGCTTGACCTTTTTCACCGTGATGCGAAACTCGTCGACTTCGGTGAAATTGCGGATGATGTTTTCCACGCCGCCAGGGAAGACGTTGACACCGCGCACCGTCACCATGTCGTCGGACCGCCCCAGTACGCCGCCTTCAAAGCGCAAGGATGTCCGACCGCACTGACAGCGTTCCAGATTGACCTGCACGAGGTCACCGGTGCAATAGCGGATCACCGGGAAACCCCAGCGGCCCAGATTGGTGATCACCAGTTCGCCACGTTCACCAGGCGCGACCGCCGCGCCAGTCAGTGGATTGAGTACTTCAGCAATGTATTCACTCTCTATCAGATGTGTGCCCCCCGGTTGGACCTGGCATTCGAAGGAGTGCGCACCGACTTCGGAGGCGCCGGCGTGATCGAAGCACTTGGCGGCCCAGGCGTCTTCAATGCGTTGTTTGGTGGCCGGCACGCTGGCGCCCGGCTCGCCGGCGTGGACCGTGGTCTTCAGAGGAATTGAACGCAGGTCGAATCCGATCTCTCGGCCGATCTCGACCATGCGCAGCGCATAGGAAGGCGTGCAACACAGCACCGTCGCACCGGCTTCGCGCATCATCTCAAGACGCTGCCGTGAATCGCGACCACCCCCCGGAATCATCACTGCTCCGATTTTTCGGGCACCTTCAACCGCCGCCCAGAAGCCGATGAAAGGGCCAAACGCAAAGGCCATGAAAAGTCGGTCGGAGGCGGTGACCCCCGCGCCGGCCAGTACATGACCCCAACAGCGGCCCCACCAGTCCCAGGATTCGTCGGTATCGAATACTTTCAAGGGCACGCCCGTGGTGCCGGAGGTCTGATGCGCGCGCACGTAGGCTTTGAGGGGATAGGTCAGGTTGGAACCGAAGGGGCCGTGGGCTGCCTGGTCCTCCATCAACTCAGCCTTTCGGGTCAGCGGCAGCCGGGCTAGGTCAGCCAGCGACCCGATATCTGAGGGTTGGACACCCGCGGCCTTCCACTTGTGGCTGTAGAACTGATTCTTGTCCCACAGGTGGGCCATCATCACTTGCAGCTTGCTCAATTGCAAGGCAGCGAGTTGCGCACGCGGCAGGGTTTCGGTCGCTTCGTCGAAATAAGTCATTTGACGGTCACCTCGGTTGGGTGGAAACGCCTGGCGTCGAATGCTTGTGCGGGAATGGCGGTGGCGGCGCCATTCCTTGCCTGTGTCATTCGCAGTGCACTGCACTGCATAGCACTGCTGAGCTGCCTCATGTCATCCACCGACGATGATGGGCACCAACAAAACGTGGTCTCCGCTCGCAATCCGGACCGAGGTTTCACCCGACAGCACCATGTGGCCATTGACAGCAATATTCCAGGTGCTGTCGTTCAGATCGCTGGCCGCCTCGGGAAGCTTGCGCAACAGGGCCTGGCGCAGGGCAGTCACATTGCTGACGTTTTCGTCGATGATCACGACCTTTTCCGGCGCGCCGGGCAGTGGTCTTGGCAAATGGACCCGCACGGCAAAGCCGGTGATCAGGCTTGAGAGCTTTTCGTGCCAGTCGACGGCCGGCGTACCTTCGGTATTCAGGCCGGTCAGGTTGTAAAAGCGCTTCTTCATGGCGGCGAACTCGGCGCGGTCGATCTTCTCGCCAGTGAAGGGACCGTCGGTCAGTGCTTCTTCAAACCAGCGGCGGGGCAGGGTGTCGTCCTTGGCGCGCAGGCCGAAGCGAAAATTCAGCATGCGCTCGATCCCCGTGACATTGCGGCCGATCTCGTCGAGCTCGGCCTCGACAAAGGTCTCACCCGTCAACGCTCCGAGCTGGGTGGCGAAATCGTTCAGGTC
Organism: Polaromonas sp.; assembly: GCF_012927455.1. Lineage (GTDB taxonomy): Bacteria > Pseudomonadota > Gammaproteobacteria > Burkholderiales > Burkholderiaceae_C > Polaromonas. Next base: position 148,985 of record NZ_JABBPE010000003.1, on the reverse strand, counting down.
GGGCAGGGTCGGGGAGTTGAACAGCTTGGTGTTGAAACGGCACATGCCTACCGAATCACCCACCGCGAAGTTGTTCTCGCACTTGCGCACGGCATATTCCTTGCCTTCGTAGCTGTTCGGCGCGGCCGAAACGGTCCCGTGGTACAAGGCCGCCTTGAACGCTGGATCGTCGTTGATACGCGCGTTGATCTCGAGCGTGACGCGGTTGCGCAAGTGATCCATGCCGCGGGTTGCTACCGACAACCCGAGGGCGAATGCCTTCAAAATGCGTGAATCGTGCGGATCGGACTGGAACAGGCCCTTGACTGCCATGCGGTAATCGAGCGCGCTGGCCGGGTATTTGCCGCGTTCGACCGCACGCGCCGAGTCAGCAATGGTGCCCCCAAAGCCCTCGCGTCTGGCGGTCATGAACAACAGTTGTTCGATGACCTCATAGTTGCCCCAGGTCAGATCGATGCCGCCGGTCTCCTTGGCCGTGATGATGCCGCGCTGGTACAGCTCCATCGCCCAGGCAATCGAGCTTCCGGTGGAGGCCGAGTCGAGCCCAAGGTCATTGAGGATATTGTTCAGACGCAGCACCTGCTCGGGTTGCTTGATGCCGATCATCGGGCCGAACTTGCCCAGCGTGACGTATTCTGGGCCGTCGCCTTTGTCGTACTGGTCGTACTTTCCGTCATCGTGAATGCCGTTGTAGGTGTGCTGCTTGCCGTGTTCGATCGATGCCTGCTCCTTGTCGTAACTGGCATTGCCGGTCAGACCCTTGAGGGCCGAGGCGCCCCAGCCGGCCTGGGCTTCGGGCGTCATGTCATTCTGATTGCGGCAATGCACCGGGCAGAGATAGCAACCGTCCATTCCCGGGCGATAGGGATCGAAATTGTCAGCGTCTAGATTGGCTGACCAACTCGTTTCCTGGTTGTTTTTGGTGCCGAGGGCACACAGGACGCGACTCGGCTTGTACAGGAAGGGCGTGCCCACCATCTTCAAGGCGTTCTTGATCACGCTGGTCGAGATAATCTTCTTGCCGATAATCTTGTTGTATTTGGCCATGGGTTGCACCGGCTGCAGGTCCTTGGGCGCGCCGTGGATCATGATGGCCTTGACCTTGAGCGAGCCCATCTTGGCGCCGCCGCCGCCGCGGGCCCAGATCGCCTTGACGCCGCCCATGATGCCGCTGCACAGCACCTGGTTCTCGCCTGAGCTGGTGATGCGAGCAAGCGCCATGTCCTCGCGCTCGACGCAGTCGAAATCACGCTCAATCGCGGCGGCCATGTCGAGATTGTTTAGCCCGACATAGGGCGCGGCATCGATGAACTCGGCCTTGTCATAGGAAATCTTGAGCATGGTCCAGGCGGCTGAACGTCCGAACAGCACGACATGGTCATAGCCGTGACAACGCAGGAAGGACGGAAAGTAATCGCCGGCATTGGCATCGAGAATCGCATAGCTGTCAGGGGACTTGCTGGTGATGTTGCCGCGTGTGGCTGACGGCATGCTGCTGGTCAACACGCCGGAGCCGAAGATCAGGGGGATATCGGGATCAAGTGCCTCGCGCTCTTCTTCCATCAGGTTGTAGAGCAGCCACATGTTGGCGCCACGTCCGCCGAGAAAATTCCGCAGCACCTCCAGCGGCAGGTACTTTTTAAGCATCGCGCGCTGCTCAAGGTCGACGAACAACACTGCCCCCTGCGAGTTGTACTGCGGCGTGTCGTACATTCGGGCGACGAGTCGCTCCAGTTTGTCTCTGATTGCCATGTCCCTAGCTCCTATTGGTCGTGATTCGTCAAGCGGCTTTTTGCGCCTTCAGATACTCGTACTTCGCCTGCAGCTCATCCTTGCTTTCGCGGTGCGCCGGATCGGGAACGATGGCGCGTACCGGGCAGACCTTGACGCACTGGGAGATCGCGTGGTGCCCCACGCACTCCGTGCACAGTGCGGGGTCGATGAAAAAAATGTCCTCGCCGGCGCTGATCGCCTTGTTCGGACAGGGTGCCAGACATACATCGCAGGCGATGCAGAGGTCGTTGATGAGTAGCGCCATTTGTGTTTCCCCTCGACTGGTAATGGGTTCAAAAATATTGCCGCGGACGGTTGGCCTGCCGCGCATGGCTATTCCTGACACAGTGGCGGATCGGGGTCCTCGCCTGCCATCGAATCGCCGGACCCGGATTCGGCCAAACAGGCTTCCAGCCAGCCAATGTGTTCGCGTTCTTCATCAGAGCGAACTGGCGCGCCAACGCGATGACATCAGGGGCTTGCGCCGTATCGGCAACGCCGGCATAAAACTCTGTCGCCTCGTGCTCGTGCTCAAGTGCGAGCTGGAGGGCCTCGCGCACCGACAGGTGATAGTGCACCCGGCCGATGTCGATTGCTTCCGGGCTTTCATTGCTTCGCCACTTGAAGTCCCAGGGGGCGTAGTGCGGCAGCGGGACATCCTCGCACATTGCGGTGAAATCGACCAAATGGTTTCGCTCCGCAATTTCGAGGCGGCGAAAGATCGCCGCGACGGCTGTCCTGCGGTGGGTTTGCATCTGGTCCGCCAGCTCGCCATAGCGCTCTGCGGCTTCGGTCTCCATCGCCAGCGCATGCGCGAGAAGTTCATGAACGGTTTGAACGGTGGTGCCGTCCGTCAGGTTTTTAGTCATAGCACGAACTTCGATTCCAGCTCCGCAATGGACCCATTGGCGCGCTCGAATTCTGGTCGATAGGGCGGGCGGGAGCCCTTGAAGAGAACCTTGCCCACATTGAAGCCGTCATCGGTCATTAAGCGGCGGGCGGCGCGGGCGGCATCGTCCGTGTAGTCGACCACCGCGGCGCGTACGATGTCACGCCATTCGGCCTGCTCCGGGCGGAAGGTAACGCAGGGGCTGAGCACCTGCACCAGTGAAAATCCGGGGTGGCGAATCGCTTCGACAATGATTTGGGCCATGTTGACGGGATCGCTGCTGGAAACGCGGGCGATGAAATTGGCTCCCGATGCCAGACCCACCACCAGCGGCTGGAACGGATTGATTCCGGTCCCCGCAGGAGTCAGCTTGCTGCCCTCCCAGTCAGGTGCCGTAGTCGGCGAGGCCTGGCCTTTGGTCATGCCGTAGACCTGGTTGTCCATCACGATATAGGTCAGATCTACATTGCGGCGGCAGGCATGTATGAAATGGTTTCCACCAATCGAGAAGCCGTCGCCGTCACCGCCCGTCACCAGCACTGTGAGATCGGGGCGCGCCAGCTTGAGACCGGTTGCCACCGGCAAGGCACGGCCATGTACGCCGTGGAAACCATAGACGCTGGTATAGGCCGGGATACGTGAGGAGCAACCAATCCCGGAGACGATCGCGACCCCCTCCGGGGGCAGTGCGAGTTCGGCCAGGGCACGAGTTATCGCATTGAGGACCGTGTAGTCGCCGCAGCCGGGACACCAGATCGGTTTGAGTTCGGACTTGTAGTCCTTGGCCTTGTATTTGCGCACTACAGATTCCATCACGCTCTCAAGCGATTGAGTTGTTCGAGAATCCGGGCCGGGCCGAATCCCAGCGGGCCAGCCTGGTGCAAGGAGCGCGTCTCAAGCGGCAGATCGTAGAACGCCCGCAGCATGCGATAAAACTGACCGCTGTGCGATTGCTCCACGACCAGGGCCCGCGTGATTCCTGCCAGCGCCACGGCCAATTTTCCGGGTTGGACCGGGGCGATCAGTCGTACCGAAATCAAGCGGACCTTGCCGCCCGCCGCCGAGAATCGGTTCAAGGCTTCGCGCGCCGGGCCGGTCGAGGAGCCCCAGGTGATGATTGCCATGTCGCCCGGACCTGCGTCGGCATCGAGGATGTCGGCCCAGTGGTCGCCGTAATTGAATTGGGTCAGCTTGCGGCTGCGTTTGTCCATTTGCGACAGGTGGTCCGACGCTTGCGACGACGGCGTGCCAAACTCGTTGTGTTCGAGTCCGTCCGCGGTGTGGGCCAGGCCTGCGGCGCCGGGAATGGCCATCGGCGAAACGCCGGAGGCAGTCACGGCATAGCGCTTGTAATGTTCGCCGACAACAGCGGCCTTAGCGGTATCGCGCTGACCGATAAAGGCCAGCTTCGCAGGACGCGGAAGAATCGCCCTCGACTGGCCCATGGCCTGATCGGTCAGGACGATGGTGGGGGTCTGCATAGCCTCGGCCAGATGCACGGCCCACTGGCTGGTGAACAGGCAATCAGCGACCGAGTTCGCCGCCACCACAATATGCGGAGCGTCGCCGTGCAAACCGTAAACCGCGATGTTGAGGTCGCTTTGCTCCGACTTGGTTGCAATCCCGGTCGAGGGTCCGACGCGCATCACATCGACCACCACAATCGGCACCTCGGCGGCCACTGCCAATCCGAGCGATTCGATCATCAGGGACAGGCCCGGGCCCGAGGTGGCAGTCATGGCCGGCACGCCACCGTAGGAAGCGCCGATGATCTGATTGATGGAAGCCAGTTCGTCTTCGGCTTGCACCAGCACGCCGCCAACCTTGGCCAGCGATGGGGCCAGCCATTCGAGGACTTCGGTGGCAGGTGTGATCGGGTAGGCCGCGACAAAGCGCACACCACCACGGATGACGCCAAGGCCAGCCGCCTCATTGCCTGTGATGCTCCAGCGCTTCTGCGGGCCGGCAGTGACGGCCGGCAGCTTCGGAATCTCTGGCAGCTCAGCCGCTGCGGCAAAGCCGGCGTGAAAGGCGGCCATGCTGGCGTTGATTGCCTCCTGCCCCTTGCGCCCAAGATGCTGCTCGACCACCGCCTGCATGGCCTGCGTCGGCAGCCCGATCATGGCGGCGATCGCGCCCAGGGCGACCATGTTCGGGCGGCCATGTTCGATTTGGCCGGCTATTGCCGTCATCGCCAATGCCGCCTCGCGCGGCCGCCCGCTCAGCAACGCTACCGGGGCTGGGCCGTGCACGGGGTCACCGACGATGAGGCTGGCACCGATCAATGGAATCTCAGCCGAAAAGCGGCCAATGTTGTCCCAGTCGATGGCCATCAACAGGTGAAAGCTGTCGTCGTGCGACAAAATGGGCTCCGTCGCAAAACGCAGCATTGTGGCTGCCTCGCCACCACGAATCTGCGGTCCGGACGAGCGGCTCATCAAGGCATACCAGCCGGCTTTGCCGGCCGCTTCTAGCAGCAGCGAACCGGCCGTTACAACACCCGCCCCGCCGCTGCCGGCCATTACCAGTGACACGCTGTGTTCTGTCATTTGATCTTTCCTTCGTCAGTGAGAGATTGATCGCGAAGCCGTTTGGAAATGACTCATCGCATCGGCTGACCCAGCGGACAGCATGTGTCTGCAGTCCGGGCACTTTGATGCAGGCCGATGATGGCAACTTGAACTTGCATTGGAGCTCCTACCTTCAATGGTTTGAGCTTAGTCACTGGTTTTTCATGCGCAAGTGCCGAGTTCATGAGTTGTGCGATGATTGCGCCGGTTGCGCGATGAACGCACAGTTATTTGAAATGAAACTGAAGGCAGCCCATGACTATTGCCAAGGCGGATTTGATTGAAGGCATGGCCAAGGGAATGGCCGTGCTGGAGAGTTTTGATACTGAGCGACAGCGGCTCAATGCCACGCTGACGGCTGAGCGGGCGGGTCTGACGCGTGCTGCCGCACGCCGTCACCTGTTGACGTTGGCCTACCTCGGCTATCTTGAAACCGATGGCAGTTACTTCTGGTTGTCCAGCAAAGTACTTCGCTTCTCGGGCAATTATCTCGCGTCCGCCCGCTTGCCTCGCGCGCTACAGCCCACGCTGAGCCGGCTCGCTATTCAGGCGCAGGAATCGTGTTCAGCGGTGGTTCTCGACGGCGACGAGGTGGTGATCGTGGCGCGCAGTGGAAACGACCGGAACTCATTGGCAACCGGAGGCGGGCGCGTGATTGCCTATGGCCTTCACATGGGGGCAAGACTGCCCGCCCACGCCACGTCGACAGGGCGGGTCTTGTTGGCCGCCAAAACCAAAATTGCGTTCAATGAATGGATGAAAGGGCGGTATTTGCAACGCCTGACTCCCCAAACCACGGTCGACGTCCGCTCGTTTCGTGCTCTCATAGAAAAAATTCGCCAGAACGATTTTTGTATCGCCAGCGAAGAGCATGAATTGGGTGTTCATGCGCTGGCGGTTCCGCTGCGCAACAGCAAGGGCGTGACGGTGGCAGCGCTCAACGTGGTGGCATCGGACAGCCGCATCTCGGCGCTGGTCATGCAGCGCGATCTATTGCCTTTGTTGTTTGAAGCGGCGCGCGAGTTGCGTCCGCTTTTGTAGCGGTCGCATCTTCGCTGGCGCTGCCGCGCTCTCATACCAAGGGCGCGGACAGGAGGTGACCGGACGCCAGCCAACACCCATTCAGCGCGCCAGACATCAGGTCGTAGAGTTGAGCGCAGGGGGGGTCAACAGCTTGTGCAAACTGCGGGTGCGCTATGACCTATTGAGCGTAGTCGCTTGTTTTGCTCGCCGCTTGTTGAGTTCGCCACAGGGCCGTGGGATGTACTCCGGTCAATCATAATGGCAACATAATGCACATTATGTGTGATCGAACTTATGAGCAAAAATAATTTAGAAAAATCGCCAGCGTCGATATTACGAGACGACGATAGCCAGTATCTGCATGGTCTTGGCGAGCACATTCGTGATCTAAGGGTGCGACGGGGAATGACTCGGGGAATTTTGGCACGCGATTCGGGGGTGTCGGTGCGTTATCTTGCGCAACTGGAAAGCGGAGAGGGCAATATTTCCATTCTTCGTCTGCGCCAAGTCGCGCAGGCAATGGCCATGCCGCTGGAAGAGATCATTCGGGTAGGGCCGGAGCAGCCGGCGGAACTCACACTGCTCGGTCAGTTTCTCTCGCGTTTGTCACCGAGTCAGTTGGGAGAGGCCCAAAAACTGCTTCGGAGTACTTTTGAAAAAAAGGATCGCCGTCATCGTATCGCCATGGTCGGGCTGCGTGGGGCGGGCAAGACAAGTTTAGGCAAATTACTTGCGGCGCATCTGAGGGTCGCTTTCATCGAACTCGGCGAAGTTATCGAACAGACTGCGGGGACGACATTGTCTCAAGTGTTTTCGCTCTATGGACAAGCCGCTTATCGCCGGTATGAACGGCGCTCGTTGGAAGCGATCATCCAGAGCCATGATCGTTTTGTGCTGTCTACAGGGGGTAGTATTGCCACCGAACCCGCAACATTCGATGAATTGCTCAGTTCCTGTTACACGGTCTGGCTCAAGGCGAGCGCCGCCGAGCATATGACCCGCGTCGTAGCACAGGGAGACCAGCGGCCCATGGGTGACAACCGCGAGGCTATGCAAGATCTCGAGCGGATATTGGCGGGGCGAGAGCCTATGTACCGTAAGGCCGACGTGACAGTCAATACTTCCGGACTTGATATTCAGCAGAGCATGGCAGAGCTCCTGAAGCAGATTGGGTAAATTAGCAATTTGCTGAGCATTCCGACCGTTTGACAATCGAAGACCTTCATTTCGAAAAAAAGCCGGCAAGGCCAAGAAGCGATGCAGCATGAATTGCGATGGAGCAGCACGATGTTCTCCCACTAGCGGTTCGGCCAATGGCCAGCCTGCGCCAGGTCTTGTTTGCGGTTGACCTGCTTGCCCTGGAACCGCAGTACCAGCTACCCACCTTCCTGGATCACAACTTGGACAAATTGGATATTACGCAGCATGTTGGACTGCGTCAGTTTAATTCGCGGGCGTTGATACGCTGGCGCTGGGACACCGTGCGCGATCCCAAGTTGCCGAAGTCTTGTTTGGCCTGGGCTTTACCGCAGACTGTCAAGTGGGCCGATCGGGTTCAAGCACGGCCCAGCTCGGAAATTATTTGACGCTTACGGTACTGCCAGTGGCGTCAGGGTCGGAAATCTTCCAATCGCCACCTTTGATTTCTAGCATGCGAAAGGACGACAGGTCGAGGCCCATGTGGTCAGTCGTCGACATATTTACATTGCCGCTTGAGCCTACGTAACCGCGAGTGGCTTCGATGGCGTCTCGCACCTTGGCTTTGTCAGTACCACCAGCGCGCTTGATCGCATCGACCGCAATCATCAAACCATCGTAGGCATAGCCGCCAAAGCTCGATACATCCTGCTGGTAGCGCGTTTTATAAGCGAGCGTATAGGCCGTCACCACTGGCTTTTGAGGATCGTTGGCGGCCAACTTTGTGGGGATCAACTGAGCAGGCGAGGGAAGACGAATTCCTTCGGCTGCCGGACCTGCCAGCTTCAGAAATTCATCAGAGGCCACGCCATGTGACTGATACATAGGCAAGGTGATACCGAGTTGCTTGTAATTCTTGGCGACAATGGCTGGACCTTGACCCAAACCGAACACGAACACTGCCTGCACACCTGCCGCGTTTCTGATTTTCGTCAGTTGCGGGCTGGTATCGGTGTCTTTAGGACCGTAGGTTTCGCTGGCGACCAATGTGATGCCATATTTGGCCGCAACCCCTTCGGTTTCCTTCTTGCCGGATTGACCAAAACCGCTGGTTTCCGACAGCAGTGCGACCTTGCTGATGCCGCGCTTCTTCATGTTCTCAAACACTTTTTCGGCAGCCATGCGGTCGGTATGCGGTGTCTTGAAAACCCATTTCTTCACCGGTTCGACGATGACTACGGCGCCGGCCAAGGAGATAAATGGGATGTTTGCTTTTTCTGCTAGTGGCACCATCGACATGGTCGAGCCCGTAGTAGTACCGCCTATCAAGATATCGACTTTGTCATCATCGATCAGGCGCTTCGCAAACCCGTTGGCTTTATTCGCGTCACTGCCGTCATCGTAATGGACCAACTGCACTTGACGTCCGATCACGCCGCCTTTTTTGTTTAACTCTTCAACATACAGTTGCAGTGTTTTCAACTCTGGATCACCGAGGAAGGCGGCCGGGCCGGTGATAGAAAGTATGGAGCCAATCTTGATGGGGTCGGCACCATAAACACTAAAGCTTCCAAGAACAACAGCTGCACAAAGAGCGATAGATTTCAATTTGAATTTCATGGTCTTGTCTCCTGGTTGAAAATTAAATGCGTTCGAAATTGAGCGCAATACCTTGCCTAACGCCGATACTCATGGTGCAAAGCGCATAGCGCCCGCCATGCCATGCCATGCCATGCCATGCCGTGCCGTGCCAGTTCGTAACTTGCGGTCGTCACCAGACGAGCGCCACTCATTCCTAGAGAATGCCCTATCGCGATTGCCGCCATTGGGATGGACCCGTGCCTCATCGTCCGCCACGCGCGAAAATGTGAAGCGTTCCACACTCTGCGCACCGCCGGCGCCGGGCCACTGCCCATGAATGCGCGGCGCCACCCCCGCATTTGCCATGGCCCGTGTGTCACCATGGCGGCCGATGGGGGTGCGAATGGCATCGCAGATCAAGGCTTCAGCCATATCAGTACGCCGAGGATTGTTTGGGGCGCGTGTCGATCACGCGGCGCGCTTTGCCGGTCAGCGTGCGCGGAATGGAGTCATATTCCATGATGGTGATCCGCGTCGAGATCCCGACCAAAGTCTTGATATGGTGCTGCAATTCCTTGCTGATCGCCTCGGTGTCGGCAGGCGAAAAATGGCCCGAGAACTCACGCTGAATTTCGCACCGCACTTCGACGTTGTCGAGGTGACCATCGCGGTTGAGCAGGATCTGGTAGGTGCCTCCTAAGCGCTTGTCGCGCAGGATCTGCTCTTCGATCTGACTTGGGAACACGTTGACGCCTCGCACGATCAGCATATCGTCGGAGCGCCCGGTAATGCGATCCAGGCGGCGAAAGCTGCGCGCGGTCGGCTCCAGCAACCGGGTCAGGTCGCGCGTGCGGTAGCGGATCACTGGCGTGGCTTCCTTGGACAGTGAGGTGAAGACCAGTTCACCATACTCGCCATCCGCGACTACTTCGCCAGTATCCGGATTGATGATTTCGGGGTAAAAATGATCTTCCCAAATCACCGGGCCATCTTTGGATTCGATACACTCGCAGGCGACGCCGGGGCCCATCACTTCGGTCAGTCCGTAGATGTCGATGGCGTCGATGCCCAGCTTGCGCTCAATCTCGCAGCGCATGTTATGACCCCACGGTTCGGCACCGAAGATGCCGATTTTCAGGGATATGTCGTCCGGTTTGATGCCCTGGCGCTCGAACTCCTCCGCAATGACCAGCGAGTAGGACGGGGTCACCATGATGATCTCTGGCCGGAAGTCACGAATCAACTGCACCTGCTTTTCCGTCTGCCCGCCTGACATCGGCACCACCATGCAGCCGGCGCGCTCGGCACCGTAGTGCGCACCCAGACCGCCAGTAAATAAGCCGTAGCCATAGGCGATGTGACAGGTGTCGCCGGCGCGGCCACCGGCAGCGCGGATCGACCGCGCCATCAGATTGGCCCAGTTATCAATATCTTTGGCTGTGTAGCCGACGACAATTGGTTTTCCTGTTGTGCCGGAAGATGCGTGCAGGCGCGCCACCTGGGTGCGGGGCACGGCAAAAAGACCAAATGGGTAGTTGTCGCGCAGATCGATCTTGGTGGTGAACGGAAATTTGGCCATGTCAGCCAGGGTTTTCAGGTCGGCTGGGTGAACGCCTTGATCATCAAATTTTTGTTTGTAGTGCGGCACGTTGTCGTAAGCGTGCTGCAGCGTCCATTTGATGCGATCGAGTTGCAGGGCAGATATTTCGTCACGACTGGCGGTCTCGATATGTTCAAGGGCTACTTGCATGGTTGTCTCCTGTTTGCGATTCACATGCCCAGATACGCCGCACGCACCTGTTCATTGCTAGTCAATTCCCGGCCGGTGCCGGTCAAGGTGATGTGGCCGGTTTCCAGTACGTAGCCACGATCGGAAATTGCGAGCGCGGCGAAGGCGTTTTGCTCAACCAACAGAATGGTCATACCCTGGTCCTTGAGCGTCTTAATGACGTTAAACACATCTCTCACCATCAGTGGAGCCAGTCCCATGGACGGTTCGTCGAGCAGCAGCAGCTTCGGTCGTCCCATCAACGCCCTGCCAATCGCCAGCATCTGCTGCTGACCCCCAGACAGGGTTCCTGCCGGCAGCAGCCGTTTTTCCTTGAGGATAGGGAACATTGAGAAGACCCTCTCCAGATCACCTTGGATTTGGTGCTTGGGCTGCGTGTAGGCCCCCAGTCGCAGGTTGTCCTCGATCGACAGCGGCCTGAACACTTGGCGCCCCTCGGGGCTTTGGCAGATGCCGCGGCGCATGCGCATGTCCGAACGCACCTTGCTGATGTCTTCGCCGTCGAAGTCGATGCTGCCGGCGCTCATCGGCTGTACACCGGAGACGGCACGTAAAAAGGTGGTCTTCCCGGCGCCATTGGCGCCTACCAGCGCCACCGTTTCCCCACGGCGTACTTCCAGGTTGATGCCTTTCAAGGCCTTGATGCGGCCGTAGCAACTTTCCATCTCCGACACACGCAGAAGCACATCAGACCCAACAGGTGGCGAACTGGCCTGCGAACGGCTGGTCGTCTGCCCGCCCGCACCGACCGACGCTGTCGCCAGGTGGGCGATGCGGTGAAGTATTTCAGGAAACTGCGCCTTAACCTTGTCGCCAAGGAGCGGGTCCTCGTTAGCCAGGAAGGCGCGATCTATTTGCGCCCAGTCTTCTGCGGTCAGGACCTCGCGGGCAAGTGGCATCGCAAACTGCCTCTCGATTCGGATGCGGCTTTTCAGTCCGGTCGTATAGATACGCAACGCGGCCGCAAACGCGGGGGACGCCAATTGGCCATTGGCGACGTCCATAGTTTGGCCACGCAAGGCTCTGAGAATTTCCTGTCCGTTGCGATGTTCCTCCTGCAAGGGGTCGAGGATGGCGTCGGCATCCGGACTGCGTAGACGTAAAGCGCGAAGTGAACAATCGCCTTCCTTCAGAGGGAGACAATGGTTGACAAACTGTTCGATGTATTCAAAGAGCGATTGGAAGAAGACCGGATTGACTTTGCTACCGCCTTCTATTTCCTCGGCGACAAAGTCGATGGTTGTAGCCAGGCGCGACAAATTGGCGTGTTGTTCGCAGATGATGCGTAGTGCTTGCATGCGAGAGGTTCTTGGTTTATGCGTTGACGCCAAGGTATGCGGCGATCACGTCGGGATTTTTGCGAATTTCTTCCCCCGTCCCTTCAGCCAGCTTTTCCCCGTAGTTGAGTACGAGAATGCGGTTGGAGAGGTTCATTACCATCTTCATGTCGTGCTCTACGAGCACGACCGTGACACCGGAATCAGCCACCTTGCGTATCAGGTCATCGACCTCGATGGTTTCTTTCGGATTCAGCCCGGCTGCGGGCTCATCCAGAAAAACGATGCGTGGCTTCAAGGCCAGTGCGCGGGCGACCTCCAGCCGCTTAAGGGTGCCATATGGCATGCTGTCGGCGCGCGCTTGGATGTAAGCATCCAGTCCGACAAATCGCATCAGCTCAGCTGATTCGGTGCGCAACTCCGCGTCCCGGCGCGTAATAGAAGGTAAACGCAGCGCTGCTTTGAGGGGGTTGCGGTCCAGGCGCAGGTGGGCTCCGACCATCACGTTCTCGATGGCACTCATGTTCATGCATACCTGCAGGTTTTGGAAAGTTCGGGAGACGCCGCATTTGGCGAGTTCGTTAGGCGTCTTTCCTGCTATCGAGTTGCCGTCCAGCTTGATTTCGCCACTGGTAGGGGCGTAAATCCCGGTGATCAGGTTGAACAGTGTCGTCTTGCCCGCGCCATTGGGTCCGATCACGGCATAGATTGTTCCCGCCTCAATGCTGAAGCTGACGTTTTGCACTGCTTTGACGCCACCGAAGTGAACGCAGAGTTGTTTGACTTCAAGAAGTGCCATGCTTAGGCTCGTTTGCTGAATTTGTCCACCAGTGTCGGCACCAGGCCCTTGGGCATGAAGATCATGCAGCTCATCAGGATGGTGCCGAAGGCCACCGTCTCCCAGCCCTCGAACGAGGCGAGTGCTTGGGGCAGAGCCGTGAGCAGCACGGCGCCAACCAGGGAGCCATAAACCGAGGCCATGCCGCCAATTACCACCATGGTGACCAGTTCAATTGAATGAAAAAAGTCGGCGAAGTTGGGAGTGACAAAACCGACGTAATGGGCAGTGACGCTGCCCATCAGGCTGGCAAAGACCGCCGAGATGACAAAGATCGACACCTTGTAGCGCACAACATCGACACCGGCGACCTGGGACGCCACCTCTGAGCCATGCAAGGCGCGCAAGGCGCGGCCAAAAGGCGAGTCGATCAGGTTGAGCGAGGCCCAGACGCTGACCGAAAGCAGCAAGGCCACCACCCAGTACCAATGTTTGTCGCTGGACAACTCAAATCCCAGCAGTCCGAGCGCCGACACCGGCATGCCGTCGGGGCCGCCGGTCAGGTCTGCCTCGTTGCGAAGCACGATGTTGATGATGATGCCCAGGCCCAGTGTGGCCATCGCCAGGTAGTGGCCCTTGAGCTTGAAGATCGGCCGCGCCAGCACCGCCGCCAGTAAAGCGGTTGTCAGCGCGCCGCCACCCATGGCGAGCAGGGGGTGCCAGCCGAAGTGGGTGGGCAGCACGGCAGATGCATAGGCACCAATACCGAGGAAACCAGCATGGCCCATGCTGATCTGGCCGGCAAAGCCGATCAGCAGGTTCAGGCCCAGCACGATGATGGCGTTGATCGCCATGCGAATTGCCAGATCCATGTAGAAGCTGTTGGGTATTGCAAAGGGCAGCACCAGTAAAATCGCGACGATGAGGTACAAGCCGAGGTAGGCGCTGTTTTTCATGTCACACCCGGTCCGATGATTTACCGCCAAACAGGCCGCGTGGCATGAAGAACAGCATGAACAGGATGAGCACGAAGGGAATCGCGTCCTTGTACGCCGACGAGATGTAGCCCGCACCCATCGCCTCCAGAATACCCACCAACAAGCCGCCAAGTACGGCACCCAGACCATTGCCCAGGCCACCAACGACCGCAGCGACAAAACCTTTGAGGCCGAGCATGATGCCTACGTCGTACGAGGTCAGCGTAATCGGCGTTACCAGAATGCCACCCAACGCACCCAGTGCAGCCGACATGGCAAAGCTCATGAACAGCACCCAACTGGTGTTGATCCCCACCAATTCGGCTGCCACCCGATTAAATGACGTGGCCAGCATGGCCTTGCCGTGCATGGTTCGGTTGAAAAAATACCAGAGTGCGACCACGACCACCACAGTGACGCCCAGCACCCACAGGCTTTGCGGCATCAGGGTCGCGCCCAGTACGGCCATCGGGACTTCGCCGGAGAATGCTGGCAGGCTGTGGGTACCTTTGCCGAGCCAGACCTGGATCAGGCCGCGAAGGACCAGGGAAGCGCCTATGGTGATGATGATCAGGGTGACCGTCTCGGCCCCTTTGACCGGTTCGATTGCCAGCTTTTCCAGCAGCACGCCGACGATGGCCGGCACCAGGATGGACAGCACCAGCGCCACCGGCAGTGGCAATCCGGCCTGGGTGAAAAAGACCGCTAGCATGCCACCGAGCATGATGAATTCGCCCTGCGCGAAGTTAATCACGTTGCTGGCGTTGTAAATCAGCGTAAAGCCCAATGCGGCCAGTCCGTAGGTCGCCCCGACGGTAACGCCCGAGAAAAGGAATTGCAGGAATTGCGCGAGCATCATCTGCCCCTGAACGTGGAGATCAAGAGTCCGATGTCGACAAGAAACCTTTTCATTTGCTGACTCCAGTTGTTTTCCAGCCAGAAAGGACAGAAACCGTCTCGCGTGGCCCGGTCTCGGCCTAGCGGTCAAAATAGCTGTTGCTGTCCTTGAGGCTTCGGATTTGCTTCATGGTTCACGGTGGCGCATCTGGTTTACTGCTTGGTTCTCACGCCGCGCACCGGCAACTTCGTCAGTGCAAACCCCTGATTGAAGCTGGCACGGGTCACCAGCGTGTACTTGAAGTAGGCGCCGGCGAAGGCGGCGCCGGCGCCGGCAAGAGCCACTAGCGCAGTCGAGGCGTCACCGCTCACTCGCCATGCACTGACGCCAAGCAGCAACAACGGGGCAACGGTGCCGATGAACTGCAGCATGCGTCCGGCCCGGTTCAGCGCAGCGCGAGCGCGCGGCGCCAAGCTGTGCTCGACGGCGCTGCGGTACCGCCTCCAGAGCACCAAGCGCACTACCAGCAGCAGCATGAAAAAGCCTATTGCAGCGCCGTGCCTCGGCTCTAGTAAAAAAAATATGCCACACCCTTCGCACAGTCCGGTGACGAACATGAGCGGCGAGAGTTGCTTCGAACGCCAGGCTGGAATGCCCCGCGTCGCCGGCAGCATGCGACTCTGGCAGTAAAGAAAGAGCAAGGCGAGCGCGGCGCTTGCCCACAGTGAGCCAACCACGTTCAGCAGCGCCAGTAACCCGGCCGGAAACAGCAGCAGTGCAATAAAGGCTTCGCGTGACATCCACGAAGTGCGCGGATTGAAGAACACATGCAGCGCGCGCAGTGGGCGGCCGATCTCGAGCCAGACGCACAGCAGGCCCAGTCCAGTCAGGGTGAGCGCTAGCAACAGCGGCCCGTTGAAGGCCGGGGTTGTGCTGGTGTTGGCTGCGGCAAACAGTGCGCTGGTAACCAGCAGGCCGGATCCTGCGCCGCCGCCGATGAAGTTGCCGGCGGCACGCCAGTCCCAACTGGCCTGTTGCCATGGGTTGGGTCCAAAACCGGCCGCACCGGTTGCATTGGTACTCATAGACGTCTCCCATCGGTTTCAGTGAAAGCTGACTTGCACCAGCGCGTCGTGGCGGAACTGGAAGTCATGTGTCCGCCTTGTCCCAGAGATAGTGAAAACCGGGTCCAGTGCCAAGCTCTTCATGCATGCGAAAACTCTGGTTTTTCGCCAGCAATTGGGAGACGTTGCTTTGCGGGTTGTCCAGGTCGCCAAACGCCAGGGCATCGGCAATGCAGGCGTTGACACAGGCCGGCGTCGCCGCCGGGTCTACGCCCGGCGTCAGTCCTTGTGCCAGTCCGGCGTCAATGCGATCAACGCAAAATGTGCATTTGGTCGCCACTGCCAGGCGCGACTCGTCGTGGCGCTTGGCCTCGTTCTCGGTCGGCGCGCCATAGGCAAAGCTCGACTTCTGGGTCTTGTAGCGCGCCTGATAGGGGCAGGCCACGGCACAGTAGGAGCAGCCAATGCACAGGTCATAGTCAATGGTGACAATGCCGTCGGATCGTTTCTTGGTGGCCGTGCTGGGACACACGGCCATGCAGGGCGGGTCCTCGCAGTGCTGGCAGCCGACCGGCACGAAGACGCGCTTGACGTCGGGGTATTCGCCGAATTCCATGTCAATGACGCGGCGCCACTGAACGTCTGGCGGCGTGGCGTTGGTATGTTTGCACGCGGCGGTGCAGGTCTGGCAGCCGACGCAGCGCCGCAAGTCAGCCGTCATGGCCCAGCGTGTCATGAACATACTCCGGCCTTTTTGCGGTTCAGGCTCACGCGCACGATGTCGGCGCCCGAACCGGTAGAATCAGTCAACGCCAGCGACATCGGGGTGAGGGCATTCATGCTGGGCACGCCAGAATCCTTGGCGAACGGTGTCGCCCAGTGGTCGAACTGACCAATCAGCAGCAACGTGTCGGGACGGATGCCTTGGCGCAATACCGCCTTGCCGTGCACGCTGCGGATCGGCGTCGAGATCGTCACGTCGTCACCGTCCTCGATGCTGAGTTGTTGCGCCCGGCCGGTGTTGATGATTACGCCGCGGTGCCCGGCAATGTTGTCCGCGATTTCCTTGATCATCTGCATGCCGACGTTGCCGCCCCAGGCGTACTGCATGCTTCGCGCCGTCAACATCCAGAACGGGAAGTCGGCGATACTGCCGCCCTTGGTCACCAGTGTCTTGGCCAGTTCTGCCGTCCACAACTCGCTGAAATCCTTGGCCACTGGCAGCGCCTGGTACTCGTGCAGCTGCTGGTCCCACCAGTGCATATCGTGCTCGTGCAGACGCCGGCCGAGTTCGGCACCGACGCGCTGCAGGCGTTCCTGATACGGCAGTTCGAAACGCAGGTTCTGCCGAGCCAGCGTTGGATAGAGGTACCAGTCGGACTGGGGGAACGGTTTGGTGGCCAGGCCGTGCTCTTTCCACCATGCCAAATCGTGTACCTCGGCCCCTTCGCTGAGTTCAGCGCTGGCTGAGCGTCCGATGGCGTCCCAGATTTGTTCGCGGTTGTGCGCAACGTCGATGGCCAGTGAGAAATCGCCATAGGCAGTCTTGAGTGGCATGCCGGCAGCGCCCTTGTTGATGGCTGCGTTGTATTTTTCCAGCAAACCGGTGCGCAGCGCCAGTTCCGTGGCGATCTCGGTGAAGTCGCGCGCTTCGCCGCGGGCAGCAATGACCGGCTGGCGCAGTGCAAAGCCTTGTTGCGTCCAGAACTGCTCGATGAATTTGGTGCCGCCTATTCGAATTAGTTGCAGACTTTCCAGGTCGGTGGCGTCGGGCAACAGCACATCGGCAAAGTGGTTGGTCTCGTCGCGCGTGTAAGCAAAGGCCACGACAAAGGGAAAACGCGTCATCTTGGCCATGATGCCGTCGGTGTCCCAGAACGAGATGGCCGGGTTGGTGCGATAGACAAACCAGACGTCGGGCAGGGTGACCCGCGGCAGTCCCTTAGGCGTTTCATCAAGAAACATCCAGGAAAAGTGCGTTGGCCCCAGTGCCTGGCTCCAGGGTCCGTCGGTGGCCAGCGGCACCATGGTGCGGTAGGCATTGCGGATATTGGGCTTGGGCGACCAGTGCGCTTTGTCGGTCGGGTTCAGGTGGCTGTACATGAAGCCGTCCGGCCCCGGTTTGACGCTTTCATGGCGCTGTGACATCGGGCGGTGCAAGCGCACCGTGGTGCCCAGGGTGCCGCCCGGGACTTCCAATGCACCGACCAGCGCGGCCAGCATGGTGCGCGCCCACACGCACTCATAGGCGCCCCAGCCATTGGTGACGGTCTTGCCAAGACTGACGGCCACTGGACGCAAGGGCATGGTCTTTCCGTCGATCTCGACCGTCTGCCCGACGCAGGCATGGTCCAGGAATTCGTTGCCAATGCGGCGCATGGTGGCGGCGGGCACATCACAAAGTTTTTCCGCCCACTCGGGCGAGAACGTGAGCATGTGCGACACCAACTTGCTGAAAGCGGTTTGGCCGCGCAGTAGCCCGCGACCCAACACATCACCGTCGGGTCCGTGCTCAACTGCCTCGACCACGAACTCGCCCTCAAGCGCTTCGTGGACATCGGGCGTATCAAAAGGCACGGCAGTCTGGCGGATCGAATCGAAGACCAGCGGCTTGTGGCTGGCCGGCTCGCGCAGGTAGTAGCCGCCATCGCCCACCAGATAGGGCGAAGCGGTGCTGCGCGCCAGGAAGGCCACATCAAGCCGTTCGCGTGGCACTTCATGCAGCAGCACATGCATCAGTGCAAACAGAAAGGCCGGGTCGGTCTTGGGCTTGATTGGCACCCATTCGGCTGAGCATGCGCCGGTAATGGACAGATGCGGCTCCACCTGCACTCGCTTCATGCCGCGCACCCGCGCCTTGGCGTGTCGGGCTACCCCCACCACGCCGCCGGAAGCTTCTACATTGGCGCCGCAAGAAATCAGGTAATTGGTCATCGGCGTGTCGGGCGAAACGGTGAAGCCTCGGTGCCAGAATTCGCCATACAGATGTTCGGAGTGATAGCACTTGACACCCTGACCCGAGCCGAAACCGAAATCGACCGAACCCCAGGCCGACAGAAAGGCCGGCATCGTTCCCATGTAGGACTGCGGCGTGCCGCCGCCGCCCAAGCTCATCGCCACGCGCGGATAGCCCGACTCGTCGGTCATGCCCTCGGCACGCACGCGCTCCAGGCGCTCGGTGATCAGTTCAAACGCTTCGTCCCACGTTATGGCCACGAAGCCCGGATCTTCGTGCCGCCCCTTTTTCGGGTTGGTGCGCTTCATGGGAGCGAGCACCCGGTTCGGGTTGTAGGTTTTTTGCACCAGGCCGAACGCCTTGACGCAAACCTTTCCATTGCCCGGATGAATGCCGGCCGCGCAGAAGTTGGGCTCGACCTCAGTAGCCACGCCCTGTTCTACTTTGACGGTGAGCAAGTCGGGCCCTGCCACGCACTGGTAACAGTAGGTCGGGACTTTGCGCACATCCTTGGGTGCAAGATTCATGGCAATCCTTGTGGGGCGGGGCATTGGGCGGCAGCCACCTTTTGCTCTTTGGCTGGAAGTCGCTGCGCGGTCTTGGCGACGTCGACGATCAAGCGCGAATGGCAATCCCGCTCAGCCGTCAAACTGGTGGAGGAGTGAATTGCCGTTACAAGAGATGTCTTCATCGAAAGTTTTTCTAGGAGGGGTTGAACTTGATCACGTGGAGTGGGACGAGGCCGTATGGGCTCTGGCCTGACTTGCGGCGGCGTGTTGCTGCAACGTGGTCCAGCCATCGTCAATTTCGGCTTGCAGGGTTTCAATGTCTGCGCTTGTCATGTGCCGATAGCGCCGCTGCAGCGCGAGGTAGTCAGCTACCGGCCTGGTTTTGCTGGAGTGGTTGAGGGTGTAGCAATGTCCATCTTCCACCTCATACAGAGGAAAGGCGCCAGATTCCACCGCGTAACGCGCGGCCAGCAAGCCGGCGTCGTCGGCCACGCCCCAGCCCTCCATGCAGGGAATCAAGAGCGTGATGATGCGGGTGCCCTGTATCGTCTTGGCCTTTTCAACCTTGCGCAGCAGGTCTGGCAGATGGCCCGCGCTCGCGGTGGCTACATAGGGCACGCGGTGCGCCGCCATGATTTCGGTCAGATTTTTCTTGCGCGAAGTCTTTCCCGCCGGTGTCGATCCGGTGCGAGCAAAATGCGGTGTGGAAGACGATTTTTGGGCTCCCGTGTTCATGTAGCCTTCGTTATCCAGACAGAAGTAGATGAAATCTTCATTGCGCTCTGCCGCCGAGGACAGGCACTGAAAGCCAATGTCGAGGGTCCCGCCGTCGCCGGCCAGCACGATAACTTGTGTATCGCGCTTGTTCAGGGCGTCGAGCGCGCGTCGCAGCCCCGTGGCGGCGGCGGCGCCAGATTCGAGCGTTGGCTGGTACACCGGTATGCGCAGCGAGCTGTGCGGTTGCGCTCCAGCAATAATGGCCATGCAGGAGGGCGGAATGACCGCCATGGTCTTGCGTCCCATGGCGGTCAGGACGTGGCGCACCGAAAGGGCGTTGATGCAGCCGGGACAGGCGGCGTGCCCGGAGCACAGCATAGGTTCTTGATTGGCTTGTTCGATTTGAATCATGGTGTTCACCCTCTTCAACATACCCACTGGGAATCGGCCTGCACCGCACGCTGGGTGGCCTGGTTGACAAATTCGGCAATCTTGGCCGGTGATACGTTGACGCCGCCTACACCGGCGAGCAGGCCATGAATGCGTGGTGAGATCGCACTTCCATACAAAGCCGCACGCAGTTCCTGGTGCAACACACCGCCATGGCCAGGGGAGTAGTTGCGATCCAGCACAACGATCTCGTCGACATCGGCAAGCGCTTCAAGCAGTCGTGCCTTGGGCAAGGGCCGAAACAGGCGGACTTTGACGAGTCCGACCGCCTGGCCGGCTTCGCGCATGGCGTCTACGGCCTCGCGTGCGGTGCCGCACATGCTGCCCATGGTGACAATGACGGTGCGTGCACCATCGCAGCGGTAACGCTCAATCACCCCGTGGCTGCGCCCGGTACGCTCAGCCCATTCGTGATCGGCCTGCGCAGCCAGTGCCGGCACCCGTGCAATTGCCGCGCCAAGGTCCTGGCGGTGGCGAAAAAACATTTCTTGCGATACCACATAGCCCCACGACTCGACCTTCTCGGTGTCGAGCCGATGCGGTGGGTCAAACGCCGGCAAATAGGCATCGACCAGCGCCTGCCCTGGTACCAACACTGGCTCCAAGGCATGCGAGACGTAAAACGCATCCAAATTGACCATGACCGGCGTCAACACTTGCTCGGCCACGCGATAGGCCTGAATCACAGTATCGAGCGCTTCCTGGGCGCTTTCCACGTAGTACTGGATCCAGCCGGTGTCGCGTTGGGACAGGCTGTCGGTCTGGTCGGGCCAAAAGGCCCAAGGCGACGCGACGGTACGGTTGACGTTGGCCATCACGATCGGGGCACGCGCGCCGCTCGCGTAGTGCAGCAACTCGTGCATCAGAAGCAAACCCTGCGAGGCGGTGGCGGTAAACACCCTCACGCCCACCAGTGATGCTGGAATGCAGGCAGACATCACGGAGTGTTCCGACTCCGGCGTGATGATCTCCGCGTCCAAGCTGCCCTCGACATGAAATTCGATGAGTTGCTCAAGCACCGGGGTTTGCGGTGTGATCGGATACAACGGAATTACACGTGGTCGGGACAGACGTGCGCCCCAGGCGACGGCCTGGTTGCCGGTCAGCAATATGCTCTTGTTGGCTGCATTCATCGAATTTCCTCCTGCATCTTCATTGAGCCTGTTGGGCATTCCTTGACGCACAGACCGCAGCCTTTGCAGTAGTCGGTCAACACGACGTAGTCGTTGCCTACACGATTGACCGCCATGTCGGGGCAGTACACCACGCAGTTGTCGCAGTTGATGCAAGTGCCGCACGAGAAGCAGCGCTCACTCTCCGCGAGCGCCTGCTCAAGTTCCAGGCCAAGCTGCACTTCGGCGTCGCGGTGAAGGCGTTCATTGGCGTCGGTCCGCGGAGTCTGGACGCGCGCGCGTTGCGGGTGGTAGTGCGTGCTGATGGCCGGCAGGTCCACCAGCGGTTCGTCGTCGTGGCGGGCGTGCGCGGGAGGAGGGGTGATCCCGCCCTGGCGTTGGCGCAACTCGCGTGCAATGGCGTGCGCCGCGCGTTGGCCCATGCCAATTGCTTCAGTCACAAAACGTGCAATGCTGGCCATGTCGCCACCAGCGAAAACACCAGGCATGCTGGTGGCAAGTTGCGCGTCGGTTTGAAGTAATCCGCCCAAAGTAGAAAAACCATCGCCCAGCACTGTCAGATCGGGATCCTGACCAATGCAGGTGACGATGGCGTCAGCACCAAGTGTGAAGGAACTGCCTTCAATGGGCGTTACCGTGAACTGGCCACGTTCAGCGCCAGCAATCAAAACTACTTTGGTGCAGTTGATGGCGAGGCCCTGGACGCCAGCATCGACAACGCCATCCAGGCGGGCGCCGTCAATCACCTCAATGCCTTCTTCCAACGCTTCGACCACTTCTTCGGCCTGCGCCGGCAATTGGGCGCGCTGCTCCAGCGCCAGCAGGGTGACCTGATGTCCCAATCGGCGCGCGCTGCGCGCAGCATCAAGCGCAGCGCTGCCACCGCCGATGACCAGCAGCCGCTTGCCCAATGGCACGGGTTTGCCAGCATTGGCACCAGCGAGAAAGGTGGCGCCATCGCAGACCCAGGACTGGCTGTAATCCAGCGTGGGCAGGCGCTTATTGCGCGCGGCACCTAACGCCAGATAAAGCGCATCGTGCTGTTTTCCCAGCCGCACCAAAGCGTCAGCGCTGTCGATTCGGTGGCTGCAATGAATAGCAACGCCCATGGCGACAATGCGTGCGATTTCACCATCGAGCACATTGCGAGTCAGCCGGTAGGCCGGGATGCCGTAGCGCATGACCCCACCCAGTTCCGCCTGCGCCTCGTACAAGGTGACAGCAAAGCCCATGCTGCGCAATTGAAACGCTGCTGACAATCCTGACGGGCCACCGCCAACAATGGCGACGTGACCGCTCTGAGTCGTTGCTGCCGGCTCAAAAGTCCATCCCTGCGACAGCGCTTGATCACCGACAAAACGTTCCAGCTTGCAGATGGAAATAGCCTCGTCGTAACCGGTGCGGTTGCATGCCGTTTCGCAGGGGTGGTGGCAGATGCGTCCGGCAATCGAAGGAAACGGATTGTGACGTGCCAAAACGTGCCAGGCAGCGTGAAAATCGCGCTGGCGCGCCAATTCAATCCACTCGGCGATGTCGCCATTGACGGGGCAGGCGCCGTGGCAAGGAGCAGGCGCCTTGATGTGCCTGGCCAGCGATGAGCGCCACGTACCGGTCTTGATGGCCTCGGTGCTCCCAGTGGTCCAGACGGTGGGGATAAGGGCAGGGACCGGCGCGTTCATGTCGCACTTTCGAACAATTGGCGATCAGCGCAACGGTAGCCTTCATTACACGCAGCAACGTTCTCGTCAGGCTGCCTGGGTACGTTGTCAACCAACGCTTGCGTCAATATCGCCAGTGTGGGCGCCTTGATCACGCGAGCCAAAGCGCCGAGCAAGGCCGAGTTAACGATACGCCCGAGGCCATGCTGGCGCGATATCGTCAGCGCGTCGATCGGGATCACGCGTGTGGTGGGCAGGAACTCGGCAAATTCAGCTGCGCTTCTGGCGGAGTTCACCACAATCAGGGTGTCGGGACCCGCAGTGGCCAGTAGTTTCCCTTCGAGGAGGCTGGCATCAAAGCACAGAATGGCGCTGGCCAGCTCAATGTCGCAGCGCAAGCGAACCGGCCTCTGATCGACTCGGAGATGGGAGTTCACCGGCGTGCCACGGCGTGCTCCGCCATAACTGGCAAAACATTGAACGTGCAGCCCCTGGGCATGAAAAGCGGCCGCCAGCAGGTTGCCGGCGGTCTGCGCACCTTGGCCGCCCCGGCCTTGAATGATGATCTCAAGCATGTTGTTGTCTCCTTCCGCTTTCACTGTGCGGTGTCGAATGCCTAACAGATTCATTTGCGGATCATGGTGATCCCATGGGAAAATTTCGTTGTCCGGAATTCAAGCGCTTTTCAGACCGTCCAATGGGTTGCTGAAATTCGTTGGTTGATCAATCAAATAGTAAAGTTGAAAACGAGCCATGCACTTAAGACAGCTTGATCTCAACCTCTTCAGCGCATACCGCTTACGCCAAAGAGCCGAAGCCGAAAGCAGTTGAATTTGCAATATATCGCATGCAGTGAAATATAAAGCAGTTAAGGCAATATATCGCATGTTTTAGACGGAACTTGGCTTTTCATTGATCTGAATCAGATGCACGGCAATCAGCACGTTTTGCTCCCGGCTGATGCTCCCGGCGCCAGTTTGACCACCCCTGCCGATTTCGAGTGATCAGGGGCAACAGGCCGGCAACCCGCTAGGTCATTGAGTTTTCTCGCTTATGGGGTGATCGCCAATATCTGGCGCCGGTCAGATCCGTATCGGCGGCAACAGGCACAAGGCCGAGCGTTTCATGTCCAGCCGTAAAAACTGGTCTATCGTGGCGGATTGCCGCTTACGAGTCGGCAAAATTTTGAAATTGAGCTTCCAGAGAGCAGCCATTGGCCAATACCCGGTACCGCATTGCATTTGCGGGTTTCCTTCAGGCGGGTAGCTTCTTCGACCGCAATCTCGTCAAAGGGCCTCATGCTCATCCTGACGTTGGCAAGGTCCACGCCACTGCCATCGGATTTCACACGACTTTCACTTTTGTAATTCACAACACGTTTGGCGGGCACGAGAATTCCCATGGCGGGTTTCCTATCGAGGTGAAAAAGTTTGGTGTGATGATCCGGCATTCGAATACGTCTGCATGTTGGGCGCAAACGCCAACGTGTTGCTGATCAATCCCAAGACGCATACCGTTCGCAACGTGGCAGAACTGATCGAGCTTGCGGAAAGGCAGCCTGGGTCGCTCACCTTCGACTCCAACGGCTTTGGATCCTCGACCCATCCCACCACTTAACTCCTGGCCGAGGCTGCGGGCGTATGATTTTTGCATGTCCCTTACAAGGGCGCCGCACCTCTTACGGTCGACTCCAGGGCGTCAAGCACGAAGTACGTTCGAATAGAGCTGCTGACCGCATTGCTGCCCCGTTGTCATAATGCCACCTGCTGATGCGTGGCCAGAAAGGCTGTGATTCAAAGGTTTTTATACCGCAGGTTGTTGCTGCCGGCGTCAATTTGACCAAGGCTGCCGATTCTGACTGACCAGGGACATATGCTCTGCATCCCGCAAAAACTCTGGGCTTTCCTGATCCACCAGGTGGTCACTGATTTTCGGCAGCGCTGGTCAAATTGACGTCAGCGACAACAAGCTTGTCACCCACAATCTCTACGCCGAACGGGTCATGTTCCCGTTTAGCTGAACCGAGCGGGACCACGTCGACATGGCCGGTGAAGCAAATCGGCGGTTTGTCGGATCTGCCGCCTATGCGTGCGACCGGGTGCTGCGGTGCGGTGCGAAGTCAACCAGCCGGCAACCGTAGCCCGCGGCCGACAGCAGCTCAGCCAGATACTGGATGCACTGGTCTTCATTGCCGGGCGGATGATGGTGTTTATCCGCAGAAGGGTTTGGGTCAACGCTACGGCATCGTTGACCGGGATACTTGATAAGTTGTCAGCCATTTTGGGTTCCATATTGCGATTGATGTGGCGGGGCGATCAAACCAGAGCCCTTCCTGCCCAGCGTGTTCTTCTGTGTCCGCCCGGTAGTTCCCGCTATTGATGGAAGCGAACTGGTCAGCATTATTCAGTGCGGCTCCTTGTCTTGGAATGGTGCGACAGTCTGATTTAAGCACCAACGTGG
This sequence comes from Polaromonas sp., assembly GCF_012927455.1. GTDB lineage: Bacteria > Pseudomonadota > Gammaproteobacteria > Burkholderiales > Burkholderiaceae_C > Polaromonas. The sequence continues at coordinate 123,406 of NZ_JABBPE010000003.1, read as the reverse complement.
GACGCCCCTTAAGCAACGCAGTGGTGCATCTAACCAGCGATTCGCTTGGAGTGGCTCCTTGACCTGGACCCTGTCAAATGCTCAAAGTGGCGCGCTGCTTCTTGCTCGGTAAGTTTGGCTCGCTCGGGTTTGTCCGCCTAGCAAGTAAGGAAGATGTCTGGCATAAATCATGCATGTCAATATTCAAGCGACTTGAACTGTATTCAAATAACAGTCAATCAGAATCATGATACTTAATTTGCATTCTTCAATCCACCCGAAAGGAAGTGACTATGCGCAAGCGAAACACGGTATTGGCAGTAACGGCGTTGTTGACGACATGTATGAGTCTGGCTCTCGTAGTCAGCCCGGTCTTGGCGAAAGAAGTGGTGCGAATCGCCTTCATCGGTCCGTTGACCGGCGGGGTCTCCAATGTCGGCCTGGGGGGGCGCAATTCCGCTGACCTGGCAGTGCGCCTGCGTAATCAGGATCCCAAATCCAAATACACCTATGAATTAGTGCCGCAAGACGACGAGTGCAAGCCCAATGTGGGTGTGCAGGTGGCGACTAAGGTGGCCGCGGACAAAAATATTGTGGCTGGCGTCACACACTATTGCTCGGCAGTCGCTATGGCCACGGCGGGCGTGTACAACCGTTTTGGAATGCCGGCTGTGGTGTGGGGTGCGGTTCTGCCCGAGGTAACTTACGGCAACAACTTCAAGGAAGTTCATCGTGTCAACGGCACGATGATCAATCAAAACGAGGTCGCTTACAAGTTCATGGCCGGACTGGGCTACAAAAAATGGGCCATTATTCATGACACAACGGACTACGGCAAAGGACACAACAAATACTTTGGCGAATTCCTGAAAAAAGGTGGCGGTAAAGTCCTGGGCACCTTCGGGGTGACGGCTGACCAACAGGATTTCACCACCGAACTGACCAAGATTCGCGAGTTGAATCCAGACGTCATTTACTTCGGCGGACTGACGCCGCTTGGGGTACGGATTCGGACGCAGATGGAGAAGCTGGGCATCAAGGCTCAATTCCAGGGGACCTCCGGGATAAAGTCCGATGCCTATATTCAGGGTGCAGGCAAGGAGCTGGCTGAAGGTTCGCTTTCGTTTATCGAAGGGGCGCCATGGGAGAAGCTGCCAGGCGGGCTTTTCTTCACCAGCAAGTACGCGCAGCAAAAATATGGCGAATCGGCAGAGGCTTATGGTCCCTTTGCATTTGCCGCCGCCAATCTGATCATGGATGCAGTAGAGAAGGTTGGTCCGGATCGCAAAAAAGTGCGTGACGTTCTGAACAATACCAATGATGTCGATACGATTGTTGGCAAGGTGACCTTTGACGACCATCGCCAGAACATTGTGCCGCTTATCACAAAGTACGTGGTGGAAAACGGCGCATGGGTGGTTTGGGAAGACAGCAGCTACGGCAAGGGCAAGCGCAAGCTGGCCGGTTTGTAATCCCCAAGATGCCCTCCTGCAAGCCATCGGCGACGCGGGAGGGTAATCCTCAACCGTTCCAGGAAACCTGATGAGTGAAGTTAGTCAATATATCTTCAATGGCCTAATGCTGGGCGTGATTTACGCCATGGTCGCTGTTGGCTTTACCCTGTTTTTCGGGGTTTTGGACGTGATCAAGTTCTCGCACGGAGACACCTTGATGGTGGGTGCCTTCGCCGGGCTCACTGCATCCATTCTATTGATGAAAATCGGGCTGGCTTCACCGGCGCTGCAGTTGCTCGCGGTGGTTGTATTTGCAGTCGCCGTCACTGGTTTGCTAGGGGCGGGAATTGCCAAGTTCCTGATCCTGCCGCTGCGTCATGCGCCACCGCTCAACACGCTGTTGGCGACGTTGATGCTCGGCACGGTGATGCGCGAGGCGGTCCGTCTGTTTTATCCTGACGGCTCCAACCCGAAACCGTTTCCCGCTTTGCTGCCCACCTCCACGGTGGAGCTCGGTGGGCTTTCGCTGCGAATTGATAACCTCATTTTGCTGGCCAGCGGCTTGCTCGCCATTGCCGGGGTACACCTTCTCATCACGCGAACCAAGCTCGGCTTGGCGATTCGTGCTGTGGCGCAAGACGGGGAGACCGCGCGGTTGATGGGCATCAACTTTGAGGCGGTTGTGCTGATTACCTTTGCACTGGGTTCTGGCCTTGCTGCGCTCGCTGGTGTAATGAATGGCCTGTACTACTACGAAGTCAACTTCAATGTCGGTTTGCTGCTGGGGGTGATTGGGTTTGCTGCGGCCATTCTGGGGGGCCTGGGCAATATCTATGGCGCCATTATTGGCGGATTTCTTTTCGCTGCTTTGCAGGTGATTGGCAGCGCCATGTTGCCAGCACTGATTCCCGGCATTCCCAGCTCTTACAAAGACGTTTTTGCCTTCGCCGTCGTCATCATTTTTATGGCCTGGAAACCGACTGGTTTAATCGCCGAAAAGTCGAGCGAACGAGTTTAGTACCATGAATCCAAAAGAAACCATAACCCCCGCGAAATCTGCCTTGATGCTCAGCATCGCCGCGCTTGTCCTTACCGTCTATGTGTGGTTTTTCCTTCATGCAGAGAGTCAAATCAGCATTGCCATTTTGTCGGTTGCCGCAATCCTGGTCGTGATTTTGAGCCGACGATTCGGTGTTACCTTACAGGTCGAACAGTCGGCTGCACGGCGCCCGGGCCTTTCCCGATGGTTGGCCGTTGGCTGCGGTCTGGCCTTGATTGCGGCTTTCTACAATTCGCACTTTGTGTTGCTGATGTTGTGTGGCGTGTTGCTGTACTCCACTGCCTGTCTCGGTTTGACGGTGCAATTCGGATATTCGGGCGTGGCCAACTTTGCCGGGGCCGCCTTTTTCGGTATTGGCAGTTACGCTACGGCTGTTCTCGCTACCCACACTGCCGTTCCTCACGTTCTTGTCATCTTGATTTCTGGAGTGAGTGCCGCTGTCATTGGTTCGCTGCTGATCTTGCCAGTGTTGCGAACGCGTGGCCACTATGCGGCGCTGGTCACCATCGCATTCGGTATCCTGTTCAAGACCTTCATTGAGGTCAACGATGTGCTGGGTGGACCGCAAGGCCTTCAGGTGCCCGGATTGAACCTGTTCGGCTTTTCTTTGAACGATGGCTTCAGTTTGTTTGGCCTGGAGATCTCGTTTTATGTTCCCTACGCATTGCTCAGTCTTGCCATGTTTGCAGGTGTCTATGCCTTGGTCAATGCACTGGAGCGTTCTTGGGTCGGCCTGAGCATGGACGTGGTGCGAACCGATGAGACGGCGGCATCAACCTTCGGCCTGAACATCGTTCGCTGGAAGGTCATTGCCTTCACCATGGGCAATTTTTTTGCGGGTATCGCCGGTGGTCTTTACGGGATGATCATTGCATTCGTCGCGCCCAATAACTTCACTTTTGGTGACTCGCTGCTGATGCTCTCAATTGTCATTTTGGGTGGCTTGGGCAATATCGCCGGCTTGATCCCAGCCGCGATGATTGTGCTGATTCTTCCTGAAAAACTTCAATTCATTCAGGAGTATCGTTTTCTGTTGTACGCAGCGCTGGTGATTGTGATTCTGCTGTTCCGGCCGCAAGGGCTGTTGCCGCGCAAGACACGGATTTTTTTCGCCAGGAAGGGTTCATGATGGCCCGCCAATCCCTGATCTCGGTTGACAAGTTGACTATGCGCTTTGGTGGCCTGACGGCGCTCGATGAACTGTCCATGACTGTGAATGAGGGCGAAATACTTGGCCTGCTGGGTCCGAACGGCTCTGGCAAGACCACTTTTTTTAATGTGCTGACCGGGCTGTACAAAGCCAGCGGCGGCAGCATTTCCCTTGATGGTAAAAACATTCTCGGCAAGACGCCGCAGGTGATTTACCGCAGTGGCGTCGCCCGTACTTTCCAGCGCTCCCGTCTTTCGCTGTCTCTCACGGTGTTCGACAATATTGTCATTGGCGATTACCAGCACATGCAGCATGGACTGATCTTCAATTTGCTGCAGCGAAAGGCGTTTCGAACCGAGTACGACGCTTACGTCGAAAAAGTGAAGGCCTTGCTGCAGATCTTCAGTCCTCCGCTGGTCGGGCGGCTGTTCGAGCCGGTCGAGAGCTTCACGATGATCGACCGCCGACGCATCGAGGTTTGTCGCGCGCTGCTGAGTCAGCCGCGCTTGTTGCTCCTGGACGAGCCGTCCGCAGGGATGACACATGATGAAACAGACGAGTTGATGCAGGATATTTTGCAAGTCCGGAGAAAGCTTGACAAGCTGTCTGTCGTCCTAATCGAGCACGAAATGAACGTGATCGAAAGAATCACTGACCGCTGCGTCGTCCTGAACTACGGCAAGAAAATCGCCGAAGGAAGCTATGTCGAGATTACGGCCGATCCGTATGTACAGACCGCTTATCTCGGAGAAGCAGCATGAGCAAACTCAGCGTCAAGAATCTCACTACCGGCTATGACAAGGTCAATGTCTTGCATGATGTTTCGATCGAAGTGGAGCCGGGCAAAATAACCTGCATCCTGGGGTCAAACGGGGCAGGAAAGAGCACGCTGATCCGTTCGATTGTCGGTCTGACGCCCCCGCGCCAGGGCGAAATCTGGTGGGATGGGCGCAACCTTGCCGGGGAAAAAACGTACAAAATCATCGCCAGCGGCATTGCCTGCATTCCCGAAGGCCGCAAAGTCTTTCCGCGCATGACAGTCGGGGAAAATCTGGCGCTCGGCGCTTTTCTGGAGACCTCTCCTGCCCGAATTCGGGAGCGGCTGGCGCGGGTCTACGAGATATTTCCCCGTCTGAAGGAGCGGTCGGTGCAGCTTGCTGGCACCATGTCGGGGGGCGAGCAGGCCATGGTGTCGATTGGTCGGGGTCTGATGGCCGAACCCGAGCTGCTGCTGATCGATGAACCCTCGCTTGGTTTGTCGCCTTTGTATGTGAAAGAAAACTTCAAGGTGATCCAGCAGATCAATGACCTCGGGATGACGGTTCTGCTGGTGGAGCAGAACGCCCGTCAAACGCTGGCGATTGCGCATTACGGATATGTTCTTTCGCAAGGCAAAGTCGTGGCCTCTGGCACGGCACAAGCTCTGTCCGAGAATGACAACGTGCGTTCGGCCTATTTCGGCTGAGTCGGTGGCATGCATAACATTCTCACACTGTCTGCACGAGAACTGGCCGCCAGGGTTTCGCGCAGGGAATTGACGGCTGAAGCCGTGACGCGGGCCTACATTGAACAGATTCAGGCTTGCGAACCATCGGTCAAGGCATGGCAGTTCTTTGATGCAGACATGGCGCTGCAAAGCGCGCGTGCGCTGGATCGCCACAGCCACAGCAGCAACGCGCTGCTGCGAGGCGTCCCGGTCGGTGTGAAAGACCTGATGGACACCGTCGACATGCCGACTTCCTATGGTTCGCCTATTTATGCGCAGCACCTTCCGAGGTTCGATGCCGCATGCGTTGCCGCCTGCCGCGATGCCGGGATGGTGGTGCTGGGCAAGACCGTCACCACCGAATTTGCAACCTTTAACCCTGGCGTGACATGCAATCCCCGCGCTCCAGCAGACGCGCCCCGCACGCCGGGCGGGTCGTCCAGCGGATCCGCCGCGGCGGTGGCTGCGAACATGGTGCCACTGGCACTCGGGACCCAGACGGCTGGCTCCATCGTGAGGCCGGCGTCCTACTGTGGTGTGATCGGCTACAAGCCCACCCACGGGACATTGCCGCTGGCCGGTGTCAAGCCGCTCGCGCCCAGTCTCGACACAATCGGCGCGTTCGCACGCTCGGTGGATGATGCCGCTTTTTTTGTTGGTGCATTGACCCGAGTCAACCTGGATCCGCAGCGGCAATCTGCCCTTCGCGTGGGTATTTGCCGTACCGCCCATTGGGATCTCGCCTCGGACGATGCGCGCTGCGTGCTTGAACATTCGGCACGCCAGTTAGAAAAAGCTGGAGCACATGTTCATGACCTTGTCTTACCGGCTTCGTGCGATGCGTTGACGCAGGCGCAAATTCAGATCATGGCTTATGAAGCCGCGGCAGCATTTGCGCCGGAGCGCCAGCGGGAAGCTGGAAAGTTCAGCTTAGCTTTTTCGCAGCTATTGGCATTGGGTGAGTCGCTGAACGGAGCCGACTTTGCCGCTGCGCAGTTACTCGTGATTGCTGCGCGGCAGGCGCTGGACGCCGTCTTCGAGTCGATCGATGTGCTTCTTGCCCCCAGCGCTGAAGGTGAGGCGCCTGCGGGGCTAGGCGCCACGGGTAACCCTATCTTCAACCGATTCTGGACGCTACTCGGAAACCCCTGTGTGCATGTGCCGGCAGGGACAGGAGTGCACGGCATGCCAGTAGGCGTCACGGTCATTGGCCCGCGATGGGCTGATTCGCTGACATTGAGAGCAGCGCATACGCTAGAGCTCAGTCTGAGGTGAACATGAATAAGGAGTTGAATGTGAGCAACCTGGAACAGCGAGATCAGACGGCGGCCAGCGAACGCGCGCAGGACCATGTGCAGCATGATCGCCTGCAGTCGGTTATTGCCGAGCTTGCGGCCTTTGGCGGACGGTCAGACGGAGGTGTTTCTCGCGAAACCTTGACCGACAATGATCTTCAGGCTCGCCGCTATTTGATCGATCTGGCCCGTTCGCGTGGGTGCTCGGTCACGATCGATGACTGCGCCAATCTTTTTTTCCGTCGTCCGGGAACATCCGATTTGCCCCCTGTGCTAACCGGAAGCCATGCCGATACCCAGCCGGTAGGTGGCAAGCTGGACGGGGCTTACGGCGTGCTTGCTGGCCTCGAAGTGATTGCTGCGTTAAATGATGCGGGTATCGAGACCCTGCGACCTGTCGAGGTCGTTGCGTGGACCAACGAAGAAGGATGCCGCTTTGGTCCGGGTGCCATGGGTTCCAGCGCCTTTGTCGACCCGAGTTGTCTACCTGCTTATAGAAATTCTGTCGATGCCAAGGGTGTGCGTTTTGGGGACGCTTTGGATCTGGCCCTGCAGGCTGTACCGGATGTTCCCCGTCGGCCCATGGCTGAACCGATGTCCGCTTGCGTGGAGCTGCATATCGAACAGGGCCCTGTGCTTGAGCGTGCGCTTGTGTCTCTGGGCGTCGTCACGGGCATCCAGAGCGTACGCTGGTATCGTATTCAGGTGACTGGCACTGCCGGCCATGCGGGCACTATGCCCATGGGCGAGCGCGTTGATGCCATGGCTGCTGCCGTCGGGTTGGCGCAGCAGCTGTATGCCTATCAGGCGGTGGAGGCTGGGGAAAAATTGCGGCTGACGCTGGGCCGGTGGCAGGTGAGCCCGAACTCGATTAATACGATTCCCGGTGCCGTGGAGTTCACCGTCGATGTGCGCTGTGTCGATGAGCAGGTTCTGGTTCAGTTCGAGGCGGCGTTGAACAGGATCACACGAGCGTATTCTTGGGCAGGTCAGATCGAATTCGAATCCATGTTTTCCCGTCCCCCGACACATTTCCCTGCCGCGATGCTGGAGCTGATTGAACGGGCCTGCACGCGCGCTTGCAGCAGCGCGTCGCTGGCTGCGCCGTTGCGGATGACGTCCGGCGCTTTTCATGACGCCATGTACCTCGCAGAGCATTGCCCGACAGCGATGATTTTTGTTCCGAGCAAGGGGGGAGTCAGTCACAATGCTGCGGAGGAAACAGCACCTGAGGAGTTGTTTCTGGGTGTTCAGGCGCTGGCTTATGCCGTGACATCGCTGGCCAATGCCTGACCCTTCGGACAAACAGATGGAGTTGCGCATGAAATCAAATCTCGTTGCTGCGCCAAACTCGGAAGACGCTGTCGTCAAACCACCCTTAATGCTGGGCGTCCGTTTGAGGCATGCCCGCCTGGTTGCCGGTCTGACCATGACGCAGGTGGCTCAGAAGTCGCTATGTTCAGAAAGCCTGATCTCAAAAATAGAAAGCGGACAGGCATCTCCTTCACTGGCCATGCTGCACCGAATTGCGGTCGCGCTGGACACAAACATTGCCACGTTGACGACGGAGGAAGCGCCAAGGGAGGGCCCCGTCCTGCCCAATGGCGAGCGCCCCGTGATCAAGGCCGGGGGAATTTCCTTAGAGCGCATCACGCTTCCCAAACGGGGTGGCTTGCTGCAGGCCAATATTCACATCGTTCCGCCAGGCGAGGCGAGCGATGGCTTGATAGAGCATGTAGGGGAAGAAGTTGGCTTCGTTCTGGAGGGCAACCTTGAATTGATAATAGGTAGTGAGCGTCATCTGGTCCAAGCTGGGGATGCGTTTTATTTTTCCAGCCAGACGCCTCATGGGTATCGCAATGTCGGCAAGGTCACTGCAAGAATTTTTTGGGTGAATACGCCCGCGACTTTCTAGACGTTGTTCTTAAAGTTCAGTGAAGCCACTGCATGATGCCGGCGATGTATACAAAGCCCAGAAACTGGATGTCAAGCTTGTCAAAGCTGGTGGCCAAACGGCGAAAGACCTTCGTGAGCTGGAAAAAGTTTTCAACCAAGTGGCGCGCACTATAGCGGTGCTTTTCCGAGACACGCGGATTTTTGCGGCTGACGGGGGTGCGGCATAAATCTTAGACTGGTTTATGCCGTAAGTCCGAGGCTGTCTCGGTACTCAATGGGGGCTTTTTGATCGCATCCCTTCGATGGGTTTTGCGATGGTGATCAACCTCATGCGGCGTCGCCCAGTTCCACCTCCTTGGCAACCTTGCGGGTTTGCTCCCTGGCCTTGATCCGAGACTTCCCCGCCATGGTGCTGTGCTGAAAGCGCTACGATTCGTTGCCCGTCTCCACAATGTGGCAGTGATGGGTAAGCCGGTCCAACAATGCGGTGGTCATCTTGGCATCCCCAAACACACTGGGCCACTCGGCGAAGCTCAGATTGGTGGCAATAACCACACTGGTGTGCTCATACAGCTTGGAGAGCAAGTGAAACAGCAACGCTCCCCCGGCCTGGCTAAACGGCAGATAACCAAGCTCATCAAGTACCACCAAGTCCATGCGCATCAGTGATAACGCCATACGCCCAGCCTTGCCGTCACGCTTTTCTTTCTCCAGCATATTCACCAAATCGACTGTCGAGTAAAACCGTACCCGCTTGCCTTGCGCGACGATGCCTGCCACTGCAATGGCAGTTGCCAAATGCGTCTTACCCGTACCCGGCCCACCAATGAGCACCGCGTTTTGCGCCGTATCCGTAAACGCCAGTGTGGCCAACTGCTTGACCAAGACCTGATCGACTCTGGAAGAGCAGAAGTCAAATCCCGCCAGATCACGGTGCACCAGGTTTGGCGGCGTTCATTTGGTGTCTGACCGAGCGCACCGCACGGTCAGTCAGCTCGGCTTGCAGCAGGTGTTCAATTAACCATTGGGCTGTTGCCGTGTTTGCCTCGCCTTGAGTCGTCAAGTCCTTCCACGCATCGACCATGCCGTACAGGCGTGGCTCCTTGCGTTCTGTGGTGACTTCACGCATGCTGCACCGCCACCGCTACAGAAGATTCTACGCAGGCTTGCAACGCACCGCGCAGGCTGTCCTAGCGCGCTGTGTTGGCCACAGGAGCATCTGCAAGCTGCAAGCTCGTCTGGACCACATCCACTACAGGACTGGCTTTGAGCCGGGCCAGTACATTGAGGACGTGTACGGTACTGAGTGCGCCGGACTCCACTGCCGGTAAATGTCAAGCTAGTTGTCGCCTGCGAGGCTGAATTTAAGCGGCATTTTTTAATCGCTGGTGTTCCTCCTTTTTGCCATTCATACGTTGAGCAGGATTGAGGTGAACCATCCGTACCGGCTCTCACTTGCGCGTGGAGCCGCTCCTGCGCTGAGGGTGCTTCGTGACCTTGCCCCTGAAATCCGTATCCCATAACCGAGATCATGAATGGGCTTGCCTGGTTTGAGTTGCAAGCCAGGTTTGCTCGAACTGCACTGGACTGACGTAAGCCAGCGTTGAATACAGTCTTGTACGGTTATACCAAAGCAGCCACGCCATCGTTTCATCTTTGGCCTGTCGCCTTGTCTCAAAGCGTTGCCCGTGCAAGCGCTCTACTTTCAATGAGCCGAACAGGGTCTCGCTGCAGGCATTGTCCCAACAGTTGCCATGCCGACTCATGGAACTGTTGATGCCGTACTCTTTGAGCACGTCCCTGAACGCCCCACTGGCGCACTGGCTGCCCCGGTCGCTGTGAACATCAGCCCAGTGTGCTTGCCGGGATGCCGCTTGAACCAGGCCATTCGTAATGCGTCAATGACGATGCTAGAAGTCATGTCTTCGGGTAGCGACCAGCCCACCACCTGACGGCTGAACAGATCGATCACCACAGCCAGAAACAGCCAGCCCTCGTCGGTTGCAATGTAGGTAATATCGCCCACCCAAACCCGGTGTGGCTCAGCGACTGTGAACTCGCGGTTAAGCAGGTTCGGCGAGATCGGCAGATCGTGCTTGCTGTCAGTGGTGACTTTGAAGCGGCGTTTGCCTCTTGCCTTGATGCCGTGCAGCTGCATGAGCTTTTGCACGCGTTCCTTACCCACACGGATGCCGCGTGCGAGCAGTTCCTTCCAGATGCGCGGCCAGCCGTAGGCACCCCGACTCTCGGCGTGGATGGCTTTGATATGCACCAGCAGCGCGTCATCGCTTACGTGGCAGCGCTGGGCGCTGCTGGCCCTGCGCACGAAGTGCTCGTGGTATCCGGCCACGCTCACCTCAAGCACCCGGCACTGCACCGAGATGGGCCACACGCTGCGGTGGCGCTGTATGAAGGCGTACTTCAAGTCAATCCCTTTGCGAGGTACGCCGTCGCTTTTCCCAGAATATCGCGCTCCATCTTCACCCGTGCCAGCTCGGCCCGCAGCCTGCTGATCTCCATCTGCTCGGCACTCACAGGCTTGCTGTCAACACCCAAGAGCCGACCCTGGCGCTGAGCCTTGACCCAGTTGAACAGCGTCTGCTCGACCACCCCTCATGTTCTGGCCGCCGCCGCAATGCTTTGCCCGCCCTGAACCAGTCTGACCGCCTCTTGCTTGAATTCGAGCGTGTACCGTGCCCTTGATGTCTTCGTCATTTACTTTCTCCTTATCTGAATTGTTCCACTCAGTAAGGGATACGTTTTTCGCGGGCAAGGTCGTCATGTCTCCGGCGGCTTCCGGCGCGCCTTATGGCATCGCGGCATACGAGTTCGTACAAAACGCCCTTTCATAATTCTGTTTGATTAAGCAAATCAAACGATTTTGGTCACAAATCTCTGAGCCAGCGGCAGTAAGCCCTTGATTCATATGGGCGCCAAATCAAACTTAATTATTGGGCACACTGGTGCAGGCCAACTCTAGAGAAGCGCAGGCAAGCGAGACAACGCAAGGTCTGCTTACAAATTATGGCGATCGCGTGGCGACCTTGCTGCGACTCACGAAGCGTCAAACGCGGCGGGCAACCACTCGATATTCGCGGCACGCTGGGCACTAAGCACGCCATCTACCAACACCACGTCGAAGCGACACGGCGGTGCGCTGGCAAACCGCATCAGGTAGTGCCTTGCCGCAAACACAATGCGGCGCTGCTTGACCGCGCTGATGCTGGCCGCCGCGCCGCCATGCGAGGCGCCCGAGCGCTGGCGCACTTCGACAAACACCAGCGTGCCGTCGCTTGCGCGCATCACCAGATCAATCTCGCCGCCGCCGCGCCCGGGCGTCCGATAATTGGCCTCGATGAATTTCAGCCCGACTTGCACCAGGTAGGCGCGCGCGGCAGACTCGGCCGCATCGCCGCGCGACTTGGTGGTAATCTGCCCCGGCAAGGCCGGCGTCGCCAGCGTTGTGCCCACTGCGTCATTCGGCGCTAACGGCGGTATCGGGGCCGCCTGTTTTCTGGAAAACCACATTGAACGCTTCTTTCACCTTGGCACTGGACGCGGCACACGCCGCAGCAGGCATGCAGCATTATCCAGAAGCGACGCTGTATGTCGTGGCGACGCCGATTGGCAACATGGCCGACATCAGCCTGCGCGCCCTGCATGTGCTGCAACTGGTGAATGCCATCGCCTGCGAAGACAAGCGCCACTCGCAGCCGCTGCTGCGCCACTATGGCATAGAAACTGGCGCCGCCAAGCCGCTGCTGGCGGTGCACCAGCACAACGAAGCCGAAGCCGCCACTTTGGTGGTCGAGCGCCTGCAGCGCGGCGAGCGCGTCGCTTATGTCAGCGATGCCGGCACGCCGGCCGTAAGCGACCCCGGTGCGCGTCTGGTGGCAGCGGTGCGGGCTGCGGGGCTGAAGGTGGTGCCGCTGCCCGGTGCCAGCAGCGTCACGGCGGTGCTGAGCGCGGCGGGCGTGACCCGGCCGGAGGGCGGCGCCGACAACGCCACGGGTTTTGTGTTTGCCGGCTTTCTGCCGAGCAAGGCGGGCGAACGCGACCAGGCGGTTGCCGCGCTGCAGGCCGATGCGCGAGCCACCGTGATTCTGGAAGCCCCGCACCGTATCGAAGCGCTGGCGCGCGCCATGGCCGTGTTGCAGGGCCGGCCACTGACGGTGGGGCGCGAACTGACCAAACAGTTTGAGGAAATTGCCACCATGCCCGCGCAGGATTTTGCAGCCTGGCTGGCCGCCGGAACCCAGCGCACGCGCGGCGAGTTTGCGCTGGTGCTGCACGCCACGGCGCCGCAGGCCGGGCTGGATGACAGCACCCGCGTGCTGCAACTGCTGCTGGCCGAATTGCCTCTAAAAACTGCCGTCAAGCTGGCGGCCGACATCAGCGGCGCGCCGCGCAATGAGCTGTACGAAACGGCCTTGAGGCTGAAAGACGCATGAATCCCAACGCCGACCAACTCTGGCGCGCGCCGCGCTGGACCCTGTCAGTGCTGCTGGCCGTGCTGGGCATGCTCGGGCCGTTTTCGATTGACACCTACATTCCGGCCTTCGCCGGTATCGCCCGGTCGCTGGGCGCGTCGCCGGTGGAAATGCAGCAAACGCTGTCGGCCTACCTGTTCGGCTTTGCCTTCATGAACCTGTTTCACGGCGCGCTGGCAGACAGCTTTGGCCGCCGGCCCGTGGTGCTGTGGGGCATTGCCATGTTCACGCTGGCCTCAAGCGGCTGCGCCTTGTCGCAAAGCATTGAGCAACTGGTTTTTTTCAGGGCCCTGCAGGGCCTGTCTACCGGCGCGGGCATCGTCGTGTCGCGCGCCGTGATACGCGACATGTACCCGCCGGCGCAGGCCCAGCAGGTCATGAGCCAGGTCACCATCTACTTCGGCGTGGCGCCTGCGCTGGCCCCCATCGTCGGCGGCTGGCTGTTTGTGCACCTGGGCTGGCACAGCATTTTCTGGTTTCTGACCGCGGTGGGCGCGCTGCTGTGGGGGACCAACTACCGCTTCCTGCCGGAAACCCTGAGGCCGGAAGATCGCCAGCCCTTTGAAGTGCGGCACCTGATGCGCGGCTACTGGCAGCTTGGATCCAGCCCGCGCTTCCTGTTGCTGGCACTGGCCAGCGGCGTGCCTTTCAACGGCATGTTTCTGTACGTGCTGTCGGCGCCGGCCTTCCTCGGCGAGCGCCTGGCACTGCAGCCCACCGAGTTTTTCTGGTTTTTTATTCTCACCATCTCCGGCATCATGTCGGGCGCCTGGCTGAGCGGCCGGCTGGCCGGAAAAATCGCCCCGAAACGGCAGATACGCCACGGCTTTGTCATCATGCTGGTGACGTCGGTGCTCAATCTCCTTGCCAATCTGTTTTTTACGGCCCATGTGTCCTGGGCGCTGTTTCCGATTGCCTTGTTCGCCTTTGGCTGGGCGCTGATGGTCCCGGTCGTGACGCTGCTGGTGCTGGATCTCTACCCGCTGCGGCGCGGCATGGCTTCTTCGCTGCAGGCCTTTGTTGGTTCTTCGGCCAACGGCCTGGTCGCCGGGGTGATTGCCCCGCTGGTGATGCATTCCACACCGGCGCTGGCAGCAACCTCACTGGGCATGATGAGCATTGGCCTGCTGGCCTGGCTTTATCTGCACCACCGCTGGCCGGAAATCGGCGCGGTAGCGCACGAATAAAAGAACAACCCGCTGCGGGGCTGTGGCCTGATTCAGTTGTCATTGAATCGCATCGGGAATTCCATGCCCTGCCCGGTGCGCTGAACCACATTGCCGCCGTCCAGATAGGCCCAGAAGAACATGCTTTCGTCACGGTCTAGCCAGCGGTAAGTCATGACATCGCCAGACCAGGCGGCCACGCGGTCGACCGTGGCCGGCCGGCCAAACTCTCGCTCCATGTCCTCGCGGGTCCACTTGCCCAGAGCGATTTTTGAAAACTCCGCCAGGTTCAGGACCTGCCGTGCCGCCAGCACCGTGCCGGCCGCGTCCAGATCGACCATCACGGCGGTCTGGCCGGCGGGCTGGGCCGAATACTGCAAGCGCGTTCCCGCGCCGTAGGGCAGCTGCCGAGATGGCTTGCCGTAATGCGCCAGCACCTCTTGCTGCGACATGCCGGGTTGTACCGCCGTCAAGCCACAGGCGGCAAGGCCCAGTACAACAACGAGCAAACTTGAAAAGGTTCTGACGGCCCGCATGACAAACTCCTGTTAAATCCGGACTGTTTCCTGTTTTCTATTTCCGGACGGTTAAAAACCCATGTCTTTTCGATGCCAGCGGGCGGGCAATGTTCCCCGCCCCGACCAGCAGAAGCGCATCGGAAATTGGCGCGAATCCACGATTTGCGGCAAGGCAGCTGCTGCCAACACTGCACTGCCACGCGATTTGGCAATAAAAAAGGCCTCTAGCCCTTTATAGGCGGGCGCAAGTAGCTATTAAATGTATAGCACTGACGCACCGGCCGGGATGCTGCAGAACGCCGCACTACACTATCCGCTTTGATCGACTGATCTAACACAGGCAGACAGGACGCGGATGGTGACTATTTACATAAACGCGTCAACCCAAGGTAATTGCGCAGGCGTTGCGCTTGCTTTTTCCGAGCGTCCGTTGGTGTCTGTCAGAAGCTGCCTCCGACCGGCCTTGCGCGACGCTACCTTGCCCTGCGCTGCTGCGGTTGCCCAGTGAACCAAGCCCACTGATCGCGCCCACCTGCGTACCGAAACTGCATCCGCTACCCCGGGTAGCGGGTTCGCCCGGCGGCCGGACGATCATCTTTGCCAAATCCTGAAATCCTGTTTGAGGTGATAAATGGAAGTCTTCAAGTTTCTTAGTCTGATGGTTGAAAAGGGTGCGTCGGACCTTTTCTTCAGCGTTGGCGCGCCCGTCAACGCCAAGATCGAGGGCATCACCTACCCGCTAAAAATGCCCGCGCTGGCCGCCGGAGAAGTCAAACAACTGGCGTATTCGGTGATGCAGCAAAAGCAGATTGCCGAGTTTGAAGCCTGCCTGGAGATGAATCTGGCGATTTCCGCCGAGCGAATTGGCCGGTTTCGCGTGAATGTGTTCATGCAGCGTGGCGAGACCGGCATGGTGATTCGCTACATCAAGTCCAAAATTCCGGCGATTGCCGAGCTTGGTTTGCCCCCGGTGCTGGAGCGCCTGATGATGCTCAAGCGCGGCCTAGTGCTGGTGGTCGGCGCCACCGGCTCGGGAAAATCAACCACGCTTGCGGCGATGATCAATTTTCGCAACGAGCAGGCGACCGGGCACATCCTCACGATAGAAGACCCGATCGAGTTCATGCACGAGCACAAGCGCTCCATCATCGACCAGCGCGAGGTCGGGATTGACACCCTGTCTTACGAGGCGGCGTTGAAAAATGCCTTGCGCGAGGCCCCCGACGTCATCATGATCGGCGAGATTCGCGACCGGGCCACCATGGCGCAGGCCATTGCGTACTCGGAAACCGGCCACCTGTGCCTGTCTACCCTGCACGCCAACAACGCCAACCAGGCGATGGAGCGCATCCTCAACTTTTTCCCCGAAGAAGCGCACAGGCAACTGCTGGTCGACCTCAGCCTCAACCTCGCGGGTGTGGTCGCGCAGCGGCTTATTCCGGGGCTGCGCCAGAAGCTGGCGCCGGCAGTTGAAGTCCTGGTGCGCTCGCCTTACGTCTCGGACCTGATCATCAAGGGAGACATTTCCGCCATCAAGGAGGCCATGAGCCGCAGCGCCGAAATCGGCATGTGCACCTTCGATCAGGCGCTGCAGAGCATGTACGAAGATGGCCGCATTTCGCTGGACGAAGCGCTGCGCAATGCGGATTCGCGAACCGACCTGTCGTTGCGCATCAGGCTCACGTCCGGTGTCAGCCCGGATGAAAGCGGCGAGCTATCGATTGAAGCCGAAACGCCAGACAGCGCCACCAGCGGCCTGTTCAGGTAAGGCGGGCGAAGCAGCCAACGAGATCAAGAGGTCGGCCGCTTTTGGCCTGATGGCGATAAGCGGAACACCCAGCGGAACAACTATTTCCCCAGGGACCCGGCTGGGCATCCGTGACCGGCGATCGGTGTTGCCTGTCGTCCCTGGATAGGCATAAAAATAGGTTGTAGCCCATATGGGGCGGGCGTAACATGCTACTGAAATAGTAGCAAAAACGGCCGACTGACACAGCCTTATGAATGTCCGCACGAGCAGTGAGCCTGCCATCGCCGCCGCACTGCGGGCGCGACTGGGGGATCAGGGGAGCAGGCCAGGATGCGTAGAGACGGGCCATGATGGCGATCTGCCGGACAGTGCACTGGTCCGGCATCACGACCCGCTCGCCGCCTTGCGTTTGCGCCAGGAAACCAGTGGATTGCGGAATGGCCGGGTAGATATTCTTCCGGTTTCCGTCAAAAGGACAGGGTCAGTGTCCGTGAGTCTGTTGCTGAACAGGTAGGGCTGGCACAGCTACCTGCCTGGTTGGCAACTGCCGTGCCGTTGATGGAGTAGGTCTGGTTCACCCCGTTGCCGGTGCCCGTGGTCACCGGCAGCAGCAGACTATAGTTGATGCCCAGCTGAGTGCCTCCTCCCGCATCCAGGCTTAGGGTATAGGGCAGGCCGCTGGTGCAGCGTGCCGTGAATGTGGTGCTGGCCGTTGCGGCAGCGGTCTGGAAGGAGGCATAGTTGAAAGTCACGCTGCCGGGCGGTGTACTGATAAGGCACGTGGTATTGACGTAGTTCTGCACCGGATAGCTGGCCACTGCCGTAGCTGCGCCGTAGGTGAGAGTCATGGTGACGGTATCGGTGTACACGCCCGCTGGCACATTTTGCAGTGCCGGAA
Organism: Polaromonas sp.; assembly: GCF_012927455.1. Taxonomy (GTDB): domain Bacteria; phylum Pseudomonadota; class Gammaproteobacteria; order Burkholderiales; family Burkholderiaceae_C; genus Polaromonas. The sequence continues at coordinate 106,264 of NZ_JABBPE010000003.1, read as the reverse complement.
TGCGGGTGTAATAGGGCAGTGAAAGTGTGACGGAGGTTCCGGCTCCAAAATTGATGGTGCCGGTAAATGGATTGCTCTGGTCCCAGGTCGTGGTGCGGCCGGCATTCTTATACACATCGTAGTTAAGGGTTTGGCCATTTTGACTGGCACGGTAACTGTTTGACCTGGACCTCAGTCCCTGGTTGGTCGCCAGGGAATAGGTCTGGGTGCTGGCATCCCCGCTGGCACGGGTACAAGTGATGGTTGCGCTGGATACGCTGTCATTGGCTGTGCCCGCAGTCGTGTCATAAAAAGACGTGAACCCGGGTGACGACACGGTGCAGGAAATAACGGCCTGAGCCGGTTGCGCCAGAAGCCAGAAGGCGCAGGCCAACAGCGCAGGCCTGAAGCGCCTCAGGCGCATCATGAAGTGGGACCCTTTCATCGCGTGACTCCTTGGCATGCCACAGGCCCGACCCGGGCAATGTTGTCCAGATTGCCTGGCGGCAGTGTGACTTCGAATTGACAGGCTGCGCCGTTCCATTTCAGACGCAGTGAGTTCTTGGCTTGCAATCCCGTGACAAATGCCTCACCGCGGCGCGCCACAAAGAATTCCTGCTTGTCGCCCATCAGTTCGATCTCGGCCCCGGCAGGTGCCGGCTCGCCGTCGTCCAACACGATTTTGATCAGCGCACCACGGCCGCTGCGCACCGGGAACCTGACGATCACGCCGCTGCGATTGCCCGGCACCACCACCTGCTCGATGCTGTCGAGCTCGGCGCTGATCGGCAGCTCGCTCGGGTCTAGTCGTATGCTGTTGGCCTGGTAGGGCAAGAGGTGGGGTACCAGCGCCTTGCCATCCTGGTTGGTACGCGCCAGCACGCTGCCCTGGAAACCCACGCCCACATCGGCATAGCCCGGCACTTCGACCAGCGCAAAGCTGCCTTGTATCTGGCGCGACGCAAACAGCTGGCTATCGATGGCCACCAGCCCGCCCTGTGCACCCAGGCGCACGGTTTGCTGGGAAGCTGAGGCGTTGAGGTCGGCCGTCACCATGCCTTGCGTGCCGCCGTAGTAGAGGCCGCCTTCGGCATAGTTTTGCCCGCTGCGCTCGCCCGCCAGCACGCGCCAACCCAGGCCGGTGTCGCCGCTCAGACCCTGGTTGGCGCTGACGTAGCCGTCGGTCTGGCCGCCGCGGCGCGACAGGCTGCTGGAAATCGCCAGCTGGCGCTCGAGCGGAACCAGCAGGTTCACGCCGACTGAAGTGCCGCCGCCGTTGCCGCCGGCGAGGCCGCTGACCCGGACCACGGTTAAGGACAGCGAGCTGCGCTCACCCAGCCGGATCGAATAGTTGGCGCTGTAAGTGCTAAACGCGCTCTGGCCATAGTTGTTGACGCGGGCGTAGCCCAGGCCGACGGCGCCGAAATGCTCGGACGAATAGGTGTAGCTGCCTGAGAGCTGACGCTGGAAGGCGGGCGAATTGGCATCCTGCCCGATCTGCCGGTAGCCGGGCGACGCACCCTGGCTGCGCAGCGTGAAACCATGACGCAGGCTGGAGTGTTCCAGGCCCATCAGCCACTGGCTTCCGCGTCCGGCGCTGTCGTCGCGGCTGAAGGCAGCGGCAATCTGGCCCAACATATTAAAGGGCAAGGCCCGAACCAGGCCCAGGCCTGCGCCACGGGTGTCGCGCCCGAGCTCACCGCGCGCCTCCAGTGTCAGGGTTTTGTCGAAGCCGTAGCGCCACAGGCCGGACGTAAAGCGTTGGCCGTAGTCCGCGTTGCTGAGGCCGAGGTTTTTGCGAACCGCGCCCGCCTCGGCGCTCCAGTCACTCAGGCCCTGCTCCAGCAATTCGCTGTGGCTGAAAAAATCCTGCACCAGCACGGTCTCCCGGCCGAGCACGTCGCGCACCACCAGCCGGGCCTGGCCGCTGCCGGTGAGCAGCGGCAAGTTGTCGATGGCAAACGGGCCGGTCGGCACCTGCGAGGTTTGCCGCAAAGCATCATTGATATACAGCTCCACCGTACTGGGTGCGCTGGAAAGGCCGGTGACCACCGGCAGCGGCTGGGCAATAAAGCCCGGGCTCAAGCTGAAGTTGCGGCTGAGCTGCACACCGCCAAAATAAACGGAGCGCCCCCAGGCGCCGCTGCGTGTGCTGCTGTCGCCAAGGCGCAGCGTCAGGTTGTCGTCGGGCCGGTCGCGCGTGAAAGCGGTTTCTAGGCGTCGCACATTGCGCGGCGTCAGCGGATCGTGGCTGGTGAGATTGTGTGCCACGTGGCTACTGGTCAGCACGCCCCAGCCGTTGGAGACACCTAGCTCCACCAGGGCGCCCAGTTCCTGGATGGACCCCACGCCCCGCAGCGCGCTGCGGGTGTAGCTGATGTCGTAGTTGGCGAACGCGCCCAGGCTGGGGGAGGTCAGCGTGGGACGCTCGGACACCGGCTGGGCCAGGCGCGTGGCGGCAAAGGCCTGTGGCTGGAAGTTGAGGTCAAGCGACTGGTTGGCGAAGTTGAACTGCGCATCAAAGCCCGGCACTGCGGACAAGGGGTACCACGGCTGGCCCTGGTGCACCAGCGGTTCGGCAGCGGGCCGGCGGTTGACGCGCCATTCGTCAAATGCGTCGGCCGGAGCATACAACGCTCCGTCGCGCTCCAGCAGAACCCAGTTGCCGGCCTGCACCCCGTTGACCGTGATTTCCAGCGGCAGCAGGCGCGTTGGGGTCGGGATGCTTTGAATCGGCGGAGGAACTGCAGCGGGTGTGCTGGAACCCAAAGCGCGCGAGAGTTTCAATGCGGATGCTGCAGGCGGTGGGGAGGTTGGGGAAGGTGCCGCCGCAGGCTCGGCAGCTATCAGCGGCCCAGCGGCGGCCATCATCGCCCAGCCCCAGCTCATCCGTATCAGGGCGCAGGGCTTTGGCAGAAGGAGAAGGAGCGGGAAGGTGGTGCGATCTCGCATGGCTGGAGGAGTAGACCGACGGAGCAAGCACCTGGCAACAGGCACGGGTTTTAGGGAATCATTACGTCAAAGGTCTGCGACTTTCCATCGTCGAAGCTCACGTTCAGCTGTGCGGCACCCGGCGCGATGGCTTGCTCGGCCTTGGCGCTCATCACCCGGCGCGCTCCGGGCAGGATATAGCTGCCGCCCTCGAATCTGGCTAGCATCTGCGCGCCGCGCATGACCAGAATTTCACGCACCTGCGCATACGCCGTGCCGCTGTTGCTGCAGCTGACATTCAGGGTGTCAGTCAGGGCTTGTGCAGTGGCGGGGGACGCCTGGCAGCTCATCTCGCGTTTGGCCGCCGGGGGAGTGATGAATACCGGCATGGACATGGCCAGTGCAATCGGTACCTGTATGGTTTTGTCTCTGGAGGTCACCGCTTCGGGGACTTCCCGCATGATCAGGCGGTAAATCAGCTGCCGGCTGGCATCGGCTGGCTTGAGCAATGCCAGCCGCACGACCTGACGGGCCTTGGGCGCCAGCTTGATGATGGGCGGCGAGAGAATCAGATCTTCCGTCGGGCTTTGCTGGTCGGTGCCATCGGCTTGCTGGCTCCAGGCGTTCAGGTCAGCCTGCAACACCACATCGGTGTCGCCTTCGTTGGTGATGGTCACGGCGATGGCCCGGTCCCGTGGCGTCATGTAAATGCGCACGGGCGTCACCGAGAAAACGCCGGCCCATGCCGGCGCCCCGGTGAGTAGGCCGGTTGCTAACAAAATGATAGCGACCGGAGTCGGCAGAAAGGGCGTTGAGGCGAACTTGAACATGTTGAGGAAGAGATTCATGGCGCCGAGCTTAGCAGCCGCTGGGGCACTTAAAAACTTACCAGCATCTCCAGCGGCCCGTCGGCGCCGCTGGCGTTGTAGATAGGTAACACGGTGACGGTACCCGCGCCGATATGGGTTGCGCTGTTGCCGCCCAGCGCGCTGACCATCTTCCCGGCAAAGCCCGGGTCGAGGTAGTAGCGCAATGCCGCACCATGCGTCGCAAAAAAGGCCTTGCCCGGCAGCGGCGTGATGGCGACAAACTGCTCTTCCCCGCACACTACACGCACCAGCGCGTTGGCTTGCTCGCTAAGCGCTTCACTGATACACACCTGCGACCAGCCCCCCGATAAGCGGATGCCCGCTGCGGCGCTTGACGCAGGTGCCGCAACAGCGCCCGGCTTATTCAGGATGATGTTGACATCAAGAAAGACCGATCCCGTTCCGGCTGATGCCGGAGCGGCCCAGCTTCCCAAGGCGCAGCTGAACGCCAGCAGTAATGCGGGGGCGCGCACGGTGCTTGCCTGCTTAGTAGGTGACAGTCAGGATGCGTTGCTTGTTGGCGCTGGCACCGTTGGTACAGGTCGCCGTCGCGCAGGTGCCTACCTGACCGAGCGCCATGGTGCCGGTGACGGTGATGAGTTGATTCACGCCGGTGCCTGCTGCGGTCGCGCCGCTTAGTGCCAGGGTGTATGCCAGATTGGTGGCAGCGTCTGTTACTGAAGCCAGGTCGAGCGACAGTGCGAACGGGAGCGTGTTCGTGCACTTGACGTTGAAAGTGGTGGAACCTGATGCGGCACCGGCCTGGAAGGAGGTGTAGTTGAAGGTCAGGTCGGCTGGGGTCGTGAGCAGGCAAGCTGAAGTCAGGTTGATCAACACGTTGAAGTTGGCGGGGACGGCGGCGGCATGTGCGGGTGCGGTCAAGAGGCCGGACAAGGCCAGCATGCTCAAGGCGACGATGGAAAGAAGCTTTTTCATGGGGAATCTCCGGTTGGAAATAAAATAGAGAGAAAACGGATTGCTGCTGAAAGCAACCTTAATGTAACTAAACACTACAAATAGTCGATATATTTACTTGTTAAAACATTTAAAAAATAGGTAATTTTTCACAAATAACCGTTGAAGTTATTGGATTTAAAGAGAAAACAGACTGACGTAACCAGTTGAAAGCATTGCCGGAAGTAGCTTCGCTCTCGGACTTTTCATTCGAACATGTAACAAAAAAACACATTTTCATTAAATCATGCAAAAACAAACCCTTTCCTTTCAGGCCGAAGTCGCCCAGCTGCTCAAGCTGGTCACGCATTCGCTTTACTCCAATCCAGACATCTTTTTGCGCGAGTTGATCTCCAACGCCTCGGACGCTTGCGACAAGCTGCGTTTTGAAGCGCTCAACGATGCGTCGCTGCAGGATGGCGATGCCGAGCTCAAGGTGCGCGTGAGTTTTGATAAGACGGCCCGAACTTTGACCATCACCGACAACGGCATCGGCCTGTCGCAGCAAGAGGCGATTGAGCATCTCGGCACGATTGCCAAGAGCGGCACGCGCGACTTCATGGCCAAGCTGTCGGGTGACCAGCAAAACGACGCGCAGCTGATCGGCCAGTTCGGCGTCGGCTTTTATTCGGGCTTTATCGTCGCTGACAAGATCACCGTGGAAAGCCGCCGCGCCGGCCTGCCTGCTGCACAGGGCGTGCGCTGGGTGAGCGAGGGCACGGGAGAGTTCGAAGTCAGCGAGAGCCAGCGTGCCGAGCGTGGCACCAGCGTCATCCTGCACCTGAAAGACGACGCCAACGACTACCTGAACGCCTGGAAGCTCAAGGGCATCATCAACAAATACTCTGACCATATCTCGCTGCCGATCCTGATGCCCAAGGAAGAATGGAAGGACGGCGAAGAAATTCCGAATGACCCCTCTGGTGGTCGCCAGCCGGGCGAGATGGTCGCCACCGGCGAGTGGGAAACCGTCAACCAGGCGGCGGCGCTTTGGACGCGGCCCAAAAAAGACATCACACAGGAACACTACGACGAGTTTTACAAGCAAATCAGTTATGACAGCCAAGCGCCGCTGGCCACTACGCACAACCGCGTGGAAGGATCGACCGAGTACACCCAGCTGCTGTTTATCCCCGCCAAGGCGCCCATGGACATGTTCAACCGCGACAAGGCCGCCGGCGTAAAGCTGTACGTCAAGCGCGTCTTCATCATGGACGACGCGCAGGCGCTGCTGCCGACGTATCTGCGCTTTGTCAAAGGCGTGGTGGATTCGTCGGACCTGCCGCTCAACGTGTCGCGCGAGCTCTTGCAGGAAAGTCGTGCGGTCAAGGCGATTCGTGAAGGCTGCACCAAGCGCGTGCTGGCCATGATTGAGGACTTGGCCGCCAATGAGGCGGACAAGTTCAAGGCCTTTTATGCCGAATTTGGCGCTGTGCTGAAAGAAGGCCTGGGTGAAGATTTCGCCAATCGCGAACGCCTGGCCAAGCTATTGCGTTTTGCCAGTTCCACGACTGACACCACCAGCGTGAGCTTTGCCGACTACAAGGCGCGCATGAAGGAAGGCCAGGACGCGATTTACTACATCACGGCCGACACGCTGGCTGCCGCCAAAAACAGCCCGCAGTTAGAAATATTCCGCAAAAAGGGCATTGAAGTGCTCTTGATGTCCGACCGCGTCGACGAATGGGCGCTGAACTACCTGCACGAGTTCGACGGCACGCCGCTGCAGTCGGTTTCCAAAGGCGCGGTGGACTTGGGCAAATTGCAGGACGAAGACGAGAAAAAGGCCGCGGAAGAAGCGCAAACCCAGTTCAAGCCCATGCTCGACAAGCTTAAAGAGGTGTTGAAAGACAAGGCCAAAGACGTGCGCGCCACCACGCGCCTGGTCGACTCACCGGCCTGCCTGGTGGTGCAGGACGGCGACATGTCCACGCAGCTGGCCCGCATGCTCAAGCAGGCCGGCCAACCAGCGCCTGAAGTCAAGCCGATTCTGGAAATCAATGCGCAGCACCCGCTGGTCAAAAAACTCGAAGGCAGCGATCACTTTGACGATCTGGCGCACATTCTGTTTGACCAGGCGCTGCTGGCCGAAGGCGGCATGCCCGATGATCCTGCCGCCTATGTGCGGCGCGTCAATCAGCTGCTGGAAAAAGCCTGACGGGGCCATGACGGCGTCGCCGTGCTGGCGGCGCTTTTTTAAAGCGGGTTAGTCAAACCCGCAGACGCGACGCAACGCGGCGGCGTCCGCGCTGGCCAGCAACGCAATCAACTCTCGCGCCGCCTGCGGCTGGGTGGCGCGCGTGCACAGCGCTGCGGTGTAGACGGTGGCGAGCTCAAACTCCTTGGGCAGCGGTGCGATCAGTTGCACGCCCGGCGTGTTCAATATCTCCGTAATCTGGGTGCAGCCCAGCAGCCCGGGCTCCTTTTCTGCCGCCTCCGCCAGCGCTCTCATGGCTGTAGCACCGTTCGGAAACGGACGCAGCCGGCCGGCCAGCTCGGTGTCCAGGCCCAATTGCTTGAGCACGCGCATGAAATGAATGCCGGCTGTGGCCTTGAGCGGATCGGGAAAGTAAATGCCGCGCGCCGATTGCAACGCGGCTTTGAGCGCGGCCGGGCTGCCCACATCAGGCGCTGGCTCGCCGGCCCTGACTGCGACGCCGGTCTTCACCACGCCCAGCGCCTGAGCGCTGCCCGCAACGAGTTCGCCGCTGACAGTGAGCTGGCCGATCAAAGCTTCAGTGAGGATGAGCACGTCGCAGGGCGCGCCCGCAAGCAGGCTGTCTTTCATCATGCCGACAGCGCCAAAACTGGCGTCAATCCCGCAGCCCGATTTCGCCTCGAAGCGGTCTTCGAGCTGGGTGACCAACCCTTGGGCTGCGCCACCGCTGAGCAAATGAAGGAGTTTCATGGTGTCTGATAAGTGAAGTGGTTCGTGACGTGAGTGCTGATACGGCAAAAAGCCAGGGATCAAAGGCGTAGGCAGGATTTCAGTCGACCTTGATATTGGCGGTCTTGATCACGCGTGCCCATTTGGCAATGTCGTCACGCACGTACTTGTCAAACAGCTCGGGCGTCATGACCAGAGGCACGGCGCCCTGCTTGCCCCAGAGTTGTTTGATCTCGGGCTGGCCAACAATTTTGGAGACTGCATCGTTGAGCTTGTCGACCACCGCCTTGGGCGTTGCGCGCGGGGCCATCAAACCCAGCCAGATGGTGGCTTCATAGCCCGGCACGCCCGCTTCGTTCAGCGTGGGCACATCCGGCAGCACCTCGGAGCGGGTCTTGCCGGTGGTGCCCAGCGCCTTGACCTTGCCAGCCTTCACCTGTTCGGCCATGGTCGTGACCGCGTCAAACATCACGTCGACCTGGCCGCCTATCACGTCGGTGCGCGCGCCGCTACTTCCGCGGTAGGGGATGTGCACCAGGTAAACGCCCGCCATGCTTTTAAATAGCTCGCCCGCCATATGGTAGGGCGTTCCCGGACCGGATGAGGCGTAGTTGAGCTTGCCCGGGCTGGCCTTGGCCTGGCTTATCAGGTCTTTCAGGGTAGACGCCGGCAAGGCCGGGTTGGCAACCAGCACCAAATCGGAGTAGTTGAGTGGCGCAATCGCTACAAAGTCGCGCATCAATTGAAACGGCTTGTTCGGAATCAGCGATTCGTTGACGGTGTGTGCATTGGACATGAGCAGCAAGGTGTAGCCGTCGGGCGCCGCCTTTGCCACCGCGTCGGTGCCAATCACCGAGCCCGCGCCCGGCCGGTTGTCCACCACGAAGGACTGCCCCAGCGCCTCCTGCAGGCGCTGCGCCATGAAACGCGCGTACACATCGGCCGGGCCGCCCGCTGCAAAGGGCACGATCACCCGCACCGGCTTGCCGGGGTAGCTCTGAGCCAGCGCGGGCGCGGCCGCTAGCGATGACATCAGGCCGATGAGCAACACCAGTGAACGAAGGAAACCACGTTGCATAAAGTTCTTCGATGGCAAGGGGGTGACGGGCTCGGAGGGCCTACTCCACCTTCCCGATGCGTTTAACGACATCGGCCATTCGTCTGGCATCGGCCTGCACATACTTTTCAAATTCGGAGCTGTCCTGGTACAGCACCGGGCTGCCAGCGCCCAGAATGACTTCTTTGACACGGGCGTCTTGCGCCGCGGCCTTGGCGGCTGCGCGCAGGCGCTGCGCAATCGGTTCTGGCGTGGCCTGCGGAATAAACAGGCCTGACCACTGCGCGTACTCGGCATTGAAGCCGGCGTCTTTCAGGCTGGGCACTTCGGGCAGCGCGGCCAGCGGGCCAATGCCCCAGTGCGCCAGCACGCGCAACTTGCCAGCCTTGACCTGCTGCAGCACGGTGGCCGGCCCCGACGACACCGCATCGATCTGGCCACCGAGTAGCGCCACCACGGCCGGGCCGGCGCCGGTGAACGGAATGTGCGTCATCTTCACCCCGGCGTTTTGCGCCAGAATTTCCATAGGCACATGCATGGTGCCGTAGTTACCTGACGAGCCGTAGTTGATGGCGCCGGGGCGTTTTTTTGCGTCGTCAATGAACTGCTGCACGGTTTTCCAGGGCGCGTCGGCGCGTACCGCCAGCACCGTGGGGTCGGCTGTGAAGCGTGCCACTGGCCTGAGATCAGGCAAAGCAAACATGGCAGGCCGGCCCAGCAAAACGTCGGCCTCCGGAAATACGGTCAAGGACGACAGCGCCAGCAAAATGGTGTAGCCATCGGCTTTGGCCTTGGCGGCCAGCCCCATGCCAATGCCGCCGCCGGCGCCCGCTTTGTTTTCAATCACCACCGGTTGCCCGAGATCGCGCGACATCGCTTCGGCCACCGGGCGGGCCACCAGGTCAGCCAGGCCACCCGGTGGAAAGGGCACGATCATGGTGATGGGTTTGCTGGGCCAGGCGCCTTGTGCGGTGCACCAGCTGGTCGCGAAAATGAGCAGGCTGGCCAGCAGCAGCGAGCGACGAATCATGCGTGTCTCCTTGTGGTCCGGCGGCCACCGTAGCTTGGGGCTCTGCCGGTCAGAACATGCTAACGGTTCCTGTCGCTTTGGCCGTCATCGCAATCCCTAGCTGCAGCAAGGCCGCCGCTCCAAAGCCGGCTATGCCACCAGTGGCGCGTCCTGCATGGCCTCAAGCTGTTCTTCCAGCATGTCAACCTGGCCCTTCCAGTAGTCGCTGGAGCCAAACCAGGGAAAGTTGATGGGAAAAATCGGGTCGTGCCAGCGCTGCGCCAGCCAGGCGCTGTAATGCACCAGGCGCAAGGTGCGCAGCGGCTCGATCAGCGCCAGTTCGCGCCGGTCAAAGGCGCGAAACTCTTCATAGCCGTCCACCAGCGCGCCCAATTGCCGCGTGCACTGCGCGCGGTCACCCGACAGCAGCATCCACAAGTCCTGCACGGCCGGCCCGCTGCGGGCGTCGTCCAGGTCGACAAAATGCGGGCCGGCGCCCGGCATGCCTTCGGGCGTCCACAAAATGTTGCCAGGGTGGCAGTCGCCGTGCAGACGCAGGCTGCGCACACCGCCCTCCGGATCGGCAACGCTTTCAAAAACGGTCTGCGCCACCACCATTACCTCTTCAAACGCCTTGCGCCAACGCGACTCCATGTCCAGCGGCAAATAACCGCCGGCCAGCAAAATGTCGCGTGAGGCGAGGCCGAAGGTTTGCAGGTTCAGCGCAGGACGGTGCGTGAAAGGCTGGGCACTGCCCACGGTGTGGATGCGCGCCAGAAAGCGGCCAATCCATTCCAGCACTTCCGGGTTGTCGAGTTCCGGGCGGCGCCCGCCCCGACTTGGCGAAACACTGAAACTGAAACCCTTGAAGTGATTCAGCGTCTGACCGTTCAGCACAAGCGCGCCCACCACCGGAATTTCGGCCGCCATCAGCTCGGCGGCAAACGCATGTTCTTCGATTATCTGGGCATCACTCCAGCGGTCCGGCCGGTAGAACTTGACGACCACGATGTCGCCGGCCAACTCGGCATCGCCGGCCGGGCTGTCCAGATGGACCTGATAGACCCGGTTTTCGTAGCTAGACAGCGCCATCAGCCGGCCATCGCCCAGCAAACCGACGCTGGCCAGTGCGTCCAGCACCACGTCGGGGGTCAGGCTTTCATAAGCGTGGACGGCGTCGCGCGCCGGAGCTGCCTTGTTGTGTTCAGTCATACCCCAATTGTCGACCCAGAAGTGCCCCGTAGCGCATCAGGGTCTGACTACACGCCGCCAGCGGCTGACCGGGCTGATCCGGTCTGCAATGGCTTTGCAGCCTATTTAAGAGATGAAATATGCTTCTAGCCCAATAGGTACGGGCGCAGGCAGCTATTAAAACAGTAGCAACTGGCGGCACATCGGATGCGCCACCAGTTGTAATGCCGGGCCGCCCGGAGTGAAGTCCCCTGCGCGGCGGCCCATCAATTACTTGAGCGTGATCGCCACGTCGATATTGCCGCGCGTGGCGTTGGAATAAGGGCAGACCTGGTGGGCTGCGTCCACCAGCGCCTGGGCGGCTGCGGGCTCCATGCCGGGCAGGGTGACTTCAAGGCGAACGGCAATGCCATAGCCATTGGAAATCTTGCCCAGGTCGACGCTGGCGTCAACGCTGGTGCCTTCGGGTACGGTGATTTTTTGCGTGCCCGCCACTGCCTTGATGGCGCCAATGAAGCAGGCCGAGTAACCGGCGGCAAACAACTGCTCGGGGTTGGTGCCGGTGCCCGCGGTGCCGGGCGAGCTCAGGGTGACGGCGAGGCGGCCGTCGTCGGTTTTGGACTGGCCGTCGCGCCCGCCGGTGGTGTGGGCATGGGCGGTGTAAAGCACTTTGTCGAGTTTCGTGGTCATGGTGTTGCCTTTGAAAAATGCCTTGGGATGAAGGCGGGGGTTGAAAAATCAAAAAAATTGAGCCGGCAGCAGGCGCGAAGTCATGACGCAAGCAGTCGTTGGCGCAAGTCCTGCACCCGGCTGGTCAGCGCCATCAATTCGGGAAGGGAGCATTCGGTGGCGCTGATGATGCAGCCCGGAATTTTTGCGGCCTGGGCCTTGAGCTGACGCCCGGCGGCGGTCAGCGTGATGTGAACGCGGCGTTCGTCTTGCACGGCGCGCAAGCGCGTGATCAGCCCGGCCGCTTCAAGGCGCTTGAGCAAGGGCGTCAGCGTGCCCGAATCCAGAAAAAGCCGATTGCCGAGTTCCGACACCATCAGGCCGTCCTGCTGCCACAGCGCCAGCATGGCCAGGTACTGCGGATAGGTCAGTCCGAGTTCAGCGAGCAGTGGCTTGTAGATCCGCGTCATGGCCAGCGACGCCGAATACAGCGCAAAGCAGAGCTGGTGGTCCAGCTGCAGCATGTGGTCGGCGTTGTCTATTTTGTTGTTATGCATAGATTAATTATATCGTGCAAGTAAATTGTGTGCAATGTAAATGCAAAAAAGCGAACAGGTGAGGTGCTGCGGCTTCGCGGCCATGGCCCAAGTGGGGGGGGGGGCACACTAAACTAGGAGGGCCATGTCAAACCCCCGTCCCCCACACACCAGCACCCCACGCCCCGGCAAGCCGTCCCGCCAAACAAGCGGCCGGACCACGGCGCCGCCTCAAGTCATTGAAGAGCTTCGCCCCGGCCAATCGATAGAACTGCTGAAGGAATTGCACATCCTGACACGCGAGGGCAAGCTCAACCAGGACACCCGGCGCAAGCTCAAGCAAGTCTTGCACCTCTACCAGTTCATCGCGCCGCTGCTCGAGCAGGTTTCCGCTGCTGACGGCGATTTCACGCTGGCCGACCACGGCGCTGGCAAGTCCTACCTCGGCTTTATCCTGTACGACCTGTTTTTCAACGTGGCGCACTCCGGCCAAAAGACCGCTGGCCATATTTACGGCATTGAAAGCCGCGCCGAGCTGGTCGACAAGTCGCGTGCGCTGGCGACGCGCCTGGGCTTTGCCCGCATGTCGTTTTTAAACCTGTCGGTGCAGCAGTCCACGGTCTCGTCCGAACTGCCAGAGCGCATCGACATCGTGACGGCCCTGCATGCCTGCGACACCGCCACCGACGACGCGATTGCTTTTGGCCTGGCCAAGCAGGCGCGCCATATGGTGCTGGTGCCGTGCTGCCAGGCTGAAGTGGCCGGCGTGCTGAAAAGAAGCAAGGCTCTTGCGCTGGTCAAAACCCCGTTGGCCGAACTTTGGCGCCATCCGCTGCACGCGCGCGAGTTTGGCAGCCAGATCACCAACGTGCTGCGCTGCCTGCAGCTTGAAGCCAGCGGCTACCAGGTCACGGTGACCGAACTGGTGGGCTGGGAGCATTCGATGAAAAATGAACTGATTCTGGCCAGCCGCCCGGCCCCATCGCAGTCTGGGCAGTCCGGCCAGTCCAACAAAACCCGTGCGGCGCAGGCGCGCTTGCAGCAGCTGCTGCAAGAGCTCGGCCTGGCTGCGCTGGAAACCCGTTTTGCCGTGCTGCCCTAGCCTTTTTTGACACCACCGATCACCGTTGCTGACGACTATTGGAGACCTTGATGAACCCAGACCCTGAAGCCAGCGCCCTGGCCCCGCGCGACTGGGCCAGCCATTCGCCGCTGATTTCCCCGGGCTACAAATCAACCCTGCTGCGCGGCCCGACCCAGGCCTTGCTGCCCATCCAGCAAGCGCTGGCGCAGCTTCATGCGCCGGTTTACGGCGCTGCGCAACTCGGCCCGCTGGACCATGACCTGACCAAAAACGCCATCAAAAATGGCGAGCCGCTGGGCGAGCGCATCATTGTCTGTGGCCGCGTCAGCGATGAAGACGGCCGCCCCGTGCGTCACACGTTGGTCGAGGTGTGGCAGGCCAATGCCGCTGGTCGTTACGTGCACCGGGCGGACCAGCACCAGGCGCCGCTGGACCCGAACTTCGCTGGCGCGGGCCGCTGCCTGACCGACGAGCAGGGCCGCTACAGTTTCACGAGCATCCAGCCCGGCGCCTATCCCTGGGGCAATCACCCCAACGCCTGGCGGCCCAGGCACATTCACTTTTCCCTGTTCGGCGACTACTTTGCCAGCCGGCTGGTGACGCAGATGTATTTCCCCGGCGACCCGCTGCTCGCCCATGACCCGATCTACCAGGGCGTGCCTCCAGGGACGCGCGAGCTGATGGTCGCCCACTTCAGCCTGGACGTGACCGAGCCCGACTTCGCGCTCGGCTACGTATTTGACATCGTGCTGCGCGGCCCGCAGGGCACGCGTTTTGAGTAGTGAATAAGGGCCCGCCATCATGCGCAAACTCCTGCAAACCCCCTCGCAAACGGTCGGCCCTTACTTTGCCTACGGCCTCACGCCGGCGCAGTACGGTTACGACCTCAAGAGCCTGTTCAGCCCGCTGCTGGCCCAGCCGCAGGCCGCCGGCGAACACATCCGCATCACCGGGCAGGTGTTTGACGGCGCCGGTCAGCCGGTGGGCGACGCGCTGCTTGAAATCAGCCAGCCCGACGCCAGCGGCCAGCCCGTCACGTCCGTGGCCGATGCGCAGGCCAAGGGCTTCAGCGGCTTTGGCCGCTGCGGCACCGGCACGCTGGCGCACAACTGTTTTGCCTTCGACACCGTCAAGCCCGGCGTCGCCGCGCCCGGCCAGGCTCCGTTCATTAACGTCTGCCTGACCATGCGCGGCCTGCTGGTGCACACCTTCACACGGATTTACTTTGACGATGAAGCCGAAGCCAACGCTGCGGATGCGGTGCTGACCAGCGTACCGGCCGGGCGGCGCGCCACCCTGATGGCCAGGCGTGAGATAACCGGGGCTGGGCCGGTGTATCGCTTTGACATTCACATGCAGGGTGATAAGGAAACGGTTTTCTTTGATCTGTGAGCGCTGGAGGGCGCAGGACTGGGTTGGACTTATTTTCCAGGTGTTTTAAGCCTATAGCCCATACGTAACGGGCGTTAATAGCTATCAAATTAATAGCATTTCGGGGCTTGCTCGCAGCCCTGGCCAGCCATGCCTTGGCACCGGTCGGTGCAGTGCAAGCGGCAAGGCCGGGAACTAAAACCTCGATCGTGAGTAGAAGTAATCGTCGTTAAGGTCTGTACCCGAAGCTTGCGGCCAGGCCGCCGGCGTTTCAACATCGTGCAGCAGGTGCGTGCGCAAAGACGGCGCGCCGCTTGACGTGCGCCGGGCAGCGCAGCAGGTGTCAACAATACCGACTCAAAGGAAATCACATGAACACGATGGAGATTGCGAACAAGATGGTGGCGCTTTGCCGGGAAGGCAAAAACCACGAGGCGCTGGAGACACTTTTTGCCGACGACATGGTGAGCGTGGAAGCCGCGGCCATGCCGGGCATGGAGCAGGAGGCCAAAGGCCTGGCGGCGGTCAAAGCTAAGGGCCAATGGTGGAGGGACAACCACGAGGTGCATTCCGCCGTGGTGACGGGCCCGTGGCCGCATGGAGACCGCTTTGTCGTGGGCTTCCAGTACGACGTCACCAACAAGCCCTCGGGTAAGCGGATGAAGCTGGACGAGGTCGGTCTTTACACAGTGCGCGACGGCAAGATAGCGCGCGAGGAGTTTTTCTACGACACCGGGATGTAGCTGATCGGCAAATTGCCCCGCCGGCGCGGAGCCAACGGAATCCACGGAGCGCGAGATCGATCGCAGCATTGGCCTGAGCCGGGCCGGCGCGGCGAGCGCGGGCGCCCGAGGGATACCCGGTTGAATCTGATCGGCACTCAGGGTATCGTGCAATGGCATTTCAACCCCCTGAAAACCAACCCGCTCGAGGAGACAGCCATGCAATCACAAATCAAACACGCTCTTTTGGCTTCGGTCTGCGCACTGGCCGCTTGCGCGCCGATGTCCACGACCTCGCAGAGCCCGATGAGCTTTTTCTTGACCAGCGCCAACCCGGGCCAGGGCGCCGACCTCGGCGGCCTGGCCGGCGCCGATGCCTATTGCCAGAAGCTTGCCACCTCAGCCGGTTCCAGCGCCAAGAACTGGCGCGCCTACCTCAGCAGCACGGCCAGCGGCGCGGCCGCGGCCGTCAATGCGCGCGACCGCATTGGCCGCGGCCCGTGGCAAAACGCCAAGGGCGTGGTAGTGGCCAGCAGCGTCGATGACCTGCACGGGCCCGACAACAAACTCAGCAAGCAGAACTCGCTGACGGAAAAAGGCGAGGTCATCAGTGGCCGCGGCGACACGGTCAATATGCACGACATCCTGACCGGCTCCAGCGCCGATGGCCGCGTCGACACTTCAGCCGCCGACACCACCTGCGGCAACTGGACCAAGAGCGGAGAAGGCTCGGCCATGGTCGGCCACCACGACCGTATCGGGCTGAACGAGTCTGCCCCGATGAAATCGTGGAACGCCTCGCACGCCACGCGCGGCTGCGGCATGGAAGCGCTCAAATCTACCGGTGGCAGCGGGCTGCTGTACTGCTTTGCCGCCAATTGAGCAGCTGCAGCATCCGCTTGCTGTGCTTTTGCTCCCTGTGCGCTGCCGTTAACTTCTTTTAATGGTTTTTTAGGCCGCTAGCCAATGTAATACGGGCGTGAGTAGCTATGAAAATAGTAGCGCTGTGAATGCCTGTCGCCACCCGCTGCCACGCGTGGTTGGCGCCGGATTGCGCCCGCGGGCTGACACGAAGCTGGAAGTTTTCAGATGTAAATGTGGCGCAAAAAGGAAACGTCCCTTGGTGATTTGAATGCATTCATAAATACTGCTGGATGGCGCTAGCTTTGACAGGAAACGGCGTTCTGAAATGGCGCTGGGTCACTTTGCGTAGCGTTCGCGCAGCTTGTTAGCCGGGGTCTGGCGAGCTGTTTCTCATGGGCTTGTGGCAAAACCCCAAAACTAAACACAAGGAGATCGTTATGGATCGTCGCAAGGTTTCCACCGGTTTGATATGGGGTGTCGCTGCGTTGGGGCTGGCTCCGCACCGCTCATGGGCTCAAGGAAGCACGAAGGAAAAGCTTCAAGGCTTTGTAGACCGTGTTCAGGAGCATGTCCACGACATTGACAACGACCGTGCCAGCGTGACGGTGTCGTTCGGCGCCGGGCTCAACACCGCGCAGCCGGGCAACGCGGCCAATCACCACATCCTGCCGCGTGAGATCAAGGTGAACAAGGCTGGTGTGGTGAATTTCGTTGTTGCCGGCTTTCACCAGATCATTGTTTTTGCGCCGGGTGTGGTGCTGGGGCAAATCGTGGTGCCGCCCGCCGGTCTGTTTCTCTATGAGCCGGCGCCGCCCAGCGCGCTGCCGGTTCATTACCTCGGCATTCGCACGACAGGCGGTCCACCTCCGGGCATCGCTCCAACCTCGGACCCCTCCAACTCGCCAAACCGGGTGGAGTCGGTGTCTTTCGCCAATCCCGGAAGCTATCTGGTGATTTGCAACGTGCGTCCGCACTTCATCGACGGCATGTGGGCGACGATCAAGGTGAGTTGAAGGCTGCGCGGGTGCGCTGAGCTGCCTAGAGGTGGCGTGAGCCGGTCCTTTGCTATTAATTAGATAGCTGCTTGCGCCCGTCCTGATTGGGCTACAGGCATTATTTGTCGGTAAATCGGGTTATGGGCGCTCGTTGCGGCTCAATTGCCGATCAACTCCGAAAACGCTTGCGCGTCAGCGCCAGCGCCAGCCAGAAACCAATCACCGCATAGGCCAGCAGGACGGCCATATGCTGCGCCGCATGCGCTGGCCACTGGCCCAGAAACAGCGGGCGTATCAGCTCCACCGCAGCCGTTAGCGGCAACCAGTCGGAAATCACCCGCATCACGCCGGGCAGCTGATCGCGCGGAAAGAACACGCCACTCAAAAACATCGTGGGCGTCAGGAACAGTGAGAAGTAGTAAGTGAAAAAATCGTAGCCCTTGGCCAGTGCGTTAAAGATCAGCGCAATGCTGGAGAACACGATGCCGACCAGCCCGAGCAGCGGCCAGGCCAGCAGCAGCATGGGGCTGTGGCTGATGCCCAGCACCAGCATCACGCCCAGAATCACCGTGGTGGTGAACAGCGCCTTGAACGCGGCCCAGAGCATTTCGGCCAGCACCACGTCGTCAAGCCGCACCGGCGCGTTCATGATGCCGTCCCAGGTGCGCTGCACATGCATGCGTGAAAAGGCCGAGTACAGCGCCTCGAAGGATGCGGCATTCATGGCGCTCATGCAGATCGCGCCGCTGGCCAGAAACAGGATGTAGGGCACGGCCGCGCCGTCAAGCTGAACCTGTCCGACCAGCGCGCCCAGCCCGTAGCCAAAGGCCACCAGCGTGATCAGCGGCTCGGCGATGTTGCCAACCAGGCTGGGAATGGCAAGCTTGCGCCAGACCAGCAGGTTGCGGCGAAAGACGGGCAACCAGCGCCAGCTCAGTTGCGGCGCCCTGAACAGGTCGCGCCAGGGCGTGGGGGTAGGTAAGGGGGATAGCGGGGCCGGTGGGGGTAGGGCAGACATCATGCATCCTCTCGTATCTGTCGGCCTGTCAGCTTCAAGAACAGGTCTTCCAGGTTGGCAGGGCGGTGCAGCGTGCGCAGCTGCGGGTACGCCGTCAGTGCGTCCAGCAGCCGCTTGGCATTTTGCGTGTAGAAAAATACCGTCTCACCGCTGACTTCGGTGCGCGCAGCCAGCGCTTTCAGCGGCGAATCGGCGAGCGCCAGTGCGCCCGCGCCATAGACCTCGACCACATCGGGCTCCAGGTTGTCGGCAATCAGCTGGCGCGGCGCGCCTTCGGTCATTTTCTTGCCGTGGTCCAGCACCAGCAGTCGGTTGCACAGGCGTTCGGCCTCGTCCATGAAATGGGTCGTCAGCAAAATCGATTTGCCCTGCTGCACCAGCCGCTGCAGCCGCTCCCACATCAGATGCCGCGCCTGCGGGTCCAGCCCGGTGGTCGGTTCGTCGAGCAGCAGCAATTGCGGGTCATTGACCAGCGCGCGCGCCAGGCTCAGACGCCGTTTCATGCCGCCAGAAAGCTCGCTGAGCTTGGCGTCGGCCTTGTGCGTGAGCGCGGCAAACTCCAGCAGCTTGGGGATGCGCGCCTTGATGACCGCGTCTTTCAGGCCAAAATAGCGGCCAAACACCAGCAGGTTTTCGGCGCAGGAAAAATCCGGATCCAGGCTGTCAAACTGGCTGACGATGCCGAGGCGCTCCTTGATGGCCAGCGCATCGTGCGGCATCTGCAAGCCGAAGGCCGTGATGCGGCCGGCGTCGGGCGCCGTCAAGCCCAGGCACATGCGGATGGTGGTGGTTTTGCCGGCGCCGTTCGGGCCAATCACGCCCAGGCATTCACCGGGTGCGATGTCGAAGGAAAGATCGTTGACGACGGTGGTCGTGCCGTAGCGTTTGCTCAGGGACTGAACCGAGAAAATCGGTGAGGTGGCGACTGAAGAGGCAGCTGAAGTCATCGCCGCATTGTCCCCGGACTTTTCGGGCGGCCGGCAAGCCAATTTCTCAGACCCCGGACAAGTTGCGGTAAATTGCAGCGTTCGGCAGCTGTTTTGCCGCGTCTCTTTTCAAACTACTTCTCTGGCCCTTATGCCCACCATCGGAACCCCTTTGTCCCCCCACGCCACCAAAGTCATGCTGCTAGGCGCCGGCGAGCTTGGCAAGGAAGTGCTGATTGCGCTGCAGCGCCTGGGCGTAGAAACGATTGCCGTAGACCGTTACGAGCACGCGCCCGGCCAGCAGGTGGCGCACCATGCGCGCACCATCACCATGAGCGACCCGGCGCAATTGAAGGCGCTGATTGAAAAAGAAAAGCCCGATCTGGTGGTGCCTGAAATTGAAGCGATTGCCACGGCTATGCTGGAACAACTCGAAGCGGCCGGCAGCGTGCGCGTGATCCCGACGGCGCGCGCCGCGCGCCTGACCATGGACCGCGAAGGCATCCGGCGGTTGGCGGCCGAAACGCTGGACCTGCCGACCAGCCCCTATGTGTTTTGCGACTCCGCGCAAGAGCTGCAAGCCGCCATCGACACCAAGATCGGCTACCCCTGCGTCGTCAAGCCGGTCATGAGTTCGTCGGGCAAGGGCCAGAGCAAAATTTCCGGTTTGTCCGATGTGCAAGCCGCCTGGGACCACGCCATGGCGGGCGGGCGCGTGGCCGGTGGCCGCGTGATTGTTGAAGGCTTTATTGATTTTGACTACGAGATCACGCAGCTCACAGTGCGCGCTCTGGGGGCCGATGGCCAGGTTGAAACGCATTTTTGCGAGCCCATCGGTCATGTCCAGGTCGCTGGCGACTACGTGGAAAGCTGGCAGCCGCACGCCATGCCCGCGGCAGCGCTGCAAAAGAGCCGCGACATCGCCAAGGCCGTGACCGACAACCTGGGCGCTGGTTTTGACGGCAAGCCCTCGGGGCTGGGCGTTTTTGGCGTGGAGTTGTTTGTCAAGGGCGACGCGGTGTGGTTCAGTGAAGTCAGCCCGCGCCCGCACGACACCGGCATGGTGACGATGGCCACGCAGTGGCAAAGCCAGTTTGAGCTGCATGCGCGCGCCATTTTGGGTTTGCCGGTCAATACCGCGCTGAAAAGTCCGGGCGCCAGCGCCGTGATTTATGGTGGCGTTGATGCCCAGGGCATCGTCTTTGACGGCGTGGCCGAGGCGCTGCGCGTGCCGGGCACCGATTTGCGGCTGTTCGGCAAGCCCGAGAGTTTTGTCAAGCGCCGCATGGGCGTGGCGCTGGCCTTTGCCGACGATGTGGAACTGGCGCGTGTCAATGCCAAACTGGCGGCCGCGCTGGTCAGGCCCCGCGCTGCGTGACGGCGAGGCCAAGACCATTGAAGGATTAAAGGATTGCGAAATTGAAAAGGCCCATGAATATTGCTGAGCTGATCTCCTGGGCCGATGACTCGTCGTTGCATATCCTGGTGGCCGCCCTGATCAGCATCCTGCTGGCCTTGCTGGTGCACCGCATCAGTTCGACGATTGTGCTGCGCATGACGCGCACCATGCCGGTGACGGACGTGGTGGCGCGCCATTGCCGGGCGCCGGCCCTGCTGCTGCTGCCGCTGATTGCGCTGCAAGCCGTCTGGCAGGTCGCGCCCAACACCTTTCCGCTGATCGCCGGGGTGCGCCATGCCAACGTGCTGCTGCTGCTGACGACCCTGACCTGGCTGGGCCTGCGTGTGGCGCGCGGCCTGGCGCAAGGCGTTGTCCGCCTGCATCCGGTGGATGTTGAAGACAATCTGCAGGCGCGCCGCATTCACACCCAGACCCGCATGCTGGCCCGCACGGCGATGTTCATCGTGCTGCTGACCGGGCTGGCGCTGATGCTGATGACATTCCCCGAGGCGCGGCAGTTCGGCGCCAGCCTGCTGGCTTCAGCCGGCGTGGTCGGCATTGTGGCCGGTATCGCGGCGCGGCCGGTCTTCAGCAACCTGATCGCCGGGCTACAGATCGCGCTGGCGCAACCGTTTCGCATTGACGACGTGCTGATTATTCAGGGCGAGTGGGGCCGCGTCGAGGAAATCACCGGCACCTATGTGGTGCTGAAAATCTGGGACGAGCGCCGCCTGATCATTCCGCTGCAATGGTTTATTGAAAACCCGTTCCAGAACTGGACCCGCAGCAACGCCCAGATCATCGGCACGGTTTTCGTCTGGGTCGATTACCGCATGCCGCTGGCGCCGCTGCGCGAGGCGGCTCAGCGCGCCTGCGAGGCCGCGCCCGAGTGGGACAAGCGGCTGTGCCTGCTGCAACTGGTTGAAGCCGGTGAGCGCAGCATGCAACTGCGTGTCCTGGTGACCTCGGCCAATTCCAGCTTGAACTGGGACTTGCGCTGCAAGGTGCGCGAGGCGCTGATCGATTTCATGCAGCGCGACTATCCGCAGCATCTACCGCTGATGCGGGCCGAACTGGCTGAAATCAAGGCGGCCATCGCCACGGCGCCACCGCACGGCCTGCAGGGATCGCAGGGATCGCAGGCAGACCCGATCGGTCCGGTCCCTAAAGGCTGAGGCACATCAGCCGATTTCAACAGCAGCAGTGGCCTGTCCGCCCGGCTGCGCGCAGCCTGTGTTGCCACGCAGCGCGCACAGGCGCGCATAGGCCGCAGGTTCGACCTGCAAGGTGACATGCCGGATTTTGAAGTGCTCGTGCAGTTCGTGTTCGGCCTGGTGCAGCACGGCGCCCACATCGGACGTCTGATCGTTCAACACGAGGTGCGCCGTCAGTGCGGTCTGTGAGGTGCCCATGGCCCAGACGTGCAGGTCGTGCACCTCGGCCACCCCGGGTAGGCCCAGCAGCAGCTGGCGCACTGCGGCCAGATCGACGCCCTCGGGCACGCCGTCAAACAGCAGGTGCAGCGACTGCCTGAACAGGCTCCAGGTGCCCAGCACGATCACCACGGCAATCGCCAGGCTCATCACCGGGTCGATCCAGTCCCAGCCCTGCCACAGGTAAAGCGCGCCGCCTATCACCACGCCCAGCGACACCAGTGCGTCGCCCGCCATGTGCAAAAAGGCGCCGCGAATGTTCAGGTCGTCCTTGCGTCCGCGCATAAACAGCAAAGCGGTGGCGGTGTTGATGACGATACCGACAGCGGCTACGCCGATGATGGTCCAGCCCTCGGTGGCCTCCGGCCGGCCCAGGCGACCGAACGCTTCCCAGGCCAGCGAACCCATGGCCACCAGCAGCAGCAAGGCATTGACGAAGGCGGCGAGGATGGACGCGCGCTTCCAGCCGTAGGTGTGGCGCACATCGGGCCGCAGCCTGCCCGCCAGCGCGCCACCCCAGGCCAGCACCAGCCCCGCGACGTCGCTCAGGTTGTGGCCGGCGTCGGCCAGCAGGGCCAGCGAATTGATCTTCCAGCCATAAAAACCTTCAATGAGTACAAAAGCGATGTTCAGCGTAATGCCTATGGCGAAGGCTGTGTTGAATTGGGCGGGGGCATGGGAATGCCCGTGGTCGTGTCCGGCGCTCATTGTGTTTTCCTGGGGGCTTGGCTTGTATTCATCGTTGTGCGTGGCTTGACGGCGTTAGCTTGCCTGCGGCGCATGGCGCCCTCATGCCGGCCCTTCATACACCGGCGCAAAGCCGCCGCCGGGCGTGCGGAAGTTGGTGGTCTGGCCCTGGTAAAGCCTTGCCGCCACCCATTGCACCTGGCCGTCGTAGACATAGTCGCGCAGATCGAACTTCAGCACCTGCGCTGGCGGTTCGCCAGAAATCGTTCGCTCACCGGGCATGACCAGCGCCTGCGCGACATAGTCGCCCGCAAGAATGTCTTGCCAGACGCGCTGCGTCAGCTTGTCGCCACGGTAGGCGGCACGGCCGCCAAAACCGGCAAAGGGCTTGAAGAAAAGGCGCCGGCGTTCGCGCCAAAGCCGCTCGGCGTTCTCCGGTTTGACCACTTCGGTGTGTGGAATGCTGGCCAGCAGCAAGTCCTGGGTGGCCTGCGGCACACCCAGGGCATCAAGTCGGTTCGCATCGCTGAGCAAGGCCAGGTTGCGCTTGTCCGCGTACAGCGCATGCACCTGCGGGTTCGGCGTCAGCACCATGGCGTTGGCCAGGTAGGCCTCGCGCAGCGTGGCGCTGGCAGGGCTCGCCAATG
The DNA here is from genome assembly GCF_012927455.1 of Polaromonas sp. GTDB lineage: Bacteria > Pseudomonadota > Gammaproteobacteria > Burkholderiales > Burkholderiaceae_C > Polaromonas. The sequence goes on along the minus strand of NZ_JABBPE010000003.1, from coordinate 83,036 downwards.
AAAAATCGGTCAGCCGGTTGTAGACCAGGTCGATGGCCAGCTTGCCGTGCCAGAGCAGGCCATCGCGCAAACTGAAATCGGCCGGGCCAGCGATCACCGCCTGCAAGCCGTGGCGCTGGAACAGTTGCTGAAACAGCAGAAACTCGGGGTACAGGTACTGTTGCTCTGGCGCTTCGTCAACAATGGCGATGCTGCGCAGCGGCCCTTCATGACCCGACAGCGACCATTCATTGCGGAACATCGCCACGATGCGTTGTTCCAGCGCATCGGCCCTGGCCGGCGTCGGCACCATTTCGTCGATCGCCGGGCAGCAGGCACGTTGCGCCCGCGCCAGCACGGCATTGAGCATGGCGCCGCCCGCGTTGGTGTTGATCTCTATCAGTCCGAAGCCGTCTTCGGTGACATGAAAATCGTAGCCAAAAAAAACCCCTTTGGCGCCGCCCGGGTCATGCCGCGCGATGGCGGGCGACTGCGCCAACACCTCCTCACGGTAAGCCGGCAGTGCGACGACCGCCTCAATGGACTGCACCAACTGCGCCATGCGCGCCGTGTGGGTTTGCGACACAAACACCGGGCGCGCCGCGAACAGGTACGGGCAGCGCTCGCGTATCAGCTCAAACAGGTCGGGTTGGCCAATTTCCGATTGCAATGCTTGCTGCAGCGCGTCGGCGTCCAGGCTGATGCAAAAACATTTGCTGTTGAGCACCTTGATCAGGGCTGCGTTAGGCGATGCGGCAAGGCCGGCCGCCACTGGGAGGGATGCGACAGGAGAGGTCATTGAAAAATTCCGTCAGTCACCGGGAGTTTGTTGCTGCGCGATGCCAGGGTGCCGCTCCGCTGATTATCATAGTTAGTCGCGCCGGCCGGCCATGGGAGGATTTCATGGGCATTCATGGTGTAACGCTTCCGTGAAAATAAGATATACAAAGCCGGTTTGCCTTCTGCAGCGGCCGCTACCCCAAGTACTCAGAGCCTCAGTTTGCCAGCTGACAACAAGCCGCATGATGACGCAGATCATGAAAACACCCGCGCCTCTCAGCCGCAACAATACCGGGTGCGCGCGCCGGAATCATCGTTTTCGACGCTGGAGCGCTGCACCATGCGATCATTGAGGGCATCACAAATGGTGATGGTCTAGCGCGACGCAAGGAGAATCTGCATGGAACTGCGCCAGCTGCGTTATCTGGTCCGGGTGATTGAGATGGGCAGCATCAGCCGGGCCGCGCTGGACCTGGAGCTGGTGCCATCGGCCTTGAGCCAGCAGATCAGCCGGCTTGAAAGCGAGCTGTCGACCCGGTTGCTGCAGCGCAGCCCCAAGGGGGTGACGCCGACCGAGGCCGGGCTGGCTTTTTTTCGCGAGGCGCAATTGGTGCTGCGCCATGCCGAGCAGGCCGCGCGTGCGGCGCAGCAGTCGCGCCTGTCGGGCACGGTCAGCGTTGGTTTGGCGCCCAGCACCGCCGCCGTGCTGGGTCTGCCCTTGCTGCTGGCCATGCGTGAACGCTATCCCGATGTGCGCCTGCACATGGTAGAGAGCCTGTCCGGGCACCTGACGGCCATGCTCAATGCGCGCCAGCTGGACCTGGCCATGCTCTTCAACACCCAGGCAGGGCGGCGCTGGAGCGTCATGCCGCTGCTGGAGGAAAAACTGTTCCTGATCCAGTCGCGCCGCTCCCTGTTGCGCGAACCAGCGGCCCGCGTCAAGCTGGCGCAGCTGGCCGGGCTGCCGCTGATCTTGCCGACCGGGCTGCACGGTTTGCGCAGCACGCTGGAAAGCGCCTTTGCGCGGGCCAAATTCAGGCCCACGCTGGTGGCCGAAATCGACTCGCTGGCCATGCTGATGGATGCGGTCGACAGCGGCCTGGGCTGTACGCTGCAGCCGTGGGCTGCGGTGAGCCGTTTTCAGGATGCGCCGCAGCGCTTTCATCTGGCGCAAATCACCGACACGCTGGCGCGTCGCGGCAACGCGCTGTGCAGCCTGTCGGACGACGAGTTGTCGCCCGCCGCCTTGGCCGCGCGCGTGGTGCTGGCCGATTGCGCGAGCGAAGCGGTGCGCTCAGGCCGCTGGGTCGGGGCCAAGCTGCTGGCCCGCTGAGGCCGCCGTGCCGGCCACGCCTTTGCCATCACGATTTGTGATGGCCTCATGCGTGAGGCCGGCTTTCGCCGAGCGGCTTTAAGCGCTACATTGCGCTTCAAAGACCGTTCACCTTTGCCACCGAGAGACACCATGGATCTGCAACTCAAAGATAAGACCGCGCTGGTCACGGGCGCCAGCACCGGCATTGGCCGCGGCATTGCGCTGGCGCTGGCGGCCGAGGGCGTCAGGCTGGCGATTTCGGCGCGGCGCGTGGCGCTGCTCAACCAGGTGGCCGATGAAATTGTCAGTCGGGGCGGCCACCGTCCGGTGGTGATCGAGTCCGATCTGTACGCTGAAGACGCCGCCAAAACGCTGACCGATGCTGCCCTGGCGGGCCTGGGCGGCCTAGACATTCTGGTCAACAACGCCGGTGGCTCGCGCTCCTTTGCCGACCTGCATGTCAGTGAAGAGCGCTGGCAGGAAGCCATCACCCTGAACTTTCACCGCCCGCGCCAGGTCGCGCAGGCGCTGCTCGATCAGATGATTGCACGCAACTGGGGCCGCATCATCTGCATCACCGGCAAGAGCGAGCCCGACCATGTCAATGGCGCGTTCTGCGCCAAGGCCGGCATTCACAGCTGGGCCAAGGGGCTAAGCCGCATGGTGGGCAAGAACGGCATCACGGTCAATTCCATTGCGCCGGGGCGGATTCATTCAGAACAGATTTTTCGCAACTACACGCCCGAGTACCGGCAGTGGCAGTGCGACAACGAAATCCCCGTGGGCCGTTATGGCGAGCCGGAAGACCTGGCCAACCTGGTGTGCTTTTTGTCGTCGCCGCTGGCCAGCTACATCACTGGCGCTGTGATTCCGGTGGATGGTGGCTTGCGCCGCTACCAGTTCTAAATGTTCCGGCCGGATGCCCGCGCAATAACCCAAAAGAAAGAGACATCTCATGATGAAGCATTCAATTTCCCGCCGCACCCTGCTGCAGGCCGCTGGCCTGGGCGCTGGTCTGGGAGCTTTGGCGCTGGGCCTGCCGGCCATGGCGCAAGCGGCCTGGCCATCTCGCGCGGTCCGCTTTGTGGTGCCGTTTGCGCCTGGCGGAACGTCTGAAATCGTCGCGCGCTCGGTGGCCGCCGAACTTAGCAAACAGCTTGGGCAAAGCGTCTATGTAGAGAACAAGCCGGGCGGGGCCGGCACAGTGGCGATGCAGGAGGTGGCAAAGTCTGCGCCCGACGGCCACACCATCATCCTGGGCCATGTCGGCACGCTGGCCGTCAACCCCTACATGCTGAAAAACCAGCCTTATGACGTGAACAAGGATTTCATCCCGGTGACCTTGCTGGCCAAGGTACCCAACGTCTTTGTGATTCATCCCGATGTACCGGCGAGAAACTTTAAGGAGTTTGTGGCCTACGCCAAGAAGAATCCGGGCGTGCTCAATTACGGCTCGGCCGGCAACGCCAGCGCCGGGCACCTGGCAATGGAATACCTCAAGCTGGTCAGCGGCATGTTCATCACGCACATTCCCTACCGCGGCACCGGCCCGCAACTGACCGATCTGCTGTCGGGCCGCACCCAGGCTTCGTCGGCTGGCCTGCCCGCCTTGAGCGCGTACATCAAGAGCGGCAAGCTGCGCGCCATCGCGGTCGGAACCAGCCAGCGCATCTCGGCGCTGCCCGACGTGCCGACGGTAGCTGAAATGGGTTTCAAGAACTTCGAGACCTCACAGTGGTACGGCATTTTGGCACCGGCCGGAACGCCGGCGGACATCGTCAAACGCCTGCAGGAAGAATCGCTCAAGGCGCTCAAATCGTCGGCCGTGACGGCGCGCTTTGCTAGCGACAACGCAATAAGCGGCGGCGGGCCTTCCAACGAGTTTGCGTCCTTCATTGCGGACGAGCAAAAAATCTGGAGCGACATCGTCAAGCGCGCCGGCATTCACGCCGATTGAGGAACTAGTATGGTGTTGCATGGTTGATGTGCTGGTGATTGGCGGCGGCAATGCCGCGCTGTGCGCCGCGCTGATGGCGGTTGAGGCCGGCGCCAGCGTGTTGCTGCTGGAAGCGGCGCCGCGTGAATGGCGCGGCGGCAACTCGCAGCACACGCGCAATCTGCGCTGCATGCACGATGCGCCGCAGGACGTGTTGAGCGAGGCCTATCCGGAAGAGGAGTACTGGCAGGACCTGCTCAAGGTCACCGGCGGGCAGACCAACGAGGCGCTGGCGCGGCTGGCGATTCGGGCGTCTTCGCACTGCCGCGGCTGGATGCGCCAGCACGGCGTGCGCTTTCAGCCCTCGCTGTCGGGCACATTGCAGCTGTCGCGCACCAATGCCTTTTTCATGGGCGGCGGCAAGGCGTTGATGAACGCCTACTACCGCAGCGCCGAAGCGCTGGGCGTGCAGGTCTGCTACGACTCGCCAGTGGACCGACTGGAATTGGAGGCAGGCCGCTTTGTCGCGGCGCACTGCGCGTCAAAGCGCATTGAGGCGCGTGCCTGCGTGGTGGCGAGCGGCGGCTTCGAGTCCAACCTCGCGTGGCTGCGCGAAGCCTGGGGTCAGAACGAGGCCGGTGAATGGCCAGCCGACAACTTTGCCATACGCGGCACGCGCTTCAACATGGGCGTGCTGCTGCGCGACCTGATAGAGCAGGGCGCCGACACGATTGGCGAGCCGACGCAGGCGCATATGGTGGCCATCGACGCGCGCGCGCCGCTCTACGACGGCGGCATTTGCACGCGGATCGATTGCGTGTCGCTTGGCGTGGTGGTGAACCAGAAGGCCGAGCGCTTTTACGATGAGGGCGAAGATTTCTGGCCCAAGCGCTATGCGATCTGGGGACGGCTGGTGGCGCAGCAGCCCGGGCAGATGGCTTATTCCATCATCGACGCCAAGGCCGTTGGCCGCTTCATGCCGCCGGTGTTTGCCGGGGTCAAGGCCGACAGCCTGACCGATCTGGCGCGCCAGTTGGGACTGGACCAGGCCACGTTCGCGCAGACCCTGAACCATTACAACGCCGCTTGCCGCGGCGGCAGCTTCGACCATACCGCGCTCGACGACTGCCACACCGACGGCCTGGCACCGGCCAAGTCGCACTGGGCCCGGCCCATCGACACGGCGCCGTTTTATGGCTACGCGCTCAAGCCCGGCATCACCTTCACCTACCTCGGCCTGAAGACCGATGAAACCACCGCCGTGCGATTTGGCGGAGTGCCCAGTGCCAACCTGTTTGCCGCCGGTGAAATCATGGCCGGCAACGTGCTGGGCAAGGGTTATACGGCCGGTGTCGGCATGACGATCGGCACTGCCTTTGGCCGTATAGCCGGCGTACAGGCTGCGCAGGCTGCCATAAATACAGGAGCAGTTCATGCAGCAGCTTGAAGCCTTGACGCGTGAAGCGCGCGCGCTCGCAAGCGGTGAAGCGGTGCTGACGCGGTACGAGTCCGAAGTGAGCCGGCAGCTGCAGATCTGCAACGCATGCCGCTATTGCGAAGGTTTTTGCGCGGTGTTCCCCGCCATGACGCGGCGCCTGGAATTTGGCAAGGCCGACATCCACTACCTGGCCAATTTGTGCCACAACTGCGGCGCCTGCCTGCACGCCTGCCAGTACGCGCCGCCGCACGAGTTTGCCGTCAATGTGCCGCAGGCCATGGCCCGGGTGCGCGGCCAAAGCTATGCCGACTACGCCTGGCCACCGGCGCTGGGCGCGCTGTACCAGCGCAACGGCCTGACGCTTTCGCTGGCGCTGGCAGCAGGCTTGGCGCTGTTTTTGCTGCTGGCGGTGGCGTTGCAAGGCACGCTGCTGCACGCGCCGCTGGCGGGCAACTTCTACGCCATCTTTCCGCACAACCTGCTGGTGTCAATGTTCGCGCCAGTTTTTATATTTGCCGCGCTGGCACTCGGCCTGGGCGTGCGCAAGTTCTGGCGCGAGGTCTCGCCAGGCCATGTATCGGGGGCTGCCATGGCCGAAGCGGCCTCGGATTCCCTGCGCCTGAAGTATCTGGGCGGCGGCCATGGCGAAGGCTGCAACGAAGCTGACGACGCTTTCACGCTGTGGCGGCGGCGTTTTCACCACCTGACTTTTTATGGCTTCATGCTGTGTTTTGCCGCGACCTGCGTGGCCACGCTGTACCACTATCTGCTCAAGTGGCCGGCGCCCTACAGCTTCAACAGCGTGCCGGTGTTGCTCGGCAGCGCAGGCGGCATCGGCCTGTTGATAGGCCCGGCCGGGTTGCTGTGGCTGAACCTGCGGCGCCACCCGCAGCACGGCGATGCGGCGCAACAACCGATGGACCGCGGCTTCATCGCCCTGCTGTTTTTTACCAGCCTGAGCGGCTTGGCCCTGCTGCTCTGGCGCGACAGCGCTGCCATGGCTGTGCTGCTGGCGCTGCACCTGGGCGTGGTGATGGCGCTGTTTGCCACGCTGCCTTACGGCAAGTTTGCCCATGGTGTTTTCCGCTGTGCTGCGCTGCTGAAATGGGCGATTGAAAAACGTCAGCCCAGCCGCCTGAAACTGGGCAGCGACTGACTCGATATCGGGTGCAGAACAAGGCCATGGCCCAACATACACGGGCATAAGCAGCTATAAAATAAATAGCAATTTACAGGCAGATCCGAATTCAACCGATGCTGCGGCAACAATGCTGTTTCCTGGGTATTTGGACCATTGCGTTGCAGTAGTTTCAGACCGCCTTGCTCATGTAGCCCATCCACGGCCAATAGGTCAGCGCGAAGATCACCAGCAACACGGCGGCGGCCAGTGTGATCACCAGGCCGGTGCGGATGAAGTCGCGGGCGTCGAAGGTGTCCGTACTGTAGGCAATCATGTTTTGCGGCGCATTCACCGGCAGGATGAAACCAAAGCTCACCACGAACTGCAACAGCATGGTCATGCCGATCACGTTGATGCCCGGCGTCTGCACCGCCGTGAGTACGCTGATGATGATCGGAATCATGGTGGACGCCAGCGCCGTGGCACTGGCGAAGCCCAGGTGAATAACGATCAAAAACAGCGACAGCAGCATCAGGATGGCGAAGGCGCTGGCCTGCTGCAGCCCGAGGTTGTGCACGATCAGGTTGGCCAGCCAGCCGGCGGCGTTCGTCTTCAGCAGGGCGGTGCCCACGCTGATGCCGACGGCGAACAGCACCACCGTCCCCCACGGGAATCCGCGCTGCGATGCCTTCCAGTCCATCACGCCCAGGCGCGGCACCAGCATCAGGGCAATGGCGGCAATCGTGGTCGACGAGGTGTCGAAGTTGTGCAGCACCTTTTCGGTGGACCAAAAACCCAGCAACACCAGCACGATCACCAGCAGCTTCCACTCCTTCAGCGTCATCTTCCCGATGGCCTCAAGCTGCAACTGTATGGTGGCGCGGCCGCCGGCAATCTCTTTCATCTCGGGCTTCATCATGCGGGTCATGATGAAGTAAACCGCGATGCTCATGAAGGCCGAAAACGGCGCGCCGGCGATGAACCACTCGGTCCAGCTGATACTGGTGCCAAACTGTTTTTCAATGAAGCCCACCGCCACCATGTTCTGGGCTGCGGCGGTCTTGATGCCGATGTTCCAGACGCTGGCGGTCTGCGCGGCGGTGATGACCAGCAGTCCGGCAAAGCGGCTTCGTTTGTCGACCTTGAAGGCCAGGATGAAGCCCATCATGATGGGCACCAGGCAGGCCACGCGCGCAGTCGTGCTCGGCACGACGAAGGACAGCAGAAGACCCACCACCATGGCGCCCAACACGATGTGGTTGGTGTCGGCATCCACTTTGGACAGCACCACCAGCGCGATGCGCCGGTCCAGCCCGGTGGCGGTCATCGCCGCGGCAATGAAGCAGGCCGCCGCCACCAGCGCGACGGCGCTGTTGGAAAACCCCGACAAGGCCAGGCCGAGCGCCGCCCCGGTGCCCATGTCGGCAGCCAGGGGCTTGGCCGAATCGGGCGCATAGGCCAGCAGGAAAATCATCAGCGCGCCTATCACCACCGAACTCACCGCATAGTCGAGCGCCTCGGTCATCCAGACCACCACGGCTAAGGCGAGGATGGCCAGCATCACCTGACCGGCGGGTGGCAGGCCCTGTGGCGTGGGCATCCACAAGATGGCCAGCAATGCGGCCAGCGCGACAAACAGGCCGGCGCGTTTGACGATGCTGGCGCTGGACCTGGGCGACGACGATGCCCCGGAGGACGGGTTGGGTGCGGTGGTTACGGTGCGTCCTCCTACTGTGTGCGGGGTCCAGGCTTCTTCGTTCCTGAACGCAGGCGTTCAAACAAAGCCACCGTCAGCTTGCGCGCTTCTTCCAGCAGCAAGATGGTGGCCGCTACGCCGGTGGCGATGCCCCATTCACCGAGGGACAGGGGCCAGGTTCCAAAAATGGACTGGGCAGGCGGCCAATGCACGGCAACAACCTGCAGGCCGATCACGCCGGCCAGCGAAGCCCAGAGCATCGCGTTTTTGAAGAACTGCCGGTTGAATGCCGTGCCGCGTTCGACGCGTGCGTTGAACACGTTGAAAAACTGGAACAGCACGAAGGTAGTGAACGCCAGGGTTGGGGCCTGCTGGGCCATGCCGGCCTGCAGGCAGAAGTACAGCACCGCCAGCGTTCCCACCGTCATGGTGACGCCGTAGGCAATGACCTTGCCCAGGCGGTTGAGGGTGAGCAGCGGCGTGGACCGGCTGCGCGGCGGCTCGTGCATGATGCCCGGGCGCGCGGCGTCGAGCGCGAGCGACACAGCGGGCGGTCCGTCCATGATGATCGCGACCCACAGAATTTGCACCGCTGTAAAGGGTTCGGGCAGGCCCAGCAGCGGCGCAAGGAATACGGACAGGATGGCGCCTATGGTGGTGGACAACTGGAAGCGCACGAACTTCACGATGTTGTCGTAGAGTGTGCGCCCCTGCCGTACCGCGCTGACCAGCGTCGCGAAGTTGTCATCAAGCAGGACCACAGTGGCGGCGGCCTTTGCAACCGCCGTGCCGCTGCCCATGGCAACGCCAATGTCGGCGCTTTTTAAAGCCGGTGCGTCATTCACGCCGTCGCCGGTCATGGCCACTACATGGCCCTTTTTCTGCAGCGCGCGCACGATCTTGACCTTGTTAGTGGGGGTCACGCGGGCGAAAACGGCGACATTGTCTATGGCGGCGGCCAGCTGTTCCGCATTCATTCGGTCAAGCTCTGCGCCCGTCATGGCTTTGCCCTTGAGCCCAAGTTCAGCCGCGATGGCTGATGCGGTTAGCTGGTGGTCACCGGTGATCATCTTGACGGTAACGCCCGCCGCCCGGCATTCGGCGATGGCTACCTTGGCCTCGGCGCGGGGTGGGTCCATCAGCCCGATCAAGCCGACGAAGCTGAGGTCGCGGACCCATGCAGCGAGATCGCCTGATGCGTCAAACGCGCTGTCAGAAATGCTCCGCGAGGCGACCAGCAGCCCGCGCAGGCCCTGGTTGCCGAGTTCCGTGTAGTGCGCCTCTATGAGCTGGCGTGCAGCAACGTCGAGCGGACCCCCCGCAACTTCCGCACCTTCCGCACCTTGTGTATTTGCATTGAGCACCTGCGTGCAAAGCGCCAGCAACACGTCAGGCGCACCTTTGACGAACATCCGCACCTGGCCGTCTTCACGGTGAAAAGTGGCCATGAACTTGTGGACCGCATCGAACGGAATTTCCGCCAGGCGCGGCAGTGTTTCGGCGACCTGCGCGGGATTGAGGCCGCCTTTGTGCGCCAGCACCAGCAATGCCCCCTCCATCGGGTCACCGATGACTTTTCCATTGTCAACCCGGCTGTCGTTGCAGGCGACCAGCGGCAGCAACAGCGCATGCAGATCGGGAAGGGCTGAAGCCGCGTCCACCGCGCCGGCCGCACTGATTTCTCCATCCGTCGCATACCCCTCGCCAGAGACGTCAAAGCGTGCGCCTTGATAAAAGAAAGCGCGCGCCGTCATCTGGTTAAGCGTCAGCGTTCCGGTCTTGTCAGAGCAGATGACGGTCGTGCATCCCAGTGTTTCAACACTAGCCAGGCGCTTGACAATGGCCTGGTGGCGCGCCATGTTGCGCATGCCTAGCGCGAGTGTCACCGTCACCACCACCGGCAGACCTTCGGGCATGGCGGCGACGGCCAGCGCAATCGCGTCCAGCGCAATATGCGCCAGGCCGTCGCCGCGCCAGAGCGCCAGGCCGGACAGCAGGGCTACCAGCGTTAGGGCAATCGCGCCCAGGCGCTTGCCCAACTGGTCGAGTTGGAGTTGCAGCGGCGTGGGCACTTCAGTCGTTGCAGCGAGTTCCTGCGACAACTGTCCCATCTCCGTGTGGGCACCTGTTGCCGTGACGATGATCTCGGCCCGGCCGCGCGTGAGCAGGGTGTTCATGTAGAGCATGTTGGTGCGCTCGGCCAGGGGAACGTCCGGCGCTTGAAGCGCGTCAAGCTGCTTGCCGACCGGCAGCGACTCGCCCGTCAAGGCTGACTCGTCTACTTCCAGCCCCGCCGCAAGAAGCAATCTGCCGTCAGCCGGCACCGGGTCGCCCGCCTCCAGCAGCACCACATCCCCAGGCACCAGATCCTCAGCCGGGACTTCAATTTTTTTGCCTTCCCGGCGCACGCGTGCCCGCACCGGCAACATGCCCTTGAGGGCCGCCAGACTTTGTTCAGCGCGGTATTCCTGGTAAAAGCCGACGGTGGCATTGATCAGGACGACAGCCACAATGACAAGTGCATCCTTGGTGTTGCCGATCAGCGCGGCAAGCGTCGCCGCACCGATCAAAATCATGATCAAAATACTTTTGAACTGCGCGAAAAACACTCGCCAGGCAGAACGCGGCGGGGCTTCGGGCAGCCGATTGGGCCCGTATTTTTTCTTGCGCTGTCCAAGTTGCTCTGCTGACAGACCAAGTTCCAGTTGAACATCATGCTGCGCGGCCAGCGCGTCGATCGTCAGCGCATGCGGCGCGGCGTCCGAATCGCTGTGGCTGACCGGTGCAGGGGTCTTATGGACTGTCATCGGCTTGCTTCATGTTCTTCGTCGAAGAAATCAGTTTTTTGGCATTGCATTTGCTATTAAATAAATAGCTGCTAACGCACGTAATTAGCGCGCTGCGGCTTATTTATACAACGAACGTCGCCACTCGTTGCTCTTCACATGTAGGTCGGGTTACGCCGCGCTAACCCGAGCTTCCCGGGACATTGGTTTCGAGACTGAGAGTAAACCCTTGAGTAGAGGTGTTTCAAGCCGGTAGCCCAGGGCTTACGTGCGCAAATTGCTATAAAAAACATAGCATATTGACTGCTGCCGTCCATCCAGGCGAGCCGCCGGCTGCGGGTGGTGCCCGCAGCAAGCAGGTCACCGGCCCCTGGTTCTCACGCCTCAATAATCACTTTCAGCGCCTTGGTGTCAGCGGCCTTGCCGAAGGTCTCGTAGGCGTCAAGTATCTGGTCGAGTTTGAAGCGATGCGTGATCAGCTGGCTGGCGTCGATGCGTTTGGACTGCACGGTTTTGAGCAGCATGGGCGTGGACACCGTATCGACCAGCCGCGTGGTGATGGTCACGTTGTGCGACCACAGCTTTTCCAGATGCAGATCGACCTTCACGCCGTGCACACCGACATTTGCAACGGTGCCGCCCGGCGCCACGATGTCAGTACAAAGCTCGAAGGTGGCGGGAATGCCCACCGCCTCGATGGCCGTGTCCACACCGCGCCCGCCCGTCATTTTCAGCACCTTCGCCGCCGCTTTACCATCGGCGCTGTTCACGGTGGCGGTTGCACCAAAGCGTTTGGCCACGGCCAAGCGGTTGTCGTCCAGATCGATCATGATGATTTCGGCCGGCGAATAGAGCTGTGCCGTGAGCAGGGCCGCCAGCCCGATGGGGCCGGAGCCGACGATGGCGACGCTGGAGCCAGGTTGAACCTTGCCGTTCAGCACGCCACACTCAAAGCCGGTCGGCAAGATGTCGCTGAGCATGACAAGGGCCTCTTCATCGGCACCCTTCGGAATTGGGTACAGGCTGGTGTCGGCATAGGGAATGCGCACGAACTCGGCTTGCGTGCCGTCGATGCTGTTGCCCAGTATCCAGCCCCCGGTCGTGCAGTGCGAGTACATGCTCTTGCGGCAGTATTCGCAGCGGCCGCAGGCGCTGATGCAGGACATCAGAACCCGATCACCTGCCTTGAACGCGGTGACGCCCGGTCCGACGGAGTCAACGACCCCCACCCCTTCGTGCCCCAGAATGGTCCCGGGCTTGCAGGTGGCGACATCGCCCTTGAGGATGTGCAGGTCGGTGCCGCAAATCGTCGTCTTGCTCACCTTGATGATGGCGTCGGTGGGGTCCTTGATGGTTGGCTTGGGTCTTTCTTCCAGAGCTTTTTTTCCAGGGCCGTTGTAAACGAGAGCTTTCATGGCGAGGGTCCTTTCAGGGCCGGTCTTTTAATTAGCAGGGTTGAGGGAATCGGTTGTTCATGGATCTTGCCTGGGCTGCGTCACCGGAAAGTTCTTGCGTGCAGCACTGCATTTTTAATGCTTGTTTTTTTGTCGCGCATGGATGGCCGGGTTCCCGGCGAAAGCGCCTGTCTAGGCTATTTGGCGGAGCTGGCTAAGCCAAGAATGATTTTGCCGCTCGCCCTATTTCAAAAGCCTGGTAGATCTTGTTAAATATGCAACAGTCTCATACCAGACCGTGCAGGCGGGTTTGCGCAAAATCAAGGATTGGCGGAAAGAGGTCAGGGGGTTTTGTTTGACGCCTGGAGCGTGGCGTTCGGCTTCAATCAGCGCGCGCAGAACTGCCGCGCTTTTTGCCCGGAAACAGGGACGAACTGCAAAGACCGCTTGCAATGGGGGGCGATAAGTCATGTTTTTACAAGAAAAATGGCTATAACCCAATAAATACGGGCGTAAGTAGCTATGAAAAACATAGCAAAAGTTCTGCTGGAGAGCCACTTCTGGGAAGCCGCTCAGCAGTCTTGTGGCGCGCAGGCCTGCGCGCAGCTGCATGGCTAGCTACTGCCTGCCACAAATTCCACTCTGTGTAAATTGGCAACTTTGTATAGGCGACCGCCGCAAACATCCAATAGCTTCAAGACCCCTTCGCTCCTAGGATGCATGTAAGCCCTCAGGCCTAACTTGCAGCAAACAGGAATTTGAAATGAAACACACACACAGATTGATCATGGCATTGGCCGTAGGCGCAGGCTTGACGGTGAACGCCTTGGCGCAAAGCCCCGCCGTTGTTGCTGCACCGGCGGCTGCCGCCACACCCGCTGTACCAGCCGCAGCCGCGCCAGTCCAGAAAGACTGGCAAGCGCCCGACATCAGCAAACTGCCCGACGACAAGTACGGCCAGTCGGTGCGCCAGGGCAAGGCCCTGATGGAAGAAACCTACAAGCACATCGGCCCGGAGGTGAAGGACGTGAGCAAGCGCTACGCCGGCAACAACCTGGGCTGTGTCTCGTGCCACATGGACGCGGGCGGGCGCAAGTTCGGCAACCCCTGGGTCGGCACCTTTGTCAGCTTTCCGCAGTACCGCGGCCGCGAAGACGCGGTTTCGACCACCGAGGAGCGCGTCAACGGCTGCATGGAACGCAGCATGAACGGCAAAAAACTGCCGCTGGACAGTGCCGAGATGAAGGCGATCATGTCCTACCTGCACTTCTTGTCGACCGGCCTGCCGGTTGGCGTCAAGCTGGAAGGCGGCGGCACGCTCAAGCTTAAAGCGCTGGCACGCGCAGCCGACCCGGTGGCTGGAAAGCAAGTCTATGCAAGCACCTGCGTGGCCTGCCATGGCGAGAACGGCCAGGGCGTGCGGCGCGGCAAGGCCGGCGATGCCAACGGCTACCAATTTCCACCGCTCTGGGGCGCCGACAGCTACAACGACGGCGCTGGTATGGCACGCATCACGCTTGCCGCCGGCTTCATCAAGGGCAACATGCCCAGCGGCATCACGCACCTGAACGCGGTGCTGACCGATGAGCAGGCCTTCGACGTCGCCGCTTTCATCAACAGCCAGCCGCGCCCGGTCAAGGCCAATACCGTGGCGGATTTTCCGGCGCGCAAGAACAAGCCGGTCGATGCGGCGTTCCCGCCCTACACGCCGGGCTTTTCGGCCGAGCAGCACAAGTATGGCCCGTGGCAGCCGATTCAGGCAGCGCGTGAAAAAGGCGTGTCTCCGGCCAAATGACGCCGTAGCGCGCGCTTCAGGCCGCCAGGCCATCGCGTCTTACGGGGCGCGCTGGCCGGCTGGCCCAGGCCCTTGGCCAGCGCCAATTTGTCAAGCGCTTTTCGCAAAGTCGAACAGTCTCTCAGAAGGAACCTTGTTATGAAAACACGTCAATATCTGCTGTTAACAGTCCTGGCGGCGTCCATGGCCGCGTCCGGCCCAGTGCTGGCGGGCAGCGGCACCGACCCCGGGGATTTCAACGCCTTTTACGCTCCGTCGTACAAGCTGCCTGATCCGGCCACGATGAACGCGTCAGCCACTCGGGGCAAGGAACTCATCCACAGCACTTACAAGTACCTGGGCGCCGAGAGCACCCAGCGCGCCGCCAATGGCAAGCCCTACGTCGGCAACCGTCTGTCATGCGCCAACTGTCACTTGGACGATGGCACGCGTCCCAACGCCTCACCCTGGGTAGTGGGTACCTACAAATACGCGGCGCCCGGCGCCTTCAGTGCGCGGGAGAACATAAAACGTGACCTGCCCGCGCGCATCAACGGCTGCTTCGAGCGCTCGCTGGCCGGCGAGGCGCTGCCCACAGGCAGCCCGGCGATGCAGGACATCGTTGCCTACTTCGGCTTTCTGTCGACCGGCCTGCAAGCGGGCTACACCTACAAGCAGGTGCCAGGCCAGGAATTTCCCAAGCTGCCCCTGCTGACCACCGCCGCCAATCCGCAGCGCGGCGCCACCATTTACAAGGACAGCTGCCAGAGTTGCCACCAGGAAGATGGCCAGGGCGTGTGGCGCGACGACGAGAAGCGCTACCGCTACCCGGCGCTGTGGGGCGCCAACAGCTTTGGCCTGATGGCGGGCATGGGACGGCTGGCCACGGCGGTAACGCTGGTCAATGGCAACATGCCGTACGACAAGGTCAACAGCCTGGACCCGAGCACGCGGATGTCGCCGCAGGATGCCTGGGACGTCACGGCCTACATCCTGTCGAAAGACCGCCCGTTTGACGCCAGGTTTGTCAATGACTGGACCGGCACCAGCCCGACCGGTGTGCCGAACTGGTTTTCAAAAGCCCCGGACGCCGCCTATGACTACACCATGCCGCGCGTCGATGGACTCGGGCTGGCCAGCGATGACCCGCGCTTTGCGCCGATGTTCCCGCTGGCGCAGCACAAGTACGGGCCGTTCCAGCCGATCACCGATGCGCTGGCGAAAGCCAAGGCCTATTGGGGTTATTGACCGGGTTTGAGCCGAATTTATGTATCAAATAAGGCTCTAGCCCAATCAGGACGGGCGCAGGCAGCTATTGAATTAATAGCAATTACAGCTGCCTTGATGGCAGGGGTGGCGGCGAAGCGATCAGCACCAGGGGCTTCAATTGATTCACTCACGACGCAACTTCTTACGCGTGCTGCCAGCCATCAGCGCCGGCGCGGCGATGGTTCCCGCCATCGCTGCGCAAGCCGTAGCAGGTGATGGAAAACAGCGCTGGGCCATGGTGGTTGACCTGCAAAAGTGCATTGGCTGCCAAGCCTGTACGCTGGCCTGCATCATGGAGAACGCCGTGCCGGAAAACCGTTTTCGCACCCTCGTTTCCACCTACGAAGTGCATGACGGCGCGCATACCGGCACCTACATGCTGCCGCGCCTGTGCAACCACTGCGAGGAGCCGCCCTGCATTCCGGTCTGCCCGGTCGGCGCGACTTTCCAGCGCGCCGACGGCATCGTGGTGGTTGACGGCGATCGCTGCGTGGGCTGCGCCTACTGCGTGCAGGCCTGCCCCTACGACGCGCGCTTCATCAACCACGACACCGGAAAGGCGGACAAGTGCACGTTTTGCGCCCACCGGATCGATGCCGGACTGCTACCGGCCTGTGTTGAAAGCTGCGTGGGCGGGGCGCGCATCTTTGGCGACCTCAACGCTGCGGGCAGCCAGGTTCGCCAGTTGCTTGAGCAAAACAAGGTCAAGGTGCTGAAGCCGGAAATGGGATCGCAGCCGCAGGTGTTTTACCTGGGACTGGAAACGCATTTTCAGGGCCGCGTCGAGGGCGAAGGCACTCTATGGCAACCAAGCGATGCTGGAGCGTGAACCATGAACAGTCAAATCATCGAAGTGTTCAACGTGACCAGCGGCGCCGCCTGGTTGCCGTGGGCCGTGCAGTACTTTTTCCTGATCGGGCTGAGCTATGGCAGCTTCATGCTGACGCTGCCGTATTTTGTTTTCGGTCGCGCCCAGCATGAGAGACAGGGCCGTTTGGCGCTGCTCGGCGCGCTGGTTTGCGGACTGACAGCGCCGGTGGCCTTGCTGGCCGACCTGCACGGTCCGGGGCGGTTTTATTATTTCTACCTGTATTTCCAGCCGCAATCGTGGATGTCGTGGGGCTCCTTTTTTATTCCGGTGTATCTCGGCGGCCTGATGCTGTATGCGTGGCTGGCGCTGCGCGGCGGCCCGGCCAGGCGGCCGGCCCTCGCCGCCGCGGCGCTGCTGACGCTGGCAGGCGCCGTGCTGGTGGCGCTGTATACCGGCATGGAGGTGATGGTGGTGCAAGCGCGGCCGCTGTGGAACACGCCTTTTCTGCCCCTGCAGTTTGCCGCGACGGCCTTTGTCGGCGCCGTCGGCTTGCTGCTGCTGTTCAACCGCTTGATTGGCCGCCACGACAGGCAGCTGGAAATCAGTTTGAGCCGCCTGCTGGTGCTCGCGCTGGCGGCGGTGCTGACGCTGGGCGGAAGCTGGCTGTTCGTCAGCCTGTCCGGCCTCAGCCCCTCGCACAGCGCCGCCCTGAATCAGGTGGCCGGCCTGCCGCGTTGGCAGCTCACGGCGGTGTGGGCGGTGCTGGCAAGCATCCTGCCGATGGCGCTGGCGATCTGGCGCCCGGCTAGCAGCGGCCTGATGACCGGTCTGATTGCCGTGCACAGTGCCTGGATGATGCGCTGGACCATCCTCATCGGCGGCCAGGACATTCCTAAAACCGGCGCAGGCCTGTACGACTACCAGCTGCCGCTGGGCAGCGACGGCCTGCTCGGCATCGTCGGCACCTTTGGTTTATGGATCGCATTGCTGATCTTGATGATTGATTACCTGCCATGGGCCGGGCCGGCCTTTGACAGCGTTGCCAGCCGCAAAACTCAGCCAGCCAGTGCGCTCCCCGATAGCGCGATGGCTGAGCACTAAGGGGTTATTCATGGAAGACAAACGGCGTTCATTTTTACGCAAGGCTGCCATTGGCGGCGGCCTCACGGCCTTTGCCGCCGGCGCCTCGACAACGGCAGGGCGCATGCTTGATCATGTGCTCGGCAAGGACAAGCCTCAGCAGCGCCTGCACGGCAATTCGCTGGTGCCCGAGTTCAGCGTCAATCCGGCCACCGGCGCCTTGCGCATCAACCCGGAGCAGCAGGTCAGCTACACGATGTGCATGGGCTGCACCACCTTTTGCGGTGTGCGGGTGCGCATTGATAAAAAAGGCGGCAAGGTACTGCGCGTGGCCGGTAACCCGTACAGCCCGCTGTCAGCTGATCCGCCGCTGCCTTTTCAGACCTCGATCAGGGGCAGCTTTGTCTCGCTCACGCGCTACCAGGAAAAAGGACTGAAAGGCCGCTCGACCGCCTGCGGGCGCGGCAACGGCGTGCTGGAGCAAATGGATTCGCCCTTTCGCGTGCTGGCGCCGATGAAGCGTGTCGGCCCGCGCGGCAGCGGCCAGTGGCAGCCGATCGCGTTCGACCAGCTGGTCAAGGAGATCGTCGAAGGCGGCAATTTGTTCGGTGAAGGCGAGGTGCAGGGTTTGCGCGCCTTGCGCGACCTGCAAACGCCGATCGATGCGCAGCAACCCGAACTTGGCCCCAGGGTCAACCAGGTCGGCCTGATGTCGAGCACCAACGAGGGCCGCGAGCCCTTTGTCGAGCGTTTCTTCAAACAGTCTTACGGCAGCCTGAACATGGTGGGCCATGGGTCCTACTGCGGCGGCGCCTACCGCAGCGGTTCGGGCGCAATGTTCGGCGACATGAAGAAAATGCCGCATGCCAAGCCGGACCTGGAGCATGTCGAGTTCTGCATCTTTGTCGGCACCGCGCCCGGCAATGCCGGCAACCCGTTCAAGCGGCAAGGCACGCTGCTGGCCAAGGCGCGCGCGGGCAACAGCCAATTCAGCTACGTGGTGGTCGATCCGGTGCTGAGCCACGCCGACAGCCTGGCTTCAGCCGAGCGCAGCCGCTGGGTGCCGATCAAGCCGGGCACCGACAGCGCGCTGGCGATGGCGATGATCCGCTGGATCATCGAGCAGGAACGCTATGACCGGCACTATCTGGTTCAGCCCAACTTGAAGGCGGCCGAGGCCGCCGGCGAGGCGAGCTGGAGCAACGCCACCCACCTGGTGATCGTGCAGCCCGGTCATGCGCGCGATGGCCGCTACCTGCGTGGCTCGGATCTCGGCATGGCTTTGGCCGAAGAAGAGCGCTACCAGGAAAAGGATCCTTTCGTCGTCTTCGATCTCGCGGCGCAACAAGCCGTCATTCACACCGATGCCAAAGCCAAGGCGGAACTGTTTTTTGACGGCGCGCTGCAAATCGGCAGCGAAACGCTGAAGCTGCAAAGCGCGATGAGCCTGTTGCGCGACCAGTCCTTCAAGCACAGCCTGGCCGATTATTCGGCTGCCTGCGGCATTCCCGTGCCCGTCATCGAGGGGCTGGCGCGCGAATTCACCAGCCACGGCAAGCGCGCCGCGCTCAGTGCGCATGGCGGCATGATGGCCGGCAGCGGCTTTTACAATGCCTACGCGCTGCTCATGCTCAACACCCTGATCGGCAATCTGAACCGCCAGGGCGGCACGCTGGTCAACGGTGGCAGCTTCAAAGATGCCGGCGACGGGCCGCGCTACAACCTGGAAAGCTTTGCCGGCGCGGTCAAGCCCGGCGGCATGCCGCTCGGACGCAACGTTGCTTACGAAAAAACCGCCGAGTTCAAGCGCAAAAAGGCCGGGGGCAAGGCCTACCCGGCGCAAGCACCGTGGTACCCCAATGCGCCCGGCCTGGCATCTGAATGGCTGAGCAGCGCCGTCAATGGCTATCCGTATTCGCTCAAGGCGCTGATCCTGTGGAGCTGCAATCCGCTCTACGGCATCACCGGGCTGCGCGCCCAGATTGAAAAGGATCTGGCTGATCCGAAGAAGCTGCCACTGATCGTGTCCGTCGATCCGTTCACCAACGAAACCAACGCTTTTGCCGACTACATCGTTCCGGATTCGCTGATGTATGAAAGTTGGGGCTGGGCCGGCGCCTGGGCTGGCGTGGCCGTCAAACTGAGCACGGCACGCTGGCCAGTGGTCGAGCCCAAAGCCCAGAAGCTGGCCGACGGCCAGGCTATCGGCATGGAAACTTTCTTCCTGGCGCTGGCCAAGGCCCTGGCCCTGCCCGGCTTCGGCGCGGCCGGGCTGACCGACAGCAGCGGCGAGCCCTGCGCGCTGGAACGGCCCGAAGACTGGTACCTGCGCGGCGGTGCCAATATTGCGTGGCAGGGCAAGGCGCCGGTGCCTGACGCGAGCGACGACGATCTCTTGCTGTCGGGCGTGAGCCGCATTCGACCCCAGCTGGAAAAAACCCTCAAGCCCGAAGAGTGGCGCAAGGTGGCGTTTATGCTGGCGCGGGGAGGGCGTTATCAAAGCTTGCAGGAAATGTTCGGCATGAGGCTACCGTTGGCCGTGGGCGCTGTCGTTGCTGCAGCGCAGGAAGAAGCGCCTTATCCGTCAGACTGGTCCACGTACCGCTTCACCAAACCCATGATGCTGTACAACGAAAATGTCGGCACCAGCAAAAGCAGCTTGAGTGGCAAGCGCTTTTCGGGCAGTCCGACCTGGCAGCAACCGGCTTTCGCGGATGGGACTCTGGTGCGCAGCCACTACCCCGAGGCGCAATGGCCGCTGCAATTGATCAGCTACAAATCGCCGCTGCAAAACTCCTACAGTATTGGCGCGCGGCGCTTGCGCGGCATCCATCCGGACAACCCGGTGGCGCTGCATCCGGACGATGCGGCCGGGCTGGACCTGCGCAGCGGCGACCAGGTCTATCTCGAAACCCCGGGAGGCCGCGCCAGGGCGACCGTGCTGCTGCGCCACGGCGTGCAGCGCGGCGTGGTGGCGGTGGAACACGGCTTTGGCCATCGCGAACTCGGTGCGCGCTCGCACCGCATCGGCGACAGAGCGCAACCGCACGAAGCGGCGATAGGCGCTGGCATCAATCTCAACGATCTCGGATTGAGCGACCCGACGCGCAACGGACGCAATGTGTTTGTCGATCCGGTGGCGGGCAGCACGGTGCGGCAGGGCTTGCCGGCAAGGCTGGTGCGGGCCTGATGGACATTGCGGACAGAGCGGACGTAGCGGACATAACCGACATAAGAGGCTGCCAGACGCGCTTGTATCTGCAAGCCCAGGTTCCAAATCAACATCACTGAAGGAATCAAGATGAAAATGCCGATGAAGTACATGACGGGCGCTGCCCTGCTTTGCGTCGCCCAATGGGGCTGGGCCTTGCAGGTACCAGGTCCCGTGGTGGATGGCGAATGGCTGGCCAGCAACAAGGCCGAAGTCACGGTGCTCGATGTTCGTCCGGATCAGAAGACCTTTCTGACGACAGCGCAGTTTGAGACCGACAAGAAGAGTGGCAAAAAGGTGCTGCGCGAACTTGGCGGCCACATTCAGGATGCCGCGCCAGTTGATAACGCCAGCGTGCGAGTCGAGCGCGTCATCGGGGCGCTCAAGGTCAAGTTCATGCTGCCGCAGCGCGCCGACTTTGAAAAGCTGGCACGCCAATGGGGGGTGCAGCAGGGCCGTCCGGTCGTGATCGTGGCGGCAGGTCAGCATCCTTCCGACTTGAATGAGGCGGCCCGTCTGTACTGGCAATTCAAGGTGTATGGCGAAGACAACATTGCCATCGTCAACGGCGGTACAGCGGCGTGGCTTGCCGAAGGCCGTGACCTTACTACGGCACCGTCCAAAGTGCTTGAGGGCAACTGGGTGGCCAAGCCTGAGCGCGCACAGATGGTGGCAACTTCGGAAGATGTTGAAAAAGCGCTTGCCGGCAAGAGCGTGCAGCTGGTGGATGCGCGCATCACTTCCCAGTATCTGGGGCTGAGCAAAAAAGACATGGTGTCGGGCTATGGTCATATTCCGGGCGCCAAAAACGTTTCCTCGGAATTGCTGACGACCGATGGCGCTGCGACCCGCATGCTTTCCCTGGCGACTTACCGCAATGTCTACAAGGCCAGCGGCGTCGATCCGCAAGCCCCCGTAATTACTTATTGCAATACCGGCAGCCTGGCCGCCGGCAACTGGTTTGTGCTGTCAGAGATTCTCGGCAACAAGCAGGCGCGCCTGTATGACGGCTCCATGCATCAGTGGACGCTGGAAAAGCGGGCGCTCGAGTCGGTTGCGCGGCAATAGCATAGCCGCAGCAAGTGCGGTAACGTTTACCGTGTGACCGCGTTAGCAGCCTTCCCCTTCGCGCGCCCAGGCGGATCTGCCCCGCCTGGGCTTTTGCGCATGGCAGGTTACTCTGGAGCCAATTTTGCAAGCCAACAGGAAGCCACTATGCGAATCAATAAGAACTTGCTGCCCGGTGCGATAGCCGATTGGGTGGCGCATGGACAGACCGTGCAGCGACTGCCGGCAGTTGCCATGCTGTTGTCAGGAGTCGGAATATGCTGACCGTGAATCTGGGCCCGCTGGCGGTGTCGGTTAACTTGCTGCTGATGGCGCTGGCATTCTTGGTGGCGGCATGGGTGGGCAAGCTGGCCGGGCGCGGCCAGCCGACGGGCTTGGGCAATACCTTGAGTGACATGGTGATTGCCGCTGCGCTGGTGGCGCGCCTGGCTTTCATCGTCATCTGGTTCGACACTTACCGCAGCGCGCCCTGGTCCATGCTCGATATCCGGGATGGCGGTTTCACACCCTGGGCCGGAATCGGCGCGGCGCTGCTGCTGGCTCTCTGGCGTGGCTGGCGCCGGCCCGCACTGCGTAAGCCGCTGGCCTCGGGACTGGTGGCCGGCACGCTGGTCTGGGGCGGCGCGATGTTCGTGGGGCAAAGTCTGACGCAACAACCGGCGCTGCCCCAACAGGCGTTGACGACGCTGGCCGGTGCGCCAACCCAGCTTGCCGTGCTGGCTGCCGGGAAGCCGATGGTCGTCAACCTCTGGGCCACCTGGTGCCCGCCGTGCCGGCGCGAAATGCCGGTGCTCGCTGCCGCGCAAAAGCGGGAAACCGGGGTGAGTTTTGTGTTTATCAATCAGGGTGAAGCCGCAGCCACCGCGCAGAAGTATCTGGCCGCCGATCGGCTCGACCTTGCCAATGTCTTGCTCGATGCTTCTTCCGGCATTGGCCGCGAGGTCGGCTCCGGGTCCTTGCCAACCACCTTGTTCTATGACGCCGGCGGAAGGCTGGTGGATACCCACCTGGGCGAGCTATCGGCTGCTTCGCTGGCGAGTAAATTGAATCGCTTGCGCACGCAGCCTCGATAAGGCTATGCAGCTTGACCGGGCGGTTCCTGATGTGAATCGGCTGGCGCCGTCTTTGATGCCATCAGCAAACGGGTGATTTCCGCTGCCGAATGGATGCCGAGTTTTTCCATGGTGTTGTGGCGATGCACCTGGACCGTTTTTTCGCTGATTCCAAGTTCGCGGGCAATAATCTTGTTGGGTTTGCCAAGCGCCAGCAGTTCCGCCACCTCGCGCTCGCGTGTCGTTAGGGCAGCTAGTGCCGCCTGGGCCGTGTGACATTGGGTGTTTGCCTCGCAGTCCCTGATGTTGCGCTGCACCGCGCGTGTCACCGCATCGAGCAACACCTGGTCCTTGCAGGGTTTTTCGAGGAAGTCGCAGGCGCCTGTTTTCATCGCCTGTACCGCCATCGCCAGATCGCCGTGGCCGGTCAGAAAGATGATGGGCAAGCTGATAGCACGATTCTTGAGCGCTTGCTGCAGTTCCAGCCCGCTCATCAGCGGCATGCGCACGTCAAGCACCAGGCACCCCGGCACATGTCCGTCGTAGCGGTCAAGAAAGTCATGCGCCGACTCGAAAGACGCGACGCGCCAGCCTGCTGAATCAAACAGGTAGGCCAGCGAGCGGCGCATGGCCGCATCGTCGTCAACGACAAAAAGCATGGCATCGCGTGCGTTTATAGGCTGAGCTGTCATGCTGCAAACCGCACGGGGTAAGCGGTGCCTTGAGCCCAAAAGTGAGTAGGTTGGAAGTCAGAGAAAAGTGTTTTCATTAAGAGATTTTTTAGCTGTCAAACTTTAAGCGGCAGTGCAGGATAACGCTTGCAGTGGCAGGCTGATGCAAACCGTCAGCCCGGCCTGGCCATCATTGGGCCTGGCCGACAGCGTTCCCCCAAACGATTCGATGATGCCTTTGCTCAGCGACAAACCCAGGCCCAGGCCATCGGGTTTGGTGGTGAAAAAAGGTTCGAACAGGCGCGCAAACTGTTCGGGCGCAAGACCGCAGCCGGCGTCGCTGACGGTGACCAGGCAGGCGCCGTCATCGGTTCGCAATTGCAGCTTGATGGGCGCCTGGGCATGACCGGCAGTCTGCTGCGCATCAAGTGCGTTTTTCAGCAGATTCATCATGACCTGCTGAAGCTGCAAGGCGTCGGCCATCACGATGGCTGGTGTCTGTGTGGCGGCGGGCTGCCAGCTCAGGCGCGCTTGCGGATGGGCACCGCTGAACAGGGCGATGGTCTCACCCACGACTGCGCTGAAGTCGAGCGACTTCCGTTCAGGCGGTCTTTTTTGGGCAAAAGCGCGGATGTTGCGAATGATGCTGGCAGCCCGTTCGCTTTGCGTGACGATTTCACCGGTTCCTTCCAGCAATACCTCCGGCTCCAGTCGTCCTGCGCCAATGCGCCTAGCCATGCCTTGGGCGAAGTTGCCGATCGCCGCCAGCGGCTGGTTCAATTCGTGCGCAATCGCGCTGGCCATTTCACCAAGAATGGCCAGTCGCGCGGTATGGTCCAGCGTGGCCTGGCGCAGGCGTGCCTCCTCGGCCATGCGGCGCTGATCTTCCTGTGCGGCGCGCAGTGCGCGGCTATGCTGGCTTGCCAACTGTTCGACCCGCACGGTGTAGACGGCCCAGACCACCAGCAGGGCCAGAGCCAGCAGTAGCCAGCCCCAGTAGCGCCGCAAGAGCCACTCGAAAGTCCATTCGCGCAGATAGCGATGGGGGCCGATTTTGAGTTCCCGAAACAAGTCATCGACCACCTTGTAATCACTGGGCACTGTCCAGCTATAGCCCTCGGCGCTGTTGGGCATCGCCAGCAAAGCCATGGCGACACGTTTGGATAAATCCGCCGGGGTCTGATGCAAGGTGACGAAGGGCCAGTCGGGATAAAGCTTTGATGATGTTTGGCACTTCATGCCTGGAGTGGCGATGGGCGCCAGCACGCGCAATTCTTCTTTGCCGATTTCGCCGCTTCGGATCATCTGCTCCAGCAGGCAGGATCGAATGATGCCGGCATCGGCCTGGCCGGCGCGAACCGCATGGACGATTTTCTGAATCGGAAAACCCGTGAACTGCAGGCGGCCCAGATCGCGCTCGGGATCGACACCTGCCCACAGCAGTTCACCGGCGGCAATCTGGTAACCGCCGAAGGCATCCGGTCCGACCGCCATGACATGCTTGCCGGCCAGATCGGCCAGCGTCTGGAGCGGTGCGTCGCGACGAACCACGATGGTCGATCCAATCGATTTCCGCGGTGACACAGCCCAGGGCGAATCGATGGTGGCAATGCGGCTGGCGCCTTCGCTGTCTTCGAGGGCGACATAGTGACCGCTGCTGGTGATGACGAAGTCAATGGCTTGGTCATGCACTGCACGCGTCAGGCCGGACTGATCGAAATCAAGCAGAATAAAACGGCGGTCCGGAAGAGCGGCGTCAAGCCAGTTTCTGAGAGCAGACCAGTCCTCCTGTACGGCCTCTGGACCTCTATAGGCCAACACGCCAATGCGTACTACCGCCTTATCGCCGCTGTCGGCAATAGACGGCTGAAATAAGAAACCCGAACCCATCAACAAGAGCCCGAACTGGACTATCTGGCGGAACAAAAACATGGATTTATCTTCCACCCCTGAATCTGGGTCGCTGCAGCGGCAAAAAAAGTGTCAGGGATGTTTACTGAAAAGCCACTTCCGAAAAGCTGCGCAGCTTGCGACTGTGCAGCTGGCTGCTGCCTGGCGGGCGCAGCAGTTCTACGGCGCGTATGCCGATGCGCAGATGCTGGTCAACGCGTTCGCGGTAAAAGTGGTTAGCCATACCCGGCAGCTTGATCTCGCCGTGCAGTGGCTTGTCGCTGACGCACAGCAGGGTACCGTAAGGCACGCGAAAGCGAAAGCCGTTGGCGGCAATGGTGGCGCTCTCCATGTCCAGTGCAATGGCGCGGCTCTGGCTGAAGCGCCGTTGCACCTGGTTGCTGGGCAACAGTTCCCAGTTGCGGTTGTCGGTGGATGCGACGGTGCCGGTGCGCATGATGCGCTTGAGGTCCAGCCCTTCGGCGTGTGTCACGTCCTGCACGGCTTGCTCGAGTGCTTGCTGGATTTCAGCGAGCGCCGGAATCGGCACCCACAGTGGCAGGTCTTCGTCGAGTACATGGTCTTCGCGCACATAGCCGTGCGCCAGCACATAGTCACCAAGCTGCTGGCTGTTGCGCAGGCCGGCGCAGTGGCCCAGCATGATCCAGGCGTGGGGGCGCAGCACCGCGATGTGGTCGGTGATGTTTTTGGCATTGGCCGGCCCGACGCCGATGTTAACCATGGTGATGCCACTGCGGTCCGCGCGCAGCAGGTGATACGCCGGCATTTGCGGCAGGCGGGGCGGTGCCACGCCCAGTTCGTCGCCGGCCCGAGCAGGCAAGCCGACGCGCCGGGTCACCAGGTTGCCGGGCTCGATAAACGCGATGTATTCGCTGTTCGGGTCCGCCATGGTTTCGTGGCCAAGGCGAACGAACTCGTCAATATAAAACTGGTAATTAGTGAACAGCACAAAATTCTGGAACCAGTCGGGTGAGGTGCCGGTGTAGTGGCGTAGCCGCTGCAGCGAGTAGTCGACCCGCGCCGCCGTGAACAGCGACAGCGGTTGTGGCTCGCCCGGGCGTGGTTCATATGTGCCATTGGCAATGCCGTCGTCCATCGCGGCCAAATCAGGCAAGTCAAACAGGTCGCGCATCAGCATGTGGCGTTCAGCGCTCATGGCGCCTTCGATGTGATCGTTCTCGGCGAATGAAAAGTGGACCGGGATGGGTTGGGTGCTGGTGCCGACTTCAAGTTCAACGTTGTGGTTTTGCAGTAGCAGCCGGAATTGTTCCAGGTAGTAGTGGCCGTACAGATCGGGCCGCGTCAGCGTGGTTTCATAGCGGCCGGGGCCGGCCACAAAGCCGTAGCTGAGTTGTGAGATGTCAGGCGTTTCAAGAATGGCGCGCGCCACGGTCTCGGTGTGCAGGCGCACGAAGGGGTAACAGGCCCGCACATGGCCGGGCAGCGTTTCGCCAGCGACGTAGCGTTGCATGGCGCTGCGCAGATGGGCAATCTGCTGGTCGTAAATGGCGCGGACCTGCGCCAGCGCCGCTGCCGGATCGTTGTAGCGGGTGGGGGCGATGAAGGGCGACAGGTAGGGCATGGGGGGCTTTAGCTTTTTGGATGGAGGCGGGCGCTACGGTGATGCTGAGCTGGGTCATCAAGGGCTGTCAATGCGTGTCGTCACGGTCGGCAACCCGGCACCGGCGTTGACGGGCTCGCGCATCGTCACAAATTCTTCAGCCACGGTGGGGTGTATGCCAATGGTGCTGTCGAAGATTTCCTTGGTGGCTCCGGCCTTCATGGCCACGGCAAAACCCTGCACGATCTCGCCGGCGTCCGGCCCGACCATGTGCAGGCCGACCACGCGGTCGGTGGCGTCTTCAACCAGCAGCTTCATCAGCGTGCGCTCGGTGCTGCCGCTCAGCGTGTGCTTGAGCGCTTTGAAGTCGCTGCGGTAAACGCGGATTTTGCCGAATTTTTCGCACGCATCCGCCTCGGAATAGCCGACCGTGCCGATATTCGGATGGGTAAACACCGCCGTGGGAATGAACTCGTAGCTCATGCTGCGCGGTTTTTGGCCTGCTTGCGGGCCAAACAGCTGATCGACTACCACCATGGCTTCGCCCAGCGCCACCGGCGTGAGCTGGATGCGCGCGGTCACATCGCCCAGCGCGTAGATAGACGGCACCGAGGTCTGGTACTGCTCGTTCACTTGAATCGCCCCGAGCGCGTTTTGCTTGACGCCCGCTGTTTCCAGGCCCAAACCCTCGACCAGCGGAACCCGGCCGGTGGCGTACAGCACCGCATCGACGCTGATGTGGCTGCCATCGACCAGCCGCACCTGCAGGTCCTTGCCGGAGCGCGCTATGGCGGCCACGTCGGTATTGAGGTGCAGGGTGATGCCGGTCTTGACCATTTCACTGGCAATGAAGGCGCGAACTTCCTCATCAAAGCCGCGCAGCACCTGATGGCCGCGGTAGAGTTGCGTGACCTGGCTGCCAAGCCCGTTGAAGATCGAGGCAAACTCGCAGGCGATGTAGCCGCCGCCCACCACCAGCAGGCGCTGCGGGAAGGGCGACAAGTCAAAC
This sequence comes from Polaromonas sp., assembly GCF_012927455.1. Lineage (GTDB taxonomy): Bacteria > Pseudomonadota > Gammaproteobacteria > Burkholderiales > Burkholderiaceae_C > Polaromonas. The sequence goes on along the minus strand of NZ_JABBPE010000003.1, from coordinate 55,175 downwards.
ATCTCGTTGGACGTGATGACATGCTCGCAGCCCGCCACGGCGGGAATGCTGGGTTTGCCGCCGGTGGCAATCAGGATCGACTTAGCCGTGTAGTGCTGGCCGGCTACCGCTACCGTGTGCGCATCGACCAGCGTGGCCCAGCCTTCAAGAATGTGTACGCCCGAGCCTTGGAGTAGCTGCAGATAAATGCCGTTGAGCCGCGAAATCTCGCGGGCGCGATTGGATTTGAGGGTTTCCCAGTTCAGCCTGGGCGCCTCGCCAACCCAGCCAAAGCCGTGCGATTCTTCAAAGCTTTCGGCAAAGTGCGCCGCGTAGCTGTAGAGCTTTTTCGGGATGCAGCCCAAATTGACACAGGTGCCGCCCATCTTGGCCACTTCAGCCAAGCCAACACGGGCGCCGCGCTGGGCCGCCATGCGGGCGGCGCGCACACCGCCACTACCGCCGCCGATAACAAAAAGATCGAAGTCGAAAGTCTGCATATAGGTTTTTCCTGTTTACGCGAAGGGGCGTACTGACCTTACCACCGGGCAGCAACCGCTCGCCGGTGGGGTCATGTCCCCGCGCATGCCAGCATACCGGCAGATGGGCGGCTCAATGCATCAAAAACCTGGCGCCTATTTGACTGTTGCTCCCGTAAAGCCGCCGCCCGTCGCTGCTCAGACCTGCTTAAGGAACGCCAGCAAGTCCGTATTGAGCTTGTCCTTGTTCATTTGCGGAATCGCGTGCGAGCCGCCTTTGTAAACTTCAAGACGGGCATTTTTCAGAATCTTTGATGCCGCAATGGCGGACGGGGCGATAGGCACGATCTGGTCGTCATCTCCGTGGATGACCAGCGTCGGCAGCGTCATTTTTTTCAGGTCTTGCGTGAAGTCGGTTTCTGAAAACTGCTTGACGCACTCGTACGAGCTGCGCAGGCTGGACTGCATGCCGAGCGCGGTGAAGGTGTCGCGGCGGCCTTGCGAGTCCTTGATGCCGGTGCGGTTGAAGCCGAAAAACGGGGTGGTCAGATCCTTGTAGAACTGCGCGCGGTCAGCCTGCAGGCCGGCGCGGATGCCGTCAAAAGCACTCATGGGTGTGCCTTCGGGGTTGTTGTCGGTCTTGAGCATCAGCGGCGTCACCGCAGCGATCAGCACCGCTTTGGAAGCGCGCGCGCTGCCGAACTTGCCAAGGTAGCGAGCGACTTCACCGCCGCCCATGGAGTGACCGATGAAGGTTGCGTTTTTGAGGTCCAGTGTCGTCACCAGGGTGTCGAGGTCGGCCGCAAAGGTGTCGTAGTTGTTACCTTCCCAGGGCTGGCTGGAACGGCCGTGTCCGCGCCGGTCATGCGCAATGCAGCGGTAGCCGTTGGAGGCCAGATACATCATCTGGTCTTCCCAGGCGTCAGCGCTTAAAGGCCAGCCATGGCTGAAGACCACGGTGTTCGGGCCGGAGCCCCAGTCTTTGTAAGAAATTTGGGTGCCGTCTTTGGTGGTGATCATGTTGGTGCGGCGGGCTGCTGTGTGGTCAGCTTTCATGGGGGCAGCGTTGCCGGCATGGGTTGCAGCCGCCGCGCCTGCACTGGCTGCCACGGCAAGGCTGCCAACAAGCAGATGGCGACGCGATTGACCTGCGTTGGCAGTGACGTTGTTTTTGGACATGGAGGGTTCGCTTTCGTTGTCAGGTTAAAAAAGCAGAGAACGGCATCATGAGTTTGGGGCGCCGTTATATATTGAGAAAAATTAAATTGCACGCAATATATAATAACCTGCTCGCCGGAATCGCGCTTTGCGCGCGAGGTCGCCGGGGCATCGTTTTTGGGTCCGGGATACGCCGATCTCGCCAGGCGACCTATGGCCAGAGGCAGGTTTCAGGCCGGGGTGCCTGCCCACCCATGCCGGCGGTACGGTACCAGAAAACCGCGCCGATGCAGACCGCCAGCCATGCCGGCCAGCACATCGGTGGTGAAATGCATCCGTACTAAAACCCCGGCTGGCGCAAACGACGAGGACCACGGCCGTCACTGCGTTGCCAGAGCAAAGTCGCCTGCCACGGCCAGGCCGGTCAGCATGAACGATCGCCAAGGTGAGTCAACAAGGCAAATGCCCGGAAAACGCCTGGCGAAAGCGTTGTTTGAACTGTGTCTGAAAACAACTGGTCCAACACGCCAAGTGCCTTGCCGTCGCTTGAGTTAATCCAAGTTGCATGGGGTGCTGAATCATCAAAAGCGGCCAAAAAGTTCAAGCCAGCGGGACCGTCCACGGCCTACCGGTATGTTGCTTGCCAGCCCTGCTGCACTGCGGGCAAGGCGCGAGTCACGATAATCGGGGTATATGACTACTTCTCCTACTGACTTCAGCGCCCTCTCGCTACCGGCCCACGTGCTGGCCAATCTGCAGCAGCTCGGGTACCTGCAGATGACGCCGATTCAGGCTGCCAGCCTGCCGGTGGCGCTGCTCGGCAAAGACCTGATTGCCCAGGCCAAGACCGGCAGCGGCAAGACGGCGGCGTTTGCGCTGGCGCTGCTGGCCAAGCTCAACGTTCGGCGTTTTGCCGTGCAGGCCCTGGTGCTGTGCCCGACGCGTGAACTGGCCGATCAAGTCGCGACCGAGATCCGCCGCCTGGCGCGGGCTGAAGAAAACGTCAAGGTGGTGGTGCTGTGCGGCGGTGTTCCGTTGCGCAACCAGACGGCTAGCCTGGAGAACGGCGCGCACATTGTGGTCGGCACGCCGGGCCGCATCATGGACCACTTGGGGCGCGGCAACCTCAATCTGGAGGCCATGAACACGCTGGTGCTGGATGAGGCCGACCGCATGCTCGACATGGGCTTCTATGACGACATTGCGACGGTGGCCAAACAGTGCCCTAAAGAACGGCAAACCCTGCTGTTTTCGGCGACCTACCCGGAAGGTATCGCCAAAATCAGCCAGCAGTTCATGAAGCAGCCGCAAACCATCGCGGTGCAGGCGCAGCACGAAAAAAGCAAAATCCGCCAGCGCTGGTACCAGGTGCCCGATAGCGACCATGACGAGGCGCGCCTCAATGCCGTGGCGCAAGTGCTGCGCCACTACCGGCCCGCCAGCACACTGGCTTTTTGCAACACCAAGTCGCAATGCCGCGCGCTGGTGGCGCTGCTCAAAAGCCAGGGCTTCAGTGCGCTGGCGCTGTTCGGTGAGCTGGAGCAGCGCGAGCGCGACCAGGTACTGGTGCAGTTTTCCAATCGCAGCTGCTCGGTGCTGGTGGCCACCGATGTGGCGGCGCGCGGGCTCGATATTTCGCAGCTTGAGATGGTCATCAATGTCGATGTCACGCCCGATGCCGAAGTCCACATTCACCGCATTGGCCGCACCGGCCGTGCCGACGAAGAAGGCTGGGCGATCAGCCTGGCCAGCATGGACGAGATGGGCTCGGTCGGAAAAATCGAGCAGCTGCAAAAAGCCGAGTCCGAATGGCACAAGCTGGGCGATCTGACGCCGGCCAGCAACGAGCCCTTGCTGCCGCCCATGGTCACGCTGCAAATTGTCGGCGGCCGCAAGGAGAAAATCCGCGCCGGTGATGTGCTGGGTGCTCTCACCGGCGAGGCCGGTTTCACGCGCGAGCAGGTCGGCAAGATCAACGTCAACGAGTTTTCCACCTATGTCGCAGTGGATCGCGCGATTGCCAATGAGGCGCAGCAAAAGCTCTCCAGCGGCAAGGTCAAGGGGAAAAGCGTCAAAGTGCGTTTCATGGACGAGGCTTGAGATGACCGGGACGCCCGCTGCCATCGCGTCTGCCGGCCTGGCCGCAGTGATAGGCGCGGGTGGCGGGCTGGGCGCTGCCTTGCTGGCCCGATTGCAGCAGGGCAGCTACGCCCGCGTGCTGGGTTTGGGGCGCCATGCGGAGTTGCGCATCGACTACCTGGATGAAAGCAGCATCGCTGCCGCAGCGCAGGCGGTGGCAGCGGTGTGCAGGCAGGCGAGTCTTGAGCTTCGCCTGCTGGTGGTTGCCACCGGTTTTCTTCATGGTGAGCCCGGCCAGCCTGAACGCAGCTGGGCTAATCTGGACGCGGCCTACCTGACCCACGTGTTCGCCATCAACACTTTGGGCCCGGCGCTGGTGATGAAGCATTTCCTGCCGCTGTTGCCCCGGCAGGGTCGCTGCGTGGCGGGGTTTGTATCGGCCAGGGTCGGCAGCATTGGCGACAACGCACTGGGTGGCTGGTACGGTTATCGGGCGTCCAAGGCGGCGTTGAACCAGCTGGTCAAAACCGCATCGATTGAGTTGACGCGCCGCAACCGGCAAAGCATTTGCGTGGCGCTGCATCCGGGTACGGTAGATACGGCGTTAAGCCAGCCCTTTGCCAAAACGGGTTTGAAGGTGCGGCCGGCGCAAGACGCCGCTGATGATTTGCTGGCGGTGCTCGGCGGGCTGGTGCCGGCTGATACAGGGTGTCTGGTGGACTACCGGAATCAAAAACTGCCGTTTTAAGTAATTTTTAAGCATTTTAGTCCCCTGACGCAAGCGCTGCTTGCGCGAGCAGCTATTAAATTTATAGCAAATCACCGTCTTGCTGTCCCAACGGTCGGTGTCAGTCAACGCCGGTTGGGGTTGTTAGGCTGACCGCCCCGCGAGCTGCGCACGCCGTAGCCATCACGGTCGCGATTATTTCCGCAGAGCGCCTGCGCATGGCGGTTGCGTACCCAACGGTCCCAAAGACGACGGGCTGGGCGCAGGCGTTGTAACGGCCGCTACAACGCGACCAGTTGCTTGGAGTGTGCCGGCAGCGCATAGAGGTCGATGGGCTGGCGCTGCACAGCCACAGGCGTTTGCGTAATTACCGCCGGGCGGGCGTTGACCCATGCGGCTTGGGGAACGGGCTCGCCCCTGTTCACGCGGCCATACACGCCAGGCGGGTTGACGCTGATGGAAGCGCAGGCGCCAAGCGCTGATGGCGATACGCAGGGAGGCGAGGTTCATGGTGCCTCTGCAGCTTGAAGCCGGGGGAAACTGGGCGAATAGTGCGAATAGTGCGAATAGTGCCATGGTGCTGCACCGCGGTTTGCGTCAGATTTTGTCGCGCGGGTGCAGGTTTTTCATGCGCCAGGCGGTGCGGGCCGGCGCTGGCTTGATTGGCTGGCGGCTGACGGTCAGAAATGGGGCTCCGAAGCGTTTCATTGGAGGCGGCTTAATTGGCCGGCTTGGCCTTCAAAGCAGCATTGCGCCGGCGTTCCATGAACGCCTGCAGTTCGCCGACCACACCTTTGCGGAAGGCCAGCACGCAGATCACGAAGATGGCGCCAATGATCACTGTGACCCAGGAACCGACTTTGTCGGCCAGCAGGTTTTGCAGCGAGATCACCACGCCTGCGCCGAAGACCGGGCCGAAGAAGGTGCCCACGCCGCCCAGCAACGTCATCAAAATTACCTCGCCCGACATGGACCAGTGCACATCGGACAGTGTGGCAAAACCCATAACCAGCGTCTTGAGCGAGCCCGCCAGCCCGGCCAGCGCAGCCGACAGCATGAAAGCCAGCAACTTGTAGCGGTCGACCTGGTAGCCCAGCGAGATGGCGCGCGGCTCGTTCTCGCGGATCATCTTGAGCACCTGGCCAAACGGTGAATTGACGATGCGCGCGATGAACAGAAAGCACAGTACAAAAACCGCCACGACAAAGTAATACATCGCGGTGTCGGATTCGAGCGAGAACAGGCCCAGTAGCTGGCCGCGCGGCACCCCCTGCAAGCCGTCCTCGCCGCCGGTAAAAGATGCCTGCAGGCAGACAAAATACACCATTTGCGCAATCGCCAGCGTGATCATGGCAAAGTAAATGCCCTGACGCCGGATGGCGACCAGACCCACCACTAGACCAATCAGCCCGGCCGCCACGGCGCCAGCCAGCACGGCCATCTCGGGCGTCCAGTTTTGTGATTTGACAAACCAGCCGGTCACGTAGGCGGCCGAGCCGAAGAAGGCGGCGTGGCCAAACGACAGCAAACCGGTAAAGCCCAGCAACAAATTAAAGGCGCACGCAAACAGCGCGAAGCACAGCAGCTTCATGACAAACACCGGGTACAGGCCAATCATGGGTGCCAGTAGCGCCAGCGCCAGCAACGCCAGATAGGTGATGCGAGTGATCTGTTTGAATCTGCTCGCAGGGTTCGCGGGCGGCTTCAACGGCGCGGAGGTGGAGGTGGTAGGGTTCACAGCTTCAGTCATGGCTCATGCCTCCTTGCCAAACAGGCCTGCCGGCCTGACCATCAGCACCAGGACCATGATGACAAACACCACGATATTGGACGCCTCCGGGTAAAAAACGCGGGTCATGCCCTCGATCAAACCCAGCCCCAGGCCGGTCACGATGGAGCCCAGAATCGAGCCCATGCCGCCTATGACTACCACGGCAAACACCACGATGATCAGGTTGGAGCCCATCAGCGGGTTGACCTGGATGATGGGCGCGGCCAGCACGCCGGCCAGCGCGGCCAGTGCGGCGCCCGCGCCATAAGTGCACATCACCATTATGGGAACGTTGACGCCAAACGCCTGCACCAGCGGCGCGTTCTCGGTACCGGCGCGCAGATAGGCGCCCAGCCGCGTGCGCTCAATAAGAAACCAGGTGCCCAGGCAAACCACCAGCGACACCAGGACCACCCAGGCGCGGTAGTTGGGCAGTATCATGAAACCGAGATTGGTCGCGCCGGACAGCAGTTCGGGCACGTTGTAGTTCTGGCCCGACACGCCATACATCTCGCGGAAAAGGCCTTCAGCGATCAGCGCCAGGCCAAAGGTCAGCAGCAACCCGTACAGCGGGTCAAGCTTGTACAGATGTTTGAGGAACAGGCGCTCGATCACCATGCCGAGGACGCCTACGACCAGCGGGGCCAGAAACAGCGCGGCCCAGTAGTTGATACCGAACTGGTCAAGCATGATCCAGGCGGCAAACGCGCCCAGCATGTACAGCGCACCGTGCGCAAAGTTGACGATGCCGAGCAGCCCAAAAATAACCGCCAGCCCCAGGCTGAGCAGGGCGTAAAACGCGCCATTGACCAGACCGAGCAAAAGCTGGCCCAAAAACGCTTGAAGGGGAATGCCGAAAATTTCCATGAGGACCCGTCAGTGCACGTCGTGAGGAGATGAAAAGAGAATAAGCGAAAGAAGTGGCCGCATGCAAGCGCGCACAGCCACCGGGGATCGGCTTATTTCTTCATTAGCGAACACTTGGACTCGGCAGCCGTCGTGAAGGCCTGTTCACCCGGAACCTTGGCCACGGTTTTGTAGTAATCCCATGGCGTGCTGGACTCCTTGGCGCTCTTTACTTCGAACAGGTACATGTCGTGAATCATGCGGCCATCGGCGCGGATCTGGCCCTTGTTGTAGAAGTCGTCAATCTTCATGCTCTTGAGTGTGCTCATCACCTTGTCGGCATCAGTCGTGCCGGCGGTTTGCACGGCCTTCAGGTAGTTGGTGGCGGCAGAGTAATCAGCCGCTTGCAGGCTTGAAGGCATGCGCTTGTACTTGTCAAAAAAGCGCTTGGCAAACTTGCGGGAGGCGTCGTCCTGGTTCCAGTACCAGCTGTCGGCCAGTTGCAGGCCCTCAGTATTGGCTAGGCCCAGGCTGTGCACGTCGTTGATGAACACCAGCAAGCCCGCCACTTTCATGGTCTTGGTGATGCCGAATTCCTTGGCCGCCTTCATCGCGTTGGTGAAGTCACCGCCGGCGTTGGCCAGACCGAGGATCTGCGCCTTGGAAGATTGCGCCTGCAACAGGAACGATGAAAAGTCAGAGGCATTGAGGGGGTGCCGCACGGCGCCCGCCACGGTGCCGCCGTTGGCCTTGACCACGGTGGAAGCGTCGCCCTCCAGCGAATAGCCAAATGCGTAGTCGGCTGTCAGGAAGAACCAGTTCTTGTTGCCAGCCTTGACCAGGGCCGAGCCGGCCACTTTGGCCAGCGCCACGGTGTCATAGGCGTAATGCACGGTGTAAGGCGTGCAGTCTTCATTGGTCAGGCGGGCAGAGCCCGCGCCTATGGAGATGAAGGGGCGCTTCTTTTCGGCCGCGATTTTGGACATGGCCAGCGCCGTGCCCGAACTGGTGCCGCCTATCAGCATGCTCAGCCCGTCTTTGTCCATCCACTCGCGCGCCTTGGAACTGGCCACGTCGGCCTTGTTCTGGTGGTCGGCGGTCAACACTTCGATGGGGCGATTCAGCACCTTGCCGCCAAAGTCCTGCGCTGCCCACCTGATCATTTCGCCGCCAGCCGGCCCGTCGATATCGGCGTACAGGCTGGACATGTCGGTGATGAAGCCGATTTTGACCGGGCCGGTGTTCTGCGCGTAAGCGGTTGCGCCCAAACCAATGGCCAGGGCGGCGACAAGTGCTTTCAGTTTCATGGAGTTCTCCTGTTAAATCGATGAGTTGAGGTTAGGCGGGATTACGCTGAGTTAGCGTAAAAAAAACGGGGCAGGCAGCGTAAACCGCCTAGACCCCCAAGTATTCCTGCAGCATGCCCATGTTTTGCTGCAGCTCGGTCTGTGCAAATTGCTTGACGATTTGGCCGTGTTCCATGACGTAGAAACGGTCGGCTAGCGGCGCGGCAAAGCGGAAGTTCTGCTCGACCAGCACGATGGTGTAGCCTTTGGCCTTCAAGTTTAGGATCATCTCGGCCAGCTTTTGCACAATGACAGGCGCTAGGCCTTCAGAGATTTCATCGAGCAGCAGCAGGCGGGCGCCAGTGCGCAAGATGCGCGCCACCGCCAGCATCTGCTGCTCGCCGCCCGACAGGCGGGTGCCAGGGCTGCTGGCACGCTCCTTCAGGTTGGGAAACATCGCGTAAATTTCGGCCAGACTCATGCCGTCCGGGCCAATCGTCGGCGGCAGCATCAGGTTTTCCTCGGCCGACAGGCTGGCGAAAATGCCGCGTTCTTCCGGGCAGTAGCCGACGCCCAACCGCGCCACTTTGTGCGGTGCCAGTTTCAGGGCTTCTTCGCCATTGATGCGAATCGAGCCCTTGCGGGCACCCGTCATGCCAACAATGGCGCGCAGTGTGGTGGTGCGACCCGCGCCATTGCGGCCCAGCAGGGTCACGACTTCTCCCTCGTTCACCGAGAGGTTCACGCCATGCAGGATGTGCGATTCGCCATACCAGGCGTGCAGGTCTTCGATGCGGAGCAGTTCTTTAGTCATGCGAGGCTTCAATGGAGGGCGGCGTATTGCATGAAGTGAAAAGCGTAAGGGCGCTATGCATCAGTGGGCTCCCTGCAAGGCGGCATCGGTCGTACCCATATAGGCTTCGACGACCAGCGGGTTTTTCGACACTTCGGCATACGGCCCATCGGCAATGATGGCGCCGCGCTGCAGCACGGTGATGCGGTCGGCTATCGAAGAGACCACACTCATGTTGTGTTCCACCATCAGGATGGTGCGCCCCACGGAGACCTTTTTGATGAGTTGGGTCACGCGCGCCACGTCTTCGTGACCCATGCCCTGCGTGGGCTCGTCCAGCAGCATTAGCTCGGGCTCGAGTGCCAGCGTGGTGGCCAGCTCCAGCGCGCGCTTGCGGCCGTAGGGCAGGTTGACGGTCAGCTCATCGGCAAAGTGGCTCAGGTCGACCTCGGCCAGCAAGGCTCTGGCTCGCTCGTGCAGGTGAAACAGTGTGTCTTCGGCCTTCCAGAAATGAAACGAGGTGCCGAGGTCGCGCTGCAGCGCTGCACGCACGTTCTCGAGCACGGTCATGTGCGGGAAAACTGCCGAAATCTGAAACGAGCGGACGATGCCGCGGCGCGCGGTTTGCGCCGGCTTTTCATGGGTGATGTCGATGCCGTTGAAAACGATGGTGCCTTGGGTAGGGGTGAGAAATTTGGTCAGCAAGTTGAAGAAAGTGGTTTTGCCGGCGCCGTTGGGGCCGATCAGCGCATGGATGTGGCCGCGCTGCACTTTCAGGTCTACCTTGTTGACGGCCACAAAGCCCTTGAATTCCTTGGTGAGCCCGCGTGTTTCGAGAATGAACTCCACTGACAAATTACTCTCCGGCAAGTGATGGGATTGAATTCACGGAGTCGGGCTGGGCACCGCTACAAGCGCAGGCTAACCGCCGTGAAACGCTATGCCAATCGTAGCTACGGGGGCAGGGCCGTGCTACCGGGTAAGACCCTTAAGTAGTTTTGCGTTAAGCGCCAGGCGCGCCATCTCCAAAGCAGCTGCGGCTTGGGTGTGAACGGACGGACAAAGCCAGCCAGCCAGCCAGCCCGTCAGATTCGGTGCGGTCAAACGCGGGCAGTGGCCCGGCGGCTCGTTGCTGAACCGGCTGATGACCTGTTCTGCGCCTTCCGTTCAATGAGGGAATGAACTGCACCGGAACTGCGCCGGAACTGCACCGGTTCAGGGACACCGGTCAGGGCGTCACTTGATTGAGTACAAATTCTGATTAAAAAGAGCCTCTAGCCCATGTTTTACGGGCGCAGTCAGCTATAAAAAACATAGCGAACTAAGGCGGGGTCCAAAATGCGACGTGGCCTAGCGGTTGCGATTGGGCTCGCCATCAGGCTGGGGGTTGCCCGCTGTGTTGGCGGTGTCTGCCCGGCGCTTTTTCTGCCGTTCCGGGTCTGGTGCCCTTTGCCGCTCCTGTGGCGGCGGTTGCGGCTGTTCGCGGGCTTGGCGTTGCTGGTCTTGTTGGGCACGTTGCTGTTGTTGCTGTGCTTGCGCGGCCTGATCGGATGCCTGCCGCTTTTGCGCCTGCTCACGCTGGGTGCGCTGGCCTTGGGCTGCTTCGTTTTGCTGGCGCTGCTGGTCACGCAGTTGCTGTTGTGCCTGTTGCTGACGGGCTTGGCCCTGCTGGTCTTGTTGGGCACGTTGCTGTTGTCGCTGTGCCAGCGCGGCCTGATCGGATGCCTGCTGCTTTTGTACCTGCTCGCGCTGGGCGCGCTGGCCTTGCGCCGCTTCGGTTTGCTGGCGCTGCTGGTCACGCTCAAGTTGCTGCGCCTGCTCTGCCGCACGACGCTCCGGTGCGGCTGGCGCCTGCACAGCCGCTGGCGGGGCGTTGCCGTTTTTCTGCGGCTGCTCACGCATGGCGCGCTGCCCCGGCGATGCTTCAGTTGGCGAGCGCTGGACGTTTTGCTTCCGGTCTACGTCACGTTGCTGACGCTGCTGCTCGCGCCTGGCCCGTTGTTCGGCTTCCTGGGCGGTGCGGTCAATAGGCGGCGACTGGGCTGGACGCGCGCCCGGCGGCGCGACCGGCATCGGCTTGGTGACAGGTGGCTGCGCGCCCAGAAGTCCGACGGCGGCTGGCGGCGCAGACACGGGCGGCAGGGTGCGGCCATTGCGCTCCCTGTTGTCGGGCCGGCCAGCGCGGCGCGCGTCATCAGCGCCGTTCAAACGATTGTCGATACGACCGGGCTGGCCCATATCGCGTTTTTCAGCGCGGTTTTCATCTGGCCGCCTGTCATCGCGCCTTTCTTGGCGGCGCTCGTCACGACTGCCCACGACAGGCCGTGCGGCCAGCGCGGCAGGTGGCAGGGCGGCGGCTGCAACAGACCTTGGCCGTTCGCGCTCGTTGCGTTCAGGGCGCTGCGGCAGCGCGCTGTGGTCGCGCACAACTTGGGCGCGGTTCAAGTCGATGGCGCTCAGCACCTGCTGGCTGCCACGCAGAGGCCGGCCACGCACAAAGTCTTCCCGGCTGGCCGCCGTGACGGCGGCGGGCTGGCGCTGGTAGCGGTAGATGTTAGTCACGTTCACCGTGTTGTTGACCACGATGTTCTGGTTGACCTGAGTCACGTAGCGCGGACTGGCTCGGTAAGCCGGACGGTAGGCCTCGCCCGGTGCCAGCGGGAACCAGCCCAGGCCGGGCCGCGCTTGGCCGCCCGAGCCGATCGAGATGTTCCAGTTCACGCCGCCGCTGCTGCCGCCGACAAAGGCGACCAGCGCCGGAGCGTAGACCGGTTGCGCTGCCATGCGCCCCGGCACCCAGGCCCAGCGCGGGCCGATCTGGGCCCAGCGGCCGTAGTGAAACGGGGCAAAGCCCCAGGGCGCGTCGTCCACCCAGGTCCAGCCCCAGGGCGCTATCCAGCTCCAGTGGCCGGCCCGGTAGGGCGCCCAGTTGGCCGGTACGGCGCGCGGCTGCCAGACCGCGCCATAGGTCGGATCCTGACTCCAGTCGCCGTAGTTGTCGAGTTGCTGGTAGCCGACGGTTTCGCGTGGCACATAGCGCGCCGACACCGACCGGTCCTCACGCCGGTCGCGCGCCGTGGCCCAGGCGTCAAAGCCGTCTTGTTGCGCGGCGCCCAGTGCGGCGGGTGTCAGTTGCGTGCCGCTGTAATTGGCCTGTTGCTGGCTGCCCAGCTCTACCCGCGCGCCGTTGTCGCCATAAATCACGCCGCCACCCGACTGCGCCACCACTCGGGTGACGTCGCTGGCGGGGTTGACGTCGAGGCGGTAGTCGCCAGGCTGGGTAATGACGAAAGCCAGGTTGGGCGTGTTGACTTCCAGGCGCTGGCCTTCAAACAAGGTGCGCACGCGCAGCTTGAGGCTGCCCTGCGCCAGGCGCAGCTGGGTCACGTCGTCGTCCAGGGCCAGTAAATCCAGGCTGGTCTGCTCGCTCATGCGTACCGCGGTTGAGCCGATGTGCAGTTCCGAGCGGGCGCGGGGGCCGGTCCACAATTTGTCGCCGCTGGTCAGGGGCCTGTTCAGCGACGCGGGGGTCCATGCATCGTTGCCGGGCCGCCCGTCGCGGTCGGCCGGCGCCAGGCTCACGGCCCCTTCGGTCAGGCTGAGCCGGCCGACGCGGCCCGGGGGGTCTAGCGGCGCGCCTTGCTGCGTGGTGTTCTGCGCCGATGCCACGGAGGGCAGCGCTGCCAGCGACAGCAGCAACGGGGCGGCGAACAGCAGCAAATTCCCCATAAAACGCGGGAGAAACCGAAAACCAGGGCTTGCCAAAACAGTGCGGGATTCAATGCGGGATGTTGTCATGTGGTCGCTCACTTCCTGTGTTGCATGCCGCATTTGATGAGGCACTAAGCCTGATAACGGGCCAGCCGGCGGGTGGGGCTGCTAAGCGCCGGTAAAGAGTGCGCCATTTGGTCAGGTCATGCAAGCGGATGTAAGGCATAACACTGGCTGGCCAGCCGACCGTCTGAACGCAAAATAAGTAATGAAATATGGGTCTAGCCCAATAAATACAGGCGCAAGCAGCTATTAAAACAGTAGCGCTTTAGAGGCAATAAAAAACCAGCCGTGCAATATGCGACGATTGCGTCCATGCAAAATTTCTGGCCTTCTAGTGGGTTTCTTCAGCTTCAGCGCAACCCGCGCGGCTGGTTGCTGCCCACCGACGACTACCTGCGGCTTTTTCTGGCCCGGCCCGAGCTGGCGCTGCTGCCCGAATCCTGCCCGGCCGAGCGTGCCCTGCACGCGGCGCTGGTTAATTCTCCTTCGGGTCTGGTCGCGGTCAGCGCCTTGCAGGCCGTGCAGGATGCCGATGCGCGGGAAAGCTATACGCTGTTTCTGCGCTTTCGCGATGGCCTGCTGGCCGCCGGCACGCTGGAGGCCTATTACCTGAGTTTGTTTCCGCGCGACGGCGCGGGCCGCATCGACATCCCGCCGCTTTTCATCGATCTGCTGGTGCAGGCCATCACGCACAGCCTGCTGGAACAGGGCACCGATGCCTACGAGCTGCGCGCCGCAGAAATGCTGTTTCGCAGCCAGCGTATCAGCACGCAGGACGGCCAAGTGCTGAGCGGTGACCGCGAGGTGATCGACATGCTCCATGAGACCGGCGGACTGGGCGACTTTGGGCGCTTTCTGGCGGAAGCCAAGGCGCCGCTGCGCAGTATTGACATGCAGGTGCTGACCGACATCAACGCGCCCGACTACTGGCAAAGCAGCGGTCGCCACAGCTTTCTGCTCGATTTGACCCATGAAGTCAGCAACGACCTGAGCCACGGTCTGGTGTTCAAGATGACGCGCGCCCGATCAGGACTGAAGGCGCTGACCAGCGTGCTGGCCAGGTGGGTGCAACACTTTCTGGGCATCGCCGTCAGCATCAAGCCGCTGCAAAAAGTCGATGACGCGGCTTGGCGCTGGCACGTCGGACTGGATGTTGAAGCGACGGCGCTACTCAACGATTTGTATGAAGGCCAAGAGATTGAGCCGGACCGGATGCAGCGCCTGGTCAGCCTGTTCCGGCTGGATTTTGCCGATCCGCAGGAGATGCGCGCCGATGTGGCGGGCAAGCCGGTTTATCTGGGACTGATGATGAATACCGAAAGCGTGTTCAGGTTGAAACCACAGAATTTGCTGATCAACCTGCCGCTGCGCAAGCCGGTGTAGCGCTGTGGCTTAAAATCACGCGTTAAGCCATTTTTAAACCCGGAGTCTTCATGCCCAAGAAAATCAGAGTCGAAGCCGACATCTGCGCCCCCAAGCCAGTGCCCCCCAAGGGCTTCACCCCCAGCTCTGGCCATGGCCAGAAGATCAGCCTTGAGCGCGGTTCTTCAACCCGCAACAAGAAAAACGCCGGCAAACGCCCGAAAAAAGGCGGTTAATTGCGCGTCGGCGGGAGTTGTCTGTTCGCCGCCGCGCCTGCCACCTGAACACCTCAAGCCTATGGCGCCTCAGGTGTTTTTTTTTGCCTGGATGGTCTTGCCGCACCCGTTGCGCGCGCAGCGGGCAGGCGCAAGACCTCCTATTTCATGGACGAGACGTAGGCAACGACGGCGGCGATATCGGCGTCTGTCATCAGCCGCGTATTGGCCGCCATCAGGGGCTCGTTGCGCACACCTGAACCGTCCCGGTAGCGCTTGAGCGTCACGTTCAGATAGTCTGGCTGCTGTCCGGCGACTCGTGCGACTTTCGCATTTCCGCGACCCTGCGCGCCATGGCAACGCGCACAAACATTGTTGTAGTACGCCAATCCCTGGCCGACCAGTGCGGCGTTCGCCGATGGCTTGTGCGTGACTTCCTGGCTGGAATAGAAAACAACGATACCGATTTTTTCGGCGGGGCTGAGAGCCTTGATCATTCGCTCCATGAACTCGTTGCGGCGGCTCCCATCGCTGAATTGGCGCAGCTGCTCCAGCAAATACGTGGGGTTCTGCCCTGCCAGGTTGGGAATGGCGGCATTGTTGCTGTTGCCGCCCTCGCCATGACAGTTGGCGCAGAAAGCCGCGACCTTGCCGCCGGCCTTGTAGGCTGCCTCGCGTTGACCCGGATGGCTTTCCTCCTCTTGCAGGCGCGCAGCCAGGTCCAGGCTTGCTGCCGGAATGGCTTTGACGGGCTGGCAGATGGCCGGAAAAGCGACAAACATTGACACCAGCAAAGTGGCCAGTGCCACTGAATTTCGCATTGCCATCGTTAATTCTTCCCTAATGAATAAGGGAATATTTTAGGCCCATGCGTTTCGCCTTTTTACATATTGCGGCGGTACTGCCCGCCCACTTCAAACAGCGCGTTGGTGATCTGCCCCAACGAGCAGACGCGCACCGCGTCCATCAGCACTTCGAACACGTTGTTGTTCTCGATCACCGCCGTCTGCAGGCGTTTGAGCATCGCCGGTGACTCTTTGGCGTGGCGCTGCTGGAAGTCGGCCAGCCGCGTCAGCTGGCTCTGCTTTTCTTCATCAGTCGAGCGCGCCAGTTCCAGCTTGTCGTGAACCGCGTCGCCATGCGGGTTACGGAAGGTGTTGACGCCGATGATGGGCAGCTCGCCGGTGTGCTTGAGCATTTCGTAATGCATCGATTCGTCCTGGATACGACCGCGCTGGTAGCCGGTTTCCATCGCGCCCAGCACGCCGCCGCGATCGGCGATGTTCTGGAATTCGATCAGCACGGCTTCTTCGACCAGTTCGGTCAGCTCCTCGATGATGAAAGCGCCCTGTGACGGATTTTCGTTTTTCGCCAGGCCCCATTCGCGGTTGATGATGAGCTGGATCGCCATGGCGCGGCGCACCGAGTCTTCGGTCGGCGTGGTGATGGCTTCGTCAAAGGCGTTGGTGTGCAGCGAATTGCAGTTGTCGTAAATCGCGATCAACGCCTGCAGCGTGGTGCGGATGTCGTTGAACTGGATTTCCTGCGCGTGCAGGCTGCGGCCTGAGGTCTGGATGTGGTATTTCAGCTTCTGGCTGCGTTCGTTGGCGCCGTATTTCTCTTTCATGGCGACGGCCCAGATGCGGCGCGCCACGCGGCCCATCACGGTGTATTCGGGGTCCATGCCATTGCTGAAGAAAAAGGACAGGTTGGGCGCGAAGTCGTCGATGTGCATGCCGCGCGCCAGGTAGGCTTCCACAAAGGTAAAGCCGTTGGACAGCGTGAAGGCCAGCTGGCTGATCGGGTTGGCGCCGGCTTCGGCGATGTGGTAGCCGCTGATTGAGACGCTGTAGAAGTTGCGCACCCGGTTGTGCACGAAGTACTGGGCGATGTCGCCCATCACTTTCAGGCTGAACTCGGTCGAGAAGATGCAGGTGTTTTGGCCCTGGTCTTCTTTCAGGATGTCGGCCTGCACCGTGCCGCGCACGTTCTCCAGCACCCATTCCCGGATCTTCAGGGCTTCCGTATCGGTGGCTTCGCGGCCGTTGTCGGCCTTGAATTTTTCCAGGTTCTGGTCGATGGCGGTGTTCATGAACATGGCCAGAATGCTCGGTGCCGGGCCGTTGATGGTCATGGACACGCTGGTGGTCGGGCTGCACAGGTCAAAGCCGCCGTACAGCACCTTCATGTCGTCCAGCGTGGCAATCGACACGCCCGAATTGCCGACCTTGCCGTAAATGTCAGGCCGCACATGCGGGTCGTTGCCATACAGCGTGACCGAGTCAAACGCGGTGGACAGGCGCTTCGCGGCCATGCCGTCGCTCAGCAACTTGAAGCGCGTGTTGGTGCGAAACGGGTCGCCTTCGCCGGCGAACATGCGGGTCGGGTCTTCGCCCTCGCGCTTGAAGGCAAAGGTTCCGGCTGTGTAGGGGTAGCTGCCGGGCACATTGTCCAGAATCAGCCACTTGAGGATTTCACCGTGGTCTTCGTATTTGGGCAGGCAAACCTTGCGAATGGTGGTGCCGGAAAGTGATTTGGTGGTCAGCGCCGTGCGGATTTCCTTGTCGCGGATCTTCACCACGTATTCGTCGCCGGCATAAGCTTTCTGCATCAACGGCCACTGGGCCAGCAGTTTTTTAGCAGACGGCTCCTGAATTTGCTCGCGCTGCACCGCCAGGTCGATGGCGGCCTCGGCGGCTCGGGCCTTGTCGGGCTTGCTCGCGGTCAGCATGGCGGCGGCGGCGCGCAACTGCTGGATTTCGCGGGCCAGCGTGGCTTGCTCGTGGCCGCGTTTCTTGTAGCCGCGCACGGTATCGGTAATTTCGGCCAGGTAGCGCGTGCGGGCCGCCGGCACCACGGGGGTCTGGTTGGTGCTGTGGCGCACCTTGACCTCGGGCAGTATGCCGTCCTCAAAATGCAGGCCGAGCGCGGCCAGGCGGGGCTTGAGCGCCTGGTACAGCGCTGTCACACCGTCGTCGTTAAAGCGCGCGGCCATGGTGCCAAACACCGGCATCTGATCGGCCGGCGTGCTCCAGGCTTCCTTGTTGCGCTGCACCTGTTTTGCCACATCACGCAGCGCATCGAGCGAGCCCTTGCGGTCAAACTTGTTGATGGCAATGAACTCGGCAAAGTCCAGCATGTCGATTTTTTCCAGCTGGCTGGCGGCGCCGAACTCCGGCGTCATCACATACATCGGCACATCGACATGCGG
The DNA here is from genome assembly GCF_012927455.1 of Polaromonas sp. Classification (GTDB taxonomy): domain Bacteria; phylum Pseudomonadota; class Gammaproteobacteria; order Burkholderiales; family Burkholderiaceae_C; genus Polaromonas. Next base: position 37,495 of record NZ_JABBPE010000003.1, on the reverse strand, counting down.
CACGATGGCGGCGTCGCCCTGCCCAATGCCGGAGGTTTCAACCACGATCAGGTCGAAGCCGGCGGCCTTGCAGGCGGCAATCACGTCGGGCAAGGCCGGGCTGATTTCCGAGCCGAAGTCGCGCGTGGCGAGTGAGCGCATGAAAACACGTTGGCCGCCGGGTGGCAACGAACGCAGCGCCGGGCCGCCCCAAGCAAGTTCAGCCCCCTCGGGGGGCAGCGCGGCACGCGAAGCGACAAGCGTGGGGGCCTGTGAATTCCAGGGATTGATGGCGTTCATGCGGATGCGGTCGCCCAGCAGGGCGCCGCCGCTCTTGCGGCGCGACGGGTCTATGCTGATGATGGCGATGCGCAACTGGTCGTTCTGGTCCAGCCGCAGCCGGCGGATCAGCTCGTCGGTGAGCGATGACTTGCCGGCGCCACCGGTGCCCGTGATGCCCAAAACTGGTATCTTTTTGATAGCAGCTTGCGCCCGTACCGCTTGGACTACAGCCTCATTAGCCTTCTCGTTTTCAAGCGCAGTGATGAGTTGCGCGAGCGCCCGCCAGGCCATTTCGCCATGGCCTTCGATGGCTTGCACGTCGGTCGGCGCAAAGCCGGTCAGGTCCTGGTCGCAGCGCATCACCATTTCGCCAATCATGCCGGCCAGGCCCATCTTCTGGCCGTCCTCGGGGCTGAAAATGCGCGCCACGCCGTAGGCCTGCAGCTCGCGGATTTCCGGGCCCACAATCACGCCGCCGCCGCCGCCAAAGACCTGGATATGCTCGCCGCCGCGGCTTTTCAGCAAGTCGACCATGTATTTGAAGTACTCGACATGGCCACCCTGGTAGGAGCTGATGGCGATGCCCTGCGCGTCTTCCTGCAGGGCGGCCGTCACCACCTCTTCGACGCTGCGGTTGTGGCCCAGGTGAATCACCTCGGCGCCCATGCCCTGCAAAATGCGCCGCATGATGTTGATGGCGGCATCGTGTCCGTCGAACAGCGAGGCGGCCGTGACAAAACGCACCTTGTGCGTGGGGCGGTAATTGGCGAGCGCTTTGTATTCGGCGGACAGGTCGGTCATGCAGATCTCCGGGTAGCTGCGACTTGAGGGTAAGGCAATACTCAACGAAATTGTGGTTCTAGTTGACGTTTACGTAAACGTCAATCTTACCTGCTTTGCCTAAAAACGAGTGCCCAAGCACCCTTTTTTATACTCAGGCTGGAAGAATTAGCCGCCACCGTACAGGTAGTTGGGCAGCCACAGTGTCAGCCCCGGCCAGATGTACATGAACACCATGCAGAGAATGACGATCAGCATATAGGGCATCATGCCCGCGAAAATCTGGTTGATAGTCACGTGCGCCGGCGACACCCCTTTCAGGTAAAAGGCTGACATGGCCACCGGTGGCGACAGGAAGGCCGCCTGCAAGTTGACGAACACCAGCACACCCCACAAGATGGGATCGATCTGGAAATGCGCCAGCAGCGGCAGGAAGATGGGCACGAAAATCACGATGATCTCGGTCCACTCCAGCGGCCAGCCGAGAATGAAGATGATGGCCTGCGACAGCAGTAGGAACTGCATCGGCGACAGGTTCATGGACAGAACCCATTCTTCCACCACACGCTGGCCGCCTAGCAGGGCGAATACGGCCGAGAAGAGCGCCGAGCCGACAAATAGCCAGCACACCATGGAGGTGGTCTTGGCGGTCAGGAACACCGCTTCCTTGATGCGCTGGAAGTTCAGCGTGCGCGCCTGCCAGGCCATCAGGAAAGCTCCGGCAGCCCCCACCGCCGCTGACTCGGTGGCGGTGGTGAGGCCAAACAAGATGACGGCCAGCACCAAGAAGGTCAGGAGGGCCAGCGGCATCACCGATGACACCAGCATTCTGAGGATCTCGAACTGTTCGGCATCAAAACGCCAGTAATACCAGGCCAGCAGCAGCAGCGCCAGCGCGCAGGTGATCCAGAACCCCGTATAAAAGGCTGGAGGTACGGCCGGAGTCAGCGGCCCCTGCTCCGCGGGGTCGCCCAACTGCTGCATCGCCGGCTCGATTGGTTCTTTGCCACCTGCGGGGGGGGCCTGCATTTCGCTAGAGCCCGATGGGGCTTCCAGGCCGCCGTCATTACCGAGTTCCTTGAGTTCGCCTTCGGCGGGTGGCTCCTGCAGACCAGTAGCGCCTGGCGCTTCTTGCACGCCGCTGGCCGCTGGCTTGGTCAAGGAAGTAGTCGCGCCGGTATCGGTGTTGACTTCCGCTTGCTGCGTCATTTGGAGCTTATGGTTATCTTCCTGGGAATGAATGACCACGTACCACCAAACGGTACCCAGCGTGAGCGCTACCAACGCCACCGGTACGAGGGACATCGCCAGGCTGCGAACCAGCAGGCCCCAGGTGATTTGCGCGCCTTCCACGCTGCGCCGCAGCGCTTTGTCCGGCGCAGCCACCGCAGTGGCCAAGGCAGGCAATATGCGGCGGGAATAGGCATTCGACAGGTGCTTGAGCCAAGGCGGCACCGGCACCTGTTGTTGCTCAGGCGGAAGCTTTGGGGCAATTTTCGGATTGATCAGCACCCAGCCGATGATGTAAATGAGATAAAGCAGCGCCAGGAAGAAACCGGGGAACATCGCCGCCGCATAGAGCTTGACGACAGACTGGCCGGCCACGGCGGCATACACAATGATCATCACCGACGGCGGGATCAGGATGCCCAGGGTGCCTCCGGCGGTAATCACGCCGGCGGCCAGCCGCGTGTCGTAACCGGCGTTGAGCATGGGCCGCATCGCGATCACACCCATCAGCACCACCACGGCACCCACCAAGCCGCTGGCAATGCCCCAGAAGGTGCAGATGATCAAGGTGGTGACGGCCAGGGAGCCAGGCACGCTGCGAAACGCCAGCTGGACGCTGTGAAACATCTTGTCCACCAGCGCGCCGCGTTCCATCACATAACCCATCAACACAAAAAGCGGGATGGACAGTAGTGTCTCGTTGGTCATCGCGCCAAAGGCGCGCTGAACCATCAGGTCGAAAATCCGGTTGTCCAGCCAGGAGGCTGCGGGATCGTAAAAGGCGACATAGCCGAACAGCATGCCCAGACCCATCAGGGTAAAAGCCGTCGGAAAACCCATCATGATGACAACCACGATGAGGCAAAGCATGGTCATGCCGAGTGCTGCGTTGCTCATGATTTAGCCCTTCATCCCGATGGATTTCTCGATGGCTAATTGACGCGCTTCCTCGTCGACGTATTCACTGCCGGCGAGTTGCTGCGCCACCACATCGGACTCCTCGGCATCCTTCAGCCGTGGGGTCCATTCGCCGGTCTTGATGCACACCACGCAGCGAACGATTTCGGCGATGCCCTGCATTAGCACAATTGCTCCGGCCACTGGAATGACGAACTTAAAAGGGTAAAGCGGAATTGGATCGGCATTGAAGGTCTGTTCATGCATCGCCAGGGAATCCTGAAAATAAGTCCACCCTGCCCAGGTGAGTGCCGCAATACCTGGAATGAAAAACAGCAGATACAACACAAAATCCAGCGAGGCTTGCGTGCGCGGTTTCATGTTGCCGTAGAAAAAGTCACCGCGCACGTGCCCGTCATGCGCCAGGGTGTAAGCTCCGCCCAGCATGAACAGCGTGCCGTACAGCATGTTGTTGACGTCATAAATCCAGGCGGTCGGCGCGTTGAGTGCGTAGCGTTTGAAGACTTCGGCGCAGACCAGCAGCATCAGCGCCACGATGAGCCAGGCGGCCGCCTTGCCGACCCAGGTGCTGATCTCGTCCGCCATATGAAGAACTCGTTGGACACGCATAAAAATACCTGTTAGCCCTTGCGGGGCGCACAAACAAAAACCAGCCATCCAGATGAACCGGATGGCTGGTGTACTTGAAGTCCGGGCTTAGACTTTCTTCTTGCTGAAGTAGTGGTTGTAGGCCATTTTGAAATCCACCATGTAGTCGTTTTGCCACTGACTGGCGCGGGCCGCAAAGGCCTTTTGCGAGGCCAGCACCTTGACGAACAGCGGATTGTCCTTGCTCTTCTTTTCGATGACCTTGTCCCAAGCCTCTAGCTGGGCGCGCAGGATCGCATCGGGTGTCTTGTAGAACTTGATGCCTTGCTTCTTAAGCTCGATGTAGTCCTGCGAGTTGCGTTCGACCGCCTTCCAGCTCATGTCGGCGCTGGCGGCCTGCACAGCGTAGTCGATGATGGACTTGAGTTCTTGCGGCAGTGCGTTGTACTTCGGCTTGTTGAACAGGATTTCGAACTGCTCACCACTCTGGTGGAAGCTCTGCAGCATGCAGTTTTTCACCACGTCTGGGAAGCCGAGGATACGGTCGGATGTGGCATTGTTGAACTCGGCTGCATCAATCAGGCCGCGGTCCAGTGCCGGCACGATTTCTCCGCCCGGCAGTGGGTTGACCGCCATGCCCAACTCGGTGAAGATGTCCACCGACAGGCCAACCGTGCGGAACTTCAGGCCCTTCATGTCGGCGACTTTGGCGATGGGCTTTTTGAACCAGCCCAGCGGTTGGGTCGGCATCGGTCCCGTGAGGTAAGACACGACGTCCATGTTGATCGATTTGTAGATTTCTTCCAGCAGCGCCTTGCCACCACCGTAGTTATGCCAGGCGAGCACCATGTTGGGGTCCATGCCATAAGCAGGGCCGGAGCCCCACAGCGCGAGCGCTGCTTGCTTGCCGTAGTGGTACGCCACCACGCCGTGACCGCCGTCTAGCGTGCCCTTGTTGACGGCTTCCAGCAGCTGGAATGCGGGCACCACGGCACCGGCAGGCAGTACTTCAATCTTCAGCTTCCCGCCGGCCATGTCATTGACCTTTTTCGCAAAATCATTGGCGTATTCATGGAAGACGTCCTTGGCCGGCCAGGTGCTCTGGAAACGAAAAGACGTGGTCTGTGCCTTGGCGATCATGGGGGCGGACATCGCGCCGACGGCGACAGCAGCGCCTTTCAGCAGGCCGCGGCGGCGGGGGGTCTTGATATCTGTCATGGTTTGTCTCCTTTTGTAAAAAAACGTTGGCACGTTATCTTTCGCCTTTGGCGCGCGGCGTGTAAGAGGGTTTTTACCAAGGTTTGCCGGCAATTGCCTCACCCGCCCGGCCGGGGTGAAACTGCCTTTGTCCATTAAGGCGGACCGTCGGGCCGGGCGGTGCTGGTTTCTCGCAACCTGGTTCGCATCAAATCGCAGCGCGATACGGAGCACGGTGAAAAGGCGTCATGGCAGTGCGCAGGTGCAGCGGGTGCGCTCCTGGGGCCAGCTGTCCCGGTCCGACCACCGAAGCGGGACCGGTGACGACGGCGCCCCTCTCGCCGCAGCGTCTGAATGCACGACGCCAGCAAAGTCGCCAGGCGCTGGCGCGCACGGCACCTCATGCGCGCTGCGATCGGCAAGGCTGGCAGCTGGATGAGGCTTGCGGCGTGGGGTTAACCCGTAGATTCTTGCGCGCTTGTGCATCGTGCAAGAAGGAGGTTTGAAATATTTTTGGTGAAATCCTAAAAAATGTTCACGGCGTTTTGCCGTGTATTGGGGTTTTTTTGCGGAAACCACTAACAGATTTTTCCGACAAGTCGGATAGATTAGTCGCTCGACCTCGATCTGCAGGAGCTGAAGTGGCGTTGTCGCGCTGTTCACCGCGCGTCAAGTTTATTTATCACTATGGAGCTAACATGAACATTCGTTTTGCAAAACTGGCCGTTGCGTCAGCGGTTTTGAGCATCGCTGGAATGGCTGCTGCAGCCGAACCTATCAAGATCGGTGTGGCCGGCCCTTTCACCGGGGGTTCTTCGTCCATGGGTGTCAGCATGCGTGATGGCGTCCGGCTCGCCACTGAAGAAATCAACAAGGCTGGCGGCGTTCTTGGCCGCAAAATCCAGCTGGTTGAGCGTGACGATGAGGCCAAGAACGAGCGCGGCGTGCAAATCGCCCAGGAACTTATCAACAAGGAAAAAGTTACCGCTGTGGTGGGTTACATCAATACCGGTGTGGCACTGGCATCGCAGCGCTTCTTTCAGGAAGCCAAAATTCCTGTGATGAATAACGTGGCAACTGGCAGTGTCATCACCACGCAGTTTAAAGACCAGCCCGAAAATTACATCTTTCGCAACTCCGCGCATGACAGCATTCAGGCGCCGATGATTGTGGAAGAAGCCATAACACGCCGCGGTTTCAAAAAGGTCGCAATCCTGGCTGACTCCACCAACTACGGCCAACTCGGCCGCGCCGACCTCGAAAAGGCGCTGGAGGCAAAAGGCATCAAGCCCGTCGCCGTCGAGAAGTTCAACATCAAGGATGTTGACATGACCGCCCAACTGCTCAAGGCCAAGGAAGCCGGCGCCGAAGCCGTACTGACCTACGGCATCGGCCCTGAGCTGGCGCAGATTGCCAACGGCATGACCAAACTGGGCTGGAAAGTTCCCATGGTCGGCAGTTGGACACTCTCTATGGCCAACTACATCGACAACGCTGGCCCCGGTGGGGAGGGCGCGCGCATGCCGCAAACCTTTATCCAGGAGCCGACAACGCCCAAGCGTCAGTCCTTCATCATCAACTACCTCAAGACCTTCAACCCGAAGAACGCGCGAATCGACTCGCCAGTGTCGGCAGCCCAGGGCTACGACTCGGTGTACCTGCTGGCCGCGGCAATCAAGCAGGCCAACTCGACCGAAGGCCCGAAGATCAAGGCTGCGCTGGAAGAGCTGAAGGCTCCGGTTGAGGGCGTTGTGACCACCTACAACAAACCATTTACAGCCAACGACCACGAAGCCATTACAGCCAACATCCCTGTCTTCGGCGAGGTCAAGGGCCAACGCGTGGTGTATGCCTATCCCGATGACTTCAAAAAGGCTTCCGAAGTTCGCTTGAAAGACGCCAGCGCGAAGGGCACGCCAGTCGTCAAGAAGTAGTTTTTCGATTCAAATTGAATGATGGAACCGCGCCAGCTGATACGGCTGGCGCGGCGCTTTTTTTTCGGCCACCGTTTGAAGGCCATTGCGCGGAAGTGAATCTATGGAAATCCTGCTTCAACTTGTCTACAGCGGTATTGCGATGGGCATGATCTATGCCGTCATTGCATTTGGCTACCAGCTGACATTTCAAACTTCAGACACCCTTAATTTCGGCCAGGGCGATGCACTCATGCTTGGCGCGATGGTCGGTTTGACGCTGGTAAATATGGGCGTGAATTACTGGCTCATGCTGCCGCTGGTCATTGTGTTTGGTCTGTTTCAGGGCGGTCTGGTCGAGCGTATTGGCGTGCGCCCCGCGATCAAGATCAAGAGCGAGTTCGGCTGGATCATGTCCACCATCGCGCTGGGCATTATTTTCAAAAACGTGGCGGAGAACGTCTGGGGCCGGGACGACATGAAGTTCCCCTCACCGCTGCCCGAGTCGCCCCTCAAGATTCTTGGTGCCAATGTGCTGCCCATGGAAATTCTCGTGGTGGTGGGTGCTGTGCTGATGATGCTGGCGGTTGAATTTTTCAATCGCAAGACGATTTACGGAAAAGCGGTGGTGGCCACGTTTAACGACCGCGATGCGGCCAAACTGATGGGCATCAATACCGGCTTGGTGATCACCTTTTCCTATGCGCTGTCCTCCGCCTCTGCCGCGTTTGCGGGTGCGTTAATTGCACCGTTGACATTGACTGGCGCCACCATGGGTGCCGTGCTGGGGCTCAAGGCTTTTGCGGTCGCCATCATTGGCGGACTGACCAGCGGCATGGGCATTATTGTGGGCGGCATCATCCTCGGTGTGGCTGAAACCACCACCGGTTATTACCTTTCTACCGGCTACAAAGATGTGCCCGGTCTGGTCCTGTTGCTGCTGGTGCTAGCCTTCAAACCGGCGGGCCTGTTTGGTAAAACCGCCATCAAAAAAGTCTAAGAGAAAGCCTCAAGATGAACCGCAAGACTTTGATTGCGGCGGTGATTGGCCTGGCCCTGCTGGCTGCCGCACCGCTGTTTACCAGCAACTCGTATTACATCCACATGATCGGCACGATCATGATCTACGCAATTTTGCTGTTCGGCCTGGACATTGTGGTGGGTTACACCGGCCAGGTGTCGCTTGGCCATGCCGGTCTTTTTGGTGTGGGATCCTACACGGCCGGCGTGCTGTTCATGAAGCTGGGCGCGCCGCTGTGGGTCATCATTCCCGCCAGCATCGCCGTGACAGCCGCTTTCGGTGCTTTGCTGGCCTTGCCGGCCCTGCGCGTTACGGGCCCTTATCTGGCCATGGTGACGCTGGCTTTCGGCACCATCATCCAGATCTTGATCAACGAGATGACTTTTCTTACCGAAGGACCGCTAGGCATCACTATTCCCAAACCGTCCATCGGCAGTTACAAGCTCGATGAACATGGTTTTTACTGGCTGGTGTTCACGCTCATGGTGGTGTCGCTGGTGGTGGTGCACCGCATTCTTAAATCGCAACTGGGCCGCGCCTTTGAGGCCTTGCGTGGCAGCCCTGTCGCGTCAGACTGTATGGGTGTGTCGGTCTACCGCTACAAGGTATATGCGTTTGTGATCAGCGCGGGCTTCGCCGGACTGGCCGGCTGCCTCTATGCCTACTCGGAGCAATACATCTCGCCCAACACCTACAACTTTGAGTTGACGGTATTGTTTTTGTTGGCCGTCATCATGGGTGGCCGTAAGAGCCGCGCTGGGGCCTTGCTGGGCGCTGCCATCATTGTGATTTTGCCCAAACTGTTGGACGATCTTGAACTATTCCGCATCGTGGCTTCGGCACTGGCCTTGCTGATTGCGGTAGGCGCGGTGGTCGCGGTGGTCAAAAAAATCACCACCCCAAAAGCCATGGCGATTCCGGTCGTTGGCACGATGGCGTTGGCCGGTTTTTCGTTCTGGCTGCAATCGATCACCGACTGGCGCCTCAGTATTTTCGGTCTGATGATTCTGTTCGTGGTGTATTACCTGCAGAACGGCATCGTCGGTTTTGTCCGAAGCCTGTTTCATGTGCCCAAGGTGGTCGATATAGATGCCGGGGTCTTGGCGGCGGCCGATACCGGCAAAGACGCGGTCATGGTTGCTACCAGCGCCGGTGCTGGCGAGGCGGGAAGCGACCTCTTGATCGCACAAGGCGTGCTCATGCAGTTTGGTGGCCTCAAGGCCATCAACCAGGTGGATTTGCACGTCAAGCGCGGCACCATTCACGGGCTGATTGGCCCCAACGGGTCTGGCAAAAGCACCATGATGAATGTGCTGACTGGCATTTACGTACCGACCGCTGGCAGCATCGAGTTTGCCGGCCGCTCGGTGGTGGGCCGCACCTCGTCCGATATCGCGCTGTCGGGCATCGCACGCACGTTCCAGAACGTGCAGCTGTTCGGCGAGATGACGGCGCTTCAAAACGTGCAGGTGGGTTTGCATCACACCTTTGCCAGCAACATCATTGACGTGTCGCTGCACACGCCGCGCTACCAGCGCGAAGAAAAAGCAGCGACTGAACGCGGCCTGGGCCTGCTACGCTTTGTCGGTCTGGCGGACCTGGCCACTGAAGAGGCGCGCAACCTGCCCTACGGAAAGCAGCGCCTACTCGAAATCGCCCGCGCGCTGGCGCTAGATCCGCAGTTGCTGCTGCTTGACGAACCGGCGGCTGGCCTCACCGCGCCCGACATCAAGGAGCTGATCACCATCATCCGCAAGATCCGCGACCACGGCATCACGGTGATTTTGATTGAGCACCACATGGACGTGGTGATGAGCATTTGCGACTCGGTGTCGGTGCTTGATTTCGGTCAGAAGATCGCTGAAGGCAAGCCCGCCCAGGTGCAGGCTGATGAAAAAGTGATCGAGGCTTACCTCGGTGGCACGGCCGCATAAGTAAAGAGAAATTCAATATGTTGAGTATCAAAAACCTCGAAGCTGGCTACGGCAAAGTGCAGGTTCTGCACGGCATTTCGATGGAGGTGCCCAAGGGAAAAGTGGTCACGCTGATTGGCTCGAACGGCGCTGGCAAGACCACCACCATGCGGGCCATCTCCGGCATGATCAAGCCTACTTCTGGTGAAATCACGCTGCACGGCAAGCGTGTCGATGGGCTGGAGTCCTACACCATTGCCAAGCAGGGCCTGGCGCATTCGCCCGAAGGCCGGCGCGTGTTTGCCACCATGACGGTGACCGACAACTTGCTGCTGGGCGCCTTTCCGCGCCTGACCGGCAGCCGCCCCAAGGGCGATGTGCCGGGCGACCTGGAACGCGCTCTGGAGCTGTTTCCGCGTTTAAAGGAGCGCCGCACCCAGCTAGCCGGGACGCTGTCCGGTGGCGAGCAGCAAATGCTGGCGATGGCGCGCGCGGTCATGCTGAACCCCGAAATCGTCCTGCTCGACGAGCCCTCCATGGGCCTGGCGCCCATTTTGGTGGAAGAAGTTTTTCGCATCATTGCCGACCTGAAATCGCGTGGTGTGACCATGCTGCTGGTCGAGCAGTTCGCCGCCGCCGCCCTGAAGGTGGCCGACTACGGCTACGTACTGGAAAACGGGCGCATCTCGGTTCACGGCGAGGCGGCCAGCCTGCGCGACGATCCGGCTGTCAGGGCGGCCTACCTGGGGGGCGGCCACTGATATTGCCGAGCCCTGACGCGGGTTTGCTCGTCAGCTGACCTTAATGCCCTCCAACGCAGGATCCCCCGGCGGGTAGCGCAAATCGAGTTTGTGCAGGGCATGGTGCACCAGCTTTGCAATCATCAGGTCGCGGTGAGTCTTGGAATTGGCCGGCACCACGGTCCAGGGCGCCCAGGCAGTGCTGGTTGCGTTGAGCAGGCCTTCGTAAGCCTTTTGGTACTGCTTCCACTGTTTGCGAACTTCCAGATCACCCAGGCTGAACTTCCAGTGTTTGGCAGGGTCGTCGAGCCGGGCTTGCAGCCGCTCACGTTGCTCGTCCAAGCTGATGTGCAGCATGAACTTCAAGATCACGGTGCCGGTCTCGCTGAGCATGCGTTCAAAATCGTTGATGTGCTGGTAGCGTTGCGCTGTTTGCGCCGCCGTGATCCAGCCATTGACGGGCGGTACCAGCACATCTTCATAATGGCTGCGGTTGAAAATCATCAACTCGCCCGCGCCGGGCACCGCCTGGTGGATGCGCCACAGATAGTCGTGGGCGCGCTCCTCTTCGCTGGGGGCTTTCCATCCCATGGTGCGAACCCCCAGCGGGCTGATGCGGCCGAACACGCCGCGCAGCACGCCGTCCTTGCCGGACGTGTCGGTGCCCTGCAGAATCACCAGCAGCTTGTAGCGTTTGTCGCCGTAAAAGCAGTTTTGCAGCTCGTCGAGCTCGTTGGCCAGGGCTTCGACCGCCGCCTTGTCAAGCTGTTTGTCTCCATTAGAAAAAGGCTTGGCTGCAGGATCGAAGTCATTGAGGCTGCAGGCCTTGCCCTTTTTGTTGGCGTTATTGGCGCTGCCGCTGGTCTCGGGCGGCTGCCACGGGGCGAGCATTTTGGCCATGGACTTGAGGTCCGCCTTGGTAGGCGGCGAGTCCGTCGTGTAAGGGGCGTCACCATTTGGGGGCATTAGAGTCTCCGGTAGTTGCTTGCTGTGTTTGCGCTTCGCTTGATTTTGCCTGCCATCGAACGCGCACTGCAAAAGTTGCCTCCTCAACTTGCCATGCAGTGGTGGATCGCTGGAAAATACTTTCAGTTTCACCATGGTCGCCTACTGCCCAACGCACGCCTGACGGCGCAACATGGAGATGATTCAACTTTCAATACGACAGGTTCCCAGATGAGCATCAGCACCCCACCGGACTCTCCTACTCCGCTCCAGGGACAGCAGAAACAGCCGGCGCCGGGCTACGCCGGTGACATTCTGCCGCAGCTGGCCTTTGCATGGCTGCAGTCGGCCCAGGCAGTGTTGGTGGATGTGCGCAGCGACGCCGAGCGCGCCTGGGTCGGTTATGTGCCCGGCGCGGTGGCGCTGGCCTGGAAGCAGTGGCCTGGCATGGAGGTCAACCCCAGCTTTGACGAATGCCTGAAAGCCGCCGTGCCGCCGGGCAAGAAAGTCGTGCTGTTGTGCCGCAGCGGGGTCCGCTCTATCGCTGCTGCTCAACGAGCCACTGAACTCGGGATAGAGGCCTACAACATTCTGGAAGGCTTCGAAGGAGATGCTGACGCGCAGGGGCAGCGCGGTCATCTGGGAGGCTGGCGCTTTCGTGGGCTGCCATGGCAACAGAGTTAGGTGTGCGGTATTGCAACAAGTTACTTTTTGAGACCAGTTAGAGTAAATAAAAATAACTACAAAAATATTTAGTAATGAGTTATATAGTTCTAGTCTAATTGGATAATTCATGGCGATAGCGTTTTACCCCTGACAGTTCTAACAGGGGGTAAGACGTATCAATTTGTGTAACAGTTTTCAATGAGAGTTCATTTCTATTGGAACTCTTCATGCAAGCACTCGAACGCAAACTCGCCCCTGCCGCCCGCCCTTTGGGCAACCCTTCCCTTGGAACGCAGCTGACCCAGCGCATCGCACGCGACTTCACACCGCGCTGGAATCAGCAGTGGGGCGGAAAATTTGTCCTGCACGGCAAACCGCCCGGCTCCAATGCAATACGGCTGGACGGCAATGACTACCTGGGCTTAACGGGGCACCCGCTCATCGTCCAGGCCCAGGTCGATGCGCTGCGCAAGCAGCAGGAGTTTGTGGTCCAGTCCGGCGTGTTTCACCTCAACCAGCATCCAGCCCGTGCGCTGGAGTTGGCCCTGGCCAATTGGGTTGGCAAAGACGATGGCTTCATCTGCCAGTCAGGCTATGCCGCCAATGTGGGTTTGCTGCAGGCCATTGCCGATGCGCAAACACCGGTCTATCTGGATTCGCTGGCGCATGCGTCCCTCTGGGAGGGCGCCCATGCGGCACGGGCGCCGGCCTGTGCGTTTCGGCACAACGACCCGGCCCACCTGGCGCGCATGATTGCCAGGACCGGACCTGGCCTGGTGGTGGTGGATTCCGTCTACAGCACGACAGGCGCGCTCTGCCCGCTGGTGGAAGTCGTTGAGGTCGCTGAACAGTACGGCTGCATGATCCTGGTCGATGAATCGCACTCGCTGGGCACCCACGGCCCTCAGGGCGCCGGCCTGTGCGCCGCGCTCGGTTTGTCGGAGCGGGTGCACTTCATCACCGCCAGCCTGGCCAAAGCCTTTGCCGGGCGCGCCGGTTTCTTCACGGCACCGGCGCACATGCGGCACTACATTTTTTGTACCAGCTTTCCCAATATTTTCAGCTCCAGCTTGCTGCCGCACGAAATTGCCGGGCTGACGGCCACGCTGGAAGTGATTCGCCAAAGTGATGAGGCACGCAGCCGCCTGCTGGCGCACACTACGCGCCTGCGCGCCAGCCTGAGTGATCTGGGTTACCCGATTCACCAGGGAAGCCAGCAAATCATCGCGCTTGAAGTTGGCATGGAATGCGACACCATGGTGCTGCGTGACCGACTGGAGGAGCGCGACGTGTTTTCGGCCATGTTTTGCGCGCCGGCCACCAGCAGCAAGCGCGCGATGATGCGGCTCACGTTGAACGCCGGCCTGATGGATTCGGAACTGGACCACGTAGAGGCGGTGGCGCGCGAGATTGCGCCCCTCGTCAAACCTTGGGATTGGCCGATCGCACGGCGTGCCCGCGCTGCTCAGGCTTCCTCTTAGTCCCGGTGTCTAGTCCTGCAGTTCACGATCGCCCACGGTGGTGATAAAACGCGCGTAACTGGACGCCTCACCGGAGCTGAAGCTTTCCGGGACCGCAAAGATGGCGGCGTACAGGCGCGCCGGCTCGCTGGCGATGGCAAAGGCCTGCTGCGGCCGGGGTTTTTGGCCGCCACCCAGGGCCAGCTGCAGTTCCAGGTCCACGAGTCGTCTGCCGGCGCGGATGTCCCCCACTGTGGTCGCGTCGAAGCCTTGGGATTCGGCCATTTCAGCGAGCTCCTGCAGGTTTTCGGAGGGCTCCAGTTGCAGCCAGCTTGCGCCACCTTGCGGGTGCAGCGCCAATATGCCGAACGGTGCGCCTATCACCACCCGCTCTATCCAGCCCTGCTGCAGCGTCAACTTTTCCAGCGCTTTTGAAATCGCTGGTTCACACAGCAGCGCATGCTGCGCGCGCGACAAGGTGGCGCGCCAGATCTGTTGATGGCGTGTGTCTGGAATGTGGCGCAGGCCCTGGATGGCCTCGGTCAGGCGCAGGCGAATCCCGGGCGACTGCTTGGCAATGAACTGGTCGATCAGACCGCGATTGAAAGCCGATACCGCGAGTTGCTCATCGGCCCGGCCCGTCAGCAAAATACGCGAACCGGACCAGCCCGTGAGTTCGCTCAAGACCCGCAGCCCGCTCATCGCCGGCATGGCGTAGTCCACCACGCAGACCCGGGAGAGCGCAAAACGCGCTATGCCGTCGTCACGCCAGTACTGCAGGATCTGCGGAATCAGTGAGACCCCCTCGCGCCAGCGATTGATGATTTCCTGCTGTGCCCAGGCGTCTGCCTCCCACTGTAGGGTCTCCTTCAGCAACTGCTCAATGCAGGCCACGGGACGCAGGAACATGCGAACGTACCAGTCGGGCGGCATGACTTCGGCCAGCATCTCAAGGTAGTCTCTATCGTCATCGAGAAAAATCACGCCGCCCGGGCGGCGGTACAGGGCAAAGGATAAGGGGGTCGGAGTCATTTGGGTTCCTGAAAATCAGCGCTGGAGCACGGTCATGGCCACAGCCTCAGCCCGCCAGCGGCAACTCAATCGTGAACGTGGCGCCAACGGCGAATTGTGATTTCACGGAAATGCTGCCGCTCGCGCTGCGCACCACTTGCTGGCAAAAAGCCAGGCCCAGGCCGTGGCCGGTGCCGTGGTTGCTGGAGAAGAACGGTTTGAAAATATGCGGCAGCAGCGCAGCATCAATGCCCATGCCGTCGTCGCTCACGACGATGCGGCCACGCTGGTGCAGCATGCCGACTTCGATGCGCAGCGCGCCCGGATGGTACCTGGAGTCAGCTGCCATTAGCGAATACAGTGCATTTTTCATCAGGTTGTCGAGCACCTGGGAAAACTGGGTGAATGACGAGAGGAAGGTAAAGTCACGGTGGATCAGCACCCGCACGCAGTCACGCTGGCGGCTGGCGGCGAAGGGATAGGACGCCACCACCTGCTGCACCAGCTCGGCAGCAAAAATCCGCTCGGCGTGGCTCGGCAGCTGCATCAGTTTGGCATTGGCGATCTGCGTGTCGATCTGGTGGTTCATGTTGCGCGCCAGCGCGTGCAGGCGCGAAGCCAGCTTTTCCAGCTGCGGCGAGCGTGGATTGTCCGGTTGGCGCTCGACTTCCAGTTCAATCGCGTCACCAATCAGCGCCGCCGTAGACAACGGCGTTCGCAGTTCATGCGCCATGATGCCCATGGTCGTCAGCGCGTGCGCCAGTTGTGTCCGCCGCAAAGTGGCCGACGACAGGCTGAGCACGAGGGCGCAGGTCCACGCAAATGCAAACACCACGGCATGGACGATGCGCTGGTTTTCCGCGATCGGTGGGACGCCCGGTCCCAAGAAGCGAAACAGCACCCAAGCCAGCAGGCTGCCCGTGATGATGCCCAGGGTGGCGAAGCGCCAGTCGGTGACATGGTAGTAAACCAGCACCATGACCGCCAGCGTCGCCAGCCAGACGGCGCTGCCGCTGTTGCACAGGTACATCCAGCTGAAGAAGACCGGTAACTCCAGCCAGAACAGGAGACCAAAAATTTTCTGCACCAGCGCGCTGTCGGGGTGCAGGCTCACTTGCGGCGCCATCAGGCTGAAGCCCAGCAGGCTGGCGATAACCCGCAGCGTCAGGTTTTCGTAGGGTTGCGGCAGCCAGACCGACCAGATCCAGGCAAACAAGGCATTGCCCAAAAGCATCATCAGCCCCAGCCACCAAAGGCGCCGGGGCGATGGATGCAAAATAGGCTCCAACGGCGGCACGACCAACTCCTCGCGCAGCCACTGAAACCAGGGACGCTGCGCAAGCCGTGCGTAGACGTCAACCACCCTCACTTTAAAAACCTCTCAAGCACAAGCTGAATCCTCACTGATGACGTATTTGACATTTGGCTGCATTGTCCTTGTTCTCCTGCGGCCGAGCTAATGCAGCTACCTGCTAATTTTGACAGTGTCAGCCTGGACGGCGTCATCAGCGACTGGATGTGCGCCCTGCATGAGTTTTCGGTCGAAGCCCTGATGGTGCTGGGCCCTGACCCTTTCGCCGGTGATGAGGACCGACTGGTGCTGGCCCTGCATCCGCCGCGCCTGCTTGAAGCCGCCCAGGCGCTAGCCGAGAGCCGGGATTTTGGCGCGCTCTGGCGCGATTCCGATGCGCCGCTGGTGGCCTGGCAGGATATATCCAAGTCGGCTTTCGAAAATCTCAGTCGCTGGCGCAGGCTCTGGCTCGGTCATGGCTACCAGAGCGTCGTCCGAATCGCGTTTCCGTTGACGGTTGGGCGCGCTTTCGAGTGCTATCTTTTCAGCCCGCGCCAGTGGCACGACCGCAGCGAGGCGGCGGCGCTGGCCTGGTCCGCGCTCAACATCTGGCCGCTGCTCAAGCGGGCGTTGGCAGAGGCCCGCAGCCCCTTGAGTCCGCGCGAACTCGAATGCCTGAAGCTGGCTTTTCAGGGCACGACGGCGCGCAAAAGCGGCGAGTTGTTGCTCTGCAGCGAGCGCACCGTCAACTTTCACCTGGCCAATGCCATGACCAAGCTCAAGGTCGACAACAAGCTGGCGGCGGTGCAGCGCGCTTGCTGGTTCGGCCTGATTTGATGGCGAGCCCTGACGCCGTGTCCAGTCAAAAAACTTTAGCCGGGCGACCTCGGGCGCACGCGGCAAACCTGTTCATAATTCAGCCCAATGACCTTTCTAGCGCTTGACGTAGGCAACACCCGCCTGAAATGGGCCCACTACGACACGCCCGTGGTGGGCGCCAAGCTGCTGGCGCAAGGCGCGGTGTTTCTGGAAAACATCGACCGGTTGGCCGAGGACGAATGGCGCGCCTTGCCGCCACCGTCGCGAATTCTCGGCTGCATCGTCGCGGGCGACGCCATCAAGCGGCGCCTGGCAGAGCAGATGGACCTGTGGGACGTCGCCCCGGTCTGGGTCGTGTCAAGTCCGCAGGAAGCCGGCCTGAGCAACGGCTACGACCACCCGGCGCGCCTGGGAGCCGACCGCTGGGTCGCCATGATAGGGGCGTACCACCGCCTGCTGGCGCGTGGCAGCCGCAAGCCCTGCGTGGTGGTCATGGTCGGTACGGCGGTGACGGTCGAGGCGATTGACGCCTCCGGAAAATTCCTGGGCGGCATCATCCTGCCCGGCCACGGCATCATGCTGCGCGCGCTTGAATCGGGCACCGCCGGCCTGCATGTGCCCACCGGCGACGTGCGCGACTTTCCCACCAACACCAGTGACGCGCTGACCAGCGGCGGCACCTTCGCTATCGCCGGCGCGGTGCAGCGCATGGTGGAAAACGTCACGCGCCATTGCGGCGAGACGCCCGAGTGCATCATGACCGGCGGCGCCGGCTGGAAGATGGCACCCAGCCTGTCGGTCAGGTTTGAGCTGGTGGACAACCTGATTTTTGACGGCTTGCTGGAGGTCGCCGCGCGCCGCTTTGCCCCCTGATGGGTCTTGGTTAGCTATTAAAAGCATAGCTACTTGCGCACGATTTCATTGGGTTGCAGCCATTAAGTAGCCCTGACTTGGTGCTGCCCACCGCAACTCACCGCAACCCCGCAGCAGCAACTCAAGGCCGCCTGCCTTGGAAAATAGGCGGTCGCTAAGATAGCCCCACGACCCCAGCCCTTCTTCGGGGTGCAATTTTTTTGAACAAGGAGCGTTCCCATGTCAGACCTGCAAGCCACCTTCGCCCAAGCCATGGCCGATTCGAAGTACCTCAGCGAGCGCCCCGACAATGCCACGCTGCTGAAAATCTACGCCCTCTACAAGCAAGGCAGCACGGGGGACAACACTGAGCAAAAACCCGGTTTCAGCGACATGGTGGCCAGAGCCAAGTGGGACGCCTGGAACAAGCTCAAGGGCACGTCGCAGGACGAAGCCATGCAGATGTACATCGACCTGATTGCGGAATTGAGCTGAAATAGGCTGTAAAAACGGCTGTAGCCCAATAGATACGGGCGCTAACAGCTATCAAAATAATAGCAATTAATGTTCCAAGGAGCCGCAAAAATACGCATGTGGCCAAGTTTTTTGTCGGTACCAGAGGAGGAAAAAACCACGAACAACCCAGCCGCAGCCGGGCAGGCATTTGCCAGCGCCGAAGGCCTCAACACCCCAGGGCTGAACCCCGCCGATTTGCTGGCCCTGTTCGGCACCGGCCTGTCCCAGCGCGCCCGGCTGATTGAGCTGGAAACCGCCCAGGGCTTGGCGCTGCCGGACCGGCTGGTGGTCGAGCGCTTTCATGGCGTGGAAGCCGTCAATCCCCTGCTTCGCTTTGACATCGATTGCCTGAGCGGTTCCACCTCGCTGGACCTTAAGCAATTCATCGGCGAGCAACCCACCTTGCGTGTCTTGTTGCCCGGCGGTGACCACCGCGCCTGGCACGGCTATTGCACCGAAGCCGCCTGGCTGGGCGCCGACGGCGGGCTGGCGCGTTACCGCCTCACGCTGTCACCTTTTTTAGCTTTCCTGGCGCTGCGCCGCGACGCTTTCCTCTTTCAAGACAAAGATGCGCTGGGCATTGCCCAAGAGCTGCTGGCCGACCACCCGCAGGCCAATCTTCGCTTCGAGGTCACGCAGCTTCTAACCAAGCGCGCGATTTGCACCCAATACTAGGAAGGCGATCTGGATTTTTTGAGCCGCCTGCTGGCCAGCGAAGGCCTGAGTCACCGCTTTAAACACGAGCAGCCAGGTGACAAAACAAGTGCCCGGCGAGACGAGGCAAACGACAAACCAGCGGCCCACGCCAAACACTGCCTGGTGATTTTTGATGCCGCCTCCAGCCTCAACCAATGGCCTGCCGTATCGCCCTCTGCCTCGCTAACCTCGATTCGCTTTCACCGCACCGCCGCCACAGAAAAGCTAGATACCATCACCGCCTTCTCGGCCCAGCGCCAGGTGGGCGCCAACGCCGTGGCCCTCAGCAGCTGGGACCACCAGCAATTGTTGGCCCCCAGTGCCGAGCTTGCCAGTGGTTTGAACGCTGGCGCCCTGCCCACCCTGGCGCAGTACGACGGCGCCGGCCAGCGCCGCTATGCCAATGCAGCGGCTGCCCAGCAAATGGCCCAGCTGCGCCTGGCCGCCCTGGAGCTTCCCAACAAAACCTTTCATGGCGCAGGCAGTGCCCGCCAGATGAGCGCAGGCGCGCGCTTTACCCTGACCGGGCACGCCCATTACACAGGCGAGCAAAGCCAATTCAAGCTCTTGAGGGTCGAGCACGCCGCCGCCAACAACCTGCCAGCGCAGGTCAGCCAGCTGCTGCAGCGCGTAGGCAGTACGGGAAGTACCAGTTTAGGTGCCAAATCGGCCGACAGCCCAATAGCTACGGGCGCAAGCAGCTATCAAAACAGGAGCAATGATGATTCCGGCGACCTGAGCCGTCTGGAGCGCGGCACTTACCGCAACCGCTTTTGCGCCGTTCGCGTAGCCGTGCCGGTGTTGCCTCTGGCCGGTAGCACGCCTGCCGTGGCTGTGGCCAGCGGCCCGCAGACCGCCCTGGTGCTGGGCTTGCCCGGTGAACAACTCACCACCGAGCGCAACCACCGCGTGAAATTGCAGTTCGCCTGGCAGCGCGGCGCCAGTCCGAACGTGGGCGGCTTGACGGAGACTGGAGCGGACACGGGCGTGAACCACGGCGGCACGCTGTCGGGCTGGCACAGCCACAGTCTGAGTGGCCCGGAAGGCGCTGGTACCATCACGAACACCATCGTTTTGAGGGTATGTCATGGTGGTCGGTGAAGCCGCATGAGACAACAAAAAAACCGCGATGCCTAGGCGACATGCGGGTTCTGAGGAGTTCTGAGTCTGTCTGACTCGATCGACTGGTGCCCGGGGCCGGAATCGAACCGGCACGCCTTTCGGCGGGGGATTTTGAGTCCCCTGCGTCTACCAATTTCACCACCCGGGCAAGAAGAAGCGAAGAGCGAAATTATGGCACAGTGTGTCGTATGAACTTTCCAACCATTGAAGACGCAATCGGCAAAACGCCGCTGGTCGCATTGCAACGCATCGCTGCCGAAGAAAACGAATTACGTGGCAACGTAATTCTGGGCAAACTTGAAGGCAACAACCCGGCCGGCTCAGTGAAAGACCGGCCGGCGCTGGCGATGATTCGGCGCGCTGAAGAGCGCGGCGAGATCAAGCCCGGCGACACGCTGATTGAAGCCACCTCGGGCAACACCGGCATTGCGCTGGCCATGGCCGCCGCCATCAAGGGTTACCGCATGGTGCTGATCATGCCGGAGGACCTGAGCATTGAGCGCGCGCAGACCATGAAAGCTTTTGGCGCTGAACTTATCCTAACGCCCAAGAGTGGCGGCATGGAACACTCGCGAGACCTGGCCGACCAGATGCAAAAAGAGGGCAAGGGCCGGGTGCTTGACCAGTTCGCCAATATGGACAACCCGCGCATCCATTTTGAGACCACCGGGCCCGAAATCTGGACCGATACGGCTGGCAAGGTGACGCATTTTGTCAGTGCCATGGGCACCACCGGCACGATTACCGGCGTCTCGCGTTATTTGAAGGAAAAAAACCCAGCCATCCGGATTGTTGGCGCCCAGCCCAAAGAAGGCTCGCGCATTCCGGGCATTCGCAAATGGCCGCAGGCCTATATGCCCAAAATTTATGACCCCAGCCATGTGGATGAACTGGTGCTGGTCAGCCAAGGCGATGCTGAAGAGATGTGCCGGCGGATGGCGCGCGAGGAGGGCATTTTTGCCGGTATTTCAGCGGCCGGCGCTTGCTGGGTGGCGCAGGAAATTGCCAAGACGGTGAAAGATGCGGTGATTGTCTTCATCGTCTGCGACCGCGGTGACCGCTACCTCTCCACGGGCGTCTTTCCGGCCTGATGCTCCACATCGTTTCTTCTATTTTTAAACAAAATTGCCTGTAGTCCTTACGGGACGGGCGTAATCAGCTATAAAAATAATAGCATTCACTTACCTCGACTGACTGTCCATGACCGAAGAATTCCACTTTTGCCCGCGCTGTGCGACGCCGCTGGCGCTGTTGTCGCAAATGGAGGACAGCGGCGAGAAGGCGCGCCTGCGTTGCCCTGCCTGCAACTACACGCACTGGAACAATCCCACCCCGGTGTTGGCGGCGGTGGTCGAATACCAGGGCCAGATTCTGCTGGCGCGCAACGCCGCATGGACCGGCAAGATGTTTGCGCTGATCACCGGCTTCATGGAGGCCGGCGAAACGCCGCAGGGCGGCATTGCGCGCGAGATCAAGGAAGAAACCAATCTGGACACGACGGCGCTCGACCTGATCGGCGTCTACGATTTTCAGCGCATGAACCAGATCATCATTGCGTATCACGCCGTCTGCACTGGCGAGGTCAGGCTGTCGCCCGAACTGGCAGAGTACCGACTCTACGATTTTGAAAAAATTAGGTGCTGGCCGGCAGGCACCGGCTACGCATTGGCGGACTGGCTACGCACGCGCGGCTATGCGCCGGAGTTCATGGAGTGGGACAGCAAGCCCGCCTAAATGCGGGACTGTTGCAGCCTGTGGCCCGGATGACCCGAGTGGTGCCCTGTTATTACTTAAAATGACTCCAATTCAAGGACTCACCATGCACATCGACAAAGAACTCGACACCCGCGGCCTGAATTGCCCGCTGCCTATTTTGAAAGCCAAAAAAGCGCTGGCCGAAATGCTGAGCGGCCAGTTGCTGCGCGTGGTGTCCACCGATTCCGGCTCAACCCGCGACTTTCAGGCCTTTGCCAGGCAGACCGGCAACGAGCTGATCGATCAGCAAGCTGCCGGCAGCGACTTCATTCACGTATTGAAGCGGCGCTGACTTTCAATAACGCTTTACAGCGACTTGTCAAGTCTGCGTTCCTTGCCAGACCAGCCGATCTGCAGATTTTCAAGATAGTTTCTGAAATGCGCGCCGACTTCCGGATGCTGCAGAGCCAGTTCGACGGTGGCTTCCAAAAAGCCTTCCTTGCTGCCGCAGTCGTAGCGCTTGCCGGCATATTGAAAGCCGTAAACACTCTCGTCACGCATCAGCCCGGCAATGCCGTCGGTCAGTTGAATTTCACCGCCGACCCCGCCCGACTGATTGCGAATGTGCTCAAACACAGCGGGCGTCAAAATGTACCGGCCCGCCACGCCCATGCGCGAGGGTGCGTCCTCGGGGGCGGGTTTCTCGACCATGTGGCTGATCTTGATCAGGCCCGGGCGCACTTCGTCGCCGGCCACAATGCCGTAGCGGCGGGTTTGCTCGGCGGGCACTTCCTGAATCGCGATGATTGACTGCTGCAGTTCCTCGAACTGCGCCGCCATTTGCGACATGACCGGCTCGCCACCTTTCGGGCCTACCATCAGATCGTCGGCCAGCAGTACGGCAAAGGCCTCTTGGCCGACCAAGTGTTCGGCGCACAGCACGGCGTGCCCGAGGCCCAGCGAGCGCGGCTGGCGAACATAGGAAAAGTTCATGTCGTTGGGCTGAACCGAACGCACCAGCGAAAGCAAGGCGTGTTTGTCGGCCATTTCCAACTCATTTTCCAGCTCATAAGCGGTGTCAAAGTGGTCTTCAATCGCCCGCTTGTTGCGGCCGGTCACGAAAATCATGTGACGTATGCCTGCCGAATAAGCCTCTTCCACCGCGTACTGAATCAGCGGCTTGTCCACGACGGGAAGCATTTCCTTGGGGCTGGCCTTGGTGGCGGGCAAAAAGCGGGTGCCCAGCCCGGCGACTGGAAAAACTGCTTTGCGTAACTTGAATTTTTGCATCGGGCTCTTCCTAAATAAAAGTCTATAGTCTGACGTTTTTTTGACTGTCACGTCGCCGGACTAGAGCCCGACCTGGCGTGAGAAATTCGCGTAAGCGCGCTAGTCTGCAAGAAAGCTTCAAAAAAAGGGATGGCCGGGTGGGCATCTTACTTTTGGATGTCTTGATGCCGGCGGCCACCAAATAGTTGAATAGCCGCTCGGCTATTTCAAGCGTAGCAGTTGTTCCCTGATTTTTTCCAGTGTGGCCGTGAAGTCTGCCAGGCGCTTGCGCTCCTGCTCCAGTACGGCCGGTGGTACCTTGGCCACAAAAGTCTCGTTGGCCAACTTGGCATGGACCTTGACCAGTTCGCCTTCCAGGCGCGTGGCTTCCTTGCCCAAACGGGCTTTTTCAGCGCCCACATCCACTTCCATGTACAGGCAAACTCTAGCCTCTCCGACCACGGCCACGGGCGCTGCCTCTGCAGCGGCCGCCCATTCGGCCTCCAGGGTGAACACCTTGACTTCACTGAGCTTGGCCAGCGCCTTGAGCACCGGTGCCACGGCGCTCATGAAGGCGCTGTCGCCCAGCACGAACAGCGGCAGGCGGGTGGCCGGCGACACCTTCATTTCGCCGCGCAGGTTGCGGCAGGCATCGACCAGCGTCTTGAGCTTGGCCACATGCGCTTCGGCCTGTGGATCAATCTTCTCAGCCTGGCTTTGCGGATAGGCCGCCAGGCCGATGAAGGCGCCGCTTTTGCCCGCCACCGGCGCCACCTTTTGCCAGAGTTCTTCGGTGATGAAGGGAATCACCGGATGGGCCAGCCGCAATATGCCTTCGAGCGTGCGGATCAGCGTGCGGCGCGTGGCGCGTTTTTGCGCATCGTTGCCTTGCTGGATCTGCACCTTGGCAATTTCCAGGTACCAGTCGCAAAACTCGTCCCAGATGAACTGGTAGATGCTGCCGGCCACGTTGTCCAGACGGTACTCGGCAAAGCCCTTGGCCACGTCCAGCTCGACGCGCTGCATGGTCGACGAAATCCAGCGATCGGCCTGTGAGAACGACAGGTAGTTTTCAAACTCGCCGCCGGGCGCGCCTTGCGCCTTGCTGTACTCTTGCAAGCCGCAGTCCTGGCCTTCGCAGTTCATCAGCGTGAAGCGCGTGGCGTTCCAGAGCTTGTTGCAGAAGTTGCGGTAGCCTTCGCAGCGCTTGCTGTCAAAGTTGATGCTGCGGCCCAGGCTGGCGAGGGACGCGAACGTGAAACGCAGCGCATCGGCGCCATAGCCGGGAATGCCGGTGGGGAATTCCTTTTCGGTGTTCTTGCGCACTTGCGGCGCGGTTTCGGGCTTGCGCAGGCCTTGCGAGCGCTTCTCTAACAGCGGGGCGAGTTCGATACCGTCGATCAGGTCCACCGGGTCGAGCACATTGCCTTCAGACTTGCTCATCTTCTTGCCCTGCGCGTCCTTCACCAGGCCGTGGATATACACGTGTTTGAACGGCACCTGGCCGGTGAAATGCGTGGTCATCATGATCATCCGGGCGACCCAGAAAAAGATGATGTCGTAGCCCGTGACCAGCACGCTGGATGGCAGGAACAGGTCCAGCTCCTTGGTCTTTTCAGGCCAGCCGAGCGACGAGAAGGGCACCAGCGCCGACGAGTACCAGGTATCCAGCACGTCCTCATCGCGGCGCAGGGTTTTGCCAGGCGCCTGGGCCTGCGCGGCGGCTTCGTCGGTGGCGACATAGACCCTGCCGTCTTCGTCGTACCACGCCGGAATCTGGTGGCCCCACCAGAGCTGGCGCGAAATGCACCAGTCCTGGATGTTGCCCATCCACTGGTTGTAGGTGTTCACCCACTGCTCGGGAACGAATTTCACGGCGCCGCTGTCCACCGCGTCAATCGCTTTTTGGGCGATGGATTTGCCGGTCGGGTCTTGGTCGCTAACCTTGTTCACGGCGACAAACCACTGGTCGGTCAGCATCGGCTCGATCACCTGGCCGGTGCGGGTGCAGCGCGGCACCATCAGCTTGTGCTTTTTCACTTCGACCAGAAAGCCCTGCGCTTCCAGGTCAGCCACGACGGCCTTGCGGGCGACGAAGCGGTCTAGGCCCCGGTATTTCTCGGGCGCGTTGTCGTTGATCGCGGCGTCCAACGTCAGCACGCCGATGATTGGCAACTGGTGGCGCTGGCCGACCGCATAGTCGTTGGTGTCATGCGCGGGCGTGACCTTGACCACGCCGGTGCCGAATTCCTTGTCCACGTAATCGTCGGCAATCACCGGGATGTTGCGGCCGCACAGCGGCAGCGTAACTTCCTTCCCAATCAGGTGCCGGTAGCGTTCGTCTTCCGGGTGCACCATCACCGCCACGTCGCCCAGCATGGTTTCGGGCCGCGTGGTGGCCACGGTCAGCGAGCCTCCGTCGGCAGACGGCTTTCCATCTGCGTCGGCCAGCGGGTAGCGGATATGCCACATGAAGCCGTCTTCTTCCTCGCTTTCCACTTCCAGGTCGCTCACCGCGGATTTCAGCACCGGGTCCCAGTTGACCAGCCGTTTGCCCCGGTAAATCAGGCCCTGCTCATACAGCTGCACAAAGGTCGAAGTGACCACCTTGGACATTTTCGGGTCCATGGTGAAGTACTCGTGCTTCCACGACACCGAGTCGCCCATACGGCGCATCTGGCGCGTAATCGTCGAACCGGACTCTTCCTTCCATTCCCACACCTTGCTGACGAAGTTTTTGCGGCCCAGGTCATGACGGGTCTTGCCTTCACCCTGCAGCTTGCGCTCGACGACGATTTGCGTCGCTATGCCGGCGTGGTCGGTGCCGGGCAGCCACAGCGTGTTGTGGCCCAGCATGCGGTGGTAACGCGTCAGCGAATCCATGATGGTCTGGTTGAACGCATGGCCCATGTGCAGTGTGCCGGTCACGTTGGGCGGCGGCAGTTGGATGGAAAACGAGGGCTTGGCGGCGTCCAGCGTCGGCTCGTACTGGCCGCTTTGCTCCCACAACGGGCCCCAGTGGCTTTCAATCGCCGCCGGTTCAAACGACTTGGCCAGGCTGTCCAGCGCTGGCGTGGGCGGGAATTCTTTTTGGGCTTCAGGGGTGGGCGTGGCGGCGTCTGTCATGGCGGGCAATAAAAAACGGCATCGCAGGGATGCCGCCTGGGGTGGATGGGACTTGCCTGATTTTATTCGACAGCCTGCTCCGCCCGCCTGCGGCCATAAACGGCCTGCGCCTGTAGGCGGCAGCATTGAATGGATTTTGCAGTGCTATTGAATTGCTAGCTGGTAACGCCCGGATTTATTGGCTTGCGGGCCTTTTTTAGGCGTAAAACGGCTGTTTTCTGACTTGCGGGGGCAGTTTGAACCGGATTCAAACCCTTTCCGGCGGTCATTTTTGCCTATTTCATGCATTAAAAAGGCCTGCAGCCTCCTAAAAACATGCGTGAGCAGCTATTGAATTTATAGCGCTTGGAGACACGGAGTTGGCGCCGCGTGGGTTAAACGCCTGCCGTCATACGTGCGCGCTTTTGTCACGCGGGCGCATGTGCAACTGGGTTTCCGCCGTCGCGGGAACGACGGAAACAGCAGATCCCGACCGCCTTTTTCAACGTTAGCATGCGTCCTGCGTCTGTAGCACGATGGTTTTGACTTTGGTGCCGTCGAGCACTGGCTCTGCCGTCTAGGCGGCTGGCTCGCGGGCTGCGGCAATGCAGGCCTGCAGCAAAACCGTGTTGCCCAGCTGGTTGGCCATGATCAGGATCAGCCTGGCGTTGAATCGCTCGGACTCTTCAGGGCTTAGGCCATGGTGGGCGTCCAGCAGGTTCTCGTAAAACGTGTCGGCATCCTGAAAATGCAGACTGGTTTTAAGCGTGGTTTCACTGGCGCTGAAGGCGTTGGAAGTTCTCGATAAGGTCATGCGGCCTCCTGCTGCAGGTTGGCGCCGGTGCCCAGCGCCGCAGACAGGGCATGCACCAGCGAAGCGTCAATGCTCTCGCCGGTGGCGGCGACATAGCTGTCGGGCCGCAGCAGCGCCCAGGCGTGGCCAAAGACGTGGCAGGTGGCCTGCAGGTGGCCGTGCTGGTCCACGACATGTTCAAGCGCCACCGCCCGGTCACCCGGCGCGATCACCTGCACGCAGCGTATGTCGGACTGGAGCGAAAGCGCCCGCAGCCGCGCTGCTGCCGCGGCCGACAGGTCGCCGAAGATCAGCAACAGCAAGCGACCGGCCGCCCATTTAAAGAGGTCCAGCAATTCGCCCTGGCTGCCATTGGCCCAGGTCAGGGCGACGTTTTGCGTGGCCAAGCCGCCGCTGGGCTCGCAGGCCGTCGAACGCGTGTAGTTGTTGGGCGTGGACATGCGACCGGTATTGACCAGTTGCCGGGCAAACAGATGCTGGCGCGCCAGGCTGAGGGCAGCCGTGCGAAACAGCCGTTCAGCGCCGTCAGCCGGGCGCAAAAAGCGTGCGGTGCGGTTGGTGATGCGCACATTTTGTTGCGCCGCCTCATGCCTTTCCTCGTCATAGCTGTCTAGCAGGGGCGCGGCGGCGCGGCCTTGCAGCACCGCAGCCAGCTTCCAGGCCAGGTTGTCGGCATCCTGCACGCCCGAGTTGCCGCCGCGTGCGCCAAACGGGCTCACCACATGGGCCGCGTCGCCGGCAAAAAACACCCGGCCGTAGCGCAGGCTGTCCAGGCATTCGCTGCGGTAGGCGTAGGGGCCGACCCAGACGATTTCGCATTCCTCAACGCTGAGCGTGCGGCCAAACTGGGCATTGAGGCGGCCGCGCACCACGTCTTCGCGGCTGACTTCCTCCGGGTCGGCGTCGGGCGGCATCTGGTAGTCGATGCGCCAGACGCCGTCGGCCATCAGGTGCTGCCAGACGGCGCGCCCTTCGTTAAATGGCGCTTCTATCCAGGTGTGGCGTTCAACCGGCGGCGGGTTCTTGAAGCGCACGTCGGCAATGCACCAGCGGTCGTCGCCTTTTTTGGCCGTCAGCGTGGCACCGCACCAGGCGCGAAAGGGGCTTTTGGAGCCGCTGCAGTCAATCACATGCTCGGCCTCCAGAAAATACGGGCCGGCCGGGGTCACGATGGACAGCGTCGCGAATTCGGCATTCTGTTTGAACGCCGTGATGCGGTGGCTCCAACGGATGTCAATCAGCCGCTCTTGCGCATCGGCTTGGCACAGCTGCTCGACCAGAAAGCCCTCGATGTAAAACTGCTGGATATTGATGAAAGGCGGCTGCTGGCTCAGCGAGTGCGCCTGCTGCTGGCGCAGGTCAAAGGAGTAAACCTCGTCGGCCCCGGCAAAAGTGCGGCCCACGCTCCACTGCACGCCCTTGTTGGCGATGCGCTGGTAAATACCCAGGCGCTTGAAGATCTCCAGCGTTTTTTGCGCATAGCAAATGCCGCGCGACGACGCCCCCTTGACGCCCACCGTGTTGTCTTCGTCGAGCAGCAAGGCCTTGACGCCGTACTGCGCCAGTGCACAGGCCAGGCTCAGGCCGGTGACGCCGCCACCCACAATAACGACAGGGTGTCGCATTATTTCGCCGCTGCCGAGCTCGGGCGGTTCTACAAACGGGTATTCGGGTAGCACGTAGCCCGCGCCCTGGGCAAATTCATAACCGTTGGTAAAAGCTGGAGTCAGTGTTGCCGAGGTTAGCGAAGCAGCGACTGCGTCGTCTTGGGGGGTCTTCAGCATGGGTGGGGTGCTCCTGCAACAGCTTTTATCAATGATTTAGGGCTCTAGCCCATATGGGAAGGGCGCTAGCAGCTATTAAAAACATAGCAAATGCCGTCGCCAGGCTAAGCCCGCTTGGCGGCCTTTTCCGATTTTCCGGTCACTTCGGGCCGGTCGTTTTGCTGAGGTTTTAGCGCCTCGGGGGCCTGGCCCTGGGCGCGCTCTTGGCGCCACTGCTGCTTGCGCGCCGTCCACTCGGCCAGCCGCGCGTGGGCGGTCTGGCTTTCCTGCTGCATCTGCACCGCGTCCGCCAGCTGCGCGGTGAGTTCAAGCCGCACGCCATTCGGGTCAAAAAAGTAAATGCTCTTGAAGATATGGTGGTCCGTCACGCCCAGCACCTCGACGCCGTTGGTCTGCAGCCGCATTTTCATGGCTTCCAGGTCGGCAACGGAATCGACACGAAATGAAATGTGGTTGACCCACAGCGGCGTATTGGGCGAAGGCAAGGCCGCCTCGTCATTGCCTAGGTCAAAAAACGCGATGAAGGAGCCGTCCTGCAGGCGAAAGAAAAAGTGCGTGTAGGGACAGTATTCGCCGGTACTGGGCACGTAGTCGCTCTGGATGATGTGGTACAGCGGCAAGCCCAGAATGTCTTCGTAGAAATGCCGCGTTTCCTCGGCGTCTTTGGCGCGGTAGGCGTAGTGGTGCAGCTGGTGGATGGGCGCGGCGGCGGGCAGGCTGGTCAGGGGCAGGCCCCGAGCCGCCGCAATGAAAGGCGAGTCTTTGATGGGTGAATTCATGAGCAATCTCCTGAACCTTTTTTAGCGCCCTTTATGCGCGCTATCCGTTGTCTGCGCTGTCTGCGCCGTAATTTGCCGTCTCCACCGCTGAGCGGGCGCCCATTGAGCCCAGACGTAACCAATTCACTGTACCGTAACGCGGTGGGCCTGCCAAGCCTGGCAAAGTGCTGGTGCCAGGCGTGAGTAACAAAGGGCGAAAACAAGCCAACCATGGTTAAATAAAAAATGATTATTGATATGACTTGTCGGATAGTTTTTATCAACTATGTGCATTGATGGAGGCAATTAGACGCAGCGCTTTAATCGCGTTAATGTAGTTGGGTCTTCGGCCCTTTGGATCGAAGCGCCTCACTGTATTTATTTCATCAACACACTAAGGAGATTTCCATGGCTGCTCTCAAAGGCTCCCGCACGGAAGAAAACCTGAAAGCTGCATTTGCCGGCGAATCACAGGCGAACCGCCGTTATCTGTATTTTGCAAACAAGGCCGACATTGAAGGCCAGCCCGACGTGGCAGCGCTGTTCCGCTCTACCGCGGAAGGCGAAACCGGCCACGCCCATGGTCACCTTGAGTGGCTGGAGCAGTGCGGCGACCCGGCTACCGGCATGCCTTTCGGCGCCACCCGTGAAAACCTAGCGTCTGCCGTCGCAGGCGAGACCCACGAATACACCGACATGTACCCCGGCATGGCCAAAACTGCGCGTGACGAAGGTCACGACGAAGTAGCCGACTGGTTTGAAACCCTGGCCAAGGCTGAGCGTTCGCATGCCAACCGCTACACCAAGGCGTTGGCTGAACTGGTTGACTAAAACTCGTTGACTAAGCACTGAATGGTGCGTGTTGGGCGCTCTTTTGAGCGCCCAATCCAGACCTTTCCCAACTTGCTAACTTCCGAACTTCCAACAAGAGACAGACCCATGGCCACTGAAGGCAATCTGCAAGCCCCCACCCGTCACGCCATTGACTGGAAAAATCCCGACTACTACAACGAGGAAGCCTGCCTGCACGAGATGGAGCGCATCTTCGACATCTGCCATGGCTGCCGTCGCTGCGTGAGCCTGTGCGGCTCTTTCCCCACGCTGTTTGACCTGGTCGATGCCAGCAAAACCGGCGAGGTCGATGCGGTGGACAAGAAGGACTACCTGAAGGTGGTGGACCAGTGCTACCTCTGCGACCTCTGCTACATGACCAAGTGCCCTTACGTGCCGCCGCACCAGTTCAACCTGGACTTTCCGCACACCATGCTGCGCGCCAAGGCCATCAAGTTCAAAAAAGGCGAGGTCGGGCTGGGCGAAAAGTTTCTGGCCTCCACCGATGTGCACGGCAAGTTTGCCGGCATTCCCATCGTGGTGCAGCTGGCCAACGCGGTGAATAAAACCAAACCGGCGCGCGCCGTGATGGAAAAAGTGCTGGGCGTCGATAAAAACGCCTGGCTGCCCGAACTGGCGACCAAAAAATTCCGCTCAGGCGCGCTGGAGTCGCTGCCGTATCCGATCAAAGACGGCGTCAAGACACCTGGCAAGGTGGCGATCTATGCCACCTGCTACATCAACTACAACGAACCCGGCATTGGCCACGACCTGCTCAAGGTGCTGAGTCATAACGAAGTGCCTTATGTACTGGTGGAAAAAGAACAATGCTGCGGCATGCCCAAGCTGGAGCTTGGCGACCTGGACGCGGTCAACCGCAGCAAAGAAGCCAACATTCCGGTGCTGGTGAAATACGCCAAAGAGGGCTACGCCATCTTGAGCGCGGTGCCCAGTTGCACGCTGATGTTCAAGCAGGAAATCCCGTTGATGTACCCCGATGACGCTGACGTGCAGCTGGTCAAGGAGCACATGTGGGACCCGTTTGAATACCTGATGGCGCGCAAACGCGATGGTTTGCTGAAGACCGAATTTTCCGTGCCGCTCGGCAAGATCAGCTACCAAATCCCCTGCCACGGCCGCGTGCAGAACATCGGCAAGAAGACCGAGGAAATGCTCAAGATGGTGCCTGGCACCAGCGTGCAGACGCACGAGCGCTGCTCTGGCCACGCCGGCACCTTCGGCGTGAAAGTGCCCTACCACCAACAGGCTATGAAAATCGGAAAACCGCTGTTTAAAGCCATGGCCAGCCACAAGGATGGCGGCCTGCCCGATGTCATCAGCAGCGACTGTCCGCTGGGCGGGCACCACATTGCGCAGGGCTTTGAAGTCAATCAGCTTGGCACGCCGCCACAAAAACACCCCTTGACGCTGATACGCACGGCCTACGGTCTTGACTGACCTGGATTGACTATGAAAACCATCGGAAAAATCACCGCAGACAGCCTCATGACGCTGGAGGCTTACAGCAAGTACCGCAAGGAAAAAAAACTGGAGGTCATGGCGCACCGCCAGTTGCGCAGCGTGCATCTGGGCGAGCACATCAATGTGCAGTTCGAGAGCGAAACCAGCATCCGCTACCAGATACAGGAAATGCTGCGCCTTGAAAAAATCTTTGAGGAAGACGCGATTCAACAGGAAATCGACGCCTATGCGCCCTTGATGCCCGATGGCAGCAACTGGAAGGCCACGATGCTGATCGAGTACCCCGACGTCAATGAGCGCAAGCGGGAGCTGGCGCGTCTGATTGGGGTCGAGGACAGGCTGTTTGTAGAAGTCGAGGGCCACGTCCACGTCTATGCGATTGCCGATGAAGACATGGACCGCGAAAACGACGAGAAGACCTCGGCCGTGCATTTTGTGCGTTTCGAGCTGGACCCAGCCATGTGCGCGGCCGTCAAGGCCGGCGCCGGCGTCAAGCTCGGTTGCGACCACACGCATTACCCGGCGCATGTGACCATTCCCGCAGAAACGCTGACGTCGCTGGCCAGCGATCTGCGCTGATCCCGGGCTTTGCCGGCTGCGCCGCCCGCGGCGCGGTGCCGCTGTCGTAAAGTCAGGGCTTTGCTTCGCCCCAACTACCTCAAGCCATGCTGTTTTTACTCTCTCCCGCCAAAGCGTTGGATTACATTACTGCGCTGCCCCTCGCGGCGCACAGCAAGCCGCTTTTCACACAGCAGTCGGCCCAGCTGATCGATGTGCTCAAAACCAAAACACCGCAGCAAATCAGCACGCTGATGAAGCTGTCGGATGCGCTGGCGGGCCTGAACGTGGCGCGCTACCAGGTCTGGTCGCCAAAATTCACAGCCAAAAACTCCCGGCAGGCGGTGCTCGCCTTCAATGGTGATGTCTACGGCGGGCTGGCGGCCAAAACCCTCAGTGAGGCGCAGCTGGGCTGGGCGCAGCAGCATGTGTGCATTTTGAGCGGCCTTTACGGCGTGCTGCGCCCGCTCGACTGGATGCAGCCCTACCGGCTGGAAATGGGCACCGCGCTGGCAACCGCGCAGGGCAAAAATCTCTACCAGTTCTGGGGTGCCCAAATTGCCGACTACCTCAATGAACGTGCCGCCGCCGACAGCTCGCCGGTTATCGTCAATCTGGCCAGCCAGGAATACTTCAAGGCGGTGGACCGCAAGGCTTTGAAAGCGCGTGTGGTGAGCTGCGTGTTTGAAGAGTTCAAGAGCGGCAAGTACAAGATCATCAGCTTCAACGCCAAGCGCGCACGCGGCCTGATGCTGCGCTACGCGATTGAAAAAAAGCTGACCGCGGTAAGCAAGCTGCAGGGCTTTGACGCCGAAGGCTATCAATTCGAAGCCGCCGCGTCCGAACCCGATCGTTTGGTGTTCAGGCGCGGGCCGGGCCACTGAAACGCCAGGGATGTTAGCCGCCTGACCGCGCGGTTTTCTTGATTGTTGAATGAAATACCTTTCTAGCCCAGTATCTACGGGTGCAAGCAGCTGTGAAAATAATAGCAATTCTGACGCGTGACGGCTGAAATTGCGGGCCTTGCCGGTTCCGCATGGCAAGGGTGCAAAATCAAATTGAAGCCAAATTACCCATGAACACCCCTGATCAATCCCAACTGGGCAAGGCGTCCGGCTATGCCGACCAATACGATGCCGCGCTGCTGTTTCCGATGGCACGCGCCGCCAAGCGCCTGGAGCTAGGCGTCGCCGGCACCCCGCCATTTTTTGGCGCCGATCTGTGGACCGCCTTCGAGCTGAGCTGGCTTAACGCGCGCGGCAAGCCGCAGGTGGCGCTGGCGCACTTCACCGTGCCCTGCGAAACGCCCAACATCGTCGAGAGCAAATCCTTCAAGCTCTACCTGAACAGCTTTAACAACACGCGGTTTTCCGACGCTGCCGAGGTGCAGGCGCGGCTGCGCGCCGACATCAGTGAAGCGGCTTGGCGCGGCGCGCCGCAGCCGTCCATCGTGGGCGTAAAACTGCTGCTGCCCGAGCTGTTTGACCGCGAGCCGGTAGCCGAACTCGATGGCTTGAGCCTGGACCGGCTAGACATTGAGTGCAGCCGCTACACGCCGGCCCCCGACCTGCTGAGCGCCGCCGTTGATGAGCCGCCGGTGAGCGAGGTGCTGACCAGCAATCTGC
The DNA here is from genome assembly GCF_012927455.1 of Polaromonas sp. Classification (GTDB taxonomy): domain Bacteria; phylum Pseudomonadota; class Gammaproteobacteria; order Burkholderiales; family Burkholderiaceae_C; genus Polaromonas. The sequence continues at coordinate 3,635 of NZ_JABBPE010000003.1, read as the reverse complement.
TTAAAAGCAATTGCCTGGTAACGGGCCAGCCCGACTGGGGCAGCGTGCGGATCAGTTATTCGGGTCCGCAGATCAACCAGGAGGGCCTGCTGCAGTACTTGGTGAGCTTTCGCAACCACAACGAGTTTCATGAGCAGTGCGTCGAGCGCATCTTCATGGACCTGTGGACGCGCTGCCGGCCGGCCAAGCTGTCAATTTATGCGCGTTACACGCGCCGCGGCGGGCTGGACATCAACCCGTTTCGCACCAGTCATCCTCAAGGTTTGCCCGCAAATACGAGAACGGCGCGGCAGTAAGCCCACGCTTCGGGGCTGAATCTGTCGGCGCCACCGGTCTGTTCACAAAAGCGACCTACGGGCTGGCACAGGCGGCAAGCAGCGCCGCCCGGCTCGCGATGACGGCATTCATGACTTTCTTCGAATTGAGTCATATTTTTGGAGAATTAAGGGTTTTTACCAGTGTTATATTTCAAGTAATGAAATTTACCAATGGTATCCAAAAATGACACTTCTATTACAGCTCGCCGTGATTCTGATCTGCTTGTTTTACGGTGCGCGCAAAGGCGGCGTGGCATTGGGACTGCTGGGGGGGCTTGGCATCGTCATCATGACGTTTGCCTTCAAACTGCCGCCGGGCAAGCCGCCTGTGGACGTGATGCTCACCATCATCGCGGTGGTGGCGGCGTCGGCGACCTTGCAGGCCTCCGGCGGGCTGGAAGTTTTGCTCAAAGGTGCCGAACGGGTGCTGCGCCGCAACCCGAAATTCATCTCCATCCTGGCGCCGTTCGTCACCTGCCTGCTGACCATGCTGTGCGGCACCGGGCATGTCGTGTACACGATGCTGCCGATTATTTATGACGTGGCCATCAAGAACAACATCCGGCCCGAGCGGCCGATGGCGGCGTCCTCGATCTCCAGCCAGATGGGCATTCTGGCCAGCCCGGTTTCGGTGGCGGTGGTATCGCTGGTGGCTTTTTTGGCGAAGGCGCCAGAGGGCGGCGCGCCGATTGATTTCATCATGCTGCTGTCAATCACCATTCCCTCGACACTGACCGGTGTGCTGGCCATTGGCATCTTCAGCTGGTTTCGCGGCAAGGACCTCGACCGTGATGAGGCGTTTCAGGCCCGCATTGCTGACCCGGAACAGCGCAAAATCATCTTCGGAGAGAGCAACACGCTGATGGGCAAAAAACTGTCGACGGATCAGTGGACCGCGATGTGGATTTTTGTCACTGCCATTGCCGTGGTGGCGGTGCTCGGTGCTTTCCCGTCGCTGCGCCCAGTCTTTAACGGCAAGCCCGTGTCGATGGTGCTGACGATCCAGATGTTCATGCTGCTGGCCGGTGCCCTGATGATTCTGTTCACCAAAACCGACCCCATGCTGATTGGCAAGAGCGAGGTGTTTCGCGCCGGCATGATTGCGGTGGTGGCGGTGTTTGGCATCGCCTGGATGGCCGATACGGTGTTCGAGGCCCACCTGCCAGAGCTGAAAGCCGCACTGACCGACCTGATCAAGACCAAGCCCTGGACTTTTGCCATCGCGCTGCTGCTGGTGTCCAAACTTGTCAATTCCCAAGCGGCGGCTATTGCTGCCATGGTGCCAGTGGGTCTGTCGATTGGCGTGCCGCCGGGCTACATCGTCGCCTTCGCGGCGGCCTCTTACGGCTACTACATCTTGCCAACCTACCCGAGCGACCTGGCCGCAATCCAGTTCGACCGTTCGGGCACTACGCGCATCGGCAAGTACGTGGTCAACCACAGCTTCATCCTGCCCGGGCTGATCGGCGTCTCTACCTCCTGCCTGATTGGCTTTTTGCTGGTGTCGGCGCGCGGGCTGATTTGATGGCGGGACCGGCTACGGGCTTCCGCAAAAATCCTTAAAAACAGCAGACGCAGCGAGCCTTGCGTCTGTGCGGTCAACCTTGCAAAGAGGTTTGGCTTCTAGCCCAATCAATACGGGCGCCAACCGCTATTAAAGTGATAGCTACTTACCCCCGTATTGATTGGGCTACAGCCCGGTCTCATCAAAAGTTTTAAGCGGAATAAGGGCTGGAAAGTTGCCGGGGCGCTTGTCCTTCATGGCCGTCACCGCCTCGCGCACATGCTGGTTGCTCCAGATAGCGCCCTGCAGCCAGCCCATTTGTTTCAGCGCATCGTCTACCGAATGGTCGCGCGCATAGTGAATTGCCTGCTTGCTGCCCCAAATGGCGACGGGCGGTTTGCTGGCGATTTCACGCGCGCACTGCAGCGCACCGGCCAGCATGGCCTCGGGCGACTCGAACACCTCGTTGACCAGGCCGCAGCCCAAAGCCCTGGCTGCGCTGAGCCTGCGCCCGGTGTAGGCTAATTCCTTGACCAGCGCCAGCGGAATCAGCTTGGGCAGGCGCTGCAAGGTGCCGACATCGGCGACCATGCCGATGTTGATTTCCTGGATGCAGAAAAACGCGTCGGCGCTGGCGTAACGCAGGCAGCAGGCACTCACCATGTCCACCGCGCCGCCAATGCAGCCGCCCTGAATTGCTGCAATCACCGGGATGCGCAGCGTCTCCAGCTTGCTGAAAGTGGCCTGCATATTGCCCAGCAGGTCGAATATCGCCGCGCGGCCTTCGGGGCTTTGGTCGTCCATGGCGATGTCGCCACCAAAGGTTTCCAGCGCCATGCCGGCGCTGAAGTGTTTGCCGGTGCTGGAGATCAGCAGCACGCGTGCCTCGCCCTGCTGGTGAAGGGTCGTCAGCAGCTGATCGAGTTCACGCCAGAAAACCGGACTCATGGTGTTCATCGCCTGCGGGCGGTTGAGCACCAGGTGCGCAATCTGGTCGGTGGTGGTGAGGCTGAAACAGGTCAGGGGAGGGTGGCTGATGGGATGCATGCCTGCAATGTAAGTCAGGCCAGCAGGTCCAGCCAGTCGCACCTGAGACGCCCAGCCGTCTGCGCCCGGGCGCGCCCGTATACATAAAGCTTGGGCGTAAGAATGCCCAGCAGGCACAGCGGGTAGGCCCAAGGCGCCTCAAACGCAAAGGCCGGCAGCCAGCCTATCCAGCCCATCACCCAGAACGTCAGCGCCGCTTCCCATGCCTGGTATTCCAGCGGGCGCGCGCCTTGATGGTCGACCTGCCAGCGCTTGATGCGCTGTAATTGTGTCAAACCGAGGTGGTCCCAGGGATGGGTTCTGGAAGGTTTAGAAGGAACTGACATTGAAAGCCTCCGTGCGAAGCTTTCAATGTAAGTTTCGTGAAAGGTACTGTCAACACCTGTCAACAGTTCTGCCGAGGATTTTTCGTAAAAGAGCGTTCTAAATTAGCCGGCCGCGCGGCGCTACCCCGGGCCGGCAGTGGGCGGCAAAAGCGGTTTGCTATTAATTAGATAGCTGTTTACGCCCGTGTCTATTGAGCTAAAGGCCATAATCATGCTGAAACCAGCATCCTGTGCTGCGCCAGCAAGCGCCATTCAATTGGCCTCAAGCCGCCAGGTTTTCCCAGCGCTGCAGGGCTTGCATGAGGTCTTCCTCAAGGGTAGTGTTACGCGCAGTGAGTTCGGCGGCGCGCCTGGCATTGCTGGCGTACAGCGAGCCGTCGAAGAGTTCCTGCGCGATGGCTTTTTGCTGCGCCTCGAGTTGGGCGATGAGCGCCGGCAGGG
>NZ_JABBPE010000021.1 GCF_012927455.1 Polaromonas sp. | reverse complement strand
CTCAACGCTGGGCTATGTCAGCCCAATGACGTTTGAACAACGCTGGATCGCGGCACAGCAGCAAGACAGAAAGTCCGCATAGGTAGCAGCCTATGGAGTATGGAATTCAGGGGCATGGTCATCCTGCTTGACCATGGCTGGGACGATACCGTGTTTGAACTCAGTGCTGGCTGAGCACTATAGCAATCCTGCGTCTGCCAAAAGCGTGTCAGCGCCACATCTACATGGAAATCTACGCAAAAACGCATCATGACACGCACTGACCAAACTCCCGCCATGTCGCAAGAGCAGGTTCGGCGACGAGTCCTCTTGACCAACAACCGTTGCTCAGCTGGAGCATGCTGCTTGAACAAAGGAGGTAAATCATGACGTTCGTAGTGACCGAGTCGTGCATCAAGTGCAAATATACCGACTGTGTCGATGTATGCCCAGTGGATGCCTTTCGCGAGGGTCCCAACTTCCTCGCAATTGATCCAGACGAATGCATTGACTGCGCGGTCTGTGTGCCAGAGTGCCCGGTCAACGCAATTTTTGCCGAAGAAGATGTACCCACCGACCAGCAGGACTTCATCGCATTGAATGCGGAACTTGCCCCGAAGTGGAAAGTCATCACCCGAACCAAGGCGGCGCTTCCCGACGCTGACGAATGGGCCAGCGTGACGGACAAACGGGCAGAGCTCAAGCGTTGATGCAGGCACAAGAATCTGGCTGGCGGATTTTCCCCCTATGAAACTCAATATTCTGTCTGACCTGCATCTGAGCTGCGGTAAATTGGAGGTACCCCGCAATGATGCCGATGTCGTCATTCTGGCAGGCGATGTCGCCCGGCCGAAGGATGCCGCTTCTTGGGCCTTGGGGTTCGCCAAACCAGTGCTTTACGTTCCCGGGAACCACGAGTTCTACGGCGCCGGCATTGTGGGGGCCGCAAAAGAGCTCAAACAACTGTGCGCCGGCACGAATATTCATGTGCTCAACAATGACCAAGTCATTATCGAAGGGGTGCGTTTTCTGGGGACCACACTGTGGACCGATTTCATGCTTTGGACTGACGGCGAGCAACGTGCGCGGGCAATGCAGGAAGCGCAATGTTTCATGCGTGATTTCAGCAAAATCCATGTGGACGAGCCCATGTCAAGACTGTTCACACCCGACGACGCCTGCGCCTTGTGTCGCGCTAACGTCCAGTGGCTTGAAAGCCGGCTGGTCGAGCCCCATGCGGGGCCGACGGTCGTCATCACGCACCACGCACCCTCGCGCCAGAGCATTCATCCGCGGTTTGACGGCTCACTGCTCAATGGCTGCTTTGTGTCCGATCTGCAGCATCTGGCGGATGGTCAGCGCGCGCAGTTGTGGGTGCACGGTCATACCCATGACAGTTTTGACTACATGCTCAACGGCACGCGGGTGGTGTGCAATCCGCGTGGCTATTCAAGGGAAGGGGTGAACGAAAACCCCTTGTTCGACAGCAATTTCGTGGTCCAAATCGGACCTTTAACCCAAGGCGCACAGAAGGAGTATGGTATGCACACATGGTTCTCCAAGCAGCTCGGGGATGGGGTTTTGGCTTTCGCCCAGAAGGATCAGATCCAGGACTTGTTTCCGACACTGTTTGTGGCTGCGGGCCGACCTGCGGACATGGCCGTTTTTACGCGGCATGAACTGGAAGGACGCCTGCAATGCGAGGTGGTCGCCTATTTCTCGCCCCCAACTGCGACCCTGGCCCGGCAACTGACCGCGCAAGCGTGTGAAAAGCCTTGCCGCGCCGAGCTTGACTTGCTGGCCGGTGAGACGGGTTGCTGGTCAGTTTTGTTTCCTAAAGGCAAATAACCATGAGTAATATGCGTTCCCATTGGGATCCGAAGTCTGCAGCGGCTGCGTATCTTCAAGTACCTCGCCGATGTTCTGCTCCTTGGCCGCAGGCACGTCAATGGCGTCCAGCGCCGTTAGGCAGGCTGCCACATTGGGCTCGGCAGCAATCCAAGTGCGCGCTACAGGAAGTATTTCTGCACGCGAGACGCGGTGCCTGCAATCCCATCACTCATCGGTTTTTGTGAAATCACACTCGAACGAGATCGGCAAGGCTTCGCCTGTCAAGGTCTATCGAACGATCGAGGGCCTGTTGACCGCCGTGCGCGGATGCCGCGCCTGCGACTCGCATCTACCACTCGGACCTCGCCCGGTGTTGCAGGCGAGCGCGACGGCGCGCATTCTCATCGTCGGTCAGGCTCCGGGCGCGAAGGTGCACGCGAGCGGCGTGCCGTGGGACGACCGCAGCGGGGAGCGTCTTCGCGACTGAATGGGAATCGATTCCGGGACCTTCTATGACAAGACGCGAATCGCGATTTTGCCGATGGGTTACTGCTACCCGGGGCGCGCTGCGAGCTGCGACTTGCCGCCACGGCGCGAATGCGCCGAGCTTTGGCTAGACCGCCTGCTCGCAAAGTTGCCGCACATCGAGCTTACATTGCTCGTCGGCCAGTACGCGCAATCCCATTTTCTGCGTGGCAAGGGTCATGCATCGGTGACCTCGACGACTCGCAACTGGCGTGCACACGCGCCCGGTGTTATCCCGCTTCCACATCCTTCGCCGCGAAACGTCGCCTGGTTCATGGCCAATCCCTGGTTCGACGATGAACTCCTGCCCGTGTTGCGGCACAGCGTCCTTAAGCTCGTCTTCGCCAGTTGAGGCGCCGGGGCCTCGAAAGATGGCTCGGACCCCGGTATCGCTGCGCCTTGCCCCTTCGCCCGGCGCGACGCTGAGCGCTGATGAAAGCGGCTGCGAGGTGCTGACGGTCGGCCACTCGACCCGGCCGATCGAGGTGTTCATCGAACTGCTCGCCGGCCACGGCGTCACGCAGCAAGCAAAGCATGTGTATAGCCGATGTTTGCAGCGGTTAGAGAACTCGGCAGCGCAGCTTCATTAAACTGCGGATTATGGCGCGAGCGCGGCACCGTGCGAACGTCGCTCAGCCATCGAGGGATGCGAGTTCAACCCCCGCGGCGCTGACGGTATATCGCGGTGACCGAATCGTCTGGCGCGACAAGGATGTAGTCCCACTGCGCGGCTTCACACGGAGTTTTCGACTCTCGCATCTTCGCCTCGGTGGACACACTGTCGTACGGCACTTTCCATCCGACCATGCGCGGAACGCTGACGGTAAAATAACATGGCACGCCCACTCCATCGGCAAGAAATCTGGTAGCTGCCGAGAGGTTACCTTGGGCGCGAGGGCGGATTTACTGACAAGGAGAAGTATCATGCCCGAAACGAACAAAGCAGCGTTCGAGACGATCCCTGTGGGTACGAAAGTGACTTGGCACTATCGTAGCGCCATCGGCCACGGCACGGTGAAGGGTGTCCACGAGAAAGGCACCAACGCCGATAACACCATGTACTCAATTGCGCAGCACGATCATCACCCGGGCGAGCCGGCGATCGTTGTCCATTCCGGTAAGGCGTTGACGCGAAGCGAGTAGTTGCACGAGCTCGGCGCTAGTCAGCGGTGGAGTTTCGGGCAGTATCTCCGTCGACGCCGGGTGTTCGCGACCACCTTCTCCCGTGCCACCCTTATTGTCTATCTCGAAATTGCCCTCTCTCGGAGGCGGTCGCGTTCCGACAAATCCGATGGTCTCTATTTGGCATAGCTACCCTGTGGTGCAGTGCTCGCGGTGAGCTGCCCTAACTCCCCGCTCGGGACTTGTCAAACAATGCAACTCGCTATTCGCTTGGCCGAATTGCTTGCATCTGATTTCAGCAACCGTGGGAGTGAACCACCTTGGCAACCGCCCGTAGCAGTAGCCATAAGGCTTGTTTTAAACCACGCTCAGCGTCATGCCGTCGGGCTGAAATTTGACCAGCGCCGAGGTGCCCACAATGACGACATACCCGAGCTTGGCGTGTCCATGCCGGTGTCGTGGGATAACCTTGCGAAACTAAAAGGCGGCGACCAGATCGTCGCAACCGCCCATGACCACTTGTCCTTGGAGACAATCGACCTTTGGGCCGACTACTGGAAGAAAAAAGCAGTCGCTGTCGGCAGCGACGAATACGCTTGGATTTAAGCCTGCAAAAACGGGCACCTACCGCGGGCCCAGTTGCATCCATTACCAATGGCGGGCGCTTCCACAAAGCTGACCATCGCCAATACCCGCTTCCGCTGCATAACGAAAGACCGTTTCAGACTGTGAGCGGACCTGCAACATGCGGTCGGAAGGCAATGGCGTAAGCTCTGGTGATATGAATTCAGAGACACCGGCCCTACCGCCCTCGCTTCAGGCAGCTCGTGAGCAATGGAGCTGGCGAGGGCAAGCACGGCCTCCTTTTGCCGCTGAGCCGCGGTCGGGCCAGATCTCGGTCTGGGACTTCCCGCGCCCGCCGCGCGTGGCTCCCGAGTCGCGCGAGGTGCGCATCGTCTGGGGAGGCGTGCCGGTGGCGTGCAGCACGCGCACTCTATGCGTGCTTGAGACGGCGCATCCGCCGACGTACTACATCCCTTGGGATGACGTTGCACGCGATCTGCTTTGTCCGGCGCCAGGAAGCTCGTTCTGCGAATGGAAAGGTCCCGCCCGCTACTGGAGCTTGGTCCACGGCACCCGCAAGCTGCCTTCGCACGCATGGAGCTATCCGCAGCCAATGGCGGGCGCCGAATCGCTTGCAGGCTGTGTGGCCTTTTATGCCCGTGGCCTAACCTGTAGCGTCGGTAGCCTGCCGGCCACGCCGCAACCCGGCGGCTTCTACGGCGGCTGGGTCACGCCCGAACTGTGCGGCCCTTTCAAAGGCGAGCCAGGCAGCGAAGGCTGGTAAGCCGGGGGACTTAACTCAGGTGGGTTCGCCTCATGACGCCAAGGTCGCAGCGTTCAGAGACGACCGATCTTGGCCGACTCAAGCCTGTTGTGGAGCTGGAGTCCACGACCGCTCCCGCTGCACTGCAGCCTGTCGCCCAGCCCAGCCCAGCCGATTTGAACGCGTGTTTACGACCTTAAAAGTCTGTCTCAAAAATCTAACGCCCTGCAAATCCGCATGGATGATAGGCCTCTGTTTACGACTTTATTAACCTGTTTATGGCTCTAATTACTCAGAATAGCTGGAGCCGTTTTTAAAATTAAACTGCAAAAACGCCGGCCCCAACTTCGGTACTGTTTCTCAAACTTTATTGCCAAGTCTCATACTTTATTGCGCTGTCCCAGACTTTATTGGCAATGAACAAAAAGGCCGCCTGCCGCGCGCCCTACTCCACCGTCACACTCTTGGCCAAATTGCGCGGCTTGTCCACGTCGGTCCCCTTGGCCAACGCCGTGTGATAGGCCAGCAGCTGCAGTGGCACCACATGCAGCAATGGGCTCAGCGCGCCGTAGTGCTCGGGCATGCGGATGACGTGCACGCCTTCGCTGCTGTCGATGTGGCTGTCAGCATCGGCCAGGACGTACAGCACGCCACCGCGCGCGCGCACTTCCTGCATATTGCTTTTGAGCTTTTCCAGCAGGCTGTCGTTGGGCGCCACAGTCACCACCGGCATGGCGCTGGTGACTAACGCCAGCGGGCCGTGCTTGAGTTCACCGGCCGGATAGGCCTCGGCGTGGATATAGCTGATTTCCTTGAGCTTGAGGGCGCCTTCGAGCGCGATCGGGTAGTGCAAACCGCGCCCCAGAAACAGCGCGTTTTCCATTTTTGCAAAGTCTTCGGACCAGCTGATGACTTGCGGCTCGAGCGCCAGCACGGCCTGCAGCGCGGCGGGCAGATGGCGCATGGCCTTGAGGTGACCGGCTTCTTCTTCTTCGCTGAGCCGCCCTTTGGACTGGGCCAGTGCCAGCGTCAGCAAGAACAGACCGGCCAGCTGGGCGGTGAAGGCCTTGGTTGAGGCGACGCCGATCTCGACGCCGGCACGCGTGATGTAGGCGAGCTTGCATTCGCGCACCATGGCCGAGGTGGCGACGTTGCAGATTGTCAGGGTGTGGTCCATGCCCAGCGATTGCGCGTGACGCAGCGCTGCCAGCGTGTCGGCGGTTTCGCCGCTTTGCGTGATGGTGACGACCAGCGTCCTGGCGTTGGGCACCGAGGTGCGGTAGCGATATTCGCTGGCCACTTCCACCTGGGTCGGTATTTTGGCGATCGATTCCAACCAGTATTTGGCGGTGCAACCGCTGTAGTAGCTGGTGCCGCAGGCCAGAATCAGCACCGAATCAATGTCTTTGAAGACGCGGTGCGCCTGATCGCCAAACAGCTCGGGCACGATGCCTGCCACGCCTTCCAGCGTGTCGGCAATGGCACGCGGCTGCTCGAAGATTTCCTTTTGCATGTAGTGGCGGTAGGGGCCCAGCTCGGCCGCGCCGCTGTGGGCGTGCACGGTTTTTACCGCGCGCTTGACCCGTTTGTGATGGCGGTCAAACACCCAGTATTTGCCCAGTTGCAGATCGATCAGGTCGCCCTCTTCCAGGTAGACGATCTGATCCGTCACGCCGGCCAGGGCCATCGCGTCGCTGGCCAGAAAGTTTTCGCTGTGATCTGCGCCCACGCCCAGAATCAGCGGTGAGCCGGCACGCGCGCCGACCACGCGGTGCGGCTCGTCCTTGCAGAACGCGGCAATGGCGTAGGCGCCGCGCAATTGGGCGACGGCCGCCTTGAGCGCGTCAAACAAATCGCCGTCATACAGGCTGTCCACCAGGTGCACGATCACCTCGGTATCGGTCTGGCTCTCAAACACATAGCCCTTGGCCTGCAGGCGCGCGCGAAGTTCGTCATGGTTCTCGATGATGCCGTTGTGCACCAGCGCCACTTTGCCGGGCCGACCCGCACTGCCCGCGCCAGGGCCGTGGCTGAAGTGCGGGTGCGCGTTGTGGATGGCCGGCGCGCCGTGGGTGGCCCAGCGGGTGTGGGCAATGCCGGTGCCGCCTTCAAGTTTGTCAGCGCTGACTTGCATTTGCAGCTCAGCCACGCGCGAGGTGCTGCGCGCGCGCTTCAGGCCATCGGCATAGACCGCCACGCCGCACGAGTCATAACCCCGGTACTCGAGCCGCTGCAGGCCCTGCACCAGGATGGGAACAATATTTCTGGTCGAAACCGCTGCAACAATGCCGCACATGGCGCACTCCTTAAAAAATCATTGGCCACCATGCTACGTTTTCGTAATTTGTTTGTATGATTAATTTTTATCTGTTTATGTAATTTAATTTCAAACATTTACAGTTATTGAACATTATTCCAATAACAATTGATAAATGGAACAAATCACCAAGCCCGGCCCAGATCTTGACGCCACAGACCTCAAGCTGCTAGCAGCCCTCCAAGACGACGCCTCGCTCAGCAACCAGACCCTGGCCGAGCGCGTTCATGTGTCGCCGCCCACCTGTTTACGGCGCGTCAAGCGGCTGCGCGACGCCGGGCTGATCGAGCGTGAGGTCGCGCTGCTCAGCCCCGACAAGCTCGCCGCCGCGCTCGGCCTCGGCCTGACCGCGCTGGTCGAAATCACGCTGGATCGGCAGGGCGCCGAGCAGCTGGAGGCGTTTGAGGCGCGCGTGGTGCTTGATGACGCGGTGCAGCAGTGCTACCGCGTGTCGCCGGGGCCGGACTTCATCTTGCTGGTGCATGTGGCCGACATGCCGCGCTACCTGGCGCTGGCGCAGCGGCTGTTTACCAGCGATGCGAACGTGCGCAACGTGAAGGCTTTTTTCAGCGTCAAACGCGTCAAATTCCAGTCAAAAGTGCTTCTAGCCCAATAGGGAAGGGCGCGAGTAGCTATGTAATTAATAGCAGCTTGCGACTCGGACTGGCGGCTCGAATAACCGCCTGACGGCAGCTGCCGGTCCCCTACACGGTTTTTGTTTTTGGGGTCATATTGGCGACTGGTCCGATGAACTCGAGCGCGAGCAGCTATTGAATTCATAGTGCATAGAACGTACGCGTCGCTAGGCATGAATTCCCTACCTTTAGCCTTCAGGGTACAGTACCCATCGTTCACCAAAACCAGAAAAGAAACACGGGAGAATGTCACACCACGCTGGCGAAAGATTGCCGAGTTTGTCGCTGTTTTTATTTGCGCAAGCTAGTGAGGCTCCGCAGAGGATAGGACGTGTTATCGGTGATCTTGCCAAGAGACATAGCAGCAGTGTGCGTGTATTGGTCACGTTAAGAGTTATATGAACATTCGACCGCTTGCCATGTTTGCGATACATCTGCTTTTGCTAGCTGGAACCGCCCTCGCTGCAGACGGAAAGCGAGTGCAGTACGTCACGTACGAGGAACTTGTGAAAGCCCCGGCCGTAGCGAAGGGCGACTCTGAACTTCGTGCATATTTTCTCGGCATTGCGACAGCAATCCGCTACGGCTATTTCTGTCCCTACACCGACGAAGAAGTTCTTAAAGACCCGGGCAAGATGATTGATGCGTTAGTGGAGTTCGCAGCTACGCCATGGGGCGATCTCTATCTGTCGCTCAACGAGGGTATTGGCGGCTTGCCGGGAAAGATGTATGCCGGTACTGCACTGTTTCAGCTTTTCACTGAGCATCAGCACTGTTTGCCTCACGACACCCCACGTAAGCAACGCTAGGAGCGTTCCCGCGCCGTGACACCTAACCTCCACTGTCATTCAAATGAAATATATCCGGGACCGCCAGGATGAGCCCATGAAAAATTCTGGCGCGAGCCAAGGCCAGTCGGCATCGGAGCTCATATCGAAAAGAATCGCCGAACTCGGGGACTGGCGCGGGGAAACTCTCAGCAGAATGCGCAAGCTCATGCAGGATGCAGACCCGGACGTCGTCGAGGAGTGGAAGTGGATGGGCACTCCGGTTTGGTCGCACGACGGCATCATCTGCACTGGCGAATCCTACAAGGATAAAGTGAAGCTTACGTTTGCCAAGGGCGCGTCTTTGAAGGATCCGGCCCGCCTCTTCAACTCAAGTCTCGACGGAAACGTGCGCCGTGCGATCGACATCCGCGAAGGAGAAGAGGTTGACGAGTCCGCCTTTAAGGCGCTCGTTCACGAAGCGGTCGCTCTCAACAGTTCTGGCAAGTCGAAACCTGCGAAGAAAGCGAAGTCCTGAGGGATGCAGTCCCTGAAACCATTCACTATCAAATAGATAGCTGCTTACGCCCGTACTAATTGGGCTACAGGCCAAAACAGCAAACATTAATCACACCTTGGCTTTCTTCACCGGCCGCGTCCAGCCCTCCAAACTAACCTGCTTGCCGCGTGCCAGACTCAGCGCCCCCGCCGGCGTATTCTTGCTAATGGTCGAGCCAGCGCCCACCGTGCCGCCCGCACCTATCGTCACCGGCGCCACCAGCACGCAGTTGCTGCCGATGTGCACGTCCGCTTCGATCACCGTGCGGTGCTTGTTGGCGCCGTCGTAGTTGGCGGTAATGCTGCCGGCGCCGTAGTTGACGCGCTCGCCCACCGTGGCGTCGCCCAGGTAGGCCAAGTGGTTGGCCTTGGCGCCTTTGGCCAGGGTGGAGTTTTTGACTTCGACAAAGTTGCCGATGTGCACTTCGGCGCCCAGCGAGGCACCCGGGCGCAGGCGGGAAAACGGGCCAACCAGCGCGCCTTCGCCGATCTGCACACCCAGCGCTTCGCCTTCAATGTGGGTAAACGGCAGGATCACCGCGCCAGCGGCGATGCTGGCGTTGGCAATCACGCAGTTGGCACCGATTCGCACCCGGTCGCCCAGGCTGACGCGCCCTTCAAACAGGCAGTTCACGTCAATTTCGACATCCTGTCCACACAGCAGCGCGCCGCGCACATCGAGCCGCGCCGGATCGGCCAGCCGCACGCCCTGCTCCATCAGCGCTGTGGCTTGGCGCCGCTGGTAAACGCGTTCCAGCTCGGCCAGCTGCACTGGGCTGTTGACGCCCGCCACCTGTGCGGCATCGGTGATCTGGTGCGCCACCACGGCCACGCCGTCGGCCACGGCAAACTTGACTATGTCGGTCAGGTAGTACTCGCCTTGCGCGTTTTTATCGTCCAGCCGGGCCAGCCAGCCGCGCAGCAAGCGCGTTGGCACGGCCATGATGCCGCTGTAAATTTCATGGATTTCGCGCTGGGCGTCGCTGGCGTCCTTGTGCTCGATGATGGCGCGCACTTGGGCAGAAGCCGCCGCGCCGGCGCGCATAGGTTCAGAGCCGAAACCTTGCGCGCGCACGATGCGCCCATAGCCGGTGGGGTCAGCCAGCTCAAGCGTCAGCAGCGCCAACCGCTGGCCGCCGCACAGCGCCAGCAGCGCCTGCAGGGTGGCCGGCTGGGTCAGCGGCACGTCACCCGACAGCACCAGCGTGACGCCGTCGTCAGGCAGCAAGGGCAGCGCCTGCTGCACCGCGTGGCCAGTGCCAAGTTGCGGCTCCTGGAGCGCGAATTTCAACCCAATAGTTTGGTCCAATGTGCCTGCAGCCCCCGTCCTGCGGGCGCAGGCTGCTTCGACTTCCATAGCACCATGGCCGATGATGACAACCGCCTGGCGGGCCGACAAGCGCGCCGCGCAGTTAATCACATGCGCCAGCAAGGCACGACCGCCCAATCGGTGCAACACTTTGGGCAAAGCGCTTTTCATCCGCGTGCCTTTGCCCGCGGCCATGATGACGACATCGATTGGAGTTTCCATGAGATTTCCTGTGAATTTTTGGATGAAGCGGCGCGTCAGTCCGGCAGCGTGGGCCGGGCTGGGAAGCCGGTTCAGGGCTGATTTCAGCCGCTGCACAAGGATTATCGGCGTGCTGCGCGTGCTGGCGCTGGTCGGCCTGGTGCAGGCTTGCAGCACGCTGAAAATTGTCTACAACCAGGCGCCCGAGCTGGCCTACTGGTACCTCGATGGTCATCTGGACCTCAGCGGCGCGCAAAGCCTGCGACTTAAGGACGAACTGGCCAGGCTGCAGGCATGGCACAGGCAAAGCGAGTTGCCGATTTACATTGCCACGCTGCAACAACTGCAGCAGCAGCTCCCGCAAGATCTGGGTGCAGACGCGGTTTGCGCCATTTCGACCGATGTACGCAGCAAGCTGATGACGCTGTCCGGGCGTGCAGAACCGGCCGCTGCCGCGCTGGCAGACACACTGGGCGCCGCCCAGCTGGCGCACCTGGAACGCAGCTTTGCCAAGGACAACGCGCGCTACCGCGAGGAGGTTCTGGACGCCACGCCAAGGGAAAGGCGCGACAGGCGTTACAAGCGCACGGTCAGTCGGGCCCAGATGCTCTATGGCAGGCTGGATGACGCGCAGCTTGCCGTCATAGGCCAGCGCATTGAGCAGTCGCGCTTTGATGCAGAACGCGCGCACCTTGAGACGCTGCGCCGCCAAAACGATGCGCTGACCACCCTGCGCGAACTGGCTTCAGATCAGGCTTCGGGGCAGCCTTCAACAGACCGCTCCCAGACCGCCATCCGGGGTTTGTTTGAACGCACCTGGAACGCGACCGACCCGGCTGAGCGCAGTTACCAGGTGCAGATCACGCAGGACAACTGCGAGACTTTGGCGGCTATACACAACAGCACCACGCCAGCGCAGCGCAGCGAGGCAGTGCAGACGCTGCGCCGCTATGAGCGTGACTTCACGACCTTGCTGAGCGCCAAAAAGTGAGGGGCCGATAAGCCTTGGACGCGCGTCACGAGGTGCAGAGTGAAAAAGAATGCCCTTATTTCGTTTCCAGTTCATTCGTGAACCCGATGGCTTCGTGACGACAGTACGAACGTACGTTTAGCGAAGCCGGCAAAGAGCACGGTTGGTCTGAAAATGGAATTATTTGCCGGGCGCTTTTGAATGCGCCAAGCCTTCCTGCTCCGCCTTTTTGAGCTGCTCGGCTTCCTCTGGCGAAGTGGGCTGGGCTGCTTCGCCATCCGCTTTCACATCGGCTGTCTCCAGGTAAGCCTTCATGCTTTCCCCGTACTCCCGGCTTCCCTCATAACTGCCCTCACCGATCTGCCGGGTGGGCTGCGATTTTTTCGCGTCGCCATGCTGCTGGGGCTGGTCTGCGTCCTTGGTGGGTTTGCTGGAGTCCATGGCTGATGACCTTCCAAAATAAGAGTTAGCGTAAAAGTTAACGATTTTGAGAGCTTAAAAGCCGACCCGCAGCGCTGCTGTCAGCTACTTTGGCCGCTTGTTGTCAGCAACTGCCTACACACCCCAGGCATTTCTAAGCACGTTGAGATGAATCGCGGGCGACGCTACAGCAGCGGCAGCTTCTCAGGCAACCTGTCGTAGTACTCGGCAATGCGCTCCAGCGCCCTTGGATTGAGCAGGCGCAGCCGAACATTTGTCAGCTCGTGCAAACCCAGGGCGTCGGCAATGGGCTGCTGGGAGGGTAGACAGAGGGATGTTCTGGCCAAGCTAAAGCGCATTGAGCGGGACCCGCGCCACGGCAAGGTCGAAGTCTTGCACGACGGACCGCTGGTCGAGCGCCGCTTCAGTCGCTTCAGCACGGGCTACTCCCAGCTCGTCGATGACGACACGCTGGGGCGTATTGAAACGCTTTATGGGCAGACGGCCATGGACGCCTTCCTGGGTTTAATTGAAACCGCCGACCTGGGTGCCTGACAGCGGCGACGGGTCGAGCGCTTCAGTCCTGAAGTGCGTCCCACCCGAGCAATTCAATCCTGAAGTGCGTTTCACCCGAGCGCTTCAGCCCTGAAGTGCGTTCCACATCTCTTTGTCACGCTCCGCCGTCCAGATACGCGGGTTCTTGATGCCACTGGCCTCGTCAAAGGCGCGGCTCACGTCAAAAGGCAGACAGTGTTCGTAAATGAACACCTGACCAAACAGCGGGTCCATGGTCTTGCGGGTATGCGCCATCGCCGCTTTCAGGTCCATGCCGGCGGCGGCTGCTTGCTTGCCGGCCTGGTACAGCGTTTCGACCCAGCGTTTGGTGTAGTCCAGCGCCTTGTTGACATTGGCCGCGCCCTTCATGGCCTCGCCGCGGCCCGGCACGATGGCCTCGGCGTTCAGAGCCCGCAAGGCTTCGAGCGTGGCCGGCCATTCTTCGAGCTGGGCGTCCCCGGTGTACACGCCGGCCTGGTACTCGACCAGGTCGCCTGAGAACAGCACTTTTTCTTCTGCTACCCAGGCAATCGTGTCGCCGCGCGTGTGGCCCGGACCGGGATGCCAGATCTGCACCTTGACGCCGCCCAGGTCCAGCAGCAGTTTGCCCGGCACTTCGCCCCTGACGCGGCCATCCGCGTCAGTTACCAAGCTAGCGGGATCTCCACCCGCTATCACCAGCGTCGGCCAAGTCAGGCCGGGCACGCTCTCAAAGTTGCGAAAAAGACGCGGAAAGCGCTCCATCTCGCTTTGCATGTCTTGCGCGCCGCGCTCCACGATGAGCTCGTAAGTGCCCTGGCTTGCTATGACTTCTGTAGCGCCTTCGGCAAGGTAGGCGCTGGCCCCCAGCACGCGCACCGCATGGTAGTGAGTCAGAAGCACGTACTTGATGGGCTTGTCGCTGATGGCGCGGATGCGCGCGATCAGATCCTGCGCCATGGCCGGCGTGGCCGTGGCGTCGCTTACCAGAATGAACTTGTCGCCAATCACAACGCCGGAATTGGGGTCGCCCTCTGCGGTGTAGGCCCAGCAGTGCGCGCTGAGCTGCTCAAAGGTGATGGTCTTGTCGCTCAGGTCGGACTGCGAGGCGAAGGCCTTGGGGCTAACTGGGCTGGCTGGGCTGGCTGGGCTGGCTGGGATCATGGGGGTTTCCTGGTGGTGGCGCCCCGGAAAATTCACGGCGCGGGCGCAGGCTGGGTCGATGTTTACCTTGCATCTTACTGAAACGCAGACCCTTGCGCAGGTTTAAACCGGCGCCCCGGCCGGCCGGCTTACAGCTCGCCAGCCTTCAGCCACGCCACCGCGCTCAGCGCCAACTGCTGCAGCGGCGCCTCACCATCCAGAACCAGGACACCGGCTTCGCCCGACGGGTCTTGCAGCGCCGCAAACTGGCTGGCCACCAGGCTGGGCGGGTAAAAATGGCCGGCACGCTGGTCCACCCGCCGCAGCGCTTCGGCCTGGCTGATCGCCAGGTGCACAAAGCGCAGGCGCTGCGCGGCCAACCGCAGACGGTCGCGGTAAGCTTTTTTCAGCGCTGAGCAAGTCAGCACCACGCCGCCCGGATGGCGCGCCAGCTCCGCGGCCAGCGTGCGCAGCCAGCCGGCCCGGTCCTCGTCCGTCAGGGCCATGCCTTGCTGCATTTTGCGGATGTTGACTGGCGAATGAAAGTCATCGCCCTCGACCAGCGGCAACGCCAGCTGCTGCGCGACCAGGCGGCCAACCGCCGATTTGCCGCAGCCGGCCACGCCCATCACCACCACATGAACGGCAGCATGGGCTGCGGCGGGCAGAGCGGCGGCGTGACCATCGAAAACCTGGGGCATGAACCAATTATCACGGCCTGTACGCCCGCATTGCGCTATCGTTACCCGATGGCCACCCCCCGAGACGATTTCGCCCTTTATTGCTGTGAGCTGTTAGCCGGCGTGGGACCGTGCACGGCCAGGCGAATGTTTGGCGGCTATGGCATCAGCCAGGCGGGCTTGACGCTGGCGTTGGTGGCTGACCTGGGCGGCGGCGAAAAGCTCTGGCTGAAAGCTGACGCCGAGACCCGCGCCCGGTTTGAGGCGGCGGGCTGCGAGCGCTTCAGCTATCAAGTAACCAGAAATGGCCAGCGCGCGCTACACAGCCTGAACTACTACAGCGCGCCCGAGGAGGCGATGGAGTCTGCTCAATGGATGCTGCAATGGGCTCGTGTATCGCTAGCTTGCGCATTAAAAGCACGCTCAGCCCAATCACCACGGGCGCGAGCAGCTACAAAAATGGTAGCAAATCCGGTCAGGGCCGCGGCCCCGGCCGCCACCACGCCACCGGCCAAACCGCGCGCCAGTCGCCCCAGCGCGCCTAGCGCCAAGCGCAGCGCCAAGCGCAAATCCGCCAAGGGCTGAAGCACACCGGCGCGCCACCCGGCGGACCCGACAAGCGCCACGGGGTGGCTGGAAGCAGCCGGTTCCCAGCTGTAGTAGGCCAATGTTGCATGGCCCAGCCCGTAGGCTTCCATCACCACGGCCTCTCCGCACGCCAGTTGCAGGCTTTCGCCGCGGCTGAGGAAATGGTCGCCGGTGCGAGCGCCAGCGGCCTTTTCAGTGAGGTTGAACGTCAGCCAAACGCGGCCGCGCGTGATGCGCAGCACGCCGGCCTGGCGCGCGTGCAGGGTCAGCGCGCGGCCCGCCTCCAGCTTGCAATAGCCCGACAGGGCAGGAGCCGGCAGCTTGCTGGCAGCGTGGCCAGCATTAGCTTCGGGCGCAGCATCGTCGCCTGACTGATGCTCAATTTGAGGCAAATCCTGATAAGCCATAGGGTGGTCCATGAGGTTCTCCAAAAAAGACCAGATGTCGTTAATGAGAAACAAATGATCGCGCTGCAAGGCTTTGCGGTCCAATGAAATCGCGCTACGCTATTGATTCTATAAACGCATCAATCATTAAGCTTCCCGTCATGCAGCAGTCACAAATCCATCTACGTTCCCGGCGGATCTCCGCCGGCCAGCTGCGCGCTTTCGAAGCGGTGGCGCGCCACCTCAATTTCCGCGCCGCCTCCGAGGAACTCGCGCTGACGCAGTCGGCGGTGAGCCGGCAGATCCAAGGCCTGGAAGAAGAGGTCGGCGTCAGCCTGTTTCTGCGCCATACCCGGGCCGTGGAACTCACCGGCGCTGGCGCGCAACTGCTGCGCGTGGTCCTGCCCTCGCTGGAGCGCATCGACAGCGCGGTGCGGCAGATTCGCCAGAGCGCCGGCCGCAAAAGCGTGGCCATCAGCACCTGGGCCTCGTTTGCCTCGATGTGGCTGATCCCCCGGCTCGAAGCCTTCCAGCGTGGGCACCCGGACATCGACATCCGCATTGACGCCACCGATATCCCGGTGGACCTGGACACCGCCGACGTCGACCTGGCGCTGCGTTACAGCGTGCCCGCTAACGTGCCTAAACACGCGCAGCGCCTGTTTGGCGAGAAGCTCACGCCGGTGATCAGCCCCTGGCTGCTCAAAAGCGGCCCACCCCTGCAGAAGCCGCAGGACCTGGCCCAGTTTGCGCTGGTGGAAGCCGGTGATGCGCACCATAGCCAGTACATGGAGTGGCTGAGCTGGCCGCGCTGGTTTGACGCGCAGCGCATTGCGCGTTTCGAGCCCAAGCGCTGGCTCTACTTCAATTACGCCCACCAGATCGCCCAGGCTGCCCTCACCGGCCAGGGCGTGGCATTGTCACGCACGCCGCTGATTGCCGAAAGCCTGGCTTCAGGTGATTTGGTGGAACCCTTTCCGCAGCTGCGTATGGCCTCCCCTTTGGCGTGTTGGCTGATTGTGGGCCCGCGCAATGCCGCACGGCCCGAAGTGCTGGCGTTTTGTAACTGGCTGAAAGACCAGGCGGCGCAGACCCGCAAGGCAATTGGCGAGGTGACGGACCCCCAGCAATAGTCTGGCCAGACTTCGCGCAGGCTGCGTTAACCCGCGTAATTCCCGCGTGATTTCCGCGTTAGCCCGCGCAGGCTTCAATGCCCTGGAACGCCCGGTTCAGAGAATCGCAACCGGCTCTTCGCCGCGCTCATAGACCACATTGGCGCGGCCCACGATCATCAGGTCGAGCTTGCCGATATGCACCGCATCCTTGTTGGCATAGGGCAATTTGTGCAGCACATAGCGCATGGCGTTCAGGCGCGCGCGCTTTTTGCAGTCGCTCTTGATGACGGTCCAGGGCGAATCGGCGGTGTCGGTCTCAAAGAACATCGCTTCCTTGGAGCGCGTGTAGTCTTCCCATTTGTCGAGTGAGGCCAGGTCGATCGGGCTGAGCTTCCACTGCTTGAGCGGATGGCCCTCGCGCTCCTTGAAGCGGCGGCGCTGCTCCTTGCGGCTGACGCTGAACCAGAACTTGACCACATGCACGCCGCTGCGCACCAGATGGCGCTCGAACTCGGGCGCCTGGCGCATGAATTCGGTGTATTCTGCATCGCTGCAAAAGCCCATCACGCGCTCGACGCCGGAACGGTTGTACCAGGAACGGTCAAACATCACAATCTCGCCGCGCGTCGGCAGGTGCTGCACATAGCGCTGGAAGTACCACTGCCCGCGCTCGGTCTCGGAAGGTTTTTCAAGCGCCACGACGCGGGCGCCGCGCGGGTTCAGGTGTTCCATAAAGCGCTTGATGGCGCCGCCCTTGCCGGCCGCGTCGCGCCCTTCAAACAGAATCACGACACGCTGGCCGGTTTCCTTGACCCAGGCTTGCAGCTTGAGCAATTCGACCTGCAGCCGAAACTTCTCTTTTTCGTAGCTGCCGCGCCGCATCAGGTTGCGGTAGGGATAACCGCCGTCGCGCCAGTCAAGGGCCAATTCCTCGTCAGGGTTTTGGCCTTCTTCGTCCTGCTCGATCTGGCCGCCGGTCAGCGCTGCGCGCAGCACGCGACGGTCATCCGACGAAGCGCCTTCGAGCAAGGCGCGCAAGGCCTGCGCCCGGGCGATGGGTTCACTGGTGATCTCGTCATCACCCAGCAGCGAGAGCGCGGCTGTCAACTGCTCCGCTTGCGCCGCCTGCGTGGCTTCTTTCGTCACGAAACGCTCCAGCGCGCGCGGACGGGTGGACGGCGCTCTGTCGCCACGCACTGCGGCGCGCACGCCTGCAGGCGGGGCGGGCGGGGCGGCTACGCGGCGGGACCTTGTCTTGCGGCTTGCCGGAAGCACCGGCGGGGATTTCTTGCTGCTGGCATCTGGCATGGTTGAGATCTCTTTGGGATTAAATTGCCCGCAGGCTTGAAAATTTCAAATTTTAGACCTCGAAACCTGCCGTACTTTTGGCGCCCACGCGGCAAGCGCGGGGAACAGGTTTTAGGCCAGCAGGGGCCGCGGAACCGGCTTTGCCGGGCCGCAGGCGCAGCGGCCCCCTGGGGGGGCAGGGAGTTACACGAAGTGAACGACCGTGGGGGCTACAAAGGCCAGGCCACGCCCTTGTCATTGAGCAACACGTCCAGCGCCACATCGTGCGGTTCGGGCTCAAGCTCAGGCAGCCAGCCGTGACTGTAGCCCAGCCCCACCGTCACCGGCCGCGGTTGCAAAGTTGCCAGCGTGCGGTCGTAAAAGCCGCCACCATAGCCCAGCCGGAAGCCGCCCGGCCCGTAACCCAGGCAGGGCACGAACAGCAGCGTCGGCACGATGACTTCCGTGTCCTTGGGCTTGGGAATGCCGTAGGCGTCTTCTTCCATCGGGCAACCGGGGTACCAGGCGTGAAAGACCAGGGTCTTGTGCAACTTGTTGACGACTGGCAGGCCAATCTTGCGCGGCGACCGGCTTGCTATGCTTTCAGTAGCTAACTGCGCCCGTCCCTCCTGGGCTAGCGGCATATTTTCCTGAAATTCCGGGCTCAGCACGGCGTCTTCCTGCCAACGGTACAGAGCGGGCAACGGATCAAATTCGCCCTTGATCGGCCAGTAGGCGCCTATCACCTCGTGCTTTGATCCGACCAGCCAGATGCGCAGCACGCGCTGCAGCAGATCTGCCCGCTGCAATCGGTCGGGCAGGTTGAGGCGGGCTTCGATCAGTGCTTTGCGCGTACTTAATTTGTCCATAATGTCTCGATGCTATACAAATTTCTTTTCAGCACGGCACTTATCTCCCTGCTGGTGGCGCCTGCAGCGTCGCAAAACACCTTTTCGGCCCGCAATGGCGCGGGCGACAGCCTGATTCTGGAGATGAACAAGGCCTTCAAACGCGGCGACAAGGACCGGCTGGCGCAACTGCTGCCGCAGGCCAGGGGCCACGCGCTGGAAGCCTGGGCCGGCTACTGGGAACTGAAGGCGCGGCTGAGCGAGGCCAGCGCGCAGGAGGTACAGGATTTTTTGACGCGTTACGCCGGCAGCTACCAGGAAGACCGGCTGCGCAACGACTGGCTGCTGCTGCTGGGACAGCGCCGCGACTGGGCCGCCTTTGCCGCCGAATACCCGCACTACCGCATGCGCGACGACCGCGAAGTGCGCTGCTACGCGCTGCTGGTCGAACACCTGAAAAATCCGGCGCAGGATGCCCGCCTGTCGGACGAGGTGCGCAAGAACTGGCAGGCGCAGCGCGAGGCCGACGACGGCTGCACGACGGCGGCTGAGCGGCTGGTGGGCGCGCAACAGCTGACGGCGCACGATGTCTGGCAAAAAGCCCGGCTGGCGATGGAAGCCAACCGGCCGGGCGCCGCGCGCGACGCGGTGCAGATCATCGCGCCGGAAGCCGCAGCCCTGGTGACCGAACTGAACAACAGCGCCATCAAATTCCTGTCGACCAAATACCTGGCGGTGCGCAAGGTGCGCAAGGAAATCATCACGCTGGCATTGATCAAGATGGCTACCAGCGACGTTGAAGGCGCGGCCTCGCAGCTGGAGGGTAAATGGGCGCTGCAACTCACGGCTGAAGAGCGCAACTGGATCTGGGGCGTGATCGGGCGGCAGGCGGCGACACGCCTGGGCACGCTACCGGCCAGCGATGCACTGGGCTACTTTGCCAAAGTCAGCAAGGACAGCGACCTGAGCGACGACATGCTGGCCTGGAAGGCACGGGTCGCCCTGCGTGCGGGCAGCCAGCCCAACTGGCGAATAGTGCTGTCGGCCATCAATGCCATGAGCGACGAGGCGCGCAAGGAGCCGGCCTGGAGCTACTGGAAAGCGCGCGCCCTGCTGGCCACGGCACCGCCCGATATTCCCACCGCCGTGGCCACCGCTCAGGGACCGCAGCAAACCGTCAGCATCGCGCCGCAGCGCGCCGAAGCGCTGGCACTGCTGCAATCCATCGCCTCGGTGCGCGGCTTTTACGAACAGCTGGCGCTGGAAGAACTGGGCCAGAAAATCACGGTACCGGCCAAACCGGCGCCGCTGAGCGCCGAAGAAAAGGAGGCGGCGCGCCAGAACCCGGGCCTGAACCGTGGCGTCTACGCCATTGCCATGGGCTTGCGCAGCGAAGGCGTGCGCGAATGGAACTACAGCACCAACCTGGCCGCGCGCAGCGGCATGGGTGAGCGCGAGCTGCTGGCCGCCGCCCAGTTTGCCTGCGACCGGCAGATCTGGGACCGCTGCATCAACACCAGCGAGCGCACCAAAACCGAGATTGATTTCGAGCAGCGCTTTCCCATGCCTTTTCGTGACAGCGTGACCAAACGAGCGCGCAGCATCGATTTGGACCC
This sequence comes from Polaromonas sp., assembly GCF_012927455.1. Classification (GTDB taxonomy): domain Bacteria; phylum Pseudomonadota; class Gammaproteobacteria; order Burkholderiales; family Burkholderiaceae_C; genus Polaromonas. The sequence continues at coordinate 163,910 of NZ_JABBPE010000021.1, read as the reverse complement.
GGCCTATGTGTATGGCCTGATCCGCCAGGAAAGCCGTTTCATCATGGACGCGCGCTCCGGCGTAGGCGCGTCGGGGCTGATGCAGGTGATGCCGGCCACGGCGCGCTGGACCGCACGAAAAATCGGCCTGGAAGGCTTTAGCCAGGACCAATTGAACGACCGCGACACCAACATCACGATTGGCACGGCCTACCTCAAGCTGGCCCTGGACGACCTGAACGGCTCGCTGGCGCTGGCCGCAGCCGCCTACAACGCCGGGCCGGGCCGGCCGCGCAGCTGGCGTGGTCAGCCCGGCAGCCCCATGCTGGACGCCGCCATCTGGGCCGAGAACGTGCCTTTCAGCGAGACGCGCGACTACGTGAAAAAAGTGCTGTCCAACACCACCAACTACGCCGCCATCTTGTCGGGCCAGCCGCAGTCGCTGAAAGCGCGGCTGGGCATGGTCGGGCCGCGCGATGCTTCACTGCCCGAGGTGGTCAAGGATTTACCTTAAGACCCGCCGGGGGCTATGAGCAGCCCCATAAATCAATGAAATAAGGCTATAGCCCATTAGGTACGGGAGTTAGCAGCTATTTTATTCATAGCAGTCTCAATGCCTTGGCGCCCCGGCACACTCAGGACCGCACGGCGTCAACTCACCAGCGCCAACGCCCCCAGATCGCCGACGCGCTCGCCGAGGCCGGCGGGCACCAGTTCAAAGCCATCGGTCAATGACGGCAGCCTGCCGCCAATGTGCGACTGCAGGCGCGGCAGCAGGTAGTCGCGGTGGTGCCAGAACACGCTGCCGCCCAGACTGATGCGCTGCAAATCGAGCGTGACGACGACGTTGTACAGCGCCCGCCCCATGACCCGGCACAACTCGTCGACGATGACGACAGCGGCCGCGTCACCGGCTCGCGCCGCCGCCAGCACAGCGGCAGCATCTGGATAGCCGGCGCCGGCAAAACGCCGCGCGATCGCATTACCTGCCACCAGTCCTTCCAGGTCGCCCAAGTTGCCGCAGCCGCACAGCGCGTCCAGATAGTCGGGGCCGTCGCTGACAAACATATGTCCGGCATGGCCGGCGTTGCCGTGTTTGCCGCGCAGCACACGACCGTCAACGCACAGCCCCCAGCCGATACCGGTGCTCCAGGTTACGTAAGCGCAGTTGTCAATCCCCTGCAGCGCCCCCCAGCGGCGTTCGGCCTGCAGCGCGCCTATGCCGTCGTTTTCAATGCGCAAGCGGGTGCCAAACTTTTCGCGCAGCGGCGTCTCCAGCAAGGCGCTGGTCCATTGGTTGGGCAAGCCGCGCGCCGGCCCGGCCAGACCGCCGCAGATATTCGGGGCGGCCAGCTCGATCAGCCCGGCCTTTAGCACAAACGGGCCGCAGGACGACACGCCCACGGCCTCCAGCTCTTGTTCGCTAGCGCCAGCTTCTTCGCAGGCAGCCGCCAGCATGCGCAGGATCTGCAGCGCCACCGCGTCGGGCGCGCCGGTCTTGACAGTAGGCTCGGAGCGCCGCATCTGCAAGGGCGCGGGATGGGCTCCGTCCACAACCGACGCGAGGCTGACGGCTATTTTGGTTCCACCCAGGTCAACACAGGCTTTCATGGGCGTCCTTTTTCATGGGCTTCAGATAAATTTGGCGATCAGACTGGCCACAAAACTTAGAAGAATGGTGGTGGTGACCGGAATAAACCATTCGCGGCCAAACAGGCGGAAGCGAAAGTCGCCGGGCAATTTTCCAAGACCGAGTTTTTGCAGCAGCGGGCTGAACCAGCTGATGAAAATTAATGCGAGGAAAATGACGATGAACCAGCGGATCATCGCGCTAGTTTAGTGCTTGGCCGCTGGCAGCAACGCTCCAGCGAATGGCTAAAATTTGCGTTCGCCGCTTCGCCCCCCCCGCGTAGGAGCGGGCCTGACGCCAGGCTTGCAACGCGATTGAAAATGATTCATGCAGGGGCCCGGCAGCTTTCACGGGGGACCGCCGGGCCCTTGCCTACAATTTAGCGCTCCAATCGACCAACAACTCACCGGAGACAGCCAATGATCTGGCAGCAAATATACGACCCCTTCGGCAACATGATCATCTCCACTTTTCTGGCCGCCGTGCCAGTGGTGGTGATGCTGGTATGCCTCGGCTTTTTGCACATGAAAGCGCACCTGGCCGCTGGCCTCGGCTTGCTGGCGGCCGTAGTGGTAGCGGTGTTTGCCTACGGCATGCCGGCCGACATGGCGGGCCGCGCGGCGATGTACGGTGGCTTCACCGGCCTGCTGCCGATCGGCTGGATCGTGCTCAACATCATCTTTTTGCAGCAGCTGGCAGAACAAAATGGCAGCTTCAAGATCTTGCAGGACTCGCTCTCTGGCATCACCGAAGACCGCCGCCTGCAGTTGCTGCTGATTGCGTTTTGCTTCGGTGCTTTCTTCGAGGGCGCGGCGGGTTTCGGCACCCCGGTGGCGGTAACGGCAGGCATATTGATTGGACTGGGCTTCTCGCCGCTGGCGGCGTCCGGTCTGTCGCTGATCGCCAACACCGCGCCAGTGGCCTTTGGCGCGCTGGGCACGCCGGTCATTACGCTGGCCAAGGTGCACGGCTATGACCTGATGGAAGTCACCGCCATGATTGGCCGTCAGCTGCCTTTCTTCTCTCTGCTGGTGCCGTTCTGGCTGATCTGGGCCTTCGCCGGACGCAAGGCAATGGCAGAGATCTGGCCGGCCATTTTGGTGACCGGCCTGTCGTTCGCGATTCCGCAATACCTGGTGTCCAATTTCATCGGCCCCGAGCTGGTGGACATCATTGCCGCCATCGTTTCGATGGTCTCGCTGATCCTGTTTTTGCGCGTCTGGCAACCCAAAAAAATATGGACCTCACCGACCATGCGCGGGCGTGACATCAGCGCCGCCGAGGCCAAACCGCCGCGCGCGCCAGTGCGCCATTCGCGTGACGACCTGATACGCGCCTGGACGCCCTGGGCCATCCTGACCGTATTCGTCTTCATCTGGGGCCTGCCGCCTGTCAAGACCTTCCTCAACAGCATATTCGCGCCGTCATTCCCGATAGCGGGCCTGCACAACCTGATACAGAAAGTCCCGCCGGTGGTGCCCACGCCGCACCTGGAAACCGCGGTCTACACGCTCAACCTGCTGTCGGCCACCGGCACCGGCATTTTGCTGGCGGCCATCGTCGGCGCGCTGGTGATGAAGTACAACCCGATCGAGATCGTGCGCACCTTTTTCCGCACGTTGTGGCTGGTGCGCTATTCGCTGGTCACCATCGTGCTGATGCTCGGACTAGGCACGCTGACACGCTTTTCGGGCACCGACACCACGCTGGGCCTGGCGTTTGCCAACACCGGTGTGTTCTACCCCTTCTTCGGCACGCTGATGGGCTGGATCGGCGTGGCGATGACGGGCTCCGACACGGCGTCCAACGTTCTGTTTGGCGGCATGCAGCGTGTCGCCGCGGAGCAGCTCGGCTTAAGCCCCAACCTGATGGGCGCGGCCAATAGCTCGGGCGGCGTAATGGGCAAGATGATTGACGCCCAGTCCATCGTCGTCGCCTCCACGGCAACGCGCTGGTTTAACCACGAGGGCGACATCCTGCGCTATGTGTTCTTCCACTCGATCGCGCTGGCCTGCCTGGTCGGCCTGTACGTAACGATGCAAGCCTATGTCTGGCCGTTCACGCTGATGGTGGTTCACTAAGACGTCAGCATTGGCGGGGCTCGGCGAGGACCAGCAGCACGCACTGTGCGGCTGGTTTTACTCGCCGCCCGGCACCAGGCCATGCTTGTCCATCAGGCGGTACAGCGTCATGCGCGAAACGCCCAGTTCGCGCGCTGCACGGGTGATGTTGCGGCCGACCCGGCCGAGCGTCCGCGCAATCGCATCGCGCTCTGCCATGGTGCGCACCGCGTCCAGCCCGATGCCAACCGGCCCGCTGGCCATGATCAGCCCCAAATCCAGCGGTGTGATCAGGCGCTGGTCCGTCATCACGGTGGCACGCTGGACCCGGTTGCACAACTCGCGAACATTGCCTGGCCAGTCGTGCGACATCATCGCGGCCTCGGCTTGCCGGCTGAAGCCTTCCACCCGCCCATGCTGACCGGTTTTGCAGCGCTGCAGAAAAAACTGCGCCAGCACCGGCACGTCGGACAGGCGTTCGCGCAGCGGCGGCACCGTGATGGGCAAGACATTCAGGCGATAAAACAGGTCTTCCCGAAACCGGCCGGCGGCCACGGCCTCGGCCAGATCGACGTGCGAGGCCGCGACCACGCGCGCATCAACCGGCAGACTGCGCGTGGAGCCGACCCGATGAATGGTGCGCTCTTGCAGGAAGCGCAGCAGATTGGTCTGCAGCTCAAACGGCAGGTCGGCGATTTCGTCCAGGAAGATGGTGCCTCCGTTGGCAGCCTCAATAAAGCCCTGCTTGCCCGCCGTCGCCCCGGTGAACGCGCCGCGTTCGTGGCCAAACAGTTCTGAATGAATCAGCGCCGGCGCAATGGCCCCGCAGTTGACGTCAATGAACGGACCTGTGGCACGCCGCGAGCACTGGTGAATGGCACGCGCCGCGAGTTCCTTGCCACTGCCGCTTTCTCCACCGATGAGCACCGGGGCGTCGGTCGCGGCGACCTTGCGGATCTGCTGCTGCAAGCGCGCAATCGCCGTGCTGTTCCCAACCATTCCCATGCAGCCTGCGGCCTGCAGGATCGCCTCGTCGCGGCCGCGCAATTGGGCGCGGCGCAGGGCACGCCCCAGCATGAGGTCGAGCTCGCGCCAGTTGACCGGTTGCGTCTGGTAGTCAAAAAAGTAGCTCAGCACCAGCTCTCGCAGAATCGGCGATGCGAGGGCTTCGTTCTGGAAGACGCCAACCCATTCCACTCTGGACGAAAGACGTAAAAACGCCTCGACCTCACCCAGCCGCTCGGCAGGAAAATTCTTGAGAATCAGCACGCCAACCTGAACCGGCTGCTGCTTTTGAATGCGCCTGCCCGAGACCAGATCGGCTGCCGGCAACGCGTCCCAGCCACTGGCGAGTAAGGGGGCGACCAGCGCGGCGGGTGACTCCCCCAGACCCAAGCACAGAACCTTTGGAAACTCCATGATGACGCCTCTTTAGAACGACATGGGAATCCTGATGCTCACGGTGAGATCCGGCGTGTCGCGCGTGAGGCCGGCACCGACCGTGACGCTGAAGGCAGTCTTGTCGCTGTAGCGATACGAATAGCCCAGCAACAGGCTGGCCAGCTGGGTGCGCACGGAGCTTTGCACCGGCGCGCCGTTCTGACGCGTGCGGCCAACGGAGTTCAGATCAACGCCCATGCTGAACGACGATTTGTCGTTGAGCGCAAGCCCCATGCCGAAATTGATGCCAAAGATCCCGCCGGGCTCCACATCGCCGATGAACTCGCGCTCGCCATTGAGCACCACTCGGCTGATGCCGCTGCGCTTGAAGTTGTAGGTGTAGCTGACGCCGCCGAAGAACACCGCCGGATCGGACGGAAACAGCCAGGTCAGGCCCGGTTGCAGCGAGTAAAAGCCCGAGCCCGTCGGCAGGTCCAGCGGCAGGCCGGTGCCGGTGGTGTTGCCGACGCAGCGCGTGGCGCAGTCGGTCACCACATCGAACGGGTCTTTGCCGGTACGCGATTTGAAGCGCATTGATCCGATCAGGTAAGGCTTGTTGGCACCGCCTTCGTTAAGCTGGTAACGCGCTCCGAACTCCACGTCGCCCAGCGCCTTGCCGCTGGTACTGAAGACTCTTTCAGAAGCCGATCCGGTAAAAATTTCGCGGCTAATGGTCGAATCGGACCGGTACACGTAAGGTAGTTTGCCTTCCAGTTCCAGCCGATTGCTCAAGCCGTAGCGAAACGCCAAAGCGCCCGTCAGGGTGTTGCGCTTGACCTCGCGCACATCCACCAGCCCGATCAGCAGCGCCGGAATGATGGTGTAGCCCACCAAGGCAACCCGGTTGCTTGATGAATAGCTGTATTGCACCGAGGGCTCCAGCACGTACTTGCCCCGGGGCGTGAGAATTCCCGGCTGGTCGAACAGCGGCGCTACCGCCGGTGGCTGGGCCTCCGGAGCGCTGCCTACGCGCACGGCACGCTGGTTGGCGTCGGGCACGCTTGCTGTGGATGAACTCCGCGCAGAGGGCGGCAGGCCTTCAGTCCCCGTTACCGACCGCGGCTGCTGGTCCAGCGCACGCTGCAATTCGCGCTGACGCGCGTCCTGCTCTGCCACGGCCTGCTTGAGCGCTTCGATCTGTTTGGCCTGCTCGGACAGTTGCTGCTGCAAGCGCTCGATAGACCCGCCCGGGCCACTGTTTGCCGTTGCGTTTTGGGCGTGAGATGGCGTTGCAAGCGTGGTTAGCGCGGACCACGCCATGATGGCCAGCGGCCAGTTGTAACGATATCTATTCATGCCACCCTCCCTTTGAAGCTGCCACACGATATGTGACGATTCATTTCTTTTGCTTGCAGGTAGCGTAGGCCAAACGGGCAATTTGCGGCAAGTTGCAAGTTGCAAGTAAAAGTAAATCTACCTGCGCACAAAAGGTGCCCTGTAACAAACCTGATGCAGCGGGAGCTTTTAAACACTACAACCCGCAAATTTTCGTCTTGCTATTGCATCAAGGTGCGCTAGCCAGGTCTGCCGTTCCCGCAAGCTTGCGCAAGCTTGTGCATCCTGACGTCGATGTCACAAAGAAGTGACAGTTTCCCGGACAGCTGGTCAAGGCCTGCTGGGGTTGAAGCTGCGGCTCTGCGCGCAAGCCACGCGCGTGCGCTGTTTGCACGCCAGCCGCTGCTGGTACCGGCGCGCAAAGCTACGCCGCGCGTGTCAGGCAACTGTGACACTTCCCCCCGATTTGCCACCGCAAAACAGCCGCCGCGCTGAGCTGCCAGCAACGGCAATTGCGTTTTCTCCAATGATCTCAGGGCCTGGGCGTGCAGACGAATCAGCTGGCATCAAAGTTGCTAAATTGCCCTCGATTTGCGGTCACGCAATTCACCGAGGTCAGTTAAATTTGTTTGTTAATCCACTTCAGGAGGAATCATGAAAAAATCACTTTTGGCTTCGGCCATTGCCCTTGCATTCGGCTTCAGCGGTGCGGCGTTTGCGACCACCAACGACGTCGACCAGAACACTGCCATTGGCAGCAACACCAGCACGGCCACCAGCACAGAGACGAACACAATTACCCCTACCACCACAAGCATCGCCACCGACAACAGCACCAATAGAAATTCAGGTGCCGCCTCTGCCAACGCTGCGCGCTCGGCTGCGCTCAACAATGGCTCCACTGGAACCTTCACCAACGCCTTCAACGTGACTACGGCGACGGCCAGCAGCAGCCTCAGCGGCGTCGTGACTGGCAATGTCTTGGCCAACATTGGCAACACCGCCACCAACTCCGGCAGTGCCAACGGCGGCACCGGCAACGGCGGCACCGGTGGCAATGGCGGGGGTGCCTTGGCGGCCGGTCAGGGCAATGGCGGCGCCGGCGCCGCCGGCGTTGGCGGAGCCGGTGCGGCAGGCGGCAGCGCCTCCAACGGCGCTGTTCGCAATGGCACGGCTGCCATCGGTGTCGCTATCGCGGGCAGGGGCGCTGCCGGCACGGGCGGCGCCGCGTCCGGCAACAACTCAGGCGGCACAGCCAGGTCCCTGGGCGGCGACGGCGACGGCAGCGGCAACGCCAACAGCGGTAGTGCCAGCGGCGGCAACGCCAACGGCGGCAGTGGCGGCGCCTTGGCCGGCAATGGCGGCGGCGGCGGTGGTGGCGGCTTCGCATCCAGCAATGGCGGCGGCACCGGCGCAGGTGGTGCCGGCGGAGCCGGTGGGGCGGCGGCCAGCAATGGCGGCGGCGGCACGCGTACCGGCGGTGCAGGGGCAGGCGGTGCTGGCGGCGCGGCCACCAATAACAGCGTCGCCACCGGGGTTGCCAGCAATGGCAATAACACCGCCGGCAATGGCGGCGCCGGCGGCAGCGGCACGGGCGGCACCGGTGGCGCAGGCAACGGCGGCGTGAACACGGCTGTCGCTGGCTCGGGCGGGGACGGGCAAGGCGGCACCGGCGGTGCTGGCGGCGGCAATAGCGTCAACGCGGGGACTTTTAACATGTCCAACACCATGAACAGCGTCGGGCAATCGGCAGCCGGCATCATGATTGCCAGCCAAAACAGCGGCATCTCCTCGCTGGTTCAGCAAAGCGTGAACGTGCAGGCCAACCTGAACGTCCGCTAAGCCTCAGATCGACATCCCCCGTGGACCGGCTATCCCGGTACTGCGGTGGATGTCGGCGGGGTGCCCGTGCCTACCAAAGGGAGAACAACATGAAAGCATGCCGAATTTACGGGCTCGCCTGCGTGGCGCTAGCCCTGGCGTTACCAGCCCAAGTGATCGCGCAAACAGCACCAACGCCAGACGGCGGGGTGAACAGCGCCCTGCAAAGCACCGGCTTCGACAACCCGGTCGCGACTGCCACCCTGGCCGGATACCGCGGCGGCACGGAAGTCGTGCACAACGAAATGACGCTTGCCGGCACCACGGCCGGCAACACCGCCATTAACGTGGCGACGGGCAACAACACCATCAGCGCTGGTGCGTTTTCCAGCATGAGCGGGTTGCCGGTGGTGATCCAGAATTCTGGCGCCAACGTTCTGATCCAGAACGCAGTGATCTTGAATTTACAGATCAACTGAGCGGAGAGCAGCATGCGTCGCCTGCCATTGTTTCTGGCGCTCAGCGCGGCCCTGTTTGCGACTGCGGCCGGGGCGCAACCGGCCTTGCTGCCAGCCATGGGCGGCGGCGATGTGGTCATACCCGTCACCAGCATGCGGCAGGCGCGTCTGGCCAGCACGCTGTTGCAGCAATACGACTTCAGTTGCGGTTCAGCCGCCGTTGCCACGCTGCTGACCCACCATTACGGTTACCCGGTATCCGAGGCGACGGTCTTTGAACACATGTACCGCAACGGCGACCAGCAAAAAATCCGCCGCGAAGGGTTTTCGCTGCTCGACATGAAGCGATTTTTGCAAGCCCACGGCTTCGAAGCCGACGGCTTCGAGCAGCCGCTGGACAAACTGGCGGAGGCACGCGCACCCGCCATCGTGCTGATCAACGAGAACGGCTACCTGCATTTTGTCGTGGTCAAAGGGCTGCGCGGCGAGCGCGTGTTGATAGGCGATCCGGCCAACGGCACGCGCGCCGTGTCGCGCTCAGCCTTCCAGGCGAGCTGGCAAAGCGGCCTGCTGTTCGTCGTGCACAACCGCATGGATACTGCGCGCTTCAATCTGGCAGCCGACTGGCGAGCGGCACCCGCAGCACCGCTAACGGCTGGGGTCAACCGCGCTGACCTTACCGGCGTGACGCTGCCCAAGCACGGCCCGGGAGACTTCTGATGGCCCGGCGACCCCCCACACGCACCATGGCCAAGCGCAAGAGTTGGACTCTCGCTGTCCTGTGCGCCCTGCTGATGGCCGGTGCCAGCCACGCGCAGACCAGTCTCACGCAGTCCCAGCAGACACCACAGGAATCGATGTGGCTAACCGCCAGCGACCGCACGCTTGAACAACTGCGCGGGGGCTTCGACCTGGGCGCAGGTCTGGTCGTGTCCTTCGGCATCAGCCGCGCGGTCTACATCGACGGCCAGCTGATCACCTCGACTTCATTGCAGGTCGGCGACCTCAGCAGGCTGACACCCACGCAGGCGGCGGCATTGGGTCAGCAGATTGCAACGCAGACGCAGGTCGTGCAAAACGGCCCTGGCAATACGCTGGAGCCTGGCGCTGGAACAGTCCCGTTGACCACCTACATCCAGAACACGCTGAGCAACCAAACCATCCGCAACCAGACCGTAATTCAGGCCCACAGCAACGGCCTGAGCATGGTGAAAAATCTGAATTTGCAGTCAACGATCAATCAGGCCATCACCGACGCAGTCAGGAATCGCTAGGCCTTTTCGCCTGCTGTCCGTAACGTCAGCGCTACAGCGTATGCGTGCGGTCGCCCACGGCAAACCCCAAAGGCTGCCACGCGCTGCCATCCGGATTTTTGACGTCTTCCGTGGCAAAGGCGATGACCTTGAACAGCTCGCCCATTTCATGCTCGTTGACCAGCTTTTGCACCATGACGCGCTCTCCCAGGCTGGTGCTGTGCAGGTCGTCCATGCCGTCCAGCAGCCCGCAGTTGAGCAGAAAATGACCTTGGCTGGTGTAGCCCGCCACCGGCAAACCGGCGACCTGCCCGGCCACTGCAATGCCGGTGAAATTGACATGGGCCGTGATGTCCTTGCTGCCCACATCCACCAGCGCGTCGGCATCTGCCAGATGGCCGCGATGGCACATCAGCGTGCCCATGCTGCGCTGTGGGTGGTAGTACTCGTGCTCGGGAAAGCCATAGTCCAGCAGAAAGACCGCGCCCGTTTCAAGCCGGTCGGCCAGTGTGCGGATAAAGCCTTCGCCCTGTGGGTGAATTTCAGTCAGGTAGTCGTGTGTGCCTTCCACCTGCAGCGGCGGCCGCAGCTCGGTTGGCCGGTCGGCGTAGGTGAAGCGGCCTTGGTGCGTTTCACGACGGTCCGACCTTAGGGGAACACGCCCCGCATCAAACGGCAACGCATCAGGCGAAGTCGAAAGCGTGGGGGTCATGACTACGCCACGTTCATGCCAGACCCCGTCCAAGCGATTCAGCAATTTGACGGGCATCGCGTCCAGCACTTCATTGCCCAACACCACACCACGCATTTTTGCGGGCAACTCGCTGGCCCAATGCACTTTGCCGGCGTGAACTGCCAGCCGCTCGCGCTGGCGCTCGCGCAGGCTGCCCGACAGATCCACAATCGTGTAGCGCTTGACCAGCGGCCCGAGCGTGTCCAGCAACTGCAGCGCCAGTGCGCCCGAGCCCGCGCCAAATTCCCAGACTTCAGCCGTGCCAGAGGCCTGCAGCGCCTGCGCCACCTGGCGCGCCAGGGCGCGGCCAAAGCGCGGCGAGAGCTCGGGCGCGGTAACGAAATCGCTACCACCGCCTTTCACGCCCGCAGGCATCAGGCCAAACTTGCGTGAGTCGTTGGCGTAGTAACCCAGCTGCGGGGTGTACAGCGCCAGCGCCATGAAGGGGTCGAAGCCCAGCCAGCCGCCCGCGGCGTCAATGGCCTTGGCGATATGGGCAGACAGCTCGGTCGTTAAAATAAGCGAATGAGGATTGTTCGTCACGCCCGTGATTGTCGGCCTGATTGGCGACCATGCCCCATGGCCATCCTGCCCGGTAATTGCAAGCTTCCTCTCCACACCCCGCCCGATGACTGCCCAACCCTCTCAACCTGTCGTTCTCGTCACCGGCGCCGCCAAGCGGCTGGGCCGCGAAATTGCATTGGCACTCGCCGCTGGCGGCTGGCGGGTGGCGGTGCATTACCGTGACTCGGCCAACGATGCTATTAAAACAGTAGCTGACTGCGCCCTTCTTTCGGGGGCTGCAGCCGCTTTTGATGCAGATTTAGGGGATGAAGCGGCGGTTCGCGCGCTGCTGCCCCGCGTCGTCGCCCATTTTGGCCAGGTCGATGCCGTCGTCAACAATGCCTCGACCTTTGAGCACGACACGGCCGCCAGCTTTGGCTTTGCCAGCCTGGACAAGCACCTGCGCAGCAACACCGGCGCCGCCATCGTGCTGGCCCAGGCGCTGCATGCGCATGTGACCGCGCGCAACGCCAGCGGGGCCGTCGTCAATCTGCTGGACCAGAAGCTGTGGAACCAGAACCCGGATTTCTTCAGCTACACGCTGTCCAAGGCCGCGCTGGAAGCGGCCGGCACCATGCTGGCGCTGGCACTGGCGCCGCAGCTGCGCGTGGTCGGCGTGGCCCCCGGACTGACCCTGAGCAGTCATTTGCTGAGCGACGAACAATTTGCAGCGCGGCACCAGCTTTCGCCGCTGGGCCGCTCGTCAACGCCTGCCGATGTGGCGGCGACGGTGAAGTTTGCGCTTGAGAACACCTCCATCACCGGCACCACGCTGCTGGTCGATGGCGGGCAGCACCTGATGAAGTTCGAGCGCGACTTTTCGCTGATGTAAGCCATCGGCAAGCGCTAACAGACCCGACACCCGACACCCGACCTATTACAGACTGGCACCATGTTGAACACCCGGGGCACCCAAATTTTGCATCTCACCGGTTTGCGCTTTGACGCCAACCTGGGCATCCTGGCCCATGAGAAAACCGCGCCGCAGCCGATTCAGGTCGATGCCGAGCTGAATCTGGGCACACAGCCATTGCTGCCGCATGACGACGACATCAACCATGTACTGGACTACCGCAAGGTGCGCCAGATCATCATCACCGAATGCACCGCCGAGCACGCCAACCTGCTGGAAAGCCTGATCGGCAAGCTGGCGCACCGGCTGATACTGCTGCCGGGCGTGCTGGGCGTGCGGGTGAAGATTACAAAACTCGAAATTTTTAACGACTGCGAAGTAGCCATTCGCGTCGAGACAGGACAATGGTGACCCGATGCAAGTTGAAGAAATGAATGCGACTGCCGACGCTGCAAAAACGGAAAGCGCTGCATGCAAAGCAACAAGCGTGGGGACTTCATCTCCACCAGCCGGGGCCGCGGAAACGGCTTTGCCGGGCCGCAGGCGCAGCGCCCCCTCGGGGGGCAGCGAACCACACGCAGTGGGGAGCGTGGGGGCCATAAAACTCGAACGCGAAGACCACAAGCTGGAAAAGCGCCTGTGCCGCGAAGTCGGCCGGGCGATTGTGGACTTCAACATGATCGAAGAAGGCGACAAGGTGATGGTGTGCGTGTCAGGCGGCAAGGACAGCTACGCCATGCTCGACATTTTGCTGAAACTGCAAAAGCGCGCGCCGATCAGCTTCGAGCTGGTCGCCGTCAACCTGGACCAGAAGCAGCCAGGCTTTCCCGAGCATGTGCTGCCCGACTATTTAGGCAAGCTGGGCGTGCCGTATCACATTGAAAACCAGGACACCTACAGCATCGTCACCCGTGTGATTCCCGAGGGCAAGACGCTTTGCTCGCTGTGCTCACGGTTGCGCCGTGGCATTTTGTACCGGGTGGCGGGCGAACTCGGCGCGACCAAAATCGCGCTGGGCCATCACCGCGACGACATGCTGCAGACGTTTTTTCTGAACATGTTCTTTGCCGCCAAGCTCAAGGGCATGCCGCCCAAGCTGGTCAGCGACGACGGCAAGAACATCGTGATCCGCCCGATGGCCTACGTGCCTGAAAAAGATCTGATCCGCTGGGCCCAGGTGCGTGACTTCCCCATCATTCCGTGCTCACTCTGCGGCAGCCAGGAAAACCTGCAGCGCAAGCAGGTCGGCAACCTGCTGCGCGACTGGCAAAAGCAATACCCTGGACGTGTTGAAAACATGTTCTCGGCGCTGCAAAACATCGTGCCCTCGCACCTGATGGACCGCCAGCGCCATGATTTCAAAAACATCCGGGCGACCGGCGTTGCCGATGCGCAAGGCGACAAGGCTTTTGATGCCGAAGAATTCAGCGAACCGGCCATGGCCATGGCCCCCGGTCTTTCCGCCATCGGAATTCATGTTCTCTAGTCCCGTTTGTTAAACAAAATAACCCTGGAGTCCGTATGAAACGAGCGCTCGCAGCTATTTTTTCAATAGCATTTATGGGAATTTTCATGGCTGGCTGCTCCACGGTACGGCTGGTCGACAGCGACGTCACGGCGTTTTCGCGCTGGAGCGCCGCCCCACCGGGGCCAGGCACCGCCTACCGCTTTGAGCGCCTGCCGTCGCAGCAGTCGGTGGGCAACCAGCAAGATCTGGTGGAAGGGCTGGCACGCACTGCGCTGGCCAAGGTGGGGATGGAATTCAATGCGCCGGTGGCGCGCTACAGCGTGCAGGTGCTCCTCAACAACCAGCGCGTCGATCGCTCGCCTTACGACGGCGGTGTCGACGGATTTGGCGGTTTCGGCTTCGGCGGACCCGGCGTTTTTCTGGGCGGCGGCAACCGGGGCGCTGCGTTCGGCCTGTCGTTTCCGCTGCGCTTTTCAGAGCCCTATTACAAGCGCGAGTTGAGCATTTTCATGCGCGACCTGAGTAGCAACCAGGTGGTCTTTGAAAGCCGCGCATTGCACGACGGCGTGTGGAATGACACGCTGGCGGTGCTGCCCGCCATGCTGGATTCCGCACTGCGCGGCTTTCCGCAGCCGCCGCCGGGCACGCGTCGCATCAACGTTGAAATACCGCGTTAGGGATGTGGCCCCCACGTTCGCTCACTGCGTGTAGCTCTCTGCCCCCCGAGGGGGCTAATTTCCTTTGGGGCGGCCCGGCGGGAAATTGTTGCCCCCCACGTTCGCTCACTGCGTGTAGCTCTCTGCCCCCCGAGGGGGCTGGCCTTGCTTGGGGCGGCCCGGCGCGGCGGCCGATGGCCGTCACGCCTTTCACCGCGTGTAATGCGCTTCCCCTTGCGAAACTAGCCCGATGATTGAAGCGACCCGCATCATTGCCATTCGCCATGGCGAAACCACCTGGAATGTGGACACCCGCATTCAAGGCCAGCTTGACATTCCGCTTAACAGCACGGGCCGCCGCCAGGCTGAGCGCATGGCGCAGGCCCTGGGTGATGAGCCGATCACGGCGATTTACGCCAGCGACCTGCGCCGCGCCTGGGAGACGGCTCAGTACCTTGGGCGTGCGCTGGATATACCGATCACCAAGGAAGAAGGGCTGCGCGAACGCGGCTTTGGCGACTTCGAAGGCAAGACCTTTGCCGAGATAGAAGTCCTGCTGCCAGAACAGTCGCTGCGCTGGCGCAAGCGCGACCCGGAATTTGCCCCGGCCGGCGGCGAGTCCCTGCTGGCGCTGCGCAGCCGCGTCGTAAGCGCCGCCGAACGGCTGGCCGCCGAACACCCGGGCGAGCTGATTGCGCTGGTCGGCCACGGCGGCGTGATGGACGTGCTGTACCGCGCCGCGACCCGGCTGGACCTGCAGGCGCCACGCACCTGGGCGCTTGGCAACACGGCCATCAACCGCCTGCTCTGGAGCCCCCAGGGCTTCACGCTGGTCGGCTGGGCCGACACCCAGCATCTGGATGACGAAGCCCGGGACGACGCTGTCGATGACAATCGCTTGGCAGACGAATCTGCGCGCGGCGCTGTTAACACCCGATGATGCATCCGGACAAGCTACTTTCCATGACCACCTTGCCACTCCATTTGGCCGAACTGATGGGCAAACCCGTCAACGACATCGACACCCCGGCTCTGGTGATTGACCTCGATGCGATGAAGCGCAACATCGGCCGCCTGGCCGAATTTGCCAAAAAACACAACATCCGCTGGCGCCCCCACGCCAAGATGCACAAGAGCGCTGCGCTGGCCAGGATGCAGATCAAGGCCGGCGCAGTCGGCGTGTGCGTGCAAAAAACCGCCGAAGCCGAAGCCATGGTGGCCGGCGCTGTTTACAACGTCTACATCAGCAACCAGGTGATTGCACCCGCCAAGCTTGCCCGCGTGGCGGCGCTCACGCAACGGGTGGCGGCGCACGGCGGGCAGATCGCCATTGCGGTGGACAGCCTGGAGGGCGTGAGCCGGCTGGCCCAAGCCATGACCGAGGCCCGCACCAGCCCCAGGGAAGACAGCGGCGCGGCGCCCGCGGCCACGGTGATCGACGTGTTTGTGGAAATCGACGTCGGCCAGGGCCGCTGCGGCGTAACCCCCGGTCCTGCAGCCGTCACGCTGGCGCTGGAGATCCGCAAACACCCGGCCCTGCGCTTCGCCGGCTTGCAGGCTTACCACGGCGGGGCGCAGCATGTGCGCAGTGCGCTTGATCGGCAGGCGGCCATCGCCCAGGTGGTGGCCGCAGTGCGGCGGACACGCCAGCTGATTGCGGAGCAAGGCATGACGGTGGGCCTGGTGACCGGCGCCGGCACCGGCACGTTTGCGCTGGAAACGGCCAGCGGCGTTTATGGCGAGCTGCAGGCGGGCTCTTTCCTCTTCATGGACCGCGACTATGCCGCCAACGAGCGCGACTCGGCACAGCCGGTTTTTGAGCATGCGCTGTTTGTCAAAAGCCAGGTCATGAGCGTCTGCGCCAGCCACGCGGTGGTGGACGCGGGGCATAAAAGCCATGCGATCGATTCGGGCCTGCCGGCCGTGCACGGACTGGCGCTGGACTATGCCAACGGCGGCGACGAACACGGCATCCTGCGCGGCGCGGTGCTGCCGGAACTCGGCGAAGCTGTGTGGCTGATACCGGGTCACTGTGACCCCACCGTCAACCTGCACGACTTCATGGTGGGGGTGCGTGGCGGCTTGCAGCACGGCACAGTCGAGCAGATCATCCGGGTGGATGCCCGGGGCGCGTTGAGCTGACTGAGTAGATTGCGTTGACTGCACCAGGCTTGAGGGCTTTTTGGCAGGAAAATTTGAAGTGGCTCCGGACGTCCCCCTCTCGCCTCAAACGTTAAACAAGCCACCCCTCGCAAACCAACCGCTATCATTTAAGGAGCTGCTGGCGCCCGCTCCACCTGGGCTAGAGGCATAAAACACCCCTAAACAGCCGGCAAACCCGCCCCACCCTGCCCCCCGGCAATCGGCTCATCCCGGGCGATGCGCCCATCGATCAACTCTACCAGCCGGTCGCAGCGCGCTGCCAGGCGCGGGTCGTGCGTCACCACCACAAATGAAATGCCGCGCTCGGCGTGCATGCGTCGCAACTGCACAAACACTTCGTCGGACGAGGCGGTATCGAGGTTGCCGGTGGGCTCGTCGGCCAGCACCAGCGGCGGCTCTTGCACCAGCGCGCGCGCGATTGCCACGCGCTGCTGCATGCCGCCCGACAGCTCGGCCGGGCGCTTGTCCATGGCGCTCGCCAGGCCGACGGCGGCCAGCAGTTCGCGCGCGTGTTCGCGCTGCCGGCTGCTGACGCGGCCTTCCCGCAGCAAGGCCGGCATGGTGACGTTTTCCAGCGCCGTGAAAGCCGGCAGCAGGTGATGAAACTGGAACACAAAGCCCAGCGTGCTGCGCCGGCGCATGGTCAGCGCGGCGTCGTCCAGCCCCTCTACCCCTTCGCCGCGCAGCTGGTAGCGGCCCGACGTCATGGGTTCGAGCAGGCCGATGATGTTGAGCAGGGTGCTTTTGCCGGAGCCCGAAGGCCCGATCAGTGCGATGAACTCGCCCGGGTCCACGCGCAGCGACACGCCGTGCAGCACCTCGGCCTGATTGGGCTGCCCGATGTTGTAGCTCTTGCGCACATCGCTCAACTCTAGCAATGCGCCGGACTCGGTGCTCTTGCGCGAATCAGTGTTCTGGCTCATCGCGCTAGATCCTGATGGCTTGCGCCGGGTCCATGGCGGCGGCGCGGCGTGCCGGGGCAATGGCAGCCAGCACGCCGCAAACGGTGGCGATCAGCGCCACTTGCCAGGCCGTCGTCCACGGCAGCCTGATCACGAACAGCGGCAAGCCGTCGGCGCCGCGCACAAAGGCCATGAACAGCCAGATCATGACTATCGCCAGCAAAATTCCCAACAGCGAGCCGAGCGCGCCCACCACCGCGCCCTGCACCAGGAAAAGCCGCAAGATCTGACCGCGCGTGGCGCCCATGGCGCGCAGGATGCCGATCTCGCGGCGCTTTTGCACCACCGACACCACCAGCACGCTGGCGATGCCCAGCACCACCACGACCAGCACCACGCCGCGTATCAGCGCCGTGCTGACCGACTGGGCGTTGAGCGCGGACACCAGTTGGGCGTTGCTCTCCTGCCAGCTTTCAATCTTGTAGGGAAACTGGCGGCGTAAATCCTGCGCCAGCGTCTGCGCTGACCAGACATCCTTCACTGTCAAATCCAGGCTGGTGGCACCGCCCGGCAGGGCCAGCAAACTCTGGGCAGAGCGCAGCGGCACGATGACGGTGCGGCGGTTCAGGTCCTTCACACCCAGGTCGACCAGCGCCGTGACGCGCAGCGCCTCGGTAACGGTGCCCGTTTGCACCGTCAGGCGGTCGCCCACGCGCACGCCCAGGTCGGCCGCCAGTTCACGGCCGACAATGGCCTCGCCAGGCGACAGGCGCGCGCTGCCGCTGACGACCTTGCTGCGCAGGCCGACGACGCGGTCATAGCGGTCGAGTTCCACGCCGGTCAGCGCGATGGCCTGCGTGGCCTCGCCGCGCAGAGCCAAGCCGGCACCCGACACCATGGGCGAGACGCCTGCGATGGCGGGCAGCTCTTCGAGCAGCGGCAGCAAGGCCTGCCAGTTGGCGACCGCGCGCAGGCGCTGCGCGCGCGGCTGTAGTTCGGTCAGCGTGGTGCTGCCCGGCGCCAAAAGCGCTGCGGGCGTCACGACGTCGTCAGGCGCGCGCACCGTGATATGGGCCTGGGCGCCCAGCGTCTTGGTCAGCGTGCTGCTTTGCAGGCCGCTGATCAGCGCCGAGATATAGGCGACGACGGCGACGCCGGCAGCCACGCCGACGATAATGAGCAGGGTTTGCATGCGCCCCTCGCGCAAAAAACGCAGCGCCACGCGAAATTCAAAGCCAAGCCAGGATGACATGCTGGGTCTGCGCCCTTCAGCGCCCCATGGCGTTGGTCAGGGCCGAGCCGGCCTCTGCCCCTTGCACCCCTGCGACCCCCGTCCCGCCCCGCGTGGCTGACTTGCCCGGCTGCCAGGGCACGGTCTGTGTCCTGACCCGGCTACCGGCCTTGACCTGGCCGCCCAGCAACACCAGATCACCGGCGCTCAGGCCTTGCAGCACTTCTGCCGCGTCCAGCGTGCGCAGGCCCAGGCGCACGGCCTGCACCTGCGCCCGGCCATCGCGCGCCACCAGCACCGTCGCGGAACCGTCGCCCGCCTGCGTGCGCAGCGCGCTTAGCGGCAGGGCCAGAGCCTGCTCGCGCCTGGCCGTTTCCAGCTCGACGGACAGCGTCATGTCCTCGCGCAAAAAGGCCGGTGGCTGCTGTTCCAGCGCAAATTTAAGCTCAATCGCGCCGCGCTGGGCATCAACGGCAGGCGCGATCGACATCACCCGGGCGGCAAAACGCTGCCCGGCAAAGGCATCGGCCAGCACCGCCGCCTGCTGGCCCACCTGCAGCTGGTCAAGAAAACGCTCGTCAACCTGCGCGCTCAGCTGCGTCGGGCCCGCCAGCGCCAGGCTGAGCAAAGCCTTGCCCGGCTGCACGATCTGCCCAGGCTCGACCTGGCGCGACAACACCCGCGCATCGGCCGGTGCCGATACCGCCGCCTGCACCAGCCGGGCCTGGGCCGCCTGCGTGGCGGCACGGCCCAGCGCCAGCAGCGCCTGGGCCTGCACCACATCGGTTCCGGCATCGGCATTGGCCTGTATCTGCGCCCTGGCAGCGGCCTGCTGCGCGCTGGCCACTTCGACGGCCCGCTGCACGTCATCGAGCCGCGACGCACTGACAAAGCCCTGCGCCACCAGTTGTTGCGTGCGTGCCAGTTCAGCCTGCGCAGCCTTCAACGTCGAGTCGGCCTGCGCCAGACCGGCCTTGGCGCTGCTTCTGCCGCTGCTGCGCAGCCCGGCAATGCGCGCGGCCGCCTGCTGCTCGGCGGCCACAGCCTGCGCCAACGCGGCGCGCAGCTCGTCGGACTCAAGCCGGACCAGCAGCTCGCCCTTGCGCACCTGCGCCCCTTCCGACACCAGCACCTGCGCCACGCGCCCGGTGACGGTGCTGCCGACATCGACGCGCGACAAGGTCGCCACGCGCGCGGAAAACTGCAGCGTACGCAGCAGCGGCGCCGGGCGCAACTCCAGCGCATCGAGGCGCGGGGCGCGCAGCGTCAGCCAGCCCAGCAGCGCCAAAGCAATCAAAGCGAGCACGCCCGCGACCCAAAGCCAGCGACGTTTCATGCGAAGGCTCTCGGGCGGGTCATGTGGTTTTTTCAGATTCCTGGCGTGAACAGGCCAAGGCCGGCATCGGCCTGCGGCGGCGCGACGCCGAGGTGCCGGTAGGCCGCCAGCGTGGCGATGCGGCCGCGCGGCGTGCGTTGCAAAAAGCCCTGCTGGATCAGGTAGGGCTCGATCACGTCTTCAATCGTGCCCGGCTCCTCGCCAATGCTGGCGGCGATATTGTCCAGCCCGACCGGGCCGCCGTCGAAACGGTGAATCACCGCCTCCAACAGCTTGCGGTCCATCAGGTCAAAGCCCTGCGGGTCGACGTCGAGCATGGCGAGCGCCTTGTTGGCTATGTCCAGCGTGATCTGGCCGCTGCCCTTGACGTCGGCGTAATCGCGCACGCGGCGCAGCAGCCGGTTGGCAATGCGCGGCGTGCCGCGCGAACGCCGCGCAATCTCAAAACCGCCGGCCACGTCGGTCGGCACGTTGAGCAACCCCGCGCTGCGCTTGACGATGCGCGCCAGCTCTTCGGGCGTGTAAAACTCCAGCCGCGCCACGATGCCAAAACGGTCACGCAGCGGATTGGTCAGCATGCCGGCGCGCGTGGTGGCGCCGACCAGCGTGAAAGGCTGCAAATCAAGCTTGATGGAGCGCGCCGCCGGGCCTTCGCCGATCATGATGTCGATCTGGTAGTCCTCCAGCGCGGGATAGAGGATTTCCTCGACCACTGGGCTCAGGCGGTGAATCTCGTCGATGAACAGAACGTCATTTTTTTCAAGATTGGTCAGCAAGGCCGCCAGGTCTTTTGGTTTTTCAAGTACCGGGCCCGAGGTTTGACGCATGTTGACGCCCAGTTCGTGCGCAATGATGTGCGATAGCGTGGTTTTGCCCAGTCCGGGCGGGCCGAACAGCAACACATGGTCGAGTGCCTCGCTGCGCTTTTTGGCGGCGCCAATAAAGATTTCAAGCTGCTCGCGCGCCTTGGTCTGGCCGACATAGTCGTCAAACAGCTTGGGCCGCAGCGCGCGTTCAATCGCCTCTTCCTTAGGCGAGGCAGGCGCGGCCGACATGATGCGCCGGGCCGGCGGCAGGTCGGACATGTCGAAGTCGTCGGTCTGGATGCTCATGGTTGTTGCGTCATGCTATTTGGCCAGCGCTTTCAGCGCCAGCTTGATGCCGTCGCTGACCCCCACCTCCTTGGGCAAGGCTTTCAGCGCCAGGGCAGCGTCGCGGTCGCTGTAGCCCAGCGCAACCAGCGCCTGCAGGATGTCGGACTGCATGTCATTGGCAACGCTAACGTGCGCACCAATGTCGGCGCCCAGCTTGCCCTTGAGTTCTAGCAGCAGACGTTCGGCGGTTTTTTTGCCGATGCCGGGCACCTTGATAATGCGGCCGGCTTCCTGGGTGGTGACGGCCTGGGCCAGTTCTTGCACGCTCATGCCGCTGAGCACGCTGAGCGCGGTGCGCGGGCCGACGCCCGATATCTTGATGAGCTGGCGGAACGCTGCGCGCTCGGCCGTGCTGCCAAAGCCGTAAAGAATCTGCGCGTCCTCGCGCACCACAAAATGCGTGAACAGGCTGACTTTTTCACCCAGCCCTGGCAGGTTGTAAAACGTGCTCATGGGCACCAGCACTTCATAACCGACGCCATGGCAGTCCAGCAGGATTTCAGGCGGATTTTTTTCGGCCAGCTGGCCAGTGAGTCTTCCTATCATGCGCAAATCTTAGCAGTCGGCGCACGGCCGCCGTTTAGGCCGACAATTGGCTTTCTTCCCGCTGTCTTAACGTTTTCTGCCCTTTTTTCAGGAAAACCCACGCCTTGATTCTTCGCCACACCTTCACGCCACCGAACAATACCCGCATGGGCCATTTGTGCGGTCCCATGGACGCCCACATCCGCACCATAGAGGCGGGTCTGCAGGTGACGATTGCTCACCGCTTTGAGCAGTTCAAGATCGATGGCGCCAGGCTGCGGGCGCAGCAGGCGCTGGAGGTGCTGCAGGCGCTGTACGAAATTGCCCAGCGGCCGATTGAGCCGGAGACCGTGCAGCTGATGCTGGCCGGCGACACCGCGTTGGGTGTGGCGCCCGATGGGCAGGCGACGCTGTCAACGCGCCGCGCCGACCTGCGCGCGCGAACCGTCAAGCAGGGGGTCTACCTTGAAAACATCGCGACGCACGACATCACTTTTGGCATTGGCCCGGCCGGCACCGGCAAGACCTATTTGGCGGTGGCCTGCGCGGTTGATGCGTTGGAGCGCAGCACGGTGCAGCGCATCGTGCTGACGCGCCCGGCGGTTGAGGCGGGCGAACGCCTGGGCTTTTTGCCGGGCGACATGGCGCAAAAGGTCGACCCGTATTTGCGCCCGCTGTATGACGCGCTGCACGAGCTGATGGGCTTTGAGCGCGTGCAAAAAGCTTTTGAGCGCCAGCAGATCGAGATTGCGCCGCTCGCCTTCATGCGCGGGCGCACACTGAACCACGCGTTTGTCATCCTCGACGAGGCGCAAAACACCACGCCCGAGCAGATGAAGATGTTTTTGACACGCATCGGCTTTGGCAGCAAGGCGGTGGTGACGGGCGACGTGAGTCAGGTCGATTTGCCGCGCACGCAACTCAGCGGGCTGATCGATGCCGAACGCGTGCTGAGGCGCGTGCAGGGTATTGCGATTACCCGGCTGACCAGTCTTGATGTGGTGCGCCATCCGCTGGTGGCACGCATTGTGGACGCCTATGACAAGACCCCCAGCAGCCGTGACGATGCCGCTGCTGGCGCCGCCGCGGGTACCGACGATGCTATTGATTTAGTAGCTACCCGCGCCCGCAAAACAAGCGCCAGGAGCCGAAATGGCTCTTAATCACTTGAGTTTATCGCTGCAGTTTGGCGCCTTCCCAGATGCGGCGCTGCACCGCGCCGCGCTGCCGCGCCACAGCGTGACGCGCTGGATACGTCACGCGCTAGCGCAGGACGCCGAGATCACGGTGCGTATCGTCGGTGCCGAAGAAGGACAGACCCTGAACCGCGACTACCGCCAGAAAGACTACGCCACCAATGTGCTGACCTTTGACTACACCCAGGAGCCGCTAGTCACGGCCGACCTGGTGCTGTGCGCGCCGGTGGTGGAGCGCGAAGCCAAAGAGAACAAAAAGACGCTGCAAGCCCACTACGCCCACCTGCTGGTGCACGGCACGCTGCACGCGCAGGGTTACGACCATGAAACCGGCGAGCAGGACGCTCAAACCATGGAAGCGCTGGAGGTCAAGCTGCTGGCCGGCTTGGGCTTCGACAACCCATACCAATGATTATTTAGGCTTTAAATAGGCCTCTAGCCCAATAAGGACGGGCGCAAGCAGCTATCAAATAAATAGCAATCCAAAACTGTCAAAGTGCCGGATCTATATGCAAGGGGATGGTCACCGGCCCGTCGTTGACCAGATGAATCTGCATGTCGGCGGCAAACTGCCCGGTTTGCACCTGCGCATGAGCCGCCCGCGCCTGCGCCACGAAGTAGTCGTAGAGGCGGCGCCCCACATCCGGCGGCGCGGCGCCGGTGAAGCTGGGCCGGTTGCCGCCCGAGACATCGGCGGCCAGCGTGAACTGGCTCACGATGAGCAGCCCGCCCTTCAATCCATTCATGCCCTGGCCGTCCAGGTCCTGCACGCTGCGGTTCATCTTGCCAGCCGCATCGGGAAAAATGCGCAGCTTGAGGATTTTGGCCAGCAGTTTGTCGGCCTGTGCCTCGCTGTCGCCGCGCTCGGCGCACAGCAACACCAGCAGCCCCGGACCGATGGCGCCCACGGTCTGGCCGGCAATGGCGACGCGCGCCTCAAGAACGCGCTGCAGCAGCGCTTTCATGGGCCTTTCCTCGCTGAAGCCGCCATCAGATCAGGTCGGACGCGTCATCAAAGTGGGTCTCCACATCGTTGGGCAGTAGCTGGATGGTGGCGCGCAGGCCCGGCACAGCGCTCATCAGCGCCTGCTCCACGCTGGCGCGCAGGGCAGCCGCGCGCCCGAGCGACCAGCTGGGCGGCATGTGCATGTGCAAGTCGACAAAACGGCGCTGGCCGGCGCGTCGCGTGCTGACGTGGTCAAAGCGGATGGTGGCGTGCGAGAAGCCGTCCAGCGTCTGGTTGATCTGCGCCAGCACCTCGGGCTCGGCGGCCTCGTCCATCAGGCCCTGGGAAGATCGCCACATCAGGTGAATGCCGTGCCACAAAATGTTGAGCGCCACGCCGATGGCCACCAGCGCGTCCAGCCACAGCCAGCCGGTCAGCGCCACGGCGCCAATGCCGATAACGACACCCGCCGAGGTCCAGACATCGGTGACCAGATGTTTCGCATCGGCCTCCAGCGCAATCGAGCGGTGCTCCCGTGCCGCATGAAACATGACCCAGGCCAGCAGCCCGTTGAGGGCAGAGCTGAGCACCGCGAGCAGCAGACCCCAGCCCACCTGTTGCAGCGGTTGCGGATCAAAAACCCGGTGGCCGGCCGCCCAGATGATGGCCAGCGCAGCCACGATGATCAGCGCGCCCTCAAAGCCGGACGAGAAATACTCGGCCTTGTGGTGGCCATAGGGATGATCGTCATCGGCGGGGCGCAGCGCGATCGTGACCATGGCCAGCCCGAAAATGGCGCTGGCCAGATTGACAAAGGATTCCATCGCATCGGACAGCAGCCCGACCGAGTCGGTGATGTACCAGGCGGTGGTTTTGAGGGCGATGGTGATCAAGGCCACGACCACGGAGACGCGCAGCAGGCGCTGCGGCGTCAGGAATTGCAAGGTCGGTAAGTTCATTCGGGCATTGTCAATGATGCGGCCGGGCGCTTGCAGCCGGGCGCCGGCTGACCAGCCGTCCCATCAACTGAGCGTGACCTGCGCGAATTTGCGCTTGCCAACCTGCAGCACGTAAATCCCGGCGCCCAGTTTGAGCGCCTTGTCGCTGACCACGCTGGAGTCAACCCGCACGCCGCCGCCTTCGATCAGGCGGGTAGCCTCGCTGCCCGAAGGCGCCAGCCCGGCCGCCTTGAGCAAGGCGCCAATGCCCATGGGCGCGCCCGCCACGCTGACTTGATCAATCTCGTCGGGCACGCCGCCTTGGCTGCGCTTGATGAAATCCTGCTCGGCCGAATCAGCGGCTGCGCTGGAGTGAAAACGCGCCGTGATCTCTTTGGCCAGCGCCACCTTGGCGTCTTTCGGGTTGCGGCCCGCATCGACTTCGGCTGTCAGTGCCGCAATATCCGCCTCGCTTTTGAACGACAGCAGCGTGTACCACTTCCACATCAGCACGTCGGAAATCGACAGCACTTTGGCGAACATGCTGTTGGCGTCCTCGGAAATGCCGATGTAGTTGTTCTTGCTCTTGGACATCTTTTCCACGCCGTCCAGCCCTTCGAGCAGCGGCATGGTCAAAATGCACTGCGGCTCCTGGCCGTGCTCGGACTGCAGGTGCCGGCCAACCAGCAGGTTGAACTTCTGGTCGGTTCCGCCCAGCTCCAGATCGCTTTTGAGCGCCACCGAGTCGTAGCCTTGCAGCAGCGGGTAGAGAAACTCGTGAATGCTGATGGACTGTCCGTTTTTGTAACGTTTGTTAAAGTCTTCGCGTTCCATCATGCGCGCCACGTTGTACTTGGCTGCCAGCTGTATCATGCCGCGCGCGCCCAGCGGGTCGCACCACTCGCTGTTGTAGCGAATTTCGGTTTTGGCCGGGTCCAGCACCAGACTGGCCTGCTTGTAATAGGTTTGCGCGTTGGCCTCGATCTGCTCGCGCGTCAAAGCCGGGCGCGTGCTGTTGCGCCCCGATGGGTCGCCAATCAGGGTGGTGAAGTCGCCGATCAGGAAGATCACGCTGTGGCCCAAATCCTGCAGCTGGCGCATTTTGTTCAGCACCACCGTGTGGCCGATATGAATGTCGGGCGCGGTCGGATCCAGCCCCAGTTTGATGCGCAGTGGCACGCCCGTGGCCTCGCTGCGCGCCAGTTTTTTGACCCATTCGTCCTGCGGGATTAGCTCGTCGCAGCCGCGCAGCGACACCGCGAGGGCATTCTTTACACGGTCAGTGACCGGAAATTTTGTAACGAGCTCTTGATTCATAAGGGTTTTTCACATGTCAGGGTATCGTCCGACAGATATACTGGGCGCTTCACTGCATCGGCCGGCCATTTTAGTAGGCCCGCCACTGGTCAAGTTGCAGCGAAAGTTTTTTGAGTCCGGTAATCCCGCCCTCCCGGCCAGTCAAGGGGCGGTTGCCGACGTCCATTGATGTTTTATACAGCAGTCCGGCGCGCCCACGCGGCCCGATGCGCTTTAGTTGGGAATTTCGTTTTGCCCCTGCCCGTCCCCTCCCGCTTGCTGTCTCTCCCTTCCCATCTGCTGCTAGGCATTGCCGGCAGCCTGCGCCGCCACCCACAACGCGTCGCCGCCAGCTTGGCAGCGCTGTTGCTGGGAACTGGCGTGACAGCCTTTGGCGTCGCGCCGCTGGCACCCGATGCCGCTGATTTGCCGGTGCGCCAGGTGCTGGAGGCGGTGCAGCCGCTGCCCATGCAGCCGCAGACCGACGCACTCAGCGATTTCCGCTTCAACCTGTTCCGCACTGAAAGCACGCGCAGCAGCGACAGCGCCGACGCCCTGCTCAAACGCCTGAACCTCAACGATGCGGCGGCCGCAACTTATCTGCGCAAAGATCCCAACGCCCAGCTGATCCTGGCAGGCCGGCCGGGCAAGACCGTGACAGTCGAAGCCAGTGACAGCCAGCAGCTGCTCAAGCTCAGCATGCGCTGGCCCAGCGACGACGAAACGCGCTTCAACCGCCTGGTGATCGAGCGTAGCGCCAGCGGCTTCAGTTCACGCATTGAAACCGCGCCCTACACGCGCTCGGCCCGACTAGCCAGCGGCAGCATCGAGACTTCGCTTTTTGCCGCGACCGACGAGGCCCGCATCCCCGATGGCGTGGGCGTGCAGATCGCCGAAATTTTCTCGGGCGATATCGATTTTCGCCGCGCGCTGCGCAAGGGCGACCGCTTTAACGTGGTTTATGAAACGCTGGAAGCCGATGGCGAAGCGCTGCGCACCGCACGCGTGCTGTCGGCCGAATTCGTCAACGCCGGCAAGAGCTATCAGGCTATGTGGTTTCAGCCGGAAGGCCAGGACGCCGCGGGTGCGCCCAACAAGGGCGGCTATTACACGCTGGACGGCCAAAGCCTGCGCCGCGCCTACCTGAGCTCTCCGGTGGAGTTCTCGCGCATCAGCAGTGGCTTTTCCATGCGCTTTCACCCCATTCTGCAAAAGTGGCGTGCCCATTTAGGCACCGATTTTGCCGCCACCACCGGCACGCCGGCGCGCACCATTGGCGACGGCGTGGTGTCTTTTGCCGGGGTGCAGAACGGCTATGGCAACGTGGTCTTCATCAAGCACCGCGACAACCACGAAACGGTGTACGCGCACCTGAGCAAGGTCTCGGTACAAAACGGCCAGAGCGTAAGCCAAGGCCAGACCATTGGCCTAGTCGGTTCTAGCGGCTGGGCCACCGGCCCGCACTTGCATTTCGAAGTTCGCGTCAACGGCACGCAGCAAGACCCGATGACCATGGCCAAGCAAAGCAACACCATTCCGGTGGCAGCTACCGCCCTGCCTCAGTTCAGGCAGCTGGCCAGCGGCGTCAAAAACCAGCTGCAGGCCGCAGCCACCATCAGCCAGACCCGCGCCGAATAAGTCCAGCGCCGGCTCCGGCGTTGCGAGCGCCTTGCGGCAAAATATCCGCATGTCCGACTACTACATTGGCCTGATGTCAGGCACCTCGCTTGACGGCGCAGATGGCGTGCTGGTAGATTTTTCTGAGCCCCGACTGCGGGTAGTGGCCGCTGCCACTGAGCCCTTTACCGACACCTTGCGCGCCGAGTTGCTGGCGCTCAATTCACCCACCGACAATGAACTGCACCGTGCCGCGCTTGCCGGCAACCAGTTGGCCGCGCTGTATGCCCGTGTCGTCAGCGCCCTGCGGGAGCAGGCCGCCAGGCGGGGAATAACGACGAACCAAATTCAGGCCATAGGCGCGCACGGGCAGACGGTCAGGCACCAGCCCGAGCGCGTATCTGGCGAGCCTGCAGGCGTCGGTTACACGCTGCAGCTGGGCAACCCCGCCCTGCTGGCCGAGCTCACCGACATTGACGTAGTGGCCGATTTCCGCAGTCGCGATGTGGCGGCTGGCGGCCAGGGCGCACCGCTGGTGCCGGCCTTCCACCTAGGCGTTTTCAGCCGTGCCGCCAGTGCCGTGGCCGTGCTGAACCTGGGCGGCATTTCCAACCTGAGCCTTTTACCTCCCAAGGGCAGTTTCGCGCCTGTGTTGGGCTTCGACTGCGGACCGGGCAATGCGCTGATGGATGCCTGGTGCCAACAGCACACCGGCCAGCCCTTTGATGCGGGAGGCGCCTGGGCGGCCAGCGGCAAGCTAATTCGGCCACTGCTGGCCAGCCTGCTGAGCGACGCTTATTTTTCCAAAACACCACCCAAAAGCACCGGCAGGGATCTTTTCAGCCTGACGTGGCTGGCAGCGAAACTGGCGCCCTTCGCCACCGAGCGCCCCCAGGATATTCAGAATACATTGACTGAATTCACCGCCAGCGCATGCACAACGGGCATCAACAGCTATGGAAAAAATAGCAAAGAGTTAATCGTGTGCGGCGGCGGAGCGTTCAACCAGCACCTCATGCAGCGTCTGCAAGCGGGCCTGCCAGGCCTTCGCGTCAGCAGTTCAGAGCAGCACGGCTTGCCGCCCTTGCAGGTGGAAGCGGCAGCTTTTGCCTGGCTGGCGCGCCGAGCCGTCAGGCGCGAGCCCGGCAATCTGGCCAGCGTAACGGGTGCTGCCGGGCCGCGCGTGCTGGGCGCCCTCTACCCGGCTCGATAGCCCTGCCAGTACCAGCCGCCAAGCAAAAAGCCGCCGGAAAAGGCGGCTTTTTGAAATGAATCGGAAAAATCAGGAGGAGAAGCTGGAGCCGCAGCCGCAGGTACTGGTGGCGTTGGGGTTCTTGATGACGAACTGTGCGCCTTCGAGATCGTCTTTGTAGTCGATCTCTGCGCCGACCAGATACTGGTAGCTCATCGCGTCAATCAGTAGGGACACGCCATTTTTGGTCATGGTGGTGTCGTCTTCATTGGTGATCTCGTCAAAAGTGAAGCCATACTGGAAGCCAGAGCAACCGCCACCTTGCACAAAAACACGCAGCTTCAGGTCCGGGTTGCCTTCTTCGGCAATCAGCTCGGCCACTTTGGACGCTGCACTGTCGGTGAAGACAAAAGGGGCTGGCATTTCAGCGGGAATAGTTTCTAGAACTGCACTCATGGGGAACTCCAATACTTAAGGTCTGACAAGGCCTGGTTCATAAATACTACAGCAAATTGATCAACCATTGCGGGCACGCGTATTAAAACCAACAGTTGCTCACCGGCGTTCGCGGCTCTGCTGCTACCCTCAATTGTTGGTCGCCAGCTTAAGCACCGGCTTTTCTTCCACTTCCTGGTGAGCAGTAGACCGTAGTTGTCCAAATATGACGGCACCCTGGTGCATTTCAAGCGCCTTGTAAGCAACATCTCCCTCAATTTTGGCTTTGGGCTGGAGTTCCAGCAATTCAGACGCGTGAACCGGACCGCGCACATGCCCGTTGATGATGACGTGATCGGCATGAATCAGCCCGGTCACGGTGGCGAATTCGCTGATCACAAGAATGCTGGGACTGCCTTCTTTTGCGCGAATCTCACCAATCACCGTGCCATCGACGCGCAGACCGTCAGAAAACTTCAGATTGCCTTCGATAGCCGTGCCCTCGGCAATCAGGCTTTTGATAGGGGGCTGCTTTTTTTTTCCAAACATGGACTAGTTCCTGTGAACGGGAAATATGGGTTGGGGGTTTTGGGGCGGAAGACCGCGCGACTAGAACTTGAAGGTTTGCACGGAACGCACTACGGCGCCTTCCATGACCTTGGCGGTAACTGTTTTTACCACGGCTTGCGGGGGCAAATCGAGGACACCTTCAACCCGGCGATATTGTTTGAATTGCAGCAGCTGTGGCCCGCCGGGGAGGCTCATGGACCAGGGATTGCCGCCCTGCGTGCCGTGCAGCGTCAGGTCCAGCTTGCCATTGAAAGTCGGGGCGTTTTTGACAGGCAGTATGACCAGCACCTGCCACTTCAGCTGGGTTTCTGACAACACTTCAGCCTGCAGGCTGCGTATGGTGGCCACTTCCGTGCTGCTGGCGGGCAGCAGGCGCTCAAAAAAGCCGAGATCGTCGCGCAGGCTGCGATTGTCCGATTCGAGTTGCTTGATCTGGCTCAGCAATTTTTCAAATGTCACCTTGTCAGCGGTTTGCAGGCTGCCCGGGGTAGTAACAACGGACTGCGCCTTGTCGCGCTCCGAACGCAGATTGGCCACCTCTTGCCGCAGTTGGCTCAGCTCTTGTTTGGCGACACTGTCCAGGCCCGCAATCTCCTTGCCAAACTCGAAAGCCCACAAGGCAACGGCGGCGGAAAACCCCAGCATCAGGGCGCCGGCAATCCAGCGCAAAGGCCACGGCAACGAGTTGCGCACCGACATGCGCGGGGAACTGATGGTCAGACGACGGCGAAACAGGCGAAATTTCAAAACAGGTCTTGCAGTTTTCGGTTGGAGAGAATCATTGTGCATGCAGACGCAGCAACTGCTCGCCCCAGCCTTTGTAAACCACGACCAGGAATTTTGCATTTCGACGCCTCATGCCGGTAGCAAAAAATCCATGAAAAAAGCCGCCAGGCGCAAACCTTGGCGGCTTTTTGCTGACAGCAAAACAGATTAACGCTTGCTGAACTGCTTGCGACGGCGCGCTGAACGGAAACCGACTTTCTTACGTTCGACTTCACGGGCATCGCGCGTGACGAAACCGGCCTGGCTCAGGGCCGGCTTAAGGGTTGCATCGTAGTCAATCAGCGCACGGGTAATGCCGTGGCGGATCGCGCCAGCCTGGCCGGACTCGCCGCCGCCGTGAACATTGACCATGATGTCAAAGGTCTCGACGTGGTTGGTCAAAAACAGCGGCTGGCGGCAAATCATGATCGAGGTTTGACGGCCAAAGAACACCTGCACGTCACGCTCGTTGATCGTGATCTTGCCGGTGCCTTTTTTCATAAACACGCGGGCGACGCTGGATTTGCGACGGCCGGTGCCATTGTTCCAATCACCAATCATTTGGCCGACTCCCGTTGTGCGTTCGCTGACATGCCTGCAATCTCAAGCACTTTAGGCTGTTGGGCGGTGTGCGGGTGCTCTGCACCACCATACACCTTGAGTTTCTTGATCATGGCGTAACCAAGCGGGCCTTTGGGCAGCATGCCCTTGACAGCTTTTTCCAGGGCGCGGCCAGGAAATTTGGTCTGCATGTCGCGGAAATTGGTAGCTGTGATGCCGCCTGGATAACCGGAATGACGGTAATAAATCTTGTCGGTCGATTTGGCACCGGTCACACGCAGCTGGGCTGCGTTGATGATGACGATGAAGTCACCGGTGTCGACGTGAGGCGTATAAATGGCCTTGTGTTTGCCGCGCAAACGGAGAGCAACTTCGCTGGCTACTCGTCCGAGGACCTTGTCGGTCGCGTCAATCACAAACCACTCGTGCGTCACGTCAGCGGGTTTGGCGCTGAAGGTTTTCATGAGTTTCTCTTTTTCAAAAGGGTTTGGCGGGTTCCACGTGAGCCCGCGAACGTTGGGTTCTACTCCACGGTCGGCGTTCTTCTGATGAGAACCTCTTAGGTGGTGATTGCCTGCTGGCGCCTTATGGACAAGTCATGGACAAGTCCTGAAGGTGCTTTAAGGCAACTCTGCCGCGGAACCACATGTGCGCTGCAGAGCCTTGGATTATATGAAGAATCAAGCGCTTACGTCAATTTTTCGGGGCTTTTGCGTTGCATGAAGGTACGATAGCGCCATGTTTTCCTACCGCCACGCCTTTCATGCCGGCAACCACGCCGACGTGCTCAAGCACACCACGCTGATTGCGTTGATGAAATATTTGACCCAGAAAGACACGGCGCTGACCGTGATCGACACCCACGCGGGTGCGGGCCTGTACCGGCTCGATGGCGACTACACCGAAACCAGTGGCGAAGCGCAGGAAGGTGTCTTCAAGCTGTTTTCGGAGCATAAAAGCCCTTTAGCCCAAGCGCAACGGGCGCAAGCAGCTACTAAAAACATAGCAGAGCCTGCCCCGGCCCCGGCCAAGCCAGCGCGCGCTGCCGCAGCCAAGCCCGCCACCGCATGGGTGCCGGCCTTGCAAGACTACCTCGAGTTGCTGCGCGGGCTGAACCCCCAGTTTGCCCAGACCGGCGACGTGGCGCAGCTGAAAATCTACCCGGGCTCGCCCTTTATCGAGCAGAAATTCCTGAGCGGGCGTGACAAGCTCAAGCTGTTTGAGCTGCATCCAACCGATTTCAAGTCGCTTTCCGGCAATATCGAGCAGCTCGGCGTTGGCCGCCGGGTGACGGTCGCTCGCGAAGACGGGTTTGACGCCCTGAAGACCTTTTTGCCGCCACCGGTCCGGCGCGCCATGGTGCTGTGCGACCCGAGCTATGAAATGAAGACCGACTACGCCCGTGTGGCGGCGTGCATGGTCGATGCCGTGAAGCGCTTTGCAACCGGCACCTACGTGGTCTGGTACCCCATCATTCCGCGGCCAGAAGCGCACGACTTGCCGCGCAAACTGAAGACGCTGGCCGTCAAGGCCGGGCGCAGTTGGCTGAATGCCACGTTAACGGTGAAATCCAGCAAACTGACCACCGATACGGCGGGTGAGGTGGTTCGCCCCGGCCTGCCGGCCAGCGGCATGTTCATCATCAATCCGCCGCACACGCTCAAAGCCGAACTGCAGGCGGCTTTGCCGCAAATGGTCGCGCTGCTCGGGCAAGACCGCAATGCCGGCTTCACGCTGGACCATGGCGGCTGAACGCCGGGCTTGCGAAGATGGACTCAAACAAAGCTCCGGCTGACGTTTTTTAAAGATATACCTCTTACTTGAATAAAAGCATCAAATAAGCGTTTAGCCCAATCAGCACGGGCGTTAGAAGCTATCTTTTTAATAGCATCACTGTCACCCGCACTCTAATACTTCAGCGCCGTGCTCTTGCCCCAGAACACACGGTAAGAAAATACGGTGTAGCCCACGATCATGGGCAGCACCACTCCGGCTCCCAGCAGAATCACGCCCATCGCCTCGGGTGCGGTAGCAGCTTGCCAGATCGTGATCCGCTCAATCACCAGCCACGGAAACAGGCTGTAGGCCAGCCCATAAAACGCCAGCAAAAACACGCCCACAGTGGCGCCAAACGGTACCCAGGCGCCGTATTCGTTGCCCTGGGCCAGCCGCACCGGCAAGCGCTGCAGACTTCTGAAAATCACCGCAAACAGCGCCGCCGTGGCCACCGGTATAGGCAACAAAAGGACAATGTTGGGAAACGAAAACCATTTGGCAAAAATGCTGGGGCTGACCAGCGGCGTGGCGATCGAGATGGCGGCAATGCCCGCGATGGTGAACAGCAGGCTGATTCTGGCCCAACGCACCGCCTGCAATTGCAGCGCGCCCTCACACTTGATGATGAGCCAGCCGGCACCGAGCAAACAGTAGGCAGCCACCAGGGCCAGCCCGATTACCGCATTGAAAACTAGGGTCCAGGCGTTGCTCGCAAAGCCGGTGATCAGCGAGCCCAGCATATAGCCTTGACTCCAGCTGGCCAGCAGCGAGCCGGCATGGAAGGCCCGGTTCCACAGGGGCTTGCGCGCCGCGCGCGCCTTGACACGAAAGTCAAAGGCGACGCCGCGCAGCGTCAGCCCGATCAGCATCAGGGCCACCGGCAGATACAGGGCGCCCAAAATCACGCCGTGGGCTAACGGAAACACCGTGAGCAAGATGCCGACACCCAACACCAGCCAGGTTTCGTTGGCGTCCCAGAATGGGCCAATGCTGGCAATCATGGCGTCCTTGTCGTCATCGCTGGCGCGCTGCATCAACACACCGACGCCGAGGTCGTAGCCGTCCAGGATGACATAGGCCAGCATGGCCAAACCCATGACCACAAGAAACACAATCGGCATCCAGCCGGCGGCTTGGGTCAAGTCAGGGGCCAGGTCAAGCATGGGCGGCGCCTTCCTTTCCGGGATAATTGATTACATTTGGCGACGCTTGCAGCGCGCCGCCGAAGGGCTGGTCGGAATGACTGCTATGCCGCGCTAGATAAAACACCACGGAGATGTAAGCGGCTATGAGCGCCGCGTAGAGCGCGAGATACAAAACCAGCGTAACGGCGATTTTGGGTGCTACCACCTCGGAAGCAGCGTCCGCTGCAGTCAGCACACCGGACACCAGCCAGGGCTGGCGGCCGATCTCGGTGACGTACCAGCCGGCAATCAGCGCCACCCAGCCGGCAAACGTCATTGCCACCAGCACGCGGGCCTGCCATCGCTTCAGCTCGCGTGCAGGGGCCACGGCCGCCAGCGCCGGGCCGCCCCAAGCAAGGCCAGCCCCGTCGGGGGGCAGCGAAGTACGCGAAGCGGCCAGCGTGGGGGCGTCTTTCCTCCACGGCGCCAACTGCCAGGCGCTGGCCCAACTCACGGCCAGCATCAACAGCCCCATGCCGACCATCAGGCGAAAGGCCCAGAATACCGGCGCCACCGGTGGATGCTTTCCGACAAAATCGTTCAAGCCCTTGACCTCACCATCAAGGCTGTGGGTCAGGTACAGCGAAGCCAGCTTGGGGATCGCAATTTGATAGCGGTTCTCGCGCGTCTGGCTGTCAGGCAAGGCGAACAGCACGGCGGGCGCGCCCTTTTGAGTTTCCCAAATGCCTTCCATGGCGGCCAACTTGGCCGGCTGGTGCTCCAAGGTGTTGATGCCGTGGAAGTCGCCCGCAACGATTTGCAGCGGGATTAATACGGCAGCCAGGTAAATACCGGTTTTTAGACTTGCCATCACTTCCGCACCGCGCTCCTGGCGCAACCAGCGGTAGGCCGAGATGCCCGCGATTAGAAAGGCCACGGTCAGGCCCGAGGCCAGCAGCATGTGCGTCAGGCGATAGGGAAATGAGGGATTGAAGATGACTTCAAACCAGCTCGTGACGTGGGCCTGGCCGTTGACCATTTCAAAGCCGGCGGGAGTGTGCATCCACGAGTTCAGCGCCAGAATCCAGAAAGCAGACAAAGTGGTTCCACCGGCCACCAGCAGCGTGGCCACGGTGTGCATGGTTTCGCTGACGCGCGCGCGCCCGAACAGCATCACGCCCAGCATGGTGGCTTCCAGAAAAAAGGCCGTGAGCACTTCATAGGCCAGCAGCGGCCCCGCGATGTTTCCGACTTTTTGCATGAAGCCTGGCCAGTTGGTGCCAAACTGAAAACTCATGGTGATGCCGCTGACCACACCCAGTGCAAAAGTCAACGCAAAAATCTTCACCCAGAACTGGTAGGCGTCCATCCAGTGCGGCTGCCCGGTTTTGACAAAACGCAGCTTGAAAAACAGCAGCACCCAAGCCAGTGAAATGCTGATGGTCGGGAACAAAATGTGGAATGTCATGTTGGCCGCGAATTGAATTCTGGCCAGTTGGAAGGCATCAAGTCCGTCCATAGTCAACTCCTGTCCGCATCGGGAAGCTGAGCAGATTGTGCGGCTTCATCGCCTGGCAAATCAAGTGCCGAGCGGCCTGTCAATCCAGCCCTGACGGAACGCGCCACTTTGCCTTTGGCCTCCAACAACTTCTGCACCTTGGCCCCCATCTTCATCAGGCTGACCAGCGTGGTCGAATCCATTTTCTGCACATCGGCGAGCCAGCCGGTCATCAGTTCGACCAGGTCGTGCATCTGTCGCATGCGGGCTTGGGCATGAATATCGTCCCCCTCCGCAGACTGGTCCAGCAGCGCATCGCGCAGCATCGAGAGCGTCGGGTCGATCTCGCGCTTGCGTCGCTCTTCGGCCAGCGTGCGGAAGATCATCCACACATCGTCGGGCGCCTGAAAGTACTCGCGTCTGTCATTGGGCAAGTGTTGCAGCCGCACCAGATTCCACGACTGCAGCTCTTTCAAGCCCATGCTGACGTTGGAACGCGAGAACCCCAGCGCTTCGCCAATGTCGTCGGCATTCAGGGCGCGCGGCGATACGTAAAGCAGCGCATAAATCTGCCCCACCGTGCGGTTGATGCCCCATCGGCTACCCATTTCGCCAAAGTGAAGGACAAAACGCTTGGTCAGGGGGGCAAGGTTCATGATCTGGATTACTCAAATTTCAGGAATGACTGAAATTTTAATAATCCCTCAGGCTGACGTCGGCAATTTGGAACTTGACCCATACGTGGTGAGGGTCAAAAACAACTGGCAACCGGGCAAAGACCGGGGTGCCCGCCTTACGCGGGAAAAACCCGAAGAATCAGCGGAGACGCGGGGAGGGAGAGCGCCGCAACGCGCGGCGCGATTTCTTGACCGGCAGAGCTGGCGCCAGCTCCAGAGACATGGCTTCGGGCACCAACAACAGCACATCTTTCACGCCGTCCTCCATCATGCCCAAAACCTGCGCGGCGGCCTTGCTCACGTCGATAACACGGCCTTTGACAAACGGGCCGCGGTCATTGATACGCACATCAACTTCCCGCCCGGTCATTACGCTGCGCACCCGCACCAGCGTGCCAAAAGGCAGTGTCTTGTGCGCTGCCGTCAGCGCATACATATCGTGGCGCTCACCGCTGGCTGTGCGACGGCCATGAAAACGCGGCCCGTACCAGGAGGCCTGGCCACGCTCCAATTCCCTGGCTGCGTCACCGGTCAGCTGATATTTATCAGCAACAACCGGAGGCGACGCGGGATCGGCTGGCGTGCCTCCCTGCTCGGTCTGGCCCAGTGGCTTGACTGCGGGCGCGGCCGGGCTGGTTACGGATGGGAAATGCGGTGCAGTCAGCGTCGTGCAGGCGCCCAGCACTGCCAGCAAACCTGCGACGACACAGCGCTTGACGACGCCCGGAGGCATCCATTCAAAGATCAAACTGGCTGCAGACGGCGCAGAATTTCTGCCGTCGCCGCGCTCTGGTTCATCGTATAAAAATGCAGGCCAGGCACACCGGCCGTGCAAAGCTGGTCGCACAAAGCGGTAATCACATCTAGGCCAAAGCTCTTGATGGAGTCCGTGTCATCGCCAAAGCCCTGCAGGCGCAAACGAATCCAGCGCGGAATTTCAGCACCGCAGGCATCGCTAAAACGCATCAGCTGCGTCGAGCTGGTAATCGGCATAATACCTGGCACCACCGGCTCATCGACGCCCAGCCGGCGTGCGTCATCGACAAAACGGAAATAGGCATCTGCATTGAAAAAATACTGCGTGATGGCCGAATTGGCACCTGCCTTGACCTTGGCGGCAAAGGCCTGAAGATCGGCCGCTGCCGATTTGGCCTGCGGGTGGATTTCCGGGTAGGCCGCCACTTCAATGTGAAAGGCATCGCCAGTTTCGGCGCGAATAAACGCCACCAGATCACTGGCGTAATGGAACTCGCCGCCCATGCCGTAGCCGCTGGGCAAATCACCACGCAGCGCCACCAGACGTCTGACACCCATGGCCCGCAAGGCCGCCAGTTGCTCGCGCACCGTGGTCTTGCTGGCGCCGACGCATGAGAAGTGGCTGGCAGCATCCACCTCTTCGGCCAGAATTTCGCCGACGGTGCCAAAGGTGCCTTCCTGGGTTGAGCCGCCGGCGCCGAAGGTTACCGAGCAGAATTCGGGCTTGAACCCATACAGGTCCTGGCGCGTCAGCCGCAGCTTGGCCGCGCCTTCGGGCGTCTTGGGAGGAAAAAATTCAAAACTGACGGCAACAGTCATCACAAGCCTTAATCGTTCGACGCGTCTTCATCGGATTTACTGTCGCGCCGCTTGCCTCGCGCCGGCCCGTGCTGGCCCGCATGCGCAGCTTCCGGGTCAGCATGCGGCTGGTGCAATTCCCGCGACTCGCGCAGCACGCTGCGCGGCAGCCGCTTGGCTGCTTTTCTTTGCGGCGCGGCGGCCAGCGGCTGGTCTTCGCCGATGCGCTCGTGACCTTTTTTCGCGTGGATGAAAAACTCGCGGTTGCCATCGCCGCCGGCGATCGGCGACTCCAGCCACGCCAACACCTGCAGCCCCAGCCCGGTGCAACACTCGCGCAAGCGCTTTTCAATGGATTCGAAGAGTGCGGCATCACGCACAATGCCGCCCTTGCCGACCTGACCGGGCTGCAGCTCGAACTGCGGCTTGACCAGCATCAACAGGTGGCCATCAGCCTTGAGCAAGCGCACCACGGCGGGCAGCACCAGCGTCAGGGAAATGAAAGACAGATCCCCTGTCAGGAAATCAAATACCGGCTTAAATTCGAGTTTATTGTCGGCGTCGTCGACTTCTGCGTCCTCGTCGAATTGATCATCCATATCGTCCCCGGCATGCAGGGCACGGCGGTAATGTTCGACCAGATCATCGGCGCTGAGCGAGCGCGCATTGACGCCTTCAATGCACACGACGCGCGGATCAATGCGTAGACTGTCATGCAACTGGCCATGGCCCACGTCCACGCCTACCACCTGCGCCGCGCCGTGCTGCAGTAGGCAGTCGGTAAAGCCGCCAGTCGACTGGCCAATATCAAGGCAACGCAAATCCTTCACCTGCAGGCCGCTACTGGTCAAAGCTCCTTCGAGCTTCAGGCCACCGCGCGAAATGTATTTGGCTTCGCTGGTATCGAGCAATTGCAACTCGGCTGCGTCAGGCACCTCGTCACCATTCTTGGCCACCTTCTTCCAGGCGCCCTCCTCCACTCGCCACTGCGCGCCCGAAGCAATCAGGCGCTGCGCCTGCGAGCGGGTGGTGGCAAAGCCGTGTTCAACCAAAAATAAGTCAGCGCGCATGAAAGCAGTCTCTTAATAAATTTGCCAGCCTCTAAATCAGGCATATCAGGCACGCTTTACATCTTGCTCTTTCCCCTCGGTGGGGAAAGAGCAAGGCAAAACTCAATAACGGTAAGTGTTGGCTTTGTAAGGACCCGCCTTGGACACGCCAATGTAGGCCGCCTGCTCGTCGCTCAGTTCGGTCAGCATCGCGCCAACTTTCTTCAGGTGCAAACGTGCCACTTTTTCATCGAGGTGCTTGGGCAGCACATAAACTTTGCCGACTTCGTAATCAGCCTGCTTGGTGAACAGCTCAATCTGCGCAATCGTCTGGTTGGCAAAGCTGGACGACATCACGAAGCTAGGGTGGCCGGTGCCGCAACCCAGGTTCACCAGGCGGCCCTTGGCCAACAAGATGATGCGCTTGCCGTCCGGAAAGATCACATGGTCGACCTGCGGCTTGATCTCTTCCCACTTGCACTTTTCAAGCGAAACCACGTCAATTTCATTGTCGAAGTGACCGATGTTGCAGACGATGGCCTGGTCTTTCATGGCCTCCATGTGCGCGTAGCTGATGACGTTTTTGTTGCCTGTGGCGGACACAAAAATATCGCACTTGTCGGCGGCGTATTCCATGGTCACGACCTTGTAGCCTTCCATCGCGGCCTGCAGCGCATTGATCGGGTCGATCTCGGTGACCCATACCTGGGCGCTCAATGCGCGCAGCGCCTGGGCAGAACCTTTGCCGACATCGCCGTAGCCGGCGACGCAGGCGACCTTGCCGGCAATCATCACGTCAGTGGCGCGCTTGATCGCATCGACCAGCGATTCGCGGCAGCCGTACAAGTTGTCGAACTTGGACTTGGTCACCGAATCGTTCACGTTGATGGCGCGCAGGGCCAGCGTGCCTTTGACCGCCATTTCATTGAGGCGCAGCACGCCGGTGGTGGTTTCCTCGGTCACGCCGACAATGTTTTTCAGGCGGCGGCTGTACCAGCTGCCGTCTTGCGCCAGCTTGGCCTTGATGGCGTTGAACAGGCAAATTTCTTCTTCGCTACCAGGCTTCGAGATCAGACTGGCGTCGGTTTCGGCCTGCGTGCCCAGGTGCATCAGCAGCGTGGCATCGCCGCCGTCATCCAGGATCATGTTCGGGCCTTCTTCGGGTGTTCCTTTTGCGCCGCTGAATTCGAAGATGCGGTGGGTGTAGTCCCAGTAATCGGCCAAGGTTTCGCCCTTGATGGCGAACACCGGCGTACCTTCGGCTGCAATGGCGGCGGCGGCGTGGTCTTGCGTCGAAAAAATGTTGCACGAGGCCCAGCGCACGTCGGCGCCCAAGGCCTGCAGGGTTTCAATCAACACCCCGGTCTGGATCGTCATGTGTAGCGAGCCGGTGATGCGCGCGCCCTTGAGCGGCTGAACTTTGGCGAATTCCTGGCGAATCGCCATCAGGCCAGGCATTTCGGTTTCGGCAATTTTCAGCTCTTTGCGCCCCCAGGCGGCCAGCGAGGGATCAGCAATGATGCAGTCGGTGCTATGGACAGGTTTCAATACGGCGTTCATGGGTATCTCCAAAATCAAAAGTCAACAGGGCAAAATAGCCACAGGCAGCGCCGTCAAGTCGAAAGGGAGTGGATTGATTTCACTCACCCGACGCCAAAGGCACATGCGGGTGAGCGTGGTTGCAAAAGAAAATCCTGAGCCTAGACCACATGTTGTGGGTTGCAACGCTCCTCAGGACAGCCACTATTGTACCGAACCCGTCAAAAACGGAAAGCCCTGCAGCCGGGATCCAGTACGGCACCGTCAGTTCATGGAACTGCCCGGTCAATCGGCGCAACCGGCTCGGACAGGAGTGGTTGTGCCTTACCTGCCGGTGATAGGCGCAGCGCGCTGGGCCGCGAGCAATGCTGCCTCTACCCGACTGCGCACCTGTAACTTTTGCAAGATGTTGGTGACATAGTGCTTGATGGTTTTTTCCGACAGAAAAATGCGCTCGCCGATTTCGCGATTGGTCAAGCCGTTACCTATCAGACTCAAAATCTCCCGCTCCCGGTCGGTCAATTCCTGCAGCGGATCCGGTGCCTGGCCGCGCGTCAACGACACCAGCATCTCCGACGCGAGCGACGGCGTCACATACACCTCGCCGGCGACGGCCGAGCGCAGTACATTGGCCAGTTCTCGCGCTGCCACGCCCTTGAGCACGTAAGCGCGCGCCCCGGCCTTGAATGCGGCCAGCAGCTTATCCTTGTCTTCAGACACGGTAAGCATGACGATCACCGTGGCCGGGCAAGCAGTCGTGATTTTTTCAGCCGTAATCAGTCCACCCCATCCGGGCATGCTGATGTCAAGCAAGACAACGTCGGGCAGCAACGCACAGGCCAGCGTTAAAGCCTCCTCGCCCGAAGCGGCTTCGCCCACAATCTTCAAATCCGGCTCGGCACCGAGTGCTTGCACCACACCCTGCCGGAACAGCGGGTGGTCATCCACCACGAGAACACGAATCGCCTCAGTCATTTCTTACTCCTGCTCCAGCCCGGGGACCACCAGCGGCAGCGCCACGCGAATCGTGGTGCCCTGCCCGACTGTACTTTGCAAATCGAAGGAGCCCCCCAGAATCTCGACGCGCTCGCGCATTCCCAACAGACCCAAATGACCTTCCGGAACAATCGCTGCGGGATTAAAACCGGTGCCGCGGTCACTCACCTCAACAATCAATCGACCGTCTTCAGCCTTGGCTTCTACATGCTGCTCCGAGCCGTTCGCGTGGCGAAATCCGTTCGTCAGTGACTCCTGCAGCAATCGGTACAAGGTAATCTTGACCGAAAGCGAAGCGGGCGCCTGTCCATTCACGGTATTAAGTGCGACCGTGGCGCCAGTTTTTCGCTCATAGTCTCGAATCGCTCGCTCTGCAATCTCGCGTATGGACAGCTTGTCTATCTCCGGCAGCTGCAAGCCGGCTGAAATGGCGCGCAAGTCAGCCATTGCCGATTGCAGCGATGCGCGAATCACCCGGAACTCTTCGGTGCCTGAAAGCGGCCCGTGACTGATGCCGGGACACACCATGCAGGTTTCGCCAATCGACTCAAATTGCATCAGCGCCAAACCCATGTCCTGGCCCGGTCCGTCATGCAGGTCGGCGGAAATGCGGCGTAAAAAAACCTCATTGAGCGCCGCGGTGCGGGCGGCGGCACGGCGCACCTTGTCATGAAGCTGGTCGTTTTGAGTGACCAGTGCCGTGAGCTGTGTGACCTTGTCGTTCAGTTCGCCTTGCTGCTCGACGATGGTTTTGCTACCCCGGCGCACCAACGCAAACAACAACAGGTACATGACAGCCACCGTGGTGATCAGCATCAACCAGCTTTTCAGTTGCGCGGCCCGCGACTCCAGCGCCAACTGATCTGTCGAGTGGTAAAACTCCGCTGCCGCAATGACGGTTCCGGTACCGTCGGCACGAAGCGGTACATAAGTCTCGATCAGCTGCGACCACTTGCCCCTCTCGAACTCATTTTCGACACTCTTCAGATCGCTCATCTCCGAATGCACATCGCCCGCCAGGGCCACCTTGAGCCCCTCGTCTATCGGAAACATGCGGCCAATCAAAGCCTTGTTGTTGCTGTACAGAACGCGTCCATCACGACGCCATATCTTGAGGGAGGCAATTTTTTCGCCGAGTGGGGTATCAATGAACAGCTGGTCCAGTGCCGCACGTTCCTTGGCACTCAGATCATCAGCCGTGGCCAGGCTTTGAATATGCGGGGCAATAAAGCTGTCCACATACATGCCCGTCATGCCACCGATGCGATGGGCCACGCTATTGGTGATTTGCGTCGCCACCCAGAAACCGATCAACAGCATGCCAATCAGCAAAACGGGAAAGCTGGCGATCAGGAACTGCCTCGACAGGCTTCGGGTGAGGAACGCAGACATATTGGATCCTGGTTTCAATTCATTTCAAAGGTATCTTTTTGATAGAAAGTTTAGCGGTTGGCGCCAAAATTGCTACGTCCAAGTCTAGCGATTACAGCTAAAAAGAACAGGGACCATGGTCTGATTTTTCCGCGACCAAGCGAGCACGAAAATCGCGACTGATGATCGTAGTTTCGATCATCCGACCTCCCTATATTTGAGTTGTGTGGAAGTGCTTCCATACAGAACCACTGCAACGAACCCATCAACCCAGCTAACTTCATTCAGGAGAATTTTTCATGACCAAATTCAACAAAATAGCCATGGCTGTCGCCGTCCTCACTATTGGTGCCAGCGCCGCGACCGCCTCCTTTGCCCGCGAGGCCGGTGAAGGTGCGCGCGGCGAGGGCGCAGGCCATCCCCTGATCGACGTCAAAGGCGATGTCGTTGCCCGCGAAGCCGGTGAAGGCGCGCGCGGCGAAGGCTCAGGCCATCCCCTGACCGACGTCAAAGGCGATGTCGTTGCCCGCGAAGCCGGTGAAGGCGCGCGCGGCGAAGGCGCAGGCCATCCCCTGACCGACGTCAAAGGCGATGTCGTTGCCCGCGAAGCCGGTGAAGGCGCGCGCGGCGAAGGCTCAGGCCATCCCCTGACCGACGTCAAAGGCGATGTCGTTGCCCGCGAAGCCGGTGAAGGCGCGCGCGGCGAAGGCTCAGGCCATCCCCTGATCGACGTCAAAGCCGACTTCGTCGCTTAAAAGATTTCTGACCTGGCGCGCTGCAAGCGCCCTCGAAACGTCCGGCGTTGCCCTGCAGCGCCGGACGTTTTTTTACGGGCCATTGTTGTCATCCGCCGCAGTGTTGAAAAGCGGCTGCGAGCAAGTCCCAGGCATCAGCAGCAAAGTGCGAAAATTTCAGCATGCAAGTACTGAAGACCTGGCCCCTGGCGGTGCGCCGCGGCATCACCGGCGTGTTGACCGATATCGACGACACCTTGACCACAGCCGGCGCCATCACCGCCGACGCGCTGGCGGCATTGGCGGCCCTGCAAGCGGCCGGGCTGCCCGTCATTGCCATCACCGGCCGGTCGGTCGGCTGGAGTCAGCCGTTTGCGCTGGACTGGCCACTCGACGCGATCGTCGCTGAAAACGGTGCCGTGGCTCTTTTTTCCAACAAAAAAGGCCTCCAGCCCAATAACGACGGGCGCAAGCTGCTATCAAAACTATATCAACAAGACGCTACCACGCGCCTCGCCAACCGGGCCCGCATGCAACGGGTAGCTGGCCGCGTGACAGCAGAGGTTCCCGGTGCGGTGCTGGCGCAAGACAGCGCGGGCCGCGAGACCGACATTGCCATCGACCACAGCGAATTCGTTCACTTGCCACCCGAGCGCATCGCCCAGGCGCTGCAAATCATGCACCGCGAGGGCATGACCGCCAGCGTCAGCTCGATCCATATCAACGGCTGGTTTGGCGCGCACAACAAGCTGGCCGGCGCGCGCTGGATAGTGCGCGAGC
Source organism: Polaromonas sp. (assembly GCF_012927455.1). Classification (GTDB taxonomy): domain Bacteria; phylum Pseudomonadota; class Gammaproteobacteria; order Burkholderiales; family Burkholderiaceae_C; genus Polaromonas. Next base: position 119,795 of record NZ_JABBPE010000021.1, on the reverse strand, counting down.
TGCTGGGGCGTGATCTTGATCTGCAACTGGATCGCTGGGTCTACGTCGGCGATTCGACCAATGACCAGCTGATGTTCGAGGCGTTTCCCAACTCGGTCGGCGTCGCCAACATCGCCCGCTTTGTGCCGCAGCTCACGCACCTGCCGCGCTACGTTACAGAGGGTGAGCGCGGCGCGGGGTTTGCGGAAGTCGCGGCAACTTTGCTAGCCGCACGCGCCGCCTGATGCGGCCACTGCACAGCGCGCCCGCACGCCGGCGGTGTCGGGCCCTTCAGCGAGCTGCCACCGCCAACGCCAACGATTTGGCCTGGCTGATGACGCCACTGTCCAGCGTGTTGCTGACCAGTTCCAGCCGCAGGATGTAGTCGCCAGGGGGCGGGCTGAGCCAGGTCTCGGTCTGGCCCGCCGTGAAGTTCATCACTTCCGGCTTGCGGTTGGTCCGTTCGACGGTCAAACGGAAATGTCCAGTTTCCGGCACTTGAGGTGCCGCGTGGGCTACGTTGTAGCCGCTGGCATGGAACTGCACCCTGAATGGCGCCTGCACGGTCTCGCGGTCGGCCGGGCTCAGCAGCTCGATATGCGGCGGACCTTGCACGGCGGCCGGCTTCACTTCCTTGTTCTGCTTGCTGATAGTGAGCTTCAGGGGCTTGCTGTAGACGAAATAGGGTATGTGCTTCTGATCAGCCAGCAGCATGCGCAACTCGTAGCTGCCAGGCGGCAGGTTGATCACCGTCTCCATCTGGCCCTTGCCGAAATGCAGGTACTGCTCGGTAAACGGCAGCGGTTTCTGAAAGTCCAGCGGCAAGGCCTGGTTGATCAGCAGGTGATGGTGGCCGGCGCGCCCTGCCGTCTTGCCGGCCGGCACTAACCCGCGCATGGATAGGCCGAAGCGCGCCACAAACGGGGACTCGTAGACACCGCCGTCCTTGAGATTGCTGAAATAGCTGTCGGCCGCGCGCGGCGCCGGCACGACCCAAAGGTGCGGCGGCATTTCCACCCCGTCAGCTGCCGCACCCAGAGCCTGCGCGCCCGCGCTGGCTGAAGCAGCCAGCAGCAGAGCGGCGGCACTCGCATGTATCAAGGTGCATCTCAGTTTCCTCATGACTTTCGGCTCCGTCGCAGTGGGTTGGTAACAAAACAGCATGAGTACTCATACTTTTTGGCCGGATTATTACCAACTCGTCTTTATTTGACCGGTCGCTTTTTTGTAACCTTTTGAAACTGCGGGGCTTTGAGGCGAATCAGAAACCCTTGGCCAGCCCCAGCTTGTCTACCAGCGCCTTCTCGCGGGCAAAAGTGTCCTGGGCAAACCTGGCATAAGCCTCGGTGCTCATGTACATCGGCAGCATGTCGTAACGGCCCAACGCGGTTTTGTAGGCCTCTTGTTCCATCGCCTGCTTGAAGGCGTCGTGCAGGCGCTTGACCACGGCCGGCGGCGTGCCTTTGGGAGCGCCTATGCCAAACGGCGAGGCCTGCACCATATCCAGCCCCAACTCCTTGAGCGTGGGCGCATCGGGAAACCTGGCCAGACGCTGCTCGCCCCAGGTGTTCAGCACGCGCAGCTTGCCGGCCTCGACCTGCGGCGCAAAGCCGGTGGAATCGGCGGCGGCCATGATGTTGCCACCCAAGATCGACTGCATCAAGTCGGCACTGCCCTTGTAGGGGACATGAAGCAGTTGCAGGCCGAGCTTTTGCGCGATCAGCTCCATCGTCAGGTGCGGACTGGTCAACGTGCCGGTCGAGCCGTAGCTGAGCTTGCCGGGGTTGGCCTTGGCATAGGCCACAAAATCGGCCCAGTTCTTCAATGGTGACTCGCTAGGGACTACCAGGCCGAAGGCGTAGCCGGTGACGTTTAGCACATAGGCGATGTCCTTGACCGGATCCCAGTTGATTTTGGTGGTGTAGGGCAGGCGAAAAACCCCCAACGGAATCTGCGCCAGCGTGTAGCCATCGGCCGCCGAGCTTTGCAGTTGCTGCGCCGGCAGCGAGCCGCCGGCGCCGGGCTTGTTTTCCACAATCACCGTCTGGCCCAGAATTTTCCCGGCATTGTCGGCCAGCGAGCGCATGGTGATGTCGGTCGGCCCACCGGCCGGGAAGGCGATCAAAAGCTTGATGGGGCGAGTCGGAAAACCTTGCGCCTGCGCAGCGCCCAGAACGGGCAGGGCAAGGGCGGCGGCGGATTGCAGTAATTGACGGCGTTGCATGGGTTCTCCTGAAAATGGATGGCGGCCTGCCCTGTGCAAAACCCGCATGCGTTCATCATGCGTCAGGCCAGGTCCCGCCGCATCAGGACAACACCCAAAGGTCTGTCACGTCCGTGTCAGTCCGTGGTTTCAGTCATCTTCCGGAAATTTCCAGCCCTTTAGGCCTCTAGCCCATGTTTTACGGGCGCGGACAGCTATCTATTTAATAGCATTCTGCTTCTTCATCAGCGCCTTTCATCGCCGCGCCAATAAACTGGCACCGCCTCCAGGCAGGCGTTCCACTCTTGACTGATTTGCACCCCTTAGCTGCACCCCACGCGCAACCCCCGGTGCCATATTGATACCAAACGTATAACCGTTTGCGCCATATACACCGACAGCGTGACCAATCACGATTACTTATGTTTGCAAAAAAGAACCCCGTAGATGATTTGGTCTTATTAATATCCACTTTATCAATGCTCGGAAAAGCCTTTTTGTCAAGGATTTGACAGAGCAAGGCGCCAATTTATTTACATTTAGCTACAAGGTAAAAAGATGAGACTGTCCTTAAAAGTATCGCGAGAGTCTCGAATCTCTGCCCTGCTGCTGCTGGTGGGGCTTGCTTTGACGGCTTGCGGTGGGGGCGGGGGCGGCGATAGCTCCGGCAGTGGCTCCAACATCCCGACCCAGCCGGTGGTTGGTGTAACACCCTCCAGTCCGGCCCCACCCACTGTTCCAGGGTCGCCGGTGCCTCCCGCAACTCCGGCTACGCTTGTCCAGAACGGCAATGCCCGCATCACGCTGGCAGCTGAGCCGAAGGGCAGCCAGTGCCAGGACCCGGTAGGGGGAATCAAAATCACGGCGTTCATCGACGCCAACAACAACGGCGTCCTTGATGGCGCCGATGTGTCGAACACCCAATATGCCTGTTACCAGGCACCCGGGGCGGCCGGCAGCGCCAGTACCACCGGGATAACCACCTTGGTCAGTCTGGTCAACGAGCCCGCTGGAAGAGCCTGCGCGAATGGCGGCAAGAAGTTTTTTGTCGGTCTGGACGCCAATTCCAATGGCGTGCTTGATGTGGCCGAAGCGACTACTCCGGCGGCCTATCTGTGCAACAGCGCAGGCCCCGATGTCGGAATTTCCATCATCGACGAACCTAGGGGCGGCAACTGCGCGAACGCCGGCAAGCAAATCAGCACCACCAGCGGCGCTGGCAAGACAGTTGAGTACCTCTGTTATGCGGCACCCGGCTTGTCGACGACATGGCAACGCATCACCGGGACGGCGGCGCAACTGGTCAGTGGCTTGGGCCACATCATTTCAAGTTTCTCTGTAGGTAACGTCGTGGCGACTCTGCCAGCCGAACCGGCCGTCAAGCCTGGCGACACCCTCACGGTGCGAGGCGAAAGCGGCAATGAGTGGCGCATTACCCAAGCTGCCGGGCAAACCATTGGCACGCGGAAATTGGGCGGGACAGAGCCGGGGCTGGAGACCAGTTGGATTCAACAAAGTGAACCCGTTCACGACTGGTGGTTTGTGGCGTCCTCGGCCAGCGGCAGCAAACTGGCCGCCGTTGCCAACAATTTCCTGACAGCGCCGGGGGCCCCCAAGGTTGGCTTTGTGTATACCTCTGCCGATGCGGGCGTGACCTGGACGGAGCGGCAGGCGCCGGGCGACAGAGCCTGGGCTTCAATTGCCTCATCGGCCGACGGCACCAAGCTGGCGGCGGTCGCCAGTGATCTCAGCCGGATCTGGACCTCGGCCGATTCGGGCAACAGCTGGCAAGAGCAGTTCGCCAGTGGCAGCAGCGGGCGTTTCTGGGTGTCTATCACCATGTCGTCCGACGGCAGCCGCATGGCGGCAGTCGTGCTGGGCAATGGAGCGGCCACCGATGACGGGAAAATTTACACCTGGGAACAGAGCGCAGGCAACGCCTTCGGCGTCGGTCCCTGGACGGCGCGCACGCCGTCGCGCAACTGGCGTTCCATTGCGTCGTCTGCCGACGGCAGCAAACTGGTCGCGGCGGTCTACAACGACCTGCTGGATGCGCAGCAGCCCATCTACCTGTCCACGGACTCCGGTGTGACCTGGACACCCAGCCCCGCATTTCCTATAGGCCAAGTGACGCATTCTTTTTACCGCGTGGCATCTTCGCAGGACGGCACAAAGCTGGCCGCTGCGGAACGCTTCGGCAAGATCTACACCTCCAGCGACTCAGGACTGAGCTGGACAGCGCGCATCCCCGACCACGGCTTCAATTCCATCGCCCTATCCGGCGACGGCAACACCGTGGTGGCGGTGCAGCCCCTTTCAACCACTGATCCGCTCGCCACAGGAAAAATTTATATCTCGACAGATGGCGGCGCGACCTGGACGCAGCGCCAGCAAGCCAGCTCATGGCGCGGCGTAGCCTTGTCTGCCGATGGCAATCGTATCGTGGCTGCTGTCAACAACGGCAGGATCTTCACCTCGACCAGCAACCGGACGACGCCCGGCACGGCAGGCTCGGTCACCGGTGGCCTAACCAACGAGCTTCAGTTGCGCTACCTGGGCGACGGATTGTTTGACGCGACCAGCGCCTCCGGACCGGCGTTCATCGTCAAGTAAGCCAAACAGGCCGCTAGCGCAGATGCAATGGGCGTTAACTGCTATTATTTATATAGCAGAAGCCCGAACCAGAAACTAGCGCGCCAGCACCGCTGCCAGCGCTTTTCCGGTGTGAGTCCCCAGCGCCACCACCGCTTCGGGCGGCGCTGAAGCCACGACGCGGCCGCCGGCATTGCCACCATCCGGACCCAGGTCAATCACCCAGTCGGCCTCGGCAATCACGTCCAGGTCGTGCTCGATCACGACCACGCTGTGACCGCCATTGACCAGCCGGTGCAGCACATGCACCAGCTTTTCCACGTCGGCCATGTGCAGGCCCACCGTCGGCTCGTCGAGCACATAAAGCGTGTGCGGCGCTTTCTGGCCGCGCCGCGTGATGTCGTCGCGCACCTTGCTGAGCTCGGTCACCAGCTTGATGCGCTGCGCTTCGCCGCCCGACAGGGTGGGTGAGGGCTGGCCGAGTGTGAGGTAGCCCAGCCCCACGTCTTTCAGCAGTTGCAGCGGATGGCCGATGCTGGGCATGGCGGCGAAGAATTCGACCGCCTCGTCAACCTCCATTTTCAGCACGTCGCCAATGCTTTTGCCACGCCAGGTCACGGCCAGCGTTTCGGGGTTGAAGCGCGCGCCGTGGCAGGTTTCGCACAGCACTTTGACGTCGGGCAGAAAGCTCATGGCGATCGTTCTGACACCAGCGCCTTCGCAGGTCGGGCAGCGCCCTTCGCCCGTATTGAAAGAAAAGCGCCCTGCCGCGTAACCGCGTGCGCGCGCCTCCAGCGTGTCGGCAAATAGCTTGCGCACGGTGTCCCAAAAGCCGATGTAGGTGGCCGGGCAGCTGCGCGGTGTCTTGCCGATCGGCGTCTGGTCGACTTCGAGCACGCGGTCCACGGCGGCGTAGCCTTCGATGCGCGCGCAGCCGGTCCAGGCCGGGTGTTTGCCGGCGTCGTCGGCGTCACGTCCGGCTCTGGTGGAGCGCAGCATGACGCCGGCGTGCACGTTGCTGAGCAAAACGTCGCGGGCCAGCGTCGATTTGCCTGAGCCCGACACGCCGGTGACGGCCACCAGCCGGTACAGCGGCACGCTGACGCAGACATCCTGGAGATTGTGCAGGGTAGCGTCCACCACCGTGAGCCACGACGTGAAGGGACTGGCCGCAGCAGGCGCTGCGTTGTGGCTGGCACTGGCGCTTGCGGCGGCAGCCTTTAGCGCGGCGGCTTTCAGCGCAGCCTTCTTTTGTTTGCCAGCGGGTTTTGCGGCGTTTGCGCTCGCTTGGGCCGCTGCATCGGGGCCAGAGCCCGATTCAGCGGCAGCGCTACTCGCCAAGGTTTGCCTGCGGGTGTTCAGTGGATGGAGCAGCGGACGCGCCAGGTAACGGCCCGTCAGCGACTCGGGCACCGCAGACAGTTGCGCCGCCGTGCCCTGCGCCACCAGCCGTCCGCCGCGTTTGCCGGCGCCGGGGCCGATGTCGATGATGTTGTCGGCGCGGCGAATCGTGTCTTCGTCATGCTCGACGACTACCAGCGTATTGCCGCGCTCGCTGAGCTTGCCGAGCGCGCCAAGCAGAATCTGGTTGTCGCGCGGGTGCAGGCCAATCGTTGGCTCGTCGAGCACATAGCAGACGCCCTGCAGGTTGGAGCCGAGTTGCGCCGCCAGCCGAATACGCTGCGCCTCGCCGCCCGAAAGCGTGGGCGCGCCGCGGTCCAGCGTCAGATAACCCAGGCCCACGTCTTCAAGGAATTCAAGCCGGCTCTTGATCTCGGGAATCAGGTCGCGCGCAATGCCGGCCTCGCGCCCGACCAACGCCAAAGTATCCACCCAGCGGCGTACGTCGGTCACCGACAAGGCGGCAATGTCAGCAATGCCCACGTCGGCAAACTTTACCGCTCTGGCCTTGGCATTGAGGCGCGCGCCGTGGCAGGTCGAGCAGACGGCGTCCAGTGCTTCGTCCACATCGGCTTCGGCAAAGCTTTGCTCACGGCCTTTGTTGTCATCGTCCAGCACGGAATCGTCAAACACCTTGCGCTGCTCCTTGGTGAGCTTGACGCCGGTGCCCACGCAGTCGCTGCACCAGCCGTGCTTGCTGTTGTAGCTGAACATGCGCGGATCAAGTTCGGCATACGAGGTGGCGCAGACCGGGCAGGCGCGCTTGGTCGAGAACGCTTCGAGCTTGCCGATGTGCCTGGTGCCTGTACCGGCCAGCATCGCGCCCTGCAGGCCATCAAGCGGGGCCAGCACATGCAGCACGCCCTTGCCATGCTCCAGCGCGGTGGCCAGCGCGGCACGCAAGGCCGCTTCGTTGGTGGGTGAGACGTGAATGTCGGCAATCGGCAACTCGACCGTGTGCTCTTTGAAGCGGTCAATGCGCGGGAAACCGGTGGTTGGCAAAAACTCGCCGTCGATGCGCAAATGCGTGTAGCCGCGCGGCCGCGCCCAGTCGGCCAGCTCGGTGTAGACACCCTTGCGGTTGATCACCAGCGGCGCCAGCAGGCCAATGTGCTGGCCGCGGTAGGTTTTCATCAGCTGCGCGGCGATGCTCTCGGGGCTTTGCGGCATCACCGCAGCGCCATCTTTGGTGCAATGCTGCACACCGAGCTTGACGTAAAGCAGGCGCAGGAAATGCCAAACCTCGGTAGTGGTGCCAACGGTGGACTTACGCCCGCCGCGCGACAGCCGCTGCTCGATCGCCACGGTGGGCGGAATGCCGTAGACCGCATCGACTTCAGGCCGGCCGGCCGGCTGCACGATACTTCGCGCGTAGGCATTGAGCGACTCCAGATAACGCCGTTGGCCTTCGTTGAACAGGATGTCAAAGGCCAGCGTGGATTTGCCCGAACCCGACACGCCGGTCACTACATTGAACTTGCCGCGCGGAATTTCGACCGACAGGCTTTTCAGGTTGTTTTCCTTGGCATTGACGATCTGGATCATGTTGGAAAACGCCGGCCTGGTCTTCCACGCCTTGGGCCGGGCTTCTTGCACCTGGTGGATCTGGCCCATGGCCTCTTCGTACTCGCGTAGCGCCTTGGCGGTGTGCGAAGTCGGGTGCTGGCGCACATCTTCGGGCGAGCCTTGCGCCACCAGCAGACCGCCGGCTTCGCCGCCCTCGGGGCCCAGGTCAATCAGCCAGTCGGCCGAACGGATCACGTCGAGGTTGTGCTCGATGATGATCAGTGAGTGCCCGGCTTCAAGCAGCCGGCGCAGCGCCCGCATCAGCTTGGCGATGTCGTCAAAGTGCAGGCCGGTGGTCGGCTCGTCAAACAAAAAGAGCGTGCCGCGCCCCGGCTGCCTGAGCGCCAGCGCCTGTTTGCTGGCACTGGTTTTACTGGCGCTCTTGCTGGCCCCGGCCAGAAAACCCGCCAGCTTGAGCCGCTGCGCCTCGCCGCCCGACAGCGTGGGCACCGGCTGGCCCAGCTTCACATACTCCAGCCCCACTTCGACGATAGGTTGCAGCGCGCGCACCACCTCGCGGTCTTGCGCAAAAAGAGCCATGGCTTCACTGACGGTGAGCTCCAGCACATCAGACACACTTAGCAGCACCGGTTTGAGCTGGCCGATGGCCTTGCGCTCAATCGTCACCTCCAGAATTTCAGGCCGGTAACGCTTGCCGTCGCAGTCGGGGCAACGCAAATAAACGTCGCTCAGGAATTGCATCTCGACATGCTCAAAGCCCGAACCGCCGCAGGTCGGGCAGCGGCCGTCGCCGTTGTTGAAACTGAACTTCGTGGCGGTGTAGCTGCGCTGTTTGGCCAGCGGTGCCTGCGCAAACAGTTCGCGCACGGCGTCCCAGGCGCCGACATAGCTGGCCGGATTGGAGCGAGCGGTTTTGCCAATCGGGGACTGGTCGACAAACACCACATCGGTCAGGTGGTCGGCGCCCATTAGCCGGTCGTGCAGGCCCGGTGTTTCAGTGGCCTTGCCAAACTGGCGCAGCAGCGCCGGCGCCAGGATGTCCTGCATCAGCGTGGACTTGCCCGAGCCACTGACGCCGGTCACGCAGACCAGGCGCTGCAGCGGAAACTCGATCGTCAGGTTTTTCAGGTTGTGGTCGCGCGCGCCTTCAAGAATCAGGCGCGGCGTGTTGTCGCTGACCGGGCGCTTGAAACCCATGCCGACCTGCTTGCGCGCGCCCAGGTAGGCGCCGGTCAGCGTATCGGCATGCTTGAGGTCTTCGGGCGTGCCGTCAAACACAATCTGCCCGCCCTTGATGCCGGGACCGGGGCCCATGTCAATCATGCGGTCGGCCGCCAGCATCACGGCCGGGTCGTGCTCGACCACCACCAGGGTGTTGCCGGCATCGCGCAGCCGGTGCATCGCCTGCGTAATGCGGTTCATGTCACGCGGATGCAGGCCAATGGACGGCTCGTCGAGCACGAACAGCGTGTTGACCAGCGAAGTGCCCAGCGCTGTCGTCAGGTTGATGCGCTGCACCTCTCCGCCCGACAGCGTGCGGCTTTGTCGGTCGAGCGTGAGGTAGCCAATACCGACATCGCAGAGGTATTTCACGCGCGTGCGAATTTCTTCGAACAGCATCTTGAGCGCCTGCTTCTCGGCAGCGTCTCCCATTACATCGAGCGACAGTTCACTGAAGAATTTTTGCAGGCGGTCTATCGGCAAGTGCATCAAATCATGCAGGCACAAACCTGGCAGCGCTTCGAGCTGCGCGCGGCTCCAGTGCACGCCGACCGGCATGAAGCGGGCCGCTGGCGGCAGCACCGCATCGGCGGCCTCTTTGGAGCCAAGGCGCCACAGCAGCGGTTCGAGCTTGAGGCGCGCACCGCCGCAGGTTTCACAGGTGGTGTAGCTGCGGTACTTGGACAGCAGCACACGAATGTGCATCTTGTAGGCCTTGCTTTCCAGGTAGGCAAAAAAGCGCTTGATGCCAAACCAGTGCTGGTTCCACTTGCCGTTCCAGCTGGGCGAACCATTAATGACCCAGCCCTGCTGCTCGGGCGTGAGCTTGTACCAGGGCGTGTCACGCGGAATGCCGGCCGACTCGGCGTGGCGCATCAGATCGTCCTGCGCCTCTTTCCAGGCCGGCGTCTGCATAACCTTGATGGCGCCGGCACGCAATGTGAGCTTGTCGTTGGGAATCACCAGTCCGTAGTCCACGCCAATCACGCGGCCAAAACCCTTGCAGGTTTCGCAGGCGCCCATGGCGGAGTTGAAGGAAAACAGCGAAGGCGTCGGATCGGTGTAGCGCAGATCACTGTCGGGGCAGTGCAGGCCGGTGGAAAAGCGCCACATTTCCTCTAACTGGCTGTGGTCCGCGCCACCCTGCTGCACGTAGACATTGAGGCGGCCCCCGCGCTTAAGTGCGGTTTCAATCGCCTCGATCACCCGGATTTTCTCCGTGCTGTGCAGGCGAAAACGGTCGGCGACCACATCGATCAGCTTGTGCGTACCGGCCGGCGTGCTGATTTCGCGCTCGGCATGCACGCGCGTGAAGCCGCTGGCGGACAGCCATTGTTCGAGTTGCCCGGCACTGGTGTTGCCGGGAAGTTCGACCGGAAAGGTCATGATTAAACGAGCCCCCACGCTTGTCGCTTCGCGTACTGCGCTGCCCCCCGAGGGGGCTGTGCTTGCTTGGGGCGGCCCGGCGCGGCGCACGTCATCAATTTCCTGGCTCATTTCGCCTGTGTTTGCAGAAAGCGCCATCAGTTCGGCGTAAATCGACTCGGGGCTGTCGTGTCGCACGGCTTGGGCGGTCTGCTTGTCAAACAGCTGCGCCGCGCGTGCATAAAGCAGTTTCAGGTGGTCATTGAGCTCCGTCATGGTACCGACGGTGGAACGCGAGTTGCGCACCGGATTGGTCTGGTCGATGGCTATGGCCGGCGGCACGCCTTCGACCTTGTCAACGGCGGGCTTGTCCATTCGGTCCAGAAACTGCCGGGCGTAGGCCGAAAAGGTCTCCACGTAACGGCGCTGGCCCTCGGCAAACAGCGTGTCGAACACCAGCGAGGATTTGCCCGAGCCGCTGGGCCCGGTCACCACCGTCATTTCACCGGTGCGGATGTCGAGATCAAGGTTTTTGAGGTTGTGCTGGCGCGCGCCGCGAATGCGGATGGTTCCCTGAGGCATTAATGAGGTCTTTCCTGGTGAGGTCAAACATTTTAGGCAGTGGGTCAGCACAAGCCCTGCGTGGGGTTAAAGCGCCGCGCGGCAACTACAGCGGAATGAATGGGGGTGGTTTCCTTCTTGCAACACTGCTTTTGTGATCGACTGCGGCGGCAATCCTCAACCCCCCAAGGAATTCCATCAAAAAAAACGAGCTGGTTCTAAGCAGTTACCTTCATGGCCGCGTTGAGCCACACAGCCAGATGCAAATTCTTATCGGACAAACTGCGGGTTTTACTGGCGCAGTGGGCGCTGGCGTGAAGGAAACCACGGATGGCGCAAAACTCTGACTGGATGCCATCACTGCCAAGGGCGGAGTCGGTGGCCAAAAGATAGAACTGATCTCGTTCGACGACAAATTCGATCCGAAGCTTGCAGCGAAAAACGCGCACAAGCTCATAAAGGAGCAGAACGTGGCCGCGATATTTCTGACGTGTGGCGCGCCCCACACGGAAGCAATCATTTCACTGCTTGACAAATACGGCGTACCGCTCATCGGCCCGTCCAGCGGCGCCATGATGCTGCATCAGGACAGGCCGTGGTTGATGGCGTGAAAGCGTTGTGCGCCGCTGGATTGGCGGCGCAGATAGTTATCTTGTCCAACAATGCTTCGGGCGGTTTCGTCAAAACTTCGGGCGACAGCGCGCGCGGTGTGATCGTTACGCAAGTCTTTCCTTACCAGCGCTCCATCAGCTATTCCCTGGCCAAAGAGGCTCAGGACCTGGTCAAGGCCCAGGGAAAGCGCGAACTCAGCCCGGCCAACCACCGCGTCGATCTGCTCGTGCGCGTGGAAGCCCCCATCAACCAGCCACGCAGCAGGGCTCTGGCCCAGACGCTGCTCGACTTGCTCGACCATGGGTAAGAGTTGGGCCATGTCGCTGCCCGCGTCGGCCACGTCCATGCCTGCGATAACCTGCTCTTTGCACGTGGTGGCGAACCTGCACATTGAAGGCCGGACGGAAGCCGCCGTCGCCCATCTTCATGACGCGCGCGCCGGCGCCCCATACCAGCCGGGCTCGATGGTCTTGGGCCAACACCGATTCGAGATCCGAGGCACGCCAAACAATTTGTGAACGATTGGGTTGCAGCAGCCTCTGCGCTTCCTGGCCTCGCTTACTGGCCATCTGGGCTTGTGCCTGCTGTACCTGCGCTGAGGGTTTGATACCGGAAATCGCGGAGCAGGGGCTGAAGAAGATCTGAGTAGAGGCTTTGCCATAGTGCGAACCCAGGGCGGCGAATCCCTCACCCGCGCGGCCCATGTATCTGGCAACGCTGAAATCAAAATCCAGTTGCGGGATGGCTGGGTCGCTGTCACGACCGGTAAAAAAGTTAAGGGAATTAAATGGAGACAAAAACTTTCAAAAAGCCCATAGCTTGCTGCAGCAAGATGCGCAAACGCCGCCAGATCGGCGGGAGCCAAATATCAATGACCTGCTGACGCTGACCATCGTCACCAAATCTGTTGCAGCCCACGAAATCTGTCAAGAAAGGATTGCTACGGTCGAGGAGGCTTTGGAAAAATCATTGGGGGAAACGGGTGCTATTCGCAAAGCAGCCGCGCGAGGGCCATAGACGCCAGAGCGCTCCACGGTTTCCGCTGCCGCCATCACGCGTTGGGCTATCCTGATCAGCCGTCGGTGCACCACGCTGGCGTTCAGAGGGCGACCTAAGTCATGGTCAATCCAGCGGCTTTTCGGCGCTTGGCACTGCATCCGCCTCATCGGGGACTTTGGCAATGTCGGAAGCATGGTGTTCCATGTGAGTCTTTTTCCCTGGCTGCGTGGTCTTGATCGAACCAGGCGAAATCTCTTCACTGCGGTGTTTCTTTTCTTGCTGCACCTTTTTGTCATGGGCAATGTTGCGGGGATCAGTCATGGCGTGGTGTTCCTTTTGATAGAACTGCATCGTTTCTTAAATTCACTCCCGCACGAGTAGGACAACTGGCCGTGGAAGCTCGGACCACGCCCCGACTTCGAGCCCAGCCAAGTGGTTAACTAAGCCAACGCACAAAGCTCTTCTCGCCGACCTAGCCTTGCTCCTCGCTCGAGTTACTTTCTGTTTGGACAGTGACCTGCGCTTGATGCGCAATCTTGCAGTTCGAGCCGGTCTTCAGCTGAGAGCCCCAAGGCTTTCCCCTCGGCTTTCCAAGTCGACAGCACTTTCTGCAAGCGCTCAAGGTCGGCTTTCGCGTCAACCGCGCTCACGCGGTAAAACTGCGCTGTTTGCATGACGGTGGCCAGGTCAGGTACGGCACTGCTGTCGTTGAGCCTGAGTACGTGTTCATCCTTTTTCGTAGACGGATTCATGTCGTACGCCGGGGCCGGCCGCCAGCCACCAGGGCTCCGGATAAAGCCATGATTGCGCGGGTGGTCGTCGCGGTTGGCCACGGACACGTTGAAAAGCACACGGCGAAACATCTCATGCAGGTCCGCCTCAATGTGACCCTCTACGCCCTTGTTCGACAGGAACTCAGGTCGAACTTATCGGCATGGGCACGGGCGGCCCACAAGGGCATGTGGTTCTCTGAAAAAGAGTTTGTGGCAGTGCTTGACGACATCCGCAAGGCCCTGGCGATCAACCACGTCGACCCGCAGGCCAACGCCGAACTGATGGCTATTGCCTGCGGCATGAAAGCCGACGTGGTGCGCAGGCGGCCCGAAGGCCGTGCGGCGCCAATCTTTCTTTTGCACCAGCTTTTTCGACGATTGGAAAAGCCAACGGGCACTGCGGTGGCCGTTGGCTTTTTTATGGTTGCGTTGAATACCCGCCGTTGGGCAGGCTGCCGGCTTTAACGTTTCAGCAGCACCTTCAACACGTTCTGCACGCGCCTGGCATTGCCGGCGTCGAACTCGGCGGCCAGCACCCTGGCGGCGTCTTCGCCCCAGGTTTCTGCTGGCGCGGGGGCGTTGCGTTTGGTCAGCAGCTGCAGCTGCAGCATGCGGCGGGCGCTGATCTGCTCGGCCGGTGTCGGCACCTCGGCGGCCATTTCCAGGCGCAGCAGGGCTTCCGAGGCGTCTTTGCCCGACGGTGTGCTGAGCGCCTGCACCCAGCTGCTGCGCACGGCGGGGGTGACCTGCTTGCCGAGTTCTTGCGCGCCAGGCAGCTGGGCCGGGTCGCGTTTTTCCCACGCGCTGAGAAGATGGGTTAGCACCTCGCCATGCGCCTGCATGTTGAGCTTTTTCAGGGCATGGTTGGCGCTTTCAAAGGCTTCGCGCTGGGCGCGGAAGGCGGCGTCGCCCAGCCGTGGGCCGCGCTCTTCGAAGGCCGGACGCTCGCTAAAGCGCGGGCGGTCTTCGCGCTCGGCGCGGTAGGGCTCGAACTTGTTGTCAGTGCTGGCGCGCGGGCCGCCCGGCTTGCTGCCCGGACGCGAATCCTTGCGGTCGCCAAACTTGCCGCCACGGCCGGCCGCTGCGGGCTCGGCCTTGCGCATGCCGGGACGGTCATCACCGCGCATGGCGACGACGGGCTTGGCAGCGGGTTTGCGTGCGGGCGCTGGCGCAACTTCGGCCGCCGCTTCAGCGGCCTGGTCCGGCTCGGCGGTTTCTGCTGTTTCTTTTGCTTCTGGCGCTTCGGCTGCAACCGGCTCGGAGGCTTCGACCGTGTCCGCCGCCGCATCCACTGCCGCCACTGTAGGTGTTTCTGCTATGGTTTCTGTAGCTGCCCGCGCAGGCTGTTCATGGTCTTCAGCCTGATTTACCTCTGCAGTCGGGGCGGCTTCGGCGCTTGCCGGGGCGTCTTTGGTTTCAGCGACTGGCGCGCTGGCTGCCACCGGCAACTGCCCGCGCACGATGGCTTCGAGCGCCTTGGCGGCGGCGTGAATCTGCTGCGCATCGCCACTGGCATTGGCCACTTCCAGCGCCTTGGCGGCTTCCAGCACGTAGCGATCGTGCGCACCAAGCGCCTCGGCGGCTTTTTCGCGCTCGACGGTCTTGCGCTGGAAGGCGTCGTCAATCGGCTTGCGGAAGGCGTCCCAGAGTTTTTGCTCCTGTTTGCGCTCTATCGGCACGCCTTGCGCCTCATGCTGCCAGCGCTGCTGCAGCGACTTGACGGCGTCAATGTGCAGTTGCGGCTCGGCGCCCAGCACCCTGGCTTCTTCAATCATGGCCTTGCGGCGCGCCAGACTGTCGTTGCGCGCGGTCGTCAGCGGTGCATCAGCGGCGTCCATGGCGGCTTTCCAGTCGGACTGGATTTCGGCAAAGGCTTTTTCGCCCAAATGACCGGCTTCACGCCACTTGTCGACAAAGCCGTTGAGGGCGCGGATGTGCTGCTTCCAGTCGCTGTTGTTGTTGGCTTTGATGTCATTGCTCCAGGCCAGCACTTCGTCAATCAGCACGCGGCGCTGCGCCTTGACGGTTTCGGTCTGCTCCTTGACGGTTTCCAGCCAGGCCTCCACCACTTTGTGGGCTTCATTGCAGGCGTCGTCAAAACGTTTCCACAGCGCGTGGTTGGGCGTGCCGCCCTGGTCGCTGGTTTTCCACTGCTCGCGCATGATGCGCAGGGTGTCTTGCTGCTTGCGCCCACCCATGGGCTTGGCCACCAGCGCTTCGGCCTTGACGACCAGTTCCTCGCGGATCTGGTCGGCACGCCAGCGCTGCCAGCCTTCAAGTTCGCCGGCGGCGGTCAGGGCGGCGTGGGCAGCGGCTTCGAGCTTGCTGTCGATGTTGCGGATGTTTTCTTTCAGCGCCTGGCGCAACTCGGCCGCTACCTTGGGCGTGGCCTTGCCGTGGCCTTCGGTGACTTCATGTTCGAGCCTGGCCAGCGCCTGCTGCACCAGCGCTGACGATTTTTCGCGCAGATCTTTCAAGACGGTGGGGTCGATTTTGACCTTGGGCGCACGCGCGGGCGCGCTGCCGTCGGTGCCGCTGTGTTCACCTTTGGGCAAGGCGGTGCCGCGGGCCGAGCGCAACTCGTCGGCCCACACAGGCACGGCGGGCAGTGGTGCGGCCACATCGGCGGCGGCCTTGACAGCGACGCCGATGGCGGCCTGAAATGCGTCCCAGACGGCCAGCAGCTGGCCGCGCGAGGCGTCGAGCAGCGGCGGAAATTTGGCGTCCACGCTGGCCCAGTTGGCGTCTTGCGCGAGTTCGTCAGCCTGGGCTTGCCAATGCGCCACATCGGTGCGCAGGGTGTCGAGCACGGCCTCGGCATCGCGCCAGGGCTTGATCGACAGCACCTCGATGCGCTGCGAAATCAGCACGGCCGCTTCGCGTTGCACCTGGGTGCGGTGCTGCAGGTCTTCAATGGTTTTGACACGCTCGGCCAGCTGCACCTTCAGGCCCGCCAAGGGCTCTTTGGACAGCGGCGCGCCGGCTTTGGCGGCGTCGCGCTGCCATGCCAGGGCGTCGGCCAGATTGAGTTTGGGCAGCGCCAGCAGGGTTTGCGCCTTGGCGCCCCACTCGGCTGCCACCAGTTCCTGGCCCTTGCTGCGCTTGACTTCATCAAGCTTTTCCTTGAGCGGCTTGGCCGCCCCCTTGTCGCGGTTGGCCAGGTCTTTGTAGACCTCGGCCATCTGCTCCGCAGTCGGGTCGGTTGCCAGCCACTGGCGAATGCGCGCGGCGCGCTCGCCCGAGGTGGACGCCGAAAAGGCGCCACCCGTCAAGCGGTCCAG
The DNA here is from genome assembly GCF_012927455.1 of Polaromonas sp. Taxonomy (GTDB): domain Bacteria; phylum Pseudomonadota; class Gammaproteobacteria; order Burkholderiales; family Burkholderiaceae_C; genus Polaromonas. Next base: position 103,281 of record NZ_JABBPE010000021.1, on the reverse strand, counting down.
CGGATGCGCTTCCGCGCTCTTGGCCGAACTGGTTTTTGCAGCAGATGCAGGGGCTGGGGTGGTTTCGGCTTTAGAAGATTTGGACATGGGAAAACGGAACATAAAAATTACGGCAATCAGTTCGATAAAAAATAGCCAGGGCAGCACACAGACCGGGCACCTTGCGCATTTAAAAATTTGGCAATCGGGTATTTTCGCTGTTTTTACGGCATTGCCAAATTAAGTTCCGCGCGCGGTGTCCATTTGGCGTCAGGCGGCAGCACTTTGGAGGCGCCCAGCACCAGTTGCTCGGGCGGCAGGCGCTTGGCTGTGAGGAAGTCTTTCACCGCCACGCCGCGCTGCTGCGCCAGCGCGCGCATGACGTCTTCGCTTACAGGAATGTCGGCCAGCAGCAGCTTTTCCATCTCGGCATCCGGCAGGCCCCTGGCCAGTCCAATCAGATTGCGCGGCTTGGGCATGTCGGCGCGTTGATAGACCTGCTTGAGCAGGGCCGGATAGTCGCTGGCTTTGTCGCCAGCGCTATCGGCTGGCGTGGATATGGCGCTATCGCTTTCTTTCATGTCATCTTTTACTTCTTCTTTCAAACCTTGCCTGGCCTGCTGGCGGCGTTTTTCGGCAAGCACCAGCTCGCCCAGGCGCTCGCGCTTGACGCCGTCACGCTCGGCTTCCAGGCTGCTGGTGCCGGCCACCGTCAGCTTGAGCGCGGGCCGGTCGAGCAAGGCCTGCGCCACCTTGTCGAGGCGGGCGCGCGCCTCAGGCGCCAGCACCGCGCTGCCGGCGGTAAAGCTCACGAAGCCCGGTTCTTCGCCGCCCCCATCGCCCGCACTGCCCGCGCCGCCACCAAGCGCATTGGCCAGCAGGCTGAACGGTGCCGTGACGGCCTTGACGATGACGTTGACGATGACCTTGATGATGACGGGGCCGAGGCTGAACTGCGGATCATTGAGCGAGCCGCTGATCGGCAGGTCCATGTCAATGACGCCGTTGCGGTCGGCCAGCAAAGCCACCGCCAGCTTGACCGGCAAGCTGGCCTGCGAGCCCTCAACCTTGTCGCCAAAGCTGAGCTGCTTGAGGATGACCTTGTTGGTGGCGGTCAGGCGCCCGTCGGGCTGGACCACGTAATTCACATCGACACTGAGCTTGCCCTGCTTGATGCCATAGCCGGCGTACTTGACCGAATAGGGCGAGAGCGGAGGCAGGTCCAGGTCACGCACCTTGCCCTTGATGTCCAGCGCCAGCGGCTTGGCCAACGGGTTGAGCTTGCCCAGAATTTCCAGCGAGGCCGTGCCTTCGGCCTTGCCGCTCAGTTCCAGATCGGCCATGTCGGGGGTGCTGGCGCTTGCTGAACCGTTTGCCGGGGTGCTGGGTGCCACGGACGAAAACGCGCTGAGCTTGCCGGTCAGCTCGGTCAGGTCGGCGGAATAATTGGGTTTGACCAGCCGATCTGAGAACAGCACCTTTCCGTTGATCAGGCTCATCGGGCCGAAGTTGACGATGGCCGCGCGGCTCTCTAGCGCTGCGCTGGCGCCCGCTGCAGGGAGCACCGCAAAAGCCGCTGATTGAGTGCCTTTTGGTGCTGTAGCCAAGGAAGGACGGGCGCTAGCAGCTATTGTTTTTATAGCATTTTCCGGTAAAACTTCGGGTGGCGCGGCGCTTGCCGTGGCGCTGGGCTTGAGCAGGTCCTGCAGGTTGATGCGGCCCTCGGGCGTGACGATGACGCGCGCGAAGAAATCGGTCAGCACCGTTTCTTTCACATCCACCCGCGTGGCCTTGGCGGGGTCCAGCGCCACGTTCAGGCCGCGCAAATTCAGCGCCTTCCAGGCCAGCAGGTCTTCTTTGGGCGCCAGCGTGTTGGCCTTGAACTGCTCCAGCGTCAGGTCGCCCGCCAGTTGCGCCTGCGGACCGGAAGGGGTCTGGCGATAAGCCAGCCGGCCCTTGAAGCTGGTGTCGGCGCGCAGCACTTCTATATTGAGCGTGCTGGCAAAGTAGGGCTCAAACGCCTGCACCGGCAGCCGGCTCGCCTGCAGCTGGCCTTGCGCCTGCAGCGGACTCAAGGCCAGGCTGCCCTTGAAGTCCAGCGTGCCCGCCTGCACGCGGCCACTGGCCAGACGCAGCGAAACGCTCAAGGGCATGGGCTTGTCAGCCAGCGCCTGGCTGGCGAGGCGGTCGTCCAGCACCAGCCCGCCGAGCTGGGCTTTCAACTCCGTGATGTCGAAAGCCACCGGTTTGGCGCCGGCCTTGTCTGAAAACGACAGCGCACCGCCGTCGAGCTGCACGTCGTTGATGGCGACGGCCCAAGAGGGCGCGCTGGTTTTGGCGTTGGCTTTAATGTCGGCTCTGACGTCGACTTGTGCGTCGGCTTTTGCGTCGGCTTTCACTTCGGCTTTAGCGCTGGCCGGGTTATCCGTTTTGGCCGTGGCCGGCGGCGGCGCGCCCTGGCTGACCATCCAGCGCTGGTACATCCAGCGTTTGTCGGCACCGCGCTCGACCAGCAGCCGGGGCTGGACCAGCTGCATGTTGGCGGCCTTGAAGCTTTGGCCGGGCACGTCGATGGCCACGTCGGCCAGCGCCACGCGTTGCACCGACACCAGAGATGTCTCGCCTTCGGCCAGCAGCACGTCGCTCAGCGCGATCTGCGGGGCGCTGACTTGGAGGGCCTGCGGCCTGTCGCCACTGGCGGCCTGCCAGCTCACGCCGAGCCGGGCATCAAGCTGGCCACCAAGCGCCGGCAGCAAAAACTGGCCGACATATTTGGCCGCCATGTCGAGTGGCCAGGCCGCGACGCTGGCCGTCAATTGCGCAGCCTGGTCGGTGGCGGAGCCACTGAAGTTGACGCGGGCCGGCGTGGCCGCGCGCGCTGGCGCAGGCGCCCGGGCCAGCGCTGGGTCAGCAGCTTTTGTCCGCGTCTTGTTGACGGCCCTCTCAACTGCTTTGGCCTGCGTCTGCGCGTTTTGGGCCGCCGGGTCCAGCCCCAGCGAGCCACTGAACTGCAGCGGCGCCGTGGCGGCAAAGGGCATGGCAATCGCCAAGGCGTCAAAGGTCACGCCGCTTAGCCGTATCTGCGCCGGCGTTGCCAGCGTTTCATCAAGCCAGTGGACACGCCCATCGCGCACGGTGACCTTGGCCACCTGCACTTTCCACGGCGTGCTGGCTGGCGTTGGCGTTGGCGTTGGCGCGGACTGGGCCGGCGCGCTGCTGGCAGGCGACGGCACTGCTTGGCTGGTCTGCGCCTGTTTTTCGGCATCATTTAGGCCTCTAGCCCTTTCAGGACGGGCGCTAGCAGCTATGTTTTTTGTAGCACCACCAACACCATTGGCAACCGGCGGCAGCAGGTTAAGCCGCCCTGCCCGGTCGCGCGTGATCTGCAGCGTGGGCGCGCTTAGCTCAACCGCCGAGAGTTTGACGAATTGCTCGAGCGGGCGCACATCCTCCAGGCTGACGTGCAGCCGCTCGAAGGCGAGCATCTCGCGGCCGGCGGCCGAGGTGTCGCGCAGGCGCACTTGCTCGGCCGTGACGCTTCCTGACAGCCGGACCACGGTGTTGGGCGTCTGCTCAAACGCGACCTTGACGTCGGCGTTCAGCACGCCGCTTTGCAGCTGGAAAGGAAGGCTGGCCGGCCAATATGCCAAATAGGGGCTTAGGTCCACGCCACGCAGCGTGATCTGGGCGTCGGTCTTGCGCGTCTGGGCAAAAGGCGTGCCCTCGGCGGCAGTGTCAAAGCGGCTGCCATTGAGCTTGAAGGCCAGATGCGGTGCCGTCTTGATGTCGCGCTTGGAGGCGAGGTTGCTAAGAAAAGGCACGGAGAAATTGAGCTCGCGCAGCTCGTGCGTCTTGCCTACCGGCTGGTCGATATAGTCAAGCCGGCCGCCGCTGAGCACGAGGTTGTAAAGGGCAAACTGCGCGGGCTTGCCCGCGGGCTGGTTAGTGGCAGGCTTGAGCCGCTCCAGCATGTCGTCAATGTCGTAACGCCCCTCGCCCTGGTGCGTCAGCGACAGCACCGGTTCTTCGACCACGATGGCGTCCGCTACCGGCGCCAGCCGCAGCAGCGACTGCATCTCTGCATCTATATAGATGCGCTTGATATGGAGTTGTGGGGACGACTGGGCTGAGTCGGTCGCATTGGCCTGGTTAGCCTGGCCTGGCGCAGCGCTGGTGGGCTGCGCTTTCGCGACCGCCAGGTCATCGAGAGTCAGTTCCAGCGACCAGGGCTTGAAGTTCACCGCCCCCAGCGTAACCTGACGGCCCAACTTGTCGGTGGCAATTTTTTGCAGTTGCCATTTCAGCAGCGAAGGCAGCGCCGCATAGGCCAGCGCCCACAGCAGCAGCAAGCCGCCCACCGCCATGGCAGCGCGGCGCTGCCATGGCGTTGAGAGCAGTGCAGCGCTGGCCTTGCCGGGAACAGACTTGAAGAAATCCCAGCGCGTAATTTTTTGAACGTTGCTTGTCATAGGCCGCAAGTTTTTGGTCCAGGGGCTGAAAGGTCAACGATTGAATTGAAAAAAACGGTCAGCCCCAAAACAAAAAACCCCGGTCAGCTTGACTGTCCGGGGTTGGCGGCGGGCGTTTATGCCCATGCCGTCGGGTTTCGCAAAGGAGAGAGTAATCGTCTCACACTGCGATGAAAGCAAATGATTGCTTCCAGTTTTTCCGGGGTTGGTTACCCGGTTTGCGTCTGAATTGTTCAGACATCTGCAGAGTAAACCCTTAGGTCCGCAGCGACAAGCGGAAATTTTCAATCGACTTGCTGCCGCTGATTGCTTTTGGCTTCGGAAAGCTATCAGCGGCAGTGCACGGCATTCAGAAGCGCAGCGCCAAGGCTTTTTTGGCACTATTTCGAAAAATTGGAAACAAATTGAACTTTAGTTCGCTTCTTTGACAAAGTAGGCGTAATTTACGTCTAGCAGGGAGTCAAAAAATGAGCTGCAAAGCATTTGATAGAAGTCGTTAAGGATGAAAAAGTGGGGTTTTATATTCTATATAAAATATATAAAACATATTTGTTATTATTGACAGGCTATTAAGACGGCCCCTAGAATCCGCCAGTTCCCAGAAATCTAGGGGACAACCCGAATCCGCACTGCCTCACAAGGCAGCGTCCCACCAGGGGTCAACACGCACAAGGCGCTCTGCCTTGGTTTGATGGCGACCCAATCAACGCCTGCCAGGCCTAACCACCCCGGCATGCATCGAAAGGAGTGCTATGACAGCGCTAGAAAATCTCGGCCCTCGCTTGGGCCACCGCTCCAGGGTATCCGCCCACCTGAAAAATGTCCGCAACGCTGTTGCAACCGTGGCTGATGACATTGCCCAGGGCTTTATGGAGATCACGCACAACAGCTTGGCCCTGCTCGGCATGGCGGTGGTGTTTGCGGTAATCACGCTGATCGCCCGCCCGGACCTGCGCGAAGCCGGTGAATTCCGGCTCATGACCTTGCTGCAAGAGCGCCAGGAAGAGGCCATAGGCGTGATCGAGGAGCCTGCGTACGCCGAGCTCACGGCGGTTGAGCGCGCGACGGCAGCCAACCCGAAGGACCTGCCCAGCCAGCAAGCGGCCGTGGCTTTCTGGCTGAGCAAAAAATACTCGGTGGCGCCTGAACCCCTGAGCGCCCTGGTGGCAACGGCCTTTGAGATTGGCCAAAAAGCCAAGCTTGACCCGACGCTGATCCTGGCCATCATGGCGATCGAGTCCGGCTTTAACCCGTTTGCCCAAAGCTCGGTAGGCGCGCAGGGCCTGATGCAGGTCATGACCACGGTGCATCACGACAAATACGAAAATTTCGGCGGCAAGCTGGCGGCTTTTGACCCGGTCACCAACCTGCGCGTCGGCGTCAAGGTGCTGCAGGAATGCATCGCCCGCGCCGGCTCGATTGAAGGCGGCCTGAAGTTCTACGTCGGCGCGGCCAATCTGGCCAGTGACAGTGGTTATGCCGGCAAGGTGATGGCTGAGCACGCCCGGCTGCTCGCCGTGGTGGGCGGCAAGCGCCCGCCACCGGCCTCGCGCTTCTTCGCCTCCCCCGCAACTTCGCGCCCGATGCCGGCATCCTTGCCGGCCGAGCCTAAGTTGCTGGAGTCGGCCGATAAAGCGGGCGAAAAAGTGGCGTCGCTGGACGGACTCTGATCCCTTTGCAGTCCTTTTGGGAATTGCCATCAATGATTTTCATGGCCGGGCACAGTCCCGGCTTTTTATTGGCCTGACTCAGACTGCAACGCTTTAGCCTGCCGAACACCCTGATGAATGCCCTAAGTTACACTAGCCGAGTGCGCAACTGGCGATAGGCTTCAAGGTTTTTTTGACCCTGAATGCTGACGTGGGACACCACTGGGAAGCGCACCGCTTGAGCCTGTTTTGGCACACGCGTTCAGCCGTTCGCCTGGGCAGCCCCTTGCTTTCTCCAGCCAAAAAAGTGGGCCAGAGAACAGGGATTCAAGTCTTGAAGGACTGCCGTGTATAACCGCAACATCCTGGTCGAACAGACCGATCCCGAAATTTTTGCCGCCATCCAGGCTGAAAACGCCAGGCAAGAGCAGCACATCGAGCTGATTGCCAGCGAAAACTACGCTTCGCCCGCCGTCATGGCCGCGCAGGGCTCACAGCTCACCAATAAGTACGCCGAAGGCTATCCGGGACGCCGCTATTACGGTGGCTGCGAACATGTGGACGTAGCCGAGCAACTGGCGATTGACCGCGTCAAACAGATTTTTGGCGCGGAAGCGGCCAACGTGCAGCCGCATTGCGGCGCCTCGGCCAACGAGGCGGTGTTTCTGGCCTTTCTCAAGCCCGGCGACACCATCATGGGCATGAGCCTGGCCGAAGGCGGCCACCTGACGCATGGCATGGCCCTCAATATGAGCGGTAAATGGTTCAAGGTCGTGTCTTATGGCCTGAACGCCCAGGAAGAGATCGACTACGACGCCATGGAGCGCAAGGCGCACGAAAGCCAACCCAAGCTGATCATTGCTGGCGCCTCGGCCTACAGCCTGCGCATCGACTTTGAGCGCTTTGCCAAAGTGGCCAAAGACGTAGGCGCGATTTTCATGGTCGACATTGCCCATTACGCTGGTCTGGTGGCGGCGGGTGTTTACCCCAACCCGGTGCCGCATGCCGACATCGTGACATCGACCACGCACAAAAGCCTGCGCGGACCGCGCGGCGGCATCATTTTGATGAAGGCCCAGCATGAAAAAGCCATCAACAGCGCCATCTTTCCCGGTCTGCAAGGTGGCCCGCTGATGCATGTGATTGCCGCCAAGGCCGTGGCATTCAAGGAAGCGCTGTCGCCCGAGTTCAGGCTGTACCAGCAGCAGGTGCTGAAAAACGCGCAAATCGTTGCTGAAACCCTGGCGCAGCGCGGCCTGCGCATTGTCAGCGGCCGCACCGAAAGCCATCTGATGCTGGTCGACTTGCGCTCCAAAGGCATCACCGGCAAGGAAGCCGAAGCGGTGCTGGGCAGCGCGCACATGACGATCAACAAAAACGCCATTCCCAACGACCCGGAAAAGCCCATGGTGACCAGCGGCGTGCGCATTGGCACCCCCGCCATGACGACGCGCGGTTTCAAGGACGAAGAAGCGCGCATAACGGCGAACCTGATTGCCGACGTACTCGACAAGCCACGCGACGCCGCCAACATTGAGGCGGTTCGCGCCAAGGTCAACGCCCTGACCAGCCGCTTTCCGGTTTACCGCTAAGCCGGGCCGAGTGCGCAGACGCTATACTTTTAATAGCTGCTTGCGCCCGTGTAATAAGGGCTAGAGGCTAAACTAACCTCTAAATATAGGAAATATTCCTTATGAAATGCCCTTTTTGCGGTCACCTTGAAACCCAGGTGGTGGAAACCCGCATTTCCGAAGACGCCGACTTCATACGCCGCCGCCGCCAGTGCGGCGCCTGTGAAAAGCGCTTCACCACCTACGAACGGCCCGACGTCAACTTTCCGACCATCGTCAAAAAAGACGGCCGGCGCACCGCCTACCAGCACGGCAAAATTCTCGATTCCATGACCTTGGCGCTGCGCAAACGCCCGATCAGCACCGAACAGGTCGACGCGGCGGTCGAGCAGATCGAAGAGAAACTGCTCAACTTAGGCCTGCGCGAAGTAGCCTCGAGCCGCCTGGGGGAACTGGTGATGCAGGAGTTGAAAAAGCTCGACAAGATCGCCTACATCCGCTTTGCCAGCGTTTACCGGAGTTTTGAGGATATCGACGAGTTCAAGACGCTGGTGGATGAGGTGCGGCGGTAGGGCCCTGATAGTCTGAGCAAAATAGGGCAATCGTGCCCCCCTCAAAATGTTTACCTGATATTCATCGCCTAGGCGCGCGGAGATATGACTGCAGCCCATGCTGACTACCGCTTATCAGCACGCCCATACCACTCATCCAGACACAATGACACAGTAACGATCAATTCATTACATTGCTGTCATGCAAGCACTGTTCCCTCCTCATGCATTAAAGCTATCCACACGCCTACGCCGAGCACTGACGCAACGCGGCTTTACTGCAATAGAAATACTTGTTGTCGTTGGAATCATAGGGATTCTGGCGGCACTGGCGGGCCCGAGTTTTACACCCCTTATTGAGCGGTGGCGCGTGCGGCAGGCGGTGGAGAACATGACGTCCACGATCTACTATGCCCGCTCTGAGGCCATCAAGCGCGGCGGCAACATCACGGTGCTCAAAAACATCCTGACCGCGGAATGCCCCCAAGCGAGCACCACCCAGGAATGGAGTTGCGGTTGGATGGTATTTGTCGACAGCAATGACAGCGGCACCCGGCAAAACACAGAGCTGATACTGCAGACCTTCCCAGTGGTTTCCGCAATAAATGTGATGAATAGCAGCGATTCGGCCAACTTCAAGGTCGACCGTTGGGGCCAGATCAACGGCCTAGGCGCACAGGGCTTTACGTTTGCGCCGGTCGGCCCGGGTGTTTCCTCCCCAAGCACTACAACCCTGTGCGTCAGCTCAGGCGGTCGCATTGACGCGAAGAAAGGCGAGGCCACATGCTGAGCATCTCCCCATCCGTTCACCGCCAGCGTGGCATCAGCCTGCTTGAATCGATGGTCGCCATTGTTGTGATGGCGCTGGGCGTTCTAGGTATTCTGGGTGTGCAATTGCGCACCCTGGCCGACACACAGACCAGCGTGCGCCGCGCACAAGCTGTTCGGTTGATTGAAGACTTAAGTGAGCGAATCAAGGTCAGCCCCGATGGACTAGGTAACTTGGGCAGCTACGCCTCGGCCTGGGGCGCCGTCACTGGCGTGATTCCCACCTGTGCAGCCGGCTGCACAGCCGCAGATCTTGCCAGGCACGACATTGACGTTTGGAAGAAGAACGTCACCGCCACCATGCCGCTTGGCGATGCCAGCTTGTTTGTGGTGGCCGACGAGACTGTCGCCGCCAATCGCCGCCAGCTTGGTGTGATGATCAGCTGGCGACTCAGCGAACGCGAGCACAAACTCGCTGACGGCACCGACGATGGCGCCTACACCGCCGCGTTTGCCCCTGCCAGCACGGGCACCGCCGCGGTCAGCTGCCCGGACGATCGCATTTGTCATCTGCAATACATTCAACCCACCTCACGCTGCACGCCCTACACCCTGGGCGGCGCATTGAACCCGCAGGTGTTCTGCCCATGACCAAGGCAACAGGAATCCCGCTCATGCCCTACCCAACCAAGCCCCCCAAAATGGCGCCAGGCTCGCCGATGTTCGTCGCCAAACCATCTCATCTTCAGCGCGGCGTCACGCTGATCGAGTTGATGGTCGGCATCACCATCGGGCTTCTCACCGTCACCGTGGCCCTTAGCGCGCTAATGGTGAGCCGCAGCGTTTCAGGAACCGTGACAGAGGCCACCCAGATGCAGCAGCAAGCTGCCTACGCGTTTCGCGTCATCGGTCAGCAGGTCCGCCAGGCCGGTTCCATCAAATTAAATCTCGCCTTCAGCAAGGACGCCACTGAAGTTGTTGATGCGGCTGATCTTGTGGCATTTGAAACTGAGTTTGCCCGCGCGACCGCCACTATTTTGGGTAAAGATGCACCCGGAGCCAATGAATACCAGCTTAAGTTGGGCTATCAAAACTACCCAGAACCAACGTTCCCTTCCGCCACCTCAAAATCGCTATTCAAGGACTGTCTAGGTCAACAGCCATCAGCCGTCGTTATTCAAAGCGGTTTTATTTTGGTTAAAACCGCAGGCGCCGCGACTGGCGAGTTGAAATGTGCAGGCAGCAACAATACTGTACAGCCTATTATTTCGAAGGTAGCTGATTTTCGGGTGCGCTATCTTGTGCAGGGCGGCGGCGGTTCCGGTGCACCCACTATTAAATATTCAACTGCAACCGAAGTAGAAGCCGCTGCATCAGGCAACCAGTGGCCTACTGTGTTTGGCGTCGAAGTCTGCCTCGAACTCGTAGGCGATGAAACCATTAATTCAACGGGTACTACCTATCGTGACTGCGGATGGAAATCGGGAGACGCAGAAAAGGACAGAGGCAATAGATTGCGCATGGTTTTTCGCAATACCTACCAGCTGCGCAGCCAGGGCTCAGCCGCATAAATAACAAGAAGAATAGGAGTAATGCATGGTTTCACCGCGTCGCTATCAACAGGGTATCTCTCTGTACATCATTATTGTGATTGTGATGCTTTCGATGTTGCTCGCGTTGTGGGCATCGCGCACATCACTATTCAATGAACTGATTGTCGGCAACGACGCCGACTACCAGCGCGCTTTTGAAGCGGCACAGGCTGTTATACAGGATGCTGAACTGGATATCCGCGGCGAACGCCCCGACGGCAGCGACTGTGTGCCGGTAATGGCCAACGCGCTGGCCAACCCGCCAGTGGTTGCCCAACCCAACATCTGCAGAACCGGCACCACGGTCTGGTTTATTGATGAGGAAAAAGACCTCGGAAGCCTGCTTTCTACATTGGAAGACCAGGCCACCAGATGCTTGCAGGGCATTTGCCAAAAACGCACGGGCAATCAGGATTTCTGGAATGACAGCACCACACTGACCGCCATGATTGCCAACGGTGTGGCGGCGCGCTATGGCCAATACACCGGCGCCCAAACCGGACCTAATAGCAACCCTATTCTAAACAATGTCACTGCCGGCCAAGGCGCCTGGTACTGGGTAGAAATCATGCCTTACGACACCAATCCGGGAGGGCTGCTGGCAGGCAAACCCAAGCTTGACCTGAATCTGAAGCCTCCGGTTGTTTTCCGCATTACCGCCATTGCACGCGGCCTTAAACCAAGTACGCAAGTGGTTTTGCAATCGACCTTCGCTCGTCAAAAAATGAAAAATTAATGGAGTTGTGATGCGTAAAAATCTTGTTGTAACTCGTACCTTGGTAAGTATTTTAATTGGCGCTATTGGCGCACCCAACGCGGCCCTTGCGGCCCAGTGGCCCCTGGCGCAATATCCGGCCGGTTCGGCGAGCAGAGAACCCGCGCCAAACGTGATTGTTTCAGTTGATGATTCAGGAAGTATGGGTGCCACCGGTATTGCAACTCTCAAAGACGCACTGAAACAGACGTTTGTTGCCAGCAATGTTCCCGATGATCAAATTCGGCTGGCTTGGCAATCCATGAATCGCTGCAGCGGTATCCCCAGCGATAGCACAGCCTGCGGCAATAAAAATGGGATGAAACCACTTTCCGGTGCACATCGCACGAATTTCTTCACTTGGGTAGACACACTAGTCCAGGGTAATGGTACGCCATCCCATCAAATGGTGCGAAATGCAGGCGACTATTTAAAGAGAACAGATCTAGCCATTAATAGCCCTTGGGCCAGCCTCCCTGGAACTACGTTGAACCCCGTGATAAGTTGTAGAAAATCATTTCATATTTTTATGACTGATGGCGGCTGGAACAGTTCAGAACCGACAGATACCTCGAAACATATTGACGGCGACAGAAAAACGTTGGCCTACAGAGCCCTGGGCATAGGGAGCGGCAGCACTAGTGGCAATATCGATGGCAGCAGCTTTACCCTGGGCGATGGCTTGACCCCCTACACCGCAAACTCTAGTCAAACAAAAATCTATTACGACCAATGGGGGTTTGGTGACACGGATGGCCTGAATACACTTTCTGATTTGACCTTTTATTATTGGGCTACTGATCTCCAACCCAGCATTGCCAATGATTTAAAACCCACTATCAAAAAGTCAGGCGATGAGACATTCGGCACGGGATCCAGCGCCACAACCATTCCAGAGTTCTGGAATCCAAAAAATGATCCAGCCACCTGGCAGCACATGGTCAACTACACCATTGGTTTTGGTGCGGGCGCATCAGCATGGACTGGCTCGCCTGTGTTTGATAAAGCAGATCCCTATGGCGGTGACTTTTCGAAGCTTATTCAGGGCACCACAACCTGGCCCAGCCCGCTGTGCGGCAACAACAGCAAAGGCAGCGGCAACAACGCCTGCGATGCTGCTGCCGGATATAGTGTAAGAGATAATGAGCGCCGGGTGGAGCTGTGGCACACGGCGATTAATGGCCGTGGTAAATTCGTTCCTGCGCCCGATGCAGCGGCACTGGTTACTGCCTTCAAGGACATTATCGGCACTATTATTGCTGACACCAGCACCCCGATAACGAGTTTTACCAGTGCATCCTCATCCGTCACCCGAACGGGTACCGAGCAATACTCGTCAGGTTATGCTGCGTCTAAATGGTCCGGTTATGTAAAATCGGACAAACTGGCGCAACGCACGGGTACTACCAGTGCCAGCACAGATTGGGGAATAAAAACCGGCGTAGCTGCCCCCAATAATTACATCACCACCGCCGATAAACTCGATGCCCTAGCTGCAACCGACATCACTAACCGACTGATCCTGACCACCAATGATGCCACCAGTGCAGGCGTTTCTTTTGAGTGGAGTACAGGGACGGCCTTGTTAAGCGCGGCGCAGAAAACTCTTTTAAACACGGATACGAAAGGCCAGGACCGCGTGAATTTTCTCCGCGGCGACCGTACCAAGGAAGGCAACACAACACTCTTGCCGTTTCGCATACGTGATTCACGTCAGGGGGATATTGTGAATTCAGCCGTATGGTATGTGGGCACGCCCGCCAGCAATTACAGCTTTGACAATTACCGCACATTCGCCAGCAGCCACAAAGCCCGCCTGCCGATGTTGTATGTGGGTGGCAACGATGGCATGCTGCATGGATTTTCAGCCAAGGATGGCAGCGAAAAAATAGCTTATGTGCCAAAGGGCGTGATCAATAACCTGCCCGCTCTCTCCGGCCCCTCTTATACACACGCTTATTATGTAGATGGCTCACCCTTTAGTGGAGATGTCAACTGGGGCACGACTTCGCCCGACTGGCATACCTTGCTGATAGGGTCGCTGGGGGCCGGCGGCAAAGGCTATTTTGTACTTGATGTCACCAAGCCCGGCACCACTGCCACCGATGGCACGGGCACTGCCACCAACTTCGCAAAATCCAATGCAGCGTCGCTCGTGGTCATGGACAACACCGTGCCCAAGGACGATGCAACCGGCGATGCTGATATCGGCCACATCATGGCGGCTCCCGTCGTGGACGACACCAATTTGCAGAAAGTCACGCAAATCACACGGATGAACAATGGCCGCTGGGCGGTGGTGATGGGCAACGGTTACAACAGCACCAACGAGCGGCCCGTGCTGCTGATTCAGTACCTGGACGGCAACAAGGAACTGAAGAAGATTGCTGCAGCCCCCGTCAAGACGGGTACGCCCACCAGCACAGACGCAATAGCCACGGGAAATGGCCTGTCGGCTCCGCGTCTAGTGGATATCAACGGCGATGGCAAACCCGACGTCGTCTATGCCGGGGACCTGCAAGGCAATATGTGGAAGTTCGATGTTTCCTCTGCGCTTGAAAGCGAGTGGAGTATGGCATTCAGTGGTTCCCCGCTTTTCACAGCCGTACATACCAGCGGTAGCTCCAGCAGCGCTCAGCCAATCACCGCGCCACCCATCGTCAAACCGAATGACCGGGGTGTTGGCGGCCTGATGGTGGCCTTCGGCACCGGTAGGAACTTGACCGAAGGCGATCGCACCGATACCGCCTCGAAGCAGAGCATCTACTCTGTGCTTGACAACACGCGCTACAAACTGAGCAGCGGAAAGGTAGTCATCGACACGTCCCTGGTCACTCCCGCAGCCGTAGGAACAGGCGTAAGTAACTTGAAGCAGCAAACCGTGGTTACCACGACTTCCTTCGATGGCAGCGGTGTCAGTACGGGTCGCAAGTTCTGGAACGTGAGCCAAGAAATTGTGGACTATGAAGGCACCGGTACCGGCCGTGTCGGTGCAAAAAAGGGCTGGTACCTTAACCTTCCCGAGACCGGCGAACGCATCTTGGACCCGATGAGTTTTTACGATGGCAGCAACAACCTTGAGGTGCTTAGCGAGGTACCTGGCTCTGGCGGAAGCGTCGCTGAAGAAAGCTGTAACCCTCCGGTCACGCTGCCACGCAAATATCGCACCTTCCTGAACATCATGGACGGGAAAAAACCCGGCGTTCAGATTCTTGACGTCAATGGCGATGGCGCTTACAGCGCAGCGGTTGACAAGGACAAGGGCGTCTCGCGCATGGAAGCCTCCATCAAGGAAGGCCGTACCACCAATACAAAAACAGAAACCCGCAAAGGTTCAGACGGCAAGGAAGACAAATTTGCGAAAATGCCCGAACTGCCAATGCGCCCAAGCTGGCGCCAGTTGCAATAATTGGCTTTTTCATCAGGAGCAATCCCATGCATCGCAAGCACCAAGGCTTTACGCTGATCGAGGTCATGATTGTGGTGGCCATTGTGGCCATCCTTTCAGCCATAGCCGTGCCAAGTTATCAGGAATACATACGCAGGGGTCACCGCGCCGAGGCGCGCGCAGCCTTGCTGCAGGCATCGCAATGGATGGAACGTGCCGCGACCGCAAGTGGCACGTATCCACTGACCGCGGCCTTTCCTGCATCGCTTACGACCATCCAGTCTGGCCGCTACACGATTGCCATGGCCTCGGCAACGGGTGCCGCCTTTACCCTCACCGCCACGCCGGCTGTCGGGCAAGTGGGTGACAAGTGCGGCGATTACACCTTGACCCAAACAGGTGCTCGCGGCGCGGCTTCGCTTACTACGGGCGCGCTGGTGACCGAATGCTGGAACAGATAGCAACGCGTATACAAACTTGCATGGGATCACCCAACCCATTGATGGCACAGGCGCTTGGGCTCGCTGCCCGTGCGCTGCTTGTTTCAAACCCCAACCCTCGGGTTGGCTGTGTCATCACCAATCATCAAGGTCAGGTGGCCGGCTGCGGATTCACGCAGAATGCAGGTGGTCTACATTCTGAAGTTATGGCGCTGCGTGACGCTGCCACCCGTGGCAACTCGGTTTTGGACTGCACCGCCTACGTCACCCTAGAACCCTGCTCCCACCACGGCCGCACCGGACCCTGCTGTGACGCACTCATTGCTGCAGGGATAAAAAAGGTCGTGGCATCGATTGCCGATCCCAACCCCTTGGTTTCGGGTCAGGGTTTTGCCAAGCTGCGCGCTGCCGGCATCGAAGTCGAGGTCGGACCCGGCGCGGCCGAATCGCGCGAACTCAACATCGGCTTTTTCAGCCGCATGATCCGCAAAACGCCCTGGGTGCGAATGAAAATCGCGGCCTCGCTGGACGGCACCACCGCGCTGGCCAATGGCCAAAGCCAATGGATCACCTCGCCGCAAGCCAGAACCGATGGCCATGCCTGGCGCGCGCGGGCCTGTGCGGTGCTAACGGGGATTGGAACCTTGCTGCAAGACGATCCCCGGCTGGACGTCCGCCTGGTCGAAACACCCCGGCAACCCTACCGCATCATTGTGGACAGCCTGCTCCAGACACCGACTGGCGCCAACATCTTCAAGGCGGCGGGGCCGGTGTGGATTTACTGTGCCACGCGCGATGCGGCCAGGGAAGCCGCTCTGGTGGCCAAGGGCGCCACCGTGAGCTGTTTGCCTGACGCCAACGGCAAAGTGGATTTGGCAGCGATGATGAATGACCTGGCGCGCCGCGAAATCAATGAACTGCATATCGAGGCCGGCAGCAAGCTCAATGGCTCGCTGATCCGTGCCGGGCTGGTCGATGAATTTTTGCTTTACCTGGCGCCCAAGCTGCTTGGCCCCGGCAATGGCATGGCATCATTCGGGCCACTGCAGGCGCTTTCAGACGCGATTGAACTGCAATTTCAGTCCACAGACAGGGTGGGCGCTGACTTGCGGATTGTTGCCCGCGTCGCTGGGCGGGACCAGTTTTAGCGCTCTTCTTGCCCCGCCTTCGCACGGCGTTCTGGCGGCCTTTTTCGGGCCTTTCGTAAGCCGCTCCTTGGTTCTGCCAGTTTTCCCTGCGAAAATAGCGTCATGTTTACCGGAATCATTACCGGCTTGGGGCGCATCGTCGCCATCCATAGCCAGGGCAGCTCTTCAGACCATGGCAAGCGCCTCACCATCGAAACGCCTGCGGGTTACCTCAACGATGTGGCTTTAGGCGACAGCATTGCGCTGAACGGTGCCTGCATGACAGCGACCAAGCTGGACGCTGCCAACAACCGGTTTTCCATCGATATTTCCGTCGAATCTCTAGCCAAAACCTGCGGCCTGGCTGAGCCCGGCATCATCAACCTCGAAAAGGCCTTGCGTGCCCATGACCGGCTCGGCGGCCACATGGTGTCGGGCCATGTAGACGGCATCGGCAGCGTCACGCATTTCGCCCAGGTGGGTGAAAGCTGGGAGCTTCGCATTGGCGCGCCGCAAGAGTTGGGCAAATACCTGGCCTATAAAGGCTCCATCACCGTCAACGGCGTGAGCCTGACGGTGAACCGGGTCACTGATCTGGCGGGCGACACTGTCAATGCGGCGGGCTGCGAGATCAGCATCAACCTGATTCCCCACACCGTTCAAAGCACGGCGCTTGGCCAACTGGCCCAAGGCGCTCAGGTCAATCTGGAAATTGACCTGATCGCGCGCTATGTCGAACGCATGCTGCAAAACACAAGTACACCCAAACAGGCTAGCTCATGAACACAGTAATTTCCCCGGTTGAAGACATCGTTGCCGACATACGCGCCGGCCGCATGGTCATTCTGGTGGACGAAGAGGACCGCGAAAACGAAGGCGACCTGGTGCTGGCCGCCGACCATGTCACGCCTGAAGCCGTCAATTTCATGGCACGCTTTGGCCGTGGCCTGATTTGCCTGACGCTAACGCGCGAACGCTGCCAGTTGCTGCGCTTGCCGCCCATGGCCGCGCGCAATGGCGCCCAGTATTCAACCGCTTTTACGGTTTCTATTGAGGCTGCTGAAGGCGTGACAACCGGCATTTCTGCCGCCGACCGTTCCCGCACGGTGCAGGCTGCCGTGGCCAAGAATGCCAAGGTCAGCGACTTGGTGCAGCCCGGCCACATTTTCCCGCTGCAGGCGGTCGATGGTGGCGTGTTGATGCGGGCCGGCCATACCGAAGCGGGTTGCGACCTGGCGGCCATGGCAGGTTGCTCGCCAGCAGCGGTAATTTGCGAAATCATGAACGATGACGGCACCATGGCCCGTCTGCCTGACTTGCAAGTGTTTGCGGCTGAGCACGGCCTGAAAATTGGCACCATTGCCGACCTGATTGAGCACCGCAGCCGCACCGAGTCGCTGCTTGAGAAGGTCGGCAGCCGCACCCTTCAGACCGCCTTTGGCGAATTCACGGCCCAGGCCTTCCGGGACAAAATCAGCCAGGAGCTGCACCTCGCACTGGTCAAAGGCCAATGGGCCGTTGAAGATACCGTGGCCGTGCGCGTACACGAGCCACTGTCGGTGCTGGACCTGCTGGAAACCGGCCGCCCCATGCATTCGTGGAGTCTGGACCAAAGCCTCAAGCATATGGCTGCAGAAGGCCGGGGCGTGGTGGTGCTGCTGAACTGTGGCGAAAGCGCGGCACAGCTGCTGGCGCAATTTGAGGGCACGGCCCGCGCCAGCCAGGCGCCTGAGCGCGGCCGCATGGACTTGCGGACCTACGGTGTAGGCGCACAAATCTTGCGTGAATGCGGCGTGCAAAAGATGAATCTCATGGGCAATCCGCGCCGCATGCCCAGCATGACGGGCTATGGCCTCGAAATCGTCGGCTACATCAGCAAAGACTAGGGCTTTCCATCCGGCCCTCAATCAGGCTATCCAATTAATTTGAAGCAAAGCAAGGGGAATTTATCGTGTTCGGTGCAGAAAAAGGTTCGGCTGACAAGCTGGACGGCAAGAAGCTTTCCATTGGCATGGTGCAGGCGCGCTACAACGAGAGCGTGACCGACGCCCTGGCCGCAGCCTGCAGGCAAGAGCTTGTGGCGCTGGGCGTGGAAGAAGAAAACATCACGCACGTACGGGTGCCGGGCGCGCTGGAAGTGCCTTGCGCGCTGCAAGCGCTGGCCGAGAGCGAAAACTACGATGCCCTGGTGGCGCTGGGCTGCATCATCCGCGGCGAAACCTACCACTTCGAGCTGGTAGCCAATGAAAGCGGTGCGGCCGTGACTCGCCTGGCGCTGGACTACCAGCTGCCGATAGCCAACGCGATCCTGACCACCGAAACCCTCGCGCAGGCGCAGGCGCGTCAGCACGAAAAAGGACGCGATGCCGCGCGCGTGGCCGTCGAGATGGCCAACCTGATGAACCAACTCTCCTGAGCCGCTGGCTCCTCACCCCTACCTGAACGGCGCCTCATGGCTGAACCCATCACCAAAACTAACCGACCGCCGCAAACCCGCAGCGGCTTGACCGACACCGGCGTTAAAAAAGCGGCTGACAAGTCTGCCCGGACGCGCGCGCGTGAATTCGCACTGCAAGCGCTATACCAGCACTTGGTGGGCCGAAACGAGACCGATTCCATTGATGCCTTCACTCGCGATCTGGTCGGCTTTCACAAGGCAGATTCGGCCCATTACGATGCCCTGCTGCGCGGCTGCATTGAAGACGCAACAGCACTTGACGCCGCCATTACCCCCTTGCTCGACCGCAAGATGACCGAAATTTCACCGGTGGAGCACGCCGTGCTGTGGATAGGTGTTTACGAATTCACCCACTGCCTGGACGTTCCCTACCGCGTCGTGATCAACGAGTGCATTGAGCTGGCCAAGGCCTTTGGCGGCACCGACGGTCACAAGTACGTCAACGGCGTGCTGCACAAAATGGCGCCTTCGCTGCGCCGTGCAGAAGTTGCCGCCGACAAGTCGAACAAGACTGAGCAGGCGCCACACCCAATACTTCCAGAAGCAGGAAAGGCTTGACTTGAAAATTGCCCAGCGGGCTCAGCGGATTGAGCCGTTCTATGTCATGGAGGTTGCCAAGGCGGCTGCGGCGCTGGCGCGCGAAGTGGCCCATACCAGCCAGCCCATGATCTTTCTGAACATTGGCGAGCCCGACTTCACGGCGCCGCCGCTGGTCCAGCAGGCAGCAACCCGTGCCATCGCGCAAGGCAAGACGCAGTACACCGACGCGACCGGCCTGCCGGCTTTGCGCGAACGCATCAGCGACTGGTACGCCACGCGCTTTGGCGCGCAGGTGGCCCCCGGCCGCATCATCATCACGGCGGGCGCGTCTGCGGCTTTGCAGCTGGCCTGCCTGGCCCTGATAGAGGCGGGGGACGAGATGCTGATGCCTGACCCGAGCTATCCGTGCAACCGGCATTTCGTCAGCGCTGCCGAAGGGCGCGCCGTGCTGATCCCGACCACCGCCGACGAGCGTTTTCAGCTGACCCGCCAGAAAGTGAAGGCAGCCTGGACTGCCCAGACGCGCGGCGTGCTGCTGGCTTCACCCTCCAACCCCACGGGCACCTCGATTGCGCCTGAAGAGTTGCAGCGCATTCATGAATTTGTGCATAGCCGAGGCGGCATCACGCTGATCGATGAAATTTACCTGGGCCTGAGTTACGAGGAACATTTCGGGCATTCGGCGCTGGCTATGCCGGGCGAGCTGGGCCAGAGCGTCATCAGCGTCAACAGCTTCAGCAAGTACTTCAACATGACGGGCTGGCGACTCGGCTGGCTGGTCGTGCCCGAAGCGCTGACGCCGGTGATTGAGCGGATTGCGCAAAACCTGTTTATCTGCGCCAGCACCGTGGCCCAACACGCCGCGCTGGCCTGCTTTGAGCCCGACAGCCTGCAGGAGTATGAACGCCGACGCGCCGAGTTCAAGGCCAGGCGCGACTACTTCATCCCCGAACTCAATCGCCTGGGCCTGCGCGTGCCGGTAATGCCCGACGGCGCGTTTTACGCCTATGCCGACTGCACTGACGCCGCAGCGCGCCTGGGCGTCAGCGGCAGCTGGGACTTTGCTTTTGAACTGATGCAGCGCGCCCACCTGGCCGTCACGCCAGGCCGTGATTTCGGCCACGCCGCGCCCGAGCAGTTTGTGCGTTTTTCAACGGCCAGCTCGATGGCGCATTTGCGCGAAGCCGTGGCGCGACTGGAGTCTGTCCTTGGCTAGCCGACAGATGAACCAAGCCGGCACAGGGAAGGAACCGGGGGTCACACTGCCCGCTCCAGACCAGCAGGGGCCGCGGAACCGGCTTTGCCGGGCCGCAGGCGCAGTGGCCCCCTCGGGGGGCAGCGCAGCACACGAAGTGGCAAGCGTGGGGGCAATCTTCCAGTGGCCGATTCGGGTTTACTGGGAAGACACCGACGCCGGCGGCATTGTTTTTTACGCCAACTACCTGAAATTTTTTGAACGTTCACGCACCGAATGGCTCAGATCACTGGGCATCGCGCAGCAACGCCTGAAGGACGAGACCGGTGGCCTGTTTGTAGTGACGCAAACCAGCATCCGCTACCTGCGCCCGGCGCGTCTTGACGATGAACTGATTGTTACCGCCAGCCTGATCGAGACCGGCCGGGCGTCCTTGATAATCAAGCAGCAGGCGCTATTAAAAACAGAGCAAACAACCCAAACGCCAAATCCTGGGCAGGCCGACAGGCTGCTTTGCGAAGGCTCGATACGAATAGGCTGGGTCGATGCCGCCAATCTCAAACCCACACGCATGCCCGCATCTCTGTATGCCCGCTTTCCTTCCTGACTGTTTAAAAAATTCCTCATGAACCAAGACCTCTCCATCGTCAGCCTGATTCTTAACGCGAGCTGGGTCGTCCAGCTGGTTGTCGTGCTGCTGGTCGGTGTTTCCATCGCCAGCTGGGCCGCCATTTTCAGGAAGATCGTGTCGCTCAAAAAGGCCCAGCTGCTCAACGACGAATTTGACCGCGAGTTCTGGTCAGGCACCAGCCTGAACGACCTGTTTGCCGGCGCGGCGCAAAACGCCAAGCACTCTGGCTCGATGGAGCGGATTTTTGCCAGCGGCATGCGCGAATATCAAAAACTGCGCGAACGCCATATTTCCGATGCCGGCACGCTGCTGGACGGCGCCCGTCGCGCCATGCGGGCGAGTTACCAGCGCGAAGCCGATGCGATTGAGGTCAACCTGTCCTTTCTGGCCACCGTCGGCTCGGTGTCCCCCTATGTGGGCCTGTTCGGCACGGTCTGGGGCATCATGCACGCCTTCACCGGGCTGGCGGCACTCGAACAGGTGACGCTGGCAACGGTGGCGCCCGGTATTGCCGAGGCGCTGGTGGCCACGGCTATTGGCCTGTTTGCGGCCATTCCTGCTGTGGTGGCATACAACCGCTTCTCGCACGATATCGACCGCATCGCGAACCGGCTGGAAACTTTTATCGAAGAGTTCTCCAACATCCTGCAGCGCAACTTGGGCGCGCAGTCGCCGTCGGGCCATTGAGATGTGGGCCCCCACGCTTTTCACTTCGTGTAATGCGCTGCCCCCCGAGGGGGCTGTGTGCCGCGGCTCCGAGCCTGCAGTGCAGGCTTGGACGGCACGCAGAAGGGCTGCGTCTCGCAGCCCGGCGCCTGCGGCCCGGCAAAGCCGGTTCCGCGGCCCCTGCTGGTGGGTAGAGAAAGCCTCCATGCTTTTCACAACGCGGCCTGTGCTGCGGCCATCTTGCTAAGGAAGCCACTACATGCCAGCACTCAGTTCCCGCGGCCGGGGCCGCCGCACCATCAGTGAAATCAACATGGTGCCGTTCATCGACGTCATGCTGGTGCTGCTGATCATCTTCATGGTGACGGCGCCGCTCATCACGCCCAGCATGATCGCCCTGCCCAAGGTCGGCAAGGCGCCGACCCAGCCGCAAAATCCGGTGCAGATTTTGATCAGCAAGGATGAGACGGTGCAAATCAAGATCAAGACCAACTCGGTCGCCAGCAACGTGCGCAACGTGGCAGCCGACATTGTGAAGATGGAACCGGCCGTAAAAGCCGCCAGCGCAGAGGCGGTGCCGGTCGTTATCAGCGCCGACAAGTCCATCAAGTATGAAACCGTGGTCAAGGTCATGGACACGCTGCAAAAAGCCGGCGTGTCACGCGTCGGCCTGTCGGTGCAAACCGGCAAATGACCCAGCGAACCGCTTGACGCCCCGAAAACACCATGCCCAGCGTCTCAGACCGACTTGAATTTGGCCCGCCCCGCGACCCAGCTTCGCCGCGCGCTTTCGCGCTGGCCATGCTGGTCCATGTGCTGCTCATCGCGGCATTGACCTGGGGCGTCAACTGGAAACGCACCGACCGCGCATCTTCGTTTGAAGCCGAGTTGTGGTCCAGCCTGCCGCAAGAGGCTGCGCCCCGACTGGTTGAGACCGCGCCTGCGCCGCCACCACCACCGCCCCCACCGCCCGCCCCCGCGCCACGCGAAGTCAAGGTAGCGCCTCCCGCGCCGGACGTGGACATTGCGCTGGAACAGGAAAAGAAGCGAAAACTGCTGAAACAGCAAAAGGAGGCCGAGGAAGAACAGGCGCAGGAACGGGAACAAAGGCTGCAAGACAAACAAAAGGCCGAGCTGCAAGCGAAAAAGGAAAAAGAAAAAGAGAAGGAAAAAGACAAGGCGCAGCAAGCCAAAGAGGAACTGGCCCAGCGCAAAGTGTTAGAAGACGCCAAAAAGGCTGAGGCGAAAAAGCAGGACGCCAAAGAGCAGGCGCAGCAAAAGCTGGCGCAGGCCGCAGCAGAAAAGCAGCGCCAGCAAAACATAGACCGCATTGCGGGGCTGGCCGGCGCCACGGGCGGTGCCGAGGCCAAGGGCAGCGCGCAAAAATCCAGCGGCCCCTCGGCCGGCTACGCTGGCAAGGTCAGGGCGGCGGTCAAGCCCAACGTGATATTCACCGACGACATCAGCGGCAACCCGAAGGCCGAAATTGAAGTGCGCACCACGCTAGACGGCAGCATCGTCAGCCAGCGCCTGGTCAAGTCAAGCGGCGACAAGGCCTGGGACGAAGCGGCGATCAAGGCCGTCATCCGCACCGGCACCTTGCCGCGTGACGTCGATGGCCGGGTGCCGACACCGATGATTCTGGAAATCCGGCCCAGGGACTAAGCCGGTCGGCCCGGCTTGCCGATTGCTATCATTAATATAGCTGCTTGCGCACGTGGCTATTGGGCTAGAGCCATATTTCATTCATAAACGATGCTGGCAAGCCCTTTGTCGGCCTGTGCCATCCAGCTGGCCAGCGCTGCATCGGTCGGGAAGAACCTGGCGGCGTCACCGAGGTGCAACTCGGCGCTGGCGCCGTCTTCATTGGCTTGACCGCCTGGCCCGGCTTTCCCAGTCTTCCGCTGCAAACTCAGGCGCACTGGCAAGCCGCGTACCAACTCGCCCTGCTCGGACATTTCGCGGCGCGGCGGAAAGTCTTTCACCATGCGCGAAATGTCGGGCACCGATCCATTGACGGCCACCCGCAGGTATCTGCCAAACTTGCAGCGCGCGGTCTCCAGATCCCACACCTGCGTGACCTTGAAGCGCCGCCCAAAGCGCTCCGACGCGCCCTGCAGCGTGCCTTGCACAATCACCAGCTCGTCGTCTTTCAGCAAATTGCGGTGGGTGTTGAACGTGGCTTCATCGACCGAGGCTTCCAGCACATCGGTCTTGTCGTCGAGCTTGAAGAGGATCAGCTTGCCGCGGTTGCCATTGATGACGCGCAGGTCGGTGACGATGGCCGCCAGCAACTGCTGCTCGCGTGAATCAATCAGGTCGGCAAGTTTGCGCCTGGCGAACTGCCGCACTTCGGCCTCGACCTCGTCAAACAGGTGGCCCGACAGGTAAAAACCGATGGCTGTTTTTTCCAGCACCAGGCGCGCCTTCACGCCAAACGGCACGGCGGCGACCAGCGCCGGTTCCTGCGTGCTGGCCGCGTGCGAGTCCGACATGTCGAACAGCCCGCCCTGGTTGGCATTGGCTTCGGTGGCGACGGCAAACTCGAAGGCGCGGTCCACCGAGGCCAGCAGTTCAGCGCGGTTCAGGTGCAGGTTGTCAAAGGCGCCGCCTTTGATCAGTGCATCGACGGTGCGCTTGTTAAGCCGGCTGCGGTCCACCCGCACGCAAAAGTCGTACAGCGAGGTGAAGGGGCCGCCGTCCTGGCGCGCCGCCACGATGGCCGCGATGGCTTGCTGGCCGGTGCCCTTGATGGCGCCCAGACCATAGCGCACGCTGGCGTTGCCGATTGGCTCGAAGCGGTAGTTGCCGCGGTTGATATCGGGCACTTCAAAGCTCAGCCCCATTTTCTGCGCGTCACCAAACAGGATTTTCAGCTTGTCGGTGTCGCCCATCTCCACCGTCATGTTGGCCGCAAAAAACTCGGCTGGGTAGTGCACCTTGAGCCAGGCGGTGTGGTAGGCCAGCAGCGCATAAGCGGCAGAGTGCGACTTGTTGAAACCGTAACCCGCAAACTTTTCCATCAGGTCAAAAACCTCGTCGGCTTTTTCCTGGCTCAGGCCATTGATGCCGGCGCCCTTGCGAAAGATCTCCCGATGCTGGGCCATTTCTTTCTCGTCTTTTTTACCCATGGCGCGGCGCAGCATGTCGGCGCCGCCCAGCGAGTAACCGCCCAGGATCTGCGCCGTCTGCATCACCTGCTCCTGGTAGACCATGATGCCGTAGGTCTCCTCCAGCATCGGTTGGACACGCGGGTCTGGGTATTCGGGCACTTCCTTGCCCTGCTTGCGCGCGATGTAGGTCGGAATCAGGTCCATCGGGCCGGGGCGGTACAGCGCATTCATCGCGATCAGGTCTTCCAGCCGATCGGGTTTGGCGTCTTTAAGCATGCGCTGCATGCCGATACTTTCAAACTGAAACACCGCTTCGGTCTCGCCCCGGGCAAACAAGGCATACACCCGCTTGTCGTCCAGCGGCAGATTCTCGAAGCTGAAGTCTTTTTGCGCGGGATGGCGCTGGATGATGAACTCCCGGGCTATTTCCAGAATGGTCAGTGTGGCCAGGCCCAAAAAGTCGAACTTGACCAGGCCAATTGCCTCCACGTCGTTCTTGTCAAACTGGCTGACTGCCGAACCACTGCCGGGTTGCAGGTAAAGTGGACAAAAATCAGTCAGCTTGCCGGGCGCAATCAGCACACCGCCGGCATGCATGCCGACGTTGCGCGTCAGGCCTTCAAGCTTTCGCGCCAGCTCCAGCAGCGTGTGCACGTCTTCTTCCTTGCTTTCACGCTCGGCCAGAATCGGCTCGGCTTCCAGCGCATAAACCATCTTGTCATTTGGCTTGCGATCAGGCGGCACCAGTTGCAGCGTGACGGCCTGGCCGGGCTTGTTCGGAATCAGCTTGGAAATGCCGTCGCAAAACCCATAGGGAAAATCAAGCACGCGTCCGACATCACGAATCGCCGCGCGCGCTGCCATGGTGCCAAAGGTCACGATCTGGCTGACGGCTTCCTTGCCGTACTTGTCTTTCACGTAGTCAATCACGCGGTCGCGGTTGGTCTGACAAAAGTCAATGTCGAAGTCGGGCATGGACACCCGTTCCGGGTTCAAAAAGCGCTCAAACAGCAAGTTGTACTGCAGCGGATCCAGATCGGTAATTTTCAGCGAATACGCCACCAGCGAGCCCGCACCTGAGCCGCGACCCGGCCCCACCGGGCAGCCATTGTTTTTGGCCCAGTTGATGAAGTCGCCCACGATCAGGAAGTAGCCCGGAAAACCCATGTTCAAAATCGTGTTGATCTCAAACTCCAGCCGCTCCACGTAGCCAGGCCGCTTCTGCTCACGCAGCGCCGCGTTGGGGTACAGATGCGCCAGCCGCGACTCCAGCCCTTCAAATGACAACTGGCGGAAGTAGGCGTCTATCGGCATGCGCACGCCATCGACCTCGGGCGTCGGGTAATCGGGCAGCATGGGCTTGCCCAGCACCAGCGTCAGGCTGCAGCGCTTGGCAATTTCCAGCGTGTTGGCCAGCGCCGATGGCAGATCGGCAAACAGCTGCGCCATCTGCTGCGCCGACTTGAAATACTGCTCGCGCGTGAACTTGCGCACACGCCTTGCATTGCCCAGAATTTCGCCTTCGGCAATGCACACGCGCGCCTCGTGCGCCTCGTAGTCCTCATAGGTCAAGAACTGCACCGGATGCGTGGCCACCACCGGCAAGCGCAGGCGCGCCGCCAACTGCACGGCGGCAGCCACGTGGCGCTCGTCGTCCGGGCGCTGGGCACGCTGCAGTTCAAGGTAAAAGCGATGCGGGAAAATGCCTGCCAGATGCAGCGCGCACTCCAGCGCGCGCGCGGCGTCGCCCTGCACCAGGGCCTGACCGACGGCGCCCCCTTGCGCCCCCGACAAGGCCAGCAAGCCATCGTTGAGCTCCTCCAGCCACTGCAGCTTGATGATGGCCTGTTCGCGCACCATGTTTTTGGTCCAGGCGCGCGTCAGCAGTTCGCACAAATTGAGGTAGCCCCGGTTGTTTTGCACCAGCAGCAGCAAGCGGGCCGCCGGCGCACCGGCATCCTTGCCCGGCACTTCGACCCAGACATCGGCGCCAATCAAAGGCTTGACCCCAGCGCCGCGGCATTCCTTGTAAAACTTGATGGTGCCGAACAGGTTGCCCAGGTCGGTGATGGCCAGCGCCGGCTGCTGGTCGGCAGCCGCCGCGTGCACGATTTCATCAATGCGGTTGGTACCGTCAACGACTGAAAACTCGGTGTGAATTCTTAAATGGACAAACATGCGCCCCATTTTAGGCGGCGCCAGCAGCCTGTCGGACTTGTCAGCGAAGACAGTTTATTGCCGGATTTGCCGGCCCATAGCCGCCCTCTTCATGCGGGAAGCAGGCGTAACGAATGTTTACCAACTCGGTGGCGGCATTCCGAAATACCTTGAACAGAATGGCTACGCCCACTTTCATAACAAATGCTTTGTGTTTAACGAGCGCCGGGCCGTCGATGCTTCGGTCAATTCCCCAGGTCGATCACGCGATAAAGCAAAAGCGGCGCAGTGACTGACGGCGTCTTGTCTGACAGCTGAGACCCCTCAGGCATGGGAAGCTAAAGTTAATACATTTCAAGTACTTGCTTTACACCCTAAATGACAGCACAAAAAATCGCCTTTCATGCTGACGCATCGCTGTCGCCGCTGGCTCAGCGTTTTCAACAGCTTCGCAAGCAGACCGAGGCACTGATTGAGCCCCTGAGCGCCGAAGATTGCCAGCTGCAGTCCATGCCCGACGCCAGCCCGGCCAAGTGGCATTTGGCGCACCTGACCTGGTTTTTCGAAACCTTCGTGCTCGAAAAGTTTGAACCGGGGTTCAAGCCGTTCAACGCCGGTTTTCGCGTGCTGTTCAACAGTTATTACAACGGCGTGGGCGACAAATATCCGCGCCCGCAACGCGGCCTGATCAGCCGGCCCTCGCTCGATGAGGTTTTGTCTTATCGCACACAGGTCGATGAGCGCGTGCTCAAGGTGATTGCAGCAACGAAAAAAGCGCGCCTTGCCGAGCTGACGCAGCTGATAGCACTGGGCCTGCAGCATGAGCAACAACACCAAGAACTCCTTCTGACCGACATCAAGCATGCCTTGTCCTTCAATCCGCAGCACCCCGCTTACGCCAGGCGCTGGCCGCTGGCCGGCATTCATCCGCAGCCGGTGCGCTGGCACGGCTACGGCGGCGGGTTGGTGGGCCATGGCTTCGACGCCGCGCAGGATGGCGATTTTGCGTTTGACAACGAGACGCCGCGCCACGCCGTGTACGTCGCCCCGTTCGAGGTGGCCAGCCGGCTGGTGACCAACGGCGAGATACTGGCCTTCATGGCCGACGGCGGCTACCAGCGGCCCGAACTATGGTTGTCCATGGGCTGGGACTGGGTCGTGCGCCACCACCAGAGCGGCCAGCCCGGACAGACGCCCTTGCCGCTTTACTGGAAGGAGCAGTCCGGCGAGTACCGAAACTTCACGCTGCATGGGCTGGTGGACCTGGACCCGAACACGCCGGCGTGCCATCTGAGCTATTTTGAGGCCGACGCTTTTGCGCGCTGGGCCGGTGCGCGCTTGCCCACCGAGTTTGAATGGGAGCTGGCTGCCCGCGCCTTGCCGGCGGCTGCGTCGCAGTCAGGAAACTTCGTCGAAAATGCCGCCTTCCACCCGCTGCCGCAGCAAGAAGCCGACCATGGCGTGCCGGCGCAAATGCTGGGCGACCTGTGGGAATGGACCCAGTCCAACTACAACCCCTACCCTGGCTACAAACCGTGGGAAGGGCTGGTCGGCGAATACAACGGCAAGTTCATGTGTAACCAGTTCGTGCTGCGCGGCGGTTCCTGCGCCACGCCGCGCAGCCACATGCGCGCCAGCTACCGCAACTTCTTTCCACCCGATGCGCAGTGGCAATTCAGTGGAGTGCGGCTGGCGCGTGATATTTAAAGATCGTTTAGCGCAGGTCAAAGATCAGGCGCGTGCGCTTCTGCAGGCTGTGGCCTGCGTTCCGGCAGAGGAATGAATTCGGCGTCACCCGCGACTTGGTCCATCTTCCGGGCTGCCCAGTCATCGCCCGCTTGAAGCATGCGTTCCCTGCGGCTGGACACAAAATTCCACCAGATAAAATGCGGCCCACCGAGTTTGTCGCCGCCTATAACCATCAATCGCGCGGCTGTGCTGGCGCTGATCAGTATCGGCGCGCCGGGCATCAGAACAGCCAGGGTGCGCGCTGCAAGCACTTCCCCATCAACTTGCAGCTGACCGTCCACCAGGTAAAGGGCCAGTTCATCGGCGAGGGGCGGTAACTCCATGTGCGAACCGGCCGCAAGTGTGATGTCCAGGTAAACGGTTTTTGAAAATGTCTTGACCGGCGATGCCTTTCCAAAGGCCTCGCCAATCAGCACCCGCACTTCAAAGCCGCCCTGCGACATCACGGGAATGCTGGCTGCAGGCGTGTGCGTAAACTCGGGCGCCGTCTCTTCGTGCGCTGCGGGCAGGGCGGCCCATAGCTGCAAACCATGTTGAAGATAAGCCTTTTCCTTCAGGTCATCAGGCGCGCGCTCGGAATGCACAATGCCGCGCCCGGCCGTCATCCAGTTGATGGCACCGGGTTCAATCCGCTGGACCGAACCGAGGCTGTCGCGGTGCAGAACAGCGCCGTCAAACAAGTAGGTTACCGTCGCTAGCCCGATGTGCGGGTGCGGCCGCACATCATGGCTGGCACCGGGTTGGATCATAAGAGGGCCGAAATGATCGAAAAATACAAACGGCCCTATAGATTGGAGTTGTGCCGAAGGCAGCAGGCGAGTGACCAGAAAGCCAGCGCCCAGGTTTTTTTCATGTCCCTTCAGCTTGAGTTGAATAGTCATGAGGCTTGCCCTTGAAACGCGCCAATGCTAATGCCTTAATGCCTTTTAGCGCTGAAACCGGCTCGCCATATCGGCCACCCGCTTGCCGAAATTACGCGCCGTTTCCAGGTCCCCCGGCGACATGTCATTGGCGCCGGCATCCGAGGGTGACTGCGCCATGGCGCCGCTGTACGAACCCAGATAATTCACATCGTTGCGCTGCGCAGCCTTGCTGTTGCTGGGCATCACCCCCTGACTTACCCACAACCCGCCATGCTGCATGGCCAGGGTGAAAAAATAATTCAGCGTTGACAGTTTGTCGCCATTGAGGGCGGCGCTGTTGGTGAAGCCGGCAAAGAGTTTGTCTTTCCAGGCCTGTTTGAACCACGGCCTGGAAGATGCGTCGGCAAACTTTTTGAATTGCCAGCTGACCGAGCCCATGTAGGTGGGCGATCCCATGATGATTGCGTCGGCGGCATCCAGCATGTCCCAGCCGCCTTCGGGCAGGTTGCCATCGGCATCGATGGCGATGAGGTCGGCACCGGCTCCCTCCGCCACCGATTGCGCCATGCGCTGGGTATGCCCGTAGCCGGAGTGGTAAATCACCGCAACGCTAGTCATTTTTTCAGGCTTCCTGATGACGCCGCATCACGCGCCGCGCTTGCCGTCAAAACTCCAGGCGCCTGGGCCCCAGGCAGCGACGGTCAGCAGGCCACCCACGACCGCAATGTTTTTGAAGAAGGCTTGCTGCTGCTGCATCGCCATAGCGGGATCCACAGCCCAGAAATTATGGAAGATGAAGGTGATCACCACGGTGAAAAAAGCCATTCCGAGCGCCGCCCAGCGCGCCTGCAGGCCCACCAGCAGCAGCAGGCCAAGGCCCACCTCGACACCAATGGCCGCCGCTGCAGCCAGTTCAGGAAGCGGCACGCCCTTCGATGCGATGTAGCCGACCGTGCCGGCAAAGCCGCCTATTTTGCCGAAACCGGCCGGAATAAACAGCAATGCCAGCAGCACACGGCCAATCAGCGACAGGGGATTTTGAAGGGATGTGAACATCGGTGAGTCCTTGTAAAAAGTTGAGAAAAAAATAGAGAGTTAAGAAAGAGTCAGCACGCACTATGCACTATTGCATGGTGTTTGCATTCGCTATAGGAAACACGGCGCCGACTCAAGGCGCCAGATCAAATACCAGCACCTCGGCCGCTTCGCCCTTGGCCAGCAGCAACTGGCTTTCAGACTGCAGCGCAAGCGCATCCCCGGCGTGCAGAAGCTGCCCGTTGACTTCAAGCTGGCCGCCAACCAGGTGCACGTAACTATTGCGCCGTGCATCAAGCGCCAGCGTGGCGCTTTCCGTCCCGTCAAACAGGCCCGCATACATTTTTGCATCGGCATGAATCACGACCGAGCCCTGCGCGCCGTCCGGCGACGCCAGCAGACGCAGCGTGCCACGCTTTTCAGCGTCAGCGAAAGTTTTTTGCTGGTAGCTCGGGGCAACGCCAACGACGTTGGGTTCAATCCAGATCTGCAGAAAATGCGTGGTCTGGCCCTCGGCGTGATTGAACTCGCTGTGCTGCACACCAGTGCCGGCACTCATGCGCTGCACATCGCCGGGCGGAATGCCTTTGACATTGCCCATGCTGTCTTTGTGTGCCAGCTCGCCGCTCAGCACATAGCTGATGATTTCCATGTCCTGATGGCTGTGTGTGCCAAAACCCTTGCCTGCGGCAATGCTGTCTTCATTGATGACGCGCAGGTTGCCAAAGCCCATGTGCGCCGGGTCGTAATAGCCGGCGAAGGAAAAGGTATGAAAGGATTTAAGCCAGCCGTGGTCAGCATAGCCGCGTTCAGTGGAAGATCGTTTGGTCAGCATTCGGAGGTCCTTTCAAGCCGGGTTGGAAGGCCTCAATGTAACTTTCGATCCGGCCGTGAGGATTGCGTTTATTTGATGGCATCATTCAAATTATTTGAACGATATTTATGCCAACGCAAAACCATAGCGTCCGCGATGCGCTGACGCCCGAGAGCATTGGGCTGATTGGCGCGGTGCACCGCGCCGGCAGCATGGCAGCGGCCGCGCGCGAGCTCGGCCTGGTGCCCAGCGCCCTGACCTATCGAATCCGCCGACTCGAAGACGCCCTTGACGTGCTGCTGTTTGACCGCTCGTCGCGCCAGGCCCGGTTGACCGAGGCCGGCAAGGAGTTGCTGCGCGAAGGCGACCGCCTGCTGGTCGAGCTTGATGCCATTGCCAACCGTGTCAAGCGCGTGGCCACAGGCTGGGAGCCACAGCTCACGCTGGCCGTCGACAGCGTGATTTCGCGCACCACGGTGCTTGAGCTGTGCGAGGCCTTTTTTGCGCTCGACCCGCCGACCCGCCTGCGCATTCGCGAAGAGTCCTTGTCGGGCACGCTGGAGGCCCTCACCTCCGGCCAGGCCGATCTGGCCATCGGCGTCGCCGCGCAGCCGGCGCTTGACAAATCGGTGCACAGCAAACTGCTGGGCACCGTTCATTTCATCTACGCCGTGGCACCGCACCATCCGCTGGCGCAAGCCGACGAGCCGGTGCCGGACGCGCTGATCATGGCCTACCGCGCCGTGGCGGTCGCCGACTCGGTGCAGCGCGGCCGCGGCATGACAGTCGGCCTGCTGGGCGGCCAGGACGTCCTGACGGTGCCGGGCATGCAGGAAAAACTCGACGCGCAACTGCGCGGGCTGGGCGGCGGCTTTTTGCCAGAATACCTTGCGCGGCCGCACATTGACAGCGGCCGCCTGGTGGCAAAGCAGATGCAGCGGCCAGGCCGGCCAATCCCCATGAGCTATGCCTGGCGCCGTGCCAGCCCGGGCAACACCGAGGGCCGCGCCCTGACGTGGTGGCTGCAGCAACTGGACAATCCGCTGACCCGAAAAGCGCTGCTCGAGCGTGCGCAGTCGATTTAAAAGCGGCTTGCGGGGCCGGCACGCCGCTGCTGCGTGTAGAGTGCGCGTATGGTTTCGTCGATGCCTCAACAGCCATAACGAAACCGTGATGAAGACCTTTCAACCTAGAAACAGCACGCTTTCATCAAACCGGAAAAGTACCAAGACATGACAAAAAAATCCCCCACTGCTTCTTCTGAAAAAACATCGGCGCAGCGCCACTTTGCAGTGGTCGGTGCCGGCATTGCCGGCATCGCCTGCGCGCGCACGCTGGTGCAGGCCGGCCACCGTGTCACGGTGTTCGAGAAAAGCCACGGGGTAGGCGGTCGCATGGCCACCCGAGAAAGCGACTTTGGCAGCTTTGACCACGGCACGCAGTACTTCACCGTGCGCGATACGCGCTTTGCAAAAGCGCTGGCGCTGACGCCCGCCCTGGTGCGCCCGTGGAGCGCCAATACAGTGCGCATTCTTGACGAGCACGGCCGCGTCGTCGCCGCATCGCCGCCGCCCAAGGAAGCGCACTGGGTGGCTTCGCCCGGCATGAATGCGCTGGTGGAACACTGGGCCCGGCCGCTCGCCGACGCCGGCCGGTTGCTGCTGGAAACCGAAGTCGTCCAGATCGAAGCCGACAAGCTGCATCCGCAGCGCTGGCAGCTGCAAATCGAAGGCCCTGGC
Organism: Polaromonas sp.; assembly: GCF_012927455.1. Taxonomy (GTDB): domain Bacteria; phylum Pseudomonadota; class Gammaproteobacteria; order Burkholderiales; family Burkholderiaceae_C; genus Polaromonas. Next base: position 70,033 of record NZ_JABBPE010000021.1, on the reverse strand, counting down.
CCGGGCCGGGTTCACTCGGGTTTTGACGCGGTCGTTCTGGCCATTCCGGCTGCTCAGGCGCAGGGCTTGCTGCTCAGTTCACAGCAGGGCAAACCGTTGCAGACGGCGCTGGCCGGCGTCAGCGTCGCGCCTTGCTGGACTTTGATGCTGGCCTTTCCCCAGGCGATTCAGCCCACGCTGGCGCACCTGGGGCCGCAGTGGAATGCGGCGCGCAGCACGCACCACCGCATTGCCTGGCTGGCCCGTGAATCGTCCAAGCCCGGGCGCAGCCCGCTGGAGCGCTGGACCGTGCAGGCCAGCTCCGAGTGGTCACAGCGCCACCTTGAAGACGACGCCGAGCGCGTCAAGGGCAAGCTGCTCAAAGCCTTCGCCGAGGTCACCGGCATACGCGCTGAACCGCCACACGCCGTGGTGCACCGCTGGCGCCATAGCCAGACCATTGAGCCGCTGGGCAAATCCCATGCATGGGACGCCAAATCACGCCTGGGCGTTTGTGGCGACTGGTGCCTCGGGCATCGGGTTGAAGACGGCTTTGTGTCGGGTCTGGAAATGGCCCTGGAAATTTGTTAGCCCCCACGCTTTTCACTGCGTGTATTGCGCGAGGCCTTGCAGGCCGCGGCTCGCGAGACGCTTCGCCTCTGTCGCCTGTCCAATCGTGCTCAAGCACGATTGGAGCCGCAGGCTCCAGCCCCTCGGGGGCTGGCCTTGCTTGGGGGCGGCCCGGCGCTGCGGCCGTGTTAGCCCCAGCACCGTTCCTTCCTGCTTATGGCTTGTTATCTGTCTGGTTATAAAGGCAGGTTCGCGCCCTCCCCAACCGGCCCATTGCATGCGGGCTCACTGGTTGCGGCACTGGCCAGCTGGCTGGATGCGCGCGCGCACGGTGGCCGCTGGCTGGTCCGGATTGAAGACGTCGATATGCCACGCTGCGTGGCGGGCGCCGACGAAACCATTCTTGCGCAGCTCGCGGCCTGTAGCCTCTTACCCGACGAACCGCCGCTCTACCAGTCGCGGCGCGGCGCTCTTTATCAAAACGCGCTGGATCAATTGATTGCGCAAGGGCTGGCCTACCCCTGCGGCTGCAGCCGGCAAGACATCGCACGCGCGCTGGCACAGCGCGGTCAGCCGCAGCAACGCCATGGCGAACTGGTGTATCCCGGCAGCTGTCGCGGCGGCCTGAACGGTAAGCCGGCGCGCGCGTGGCGCCTGCAGACCGATAAATACCAATCAAATAGTGCTCTAGCCCAATCAGGACGGGCGCAAGCAGCTATTAAATTTATAGCTAACGAACTACTCTGGCAAGACCGCCGACTGGGCCGGCAAACGCAGAACGTCAGCCGGGACGTAGGCGACTTTGTGCTCAAGCGCGCCGACGGCCTCTGGGCCTACCAGCTCGCCATGGTGGTCGACGATGCGGCCCAGGGCATCACCGACATCGTGCGCGGCGAAGACCTGGCCGACAACACGGCGCGGCAAATTTTGCTGCAGCGCGCGCTTGGCTTGCCAACGCCGCGCTACCTGCACACGCCGCTGGTACTGGGCGCCGACGGCGAAAAGCTGTCCAAGCAAAACGGCGCGCGGGCACTTGACACGCGCGACCCGCTGGCATTGCTTGAGCAGGCCGGCCAGACGCTGGAGCTGCCGGGCCAGATCAGCGCCCGCACACCGGCCGAGTGGCTGCAGCAAGCCGTGCCGCTTTGGGCCAACCGGTACCAGACCTGACAAATTGCTGCATCGGCAACGACTCGTGGACGCACACCGCTTTCAGCTGCGATGACAATTATTTTCATTTACACGGGCGGGCCTTTTCTTTCGTTTCATCCAGACGGCCAACCCTGTCAGCAAAAAAAACAGCGGTAAAAAGCCAAAGACGCTGATAAAAATCTTGCCGGCGTTTCCAAACGCCTCACCGCTGTGAAGCGGGAACAGCCAATTGAGAAAGATGTCGCCGCCGGGCGCTCGCAAGGGGTCTCGCACCTGCAAGATGCTTCCCGTGTACGCGTCAATCGTGATGCGCGTTGCGCCGTCGCCCTGGCGTATTTCACCGGGTTGCCGCAGCCTGATTTCATACGGCATGGAAGGCGTGGCCGGCAGTGCGATGCGTGAGATCCGCGCATTCGGGTAAAGCGCTTGAGCGGCCTGCATGGCCTGTCCAGGCGAAAGCGGTGCGCCACTGACAGGCATCTGGTTGATCAGCTTGGCCGACGCCGACACGGTCGCCACGCTGCTGACGATGGGCGTCACCCACTTCGGCAGATTGAAATACCAGCCGGAAAATCCAAGCATGACCAGCACCGGCGCGGCAAAAAAACCGGCCACCCGGTGAGAGCTATGGAAAAAGCGCGGCCACGATCCGCCATGGGAAATCGTGATCGCCTGGCGCAGCGCCTTGCTCTGGGGTTTGGGCCACCACAACAGGGCACCGGCGCTTGAAGTGATCAGCAGCATCAGCCCGGAAATGCCGATCACCGTCTTGCCAATTTCGCCTGCCAGCAAGTAGCGATGCAAATGAAACAGCGTCGGCATCAGGAGGCGCCGCGACATCCCGATGTCGCCCCAGTTCCGCTCACCGGCAATCTGCAGCGTCCCAGGGTTGAGCATTACTTGGCGAGAGGTTTGCAGCAGAAGCGGCGAAGCCTGTTTTGACGGCCCGTTGCGATACCAGGCAATGACCGTTTCATCAGCCCGCGCCGCAAGCGTTATCTGTGTCGGTTGTCCGTAGCGCGGATCAACAGCCAGGCGCTCAAAAACTTGCTGCACCCTTGCCGGCGTTATCGATGCAGAGGCATCCGGGTTGACCCCAGGCGCCGGGGCAACCCGAAACAGGCCCGGGTTGAGCATGCTGTCGATTTCGGGCAGCCACACAATGGCGCTTCCGGTCAGCCCGGAAAGCACGAACAGCGTGCCAAAGCAGAGTCCGGTCCACAAATGGAGCTGTCGCAGCAGCGACCGTGTTCGACCGCCAAGCATGCGATTTGAAAATGGTTTTTGGTGGCGGGTGCCCGGAAAATGCATCCGTGCTTAAAACCGGTACCGCGCGCTGACAAGCAGCGAACGCGGCTCGCCCGGCATGTTGTAGTCGTTGGCACCGCTGTGCGCGGCAGCGAAATATTTCCGGTTCAAGAGGTTTTTCAGCGTGACGGCGACGTCGAACTTTTTTTCCTCATAGCCGGCACCCAGATTGATCACGCCGTAACCCGGCAATACGGTCAGGTTGTCGGGAGATGCGTACCGCGAAGATTCCGCTCGCCCACCTGCCGCGACGTAATACCGCTCGTTGAACTTGCGCTTGAGCCAAAGATTCAGGCTGTGCCGCGGCGTCAGCGCGGCCGTATTGCCCTGGAACGGCGTGCCAGCCGAAGTAAGCTCGGTCGATTCGGTGATGCTGCCCTTCATATAGGAATAGCCGCTGATGATTTCCCACTGCGGCGCGACCTCGCCAGCGAACGCCAGTTCGAGTCCGCGCGTGCGCTGCTTACCCACCGGGATGGAAAAATTCGGATTGGCCGGATCGGCCACCTGGATGTTCGTTTGAGACATGTCGAACACCGCCGCGCTCAAGCTCGCCTTGGCGCCGATATCGAGCTTGACGCCGACTTCCTTGTTCTCGGTCTGCGTTGGTTTTAACTGGTCGCTGTTGGCACGAAACACGAATGAATCGGAGAGCGGCTGGAACGACCGGCTGTAACCCGCATAGACAGAAACCTGTTCTGTCGGCTGGTAGACCGCGCCAATTCGCGGCGACAGCGTGTTGTCGGTGCGCTGCATGTCGACGTTGCGCGCGGTGCGGTCGTCCCGCGTTTGTTCGAGCTTGTCATAACGCAAGCCGCCCAGCACTTTCCATTGCGGACTCAGCGTCACAAGGTCCTGCAAGTACAGCGCAGCAATATTCACACGGTTCTGGTTGTCGGCGCTTGGAACGATAGTCGCGGGAAGCGGTGCCAAGTTGGCGAGGACGGGATTGAACAAGTTGTAAGTCGCGACGTTGTTGCGCGACGCTAGCTGCTCGCTCTTGTTCTGCCGCCCCAACTCCAGGCCGTAAAGCAATTGGTGCTGCGTATCGCCCCATTGCGCCTTTTGCGATAGTTCGTTTTGGAAGTAGTAGCCCTGCTCATCGCGCAGGCGGCGCGTCTGCGCGATGGTCACTGTCGGATTTGCGGTGGTCGTCACTTTACCGATCGTCGTGTAATTGCGATCCAGTGAATAGTCGTAGCCGCGCAGCACCGAGTGCAGTTTTAACCCGGCGTTGAATGCGTGGTCCAGCGTGATGGTGCCGCTGGCGACTTCGGATTGGACGAACGCGCGGTCCCGCCCATTGGCCGCGCCGAAATACGTTTCAATCGGAACATCGACCGGGCGGCCGCGAAAACTCGGCACACCCTGGTCGGCCAGGCGCTTGTCTTTTAAATAGTCGGCCTGCAGCGTCAGGGTGGTTTGCGGGCGCAGCTTGAAAGTGACGGACGGCGCAATCACCTGCCGTTCCAGGAAATACTGGTTGCGAAAGCTTGTCGAATCTTCCAGCGCGCCGGTCAGGCGAAACAATGTCTCCTTGTCGGAACTGGCGGTGCCGAGATCGAATTCGCCGCGCTTTTGTCCTGCTGATCCCAGCGTCGCGCCGATTTCCAGCGCCGGTTCTGCTCGAGGCTTCTTTGTCACGCGGTTAATCAGGCCGCCGGCCGAGCCGCGCCCATACAGCACTGAGGACGGCCCCTTGAGCACTTCGATTCTTTCAATGTTCGACAGGTCACGGAAGTACAAAGCGTCGTCACGCACACCGTCGACAAATTGATCATTGATGGCCGAAAAGCCACGAATCGTCACCTGGTCGCGCTGGCCATCGCCGACGCTGAACCCCAATCCCGGCACATTTTGCAAGGCGTCCTGCACCGACAAGGCGTTTTGATCGCGCATTACCGCTTTGGGCACCACATTCACCGCCTGCGGCACATCGCGCAGTGGCACGGCTATTTTTGTCGCTGCTGAAGATTGCGCCGCCTCGTAGCTGCCGCCTGACTCAAGCTTTTCTGTCACGACAACGGCCGGTAAAACGGTTTCAGCATGGGCGGCTTGTCCTAAAACAGCACAAGCGGCTGCAACGATGAGGGGGAATTTTCGAAGCTTGGGTTTCATTTTTTCCTTTGATTGCTAAGAGAGGTGCTAACCTGGGTTTATTGCGGACGCGCCGCGCTGCGCTCTAGTCGCCGCACTTTCTTCTGTTCGAATAAAACGCAGGCCGATGGCGGCGATGGCATAGACCAGGGCGACGGGCCAGAAGGCGTACTGGATCGGAATCCAGGCCAGAATCAATCCCCCGCCGCCGGCACCGAGCAGTGCGCCGGCTTTCGCAGCGCTGTTTCCTGCGCCCAGCACGCGGCCTTGCTGCTGCCCATCCGCCTGGCGCGACAGCAGTCCATAAAACACCGGCAACAGCGCGGCCAGGCAAACACCCCACAGCACTCGGGCCAGGATGAAGAGGTAGAGGTTGTGGCTGGTTGCCTGCACTAGGGCGATTGCCGCGCACGCCCAGCACACCCATTGCACCTGGCTCAACACGGTCGCGGACGGCTGGCCATCAAATCGTCTTCCCCAGAATGGCGCGGCGATGCACAGGCCAAAGGCGGTTGCGCCATAGCACAGGCCGGTGACCCAGCCGGGCGTGTGAAGAACCTGTTCGACAAACAGTCCAAAAAACGCTTGCGGCATCATCTTTCCGGTCTGCACCAAAGCGATTCCGAGCAGTAGCCCATACACCGCGCCAAGCGCAAACGGCTTTTTCGGCTCGGTGCTTGAGCTGTGTGCCCGAGAAAGCGGCGCTGTGGCTGGCAGCGCCAACCAGGCAGTGATGGCGCAGGCCAGGCAAACCGCAGCGGCGACGATATTCACGAATCGAAATCCGAGCGTGTCAAAGAGCCACCCTCCTGCCAGCGGGCCGGCCATCGATCCGACCGCAGTCGCCACCTGTAGCCTGGCCATCAGGCTGCCGCGCTTGTCGCCCACCACCAGGCCTGCGCCATAGGCCTGCGCCGCGGCGATGAATCCGGCCAGCGCGCCCTGCACCAGACGGACAGCCAGCAGAGTCACGATATCGTCGGCCATACCGATCCATAGCTGGGTGACGGCCAGTGCGAGCAAGGCCCGCAACAGCATCGGCTTATGACCCGTGCGATCCCCCAGACGGCCCCACCAGGGGGTAAAGCACATCGCCATGGCCAGCGGTCCGGCGTAGGCCATGGCGCTCGCCCAGGCCAGCGCCTGCGGCGACAGCCCTCCAAGCGCCCGCAGATGGAGCGGCCAGAAGGGCGCGCTCATTTCCATGGCGCCCATCGATACCAGCTGGATAAGAAACAGCCAGCGCAGCACGGTGCGGCTGCCGGTTGCAGAACTAGCCATCAGAGCGCAGCGATTTTCAGCGGGTTGGGCATGTGGCCATGCACGTCGTCCGAGCAATCGGTCAGCCGCATGCGCAGAAACGACTTCGCCGGCCAATCGCCTTGCAGCAGCGCACGGCGTTCGGCGTCCCAGCGTCGCGGCTCGGTACGCGCACGCAGGCGGTCAAACACATTCTCGATCTGGCGCCGCAAAATATCCCAGAAGCTGGCCTCCGGATGGTTATAAGTGCGTGACAGCAGCAGCGCGAGTTCCGCCAGGTGGCAGAGCATGACCGCATGCAGCAGCTTGTCGCGCACCGGCTCGGCGGACTCAAACACGGTAAATCCGGGGCGATACGCCACCAGTTCCAGGCCGGCGCGCTGCAATGTCGGCGCATGTACCCGCAAGTCGCCAAAGTCACGCACCAGCAGCTGCGCCGGTTCGTAGCGTTGATTGACCATGATGAAGCTGTTTTGCTGATGCGCCTCGAAAGCGATGCCGTACAGCAGGTAGGCGCTCAGCGTTGCCGTCACCACCGTGGCCGCGTAGCGCTCAAAAAAGGCCAGGGCCCCGTTGGGGTGATCGCCGAACGACAGGCCCACCAAATCTGTGACGATTGGACGTCCGCCAAAAGGCGAGTCTGCGAACAGCGAGCCGACCGGCACCGGGAACAGCGCCTCGGTGCATTTGCGCATCGGATTGGCGCGAAACAGGACCGACAAGTGCCGTGCGCGGTCGTCATCGCGGTCCGGGTCGATATAGTGCAGCCCGACGTCTTCGCCAACGATATCCAGTGTTTCGCCAAAACCGCTTTCATGCGCGACGATGGTCGTGAGCAGCCGCGTCAGACGCGGCCCCATGACGGCGGACTTGGGGGACACAGTGCGTTGCACACTGGTCAAACGCAGCGAAACCGGCAATTTCACATGCGGCAATTCCGCCGAACCTTCGGGTACCACGGTCCGGAACGACATGGTGGGCGCCGCGGTAAAGCTGACGCCGGGCAGCAGCAGCAAGTCGCCCGCCGCGATTTCTGCTGCGAATTTATGCGGAATCAATTGCTGCGCCTGGTACGGATGCAGCGGCAGCGGCAACCATGCATGAGGATCTTGCCGCAGTTGGTTCAGGCGGTCTTCCCACTTGGACCACATCAGGGGAAACGTCAGCGCAAACCATAGGCGATAGTCAGCACCTTCTTCGGAAAACGCGGCATGCGCCTTGTCCGACCGGATCGCTGCCAGCGGCACCTCAAGCGCCGGCTGGAATTCCGGCGAGAAGGCGACGACTTCGTCAGCAGTCAGCCCCAGCTTGGCTTTGTGCGTCGGATGCCATGGGTGACCCAAAGTACCCCATTGCTCCAGCAACAGTGCCGGGTTCTTCAGCGCAGAATTTCTCACCGCCGCGATGAAGCAGTGCCCATCCGTGCCAAGTTCTGTCGTCAATCGCCGCGCCCAACTCTGCCGGTAGCTCAGGCACAGCGCGTCGTTTTCCAGGCTGTTGTCCAGCTCCCCGATGAGCCGTTGCAGGTCGTCTGCTGGCATCTGCCCGGGTAGCGAGTCGGCAATGCAAGCCAGCAGCACCGAGGCCGTGGCCACCGGCAGCGGGCGCTCGCCAGTCTTGTAATACGCAATGGACCCGGATAACTGGCAGTCCCCGATGCCCCCGATCTGCAAGCCTTCAAAACGCAGCAAGCCTTGTTGCGACCAAAGCGGCAGCCAGGCAATTCCCTCCTCGACGATCAAATGCGCCCTGGGCAATAAATTTTCCCTGAACAAGGCCTGCAAGGTTCTTTGCAGCCCGCGTTGCCCCGCGTCAAGAAGCGAGAGCTCGGTGCAAAGGTCTCGGCATGCGTGGTCTGCCGGCTTGGAAGGTTTGAATATCGCGTTCATGTTTGACCGTTTCAAGGGAAGGAAAGCAGTTCATCATAAACGAGAATGATTCTCAATACGATTTAGGCGAGGTTTTTTCTCTTGCGGATAAAACGCTTTCCAGTGAGAAAGGTCAAGGCTCGACATCAATCGCCCGCGCCTGATACAAAGCGGTCGATCTCCATCTTGGTAGGGGCAGCCTCAATTTCGGCGGGCTTGGCCGCACTAAAATTGGCAGGTGATTGAAACCCCCACCTCCAAACCGCCTCAGCCGCCCACGCCATCCGCCTCACCCGCCGTCGATGGCGCCCCCGCTGAAGTCAGCCATCCGCGCACCATCCGCAGCTTTGTCAGGCGCACTGGCCGCACCACGCTGGGCCAGGCCAAGGCCTTTGCCGATGTCGGCCCCAGGTTTTTGCTGCCTTACGCCGCAGCGCCCATCGACTTGGCCGCCGTGTACGCTCGCACGGCGCCCACCGTTCTGGAGATCGGCTTTGGCATGGGGGAAGCCACGGCGAGCATTGCGGCACTGATGGCGGAAACGAATTTCCTGTGCTGCGAGGTGCATACGCCCGGCGTCGGCGCGCTGCTCAAGCGCATTGACGAGCAGGCCCTAAGCAACATCCGCATCCTGCAGCACGATGCCGTGGAAGTGATCGACCACATGCTGGCGCCTGCCAGCCTGAACGGCGTGCATATTTTCTTTCCTGACCCGTGGCACAAGAAAAAACACAACAAACGCCGGCTCATCCAGCCGCCGCTGATCGCCAAGCTGGCAGCCCGCCTCAAACCCGGCGCTTACCTGCACTGCGCCACCGACTGGCAGCCTTATGCCGAGCAGATTCTTGAAGTGCTGAGCGCCGAGCCCTTGCTGAAAAACACGGCTGGTGCTTATGCGCCCAAGCCTGATTACCGGCCTTTGACCAAGTTTGAAAACCGCGGCATCAAGCTCGGGCACGGTGTCTGGGACCTGGTGTTCAGGCGGGTGTGAGCAAGTTCAGTCCGATCGCGGGGCCGCCCCAAGGCCGGACAGCCCCCTCGGGGGGAAGCACAGTACGCGAAGCGACCAGCGTGGGGGCTCGATGATCTATGGCGGCCTGCCCACCCGCCACGGCGTGAGCCCGAGCTGCGTCGGCCTGCCGGCAGGCAACTGGCCAACCTTCACTGATTTTCTGGTCGAGCGCTTCCCCGCCATCTCGCGGCGAACCTGGCTGGAGCGGATGGCGGCCGGGCTGGTGGTCGATGAGTTTGGCGCCGCTGTCACACCGCAGCGCACTTACCGCGGCCACATGCGCCTGTATTACTACCGCGCGCTGGCTGACGAGACACGCATTCCGTTTGAAGCCGCCGTGCTGTTTCAGGACGAGCACCTGGTCGTGGCCGACAAACCGCATTTTTTGCCCGTCACGCCCTCCGGCCACTACCTGCAGGAAACCCTGCTGGTGCGCTTGAAAAACCAGCTGGGACTGGACAGCCTGACGCCGCTTCACCGCATCGACCGCGAAACCGCCGGGCTGGTGCTGTTCTCGGTGCGGCCCTCGGACCGCAACGCCTACCAGGTTCTGTTCAGGCAGCACAGCATTCGTAAACACTACGAGGCGATTGCGCCGTGGCGCAGCGATCTGGTGTTTCCCATCGTCCGACAAACACGAATTGAAGAAGGCGAGCCGTTTTTTCGGCAGCATGAAGTGCCAGGCGCGCCCAACAGCGAAACCCACATCGATATTCTGGAAGTCCGCGGCCAGCTGGCACGTTACGCGCTGAGCCCGGTCACCGGCAAAAAACACCAACTGCGCGTGCACATGAATGCGCTGGGCCTGCCGATTTTGAATGACCACATGTACCCGCCGGTGAGCGTCACACCAGCCGACGACTTCGAACACCCGCTTCAGTTGCTGGCCAGGTCGATCACGTTCACGGACCCGATCACGGGGCAGCAACGACGATTTGACAGTGCGCTGCGCCTCGGCGAGTGGCCGTAGCCTTCACCGGCTGCGGGAAAACCGCCGCGCCATGGCGCGCCACAGGCGCTCGCCGGGAGGCACCCGGCCGCGCCCAAGGTAGCGATAGTCGATCCACGCTGCCAGCAGCATGAAGGTGAGCAAGGCAATCAGCAACACGCCCGCGCGCCCCAGGTGACCATGCAAGCCCAGAAAAGTCTGACTGAACAAAACCGAAAAAACAATCGACTGGCCCAGAAACATCGTGAGCGGCGCACGGCCGACCGCCATCAGCCGCATCAACGCTGGCGCTCGGGGGTAACGTTGGGCAAGCCACGCAAATAGCGTCAGCAGGACGGGAATGCACACAAAAGGCGTGGTGGTTTCTGCCAGCAAGAATTGAGACACGACGCCGCCCTGGCACCCTAGTGATGACCAGGCACCCGCACGCCCGAATGTCCATTCCGCGGCCGTCGACCAGGCCAGCACCGCCGCACTGGCGAGCACCACCGGATGAAAAAACGACGGCTGGCGAAGATGCTGCCAGAACGCGGCGCTTCGTGCGCACCACACTCCCAGCAAGACGAGGGCCCAGAACACCGGATTCAGCGCGTGACCAAGAAGCCCGTTGATCAGAAACTCGGCCGCACCTTGCCCGCGCGCCGTCAGCCAGTTGCCTTGCGCGAAAGAGGCCTCCATAGACATGGCGTCCGGCCCGCACCGCAGGGGGCTCTGGTCGCCAAACGCCCAATAAGTCGTTGTCGCGAACGTGGCCGTGAAAAGCACACCCAGCACAAGCTTGACTGCGGTGCCCGACCACGCGACCGCGTAGCGGGCCAGTGTCAGCACGATGATGGCGTAGGCGGCCAGAATGTCACCAGGCCACAGCAGCAGGCCATGGGCGACACCCACCAGAAGCAGCGCCATATACCGCCCAAAAAGGGCACTGCTCACCTCGGGTCTTGCCAGCGTGCGGGTTTGCAGGACAAGCCCGACTCCCAGCAAAAACGCGAGCATCGGAAAGGAGCGGTGCGCAAAGACCAGGTTGGATAGCAATTCAGCTACGCGATCAGGCGCGGTTAAAGCCCGGTCCCAGGCGTAGTTGCCACCGGCAAATCCGATGTTGAACGCGTGTGCGTTCACCACCGCGACACCGAGCAACGCGAACCCGCGCGCCGCGTCCAAGGCGGCAACGCGGTTTTCCGGAAGGGGCGATTCGTTCAGTGCGGCGCCTCAATCACGGCGGCATCGGCGCGGCAGCCACCATGCTTTCGCGGTTCGACTCAGGCCAGGATCTCTTTCGCCGTGATCTGGTACTTGAAATCATCAGGCGCGTAGGGGTCAAAGCGGCCGCCGGCGTTCTCGGCCATCGGGTACATGAAAAAGCCCAGCCGCTCGCCGCTCGATTGCGGCAGGGCCACATCGTGCGCGGTGTTGTAGGCCATCCAGTTGCCTTCCCAGCCGCCAAACAGCGCCTTGTTGACGGGTGCCACCACCGGATCGATCACGTTCTTGATCCAATCGGCGGTCTCCAGACGCATCACCTTGGCCACGTCGGCCGGGTCCATCGCGACCCAGCCGTAGCCCTTGAGGTAGGCCTCGGAGCGGCAGTGCTGCGCGCCCTTGAGGCTGGCCGGGTTGCCCGACAGTTCCTTGTAGCCAAAGGCCGAGGGCACCAGGCGCACGCCATAGACATCGCGTGCCGGCACGCCGACAGCGCGGCACAGGCCGACAAATATCGCGTTCAGGTCGGCGCATTTGCCGCCCAGATTGCCGGTCTCCAGCATGGTCTTGATGTCGCCTTCGCCGCAGCCGCGCACCTTGGGGTCGCGGTAAGTGTTGGCGACGATCCAGTCGTAAAGCTTCTGGGTTTTTTCAACGTCGGTTTTGGCGCCGCGCGTGGCGTCCAGCGCGGTCTTGCGCACGATGCCGTCGGTCGGAATCCAGCGGGTGGGCCGGGTGAAATAGCGCAGCGTGTCGGCCGCTTCCGGCTCTGCGGTTTTTTGCGACCAGTCGACCGCGCGGCCCTGCGTCTGCACACGGCTGGTCAGCTCGACAAAAGGCTTGGCCTCGCCGGCGCTAAATTCGGCATATAGCATCTTGGCGCCGTACTGACCGTCTTGCATCAGCCTGCTGCTGCCGTTGCTGAAGAAACTGTTGTCCAGCGAATGCTGGTAGTCGCTGTTGACCGAGGGAATCGGCAACCACACCTTGGTGACGCCGTCGGGTTTGACGATGTCGACGCGGGTCGTCACGTCAAAAGTGCGCCAGCCGCCGCTTTGCGGTGCAAAGTTGCTGCGCGCGGGTGCGGGTGCGGGCGCCTGGGCGAAATTGAGCGAAGGCAAAGCAGCAGCCAGGGCGGTGGCAGCGCTGTTTTTCAGAAAACTACGGCGTACGGTGGTCATCAAGAGATCTCCGGTGAGGAAAGGCTAACGTGCATGGGCGCAGGTAAAAATGCGCCCAGAAGTTATTGCAAGGGTGTACCAGCAAATGAGATGCGGCTTCTAGGAAAAAGTGGCAAGTAGCAAGCAAGTGGCTCTGTAATTATCCCTGCAAGTTGAAAATTTCGTTGAGAGCGGCGCTGGCCGGGGCAGACGCTGGCAGCTCAAGATTTGAGCAGGCCGGCAATCAGCTTTTCGGCCGCGCTACCGGTCCAGTCGACTTCGCCCTGCACGCGCTGCTGCGGACGGCCACGGCGGTCGAGCAGCAGCGTGGTGGGAAAGACCTTCACACCCCAGCGGCGCGCCACCTGCCCATCGGCATCGAGCAGTATCGGCAGGCTCAAGCCGGTGCTTTGGGCAAAGCGCAGCGCGCGCGCCACCGGCTCCTTGAAATTGATCGCCAGCACCAGCAGCTTGTCGGGGCCGTACAGGTCGGCCACCTGCTGCAGCGTCGGCATTTCGGCACGGCAGGGTTCGCACCAGCTGGCCCAAAAATTAAGCAACACGGCCCGCCCGCTGAGATCAGCCAGGCGCCAGGTTTTGCCAGTGCTGTCTGCCAGCGCAAAGCCCGCCACCGGGCCGGCCCAGCTGGTGACCTCATAGGCCGGCCCCTGCAGGCCTTGTGCCCCCGTCGGCAGCGCGGTGGCGCTGGCGGTGGCCAGCGCTGCTTGCAGAAAATAGCGGCGGGAAAAAGAGTCGCGAGGGGAGTCGGTAGGCATGGGTGAAGAGCTGGAGGACAAATCGAACCAAAGAATTTGGTAAAAAATGGTAGCAAAAAATTTCGCGCTGCAGCCTGTTAGTCAGGCCAGTCACAGAGCAGAGCGTAGCAAAGCAGACGCGCCCGCAGGCCGGCAAGGTCTTGCGCGCGAGGCGAATCAGTCCTACAAACGCACTAGCTGATCTGCTTTTATATTGTCTTCTTTATCACCACAGAGCCGACCTGATCGTGAAACCGCCACTCACCCTCTCCGACTTCCCGCTTGCCCCGACGGCTGCAGCGCCCCAGTTCATCCACCTCGACAGCGACTCCAGCGACCGTAGCGACGCCCTGCAAGCGCTTAGCGATGGCCTGAGCGCCGAGGCGGCGCGCGTCTCGCCCAAATACTTTTACAACGCGCTGGGCTCCAAGCTGTTCGAGGCCATCACGGGACTGGCCGAGTACTACCCGACGCGCACTGAGGCCGCTATTTTTGAAGCCTCTCATGCGCAAATCGCCGCCGCGCTGGCGCAGCGAGGCCTTCAAAACCCCTGCCTGATTGACCTGGGCGCAGGCAACTGCGCCAAGGCCATGGCGCTGATTCCCCACCTGCGGCCGCGCCAGTATGTGCCGGTTGACATCTCGGTGGATTTTTTGAAAGACGCCGCCGCGCAGGTGCAAATGAGCTTTCCCGCGCTCGACATCGTCGGCGTGGGCATGGACTTTTCGGCTGGGCTTACCCTGCCTCCGCAAGTGCAAAGTGAGGATCGGGTGTTTTTCTACCCGGGCTCCAGTCTGGGCAACTTTCGGCCCGACGAGGCTTTGCTGTTTTTGAGCGACATGGCCAATCCGGCACGCGGCCAGGCGCGCGGCCTGTTGCTGGGCATTGATCTGGTCAAGGACCCCGCGACGCTGGAGGCGGCCTACGACGATGCGCTGGGCGTGACGGCGGCGTTCAATAAAAACCTGCTGCTTAACGTCAACGACGCGCTGCAGTCCAATTTTGACTTGCGCCAGTGGCGCCATGTGGCGCTGTTCAACGCCGTGCAGTCGCGCATCGAAATGCACCTGGAAGCCGTTTGCGAACTGAACGTGCGTTGGCCCGGCCAGCAACGGCGCTTCAGCGCGGGTGAGCGCATCCACACCGAGAACTCCTACAAGTACACGCTCGATGGCATGTCCACGCTGCTGCAGCTGGCGGGCTTTCGGCAGATTGAGCACTGGACCGACTCGCAGCAGCGCTTTGCCGTGTTCTGGGCCGCGGTCTGAAACGCTTTACCGGCATATTTGCTGAAATTATTGATGAAATAGGCCTCTAGCCCAATAGGAACGGGCGCAGGTAGCTATTATTTTGATAGCGTTCAGGCCGTGCAGTTGCGACTCGGAAGCGCGGCTGGCCAGCCTGGCAACCCATTAGCGGAAGGCCCCCGTGCAAGCGCATCAGTACACCCACACCGTCGGCAGCCGGCGCTATGGTTTTCGCGACCTGAAGGACCTGATGGCCAAGGCCACGCCTAAGCGCTCGGGCGACCTGCTGGCGGGCGTGGCCGCGCGCAATGCCGAGGAGCGGGCGGTGGCGCAAATGGCGCTGGCAGAGCTGCCGCTGGCGACCTTTCTCAGCGAGGCGCTGATTCCTTATGAAGACGACGACATCACCCGGCTGATCATCGACAGCCACGACGGCGCCGCCTTTGCGCCGGTCAGCCACCTCACGGTGGGCGACTTTCGCAACTGGCTGCTGGGCGACGACGTGGACAGTGCGCAACTGGCCGCGCTGGCACCGGGCATCACGCCGGAAATGGCCGCCGCCGTGTGCAAGATCATGCGCAACCAGGACCTGATTCTGGTGGCAAAAAAATGCAGCGTGGTCACCCGCTTTCGCAACACTATTGGCTTGCCCGGCCGCCTGGCGACCCGGCTGCAGCCCAACCACCCGCTTGATGACGCCGCCGGAATTGCCGCCAGCCTGCTTGACGGCCTGCTGTACGGCAGCGGCGATGCGGTGATAGGCATCAACCCGGCCACTGACAACCTGCAGCAGGTCATCAAGCTGGTGACGATGCTGGACGACATCATCAGCCAGTACCAGATACCGACCCAGTCCTGCGTGCTGACGCATGTGACCAACACGATAGCGGCCATCGAGCGGGGCGCGCCGGTCGACCTGGTGTTTCAGTCCATAGGCGGCACCGAGGCCAGCAACCGCAGCTTTGGCGTCAGCCTGGCGCTGCTGGGCGAGGCGCGCAGCGCGGCGCTGTCGCTGCAGCGCGGCACGCTGGGTGACAACGTGATGTACTTCGAGACCGGCCAGGGCAGCGCGCTGTCGGCCCAGGCGCACCACGGGCTGGACCAGCAAACCTGCGAGGCGCGGGCCTACGCGGTGGCGCGCCAGTTCAAGCCGCTGCTGGTCAACAGCGTCGTCGGCTTCATCGGGCCAGAGTACCTGTTTGACGGCAAACAGATCATCCGCGCCGGACTGGAAGACCATTTTTGCGCCAAGCTGCTGGGGCTGCCGATGGGCTGCGACGTCTGCTATACCAACCATGCCGAGGCCGACCAGAACGACATGGACGTGCTGCTGACCCTGCTGGGCGTGGCCGGCTGTAGCTTTGTGATGGGGATTCCGGGCTCGGACGACATCATGCTCAATTACCAGACCACCTCTTTTCATGACGCGCTGTACGCGCGCCGGGTGCTGGGGCTGCGCCCCGCGCCGGAGTTTGAGGCCTGGCTGCAGCAGATGCAGATCTTCAGCCGCGACGATCAGTTCCGCTTGAACGCAACGCTGCCACCGGCTTTTCAAAAGGCGCTGCTGCGTCTGCCTTAGGCCCCGATGGACCCTGAAAAACCGACTGTCATTTTCAACCCTTGGGCAGCGCTGCGCCAGTTCACCGATGCCCGCATTGCGCTGGGGCGCGCCGGGGTCAGCTTGCCGAGCGCGGCGCATCTGGCATTTCAGCTGGCGCACGCCCAGGCGCGTGACGCCGTGCAGCTGGCGCTGGATGCGCCCCGGCTGGCGCAAACCCTGGATGCCGCTTTGAAAGGGCAGCGCTCGCCCTGCTTGAGCCTGCACAGCGCCGCCGCAGACCGCAACATCTACCTGCAGCGCCCTGACCTGGGGCGGCGGCTGGACGCGGCTTCACGCGGTTTGCTGGAACATCTGCCAGGCAATGCCTCTGCAAGCCCGCAGGCAGAGCGCCGCTACGACCTGGCGCTGGTGCTGGTGGACGGCCTGTCGGCGTTGGCGATTGAACAGCATGCCGCGCCTTTGCTGTTGTGCTTGCAGGACAAGATGGCGCCAGACAACTGGTCGGTCGCGCCGCTGTGCATCGTGCAGCAGGGGCGGGTGGCGATTGGCGACGAAGTGGCCGAACTGCTGGGCGCCAGGGCGGTGGTGGTGTTGATCGGCGAGCGGCCGGGTTTGAGCGCACCGGACAGCATGGGCTTGTATCTGACCTGGATGCCACGCGTCGGGCTGCTGGACGCCAGCCGCAACTGCATCTCCAACGTGCGCACTGGCGGTCTGGCTTACCAGCAGGCCGCCTTCAAGCTGCACTACCTGCTGGTGCAGGCGCGGCAGCGGCAACTGAGCGGTGTTGCGCTGAAAGATGAAACCGAAGTGGACGGCGCGCTGGAGACGGCGAGCCGAAAAAACTTTTTGCTGGAATGAACGTTGCGCGATGCAGTAGCTCAGCGACCTTGTAGGGTGGGCATTGCCCACGCTCACACGAGCCACCGTGTGCAGGGTTCAAGCTACTTTGGTGGGCTATGCCCGCCCCGTAACTCCTCCACACATTTTTTCCGCTGCAATCAGCCTATAGCCCATACTACACGGGCGTAAGCAGCTACTAAATTAATAGCAAATCAAAGCTTGGCGAAAACCCAGGCTGTCACGCTCGCCAGCGCTGAGTCCAGCTTGGCAGGCTCGCTGCCACCGGCCATCGCCAGGTCGGCCTTGCCACCGCCTTTGCCGCCGATCTGCTGGGCGACAAAGTTGACAAGCTCGCCGGCCTTGACCTTGGAGGTAGCGTCGTTGGTGACGCCAGCGGCGATCTGCACCTTGTCGCCCTCGACCGCTGCCAGCACGATCACCGCGGTTTTCAGCTTGTCTTTGAGCTTGTCCATGGTGTCACGCAGCGTTTTGGCGTCAGCGCCTTCAAGCCGTGCGGCCAGCACCTTCAGCCCCTTGACGTCAACGGCTTGCAGCATCAGCTCGTCCCCTTGCGAAGACGCCAGCTTGCCCTTGAGCGCGGCGACCTCTTTTTCCAGCGATTTCATCTGGTCCAGCACTTGGCCAATGCGGTTTTGCAGCCCGGACGGGCTGGCCTTGAGCGTGCCGGCGGCGGCCTGCACGGTGGCTTCGAGCGACTGCAGGTAAGCCAGCGCGTTTCCCCCGGTGACGGCTTCAACGCGGCGCACGCCGGCCGCCACACCGCTTTCAGCGACGATTTTGAACAGGCCGATGTCACCGGTGCGCGCCACATGGGTGCCGCCGCACAGTTCTTTACTTGACCCGATGCTCAGCACGCGCACGGTGTCGCCGTACTTTTCGCCGAACAGCATCATGGCGCCGGTTTTCTGGGCGGCGTCCATGTCCATCTCGCGCGCCTCGGCGGCCACGTTGGCGAGGATTTCGGCGTTAACGCGCGCCTCGATTTCGCGGATCTGCTCGTCGGTAACCGGCGCGCTGTGCGCAAAGTCAAAGCGCGTGCGCTCGGCGTTGACCAGGCTGCCCTTTTGCTGCACATGCTCGCCCAGCACTTCACGCAGCGCCTTGTGCATCAAATGCGTCGCGCTGTGGTTGCGCACGGTGGCGTGGCGCACGGCGGCATTGACTTGCGCGGTCACGGCATCGCCTACTTTCAAAGTGCCGTAGCTCACGGCGCCATGGTGGCCAAACACATCGGCCTTGATTTTTTGCGTGTCCTGCACTTCGAATTGCGCATCCTTGGTGGTCTGGCCCGCCACAATGCGGCCCTGGTCACCGACCTGGCCACCGCTCTCGGCGTAAAAAGGCGTGGTATTCAGCACCACGACGCCGCTTTGTCCGACGCTCAGCGACGGTACCGCGACGCCGTCGGCGTAGAGCGCCACCACCCTGGCGGACTCTTCGAGCAGTTCGTAGCCGGTGAAGGCGTGGCCTTCGCCGCTGTAGTCGAGGGCGCGGTCCATCTTGAACTTGCCGGCGGCGCGCGCCTGATTTTTCTGCTTGTCCATAGCGGCATGAAAGCCGGCTTCGTCGACTGCCACACCGCGCTCGCGGCACACGTCGGCTGACAGGTCGAGCGGAAAGCCGTAGGTGTCGTGCAGTTTGAAGGCCACTTCGCCTGGCAGCAGCTTGACGCCACCGGCCAGCGCAGCATCCAGAATCTGCATGCCGATTTCCAGCGTCTCGAAAAAGCGCTCTTCCTCGGCTTTCAGCACCGCGATGATTCGCTTT
The DNA here is from genome assembly GCF_012927455.1 of Polaromonas sp. Taxonomy (GTDB): domain Bacteria; phylum Pseudomonadota; class Gammaproteobacteria; order Burkholderiales; family Burkholderiaceae_C; genus Polaromonas. The sequence goes on along the minus strand of NZ_JABBPE010000021.1, from coordinate 51,281 downwards.
TCGTCGGTGGCCAGTCGCGGATAGGCGTCGCCCATCAGCCTGGCCAGGTCGGCTACCAGCTTGTGGAAAAAAGGCGTCTTTTTGCCGAGCTGGTAGCCGTGGCGAATCGCGCGGCGAATGATGCGGCGCTGCACGTAGCCGCGGCCTTCGTTGGACGGATTGACGCCGTCGCTGACCAGAAAGGCGGTGGCGCGGATATGGTCGGCAATCACGCGCAGGCTCTTGTTGTCCAGATCAGTGCAGCCGGTCTCGCGCGCGGCCGCCTTGATCAGCGCGTCAAAAATATCGATCTCGTAATTGCTGTGCACATGCTGCAGGATGGCGGCCAGCCGCTCCAGCCCCATGCCGGTGTCAACGCAGGGCGCCGGCAGATTGACCAGGCTGCCATCGGGCTGCATGTCGAACTGCATGAACACGTGGTTCCAGATTTCGATGAAACGGTCACCGTCCTCGCCGGGGCTGCCCGGCGGGCCGCCGGGAATGTGGTCACCGTGGTCGTAAAAAATCTCGGAGCACGGGCCGCACGGCCCCGTATCGGCCATCATCCAGAAGTTGTCGGACGCGTACTTTTTTCCCTTGTTGTCGCCAATGCGGATCACGCGTTCGGGCGGCAGGCCAATCTCTTTGGTCCAGATGTCGTAGGCCTCCTGGTCGTCCTGGTAGACGGTGGCCAGCAGGCGCTCGGGCGGCAGCTTGTAGACCTCGGTCAGCAGCTCCCAGCCCCATTTGAGCGAGTCGCGCTTGAAATAGTCGCCAAAGCTCCAGTTGCCCAGCATCTCGAAAAAGGTGTGGTGGCGCGCCGTGTAGCCGACGTTTTCCAGGTCGTTGTGCTTGCCGCCGGCACGCAGGCAGGCCTGCACCGAGGCGGCCCGCACGTAGGAGCGCTTGTCGCTGCCGAGAAACACATCCTTGAACTGCACCATGCCCGAGTTGGTGAACATCAGCGTCGGATCGTTGCCGGGCACCAGCGAGCTGCTAGTCACCACGGTATGGCCTTTCGACGCGAAGAAATCAAGAAAGGTCTTGCGGATGTCGGCGACGGTGGCGACGGTAGTGCTGGCAGTAGGGCTGGGTGTGGTCATGGCGGAAGGTGGGCTGGATGATCAGACGTGATAAAGACGTGAAGGCGGCGCAGCCGTGGGCCGGCCCGTGCGTAGCCAGCGCAGATAGCCCTGCACTGGCTGGCTGATTATAAGTTTGGACATAGGCAACTGGCCTGCGAGGCGCTGTCGGCGCGGCCAGCACGGCCTTGGCGGCAGCCTGCGGCTAGTGCCAAGCCAAGCGGCAAGACCGGGCAACGTCGCAATGGTTTACGGCGGGGGGCAGATGCGGTGATCTCAAGTCGGTTGGCCCATGACCACGGGCGTAGGCTGCTGCCAAAAGGCGACCCGCAGTCCGGGTCCCTTTAAGTCAGAGATATGAAGCGCCCGCCCAGCCCACCAGGGCGCACAATGCTACGAAACTTATAGCAATCACGGCGTCGAGCGTGCGCTCGCGACGCCGGTAAGTCGTGGTGTGGATGATGGAAACCGGGCTACCGGAGCTGGGCTGCCGCTGGCTGCGCGAGTGGCTGAACGCATTGCCATTCCTTGCCTGTTGTTGTTTGCGCCCGCCCAAAGTCATAAATTCTTTCATGATTTGACCTCCCTGCATTTCAGTTGGAAAACCTTCTTTTTAAGAATATTTGCCACCAGCCGGCGAATGCGGCCGTCAGCAGCTATCGACCTTGCAGCGCCTCGGCACGCATCGCCCAGTAGCTGAGGCTATCAGCCCAAAAGCTGGCAGATGCATCGTCCAATGCGCTGGCAGGATGCCGGCCCATGCCGGTCACCCTGCCCTCAGGCGCTCCATTTGGCGGCAGGTTTTCCAAGCCTGCGCCGTCCTCGTCAGCTGACACTGCGTTCATGCTTCCCTCCCCTTTTCATTTTTGGCGAATTCGTCGCTGAAAAAGACTATAAATCGGATGAAAATCAAAAGATGTAGAGAAATCTACTCTTGAAATGTGAAAAATTACCAATGCCGCAGGCTGGTTTTTTCTCCGCCTTTTTGACCGCGCGCCGGCGTCGGTAAAAAAAGCAGTTGAACTGGCATTGAGTTCACCCGCAAGAAACAACGCAGGTAAAACGCAGTACGGCTGGCCCGTGCCTGCAGTTCGGGGTACGCCCTCGGTCTGGTGCTAGCTGGCCTTGAGCATGGCCAGAAAATACAGCACGGCTTCGTCGTCGGCCCAGGCCACATTGAAACGCAGCCAAGGGCTGGGCTCCAGATCGACCGAGAACAGGTGGCCCGGGCCAAGCAGAATATCCCGCTCAGCCGCTTTGTAAGCCAGTTCGCCCGCGTTTTGAACGGCCGGGTGACGCGCCCACAAAAACATGCCAGCCTTGGGTTCGCTGAACAATTCAAAGTCCAACGCCAGCAAGCGGCTGGCCAGAAGTTGCTGGCCCAGCGACAGCCGGTCCCTGAGAGTCTTGATGTGTTTGCGCCAGCGGCCGTCGATCAGCGCGCCGTAAGCCAGGCGCTCGGTGAACTCGGACGAGGTCAGGCCCGAAATCATCTTCAGTCGTGCCAGGTCTTCAAGCAGTTCGGGGTTGGCGGCCAGATAGCCGACGCGAATATTGGGCGAAATGGTTTTGGAAAAACTGCTGATGTAAATCACCCGCTTCAACTGGTCCAGGCTGGCCAGCGACGGCCGCGACTCAGGGTCAAGATCGGCATAAATGTCGTTTTCCACAACAATGAAATCATACTTTTCAGCCAGCTGCAGCACCCGGTGCAAATGCGACAGCACGGCGGTGGAGCCGGTGGGGCTTTGCAGGCGCGGCTGGGTAAAAAATACCTTGGGCCGGTGTTCGATGATGCGGGCTTCCAGCGTATCAAGATCGTAGCCCGCTGGCGTGCGTGGCGCGCCCACCAGGCGAGCGCCCAAAAACCGCAGGGCAAAAAGCAAATTGGCATAGCCCGGCTCGTCGACCAGCACGGCGTCGCCCGGTCGCACCAGCTGGCGCGCGGCCAGGTCCAGGCCCTGGCTGGAGCCCTGGGTCAGCAGAACCTGCTCAGCATTCACGAGGACTTCACGGGAAGCGAGCAGGTCGCGCACCACCTGGCGCAATGGCAGATAACCCTTGGGTTCGCCATAGCCGCCCAGATCGACATCTTCCGAGGTCAGATTGCGCAGGCTGCGCCGCATTCCTTCAGTAAACAGCCAGTCGCCGGGCAGCCAGCCGCAGCCCGGTTTGCTGCGCAGCGCGCGGTTTTCAAAAATGCGGCGCAAGTACCACATCGAGTCAAAACTGTATTGGCTCGATGCCTCCATGGACAGCGTTCCCTGGCTGACGCGGCTGCGAACGAAAAATCCTGAATTCGCCTGCGACTGAAAGTAACCCAGCGCCACCAGCCGGTCATAGGCATCAACCACGGTGTAGACGCTCACGCCATGGGCATGGGCAAACTGGCGGATGGAGGGTAATTTGGCACCGGCGCGCAAAGATCCGTCTTCTACCATTTGGCGAAATCCCCCCACTATCTGGGTAACCAGTGCGACAGTTGACTGGGGATTGAGTACAAACATGAAGGCTAGGCCCAATTTGGTGCAAGGGTTTGTATGTACAGGGCGTGCTGGCAGCACAGTACACCGCGCAGCACGCGTGATCTGTATATGTTAACGCCGCTAAACAGCACCTAAAGTACGGCCATAGGCTCGAAAGACCGACGGGAAGCCGCCCCTATTACCAAGGAACCATCATGCACCGTGAACCCCATTTGACCAACGCCGCCCTGTTCGCCCGCCGCGAGGCCGCCATTCCGCGCGGTGTGGGCCAAAGCCACCAGATCTTCATTGCCCGCGGCGAAAACGCGGAAATCTGGGACGTGGAAGGCCGCCGCTTCATCGATTTTGCCGGCGGCATAGCCGTGCTCAACACGGGCCATCGCCACCCGGCCGTGATTCAGGCGGTCAAGGACCAGCTCGACCGCTATACCCACACCTGCTTTCAGGTGTTGGCCTATGAGCCTTATATCGAACTGGCCGAACGCATCAACGCCAAGGCGCCGGGCGACTTTGCCAAAAAGACGCTGTTCCTGACTAGCGGTTCCGAAGCAGTCGAAAACGCCATCAAGATTGCCCGCGTCGCCACCAAGCGTTCGGGCGTCATCTGTTTTGCCGGTGGCTACCATGGCCGCACCTTGCTGACGCTGGCCATGACGGGCAAGGTCGCCCCTTACAAGACCGGCTTTGGCCCTTTCCCGGCTGAGATATTTCACGCCGCTTTCCCCAATGCGCTGCACGGCGTGACGGTGGATGACTCAATGGCATCGGTCGAGGCCATTTTCAAGAACGACATCGAGGCCAGCCGCGTTGCCGCCATCATCATCGAGCCGGTGCAGGGCGAAGGCGGCTTTCACGTCGCGCCGCCAGAATTGCTGCAGCGTCTGCGCACGCTGTGCGACAGCTACGGCATTTTGCTGATTGTTGACGAGATACAAACGGGCGCAGGGCGTACCGGCACCTGGTTTGCGGTGGAACAAAGCGGCGTCGCGCCTGACCTCATCACCATGGCCAAATCAATGGCCGGCGGCTTTCCGATTTCCGCCGTGGTCGGCCGCGCCGAGGTGATGGATGCCGCCGCACCGGGCGGACTGGGCGGCACCTTCGCCGGCAGTCCGGTTGCCTGCGCCGCCGCCCTGGCCGTGCTGGATGTGTTTGAAAAGGAAAACCTGCTGCAACGCAGCCGCGATGTCGGCCAGCGCCTAAGTGCCGGACTGAAAGCCATGGCGGCTCGCCATGCCTGCATTGGCGACGTGCGCGGTCTGGGCGCCATGGTGGCGATAGAACTGTTCAAAAACGGCGACGTGAAACAGCCCGACGCCGACCTGGCCAAGCGCATAGCGACTGACGCAGCGGCTCGCGGGCTGGTTCTGCTGACCTGCGGCAATTATGGCAACGTCATCCGTATATTGGTGCCGCTGACCGCCAGCGACGCGCTGCTCGACGAGGGCCTGGCCATCATGGCCGCCTGCTTTGACGCCTTGGCCTGACACCTTGGCTTGATGCAGCTGCGGCACTAAACTTGCGTTGAAGTTCACGGCTACCCATCTGAAACTCGAAATTCATAGCAGGCCAACATTCGAATGAACAAAACCCAAGCACTGGTGAGCTTTACCGGCGTTCAAAAAACCTACGACGGCATCAATTTGGTGGTGCGTGACCTGAACCTGGATATCCGGCAGGGCGAATTTTTGTCGCTGCTCGGCCCTTCAGGCTCGGGCAAGACCACCACGTTGATGATGCTGGCCGGATTCGAGTCGCCCACGGCCGGTGAAATCAGCCTGAACGGCGTTCCCATCACCCGCACGCCGCCGCATAAGCGCAACTTCGGCATGGTGTTTCAGAACTACGCGCTGTTTCCCCACATGACGGTGGCCGACAACATCGCTTACCCGCTGACGGTGCGCAAGCTGCCGGCTGCCGAACGCGAGGCCAAGGTGGCGCGCGCGATCGACATGGTGCAGCTCGGCCGCATGGGCACGCGCTACCCGTCGCAGCTTTCGGGCGGCCAGCAGCAGCGCGTGGCGCTGGCGCGCGCGCTGGTGTTTGACCCGCAACTGGTGCTGATGGACGAACCGCTGGGCGCGCTGGACAAGCAGCTGCGCGAACACATGCAGATTGAACTGAGGGCGCTGCACCGCCGCCTGGGGGTGACTTTCGTCTATGTCACCCACGACCAGACCGAAGCGCTGACCATGTCCGACCGCGTAGCTGTTTTCAGTGACGGGCAGATTCAGCAGATCGATAGCGTCGACCGTTTGTATGAGACGCCGGTCAACCGCTTCGTGGCCGGCTTTGTCGGCGACCGAACCGTGATGCAGGCCGAAGTGATCCGGCTGGACGGCAGCCAGTGCGAGGTGCGTCTGCCCACCGGCGTGCAGATGCGCGGCTTCAACGTCAACGGCGCCCAAGTGGGGGAAACGGTGCAGTGCGGTATCCGCCCGGAGCGGCTGCAGATTACGCAGGTACCTGCCGCCAACACCTTCGAGACCCGGGTCGCCGACATCATGTATTTTGGCGACCACCTGCGCCTGCGCTGTGAGCTGCCCGGCCAGCCCGACGCCACCATCAAGATGCCGCTGGCGCATCACCAGCTGCCCAAACCCGGCCAGACCATACAGGTCCATGCCCCCGAAGAACACCTGCGTGTGTACCGCTGACAAGCGGCGTTTTTAGCTACCGTTTTTTCAACGTCCAACCCAAGGAAATCCCATGAGACTCAAGCCCCTGATATTTGCACTAGCTGCCAGCATCGCCTTGCCGGTGCTCGCGCAAAACCAGTTGACCGTGGTTAACTTTGGTGGGGCCAACGGCGCCGCCCAGAAAAAGGCCTATTTCGAGCCCTTCGAAAAATCCGGCGCCGGCAAGATCGTGCAAGTCGAATACAACGGCGAGCAGGCCAAGATCAAAGCCATGGTCGAAGCCAAGAAGATCAGCTGGGATGTCGTCGAGGTCGAAAGCCCGGACCTCAACCGGGGTTGCGATGAAGGCCTGTTCGAGAAGCTGGACTGGTCCAAAGTGGGCAGCAAGGCCGACTTCCAACCAGCCGCCGTGCACGAATGCGGCGTCGGCGTGTTTATCTGGTCCACCGTGCTGGCCTACAACGGCGACAAGCTCAAGACCGCCCCGACCACCTGGGCAGATTTCTGGGACACCACGAAATTCCCCGGCAAACGCGGCATGCGCAAGGGCGCTCGCTACAACCTCGAATTTGCCCTGATGGCCGACGGCGTGAAAACCGCCGACGTTTACAAGGTGCTGGGAACCAAAGACGGCGCGGAGCGCGCCTTCAAGAAACTCACGGAACTCAAGCCAAGCATCCAGTTCTGGGAAGCCGGTGCGCAGCCGCCGCAATTCCTGGTGGCCGGCGACGTGGTCATGACCACCGCCTACAACGGCCGCATTGACGCCGCCCAGCGCGAGGGCAAGAACCTCAAGATCAGCTGGACCGGCGGCATTTACGACCTGGACTACTGGGTAATGCCCAAGGGAACGCCTAACAAGGACCTGGCCGTGAAATTTATCGCCATGGCCTCTACGCCTGATGCGCAGGCCGAATACGCGCGCAACATCTCCTACGGCCCGACCAACAACAAGGCGCTGGCCAAGCTGGACCCCAAGGTGCTGGCGTTGCTGCCGACGTCCCCGGCCAACAGCAAGGACGCGCTGCAGTTCAACATCTCGTTCTGGGCCGACCAGGGCGAGGCGCTGGAAAAACGCTTCGCCGCCTGGGCCGCACAGTAAACCCGGTATGAAAAGGGCGCGCGCATGACCGCAACGGCTTCCCTGCCTATGACGCCCATGGCGCCGCCTACCCCGCATGGCGCCGCCGGACCGGCCCTGGCCGTCCAGCTGCGCCGGGTGGAGCGCCGCAAGCGCCTGCGTGCCATGGCGCTGACCCTGCCACTGCTGTTGTTCCTGGCGGTCACCTTTTTGGTGCCGCTGGGGGCTTTGCTGGTGCGGGCGGTGGAAAACCCCGAAGTCGCCGGCACGCTGGGCCGAACCGGCGAAACGCTTGCGGGCTGGGATCGCAAAACCGCGCCACCCGACGCCGCCTACGCCGCATTGCTGGCCGACTTGACAGCGATTCCAGAGACAGCGCAAGCCGGCGTGCTGGCGCGCCGTCTTAACAGCGAGATCGGTGGCGCACGCTCGCTCATCATGAGTACCTACCGCGCCCTGCCGCTGGGCACCGGATTGAGCCCTGCCCAAGCCAAGGAAAAACTGCTGGCGCATGACCCGCGCTGGGCGGAATTGCCCTATTGGTGGGCGATTGCCAAGAACAGTTCGCGCTGGACGCCCGACTACCTGCTGACCGCAGTGGACCTGAAACGCGATGCCCAGGGCGACATCGTGCGCGTGGGCGCAGGCGAAGCGGCCTTCAGCGACATTTTGCTGCGTACTTTTTCGATTAGCGCCATCGTCACGCTGCTGTGCATCGCGTTGGGCTATCCGCTGGCTTACTGGATGTCCACCCTGAGCGAGCGGCGCGCCAACCTGATGATGATTCTGGTGCTGCTGCCGTTCTGGACCTCGGTACTGGTACGCATCGCCGCCTGGATCGTGCTGCTGCAATCGAACGGGCTGGTCAATCGCTTCTTAATGTTCACGGGTCTCACCGATATGCCGGTGCCGCTGCTGTTCAACCGGCTGGGCGTCATCATTGCCATGGTGCACATCCTGCTGCCCTTTATGATTTTGCCGCTTTACAGCGTGATGAAGTCGGTGCCGACCAACTACGTGCGCGCCGCCGTGTCGCTGGGCAGCGCTCCTCTGGCCGCATTCTTTCGCGTTTATGTCCCGCAAACCTACCCGGGCATGGCCGCCGGCGGACTGCTGGTGTTCATCACCTCGATTGGCTACTACGTCACCCCGGCCCTGCTGGGCGGCCCGGGCGACCAGATGCTGAGCTATTACGTGGCTCAGTACACCAATGTCGAAATTAACTGGGGCATGGCCTGCGCGCTGGGTTCTGTCTTGCTGACGGCCACGCTGGTGCTGTACGCCTTTTACCGCCGCTTCGCAAAAGCCGAGCTGAGCCTGGGCTGAACCGACATGAAATCTGCTGTTTTCCACGTTTTCCCGGCCTACTACACGCTCGTTGACAAGCTAGGCTGGTACGGCCTGCGGCTGCTTTGCGCCGGCGTGCTGCTTTTTCTGCTGCTGCCCATCCTCGTCATCATTCCCCTGTCATTCAGCAACTCCTCGTTTCTGGCTTACCCGATTCCAGGCTGGTCGCTGCGCTGGTACCAGGAGTTGTTTGCCTCGGAGGACTGGGCCCGCGCCACGCGCAACAGCTTCATCGTGGCACCGCTGGCAACCGTGATTGCCACGACGCTGGGCACGCTGGCGGCGGTCGGCCTGGCGCGCGTGCAGTTTTTCGGCAAGGGCCTGCTCACCAGCTTGTTGATCGCGCCAATGGTGGTGCCTATCGTGGTGGTGGGTGTCAGCACTTACCTGTTTTTTGCGCGCATCGGCCTGTCCGACTCCTACACCGGGCTGGTGCTGGTGCATGCGGCGCTCGGCGCGCCCTTTGTGCTGACAACCGTGATGGCAACGCTGCAGGGCTTCAACCAAAACCTGGTCAAGGCCAGCCTGAGCCTGGGCGCCGGACCGCTGCAAACCTTTTTTCGCGTCACCCTGCCGGTGATTGCGCCCGGGGTTATATCGGGCGCGCTGTTTGCGTTTGCCACCTCTTTCGACGAGGTGGTGGTCACGCTGTTTCTGGCCGGTCCGACGCAGGGGACACTGCCGCGCCAGATGTTTACCGGCATCCGCGAGAACATCTCGCCGACTATTGCCGCCGTTGCCACGCTTCTCATCCTGTTCACCGCCGCGCTGATGATGGTGCTGGAGTGGTTGCGGGGACGCGTCAAGTAACGGTCATAGGAAAGGGTCACTTATGAGTCAAGCTCCCAAAATTTTTAACCAACCGCTGGGCGGCAACACCATGCCACGCTTCGGCGGCTGGGCCAGCATGATGCGCCTGCCCATGTTGAGCGAGGCGGCCGGGCTGGATGCCGCGTTCATCGGCGTGCCGCTGGACATTGGCACCAGCCACCGGCCGGGCACGCGCTTCGGACCGCGCCAGATCCGTGCGGAATCAAGCCTGATCCGTCCCTACAACATGGCCACCGGCGCAGCGCCCTTCGACGCCCTGCAGGTGGCCGATCTGGGCGATGTAGCGATCAACACTTACAACCTGGACAAGTCGATCGAGATCATCGAGCGGCACTACCAACCGGTCATTGACACCGGTTGCAAGCCACTGACGCTGGGCGGCGACCACACCATCGTGCTGCCCATCCTGCGTGCGCTGGCCAAGCGCCACGGCCCGGTGGCGCTGGTACATGTGGACGCACATGCTGACGTCAACGACGATATGTTCGGCGAGCGTATCGCTCATGGAACGCCGTTCAGGCGCGCGGTAGAAGAAGGACTGCTGCAGGCCAACAAGGTCTGGCAGATCGGTCTGCGCGGCAGCGGCTACAGCGCCGATGATTTCGACTGGCCACGGCAGCAAGGCTTCACCGTGGTGCAGGCCCACGAAGTCTGGTACCAGTCGCTTGCGCCCTTGATGGCGCGGGTGCGCGAATCCATTGGCCAGGCGCCCTGCTACCTGAGCTTTGATATTGACGGCATAGACCCGGCTTTTGCAGGCGGTACCGGCACGCCCGAGATCGGCGGGCTGACCGTTCCGCAAGCGCTCGAAATCATCCGGGGCTGCCGCGGATTGAACCTGGTGGGCGCTGATTTGGTCGAGGTGTCGCCCCCCTACGACGCTTCGGGCAACACCGCTCTGCTGGGCGCCAACCTGCTGTTTGAAATGCTCTGCGTGCTGCCCGGCGTGCATTACCGGTAACAAACCGATAAAAGCGCTTCGTTGTAAGCTTGCTAATTGCGGTCGCCATCCTCCCGCACCGAATTCAGATTGCCTGCTTCTTTAAAAGGAATTCCCATGGACATGAAAACATCTCCGCTTTCGTTGCTCAATGACCCCAGCCTGCTCAAGACCGATGCACTGATCAACGGAAAATGGGTCAAGGGGGCCAGCCGTTTTGATGTGAACGATCCCTCCAATGGCAGCAAACTGGCCGATGTCGCCAACCTCGGCCCGGCCGACGCCGAAGCCGCGATTGCCGCCGCCAATGCCGCCTGGCCGGCCTGGCGCAGCAAGACCGGCAAGGAGCGCCATGCCATCCTCATGAAGTGGTACCAGTTGCTGATGGCCAACCAGGAAGACCTGGGCCGCATCATGACCGCCGAGCAGGGCAAGCCTTTTGCCGAAGCCAAGGGGGAAGTCGCCTACGGCGCCAGCTTTGTCGAGTGGTTTGCCGAAGAAGCCAAACGCGTCAACGGCGAAACCTTGCCGCAGTTTGACAACAACCGTCGCCTGATGGTGCTCAAGCAGCCGATTGGCGTGTGCGCCGCCATCACCCCCTGGAACTTTCCGCTGGCCATGATCACACGCAAGGTGGCTCCGGCGCTCGCCGCGGGCTGCCCGGTGGTCATCAAACCGGCCGAACTGACGCCGCTGACCGCGCTGGCCGCTGCCGAACTGGCCATGCGCGCCGGCATTCCGGCGGGTGTGTTGAATCTTTTGAGCGCCGACGGCGACAACTCGATTGCCATCGGCAAGGTGTTTTGCGCCAGCGATGTGGTGCGCCACATCAGCTTTACCGGCTCCACCGAAGTCGGCCGTATCCTGATGGCGCAGAGCGCGCCGTCGGTCAAAAAATTGTCACTGGAACTGGGCGGCAATGCGCCCTTCATCGTGTTCGACGATGCTGACGTGGACTCCGCCGTGGAAGGCGCCATGGCCAGCAAGTACCGCAATGCCGGTCAGACCTGCGTCTGCGCCAACCGCATTTATGTGCAGGACGGTGTGTATGACCAGTTTGTTGAAAAGTTCGCCGCCAAGGTCAAGCTGCTCAAGGTAGGCAACGGCTTTGAAGAAGGCGTGGCACAAGGCCCGCTGATCGAAGACGCGGCGATTGCCAAGGTACAGCGCCATGTGGCCGACGCGATTGCCAAGGGCGGCAAGCTGCTGGTGGGCGGGCATAAGCTGCAAGGCCAGTTCTTCGAGCCGACAGTGATCTCCGAAGCCAGCGCCGACATGCTGTGCGCCAGGGAAGAAACCTTTGGCCCGTTCGCGCCGGTGTTCCGCTTCAAGGCCGAACAGGAGGCCATTGACGCGGCCAACAACACCGAGTTTGGCCTGGCCAGCTACTTCTACAGCAGAGATGTCGGCCGCATTTTCCGCGTGGCCGAGGCGCTGGAATACGGCATGGTCGGCATCAACGTCGGCGTGATTGCCACCGAACACGTGCCTTTCGGCGGCGTCAAACAATCCGGGTTGGGCCGAGAAGGTTCCAGCCACGGCATGGAAGAATATGTGGAAATGAAATACCTTTGCCTGGGAGACATCCTCAAATGAACCGCAGACTTCTAATTCAAGTTGGGCTGCTCAGTGGGTTGGCCCTGAATGCTCCTTTTTTAATAGCTGCTCACGCACAAAACACGGGGCCTACAGGCCAAAAACGCCATAAGGTCGTGGTTCAGGTCAGCGACAGCGACCCGGCGCTGTGGAACCTGGCACTCAATAACGTCAAGAACCTGCAGGACGACGTGGGCGCCGCCAACGTGGACATCGAAATCGTCGCCTTCGGTCCGGGCATTGGCATGCTCAAGCTCGGGTCACCAAGCAGCGTACGCCTTGCCGACGCCATAAAGGCCAACGTGAAAGTGCTGGCCTGCGAAAACACCATGCGCGGCCAGAAGTTAACCAAGCCCGACATGCTGCCCGCCATCGGCTATGTGCCATCCGGCGTGTCCGAGATCATGAAAAAGCAGGGCGAAGGCTGGGCCTACCTGCGACCGTGATTGGCGGGCGCGTCTGCCCTATGGCGCGCCACAGACTGCTTCTATAATCAACGCCATTGCGGGTGTAGTTCAATGGTAGAACGGCAACTTCCCAAGCTGCATACGAGGGTCCGATTCCCTTCACCCGCTCCATCTCTCAGTAAATGCGTGATTTCATTCAGAAATCATGCATTTTTTTTGCCTTGTGACAACACACACCTACAAGTAACGCGGCCAGGCGCGTCAGCGGCCGCCGATTTTCCCCGAGCAACGTGCCAGCGCAGTTGCCAATTTCATTTGAAGCGGTGGCAAGCACTTACTCAGACTTGAACCGGTTCCGATAGCCCGTTGACCGCAAATTTTCCCGGTATTGCTTGTTTCGCGGCCCGCCGAGATTGGCACAAGGAATTGGTGAGTGCTCCAGTTCAGTAGAGCCATCGACCGGCTGAATCGTCGAGTATATTTTTAGCTGCGCTACGCTCTCAATTCATCCATCGCGCCCTAACCGCAAGCTAAAACATGCCGCCCCCGCTACGCCGCATTGCCCACCTCGACATGGACGCATTTTTCGCGTCGGTGGAACTGCTTCGCTATCCGCAACTCAAGGGCCTTCCGGTGGTCATTGGTGGCGGGCGCCGCAAGGTGGATGAGGCGCTGCTGACGACGCGGGGCGATCTGGGAATACGGGCGCCGCGCTTCATCCCGGTGGCGGACTTTCCGCTGCTGAAGGAGTACGTGGGCCGCGGCGTCATCACCACGGCAACCTATGCTGCGCGGCAGTTTGGCGTGGGCTCGGCCATGGGCATGATGAAGGCGGCCAGGCTGTGCCCGCAGGCGATTGTGCTGCCGGTGGATTTCGAGGAAATACGCAAATACTCGCGCCTGTTCAAAAACACCATCACCGAAATTGCGCCGCTGATGCAAGACCGCGGGGTCGACGAGGTCTACATCGACTTCACCGAAGTGCCCGGTGGCCAACGTGAGGGCGGCCGCGTGCTGGCGCGGTTGATCCAGAAAAGCATTCTTGAGAAGACCGGCCTGACCTGCTCGGTCGGCGTGGCGCCCAACAAGCTGCTGGCCAAGATGGCCAGCGAGTTCAACAAACCCAACGGCATTTCAGTGGTCCACGAGGATGACCTGCAAAGCAAAATCTGGCCGCTCAACGTACGGAAAATCAACGGTATTGGCCCCAAGGCCGGTGAGAAGCTGGCGCGGCTGCAGATCCACACGATTGGCGAGCTGGCCGCGCGAGACCCGGCCTGGCTGATCGACAATTTTGGAAAAGCCACCGGTGCCTGGATGCATGAGGTGGCCTGGGGCCGCGACGACAGCCCGGTGGCGACAACAAGCGAGCCCGTCAGCATGAGCCGCGAGACCACCTTCGAGCGCGACTTGCACGCAGTACGCGACCGCGCCGAGTTGGGCTTGCTGTTTACCCGGCTGTGCGAGCAGCTGGCCGCCGATCTGCAGCGCAAGGGCTATGTCGCCAAGACCATTGGCATCAAGTTGCGCTATGACGACTTCAGAAGCGTGACGCGCGACCAGACGCTGGAGCAGTTCACCGCCGACGCCGCAACCATACGCAAGACCGCCGGGCTGTGCCTGAAACGCGTCCCGCTAGAGCAACGGCTGCGCTTGTTGGGGGTGCGCGCCTCCACGTTGGTAAAAGCCGCCGAAGTCCTTTTTTATGAACAAAATAAGCCCATAACCCAATCAGAACGGGCGCAAAGCGCTATTAAAAGCATAGCAAATGATCAGCTTTTTTAGCGCTTGGTCGCACCATGCCTGGAAGCCGCTATAGGTTCAGGAAGCGTCAAATTGAACCATCGCGCCCACGCCGCAGAGCCCGATATGGCTACCCTGCCCTCCCTTGCGCGCCAGATCGTCGCGAATCGCATCGGCTGCCGGCCATCGGGTGTGGCACCAGTCTGGCGCGATCAGCATCGGTTCACGGGCCGAGGCCGTGATCCGGTGGAACACCACGCCTGCCGGCGTGCGCCGGATCAATTCGGCGGCAGTCGTCACATACGCTGGCAGCGGCATCGGCGCCAAGCTTCCGCGGGCATATTGCGCGGCCATGGTCGAACCCTTGACGATCATCAGCGGGTGCAGCTTGAGCCCCTCGACACCGCATTCCAGCACGCGGGCATGGGTTTCCATCATCATGGCCGGCGTCTCTTCGGGCAAGCCCAGTATCAGATGGGTGCAGACGGGAATGCCGTAACGCCGGGCCCGCGCTACTGCATCGGCGTAGGCGACAAAACCGTGGCCCCGGTTGATGCGCTTCAGGGTTGCGTCGTGGGCGCTTTGCAGGCCGAGCTCCAGCCAGACCTCGTAACCCTGATCGCGGTAGCCGGCCAAAATCTCCAGCACCGCGTCGGGAACGCAATCGGGCCGGGTGCCCACGCACAAGCCAACGATGTCGCCCCCGGTCAGCGCCTGCGCATACAGGCGCCGCAGTTCCTCGACTTCGGCATAAGTATTGGTGTAGGCCTGAAAATAAGCCAGATAGCGGCTGGCGCGGCCTGTGGCGGCCTTGCCGGCGGCAAGCTGGTCGCTGACCGATGCCTGCGGATCGCCATCGCTGAACGACAGCACGCTGCAGAAGGTACAGCCGCCCCGGCCCAGCGCGCCGTCGCGGTTCGGGCAGGTAAAACCCACATGCAGCGACAGCTTGCGCACGCGCGTGCCAAAACGCGCTTTCAGGTGCTGGCCCAGGGTATTGACGTAACTTTCGAGTTGCACTGAGGGAAGGATCCGGCGAGTTCTTGTGAAATTCAGTTTAGTGCAGTGCGCTGTCTGCGCTCTTGCAGCGTCAGGCGCTTGTCAACATTGCGCAACTGGTGAGATCACCTTGCGTCGTCACGCCAGATGTGTACTTCCCGAGCCTACAGCTTGGCAGATGCGACGCTGCCGCTGGCCAGCACCTTGTCAATACGCTTGCCGTCCAGGTCCACCACCTCAAAGCGCCAGCCCGCGCACTCAACCTGCTCGCCAACTTTCAGCAAGCGGCCGGACACGCTTTGCAGCAGGCCCGCGACGGTGTTGTAGCGCCCCCGGTCTTCTTCGGGCAAGTCCTTGATCTCCAGCCGGGCCTTGAGTTCGGACACCGGCATGACGCCGTCAATCAGCCAGCTGCCGTCTTCGCGCTGGGTCGCCCAGGCATCGACCTGCGCGCCGGGCTGCAGCTCGCCGGTGATGGCCTCCAGCATGTCCATAGGCGTCATCAGGCCCTGCACCACGCCGTATTCATCCACCACAAACACAATGCGCGTGGAGCGGGCGCGAAACTGCTCGATCAGCTCCATGCCGGTGAGTGTTTCAGGTACAAACACCGCCGGGATGGCATGGTCGCCAATGCGGTCGGCCACCGAGGGGGCAGCGCCCCCGCCTCTATCCCCGTCCGCGCCCGCCACCGCGAACTGAAGCTGCCCGCGCAGGGCCAGCAGCTTGGCCACATTGACCACACCCACCACGTCATCGAGGCTGCCCCGGCACACCGGATACCACGAGTGGCCGGTGGCACCGGCCTTGTCAAAGGCCTGGGCGACGCTATCGGACGCGTCAAGCCATTCGATGTCGGAGCGCGGCAGCATCAGGGAGGTCAACAGACGGTCGTCCAGCAGGAAGACGTTTTGCACCATCTGGTGCTCGTGCTCCTCGATCAGACCGGCGTCCACGCCGCCTTCCAGGCTGGCGGCGATTTCCTCTTCGGTCACGGCGCGCTGGCCCGCGTTGTCCACCCGCAGCAGCTTGAGCACTGCATGGGTGCTGAGGGACAGCAAACGGACAAAGGGCTTGGCGCCAGTGGCCACCCACATCATCGGGCGTGCCACCAGCCGCGCCACGGTCTCGGGGTAGAGCTGGCCGATGCGCTTGGGCACCAGTTCGCCAAACACGATGGTGATGAAGGTAATGACGGTCACCACCAGCGCGGTGGCCGAGATTTCGGCGGCACGATGCGGCGCGCCCCACCCCTGAATCCAGACTGACAGGCCGTCGCTGAAGGCGGCCTCGCCAATGATGCCGTTGAGCATGCCTATCGAGGTGATGCCGACCTGCACGGAAGATAGAAACTGGGTCGGATTTTCCAGCAAGGTAAGTGCCGCCTGGGCCCCCTTGTCGCCTGACTCCGCCATGGCGCCAAGCCTGGCCTTGCGGCTTGACGCGAGTGCCAGCTCCGACATGGCAAAAACCCCGTTAAGCAAGGTCAGGAAGGCAATCAGCAGGAAAGTCATAAATACGGAGGCAGAATGAACAGCATGTCACTTTACTGTATCGGCGACCTGCAGGGTTGCCACCTGCCATTTCAGCGCTTGCTTGAGAAGATTGATTTTTCCGCTAGCCGCGACACCGTGTACCTGCTGGGAGACCTGGTGAACCGCGGACCGGACTCGCTTGGCCTGCTGCGCCACCTGATGGCACTGGGCGACGCGGCGAAGTGCCTGCTGGGCAACCATGATTTGCACCTGCTGGCGCTGTGGCAAGGCGTGCGCAAGGCAGGCCGTCACGATACCGTGCAATCCGTCTTGCAGGCGCCCGACAGCGCGGCGCTGCTGGACTGGCTGCGGCACCGCGCCATGGCGCTGCAGCGCCATGGCTGGCTGATGGTGCATGCGGGCGTGCTGCCGCAGTGGACTGCGGCGCAGACCCTGGTGCTGGCCGCAGAGGTGGAACAGGCGCTGCGCGGCCCTGACTTGAAAAGCTTTTTGACCGCCATGTACGGAAACGCGCCCAGCCAATGGCATGACAGGCTGGCGGGCGCCGACCGACTGCGGGTGATCGTCAATGCGCTGACGCGCCTGCGCTTTTGCACGCCCGACGGCGTGATGGATTTTGCGAGCAAGGACGGCGCGGGCGCCAAGCCCCCCGGTTTTCTGCCGTGGTTTGAGGTGCCCGGGCGCGCCAGCCAAGGGACGCCCATGGCGTTCGGGCACTGGTCCACCCTTGTGAAAGACGCCAGGCAGATCAAGGGCCTGCGCAACAACACGCTGCCGCTGGACACCGGCTGCGTCTGGGGCGGCTGCCTGACGGCTGCGCGCCTGGGCGCTACGGCAGGGGAGTTTGAGCTGATCGCAGTGAAGTGCGAGCAGGCGCAGCAGCCGGCGACAGACTGAAAGGGTTCGGCACAGTCAGCGCTGGTTTTGCTATCAACTCAATAGCAAATAATGACCGTACTTATTGGGCGGTAAGGCTAAAAAGCATCCAAAAGCGGATCGCTTCGCAGCAGCAGCGAAATAAAGCGCTACGGAGATACCGCCACCAGCGGCACATCGGTGCCCAACGACCGCCCGGCGGCAACAGCGGCCGCCTCATCGGACCAGGCACGCGCCATGCTGGCCGCCAGCAACAGCACGGCGGAAGAAAAGTAAATCCACATCAAGATCACCACCAGCGAACCCGCCGCACCGTAAGCCGACACCACGGCGGCGGTAGACAGGTAAAAAGCCATCAGGTACTTGCCGACTTCAAACAGGATGGCGCCGGCGGCTGCGCCCATCACCAGGTAGCGCAAGGCGGGCTTGGGGCCTGCGCTCATCCGCATCAGGGCCACAAACAGGGTGACGCAAAAACCGAAGGACACCGCCTGGTTGATGACCCAGGCCAATTTTTCAACCGGCAGGTAAGTACCGGCCCAGCCCGTTACCAGGCCTAAAAAGGTCGAAACCGCCAGCGACACCAGCAGTAAAAATCCGAGCGCGAGGATATACGCGACGCCGCGCAATCGCAAGGAAGCGCCGCGCCACCATTTCTGCTTGGGCGCCTCACCATGGCCTTGGCGCCACAAGCGCTCAAACGCGTCCTGCAACTCTGCAAATACCCCGGTAGCGCCGGACAGCAGCAGCCCAAACGCCAGCAGCGAGGCGGTGATGCCCTCGCTGGGTTCTTGCGCGCTGGAAAGCGCCTGTTGCACCACCTGCGCCCCCTGCGCGCCTATGACACTGCGGATCTGGTCGACCAGGCTGGTTTCAATGTAGCTACGATCCAGCCACCATCCCATGACAGCCACCAGCAATACCAGCAGCGGCGCCAGGCTGAGAATGCCGTAAAACGACATGGCGGCGCTCATGCGCAAGCCTTCCGCGTCTACCCACTGGTTGACGGCGCGCCACAAGGGGCGGTAAAGGTGCTGCAGGGCGGCCAGGCCGAATGCCGGCAAGGCCTTGAGTTGCGGGACGGGTTTGAAAAACATGCCCGAAGCCTAAGGGGACGGCGAATCAACGCGAAGCGGCGACTTGCGCGAAGGACCGTAGGAAGCTTCCGACGCGTCGCGCAGAAGGAATTATTAAAAAATCAGGCGCAGGCTTTGAACAGCGCCGCGACTTTTTTCTTGGGCTTAATATTGGCCGACACCCCGCCGCGTGCCGCGTTGGTTTTGGCCGCGGCTTCCCAGGCCGGCTGCGCGTCTACGGCAACGCCGGGCTCGTAAGGCTGGTCAAAAAACGGATCGCGCGGCGCCGCCGCCTGACGATAAGGCGTGTGCTCACGACGCTCGCGACGCTCAGGGCGCTCACGGGGTGCGCGAAACTCTGAAGAAGCCTCGGGTGTAGCGCCTTCGCTTTCGCGGTACATGCGCCGGCCGTCGTTGATGCGGCCCTGCTCGCTGATGCGCGGGCGGTCTTCGTCAAACTCCAGCGGCTCCAGCTCGATTTTGGTTTTGAGCAGCTTTTCAATGTCGGTCACCAGGCGGATGTCGCTGCTGGCGACAAAACTCACCGCCAAGCCGGATGCGCCGGCTCGGCCGGTGCGGCCAATGCGGTGAATGTAGTCTTCAGCATTGAAGGGCACGTCAAAGTTGAACACCGCCGGCACGTCCTTGATGTCCAGCCCGCGGGCGGCCACATCGGTGCAAACCAGCAGGTCCACCTCGCCTTTTTTAAAGGAATCGAGGGCCTTCAAACGCTCTTCCTGGCTTTTGTCGCCGTGCAGTGCGGTGGTCTTGAGGCCTTCGCGTTCCAGCGAACGAGCCAGACGGGCGCAGCCGAGTTTGCTGTTGACGAAGACAAAAGCCTGCTTCATGTCGCGCTGCTTGAGTATCTGGTGCAGCGCCCGGCGTTTGTCGTCGGCGCCCACACTGTAAAAATGCTGCTCGACCGTCGAGGCGGCGGCGTTGGAACGCGCCACTTCAATCGTCACCGGGTCCTGCAGATAGCTGGAAGCCAGGCGCTTGATCTCGGGCGAGAAGGTCGCTGAAAACAGTAAGGTGATGCGCTGCTTGGGCAGGTAACTCAAAATGCGCTGCAGATCGGGCAAAAAGCCGATGTCAAGCATGCGGTCGGCTTCGTCGAGCACCACATATTCGACCTGGTTCAGCACGGTATTTTTGGCTTCGATGTGGTCCAGCAGACGCCCTGGCGTGGCGACCAGCACTTCAACGCCCTTTTTGAGCTCCAGCGTTTGCGGCTTCATGTCCATGCCGCCAAACACCACTGCGCTGTTCAGATTGGTGTATTTGGCGTAGAGCTTGACCTGCTCGGCCACCTGGATGGCCAGTTCGCGGGTCGGCAATAGCACCAGGGCGCGTACCGGATGACGGGCTGGAGACGTTGAGGCGTTCTCGTGCTTCATCATGCGCTGCAGCAGCGGCAGCGCAAAGGCAGCCGTTTTGCCAGTGCCGGTTTGCGCAGCACCCATCACGTCTTTGCCTTGTAGAACGACCGGAATGGCCTGTTCCTGGATGGGGGTCATGGTTTCGTAGCCCATTTCGGCTACGGCGCGGGCCAGCGGTTCTGCCAGCGAAAGATTCGAAAAAGATGATGTCATTTAGCCTGCTATTGTCGCACTTCGAGCGAATTTCCCTTTTTTTACCCGACTACCGGGTCAGCGCCCCTCCGCCCGACGCGCGGACCGATCCCTTAATCAGGTCTGGTTGCTATTGTTTTTATAGCTGTTTGCGCCCGTGGAACATGGGCTAGAGCACGATTTACTATATATTTCTGGCGCTGAAGGTATCGCAGGCCTTGACGCTTCCGGTTTTCAGGCCAGTGTTGAACCAGCGCTGGCGCTGGGCGCTGGTGCCGTGGGTAAAGCTCTCGGGCACCACCGCGCCGCCACCGCCCCGCTGCAGCGCATCGTCACCAATTTTGGCCGCTGCGTTCATGGCTTCTTCGACATCGCCCTGCTCCAGGATCTGCCGCGAGGTTTGCGCCTTCTGCGCCCACACGCCGGCAAAGCAGTCGGCCTGCAATTCGAGCCGCACGCTCAGCGCGTTGTATTCGACCTTGCTGACGCGGCCACGCATCTGGTCCATCTTGCCGCTGATGCCCATCAAATTTTGCACATGGTGGCCGACCTCGTGCGCAATCACGTAAGCCTGAGCAAAATCACCGGGCGCCCCCAGGCGGTTTTTCAGGGTTTCGTAAAACCCGAGGTCGATATAGACTTTTTGGTCGCCCGGGCAATAAAACGGCCCCATGGCTGCCTGGCCCTGGCCACAGGCGGTCTGCGTTGCGCCGCGAAACAGCACCAGCCGAGGCTCCTGGTAGGTTGCGCCGCTTTTGCTGAAGACGTCTTTCCAGACATCTTCGGTGTCGGCCAGCACAGTAGAGACAAATCTGGCCATGCGGTCATCGGCGGGCGGCCGCTGCGCGGGGCTCTGCTGCTGTTGCTGAACCTGGGCCGGCGGCGATCCGCCGCTCAGCAGGCTCAATATAGTGAGTGGGTTGATGCCGAAAATCCAGCCGCCGACCAGCGCCACCACGATCGTGCCAATGCCTATGCTGCGGCCGCCCAGCAACCCGCCTAGGCCGCCACCGCCACCGCCACCGCCACCACCCGCATCATCGCGCCGGTCTTCAACGTTGTCCGATTCCCGATTGCCTTCCCATTTCATGACTGCCCCAATCGCAATTAGCTGCTGTTGACATCTGCCTATACTGACATGAACCGGTGCACTTCCCAGCCGATGCGATGTCAGTGCATGCGCCAACTTTACTTGAGAGCAAGCGCCCTCGCGGAACAAAAACAATCCACAGGTATCTATCCATCATGCAGCTGTCAGCCATTCGCCATTCCATGTGTCGGTCCGTCTTGGGTACCGTGTTTTCCTTGCCACGGTTGTATTTGGCACTGTTGGTCACGGCCTTGCTTACCGGCTGCGCGAGTTCGATCACGGCCAGAGTTACCAGCTTCAACCAGTGGCCATCTGACGTTGCGGGCAGCACCTTTAGCTTCATCACACCGGTCAACCCCAACCGCGAGCTGGAGCAGGCGACGTATGAAAGCCTCGTTCAGGCTGAGCTTGAAAAGTTGGGCCTGAAGCGCGCACCCTCCGGGCAAGTGGGGCGCGTGCAGGTCGACGTGGCGGCGACACATCGCGCTGAAGATAAAACCTATATGGCACCGGTTTATCAGGACAACTACGTGTTTTTTCCACCTTACCGCGACGCGGCGGGCGCTATTTTTCCGGGTATGTGGGGGCCAGATCCATTCGGGCCGCGCTATGTAGGCGACCGCCCGGTGAACCGCACCGTTCAGATCAACTCTCTGCGCTTGCGGCTGCTTGACACCAAGGTTGCAGCGCAAGGCGCGCAGCCTGGCAAACCGCGCACGGTGTTCGAGTCCCGCGCGGTTTACGAAGGCGACAACGGCGACCTGCCTGCAGTAATGCCTTATCTGGTGCGCTCGGTATTTGACGGATTTCCCGGCCAGAATGGCAAGATGTACACAATAAGATTCGACAGTAAAACTGGCGCACAGATTAAGTAGTAGTCGCCGGCTTGGCCGGCTGATTTTTACAACGTTAGTCGCTTACACCGACATTGACAAAATCCGCATCACTGCCGGGGCGCGAAAGATACTGGCAGGAAGCCCTGAACCGGATTGGCGGGCAAGGCGGTGATGTCACTTTCCTCGGTGTCAGCCAGCGCCTGTGTGCTTTGACCGTCCTGTATGGAAGCTTTGGCGGCTTTGGCGGCTTTGGCTTGCTGGATGCAGTTATGACGGGCCGTCCCCAAGCTGGTTTCCATGCACCGGTTGATCGCCGTGCGTTCAGAGACGCGCAATGCATCGCGGACCTGCGCCGAGTTCACCTGGCCATCCACCACCAGCGCCATGGCAGCCAGCTGACACAAAATGACCAGGGCAGCTGCCGCTAGAAATAGCATCCTGTTGGGCACCTCATCAATTTTGGGCAAATGGTCAGCAAACATGTCAATTTCTCTTTCGGTTAACTAACTCTATGCTGAGGCCATATTTTTAAAGGCCATCCGGCCGCAGAGCCGTGTACCTGTAGGATAAATACGCCTCTGGCTACGCATTGGGCAATCTCCCCACAGGTTTACCATCGCTCAATGACCTCTGACGACCTGACGCCCCTGCCTGCCACGCTGCTTGACTCGGCCCAAACGGCGGCCCGCCTGCCTTACCTTCTGCTGGTGAAGGAGCTGGTCCGGCTGCTCGGGGACAGTTCGGTTCAAGTCCCGGCACGTCTGGTGCAGCCCTTGGCGGGCGGCGGCAGTCTTTTTGTCATGCCGGCGCTGGACTCTCGCACCGCCATCACCAAACTCATTACGTTCACGCCGGCCAATGCCGGCAGCGGCCGGGCCACCATTCAGGGCGATGTGGTGGTGTTTGACGTGGCCAGCGGCCAGCGCCAGTTGGTGCTCGATGGACCCACCGTCACCGCGCGACGCACCGCCGCAGTGTCCCTGCTTGCCGCCCAGCGACTTGCACGCAGCCCGCAGGGGCCGCTGCTGATCGTCGGCGCCGGCGTGCAAGGGACAGCCCATCTAGAGGCGTTTGCCGAAGGTTTACCCATCAGAGAAGTGGTCATCGTCTCGCGCAGCGCGTCCAGCGCGCAATGGCTCGCTCTGCACGCGCAATCGCTGGGCCTGCAGGCGCGCATCGTGACAGACGCCAACGCGGCACTGGCCGACTGCCCGCTGACCGTGATCTGCACGCCAGCCCAAAGCGTAGTACTCAGCGCCTTGCCGCGCAGCGACGCCTTTATCGCCGCTGTCGGCGCCTTCACGCCACACATGGTGGAGTTGAGCCCGGAACTGTGCCGACACTTTGCAACGCAAGGCACCGTGGTGGTGGATACCGTGGACGCTCGCCACGAGGCCGGTGATTTGCTTCAGGCCGGGCTTGATGTGGCAGGCTTTGTCAGTTTGGCCGACGTGGTGCGCGCCGAAGCCTTCCCGGTGACGGGGCCGGTGCTGTTCAAGAGCTGCGGCTGGGCGGGGTGGGATCTGGCGGCCGCGAGGACGGCGTTGGCTCACTTTTCCAGCCAGCGATAAGCGGCTCATGTTTTTTGCTGGTCAGCGAAGTGGCGCATCGCGCTCAAAAACAGTGCAATGCGCTGTTTGGACGACCAGATAGGGGTCGACTCTTCGACCACTTCAGCCATCCAGAGTGCGTCCAGCGAGGGATCAAAGCCATCGAACGCCGCTGCATTGTCATCAAGCTGATTACCCCAGAACGATGACCAGACGCTGCAGCCAGCCGGGCGGTGTCAGCGTTGCCGATGCAGCTACTCTTGCCGCTTTAGTCATGGTGTGGGTTTCCAGGTTTCTTTTTTGCGCGGCAGGCGTCAGAACAGTAAAGCACGTCAGTCCAGGTCCTGACTCAAGCCTTGCGCCGTGTCATCGTGCGCACGGTTTGCCCGGTAAAAACTGTTTATTGCCCTTCAAGGCGCCTTTCATGCGACTTCCTTCCCCCCGGCGGGTGCTGGGGACCAGCGTGAGCACATGGGTTCTTGTTTTTTTCTTCACTGGGTTCGAGTCCTGGGTCCATGGAAGGGCGGCCGCAGCCTCAAAGTCTGGGTGGAGGCTCAAAGTGAATGCTCCTGCCTTGACGGGCGGATTTCGCCAGCAGAGGGATAGGAGAACAATATCTTGCAACCTGCCTAGCCAAAATGTGGACACGCATTTTCAGTGTCCCTCACCTCAGCTTGCATTTGTTTCTGGCTACACGCCCCAGACCGCCGATCAATGTCCCACAAGCCAGACCTGCAGACGCCGAACTTGATTGGCGCTTTTTTCGCATTTTGCACGGCCTCGTGCCGCCCTACTAGTTCGCTTACGCCCGTTTTCCCTGGGCGTTGCCGGCATCCTTGCGCGCAAGTCGGGCGGCCTCCTCGTCGCGCGCCGCGTCGATGACACGCATGACGCCGTTGAGGTCGGCCAATTTTTCGTTGCGCTTGAAATGTCCGGTGAGTTCGCTCTGCGGCTGCAGCGCACCGGTTTCGTAGAGTGACCAGATTTCCTTGCCGTAGTCGGTGCGCAGAAGTTCCGGGGCAAACTGGCCGAAATAGCTGGCGAGGTTGTCCACATCACGCTCCAGCATTCGGCTGGCATTGTTGTTGGCCGCCGCGTCGATCGCCTGCGGCAGGTCGATGATCACCGGGCCGTCGCTGTCAATCAGGATGTTGTATTCGGAAAGATCCCCGTGCACGATGCCGGCACAAAGCATCAGCACCACCTGCCGGATCAACATAGCGTGGTAGCGACGCGCATCGTCAGCGCTCAGCACCACGTCATTCAAGCGAGGCGCCGGTGAGCCGTTTTCATCGGTCACCAGTTCCATCAGCAGCACGCCTTCGTGAAAGTTATACGGCGTGGGCACGCGCACACCAGCGCCGGCAAGGCGGTGCAGCGCATCGACCTCTGCATGCTGCCAGGCGGCTTCCTGTTCCTGGCGGCCGTAGCGTGAACCCTTGGCCATGGCACGGGCCTGCCGGCTGTTCTTGATCTTGCGCCCTTCGGTGTAGTCAACCGCCTGACGGAAAGCGCGTTTGTTGGCTTCCTTGTAGACCTTGGCGCACAGCACTTCATCGCCACACTGCACCACATACACCATGGCTTCCTTGCCGCTCATGAGCTGACGGACGACCTTGTCGACCAGTCCGTCGGTGACCAGCGGCTCGATTCTGCTCGGGGTTTTCATACTGGCTGGTCGGCCTTGTGCAGCTTGCTGTAGGCAGCCAGCAGGCGCTGGTGCATCTCACAATTGGCCAAGTTCAGCCCCAACGAAGGCTGGTCGAAAAAGCGCAACTCACCTTTAAGCAATGCGTCGGCCTGGCGCAGCGTTTCAGAGCCATAAAGGCTTTGCAGGGCATCGCCAAAGCGCGTTGCATCGTCAAGCTTCTGCAGGCTTTCGATACAACTGTAGACGCGGCGACGCTCGGTGTTGATCTGGCCAAAATGTCGAATCCATTCGCAGCCTTCGTTGATGGCTTGTTCGTTTGCGCAGGCCAGCGCCAGCAAGGTTTTCAACTCACCCACGCGCAGGTCTTTCCAGAAGGCGTTGTCGCCGGGTGCCAGGCCGATCAGCGCAGCGACCAGACGCTCGTCGGTCAGGCCGCTTTCATTGAGCGTGTCGAGCAGATCGCTGCATTCCTCGTTGTCGAGTTCGGGCAGGTTACAAATCGCTTCGCGGATGGGATTGGCCACGCTGTTGTTTTCCCATTCGAGTTCGTCGATGGGGTAGATTTCGGACATGCCGGGAACAATGGTGCGGCAGGCATACACGCCCAGATGCGTGAAGTCGGCCACGTAGATATCGTGCCCATTGGCGTGCACGCTGGCGACCAGCCAGGCGTAGTCCTCGGCGGTGGTGCTGCTGAAGTTCCAGTCATTGAAGGCAAAGTCGGGCTGACTGCCAAGGAAGTTCCAGCTGATGATCCCGCTGGAATCGACGAAATGGATTTCGAGGTTGGGCGAACTGGCAATTTCTTCGAGGTCAAAACCGGCCTCGGGAAAACCGGCCAGCGCGTCGAGCGCCCGGCCCTGCAGCAACTCGGTCAGCGCGCGTTCCAGCGCAATCTCAAAGCGCGGATGGGCGCCAAAACTTGAAAAAACACCCTGATCGTTGGGGTTCAGCAAGGTCACATTCATCACCGGGTATTGGCCACCGAGCGAGGCGTCTTTCACCACAATGCCGAAACCGGCAGCGCGCAGGCCTTGAATGCCGGCCGCGATGCCCGGGTACCGGTTGATGACGTTTTGTGGCACGTCGGGCAGGCACAGTCCTTCGCTGATGATGCGAAACTTGATATGGCGTTCAAAAATTTCTGACAGCGCCTGGGTGCGCGCCTCTGCCTGCGTATTGCCAGCCGACATGCCGTTGCTGACGTAGAGGTTGCTGATCACGTTGACCGGAAAATAAACCACGGCCTCATCGCGCTGGCGCACGTAGGGAATGGCGCAAATGCCGCGCTCCGTGTTGCCAGAGTTGAAGTCCACCAGGGCGCTCGCATCTATGGAGTCGCGCGGGTTATAGAACTGCTGCAGTTCCGGCGTCAACAAGCCCTGCGGCCATGCACCGTCTTCGCCAGGCGCAAACCAGCGCTCCTGCGGGTAATGCACAAACGCGCGCGCATCGCCCTCTGCATAGGCCTGGCCGAGGTAGTAGTGACTCCAAAAGTAGTTGCAGGACAGACGCTCAAAATATTCACCGAGCGCGCTGGCCAACGACGCCAGTTTGGATGCGCCCTTGCCATTGGTGAACATCAGCGGGCAATCGCGGTCGCGCACATGGACCGACCAGATGCCATCGACCGGGTTGAGCCACGAACGCTCCTCGATATGAAAGCCGAGCGCTAGCAACTTGGCCTGCATGCTGCTGATCGAGGACTCGAGGGAGGCGTCCTTGCCGACGATGAAGCTTTCTGGGTGCATGGGAATATCTTGCTGAGTACTACGTGATGCGTGATGCGGATGCGTAGCGGGTTGGGAACAAATTCCCGCCCACCACCGCAAAGGTAATTCCAGGCCGAAGGAAGCGCGGGAATGAATGCGTCCGGGGTCACCGTGGGCATCATGACCGCGTGATGCGTGTCGATAAGCGCGGATGACGGCGCTTGGGGCAGACAAGCAGTGATTATCCCGCATCAGCGCTAGCGCCCCGCCAGATTCAGGCGACCGGCAACCCCAGCCCGCCAGCATCGACCGAAACGACAGCCCCGCAACCTCGGGTTTCATACAGATCAACCCCGACCAGCTCGGGCAGCGTGGCCCGTCCTTTTTCTAAAATCCAGCTGGCAATGCTTGCCGTGTCGCCATCCTTCAAATCAGCGATTTCGTGCAGGGGCTGGTGGTCGATCAACTGAAAGACCGGGTCAAAAAGAGCCTTCACATCGCCAAAGTCCACCAGCCAGCCCAGCCATTCGTTTAGCGCTGCCGACAGGTGCAGGCGCAAGGTGTAGGTATGGCCGTGCAGGCGCCGCAGCGGGCTGCCGTCGGGCGCGCTCTTGAGTTGCAGGGAACTGTCCAGCGTCACTTCTTTCCAGATGCGATAGTGCTGGCCATCAAAGTGCGCACCACAAGACGCGGTCTCAAAAACCGTGATCCAGGACAAGGCCGGCAAGCTGGGTTTGAGCCGTTCCCAAATCCAGCTCGACAACCTTTCGCTGGTGGGATTTTGCAAACCGGGGAGATCGTTGAGGCAGGCGTAGTCGAGCTGCTGCTGCATCGGCCTCCAGCAACGGTCCAACGCGTCGTAGTCAATCGGGCTGGCGTCGGTCCTGGGCGCCTGACGGGCATGCACGACGACTTCAAAACCATGGCCATGCATGCGACCGCATTTGTGGCCGGCAGGGACATGCGGCAGCCGGTGCGCGGCCTGAAAAATATAGCGTCGCCACAAGTGCAGCTGCCCCAGGGCATCCAGCTCAACGCCTTGCGCTGTGGTGCTCTGAAGGCTGACCTGTTGCAATCCTGGCAGATCTGCTTGCGACTGAATCCAGCGGGCCAGGTTGTCATCCGTGGGAGATTCGATCTGCTCGTTCACCAACCGGTAGTCCAGTTGAGCCACCGTGGCTTCAAGACGCGCGCGCAGACTTGCCACCTCGCCACCCGAGAATGGCGCCCAAGCGGCGGGAAGATCACAGCGCACTTGCGCCAGAAAACTGTGCCCGTGCAGCCGGCGCGAACGGTGGCCGGGCGCCAGCGCGTCAATCTGGCGCGCCGCCTCGAATCCTGCGGAGGCGACAAACAAGGTCTTGCTGGTCATGGTTCAGATCGCTCTTCAGATTGCTTTTCCGTGCGCGACGCTCATCCCGCGACGCGGCCGGCCATGGGCGAAGACGGCGAAGCGGAAAATTTTCTGGGCATGCGGCCCGCCAGATAAGCCTCGCGCCCGGCTTCAACTGCCAGTCGCATCGCGCGCGCCATCCGGACGGGCTCGCGTGCACCGGCAATCGCGCTGTTCATCAGGACTCCGTCGCAGCCCAGCTCCATCGCTATCGTTGCATCAGAGGCCGTGCCGACACCGGCATCGACGAGCACCGGCACCGTGGCCTGCTCGATGATCAGCGACAGATTCCAGGGGTTCAAAATTCCCATGCCGGAGCCGATCAGCGAGGCCAGCGGCATCACCGCGACGCAACCGATTTGTTCAAGCAATCTGGCCTGGATAGGATCGTCGCTGCAATACACCATCACCTCAAAGCCATCGCGCACCAGGATTTCCGCGGCCTTGAGCGTTTCCGGCATATTGGGAAACAGCGATTTTTCATCACCCAGCACTTCCAGCTTGACCAGCTTGTGGCCATTCAACAATTCCCGCGCCAGTTGCAGCGTGTAAACCGCATCCTGGGCGGTATAACAACCCGCCGAATTCGGCAATATTGTGTACTTTGATTGCGGCACCACGTCCAGCAGACTGGGCGCCTTCGGATCCTGGCCGATGTTGACGCGTCGAATCGCCACCGTCACGATGTCCGCACCCGATGCCTCAATGGCGACGCGGGTTTCTTCCAAGTCGCGGTATTTCCCGCTACCAACCAGAAGGCGCGAACGATAAGTTTTCCCGGCGATAGTCAAGCCGCCGTCCTGCGCGCTTGCCTGCGTACTTTGCTGCGTCATGTCATGCTGATTCATTGTGTCAAAACCTTGAAAAATTTTGTTTACCCGCCGCCAATCGGGCGCACCAGGTCGACCTGGTCATGCGGCTGCAGCACGCGTTGCAACCACATGGAACGCGGCACGACTTCGCGATTGACGGCCACGGCCAGCGCCTGCTGGGCCAGATTCAGTTCGTCAACCAGTTCACGCACGTTTTGCCTGTCTTTGACAAGATGAGGCAAACCGTTGAGTTCAATTTCCATCGCCGCCCGCTTTCAAAGTGACATTTAACGGAAAAGTAACCTATCCGCTGACCGGTGCATCCGATGCATCCGATGCAGTGCAGCTGCTTTCGATGATAGTCGACGGTTGTTGATGTCCGTATTCTGCGCACGGCCACCTTTCAGCGCCGGCGCATGACAAAGGTCTCCAGCCAGCCGATGGCGACGTACATCAGCATGGCGGCGATCACCACGCTGACCAACGGCAGGCCGGCCGTCACCTTCAGCGCGGCGATGAAGGTCGGCACGACGCCGAGAACCATAGCGAGCGAATCCTATGACCGTGGCCCCGAAAGTCGCTGCGGCATGGGCCAGCAGGCCAGGTTGCTGAGGCTTTCCTTGAGGAGTTCCAGCATCGTTGGCCACAGGGCCGACGCATAGCTGATAAATAGCGGATTGATAAGCTGAGCGCGCGGCAGCACCGCCCACAACACCAGCACAACAAGCGGCAAGGCGAGCTGCGCGGTCCGCACCGCACGCGCCTGACGAATCCGGGGTGGGCCAAGCGATGTTTACTGGGACGGGTCGGCCAAACCGCTCTTTGGTTTCCGCTCAATCGACGGCGCTCTTCGGCCGCTGCGGTGTGGCGCTTCCAGCTCGTGCAGCGCCATCTGGGCGCCCATCACCAGCGAGCCGATGATTTGGTCCAAAATGGCGGCCTGCTCCTTCGTCAACGATTGAAAAGTCAGGTCGTTCGTCCTCCGCCGCAACGGCCAAACCTCTCGCAACAGGGTCTGCCCCCTCTCCGTCAAGGTCAGCGACACGCTGCGACGGTCTAACTCGTGGGGCCGCTTGTCGACAAGACCCTTCTTGATGAGCTTTCCGGTCTCCAACGTGATGAACTGACTCGAAACGTGAATCTGATTGGCGATGTGGCTGACCGTCGCACCCGGCGTCTCGTACAGGATGGTCATGATGACGTACTGCTGATTCGTCACGCCAATGTAGGCAGCGAAGTGCTCACGGTTGCGCACCATCACGTTCGACAGGCTGAGCAGGTTGTAGATGAGCCGTCTGAAGTCTTTGTCCGAACCGCCCTTGAGCAGGCTTTTCAGTGAAGTACTGAGCGCCGAGGACGCGCGGCCTCCCTCGGCCTCTTGCGGCTCGCCATGCGCGGCCTGCCAGGACTCAGTGATGCTGCTAGCGGGCTCCGGCGAGTCTTGCTTGGCGACGAGATGACTAAGCATGGCAAGCCCTTGCGGTTGAAGTCTGACCTCTTTTTCCCGCAAAGAAGGTGGAAAAAGTAAACAGCCCGGTTCGCAAGAATACTTTCTTAGCAGTCATATGTAAGTTAATTGTGCAGATTACTATGCAAATAGTTTACTTTCCACGCGAAACGCTGCAAAAACGCAGAAATCAACGAGAAGTTATCATTTTTCGCATTTCCCTCCTCTCGACATCAGTTTGGTAGCCCTCAGGGTGCCCATGATCAATCGACGCGACGTTCCTCCAGCCGCCCTCTATGCCGTAGCGCCATTGAGCGTGGCACCGTTCCCGGTGCACGCGCAGGGCAAGAATCTCATCAAGCTGCTCCAGCCAAGTGGTGCGTTCGATGTTCTTCACAACCGCCTACGTCGTAATGACCAGGGGCTTTTTCAACGATAGCGGTCTGGACGTCGGATTGACGACCGCCAACGGGTGCGATAAGGCGATGGCCGCGCTGCTAGCCGGTGCCGCCGACATCGCCCTGATGGGCCGGAAGTGCCTATCTACGTGCTCAACAGCGAATCGCCGCAAAAGGCCCGAATTTTCTGCTTCATGACCGCAGCCAACGGCGACCTGCTGATGGCCCGCGAAAAAGTTAAACGCTTTGACTGGAATGCACTGCGCGGCAAGGAGATCATGGGCTGGCGACCCGGCAGTAGGCCGCTGATCTTTCTGGAGACGGCGCTGCGCCTGCACGGACGCGATCCGCGTTCAGGCGTGAAGCTGGTCACCAACATCGCGACGCCGGCCCGCTTGGGCGCGTGGCTGGCCGGTCAGACTCCCCTGAATACGGGCATTAGATTTCCGGTTCGAGGCGCGATCAGCACAGCGCCGCAAACGATGAAACACATGAAATCAGTAGTGCGGCGGCAAATCCTCGCTTGATCGGCCCGCCACGCCGCTGCCGCCTTCGGGGATCTGCTGGCGCAGCTGGCTGATCTCGCGGATCAACAGGTCGATTTGCTGTTGCTGGCGCACGATGACCTGGTTGAGCTGGTCCACCATGTCTTCGCTAAAGCTGGCCTTGATTTCCAGATCAATCAACCGCTGTTCAATGTCGTGCGGGTATTCCATGGCGCTATTGCTGTTCAGGCTTTGGGCAGCGTCACCCCGATTTGCCCTTGGTACTTGCCGCCGCGGTCCTTGTAGCTGACCTCGCAGACATCGTCCTTGTCGCTCTCAAAGAACAGCACCTGGGCGCAGCCTTCGCCCGCGTAAATCTTGGCGGGCAGCGGCGTGGTGTTGGAAAATTCAAGCGTCACATAGCCTTCCCACTCGGGCTCGAAAGGTGTGACGTTGACGATGATGCCGCAGCGCGCGTAGGTGCTTTTGCCCAAGCAAATCGTCAGCACATTGCGTGGAATGCGAAAGTATTCCAGCGTGCGGGCCAGCGCAAAGCTGTTGGGCGGAATGATGCAGCTGTCGCCGTGGAAGTCGACAAAGCTTTTTTCGTCGAAGTTTTTCGGGTCCACCACCGTGCTGTGGATGTTGGTGAACACCTTGAACTCGGGAGCGCAGCGGATGTCGTAGCCGTAGCTGCTGGTGCCGTAGCTGATGATTTTCTTGCCTTCGCGCTCGCGGATCTGGCCCGGCTCGAAGGGTTCGATCATGCCGGTGGACTCTGCCATGCGGCGTATCCATTTGTCGCTTTTAATGCTCATGGGGAAGGTTCCTTGGTTTGCCAATGATTGTAGGCAAGCGGCAGGTACGCCTTGACGCTAGATTGTTTGCTATTATATTAATAGCTACTTGCGCCCGTCCCATATGGTCTAGAGGCCGATTTGACCCCTAAAACCGGCCAATCAAGAGGTTTCGGCCTGCGAAATCACGGTTTTCTCGACCAGCCGGTCGTCGCCCAGCACGATCATGGCAAACAGCAGTTCATCTAGGCTGGCGGCCTGCGCGGTCTTGCGCGCCAGCAGCGGCGTGGCCTGCGGGTTGAGCACGACAAAATCGGCCTCGCAACCCGGCAGCAGATTGCCCACCACACCCTCCAGCCCGAGCGCCCGCGCCGCACCGGCCGTGTGCTGCCACCACAGGCTTTGCGGGCTCAAGGACACGCCCAGCTTGCTATGCCCTTCCCGTCCGACGTAGTACGCCGCCAGCATGGTGTGAAACGGGCTGAACGAGGTGCCGCCGCCCACATCGCTGGCCAGGCCGAACTGAAAACCGGCGCGCTCGGCTGCGGCGTAGTCAAAAAATCCGCTGCCCAGAAACAGGTTGCTGGTCGGGCAGACGGCCGCAGCGGCGCCGCTGCCCTGCAACAGCGCGCGGTCCTCGTCGTCAATATGGATGCAGTGCGCATAGACGGCGCGCTGGCGCAGCAGGCCAAAGCGTTCATAGACGCTCAGGTAGCTGCGCGCATCGGGATAAAGCTGGCGCACCCAGGCGATTTCGTCCCGGTTTTCCGCCGCATGTGACTGGATCCAGACGTCCGGGTAACGCGCCGCCAACTCACCGGCGCCGCGCAGCTGGGCCGCGCTGCAGCTGGGCACAAAGCGCGGCGTGATGGCGTAGCCAAGCCGATCCACGCCATGCCAGCGCTGGATCAGCGCTTCGCTGTCCAGCAAGCTTTGTTCGGTGTCGTCGCGCACGCCATCGGGCGCGTTCTGATCCATCAACACCTTGCCGGTGATCAGGCGCAGGCTGCGCGTTTGCGCTTCGGCAAACAGCGCGTTGACCGATGCCGGGTGCGAGCTGGCAAAGCTGAACGCCGTAGTGACGCCGTTGCGGAGCAGCTCTGCTATGAAAACGGTAGCTGCCTGCGCACTGTATTCGGGCACTTCGAAGCGTTTTTCATGTGGAAACGTATAGCTTTCAAGCCACGGCAGCAGCCCGTCCGCCGGCGAGCCGATCACGTCGAGCTGCGGGTAGTGAATGTGCATGTCAACAAAGCCCGGGGCGATGATGCGGCCCGACAGCTGTTCGACCGGCACGCCGGCAAAGCGCGGCGCCAGCTGGCTGTAGGCGCCGACGGCCTGCACGCGCTGGCGACCTTGCGCGTCAGGGCCGGTCACCAGCAGGCCGTCGGACTCCAGCACGGCCTGATGGGCTTGCGCAGGGCCGGCAAAGTACAGAATGGAGGCGCGCCAGGCTTTCATGGCTGCAAGCTTAGCTGTTTGGCCAGGCACTGCGAAATTCAACGGATGCCGGTGATCTTGTGGGTCTGCAGGCTGAGCCGCCAGGCCGGCCGCTCCAGGCACAGCGCAATACAGGCCTGGGTGTTGCGCGAGCGCTCGAGGTTGTCCATGGGCTGCAGGTAGCGGTGCGTGAAGCGCGCCGCCTCCAATTCCGCTAGCTTCGCCAGTTCAAAACCGGGCTGCGGCCAGACCACCTTGAGCTCCTGGCCTTCGCGCTGAATCCACGGCGCACCGGCTTTGGGGCTGACGCAAATCCAGTTTATGCCAGCGGGCGCTGCGATCGTGCCATTGGTTTCGACGGCGATCTGAAAGCCTTGCGCATGCAGCGCCGCGACCAGCGCGGCATCGACCTGCAGCAGCGGCTCGCCACCAGTCATCACAACGAAACGGTGTGCCTTGTCGCCGGCAGGCCACTGCGCGGCGATCTGGTGCGCCAGCGCGTCGGCGTCGGCAAACTTGCCGCCCCCCGTGCCATCGGTGCCGACAAAATCGGTGTCGCAAAAGCGGCAGACGGCAGTAGCGCGATCCGGCTCGCGGCCAGACCACAGGTTGCAGCCAGCAAAGCGGCAAAAAACCGCAGGCCGTCCGGCGTTGGCGCCCTCGCCTTGCAGGGTGTAGAAAATCTCTTTGACCTGGTAGCTCATGCGGCGCTCCGCTTGCACTGGCGCGGCAGGTAACAAAAGGCGGGAGAGATAAAACAGGCAGCCACGACGGTCGAAATGACAGCGGTTGCGAGGTTTTTATACATGGTGGTCCTCTACATGGCCCCGGAACAAAAACAACTGCAGCTCGCCGGGGCAGCGTGCTGGCAAGATGAGATTTTACCGGCTCTGTTCAATCGGGTGCTTTTTAAGGACGGGATAGACTCGCGCCAGCCAGCCATACATAGCCGCGCCGACCAGCAAGGCACTGGCGGCAATTACCAGCGACAGCGAAAAGCCGGCGTCCGCGCTGGGGGCGCGCCGCAGCAGCAGCGCCACCAGCGGCGGACCCAGGATCTGCCCAACGCCGTAAGTGGCGGTGAGCAGGCCCATGAAGCTGGCGACCGTGTTGGGGCGCAGGCGGCGCACCTCCTGCATCGCAAAAAAGGTGATGGCGGTAAACGGCAGTCCCAGCATCAGGCTGCCCAGCGCAAAGCCGGCCAGGCTGGGGCTCCACAGGCTGACGGAGATGCCCAGCGCCTGAAGAAAATAGCAAACTGCCAGCAGCACGCGAAAGTCCCTGGCCGGCGAGACGCGCGTAGCCAGCAGCGCGCCGGCCATCACGCCCAGGCCGAAGATCGGCCAGAACAGGTCCAGCCAAGCCGAGCCGGGCAGCGCGGCCCGGGCAATCACCGGCAAAAATGTGGCGGTGATGATGTAGCCGAAGCCGGCCAGCCCGTAGGCCAGCGTCAGCAGCCCCATCTCGGCGTGACCGTGCTGCGGCGACGCGACGCCGATTTGGCTGGCTGGCGGCAAGCCGCGCGGCGCCAGACGCTCGTCACCGCCGCGCAGGCTGTGCCAGACCAGGGCGGTCAGCGCAAAAGCCAGCACGCCAAAAATCAGCCAGCCGGTGGCGGCGCGCCAGTGCCAGGCCACCATGCCGCTGGCAAACAGGCCGCTCACCACAATACCGGCGCCCGGGCCCGCGTAGATCACGCCGCCCAATGCCGGCAGGCCCAGCCTGGCCAGCCGCGACAGGCACCAGCCCGAGGTGAAGACAAACACCACCGCGCTGGCCACGCCGGCCGCAAAGCGCAGCCAGGGCCAGGCCGCCGGAGCTTGCCAGGCCATGGCCAGCGTCAGCAGCCCTGTGGCCAGCAGCCCGGCGCGAACCAGCGACGAATAAGCCAGCAGGGGCAGCCAGCGAAAGCGCGCCCAGAGCCAGGGCTGCAGCGTGCACAGCATGGCGCCCAGCAGGTAGCCAAAATAGTTGGCGCTGGCCAGCCAGCTGGCGGCGGGCAAATCGAGCACGCCGTCGTTCAGCATCATGGGCAGCAGCGGCGTGAAGGCAAAGCGGCCCAGGCCCATGGCCACGGCCAGCGCCACCAGCCCGGCCAGCGCGATCGGCCAGGGGCTGGCTGATGCAGGCGCCCGCCCTTTTTTTCCGTCTTGTGCCATCAAGGCCTTACTGAAATTTTTCGAAGAATTCGTTCAAGCGGTCGATGTGCATCCGCTTGGCCGCCGCATCGATAAAACTGGCCTCAAAGCTGTTGCGCGCAAGAATGTACGCGTGCTGCGCAGTGAGCCCGGTTGCCGCAAAGGTCTGTGTGAAGTTGTCATTCATGTAGCCGCCAAAGTAGGCTGGATCATCCGAGTTGACGGTGGCCACCAGCCCGGCGTCAAGCAGCTGGCGCAGGTTGTGGCTGGCCAGATCGGGGAACACGCAGAGCTTGAGGTTGGACAGCGGGCACACCGTCAGCGCAATGCGGTCCCGGGCCAGGCGCTGCATCAAGGCCGCGTCCTTGCTGGACTGCACGCCGTGGTCAATCCGCTCGACCTTGAGCAAGTCCAGCGCCGTCCAGACATAAGCGGGCGGGCCTTCCTCGCCGGCATGTGCGACCAAGTGAAAACCCAATTCGCGGCAGCGTGCAAACACGCGCGCAAACTTTTCAGGCGGGTTGCCAACTTCGCCCGAATCGAGCCCGACGCCGAGAAGCAAGTCGCGAAAAGGCAGGGCCTGCTCCAGCGTCTCGAACGCCTCTTCTTCACTGAGGTGGCGTAAAAAACACAGGATCAGCGCCGCGCTGATGCCGAGCTCGCCCTGGGCATCGACGCAGGCGCGGTGCAGGCCCTGGATCACGGTCTGCATGCTGACGCCGCGCGCGGTGTGCGTTTGCGGGTCGAAAAACAGCTCGGTGTGGACCACATTGTCTGCAGCGGCTCTAACCAGGTAGGCGCGCGCCATGTCGTAGAAGTCCTGCTCTTTCAAGAGCACGCTGGCACCGGCGTAATAAATATCCAGAAAGCTCTGCAGATTGCTGAAGGCGTAGGCGCTGCGCAGTTCCTCCACGCTGGCGTAGGGAAGCTGCACGCCGTTGCGCGCAGCCAGCGCAAAAATCAGCTCGGGCTCGAGCGAGCCTTCGATGTGAATGTGCAGCTCGGCTTTCGGCATGCGCCTGAGCAGCTCGGGCAGGCGGTCGGCGGCGACGGGTTTGACACTAGCTTTAGCGAGGTTCATTTCAACTCCAAAAAAGAAAAAGCTGCCCGAAGGCAGCCGAGGTTTTCTGTCTGGCTGGTCTGATCAGTTACCCGGAACTTTGCCTTCCACGCCCTTGACGTAGCTTTTCAGGCCGCCCAGAAACTTATCGTCGGCCACCGCGTCCTTGGCCACCAGCTCTTTGCCGCTGTTGTCCATGATGGGGCCTTTCCAAATCGAAAAGCTGCCGTCTTTCAGGCCGATCTTGATTTCGCCGATGCGCTTTTTGGTTTCATCCGGCACATCGGCGGCAATCGACACCAGGTCAATTGCGCCTTCTTTTACGCCCCACCAGGCGCTCTGCCCGCCTGTCCACTTGCCTTCCAGCGCTTCGCCGACGGCTTTCACG
Organism: Polaromonas sp.; assembly: GCF_012927455.1. GTDB lineage: Bacteria > Pseudomonadota > Gammaproteobacteria > Burkholderiales > Burkholderiaceae_C > Polaromonas. The sequence continues at coordinate 13,935 of NZ_JABBPE010000021.1, read as the reverse complement.
TAGTAAGGGCCCCAGTTGATCACGGCGGAAGCCAGGTGCGCTTTCGGGCCGTAAGCGGTCATATCCGAATCCCAGCCAAAGGCGCGCTTGCCCATTTTCTCGGCGGTTTGCAGCACGGCTGATGAATCGGTGTTCTGGAACAGCACATCAGCACCGCCATTGATCAATGCCGTGGCGGCTTCGGTTTCCTTGGGTGGGTTGAACCACTCATTGACCCAGACCACCTTGGTCGTGATTTTAGGATTGACCGACTGCGCGCCCAGCGTGAAGCTGTTGATGTTGCGCACCACCTCGGGAATCGGCACCGAGCCGACCACGCCCAGCGTGCCCGACTTGCTCATCTTGCCCGCCACCACGCCGGCCATGTAAGCGCCTTCGTAGGTGCGGCTGTCGTAGGTGCGCATGTTGGCTGCGGTCTTGTAGCCGGTGGCGTGCTCGAACTTGACGCCCTTGAGGTCGCCCGCCACCTTGAGCATGGGCTCCATGTAACCGAAGGTGGTGCCAAATATCAGCTGGTTGCCCTGCCCGGCCATGTCGCGAATCACGCGCTCGGCGTCGGCCGATTCGGGTACTTTTTCAACAAAACTGGTCACCACCTTGTCGCCGTAGGCTTTTTCCACCTCTTTGCGGCCGTTGTCATGCGCAAAGGTCCAGCCGCCGTCGCCGACCGGGCCGACATAGGCAAAGGCGACTTTCAAAGGCTCGGTCTTGGCCGGGGCTGCCGCAACCGGCGCAGGGGCCGTTGTCGCTGCTGGCGCGGGCTCGCTTTTTTTGCCGCAACCCATCAGGGCAGCGCTGGTCAGCACCGACATGGCTGAAAGGGCCGCCAGCTTGAGCAGGGAACGTTTTTGCAGGTCGGTCATGTCATTTCGCTTTCAATGAAGGGGAAATCAAGGGAACAGGGGAAAAAGGTCACGCGGTGCAACAAAAACCGCAATTATGCGGCTGAAAAATCAGGCGCCGGGATAAAACGGCTTGCCAATCGAGGTTGGCATGTTGACGCGAATCCACAGCGGGTTGCGCGAAATCAGCACCAGCACCACGATGGTGGACAGGTAAGGCAGCATGGTCAAAAACTGCGGCGGCACATCAACCCCCAGGCCCTGCAGATGAAACTGCAGCATCGTCACGCCGCCAAACAGGTAAGCACCTAGCAAGACGCGGGCCGGGCGCCAGGTGGCAAAGGTGGTGAGCGCCAGCGCAATCCAGCCCTTGCCGGCCATCATGCCCTCGACCCACAGCGGCGTGTAGACCACCGACACATAGGCACCGGCCAGCCCGCACAGCGCCCCGCCGGCCACCACGGCGGCCAGGCGGATGCGCCGCACCGGGTAGCCCAGCGCGTGTGCCGATTCGGGGCTTTCACCGACCGAGCGCAACACCAAACCGGCCCGCGTGCGGTACAAAAACCAGATCAGCGCGCCAGTCAGCGCCATCGCGATGTAGACCATGGGGTGCTGGCGAAACAGCGCCACGCCGACGAACGGGATGTCGCTGAGCAGCGGGATGGGGAACTGCGACTGCTCGGGCAGCTTTTCCTGCACATACTTGATGCCCGCAAACGCCGAGAAACCCGCACCAAAAAGACTCAAAGCCAGCCCGGTGGCGTACTGGTTGGTGTTGAGCCAGATCACCAGCACGCCGAAGATGGCGGCCAGCACGGCCCCCGCCGCCATACCTGCGACAAAGCCGAGCCAGGGGTTGCCGCTATGCACCACGGTGGCAAAGCCGGCAATGGCGGCGCACAGCATCATGCCCTCAGCGCCCAGGTTCACGATGCCGGCTTTTTCATTGATCAGCAGACCCAGCGACGCAATCGCCAGCACGGTGCCGGCGCTGAGGGTGGCGGCCAGCAGCAAGGCGGTCGAATCCATCAGCGGGCCCCTTCAACGGATTTGGCGGTTGGCGCAAAAACTGGCGTTGCCAGCGGCTTTGAAAACTTGAAGCGGTAGGCAATCAGCGTGTCGCAGGCCAGCAAATTGAACAGCAACAGGCCCTGGAACACGCCGGTGATCGACTTGGGCATGCCCAGGCGCGATTGCGCCAGCTCACCGCCTATATAAAACATGCTCATCAGCAAAGCTGAAAACACCACGCCGACCGGATGCAGGCGCCCGACAAAGGCCACAATGATGGCGGCAAAGCCATAGCCCGCAGGCACATAAGGCGTGAGCTGGCCAATCGGGCCGGCCACCTCCAGCGCACCGGCCAGCCCGGCCGCGCCGCCTGAAATCAAGAGCGCCACCCACAGCGCACGGCGGGATGAAAAGCCGGCATAGCGCGCTGCCGCCGGGGCCAGCCCGCTGACTTCCTGCGCAAAGCCGGCGTAGGTGCGAAACAAAAACAGCCACAGCGCCAACACGCCCGCCAGCCCCAAGAGGATGCCGATGGTGACGCGCGAGCCGGGCATCAGCCGCGGGATTTGCGTCACCGCCTCGAAGGTTTTGCTCTGCGGGAAGTTGTAGCCCGCGGGATCTTTCCAGGGGCCGAATACCAGGTAGTTCAGCACCATGTCGGCGACATAAACCAGCATCAGGCTGACCAGAATTTCGTTGGCATTGAAGCGGTCGCGCAGCAAGGCGGTGATGCCAGCCCAGGCCATGCCGCCCAGCACGCCGGCCGCCAGAATCACCGGTACGATCCAGGCGCCGGTGCCCTTGTCGGCCAGCAGCGCCACGCCGCCCGCCGCCACCGCGCCCATGACAAACTGCCCCTCGGCGCCAATATTCCAGACGTTGGAGCGAAAGCACACCGCCAGGCCCAGCGCAATGATCAGCAGCGGCGTGGCCTTGACCATCAACTCGCCCAGCGCATAGGGCGAGCGGATCGGCTCCCAGAAGAACACCTGCAGACCCTTGAGCGGGTCCTTGCCCAGCGCCAGGAACAGCCCGACGCCAAGTACCACTGTGATCAGCAGCGCCAGCACCGGCGAGGCGTAGCTCCAGAATTGAGAAGCTTGCGGCCGGACTTCAAGTTGCGCCATGCTGCACCTCCGGCATTGCTTCAGTTGGCGGCTCGGGCTGCGTCCACAAGCCACTCATCCACTGCCCTACCAGCTCCACCGTCGCCTGGTCGCGCGGCAGCGAGGGCGAGAGCTGGCCTTTGGCCATCACGTACAGGCGGTCGCAAATTTCAAACAGCTCGTCGAGTTCCTCGCTGACCACCAGCACGGCGCAGCCGGCGTCGCGCAGCGTCAAAAGCTCGCCACGTATCTGCGTGGCGGCGCCCACATCGACGCCCCAGGTTGGCTGCGACACGATCAGCAGCGCCGGCTTCGCATCGATCTCGCGGCCCATGATGAATTTTTGCAGGTTGCCGCCCGACAGCGACATGGCGCTGGCCTGCGGGCCGCCCGCCTTGACCTGGTAGCGCGCAATGATGCGCTGCGCCTGCGCCTGCAGTTGCCGGCCCTTGAGCCAGCCGCCGCGCAGCCAGCCGCCGGCCGTCACCGCCTCTTTGCGCGTCAGCATCAGGTTGCGCGCCAGCGACAGTGCCGGCACCGCGCCCCGTCCCAGCCGCTCTTCCGGCACAAAGTGCAGGCCCAGCGCGCGGCGCCGCGCCGGGCTCAGCTTGCCGGCGTTCTGGCCTTTCACGACAATTGACGTGGCGGCGGCGCGCGTGTCTTCCCCCGACAGCGCGTACAGCAGCTCCTTCTGGCCGTTGCCGGAGACGCCGGCAATGCCGACTACCTCGCCGGCGCGCACCTGCAGCGCTATCTGCTGCAAATCCACGCCAAACTGCTCGTCCCTGGCCAGTACCAGCTGGCGCACGTCAAGCACCACAGCGCCCGCCTGCAGCGCGCGGTGCTGCAGCGCCGGTGGCTCGGCACCAATCATCAGGCGGCTCAGTGAAGCATTCGATTCCTGGCGCGGGTCGCAGTCGCCCGTCACCCGGCCGCCGCGCAGCACCGTGCAGGCGGTGCACAGCGCGCGGATTTCATGCAGCTTGTGGCTGATGTACAAAATGCTGCAGCCTTCGGCAGCGAGTTTGCGCAGCGTGACGAACAGCTTGTCGACCGCCTGCGGCGTCAGCACCGAAGTCGGCTCGTCCAGAATCAACAGCTTGGGGTGCGTCAACAGCGCCCGCACAATCTCGACGCGTTGGCGCTCGCCGACGCTCAACGTGTGGACCGGCCGCGTCGGGTCCAGTTGCAGGCCGTAGGCGCGCGTGGTCTCGGTGATGCGCTGGGACACCTCGGCCAGGCTCAAGTGCTTGTTCAGGCCCAGCCAGACGTTTTCAGCCACGGTCAGCGTGTCAAACAAACTGAAATGCTGAAACACCATGCTGATGCCGAGCGCGCGCGCTTCCTGCGGATTGCGCACCGCTACGCCCTGGCCGTCGATGGCGATGCTGCCGGCATCGGCCTTGACCGAACCGTAGATGATCTTCATCAGCGTGGACTTGCCGGCGCCGTTTTCGCCCAGCACCGCATGGATTTCACCGGGCAGCACGGTCAGCGAAATGTCGCTGTTGGCGATCACGCCCGGGTAGCGCTTGGAAATGCCCGAAAGCTGCAGCCTGGGCGCAAGTCCGAGGCGGTTTTCCGCCAGGGCAGCAGGAGAAGAGGAAGAAGGAGCAGCAGCGGTCATAGTCTCTGGCGGGCGGTCAATTTTCCATTTTTCTCTATGTTTTAGGCCTCTAGCCCAATAAATGCGGGCGCAAGCAGCTATTGTTTTTGTAGCACCCCTGGCACCCGCCTGGCCCGCTCGCAAGCACTTGGCGGCGTTGTAAGCGTGGCCGGGGGCGCGCTATGCTCAATCGCCATCAGCGCGGTGTTCAGCCCCTGACCAGATGCAAATCTTTCATACCCTTATGGCAATGCGGTTGAAATGCATTTTTGTATGGCGGCTGCAGCCCGATTGTTTTACCCTGACACGCATGACCACCCTCAGCTCTGCTACCCCTCGTCCTGTCAAAACCATTCAGTTTGTCAGGCGCGGCGAAGTTGTTTCTGTCGAGAATGTACCACCCAGCCGCACGCTGCTGGAGCTGCTGCGCGAGGACTTGGGCCTCACCGGCAGCAAGGAAGGCTGCGGCGAAGGCGACTGCGGCGCCTGCACGGTGGTGCTGGGCGAAGCGCAGGGCGACGCCATGCGCTACCGCGCCGTCAACAGTTGCATCCGGCTGGCGCATTCGATTGACGGCATGGCGCTGTGGACCGTGGAGGATATTGCCCCCACGCTTGTCGCTTCGCGTACTGCGCTGCCCCCCGAGGGGGCGCTGCGCCTGCGGCCCGGCGAAGCCGGTTCCGCGGCCCCTGCTGGCGAAGAAGGGACTCCCACGCTTGCCGCTTCGCGTACTGCGCTGCCCCCCGAGGGGGCGCTGCGCCTGCGGCCCGGCGAAGCCGGTTCCGCGGCCCCTGCTGGTGAAGAGGGAGCCCCCACGCTCTCCGCTTCGTATGGTTCGCTGCTTCCCGAGGGGGCTGAGTGCTGCGGCTCCGAGCCTGCCGGTGCAGGCTTGGACGGCACGAAGGGCGGCGGCGTCTCGCAGTCGTGCGGCCTGCAAGGCCTGCGCCTGCGGCCCGGCGAAGCCGGGTCCACGGCCCCGGCTGGCGAGAGAGGAGGGATTGAACCACCACTACATCCAGCGCAGCAGGCCATGGTGAAGTGCCATGCGTCGCAGTGCGGCTTCTGCACCCCGGGTTTTGTGATGAGCCTCTTCGGCATGTACCAAAACCATGTCTGCAAGGGCGAGCCCATCACGCGCGAAATGGCGCAGCAGGAACTCTCAGGCAACCTGTGCCGCTGCACCGGTTACCGGCCGATTCTGGACGCCGCCCAACTCATGGGAAGCTTGCCGCCGGTAACGCTGGACGAAACCGACTTGCTATCAAAATTAGAGCAGATTACGCCCGTGGCTATTGGGCTGGAGGCCGCTTTTTTCTATAAATCACCGCGCACGCTGGCGGCCTTGCTGCAACAGCGCGCCGCCCATCCACAAGCCCAGCTGGTTGCTGGCTGCACCGATGTAGGCCTCTGGGTGACCAAGCAGCACCGCCAGTTTGAGCAGGTGCTGGACCTCAGCCAGGTCGGTGAACTGCGCCGCATCGAGAACTCCCCGCGGCACATCGCCATTGGTGCCGCCGTCACGCTGCACGATGCCTTTGCCGCGCTGGTCTCCGACCGGCCGCAACTGCAGACCTTCTTCAACCGCTTTGCCGGCCTGCCGGTGCGCAACTCGGGCACGCTGGGCGGCAACGTCGCCAACGGCTCGCCGATTGGCGATTCGATGCCGCTGTTGATTGCGCTGGGTGCGACTGTGCTGCTGATGAGCGTTCGCGGTCAACGCGAACTGCCGCTGGAGCGGCTTTACACCGGCTACCGCAAAAATATCATGGCGCCCGATGAGCTGCTGGCCTGGATCAAGGTGCCGAAAGCCAGCGTCGACGAAAACCTGCGTATCTACAAAATCTCCAAACGCTTCGACGACGATATCTCCGCCATCTGCCTGGCGCTGAATCTGCACGTTGAAGGCGGCGTGGTTCGTGCCGCCTCCCTGGGCGCCGGCGGCGTGGCCGCGACACCGGTGCGCGCCGTCCAGACCGAAGCCGCACTGCTCGGCCAGCCGTGGTCATTCCAAACCGTACAGCTGGCCATAGCCGTACTGCGAGCAGAGTTCTCGCCGATTTCCGACATGCGGGCCTCCGCCGCCTACCGCATTCAGGTGCTGGGCAACCTGCTGCAGCGCTACTGGCTGGAAAGCCAGGGCGTGCAGCAGATTGATCTGGCTTCGTTCGTGCTGGATGAAACCGCATGAGCATGGACAACGCCCTTTCCCCAAGCCGCGATGCGGTCGCCGATCCGGACGTGATCGCAGCCAACGCCCACGCGGCAAGCGCTGCCGACGAACCAACTTCCGTCAGCCAGCCACCGGTGCCGCAGGCAGCTGGCACGCCGCACTTTCATGAAAGCGCGCGCGCCCAGGTTCAAGGTGCAGCCACCTACGTGGACGACATTGCGGAGATACGCGGCACGCTGTTTGCCGCGCCGATTTTGTCCAGCGTCGCCCATGGCCGGCTGTTAGCGGTTGACACGGCCGCCGCGCTGGCCATGCCGGGCGTGCGCGACGTGATTTTGGCGCCGGACATTCCCGGTGACCCGCTGCTGGGCAACTTTGCCCATGACGAGCCGGTGTTTGCTCGAGATAGCGTGCAGCATGTCGGCCAGGTCATAGGCCTGGTGTTGGCCGAATCGGTGATGCAGGCGCGCCGCGCCGCGCGCCAGGTGGTGTGCCACATCGAAGCGCTGCCCGCCGTATTGGATGTGCATGACGCGCTGAAGGCGCAAAGCTACGTGCTGCCGCCGGTCTTTTTAAAGCGCGGTGACGCCGCGCAGGCGCTGCAAACGGCGTTGCACACGCTGCACGGCACGCTCGAAGTCGGCGGTCAGGAGCATTTTTACCTGGAAGGCCAGGTCGCCTACGTGGTGCCGCAGGAGCAAAACCAGTGGCTGATTTATTCCAGCACGCAGCACCCGGGCGAAGTGCAGCACTGGGTGGCGCATGCGCTGGGCGTTGGCCAGCACGCGGTGCGCGTCGAATGCCGGCGTATGGGCGGAGGCTTTGGCGGCAAGGAAACGCAGGCCGGACAACTGGCGGTGTGGGCGGCGATTGCCGCGAATAAACTGAAATGCCCGGTCAAGCTGCGGCTGGACCGCGACGACGACTTCTTGGTCACCGGCAAGCGCCACCCCTTTGCCTACGAGTACACGGCGGGCTTTGACGACAGCGGGCGCATCACCGGACTGAAGCTCATGATGGCCGCCAACTGCGGCTTCAGCGCCGACCTGTCGGGACCGGTGGCGGACCGAGCGCTTTTTCACGTTGACAACGCCTACTTTTTGCAGGATGTCGAAATTGCCTCCTACCGCTGCAAAACCAACACCCAAAGCAACACCGCCTTCCGCGGCTTTGGCGGCCCGCAGGGCATGATCGTGATCGAGACCATTGTGGGCGACATTGCGCGGCAGCTGGGCCTGGACGCGCTGGCGGTGCGAAGGCGCAACCTCTACGACCTTGACGAGCGGAATACCACCCACTACGGCATGCGGGTCGAAGACGACATCCTGCCGCCATTGCTATTAAAACTGGAGCAGACTGCGCAGTATCAGCGGCGGCGTCAGGCCATTTCCGCATGGAATAACGGCAGCCCGGTGATCAAGCGCGGCATCGCCATCACGCCGGTGAAGTTCGGCATTTCGTTCACCGCCACGCTGTTTAACCAGGCCGGCGCGCTGGTGCATGTCTACACCGACGGCAGCGTGCAGGTCAATCACGGCGGCACCGAGATGGGCCAGGGCCTGCACACCAAGGTGGCACAGATCGTCGCGGACGAGCTCGGCGTGGCGTTTGAACAGGTGCTGGCGACGGCCAGCGACACCAGCAAGATTCCCAACGCCTCGGCCACGGCGGCATCGGCCGGCACCGACCTGAACGCCCGGGCCGCGCAATACGCCGCGCGCCATGTGCGCGACAACCTGGCGCAGTTTGTCGCCGGGCTCGACGGCTGCGGCGCCGGCGCCGTGCAATTCGAGAGCGGCCAGATCATCACGCCGCTGGCCAGCCGGCGCTTTACCGAGGTTGTCAAGCAAGCCCATGCCAACCGCATCCAGCTGTGGAGCGACGGTTTTTACCGCACGCCCAAAATCCACTACGACAAAACCACGCTGACCGGCCGGCCGTTTTACTACTTCGCCTACGGCGCCGCCTGCACTGAAGTGGCCATAGACACGCTGACCGGCGAGAGCCGCGTGCTGAAGGTCGACATCCTGCACGACGTCGGCACCAGCATCAACCCGGCGATTGACATCGGGCAAATCGAAGGCGGCTTTGTGCAGGGCATGGGCTGGCTCACCACCGAGCAGCTGGTCTGGAATGACAAGGGAATGCTCAGCACCCACGCGCCTAGCACCTACAAAATTCCTGCAACCGGCGACATACCCGAACACTTCAAGATAGACCTATGGCCCGGGCCGAATCGAGAGGACAACGTGTTTGGCAGCAAAGCCGTCGGCGAACCGCCGTTGATGCTGGCGATCAGTGTGTGGGAGGCATTGCGCGATGCAGTGGCTTCGACGAGAGGCCCGGGGCAGCGCGTTGCGATGGATGCGCCGGCTACGGCGGAGAATGTGCTGAGGGCGCTTGGCAGTTAGTCAGGCATCGAGCCGCGCAGGCTGATGGTGCGACCGAGCGACGCGGCTTAGGCCGAGGCGCTCCAGCGAGGAGGAAGTTGCGCGAAGGCGCAGCGGTCAGCGCCCGGCTCAGTTCCCGCAATTGCCCCCGGCTGGCGCTGTGGCTTCAGGGAATGGCGTCAGTCGTCCGATGCCGGGCAAACCACCACCCTCGCCCCAGCCATTGGCCAGCGTCTGCACCAAGACTATTGATAACTACCTCAAGTCCGGGCTGATTCCGCCCCCCGTTCCATTCGGCGCGAAGGAGTACTGACACCCGGAGGTGTTCCAATCCCATCTCGACAGGGTTTTCCGACGAAGCCTCATAGATGTGGAAACGGAAGGCCAGAAACCAGAGGCTGGCGAGAAGCCGCGATTCCGGCGCCGATAATTATCACCTTCTGTGTTGGGGCGTTCAACATAAGCATTTAATTTTAGAAAGTAGGGCGGCGATTTTTGTTGTGTAGCAAGAGTTCCGCTTCAGTTTTTCATTTTGTGCTGCAATTGCGTGGCGGCTGGAGCGGAGCCAGTGCAAAAAGCGTTCAATTGGTGCGCAAGTCGGTGTCCTGCGGGCCTTGACACTAGAACCCCCGAGCGTCCCGGACATAGGCATGGTGGACAGAGGCCCATGCGCAAAGAATACCCGCGACATCCGGACGCGCATTGTTGTGAACCAGGTAGATGGTTATGTTCAAGGCCTGAAAGTTGGATAGCATATCTTGGCGAACGCACTGCGCCTTGGCCAACACGGCTTTGGCGACACCCTGCAACTCGAACGCCGGCTATGTGGCGACGATTTCAGTGGGTACATTGACCGCGCCCGGCCAGAAGCAGACGGTCAAACTAGAAGCGCCAGTGACGCAGAAGACTGCAAGCGGCTGTAAAACTTTCCGAACTAGTCGCTCCAAACCGGTCTCCGAACCCCACAACTTGGATGTCTGCTATGTCAAGACGATTTCAACGATTGCAGCAGGCCTACCCAGCCAGAGCTGGCCTGACAAGCCCGATGAGCTAGTGTTTAGACCTGCTGCAGAAGGCTTCTACGATGCCTTGGCCGTGCCGACTGCAAGGCAGGTTGCATGCATGCCGGCCCGTCGGTGATGGGTGCCAGTTTGGCGTGTCGTAAGGTGGGGCTGTGACACAATATTGCTCATGAACACAGCCCATTCCGCTCTTGGTTGCAGTGGCGGCTGGCGCCAATCGGCCAGTCGCCTCGCTTTGCTGCCCGTCTGCTGGAGCTTTGCAATCGCCGCGGCGGCTGCAGAGGTCAAGGTGCTTAGCGCAGAGGCATTCTTTCCGGTGGTCGCCGCCATGGCGCCCATGTTCGAGAAGCGCACTGGAGACAAACTGTTGGTGGTGAAGGACACGGCCGCTGGGGTTGCCAAGCGCATCCGCGATGGCCAAAACTTTGACCTGGCCATCCTGCCGCCGGCGATGCTTGAGGCGCTGGGCAAAGAAGATGCGGTTTCTGTCGGCTCCATCATCCCGCTCGCTAAGGTAGTAGCGGGCACGCAGAACGGCACCGTCTACGCTGGCGCCGTCTCGGCTTGGGCTTCCGACTCCCCGCCCGCGCTGTCATTGCTCATCCTGCTGGCGAGCGAGGACACTCAGGTAGTGCTCAAAGACAAGGGCATGGCAGCGCCGTAGCGCGCGTTCAGCACGTTGGTGAATCACTTTCGGGTCGCACAACGCGTGCATCGTTCGGGTGAAGCGCGATTATGTCGCCACCGCCAACACCTGCGAAGGAATGTCGTAGGCCAATGGACTTGGAAGCCTGAATACAGGCCGGGTCGAGGTCGCGGGCTGCTCGACGCTTCTATACTGCCGGCATCGGTAATTTAAGCATGTTGAGCCTTCCGGTATAGCTGCTGTCGACTAGCCGCGGACGTTCCAAGATAGACCATTAGCCGATGCCATGCCTTAAATTCACGGCACTACCCAGATAGAAACAAAGAGAAATGAAAATCCTGATTGCTGCCATTCTTGTCCTGAGCAGCGCATTGGCACATGCGGCCGACAAATCCGAGCCTGTCCTTGCGTTGGCGTCCATTAGCGCGCTCGATGTCCCGCGCTACATGGGAACCTGGTACGAGATTGCCAAATTCCCGGCTTGGTTCCAGAAAAAATGCGTGGCTGACACGCGGGCCGAGTACAGCTTGCAGTCGGGCGGCCAGGTTCAGGTCATCAACAGGTGCCGGCAAAAAAACGGTGAAATGAAGGAGGCGGTGGGTAGCGCCAGACAAATTGGGGGCACCGCTTCTTCGAAGCTGGAGGTCCGTTTTGCCCCTGCCTGGCTGTCCTTCATTCCAGCGGTATGGGGTGACTACTGGGTCATTGACCTTGACCCCGCGTACCAGCTTGTGGCCGTTAGTGAGCCCAAGCAGGAGTATCTGTGGATTTTGTCCAGAAGCACAAAAGTGGCCCCTGGCACCTATACCGCCTTGCTGGCACGGCTGTCCAGCCAGGGCTTTGACCTCAAGCGGCTGGAGAAGACCATTCACCGGGACTGAACAAGGGTAGCCATGGGCCGATGGCACTGCGCGGAACCGGCTTCAGACTCATCGCAGAATGGCGACAAAGCCGAGGCCTGCCATCGCTGATTTACTGATTTAAAAACATCAATCCTCAAGGCTGTGCCAACACATTTATCATCAATGGGCATGCATTACTTCGCAGCAATGAATTTCGATGGTTGAATGAACGATTTCTTCGTGCTGCGACAACCAGCCTTTAACTTTGCCAGGCGTTAAGCCCTTGTCATGCGTGACCAGGCTGATGGCGCAGGAGTAGTTTGCCTTGCCCACGCGCCAGACATGCAGGTCAGCAATAGTGGTCTCGCTCTGGTGTCCCGCCTCTTTGACGGCCTGCCTGATTTCATCCACCACCGGATGGTCCATTTCGCGGTCGAGCAGGACCTTGCCGGTATCTGTAATCAAACGCTTGGCCCACAGCGCGACAACAACAGCGCCCGCTATGCCGGCCACAGGGTCCAGCCATGCCCATCCGTACATCCAGCCACCCACCAGCGCGAAAATGGCTAGCAGCGAAGTCGCCGCATCGGCTATCACATGGACGTAGGCTGACTGGAGGTTCATGTCATGGTGATGTTCGTGTCCGTGATGGCCGTGGTGCTCTTCATGAGGGTGGTCGCCATGGCCTTCGTGGTGCGCGGCGCCAAGAATCAATGCCGAGACAATGTTCACCACTGAACCAACCGCAGCGATGATGATGGCTTCCAGATAGTGAATTGGCGCAGGAGAAAAAAGGCGTTCGACGGAGCCCACCACCATGAGCGCGACGATAACCAGAAGAAAAATGGCGCTGGCAAAACCTGCCAAAACCTCAATCTTCCAGGTGCCAAAGGCAAAGCGGCTGTCGCCTGCGAGTCTTCGGGCTGAGGCGTAGGCGAAAGCACTGAGCCCGATAGCGACAGCGTGCGAGCTCATGTGGAAACCATCGGCCAGCAACGCCATCGAGTTGTACCACCAGCCGGCGGCAATTTCGACCACCATCATGACCACGGTAATCCACATCACGGCTCGCGTGCTGCGTTCACCGGCCAGGTTACCCGAGTCGAACGTGTGGTCGTGGCTCCAAGCGCCCAGGTTGTGGGTGTGCATGGCTAATTCCTAAAAAGTTGCAGCCGTAGAGCCGTGCAGGCAGGACGAGGGTGAGATGCAACCAAATTGCATGCATCGAAAAGCAGTAGACCTTGGCATTCAGCCACCCGTTAAATGTTCAATCAGTATGGTGGCGCCAATACCGATGAGCACAACGCCGCCGACAACTTCAGCGCGCTTGCCCGCGACGGCGCCCAACACGCGACCGACCATGACGCCAATGGTGACCATAACGAAGGTGGTGAAACCGATGGCAACGGCGACAGGCAGGATGTTGACATTAAGTAAGGCTAGTCCCACACCGACAACCATGGCGTCGATGCTGGTGGCGAAGCCGGTAACGGCAAGCAGCCAGAACGAATGACTGCTGGGTTTTTGCGGCTCCTCAGCTTCAGGGGCCTTAAAGCCTGCAAACACCATGTGAAGTCCTAAGGCACCCAGCAGCACGAATGCAATCCAGTGGTCCCAGGCCTTGACGTAGTGCGCTGCGGTCAAGCCGAGCGCCCATCCCACCAGCGGCGTCAGCGCCTCGATAACACCAAATATGATGCCGGTTCGCAGCGCCTCGCTCCAGCGCGGTTTTTCGAGTGCTGTGCCTTTGCCAACAGCTGCAGCAAAGGCGTCTGTGGACATTGCCAGCGACAGCAAGGCGATGGAGATGAAATTCATGGGGGGTTTTTCCGGCCGGGCGAGCGCATGGGCGCATCAGCACTGCCCGACCCGTGTCGTGCTGACGCGCCGATGGTCTCGCCAACCAGAACGGTTGCCAGCGCCACAGCATGCTGAGCATGCCAAGTATGTTGACGAAGGCGCCTCCAGAACGGAAGCCGGCTACTCCCCAAGGGATGCAATAAGTATAGGCGTTTGGGCGTTGCGGCATCTGGTGGGACCTAGGCGTCCAACTGCTCTGGACTGGGCCACTCCGGATAGGCATCTACCGACCAATTGCGGACATTCAACGTCAGAGCCTAACCAAGTGGTGGCCCGCCGTTCGGACTCATCTTGGACGAGGGATTCTGCCGCACTGTGACCATGCCCCTGAATTCCATACTCCATAGGCTGCTACCTATGCGGACTTTCTGTCTTGCTGCTGTGCCGCGATCCAGCGTTGTTCAAACGTCATTGGGCTGACATAGCCCAGCGTTGAG
>NZ_JABBPE010000019.1 GCF_012927455.1 Polaromonas sp. | reverse complement strand
GCCCATCGGATACATTCCCCCTGCCGAGGCTGAAGAAAATTACTATCGGCAATTAGCCAGTCAAGTTGCAGTGTCTGCCTGACTTAACCCAACGGGCCTCCACGGAACCCGGGGCGATTCACACCTCCCTTGGTCAAATTGGCGTCGGCGACAACATGCACGCGGGGTTTTCACGCGCCCGATCAGCATTTCCAGGTCGCCCCTGGATAAGCAGTAACCGCGACGGGCAGCTCCAAAGGTAGGCATAAGGTTGTTGTCGTGCTTGAAGCGCTCTAACTCCTCCACACTGCGCGACCTCAGCGAGGTCGCGCAGTGTGGAGGAGTTAGCGGTGAGCTCGGCGCCGGCCATCGGTACCGACGGCATCAAAGCCCCTTGGCTCCATAGAACGACGAGAATAGGATGAATGCAAACAACATCCCGTTTCTCAGTGTCAGCTCGCTGCTGGCTTGCTCCCGCGTTGCTGGCGATCTTCGTGGTTGCGGGTTGTGCCTCCGCACCGTCGGTCGAAACCAAGGCACCTGCTCCATCGACGGTAGTCGCCAGCCCGACCCGAGTCCCAGACGTATCCGACGATTTCGACCGCAGCGAAAAGTTTGCCCGTTGGGTGGCCGAGTTCAGCACCATCGCACGCGCAGCCGGCATCGACGAGGCAACGCTCCAAGTCGCATTCGACAACGTCCGCCTCGTCCCACGCGTCATCGAGTCGGATCGGGCGCAGCCCGAGTTCACCCGCACTGTATGGGACTACCTCGACGGCGCGCTGTCGACGCAGCGAATCGACCGTGGCCAGGACAAGCTGCTGCAACTGCGCCCCGATGTCGATGCCATTGCAGCGCGCTACGGAGTCCCGGCAGAGGTCCTCGTCGCGATCTGGGGCATGGAGAGCAATTACGGCAGCAACGTCGGCAACATCCCGACCATCGACGCCTTGGCGACGCTCGGTTTCGACGCCCGACGCGAGGAGTGGGCGCGTGGCCAGTTGCTCGCGGCATTGAAAATCCTGCAGAATCGTGACATCGACCGCGCGCAGATGATAGGTTCGTGGGCCGGCGCGATGGGCCAGACGCAGTTCCTGCCATCGAACTTTCTGGCCTATGCGGTCGACGCCGATGGCGATGGCCGACGCGACATCTGGGGCAGCGTAGCCGATGTGATGGCTTCGACCGCGAACTTCCTGGCACGCTCCGGATGGCAAGCCGGCCAGCCGTGGGGGCTTGAGGTGCGCTTGCCGCCGGGATTCGACTACGCGCGCGCCGACGCCGATGTGCAACAGCCGTCGACCAAATGGGCGGACGAGGGTGTGCAAGCTATGGACGGCGCGCCGCTGCCTGCGTTGGAGGGCAGCTCGATCCTGCTTCCGGCCAGCGCGCGCGGGCCGGCCTTCCTGGTCGGACCCAACTTCCGCACGATCCTGCGCTACAACAACTCGACCAGCTATGCGCTA
Source organism: Polaromonas sp. (assembly GCF_012927455.1). GTDB lineage: Bacteria > Pseudomonadota > Gammaproteobacteria > Burkholderiales > Burkholderiaceae_C > Polaromonas. The sequence continues at coordinate 23,529 of NZ_JABBPE010000019.1, read as the reverse complement.
GCCGTCGGCTTGCTGGCGCAAAAGCTGGCCGGCGGCCCAGCGATGCAGACAGCCTGGCCGCGCGATTTGCAGGCACTTTCGCGCAGCCAGATGCTGGCGCTGCAGACGGCGCTGAATGTACGTGGCTTCGACAGCGGCACGCCAGACGGCACTATCGGCCCGGCCACGCGGCGCGGCGTTCGTCAATACCAGCGCAGCGTGGGCCTGCCGGCGGACGGCTATCCGACCCTGGACCTGCTGCAGCGCCTGCAGTGACGCGACGACACGGCTCCGACCGGATTTGGGCGCCGTACGTCTCCACTCCATTAGTCAATGGCGGGATGTTTCGTGGCGGCATCATCTGTCTGATTTACCAACCATATCGAGTTGGCTTTTAAGGTTTTGTGCCATCTCGACAGTTTTAGCCCATGCCTTGGTCTGCAGATGGTTTATGCCATCCTCTGAGAGCGGGTACCCGGGCTTCGACGTCCTGGGGTGGTACGGTATCGCCGCGCCCAAGGGGCTCGATCCTGCGATCCGCAACAAGCTCAACGTCGACCTGAAGAAGGCCCTGGCGACCGACTCAGTCAAGATCAGCTTGTCCAAGCTCGGCATCTTCCCCATTGGCAGCAGCCCTGATGAGTTCGGGCGGTTCCTCGACAGTGAGCTGAACAAGTTCGGCGCGGTTATCAAGTCAGGCAATATCTCGCTCGAATGAGATTTTTCGGGAGACACTCATGATCCATCGCAGAGCATTTCTCACGGCAGCCGCAGCACTTTCCCTCTTGCCCACCCTTGCGTGGGCTCAGGGGGCGCCGAGGGCTACCCTTCCAGGCCGGTCACCATAGTTGTACCTTTCGCGGCCGGCCAGTCGGGCGACATCCTCGCGCGCATCCTGTCCGAGCCGCTGAGCAAGAGCTGGGGCAAGGCCCTGATCGTGGACAACAAGACCGGCGCGGGCGGCACCATCGGCAGCCAGTTCGTCGCCAAGGCGGCGCCCGATGGGTACACGCTGCTGCTGGGATCGAGCGGCCCGATGGCCATTGCGCCCAACCTCATCAAAAATGCGGGGTACGACCCGCGCCGCGACTTCACGGCCATCATGAATGTGGCAGGTGTCGCTCAGGCCCTGGTGGTCCCAGCCAATTCCAAATACAAGACCGTGCAAGACCTGATTGCCGACGCCAAGGCCAGGCCGGGCAAGCTGAGCTACGCTTCCGGCGGCAACGGCTCCACACAGCACCTGACGATGGAAATGCTGAAGCAACGCACCGGCATTTCCATGGTCCACATTCCTTATAAGGGTGTTGGCGCCGATTGAATGTTGACCAGCTGTGCCGATTCAAAATTGACCAGGGGCTAAAGCCGGCTTTTTAAAGCCCAGCTGTGGATAACTATAGCTCGCGGCTGTGTTGCTGACTCCTTTTGAAGGTTGCTGTGAATCCCATCAGCGGGCAAGCTGCGCAGGGCGTAGCTCGAAGCAGCTTGCCCGCTGCGCCGCCCGTTGATCAGAGCGGTTCGGTTTCTTCGGTCGGTTCTGTGCCTTGGCGCGCCTGTGTCTTTCGGGCTGCCTCCCTGGATTTGATGCGCCCCTTGGCTTCGCTGGAACTGTGCCGAAAGCGGTACGACTCATTGCCCGTCTCCACGATGTGGCAATGGTGCGTGAGGCGGTCGAGCAGCGCGGTGGTCATCTTGGCATCGCCAAAGACGCTGGACCATTCGGCAAACGTCAAATTGGTGGTGATCAGCACGCTGGTGTGCTCATAGAGCTTGGACAGCAGATGAAACAGTAAGGCGCCGCCGGCCTGGCTGAACGGCAGGTAACCCAGCTCATCGAGGATGACCAGGTCCATGCGCGTCAAGCTGAGGGCAATCCGGCCCGCTCTGCCCTGCGCCTTTTCCTGCTCCAGGGCGTTGACCAGATCGACCGTGGAGTAAAACCGCACGCGCTTGCCGTGGCGTGTGAGGCCAGCGATTCCCAGCGCGGTGGCCAGGTGCGTCTTGCCAGTGCCCGGCCCGCCAATGAGCACCACGTTCTGCGCGTCTTCGGTAAACGACAGGTCCGCCAGCTTTTGAATCAAGGCTTTGTCCACCTGCGACGCCTCGAAGTCAAAGCCTGCCATGTCCCGGTGCACCGGGAAACGGGCCGACTTCATCTGGTGGGCAATCGAACGCATGACCCGGTCCACCTCTTCGGCCTGCAGCAGGTGCTCGATCAGCCAGCGCGAGGCGTCCAGGGTCGAGTCGCTCCCTTGCGCCGTCAACTCAGTCCAGGCAGCGGCCATGCCGTTCAGGCGCAGCGCCTTGAGTTCGAGCTGAACATCACGCTTGGCACCGTGTTTGTCATCACGCATGGCTCACCTCCTGGCCGTCCTGGTGGGTGGGGCGCAGGCGGTCATAGCGCGCGGTATCAGCCCGGGGCGGCTCGCTAAGCTGCAATGTCGTGTGGGCCTGCTCTGGCACTGCTGGCGTAGTGAGCCGGGCCAGCACATTGCGCACATGCTCGGCGCTGATGCTGCCGCTCGGCGCGGCGCTTTCGAGCACCAGCTCGATGGCCACCAGCACGGCTTCCAGGCCGGCCTGGGGCACGGCGGCCAGCACCTGGGCCATGACGCGGTCCCCGCCAGTGTGGCGCAAGAGCGATTGGCGCAGACGCAGCAAGGGCGCGGGCAGGTCCAGAAACGGCGCGCCGTTTCGCAACGCGCCGGGCTTGCGCTGCACCAGATCGATGTAGTGCTGCCAGTCATACGTGGTCTGACCACTGCCGGCCAGCCTGCAGTGACTCGCTACCAAGGTATCAACAGCGGCCACGTCAACCCGGTTGGGATAAAGCCGGGTGCTCACCAGGTGACCGGCCCATTCGCAAGGCACCGAGTAGCGGTTGCGCGCGACAGCCACCAGGCAAGTGCTGCTCACGCGAGCGGCCTTCTCCACGTAGCCGTCAAACGCCGCAGGCATCGACATCAAGTGCCCTTTCTCCAGCTCCAGCATTTCGGCCACCGTGAACTGTTTGTGAATCGGATGCTGCGTGTCTGCCCAGATGGAGCGACAGCGCTCGCCCAGCCAGGCATTGAGTTCGGTGAACGAGCCAAAGCGGCGCGTCCCTGCTTCGATCCAGATACGCCGGCGGCTGTCCTGCACGTTCTTCTCCACCACGCCTTTCTCCCAGCCGGAAGCGACGTTGCAGAAGTCAGGGTCAAACAAGTAGTGACTGCACATTGCGGCAAAGCGGGCGTTGACGATGCGCCCCTTGCCCTTCTTGACCTTGTCCACCGCCGTCTTCATGTTGTCGTAAATGCCGCGCCGGGTGACGCCGCCGAGCGCCTGGAAAGACCGCGTGTGGGCGTCGAACAGCATTTCGTGGCCCTGGCTGGGGTAGGCCACCAGCCAGAAAGCGCGGCTGGCGCACAGTTTCAAGTGCGCCACTTGCAGCTTGTAGAACACGCCGCCCACCACCAAGCCTTCATCGCTCCAGTCAAACTGGAACGCTTCACCCAACTCAAAACTCAAGGGCACGAATGCCTTGGTGATGGCTTTGCCCGACAACTCGCGCCAGGCGCGGGTGAAGTCGGTCACGGCGCTGTAGCCGCCCCGGTAGCCCTGCGCCTGGATTTGCGTAAACAGCGCCTTGGCCGTGCGCCGGCCATGCTTGGGTCGATGGGCGTCGACCGTGAGGGCCTGCTCCAGCGTTTCTTCAAAAGCGGTGAGTTTGCCCTCGCTGCTTTCCCGGCTGTATTTGGGAGCGATATTGCCCGGTGCCTTGAGCCACTTCTTGACCGTGTTGCGCGACAGCCCTGTGAGCTTTGCAATGGTGCTGTTGGAGAGCTTGTCGCGCAGTTTCATGCGCCTGACCTTGCCTATCATGTCCATGGTGATCACCTTCTTCTCCTGCTGAAAAATTCAGCAGGTCAGTAAAACACCCTGGTCAATTTTGAATCGGCACTTCGGCCTTTAGATGGTCAAATTTCGCTCGGCGTCAACACTTATAAGGGCACCTCGCCCGCCGACACCGACCTGATTGGCGGCCAGATCGACGTGTTATTCGATTCCGCCCCGGGAGTTGTGCCTTTCCTGCAGGGCGGCAAGGTGCGGGTGCTGGCGGTCTCCACTGCGCAGCGCATGCCAAGCTGGCCCAGTGTGCCAACCGTGGGCGAAAGCGGAGTTCCAGGCTTCGATGTGCTGGGCTGGCTGGGCATCGTGGCCCCCAAGGGTCTGGATCCAGCCATTCAGAAGAAGCTCAGCACCGACCTCAAAGCCGCGCTGGCTCTGGATTCGACCAAGGCCAGCCTGAGCCGGCTTGGCATGATCCCCGTGGGCAGCAGCCCGGAGGAGTTTGGCAAGTACATCGGCAGCGAGATAGTGAAGTTTGGCGATGTGATTAAAAAAGGTGGCATCACCGTCGACTGACCCGAAAAGCTTTCATACCATGCGAATCACAGACATCCGGGAACTGAGTGTTCCCCTTGAAGGCAATGTGACCAATGCCGTCGTTAGCTTTGCCGAGCACACCGTGTCGCTCGTCGCCATCGTCAGCGACGTCGTGCGCCACGGCAAGCCCGTGGTCGGCTATGCCTTCGACTCCATTGGCCGTTATGCGCAGGGCGGCATCCTGCGCGAGCGCATCCTGCCGCGCCTCATGAAGGCTGTGCCCGAGAGCCTCCTGGACGCCAGCGGCACCCGCTTTGACGCAGCCAGGGTACTGCAATGCGCCATGCGCAACGAAAAACCCGGCGGCCATGGCGACCGCGCGGCGGCCATCGGTGCGGTGGAACTGGCCATCTGGGATTTGAACGCCAAGCTGGCCGACGAGCCCGCCTACGCCACCATCGCCCGCGAGTACGGCAGGCCTGCAGCAAAGCGCACGGTGGACGTGTACGCCGCAGGCGGCTACTACTACGAGCCCGGTCAGGGCAAGACCCTGGGCGACGAGTTCCGAACCTACCGCGACTTGGGCTTTAGCGCCTTCAAGATGAAGATCGGCGGCGCGCCGCTGGCCGAGGACTTGAAACGCATTGAAGAAGCCCTGAGCGTGGCCGGCAGCGGCAGCCACCTGTCGGTCGATGCCAATGGCCGCTTTGATCTCGAGACGGCGCTGGTCTACGCCAAAGCCATTGAGCCCTACCAGTTGCGCTGGTACGAGGAGATTGGCGACCCACTGGATTACTGGCTTAACGCCCAAGTCGCGCAAGCCTACGCCGGCCCCATTGCCACAGGGGAAAACCTGTTCTCCGTGCCCGACGCCCAAAATCTGGCGCGCTTTGGCAGCATGCGCCCCGGGCGCGACATCTTCCAGATGGACGCGGGCCTGAGCTATGGCCTGACCGCGTACGCACGCATGCTCACCATGCTCGAAGCACACGGCTTCGACCGCCGCCAGTGCTACCCGCATGGCGGCCATCTGATAAATCTGCACATAGCCGTGGGCCTGGGGCTGGGTGGTTGCGAAGCTTACCCCGGCGTGTTCCAGCCATTTGGGGGCTATGCAGCGCAATGCGCACTGGGCGCCAGCACGGTGCGCCCCAGCGAAGCCCCCGGCTTTGGCCTCGAGCAGAAGGCCGAGCTGCGGCCCGTGCTCACGCAGATCATGGCGTGACTTGAACACCACCGATTTGCGGACGCGCGACTGCGCGCGGTGCTGGCGGCAGATGCCTGCGTCCGCTGTCCGCCCGTTTTCGCCCCCTCTCAGCCCGCATGGCCAACGATCCCGGGTTTGAGGTGGGCATTCTGGGTGACTCGGCCGCGCCCATGCAACTGCTGGCGGTACGTGTGGCCCAGATAGAGTTGCGGAAAGTCGTTGTGGAGGCGATCTGTTAGCTCTGTATTCATGAATGCGAATTACCCACAGAATAGAAAAAATATCGCCATTGCGCCGAGCTTGGCGTAGATATCTTATAGGGCGAATTGGCGAACACAAAAAATACGCAATCACGGGTCGGAAACCAGCCATTGCTGGCTAGCGGCAATATGTAGTTGCTGGCTATCGACACTGTTCAATTATCGATAATCAATACGCTTTAGTGCATTGATGACTGCGGCCCGTGGCGGTCCCTCGGTCATCCAACTCGAACGATTTCAAGGCAGCGAAAGCAGGTATCGGCCAACGACTGCTTTGTAGATGTTCAATCGCCAGCGGTCCGGAGTGGACTTCATGAGGTCGCAAGCCACCACCGTTCTTCTGGGCGCAATGGTTTGACGAACCGGATAGTGGGATGAAAAACTGGTGTTACGCAGAACTTCTGATAGGCGTCACGGTTGAAAAAAGCTAACCTTGATTTGTAGACGGACTATTTGCTAAGCACTTTTTCTGCGACAACTTCGACGGTCAAGTCGCGGAACCATTTGTGCGACGGGTCGTTTTGCATGCTGTCGTGATAAAAAATAGAAACGTCAAGAGCTGGAAGCCCGACAGGACTTGGATGCAGTTCAAGCGGGAGCATGGCGGCGAATGCACGAGCAATGCTGGCCGGCAGGATGGCGACGTAGTCGGTCTGTAGCACAACGTGCGGCGCGGCTAGATAGCTTGGAACCGTGATCGGCACACGTCGTTGCACCCTCTGCTCGGCGATGGCCTGTTCCAGTGTGGCGCTGTACGAGCCTTGCGCTACCGATGTGATTCCAATGTGCAAATGCCGCGAGAAGGCAGCCAGGTCGAACTGCCCGGATGCCGGGTGGCCACGCCGGATGACGCAGACCATCGTTTCCAGAAACAAGCGCCGGGATCGAAGCTCTTCCGGCGCTTCATGGTAGTAGCCGATCGCGAAATCCGCTTCTCGTTCAACGACCATCTGAAGGCGGCGATAGGGATTCGGGGGGATGACGCGCAACTCCGCTTTGGGTGCCAGCAGCGAGAGCTTGCAGGAAAGGCCCGGCAGCAGCAGGAACTGGATGTAGTCGGAGGCCAGGACAGAATAGGTCCGCGTTGTGCGCGAGGCGTCAAACATCACGTTGCCATCTGCAAGCCTTTTCCACAAATCCAGACTGGGGGCCATCTGGGCGTGAATTGCGAGAGCTTTTGATGTTGGCACCAAGCGACCGCCAGAGCGGACCATTACCGGGTCTTCCAGCACGATGCGCAGGCGGCGCAACGCAGCGCTAACACCCGGCTGACTCACATTCAACTCGTGCGCGACCTTGGTGGCGCTTCCATGTTTGATCAGGAGGTGCAGATAAACGAGAAGATTGAGATCAGGAAAACCCACAGCCTGATATTACTCTGAGTTATTCCTACTATCTGTTCCTATGCATTGAGTTGCCCGACTGCGGTGCCGACAATGGCCACTTAGTCATCGGCCGCGAAATAGTTCGTGAACGCGCCGGCAGCACCGAAGGAAGATGCAATGAATCAGGGCAAAAACATGCAGGAAACACGCGCCGGCGCGCATTGGTTTGCGCGCTCCCCTGTGCTGGTCTGGGGTGGCGGCGCGATAGGTGGCTGTGTCGCAGCGTTTTTGGCGCGTGCTGGCGTGCCAGTCAAGCTAGTCGATATTGTTGGCGAGCACGTGGACGTTGTGCGTACCACCGGCTTGCAAATCGAAGGACGGGTTGCTCAGTTTGTACAAGTCGTCCAGGCGGTGACCCCCGAGCTGCTGACGGGCACTTATGACTGCATTTTCCTTGCGGTCAAGGCACAGCACACCGTCCAAGCGGTTCAGCAACTGGCGCCTCACCTGAGTGACGACGGGGTGGTGGTCTCGCTGCAAAACGGATTGAACGAGGGCACTATCGCCGCGCGCGTCGGCGCGCAACGAACCGTCAGCGGTTTTGTGAACTTTGCAGCCGACTATCTGGCGCCAGGGCGTATCGACTATGGCAATCGCGGCGCAGTCAAGCTCGGCGAACTGGCGCCGGGCCTGACCCCGCGCGTCGAGTCGCTGGCCGCGCTGCTGCGCGATTTCGACGCCGACAGCAGCGCAGTCGGCGATATCATGCGCTACAAATGGGGCAAGCTCGCCTATGGCAGCATGCTTTTTGCGACAGCGCTTGCAAACGAGACGATGGCGGAAACCTTCGATGACGCCACACACCGGCCGCTGTTTGTTGCTCTGGCACGCGAGGTGATCGGTATAGCGCGCGCGGTCCATGTGGCTCCCTACGGTTTCGACGGTTTTGAGCCCGATGCATTTGAATTAAACGCCCACACATCACTCGCAGCGGCCTCGCTGGGCCGTATGGCGGATCACTACCGCCACTCCACGAAGCAGCGCAGCGGCGTCTGGCGCGACCTAGCCGTCCGCAAACGCAAAACCGAAGTTGATACCCAGATCGCCGAGATTGTGCGGGTCGCTGAGCTGCGCGGGCGCACGGCACCCGTGACCGGGCATTTGATCGACATGATCCGCGAGATCGAGGCTGGCACGCGCTCTATAGACCGCAGCAATCTCATCGCGCTCGCCCGACGGGTACAACAGAGCCAGGTGCAGGCATGAGTGTTCCCGCTATTTTTCCGGGGCAGGCTGCGGCCGGGCAGGTGAGCTTTGTCGGCCGCACGGTGGTCATTACAGGCGCAGGCGGTGCTTATGGCGGTGACATCGCCGCAGCCTTTCACCGGCTCGGCGCCAGGCTGGTGCTGAGCGACCGCCTGGAGTGCCTCGCGCCTTCCCCTGCATTGCCAGCAGGCTCATTTCGCTACCTGCGCGCCGAACTTACTGATTCGCACAGCCTGCGCTCGCTGGCTGATGCCATTCTCGTCGGAGATACCCCCGATGTCCTTGTCAACAACGCCGGGCTGTTCCCGTTTGTCGACCTGATGACCATGCAGATCGACCAATTCGACGCAATATTGAACGTTAATTTGCGCGCTCCGTTTTACCTGACGCAGCGCCTTGGTGAAGTCATGGCCGCGCGTGGACGTGGCGTCATCTGCAACATGTCTTCGGCTGCGGCCAGCGTGGTCCGCGACAACGGAGCAGTTTACGGTGCGTCGAAAGCCGCTCTTGAACATTTGACGCGCGCCTTCGCTGTAACGCTCGGCCCATCTGGGGTTCGTGTCAACAGCGTCCGGCCAGGGCTGCGCGGTGGCGACACCACCCATGAAATACCGGCATCGCACCTCGCACGCGTCGGCTCCCACGTACCACTCGGCCGCTTGGCGGCGCCAGGCGAGGTTGCCGACGTTGTTTGCTTCCTCTGTTCCGATGGGGCGAGTTTCGTCACCGGGGAGACCATCGCGGTTGATGGCGGCAATGGTATTAACCGACGCAGTGTGCAATGAAAATTAATCTTGATGCCATAACGGAAGGAGCATTGCTCGCCAGAATTCGTCGCTGGATTGAGATTGAGACGCCGTCGCGCAATGGTTCATCCATCGCTTCGCTTGCGGAACTCATAGGGTGCGACGCGCGCGATGCGGGCTTGGTGACCACCGTGCAGGATCTAGGGCCGGAAATCGGTCCATTGCTGACCGTGAGCCACCGCCGCAAAGGCGATAGACGCGACGGTATCCTTGTGTTGGCTCATCTTGACACCGTCCATCCACTCGGCACGCTCGAACGCAACTCGTTTCGCATCGAAGGTGATCGTGTTTACGGTCCGGGGAGCTACGACATGAAGGCTGGTGCTTGCGTTGCACTCGAAGCGTTGAAGCAGGTGTTAAGACACAGCAGCAGCAGCGCCTTGCCGATCGACATGGTGTTCGTCCCCGACGAAGAAATCGGCAGCACCGCTTCGCGGCCTGCGATCGAGCGCATTGCGGCCGGCGCGCGGTACGCGCTGGTCTGTGAGCCGGCGCGCCACGCGGGGCGATGCGTGACCGCGCGCAAGGGCATTGGTGGTTTGAGGCTGTCAGCCCATGGCTGCGCCGCGCACGCTGGATTGAACCATGATCGTGGTCGCAACGCGATCCGCGAACTGGCGCACCAGGTATTGCAACTAGAGGCGATGACGGACTACGCGCGCGGCGTCACCGTCAATGTCGGCACGATAGAGGGCGGTACGGGTACGAACGTGGTGCCCGAATTCAGCCGGCTGGCCGGCGAGTTTCGCATGCCCACGCAGGCGCTTGCCGTCGAAATCCAATCGCGGCTTCTTGCATTGCAACCGCGCACTCCTGATGTGACGCTGGAGGTTGAGGCGTGGATAAAGCGACCGCCCTACGAGAAGACCGCGGCAACAGCCCTGCTGTTGGCACAGGCGCAGCGCTATGCCACCGGCGCTGGGTTCGAGCTCGACGATGTTCCCATGACCGGCGGAGCGAGCGACGGAAATTTCACTGCTGCGCTCGGTATTCCGACGCTCGACGGCCTTGGAGTGCCGGGAGACGGTGCCCATGCCATAGACGAACATTTTTACCTGTCCAGTCTCACTCCGCGATTGGCGTTCTGGACCTCACTCCTGAACGGACTGACATGAACGTTGCCCTGCCTGATACCTCCCCAATTGGGCCAAACCTGTTTTCACCCTTTCGGGTGCGCGACCTGACGCTGACCAACCGCATAGTGCTCTCGCCCATGTGCCAGTACAGCGCGGTCGATGGCCTGCCAAATGCGTGGCATCAGGTCCACTATGGCGCGCGCATGATCGGCGGCGTAGGCCTGCTCATGCTGGAGTCCACCGCCATAAGCGCTGCCGGCCGTATCACGCACGGTTGCCTCGGCCTGTGGAATGCCGAACAGGCACAAGCATTGGGCCGCATGGTCGGAGCTGCCCATGAGTTGTCAGTGCCCATCGGTGTACAACTCAATCATGCCGGGCGCAAAGGCAGTGTGCATGCACCGTGGCGCGGCGGGAAAGCCCTCCAGGCGTGTGACGATCCCTGGCCAGTCGTTGCGCCCAGCGCGCAGGAACAATCGGAAGGTTTTTCCATGCCACGTGAAATCGCGCGCGATGGAATTGCTGCGGTAGTTGATCAATTCGCCGCTGCTGCGGCACGCGCGGTGCAGGCCGGCTTTGATGTCGTGGAACTGCATGTCGCGCATGGCTACCTGCTGCACCAGTTTATTTCGTCCTTGTCAAACTGGCGCGAGGATGCCTATGGCGGCGATTTCGATGGCCGGGTGCGCATCGTGCTTGAAACCGTTGAGGCCGTTCGCGCCGTATTGCCAGCTGGTTTTCCCCTTTTCGTGCGTTTGTCGTGCAGCGACGGCGCGTCGGACGGCTGGGGCGTCGATGAGGCGGTACGACTTGCCGTGGCGATGCGCGAGCGCGGCGTCGACTTGGTCGATTGCACGAGCGGCGGCATCGCGGTTGCGCTGACCCGGACACCCGGCGTTGCGTTCAACGCCGAGGCAGCGGCCCGTGTGCGTGCTGAGGGAGGCATTGCGACCGGTACGGTAGGCGGCATCGTTGGTGTTGATCAGGCGCAGGCTGTCATCGCGAGCGGGCAAGCCGATATCGTGTTTCTCGGTCGAGCGCTACTCAGCGATCCCTTCTGGGCGCTACGGGCCCGCCGGATGCTGAATGCTGGTGATGTGCCAGCGCAGTACCTGCGCGCCACTTTTTGAAAGCCATTCGATGCCAATGCACCCCCACGCCACCATTAACTACCCTGAGTACATATGGCCCGCAGGCAAAAGCTGCGCAGTCGTATTTTCTCTCGACCTTGACGCCGAATCGCCGTTTTTATGGATGAGCCGTGGACAGGAGATCAAGCATCTCGGTGAGATCGAACAGCGTCGCTTCGGGCCGCGCCAAGGCCTCGCGCGAGTCGCTCGCTTGTTCGAGGAATATGACATCAAAGGCAGCTTTTACGTTCCCGGCGTCGTCGCTGAAACTTATCCTGATCTGCTGCCATTCCTCGTCGAAGGTGGCCATGAGGTCGCACACCACGGGTACTTTCACGAACGGATCGAGGCAATTGCGCCTGCGCAGGCCGAGGAATACCTGGTCCGCGCACAAGAACTCTTCCATGTCCAGACTGGCCTGAAGGGTCTCGGACATCGCGCACCATCGTGGGAGATGACGCCTGAATTCCTGAGCGTTCTGCAGCGACATGGCGTTTCGTACGACAGCTCTTTGATGGGCTTCGATCATCCCTACGAGGTCGAGGGCTTGATTGAACTCCCGGTTCAATGGACGGTCGATGATGCGCTGTATTTTCGCTACACCAACAGTGCGCGTGACAAGACGCACCCGGCCAATCCCACGGCAGTCCTGGAGAGCTGGATTGAGGAGTTCGAGGGGATGCGCGAATGTGGCGGCTTGTTCATGGTCACGATTCATGACTGGATTTCCGGCCGCGCCCAGCGTATCCGTATGTTGCGCAAGCTGATTGAGCATATCCGGCGCTGTCCCGACGTGTGGTGGGCCCGTGCGCACGAACTCGCCGCATGGCATGGCAGTTCCATCAATAGCAAGCGCTTTCTTGTACCAGCCCATTCGATTGATACCCATTTTTGACCGCAGGAGTAACCATGTCCACATTCAGTCGCTATTTCTCGCCCCGCCGCCGGGCCCTGGCCTGCGCCTTTGTGCTCGCGGCGCTTGCACCCCCGACCGCGCTTGCCGATGCAGCCTATCCGAACCGACCGGTCCGGCTGGTGGTGCCTTTCCCGGCTGGCGGCAACACGGATCAGGTGGCCCGCCTGCTCGCCCAAAGTCTCACCGAACAAATGGGCCAGCCTTTCGTCATCGACAACAAGGCCGGCGCGGGCGGAAACATAGGCGTCGACAACGTCGCAAAATCTGCCCCGGACGGCTATTCGCTGGCTTACAGCACGCTCTCGACCTATGCGCTGAACGTCGGGCTGTACAGCAAACTACCGTTCGATTCGGTCAAGGATCTTGTGCCGGTAGCCCTCACTGTAAGGGTCCCATTGGTGCTGGTTGTGCCGGCTTCGAGTGGCATTAAGACCCTGCCAGAACTGCTCCAACTGCTTAAGAGCCGACCCGGACAGTTCAACTACGCATCGGCAGGAAACGGTACGTCGAGTCACATCGCCTGCCACGTTTTCACGCGTATGGCGGGAGTCGATGTTCAGCATATCGCCTACAAGGGCACGGGTCCGGCCATGACCGATCTGTTGGCTGGCCGCATCGCCTTTGCGATGGATGCCCCGTCAGTGGTCAATCCGATGATTAAGGCGGGGCGTTTGAATGCCATTGCGGTCGCGGTTCCGCAGCGGATGAAAAGCCTGCCCAACGTTCCAACATTCGACGAAGCTGGAATGAAAAACTTCCGTGCCTATTCCTGGAATGCAATCTGGGCACCGGCAGGGACGCCGGCCCCTGTGCTGGACAAGCTCAATGCCGCGACAAACAAGGCCGTGGCCGATCCGGTCAATGCCAAAAGGATAGAGGAGGCCGGGGTGGTCGCTTTCCCGGCAATGACTCGTGCCGAAGTCGAAAAGTTCATGCGGTCTGAGTACGATGTTTGGGTGCCTCTTGTTCGTACCATGGGAGTCAAACTCGATTAGGCATTTAGTCTTGACGTTCCTCCAATATTGCGGATGACGTTCCTTCCGAATTCCGGACTTTTAGAAATTAGAGGTACGGTTGCTTTCCGGCAGGCCCTGAGGGGCGAAAGGAAGAGCAATGAAGAGATCAAGATTCAGCGAAAAGCAGATTGCGTACGCGCTTCGGCTAGCTGAGTCGGGCACGCCCGTCGTCGCGTCAAGCCGTCTACAGGTGGAAGGCGCTGCTCGATGAGGGTGGAGCCGATGCGCTGCGCGGGGGGCGGCCGGCTCGGCTCGATGCGTGGCAGCTCGAAGGTCTGGCGCTAGCGCTGCTGAGAATGCCCAGCAAATACGACTTTGAAACCGAACTGTGGACGCTTCAGGCGTGTTGGATTGCAGATTCATCGGCTGTACGGCGCGAAGCTTGGTCTGCTCCAAGCAACGTAATTCGTTGCGCCTGGCTAGCTGAAGCCAAAATTTTGGCCTTCGCGCTGGGTGAGCAGGGGATTCACGTGAATACCCTGTCCCTTGGTGGCACGCTCACGCCTGGTTATGCCGGGTCTCTTGAGACGCGCGCGACCGGGGCCAAGTCGTGCACCGTCACTCAATGAATGCTCCCAGTGGGAGGCTACATTGCAGCGTTTGCGGGTATTCGCCACAGGCCGCTTTCTTGATGCGTAATGGCAAGCTTCGGGGTAGTCTGATGCCGCTGAAACTTCAGAAGATCACGGACGGCTCGGCCACGGTCAAGGCACTGGCCTACAGCTTGAAACTCTGGGCGGCGCTGGCGCGCTTCACCCAAGATGGGCGCCTGCCTATTGACAACAACTGGATTGAAAACCAGATCCGACCGATCGCCATTGGCCGAAACAATTGGCTATTTGCGGGCTTGCGCAGGGCTGGAAAACGCACAGCAGCGGTGATGAGTCTGATCCAGTCGGCAAAGCTCAACGGGCATGACACGTACGTCAATTTCAAGGATGTGATGACACGCCTGCCGACGCAGCGTGCTAGTTAGATCGATGAGTTACTGCCGTATTTTTTGCAGCCGTCCCTCAAAACCCACGGTTGATCGCCAACCATGAACGCCATGCAGTCGTCAACATGGGCTCACCGCGCGCTTACGAACTGTCTGCCAGACCGTGGGAAGTTCATTCTCAAATGACTCCGGCGCCAAGGTCCTGAGGTAGATTCGTGCCGTGTTGGATGTTCCTGGTCATATCAAGCGATTACCCGGTTCTAGAAAAAAATCTCGACATCAGCACAGCGCCCGCCTCAATCGAGCTTGATCCCCAGTTCATTGACCGTCTTCCTGAAACGCTGCACCTGATCTGTGACAAAGGCGGTGTACTGCTCCGGCGTACTGGCCGTGGCGTACGCGCCTTGCGCGTCGAGTGCGGCTTTCACCTGCTCGTTCGCCATCGCATTGGTAATTTCCTTTGCCATGCGTTGCACGATGGCCGCAGGCGTTTTTGGCGGGGCCATCACGCCTTGCCATGCCGTTGCTTCAATGTTCTGGGCGCCGCTTTCCTTGAGGGTCATCACGTCGGGGTAGAGCGGGGACCTTGAAGGAGAGGTCACGAACAGTGCCCTCAGCCGGCCACCCTTGATGAGGCTCAGCGGCGAGTTGACGGAGTCGAACTGGAACTGGGTTGAACCGTTGAGCAGGCCCTGCAGGGCTTCAGAGCTGCCCTTGTAGGGCGCGTGCACGGCTTCCAGGCCATTGGCCTTGAGCACCATCTCCGCCGCCACGTGGGCCAGGTTGCCATTGCCGGGGCTGCCGAAATTGAACTTGCCAGGGTTGGCCTTCAGTTGCGCGGCCCACTCCTTGAAGTTCTTTGCCGGAAATGAATCCGCAACCACACAAACCAGCGGCAGGGCGGCCGTGCCATTGACCGGGACCAGCTCGCGCAGGGGGTCGATAGCCGTCTTCGTGTAGAGCGCCACGTTAAACGCAAGGGACGAACTGTTGTACAGGAAGGTATAGCCGTCTGGCGCTGCGTGCGACACCAGCGAGGCCGCGATGTTGCCGTTGGCGCCCGGCTTGTTTTCGACCACCACCGCCTGCTTGAGTTGCTCGCTCAGGCGTTTGGCCAGCAGCCGGGCTACCTGGTCATTCGGCCCGCCGGCTGCGAAGCCCAGCACCAGCGAAATCGGGCGTTCAGGCCAGCTTGGCTGGGACCACGCATTGCCTGCAGCCGCGGCTGCGGCGAAGGCGAGCAGCGACCGCCTGCTCCATCCTGGCACTGTTGCGCGGTTTGCAGCAGCCTTGGCAGGGCTCGGGTGTTTCACCAACAATGGGTTATTGTTCTCAAACATATTTTGTCTCCAGTGATTTTCGTTCAGGCAACTTCAAAGAGGGCCGCGGCGCCCATGCCGCCACCCACGCACATGGACGCGACGATGTATTTCACGCCGCGCCGCTTTCCTTCGATCAAGGCATGCCCCACGATGCGCGCCCCGGTCATGCCGTAGGGATGGCCGATTGAAAGGCCGCCACCGTTGACGTTGTAGCGTTCAGGATCGATGCCTAGATGGTCCCGGCAATAAAGCACCTGGCATGCGAAAGCCTCGTTGAGTTCCCACAGGCCGATGTCTTCCACCTTGAGGCCGTGCTGCTTGAGCAACTTTGGAATCGCGTAGATGGGCCCGATGCCCATTTCCTCGGGCAGGCAGCCGGCGACCGCCATGCCGCGGTAGATGCCAAGGGGCGCCATGCCGCGCCGGGCCGCCAGTACGGCGTCCATGATCACGCAGGCGGATGCGCCGTCCGACAACTGGCTGGCGTTGCCCGCAGTGACCACGCCGCCTTCCAGCACCGGTTTGAGGGCATTGAGTCCTTCGAGTGTCGTGCCGGGCCGGTTGCCTTCGTCCCGGTCCAGCGTCACTTCCCTCTGCACCAGCTCCCCGGTGGCTTTGTCGGCAACAGTCATGGTCGTGGTGAAGGGAACGATCTCGGCGTCAAAGCGGCCGGCAGCCTGCGCCGCCGCCGTTCGCCGTTGCGACTCCAGCGTGTAGCGGTCCTGCGCGTCACGCGAAATTCCGTACTTCTTCGCGACGAACTCGGCCGTCTGCAGCATGGACATGTACGCGTTGGGCGCGTGCGCGATGACGTTCGGGTCCCGTTCCTTCGCGACCCAGGCCATGTACGCATTCTGTACCGCAGAGATATTGTCGTGGCCGCCGGCCACCACCACATCCATTCCGTCAACGATCACCTGCTTGGCCGCCGTGGCAATGGCCATGAGTCCGGAGGCGCACTGGCGGTCCATGGTCTGGCCGGCAACCGTGGCCGGCAACCCGGCCGCGAGCAATGCGTTTCGCGCCAGGTTCATGCCAGCGGTGCCCGCTGAGAGCACGCAGCCGATGACCACGTCCTCCACTTCGGCGCCGTCCACCCCGGCGCGGCTCACCGCGTGGGCGATGGCGTGACCCATCAGGGTTGGCGACCGGGTTGCGTTGAACGCGCCCTTGAAGGCGCGCCCGATGCCGGTACGCGCCGTGGAAACGATGACTGCATCCCTCATGATGTTCCTGCCTTTGAATCGATAAGTTGTTTGCGCTCGCCTGCCTGCTTCTGGAGCAAGGGCGACAGCGTCCAGTAGCCGTACGCGTTGCCGCGGGTTGCAGCGTAGTGCGCCATGCGATCGGCGATCACGCCCAGCCCGAGCGAATCAGCGTAGAACATGGGGCCGCCCTTGTGATCGGGAAAGCCATAGCCGGCCGTCCAGACGACATCGATATCGCCCGGCCGCCAGGCAATGCCTTCCTCAAAAATCTTGAAACCTTCATTGATCAGCGGGTAGAGCAGCCGCTCGATGATTTCCTGCCGTGAGATTTCGCTGCGCTGCGCGATGCCGTGCGTGCCGGCCAGTTCTTTGGCAATGCGCGCGGTCTCCGGGTCTTCCTCCGGCTTGCGGCCTTCGTAGCGGTAGTAACCGGCGCCGGTTTTCTGGCCGAAGCGTCCCAGCTCGAACATGCGCCGCACCACGGCGCGGTAGGTCGGGTCGGGTGGCAGGCCGCCGGCCTTGCCGTACTCGATTACCGTCTTCGCACCCACGTCGATGCCGGCCATGTCCAGCATGCGGCAAGGGCCCATGGCCATGCCAAGCGATTCCACCGCGCCGTCAATCTGCGACGGCGTGGCGCCTTCCATCAACAGGAACTCTGCTTCGCGCATGTACACCTCGGCCATGCGGTTGCCGATGAAGCCGTAGCAAACACCCGAGACCACGGCGACCTTGCCGATCTTGCGGGCCAGCTGCATCACCGTGGCGAGTACATCAGGCGCCGTCTGCGCGCCGCGCACCACCTCCAGCAGCCGCATGACATTGGCCGGGCTGAAGAAATGCATGCCCACGACGTCCTGCGCGCGCGCTGTGGCCTGTGCCAGGACATCCACGTCAAGCGTCGAGGTGTTGGTCGCGATGATGGCGCCCGACTTGCAGACCTGGCCCAACCTGGCGCAAATCTGCTTCTTGAGCTCCATGTTCTCGAACACCGCCTCGATGACCAGGTCGCAATCCGACAGGGCCGCGTAGTCAAGCGACCCTGTGAGCAAGGCCATCCGCTGACTGACTTGCTGTGTGGTGAGCCGCCCCTTGGCCGCGCTGGCTTCGTAGTTGCCCTTCATCATGCCCAGGCCCCGTTCCAGCGCAGCTTGCGAGGTCTCGACCAGCACTGTCTGGATGCCTGCGTTGGCGAAATTCATGGCAATGCCGCCGCCCATCGTGCCGGCGCCGACGATGCCGACCTTGGTGATCGGACGTGTCTTCACATCCTTGGCCAGGCCGGGTACCTTCGCCGCCTCGCACTCCGCAAAGAACAGGTGGCGCAGGGCCATTGACTCGCGGGACTGGCGTAGTTCCTCAAAGAGTCTCGCCTCGACGGCTGCGCCATCCTTGAACGGTAGCGTTGACGCCTGCACGGCCTGTACGATCGCAGCCGCTGCCGGGTAGAACGACTTTTTTGTCCGGGCATCGTTGGCTGCGGTGGCGAAGAAGTCCGCCTCGATCCCGCCCGGCGGAATGATCAGCGTGCTGATGCGGCGCGCGGCGCCGCCCCGGCTGATCAGCGCCTGCGCGAAGGCCAGGCCTGTCTCCAGGGGCACACCGTCGCTCACCTCGTCAATGATGCCGGCGTCTTTCGCGGCTTGCGCGCTGATGTTTCGTCCTGTGGAAATCATGTCCAGCGCCAGCTTGATACCCGCGACCCGCGGCAATCGCTGCGTCCCGAGCGAGCCTGGCAGCAGGCCCAGCTTGACTTCCGGCATGCCCAGCTTGGTTGAAGGCAGCGCAACGCGCCAGTGACAGGCCAGGGCCAGCTCCAGCCCGCCACCCAGGACCGACCCATGCAGCGATGCGACCACTGGCCTGTCGAGGGTCTCGATGCGGTCCAGGGTCGCATTGAACGGGGCGGCCGAGAAGCCGGGGTCATCAAAGCTGCCAATGTCGCCACCTGCGACGAAGGTGCTGCCGTCGCAATGGACCAGCAGGGCCTTGTAGCTGCGGTCGGCTTCAAAGCGGTCAATGGCAGATGCAAGGCCCGCCACCACAGCGGTGCCGATTGCATTGACTGGCGGGTTGGCGATGGTCAGTACCGCCACATCGCCGCGGCGTTCAAGACGTACTAGTTGCATTGGTATTGCCTTCGCGTGATTTGTACAGGCGCAGTGGTTGGTAGACCAGTACGGTCTCCCCGTGCTGGTTCGTCACGGTGTTTCGGGTACGAACCAGGCCGCGCCCAGGCTTTGAGGTGGCGCGCGATTCAATCACTTCGCAATGGACGTAGATGGTGTCGCCCACATAGATGGGTCGCTTGACGTCCATGTCCACGTTCAGGAAAGCCAGGCCGGTGCGGTCCATCGAGTGAAGCACCAGGCCTTCGGAAAAGGCCATGACCATCAGAGCGGGTACAGGCCTGCCACCGATGGCGTTTTCTGTGCGCTTGTGCTGGTCCGTGAACAGGTCTTCCGTGAACCAGGTGAGATTGACGTAGCTACCAAGGTCGCCCTCAGTCAGGGTACGGCCCTGGCTCAGCCAGGTGGTGCCCAAAGACAGGTCCTCGAAATAGAAGCCGCGCGTGATGCGTCCGTGTTGCATGGTGGCGGGCCTCAATAGGAGCGGGGAAGGCCTAGGACCTTCTCCGCGATGTAGCACATGATCAACTGGATACTGATGGGGGCGATACGCATGAGCATGGATTCGCGGAAGTAACGCTCCACGTGGTACTCCTTGGCGTAGCCGAATCCGCCATGCGTGAGCACGGCATGCTCGCAGGCATGGAAGCCGGCTTCACCCGCGAGGTACTTGGCGGCGTTGGCCTCGGCCCCGCATTCGAGCCCCTGGTCATAGCGCCATGCCGAATTCATGACCATGAGGTTGGCGGCTTCGAGCTCCATCCAGCATTTGGCTAAAGGGTGTTGCACGCCCTGGTTCTTGCCGATCGGGCGGTTGAAGACGATGCGCTCGTTGGCGTATTTGGCGGCGCGTTTGAGCGCCACGCGACCGAGGCCGACGGCAGCAGCCGCTGCCAGCGAGCGCTCGGGGTTCATGCCGTGAAGAATGGTTTTGAAGCCGTCGCCTTCCTTGCCGATCATGTCCTCGGCGCGTACCGGCAGGTTATCGATGAAAAGTTCATTGGAATCCACCGCCTTGCGGCCCATCTTCTCGATTTCGCGCACGTCAACATAGCGGCGGTCCAGGTCGGTATAGAACAGGGTGAGGCCATCGGTCGGCTTGGACACCTTGTCCAGTGGTGTGGTGCGCGCCAGCAGCAGCATCTTTTCCGTGACCTGCGCCGTGCTGATCCACACCTTGTGGCCTGTCACGTAATAGATGTCGCCTTCGCGTTTGGCAAAGGTTTTGAGCTGGGTGGTGTTGAGACCGGTGTTGGGCTCGGTGACGGCGAAGCAGGCCTTTTCCCGGCCAGCGATCAGCGGCGGAAGCATGCGCTGCTTTTGCTCTTCGGTGCCGAACTTGACCACCGGGTTCAGCCCGAAGATGTTCATGTGGATCGCCGAGACGCCGCTCATGCCGGCCCCCGACTCGCTGATGGCCTGCACCATGATGGCTGCTTCCTGGATGCCCAGGCCCGAGCCGCCATATTCCTGTGGCATGCAGATGCCCAGCCAGCCGGCATCTGCAATGGCTTTGTGAAAGTCCAGCGGGAAGCCGCCGTTGCGGTCGCGCTGCAGCCAGTAGTCCGCGTCAAAGTCCGCACAAATGCGGCTGATAGCTTCGCGGATGGCGATCTGGTCTTCTGAGAGTTCGAAGTTCATGGAGTCTTTCGTGGGTCGGAAAGGGAGTAGTCAAATTGCGTGGCCGCGCCGCTGCGAATGAGCGCCTCGATGCGGTCCTCGGGCAGGCCTGCCTCGGCCAGCACTTCGCGGGTGTGTTCACCCAGACGCGGCGGTGGCCGGCCAGCGGGCGCGTAGGCGCCGTTGAACTTGAGCGGCGCGCGCGGCATGACCAGGGTGCCGAGCCGCGGATCGTGCATTTCCTGGAAAAAACCGGTGGCCACGAGATGCGGGTCGGACTCGAGATCGGCCAGCCTGCGCAACGGCGCCGCCGGAATGTCCAGGCGGTCGCAGGTGCTGAGCCAGTCCGCGCTTGTGCGTGTCGCGATGCAGGCCGCGAGCTCGGCATACAGCGCATCAATGTTGTGCGTCCTCGCTGCCATGCCGTTGAAGCGCTCATCCTGCAAGAGTTCGGGGCGGCCGGCCTCTTCAAAAAAGCGCTGCCAGTGCTCGTTGCTGTAGGGCACCACGCACACATGGCCATCGAGTGTGCGGTAAGGCCGGCGCCAGGGAGTGAGCAGGCGGGCGTAGCCAGGCTCGCCAACCGGGGGGCGGAAATGCGCGCCGTAGAAGTGCTCGACCAGCGTGAAATTCACCATCGATTCCAGCATCGGCACTTCCACATGGCTGCCGCGCCCGGTCTGGTAACGGGCCACGACCGCGGCCAGCAAGGCCTGCGTTGCAAAGAGCGCGCAGGTCTTGTCCGCGATCACGGTGGGCATGTAGCGCGGCTCGGCGCCCTCCTCGGCGCCCTCCTCGGCAAGGGACGCCAGGCCGCACAGGCCCTGGATGATGTCGTCGTACGCGGGGCGGCCGGCATAAGGGCCGCCTTCACCGAAGCCGGTAACCGAGATGACGATCAGCCTGTCATTGCGGCTCATCAGCGCGGCGGGCTCCAGGCCCAGCAAGGCGAGCTTTTGCGGGCGCACGCTGGAAATCAGCACGTCTGCCTGCTCGACCAGCGCCAGCAGGGTATCGCGCCCCGCCGGATTCTTGAGGTTGAGCACTATGCTTCGCTTGCTGCGATTGGCGCCGATGAAGGTCGCTGCCATGCCCGGTTCAAGTGCCGGGCCCGTGACGCGAGTGCTGTCACCGCCCGGTGCTTCAACCTTGATGACGTCGGCGCCATAGTCTCCCAGCATCTGAGTCGCATACGGACCGAGCATGACGCTGGTCATGTCCAGTATGCGGATGCCGGCGAGGGGTCCAGGGGGGGTAGCCATTGAATGGGTCAATTGAAGTCAGGTGTGAGAATGTTGCTATGTTGTTTCAGCCTCAATCGTATGAAACGGGTACATTCATGTCCAATATTGTTTTTATGTCGACTTAGACGACATGCGTATAAGCTATGAACCTCAAACAGCTGCATCAATTTGTCGTTTTGTCTGAAACACTGAGTTTCACCAAGGCGGCGGCCAGACTGAACATGTCCCAGCCACCCCTGTCGGTATCCATACGGCTGCTGGAGGACGAGATCGGTGAACGCCTGCTCCAACGCACGACAGGCGGCGTGACGTTGACTGCCGTCGGGCAGAGCCTGATCGAGCATGCGCGCCGCACCCTTTTTCATGCCGAGCAATTCCGCCAGACTGCGCGAATGGTGGCCGGCGGGCAGGTCGGCAATCTGCGCATCAGCTTCGTGGCGTCCTCGACCATCAGCCTGCTTCCGAGGGCGATCGCACACTTTCGCGCAGATCATCCAATGGTTGATCTGCGTTTGTCCGAGGCTGGCACCAATGTCATCATGGCCGGCCTTGTGGACGGTCTGATTGATATTGGCCTGGTGCGGTCTCCCGCACCGAACTACCCATCGGTGGCGACAGTCATCGTTCAAAACAACCATTACGTCGCTGCGCTGCCTGAAAACCACCCCAAAGCCCGGAAGGTGAATTTGCGCCTGGCTGACCTCGCCGGTGAACCCTTCATCATGCCATCACCACTGGAAGGATCGGCCACCTACATGTCCATGATGCACGCCTGTTCACACGCCGGATTTGTGCCCAATATTGTCCAGGAGGCTTCCCAGGCGCAGACCATTGTTGCGCTTGTTGAAAGTGGCTTGGGCGTCGCATTGGTGCCAAACTTGTGGCAACACCTTGCGCCTCGGGCGGTCACGTTTCGCGAGCTCAAAGGCATGCCCAAAGCCAGTTTGGGTCTTGCAGTTGCATATCGAAAGGAA
Organism: Polaromonas sp.; assembly: GCF_012927455.1. Lineage (GTDB taxonomy): Bacteria > Pseudomonadota > Gammaproteobacteria > Burkholderiales > Burkholderiaceae_C > Polaromonas. The sequence continues at coordinate 746 of NZ_JABBPE010000019.1, read as the reverse complement.
GAAGAAAATGCGGTTCTGCTGCAGGCCTTTCGCCGGTCTGTGGAAGCCTCCGTCCAATGATCCACTTGGCTTATCCCTCGTGTAGCACCCCCCTACGCTGATTCACAGTTCCATAGCGCAGCTCTTTCGTAGCTTTTGACAGAAAGTTAGGGCAACGCATTGCACCTTCGAAGTACTGCGTGTATCTAATGCCCTTGGGTTTGAGACAAGTAAAAAAGGGCTTCCTCCTCTTCAAAGGTGCTTGATGCGGCAGGCCTTCGCAGCACGGACGTGGATACCTTCGTCGCCGTCTCGTCTACCGGAATTGCCCCGCCCAGCGTCGAAGCCCGCGCCGCGCGGCAGGTGGGTTTTCTTTCCGACTTAGAGCGTGTACGGGTATTCAGGCTGGGTTGCGCGGGAGCTGTCACCGGTTTGTCTATTACCTCACGCCTCGCAGAGGCCCGGCCGGGCAGCGTCGTCGCTGTGGTTGCGATTGAGTTGTACACGCTTTCATCACGGCTGGATGAGCCGACCAAGGCCAATATCGTCGCCACCTGGTCGACGTCAACTATCTTGACCGCTCGGCGACAACTATCCTGGCCGGTGGAAGCGGGGAATGAATGGAACTGGTTACGTTGTTGAACGGGCCTTTCTGGCAGGCGGAGCATGCCCCGCCTGTGCGGCGCGGCGGCGGTAGCTCTCCACGTTCATCTCCAGAATGGTTGCGTGATGCACCAGCCGGTCAACCGCAGCCAGCGTCATGGCCG
>NZ_JABBPE010000005.1 GCF_012927455.1 Polaromonas sp. | reverse complement strand
CTTGAACTCCAAGGTGTATTTGCCCCGCGCATGTCCGTCGTTTCTCTTGCTCATCTCGATCTCTCCAGTTGATGAATTTGACCATCAGCTATGGAGTACGTTTTTGAGGGGCACGGTCAGTCTACACACTTGTTGATATTCAGAAAATGGCAGAAAAGCCGACGCGCGTCCTGCTCTTCAGATTCGTGAGGCATCTACCGCGGCCCATGCTTTTAGCAGAGCTTATTCATTCCAAAATTCTCAATGGTTTCCCTCAAAGCATTACCTCTATCTCCCATCCCGCGTTTGAACAAGCTCTTGCAATCGGCGGTTAACCCTGTACTCATATCAGTTCACCCCTCGTTTGCAACTGAGATTGCGAACGGGAGGAAACGTGTCGAATTTAGGCGTCGGTGGCCACGCATCGAAACGGATGTCGCTGTGATCTATGCAACGTCTCCTGTGAAGTCGATAGTTGCGGTTGTTCAGATTGACGAGGTTGTGCAAGCAGGAAATGCCAAATTGTGGGAGTTGTCCAAGGCTTACGGCGGCTCAGTTACTAGAGCGACTCTTCGTGATTACATGAGCGGATTGGAACAGGGCGTGGCGCTGTTGCTTGGGCAACGCTTCTGTCCTAAACACATACTTAGTCCAAAAGACGTGTTTGGAGATTCTTTTGTAGCACCGCAGTCTTTTCGATACTTGCATGCGGAAGAGATCGATGCAGTTGTCGAGTGTTTTGGGAGCGAGAAATGATTTTCCTAGGTGGTGTACACGGAGTCGGCAAGTCATCAATGTGTTTTGAAGCAGCACAACGGATTGGACTGACTGTTTTTGGCGCAAGTGCCATTATTCGTGCAGAGCGACAAGCGCCTTCAGTGGATTCGCGTACAGCAGTGCGTGATGTCAGAGGGAATCAGGAATTGCTAATACAGGGCGTCCGAAAGAGGGGGCCGGAATCGTCGGGGCACTTTGTTTTGGATGGTCACTTTGTCCTTAGAACCCTCGATGGCGCGATAGAGCGCATTGATCCGGCAGTCTTTGTAGCGCTGGGCATCGATTACTTCATCTGTATCCAGGACGACCCGCAGGCCATTGCCGCTAGATTGTTGGACCGAGATGGGGCGATCCTTATGGTGGACGATATTGCAGGCTTGCAATCTGAAGAGCTAGATCACGCCAGGTATGTGTCTAGAGAACTCAAAATTCGGTTAGATGTAATTCAAGCGTTTGATCACAAGGAGTTTGAAGCCAGTTTGCGTCATATCGCTTCTGACTGTCTTGCTGCGGATCGGTGGCTCGATGATGGTCCAGGGAAATGACTGTTAACCAACCAAGTTAGGTCATGTGCCAGCTTGACCCTTTCTCAACCCTGCCGTCCAGCGTTGAGGGCATAGCTACCGAATCCAAGTCGGCACGCGGTGGCATGCCCGGCAGCTTTTGGGAATCGTATTTCGCCAGGGCCAACACCTTCGCGGCACGATTGTTTTGGGCGTGGCCGAAAAGCCCACCGGTTTGCTGTGGGAGGGCGCGCCAGATACGGCTCAACTGCACACGGGGGAGGGCGTTGGGCGACAGTTTGTAGTGGTGAATGCGCCGCGTGTCTCGCGGGTGCAGCGCCCGTTTTTTGTGGGGCCCAACCTCAAGACGGGCACTTACCGCCGCGATCTCGCTGCATTTCACCGCGCTCGGCACTGTTGAGATCGTGACGGATCTGGTGAAGCAGTTGTATGCGGCGGATTTGCTATTAAAAGAGTAGCTGCTTGCGCATGTTCGACGGGGGCTGGAGTTCCATTTGACCAATGCATCAGAGCAGCTGTCCGCAATCCCCCTAAAATCTGCCCATGCACCCTGCCATTGCCCAACACCGCTCAGGCATATCCGCCATCTGCCAGCGTTACCGCATCAGCCGGTTGGGGGTGTTTGGCTCGGCTGCTCGGGCCGACGACTTCAACCCGGCCAGCAGCGATGCGGATTTTTTGGTGGAATTTGCGCCCGACGCCGAGCTTGGGTTGAACGCCTTTTTCGGTGCCAAGGCCGATTTGGAGAAGCTGCTGGGCCGCGGCGTCGATTTAGTAGAGCCCGGCGCGGTGCGCAACCCCTACGTGCTTGCCAGCATCAACCGTAGCCGCGAAGCTGTGTATGCAGCGTGATCCGCGTGCGTTCCTGTGGGAGGTGCGTGAGGCTGCTTTTGCCATTCAATCTTTTACGGCTGGCATGGACGCTGCCGCGTACGCCGCCAATGAGATGGCGCAAGCGGCCGTAGAGCGCAAGTTCGAGATCATTGGCGTGGCGCTTAACCAGCTAGCCAGGCTCGACGCAGCGCTGGCTGCCCGCGTTCCAGACTTGCCGCAGATCGTGGCGTTTCGTAACCAGCTCATTCACGGCTATGCCACAGTGAATGTCAGCTCGGTTTGGAACGTGATTCAAAACGCGCTGCCGCCATTGGCTGGTTCCGTCCAGGCGCTGTTGGACGAGCTCGGCGAAGCTTAAGCATTGCCGGATGCCGCATGACTCTCATCAGACCTTGCTACTCAAACTCCCTGGCACCATCAAAGCCTGAAATTGGAGTCCGGCTTCAAGCCCGGCGCTGCGCGAAATAAAACCACTCCTGGCCGACTTCGGCGCGCGGGTTGGGAAACACCACAAAGCCGTCTTGCGGCGCTTTCACCGTCTCGCCGCTGTGCCGCAGGCCGATCACTTCGCCAGCGCTGACCGCGTCAAAACTGCGCCACGCCCGGCTGAAGCTGTCATCGGCGTGCGCCCGGTCGGTCACGTCGACCAGACGCAGGATTTCCCTGTCCGGCTGCGCCGGTGCCAAGGGTAGTGCGCAGATACCGAGCAGGGCCAGCGTTTGCAAAATGGCGTGGCGCGCCACCTGCAGCGCCTGCGGGTCGTCGTGTTGGCCGCATTCAAGCGTCACCGCATAGCCGCCGCGTGCGCGCATGTATTCGGTGGTTCCGACGCCATAGTTGGGGTTGGTCACCAGCGTTTGGGAGCGGCTGCCGCCCTCGGTGAGAGGCGCTGCGGCGCGCCGTTGCACGCCGCGCGCATAGGTTTCCAGCCAGCCTTCGACGATGCGGTGCGGCCCGCTGTGCAGGGCCAGCTGCATTTCTTCGGTTGCCCGCGCGAAGGGCTCCAGTTCGCCGCGGTTGTTTTGCGGGCCAATCATGACAAAAGGTGCGCCGCCGGTGTGAAAGGAGTGCAGGTCCAGCAGCGCGTCATGCGACTCCAGCAGCGGGCAGAGCCGGTTGGCCAGGCGGTCTTCAAAGTCTTGCGGAATCGCGCTGGGCGCCATGTTGCGGTTGAGGTTGCGCTCGCCGGTGCGTTGCCCTAGCTGCCAGGCCAGCGGATTGGTGACGGGAACAAAGGTCAGGGTGCCGCGCGCCACGGCCAGCGCGCCACTGTCGAGCTCTGTCAGGATTTGCGTGATGGCGCGAGTGCCGCACACTTCGTTGCCATGCACCGCGCCCAGTACCAGCAGGCGCGGGCCGGGCGCCAGGCCGTGGTAGCTGTGGATGCGCAGATGGGAAGGCTTGCGGCTGGCCTCAACTGAAGCCGAAACGGTGGGGCTGGTCATGTAAAAGCGCCTGGTAAGGGCGTGGGGTTTAAGCACAAGCGGCCAAGTTTATGCGGTGTTGGATGAAAATTGTGGGTGCCCTGGGCGGTGGGCCACGCGCCAAGGTGACGCGCTGCTGGCCCAGAGTTTTGCCGTTTCGCGCTGGGCGGTCTTGTTAGTTGCTATGAATTTAATAGCTCGATACGCCCACTGTGTATGGGTTGCAGCTATTAAATGTCTGTAAATGCGGTGTCCTGGCGGTTCCTGTGGCGTTGTCTGGGGCCGCGCCGCTGCTCCCAGCCAAGGCAAGCGGCTTGAATAACCCTGAACAGGCCCACGCTCGCTGGCTGCGGGTAGCTATTTCGGTGGGCTACGGTTGTTTGGAGTGACCGCGCAGAAAAGGCTTGACGGCCGGGGCTGGGGCGGGGTGGAGCATAGAGCCCTCGCGGTTAAACTTCCGGCAGTTACAAGAATGTCATATTTTTGACTTAATCCCCCTGAGGAGTTGACATGCTGTTTGGCAAGCTGCTACCGCGAGAAGGCAATTTTTTCGAGTTGTTTAACCAGCATGCCGAACTCATCGTGAAGGCCGCCCGTGCTTTCTCGAACCTGGTGGCCAACTACAGTGATGTGCAAAAGCGCGAAGCCTACAACCGGGAGGTGGACAGTGCAGAACGCGCTGCCGACCGCATCACCCAAGAGGTCAACCGCATGCTGCACAAGACCTTCATCACGCCGATTGACCGTGAGCAGATTCATTCGCTGATCAACACCATGGACGATGTGGCCGATTTGATCCAGGACTCCGCCGAGACCATGGCGCTGTATGACGTGCGCCACATGAACGAGGACATCCTTCGCCTGACCGACCTCAGCGTCAAATGCTGCGAGCGTCTCAAGGATGTCGTGGGGCTGATTGGAAAAGTTCGCGATGCCGCGACCGCCGAGGCCGCTCTCAAGACCTGCGAAGAGATCGACAAGCTCGAATCCGACGCCGATCATGTGATGCGCTCGGCCATGAGCCGGCTGTTTCGCGAAGAGCCCGATGTGCGAGAGGTCATCAAGCTGAAGGCGGTTTACGAATTGCTGGAAACCATCACCGACAAGTGCGAGGACGTGGCCAACCTGATCGAGGGCATCGTCCTCGAGAACTCATGAGGGTTTTCATGCCTGCAGCAGCGCAGCGGATTGTTCGCGCCAGCGGACGCCGGACTTCCCTGGCTGCTGCGGCGTGGAGCCCGGAAGCATGAGCACCGCGCAGACGGCGCTGTGGGTGGTGGTGCTGCTGGTCTTCATGGCCATTGCCTTCGACTTTATGAATGGCTTTCACGATGCGGCCAATTCGATTGCCACGGTCGTGTCCACGGGCGTGCTCAAGCCCGGTCAGGCGGTTCTGTTTGCAGCGGCGTTCAACCTGCTGGCCCTGTTTGTTTTTCATCTCAGCGTAGCAGCCACCGTGGGAAAGGGCATCGTCCAGCCCGGCGTGGTCGATACCCATGTGGTGTTTGGCGCGCTGATGGGCGCCATCACCTGGAACTTTCTTACCTGGTTTTACGGCATACCCAGCAGTTCGTCGCATGCCCTGATCGGCGGCATTGTGGGCGCAGTGATGGCCAAGGCGGGCGCGGGCTCGCTGGTGGCGGCAGGTATCTGGAAGACGGTGGCGTTTATTTTCATCTCGCCGCTGCTGGGCTTTTTTCTGGGTTCCATGATGATGCTGCTGGTGGCCTGGGTGTGCCGGCGCTCCACCCCTTCAAAAGTTGACCGCTGGTTTCGCCGCCTCCAGATCGTCTCCGCCGGCGCCTACAGCCTGGGGCATGGCGGCAATGACGCGCAAAAAACCATAGGCATTATCTGGATGCTGCTGATTGCCACCGGCTACACATCGGCCAGCGACGCCATGCCGCCGACCTGGACCATCGTGACGTGCTACACGGCCATTGCCGCCGGCACCATGTTTGGCGGCTGGCGCATCGTGAAAACAATGGGCCAGAAGATCACCAAGCTCAAGCCCGTGGGCGGTTTCTGCGCAGAAACCGGCGGTGCGCTGACACTGTTTCTGGCCACCGGGCTGGGCATTCCGGTGTCGACCACCCACACCATCACAGGCGCCATCGTGGGCGTGGGCTCGGCACAACGGGCTTCGGCCGTGCGCTGGGGCGTGGCCGGCAATATCGTCTGGGCCTGGATTCTCACCATTCCCGCCACCGCCTTCGTGGCGGCAATTGCCTACTGGATCAGTTTGCAGATTTTCTAGGTCGCAGCCAGGCAAGCATTGCAGTCCCTCTTGGGCAGCGCATTGCATGCAATTAAAAGCGTGGGGGGCGACGGCCGACAGCGCCGGGCCGCTCCAAGCAAGGCCCGCCCCCTCGGGGGGACAGCTCAGCACACGAAGTGGCAAGCGTGGGGGCCATATATTTACTGGCTGATTTTCCGGGCCTCTTCAACCTGGTATTCGAAGTAGCGCTGGAAACTGAAAACAATGCTGGACATCAATGAAATGGTGCCAAACAGCAAGGCAAACACCACCGCGCCTATGGTGAGCCAGCTGGTGTTGCCGGCGATGGCTTCGGGGCTGCCAGGGTTGTGCCGCGCGTTCCATTTTTCAGACGACATCAGCCCGTAGTAAATGGCGGTCAGCGCTGTACCGGCCAGCGTGAAGCCGAGTAGCGGGATCAGCAGCCAGGCCAGCTGGTCGTCCTGCCCGTAAAGTTGCACGCGTTCGACACCCCACCAGCCCAATGCCGCGACCACAGGATGCAGCCATGCCCACAGGTCACGGAAACCAAACAGGTAAAGGCGGTGCAAGCCCAACTGGCCGAAGATGAAGGCCAGCCAGGCGGCGGTGGTTTTGTTTTTGGTAGTGGGCGCGTGCATGCGGGGGATTATGGGCTGGCCACATCCAGCGGCGGCTGCGTAGCGCCCACACCCAGCGTTTTTTGCATGATGACAATGTCGCGCCAGGCGCCAAATTTCCAGCCGCACGATTCGATAATGCCGACCTGCGTGAATCCCAGCGCCAAGTGAACTCCGACGGAGCTGGCGTTGGCCGAATCGCCCACGATGGCCATTACCTTGCGTATGCCCGCAGCCTCGCAGCGTGTCAGTAGTTCCGTCAGCAGGGCGCGGCCCAGCCCCTGGCGTTGCAGATCCGGCGCCAGGTAAACCGAGTCTTCGACCGAATAGCGATAAGCCGGGCGCGGCTTGAACCAGTTGCAGTAGGCAAAGCCGGCAATTTTCCCGTCCTGCTCGGCCACCAGATAAGGCAGGCCCTTGGCCAGCACATCGGCCCGGCGCGTGCTCATGTCGGCGGCGCTGGGCGGCTCGGTTTCAAATGAACCGGTGCCGTGCAGCACATGGTGGGCGTAAATGGCTGTGATGGCGGGAAGATCTTCGTCGCGGCTGGGGCGTATCAGGGATATCGGGCGGGGCAAAAGCATGTCAGTCAACAATCCGGAGTTGGTGGCATCGATTTTGCGCCAAAACGCAACGGAGGCCGACAGCGGGCTATAATGGCAGGCTTTGCAGCATTTCGCTGGCCGGGTGGCCATGTCGTGTGTCTCAAGCGCTGCAGAACATTGGGGTGTTTTTACCCCACCACCCGAAGGATAAATTATGGTCGTCATTCGACTTTCACGCGGCGGTTCCAAGCACCGTCCATTTTTCAACATTGTTGTGGCTGACAAGCGCGTTCGCCGCGATGGTCGCTTCATCGAGCGCATCGGTTTTTACAACCCGATTGCCAAAGGCGGCGAAGAAGGCCTGCGCATTGAGCAAGACCGTCTGACCCACTGGATCGGTGTGGGCGCCCAGGCGTCTCCTACCGTTGATCGCCTGATCAAGCAGGGTGCCAAGGCTGCGCCAGTCGTCGCCTGATTGAAATGACAATTTCCCGCCGGTCGCCCCAAGGGAAATTAGCCCTCGGGGGCAGCGTATGACGGGGAGTGAGAAGCGTGAGTGCTAGCAGCCTTCCCGGCCTTCAGTCGCCCTTGGGCCTGTCACCGTCAAGCCTGCCAGACGACGCCATTGAAGTCGGGCGCATTCTGGATGCCTGGGGAGTCAAGGGCTGGGTGAAAATCCTGCCTCACAGCGCCGATCCGGAATCGCTTCTTTTCGCCAAATCCTGGTTGATGCAGGCGCCTGACGCCAAATTCCGACCGGGTTTCAGTGTATTTTCCGGCACGGTTTCGCTGAGTGTGGAACAGGCCAAAATCCATTCCGATTCGGTGGTCGCCAAATTCAGCGGTCTGGATGACCGCAATGCCGCGGAGGCCTTGCGCGGCGTGCGGATTTTTCTGCCACGCAGCAGTTTTCCGGTCGCCTCCAAAGACGAGTATTACTGGGTCGATCTGATCGGCCTGAACGTCGTCAATCGCGAAGGCGTGGCGCTGGGTTGCGTGCGTGACCTGATGGCCACCGGCCCCCATTCAGTGCTATGCGTTGAATACGCGGAGTCCCGGGAGGATGGCAGCAGCAGTGCGGCCGAACGCATGATCCCATTTGTCGCGGCTTACGTGGATGCGGTGGATATCGCCGGAAAATGCATCACCGTTGACTGGCAGCCCGACTATTGATGTCCCGGCAAGGCGGATTGCCCTGAGCGGTCCGCGCGCGCAAAATAGTCTTTCCATGCGCTTTGATGTCATTACCCTGTTTCCGGAAATTTTCGCGCCGTTTCTGCTTAGCGGCGTAACCCGTCGCGCCTTCGAAACCGGTCTGGTCGAGGTCAAGTTCTGGAATCCGCGCGATTTCGCTGACGGCAATTACCGACGGGTCGACGACCGGCCTTTCGGCGGCGGCCCCGGCATGGTGATGCTGGCCGAGCCGCTCACGCGCTGCCTTGAAAGCGTGCGCGCTGATCGCGCGGCGTGCGCCGCCGCGGCTGCGCCCACCATCCTTTTTACCCCGGTAGGCCAGGCCCTGAACCACGCCGGCGTGGAACGCTGGTCCGCCAGCGGCGGCGCGGTGCTGATTTGTGGCCGCTACGAAGGCCTGGACCAACGCTTCATCAACACTTATGTTGACGACCAAATTAGTCTCGGGGATTTTGTGCTGTCGGGCGGAGAAATTGCCGCAATGGCGCTGCTTGATGCCGTGGCGCGGCTGCAGCCCGGCGTGTTGAACGACGCAGGCAGCCACCAGATGGACAGCTTCAATCCGGCGCTCGATGGTTTGCTCGATTGCCCTCACTACACTCGACCAGAAGCCTGGCGCGGCCAGCCGGTTCCACCCATCTTGTTGTCTGGCAACCACGTCCGTATCGAGCGCTGGCGCCGCGAGCAGCGGCTGGCCTTGACGCAACGTCAACGTCCCGAACTGCTGCAACAGGCGCGGGCGGCCGGTCATTTAAGCGCAGGGGATGAAGCTTTCCTGGCAGATTTGATCGAAAACCCAGAGCAAGATGCCTGAGTTGCTATAATCAAAGGCTTTTCGATCCTCTGGCGGCCATTGCAACCATCTTGTTCATCCCCGTATGAACCCATGGATTTGCGGTCCTTAGCGTAGCGCGTGAATGAACGAAAAAAGTTAGATGGAAAAATCATGAATTTGATCGAAACCCTTGAGCAGGAAGAAATTGCCCGCCTCAACAAAACCATTCCTGTTTACGCGCCTGGCGACACCGTCATCGTGAGCGTGAACGTGGTTGAAGGTACCCGCAAGCGCGTGCAGGCTTTTGAAGGTGTAGTGATTGCCAAGCGCAACCGCGGCCTCAATTCCAGCTTCATCGTTCGCAAAATCTCCAATGGAGAAGGCGTTGAGCGGACCTTCCAGGTCTACAGCCCGTTGATCGCCAAGATTGAAGTCAAACGCCGCGGTGATGTACGCCGTGCCAAGCTGTATTACTTGCGCAGCCGCAGCGGCAAGTCGGCGCGTATCAAGGAAAAGCTGGGCGCCAAAGCTGCCTGAAAAGCAGCGTAGAAGCACTCTAGCCCCCAAAAAGCCACCCTTTATATTGGGTGGCTTTTTTTATGCCTGTTACGCTGTACGGCGTATGAAGTTCATCAAGTCGTTGCCAAAATTTGATCCCCGTAGCATCCCGGTGCTGGGCATTGATGACCACCTCGCGGGCGTCGCGTTGGAGCGCCTGACACCGCAGGCGCTGCGCGAGCGCTTTCGCCATCCGCCCATCTGGACGCCCGAGCACAGCGTGGAAAAGAGATTTTCTGACCGTGAGCCAGCGCTGGCCGCAGTGCTACTGCCCTTGGTGATGCGGGACGAAGTTACTTTGCTGCTGACCCAGCGCAGCAGCCAGCTCAGGGCCCATTCGGGGCAGGTCGCGTTTCCGGGTGGCCGTACCGACGAGTCCGACCACGACGCGGTCGATACGGCCTTACGGGAAGCCCATGAAGAAGTCGGCTTGCCGCGTCATCATGTGGAGGTGCTGGGCACCTTGCCGACTTATGTCACGGGCAGCGCCTTCATCATTACGCCGGTGGTAGCGCTGGTTAAGCCTGGCTTCGAACTGCAGCCCAATCCCGAGGAGGTGGCAGACGTGTTTGAAGTGCCTCTGGGTTACTTGATGAATCCTGCAAATCATCGCCGTCACGAGATGGCGTTCGATGACGGGATCCGCCAATGGCTTTCCATGCCCTACACCGATCCCGTGAATGAGGCGGACGACGGCGAACCCAGGGAGCGCTACATCTGGGGCGCCACCGCGGGCATGCTGCGCAACCTGTACCGATTTTTGAGCGCTTAGCGACCACGGGCGCTGCGCCGGGCCGCCCCAAGCCAGGCCAGGCCCCTCGGGGGGCAGCGCATTACACGAAGTGAAAAGCGTGGGGGCGAGGGCCGCCAGCGCCGGGCCGCCCCAAGCCAGGCCGGCCCCCTCGGGGGGCAGTGCACGACACGAAGTGAAAGGCGTGGGGGCGAGGGCCGCCAGCGCCGGGCCGCCCCAAGCCAGGCCAGCCCCCTCGGGGGGCAGCGCATTACACGAAGTGAAAAGCGTGGGGGCAACTTACGCCGTTATGATTTGCCATGAGCTTTTTTGCCGTTTTGTTTGCCCTCATCATCGAACAGGTGCGGCCGCTGGCCCGTGGCAACTGGATACATGCCAGCTTTCGCAGGTGGGCTCGCTGGGCTAGCCGCAGCCTGGATGCCGGCAAGCCGCAGCACGGCTGGCTGGCCTGGAGCGTCACCGTGATGGTCCCTGCGCTGGTCACACTGGCGATTCACTTGCTGCTGTGGCGTGTCAATGCGCTGCTGGCCTTTGTGTGGAGCGTGGCTATTCTCTATGTCACGCTGGGTTTTCGCCAGTTCAGCCACTATTTCACCGACATTCGCGACGCCCTGGACGACGGCGACGAAACTACCGCGCGTGAGCTGCTGGCGCAGTGGCGCCAGGTCGATGCGAGTGAATTGCCGCGCAGTGAAATCGTACGCCACGTGATCGAATATTCGGTGCTCGCCGCGCACCGCCATGTGTTTGGCGTGCTGGGCTGGTTTTCGCTGTTTGCTGCACTCGGCCTGGGACCGGCGGGCGCGGTGTTGTACCGCATGAGCGAATTCGCTTCGCGTTACTGGCTCTACAAAAGTAAAACCGCCGAAGCGGCGGGAGAGAGCGCCAGCCCGGCCCTGCAACTGGCCGCAAGCCGCGCCTGGGGCGTCATTGATTTTGTGCCCGCCCGCATCACGTCCCTGGGGTTTGCCGTCGTGGGAAGTTTTGAAGATGCCATTGATGCCTGGCGAAACTACACCCAGCGCTTTTCGGCCACTGCGCCCAGCGCCTCCGAAAACCGCAACGACGGCCTCATTCTTGCCGCGACCTCAGGCGCGGTGAACGTGCGACTGGGTGGAGAAGCACTCAAGGCGGCGCCATCACCCGCCCCATCGCCAAGCCTTGAGGCCGAGGGCCTGGAGGGCGAGGAACGCGCCGCTATCGAGATAGAGGCGACGACTGGCCGCGAGCCCGAGGTGGCGCACCTGCGCAGCATCGTGGGCCTGGTGTGGCGTTCCGTGGTGCTGTGGATGGTGCTGCTGGCCTTGCTGACGCTGGCGCGGCTGCTGGGATGAAATGACTATTCAACCAACCTTCTGGAGTCCGGTAGTTTCCGGCCTCAAACCTTACATGCCCGGCGAGCAGCCGAAAATTGACAAGCTGATCAAGCTCAACACCAACGAAAACCCCTATCCGGCATCCCCGCGTGTGGTGAAGGCCATCACGGCCGCAGCGCAGCAGGGGCTGCAGCTTTACCCGGACCCCGAATCTACCGCTCTGCGCGAGGTCATTGCCCGCCATCACGGCATTGCGGCCGATCAGGTGTTTGTGGGCAATGGCTCTGATGAAGTGCTGGCCCATGCCTTTTTTGCATTTTTCCAGCAAGGCAAACCGCTGCTGATGCCCGACATCAGCTACAGCTTTTACCAGGTGTATTGCGGCCTGTACGGCATCACTGCGGAGCTAATATCCCTCGGCTGCGACATGGCCATACAGGTGGATGATTACCGCCGCCCGCACGCTGTGGGCGGTGTGGTGATTGCCAACCCGAATGCGCCCACGGGACGACTGCTGCCGCTGCGCGAGGTGGAGCGACTGCTGCAAAGCCAGCCGCAGCAGGTGGTGCTGGTGGACGAGGCCTATATCGACTTCGGCGGAGAGACCGCCATCGGACTGATTGACCGCTACCCGAATCTGCTGGTTGTGCAGACGCTGTCCAAGTCGCGCTCGCTCGCGGGCCTGCGTGTGGGCTTTGCGGCCGGCTCGCGTCACCTGATCGAGGCGCTGGAGCGCGTAAAAAATAGCTTCAATTCCTACCCGCTTGACCGTCTGGCCCTGGCCGGTGCCATCGCGGCCTACGAGGATGTGGATTACTTCGAGCAGACGCGCCAGGCTGTGATGCAGAGCCGCAACGCGCTGACGCGCGAACTCATGCAGCTGGGCTTTGAGGTGCTGCCTTCGGCCACCAACTTTGTCTTTGCGCAACACCCTGGGCACGAAGCCGCTTCGCTGGCAGCGCGCCTGCGCGAACGAGGCATTCTGGTGCGGCATTTCCGTCTGCCGCGCATCGAGCAGTACCTGCGCATCAGCATTGGCACGCCTGCACAATGCGAGGCGTTGCTGCAAGCCCTGCGGCAACTCTTCGTGGCCTGAGCTTCAGTACCGCGTTTGCGACAACTCGGCAAACAGCTCGCTATACAAACGATAGCGGCTTGCGCTTATGGTGCTTGGTCTAGCGGTCGATTTGACCTCTAAAATCACACCGCAACCAGGCTCATGCAAGTGCGTGCAGTTGTAGAACTTGCAGTCTTGTGCGTGGGCCTTGAAGTCGGGCATGTAGTTGGCTAGCTGCATCGGCTCAATGTGGTGCAGGCCAAACTCCTGAAAGCCCGGTGAGTCGATCAGTGCGGTGGTCCTGGCGCCATCGCTGTTCGCATCCACCCAATACAGCGTGGTGCTGGTGGTGGTGTGTTTGCCCGAGTTCAGGGCCTGGGAGATTTCCGCCGTCAGCACTCGCGCATCGGGCACCAGCAGATTGGTCAGGCTGCTTTTGCCGGCGCCGGAAGGGCCCAGCACCAGCGTCTTTTTGCCGCGTAGCAGCGCCATCAGTTCCAGTAGTTGGGCGGGCTGCGTGTCGTCCGGACCGGCTGCGGCGGCCGCGTCAATTTTGGGCTTGATGGCGAGCGGCAGCATTTGGTAGCCCATCGCCCGGTAAGGCGCAAGCTTGGTCCAAGCCCGCCCGAAGGGCTCGGCCAAGTCGCTTTTGTTCAGCGCAATGACGGGGGTAATGTGCTCTGCTTCGGCGGCAATCAGGGCCCGCGTCAGCTGGCTTTCCGAGAATTCGGGTTCTGCCGCGATCAGGATCAGCACCTGGTCCAGGTTGGCGGCAAAAGACTTGGTGCGCATCTCGTCCTGGCGATAAAACAGATTGCTGCGCTCTTCTATTTTTTCCAGCGTACCTTCATCCTGCGTCGGCAGCCAGCGTACCTGGTCGCCGACGACTGCCTGGTTTTTCTTGCCACGCGGGTGGCAGATCACGCGTTGGCCCGAGGGCGTTTCAACCAGCACATGGCGGCCAAAACTGGCCACTACCAAGCCGGCTTGCGTGCCAGGAAGCGGCGGGGCGCTGCCGCGCCCCTGCTTGGGCTGATGGGCCGGCTTGCTCAAGCCAGCAATGCGTCAACCTTGGACGCGCAGAAAAAGTCACTGACCGAAATGCCCTTCACGTCGTGCGTGTTGAAGCGAACCGTACAACGGCTGTAACTTACCGCCAGATCCGGGTGATGGTCTTGGGCGTTGGCAATAAAGGCCAGCGCATTGACGAAAGCAATGGTCTCGTAATAATTCTTGAAGCTGAAGGTTTTTTCCAGCGCGTCGTCTATCAGGCGCCAGCCCAGAGGCTGTTCGCCATTGAGCTGGCTCAACTGCGAGACGATTTCAGTTGCGCTGAGCGCCCGACGATTTTGATGAATCGGATTTTTCATGCCGCGCCGCTTTCAGCAGAAGTGCGCAAGCTGGAGCCGCCCATGCGCTGCAGCCGTTCGGAGGCGGGAGGGTGCGAGTAATAAAACTTCACGAACAGCGGGTCTGGCGTGAGGGTGCTGGCATTGTCCTTGTAAAGCTTGAGCAGGGCGCTCCGCAAATCCCTGCCGTCGGTTTGCGACACGGCGTAGGCGTCGGCTTCAAACTCGTGCTTACGCGAGAACTGCGCAAGCACCGGCGAGATAAAAAAGCTGAACAGTGGCACCACCATTAAAAACAGCAGCAGGGCCAGCGCATCGTTGGCACCACCAATATTGGGCCTGACGCCCAACCCGGTATAAAACCAGATCTGCGATGACAGCCAGCCCAGTAGCGCAAAGCCGGCCAAGCTCATGGCAAACATCGAGACGATGCGTTTGAGGATGTGTTTGTGCTTGAAGTGGCCGAGCTCGTGCGCCAGCACGGCGTCCACTTCGGCGGGGCTCAGTTGCTTGAGCAGGGTGTCGTAGAACACCACGCGCTTGGCCGCGCCAAACCCTGTGAAGTAGGCGTTGGCGTGCGCCGAGCGCTTGCTGCCGTCCATCACAAACAGGCCCTTGGCGGCAAAACCGCAGCGTTGCATTAGCGCCGTCACCCGGGCTTTCAGCGTTTCGTCTTCCAATGGCTTGAATTTGTTAAACAGCGGCGCAATCACTGTGGGAAAGAGCACCAGCACCAGCAGGTTAAAGCCCATCCATACCGCCCACGCCCAGAGCCACCACAACTTGCCTGCACTGCCCATCAACCAGAGGATCAGGGCGACGATGGGCAGGCCGACCACCAGGCCGACCAGAGCGGACTTCACCAGGTCGGTTAGCCAAAGCCGGAAGGTCATTTTGTTGAAGCCAAAGCGCTCTTCGATCCTGAAGGTGCTGTACAACACAAACGGCAGGTCCAGCGCACCGTTGATGAGGCCGAAAGCCGCCAGCAAAGCCAGCTGGGGCACCAGCGTGCCGAAGCCAGCCAGGCCCGAATGAAGCAGCGCCTGGTTCAGCGCGTCAATGCCGCCCAGCAAGGTCCAGCCCAGTAGCACGGCGGCGCCAAAGGCCAGCTCCAGCAGGCCAAAGCGCGCCTTGGCGATGGTGTAGTCGGCCGCCTTCTGGTGCGCCTCCAGGGAGATGGAGGCGGCAAACGCGGTGGGGACCTGCTCGCGATGCTGCGCCACATGGCGTATTTGCCGCGAAGCCAGGTAAAACTTCGTGAGCAAACCCAGCACCAGAAAAGCTGAAAACAGCGCGGTAAAGGCAAGTGAATAGTCGGTCATGAGGGCAAGTTTAGGCGATCAGCGAGAATCGCACGATGCCTGAAATTGAATCCACTCTGAAAAAATCGGAACAAAACTTGGTCTGGCTGGACTGCGAAATGACCGGGCTGGACCCCGAAAAAGAGCGGCTGATCGAAATTGCCGTGGTCGTTACAGGCCCGCAACTGACGCCGCGCATCGAGGGCCCGGTGCTGGCTATCCACCAGTCCGACGAGCTGCTCGGGCTGATGGACAAATGGAACAAGGGCACGCATGGCCGGAGCGGGCTGATCGACAAGGTCAGGGCTAGCAGCGTGACCGAGGAAGACGCCCAGGCGCAGGTAATGGCGTTTCTGGCGCAGTATGTGCCCAAGGGTACGTCGCCACTGTGCGGCAACTCCATCAGCCAGGACAGGCGCTTTCTGGTCAAGTACATGCCCAAGCTGGAAGCCTTTTTGCATTACCGCAACGTGGATGTGAGCACCTTCAAGGAACTCGCCAAACGCTGGCGGCCCGAGGTTTACAGCGCTTTCAAGAAGCGACAGATGCACACGGCGCTGGCTGACGTGCACGAATCGATTGACGAGCTGGAACACTACCGGGAACATTTTTTGAAGTGATTTTAGGATGTTTTTAGCCTCTAGCCCCTACGCTACGGGCGCGAGTAGCTATTAAAATAATAGCAAGGCCGCACCCGGTGCGGCATGCCAAACCCCCGCACCCCCTTGGTCTAGCGGTGAAGACCCTGCTCGCGATGCCAAGTCTCAGGCCAGGGAAGGCGCGCGCACCCGCTGACGTGCCACCAGGGTCTGCTGGCAGGGCTTTGCGGCTGAACCCGGAGTTACTTGCAGGCGTTCCCAGCAACGCCTGCAGTTGTTTTTTGGAGTTGATCTGGAAAAGGCTGAACGATTTATTTTTCGAAACGGCGGCCTTTCGAAGGGTATGAAACAGGCATGCCCCGAAACTTTTCATTTTCAAAGTGAACTTTTGCCTTAGATGCGGGTTAGTTTGCTCCGCAAACAATAAAACCATCCTATCGTCAGAGGGTTCTGCGCCTGAAAGCCAGACCGGCCGTCTCCCATCGCCGTGACCCGGAGCCCGGAGAAAGCTTGATCTAGCTCAAAGTGCCAATGGCCGGTATTTGCATACTCGCGATGTCTCAACCAGAGGCGGCTCCCGCAGGGGACCGGGCAATCTTCCGCCCCTTGCACCTTCAACGAAAGCAGGCAATAAATGAACAGATCTGAAAACTCATTCAATCCCATGATGGGGTTGATGGCATTACTCGTGGCGGGACTGGTTGGAGGTTGCGGCGGTGGAGGAGATGGGGCGCGTGCCTCCGCAGGCGCAAGCTTGTCAGCAGATGCTGCCGTTGTCGCCAGCGCTCCAACGGTGACCCAAACGAGCCCGAGTAACCGCGCCACAAATGTTTCGACCAGCACCAATATCGGCGGCAACTTGACCGGCACGGTAGTCACCGCCACCTTCAGCCGGTCGATGGATCCGGCAACGATCGCCTCATCCCTGCCAGGCACGCTGACAACGTTCTCGCTCAAGGAGTCCACCGGCAACAACGTCCCCGGCACCGTCGCCCTGAATGCCGAAAACACGGCAGCGGCGTTTACGCCCAGCGCGTCTGCTCTGAAGCCGAACACCAGCTATACCGCCACCATGACCACGGCGGCCAAGAGCGCTGGCGGCACTGCCTTGGGCAGTCCCGTGGTCTGGAGCTTTACCACCAGTGCCATCGCGTTTACCGCGCATGCGCCGGTCAACCTGGGCACCGCCGGAACTTTCGCGATTCTGAGCAAAACCGGGATTACCGACGTGTACGCCTCCGCCATTACCGGGAATGTGGGAACCAGCCCGATCACCGGTGCTGCGCTTCTTCTCACGTGCGGGGAAGTGACGGGAAAAATTTACGTCGTCGATGCGGCCGGTCCGCTGCCTTGCGCGGTGAATGACGCGACCACTCTGACTGCTGCGGTGGGCGACATGGAAACCGCTTACGGCAACGCAGAGGGACGCGTATTGCCTGATTTTACTGAACTGGGCGCCGGCGAAATTGGTGGCCTGACTTTGGTCCCCGGCCTGTACAAATGGGGCACCGATGTCTTGATCAGCACCGACGTCACGCTTTCGGGTGGACCGAACGACGTCTTTATCTTCCAGGTGGCGGGCCAGCTGAAGCAGGCCAACGCTGCGCGGGTGACCCTGGCCGGTGGCGCACTGGCCAAGAACATCTTCTGGCAGGTCGCTGACAATGTGTCCATTGGAACGACCGCCCACTTTGAGGGCGTCGTGCTGGGTAAAACGCTGGTTGCCGTGAATACCGGCGCATCGGCGAACAGCAGACTGTTTGCACAAACGGCGGTGACTCTTCAGATGAACGCGGTCACGCAGCCCGCTCCTTAAGGACGCAAGGCGCACCCAGGGCCGGACTAAGTAGACGGCCAACCCATGGCTCCATTTTTCTTGCTCCGGCCTTTGCTATTTCCCCTGAAGCGCTGCCTCACCAGGTAAGCACCTTCAAGGGCTGGCAAAACGCTGGCGGCCGGCGGTTTACAGCGCTTTCAAGAAGCGCCAGATGCACACGCGCTCGGCGACCTGCACGAATCGATTGACGAACTGGAAGGCCACCGGGACCATTTTTTGGAGTGATTTTTTGGTGTTTTGATGCCTTGGGCCATACAGAATATGTGTTTAGTGCTATGAAAAAAATAGCAATAAACGCCAGGTCCATGACGTCCTGAGACATTGCATAACCTTCCCTATCCATCGGGATTGGTAAAAATCCGAAAGACGTGCCATAATCGAAGACTTGCAGTTGCACTGGGTGCCCTGCATTTGTACATCTACCTCACACTTTGGACTCTCTAGATTGAGTCACCGCTTCAGGCTGAGTTTGCAGCTGAACCGAATATTCGTTTGATGGTTGATGTTTTATTAACCATGAACGAAGCCTCCTGCATCGCGGGAGGTGGAGTTTCCTGCTCTTCGCCAAAAGCGTCGCACGCAGGGGATTATGAGAAAAAAACATGACTGACTCTTTTGAGGCTCGTGGCGACTCCTCGCCCGAATCTATTACTGATTCCATTTCCGACATCGAAATCAACGTGATTCCGGACTTTTCTTCCGACGAGCCGCTTGCTGTGGCCACCTCGCTGGAAGCCGTTGTTGCCGAGCCTAACGGCTTTGTGAAGCTGGGCCTGGCCAAGGAACTGCTGCAAGCCGTGGCCGATATGGGTTTCACCCAGCCGACCACCGTGCAGTTGGCCACCATTCCCAAGGCCATGCAGGCCCTTGATGCTGATCCAAAAGCGCCAAAATTCACCGATCTGCTGGTTTCCAGCCAGACCGGTAGCGGAAAAACCGCCGCTTTCCTGCTGCCCGTGCTGCACACCCTGCTGAAACAGCAG
The DNA here is from genome assembly GCF_012927455.1 of Polaromonas sp. Classification (GTDB taxonomy): domain Bacteria; phylum Pseudomonadota; class Gammaproteobacteria; order Burkholderiales; family Burkholderiaceae_C; genus Polaromonas. The sequence goes on along the minus strand of NZ_JABBPE010000005.1, from coordinate 340,089 downwards.
GAAGACGCCGAGCGCCATGAACGCGCGGAATTCGAACGCTTGAGCGCCGAAGCCATCGCGCGCGGTGAAGCGCCGATGAAAAAGCCCAAGCGCAAAGACCCGACCAACATGCGCAACTTCAAGGCCGCGACGCCCGGGGCGCTGATTTTGTGCCCGACCCGCGAACTGGCCCAGCAGGTTTGCGCTGACGCGATCGATCTGGTTCGCCATTGCCGCGGCCTGCGCATTGCCAACGTGGTTGGTGGTATTCCTTACCAGCTGCAAATTGCAAAGTTGCAAAACGCCGACCTCGTCGTGGCGACGCCCGGCCGCCTGCTGGACCTGCAGCGCAGCATGCAGATCAAGCTCGACCAGGTGCAATTCCTGGTGGTTGACGAAGCCGACCGCATGCTGGACCTCGGCTTTGCCGACGACCTGACCGAAGTCAACCAGCTCACGATCGAGCGCAAGCAGACCATGATGTTCAGCGCGACCTTTGCGCCGCGCATCATGCAGCTGGCTACCCGCGTCATGCGTCAGCCGCAGCGTGTCGAGATCGACTCTCCGCACGAAAAGCATGCGTCCATCACGCAGTCGCTGCTGTGGGCCGACAACATGACGCACAAGCGCAAGCTGCTCGACCATTGGCTGCGCGACACCAGCATCAACCAGGCGATTGTGTTTGCCTGCACGCAGGTCGAATGTGACGGCTTGGCCAATGATCTTGTGCAGGAAGGCTTTAGTGCTGTTGCCTTGCACGGCGCTTTAGGCCAGGGCCTGCGCAACCGCCGTCTGATGGCTTTCCGTGACGGCCGCGTGCAGATTCTGGTGGCTACCGACGTGGCCGCCCGTGGTCTGGACGTTCCGACCATCACCCACGTCATCAACTATGGCCTGCCGATGAAAGCCGAAGACTATGTGCACCGTATTGGCCGCACCGGTCGTGCCGGCCGCGAAGGCCAGGCGATCACGATTGCCGAGTTCCGCGACCGTCGCAAAATTCAGGACATCGAGCATTACACGCAGCAAAACCTCAAGCCCAGCGTGATTGCCGGTCTGGAGCCGCAGCAGCGTTTTGCGCCCACCTCCGAGCGCCCACGCGGCAACTTCGGTGGCGGACGTGATGACCGTGGCGGTGGCCGTAGTTTCGGCGGCGGTGGTGGCGGCTTTGCTGGTCGCAAGCCAGCCGGTGGCGGCTATGCTGGTAATTCGGGTGGTGGCTTTGGTGGTAACCGGGATTCCGGTGGCGGCTTCGGCGGCAACCGTGATGACCGCGGCGGAGCCTTCCAGGGTCGGCCATCTGCGCCTCAGGGCAATGCCTATGCCGATCGTTCGGGCTTCAATGACCGCAATGCCCGTCGCCCGGATGACCGTGGTTTTGGCAACAGCAACGCCGGTTTTGCACCTCGTGAAGAGCGCAATTTTGGCGCCCGCAACGATGGCTTTGCTCCGCGTCCTGATTTCGGGAACAGCAAACCAGCGTTTGCCCGCCCCGCCGGTAAAGTGTTTGTACCGCGCGATGCAGCCAAGAAGCCGGGCAAGTTTTCCAAGCCTGCACGTGACTGATCTTTAGTGATCTGATCCGCCCTGGCGCCAAAAGGCCGCTAGCCCCCGAAAGGTGGCTAGCGGCCTTTGTCATGGGCACTACCACTAACCGCTGGCGTATTCGACACCCTGGCTTACTCGAGCTTGATGCCGGTGTCCTTGACCACTTTGCCCCAGCGCGCCAGTTCCTGCACCAGGTACGACGACATGGCCTCGGGGCTGGATGGTGCAACTTCGACACCTGCGTCAAAGAGGGCCTTTTGGGTGTCGGGTGAATTCATCAACTTGCCAATCTCCAGGTTCAACTTGTTCACGATGTCAGGTGGTGTGCCGGCCGGCGCCAGCAGGGCCAGCCATACCGAAGCTTCATAGCCGGGCACGCCGGCTTCCTGCAGGGTGGGAACGTCAGGCAGCTGTGAAATGCGTTTGGCAGTCGTCACGGCCAGCGCCTTCAGGCGGCCCTGCGGTACCTGCGCCAGCGCATTGGGCACCCCCGCAAAGCTGCTTTCAACCACGCCCGCCACCAGGTCGGTGGCCGCAGCGCCGCTGCCTTTGTAAGGTACATGCTGCAGCTTTGCGCCAGTCATGGAAACAAAAAGCCCGCCCATCAGGTGCTGCGCGCTGCCGTTGCCCGATGACGCATAGTGAATGGTGTCGGGCGCGGCCTTGGCCAGCGCGATAAATTCCTGCACATTGCGTGCCGGAATCTTGGGATTGACCAGCAGCACGTAGGCCGAATCGACCAGTTTGGAGACCGCCGTGAAATTCTTGATGGGGTCGTAAGGCATGCTTTTGTAGATCCACGGGCTGATCACATGCGTGGTCGAAACCATCACCAGCGTGTAGCCGTCGGGCGCTGACTTGGCGACGAAATCAGTGCCGATGATGGAGCCCGCCCCGGCCTTGTTTTCGACCACGAACTGCTGACCCATGGCCGCCGAAAGACGCAGCCCCAGAATGCGCGCCACCACGTCGGTGAAACCGCCGGGCGCAAACGGAACAATCAGCCGGACCGGTTTGTTCGGGTAAGTCTGGGCGGCGCTCTGGGCCAATCCGGCTGACAGGGACGAGGCAAGCAGCGCGCCCAGCAACATTGACCTGACGATGCTTTTCATGGTGTTACCCCTTATAGGCCGGCTCTGGCATGGTGAAGAAGCTGTGCAGGATCTGGTAGACCATCATGTAATTTTTTTGCTGGAAGCTGGCGTGTGATACACCTGCCATCACGCTGAACTGCTTGTTCATGTTGGGCAGCCGCTTGAAGAAAGCTATCAGGTCGTCGAGTGCCGCAATGCCGTCATGCTCACCGCGCAACACGATGGTTGGCACGCTGATTTTTGTCGGGTCCAGCAGCGGCAGCTTCGAGCACATGTCGACATAAGTGCCCGTGGGCATAGAGTCATCGAGTGTCAGGATGGCGTCGGCAAAGGCGTTGACGGTGTTCTCGTCAGCCGTACCGGGATGGTCGCGCTGAAAAATGCTGTGGACGAAAGCGCGGTCGATAGCGCGGCGGTTTTTGGCCAGAAACTCCGGCAGCTTTTTCTTGCGCTGCTCCAGCGTGGGGCTGCCTTCGCCGGTCCAGACAAAGGCATCGAGTGCCAACTTGGCCACGCGCTCGGGGTGCCGTTCGGTGAACAGCGCGGCTTTCAGCGCGCCCGACGAAATGCCATACACCAGCAGCGACGGGGCGCCGGTTTTTTCCAGGATGTAGGCGCTGCCGGCGGCCAGGTCATCGGCACCGTTGCTGATGTCGAAGTTGATGTCACGCTGCTTGTCCGAGCGCCCATAGCCTTCGTTGTCCATGGTCCAGGTGTCAAAGCCTTGGCTTGCAAACCAGTCCATCGCCGACGACCAGGGGCGGCCGGGCACGTGCAGGTCAAACGTTGGCTGCGAAGCCATGGACGAGCCATGCACAAAAAATAGGGTGCCCGCATGCGGCACCTTGCCAGAGGCCTTCTTCTCCCAGAGAAAAAGCCGGATATCGCCTTTGCTGGTCCAGTGCTCCACACCGCCCGTCCATTTCACGTCACTCATGCAGTCTCCTTTTTGTGGCGCCTTAAAAGACGCCTTTGTTCAATCTTTGTTCAATGTTGGCCGGGGCTCAAACAAAACGGTTTTCGATCACGCCCAGGCCGTCGATCTCGATGCGCACGACGTCGCCCGCCTTCAGGTAGCGCGGCGGCTTCATGCCCATGCCCACGCCGGCCGGCGTGCCGGTGGCAATCACGTCACCAGGGTAGAGCGTGATGCCGCGCGAGCAGGTTTCGATCAGCGTTGGGATGTCAAAAATCAGGTCGGAGGTTTGCGCGTCCTGGCGCAGCTCGCCATTGACCCAGCCCCGCACGCGCGTATTTGTTCCGTCCAACTCGTCGGCGGTCACAATCCACGGCCCCATCGGGCAAAAGGTGTCGAAGGACTTGCCCAGGTCCCATTGCTGGTGCCGCATCTGCACGTCGCGCGCGGTCACGTCATTGATGATGGTATAGCCAAACACATGCTTGAGCGCATCCGCGCGTGCAATGTTGCGGCCACCGGTGCCAATCACGATGGCCAGCTCGGACTCATAGTCGATCTGCTCGGAGACGCCGGTCGGCAGCACCACGTCGTCGGTCGGCCCGACCACGCATTCGGGGACCTTGGTGAAGATGATGGGCCAGGCTTCGGGGTTGGTGGTGTTGTCCTTGAAAACCGACGCCGACAACTCTTTGGCGTGGGCGTGGTAATTGCGGCCCACGCAAAATAGATTGCGCCGCGGCAGCGGTAGCGGTGCCTCCAGCTTGACGTCGCGCATCAGAACCGGCGGGCCGAGGCGCCCGGCCAGCTGGCCAAGGTCGGCGCCCAGTTCGATCACCGCCTGCACGCCGGTGCGCGCCTGGCCCGGATCCAGATTTAAGGGCGAGACCGTCAGGCCGTCTTCGGCAACAACGCCCACCTGTCGTTGTCCGTTCAATTGAAAAGTCGCAATACGCAAAATAAGCTCCCTGGCCGTTAAAAAATAGTTGTCATGGGGCTTGCTCGCCCACATCCTGAGTCAAAACGAGGTGGCTGTCAGGCGGCCTTTTTCATGGCTGGTGCGAACAGCGTTTCCATCTCGTGGCGCACCTGGTAGGCCGGGGTCGAGGTGTCCATCGCCACATCGGCCCAGCTCAGGCTCTGGCCTTTCTTGACGGCACGCACCACCTTGACCTGATGCGCCAAGCCCAGCGGCAGGCCGCCCATCTTCAGCGAGGTGTCGGCCGGCAGCAGCTTGCCCCAGACCGTGTAACCTCCTTCGCCGTCCAGCATGTCGCCCGGGTTGAGGTCGCGTTTGGCGGTGGCCACCACGTCGGCGTTCCAGCAGGTCGCCACGCCGGTCGCTTCGCCGCGCAGCGCCACACTGGCGACCGAGACGCCAACCTCCAGCCCGATCAGGTGCCAGCGCTTGTATAGCGTGAAGTAGCGTCCGCTCGGGTCGGTGTGGGCGTTGTACTCTTCAAAGCAGTTCTTGATGTAGTCGGTCTCGGCTTCGACCGTGACCCAGACTCCCATGCGGATGTCGTAGGGGATCTTGCGTCCGTTGGTTTCCAGCGAAGAGATCACCTCGACCATGCCTTTGCGCTCCAGCACGCCGCCCTCGCTAATGGGCCGCGTCACAAACGGAATGTCTTCCACGCTGGCGGGCGGGTAGAGCAGGCCATTGCTGGGCACTGTCAAGCCGGTGGCGTTGGCCACGGCGGTCGATTCGATGGAGGGCTTGGAGCCATCGAGAAAGCTGTTGAACATTTTTGGATTCAGCCCGCCGCGCGCCGCCTGCTCTGGCGTCAAACCATAGTTGCCCCAGACCGTCTCGGGCGTGGATTCGCAAAAATGCGGAAGCCATTTGTGGCCCCGGCCCGCCGCCACCACGGGGAACCCACAGGTGCGCGCCCAGTCCACCAGGTCACAAATCAGCGCCGGCTGGTCGCCGAAGGCCAGTGAATACACCACGCCTGCCTCGGCCGCCTTACGCGCCAGCAGCGGGCCGCAAAAAGCGTCGGCCTCCACCGTGACGTTGACCACATGCTTGCCATGTGCAAAGGCTTGCAGGCAGTGCTCGACCGCCGCGATCGGGTTGCCGGTGCATTCCACAATGATGTCGATTTGCGGATGCGTGACCACCGCCCGCCAGTCATCGGTGATCCAGGTTGCTCCTGTTTTGATAGCTGCTTGCGCAGATTCTGCCTGGGCTAGAGCCGGATTCCATCCTACACGGGCAAGGTTGGTGCGGGCCGCCTCGGGCGATAGGTCGGCAATCGCCACCAGCTGCACGCCGGGGGTTTTGGGAATCTGCGCCAGGTACATGGAACCGAATTTGCCTGCACCTATCAAGCCGATGCGGATGGGTTGGTTGCGCGCTGCGCGCTGCTGGAGTTGGGTATAAAGGCTCATGGTGGACTCACGCGGCCTTGCGTTTCGGGGCGATCTCTTCCATCGAGGTTTGCAGCGCCGTCGCCGGCACGCCGTCTTTCCACGGCAGCGCCACCGCGTAGTCCTGCAGCAGACAGTCGTCGGGCAGGCATTCAATCGGCGTGAAGTCGCGGTGCGCTATGTACTCGGGGCGCTTGTGGCGGCGAATGTGGTTGCTGACCGCGCACAGGCTGAGGTAGACGCTGACACGGTTGAAGGGCGACAGGTTGCTGCCTGAGGCATGCACCAGGCAGGAGTGGAACAAAATCATCGAGCCGGCCGGGCCCTTGGGGCTGACGATGCCGCCCGGGATCGGACGACCGGCGGCGTCAAAGCCGCCTTTACCGCCAGCGCGCTGCACCAGCTGGCGGATCAAATCGTTGTCCACCGTCCATAGCGGGTAGCTGGTGGTGGTCAGGTCGTGCCTGGCATCGACCACGCCTTTCTTATGGCTGCCCGGAATGAACATCAGCGGGCCGTTGTGCTCGGTCACGTCGTCCAGAAAGATCGCCACATTCATCGCGCGTTCGGTCGGCATCAGGTCGTCGTTGAGCCAGGTGCCGTAGTCCTGGTGCCACTGCCAGACATCGCCTTCAAAGGCCATCTTGCCGTTGATCTTGAACTGGTGCATATACAGCGCTTCACCCAGCAGCTCCTGCACCGGTTCGATCATGCGCGGATGCCGTGCCAGTTTGGCAAAAGGCTCGCTGTACAGGTGTGCGGCGAAGTTGGTGCGCACGGCGTCTTTGCCTTTTTCGCGCACGTTGTAGCCCTCGCGCCGAGTGTAGAGATCAGGCACCGCCTGGTTCAGCGTCTGCGTTTCCTCTGGCGTGAACAGGCCGGGAAAAAACAGGTAGCCGTCGCGGTCAAATTGGACGAGTTGGTCGGGGGTCAGTTTCATCGTGGGTCTCCTGGGGTTGTGGCGGTCAGGCGAGTGCATGCCGTGCAGTTGGCGAGCCCGGTGGTTGCAATCGGTTCAGTGCGCCTGCTGACGAATCAGGGTTTCGGCCGTGCCCTCATTGCCGGCGCCTAGCGCTCTGGCAATGCTTTCGTGCTTATCAACCAGGTCCGGTGTGGATTTAATTTTGATGAGATCGGACAGCATGCGGGTGACTCTGTAGACAGAATACCCAGACAGGCTTGCTTTGTACTGCAGGTTTACCCGGATTTTTGGCGCATTGCGCTGGCTGTGCCAATATTCGCTCGTTTCACGATTCCATCAAACAGGAGCATTCATGACCCGACCCGATCCCGAGTGGCTGGACCGCATGTACAACAACCGCGCGCTGGTACCCGAGCACGCCGTCCATTTCAGCCGCTGGGCTGAAGATTCGGCGCAGGCTAGAGGCGCGCAACCCTGCACGCTGGACCTGGCTTATGGCGAAAGCCGCGGCCAAAACGACGGCGAAACCCTAGATATCTTCCCCGCTACGGCCCGGGCAAGCCAAACGCGCCAGCGCGGGGCGCCAGTGCTGGTATTCATTCACGGCGGTTACTGGCGTTCGCTGGACAAGGCCGACCACTCCTTTGTGGCGCCCGCCTTCACTGCGGCCGGGGCCTGCGTGGTGATACCCAATTACGACCTGTGCCCGGCCGTGACGATTCCTGACATTGTTCTGCAAATGGTCAGGGCGCTGGCCTGGACTTACCGCAACGTGGCGCGCTTTGGCGGCGACCCGAAGCGCATCAGCGTGGTTGGGCATTCCGCCGGCGGGCATCTGGCCGCGATGTTGCTGGCTTGCGTGTGGCCGGCGCATGGCGAAGATTTGCCGGCCGATCTGGTGAAGAACGCGCTGTCGATTTCAGGCCTGTACGAGCTCGAATCGGTCATGCAGACACCGTTCCTGAAGGAGTCGCTGCGCCTGACGCCGGCGCAGGTGGCGCAGGCCAGCCCGGCCTGGTTGCCGGCGCCGAAACGCGGCGTGCTTTACAGCGTGGCCGGGGCCGACGAAAGCGAGGAGTTTTTGCGGCATAACGCCCTGATCGAGCAGGCCTGGGGCCAAAAAACGGTGCCGGTGCGTGAAGCGCTGCTGGGCAAAAACCACTTCAGCGTGCTGGAAGCCCTGGTAGAGCCGGACCACCGCCTGCACGGGCTGGCGCTGCAACTGTTGCGGGCCACGGCTTAGTAATGCAGCGCTAGATATCGACGTCGTATTCCAGCGCTACGCTTGAAGCCGGCTGACCACCGCGGATCGCCCAGTTCTCGCGCGGCGCCTCGCGCAGCAGCACCTTGATGTGGTCGGCGGGAATGCCGCAGCGCCCGAGGTTTTGCAGCATGGCCTGGTATAGCGCGCGTTTGGTCTTAAGGGAACGGCCGATGAAACAGTCAATGCTGACCAGCGTGTAGCGGTCGCTCTTGTCGGGCGGCCCGACAAAGCGGTGGGCCTGGTGAACAATCAGGCGTATGACGGTGGTGAAGGGCGGGACCTTGAACGCTGTGGTCAGCGCGTCCTGCACGGCGGCTATGAGGGCGCTTTCCTCATTAGGCGTGTATTGCCGGCTTGTTTCAATCGCTGCAGTGGGCACGAAACCTCGCTTTCATGGGGGGTGAGGCTGGGGTTACTTCGGAGGAGCAATAGCGGTTGCTATTATTTTAATAGCTGCCTGCGCCCGTGTTTATTGGGCTAGAGGCTTATTTGATGGGTATTTTACGCCGCAGGGCTGGAAGCGCGCCGCCGGCTTGCGCCAGCGGCCAGCCAGACCGGTCCGACAGACCTGCAGCGCAGCGTCGCTTTCAGGGCGCAAGGCCTCACGTCAACAGATCTGCGCCAGCGTTGTCGCCACCCAAAATGACATAGTTCACCTTGCGAATGTCCAGCAGCTTTTTGCCGCCCGAATAGCTGATGGCGCTTTGCAGGTCTTCTTCCATCTCGCGCAGCGTATCTTTCAGACTGCCTTTGACGGGTTCCAGAATGCGTTTGCCTTCGACGTGTTTGTACTCGCCCTTGTTGAAGTCCGAGGCGCTGCCGTAGTACTCCTTGAAGCGCTTGCCCTCAATCGTCACGGTCTTGCCGGGACTTTCTTCCAGGCCAGCCAGCATGGCCCCCACCATCACCATGGTGGCGCCAAAGCGGATGGACTTGGCAATGTCGCCGTGCTCGCGAATGCCGCCGTCGGCAATGATGGGCTTGGTTGCCACGCGCGCGCACCATTTGAGCGCCGAGAGCTGCCAACCGCCGGTGCCAAAGCCGGTTTTCATGCGCGTGATGCAGACCTTGCCCGGGCCAATGCCCACCTTGGTCGCGTCCGCGCCCCAGTTTTCAAGGTCAATCACCGCTTCGGGTGTGCCCACATTGCCGGCAATCACGAAGGAGGCGGGCAGGTGCTGCTTCAGGTAGCCGACCATCTTTTGCACCGTGTCGGCATGGCCGTGCGCCACATCGATGGTGATGTACTCCGGCGCCAGACCCAGCGCAACCAGCTGGTCCACCGTGTCGTAGTCGGGCTTTTTCACGCCCAGCGAAATCGATGCGTACAGGCCTTTGGCGTTCATGGCCTTGACGAAAGCAACGCTGTCCAGGTCAAAGCGGTGCATCACGTAGAAGTAGCCGTTTGCCGCCATCCAGGTGCAGATTTCCTCGTTGACCACCGTTTTCATGTTGGCCGTCACCACCGGCAGGCGAAAGCTGCGCCCGCCCAGCGTCACGCCGGCGTCGCACTCCGAGCGGCTTTGCACCAGGCATTTGCGCGGCAGCAGCAAGATCTTGTCGTAGTCAAAAATTTCCATATGTTTCCCAAGCTTTGAAACTGTTGATGAACAGAGGGCGCTTGGAATGGACCGGTTTTGTTGAAACCGCTTGGCGCCGGAAACAAAAAAACCGGGCGCAATTGCTTGGGCCCGGTGCCTGATTTTAGACGCTTTGCCAGGCTCCCGGTATTAAAGCAAGGCTATAGCCATCCTATAAAAAAGTGAATCAGCCCCCAGTGGCCGCCCGCTTGAGCACGAAGGCATACACGACCAGGTTAAGCACCAGCACCCCGACGCCCAACCAGATTTGAAGCGTCCGCGTCAGGCCTTCCGGATAGATGACCGAGAGCAGGTAGTGTTCGATGAAATCGCCTGCATAGCCGTCCTGTCCGGCTGCGGCACGTAGGCTTTTCTCCCACGGCGTGAGCGGGCAGGTCCAGCCCATGATGACCACCAGGGCCGCCCAGGCCACTGCAGGGAGGTGCAGCCACATCCAGGCGCTGTGGTGCAAGGCCAGCAGCCCGCCGAAGACGGCGAAGAGAATAAAACCCGCATGCACCAGCACCAGGGCATCGGCGAGGATTCGGTAGCCCATGGCGGCTCAGGGCCTTTCGTTCTTGTTCTGGGGCACGCATTGCGACGCGGCTGCGACCACGACTTGCCCGGTTTGGTTCTCAACCCAGCCCATCACACGCAGCCGGCTTGCGTCAACGCCTGGGGCAAACCGCATGGAGCGTTGCTCAAAGAATCGATTCTGCTCTGTTTTTAATAGCGGTTTGCGCCCGTCCCAATTGGTCTGCAGCAGGTTTCTGACCAAATTTCGTGGCACCGGCGAGCCTTCGGTGCCAGCCGGCAGGGCTTCGACCAAGGCCAGCCAGGCGGTCCACGTCTGCGCCTTGGCCGCTGGGGGGATGGGTTTGAGCTCTATGGAGGCGCCCAGGTAGTCACCCAACGCCAGGCCGTGGGCCACGCGCAGGCTGCTGCCCGGCAGCCCCTTGATGCGGTGTCTGCTGGCGCTGGTCCGCGCCGGCGGCCGCTGGCGCAGCGCTTGCAGCCGGGCCAGCGCATCACCGCTGGCAGCGGCCGCCAGCGGCGCGTCGTCGCCCTTGGCGCCCGCAACAATCCAGTCCAGCGCGATGGCCCCCGCGTCCGGCCTGGGCGTGGCCGGGTCGGTCCAGCAGTTGTCGCAGTCGGCGTTGATGAAGCGCTCCAGCAGTTGCACCGGCCGGGGCTGGCCGTCGCTGGCGCAATACGACTGGGCGTTGGCTCCTTGCAGCGGTAGGAACGACGCCAGCGTGATCAGCAGGCAGGTCAAAAGGGGAGAAGCAGTAGGGTTCATTCAGGTGGCATCCAAGGGTCATCTAAAAGTTATTTAGAGGTTAATTGGGGCTTTCTACAATGGGGAATGATCCCAGAAACCATCGCTCGCGGCGCGCCAAGCTCCCCGCTCTTGCAAAATCTTAATCCAGAGCAGCTGGCCGCAGTGACCCTGCCCGCCACCCACGCGCTGATTCTTGCGGGCGCCGGCTCCGGCAAGACCCGTGTGCTGACCACCCGCATCGCCTGGCTGCTGCAAACCGGCCAGGTCTCGCCCGGTGGCATTCTGGCCGTCACCTTCACCAATAAGGCGGCCAAGGAAATGCTGCTGCGTCTGTCGGCGATGCTGCCGGTCAACGTGCGCGGCATGTGGATTGGCACCTTTCACGGCCTGTGCAACCGCTTTTTGCGCGCGCACTACAAGATGGCGAATTTGCCTTCGACCTTTCAGATACTGGACACGCAAGACCAGCTGTCAGCTATCAAACGGCTCTGCAAGCAGTTCAATGTCGATGACGAGCGCTTTCCGCCCAAGCAGCTCGCGCGCTTTATTGCCGGTTGCAAGGAAGACGGCCAGCGCGCCAAGGACATCGAGGTGCGTGATGAAGAAGGCCGCAAGAAGGTTGAGATTTATGCGCTGTACGAAGAGCAGTGCCAGCGTGAAGGCGTGGTGGATTTTGGCGAGCTGATGCTGCGCAGCTACGAGCTGCTGCGTGACAATCCTTCCGTCAGGGAGCACTACCAGCGGCGTTTTCGTCACATCCTGATCGACGAGTTTCAAGACACCAACAAGCTGCAATACGCCTGGATCAAGATGCTGGCCGGGCAGGGCGCCGATGCGGCGCAGGGGCTGAATGCCATGCCCGGCGGCTCGGTGATTGCGGTGGGCGACGACGACCAGAGCATTTACGCCTTTCGCGGCGCGCGCGTCGGCAACATGGCCGACTTCGTGCGTGAATTTCAGGTCACGCAGCAGATCAAGCTGGAACGCAACTACCGCAGCTTCGGCAACATTCTCGATTCGGCCAACGAGCTGATCAGCCACAACAGCAAGCGTCTGGGCAAAAACCTGCGCACCGAGGCCGGCCCCGGCGAGCCTGTGCGGGTGTTCGAATCGACCAGTGACTTTGCCGAGGCGCAATGGTTTGTTGACGAGGTCAAACAACTGGTGCGCGATGGTAGCGAGCGCAAGGAAATTGCGCTGCTGTACCGCAGCAACGCGCAAAGCCGGGTGATGGAAACCGCGCTGTTCAACGCCGGCATGCCGTATCGGGTGTACGGCGGGCTGCGCTTTTTCGAGCGCGCCGAGATCAAGCACGCGCTGGCCTACCTGCGCCTGCTGGACAACCCGCACGACGACACCAGCTTCATGCGCGTCGTCAACTTTCCGCCGCGCGGCATCGGTGCGCGCAGCATCGAGCAGTTGCAGGACATAGCGCGCGCTGCGGGCTGTTCGCTGCATGACGGCGTCAGTGCTGTGGCGGGCAAGGCCGGCGCCAATCTGGGCGCCTTTGTCGCCAGGCTGGACGTGCTGCGCGAGCAGACCGCTGGCTGCACGCTGCGCGAAATCATCGAGCAGGTGTTGCAGCACAGCGGGCTTGAAGAGCACTACAAAACTGAAAAAGAAGGCCAGGACCGGCTGGAGAATCTGGCCGAACTGATCAACGCCGCCGAGTCCTTCGTCAGCCAGGAAGGCTTTGGCCGCGACGCCGTGGCGCTGCCGGTCGATGAGCAAGGGGAGGGCTCGGTGACGCGCCTGAACCTCAGCCAGTCACCGGCCAGCCAGGGGCTGGATTCGTCGGCGCCGCTACTGGCTGAAGCCTTGCCCGGGTTGCTGGTGCCCGACACGGAAACCGGTGAAACGCTGTCGCCGCTGGTGGCGTTTTTGACGCATGCGGCGCTGGAGTCCGGTGACAACCAGGCGCAGGCCGGCCAGGACGCCGTGCAACTCATGACAGTGCACTCGTCAAAGGGGCTGGAGTTCGACTGCGTCTTCATCAGCGGGCTGGAAGAGGGACTGTTTCCGCACGAAAACTCCATGAGCGACCAGGACGGCCTGGAGGAGGAGCGTCGCCTGATGTATGTGGCCATCACGCGCGCGCGCAAGCGCCTGTACCTGAGCCATTCGCAAACCCGCATGCTGCATGGCCAGACGCGTTACAACCTGAAAAGCCGGTTCTTTGACGAGCTGCCCGAGGCGGCCCTCAAATGGATCACGCCGAAGCACCAGGGCTTTGCCTCGGGTCTGGGAATGGGTGCTGGCGCGGGCGTCGGCGGCTGGAACAATGCTATTAATTCAGGAGCTAGTGGCGCCCGTGGTGATTGGGCTAAGGGCGTTTTTTCTTCCAAAACAGGCGGTGCGGAGCGATTTGCCAGTCCGACCGTACCGCCGCAGCGCAGCGCACCCGCGCATGGCCTGAAAAGCGGCATGAACGTGTTTCATGCCAAGTTTGGCGAGGGCAAGGTGCAACTGCTAGAAGGCAGTGGCGACGATGCCAGAGCGCAGATCAACTTTACGCGGCATGGCGTGAAATGGCTGGCTTTGAGCGTGGCCAAGCTGACGGTGGTTTAGACGGTGATTTAGGCGCCCAAGTTACCCTGGCCCCTCTACGCCACCCCATGGATTATTTGCCAGCGAGATAAAGATGAACGAGCCCAAGACTTCCGCCGAAACGCCCGCCCCGGTTTATGTGCCGTACCAGGAGTTTCGCGCCGGCCTTCCCGCCGGACGTTTTCGCCTGATCGTGAATCCGGAGCGTGCGCAAAAGTATGTCAAGCAGCGCCTGTTTGTAGTGGGCGTATCACTGCCCATTTTGGGTATAGGCGTCGCCCTGAGCCTGTACGGTTACCCATGGATCGGCTTGCCCCTGGTGCTGATTGGTGCGCTGTTGCACCGCGTCATCAAGGCCCACGCCGCGAAAATCCTGCTGCACCTGGCACTGCACGATGACAAGACTTATCACGAAGCGCTGGAGTACGAAATCCTGGAAGTGCGTTACGCGACCTGATCAATGAGCCGCTTGCCGGCCCGGCCGCATGGTGCTGGCTGGGGTCACGAATCGTCTTCAGTTGTTGCAATCGGGTCGGTCGGTGACGGCTCGGAATCGGTGGCCTCAAAGCTATCACGAAACGTGAAATAAATAGAAGTAAAGAACATCGCCACGATCACCAGTGCGACCGGAAACATCACCACGGTCGCCACCGTCGGGTTGCCCAGCGCGGTGGCAATCAGCGAAACAATAATGGCTGCAAGTACGAAGACGCCGGTCCAGGCCAGGCCGAACACGATGAACGCGCCAAAGTTCTTATAGCAGGCCATGAAGCTGAAAAACAGGCTCTTGACCGGCGACACGCCATGCCAGTGCACCAGCGCAGGGGCGTGCCAAAACAGCAGCGACAGCGGCAGGTACAGTGCCATCGCCACCCACATCGCCGTCTGAAATCCGCTTTGCATCACCAGCTCTTCGGAAATCTTGCCGCCCACCAGGTAGAGCTTGGCAAACTGGCCGCCGTCAAACAGCGCCGACACCGCCATCAGCGCCAAAAAGCCCGCAGCATACAGCGCGCCCAGCACCATCATGGCGCGCTTGCGCTGCTGGCCGGCGCGAAAGGCGCTGATCAGGATAGAGGGCATGGGAAACTTGCCTTTGGTTGCCTCCTGGGTGGCGGCCATCAGGCCCAGCGTGGCGGCCGGCAGCAAAGCCAGCGCCAGCGCCGCCCCGACAAAAGGCACCAGCGTGGCCAGCGAGAGCATGGCCATGAACATGAAAAACAGCCCCGACATGGCCAATGGCTGCTTGACGAAGGTCTTGATGCCGAGCTTGACCCAGGTCAGTCCGGTGCGCGCGGGAACGATGTTTAGTTTCATGGATTCATGGAGAAATTGGGAGGACAGAAGCGTCTGCGTTCAGGGTGCGACAGGAAAATCGGGGCCGGCCGCGCCTGCCATGGAGCACCGTACAGTTTGCCTTAAAGCCGGCGCGCCACCTGCCAAGCCCTTTTGGATGCCATGAACGCCTGGCCTCAAGTACCTCACAGCTGGTAGGGCTGCAGCAGCTGTGCGCGCAAGACGCGCTCGAAATGGCCAGGATCGTGTGCCTTGAGCACGGCGGCCTCGCGCGGCAAGTGAAAGTCCCAGAGCCGGGAGATCCAGAAGCGCAGCGCCGCGGCACGCTGCAGCGCCGGTAACAGGCTTCGCTCCTGCGCCGTCAAGGGCCGCACGCACTGGTAGGCGGCCATAAAGGCATTGGCGCGCGGCGTATCTTGCGCGCCGCTGGCCAGGTCAATGCACCAGTCGTTGAGGCAGACGCCGATGTCAAACAAAAAAGCGTCGCAGCCGGCAAAGTAAAAGTCAAAAAACCCGGTGAGTTGGCCGTCCTCAAACATCACGTTGTCGCGAAACAGGTCGGCATGCACAGGACCGCGCGGCAAGCTGCGGTAGCCCGAAGCGGCGGCGACATGGTTCTGGTACGCCAGCTCGCCCAGGATCAGCGTGCGCTGCGCCGGCTCGAGTCGTGGCAGCACCACGGGCACGGTTTCGTTCCACCAGGCCAGACCGCGCAGATTGGGTTGCTTGCGCGGGTAGTCCAGCCCGGCCAGGTGCAGGCGGGCCAGCGCCTCGCCGACAGCGGCGCAATGCGCGGCCGTCGGCGCCAGTTCGCTGTGGCCACGCAGCTTGTTGACCACGGCCGCCGGCTTGCCTTTGAGTCGGTGCACGATGTTGCCCTTGGCGTCGGGCGCCGGGTCAGGCACGGCCACACCGTGCGCCGCCAGGTGCTTCATCAGGTGCAGGTAGTAGGGCAACTGCTCGAACGTCAGGCGCTCAAACAGCGTCAGCACGTACTCGCCCTGGTCGGTATTTACAAAATAGTTGGTGTTTTCGATACCATTTGCAGTGCCCTTGAGGCTTTGCAACTGGCCCAAATTCAAGGCGCTTAAAAACGCAGCAGCCTCGTCAAACGAGACTTCGGTATAGACGGCCATGCCTGAAACTGAACTAAAAAGGGAAAGGAGAAGAAAAGGAGAAAGCTAGAACTTAAGGAAGTTCCAGACGCGCGAACCGTTTGTGTCGCTGCTGCCTGCCGCCGGCGCCTTGCCGCGCGCGCCTTCCGCCGGCTTGACCTCGTAAGCGGGCGCCCTGGTCTTGGGCTGGATCGTGATTTGCTGGGTTTCGCCGCCTACCCGCAGCTCATCAATGCGCGCGCCGGCGTCTTCGGTGCGGATGCGTTCGATCGCCCGGTCTGGACGCGAGGCGCGGGCGGGGGCCTCTGCCGCCAAAGTGGGCGCGGCGTTTTGCGCAGTCGCCTGGGTTTGTGCCAAGGCTGCGGTCAGCGGCAGCGCAGTGAGTGCAGTGGCCAGCCCGAGGCGGCAAAGATGACCAAAAGAAGTGCGAAAAGCGTGTTCCATCCCTGTATTGTAGGCGGCCGGAGACCGACTGAAAAAGCCTGGAAAACGGGCCCTGGCCTAAAAAAGAGCTTCGACGAAACGCGTTGCCCGGCTACGTCATTTCCTTGCGCACTTAAAGCGACCCTGGCGTCAAAGAGGCGTCCGTGCCCCGCGGCAGTCTGATAGTGAAGGTGGTCACTGCGATCATTGACTCCGCCGTGATGGTTCCACCATGGGCGCCGACAATCGATTTGGCAATGGCCAGCCCCAGGCCAGTGCCTTCACTGCTACGTTGCCGTGAGTTGTCGACCCGGAAAAAGCGGTCAAAAACCCGCTTCCAATATTCTTGGGGAATTGTGTCGCCGATGTTTTTCACGCAAACCGAGACCATTTCCTTGTTGGTGTTGATCGCC
Organism: Polaromonas sp.; assembly: GCF_012927455.1. Classification (GTDB taxonomy): domain Bacteria; phylum Pseudomonadota; class Gammaproteobacteria; order Burkholderiales; family Burkholderiaceae_C; genus Polaromonas. The sequence continues at coordinate 323,337 of NZ_JABBPE010000005.1, read as the reverse complement.
ACGTTTAGCGTGGTATTCGCGGTCGAATGCCGGACCCCGTTGGATAACAGGTTGCCCAGCGCGCGGCGCAACATAAGCCGGTCTGCGCTCACCTCGCCGTTGCCTTCAAGCACGAGGCGCAGTCCCTTTTCTTCGGCCACTGCATCGTAATAGTCAAACAGCACAAGAACCTCTGCGGCTAGATCGACCATTTCGCGGGCCTGCGTCCCCAAGCCGTTTTCGGCCTTAGCCAGCAGCAGCATGTCCGAGATCATCCGCGCCATGCGCCCGAACTCCTCGGCATTCGACTCGAGGATGCTGCGGTAATCGTCCGCACTGCGCTGACGCGACAGGGCCACATGAGTTTCAGTCATCAGGTTGCTGACCGGGGTCCGCAGTTCGTGCGCGATGTCGGAAGAAAAATCGGAGAGTCGATGAAACGCCTTTTCAAGGCGCGCCAGCATGTCGTTCAGGGACTGGGCAAGTTCGGCCAGTTCGACCGGCGTCGATTCCAGCGGCAGGCGATGGCTCAGTTGTTGGGCCGTAACCACTTGCGCCTGTTCGCGCATGGCGCGCAGCGGTGCCAGGCCACGCCGTGCCGCCGCCCAGCCGAGAATTCCGGTCAGCGCCGCGGCCACGGCCACGAACAGCCACAGCGTCCGCAGGAAAGAACGCAAGAACGCCTGATGGTGCGCGATGTCAAGGGACACCGCCACGAACACCCTGGATTGTTCCTTGATACCGGTCGACAGTTCAGCGGCGATGCCGCGGTAGCTGCTTTCGCCAATCGTCCAGGTGAACGGGCGGTGCGGGTTGCGCCTGGCGTTGACAGACGCCAGATTGATGGGAGCGCTGGCGCCTGGCGTGGCGAAGATTACCGTCTGGTTTGGACTGAAGATGCTCACGTCGAGCCCAGGGTGCCCTACCAGAGCATTACGCAACTGCTGCTTCATGCGTTCCAAATCGTTTTGCGACTGCAATTTCTCGAGGGCATAGCCGGCCAGTTCCATCTTGCCCGTCAGCACTTCCATGTCCTGCTGCTCGAAGTGCTTTTCCACTGAAGAGGCGATCACGAAGCCAAGCGCCAGTAGCACGGCCGACGACGCGAAGACGAACAGCAGTGTCAGGCGCCGGGTGATTGATGTTCGTCCATTCACGCGCAATCGGGGTTCTCCAGAACGTAGCCCATACCGCGTACGGTGCGGATCAGTTTGGGCTCAAAATTGTCGCCCAGCTTGACGCGCAGGCGGCGCATCGCGACCTCGATCACATTGGTATCGCTGTCAAAATTCATGTCCCATACTTGCGACGCGATCAGCGAGCGCGGCAGGACTTCACCCTGGCGGCGCAGCAACAGCTCAAGCAGGGCAAATTCCTTGGCCGTCAGATCGATTCGCCGCCCCGCGCGAGCGACGCGACGCCGCACCAAATCGAGTTCCAGATCAGCGGTGCGCAGAAACTCCGGCGTCGTGGCCTTGACTCCGCGGCGCAGCAAGGTTCGCACCCGGGCCAGCAACTCAGAGAAAGCAAAAGGCTTCACCAAATAGTCGTCCGCGCCAAGTTCCAGTCCCTTGACGCGGTCATCAACATGGTCGCGTGCGGTCAGGAACAGTACCGGCGTGTCCTTGCCCGCCTTCCGGATGCCTTGCAAAATTGCCCAGCCGTCGATGCCGGGCAGCATCACATCGAGAATTGCCAGGTCGTAAGCATCGGTCAATCCGTGATGCAGACCATCTCGGCCGTCACGTAGTAAGTCGACAACGAAGCCGGCTTCGACCAAACCTTGTTTCAGGTAGTCCCCGGTCTTGGGTTCGTCCTCAACAATGAGGATTTTCATGGCAGTACTCCTTGATAGCGCAACGTTGCAGCCATTTTGCGTTGCCCGGAACCGTGCGCGGCGTAGATGACAAAAATGTAATCGTGCAGTCAGGCGTTTGTTGGGGACGTGCCCGGAGGCCCGTAGGGATGGTTCCGTCGGCGGCAGGACCGCAAGCACTTTTGTCGCAGCGAGCAGGAAACAAGCCCGTGGCAAACGTGACCGATTGCGCGGGAAATCCGCTTCGTCGACCGGCTTGCGGTTGTCCATCGTTGTCGCGCAAATGCGGGGCCGCCGACAAGGGTCTGAAAGGTAGATTGAACGCTTTGACCGCAGAGGTATGACGCTAACGGAAGATTACACAACGATGACTGAAGTGTCACGTTCGGGTCATTCTCCCGACAGCTTCATTTTCATAAGATGCTATTGCGTTTTATGTTTATCAACCAGGAGAAAATTTATCATGTTCAAAAAAATGTTGGTTGTCTTTGCAGGCAGTGTGGTCGCCTTGTCCGCGTTTGCGGTAGACGCGAACAAAGTGGAGAAATCCGTCGAACTCCAGGATGGATCAACCATCTATCTCTTTAAAGACGGCAAGATGGCAATGGAAAACAAGCTCGGCAAAGTCGTCCGAATGGAGCCGGGACATGTGATGGAGACCAAGGACGGCCAGAGAGTCATCATGGTTGGCGATGAAGTAGCTCGTCTGGAATCGCTTCTGAAACCTCGCGGCGGAAATCGATAACACTGGTCATTTTCTTCTTTTCGAGCCCCTATCAATGGGGCCGTTTTCTTGGAAAATATGCCCATAGTGCGCGCTGCCATCAATACAAATCGGAAATCGCTGCGCCGCATTGCCCCGCTGTTGCTGCCGGGCATTGTGATGGCGGGTTGCGCCTCGGGCCCAAGCGCACCCTCGGCTGCTGCTGCGTCAATTGGCTCGTTTGCAAACGCTTAGCCTGATCAAAAAGGCGGCGCTTGCCGACCGCTATACCTCACGTGTTTGGGGCAATCGGCAATCGCTGCGGCTTTCTCTCTCACCCGCTTCACATCATCCCAGCCACGGCTGGCGTGCATTGAACGCTTCTAAAAAAATGCCATGACATAACTTGTTAGTGACTATTGCGGCTGGCACAGTTACGGCCTGCTTGGAGGGAGAGTGCCCCATCGCCGGCGATTTCCCCCGACAATCTGAGCTATGAGCACTGACAAAAAAACCCTGCTGCTGGTTGATGGTTCCAGCTACCTGTACCGCGCCTTTCATGCCATGCCGGATCTGCGCGTCAAACCCGGCGACCCGCAGAGCCCCGCCACCGGCGCCATTCGCGGCATGATCAACATGATGCAAAAGCTGCGCAAGGACGTGCGTGCCGACTACGCCGTCTGCGTGTTCGACTCTAAGGGCCCGACCTTTCGCGATGCGCTGTACCCCGCCTACAAGGCCCAGCGCTCGGCCATGCCCGATGATTTGCGCAGTCAGGTTGAGCCGATCCATGAGGTGGTGCAGCTGCTGGGCTGGAAAGTGCTGGCCGTGCCGGGGGTCGAAGCCGACGACGTGATCGGCACGCTGGCCTGCATGGCGTCCAGGCAGTGCATCGAAGTCATCATCTCCAGCGGCGACAAGGACCTGAGCCAACTGGTCGATGAACACATCACCGTCATCGACACGATGAATGACCGGCGCCGCGACCTGGCGGGCGTCGAAGCGGAATTTGGCGTGCCGCCGCGCCTGATGGTGGACTATCAGACGCTGGTGGGCGATGCGGTCGACAACGTGCCCGGTGTGCCTAAAGTCGGCCCCAAGACTGCCGTGAAGTGGTTGAAAGAATACGGCTCGCTCGATGCCCTGGTGGCCAGAGCCAGCGAGATCAAGGGTGCCGTCGGCGAGAATCTGCGTGCCTCACTGGACTGGCTGCCCAAGGGCCGCGAGCTGCTGACGATCAAAAAAGACTGCGCGCTGGCCGACTATATTAATGGCTTGCCTGCTATGGAATCAATAGCTATTGGCGCCCAGCAGACGGAGGCTTTGAAGGTTTTTTATGAAAATTATGGGTTCAAGGGGCTGGTCAAGCAAATTGACATTGAAAGCACGCCGCCGGAATTGATTGGCGGTGCCGAACGGCGCCATTCGCGAACGCCTGCCGCTTCCAGCGATTCTCCCGGCCTGTTTGACGAGCCTTCGCTGCTTGACACGCCGCTGGCCGAGCGCGCCAGCAACCTCAAGTACGACACGATTTTGACGTGGGATTTGCTGGACACCTGGCTCGCCAAAATAGACGCTGCAGAGCTGGTGGCGGTGGATACCGAAACCAACTCGCTCGATGAAATGCTGGCGCAAATAGTCGGTGTGAGTTTTAGCGTCACGCCCGGCGAGGCGGCCTATATCCCTTTGAACCACGACTATCCCGACGCGCCCGCCCAGTTGCCGCGCGATGAGGTGCTGGCGCGTCTCAAGCCCTGGCTGGAAAATCCGGGCAAGGCCAAGCTTGGCCAGAACGTCAAATACGACCGCCACGTGTTTGCCAACCATGGCATTGAAGTGCAGGGCTATGCGCACGACACCATGCTGCAAAGCTATGTGCTCGAAGTGACCAAGCCGCACGGACTGGCCAGTCTGGCCGAGCGCCATGTGGGCCGCAGTGGCATCAACTACGAAGACCTGTGCGGCAAGGGTGCCAGCCAGATCAAATTCAACCAGGTCGATATTGCGAAGGCCGCTGAATATTCATGTGAAGACTCTGATCAGACGCTGGATGTGCACGGCGTGCTGTGGCCGCAACTCCAGGCCAATGACAAACTGCGCTTCATCTACGAGCTGGAAATGCAAAGCAGTGAATCGCTGTACCGCATTGAGCGCAACGGCGTGCTGATTGACGCGCCGACGCTGGCCAAACAAAGCGGCGAGTTGGGCGCGCGCATTTTGCAACTGGAGAGCCAAGCGCATGAGCTGGCGGGCCAGATTTTCAATCTCGGCAGCCCCAAGCAGATTGGTGAAATATTCTTCACCAAGCTGGGTCTGCCGGTCGTCAAAAAAACCCCCAGCGGCGCGCCCAGCACCGACGAGGAAGTGCTGGAAAAGCTGGCCGAAGACTTCCCGCTGCCCGCCAGAATCCTGGAGCATCGCGGTTTGTCCAAACTCAAGGGAACTTACACCGACAAGCTGGCGCAACTGGCCAATCCCAGAACCGGCCGGGTGCACACGCACTACGCCCAGGCGGTGGCTGTCACCGGTCGTTTGTCGAGCAACGACCCAAACCTGCAAAACATTCCGGTGAAGACTGCCGAAGGCCGGCGTGTGCGCGAAGCCTTTGTGGCGCCGGCCGGCAGCGTCATTGCCAGCGCCGACTATTCGCAAATCGAGCTACGCATCATGGCCCACATCAGCGGCGACGAAGCGCTGCTGCACGCCTTTACTGCCGGTCTGGATGTGCACCGCGCGACCGCCGCCGAGGTCTTTGGTGTGGCGCTCGAGCAGGTCAGCAGCGAGCAGCGGCGCTATGCCAAGGTGATTAACTTCGGCCTGATTTATGGCATGAGCAGTTTTGGCCTGGCGCGCAACCTGAGCATTGAAACCAAGGCGGCTGCCGCCTACATCGACAAGTATTTTCAGCGCTACCCTGGCGTGAAAAGCTATATGGACGAAACGCGTCTGTCGGCTAAAAGCAAAGGCTATGTCGAAACCGTGTTTGGCCGGCGGCTCTACCTGCCCGAGATCAATTCACCGAACGGCCCGCGTCGCGGCGGCGCCGAACGCGCCGCCATCAACGCGCCCATGCAGGGTACGGCCGCCGACCTGATCAAGCTCAGCATGAACAAGGTGCAGGACGTGCTCGATGCCGAAAAGCGCGGCACCAAAATGATCATGCAGGTGCATGACGAACTGGTGTTTGAAGTGCCCGAGGCCGAAGTCGAGTGGGTCAGGCTTGAGGTCCCGCGCCTCATGGCCGGCGTGGCGCAACTTAAAGTGCCGTTGCTGGCTGAGATTGGGGTGGGCGCCAATTGGGAGAAGGCGCACTGATGGGCGTACCGACAAGTGCAGTGAAAATCGTGCTTTTGCCTACACAATTTACAAGTAGAAACCCTCTGTGTTTTAGCGTACATAACCCCGTGCGATGGTGGGACTTGCCGCTTGCCTTGCGTTGTTCATACAAACCGCGCGATAAAGTCAGGTCTCATGGTTAGTCTGGGCCTAGACCACTGAAACCATGACAGGTGGAAGACTTAAATGTCTTTCGTATCAACCAGTCATGCAACTTCAGGGAGACCCGCATGATCACGTCAAAAACGAAGTCGGTCACGACCAAGGTCGGCGCTGTAGGCGTATTCACAGCTACCTTATCGAGCTCGGCATTTGCAGCCTCAAGCTCAGCTCTTAAACAAGACGATTTCGTCGGAATATCCTTTTGGATAATCTCGATGGCTCTTATCGCATCCACTGTTTTTTTCTTCCTGGAACGCGATAGAGTTTCTGCAAAATGGAAGACATCACTGACTGTATCCGGCTTGGTAACGCTGATCGCCTCAGTCCATTATTTTTACATGCGTGACGTTTGGGTCGCCACGGGGTCTACGCCTACGGTGTTTCGTTACATCGACTGGTTGATTACCGTTCCGCTCCTCATGATTGAGTTTTACCTGATTTTGTCAGCCATCACAAAGGTCCCCAGCGGCGTGTTCTGGCGCCTGATGATCGGCACATTCGTGATGCTGATAGGCGGCTACCTTGGCGAAGCCGGTTACATGCCTGTCTGGCCTGCTTTCATCATTGGTATGGCGGGTTGGGCATTTATTTTGTACGAAATTTTCTTTGGCCAAGCGGGGAAAATCAACGCCCAAAGTGCACCACCAGCAGTCCAGTCAGCCTTCAACTCCATGCGTTTGATCGTGACTTTTGGCTGGGTGATCTACCCATTGGGATACTTTTTTGGTTACCTGACCAGCAGTAGCCCAGAGACCAGCGCCAATGCTTTGAACATCATCTATAACGCTGCGGATGTGTTAAACAAGATTGCGTTCGGCTTGATCATCTGGTCAGTCGCAGTCAGCGAATCTGAGCACGCAAAAGCCAGCTGAGAATTTCAAAAGTCAGTGCACAGCTTTTAAATTGGCTGGCTCGCGATTTTTTAGCGACGTCTGAAGTCAACCGATGGTGGTGAAAACGCGATATCTGGCATGTTTTCGCTACCACTGATTGGCAGCAACATTGGATTTGAGGCCGAGAGGCGATAGCAATGTCTGATTGAAAAATCAGACGAGAGTATCAAATCTTTCTCTGCTTTTCGAGGGGTATTTTATGCAGGGTCTTGTCACCAGGCGGGCAGCCCGTGTTGACGCAGCGGCTTCGGATTTGCTCGAAGTTGAGCGAACAATGGAGGCCCTCATTGGGGTAGGTGACGAGGAAAGCACGCCTGTCGCAGACATCGCAAGGTCTGCTGCGATGTATCACCTTGAATCTGGCGGCCAAAGAATTCGCGCAAGACTTGCTTTACACGCTAGCGAGAGCCTCGGCTTGGTGAAAAGCGATGCATTTTCACTGGCAGCCGCTGCTGAACTTTTACATAATGCATCGCTGGTACACGACGATCTTCAGGACCGCGACAGAGCAAGGCGGGACTGTGAAACGGTTTGGGTCGTCTATGGTGATGAGGTAGCCATTTGCGCGGGAGACCTGTTGTTATCAGCAGCCTATTGCGCCCTTGCGGGAGTCGGTGACAAGCGCAGATTGCCACAACTGATAAGCCTCACGCACACTCGCATTACCCAAGCTATCCGCGGGCAATGCGTTGACCTCGCCCTATTGAGAACCCGGCCGTTCAGTGTTGACGATTACAGAAGGATTACCATCGCCAAATCTGGCGCTCTACTCGGCTTGCCGATCGAACTGGCGCTATTGGCAGCCGATAAAACTGATGCACTGGCTGGCGCAAAAAGAGCGGCTGATTTGTTCGCTATTGGCTACCAGATTTATGACGACCTGCTTGATGTTGAAGCGGACATAGTTCGGGCTGGGTCAGCACCAGCGATCAACATTGTCCAAGTTCTACAGGCAATCCATGCTGCCAGCGACTTCAGAGCCAGAGAACTTGCCCGGAAGCTGGGCCTTCAATACCTCCTGTCAGCGGCTGCTGCCAGTGCTGACTTACCCTGGCAGGCCGGTTGTCTATTTCAGCAACTGGCGATTGAATTACATGCACGGTTGATGGGCAAGCGCTTTCGATGAAGGCGCTTGTTGTTGGTGGCGGTTTTGGAGGCATGGCTGCGGCATTACGAATGCGTGCCAAAGGTTATGACGTGTTGATTATTGACCGTTGCGCAGCACTCGGAGGACGGGCACAGGTATTCGAACGAGATGGATTCCGGCATGACGCCGGGCCTACAGTCATCACGGCACCGTTTCTGTTTGAAGAACTATTTGCGCTATTTGGCGAGAAGATGACAGACCACATTCGGCTGGTTCCGTTGAAGCCGTGGTACCGCTTTCAATTTTCCGACAACACGAGCTTTGACTACGGCGGCACGCTCGATGAAACACTGGCTGAAATTGCACGCATAGAGCCACGCGACTGCGACGGCTATCGCGAGCTGCTGGCTGAGTCGAAGAGAATCTTCGATGTCGGTTTTACAGAGCTCTCTGCCATGCCTTTTCACCGTTTCATGACCATGGTCAGACAAATTCCCAGGCTCGTTGGACTTCGAAGTTATGCAACCGTCTGGCAACTGGTTTCCCGCCACTTATACAGCCCCAAGTTAAGGCAGGCGTTCTCCATTCAACCACTTCTGGTTGGTGGAAATCCGTTCGATACCACCAGCATCTACGGTTTGATTCATTACCTGGAGCGTGCGTATGGTGTGCACTTTGCGATGGGTGGAACAGGTGCGATAACCGCAGCGCTGACCAGCTTGATGGTCAGACACGGAATCGATATCAAGCTCAACACCACCGTCAGTCAGATCGATATAGAACAAGGTGTTGCACGCGGCGTCGTCCTGGCGGATGGCGCAACCCTGTCGGCTGATGTGGTGGTGTCAAATGTCGACCCTGCGCATCTGTACAGTGCAATGATCAGGCCCACAGAGCAAGCAGTATCCAGTCGGTTAAAACTGAAGGCTGCAGAGTTTTCGATGGGCCTGTTTGTCCTGTACTTCGGGACCACGCGTGTCTATCCGGGCGTTGCGCACCATACCATCTGGATGGGCGATCGTTATCGTGAATTGCTCGACGATATTTTTCACGGTAAAACCCTGTCGGAAGATTTTTCCTTGTATCTTCATCGCCCTACCGCAACTGATCCCAGTTTTGCGCCCGCCGGTTGTGACAGCTTTTATGTACTGTGCCCAGTGCCAAATCTTGCAGGCGCGGTTGACTGGAAAAAGGAGGCACCAAGGTTGCAATCGCGCATTGTTGCCGCGCTGGACAAAACAATCTTGCCCGGCCTTGCGCAGTGCATTACCAGCGATTTTTTCATGACACCGGAAGACTTTCAAACCGACTATCTCAGTGCATATGGTGCAGGGTTCTCGGTAGCACCCCTATTTCGGCAATCTGCCTGGTTTCGTTTTCACAACCAGGCGGAGGGCATCAAAAATCTATACCTGGTAGGCGCTGGAACCCATCCCGGTGCGGGCGTTCCAGGCGTTTTGTGCTCGGCCAAAGTGCTGGATGCTTTGATACCGATGGTCCACTCGAATGCTGGAGTGACTGTGAGAGGTGCTCCGTGAATTTGCAAACCAATAGTGCGGGTAAATCAGGCTTATGCCAAGCCGATATGACCTTGGCGCAAAAGGGCAAGACGTTTCACTGGGCACGCCATCTGATGGGATCACTGCACGCCTCCAGAGCAACCCGGCTCTACAGCTTTTGCAGACACATTGATGACCTTGCAGACGAATCCAGTTCCCCTGAATTGGGCAGCGCAGCACTTGTGCTTGCTGCTCAAGACATAACAAGAGGCACGTCGGATCATCCTGTGATTCAAGATGGAATTGATCTCATGCGCGAATGTGCCATCGAGCGTTCCATAGTGCTGGAATTGATTTCGGGAGTAGCTTCAGATCTGGGCGTTGTTCTGATACCTGACGAAAATGCCTTGCTGCGTTATTGCTATCAGGTTGCGGGTACAGTGGGCTTGATGATGTGCAGGGTGTTGGATACCCAAGATTCTTCTGCTCTACCTTATGCTGTTGACCTTGGGATTGCCATGCAACTGACCAATATTTGTCGTGACATTGCGGCAGACGCACAGACTGGGCGGCGGTATATTCCTCAATCCATGTTGGGCGACTTGGCGCCGCAGGCATTGATTTGCCCGGTCGAGGCGCTGCGTCCGGCGCTCTTTCGGTGTGTAGCCGCTCTTTTAGACCGCGCGGACGTGTACTACCGCAGTGCAGAGCTGGGACTGCCTTATTTGCCGCTAGGCGCGCGCAGTGGCATTTTGGTGGCGGCACGCACCTATCAGGCGATTGGGGCACAGCTCAGGCAGCGCGACTATGCGTACTGGACAGGACGAGCCATCGTGCGCAAGCCTCAAAAGGCAGTGGTCACGGCGCGGGCGCTTTTGACGGTTCCGTTACATCGCGCATTTTGGCGGTGCCCCCGGTCGCATGACGACACCTTGCATGCCCCTTTGGGCGGGCTGATGGGTTTCGAGCGCTTATCCAGACCAGGCCATGGCGTGTAAAACCGATCTGCTTGTTTTGGGCGGTGGCTGCGCCGGATTGAGCCTTGCCGTGGCGCTTGCCAAGCTGGGTGGCCAGAGTTCGCTCATCCCAAAGGTCATGGTGCTGGAGAGCCGCATCAGCTACTCCAATGACCGGACCTGGTGTTTTTTCAAAGATCCCACAGGCCTTGCGCAGCACCGGGTGCAGCAGCAGTGGCAAACCATGCGGGTGACAACCGTGGAGCGTAGCGTCACGCTTGATTGCGGCGCTACGCCCTATCTCATGGTACCTGCTGGACTGTTTTATGAAGATGCGGAAAATGTGATAAATCAGTCGGATCAAATTGCGCTTCATAGGGGCACGACAGTCACCCACGAGCCAGAAAAGCAAGGTGACTTGTGGTGTATTGAGACCAGTGCCGGCCCTGTATTGAGTCGCTATGTGGTTGACACCCGACCCGTCTGTCAACCCGTGCGTGATGGTGCGGTGCTGTGGCAGTCGTTTTACGGCCAGGAAATTGAATGCAAGGCCGACGTTTTTAACCCGACTTGCGGCGAACTGATGGACTTTTCTGCAGCCAATGCCAGTGGCGCGCTGGTTGCATTTCCCAACGCGGTTAGTTTTGTTTATTTGCTACCTGTATCCAGCACCCGGGCGCTGATCGAGTTCACTGTCTTTGGACCCGACCCGCTGGGTCCAGATGCTTTCAGGGATGTGCAGGCCAAGGCAGTGGCGCAGTGTGTCGGCAACGCTACGGTTTCAGTGCTTCATACCGAGCATGGGGTGCTTCCAATGGGGGGCCGCCCCGTACTACCCAGCCCTGACACCAGCTATGTTCGCGCTGGCCTGACTGCGGGCGGCGCCCGGCCCAGTACCGGGTATGCGTTCGTACGCATTCAGCGTTGGGCTACTGCCTGTGCACATTCGGTTGCCAGCGGCCAAGCCCCGATTGGACACGCGCCTGACCGCTGGGCGCTGCGCGCCATGGACGCGCTTTTTTTGAACGTGGTTCGTACGCATCCGCAGCTCGCGCCAGATTTATTCATGGCACTGTTTGAAGCGGTAGATACCAGACGCATGATTCGGTTTTTAAGCGATCAAGGCACATTTGCAGATTACGCCGCAGTAGTGGCTGCACTGCCCCCATGGCCTTTTTTGCAAGCGCTGGCAAGGCCGCGTTCACGAAAAGTGCAGCGGCCTGCCGCAGCTTAAAAAATGCGTCCACTACAAATTCAAGGTTTGGCGTTCAGCGTGCTGGCCTTGATGTTGACGGTTGCTGCCACCGCGTTGCCGCAGCTCAACCCACAAGCAGAGTTGTGTATTTTTGCAATACTGGTACTTGTTTTTGGCGTGCCGCATGGGGCGCTTGACCCGATTTTTGCAAGGCAGTTGTATGGCATTCAGTCACTGCCGGGCTGGATTGCTTTTACAGTAATTTATGTCACCTTGGGCGCTATGGTGATTGGGCTTTGGTGGTTGATGCCCAGCGCATTTTTGACACTTTTTTTGATCGCATCTGCAGTGCACTTTTCCGGCGATCTGGTTCCTGATACACCACGGGTCGCCCGCATTTTTTACGGCGGTGCATTCATTTTTTTTCCGGTATTGCTACATGCCGCTGAGGTCTCTCAGCTATTTGGTTTTTTGACAGGTGCCAGCGCTGCGGATACCCTGGTCGCAGGCATGCGTTGGCTCGCATGGCCATGGTTGACAGCTACTGCGCTGGTATTGGTTTTTATGTGGCGACGAAATTGGCTGACTTTTCTTGAAATTGCATCAGTCAGCTTGTTGGCAATTGCTGTACCACCGCTGCTGGCATTCGCGTTATTTTTTTGTGTCATGCACAGCGCTCGCCATGTGCTGCGTACCCAACGGTACGCAGGGTTGTCTGCGTTCAGATTGTTGCTGACCAGTGCTGCGCCGATGGCTGCAGTGTCAGTCGGGTCTGCGTTGGCCTTGTATTTTTTCCAGGATTTGGCGTTCGATATGCATATCGTGCGGCTTGTTTTTATTGGATTGGCGGCTTTGACTGTGCCGCATATGCTGCTGGTGGAAAGGGTCCGGTTTTCTGGTTGGGTGAAATCTGGTAGTTTTTAGGGGAGGTCAAAACAAGATGAAGTCTTGAGTCGCCCGGATCAAGCTCAGCATGGTCAAGGTGCAGGACGTGTTGGACCTTGAGAAGCGCGGCAACAGAATGATCATGCAGGTGCATGACGAACTGGTGTTTGAAGTGCCTGCGGCCGAGGGCGAATGGGTCAGGAACGAGGTTCCGCGCCTGATGGCCGGCGTGGCGGACCTCAAAGTGCCGCTGCTGGCCGAGATTGGTTTTGGACCGAACTGGGAAAAGGCTCACTAACTTAACGCGTGGATCGTGCGCCGTCAGCGGTTGCGAGCAGCGGCAAGGCAGTCCGCGTTTAAATGGGTAGTTCACCGCGTGGCCCACCCCACCACACCATCACGAGGAACATCATGGCCAGCTCCAGCAAACAACAAAAAGCGTCCGGCGCGACGCCGTCCACTTCGTCCTACGATGCCGGCCAGATCGTGCTGGTGCTGCAGGGCGGCGGCGCGCTCGGCGCCTACCAGGTCGGGGTTTATCAGGCCCTGCATGAGGCGGGGATGGAGCCGCAATGGGTCATTGGCACATCCATCGGTGCCATCAACGGTGCGATCATTGCGGGCAATCCCCCGGCCCAGCGAATGGACAAGCTCAGCCGGTTCTGGCACATGGTGCAGCAGCAGGACCGGGCGGACTTCGGCGCATGGTGGGCGGCTCTGAGCCATGCGGCGGCCAACTACAAAATCTATGCCGGTGGGGTTGGCGGGTTTTTCAAACCGAACCGGCGTGCCGCGGGTGACGTGAATGCCGCAGTCGGCGTCGAGCAGGCGGCTTTTTACAGCACCGAACCCTTGCGCGACACGCTGGCGGCACTGATTGACTTTGACTACATCAACGCCGAGAATTGCCGTTTGACGCTGGGGGCTGTGTCCGTGGTCAGCGGGGAAATGAACTATTTTGACAGCCGCGACAGCCGAGACGGGCCGCTTGGCGTCGAGCACGTCATGGCATCGGGCGCGTTGCCGCCGGCGTTTCCGGCCATACGCGTTGACGGTGAGGCGTATTGGGACGGCGGCATTTATTCCAACTCTCCTATCGAGGTGGTGATGGACGACATACCGCGACGCAACTCATTGATCTTTTCGGCCAACGTATGGCATCCGCAGGGTCCCGAGCCACAAAGCGTTTGGCAGGTGATGGGCCGCCAGAAGGACATTCAATATGCCAGCCGTGACAAGAGTCACGTCAGGCGCCAGCAGCAGATTCACCAGATGCGCCACGTCATTCGCGAACTCGGAAAATACCTTCCAGCGGCAAAACGTGAGGACGCAGACGTGCGCGAGCTGCTCGACTTCGGTTGCGCCACCGTCATGCATCTGGTGCCCCTGCTGGCGCCCCGGCTGGCGCTTGAAGACCTGACCAAGGACATTGACTTCAGCGCGGACGGCATTCAGGCGCGCTGGCAGGCAGGTTACGCCGATACGCGCCGACAGCTCGAGCTGGCGCCGTGGCAGCGACCGGCGGGCACGATGGACGGCGTAATCATTCATGAGGAGACGCAGTATGAACAGGCAATTTGACAGCATCATTATTGGCACCGGTCAGGCCGGGCCACCATTGGCCGAGCGACTGGCCAAGGCGGGCCAGAAGGTGGCCATCATTGAGCGCAAGCGCTTTGGCGGCACGTGCGTCAATACCGGCTGCATGCCCACCAAGACGCTGGTCGCCAGCGCTTATGCCGCGCAACTGGCGCGGCGCAGCGCCGACTACGGCGTGATGATTGACGGCAAGATCAGGGTTGACATGAAACGCGTCAAGGCGCGCAAGGATGCGGTCGCGGACACCGCCAGCGTCAACATCGAAAAGTGGCTCAAGGGCCTGGCCGGCGCTACGGTGATTGAAGGGCATGCGCGCTTTGAGTCCCCCGACACGCTGCGCGTCAATGGCGATGTGCTGCAAGCGAAGCAAATTTTCATCAACACCGGCGCCCGTGCGCTGGTGCCGCCCATTGCGGGTCTGGAGCAGGTGGCGTACTTCACCAATTCCAGCATCATGGACGTTGACTATTTACCCGAACACCTGATCATCATCGGCGGCAGCTACATCGGGCTGGAGTTTGCGCAAATCTACCGGCGCTTTGGCGCGCAGGTCACTGTCGTCGAGAAGGCGCAGCAGATCATTGGCCGCGAAGACGCTGATGTGTCGAGCTGTATTGCCGATATCCTGCGCAACGAAGGCGTTCGCATTGAAACCGCTGCCGGGGGCATGACGGTAGAAAAGCGTGGCGCGCAGATCGCCGTCAAATGGGATTGCGCCGGGGCCTCGCGCGAGGTGCTGGGCTCGCACCTGCTGGTGGCCGTGGGGCGTGTGCCCAATACCGACGACCTGGGGCTGGATAAAGCCGGCGTGGCGCTCGACCCGCATGGCTACGTCGTGGTGGACTCTGGCTTGCGCACTCCGGTGCCCGGCATCTGGGCGCTGGGCGACTGCAATGGTAAGGGCGCCTTCACCCACACGTCCTACAACGACTTTGAGATCGTGGCCGACAACTTGCTCAAGGGTGAAAGCCGCAGCGTTGACGACCGAATCACGGCCTATGGCCTGTTCATTGATCCGCCGCTGGGCCGTGTCGGCATGAGCGATGCCGAGATCCGCAAGTCCGGTCGCCGCGCCCTGGTGGGCCAGCGCATGATGACGCGCGTGGGCCGCGCGGTCGAGAAGGGCGAGACCCAGGGCTTCATGAAGATAACGGTGGATGCCGATACGCAGCAGATTCTGGGCGCAGCGATCTTGGGCGTGGGCGGCGACGAAGCCATCCACTGCATCCTGGATGTGATGTACGCCAAGGCGCCCTACACCGTGCTGCAGCGCTCGGTTCACATTCATCCTACCGTAGCCGAGCTGATTCCTACCGTGCTGGGTGATTTGAAGCCCATGGACTAGCACCGAGCGCTGCTGCGCAATGGTTAACGGTTAACGCGCGCAGCCGCAACCATGGGCGCTGCGCTTTTGGCATTGCCCGAGGTGCTTGAGACCGCACCGCCCGCCGCTTCGCCAAAGCTGGCTACCTCGCCATCGCGCCCGAACTGTATGCGTGCCAGGGCAACCCTGGCACGTACAACGAAATTGCCAAGCTCATTTCCGAAGTGGTCGCCAAGGTGCCCGACGAACAGGTGATGGCCGACCTGGACGGTGCCGTGAAATGGGCTGGCGCCAACGGCGGCAATACCCGCAAAGTCGGCATCACCGGCTTTTGCTGGGGCGGCCGCATTACCTGGCTGTATGCCGAGCACAGCAAAAACGTTCAGGCCGGCGTGGCCTGGTACGGCCGCGTGGTCGGCACGCCGTCGCCGCTCAGCCCCAAAAATCCGCTGGATCTGGCCAGCAGCCTGAAGGCCCCGGTGCTCGGCTTGTACGGCGGGCAAGACGGTGGCATTCCGCTGATCAGCATCAACCAGATGAAAGACGTGCTGGCTGAGTCCGGCCACAGGGGCAATGCGGCCGCCAGGGACTCGGAGTTTGTGGTGTACCCTCAGGCGCCACACGCCTTTCATGCCGACTACCGCCCCAGCTACCGTAAGGCCGAGGCCGAAGACGGCTACCGGCGTGCGTTGGCCTGGTTCAAGGCGCACGGCGTCGCCTAGACTTCGCCTGGTCCTCGCCTAAACCTCGCCCAAACCGCGTATTTATTCAGCGCCAGCCGCTTCAGCGAAGCGGCGGCGGCTTTTTTTCGGGCGCCTTGACGCGCTTGATAAGATAGGACGAACCCCGGTGTTTGGCAGTCATGCCGCGTCCGGGGTTTGTGATTTGTGGCGTACCCAGACTGGTTACCTTGCAGGTTTTTGCTAATCATTTTGGGCTCTAGCCCAATAAATACGGGCGTTAGCAGCTATGACTTTGATAGCAATCTTGGTAGGAACCCTGGCCGCTGGCATCGGCAGCGTGTGGCTGGCGGCATTGCTTAGCTTTGGCGCGCTGGCGCGCTACACCCAGCACATGCTCAGCCTGGCCGCCGGTGCGCTGCTGGCCACCGCCTTCATGCACCTGCTGCCCGAAGCCTTCGAAAGCAAGGCCAGCCCCGACAACCTGTTTGCCGCGCTGCTGGTCGGGCTGGTGTTTTTCTTCCTGCTTGACAAGGCCGAGCTGTGGCACCACGGGCATGAACATCGAGACGAAGCCCCGAGCGGCCAGAAAGCAGAGGCCGGCCATCACGCCCATGGCCATGAAAATGAGCACGACCACGATCACGTCCACAAAAGCGGCGGCTGGGCCGTGCTGGCGGGCGACAGTGTGCACGCGTTTGGCGACGGCATCCTCATCGCCTCAGCCTTCATGGCCGATCTGCGCTTGGGCGTGGTCGCCGCGCTGGCCGTGATGGTGCACGAAGTACCCCACCACATGGGCGACCTGGTGGTGCTGCGCCAGAGCTCCAACAACCGGCGAATCGCCCTCATCAAGGTGTCACTGGCCGGCGCCGTGACTGCACTGGGCGGCGTGATCGGCTTCGCGCTGGTTGACCAGCTTTTGGGCTACCTGCCTTTTTTCCTGGTGCTGGCCTCCAGCAGCTTTGTTTATGTCGCGCTGGCTGATCTGATTCCGCAGCTTCAAAAACGCGTGACGGCCCGCGAAACCGCGGCGCAGATAGCCTGGCTGGCCATTGGCATCGGCTTGGTGACGCTGATCAGCCGAGTTGCGAATTCGCATTGATGGAGCAGTAGGCTTCAATGCCCGCGCACCCGATTTATTTTATTTCCAGATCATCCTTGCACTTTGTCGGCTTCGCCTTCACGAATGATCTGGAAACGGAATTACAGGCTAAATCGAGCTCTAGCCTAATAAGAGCGGGCGCAAGCAGCTATCAAAAAAGTAGCGTCTGCGGAGCGCAGGCTCAAACTTCCAGGTTGTCAATCAGCCGGGTATTGCCCAACTTGGCTGCGCCCAGCACCACCAATGTTTCGCCCGTCAGCGCGCCTTGCGGCGGCAGCAGGTCGGCGCGGCGCCGCAGCGTCAGGTAGTCGGGCTTCCAGCCGCGCCGCGCCAGCGTCTGCATGGCCTGGGCTTCCAGCGCTGGCAAGTCGGGCGTGCTGCTGGCTTGGGCGGCTTGGCCCAGCGCCTGCAAGGCTTTAGACAGCTGCACCGCTTCCAGGCGCTCGTCCGGGCTCAAGTAGCCGTTGCGCGATGACAGCGCCAGCCCGTCTTCTGCGCGCTGGGTCTCGCCGGCCAGAATATCGATCGGCAGGGCAAACTGCTGCACCATGCGGCGCACCACCAGCACCTGCTGATAGTCTTTTTTGCCAAAGGCCGCCACCCCTGAAGGCATACCGGCGTAAACGCAGGAAAAGAGCTTGAGCACCACGGTGCTGACGCCTATGAAAAAGCCGGGCCGAAAATGCCCTTCGAGCAGGTCGCTCAGGTCGCTGGCGGGGTGAACCTTGTAGGTTTGTGGCTGGGGGTAGAGCTCCTGCTCGCGCGGCGCAAACAGCACGTCGCAGCCGGCCGCTTCCAGGCGCTGCGCGTCGGTGTCCAGCGTGCGCGGGTAGCTTTCGAAGTCTTCGTGCGGCGCAAACTGCAGGCGGTTGACAAAAATACTCGACACCGATACATCGCCCAGCGGCTTGGCCTGCCTGACCAGCGCGATATGGCCGTCATGCAGATTGCCCATGGTGGGCACAAAAGCTGGGCGCTTGAACGGGCTGAGCTGCTTGCGCAGCTCTTCAATGGTGTGAACGATGTGCAATTTTTGTCCTTGAAGGGGGAGGGCTAACTACCAGGCGTGGCTGGCGTTGACCGGAAAGCTGCCGTCTTTGACGGCGCGTACATAGGCCTCCATGGCGCCGCGCACGCTGTGCGCGCCCTCCATGAAGTTGCGTACAAACTTCGGCATCTTGCCCAAATTCATACCCAGCATGTCGTGCAGCACCAGCACCTGGCCGGCGGTGTCAAGGCCTGCGCCTATGCCTATGGTGGGGCAGCGCGCCAACTCTAGCGTCAGCGCGGCCGACAGCGCGGCAGGCACCATCTCCAGCACCAGCATGGCGGCGCCGGCGTCTTGCAGCGCGTGCGCCTCGCGGCGCAGGCTGGCCGCGGCGACTTCGGTCTTACCCTGCACGCGGTAGCCGCCCAGCGCGTGAACGGTTTGCGGCGTCAGGCCCAGGTGGGCGCACACCGGAATGCCGCGCTCAACCAGAAAGCGCACGGTATCAAGGGTCCAGCCGCCGCCTTCGAGCTTGACCATGTGCGCGCCCGCCTGCATCAGCACTACGGCGCTGCGCAGCGCCAATTCCTTGGACTCCTGGTAGCTGCCAAACGGCAGATCGCTGATTAACCAGGCCGTGCCTTGCGCGCGGCGCAGGCCCCGGCTGACGCAATCGGTGTGATGCCGCATGGTTTCCAGCGTCACGCCGACGGTGCTGCTCAGGCCCTGGCAGACCATGCCCAGCGAGTCGCCGACCAATATGCATTCCACGCCAGCGGCATCGGCCACGGCGGCAAAGGTCGCGTCATAGGCCGTCAGCATGGTGATTTTCTCGCCCTGCGTGTGCATTTCACGCAGGCGCGGCAGGCTGATGGGCTTGCGCGACGCGGGCATGGACGCTGGCGGCAGCGTGCCATAGGGCGAGCCCGATCCGTTGCCCGCTGCAGGGGCGCTGGCGGTGTCGGCTGTGGTGGCGGTGTTGGCGGAAGAGGGGGTCATGGGGTGCTCCTGAATTAGCGAAAGTCTAATTCCATTTCCAGCCATTCCACGTCAATTCGACAGTTCCGACCGCATATGTCCGGCCTCCTATGTCGATGCATTCTCTGACCGCACTACCGCACGGTCTGCGGCAGCGCTTCCAATCTCATTTACGTAGCAGCTGCCGCAGGCGCGGAGCGCGTCATGCCCAGGCGCTCCAGCAAGGCCACATCGGCCTCGGTGTCGGGGTTGCCGGTGGTCAGCAGCTTGTCGCCATAAAAGATCGAATTGGCGCCGGCCAGAAAACACAGCGCCTGCACGCCGTCGCCCATCTGCTGGCGCCCGGCCGAAAGGCGGACCCGGGCTGTCGGCATGGTGATGCGCGCCACGGCGATGGTGCGGACAAATTCAAACAGGTCCAGGTCAGGCTGATCGGCCAGCGGCGTGCCGGGCACCTTCACCAGATTGTTGATGGGCACCGATTCGGGATAGGGCGTGAGGTTGGCCAACTCGGCCACCAGGCCGGCGCGCTGGCGCCGCGTTTCGCCCATTCCCACAATGCCGCCGCAGCAGACCTTGACGCCTGCGCTGCGCACGCGCGCCAGCGTATCGAGCCGGTCCTGGTACTGGCGTGTGCTGACGATGTCGCCGTAAAAATCGGGCGCGCTGTCCAGGTTGTGGTTGTAGTAGTCCAGCCCGGCGCTCTGCAGCGTTTGCGCCTGGCCGTCTTCCAGCATGCCCAGCGTGGCGCAGGTCTCCAGCCCCAGCGCCTT
The DNA here is from genome assembly GCF_012927455.1 of Polaromonas sp. Lineage (GTDB taxonomy): Bacteria > Pseudomonadota > Gammaproteobacteria > Burkholderiales > Burkholderiaceae_C > Polaromonas. Next base: position 303,379 of record NZ_JABBPE010000005.1, on the reverse strand, counting down.
CACGCCGCGCACCAGCTCGGCGACTTTCTCGATGTCGCGCTCTTTCGGTGAGCGCCAGGCTGCGCCCATGCAAAAGCGCGTAGCGCCGGCCGCCTGGGCCAGCCTGGCGGCGGCCAGCACGTCGGCCGTATCCATCAGTTTGCTGGCCTCTACGCCGGTGTCATAGCGGGCCGCTTGCGGGCAGTAGCCGCAGTCCTCGGCGCAGCCGCCGGTCTTGACGGACAACAACGTGGCAAATTCAATGCGCGTGGGGTCGAAGTTCTCGCGGTGAACTAGTTGCGCGCGGTGCATCAGCTCGGGAAAAGGCAGCTCAAACAGCGCCTCGATCGCGTCAACGCTCCAGCGCTCGGCGCCGGTTTCACTGGCCTGCGGGGCGGGTGTGCAGGGGCGGCGCAAGGTGATGATTTGCTTTACAGGGATGGACATGGTGTGTTTTCCTTCAAGAAAGTTGGTTTGAAGTGGCTCTGAAGTGTTTCTGGCATGGTGTCAGCGGGATGCCTGGGCCAAGGTGGTCAGGGCGTCGATCAACTGGTCAATGTCGGCCTCGGTGTGAGCGGCTGACAGGGCAATACGCAGGCGGGCCGTGCCTTCGGGAACGGTCGGCGGGCGGATCGCCGGCACCCAGATGCCGCGTGCGCGCAGGCCTTCCATGGCGGCCAGGGCCTCGTCGTTGCGGCCAATCAGCAGCGGCTGGATGGCGGTTTGTGATTCGGACAATTTCCACTCGCTGCCATGCAGACCAGCGGTCAGGCCGCGTCGCAGGCGGGCTATGAACTGGTGCAAATGGGTTCGCCGCCAGTCATCCTGCGCTATCCGCTGCAGGCTGGCGCTCAGGGCGCTGGCCAGCAGTGGGGGCGCGGCCGTGGCAAAAATATAGCTGCGGGTTTTTTGCAGCAGCCACTCGACCAGCGCGTCGTCGCCCGCCACAAAGGCACCGGCCGCGCCGGCGGCCTTGCTCAGTGTGGCCATGTAAAGCACGCGGCGCGAGGCCTTGGCGCCATGCACACCGGCCTCGGCCAGGCTGCCGCGGCCTTGCGGGCCCTTGACGCCAAAGCCGTGCGCATCGTCCAGCAGCAGCAGGGCGTCGTGGCGTTCGCACAGTGCCAGCAGGCCGGCAATGTCGGCACAGGCGCCGTCCATGCTGAACACCGCGTCGCTGATTACCAGCTTGCGCGGGGCGCTGCTTTGCGCCAGTTCGTGGTTCAAGGCCGCCAGGTCGGCATGCGCGTAGCGGTGAACCTGCGCGCGCGAGAGCCTGGCGCCATCAATCAGGCAGGCGTGGTTCAGTGCATCTGAAAAGATCGCATCACCGGCTCCCACCAGTGCCGGGATGATGCCGATGTTGGTGGCGTAACCGGCATAAAAGTAGAGCGCGCGCGGCAGGCCCACAAACCTGGCCAGTTCGTGCTCCAGGGCCTCGTTGGCGGCACTGTGGCCGCTGACCAGCGGCGAGCCGCCGGCGCCCACGCCATAGGCCTGGGCGCCGGCGCAGGCTGCCCGCACCAGGTCGGGATGGGTGGACAGGCCCAGGTAGTCGTTGCTGCAAAAAGCCAGCATGCTGCGCCCGTCGACCATTAAACGCGCGCCGCTGTCAGGCGCAACCACCGTGCGGCGGCGGCGCAGGTGGGCATGGTCCAGTTGTTTGATGCGCGCCGGGAAGTCGTCAAGCCAGGAGTGTGTCATTGCCACTCCAGTGGAAGCTTGAAAGTCAAAGCGCGAGGATCGGGCACGCGCTGGTGGGGAATAGTCGCCAGCAGCGGCGCCCCGAGCTTTTGCTGCAGAAAGGCGATGTTGTCCTGCTGCGCCAGCATGGCGGCGTCCAGGTGGTTGGCGACCCAGCCAGCCAATGTCAAACCGCGTGCGCGTATCGCATTGGCCGTGAGCAGCGCATGGTTCAGGCAGCCCAGCCGCAAGCCCACCACCAGCACCACCGGCAAGCCTAGCGCCTGGGCCAGGTCGGCGCCGGTCTCGGTTGCCGAAAGCGGCACCTCAAATCCGCCTGCGCCTTCGACCACCACCGCGTCGGCCAGCGCCGCCAGCGCGCGGTGGCAGGCCACCAGATGCGCGACGTCAATCTTGACGCCGGCACGGGCCGCGGCAATATGCGGCGACACCGGGTCGGGCAAAAGCACCGGGTTGTCGAGTTCGGGCGGCACGGCGCAGGTGGAGGCGGCGCGCAGCGCGAACACGTCGGTATTGATTTCCACGCTACCGATGAATTCGGTGCCTGCTGCCACTGGCTTCATGCCGGTGACGCGCAGATGGTGGCGTGCCAGGGCATAGAGCAAGGCGGTGCTGACCAGCGTCTTGCCCACGCCCGTGTCGGTGCCGGTGATGAAAAGAGACAGCGTCGGTTTTTCGCTTTCAGCCATTGGTATTGCCCTGGTCGGCCAGCGTGGCTTCAAGTGCGGCAAGTGCGCCGTGTGCCAGATGGACGGCCGTTTGCGCGTCGAGGATATAGGGCGGCATGGCATAAAGCGTGTTGCCGATCGGGCGCAGCACCACGCCGTGCGCCATGGCATGCCGCGCGTAGCGGCCCGCAAATCCGGGCTGTGGACTTGCGCCGTCAAAACCTTCGTCAATGTCCCAGGCCCAGATCATGCCCTGCCGGCGCGCGTGTCGAACCGAGGGGTGCCGGGTCAGCGGTGCAAAGGCCTGGTCTAGCGTTTGCGCAAGCAGGGCGTTGTGACCGAGCACGTCGGTTTGTTCAAACAGTTCCAGCGTGGCCAGCGCAGCCCTGCAGGCCAGCGGATTGCCGGTGTAGGAATGCGAATGCAAAAAGCCCCGCGCCACCTCGTCGTCGTAAAAAGCGTTGTAGACCGTGTCGGTGGTCAGTACAGCCGACAGCGGCAGCGTGCCGCCGGTGAGCCCTTTGGAAAGGCAGATGAAGTCGGGCCGGATGCCCGCCTGCTGGTGTGCAAACATCGTGCCGGTGCGGCCAAAGCCGGTCGCGATCTCGTCGGCAATCAGATGCACCTCGTAGCGGTCGCACAGCGCGCGCGCCGCGCGCAAATAACTGGCGTCGTGCATGGCCATGCCGGCAGCGCACTGCACCAGGGGCTCGACGATGAGGGCGGCGGTCTGCGCATGGTGCTCTTCCAGCCAGTCCTGCAAGCCCGCCGCCGCGCGGTGTGCCGCATCGGCAGCGCTCTGGCCGGGCAAGGCTGCACGGGCATCGGGGCTGGGCACGGTGGCGGCCAGCCGCACCAGCGGCGCATAGGCTTCCCGGAAAATGGCAATGTCGGTGACCGCCAGCGCACCCACTGTTTCGCCGTGGTAGCCGCCAGCCAGTCCGATAAATCGGCACTTTTCAGGCCTGCCGGTGTTGCGCCAGTAATGCGCGCTCATCTTCAGGGCAATCTCGGTGGCGCTGGCGCCGTCGCTGCCGTAAAAGGCATGGCCCAGGCCGGTCAGGGCGCCCAGCCGCTCGGACAGCTCGACCACCGGCTGGTGCGTGAAACCGGCCAGCATGACATGGTCAAGGCGGTCCAGCTGGTCAACCAGCGCTGCCTTGATATGTGGATGGTTGTGGCCGAACAGGTTGACCCACCAGGAACTGACGCCGTCCAGGTAGCGCCGGCCTTCGAAGTCATAAAGCCACACGCCGTCGGCCCGCGCAATCGGCAGCGGCGGGTAAGCTTCGTGCAGCTTCATCTGGGTACAGGGGTGCCAGACATGGCGCAGGCTGCGCTGGATCATTGATGCGTTGTGCATGGACCTGATGGGTAAAGCAAAAAGGGGATCGAAGGGCTGAGCGCGCCGTCCGGTCAGGCCATCTGCACCGGGATGGTCGAGCGCTCTTCCTTGATGCGGTTGTCCGGATTGACGAACACCAGCTTTGGCGCAAAGCTGGCGACTTCCTTTTCATCGACCTGGGCAAACGCGGCAATGATCACCAGGTCACCGACTGCGGCGCGGCGTGCTGCCGAGCCATTCACCGAAATGATGCGGCTGCCGCGTTCGGCCCGGATGGCGTAGGTGATGAAGCGCTCGCCGTTGTTGATGTTCCAGATATGCACCTGCTCGTTTTCGCCCAGGTTGGCGGCGTCCAGCAGGTCTTCGTCAATCGCGCAGGAGCCTTCGTAATTGAGCTCGCAGTGCGTCACGCTGGCGCGGTGAATCTTCGATTTAAGCAGGGTTCTGAACATGGCGGGAAGGATTGAGGACAATGGAAAAAGGCTGGCTGGGCCGCTTGCGCCAGGCTGCCCGGCAACCACCGGGGCGCCATGGGTTTTGACGGGCTGTAACCTTGCTTGGCGACAGACCCCACGGATTTACCCCTAGTTTAGGTCACTGTACAGTTCGCCTTTTCATCGACATTTTTTACCCGGATTGCGCATGCCCAAGTCATTCAATTTTTCTGCCGAGGCGCTTGCCCGGCTGGCGCAGGAAGATGTGGCGCGCGCGCTGGCCGAAGACGTGGGCTCGGGCGACTTGACCGCAACCCTGATTGCCCCCGGTTTGCAGGCGAAGGCGCAGGTGCTGGCCCGCGAGCGCGCCGTGATTTGCGGCAGCGCCTGGGTGGAGGCCGCTTTCAGGCAGCTCGATCCGCAGGCAACGCTGGTCTGGCATTTGCAGGACGGCGAGCGCTGCCAGGTCAATCAGGTGGTGTTCGAGGTGCAGGGCCAGGCCCGTGCCCTGTTGACGGGTGAGCGCACGGCGCTGAATTTTTTGCAGCTTTTAAGCGCAGTTGCCAGTAAAACCGCTACTTATGTGGCCATCGTGGCCGGCACAAAGGCCAAGATCGTGGACACACGAAAAACCCTGCCTGGCCTGCGCCTGGCGCAGAAGTACGCGGTCCTGACCGGCGGCGGTACCAACCACCGCGTCGGCCTGTACGACGCGGTGCTGATCAAGGAAAACCATATCGCTGCGACCGGCGGCATCGCGCAGGTCTTGCAGCAGGCCGCACAGGTCGCCGCGCAAGCTGATTTTGTCGAGATCGAAGTCGAAACGCTGGACCAGTTGACGCGGGCGCTGGCCGCCGGTGCGCGCATGGTGCTGCTCGACAACATGGACCTGCCCAGCTTGAGGGAAGCGGTTCGCCTCAATGCCGGGCGGGCGGTTCTGGAGATTTCGGGTGGCGTCACGCTGGACGGCCTGCGCGCGCTGGCCGAAACCGGCGTGGACCGCATTTCCATTGGCACGTTGACCAAGGACGTGCAGGCGATTGATTTTTCGATGCGCTTTGAGGTGCAGCAAGGAGGCCAGCCATGAGTCCAGTCATTTCCCGCATCCAGGTCGATTACGAGCAGCCCCTGAACGCCGTCGGCGCCAAAGCTGGCAAGGCCTGCGCCACGCGCCACGCCTGGGCGCGCGTGCCGGTTGAGCCGACGCAAACCGAGCGGGCTGCGCTGAAAGAGCGAATTCGCGGCTTGCTGAAAGCGCGCAACGCCGTCATGGTGTCGCACTACTACGTACACCCCGATCTGCAAGACCTGGCCGAGGAAACCGGTGGCATCGTGTCCGATTCGCTGGAAATGGCGCGTTTTGGCCGCGACCACGCCGCGCAGACGCTGGTGGTGTCGGGTGTGCGCTTCATGGGCGAAACCGCCAAAATCCTGTCGCCCGAAAAACGCGTGCTGATGCCCGATCTGGACGCCACCTGCTCGCTGGATCTCGGCTGCCCGATTGACGAGTTCAGCGCGTTTTGTGACGCTCACCCAGATCGCACAGTGGTGGTGTATGCCAACACCAGCGCGGCGGTAAAGGCGCGCTCCGACTGGCTGGTGACATCAAGTTGCGCCGTCGACATCGTGCGTGCGCTAAAAGACCAGGGTCAGAAAATCCTCTGGGCGCCTGATCGGCATCTGGGCGGCTACATCCAGCGTGAAACCGGCGCCGACATGCTGATGTGGAATGGCGCCTGCATCGTTCACGATGAGTTCAAGGCCTTCGAGCTTCAGGCTTTGATGAAAGAGCACCCCCAGGCCAAGGTGCTGGTACACCCCGAATCCCCGCCCGACGTGGTGGCGCTGGCCGATGCCGTTGGCTCGACCTCGGCTATTTTGCGGGCCGTACGCGAGATGGATGCGCCGGAATTCATCGTCGCCACCGACAGCGGCATGATGCACAAGCTGAGCACCCTGAACCCCGGGAAAATCTTTATCGAAGCACCGACGGCCGGCAACAGCGCCACCTGCAAGAGCTGCGCCCATTGCCCGTGGATGGCCTTGAACGGACTGGCCGGGCTGGCGCAGGTGCTGGAAACCGGCGCGAACGAGGTGCAAGTCGATCCGGTGCTGGGCCTGCGCGCGCGCCTGCCGATTGACCGCATGCTGGTTTTCACGGCTGCGCTCAGTAAGGGTCAGCCCACCGCCGGGCTGGTGCCGCACTTTGGCGCGGCATAAAGCCCGCGCGCCGGGTCGGCACCACCGGCAGAGCCTGGCGTACGCATGGATACGGCCAAAATACTCCTGTTTTGATAGCTGCTCGCGCCCGTCCGGCGGGCGCTAGATGCCAATATGACCCCTAATTCACGGATTGACTTCGCCGATCCGCACGACAGTGCCGCGCCGCGCCTGCGCCACGCCTTCGGCACGCCGCGCGCGGTATTGGTCGCGCATGAACTGGCCGAGGTGCGGCCCGTGCTCGACGCCGTGCAGGCCGCTGCGCTGCAGGGCCGCTGGTGCGTGGGCTACCTGCGCTACGAAGCTGCCACTGCCTTTGACGCCGCCCTGGCCGTGCACGCGCCCGACGGACCGCTGGCCTGGTTTGCCGTGCATGACCAAGCCTTGCCCTGGCCCGAGGACCGCTTCGCCGGCACGGGCGCCACCGCCCAGGTGCAGTGGCATGAAAGCTGTTTGCGCCCCGCATTTGACGCGGCCATGGACCAGATCCAGCGTGCCATCGCAGGCGGCGAGTTGTACCAGGTCAACTTCACGGCACTGCTGGAGGGCGCCTGGCAGGGCGAACCGACAGAAAACGCGGCGCAGGCCCTGTTCGCCGCCCTGCAGCGCGCCCAGCCGGGCGGCTACGCGGCCTTCATCGACACCGGCCACACAGGCGACGGGCAGCTGCTGTCGGTGTCGCCCGAGCTGTTTTTTGACTGGCGCGGCGGCCACATCCTGGCTCGGCCCATGAAGGGAACCGCCGCGCGCGGCGCCACGCCGCAAGACGACGCCGACCAGGCCCAAGCCCTGCGCGCCTCGCCCAAGGAGCGCGCCGAAAACGTCATGATCGTGGACCTGCTGCGCAACGATATCTCGCGCATTGCCGAGCCCTTTAGCGTGCGGGTGCCGCGCCTTTTCCATACCGAGGCGCTGCCCAGCGTGTGGCAGATGACGTCCGACGTGCTGGCCCGCACCCGCGCTGGCACCACGCTGGCCGACGTGTTTGGCGCGCTGTTTCCCTGCGGCTCCGTCACCGGAGCGCCGAAGGTGGGGGCCATGCAGATGATCCGCACGCTGGAAGCCGGTCCGCGCGGCGTCTACTGCGGCGCCATCGGCGTGGTGCGGCCGGGTGAGCCGGGGCAGGGCATAAGAGCCACCTTCAACGTGCCGATTCGCACCGTCACCGTGCGGGGCCGCACACTGCGCTGCGGCATTGGCAGCGGCATCACCTCGGACGCCGTGCCGCCGGCCGAATGGCAGGAATGGCGCCACAAGCGCGCGTTTGTCGAGCGGGCCAGCCTGCCGTTTGACCTGCTGGAAACCCTGGCGCTGCAAGATGGCCGGCTGCGCCACAGCGCCGAGCACCTGCAGCGTCTGGCCGGCGCGGCCGCGCATTTTGGCTACGCCTGGAACCCGGCCAAGGTCCGCCACTGTCTGCACGAACTGGTGCAAGTCCACCCGCAGGGCTTGTGGCGCGTGCGCCTGCTGCTCAATGCCCAGGGTCAGGCGCGCGCCCAAGCCTTTGTCATGGACGCATCACCGGCCCGAGTGCGCCTGCAACTGGCCGGGTGCCCGCTGGACGAAGCCCACGGCGAATTCGTGCGTTTCAAAACCACCCGCCGCGCGCATTACGACGCCTTTACGCCCATCCAGCCCGGCGTGTTTGACACCGTGCTGTGGAACACCGAAGGCGAAATCACCGAATGCACGCGCGGCAATGTAGCCATGCTGATCGATGGCTGCTGGCTGACGCCGCCGCTCGCTTGTGGCTTGCTGCCAGGCGTGGGGAGGGCGCTGGCGTTGCGCGATGGAAAGCTGACCGAGGCCGTGGTGCGGGTGGACGACGTGAAGCGGGTGCAGGGCTGGGCCTTTGTCAACAGCCTTAGAGGGCGGATACCGGCTCGAATGAACTGAGCAGATTTTCCTATTCGCCAGCCGTCGGCTACTTTGGGAATTTGTTCTGCCGGCAGAAAACCTGCTTTGTTTTCCGGCGCACTCATGAGACCGCCTCCATCAGTTTTTTATCTGCTCTCTTGCCGGACGACAAGGCCTTTTTCAGAAAGCGATTTGCAGGTTGCTCAAGAAATTTGAAAGTGAGAAGGCTCGCCGCGATCATTGGCACCACGCAGGCCACGAAATGGCTGGGCCCCTGCTGGAACCTTTGCAGGTCATTCACCAGATAGTCGGTAATGATGAACCACAATGGCCAGTGCAAGAGATACAGGGCGTAGCTGGCTTCGCCTAGCAACACCATGGGCTTCGTGGCTAGAAACCAGGCCAACGCGCCGCGACCGCAGGCGAGGCTGTAGATCAGGGCCATCATCATCGGTGCCGTTGCACCATTCATAAATACGCTTTCGGGCGCGTCTAAGGACAAAAAAGCCACAAGCGCGAGGACCGATCCCACTGCGATGTATTGGGGGTAGCGGTCAAAAACCCCCTGCTTTCGCGTCAGCCAGAACTTGCCAAGTGCAATCCCCAATAAAAATTCTGGCAGTCTTACCAAAGGGTTGTTCGACCAGAAGGTATGGTCAAAGTGTGCGGTCACGAAGCCAGCCAACGGCCCTGCCAATGAGGCGATCCAAAAAACAGCGGTTGCCACAAGCAGGCCTTGTGGCTTGAGTTTCAAGATGGCCGGGGCAACAATCGGGAACAACAGGTAGAAGAATGCTTCGACCGAGAGAGACCAGGCGGGCGGATTCCAAACCATAGACGCAACCGATGACCACGACTGCATCAGCGTTAACGCCGCCGCAGCGAAGATGCTGGTATCTATCCACGGGGAGGCACCGCCTGTCGCCGCTATCTCTCGCACCGTCAAGGGAGCGGCAATCAAAAATCCCAGTAAATAGACGGGATAGATGCGCGCGAACCTGGCAACCCAAAAATTGCGCTTGCTGGTTTTTGGGCTTCCTTCCTGGCTCATGTAGCTGTAAGTAAGAATGAAGCCCGACAGGATGAAAAACAAGGTAACGGCGACGAACCCGTGGTCTAGCACGTTGCGGACGGACTGCTCGAATTGCGGCAATGGCGGTTTTCCAAAATGGTGGAGGACGACCAGAAACGCCGCAATAAACCGCAGGCCTGTGAGCGAATTGATGGGTTGCTGTTTTATGGCTGTAATCACTGTGGTGCGCTTTCCCAGGTATCGCCCGAACTAATAATTCCAAAAAAGCCGCGCATCAATCTGGCCGGATGCAATCAGGTACTTGAGCTGCTTGAGGCGGGTGAAAGGCCTTGCTTCGAAAGTCGCCAGGTCGATTCCAATCCGCTGGTACACGTCGTGCAGTTGCTGGGCGCCCTTGGGCGCGTCCCAGCTGCATTTAAAGCCCGGCAGCTGATCGTGAATTTTTCCGAAGCTGACCCGGTAGCTGCGGTTGTCGCCGCCAGCCCGGCCGAATGTCAACCCGCAACCGGGATAGACGCCCGCGACGATCTGCGCAATCTCGCGCACCTGGTAGTTGTCGGCGTCATGGCCGACGTTGAAAATCTGCGCGTGTATGGCTTCTTGTGGGGCTTCGAGCGCGCAGGCAATCGCTTCGCAGATGTCCAGCACATGCACCAGTGGCCGCCACGGCGTGCCGTCGCTGGTCATCGTGATTTTTCCGGTGGTGGCCGCGATACCGCACAGATTGTTCAACACGATATCGAAGCGCATGCGCGGTGACGCGCCATAGGCGGTCGCGTTGCGCAGAAAAGTCGGCGAAAACGTCGGCGAGGCCAGCGCGGCAACATCGCGCTCCACCAGCGTCTTGCAGGTGGCGTACGCGGTTTGCGGATTGGTCGGCGACAGCTCGGTCATCGGCTCGGCGCCATTCGCCACCCCGTAGACGCTGCAAGACGAGGTGTAGACGAAGCGCTTCACGCCGGCGGCCTTCGCCAGTTCGGCAAGCCGCAGCGAAGCCTGGTGGTTGATCTGGAAAGTCAATTCAGGGACGTTCTCGCCCAGCGGGTCGTTGGACAGCTCCGCCAGGTGCACGACCGCATCGATCCCGCGAACATCTTCGGGCTGGATGTCGCGAATGTCGCGGTTGATGGTCCGCGGAAATCCGGGCACCAGTTTACGGTCGCTGAACAACCAGCCATCGCGGTAGTAGCCGGTATCGAGTCCGACGATGTCGTGTCCGCGAGCCTGCAGAAAGGGTGCAAGAAGGCAGCCGATATAGCCCTCAACGCCAGTGACGAGCAGTTTCATGGAGTGGCTTCGTTGCGTGATTTGGAATAGTCAGGGAAGAATCGGGCCAGCTGTTCACGCCAGAGCCGGTCGCACAGCCGGTTCGGCGGCAACTCGACATCGGCGAATGTCAACAGCGTGGCTTTGGAAATCGCTCGCTTGAGCCTGCAGCCCTCGGCAAGACCGATGGGGAGCAAATCCTGCGCGCGGGCCGTCGGCAAATTCTCGGCAGGTCCATAGCGCATGTAGCCGCCCAGGCGGTCCATTTTGCCGACCCGCATTCCCGGCACGGCGGTGGTGATCTGCGGCGCAACGCCGCGCGCCATGAAGCCAGCGCCCACCAGATCAACGCGAATGGGTCGACCTTCTTGTTCGCGCCTTTGCAATGGGGTATCGACAATGATCATCCTGTGCCGTCCTGGCGTACGAAGTCTGGCCAGCTGCGGTCCTTGTCCGACATACTAAGAATAGGCACCGGCCACTTAATGGCGAACGCCGGGTCATCGTGCCGGGCACCTCCCTCAGCCGCAGGCGTGTGAAACTCCGAGACCTGATAGTTAACCATCGCGTCATCCGTTAGCGTGATAAAGCCGTGGGCGAAGCCTTTCGGTACCAACAGCATCCGCTCGCTGGAATCGTTTAGCTCGACTCCTATCCATTGGCAGTATGTCGGCGACTCCGGGCGGATGTCGACGATCACGTCCCAAATCGCGCCCCGCACGCAGCGCACCAGTTTGTCCTCGGCATGCGGGGGCAGTTGATAGTGCATGCCGCGCAAGGTGCTCGCTTGGTGCGTCAGCGACACGTTGGCCTGCACCATCCGCGCAGGCAGCCCATTGGCCTGGAACTCTCGCTCGCAGTAGGTGCGGCCGAAATAGCCCCGCGTGTCCTCGCGCCGCTCGACATCGACAATCATCGCGCCTGCTAGCGACGTCTTCGTGAAAATCATGGTTTACTTTGTAAAAGGCGCAAGAACCAGGGTCACCCTATTTTTCAGGACGCCTCGCCCGTTTCCCACAAGGATTCAAGCGTCTGCTTGTCACGCAAAAACTGCTTGATCAAATGGCCTTTGTAGCCCCAGCAGATGACGAAGTCGTTCAGCCCGTGCGCCAGAAACATTTTCTTGAGGTGCCAGGCCAAAGGCTTGCCGCCGCTTTCGACCATTGGCGCGGGGCGAACCGCTCTCTCTTCGCTGATGCCGGCGCCCAAGCCGCCGGCAGGCATCATGACCTGCATGTTGATGCCTTCGGGTTGATGGCGAGTGATTGATTCGACGTACCCGGTCCGCACGCCATCGATTTCAAAAGCGCCGCATTCTCCAGCGCGTGCGCGGCTTGCTCGATCAGATCCAGTGGGATTTTGGAGCGTTCCGCCATGGCCAGCAGGTCTTGGCTGCCGTCTGCGAGGTTGAGCACCCAGAGAAGCGCCTGTTCAAGCGCGCGCGGCCCGGCTCCGCCAACCTTGCCGTACAAGCCACGTTTGCCGAGCTGGGGTTCCCCCTTCGGGCTCAGGTTCACAACGCGTCGATTGACGTCGATGACCGACATGACGCTTGCCACCGCCCGAATCGAGCCGGCGAGGCTTTCGCGCTTGATCAGCGACAGGTCGTCGGCCGACGTGTGGTATTCAGGATAGCCGGCGTTGGAGGATCGTGTGATGCGCCCGATTGGCAGGTCAAAACCCGGGGAGCAAAACTGGCGCTCATCGTAGCCGTAAGGCTCAAAGTCAGTCAGAACGCCACGATGGGAATCATGGGCCAGCACGTAGGCCGCCGCGCGGTCAGTCAGGGTATCGCCGCGACGGCTTCGCTTGTAAGTAACAGGCCCGGCGTCGCCGAGCAAACCGAGCACCAGGCCTGCCTGCAATCGCTGCAGGCGATCTTCGTTGCGCGACAGCCATGCGAGAGAGCCTATCGTTCCCGGTCCGAAAATAAAACGCCAAGTCAGGCGTGGCCGATCATGGCGCAATGCGCTCGCCAGCACGGCGGCCACGGCGATGCCGGTCAGGTTGTCATTGGCCAGTGAAGGATGGCAGGTGTGCGTGTAGACAATCGCCTCGCCGTCGGTGCTGCCCTGAACTACCGACTCGGCGTAAGTGAGGTGCCCGGCTGCCAGGTCCGAATCAACGACGACACGAAAAGGGCCGGCAGCGAGCGCCTCCCGGTCTTTGTGCCGCAGGCAAAAGCCCCAGTTCTCGTTGTAATACGAGGTGCGATACGGGATCCAGTCCGGCTGGTCCGGCAGTGAATGCAGATGCGGCTGAAGTTCGTCAAGCGTCATCGTGCGGTTGACAGGCACTGAATAGCTGACGACGTGCAGATTGTGCTGGCGAAAGTCCACCAGCCTGCGACCTTCGAGATCTGCAATGTAGGCATCGCGGATGTTCCACTCGCGCGGGATTTCCCAGTCAAAAGCGGCAGAACCGGTCGGGATCTCGGTGCGCTCAAGCGGCGTCACTTGCTCGACCAGATCCAGTGTGCGGCGCACGCCTTCGCCGGTAATACTCCGGCAGATCGGGTACATCTTGGCCATCAACGCGAGCGCTTCGTCTGCCGCCCTGAGCGATGCGCTAACGGTTTGCAATTCACTCAGCATAAAAGCGCTTCTGACGCGGCGTCAACGGTGACTGGACGCGAGCTCGGGTGTGCCCAGCACTTCGACCTCCGGAATTGGCACCACGAATTGGCCACCCCATTCGGCGATGTAGGATGCCGCGCTGGAAATTTCGTCTTTGAGGTTCCACGGCAGGATCAGCACGTAATCAGGACGGGCCTGGCGAATACTGTCGGGCGCAAGAATCGGGATTCGCGTGCCCGGCGTGTACTTGCCCTGTTTATAGGGGTTGGCGTCGACAGTGAAGTCGAGGAAGTCAGTACGGATGCCGCAGTAGTTCAGCAGCGTGTTTCCTTTGCCTGGTGCGCCGTAGCCGACGATTCGCTTGCCGCGCTGCTTCGCGTCAATCAGAAACGCCAGCAGCTTGCGCTTGGTCGCCTTGACCTGCTCGCCGAAGCCCAGGTAATGCTCCAGCGTCATAAAGCCTTCTTCGACCTCGGTAACCAGCATGGCGCGGACGCGCTGGCTCACCGGAAGGGTCAAATTGTTCGTGTGGCGGGCGTAGATACGCAATGAGCCCCCATGCGTCGGAAGTTCGTCCACATCGAACAACGTCAGCCCGTGACTGGCAAAAACCTTCTCTACCGTCAGGAACGAAAAATAACTGAAGTGCTCGTGGTAGATGGTGTCGAACTGGTTGCACTTCATCAGTTTGCGCAGGTGCGGAAATTCCATCGTGATCACGCCGTGCGGTGCGAGTAGCCGCTTCAAACCAGCGACGAAGTCGTTGAGGTCGGGCACGTGCGCGAGCACATTGTTGCCGAGCAGCAAGTCGGCCTGGCCATGCGTGCTGGCAATTATTTCGGCGGTGGCGCTGCCCAAAAAACGGATCTCGGTGGGGATGCCTTTCAATGCGGCTACAGCGGCGACATTGGCAGCAGGCTCGATGCCCAGCACCGGTATGCCCTTGGCAACAAAATGCTGCAGAAGGTAGCCGTCGTTGCTGGCAATCTCTATGACTTTGCTGGTCGGCCCTAGTTTGAAACGCTCGACCGCCATTTCGGTGTAAGCGCGCGCATGCTCAACCCAATTGCTCGAATACGACGAAAAATAGGCGTATTCACCGAAAATGTTTTGCGGCGCAACGAACTCCTGTAGTTGCACCAAAAAGCAGTTGCCGCAAACATAGGCATGCAGCGGGTAGGTCGGCTCCATCAGTTGCAACTGGTCGGCGCTGATGTGTGTCTGGCACAGCGGCGACATTCCAAGATCTACAAAAGTGTGCTCAAGCGCGGTTCCGCAGAAGCGGCAGGTTGCGCTCACGGGAGGCGGGCTGAGAAGCGGGTGCTGGAGGGGGGAGAAATCATTCATGATGGCGTTTTCACTGGATTGCAGCCAAGTTGCCTGAACTAAGAGGTTTGTGAGTTTGCGAATCCTTCACTTCGCTGGACAACGCTCGGGTTCCGACCAACTCATGAAGCACCCTTGAACGAACTGGCGCCCCAGGATCATCGGGAAATTTGCGCGCAAAGTAAGCGGGGGAATTTTTCAGCTGTTCGATGTTCTCTTCATCAAACTCGCCGGTATGAGCCTGGTTAAAAAGCTGCACACAGTGGTTCATCGGCCCCTTGCTTGCTCGCAGGTGCATGAGAAGTGTGGGAATCAGGATTTCCTCGGACAGGCGAAGGCGGCTGAAATAGCTCCACAGGCGAGGGCGGTGAAAACTTTCGGCCATGGCAGCGATGATGTGCCGGCGGGCACCAAACCACGCAGAACCATAATAGGCGCGAAAGTTCTCATCAAAAATGTGCCGGCCAATCGACCGCCGGCTGAGCGCCTGGGTGAGCTGAAGCGCAAGCCACGATACAGGCGTTTTTGAGCCGCCGCTGTGCAGCCATATACCGGCCTCGTCGCGCCTGCCCGCAGAGGCACCGAAGTAGGCGCTCGACAGCCGGCTGGCAATCCGGTGCCGCAATGACCTGTCGGGCGTAAAGGCCCGGTAACCGATTGACATCAGCGCGTCCTGGTCGTTCAGCACGTCAACACAGTCGAAATGTGCATCGGCGCGGCCCGATACATGTGCTTCGAACTGCTCGATTGGCTTGATCGGAAGGCACGTCGGACTGAGCAACTGCAGGTAGTCGAAATCTAAATGTGTCAGCGCGTACTGCATGGATTGGAAAATACCCTCGACGAAACCGAAAACCCCCCAGCCGGTGCGTTTGGGATCGGGGACGAAACGGACGTTCGGCGCGCTCAGCGGAAACACCGGCGTCTGCGAAAAATCGTGATGCACAAGCACGGTGTGGGGCGCCAGCGCGCGTGCTAGTTGATCGACTGTTTCGGGTTTGCTTACAGCGGACATCACAAGGAAGACGATTCTTGCTTTCATGGCTCTTAAATCTCAATTAGAACTGGCTTGTTTTGTCTGCCAAAGGCACTGTGACACCTTGCAGCAATGCTGCGGTGGCAGGGGAGACGACTGCAACGCAAATAGCCGCATCCACGGCGTGTCCGCAACCAAACTGAACCAGGACTCCCCAGGCTGACGGCTTCCCAAGTTGAAAAATTAATGGTAACTTTTTGCACAGCCCTAATTTTTAAGCTTTTAGAAAACTCGTCAATCTCATAAACGGACTATTGACACTTCCCCGAAAAAGTCAACTGTTGAATTATTGAATCACGAGATCGCGGCGCATGCGCCAGCGTGGGCCGAACACCTGTTCCCCTTGCCGCTGCTGGGCATGACGCTGGTTATCCAGATCTTTGTCTACCCAAACGCCTGGCCCACTCACTTGTCCTGGGCAGGGCTGCTGCGCTACCTGCTGAGCCATGGCGCCGGCAGGCTGTCGCTCGATCGGTTGCTTTCTATCCACTAAAAAGGCGTAAACCCGTTGAAAAAGAATTGCTATTAAAACGTGAGCTAGCAGCGCCCGCCAGATATGGGCTAGAGCCCCATTTGATGAATAAACAGCGGGCAAGACGCACCGGGGCGTGCCCAGGCCCAACCTAGCTCAAGCCAGCGGCGGCACCAGGACTGTGGGCACGGCCTGCTTTGCCATTTCTGGGTAATCGCGGCTGTAATGCAGCCCCCGGCTTTCGTGCCGGCCGTGTGCCGAGCGCACGATCAGCTCGGCTACCTGAACCAGGTTGCGCAACTCCAGCAAATCGCGCGAGACCCGGAAATTGGCATAAAACTCGTGAATTTCCGATTGCAGCAAGGTGATGCGGTGGGCAGCGCGTTCGAGGCGCTTGGTGGTGCGCACAATGCCGACGTAGTTCCACATGAAGCGGCGCAGCTCGTCCCAGTTGTGCGCGATCACCACGGTTTCGTCGGCATCGGTGACCTGGCTCTCATCCCAGGCGGGCAAGGCGCTGATGGGGGGGGCGGCGCCAGGGGTGTTTTCTATGGCCTGGGCGGTGGCGCGCGCCAGCACCACGCACTCGACCAGCGAATTGCTGGCAAGCCGGTTGGCGCCGTGCAGGCCGGTGCAGGCGGTCTCGCCAATCGCATACAGGCCGCTGCTGTCGGTACGCCCGGCCAGGTCGGTCAGCACGCCGCCGCAGGTGTAGTGCGCGGCCGGCACCACCGGAATCGGCTGCTTGGTAATGTCGATGCCCAGCTCGGCGCAGCGCTGCAGGATATTAGGAAAGTGCTCGCGCAGAAATTCCGGGCTCTTGTGCGAGATGTCGAGGTAGACGCAGTCGAGCCCGTGCTTTTTCATCTCGAAATCAATCGCCCGGGCCACCACGTCGCGCGGCGCCAGTTCGGCGCGCGAGTCATGCGCCGGCATGAAACGCGTGCCGCCAGCAGAACCAGCAGAAGGCGGCAGCAGCAACCGGCCGCCTTCGCCGCGCACTGCCTCGCTGATCAGGAAAGACTTGGCTTGCGGGTGGTACAGGCAGGTCGGGTGGAACTGGATGAACTCCATGTTGCTGACGCGGCAACCGGCGCGCCAGGCGGCGGCAATGCCGTCGCCGGTGGCGGTGTCCGGGTTGGTCGAATACAGGTAGACCTTGCCCGCGCCGCCGGTCGCCAAAATGGTGTGGGCCGCGCTGAAGGTGGCGACCGCGCCGCTGTTCACGTCCAGCGCATAGGCGCCGTGGCATTGCGCGCCCGGGCGTTTGAGCTGCCGGTCGGTGATCAGATCGACCAGCATGTGGTGCTCAAACACGGTGATGTTGGGGCTGCGGCGCAGCTCGGCGATCAGGGTGCGCTGCACGGCGGCGCCGGTGGCGTCGGTGGCGTGCACGATGCGACGCTGGCCGTGGCCGCCTTCGCGCGTCAGGTGCAGCTCGCCGGGGCGCTCGCTGTCTTCGGAAAAAGGCACGCCCAGCGCGCGCAGCCAGGCAATCGCCCCGGGCGCGCCCTCCACCACGGCGCGCACGGCGGCCAGGTCGCACAGGCCGGCGCCGGCCACCAGGGTGTCGCTGATGTGTTGCTCCAGCGTGTCGCCCTCGGCCAGCACGGCAGCCATGCCGCCTTGCGCCCAGCCGCTGGAGCCGTCGCTGAGTTCGCGCTTGGTCAGCAGCGCCACGCGCCGCCCTGGGGCCAGCAGCAAGGCGGCGGTCAGCCCCGCCAGACCGCTGCCGATGATGAGAACGTCAAAAGTTTGCTGTGTCGGGCTGGGCGAGGGGGTCATGGGGCGCCTTTGGAGGCCTTGGTGTCTTGGGGTTAGGCCGGTATATGGGGGGTGTAGGCCAGTCGCACGTAAATTGGTGCAAAGGACTCGGCCTGGGTAATTTCAAGCAGGCATTCCTTGGCCAGTTCAAGCAGGGCGATGAAGGTCACCACCAGCACCGGCATGCCGCGCGTGGCGTCAAACAGGTCCTCAAATTCAAGAAACTTGCGGCCTTGCAGCTTGCGCAGCACGATGCTCATGTGCTCGCGCACCGAAAGCTCTTCGCGGGAGATGACATGGTGCTGGACCAGTTTGGCGCGTTTCACGATGTCGCGCCAGGCCTCCTGCAAATCGACCACCGTCACGTCGGGAAAGCGCGGCTGCAGCGATTGCTCGACAAACACCTGGGCGCGCAGGAAATCGCGGCCGAATTGCGGCATCTCGTTGAGCTTGTGGGCGGCCAGCTTGATCCGCTCGTATTCCAGGAGTCGCCGCACCAGCTCGGCGCGCGGGTCTTCAGCCTCCTGGCCCTCGGCCACCTTTTTGGGCGGCAGCAGCATGCGCGACTTGATTTCAATCAGCATGGCGGCCATCAGCAGGTATTCGGCCGCCAGCTCCAGATTGGTGGCGCGGATCTCGTCGACATAGACCAGGTACTGGCGCGTCACCGCCGCCATCGGAATATCAAGAATGTTGAAGTTCTGCTTGCGGATCAGGTAGAGCAGCAAGTCCAGCGGGCCTTCAAACGCCTCCAAAAACACCTGCAGCGCGTCCGGCGGGATGTACAGGTCATGCGGCATGGCAAACAGCGGTTCGCCATACAGGCGGGCCAGTGCGACCTGGTCGATCACCTCCGGCATATCGTCCAGCACAGAGAGATCGCCGGGCCGGCTCGGACCAGCCGCGGGCGGCAGCTCATGCGAAGAGGACTGGGAAGACTGGGAAGACTGGGAAGTGGGGATGCGTGACATGGTGCAGCCTGGGCGGTTCGGGTGTGCAAGTCATTTGCTATTAAAAAAATAGCTGCTTGCGCCCGTCCTGTATGGGCTAGAGGCCTATTTGACTCTCTTTTTAAGCTATTTGCCGTTGTCGTGGCTGCCGCTGCCGTAAACATAGGGCTGCTGCGCCACCCGCGCTTGATCGTGTTCCGACTGCTCGGCCCGGCTCAGGTTTTTGTCCCACAGCAGGGCGCGTCCCGCGAGTTGCTCGGCTTCCAGCGTCGGCTTGTTGGCCTTGAGCTGGTCGATAAACAGGGTGGCTTCGGAGGTGTAGTCGGGGCGGCGAAAAATGGACATGGATCTGAGCTGCCTAAAACGTATAGTGGGCTGATTTTACCGGGGGCTTGCCTTGCACTCATTATTTCGTTTGACTGTGCCCGTGAAAACGGGCTCAGCATCGGCGGTTTCGCTGACAACTTGGCTAAGGACGGTGCTTTTTATGGGTTTGCTGTCGTTTGTTCTGTGGCTGGCGGGCTGCGACCAGCAACGCATCAACGAGTTGGAGGAGGGCGTGGCGACCGAAACCGATGTGCGGGCGCGTTTTGGCGAGCCCGAAAAAGTCTGGCTGCCGGCCGACATGGCCAGCGTGCCGTTGCCGCGCGCCACGCTCGACGTGGTGGCCGCGCCCGGCGCGCGGACGTTCGAATACAACCGCCAGCCGGCCGGTAATGTCAACTACATGATTACCATCGGGCCCGATGGCAAGATGAGCTCGCTGCGCCAGGTCTTGAGCCCGCAAATCTTCAAGCTGGTGATTCCGGGCATGCGCATGGAGCAGGTCAGGAAGCTGCTCGGCAAGCCGATGAAAATCACTCCGTATGGGCTCAAGCAAACCACCGAATACGACTGGCGCTACCTCAGCTCGCCCAATGTGCCGCACATCTTCACCACCGTGTTCGATGCCGATCTGCGCGTTGTCAGCACCGGGTCGGTCGAAGAAGCGCTGGTCAACCCGATGGGCGGGCAGCGCTAGGCTGGCCTTACGGTCGTAAACTCTTTTTTGATTAAATCAGAGAGAAAGCCAGGCTTTAGCCCACATAAATAGTGTGCAAGTTGCTATATTTGTGATAGCAATCCGGCGTTGCCCATCAGCCGCCGCCGCTGCCAACCCGCAGGGCCTCCCACGCCAAATTCAGCCTTGCCCGAATCCAGCGGCCGGTTGCGCGTGTTGGTGGCGGGCCGTCGCCTCGTCTTTTTCAACAACCAGATTTCTTACAAAAACCGGCTGTTGATAGACCATAATAACTACCACTGCTCTGTCTTTCGAGATATACCATGCTCGTCAAATATGTAAAAAAAGGTGGCGACTTGTGAACTTTGTCCTGTTGGGAAGAAGCACCCGGGTAGCGATCGAAGTGCTGCAGGCCATTCGTAGTTTCAGCCAAGGGGACTGCTTGGTCGCGGGCGATGAGGCCAGCCGGCCACTGCGCTGGTCAACGCATTGCTCCAGGCATGTCATGATCGAATTGGGCGGCAGCGGAGACGATGAATTTGTAACCATGATCAATGGTTTGGCTGCGAGGAATTCAGAGACCGTGCTGATACCGTTCGATTGCGACGGCATCCGCATGGCCAACCGCGTACAAGGCCGGCTGCAGGTCAAAACGGTTCCGGTGCCCGACGTGGCCACGCTCGATTTGCTGGAAGACAAATGGTCTTTTCACGCGTTTTGCAGCCAACACGCGCTGCCCGTGCCGCTGACGCGTTTCGTCGGCACCAAAGAGGCGGTGGACTTTGACGCCGTTGCCGCCGAATTCGGCCTGCCCTTCGTGCTCAAGCCCACTAACTGGTCGGGCTCGCTGGGGGTTCAGATCGTCACCAGCCGGTCGCAGTTCGAGCAGGACATTTTGGGCGATGCACGCTACGTGTTTGACACCTTGGTCGTGCAGCAATTCATCGAGGGCGAGGACGCCTGCCTGAGCGTGCTGGCCAACCGCGGCCGTTTGCTGGCCCTCGCCATTCAGCGGTTCGTTCTTAACCGGATCGAGTTCATGCCCAACGCCGGGCTGGAAGTCATCGCCAGCCAAATCTGCCGCGACAGCGTTTATCACGGCGTCATGAATCTCGACGTGCGGATTGAAAAGGACACTGGGAAGCTATTTTTGATCGAGGCGAATCCGCGCTTTTATGCCTCGCTCACCGCCGCGGTGTTTTGCGGGCTGAATTTTGTCGCCGAAAGTCTTGACCCCCCCGACGAGGTGAGCGAGCCCAAACGCCTCGTGGCTGGCCACTTCGACAAGCGTCACCCGCTGCTCACGCCGTCGTTATGGCCGCGCCTGCTGCTCGAACTGGGTGCGCGCGGCCGCTTGCTCAGGGCCAAGGCCTTCGATCTGTTCACCTTCGGCATGCTGCTTCGGCAACTGCCGTCAATGCCGCTGCGACTGGCGCGACGCAGTGCCGCGCTGGTCTTCAGGCCGCGTCATCCACGGCCAGCAGGGGTTGGTAGCACTGCCGACAAGGACGGTGCAAGTTGAAGTAGAAATGACTGTCGCGCCTGTAGAACGTGCGCCAGCAGCTATATTGTTGGTAGCAAAAAATTTCAGCCGGCAGCGGCCACCGCATCCACGTCGATCTTTTCCAGAAAGCCCGAACGCTCCATTACGGCCTTGGGCTGGGCATTCAGGCCGGCCAGCCTGAGGCGGCCGCCGCGCAGCACAATGGTTTTGTGCAACTGCTCAAGCACGTCCAGGCCGGAGGTGTCGAGCGCCTACAGCGACTACAGATCCAGCCGCACCACCAGAGCCTGCGGCGCGCTTTCGACGATGTTGACAATTGGGTCGAGCTTGGCCACCGCGCCAAAAAACAGCGAGCCGTAAAGCTGAAAACTCGCCGCGTCCGCGCTGCGCGACACCTCAACCACCTGAAACAGCGAGCTCATGCGCCGCGCGAACAGCACCCAGGCCAGCATCAGCCCGACCTGCAGAGCCACGGTCAGGTCAAAAATCACCGTGAGATGCGGCAGGCTGTTCAGTGAAAATGGGCGGCTCAGGGCTTGTCGGAGTCCGGCAGCACCGCGTCGGCGGTGGCCCCGACGGCTTTGCCGGCAATGCGCACGGTGCCAATCGCCGCATCGGCGACCAGCCCCACGGTGCCGACCGCCACCGAGGCCACGGTGCTGGCGACTGCCACCACGGCGCAAGCTTGCAGAGTCAGGCCGGCCAGCGCGATCAGAGCGATCAAACAGGCGCGGCGGCGTGGAAATAAAGGCATAGCTTCTTCTTCTATGTGATGGCAGGAAATTCTGATGACGACCTGCGATCAGTGGATACGCATGCCAGGCATCGCGCCCGGCAGCGGTTCCAGCACGTAAATGCCGGGCTGGGCCTTTTCATCGGCGTGGCTGGCCGCCAGCACCATGCCTTCGCTGATGCCGAATTTCATCTTGCGCGGTGCCAGGTTGGCCACCAGCACCGTGTGTTTGCCGATCAGGTCTTCGGGTTTGTAGGCGGAGGCAATGCCGCTGAAGACATTGCGCAGTTTGCCCTCACCCGCGTCCAGCGTCATGCGCAGCAGCTTGGTCGAACCCTCCACCGCTTCGCAGTTGACGATTTTGGCGATGCGCAGGTCGATTTTGGCGAAGTCGTCGATATTGATGGTGGGGGCGATGTCTTCGCCGCCGGGCCGCCCCAAGGCGGAGTCAGCCCCCTCGGGGGGCAGGAAGGACGCGCCAGCGTCTACCGTGGGGGCTAAATTCCTTTCGCCGCCGGGCCGCCCCAAGGCGGAGTCAGCCCCCTCGGGGGGCAGGAAGGACGCGCCAGCGCCTACCGTGGGGGTTGAATTCTTCCCGCCGCCAGGCGCTATGCTTTCGATAGCTGCTTGCGCAGGCGCTGCCTCGGCTGGAGGCTCAAACAGTGCATCAAGCTGTTTCACATCGACGCGCTGCAACAGGTGGGTATAGGGCTTGATGACATGACCGGCAGGCAGTTTGACAAGTGCCGAGTCCCACTTCTGGACATCGACACCCAGCCAGTCGCTGACCTGAGCTGCCAGGCGCGGCAGGATGGGCGCGAGTAAAACGGTCAAGTCCTTGAAGAGACCGATTGCAGTGGTACAGACCATATGCAGTTCCGCATCGCGCGCGACATCCTTGGCGATCAGCCAGGGCGCTTTTTGGTCTACATACTGATTCACCTGATCGGCCAGGTTCATGATGGTTCGAGTTGCTTTGGCGAATTCGCGGCTCTCGTAAAAGTCTTTGACTTCGTTCAACGCCGAGGAGGCCAGCTTGTAAAGCAAGTGGGCCTGGGGGTCCTCTTCGCCTAAGCGACCGGCAAATCGTTTCGTGATGAAACCCGCCGAGCGCGAGGCAATGTTGACATATTTGCCAATCAAGTCGCTGTTGACTCGCGCCATGAAGTCATCGGCATTGAAGTCAATGTCCTCATTGCGCGCATTGAGCTTGGCGGCCAGGTAGTAACGCAGCCATTCCGGGTTCATGCCCAGGCTCAGGTATTTGAGCGGGTCCAGCCCGGTGCCGCGGCTCTTGCTCATCTTTTCGCCGTTGTTCACCGTCAAAAAACCGTGCACAAAAATGTTGTCGGGCGTTTTGCGGCCGCTGAAGTGCAGCATGGCGGGCCAGAACAGGGTGTGAAAGGTGACGATGTCCTTGCCGATGAAGTGGTACTGCTGCAGACGCGGGTCGGCCATGTAGGCGTCGTAGTCTTCGCCACGCCGGTCCAGCAGATTCTTCAGCGAAGCCAGGTAGCCGACAGGCGCATCGAGCCAGACATAAAAATACTTGCCCGGCGCGTCGGGGATTTCGATACCGAAATAGGGCGCATCGCGGCTGATGTCCCAGTCGCCCAGGCCTTCGCTGGTCGTGCCGTCGGCGTTGGTGCGCACTGAAAACCACTCCTTGACCTTGTTGGCGACCTCGGGCTGCAACTTGCCGTCTTGCGTCCAGGCCTGCAAAAATTCGACGCAGCGCGGGTCAGACAGCCTAAAAAAGAAGTGTTCCGAGCTTTTCAGCACCGGTACCGCACCCGACAGCGCCGAATAGGGGTTGATCAGGTCAGTAGGCGCATAGACCGCGCCGCAGACCTCGCAGTTGTCGCCGTACTGGTCTTTGGCGCCGCACTTGGGGCATTGGCCCTTGATGTAGCGGTCAGGCAAAAACATGTTCTTTTCGGGGTCGAAGAACTGTTCTATGGTTTTGCTTTCGACCAGGCCGGCCTTTTTCAGATCCAGGTAGATCAGCCGCGCCAGCTGATGGTTTTCCGGCGAATCGGTCGAACTCCAGTTGTCAAATTTGATGTGAAAGCCGTCCAGATAGGGCGTGCGGCTGGCAGCGATGTCGGCGACAAACTGCTGCGGCGTTTTTCCGGCTTTTTCGGCGGCAATCATGATGGGCGCACCGTGGGCATCGTCGGCGCCGACAAAATTTACCGCATGGCCCTGCATGCGTTGAAAGCGCACCCAGATGTCGGCCTGGATGTATTCCATGATGTGGCCAATGTGGAAATTGCCGTTGGCGTAGGGCAGGGCGGTGGTAACGAAAAGGCGGCGCTGGGACATAAAAAGGGCTTTTAAAAGGCTTTAAGAAGGCTGGGCGGCTTCACGTGGAGTAAGGAGACTGAGCGGCGATTTTATGTCGCGCCAAGGCAGGCCGCACCCAGCAGCCAACGCCCCCGCAATACCCTGCACGCTTAAGGTCCGTGCTGCGGCGTTAGACTTAATGGCCGCCGCTGGCAGACGTGTCTGCTGAAGACACCTAAAACGCAGTCGTGCCGACTGCCCGATCTACCTGGAGAATTTTTCAATGGCCCTAGAGCAACAGACGCAACAACAGGCAGTTTTAAATGCCGTGCAAACCGTGTTGGACCCCAATACGGGCAAAGATTTTGTGACCAGCAAGGCGCTGAAAAACCTGCAGATCAGCGGCGGCGACGTGTCGTTTGACGTGGAACTCGGTTACCCCGCCAAAAGCCAGATTGCCGGGCTGCGCAAGGCGCTGATCGCGGCGGCCAAGGGCGTGGCCGGTGTTGACAACGTGTCGGTCAATGTCAGCGTCAAGATCGCCAGCCACAGTGTGCAGCGCGGCGTGCAACTGCTGCCGCATGTGAAAAATATCATTGCCGTGGCTTCCGGCAAAGGCGGTGTCGGCAAGAGCACCACCGCCGTCAATTTGGCGCTGGCCTTGGCCGCAGAAGGCGCCAGCGTGGGTTTGCTGGACGCCGACATTTACGGCCCCAGTCTGCCCATGATGATGGGCATTGAAGGCCGGCCCGAGAGCGTCGACGGCAAAAACATGGAGCCGATGGAAAACTTCGGCATTCAGGTCATGTCCATCGGTTTTTTGGTGGCGCAAGACGAAGCCATGATCTGGCGCGGCCCCATGGCCACCCAGGCGCTGGAGCAACTGCTGCGCCAGACCAACTGGAAAGACCTCGATTACCTGATCGTCGACATGCCGCCCGGCACCGGCGACATCCAGCTCACGCTAAGCCAGCGCGTGCCCATGACGGGCGCCGTGATCGTCACGACGCCGCAGGACATCGCACTGCTGGACGCCAAAAAAGGCATCAAGATGTTCGAAAAAGTCGGCGTGCCGATTCTGGGAATTGTTGAAAACATGGCGGTGCATGTGTGCAGCCAGTGCGGCCATACCGAGCACATTTTTGGCGCCGATGGCGGCAAAAAAATGGCGGCTGACTACCACATGGACTACCTCGGCGCACTGCCGCTGGACATGCAGATCCGGCTGCAGGCCGACAACGGCCGGCCTACCGTGGTGGCCGACCCTGACGGCGACGTGGCGGCCATCTACAAGGCGGTGGCGCGCAAGATGGCGATCACGGTGGCGGCGAAGGCGAAAGACTTCTCGGCCAAGTTCCCGACCATCACGGTTTCCAAAAACACGTGAGGCCAGGCCAGGCGCCGGTCAGGACCAGGTGCTAGGGCCATCCGCATGAACCTGCTGACCTCGCTGCGCTACCTGGTCGCGTTAGCCGAGCACCGGCATTTTGCGCGTGCTGCCGAGTCTTGCCATATCACGCAGCCGGCGTTGTCCAACGCCTTGCGGGCGCTGGAAAAGGAGTTGGGCACCTCCATCGTCAAGCGTGCCCGTAGCTACGCCGGCCTGACGCCCGAAGGCGAGCGCGTGCTGGTCACAGCCCAGCGCATGCTGCATGAACACGCCTTGCTGCAGCAAGAGCTGGCCAGCCGTGCCGGGCAACCCAGGGGCCGCTTGCAGCTGGGCGTGGTGCCGACGGCGGTACCGGTGGCAGCGCGTTTTGCCGCGATGCTGCAGGCCACGCATCCGGGGATTGCCCCGGTGGTACGCACCCTGAGTTCGCAAGACATTGAAGAGGGGCTGGAAAACCTCTCGCTTGACATGGCGCTGGGCTTTACCGATCGACTGAAAAAGGGCGGACCGCTGGCGGTGCTTCCACAGTATGCAGAGCATTACTTTCTGGTGCGTCGTCTTGAACAACCGGCGCGCGCAAGCAAAGCTGAACTGCAACTGGGCGCGGCCATGCCTTGGGCTGACGCCGCGCAGTTGCCGTTGTGCTTGCTGACGCCAGAAATGCACAACCGCAGCATCGTTGACCGGGCTTTTTCTAAAGCCGGCGCCGTGGTCACGCCTGTCATGGAAACCAATTCGGTGTTGACGCTCGCCCTGAGCGTGCTGGCCGGCGATGTCTGCAGCGTGCTGCCCGGCGCCATGGTGGGCGCGATTCGCGGCCAAGGCGAGCTTGAAGCCTTGCCGCTGGTCGAGCCGGAAATGGTGACGGCCATCGGCTTCATGCACCTCGCCAAAAACAGCGCGTCACGCGTATTGGAGGCGGCGCTGGCGCTGGCGAACGACGAGCGCTGGCTGCAGCATGCGGCGCAGCACAGCGGATCGCTCAAACCTTGAGTGACGCGCTTGCTGTTCGATGCGTTTCGAATCAAGTGCCGCTCCACAACATGCCGCTCCTTACCCGACGCCTGCGCTGCGCTGTCTGCCTGCGCGCGCAAAGCAGCTGTATCTGCCAGTGGATTACGCCGGTGGCCCACCGGGTTGAGGTGGTGCTGTTGCAGCATCCGCTGGAAGTGGCCCATGCCAAGGGCAGTGCGCGGCTGTTGCACCTGAGCTTGCCGCACAGCGCCCTGGCAGTTGGTGAAGTGTTTGCCGAGGTGGTATTGCAGGCGCTGATCAGCGCGCCGCTCGATTCACAGACGCCCCCGCCCAAATACACCATTTTGCTGTACCCGGATTCGCCGCCAAACCAGGCCCAGGCGCTGGGCCTGGCCGCGCCGCCCGCGCTGGCGTCGGAGCGCCTGCGGGAGCCGTCGGAGCTTCGCCTGATCGTGCTGGACGGCACCTGGCGCAAGAGCCGAAAAATGCTTTACCTCAACCCGCTGCTGCAGCATTTGCCACGACTGACGCTGCGTGACCTGCCGGCCTCCGGCTACCGCATTCGCAAGGCCCACAAACCCGACCAGCTGTCGACGCTGGAGGCCACTTGTGCGGCGCTGGCACAGCTGGAAGGCGATGCCGAGCGGTTTGCGCCCTTGCTGCGGGCATTTGACGGCTTTGTCGCGCAGCAGTCGGCTTATCGGGTTTAGGCTGCGCCACTGCCTGCGCGATTGTCTGCGGGGGCCAACCTGTCACCGCAATGCATGGCAAGCGCGTTATAAAAAGCGCCACAAAATTACTACCAGTTAAATCCAATGAAAATTTACAAAACCCTGGTCGGGCTTGGCCTGGCCGTGCTGCTGGGAGCTTGCGGAGGCGGCGGTGAAAGTGGCGGCGCCGTTCAGTTGGTTGCCGGCCGCACGTCCGTTTCAGCGATCGATGATCTGACAGCGGCGCCCGGAACCGCTGCTTCGACGCAGGGCTCGACGCTGTGCGGCTTTGATGTGGGGGCCAAAAAATTGCAAGGTTCGGTTTCTGCTGTTCATGATGGAGACACCGTGAAGCTGAATGCTGCTGGCGTCGTCCACAAAATCCGGCTGGACGGCATCGATGCGCCGGAGTTGGCGCAAGCGTTTGGCAGCCTGTCGCAATCCACCCTGGCCAGCGCCGTGCTGGGAAAAACCGTGCAGGTAGCCTATTCCCAGACCGATCAGTACGGCAGGATTGTTGGCGCGGTGTTCACGGCCGGTTGCGATTACGTCAACTTGAAGCAGGTGGCTTCGGGCATGGCCTGGTTTTACCGAGCCTACCAGTGTGAATTGAGCGCACCTTTGCGCGCGCAGTTTGCGAAAGCCGAAGATGCGGCCGTCGCCAGCAAAACGGGGTTGTGGCTTGATGCCGACCCGACCGCTCCTTGGCTGTACCGAAACGGCGTAGATCCAGTGGCGCCGGCCTGCTCCAGCGCTTCATCGGTCTGGACCGGCAACCCGGCGCCGCTTTCGGGCAGTTCGAGCGCATCGACTGGCACCGTCGTGTCCAGTAATTGCTTCCAGATATGGGTAAACCCTTACACGCGCAGCAACGGTACACACGTCAACGGCTACTGGCGCGACAGCGCAGGATGCGCTTGATTTCACTTTTAATTCCTCTACGTCCAGGGTCATTCACCGATTGAATCAGCCCATACAGCAATTCAATTTGACGCGCAGACCCCTGCGGCGCACAGTGCGGCATGAATCCATCCAGCCAGCATTCCAGCATGAAGGTCGTCGCCGTCGCCACGGTTGACGAGTTGCGCGAGCGCATTCGCCGAAAAAGCAAACTCAAGGGCCGCCAGGCCGACGATGCATCCCTCGTCGAGGTACGCGCGCTGATCGGCCTGCGGCCAGCTGATGGCCATAGACGCGACTTGCTGATCGAGCACCTGCACCAGCTCAACGACGTTTACCGTTGCCTGCATGACCGCCATCTGGTAGCGCTGGCCAGGGAGATGAAAATTCCCATGGCCGAAGTGTTCGAGGTGGCGACCTTTTATCACCACTTTGAAGTGGTCAAGGGCGATGCGAATGGCGACGGCAAGACCCCTGGTCTGACTGTGCGGATATGCGACGGGCTGGCCTGCGAAATGGCCGGTGCACAGGATTTGCTGGCGCGCTTGCCCGCGTTATTGGGCAATAGCGACGTGCGTGTGGTCGCCGCGCCCTGCATTGGCCGCTGCGAACAGGCACCGGCTGCGGCCGTGCACCAGCGCGCCGTGCCTTTTGCCACGCTGGACTCCCTTCAAGTCGTTATTTCAGAGCAAAATATGCCTGCAGCCCAGGTGGTACGGGCGCAAGCAGCTATCAATTTTGTAGCATCCGAGTTTGCCGAGCGGGCCATTCCCGGGCAGCTTGCCCGGCTGGACAGCGCTGCGCCGGTACACACCAGCTACCAGACTTACCGCGCGCACGGCGGCTATGCCCTGGCCGCCAGGCTGGGCAACGGTGAAGACGAGGCCGAGCGCGTCCTCAAGTCCATGGAAGATTCTGGCCTTCGCGGCCTGGGCGGCGCCGGCTTCCCGGCGGGACGCAAATGGCGCATCGTGCGCGCCCAGCCGGCGCCGCGCGTGATGGCCGTCAACATCGACGAGGGCGAACCCGGCACCTTCAAAGACCGCGTCTATCTGGAGCGCGACCCGCACCGCTTTCTGGATGGCCTCTTGATTGCCGCGCAGGTGGTAGGCGTTGAGGCTTGCTACATCTACTTGCGCGATGAATACCATGACTGCCGCGCGATTTTGGAGGCAGAGCTTGCGCTGCTGCGCGCCGACCCGCCCTGCCGCCTGCCGCTGATCGAGCTGCGGCGCGGCGCCGGTGCCTACATTTGCGGCGAAGAGTCCGCCATGATCGAAAGCATTGAAGGCAAGCGCGGCGAGCCCCGCATGCGCCCGCCCTACATCGCCGAAGTGGGGCTGTTTGGCCGGCCAACGCTGGAGCACAACTTCGAAACCCTCTACTGGGTGCGCGACATCCTTGAAAAAGGCCCGAACTGGTTTGCCGGCTTTGGCCGCAACGGCCGCAAAGGCCTGCGCTCTTTCAGCGTCAGCGGGCGTGTCAAGCAACCGGGTGTCAAGCTGGCACCCGCCGGCATCACGCTGCAACAGCTGGTGGACGAGTATTGCGGCGGCATGGCCAAAGGTCACCAGCTGTATGCCTACCTGCCGGGCGGCGCTTCGGGCGGTATTTTGCCAGCCAGCATGAGCAACATTCCGCTCGACTTTGACACGCTGCAGCCCCATGGCTGTTTCATCGGATCGGCGGCCGTGATTGTGCTGGGCCACAAGGACAGAGCCAGAGACGCGGCACTCAATGTGATGCGGTTTTTTGCCGAAGAAAGCTGCGGCCAGTGCACGCCGTGCCGCGTCGGCACCGTCAAGGCGGCCAAGCTGATGGAAGCAAAGGTCTGGGACGGGCAAACACTGGACGACCTGGCGCAGGTGATGGGCGATGCGTCGATCTGCGGCCTGGGACAGGCGGCGCCCAATCCGATTCGCAGTATTCACAAATATTTTCCGCATGAAGTCGGTGAAACACCTTGGACTGGCGCCTTGCCGCCACCGGGCGAGCCCGCAGTGACCGAACACGCCGTTAACGGCGAAGCACGAGGAAACGCACCATGAACGCACCGTCACGCCTGGCTGAGGTCACGCCGCAAACCATTGAATTCAAACTCGATGGAAAAACCGTTCACGCCTTTGAGGGCGAAACCATTTTCAAGGTGGCTGAGCGCCACGGCATAGCCATTCCGCACCTTTGCTACAAAGATGGTTACCGGGCCGACGGCAACTGCCGCGCCTGCGTGGTCGAGGTCAAGGGTGAACGGGTGCTGGCACCGAGCTGCTGCCGCAGCGCCACGGCTGGCATGGAGGTGCAGGCAAGCAGCGAGCGCGCGCTGAAAAGCCAGCAGATGGTGCTGGAGATGCTGCTGTCGGACATGCCCGATACCGGCTACAAATGGAATGAAGCGGACGAGTCGCTGCAGCACGGCGAGTTGAGCGAGTGGGCTGATCGCCTGAAGGTGTCGGTGCGCCCGCAGCTCAAGACCCTGCGCCGCGAGCAGCCCAGGGCGGATATTTCACACCCCGCCATGGCCGTCAACCTGGACGCCTGCATCCAGTGCAACCGCTGCGTACGCGCTTGCCGTGAAGAGCAGGTCAACGGCGTGATTGGTTATGCCATGCGCGGCTCGCACAGCGAGATCGTGTTTGACCTGAACGACGCCATGGGCGAGAGCAGCTGCGTGGCCTGCGGTGAATGCGTGCAGGCCTGCCCGACCGGCGCGCTCATGCCAAAGACCCAGATCGGCTCGCAAATAGTCGATAGGAAGGTCGATTCGGTTTGCCCGTTTTGCGGCGTCGGCTGCCTTGTCACGTACAACGTCAAGGACAACAGAATCGTCAGTGTGGACGGACGTGATGGGCCGGCCAACCACTCGCGGCTGTGCGTCAAGGGGCGCTTTGGCTTTGACTATGCCCACAGCCCGCAGCGCCTGACCAAGCCGCTGATTCGCAAGACGGGCATTGCCAAAGACCCCGAGGCCTTGCGGCATCTGAACCGCGATAGCGGCGACTGGTCGGACGTGTTCCGTGAAGCCAGCTGGGAAGAAGCGCTGGCGCTGACCACTGGCGCGCTGAAAGGCCTGCGCGATACGCAAGGCAAAAAATCGCTCGCTGGTTTTGGTTCAGCCAAGGGCAGCAATGAAGAGGCCTACCTGTTCCAGAAGCTGGTGCGTACCGGCTTTGGCAACAACAACGTGGACCATTGCACCCGCCTGTGCCACGCATCGAGCGTGGCGGCGCTGCTTGAAGGCGTCGGTTCCGGTGCGGTCAGCAACCAGGTCAATGACGTGGCTCATTCGGACCTGATTTTCGTCATCGGCTCCAACCCCACCGCGAACCACCCGGTGGCCGCGACCTGGATGAAGAACGCCGCAAAAAATGGCGCAAAAATCGTGCTGGCGGACCCGCGCATCACCGAACTGGGCCAACACGCCTGGCGCACGCTGCAGTTCAAGGCCGACACCGACGTAGCCATGCTCAACGCGCTGATTTACGCGGTGATTGACGAAGGTCTTGCCGATCTGGACTTCATCAATAAGCGCGCCAGCAACTACGAAGCCTTGAGAGAAAACATCAAGGGCTACAGCCCCGAGGCGATGGCGCCGATTTGCGGCATTGCGGCGCAAACCCTGCGTGAAGTGGCGCGTGAATTTGCCAAGGCCAGGGGCGCGATGATTTTGTGGGGCATGGGGATTAGCCAGCATGTGCATGGCACCGACAATGCCCGTTGCCTGATCGCCCTGGCCACCGTGACCGGGCAGATTGGCAAGCCCGGTTCGGGCCTGCATCCGCTGCGTGGCCAAAACAACGTGCAGGGCGCCAGCGATGCCGGCATGATTCCCATGATGTTTCCCAACTACCAGCGCGTGACCGACAACGCTGCGCATGCGTGGTTTGAGGATTTCTGGAAGATGCCGCTCGATGAGAAACCCGGCTACACCGTGGTCGAGATCATGCACAAAATACTGGCGCCCGAAAGTGACCCGCACAAGATTCGCGGCATGTACATCATGGGTGAAAACCCCGCCATGAGCGACCCTGACCTGAACCACGCGCGCCACGCGCTGGCCAGCCTGGAGCACTTGGTGGTGCAGGATATTTTTATGACCGAAACCGCCTGGTTGGCCGATGTGGTGCTGCCCGCCACGGCCTGGCCCGAGAAAACCGGCACGGTTACCAACACCGACCGCATGGTGCAACTGGGCAAGCAGGCGGTCGAGGCTCCGGGCGACGCCAAACCCGATCTGTGGATTGTTCAACAGCTGGCCCTTGGGATGGGTTTGAACTGGAATTACAGCGGTCCGGATGAGGGCGTGGCCGCCGTTTACGAAGAAATGCGCCAAGCCATGCACACGTCGATCTCGGGCATCACCTGGGAGCGCCTGCAGCGCGAATCCAGTGTGACCTATCCTTGCCTGAGCGCGGACGACCCGGGCGCGCCGACAGTGTTCATCGACCGTTTTGACACCGCAGACGGCCGGGTCAATTTGGTGCCGGCCGACATCATTCCGGCCAACGAACGCCCCGATGCCGACTATCCCTTCGTGCTGATCACCGGGCGCCAGCTGGAGCATTGGCACACCGGCAGCATGACGCGCCGTGCCAGCGTGCTCGATGCGATCGAGCCGATGGCAACCGCTTCGATGTGTGGCGCTGACATGCTGGCCCTTGGCCTGGCGGCGGGCGATGTCATCACGGTGCAGTCGCGTCGCGGTGAGGTCGCCATTCACCTGCGCCGCGACGACGGCACGCCGCAAGGCGCCGTGTTTGTCCCCTTTGCCTATTACGAGGCCGCCGCCAACCTGATGACCAACGCTGCGCTGGACCCTGTCGGGAAGATCCCCGAGTTCAAGTACTGCGCGGTGGCGGTTCGCCGGGGCGGTGAGCCTGCCGTGGCGGCGGGTTATGGAACGGCGGCGCTTACCAGCCAGCACTAAGCTGGTGGCGGGTTGACAAAAAGGCCCTTCCGCGTGTGGGCATGCAGGGCGCCGTACACTGCCGGCATGTCTGATTTTCTGCTGCATTCGCCCGCTCCCGACGCGGCCTTTCATCGGCCGTTTGTCAGGGTGGCGGTCGTCATGCGGCGCGAGCACATTGACAACCGCTGGCAGCCCTGGCGCTGGGTGCTGGCCGACATCGTGCCCCATGAAGACGGTTTTGGCGCGCTGCCGCGCCTGCTGCTCAAGGATGAACGCGAAGAACGCTGGTTGCACCCGGGCTTCACGGTTGAGTTGTTTGCCGACGATGCGGAAGGTTACTACCTCAACGTCACGACGCAGCAACCTTGTTTCTGGGTGGTCTGGCGCATGGAAGAAGAGGCCGCGTTGGCCGACGAACCCATCGCCGTGCCGCAGATTGTGACGCTGAGCTACCACGCCGCCGGCCGCTGGCTGGACGCGCAGGAAAACGTAGAGCAGGTGCCCGCGGGGCCGCAGGTGGTGCAGTGGCTGCAGGCGTTTGTCGATGAGCACCATGTGCTGGAGGCCAAACGCCGGCAGCGCCCGCAAAGCTTCAAGACCCTGCAAGACCGTTTTGGCAACCCGGCGCGCGTCAGCACCGACAAAGATTTTTTAGGTCCGCGCCGTGGTTGAAGAAGCCCGTGGTTTTTTGGGCCGTTGGGCGCGCCGCAAAACGGACGCCTTGCAGGGAACGCCTTTGGACGAGCCGGTGGCGCTGCCGAAAACTGGCGCGGTTATTGGCACGGGGGGCGAGGCTGCGCTTTCGGCGCCGGCAGAAGTTACGCCCGTCGCTGCGCCATCGCCCGGAACTGCTGCTGACGCCGACGCCGACGGAGCGGAACTATCGAAAAAACCGGCGTTGTCACTTGACGACGTGAAACTGCTCACAAAAGATTCTGATTTCAGGCCCTTCATGACCAGCGATGTCGGGCCCGAGGTGCGCAACGCTGCGATGAAGAAGCTGTTTGCCGATCCGCACTTCAATGTGATGGACGGGCTGGACATCTACATTGACGACTATTCAAAATCCGATCCCATCCCCGAGTCCATGCTCAGGCAAATGGCCAGTGCAAAGTTTCTCAAGCTATTCGATGAAGATGAGGAGGAGGGAAAAGATGGAGAAGCGAGAGAGGAGAGAGAGGAGAGAGAGGAGAGAGAGGAGAGAGAAGAGGGCGGTACGGTAGCCGCAAAAAATGGCACTACCAACGATAAAGAAGACGCTGCGTCGCGGGAAAGTGCGAATATCGCCGACGTCCAAAGCGTGGCACAGTTCAGTGAAAATCCTGATCTTTCCGGTCAAAACCTCAGCAGCTCCCCCCATTCCAGCCAAGCCGCGCCATTGCCTGACGCCGCTGCCAGCTCACAAGACCATGCCCACTCTCATTTGCAACTGCAACCAGACCATGCCGCTCCAGCCCCAGACCTTGGGCGCGGCACTTGACGAAAACCTGACGCTGCATTCGGCGCTGTGCCGGCGTGAAGCGGGCGCTTTCCAGAAGGCGATTCTGTCGGGCGATGATGTTGTCGTCGCCTGTACCCAGGAAAAGCGCCTATTTTCTGAACTGGCGCAGCAGACCGAAGGCGCCACTTCGGTTATCAAATTCGTCAATATCCGGGAAATTGGCGGATGGAGCAAAGACGCCGCCAAGGCCAGCCCAAAAATTGCGGCATTGCTGGCGGTAGCGCATCTGCCGGACGCCGAACCGGTGCCGACGGTCACTTACAAAAGCGCGGGCCGCCTGCTGATCATCGGCCCGCTCGATGCGGCCGAGCGGGCTGCCGGGTTGCTGTCGGACACACTCGATGTCACGCTATTCAGCCTAGGGGCCGGTCGTGACGGCGGTTTGCAGGAGCGGCGTTACCCGGTGCTGACAGGGCAGATCCAGCAGCTGACCGGGTGGCTAGGCGCGTTTGATCTGAAGTGGACGCGCAACAACCCGATTGACCTCGACTTGTGCACGCGCTGCAATGCCTGTCTGGCCGCCTGTCCCGAAGGCGCAATCGGTTTTGACTATCAAATTGACCTCGACTTGTGCAAGTCCCACCGGGCTTGCGTGAAGGCGTGTGGTGCTGCCGGAGCGATTGATTTCAGTCGTCAGCCAGAGGCGCTGAACGAGACCTTTGATCTGGTGCTCGATCTGCGTGCCACGCCAGCCTTCACGCAGCATGCCCTGCCGCAGGGCTACTTCCGCTGGGATGGTCAGGACAACCGCACGCTGCTGCAACTTCGCTCGCTGGTCGGCGAGTTCGAGAAACCAAAGTTTTTTGTCTACAAGCAAAAGCTGTGTGCCCACAGCCGCAACGAAAAAATCGGCTGCAACGCCTGTATCGATGTGTGTTCGGCTTCGGCCATCAGCAGCGAGAAGGGGCGCCAGCAAATCAAGGTCAACCCGCAACTGTGCGTGGGCTGCGGGGCCTGTACCACGGTTTGTCCCAGCGGCGCACTGACCTTTGCCTACCCGCGTGCTGCCGAACAGGGTACAAAAATCAAGACCCTGCTGGCCAGCTATGCCAGCGCCGGCGGCAGGCAGGCTGCACTGTTGTTGCACAGCCAGGAAGAGGGCGTGCGCCTGCTCGGTGATCTGGGCCGCGCGGCCCGGCTTGATCCGGCCACCCACGGCGTGCCGGCGCGCGTGCTGCCGCTGGCCTTGTGGCATACCGCCTCGACCGGCCTGGAACTGTGGCTGTCGGCCGTGGCCTATGGCGCCTCGCAGGTGTGGCTGCTCATGACGGACGAGGAAGCGCCCCAGTACCGCGACGCCGTGCAGGCGCAGATGGATGTGGCGCAGGCCATCCTCAGCGGCCTGGGTTACCAAGGGGAGCATTTCCGTATTTTTCACGCCAGGGATGCGCGCGATCTGGCCGCGCTGGATACCGCATTGCAAGCCGCCCCGGCCCAAGGCGTGACCAAGGCAGCAGGCTTTGCCGTGCAGGCCGACAAGCGCGTCACGCTGGAGCTGGCACTCGATCACCTGGTGACGCAAGGGCGGTCGCAACCCGAGCTGATCGTGCTTCCGGCCACCGGCTCGCCGCTCGGTGCGCTGGCCATCAACAAGGATGCTTGCACCCTGTGCCTGAGCTGCGTGAGTGCCTGCCCGGCCAGCGCCCTGCAGGACAACCCGGAGCGCCCCCAGCTCAAATTTATCGAGAAAAATTGCGTTCAGTGCGGCTTGTGCGTCAAAACCTGCCCCGAGAAGGCGCTCTCGCTGGTGCCGCAATTCAGGCTCACGGCGCAGCGCAGGGAAGCGACCGTGCTCAACGAAATGCAGCCCTATGCCTGCATACGCTGCAGCAAACCCTTTGGGACCCTCAAGGCGATCGAGTCCATGCTGGGCAAGCTGGCTGGGCATGCCATGTTCCAGGGGGCGGCGGCCGAGCGCCTCAAGATGTGCGGTGATTGCCGGGTCATCGACATTTACTCCGCAGACAATGAACTCAAGATCACCGATATTCGCTAACCATGCTGCAAGCCCAACTCATAACCTCGACCCTCGATGAAGAAACCGCACGCGCCGAGGTCTACGGTCTGCTGGCCGCGCTTTTCTATGCGGCTCCGTCGGCCGAGTTGCATGAAAACCTGCGCGTTGCCGTGACCGAGGCGCCTGCCGCAGGCGCCTTGCTGGAAAGTTCGTGGGGAGAACTGGTGGCTGCCGCGCGCGAGCGGAATCTGGCAGACATAGGCCAGGAATATGACGTCCTGTTCGGTGGCATCGGCAAGCCCGAGGTCTACCTTTTCGGCTCTCACTATCTCAGCGGATTCCTTAACGAAAAGCCGCTGGCGGCCTTGCGTCACGACATTGCGGCGCTAGGCCTGGGGCGCGATGAGGCCATGCCGGAAACAGAAGACCACGTCGCCTACCTGTGCGAGGTCATGCGCTACCTGATCGCCGGGGATGATGTGGAAGTGGCCAACCTGACGCGCCAGCGCGAATTTTTTACGCGGCATCTGCAGACCTGGCTGCCAACGATGTGCGAGGTGCTTATGCAGCATCCAAAAGCCGGTTTTTACCGTGCACTCGCCGTTTTTGCGCAGGCCTTTATCAACATTGAAGCACAGGGCTTTGACATGCTGGCGTGAAACCTTGCGAGTGCTCCCCCATAATTCGCGCGTCGAGCGTTTTCAAAACGTTGCAAGAAGCGCTACTCAGACAATAGGTTTACATATCGTTTTCCCTTAATCTGGGTATTTGGGTTGTACGAGGCAGTGCGAAAAATGTCGCGCTGACGTACAGTATCTTGAGAGTTGTACATCTATTCAGCAAGCTTCCTTGGAGATCAAGAATGCAGGACAGCCAGCCAAAACCCTCGCGAAGAGGCTTCTTTTTCGGTGCAGCCGCCGTTAGTGCAGCTGCTGCGGCGATAGTGGCCTTGCCCGGTGCCCAAGCACCTGAAGCCGCACTTTCCGAGCCCAAACCGGCGCCCGAAAATGGCGGTGGTTACAGCCTGACGGAACACGTCAAGCACTACTACAGAACCACACGCATTTAATCCGTTCCCGTTTTCATTCTTGCGGAGGGCCTCATGCTGCTCACGAAAAAATCTCACGATCTCCCTAGCAGTCCCGCACATCGCGCCGGCTCATCACGCTTCGTACAAAGTCTTGCGCGCGGCCTGTCCAATGCGCTGCCTACCATGGACCGGCGCGCATTTTTGCGGCGCTCCGGCCTGGGTGTGGGTGTCGGCTTGGCGGCTACCCAGTTAACGCTGGTGAAAAAGGCCAAGGCTGCAGCGTCAGGCGATGGGAACCGCAATGGAAAAATAGAAGTCAAGCGGACTGTCTGCACTCATTGCTCGGTCGGTTGCGCAGTCGATGCAGTGGTTGAAAATGGCATCTGGATCCGCCAGGAACCGGTGTTTGATTCACCCATCAACCTCGGTGCGCATTGCGCCAAAGGTGCCGCCTTGCGTGAACACGGCCATGGCGAGTTCCGCCTGCGCTACCCCATGAAGCTGGTGAACGGCAAATACGAGCGCATTAACTGGGACACCGCACTCAATGAAATTTCCGCGCGGATGCTCGAATTGCGCAAGGCCAGCGGCCCCGATTCGGTGTACGTGATTGGCTCTTCCAAACACAACAACGAGCAAGCCTACCTGCTGCGCAAGTGGATGAGCTTCTGGGGCAGCAACAACTGCGACCACCAGGCGCGCATCTGCCATTCGACCACGGTGGCTGGAGTTGCCAACACCTGGGGTTATGGTGCCATGACCAATTCCTACAACGACATGCAAAACAGCAAGTGCGCGTTGTACATCGGCTCCAACGCTGCCGAGGCGCATCCGGTGAGCATGCTGCACATGCTGCATGCCAAGGAAACCGGCTGCAAGATGATTGTGGTCGACCCCCGCTTTACGCGCACGGCAGCCAAGTCCGACGAATATATCCGCATCCGGTCGGGCTCCGACATTCCCTTTCTGTTTGGCATGCTGTACCACATCTTCAAGAATGGCTGGGAAGACACCAAGTACATCAACGACCGCGTCTACGGCATGGACAAGGTCAAGGAAGATGTTCTGGCCAAGTGGACGCCCGACAAAGTCGAGGAAGCCTGCGGCGTGCCCGAGGCCCGCGTCTATCTGGCCGCTGAAATGATGGCAAAAAACAGGCCGTCAACCATCGTCTGGTGCATGGGCCAGACCCAGCACACCACTGGCAATGCGATTGTTCGTGCCTCCTGCATCCTGCAGCTCGCGCTCGGCAACATCGGCGTATCCGGTGGGGGCGCCAATATTTTCCGCGGCCACGACAACGTGCAGGGCGCGACTGACGTCGGCCCCAACCCCGATTCTCTGCCGGGTTACTACGGCTTGGCTGAAGGATCTTGGAAACATTTTGCCAAGACCTGGGGTGTTGACTTTGACTGGATCAAGGGGCGCTACGCCTCGCCCGCGATGATGGGCAAGCCCGGTATCACCGTCTCGCGCTGGATCGACGGCGTGATGGAGAAAAACGAATTTATCGACCAGGACTCCAACCTGCGCGCCGTCGTCTTCTGGGGCCATGCACCCAATTCCCAGACCCGCGGCCTGGAAATGAAGCGCGCCATGGATAAGCTCGATCTGCTGGTTGTCATAGACCCCTACCCATCGGCAACAGCGGCTATGGCGGCGATGCCGGGCAAGGCGGAAGACCGCAACGCGAACCGCGCTGTGTACCTGCTGCCGGCGGCCACCCAGTTCGAGACCAGCGGCTCGGTTACGGCGTCCAACCGTTCCCTGCAGTGGCGCGAAAAAGTCATTGAGCCACTCTGGGAAAGCCGCAGCGATCACATGATCATGCACCAGCTGGCCGAAAAACTGGGCTTCGCCAAAGAGCTCTCCAAAAACTACAAGATGCAGAAGGTCAAGGGGATGGACGAACCCATGCCCGAAGACATCCTGCGCGAGATCAACAAGACTTGCTGGACTATCGGCTACACCGGCCAAAGCCCGGAGCGCTTGAAGGCGCATATGCGCAACATGCATTTGTTCGATGTCAAGACCCTTAAGTCCAGGGGCGGCAAGGACAAGGAAACCGGCTACGACACAACCGGCGACTATTTTGGTTTGCCTTGGCCGTGTTACGGCACGCCGGAACTCAAACACCCCGGTTCACCCAACCTCTATGACACCTCCAAACATGTCATGGAAGGGGGCGGCAACTTCCGCGCCAACTTCGGCGTGGAGCGCGAGGGCAAGAGCCTGCTAGCTGAAGATGGCTCTTTCTCCATGGGCGCTGATATCACCACGGGCTATCCCGAATTTGACCACTTGCTGGTGAAAAAGCTCGGCTGGTGGGACGAATTGACCGACGCTGAAAAAACCGCAGCCGAAGGTAAAAACTGGAAGACTGATTCGTCTGGCGGCCTTATCCGTGTGGTCATGAAAAACCATGGTTGTCATCCGTTTGGCAATGCCAAGGCGCGCGCCGTGGTGTGGAATTTCCCGGATGCGATCCCGCAGCACCGCGAGCCCTTGTACGGCAACCGTGCCGATTTGATGGCCAAATACCCGACGCACGACGACAAGAAAACCTTCTGGCGCCTGCCCACGCTGTACAAAACCCTCCAGCAGAAAAATATCGTCGACAAGGTGCATGAAAAGTTTCCGTTGATCCTGACCTCAGGTCGTCTGGTCGAGTACGAAGGCGGCGGCGAGGAAACCCGGTCCAACCCCTGGCTGGCCGAATTGCAACAGGAAATGTTTATCGAGATCAATCCCAAGGTCGCGGCCGAAAAAGGTATTCGCAATGGCGAACGAGCCTGGGTCAGTTCGCCTACTGGCGCGCGTCTGAATGTGCAGGCGATGGTGACGGAACGCGTTGGTCCCGACACCGTGTTCATGCCGTTTCACTTCTCGGGGCACTGGCAGGGCGCTGACATGCTGGCCTATTATCCCAACGGCGCAGCGCCGGTGGTGCGCGGCGAAGCCATCAATACTGCAACCACCTATGGTTATGACAGCGTGACGATGATGCAGGAAACCAAGACGACGGTCTGCAACGTCGAGAGGGCATAAGGAAAATACCATGGCACGCATGAAATTTGTTTGTGACGCAGAACGCTGCATTGAATGCAACGGTTGCGTCACCGCCTGTAAAAACGAAAACGAAGTTCCGTGGGGTGTCAACCGCCGCCGTGTGGTAACGCTCAACGACGGCGTACCGGGTGAGAAATCGATCTCGGTGGCCTGCATGCACTGCAGCGACGCGCCGTGCATGGCCGTCTGTCCCGTCAACTGCTTTTACCGCACCGACGAAGGTGTGGTTTTGCACGACAAGGACATCTGCATCGGCTGTGGCTACTGCGCCTATGCCTGCCCTTTTGGCGCGCCGCAGTTTCCAGCATCCGGCACCTTCGGTGTGCGCGGCAAGATGGACAAATGCACCTTCTGTGCCGGTGGCCCTGAAGTCAACGGCAGCCAAGCCGAATTTGAAAAATACGGCCGCAACCGGCTGGCGGAAGGCAAGTTGCCCGCCTGTGCCGAAATGTGTTCCACCAAGGCTTTGCTGGCCGGTGACGGCGATGTCGTCGCCGACATCTTCCGCAACCGCGTGGTGGTGCGCGGCAAGGGCGCCGAGGTTTGGGGTTGGGGAACGGCCTATGGCTCCAAGCAGGCTGGACAGCCGCAAGCAGGAGCCAAATCATGATGCGGCTTGCGCTGGCTGCTTTGGCGGTCATGGCCTTGGCGGCCTGCGGCGAAAGACCGCAAACGGCCAGCGCTGGCAAAAGCGACGTGAGCGCTTTCAAGGGAGCCGACAACCAGTTTGTGGTGCCGGGCTGGAAACCGGGTGACAAAACCAGCTGGGAGCAAGGGCTGAAGGCCCGCGCGCAGAACACCCAGAACGAATATTCCAAGGCGAAGTGACCAGGAGCCAGTATGCAACGTGCACGCTTAGCTATATTTTTAATAGCGTTTGGTTTGGCTGGATGGGCCGGAGCGCAGACCTCGGCGGCCCAACCGGCGGCACCGGCCCAGTCATCGGGCGTCGTCACGCCGGCGCCTGCGGCAACTGGCGGCATTCAGGGCCAAAATATTTTTGACGTGGCGCCGGACGCCAGCAGCGAGCCCAACTATGCCAAGCAAAGCAATGGCGAGCGCGCCAAGGTTCAGCCCGGTAACAACGCCCCCATGTGGCGCCAGATCGGCCAAGGCATTACCGGCTACAGCAGCCTTCCGAAAAGCCAGGCGCCAGAAGCGGGTAATTTGATCCAGTCTTTCGTGCAGTACCCGGGTTCACGCCTGACCAACGCCGGCGAGGCTTGGCGGCAGGTTCGCAACAACTGGTTGATTCCCTACGGCGGGGCGTTTTTACTGATCGTGCTGGGTGCGATCGCCTTGTTTTACCTGACCAAAGGCCGCATCATGCTGCACGGCTCCGAAACCGGCCGCAAGATCGAGCGTTTCACACCCTTTGAGCGTTCGGCCCATTGGGCCAATGCCATTGCGTTCAGCATTCTGGCCATTTCTGGCCTCGTGATGGCCTTTGGCAAGTTCTTTTTGTTGCCGGTCATGGGCAGCACGCTTTTTGGCTGGCTCGCCTATGCCCTTAAAAATATGCACAACTTCGCGGGACCGCTGTTTGCCGTGTCGCTGGTGATCGTCATTTTCACTTTTGCGCGCGACAACCTGCCCAGCCGTGGTGACGTGAACTGGCTTCTCAAGGGCGGCGGTCTGATGTCTGGCAAGGAGGTACCATCGCATCGTTTCAACGCCGGAGAAAAGCTGATTTTCTGGGGTGGCGTGCTGTTTCTTGGCTTGGTCGTAGTGGCCTCCGGCCTGGTTCTAAATCATCTGGTGCCTGGTCTAATCTATGAACGCAGCACCATGCAAATCGCCAATATGGTCCATGGCGTGGCAACCACGCTGATGGTGGCCATGTTCATCGCGCATATTTACATTGGCACGCTGGGAATGGAGGGCGCTTACGGCGGGATGAGAACCGGCTATGTCGACGAAACCTGGGCCAAGGAACACCACGAATTCTGGTATGACGATGTGAAGGCTGGCCATATTCCGGCCCAGCGCTCGCAGCCCGCGGCACCCAGTCAAACCGTACAGGCATGAAAAGCGAGAATTCCATGAGAAAATGTTTTCGACTTTTGACGCTTAGCCTGCTTGCGAGCAGCTCTTTGCTGGCGCTTGCCAAGCTTCCCCCACCCAGCGCCGAAGAAAAGGCCAAGGCTCCTGAGGCTGCCGCCAAGGCGGCCTGGGCCGGCAAGGTCGATGCTTATCAATTGTGCAAGTCGCAGGACAAAGTTGCGGCCAGCTACTACACCACCGCCAAGGCAGCAGGCAAGGAAACCAAGCCCGCAGCTGCTGCGCCTGCTTGCGCTGACCCGGGTACTTTTGCCTATGCAGCAGCGCCGGCTGAAGTCGCCAAGCCGATTGAGGCAGCGGGTGCACATTCGCCTGCGACAACGGCTGCCAACCCGCCCAGCAGCTTGCAGCCTGATGCCGTGGTCAATCCGGCCAATCCTGCCAAAAAACTCTAAGACACCAGCCCCACTGTCATCCCCGGAAAAAGGCCGGCCCGAGAGGGCCGGCCTTTTTTGTTGTAGTCTGCTCTCATGCCCTTGCCCCACCTGACGCTAGCCCAAGCCCCCTTGACCTGCGAGATCGACGCCGTCAATGAATACGGCGAGCACCTGCGCGTTTCCATTCCAGCCGAGCGCGCGCTCACGCTCTACGTTGACAAACGCGAACTGGTCACCTTGATGACACTGGGCGCGCACCCCGAACTGCTGGTGCTCGGCTACCTGCGCAACCAGCGGCTCGTCACATCGATCGACGACATCGAGTCCATCACGGTCGACTGGGAGGTGGGCGCCGCTGCGGTCAAAACCCGTCACGGCATTGAAGATATCGTCGAGAAAACGTCACGACGCATCGTCACTACCGGCTGCGGCCAGGGCAGCGTATTTGGCGGCCTGATGGACGAGGTTGACCAGATCGCGTTGCCGCCCAACGCAGGAATCACGCAAAGCCAGCTTTATGCGCTGGTCAACACCATCCGCCTGAAAGAAACCACCTACAAATCGGCCGGTTCCGTGCATGCCTGCGCGCTGTTTGACACGACATCTGCTGAGCCCGAGATGCTGCTGTTTGTCGAAGACGTGGGAAGGCATAACGCGATAGACACCATCGCCGGCTGGATGTGGATGCAGGAGATTGCCCCCACGCTCCCCACTGCGTGTGGTTCGCTGTCCCCCGAGAGGGCTGTTCCGCCTAAGGGCGGCCTGTCGGCGGAACTGGCCCCCGCGCTTGTCGCTTCGCGTGCTGCGCTGCCCCCCGAGGGGGCTGAACTTCGCTTGGGGCGGCCCGGCGCTTCGTTCGTGTCCCCCACGCTTGCCACTTCATGTGCTGCGCTGCCCGCCGAGGAGGCTGGCCTTGCTCAAGGCGGCCCTTCGCTGCGTTCGATGGCCCCCGCGCCTGACGCTACAGACGCTGTTTCGCCAACTTCAACGACAGCAGGACTGGCGTTCTACACCACCGGCCGCCTCACCAGCGAAATGGTCATCAAGTCGGCGCAGATGGGCGTGCCCATTGTGGTGTCGCGCAGCGGCATCACCCAGATGGGCCACCAGGTCGCGCAAGCGGTGGGCCTGTGCGCGATTGGCCGTGCCACCAACAAGCGCTTTGTCTGCTACAGCAACCCGCAGCGCTTGCAGCTGCAGCCGGGTCTGGTGATCAAGCCTGAGATCAAGGATGAATCCAGAGCCGAACTAAAGGCTGAACAGAGCGCCTGACACGCCAGGCGCGGGTGCTGCAATCAGTGTCCTGCCATTTAGATGGTTCCTGCGTTAAGGTCACCCCATGAACACCCTTTTTCTCAAGCTAGGCTGGCGCACGTTGTTGCGCGATTTGCGTGCTGGCGAGTTGCGCCTGCTGATCGTGGCGGTCACGCTGGCGGTCGCCGCCCTCACGGCGGTGGGTTTTTTTGCCGACCGCCTCAAAGGTGGGCTGCAGCGCGATGCCGGGCAACTGCTGGGCGGCGATGCCGTGGTGCGCAGCGACGGTGTGACGCCGGCAGCCTTCATCGCCAAGGCGCAGGCGCTGGGTCTGCAGGCCATTTCCACCGTCACGTTTCCGACCATGGCCCGCGCCAAAGATGAAGACGGTGGCGCCAGCAAGCTGGTCGCCTTCAAGGGCGTGCCCGCAAACTACCCGCTGCGCGGCGCCATGACGGTGGCCGGGCAGTTCGGCAGCACTGGCCAGCGAACCCGCGACAT
Source organism: Polaromonas sp. (assembly GCF_012927455.1). Lineage (GTDB taxonomy): Bacteria > Pseudomonadota > Gammaproteobacteria > Burkholderiales > Burkholderiaceae_C > Polaromonas. The sequence continues at coordinate 258,595 of NZ_JABBPE010000005.1, read as the reverse complement.
TCCGGCGCCCGGCAGCGCCTGGGCCGATGCCGCGCTGCTCGATGCGCTGGGCCTCAAGCTCGGCCAGACCCTGCTGCTGGGTGACGCCAGCTTTACCTTGAGCCGCATCATCGTGCAAGAGCCCGACCGCGGCGCCGGCTTCATCAGCTTTTCGCCCCGCGTTATGGTCAACCAAGCCGACGTCGCCGCCACCGGCCTGATCCAGCCCGCCAGCCGCACCAATTACCGTTTTGCCGTGGCCGGCGATGAGCAGGCCGTCAAAACCTACGTGAAGTGGGCGGCTGACGAGATCAAAAAGCCCGGCAGCGAATCGGGTATTCGCGGTGTGCGGCTGGAAAGCCTGGAAAGCGGCAGCCCCGAGATGCACCAGACGCTGGACCGCGCCGAGAAATTCCTCAACCTGGTGGCGCTGCTGGCGGCCCTGCTGAGCGCCGTGGCGGTGGCGATTGTGGCGCGCGGCTTTGCCGCCAAACACCTGGACGACTGCGCCATGCTGCGCGTGCTGGGCCAGCCGCAGCGCACCATTGCGCTGGCTTACGGTTTTGAGTTTGTGCTGGCCGGGCTGCTGGCCAGCGCGCTGGGGGTGGCGTTGGGCTTTGCGGTGCATTACGGCTTTGTGCTGCTGCTGGCCGGGCTGGTCGAAACCGCACTGCCGGCCCCCACGCTGTGGCCGGTACTGTTTGGCATGGGCATGGGCCTGACGCTATTGCTGGCGTTTGGCCTGCCGCCGGTGCTGCAACTGGCCTCGGTGCCGCCGCTGCGCGTGATTCGCCGCGACGTCGGCAGCCTCAAACCGGCCTCGCTGGCGGTGCTGGGCCTGGGCATGACCGGTTTTGCCGCGCTGCTGGTAGCCGCCAGCAGCGATCTGAAAATGGGCCTGATTGCCGTCGGCGGATTCTTGGGCGCCGTGCTAGTGTTTGCGGCCGCCAGCTATCTGGCCGTCAAACTGCTGCGCGCCAGCGTCAACGAGGCCACGGCGCCGCGCTGGCTGGTGCTGGCCACGCGGCAATTGTCGGCGCGCCCGGTGTATGCGGTGGTGCAGACCAGCGCCCTGGCGGTCGGCCTGCTGGCGCTGATTTTGCTCGTGCTGTTGCGCACCGACCTGATCAGCAGCTGGCGCAAGGCCACGCCGCCAGACGCGCCGAATCGTTTTGTCATCAACGTGCAGCCTGAACAGGGCGAGGCTTTTCAGCAGGCGCTGCGCGATGGTGGCGTGAAAAAATTCGACTGGTATCCCATGATCCGCGGCCGTCTGGTGGCGGTCAACGGCAAGCCCGTGACGCCCGAAGACTTTGAGGACGAGCGCGCCAAGCGCCTGGTTGACCGCGAGTTCAACCTGTCCAACAGCGCGCAGCAGCCCACGCACAATCAGGTGGTCTCCGGGCGCTGGACGGCCGGCGAAAAAGACGCCATCAGCGTGGAAGAGGGCCTGGCCAAGACCCTCGGCCTCAAGCTCGGCGACAGCCTGCGCTTTGACATGGCAGGCCAGCTCAGCGAGGCCAAGATCACCAGCCTGCGCAAGGTCGACTGGAGTTCGATGCATGTCAACTTCTTTGTGATGTACCCGGTGGCGCAACTGCCCGCTGAAGTTCCGGTGTCTTTCATCAGCGCTTTCCGAGCGCCCGAGCCCGCCATGCAAGCCGAAAACGGGCAAGCCAGGCCGCAAAGCTTCGACAACGCCCTCGTCAAAGCGTTTCCCAACATCACCAATGTCGATATGAGCAGCACGCTGAACCAGGTGCAGCGCGTGCTCGACCAAGTGATACGCGCGGTCGAATTTCTGTTTGGCTTCACCCTGGCGGCCGGCTTGGTGGTGCTGTTTGCCGCCATCACCGCCACGCGCGAGGAGCGCGCCCGCGAGTTCGCCATCATGCGCGCCGTCGGCGCCAGGGCCTCGCTGCTGCGCCAGGTGCAGCGCGCCGAACTGGCCGGCGTCGGCCTGCTGGCGGGCTTTCTCGCCTCCATCGTGGCGCTGGCCGTCGGCTGGGCCTTGGCGCGCTATGTGTTTGACTTCAGCTGGACTGGCTCCTGGAGCGTGCCTGTGCTCGGCAGCCTGGCCGGCGCGCTGCTGGCGCTGGCCGCGGGCTGGTGGGGGCTGCGCTCCGTGCTCAATACGCCGGTCGTTGAAACGCTGCGCAGGGCGCACTATTCAGAGTAAGGCTGGTACGTCAGATCAAGCTGCATTTAAATTTTGTTTGCTATTAATTAGATAGCTGCTTGCGCCCGTAGATATTGGGATTAAAGCCGATTTGATGGCTGAAAATCGGTAAGGACCGTAACAACGACCGGGCCAGAGCCCCGCGCAACCCGCAACGCCCTGCGCGTGCCGCCAGAACGCTGTTTCCAGATCAAAAAAATTCACGACCGGGGCCAGCCCACAGGGGCGATGCTCCGCGCGGGGGAAGCTACGCAGATGCGGCCTGGGCTGCGCATGACATGCGCTGAAGCGCCGACCGGATCGCCCATGTCGTGCAGGCAATCGAGCACCGCGACCAGGTCATAGTCATTGCCTGGAAAATCCTTGGCGCTTGCCACCTCGACGCGCACTGCTCGCCCAGGCCGGCCTTTATCGCCGCTTCGCGGGCACGCGCTATCGACGGCGCGTGGTAGTCGAAGCCCACATAGCTCGATGCCGGATAGGCCTGCGCCATCAGAATGATCGAGGCGCCGTGACCGCAGCCGACATCGGCAATGCGCGCGCCTTGTTGCAGCCGCGCCGCGACACCTTCCATCGCCGGAATCCACTGGCTCAGCGGGTTGGCCGCGTAGCCCGGGCGAAAGAAGCGCTCGGTGCCGTGGAACAACGCCGCATCGTGATCGTGCCAGCAGCCAACGCCCAGGCCGGTGCGCGTTGCCCCGCACCATCTTCTGGATGGCCTTGAACTGCGCCACCACGATCTCGACTGCGCCGGGAATGAAGGCCGGACTGCCTTCGTCGGCCAGCGTGAGAGCTTGTTCAGCGCTGAGCGAAAAGCGCTCGCCTTCGGGCTGCTACTGCACATAGCCGCTGGCAGCCTGCGCCGACAGCCACTCGCGCAGAGAGCGCGCATCGGTCTGGCTGCGCCTGGCCAGCTCCTCTGTCGTGGCGGGGCCATGGGCCAGCGCCTGGTACAGGCCGAGCTGGTCGACGACGACGAGGGTGGCGGCATGCATCGCAGCGCCGAAATCGTGCACCAACCGGCCCATAAAACATTGAGTTTTGTTTCGTCGATGGTCATGCGTCCCTCCTCGTTGCGAGGCTTGCAGCACAGCTGGTGCGCCATCACGGCCTCAAGGGAGGCAGGCTGACGCGGCGTATCTTCGATCTGGTGAGCCGGCACGACTTTCAGCGCAGCGCTTTGTAGGGCGACTACTACCGCGCATCGGGCTGGAGGACGCGATTGCCCTCCCGCTGCTTTGGGGTCAGCGCACGCTGGTAAGCGTGATGCTGAATCGGCGCGGCCTGGATTTCGGCAAGCGCGGCGAACTCTTTGCCAGCGGGCGCCGCGCAGTTGCCTTATGTGCCGGAGCCGCTCGACGTCGGCGCGACTGGCCTGACACCGCGTGAAGGCGAGGTGGTGCATTGGCTGGCCTGCGGTCAGACCGATGCGGAGATCGCGGCACTGCTGTCCATCAGCCCACGCACCGTGCAAAAGTACCTGGAGTTTATTTACGTGAAGCTGGGTGTGAAAACCCGCACCGCTGCGGTGATGTGCGCGCTGGCGTTGCGCAACCATGGCGGGATTGACCGGCCGCTGGCACCGGCGGCGCGTCAGGCCAGCTGACGGCACTCGGTTGCTATAAAAAGAGAAGCAGTTTGCGCCCGTCCTTATTGGGCTTAAGGCACTTTTCATGCTGAATACTGGCTCGTAGATCGGATTTATCGAAGGCGTAACCCGACCCACAAAAAAACCAGAGAAATAGGCCTCTAGCCCAATAAATACGGGCGCAAGCAGCTATTAAATAAATAGCAAACTGGCTGAAGTCGCCGGCGTCAACTCTGCGCCAGCAGCACCACCAGCGCCCCGGCGCCGCCCTGGGCCGGCCGCGCCTGCACAAAGGCCAGCACCTCCTGTTTCTGAATCAGCCAGCCTTGCACCTTGCCCTTGAGCACTGGCGCCTTGCCCGGCGAGCCCAGGCCCTTGCCGTGCACCACGCGCACGCAGCGCCAACCCATCTTGTTGGCGTCCTTGATGAACTGGCTGAGGGCTTGGCGCGCATCTTCGCGGCGCAGGCCGTGCAGGTCGAGCTGGCCCTGAATGCTCCAGCCGCCGCGGCGCAACTTGACGCAAACGTCCGGCCCCATGCCGGGGCGGCGAAAACTCAGCGCTTCATCGGTGTCGAGCAGGGTTGCGCTATCGAACTCGTCAGAGATGGCCTCGCGCATCACGGCCTGCTCGTCGCGCAGCTGCTGCACCGGGATGGGCGCCGGCTGCGCTGCTTTCAGCCTGGCCCGGTGGCCGGGATTGTCGGGCCGGTGCTGCGCGGCCAGGGCCCTGACCGGACCGATGGCAAGCGAAAACTCCTCCTTGTCGGCCTTGACTCTGGCTGCGGCGGCCAGGCGTGCGGCTTCCCTTTCCTTTTCCAGTTGGACGCGCGCCTCTAACTGCCGCTTCACGGCCTTCAGATCTTTCAGGTCGCGCAGCGGGCGGACCTGGAGGGTTTTGCGGGCGGGCGCAGTCATTTTTAGGCGGGGGTGAGGCGGGGGTGGGACGCGGGGTGACTCGGAGATGTTAAAGCAGCCCCAGCTCGGCCATCGATACCGCCTGGGTACTTGTCACCACAAAATGGTCGAGCACGCGCACATCAACCAGCGCCAGCGCGGCTTTCAGCGTCTGCGTCAGCGCCTCGTCGGCGCGCGACGGCTGGGCCGCACCGCTGGGGTGGTTATGCGCCAGCACCACGCTGGCGGCGTTGAGTGCCAAGGCCCGGATGACGACCTCACGCGGGTAGACGCTGGTTTGCGTCAGCGTGCCGCGAAACAGCTCCTCCAGCGCAATCAGGCGGTGCTGGCTGTCCAGAAACAACACGGCAAAAATCTCGTAGGGCCGGCTGCCCAGCATCAGCTGCAAATAGTCGCGCACCGCTTGCGGCGTGGCAAACAGGGCTTTTTCCTTCAGTTCTTCGGCAAGCGCGCGCCGCGCCAGTTCAAGCACTGCGACAATTTCCGCGCGTTTGGCCGGGCCCAGTCCCTTGATGCTTTTCAGCGCTTCGGGCCCGGTGTGCAGCAGTCCGGCCACGCCGCCGAAGTTGTCGAGCAGCTCCTGGCCCATCTGCAGCGCATTCTTGCCGGGCAGGCCGGTGCGCAGCAGCAGCGCCAGCAGCTCGGCGTCGCTGAGCGCGCCGGGGCCACGGGCCAGCAGTTTTTCGCGCGGGCGCGCGTCCTCGGGCAGGTCTTTAAGCAGCATGGGCGGGCCGGTCGGTGAAAGGATTGGGAATTGGAGATTCGAAATTGGGGGCTGGGCAGTTGTGGCGAGACTGTAGCGGTAAAGCCCCTCGAAAAGCGGGAAGGGGAGAAAAAGCTGAAAAAGCCGGCGTTGACCCGCGCTGGCTCCGGCTTTGCACAATTTTCTACAATGGAGGCAGATCACCAACACCTGTCGGCCAGCCGGGCTGACGCAGAAAGTTTTATGTCCACCGTGGAAACTTCCGCCCATTCCGCCCATTCCGCCCAGTCTGTCTGTCATCCCATCGTCCGGCCGGGCTCCTTCCTGACGCTGCACTACCGCATGGCCGGGCCGCATGGCATGAACATCATCACCACGTTTGAAGGCAAACCGGCCACGCTGAGCCTGGGCGCGGGCGAATTGTCGCCGGCGCTTGAGGCGCGCCTGCTGGGCCTGCCGGAAGGCACGCGCGCCACCTTCGAGCTGGCCGCGGGCGAGGCCTTTGGCGAGCGCAACCCCGAGCTGCAGCAGTGGGTGGCGCGCAAGTTGCTCAATCAACTGGGCGAGCCCGATCATCCCTACAGCGTCGGCGATGTGGTGCAGTTCCCCACGCCCGACGGCATGGGGCAGTACGCTGGCGCCGTTCATCAGGCGAAAGGTCCCGGCGATGCCGTGCAATTCGATTTCAACCACCCCCTGGCAGGGCAGCCCGTGGTGTTTGAAGTGCATGTGATTGGCGTGCTGTGAAAAATGTAGCCCCCACGCTTGTCGCTTCGCGTGCCTTCGGCGGTGCGCTGCCCCTCGCACCGGAAGCAGGGGCTGAACTTCGCTTGGGGCGGCCCGGCGCTCCGTCCGCTGCGCTTCCCTTGGACGGAGCTGTTCCGCCTGAGGGCGGCCTGTCGGCGGAAGTTGTCGCCAACCAGCTGCCGCAAGAAATCCTGCTCGCCGAGCCGCGCGGCTTTTGCGCCGGGGTTGACCGCGCCATTGAAATCGTCGAGCGCGCGCTGACCAAGTTTGGCGCGCCGATTTACGTGCGCCATGAAATCGTGCACAACACCTATGTGGTGAACGAGCTCAAGGCCAAGGGCGCCATCTTCATCGAGGAGCTGTCCGAAGTGCCGCCAGGCGCCACGCTGGTGTTCAGCGCCCACGGCGTGAGCAAGGCGGTTCAGCAAGAAGCACTGGCGCGCGGCTTTCAGATCTTTGATGCCACCTGCCCGCTGGTCACCAAGGTGCATGTCGAGGTCGCCAAACTGCACAAGGAGGGCTACGAGTTCATCATGATCGGCCACAAAGGCCATCCCGAGGTCGAGGGCACCATGGGCCAGCTCGACAGCGGCATCCATCTGGTCGAAGAGGTGGCCGATGTGGCGCGCATCACGCCGCTGCAAACCGAGCGGCTGGCGGTGGTGACACAAACCACGCTGAGCGTGGACGATGCCGCCGAAATCAGCGCCGCCGTGAAGGCGCGCTTTCCGCAGGTGCGCGCACCCAAGCAGCAAGACATCTGCTACGCCACGCAAAACCGCCAGGACGCTGTCAAGGTGATGAGCCCGCAGGTCGATATCCTGATCGTCGTCGGCAGTCCAACCAGTTCGAACAGCAACCGCCTGCGCGAACTGGCCGCCAAGCTCGGAACCGAAGCCTACATGGTCGATGACGCCAGCGAGCTGCAAGAACAGTGGTTTGTGGGCAAGAGCCGGGTCGGCCTGACGGCAGGCGCCTCGGCCCCGGAGGTGCTGGTCAAGCAGGTGATTGACCGCATCCGCGCGCTGGGCGCGGTGTCGGTGCGCAAGATGAAAGGGATTGAGGAAACCATCAAATTCCCGCTGCCCAAGGGCCTGAAGCTGGATGCGCAAGGCCAGCGGCTGACGATCAGCGACAGCCAGCTGCATCATTTGAGCTGACCTGTGATGGTGTCAAGCATCGTAGACCGCTATCAAATCGAGAGCTGCCAGCGCACATTCAGCAAGGGCTATAGCCATTTTATTCGCCAGACTCCACTGTGGAAGCTGCCCGGAAAGGCGCTCGGGGTGGACTGCGCCCAGGTCTGGCTCAAGCTGGAGCATCTGCAAACCGGCGGCAGCTTCAAGGCGCGCGGCATGCTCAATCGCCTGCTGAGCAACCCGATTCCGGTCAGCGGCGTGATTGTGGCTTCGGGTGGCAATGCCGGCATTGCCACCGCCGCCGCCGCCCGCGAACTGGGCGTGCCCTGCGAGGTGTTCGTGCCCGAAGTGTCCAGCCCAGCCAAGCGCGCCAGGCTCGCCGCGCTGGGCGCGCGCGTGGTGGTGACGGGCGCGGCCTACTTCGACGCGCTGCAGGCCTGCCTGGCGCGCCAACAGGAAAGCGGCGCGCTGCTGACGCATGCCTATGACCAGTCCGAGGTGCTGATAGGCGCCGGCACGCTGGCGCTGGAAATTGAGCAGCAAGGCGGCGTGCCCGATGCCGTGCTGGTCAGTGTGGGTGGCGGCGGCTTGATTGGCGGCGTGGCCAGCTGGTTCGGGCAGCGCAGCCGCGTCGTCGCGCTAGAGCCCGAACGCGCACCCACCTTGCACAGCGCGCGCGCAGCCGGCCAGCCGATCGATGTGGCGGTCAGCGGTATTGCCGCCGATTCGCTCGGTGCACAGCGCATAGGCACGCTGGCCTGGGCTGCCACTCAAGCGCATGTAACGGACGCGTTGCTGCTCAGCGACGAATCGATTCGGGCGGCGCAGCTATGGCTTTGGAAGGAGCTCAAGCTTGCAGTCGAGCCCGCCGCCGCGCTGCCGCTGGCGGCCTTGCACAGCGGCCGCTATGTGCCGCAAGGCGACGAAAACGTGTGCCTGATTCTTTGCGGCGCCAATCTTGATCCCGCCAGCCTGAATTAAGGCCAAAACCGAATCCGCTGCCGAATGCGGCAGGGCTGCGCGACAAAATACAATCCACCCATGCTAGACATCAACCTGCTCCGTAAAGACCTGCCTTCCGCCATCGCCCGGCTGGAGACCCGCAAAAGCCCGCAAGCCTTCCTCAATGTCGAAGCGTTTCAAGCGCTTGAGGCCGAACGCAAGGCCCTGCAAATCAGAACCGAAGAGCTGCAAAGCCAGCGCAACACGCTGTCCAAACAGATCGGCCAGTTCAAATCCAGGGGCGAGGACGCCAGCGCCGTTATGGCGCTGGTGAGCGCTTCCAAAACCGAGCTGGAGTCGTCCAGCAGCCGGCTGGAGCAGCTCCAGCTGGAGATGCAGGCGCTGCTGCTGGCCGTGCCCAACTTGCCGCACGACAGCGTGCCGCAGGGCGCGGGCGAGGCCGGCAATCTGGAAGTGCGCAAATGGAGCCCGGTTGAAGGCCTGGGCGGCTCGCCGCCGGCGCTGACGTTTGAGGTGAAAGACCATGTCGATGTCGGCCAGCCGCTGGGGCTGGACTTTGCGCTTGGCAGCAAGCTGACGGGTTCGCGCTTTACCGTGATGAAAGGCCCGCTGGCGCGCCTGCACCGCGCGCTGTCGCAGTTCATGCTGGATGTGCAGACGGCCGAGCACGGTTATATCGAATGCTATGTGCCCTACATCGTCAATGGCGATTCGCTGCGCGGCACCGGCCAGTTGCCCAAGTTTGAAGCTGATTTGTTTCATGTGGATGCTTCCCAAGGTTTGGCCTCGCTATTTGACGAACAAATTGCAGAGCTTGCTAAGCGTTCGCTTTACCTGATTCCCACATCCGAAGTGCCGCTGACCAATTTTGTGCGCGATGAGATCGTGGCCGAGACTGATCTGCCGATCCAACTCACCGCCCACACGCCTTGCTTTCGCTCGGAGGCCGGCAGCTATGGCCGCGATACGCGCGGCATGATTCGCCAGCATCAGTTTGACAAGGTGGAAATGGTGCAGATCGTCCATCCCGAGAAAAGCTACGAAGCGCTGGAAACCATGACCGGCCATGCCGAAGCGATTCTGCAGAAGCTGGCACTGCCTTACCGCGTCATGCTGCTGTGCACCGGCGACATGGGCTTTGGCGCCAGCAAAACCTACGACCTGGAGGTGTGGCTGCCCGGCCAGAACAGCTACCGCGAGATCAGCTCGATCTCCAACTGCGAAGCCTTTCAGGCGCGCCGGCTGCAGGCACGTTTCAAGAATGCGCAAGGCAAGAACGAATTCGTGCACACGCTCAACGGCTCTGGCCTGGCAGTGGGGCGTACTCTGGTCGCTGTGCTGGAAAATTATCAGCGCGCAGACGGCAGCGTCGAGGTGCCGGCTGTGTTGCAGCCTTACATGGGCGGCATGACGGTCATTGCACCGCCCGCGAAGTAAAACAAGCCTAACAGGCTGCTAGAATTGTGGCTCGACACAAAGGAGAGGTGGCAGAGTGGTCGAATGTACCTGACTCGAAATCAGGCGTACCGTAAGGTACCGAGGGTTCGAATCCCTCCCTCTCCTCCAGTAAGCATAAGGGTTTGTTGCTATGAATTTAGTAGCAAGCCTTTTTTGCTTTTGGGCTCATGTAGCCACCATGTAGCCACCGGTACGGCTTTTGTACCCTGTCGCCGCCAGCACTAACGGCAGAAAATCGCATCTCGCTTACCCGACTTGGCCGAGTCATCCTTCCTCCCGGAGTCTTTCGGTTTCACTCGGTACAACCAGACTGGCCAACGAAGCGCACCGTTTGCCCTGCGCCGGTTGTTGCTTGCCTAGAGGCTCTATACCGTACAGGCCGCGCAGTGTGGATGCCTTTAAGGCTACCTGGCACAGATTGAAGCGCATATTCTGGAGCAGGCCGGAATAGTGTTCGATGTCAAGGCCGCGCCCGGTGCGCTGCGTGTGGTGGCTGGCTGAAATAGCGTAACTACAAATAACCTTTGCAAATCAAATAAACGTAACTACAATAAAATATGAATGTGACGTTTGATCCGGCCAAAGATGCCGCAAATCTGGCAAAGCATGGCTTTTCACTGCTAGATGCCGTGGGCTTTGAATGGGAGGCTGCCGTGGTGTGGCCTGACAAGCGCCGCGAGTATGACGAGGCCCGCATGGTCGCGCTGGGCTATATCGGCTTGCGCATCATGGCCGTGGTGTTCGTTGACCGCCCGCCTGAGCAACCGACCGAGCGCCGCATTATCAGTTTGAGAAAAGCCAATACGCGAGAGGTGAAACGCTATGCCGAAACTTAAATCCGGAACCATCCTGCCAACCCTTGCCGAGGATGCCGCCATCACTGCCGCTGCCCTGGCAGACCCGGACGCCATGCCCTTCACGGATGCCGAATGGGAGCAAGTCAAACCACTGGTGCGCCGTGGCCGCCCGCTGGGCAGTGGCAGCAAGACCCAGATAACTTTGCGCCTGGACGTGGAGGTAATACAAAAATTCAAAGCCTCTGGCGATGGGTGGCAAACGCGCATCAATGACGCCTTGAAAAGCTGGGTGCAGAGTGACGCCTGACGGCAGCCCTCAACGATGGCACGCATGTTTAACCCCCCGCATCCCGGCCTAACGCTGAAGGATGATGTTTTGCCCGCGCTGGGGCTGACCGTTACCAAAGCCGCGCAACAGCTTGACGTGTCCCGTGTGGCACTGTCTCGCGTATTGAATGGCCGGGCTGCTATCTCGCCTGAAATGGCCCTGCGTATCGAGGCCTGGCTAGGCGTGGCGCGTGGTGGCGAGGCTCGGTTATGGCTGGCAGAGCAAAGCGCTTACGACGTGTGGCAGGCTGAACAGCGATTCAAGGCTGCGCCCATGCATGTTCGGCCTGCGCCGGCGCTGGCTGCCTAAGACATTTTGCCCCTGCCTGGCCTGCACTAAATTACCGCTGACGAAAGTCGGAATCATTCCCCGACAGGCATCGGCGTCTCAATAAATAACGCCTGAAGGGGGTGTGACATCGAATACACGATAGATGTACCAGAGTTCCTTGGCGAAATTTCCACACTTGATGGCGTAGCCCGTGCCATGGCAAAAAAAAGTGCTAGCGCTGGTGATAAAGGATTTCATAAGCCTGCATACGACGGAGCGCTTCGGGGGTTCACATTGGCATTGATTACCGACGCTCGGTCGGGCAGGCTTAAAGTCTGCAATCGATTTGGCACATACGGCATGCCAGATGAAATCATCAAAGCTTCCAAGCTTGAAGGCCCAATAGTTGAAGTCGAAAGCGACGCAAATCTCACCATAGCCTTGAATGTTTTCGTAGGCCTGCCACAACTGAATGCATGGGCCAAAGAGCGCGGTGACGTATTTCATATCAATCACAAAAATGCTCCATGGATTGACGGGCGCGGCTGGAATAACGTTGACGGCGAGCCGCCAGCGCTTCAAATCACAGTAGAACCAGTGCCGGCATCAGTTCCCCAGCCCCGGCCCGTCGGGGTTGTACCCGCGTTCGATGGCCCGGAACCTGTAAATAAGCTTACTGCCGAAGTTTTGCCTGAAGAGGTAGGCAACGGCTCAAGCGACATTGATTTGCCGGACGCATCACAAGACCCTTGGCTCGTAGCAGACGCAAGAGACCCACCAGCGGAATATCCTTGGTACACACCCGCTCGATACTTCGCCCGTCAACTTGTACGGTATGACAGCACCTTACTTATCAAAAAGCTGAAATTGGCGGATAAGGTTTCAAAGTCGCTTTTCAACGCCGGGATTTACAAGCGTGGCGGAATAAAACCACTTCTTGCTGAAACGATATTAAAAGCGTTTGTCAACGTGCCATTGGGATAAAACTCTCGAACTTTGGGTGAAAGTTTTAGCGAAAACCGGCCTGCAAGCCAATAGCCATGCGGGTTTTGACGAACTCTCGCAGTTGCTTGTAAGCGTTAAACGCACGACCCTACTAGTGAACCTCAACAGCGCTAAACGCGCAGAAAGGTTCACAAATGGAAACCGCATCAATCAGCATTCAAGCAACGCGCGAGGCAACAGCCCCGCAGCAAGGCAGCAAGCGGCGCATTGCCCGCGCACAGTGGATAGCGGAACTCAACGGTCTGCCGCAATTGCCGCAGTACCTGCCGCTGGAACTAGTCACAAAGCCAAACCTCACGACTCGCGAACTGGCGTACTACTCCAACATGGCAGAGCAGACGTGGCGGGAAAAAGCCTGCTACGACACCGCACCTGAAGGACTGCGCCCTTTGCGAGTCTGCGGAAGACTGGCCTGGCCCACCGCAGGTGCCAGAAAACTGCTTGGGGTGGGCGTAATGATAGCCACGCACCGCATGACCGATATTGAACGCGAGCGTCAAATCGAGGACCTCGGCCAGAAAGCAGAGGCTGCCTATGCCCACTACGAGCGCACTGGCGCCCTTGCAGACCATGGCAAGGCCCATGCGTTCCGCCTGGAAATGCAGCGCGCCATTGCCCAGCGCAGTCCTGCGCAGGTTGCCCTGATGGAAACTGCAAGGGGCTTGAAATAATGGCCCGCATTCGAACTGTCAAACCAGAAATCTGGACTGACGAAAAATTCACGGAGTGCTCACTGGGTGCTCGTCTGCTATTTATCGGCATGCTGAACTATGCAGATGACAACGGCAATCAGGCCAATTCGGCCAAGCGCTTGAAGATGCAAATCTTCCCGGGCGATGAGCTCCACTTGCAGCCTTTGCTTGATGAACTGATTGCTCAGGGAGTGGTCATTGAATACTCAGTGAGCGATCATAAATTCCTACACATCAAAGGCTTTCGCACCCATCAAGTCATCAACCACCCATCGCTTACACGGATTCCTCAGCCAGCACTCATTGAGCCGTCACTGAGCGCTCACGGAGTACTCCCTGACGGAAGGGAAGGGAAGGGAAAGGAAAGGAATAAAGAAGCTAACGCTTCTGTCGCCAGGGCAAGCCTGCCCACCTGTCCGACGCAATCGGTGATTGACCTTTATCACGAAGTCTTACCAGAACTTCCCGCCGTCCGATTGTTGAACGATGCCCGTAAAAAAGGGATATCGAACTTTTGGAAATTCGCTCTGACATCCAAGCGCTTCGATGGCACATCGCGCGCCAATGACGCCGAGTCGGCAATGGCATGGATACGCGAGTACTTTGAACTCGCCCGAGAAAACGACTTCCTGATGGGGCGCGGTGTCAAGTCGGGCACCCATGAAAACTGGACCTGCGACATTGACTTTTTGCTTTCCGAAAAGGGAAAAAAACATGTGATTGAAAAAACCAAGGATGCGTCATGAACATGCCTGTTGACGGATTCCTTGTGGATACCTTTACCTCAATCGAAGCGGAGTCAGCCTTGATTGGCGCCATGCTGCTTGACAACGCTGTATTCGACCAAATCAGCGACAAGCTGCGGCCCGACCATTTTTCTGCCGGCGGTCTGCGTGATATTTTTACTGAAGTGACGCAGCAAATCCTTGCGGGCATGGAGTGCGACATCGTCACGGTGTCGGCCGCAATGGGTGACAAAACCAGCCTCTCGCAGCTGAACTTGCTGGCGCAGTATGTGCCCAGCGCTGCCAATATCGGCCGCTATTCAGAGATTGTCATCGGGCGCGCCAAAAGCCGCGCCTTGATGGCACTGAGCCGCGAAATTAACGAACTGGCCCAAGACCACCGGCGCGGCATTGAAGAGCGCGTGCAAGAGGCTCAGGCACAGTTGGCCAGGCTGGTTGATGACGCGCCGCGTGATGAATTCGTAAGTGCCTATGAAGGCATGACGCAGCATACGCAGACCCTGGAAGACCGCGCTGAAGGGAACATCAAGGTCTGGCCAACGGGCTTGGCCGATCTGGACGAGTACCTGGAAGGCGGTTTGCGGCCCGGAGAGTTGGTGATTGTGGGCGCGCGGCCTTCCATGGGTAAAACAGCATTAGCCATGACGCTGGGGCTGAATATGGCTGCAAGTCACAGCATAGCAATGTTAAGCATGGAAATGCCGCACAACGAGGTGCGCGACCGTATGACCGCCATGCTTGGCAATGTAAGCCTGTCCAGCGTTAAGCGGCCAAATTTTGGCGATGGACTGGAATGGAACCGGGTATTGGAGGGCGTGGAAAAAGCCAAGCAGTTGATGTTTTATGTATCTGACCAAGGTGGTTTGAACATCAATGATGTGCGCAGCAAGGCGCGTTACGTCAAGCGCCTGCACGGCATGAACGTGCTGATCGTGGACTACATCGGCCTGATGTCCGGGATGGATGCCAGGCAGCCGCGCGCTTACCAGCTGGAGGAAATCAGCCGTGGCCTGAAGACGCTGGCCAAGGAGCTGGAAATCGCCGTCGTGTGCCTGGCACAGGTCAATCGCAAGGTCGAAGAGCGGGCAGACGCCACGCCCGCTCTCAGCGACCTGCGGGATTCTGGTGCGATTGAACAAGACGCCGACGTGGTGCTGTTTGTCCATCGACCGATTCAGGCAAAGCCGGACATGAACGACGATTGGCAACACTACGCCAAGGTCAGCATTGCAAAAAACCGGCAGGGGCGCTGCGGCGTGATCAGCTTGAGCTATATCGGGGAGCAGACGCGCTTTTCTGACTGGTCAGGGCCAACGCCTTCGCGCTCAGCATTTAGCTCTGGCAGCAGGGCTGGAATATGAATGTGTTTCATACCTTGCCCGAGCTGGTGCTAAACGCTGACGCGGCTCATAGCGAACCGCACGACAAAAGTCTTCCCGCTGCCGCATCCTTGATAAAACAGTAAATCACCACTGGAACTGGCCTTTATGACCATGAAAAATCCCGATACGAATATCGATAGCAACGGAAAAAAAGTCAATGCCTGGCAAGGTCGAACGCCGACACCGAGGCCATGAGTCAATTGACGGCACAAGCGGTTATTTCGCCGGAATTTTCAGCCGCGATCGTGGCGATGGCTTTCAGCCAAAGTCACACCATTGACCAGCAAGCCCGTATGGAGCAACTACGCGCGCAGCATGCAATGCACTTTATTGAATCCCCCTGTTTCAACAAGGAGCCCCATTGAAACACCCTCTTCTCGCTGATGTACGTCAGCAAGTGTTGGACCTGCGTCGCAGCTGTTCACTGCGCGAGGTGGCCCAACAGACCGGCCTAGCCATCGGCACGGTGAAAACCATCTGTTCACGGTCTGGAGCTTTCCGCGATAACCCGGCGCACCGTGCGCTGTTCAGCTTGCCACCGATTCAAGCCAGTAGCAACACAGAGCTTGTTGTGCCATCCCTGCCGCCGCAGGAAGCCGTCACGGGCGACAACGACCTTGATGCAGTACTGTGGCTGCGGTCAGTGATTCAGACCGGCCAGGCCGCGCTGATTGAAAAGGCAATGCTGGCGGCCAAGCTCATCAAGACGCCCCTGGCTGAGCTGGAAAAGCGGTACATGAATCACCTGGTTTCAAAGAACCCCGGCGACTTCACAAACATTTTTAAGACAATGGGCTTCGCTGACCTTGAAGGGCTGGCCAAGAGTGCGGTAACGAATCTGTCCACTCAGAATGAGGCAACGGCACGTTTTGGTGATGCCTTGTTTGCCGACACACCGGCCGAACAGTTCTGCATCGAGGCGCTGTCTGGACTCAATTGTGGCAAGACGCTGGAGTTTGACGAAAAAAAGGTTGACGCCAAATTCAAGGCCCGCCCTGAGTTGATGCCAAACACCCTGAGCGACTGCCTGCATGAACTCGCGTACTGGCGCGCCTTGTACTGGCTTAGAAATTCATTGGGCGGAGTCGATAACGCGCCAGAAGCGGGCGCCCGCGACTCATTCGTTTTCCGCTGCTTGGCCCGCATTCGCGCCAGGGCAAAGGATGAAGCCATCGCCGTGTTCCGCTATCTGGTCGACGACGAGCGAATGGACGACACGGATACCGAAGCCATCTTGCTGAACTTGATTGGCCATGCAAGTGCATAGACGGGGCTGGGATGAACTTGATGCAGCGGGTGATGCCCCCCCAAGCCGCACGCAGATACGGTAGTAAAAAGGCCGCACAGATGTTTATAGAGCCTCCGCCTTACTGCCAGCCCTTAAGTTACCGGCGCGTAATCAAACCCTTTTTCTTGCGCTGCTTTTGCAGCGCTGCATGAAGGTCATATTGTCCGATTCCAGATGAATCCCAGATCACCGCTCATACAGGGCGGACAGGTCAAGCGGGCCGGATGCCATTGCGCTTCATTTCGGCAATCTGCTTGAGCGCTGCATCGATTGGGTTTTCTCTGCAATCTTCTGCGCCGATGCCAAAGGCCTCACGTTCAAGACGGACGACCTTTTCCAGCATTTCAACGAGCTTCTTGGCGTTATCAACGCGGCCAGTCAAGCCAGTGACCTTGCGATACAGCTCATTGAGCTTGTCGGGGCGACCTTCATCGGCGGATCGGTCCAGCAGTTCACCGAGTTGCGCGAACAGCTCTTTGTTGCCGGCTGTCTCTTCCAGCTCGTCCATGAGCGCTGCAAACAGTGCGCGGCAGCGTTGAATGTCCTTGCGATGGCCCAGCCGAATGACTACTTGCTGGTTGGCATTGGCTTCAACGTCCTGCTTTTCGGTACTCACCGACACTTGCGTACTTGGCGTGCGTACCTCGGCTTTGCGTACCAACTCATCAGCCCTGGCTTTAATCCTTGCGCTTAGGTCGCGCGGCCACTTGTCGCGCTTGGCGCGCTTGCGTATCGCACCCTCTGTAACGCCAGCGTCGGTCGCCATTTCGCGCAAAGACTGGATACCGGCGCGGTAGTGGCGCTCGATCAGTTCCCAGTCGGCGGCCGGCCTGATAGTCTTTTTTTCAGTCATAAATTATATTTCCTGTTTGGCCTTTGTGCTTTTCCGAGTCAAGCTGCGATTGCCAGCGCTGCGAGTTCACCGCTGTCCTTGTCTTCAGGCTTTTTGGCCATGAAGCGATACCCCAGGCCCTCACGCTGGTTTTTGGCGTAGGCAGCCATGGCGTCAAAAGCAGTCAAGAACGCCACATTGCAAACCACCGCCTTTTTGCCGGTGGACTGCATCGCGAGCAATGTGAAGCCGTCACGGGTCAGCGTGTACGACACGCAGCTTTGGCCCTGGCTGTTCAAAAAGATGGCGGGCCGAAAATTACGCGTGCCGAAATCGACAGGTGATTGCTCGATCAATGCCCGGATGTCGCGCAGTACCTGGTCATGGGGCTTGCCTCTGACAAGAGCAACATGCACCGACGTAGTTGTTAGCGTTTCACCATCGGCTGAAATGAAATCCGTGAATTTGAGAATAGGGACAGGTGATTGGTTCATTTGCGCAATTTCATTGGTTGCAACGCCACCTTGAGCGGTATTGCGGCTTTGTTGGGTGCGTGCAATGTAGGCGTTCCCTGCGCCGTAGGGAAGGTGTAAACGAACATATTTTTGAACCAGATAGGCGCGCGTGGCACAGGTGATGCTCAGACCTGCGCTATTGCGGCCACAACCCCTCAAACCACTGCTTTTTTAATGCCTGGTATCTCGCCCTTGCGTTTGAGCATCAGCCTTGAGCCAATCGGTCAACGAATTGCCTTTAGAAGTGAAGACTGGAGTGATGCACTCCCCAGTGCATCGCTTTTGTATGGCTGCAATCAGCACGGTTGTCTCGGGGGCGCTTGAGAAAAGTACCTGGCCGGTCTGATGCGGTTGCATTGCCACGGGCCACAGCGGCGCGGCGCAAGTCGAGCAATGGAGCTGAGTAAATGGCCAGAAGCGAAAGCCACAAGGCATTTCGCTGGCTTCAATCACGTCCAGGTTGAAATCAGCGTCAATCCACATGGCGTAGGCGTACACCAGCGGCTTGGTCACATAGGTGCCTTGTTCGCTGGCGGCTCCCCCTTTGATGGTCACAACGGGAGCGATGCACTCCCCAGTGCATCGCTTTTGTATGGCTGCAACCAGCGCGATTGTCTCGGGGCGCTTGAGAAAAGTGCCTGGCCGGTTTGATGCGGTTGCTTTGCCGCGCGCCACAGCGGCGCGGTGCAAGTCGTTCAGGCAGTAGCGGCCTTCAATGTCCTGGCGAATGGCCGTGTTGATAATCGTTAGGGGTTTCATTGAGCGGCCTGGTTGATTGCCCCAGCAAGGTCGAAGCACGGGGTTGGCATGCGCCTGGTGTTTGGAGTGCTGACTTGCGAGGGGCGAAAAAAAAGCCACCCGGTTTACAACGCCAGGCGGCTGAAAAATGTGCCGAACTTTCCCGGCCGTCACACAAGCAGAACCTTAAGCACTGGGCCGTGTTTGCCTTGTGTGCGTAGCCGAATCAAGAAGGCCGGCTCAGCAAAGCGACGCCGACCGGCCAAGGCACATGCTGCAGGCGGCCGAAGAGGTGTTGGCTACGCTGGCGAAGACCAAACCGGAGGCGGGTCTGGTCAAGCGCGCCATTGCCGTTATCCGCGCGTGGTTGCGTGAGCACATTCCGGCGTTCAAGAATCTGGCGATGACGGATGACGAAATCATCACCCGCTTCATTCTGCCGGCGCGCAAGCACATTGAAGGCGGCGGGCCAGAGCCGCAGGGTGGCCAGCCGGTGCCGGCATTCAACCGCACCAATACAAGCGCTCAAAACGCACTGCAGGCACTGAGCGAAAACGACAAACTGTTTGCCCTGGCCAAATCGGTCCAGGACACGGTGGAGGGCATCGCAAGCGACACGGACTCTGCCATCAAGGTCAACAAGGAAAAGGATCCCGTGGGCCGCACGGTTTACACCTTCACCATGCCAGACGGCAAGACCGCAACAATGTCAGTGCGCCCGTTCAATGCGTATGCCACCGGGGAAGCACCGACGCTTTACGGCTACACCCTGAAAGACGGGGAAATGAGCGGGCTTGTGACACAACGGCCAGGGGAGAACCCCGAGGACGTGGGACCGACCGATGACGTGTGGATTGACGTATCGCGCCTGAACACTGGCGATGACGGGACAAAAATCTACAACATTGCCGAAACCTACGCCCACAACACCGAGCGGCTGTTTATTGGCGACCCGGCAGGCCTGAGTGACGAGGCATTGCGTCGCAGGACGGAGCAGATGCTGTCTTCGGCGCTGAAATTCGGCACTACCAGCCACCTGGCCCCTCACCCACGGCAGGTTGAAGGCGATACGGCCATGGGCGTGCCGCCTTTGAAGTGGACTTATGGGGATGATATTGGTAACATTGAAGCACTAATTCACACCTCACTGGCCTCATACAACCATGTCAACCCTCTTACCTTCGAGCCTCGCACTGGGCGATTCGTTGATTCAGAGGGTCATGAGCTTGATGAAGACGCCATTCGACAAATTGCCGACACAGGACCGGGCCGAGCGGCGGGAGCTGGGGGCAAGACGCTGCAAAGAGGCGCTATCTTCAACGCATTGGTACAAGAGGGGCGCGGAGCAAGCAGCAGCAATGGGGCCGGGGGAGGAAGCGGAATACTGGAAGGGCTTGTGGAGTTCGCACTGCAACATGGTGCATCCACCAACAAAGTCTTCTACAGCCGAGGCGGTACAAACACCTCCGGCACAGACGGCCTAGCCTTTAGCCGTACCCCGGCTGCTGACAGTGCGGGTGCCGATCCCGCCCCGCGCGCTACCCTGGCCAAGTACACCAGATAGCCACCGACAAGCTGAACGAGGTTTACAGCCATCCCGGCAAAATCTCGCTGTGGGACAAGACGGTGGGCAGCATGTATCACCTGGCCGAGCGCAACTTGCCATTCAAACGTGTGTTCACGACCACCCGGCCTGACCTATTGAGTGGCATGGCAAGCAGCGCAGCCGGAAGTTTTTGCTCGATGCTCGAATCCGAGCATCGGGTGCCAAGTCCGTGCGTGCGTTCGATCGAATCGGCCTGCGGATAGCGTCAAGCGGTATTAGAAAAGTTGCGTACTCCCCACTTGCTGGCATTTTGACTATTGGCCAGTCCCTGTTACTCGGTTGCGCTTTTCATGCGAAGCGGGCGATTTCACTGAGCTCAATTTTTCGTGCCCAACATGCGGGACAAACGCCTTGGGCACCTCCACGCCAACAACATAGGTCCAAAAGCGCGCGATCGCTGCGAAACATGTCAACCGGTATTTGGCTCTGTTGTTAGATGGGTATTTATAACTTGATTTGTATCAATTGCTGATCAAATCAATCGATTTCAATAGCTTTAGAACTGGTAATTCCATAAAATTGTTCGGTTAATAGCTGTAACAGTTTGTTAACAAATGTGCAGTGGGCGCCGATGGGAGTTGACTGTTTTGTGTGAGGTGGGACGGCACGGGATAAACCAGCAAATGGGATTTCAGGGGTTAAAAGCTGAGACGTTCGAGTCTTTGACTGAGCAATCTGAAGAGCAAGGCTGGTATGTGGCATATACCCAACCCAAGCGCGAGCAGGTCGCTACAACCAATCTTGCGCAACAGGGGTTTGAGGCCTATCTCCCCCAATACAAGACGTTCAAAAAATTGCCTGCTGGCTCCGTTGTTGTGTCGGAGCCCATGTTTCCTCGTTATGCTTTTTTCCGACCGTGTAACGCCGGGCAGTCCATTTCGGGCGCACGCTCGACTCGGGGTGTTTCTTTCATCCTGTCATTTGGTAGTCATCCTGCCATGCTAAAAACATTTGAGCTTCGAGCCATTCAGGCTTGCGAAGCCGAGCGAAATCTGACTGATCTCGCTGCGATCAGTCCGTTTCAGCCCGCGAACCGGGTGCGCCTTCGTAATTGCGGGTTGCGCGGACTCGAAGGTCTGGTTCAGTCTGTCTCCAGCAAACGCGTGGCGGTGCTGCTTTTGTTGCTGGGGCGCCAAAAGGTGGTGACTGTTGGTCATCACCAGCTTGAACTTGCCTGAAAACCGAGTGCCTTTAAAGGCTGACGCGAGTCAAGACCTGGGCCGGGTCAGGGTAGGGCGGGCCGGAATTTTCCGACGATGTGTTTCGACTTGAATCGCAAAACACTGCGGTAGCCTGCTCGTCACTTTTATTTCACAGATTTCTGATTTATCAATGTTCCCTATTGCATCCTTATACAAATTTTCACAAATGTCGCTCCTGCGCTGGCCGGTTCAGGCGCTGATCGTTGCATGGCTCGCGGGCTGCGCTTTCGCACCCGGACTGACCATGGGCGACGGCTTGACCGGCGCCGAACAGAAGGCCTCACGTTATTCCATTACCAGCCAGCGTGGCACCACGTCGTCCCCGGCTGAAGGTGCCAGCGCCGATGCGCCGCCGCCCGGTGCGCTGCTCAGCATCACCCCCGAGTTGATCCGCCAGCAGCGTGCTGCCCAGGCCACTGATGTCGGGCAAGACGTCAAGCGCCTGTTTGGCGTGGCCAAGCCTTACCTCATCGGACCGGGTGACGTGCTCAACATCGTCGTCTGGGACCACCCCGAGCTGGCCATTGCCCCCGCCGGCGCGTCCTTGACCGCAGACGCCACCAGCCTGTCGCCGGTCGGCAACGGCTACAACGTCAGCCCGTCCGGTTTGGTGCAGTTCCCCTTTGTGGGTAACCTTACACTCGGCGGCCTCACGGAATACGAGGCGCGCGACCTGCTGTCCACCCGCCTGGCCAAGTTCTTCAAGAACCCGCAGGTCACCGTCCGCATCCAGTCCTACCGCAACGGCAGGGTGTATGTCGATGGCGAGGTCCGAACACCCGGCCTGCAGTCAGTCAACGACATTCCGATGACCTTGCCCGAGGCCATTAGCCGCGCCGGCGGCTTCACCGCCACGGCCGACCGCTCGACCGTCTCCGTCTCACGCAATGGCAGCACCACCGCCATCAATTTGCCGCAGCTCACCGCGCTCGGCATCAATCCCACCAGCATCCTGCTCGGCAGCGGCGACCTGGTGCGCGTGCTCAGCCGCGACGACTCCAAGGTCTATGTCATGGGCGAAGTTACGCGCCCGCTGGCCCAGCCCTTGCGCAACGGCCGTCTTACGCTCAACGAAGCGCTAGGCGAGGCCGGTGGCGTCAACCCCACTTCGGGCGACCCGCGCCAGATCTACGTGGTGCGCAGCGCACCTGACGGCCCGCCCGAGATTTACCACCTCGATGCACGCTCGCCCGTAGCCTATGCTTTGGCCGAGGGCTTCGAGCTCAGGTCGCGCGATGTGGTCTATGTGGACCCCTCGTCGCTGGTGCGCTGGAACCGTGTCATCAGCCTGATTTTGCCGAGCGCGTCGGCCGTCACCTCCACTGCCTCGGCGATCAAGTGATCTTCACCATGGCGAGCGCAACGCGGCAATCCATAACCGCCATGAATCGCCACGGATCGCCTCGCAGCTACGCGCCTCTTCACCTTTTCATGACCATTTCATGAACCACATCCTGACGCTGTGTATTGGCAATATCTGCCGCAGCCCCATCGCTGAAGCCTTACTCAAACAGCAGTTTCCTGAAAAAACCGTCTGGTCCGCCGGACTTGGTGCGCTGGTCGGTCACCCGGCCGACCAGCTATCTGTAGAAGTGGCGGCGGCGCATGGCCTGGATTTGTCGGCCCACCGCGCCCAGCAACTGGTCAGCTGGATGTGCCAAAGCGCCGACATGATTCTGGTCATGGAACAAGGTCATAAAACCCAGATCGAGCAGCAGTATCCGCTGGTGCGCGGCAAAGTCTTCCGTCTCGGCGAGCTCGGCCAGTTCGATATTGCCGATCCTTACCAACAACCCAAGCCTGCGTTCGAAGCTGCCTATGCCCGCATCGCCCGCGGCGTCGCCGACTGGGCCCCGCGCATCCGGCAATTGGGCTGAAACCGCCCCCCATTAGAAATAGCAATCAGCGAATGAACTCCCGACTACAGAATTTCCCCCCCGTACAGCTTCCCTTACCCGACGAGGCTGAAGACGACGAGATTAACCTGTTAGACCTGCTTGACGTGGTGCTCGACAGCCGCTGGCTCATCGCCGCCGTCACCGCACTGGCCCTTTTGCTGGGCGGCGGCTATGCGTTTTTAAGCACGCCGATTTACGAAGCGAACACCCTGATCCAGGTCGAAGAGAGCAAGCCAGGCGGTGGCGCCGCCTCCAGCGCGCTGGGCGAGGCGTCCAGCCTGTTTGAGATCCGCTCCCCCGCCACGGCCGAAATGGAAATATTGCGTTCCCGCCTGGTGGTGGGGCAGGCAGTACAAAACCTGCAACTCGATTTGAGCATCCAGCCCAAATACACTCCCATGATTGGGGGCTGGCTGGCGCGCCGCGCCACAGAACCGTCCAATCCCGGATTGCTGGGCCTGAGCGGCTACGTCAGCGGCAACGAGTCGCTGAAGGTCGGCGCTTTTGACGTTCCGCGCAAGTCGGAGGGCGAGCGATTTTCGGTGCTCATCACCGCCGCCGGCTACGACCTCATCTCGCCTAAGGGTGAAACTCTGGCAAAAGGCATCTTTGGAACCACGCTTGAGTTTGTAGACGCGGGTCAAAAAGGCCAACTCTTGATCACTGAAGCGGTCGCCAAACCCGGGGCCGAGTTTTACCTCAAGCGCTTTTCGCGCCTTGGGGTGATTGAAGAGCTGCAACGCTCCCTGGCTATTACCGAGCAAGGCCGTCAGTCCGGCGTGATTCTTACCAGTCTGAATGGCCCTGAACCCGAAAAAATCGCCTGGACCTTGAACGAAATCGGCACCTTGTACGTTCGCCAGAACGTGGCGCGCAAGGTTGCCGAAGCCGAGAAAACATTAAGCTTTCTTGGCAACAATTTGCCGCAATTGCGCGCCAGGATTGAAGAGTCTGAAAATAAATTTAACCAGTTTCGCAACCGCAACAGCGCCTTCGATCTGACGACCGAGGCCAAGCTGGTGCTTGAGCAATCCGTCAAGCTGCAAACCTCCCTGCTTGAATTGCAGCAAAAGCGCAAAGACCTCGAAACCCGCTTTACTGCACAACACCCCAGCATTCAAACCGTCGATGCGCAAATCAAAAACATCAACGCCGAACTGGGTGCAATCAATGGCCGGGTCAAGGCCTTCCCCAATGTCGAACAAGACTTGCTGCGCCTCACGCGCGACCTGAAGGTCAACACCGAGCTTTACGCCAGCTTGCTCAACAGCTCGCAGCAGCTGCAGCTGGTCAAGGAAGGCAAGGTTGGCAACGTACGCATCGTCGATGCGGCGGCGGTACCCGAGGTCCCGGTCAAACCCCAGCGCCAGACTGTGCTGGCATTGGCGGGGGTGCTGGGCCTGTTGGCTGGCCTGGCGCTCGCATTCCTGCGCAATAGCCTGCGCCCTGGCATCAAAGACCCCGCGGACATAGAACAGCATGCCGGATTGCATGTGTTTTCAACCATTCCGTTCAGCCCGGATCAGGCGCTGCTGGTCAAAAAGGTCAAAGGCAAAGCCGCCGGAAACCATGTCCTGGCAATCGCGGCGCCGGAAGACCCGGCCATCGAAAGCCTGCGCAGCCTGCGCACCGCCCTGCAGTTCGCCATGCTGGACGCCGCCAACAACGTCGTGCTGATCACCGGCCCCACGCCGGGCATTGGCAAGTCGTTCACCAGCATCAACTTTGCCGCGGTGCTGGGCGCGGCCAATAAAAAAGTACTGCTGATCGACGCCGACCTGCGCAAAGGCCACCTGAATCAGTACTTTGGCATGGCCCGCGGTAAAGGCCTGAGCGAGCTTATCTGCAGCAGCGTCAAGCTGGAAGACGCACTGCACCGGCAAGTCCTACCCAACGTCGATTTTCTGACCACCGGCCAGCTGCCGCCCAATCCGGCCGAGCTGCTCATGACAGGCACCGCCCAGCAGTTGTTGCGGCAAGTCGCCACGCAGTACGACCTGGTCATTATTGACTCCGCGCCTGTGCTCGTTGCCTCGGACACAGCGATTTTGGCGCCCCTGGTGGGTGCAGTGTTTCTGGTGGCCCGCGCCGAGGTGACCAGCCTGAGCGAGCTGCAGGAATCGGTCAAACGCCTGGCCCAAAGTGGCGCCCAGGCCAAGGGCGTCATTTTCAACGGGCTCAACATCACCAAGCGCCGCTACGGCTACGGCATGGGCAACAAATACGGTAAATACCGCTACACCAACTACAAGTACTGAGCCCTCAATACCATGCACCAGGCTTCGCTAACCACCACAACCGTGCCGCAGCACATCGCCGTCATCATGGACGGCAATCGCCGCTGGGCCCGCCAGCGCGGCCTGCCAAAAGCCATTGGCCACGCCAGCGGTGCCAAACGCGTGCGCAGCCTGGTTGAAGCGTGTTCTGCGCGCGGCGTGCGCTGGCTTACGCTGTTTGCCTTCAGCACTGAAAACTGGAAGCGGCCGGCCGAAGAGGTGACCAGCCTGATGGGCCTGTTTTTGCTCTACCTGCAAAAAGAAGCCAGCGACATGCACAAAAAGGGCGTGCGCCTGAAAATCATTGGCGACCGCAGCGCCTTTGATGCGCGGCTGCAGGCGCTGATGGCTAACGTCGAGGCCATGACGGCCGACAACAGCACCATCACGCTGACCATTGCCGCCAACTACGGCGGCCGCTGGGACATGCTGCAAGCCGTTCAAGCCTGGCAGGCAGCCCAACCTCAGCCGCCCGTGAATGTACTGACCGAAGACGCCCTGCAACCCTACCTGAGCCTGGCCGACGCGCCCGACCCCGAGCTGCTGATTCGCACCGGCGGCGAGTCGCGCATCAGCAACTTCATGCTGTGGCAAAGCGCCTATACCGAGCTTTATTTCACCGACGCCCTGTGGCCCGATTTCAATTCCGGGTCGCTCGACCAGGCCCTCGCCTGGTATGCCCAGCGCGATCGCCGCTTTGGCGGGGCCAATGCCACAAGCCCCATCAGTGAGCTTGCCGCCGGCTAACCCCGGCTAATTTCGGCTAACCCTGGTTAAACCATCATGCAAAATTTTTTAAGCCTTCTTCCCTGGTCGGCGCTCTTGGCCGGTGGTGTTGCATTGATGGCGGCCATGCTGCTGGTGGCCACCCAGCACCAACATGGCCATTTCAGCATGGACAGCACCCTGGGCGTGCAGAAGTTTCACATCCACCCTACCACCCGTGTCGGCGGCGCTGCCATCGCATTAGGTGTGCTGGCTGGCTATGCGCTGGCGCACCCCAGCCGCCAAAGCCTGCTGGGGCCCTTGCTGCTGGCCGGCAGCCCGGCCTTTGTTTTTGGGCTGCTTGAAGACCTGACCAAACGCGTCAGCGTACGCACCCGCCTGCTGGCCACCATGGCGTGCGGCGTGCTGGGCTTTGGCATTACCGGCCTGTCGATTACCGATGCCAATCTGCCGGGGCTGGACTGGCTGCTAGGCATTACCGTGGTGTCGGTGGCCTTCACGGCCTTTGCGGTGGGCGGCGTGGCCAATGCCATCAACATCATCGACGGTTTCAACGGCTTGGCGGCCGGCACCGTCATCATCATCCTGACCAGCTTCGGCTTCATGGCCACCGCGCTGGGCGACGCTGACCTGGCCTACACCTCGCTGATTCTGGCCGGCGCCGTGCTGGGCTTTGCCTTGGTCAACTGGCCTTTAGGCAAGATCTTTCTGGGAGACGGTGGCGCTTACTTTGTCGGCTTTGCCGTGGCCTGGCTGGCGGTGCTGCTGCTGGCGCGCCACCCCGAGGTCTCGGCCTGGGCCCCCATGCTGGCATGCGGCTACCCCGTACTGGAAGTGTTCTTCAGCATCGCCCGGCGCCGTCGGCGCAAGCTCAGCCCTGGCGATGCCGACCGCCTGCACCTGCACAGCCTTGTCAAGCGCCGCGTGGTGCGGGCGCTTTTGCCCCGCGCCAGCAATCTGTTGCGCAACTCGGTCACTGGCGCATTGATGTGGACCGCCGCATTCCTGCCTGCCATCATTGCCGTCAACCTGCCCACCCATACGCCGGCGCTGGTGCTGGGCTTTGCGGTGTGTGCGCTGCTGTACTCAGTGGTCTATGCGCGGTTGACGCAGTTCCGCTGGTGCTTTAAAGCAGCCACTTTGGCTGCAAAAACCAGCGCCGCATGATTCAACCCCTCATCTTTTGTGGCGGCGCCGTTACGCGCCGTTGACCGCTTTCCTGGAGCAGCCGCAGCGCGGCAATCCATCCCCACGCAGCGTACCGGCAAAAATACCGATCAAATCAGCCTCTAGCCCATACACCACGGGCGCAAGCAGCTATAAAAAACAGAGCAAGCAGCGTCAGCCCATTCGCTAATGTCGGCTGTCGCTGCGCGAAGCAGAGCTTTGAAGCCGCAAGGCGATGCTCGATAAACCTCATAGAAATTCAACAGTCCATGCCCCTGAAAGTCTCCCCGCCTTTGGCTCCCATCCTGGCGCCACACGTCAGGCCCCGCCTCAGTTTCATTTGATCTAGCAAAGGATGGGCACTTCCAATCGAGTTCGAGCGCTGAACGTCGCCTTGCACGGAGCAACGCTGGCAAGCAGATTTCTTTTAATTTTTTTTCTGGCTCGATTTCTCGAACCCGCCCAACTAGGTCTGTACGGCCTGCTTACAGCCACCATTGGCTACTCTTTGTATTTGTTGGGTTTTGACTTTTACACGTTCACGACTCGTGAGGTGCTCAAGCGTGAACGCAGCGAATGGGGCGGGTTGCTTAAAGACCAGGGCGCACTATCGCTGCTGCTGTATGCCGTGTTCATCCCTTTACTGACCCTGATATTTTTCAAGGGATTGCTGCCCTGGAGCCTTGCCGGGTGGTTCTTTGTGCTGCTGGTTCTTGAGCATCTGAACCAGGAACTGGGGCGCTTGCTGATTGCAATTTCTGAACAATTGTTAGCCAGCGTGATACTTTTCATTCGGCAAGGTACATGGGCCATAGCAGTTACTGCGCTGATGGCCATCGAGCCGACGACACGCTCGTTAGACTACGTTCTCGGCGCGTGGATGGTAGCCGGTCTGGTCGCTGTTCTAGCGGGTGCTTATCGCCTAACCCAGCTTCGCATTGCCGGCTGGCACAAAAAGATCGATTGGCGCTGGATTGTTGCCGGTCTGAAGGTCTCTATCCCGTTTTTGATAGCGACTCTTGCACTTCGCGGAGTTTTTACGCTAGACCGCTATTGGCTCCAGTCACTCGGGGGGCTTGAGGTTGTGGGGGCCTATGTTCTGTTTATGGGCATTGCCGGCACATTGATGGCTTTCCTGGATGCCGGCGTGTTTGCCTTCAGCTACCCAGGCCTGATTAGCGCTTATCAAAAGAATCAGCCTGCCGCGTTCTACAAAGGCGTGCGCACCTTGCTAATCCATACGGTAATGCTCTCGGTGGCCTTTTCCGTTGTGAGCTTGCTGCTGCTCTCGCCCTTGTTAAGCTGGCTGGGCAATCCGCTGTATTCGGCAAAGCAATATTTATACCCTTGGGTGCTAATTGCCATGGTTCTCTACGCGCTGGGTATGGTTCCGCATTTCGCGCTGTATGCGCAAAGACTTGACCGGCCCATCATTCACAGCCACCTGGCCAGTCTTTTCGTTTTCGTCATCGCAACAGGGCTGTTTTCCCAGCGCTGGCCGATGGTGGCCGTTCCGCTTGGCTTGTGTGCAGCCTTTACCATCATCCTGATCTGGAAGGCATGGGCTTTTTTCAGGTTCACCCCCTTGCAGTACCGTTCTGCGCAGGCGTGACCACCCCCAATCCAAGAGTCGCGCGGCTACAAGAGTCGCGCCCACAAATACCGCTTAAAAATCCTATCGAAAGCCTCCCACCCATGATTCCTTACGGTCGCCAAGACATTACCCAAGCAGACATCGACGCCGTGGTGGAAGTGCTGCACTCCACCCACCTCACGCAAGGGCCTGCGGTTCCGCGCTTTGAGCAAGCCGTGCTCAGCCATTGCCAGGCCAAACACGCGCTGGGCGTTAACAGCGCTACGTCTGCACTGCACATTGCCTGCCTGGCACTCGGTCTTGGGCTTGGCGACTGGCTGTGGACCACGCCCAATACCTTTGTAGCCTCGGCCAACTGCGGCCTGTACTGCGGCGCGCAAGTTGATTTTGTAGACATTGACCCGCGCACCTACAACCTTTGCCCGCGGGCGCTGGAGCAAAAGCTCATTGCCGCAGAAAAAGCCGGCCGCCTGCCCAAAATCGTGGTGCCGGTTCACTTGTGCGGACAGCCTTGCGACATGCAGGCCATCCATGCCTTGGCCCAGCGCTATGGCTTCAAGATCATTGAAGATGCATCGCACGCCATAGGCGGCAAATACTTGGGCGAGCCCATTGGCAACTGCCGCTTTAGCGACATTACGGTGTTCAGCTTTCACCCCGTCAAGATCATCACCACTGCCGAGGGCGGCATGGCACTGACTAACGATGACAAGTTGGCAGAGCGCCTGGGCCTGCTGCGCAGCCACGGCATTACCCGCGACTCGGCCTTAATGACCAAAGGCATGGACGGCCCCTGGTACTACCAGCAAGTCGCGCTGGGCTACAACTACCGCATGACAGACCTGCAAGGCGCACTGGGTGCCAGCCAAATGAACCGTCTGGAGCAATACGTCGCCCGCCGCCACGAATTGGCCCGGCGCTATGACGAGTTGTTAAAAGACCTGCCGGTCACCACACCCTGGCAACACCCAGACGGCTACTCCGGCCTGCATCTGTATGTCATTCGCCTGCAGCTGGACAGAATCCAGGAAACCCACCTGCAAGTGTTTGAAGCCCTGCGTGCAAAAGACATCATCGTCAATCTGCACTACATCCCGGTACACACCCAGCCGTATTACCAAAATATGGGCTTCCAGGTAGGCCAGTTTCCAGAGGCAGAGCGCTACTACGCTGAAGCCATCAGCATTCCCATGTACCCCGTCATGTCTGAAGCGCAGCAAGACGAAGTGGTCAGTTGCTTGCGCGAAACGCTTGGCGCATGAGGCTTGCCGTCATTCCTGCGCGCGGCGGCAGCAAGCGCATTCCCCGCAAGAACATTAAACCGTTTTGCGGCAAGCCGATGATTGCGTGGTCGATTGAGGCTGCGCTGCAAAGCGGCTGCTTTGACGAAATAGTGGTGTCCACCGACGATGCCGAAATTGCCGAAGTTGCCCGGCAGTGCGGCGCTCAAGTGCCATTTACGCGCCCAACTGAACTGTCGGACGACCACACCGGCACCACAGCCGTTATTGCGCATGCCATCGACTGGTTTGCAATGCAGGGGCAAACACCGAAACAGGTCTGCTGCCTGTATGCGACCGCACCCTTTGTCGGCGCTGACGATCTGCGCCGGGGTCTCGTCGTGCTTGGCGAAACGGGCAGCGACTACGCTTTCTCAGTGACCAGCTACGCTTTCCCGATCCAGCGTGCCATCCGCATCACACCGGCTGGCCGTGTCGGCATGTTCAACCCCGAGCACTTCAACACCCGCTCGCAAGACCTTGAAGGGGCGTATCACGACGCAGGCCAGTTCTACTGGGGCCGCGCAGACGCCTGGCTGCAGGGGCGAATGATTTTTAGCTCGGCCGCCGCGCCGGTCATGCTGCCCCGGCATCGGGTGCAAGACATCGACACGCCCGAAGACTGGGCGCGGGCCGAATGGATGTTCAAGGCCCTGCAAGCGCAAACCAACAGCGCACCGCAAGCATGAAAATCGCCTTCCGCGCCGATGCCTCCCTTCAAATGGGCAGTGGCCACGTCATGCGCTGCCTGACGCTGGCAGATGCGCTTCGTGCACAGGGAGCGCAATGCCACTTCATCAGCCGGGCACACCCTGGCCACCTGCTTGAAGCCATACGCCAGCGCGGTTATAAGGCAAATAGCCTTGTAGCGCCCGTGCAGCAAGCGCAAGAAGCTATTAAAAACATAGCAAAAAAAGTGCCAGATCTGCAGCAAAAACCCACCCATGCAGCCTGGCTAGGCAGCACCTGGCAGACCGATGCGCAAGAAACTGGCGACATCCTGGCCCGCCTGCAGCCCGACTGGCTGGTGGTAGACCATTACGCCCTTGACCAGCGCTGGGAAGAGGCGCTTGCGCCCCATTACCGCAAACTGCTGGTCATAGACGACCTGGCAGATCGTCCCCACCGCTGCGACCTGCTGCTTGACCAAAATCTGGGCCGCCAGCCCGAGCACTACGTCCAGTGGATGCCTGCGCACTGCCAGGTGCTCACCGGCCCGCACTACGCCTTGTTGCGCCCGGAGTTTGCGGCACTGCGCCCCTACAGTCTGCAGCGCCGCAAGGCGCAGCCCGCCTTGCGCCAGTTGCTCATCACCATGGGCGGCGTCGATCAACCCAACGCCACCGGGCAGGTGCTGCAGGCCCTCAAAACCTGCGCTTTGCCAGCTGAATGCCACATCACCGTGGTCATGGGCCTGACGGCGCCCTGGTTGCAAAACGTCCGCGAACTGGCGGCACAAATGCCCTGGCCTACCGAAGTGGTGGTCAACGTCAACGACATGGCCAG
Source organism: Polaromonas sp. (assembly GCF_012927455.1). Lineage (GTDB taxonomy): Bacteria > Pseudomonadota > Gammaproteobacteria > Burkholderiales > Burkholderiaceae_C > Polaromonas. The sequence goes on along the minus strand of NZ_JABBPE010000005.1, from coordinate 227,074 downwards.
GCGCATGGCCGACAGTGATCTGGCGATTGGTGCGGCGGGCAGTACATCGTGGGAGCGGTGCTGCCTGGGCTTGCCGACTTTGATGGTGGTGCTGGCTGATAACCAGCGTGATATTGCGACTGCTCTTGAGCATGCATGCGCCGCCATTACTCTGGACATACACAAAGACGCTCAGTTTGCAACCGAGCTTAAAAATGCAATCGTGAACCTTGTTAGCAATGAAATTGCTCTTATGAACCTTAGCCACGCTGCCTCAAATGTGACTACTGGCTGTGGCACAAATTTGGTAGCTGATCAAATGTTAGACAAATCTTCGTCATGAAAATCACAATCTTGTGCAGTTCCGCTGTGCATCCAGTCAACTCTTACCTTCAATCATGGATCGTCAGGCATCAGGAACAACATCAAATTGATCTTGTTCGAAAGAAGGCCGACTTGAGGGGTGGTGCCTTGTTGTTTCTGATTTCCTGCTCGGAAATAGTGAGCGAGGTGGATCGAAGCTCATACGCAAAAACATTAGTTATTCACGCCAGCGACTTGCCACTGGGACGAGGGTGGAGTCCGCATATCTGGCAAATACTCGGCGGAGCGACAGAAGTCACAGTAACCCTACTTGAAGCGGAGAACAAAGTCGATACCGGCGCCATCTGGAAGAAAGTACAAATCAACGTTGGTAACGATGCATTGTGCGATGAAATAAATCACGCGATATTTAAGGCTGAACTCATGCTCATGGACTTTGCCGTGGAAAACTGCGAGGTGATTAAACCGACGCCTCAATCAGCAACGATTCCACCAACTTACCTTCCAAGGCGAACTCCTGCAGACAGCAAAATTGACCCTGAAAAAAGCATCCAAGATCAGTTCAATCTTATTCGGGTCTGTGATCCCGAAAGATTCCCTGCTTACTTCGAGCTGCATGGTCACAAATACATCATCCGATTGGAAAAAGCCTAATGTCTAAAACAATTTCAATTGACGGTCGAGTGATTGGGGCAGAAATGCCGCCCTACGTCATTGCCGAAATGTCCGCCAACCACAACGGCAACATTGAAACCGCATTCAAACTCATTGAGGCCGCCAAACAGGCGGGTGCCGACGCCGTCAAGTTGCAGACCTACCGCCCCGACACCATTACCCTGAACTGCGACTCTGAAGACTTTCGCATTCGCGGCGGCCTATGGGACGGAAGAACGCTGTACGAGCTGTATGAAGAAGCCCACATGCCGTGGGAGTGGCACGCCCCGCTGTTTGCGCACGCCCGCAAGCACGGCATCACCATCTTCAGCTCACCGTTTGACAACACCGCCGTCGATCTGCTGGAAGACCTGAACGCACCGGCCTACAAAATCGCATCTTTTGAAGCGGTCGATCACGCATTGATTAAATACGTCGCCCGCACCGGCAAACCCATGATCATTTCCACGGGTATGGCTGATGCCCAAGAGATTCAGGAAGCGATTGACGCAGCGCGCGAAGGCGGCTGCAAAGAACTGGCCATCCTGCACTGCGTCAGCGGCTACCCCGCACCCGCAGAAGACTACAACCTGAGCACCATTCCCGACATGATCCAGCGCTTTGGATTAACCGTCGGTCTTTCTGACCACACTCTGGACAACACCACAGCCATCACCAGCGTAGCCATGGGCGCATCCATCATCGAAAAGCATTTCACGCTGGACCGGAAAGGCGGCGGGCCGGACGACAGTTTCTCGCTCGAACCTCTGGAACTGGCTGCGCTGTGCAAAGACAGCAAGACGGCCTGGGCGGCGCTTGGATGCGTGGACTATGGCCGCAAGTCCAGCGAGCAGGGGAATGTGAAATTCCGGCGCTCGCTCTATTTTGTCAAGGCATTAAAGGCCGGTGACGTAGTTACGAGTGAGGCGATTAGGAGTGTCAGGCCAGGATACGGTGCTTCCCCTAAATATGTCAAACAATTAATTGGCAAACACGTAAAGTCAGATGTTGGTGAAAATGAACCCGTTCTGCTAGAAAATATATACAAATGAAAAGACGTGTGTTTATTGTCGAACGTCCACTTCAAATATTAATCGTTTTTGCTATTTTAGATCAATTAGAAGATGATTGTGTAAATGATATTTTGGTTGCAAACTGCTTCCATGGGGCGGCAGAAGTTGTTAGCAGATTTAATAATCTGTCAACCAGTGGCATCAACTACATGCTATTTGGTGACTACAAGAAAGCATTTCTTTTTGCTGAGAAAAATAAATACGAAGAAATTTTTATACATTGGGATATTGGGTTTCGAACAAGCATAAGACTGAATCGCCTAAACTTCACAACTCCGAGAAGTAAAATTTATGTATTTGAGGAAGGTGCTGGTACATATCGAGATGACCTGTATACAGGTATCAAAAAAAGAATTTTCTCTAAAATTGGAGTGGCAATCAATAATGGGGGACATAATAAAATAGATGGAATTTTTCTATACTCTCCAGAATATTACAGACTAAGTGTATCAAAACCTGCCAAATCAATCGTACAAATTAATCTCAATGTTTCAGAGGTTATAGAGCAAAATGACGAGTTTTTAATCGCCATCTTTGATGGAACTAATTTTATTAAAAAATTAAAGATAGAAAAAAGCATTGAATGTGTCATATATTTGTCAAACTGGTGCTTTAGCCCAAGCGACCTTGATTTTATTCAAAACAGCAAAAGTACAAAAATACTAAAGCTTCACCCTCACATAAAGATTGATCATACAAACATTCGATCTGACTTTATAGTCTGCCCAAATGGAATACCTGCGGAACTGTTGATATCAAAACTACAGACTCTATACGAAAAGATTACTATATTTCATCATGGTTCGAGTGTTGCACGTTACGTAAATAGTAACTCGACAAAATTCATAGACTTACGGATTCCGTGCAAAAATTAACCTAGTGTCATATGACAAAGTGATCCAAAAAAAGCTTTCTTTAAATGAACAGTAGGTATTTCAGCAGCCTGTTAGCCAGTTCAGTTTTTGCATTCTGTGAGATGTATTCAGGCGTGGCAGATTCAGTGCGAAAAACGCACAAGAAGCCTAATGTTTTTGACCCCGATGGGGTACAAACTTTCTCTTGGGCAACCAAAAATTATTTGCAAAAACATAAACTGGTTGAGTGCCCGATTAATCTTGCGATATAACGGAAAATTGGTATTGCCCAAGTGGATTCGCCTTGTCCGGGGTAAGTACCTATGCCTGAAATAGATGAGCCTTTTAACATTAAATACTTCAACAATGGACAGAGGTGAAAATTCACAAAGCGAAAGATCCATCGGGACAATAAACTAAACTGGCAGGGGGCAACGAATGAGCCACAGGCGAAAACTAATAAGTATCCCTAAGACCGACTGTTCGCCGGCTCAGCAGCCGTCAATTCAAATCATGAAGAAAATTATTAACAAAGAAAACGAAAGAGGGAAAAAGAATATAGCCCACTATTATTATAGGATTATTGCGATAATCTTATTTCCGTTAATGATATTTCTAGAGCCACGCCTTGGAAGTGACGGCTATTTGTACTTTACTTACGGTGCAGCAGTTCTATATTTGTTTATATACTTGAGATCACACCACAAGCGGTCAAATACTTTTTTACTAGTCAACTTTTACCAAATATACACATTTATTGGCCTCCTAATCAGCGCGGCAATCATATCTTTCCGAGTGCCAATGATTGAAGTCGGTGAAACAGGAAAACCAAATGGACTTTTCTGGGTATTAATGATTTTTCTTATAGCAGGCTTGGAATGTTCCCACGCCTCGTATAGCAGAAGCATGAGTATCAATGTAAGAAGGCCGGCGCCGAGATTAGGCAGAAAAACTACTAAGCGAATTATTGCTGGGACTATCGCAATATCTCTGACATCGGCCACACTAATTCTTTTAAAGTACTCTGCCCCGATGTTTTTGGGGGTTGATAGAGTTACGTTTTGGACTCAAATTATTCCATCGCCCTTAAGCGTATTTGCAAGTGTAATAAGTCAGTCCTTTTTCTTTTGTGCTTATTTATACTTCAACCAAAAGCACGAAAAAAAGAATACAGCAATTCCAATTATCCTAATTTTCGTATATATCTTTTTCTCTATAATATTGCTCGGCGAAAAATTCTCCGTATACATAATATATTTGACAATGTGGCTATTTGTTTCCGTGGGATTTGGAGCGGCGCCAAAAATAAATATTAAATTTTTTATACTTGGATTTCTAATGTTGCTAGCCGTAATTTCTCTTGTCATCTTTAGCTATGTCAAGGAGGGGAAAGACGAGATATTCATTCTTTCAAGAATTGCACTTCAGGCGCAGTTAATGTGGAGTGTGATGAACGAGGGCAGCTCTATCCTACTTTCTGGAGCAAACTGGCAATGCTTTTTTGGGTGTGGAACTTTTTTGAGTGGTGAGGATTACATCTCTTTGCGATATCTTCCAACTCATTTATTCCATGCATACAAAGAATCCGGGGCGGGCCTAACCGGCTTCATGCCTGCACTTCCAGTTCTTCTGTGGGGCTTGCCCGCCGCACTATTAATCCATTCCCTTTTCTCGTATTTCTTTGGAACTATTCAAGCGAAAATTGTAAAATATATTAAAATGCAAAATTTCATTTTTGCGTTGCTTTTATGGAAATTTTATTTGGCTGGCACTATACTCTGGTTTGCCGCAAAACTAATTGTTATCCCTGGATTGGTAGTTGTCTCGATACTATTAATTCTGTATAAATTCATCGGCCGGGGCCTATTTACTCAATCTAGTAGTCAGGATGAAACTGACCAATTTGTATTTACGCATCAAGTTAAGTGAGTAAAACATGTAATCGCAACTGTTTGAACGGATATTTAAAACGGATGCTCCCTTTTGTGTATAAACCTTGTAACTGGCACCCAGAGAGGGCGGGGAAGGAATGCCGCATGGGGGTGAAGCGTCAGGAAAGTAAAGATATTAAGTACAGAAAGCACGAGAAGCGCAAGCGAATCACTGCAAGTGCTAAAAATGGGTAAGCGAATTGTCAGACACACTCCAGCGAGATAAATACTTCGTAAAAGCTGGGATTGTTAACCACTGCGGAAACCCCACCAGGGAACCAATCCCGATGAGAAAATAATCATGGAGTCGATATGCATAAATTTCCGCAGCGAAAATATTTCCACTTTTTGCGTAAGACCTGTTAATGAAGTTTTTATTTATAGGCCCACTTCCAGAACCGATAACCGGTCAGTCGCTAGCTTGCCAAATATTTTTTGATGAAATTAGTAAAAAACATACTGTCAATGTCATAAACCTAAGCAAGCGAAATTTCAGTTCAGGAATCGACTCACTTGGGCGTATTCGCGAGGTGTTGGCCTTCATCTGGCATGCATGGCGAAAGAGTCGGACGGCTGACTGCATCTATTTCACGATATCGGAGTCAGTAGCCGGTAATTTAAAAGATATTCTCATCTATCTTGCCTGCTTCGACAAGTTGTCAGGCATGGCTGTGCATCTTCATGGCGGTGCCGGTATGCGTGAGCTTCTGAAGCCTTCCAACAGAATACTCCGGGCACTGAATAGATTTTTTTTTGGTCGTATCGGTGCCGTGATCGTGCTGGGCGCTAGACATGTCGACATATTCGAAGGCATCGCACCGGTCGACCGCATTCATATTGCGCCGAACTTTGCAGAGGACTCGCTGTTCGTTGATGAGGCGCCCACTCGTCTGAAGTTCGACAAAATTGATCCGCTTCGATTGCTGTTTCTCAGCAATCTGATACCCGGGAAAGGGTATATCGAGTTGCTTGAGGCCTACAAATCTCTTGATGTTAATACGCGCGCCAGAGTACAAATCGACTTCGCAGGGGGATTCCAGTCAGATGACCATAAGAAGGAATTCCTGCATTCAATTGACGGCATCCCCCAAGTGCAGTACCACGGTATTGTCCGCGGAGCTCGCAAGTTGGAGTTATTTCGTGAGGCGCATTTATTCTGTTTGCCTACTTACTACCCTTACGAAGGACAACCGATCAGCATCCTGGAAGCTTATGCTTCAGGTTGTGCGGTGATGACGACTGATCACAGTGGAATTCTTGATGTTTTTGCCAATGGTCAAAACGGCTACTGCGTTGAAAAGCGGTCACCTGACTCGATTCGGCAGGCAATAGAACGCGCAGTGGCAGAGCCTGCCGCCTTGTGCCGCATGGCATTGAACAACCGTGCTGAAGCAGATGGGTTGTATCGGACCGACCGTTACAACGCTAGGCTTATACAAATTCTTGAATGTCTGAAGTGATATTCTTTTCCCGGTCGTCTGCACTATGAGAATGCTATTTATTGGTCCCTTGCCTGAACCGGTGACCGGTCAGTCGCTAGCCTGCCAAATCTTCCTTGATGAGCTCAGCAAAAAATATACTGTCGACGTTATAAACCTAAGCAAGCGAGATTTCAGTTCAGGAATCGACTCACTTGGACGTATTGGCGAGGTATTAGCCTACATTTGGCAGGCACGGCGAAAAAGCAGGATGGCAGACTGTATCTATTTCACGATCTCGCAATCGATCTCTGGGAATTTTAAGGATATTTTGATCTACCTTGCCTGCTTCGACAAGTTACCCCGTATGGCTGTGCATCTACATGGTGGCGCCGGTATGCGTGAGCTTTTCAAGCCTTCCAACAGAATACTCCGGGCACTGAATAGATTTTTTTTTGGTCGTATCGGTGCCGTGATCGTGCTGGGCGCTAGACATGTCGACATATTCGAAGGCATCGCGCCGGTCGACCGTATTCATGTCGTTCCGAACTTCGCTGTGGACCCACTGTTTGTGGACGAGGCAACCATTTGTCTTAAGTTTGATAGAGTCGCGCCCCTTCGTTTGCTTTTTCTCAGCAACCTGATATCAGGAAAGGGATATATCGAGATGGTTGAGGCCTACAAATCGCTCGACAGTAATACGCGTGAACAAGTACAAATCGACTTTGCAGGCGGTTTCCAGTCGCAAGAAAAGAAGAATGAGTTTTTGAGTTCGATTGACGGTATCTCCCAACTGCGATATCACGGCATTGTCGGCGGTGTTCGCAAGTTAGAGCTATTTCGCGACGCGCATTTATTCTGCTTGCCTACTTACTACCCTTACGAAGGGCAGCCGATCAGCATACTGGAAGCCTATGCCTCCGGGTGCGCTGTGATGACGACTGATCACAGTGGAATTCTTGATGTTTTCGCCAATGGTCGAAACGGCTACTGTGTTGAAAAACGATCACCTGACTCGATTCGGCAGGCAATAGAGCGCGCAGTGGCGGAGCCTGCCGCCTTGTGCCGCATGGCATTGAATAACCGTGCTGAAGCGGATGAGTTGTATCGTACCGACCGTTACAACGCCAGGCTTGTCCATATTGTGGAGCAGCTGAAATAATATCTATCACGAATTCTCTTTATGGGTGTAGCTGTCCATTTCCGTTAACAGTTAGAAAATTATCTTATTTTTTATACGCCACGGTGGCACAAGACGGTTCAATTTTGTTTCAAAATAATCTGGTTAATAAACTTTCATGACACTGCGCCGTTATCAAATTTGCTCCAACTGCATCATGGACACCAGCGACTCGAACATCACGTTCGACGAAAAAGGATGGTGTGACTATTGCAACAACTACCACACGAAGATACTGCCGCACTGGCACCCGGATGAGCGTGGTCGGCAGAAGTTGCTGACTACGGTGGAGCGTATTAAGCGCGACGGCAAAGGCAAAGACCATGATTGCCTTATTGGCCTCAGCGGTGGGGTAGACAGTTCACACGTCGCTTATCTGGCCAAGCAATACGGCTTGCGCCCGCTGCTGTTTCACGTTGATGCCGGCTGGAACTCGCAACAGGCTGTCAACAACATTGAAAAAATGGTTGATGGACTAGGCTTTGATCTGCATACAGAAGTGATTAACTGGCTGGAAATGAAGGACCTGCAACTGGCCTTCTTCAAGGCCCAGGTTCCACATATTGATACGCCGCAGGATCACGCTTTTTTCGCATCCTTGTATAACTTTGCAGCAAAGAATGGCTTCAAATATATTTTGACCGGTGCGAATTACTCCACCGAGTGCGTTCGGGAGCCTCTGGAGTGGCACTATCATGCGTCTGACCTGCGACAACTGAAGGATATCCACCGCAGCTTTGGTACACGCCCGCTCAAGACCTTTCCCTTGTGCGACATCTTCACCTTCAAACTCTATTACCGATTTGTGAAGGGCATACAGGTTGTCAAGCCGCTTAACTGCGTGCCTTACATCAAGGATGAAGTTATACAGGACCTGGTCGATAAGTTCGGCTGGCAGAAATTTGCGCATAAACACTATGACTCGCGCTTTACCCGGTTTTATGAGGGTTACTGGCTGCCGACAAAGTTTGGCTTCGACAAACGCCGTGCGCACTTTTCCAGCCTGGTTCTGACCGGGCAGCTGACGCGCGAGGACGCGCTAGAGAAGATTTCCAAGACGGCTTACGACGAAGAAACGGTGGCGCAAGACTTTGAGTACATCGCCACCAAGCTGGGGCTTACTGTGGCAGAGTTGCAAGAGCTCATGGCGGGCAAGAACAAGAGTTATCTGGATTACAAGTCCAGCATGCCCATGATCGAACTGGGTACCAAGGTGCTGCGTGCCCTGGGAATTCAAAAGGCAATCATTCGATGATCAAGATCGTTGACTACGGGCTTGGAAACATCAGCGCCTTTACCAACATCTTCAAGTGCACGAATCTGCCAGCAATGGTGGCCAAGACCGCTGCTGAGCTGGAGGGCGCCAGCAAAATCATTCTTCCGGGTGTGGGGGCATTTGATCATGCGATGGAGCTGTTGCATGCATCGGGCATGCGCCCAAAGTTGGAAGAACTGGTGCTGGGGCTCAAGGTGCCTGTTTTGGGCATTTGCGTAGGTATGCAGATACTGGCTGACGCCAGCGATGAGGGGCAATTACCTGGCCTGGCTTGGGTGCCGGGGCGGGTGAGGAGTTTCCAGTCTGACCCAGGCCCAGCCCAGCTCCCATTGCCTCATATGGGCTGGAACGATGTGTCGCCTAACGCCAACTCAACCCTGTTTAAAGGCTTGGAGAGCGACGCAAGGTTCTACTTCCTTCATTCATTCTTTTTTGAATGCGCGTCCAGCGACAGCATTGCCGCCACTGCAAACTATGGGCTTGACTTCAGCTGTGCCGTGCGTTCCGGCAATGTGCATGGGGTGCAGTTTCACCCTGAAAAGAGTCACCACTACGGTGCGACGCTGCTGAAAAACTTTGCGGAGGCCTGACTGATGCTGCGCCCAAGAATTATTCCCTGCCTGTTGGTGCATGAAGGCGGATTGGTCAAAACCACTGAATTCAAGAACCCCAAATATGTGGGCGACCCGATCAACGCGGTCAAGATATTCAACGAGAAAGAAGCCGACGAGTTGGTGGTGCTCGACATTGACGCCACTGTCAACGGCGTAGAGCCCGACTACCAGATGATCGCCCATTTGGCTGCAGAGTGCCGCATGCCTTTGTGCTACGGCGGTGGCATCAAGACTTCAGAGCAGGCAAAACGCATTATTGGGTTGGGCGTAGAGAAAATCGCCATCAGTGCCGCAGCGATTGATGACCCAGGCTTGGTAACGCGCGTTGCTGAAGAGATTGGCCGTCAGAGCGTGGTCGTGGTGCTGGATGTGCGTAAGACGGGGCTGCTCAGCAAAGACTATGAAGTCTGGACCCATAACGGCACCATGAATCGAAAAATCAGTGCGATGGAACTTGCACGCAAGTTTGAGGCGGCAGGCGCTGGCGAGATCGTGATCAACTCGATTGACCAGGACGGCCAGATGAAGGGCTACGATTTGAACCTGGCCCGCAAGCTGCGCGAAGCCGTGAAGATTCCCATCACGATTTTGGGCGGTGCTGGCTCCCTGGACCACATTGGCGCACTGATCAACACTTGTGGTGTGGTGGGGGCGTCTGCTGGTGGCCTTTTTGTCTTTAAGGGGACGTACCGCGCTGTGTTGATCAACTATCCCACGCCCGCGCAAAAAGACCAGATCATCCGAGAAGCACTTTCTTCGAAACCTTAATAAGCACAACACTTTGGCTGACACTTAGAACTACATGTTTACTGATAAAACACTCCTCATTACCGGCGGTACGGGCTCCTTCGGCAACGCCGTTCTCAAGCGCTTCCTTGACACCAAGATCTCGGAAATCCGCATCTTCAGCCGCGACGAGAAAAAGCAGGATGACATGCGCAAGCGCTACAACCATCCCAAGCTCAAGTTTTACATTGGCGATGTGCGCGATCGGCACAGCGTGGCCTCAGCCATGCGCGGGGTTGACTATGTCTTTCACGCGGCGGCGCTCAAACAGGTTCCATCTTGTGAATTTCATCCTATGCAGGCGGTGCGCACCAATGTGCTGGGCACTGAAAATGTGTTGGAAGCGGCCATTGCGGCCGGTGTGCAGCGCGTGGTGTGCCTGAGTACTGACAAGGCGGTGTACCCCATCAACGCCATGGGCATCAGCAAGGCCATGATGGAGAAGGTCATGGTGGCGGCCAGCCGCAACCTGGAAGGCACCAATACCGTGATTTGCGGCACGCGTTATGGCAATGTGATGGCCTCGCGCGGCTCGGTGATTCCGCTGTTTGTCGAGCAGGTGCTGGCCGGCAAGCCGGTTACCGTGACTGACCCGGCCATGACGCGCTTCATGATGACGTTGGCCGATGCGGTGGACCTGGTGCTGTATGCCTTTGAGCATGGCAACAATGGCGACATTTTTGTGCAAAAGGCACCGGCCGCCACGGTGCAGGTGCTGACCCAGGCCATCCTGGCGCTAATGCGTAAGCCCGAGCATGAGGTACGCGAGATTGGCACCCGCCACGGTGAAAAGCTGTATGAAGCGCTGCTAAGCCGCGAAGAAATGGCCTGCGCCGAAGACCGGGGCGAGTACTTCCGCGTGCCACCCGATGGCCGCGATTTGAACTACGCCAAGTTTGTGGAACAGGGCGACGAGCGCCTGACGCAAAGCTCGCACAGCGAGGAATACCACTCGCACAACACCACCCGGCTGGATGTAGCGGGCATGAAGGCGCTGCTGCTGAAGCTCGACTTCATGCAGCGCATTGCGCGCGGTGAACATGTGTTGGCAGAGGACTAAGCCCATGAAGGTGCTGATCAGCGGGGCCAATGGCTTCGTCGGTAAAAACCTGCAGTTGCAACTGGCCGAGCGCAAGGACGTGCAGGTGGTGAGCTTTACCCGTGGCGATGACGTGGCCCAGCTGCCCGCGCTGCTGCAAGGCGTGAATTTTGTGTTTCACCTGGCGGGGGTTAACCGCCCGCAAGACCCGCAGGAGTTTGTGTCGGGCAATGTGGATTTGACGCAGGCCCTGTGCCGGGCCGTTAGCGCGATGGCTGAGGCAACCGGCCAGCCGGTGCCCATCGTCTACACCTCGTCCGCCCAGGCGGAGTCCGATAACCCCTATGGCCGGAGCAAGCGCGGGGCCGAAGACGCCTTGCGGGCCGCAGCGCGCAGCCACCAAGTTCCGGTGCATATCTTCCGGCTGCCCAATGTGTTCGGCAAATGGTGCAAGCCCAACTACAACTCGGCGGTGGCCACGTTTTGCCACAACATCGCGCGCGGCCTGCCCATACAGGTGAACGACCCGGCCGCACCCGTCGCGCTGGTGTATGTGGACGATGTGATTGAGCGCTTTGTGCAGTTGATGGACGGCGCTGATGCTGCCGTGCGTGCAGATGGCTTTGCCACCGTGTCGCCGCAATACAGCACCACTGTGGGCGAGCTGGCGCGGCAGATTCAGGCTTTCAAAGACAGTCGCGACACTCTGATGACCGAGCGCGTGGGCAGCGGGCTGGTACGGGCGCTGTATGCCACTTACGTGAGCTACCTGCCGGTGGAGCTGTTTGCCTACGCCGTGCCGCAGCATGGCGACCCGCGCGGCGTGTTTGTGGAAATGCTCAAGACGCCTGATGCGGGGCAGTTTTCTTACTTCACGGCGCACCCCGGCATTACCCGGGGCGGGCATTACCACCACAGCAAGACCGAAAAATTTCTGGTGATCAAGGGCCAGGCGCGCTTCAAGTTTCGCCACATGCAGACTGGTCAGGCGCATGAGTTGGTCACCAGTGGCGACAAGCCTGAAATTGTGGAAACCGTGCCCGGCTGGACGCACGACATCACCAACATAGGCAATGACGAGATGGTCGTGATGCTGTGGGCTAACGAGGTGTTTGACCGCGCCCGGCCGGATACCTTTGCCTGCGCGCTCTAAGGAACGTTGGAATCAACAAAATACCTTCGTCATCGCGAGGCCGCAGGCCGTGGCGATCCATCGTCGCAAAAGCGCAGTCATGGATTGCCGCGCTGCGCTCGCGATGACGGGAACGGCGATCAGCAACGCTGCGATCCTCTCTTTCGTCACTGCGAGGCCGCAGGCCGTGGCAGTCCATGAATTGCTTTCTACTTACTTGTAATCATGAAAAAACTCAAAATTATGACGGTGGTCGGCACGCGGCCCGAAATCATTCGCCTGTCGCGCGTACTGGCGCGGCTGGACGAGCATTGCGAACACATCCTGGTGCACACGGGGCAAAACTACGACTACGAACTGAACCAGGTCTTTTTTGACGACCTGGGCGTGCGCAAACCCGATCATTTCTTGAATAGTGCCGCCAACGCCACCAGTGCGGTGCACACCATTGGCAACCTGATCATTGCGGTGGACCAGGTGCTGGCCGAAGTGCAGCCCGAGGCCATGCTGGTGCTGGGCGACACCAACAGCTGCCTGTCGGTGATACCGGCCAAGCGCCGCAAGATCCCGATCTTTCACATGGAAGCGGGCAACCGCTGCTTTGACCAGCGCGTGCCTGAGGAAACCAACCGCCGCATCGTCGACCACACGGCCGATGTGAACATGACGTACAGCACGATTGCGCGTGACTATTTGCTGCGCGAGGGCTTGCCGCCTGATCTGGTCATCAAGACTGGCAGCCCGATGTTTGAGGTGCTGACGCATTACAGGCCGCGCATCGACGCGTCCGACGTGCTGCAGCGTCTGGGCCTGCAGCAAGGGCAATACTTTGTGGTCAGCGCCCATCGCGAGGAAAACATTGAATCAACCCAGTCCTTCATCAAGCTGGTGGCGGTGCTCAATGCGGTGGCCGAAGACCACGGCTTGCCGGTGATCGTCTCCACCCATCCGCGCACGCAAAAGCGTATTGACGCGACGGGCGCCGTCTTTCATCCGCAGGTGCGGCTGCTCAAGCCTCTGGGCTTTCATGACTACGTGAAGCTGCAGCTGTCGGCACGCGCCTCGCTGTCAGACAGCGGCACTATCAATGAAGAGTCGTCGATTCTGAACTTTCCGGCGCTGAACCTGCGCGAGGCGCATGAGCGGCCCGAAGGCATGGAAGAGGCCGCCGTGATGATGGTGGGGCTGGAAGTTGACCGGGTGCGCCAGGGCCTGGCCATTTTGACCACGCAGCCCCGCGGTGAAACCCGTGGCTTGCGGCAGGTGGCCGACTACAGCATGCCCAATGTGTCTGACAAGGTGCTGCGCATCATTCACAGCTATACCGACTATGTGAACCGCGTGGTGTGGAAGAAATACTGATGACGGGGAAATCGCTGCGCCTTGCCCTGATCGCCGATGTCTTTCCACCGCTTCGTTCTTCGGGCGCGGTGCAGTTGCGGGACCTGTCGCATGAGCTGGTCAGGCAGGGCCACAAACTCACCGTCATGATCCCGGCCTCGGATATCGGGCAGCCCTGGCAGCTTGAGGACATGAACGGTGTCGAGGTGCTGAGGTTGAAGGCCCCCAGAACTAAGGACATGGGTTACGTGCGGCGCACCCTCAGCGAGCTTTTGATGCCCTTCGCCATGCTGCGCAGTCTTGGCAAAAGCCCGCTGGCTGGTGTGCGCTGGGACGGCGTCGTGTGGTATTCGCCGACCATTTTTTTGGGGCCGATGGCGAATTCGCTCAAGAAAGCCAGCGCCTGCCGCAGTTACCTGATCATTCGCGACATTTTTCCCGAGTGGGCGGTGGATATGGGCTTGCTGGGGCGCGGCCTGCCTTATCGGTTTTTCAAGGCCATCGAGCGCTATCAATATTCAGTCGCCAACGTCATCGGCGTGCAGACGCCGGCCAATTTGCCTTACTTCAGCAAGGCCGGGTTAAAGCCGGGCCAGCAGGTCGAGGTGCTGCAAAACTGGCTGGCCCACGCCGCCAACACGGGCTGCAGCATTTCGGTGGCCAACAGCGCGCTGGCCGGGCGCACCATCTTTGTGTATGCCGGCAACATGGGTGTGGCGCAGGGCATGGGCATCTTGATTGACTTGGCTGAGCGGCTGCGCAGTCGGGACGATATCGGGTTTCTTTTTGTCGGCCGGGGCAGCGACGCCAAAATTTTGCGCGAAGAGGCCATTCGGCGCGGGCTTGGCAATGTGGTGTTTTATGACGAGATAGAGCCCGAGGAGATTCCGGGCCTGTACGCGCAATGCCATGCAGGCATCGTGGCGCTGGACCCGCGCCACAAGACCCACAATGTTCCCGGCAAGTTTTTGACCTATATGCAGGCCGGCCTGCCGGTGCTGGCAAGCATCAACCCGGGCAATGACTTGATCCAGATGATTGAGCGTGAGCGGGTAGGGCGGGTGTGTACGGATCAGTCCGTTGCCAGCCTGGAAGCTTTGGTAGGCCGTCTGGTGGACGAAATCAAGGCCGATTCCGGGTTGCCGGAGCGTTGTAAAGCGCTGTCAGCCAGGCTTTTTGCGCCCGAAGCGGTGGTGAGGCAGATTACGTCTGCTTTGATTGTTAAGGCAGCAGTGTGAAGACTTCCCGGACTGGCGGAGGCTGGCCGTATCAGCACGCACTCACATTGGTCCTGGCCAACGTGCGCTCAAGGAGTTGGACGAGCGCATCGTGATCAGGCAGACGCTGGCGGTGTATGGGAGTTGCCGGGCGGGGCGGCAATTTATTGAACGCCCCAGGCGATAGCAAAAGCCACCTCCACCCGGCCACCAATCAGCATCAAATAAGCTTCCAGCCCATATCTGACGGGCGCAAGCAGCTACTAATTTAATAGTGACCAGCGGCCCCTTCTTTACCAACGGATGGGGGGCTCTAGTGTTCCGGGCATTTCGGACCGATCGCCGCCGCCGGTGTTGCAAGAACCCCTCAATCAGCTGCCATCTGATCGGCCATGTGCCTCTCATCGGCACGCCTACACCCCATAACGCGCGACGGCCCATAGATTGTTTCAAATAGCTAAATAATGATAATTAAAGTAACTGAGATGTCGGCAGGCCTGTATCCCCGACGCCCGCCCGCCGCCCGATGGGCCACCACCGTGCTGGGGCTGGCGTTGTGCCAGGTCACGGCGGTGCAGGCGCAAGGCTTGGGCGTGGCCAGCCTGGGCGCTACCGGCGGGCTGACCATTCCATCGGCTTATGTGCTGGGTTCGGGTGACTTGGCACTGAGCCTGGGCAACTATCAGGACCCGAAGTTTGGCAAGCTCGATCGCCAACGAAACTTCTCGATGGGCATTGGCCTGCTGCCCCGGGTTGAACTCTTCGGACGATTTGCGGAGTATTCAAACCGATTTGCCATCTCGCCCGGCGCGTTCAATCTGACGGGAGGCATCAGCGACATCTCAGCCAACCTCAAGTGGCAACTGCCGATTGAGCTGCGCGGCCTGCCCAGGCTGGCCGTGGGCGCAACCGACATCGGCGGTGGCGCAGTGTTGTTCAGCTCAAAGTACGCGGTGGCCAGCGATGAATACGGCCCGTTGCGCTGGTCGCTGGGCTATGCACGGGGCAAGCCGGCGCTGGGGCAGGCCAAAGGCGCAAAGGCGCTGGATGGCGTATTCGGCGGGGCTGAGTTCAAGCTGGGAAGCAGCCGCGCCACGCTGCTGGCCGAAACCGATGGCACGCAGCGCCACGCCGGCCTGCGCTACTACTCGGAGGTGCTGCCCTGGCTGGGCGACGCGCAATTGGTGGGCACACTGCAGCGCTCATTCGGCGCCACCAACCTGGCGGGGCGCGCGGCCGATGCGACAAGTTTTAATGTGTCGCTGATCGTGCCGCTGGGCACAGCTGACAAAACCCGCCAGGCTCGGGTCGATGCCGACGCCAAACCCTTGCCATCGCTAGCTCCAATGGTGCAAGCCGGCGCTGCCCCTGCTACCGGCGTCATGGTGGCCACAGCGCAAGACCGGCTGGACGATTTGGCCCGCGCGCTGCGCGCCACCGGCCTGGACCGGGTGCGCGTGGGCACATTGGGCGACCAGCTGGTGGTGGAGTACGAAAACCACCGCTATCTGCACAACGAGGCCGATGCCCTGGGCGTGGTGCTGGGGCTGGCGGCCGAGTACGCGCCAGCGGGCACGGTGCGCGCGCATGCGATCACGCGCAAGGCCGGGCTGGTGGTGTCTGAAACCTCGGTCGAGGTGGCGGCATACCGCAGCTTTCTGCGTGATGGCGATGCTGCGCGCGTGCAGGACACGCTGGGTTTTGGGCGGCTGCCGGGCTATGCCGCTGTGCAGTGGGCCGCAGGCGAGGCCGGGGCCGGGCGCCGCCGGACCTGGCTGCGTATGGAGCTCAAACCCCTGCTCAATTACACGCTGGGCACGGAGTATGGTGCTTTCGACTATTCGCTGGCGGCCCAGGTGCGCAGTACGGTGGGCTTGTGGAAGGGTGCCGAGGTCTACGCCGACGTGGTGCAGCGTCTAGCTCATAGCGACAACGTCGAGCCGGGGCGGGTGTTTGCCAGCTCGCTGCACCGCAATGGCCTGAAAACGGTGGCGCTGCAGCAGTCTTTTTGGCTCGGGCCGCGCTTGTTCACCAGCGTTGGGGCAGGGCGGTATAACTACGACGACCGCGGGGCCGAGGGCGAGTCCATCATGTTCCTGCCTTGGAACGACGACACGCTGCACCTGAAGGGCAGCTATATGCGGCACCAGGCCGACGTGCTGCCTCGTATCGAAGAGGCCTATGCGGCTTCGTACCGCTGGAGGTTCAACCCCCAGACCTGGATTGAGGCCGGCTACCAGCAGTACACCGACCGCTCAACAGGCCCGGCCTTGACCTTTACGCGATGGTTTAGTGATGTGGCAGTGCAGTTGTTTGCGCGCAAGGGCGGCAACAACACCTTTGTGGGGCTGGAGCTGAGCCTGCCGCTGGGACCGCGCCAAGCCATGGGAGCCGGCCCGCTGCAGATCACTGGCACCCCGCGTTATGCGCAGTCGATCCGCACCCGGCTAACCACCGGCGGAAACACAGGCAATTTTGTGGACGACGCGGCCGTGCGACCGGTAAACCTGAATTACAAGCCCGAAGTGGAGCTGCTCAACTCGGGCCGCATCGCGCCGGACTACATCAAGAGCCAAGTGCAGCGCATGCGGGAGTCTTTTTACTTGTATGCGCGCGAAAAAATTAATTAATTTATCAATTTTTGATGTTTGCCGGTGACTCTGCAAGGGCAGATCGGCTAGCATCAAGCCCGGGGTATCAAGTGGATACGTTTTATACAACTTGTAGTAAAGGGATGGAAATGCGTTTAAACAGAATCGTTTTGGCAAGCTTGGTTCTGAGTGGCAGCGCTTTGCTGGCCGCTTGCGGCGGCGACGGCGGTGGAAGCCTCGGTGGCGGATCGACTTTATCCCTCAACGGCACCGCCGCTACCGGCAAGGCTTTGGTTGGCGCCGTGTCGGCAACCTGCAAGACCGGCACTGGCTCGGGCACCTCGAACTCGGACGGTTCGTTCACGGTTCTGATCAACAACGGCGTCGGCCCTTGCCTGCTGTCCATCACGGCCGGCGCTACCACGCTGTACTCGGTCACCAGCGGCTCTGGCGCGACGCAAACAGGCAACATCACGCCCATGACCAACATGCTGGTGCGCTATCTGCGCAGCGTTCCCGGCATGGAGGACAACACAAGCCCAGAAAGCTGGTTTGCCTTGGCTACGACCCGGGCGCTGCTGGCCGACACCCCCGCCCTGACGCTGCGCATCACACGCGACTTCATTCCGGAGCTGAAAAAGATGCTGCCAAGCCTGAGCTTGAGCAGTGCCGGATTTCTATCCACGGCGTTCACGGCCAACCCGTTGACCTCAACCGACGACGCCGATCTTGAAAAGCTGTTGAAGGCTCTTATCGTCACGGTCACGGGCTTACCATCAGAGGCCGCGATAAAGGCGCTAGTAGCCGCAGCCATTGACGATATCCGAGCAGTTTTCGCCACGGGTGCCACGGGCGCTGGTAGCTGAGCCTCCTCTGACCTCTCGAAAAGCCCGCCTCGCGCGGGCTTTTTTATAACCGAATGTCAACACAACTTGACGCTCAAACGCGCCGAGCAGTTGGCAATCAGAAATCAGACGATGGTAAGTGTCGGCTCTCAGCGGTGCAGCAACAGCCATGCGATCTGCCGGTTCTGTGCGTAGGCACTCTCTACCAGTGGCCACAGCTAGCCCTCGATTCAGGGATGGGCTGCGCGCAGTCATTCAAATGTGCGACGGTGCGGGAATGTCTTGCCCGGCATCAATGGCGATTTCAATCCAGCCCGTGCACAGTGCACCTGGCGCGGCCCTGAATCGCCGTATACCTTGATGTAGCTAAATCGCGACCGGCTTCACTTTGAACCGTTTGGCGTTCTTGGCCAACACGACATCCAGGGTCACCATCCCTTGTGCCTTGGCCTCCATGGCAGACGCAAGGTGCAAGGCATCGCCCGCACGCAAGCCTGCGGCTGCATCCATGGTTAGCATGGCCGCCCTGTGAAACGTCATGACTTCCACCGGCAGCAAATGCAGGTCGTTGGCACAGATGCGTTCAAACTGCATCCATGCGGTTTGCGCCTGGGTCTCTGTCAGCTGCCCGGTGCGCTGCTTGAGTCCCATGGCGCTGGCAAACTCTGTGACGCACCAGGCAGCAGATGCCAGTTCTTCGGTGCAATCGGAATACCACTTGACCACGGCGGCGGTCTTGCCCTCATGCGTGCACAGAGCCACTAACACGCTGGTATCAACATACAACATCAATAGCGCGCCTCTTGGCGCAGCTGTTCCATCACCGACATGCCCATGGGCAGCGTTAAAGTGTTGCTGGTTAGTTCGTGTGCAAATAATTTGCGGTTCCACAGAGATGGCCGCAAGTTAAGTGCGCCATCAGCGCTTAGATGGGCTTGCAGCTGGTCGCCTTCTTTGACGCCAATTTGGCGCACATAGTCAGCAGGGATGCGCACAGCAAGGCTGTTTCCCCATTTGGCAATCTGTAGATTCATCATGATGGTTTTGGATATACGTTGAAGTGTCTACATTTTAGGGATTTATGAAGCAACGCGCAACTTGCCGGGCGCGACCTTGGCATCGAACACAATCCCGGCTTGCTCCAGAATCCACGCTTCAATTTTTTCATGGTGAATTCGCAGCAGGTCAAGCGGACGCACGGTGTAGTGTTTTTCAGCTGTGGCGCTTGGCTTGTGGCCCATGATTTGAGCCACCACCCCGGCGGGAATCTCTAACCACTCTGTCAGGGACTTAAACGAACGGCGCAGGCCGTGAATTGTTAGGTCGTCAATGCCAGCCACCTTGCACGCATCGTGATGCGGGTTACGCGGTATGACTACGGTTCCACCGGCAGCAATGGTGCTGGAAAAAACAAACTCATTGCGGCGGGGCAGGGCGACCAGTAGGTGCGCGACATAGGGCGTAAATGGGATAACGCGCGTTCCCTCCACTTTGTCTCGAATAGTCAACCCGCGCCATTTCGTGTTTATGTCATCCCAGCGCAAACCCAGCACCTCGCCAGCCCTTGCACCGGTCAACAATAAGGTCTGCAGGTAGGCGGCTATCACCGGGTTTTGTAGTTGGCCCACCGCGTCGAACCATGCGGGTAGTTGTTCTTTGAGGAGTGCATCCTGTTTTACGCCGGATTTCCCCAAAGACTCGCGGGCCTTCTTTGTCTTAGCTGGATTTGCTGATTGCAGCGCGGGCGCATATTCCGGCTGCTCAGAGCACCAGCTTAGAAAGGCTTTAAGGCATCGCCATGCAAGGCGGGCAGCAGCTGGCCGGGTTTGTGTTTCGCGTGCGGCCCACGATTCGATTACTGGCGCTGTCAAGTCACGCAGGGGCAAGGCCATCAGCGAGTGCAGTATTCCCGGCGCGGTCACGCCACCTGCAGCGCGGTTGGATGCGACTCCGCCGGGCTTGACCAGCAAAAGATGCTCGGTGTAGTGACGATCGCCCCAGTGCAAGCGGCGGGCCTTTAGATACACGGCCCAAACCTCACCCACGGTCACGGCATGGGCTGCGGCGGCGCTGGCCTTTACAGCTTTGTCAGCTTGTTGCTGGCGCTCAACCTCTCGCGGGTCTGTCCCGCTGTCCAAGGTCACGCGCAGTTGGTGCGCCTCATTGCGGGCGGCTTCAATGCTCCATGCTCGAACGTCCCCAATAGTGCGGCGAATGGTTTGCCGGTTCAGCTTCGCCTCGAACACGAATGCTTTAACGCCTTTGGGATTTTGGGCCGTGGCAGGGGTTACTCGCACCCGAAGACCAGGCGCTTCACTGTCTCGCATAAACGCCTGCTTCTTGCCTGTTGGGCAGGTCAGGCGGTCGATTGCTCCAACAGTCAGGTTTACCCGCACGGCTAGATCTGGTGCTTCGCTTTTCTTTGGTCGGGCCATGACCCACCCCCTTGTTGTTTGGCTACATGGGCAATCCATGTAGCCACCATGTAGCCACCATGTAGCCAAAAACCCCCAATTTTAGGGAATACGCTTCAACACTCAGGCTGCAATTTCTGGAGAAAACAAGCCTAACTTGTTGATTTATATAGTTTATGTCAACATTGATCAACATAGCGAAATCTATATTCTGCCCGACTCGAAATCAGGCGTACCTTAAGGTACCGAGGGTTCGAATCCCTCCCTCTCCTCCAGTAAGTCAACGATCAAGCGCCTTCCAGGGTGCTTTTTCTTTGCCCACTGCCTTTGCTCCACCACGGGGCAAGGCAGTTGCAGTTGCAGTTGCAGTTGCAGTTGCAGTTGCATGTTCGGCGTCAGGCGTCAGGGCGCAAATGATCTAGCTCAAGAAAGCATCAATCTGCTTGGGTGGCGCCGTTGCTTGACCTTAAACTCGCGGTTTCAGGAAACCCTACATGCCAAGCACCCAGAAAAAAATAAAAATCAATTCGGTGCTGTCCGCCAAAGTTGCGGATGCTCGCTTTCAACTGGTGCGCTATTTTTCGCTGACCGGATTTGGTCTGTTTATCGTGGTGGCGCTGGCGCTGACGTACTTTGAGCGTGACCAGGGAAAGTTCTTTCAGAGCGTGCAGCAAAAGCAGGGTGCATTTTTCAAACAGGTGCAGGAAGGTTTTGCGACGCAGCAGGATTCGGCGGCGCGGCGCGATCTGCTGTCGATTCATGAAGCCGGTAACGTCAACCTGACCCGGCTGTTTGCCAACACGCTGTGGGAGCGCGACTTCGCACCTTACGTTGCGCGGGCGCAAGCCATTTCGGTCGACCGGTGCCGCGCCATTGCCGACGTGAAGGACCCGACGGACGGCAAGATGAAGCCGCCCGGCGAGAAAAAGGCGTGTTTTACCGAGGTCGGCCAGCAGCTGGCTGCGTTCAAGGACTTTCCAGCGCTGAACGCCAAGGTCTTTGATGCGATGAAGAAGACGTCCGTGTTCAAGATCAAGGTGTTCGATTTGCGCGGCATCACGGTGTACTCGTCAGAGCACGCCCAGATGGGCGAGGACAAGATCACCAATGCCGGCTGGAAGTCCGCGGCGCTCGACGGCAAGCCGTCCAGCGAATTGACATTTCGCGGCAAATTCAGTGCCTTTGAAGGCGTTGTTGAAAACCGCGATTTGATCGGCAGCTACTTGCCGGTGCTGGAGCCCGGCACCAGCAAAATCGTTGGTGTGTTCGAGGTCTACTCGGATGTGACCCCGTTCCTTGATCAGATCAAGGCCACCTCGGTACAGATTCGCAAAGCGTCCGACGATTACCAGTCCGACGTCGAGGCGGTCGCCATCACGAACCAGTCGAGGGTCGAGGCCTCGAGCCGGACCACGCTGCTGATCGTGATCGGTTTGCTTGCCATTTTGTTTGCTGCGCTGTACGCGATTGTGCGCCGCGCCGACCGCATTCTGGTGCAGCAGGGAAGCGAGCGCGAGCATGTGCAGCAACAACTCGCGCAGTCCGAAAAAATGGCATCGCTCGGCCAGATGGTCGCGGGTGTGGCGCACCAGCTCAACACGCCGCTCGCGTTCTCGCACAACAATGTCAGTATGGTGATTGACGTGCTAAACAACTTCAGCCTGCCACTGAAGGTTGCCGGCAAGTTGACCCAACTGGTCAAAAGCACCGATGCAGACTGCGTCAAACTCAACGTCACCAAGGTGCGGGCCCAGATCACGGCAATTGACGAAGATGATCTGGATGTGTCGATGCCGCTGGAGATGCTGGGCGACACGCTGCTGGGCATCAGCCAGATGCGCGAGATGGTCGAGAACCTGCGCGACTTCACGCGCCTGGACCGCAGCAAAACCGCCGAGTTTGACATCAACAAGGGCTTGCACAACGTGATCTACATCGCCCGCAGCGTGATTCCGACCCATATCGAGTTGGTCGAGGCCTTCGGTACGCTGCCAAAAATAGAGTGCAATGCGTCGCAGCTCAACCAGGTGTTCCTCAATCTGATCAATAACGCGTCCCAGTCGATTGTTGCGGATCACGGCACCGTGACGGTGTTCAGCTGTGTCGAGAACGATCGCATTCGGGTGGATGTGAGCGACAACGGATCGGGTATTGCGCCCGAGGTGCTACCGCACATTTTCGACAACTACTACACCACCAAGGCGGCCTCCGAGGGTACCGGGCTGGGGCTGGCCATTGCGCTCAGCATCGTGCAGGAGCACGGCGGTGAAATCAAGGTCGCGACCGAATTCGGCAAGGGCTCGACTTTTACCGTGTTTCTGCCGGTCACGCTGGACGCCGCCACGCAAGCCATTGAAACGTCAGGGGCCTACGCATGATGGAAGCAGTCCGCACTCCAGAAAAACTCGGGCAGGTGCTCTGCGTCGATGATGAGCCGAGCATCTTGCGTTCGCTCCAGTGGCTGCTGAAAAAACAATTCGACGTCAAGACAGCGGCCAGCGGCAATGAGGCGCTGGCCTTGCTAGAGACGAACGACTTCGACGTGATCGTCAGCGATCAGCGCATGCCCGGCATGATGGGTTCCGAGTTTCTGCACGAGGCGCGCAGGATCTCTCCGCGCGCGATGCGCATCCTGCTCACCGGCTATTCGGACCTGCCGGCGATCCTGCGCTCAGTCAACGACGGCGAGGTATTTCGTTTTGTCAACAAGCCGTGGAACATCAAGGAACTGCCTAAGATCATCGCCGATGCAGCCAGCATTGCAAAAAGCCAGCTGGCCGAATCGTTGCCGGGCGGCGACGACGACAGCGAGCTCGATATCCGCGAGGAAACCATACTGCTGATTGACGACGACCCGATGATGGGGCAACTGATTGCGCTGGCGCTCGGAAGCGGGGTCAAGGTCGCCCATGCCACTTCGCTGGCCGAGGCCGTTGCCATCTTCGACGAGCAGAATGTTGGCATCATCGTGTCGGATACTCGGGTGTCCAATCTGGACACCACGACGATGCTCAAGGTGCTCAAGCACGAGCACCCTGAAATCGTCACGGTGGTTTATACCGCCACAGCGGATGCAGTGGATGTGATCACGCTGATCAACGAGGGCCAGATTTTCCGCTTCATCCCGAAGCCGGTGAAGATGGTGACGCTGAAACAGGCCTTGATGGCGGCTGCGCTGAAACGCAGACAACTCCGCGCCAGCCCCGATGCGGCAAAGCGGCACGCGGTCGAGAGCGTGTCTGCAGAGGTGCGGCAGGACATGCTCAACACCATTCAGTGGTCCGCAACCAGCGTTGCTGCAGTGGCGGGAGGCAGCCTGCTGCAGCGCATTGGCGGATCATTGAAGCGAATGTTGGGCCGTCGCTTGCCGCACTAATGCGCCAGTGACAATCCCGTCTTCCGGCGCTGATCTGGCAGGCACTACGTCGCCCTTTATCTCATGAACGCAGGGCTATGGCCGTCAAACCGTGGGAGCCGGCGCTGATTTGCCTTGCCGCTCGCTGATGGTCTGATCAATTTGTGTGAAGGTCTGCGACAAATCGTTCTGTTCGGAAATGATTCCCAACTGCCTTGCAATCTGCGAGGCAGAGAAAAGACCGCGGATCATTGGCTTGCCGGTGAACGGCGCCGCGTCGAGCACCAGTGCATGCTGCCGGCCGGAATGCTTGAGTGTTTCGATAATGTCGCCAACGCGCGCGTGAAGAACCGCTTCCAGCGCAATGACCTCCACCTCACTGGTCATGACGTCGCGGACTTTCAGTTGCTCCAGGCTGCCGCCAGTCGCGTGCAAGGCCTCTTCTACCCGGCGACCGGCCAGATCGCGCGCCGTGATCAAGCCGGTGACATCGTCTTCACTGTCCACAACAAGAAGCTGTCGCACGCCCCGCGCAATCATCTTCTGCGAAGCGGTTGCGACACTGACCTCGGCGTGAGTGGTCGCGGCAGGCACAAACTGTAGATCCGTCATCACCTCCAGTGCGTACGAAGTGATCTCAACCGGGTTCGGCGAATAGAAGTAGGGCCTGATAAAGCCGGTGCCGGGCTGCAACATCGACAGCAACTGGGGCTTGAAAGCTGTATCGGATTTGATTGACATGGTCTTTCCCGGTTGTTATCAGTTCATCTCTGCTTCGTTGCGCGGCAAAGCATCCTGTGAGCAAAACTGTGTGGCCGGACGAAGCTTGCGTGCCTACAGGAGGCCCTGGGTGCGGGCGAGGTGGCTTGCCTGTGAACGGCTTTTGACGTTGAGACGCCGGAATAGCCGCCACAGATGCACTTTGACGGTGTGCTCGCTGATTTGCAGTTCTTCGGCGATATCCCGGTTGCTCATGCCCCGGTCTAGCATCACCAACAGTTGTTTCTGGCGTTTGGACAGTTTTTCAGTGGGCGCCAGAGACTCCAGCTGGAGATCTTCGCTCAGGAACACGCGCAGCATGTTGGATATCTCGGTGGCGCCTGCCGACTTCTGGATGTAGGCATCGGCCCCTGCTTCGATGGACAGGTCTTCATAGTCCTGCGCAGATGAGGCCGAGAGGACCACGAGTGGAACATCGGGAAAATGTTGCTTGAGTTCCCGAACTCCCGACACGCCGTTGGTGTCGGGCAGTTTCAGGTCCAAACAGATCAGCTCAGGCACACCATGCTCCTGCACTGCAGGCATGACGGCGGCAAGTCGGTCGAGCTCGGTTACGACAGCCTTGCTGCTCAGGCGGCGTATCAGCATGACGACGGCCTCACGCATCAGGGGATGGTCGTCTATTACAAAAATACTCATGGGATTAGTACTGACAAATTGTTTCTGGAATTTGTCAAGCATAACTGCTACAAGATAACTTTAGCACGTAGAAAAATAGTGAATAACAGTAATTGTTCCTCTATTTGACTTACGACAAGTCTCAGCTAATAAGTCTAATGGTCTGGCCAGCTTCGCAGCTTTACAGCTTGACTTGATGGCCACAACTGCGGTTTAGGTTTTCATAGATGAAAAGAATTGCAAAGCCAGTTCAACTGCCAAACGGTCGGGCGCAGCTACCAGCTTGTCTTGTAGCCCGGCCAGTGCGGCAGCGCCTTCTTTTTGCAGCATGGAAACGGTCAGCGCCGCCTCGCGGGGCGAGTCAAAGCCGTGGCTTTGCAGCAGCAGCCTGGCATCAGCGTCGAGCAGCTTGAAATAAAACTTGCCATCGTTTTCGCGGTATTGCTTGAAGGATGGTGCCGTGCTTTTGCTGCTTTTGCTTTTTTGAGCCACGGCAGGCAGCGTGCTCAGGCTGCGCAGTCCGACGGCCTGACGCAACTCGCGCAGGAAAGGCGTGGCTACGGCGCGGGCTTTCTCGGCGCCCGCCTGCAACAAGCTTTCGATTTCGCCGGGATCGCTGATGAGCGCGTGGTAACGCTCGCGCATGGGCGCCACCTCTTGGTCAATGCGCTCGAACAACCGCTGTTTGGCGTCGCCCCAGGCGATGCCGTCGGCGTAGGCCTGGCGCAGCGCGGCGGTCTCGGGGGCGTCGGCAAAGGCCTGGTAAATCTGGAACAGCGCCGAGCCTTCGACCTCCTTAGCTTCGCCGGGCGCGCGCGAGTCAGTCACGATGCCGGCAATCAGCTTGCGCAGCTGGTCCGGCGGCGTGAACAGGGGAATCGTGTTGTCGTAGCTCTTGCTCATCTTGCGGCCATCCAGGCCGGGCAGCAGCGCCACGGATTCCTCGATCGCCGCCTCGGGCAGCACGAAATGATCGCCATAGAGGTGGTTAAAGCGCTGCGCCATGTCGCGCGCCATCTCGATGTGCTGGATCTGGTCACGCCCGACCGGCACTTTGTGCGCCTTGAACATCAGGATGTCGGCGCCCATTAGCACCGGGTACATGAACAGGCCGGCGCTGACGTCGGCATCGGGGTCGTGGCCGGCCGTTTCGTTCTTGTCGACCGCCGCCTTGTAGGCATGCGCCCGGTTCAACTGGCCCTTGCCGGTGACGCAGGTCAACAGCCAGGTGAGCTCGGGAATTTCAGGGATGTCGGACTGGCGGTAAAACATCACGCGTTCCGGGTCCAGCCCGGCTGCCAGCCAGCTGGCCGCGATTTCCAGCGTCGAGCGCTGGATGCGCGCCGCATCGTCGCATTTGATCAGTGCGTGGTAGTCGGCTAAAAAGTAAAAGCTTTGCACGCCGGGCAGGCGGCTGGCTGCCACCGAGGGGCGGATGGAGCCCACGAAGTTGCCCAGGTGCGGCGTGCCGGTGGTAGTGATGCCGGTCAGAAAACGTTGGGGAGATGGAGGGCTCATACGTGAAATGTCGGCTGGAAAGGGTAAATGACGGGCGAGGACGGGCGACGGCAGCGCGTGGCAGCTTAACGAAGCAGCGACAGCACGGGCGCCATCAGGGTATTGATCACGGCGTAGCCTAGCGTCATGAGCGGGCGCAGCCACAGCGTGCCGACCACGCCGGCGATCACCAGCGCCATCACGACGAAGAAGCCCCAGGGTTCAACGCGCTGCACCCACTGCGCTTGTTTCCATGGCAGCAGGCCGACCAGAATGCGGCCACCGTCCAGCGGCGGCAAGGGGAACAGGTTGAAGGCCCACATCACCAGATTGACCAGAATGCCGGCCTGCGCCATTTTGATGAAAAAAGGCTCTTGCGTACCCAGCGCCGCCAAAACCAGCAGTGCCACGGCCCAGAGCAGGGCCTGGGCAAAGTTCGACGCCGGGCCGGCCAGCGCCACCCAGATCATGTCGCGCTTGGGGTTGCGCAGCGCGCCGAAATTGACCGGCACCGGCTTGGCGTAGCCAAACAGAAAAGCGCCGGACGTGGCGAAATACAGCAGCAGCGGCATCGCGATGGTGCCGATAGGGTCTATGTGCTTGAGCGGGTTCAGCGTGATGCGGCCCATCGCGTAAGCAGTATTGTCGCCAAAATGGCGAGCCGCGTAGCCGTGCGCGGCCTCGTGAATCGTGATGGCGAACAACACGGGCAGTGCATAAATGGCGACGGTTTGAATCAGGTTGGCTATATCCATGCCCGGATTGTCTCAGACGCTGTAAGTCCGCCGTCCGTCCCGGCTTTACAGGCCCAGTGCGGCCAGGCTGCCGCGGCCTTGCCGTATCACTATCGGGTCACCGCCATCGGCCATGGGCGTCAGGTCAATCACGGTGGTCGGCTCCTTGTGGCAGGCGCCGGCGTCAATCACGGCGGCCAGTTCGCTTTCGAGCTGGTCGCGAATCTCTTGCGGGTCGCTGAGCGCTTCGGTTTCACCGCGCGGAATCAGCGTGGTGGCCAGCAGCGGGCCGCCATGCAGCTCCAGCAGCGCATGCAAGGCTTTGTGATCGGGCACGCGCAGGCCGATGGTCTTGCGTGACGGGTGGCTGATGCGGCGCGGCACTTCCTTGCTGGCCTCAAGGATGAATGTGTAGGGTCCGGGCGTGGCCGCTTTGAGCAGGCGGTACTGCTTGTTGTCGACGCGCGCGTAATTGGCCAGCTCGCTCAGGTCGCGGCACAACAGCGTGAGGTGGTGCTTGTCGTCGACGCCGCGGATGCGCCGCAATCGGTCGGCTGCCGCCTTGTCGTCCAGCTGGCAGACCAGCGCGTAGCTGGAGTCCGTTGGCACGGCCGCAATGCCGCCGCGCTGTATCAGCTCTACCGCCTGGCCGAGCAGGCGTGCCGGAGGATTGTCAGGATGAATCTCAAAAAGCTGGGCCATACAAAGGTTTTAGGGTTTCGGGAAGGTCTGGGTTGCTGAAATCGCTTCAGGATTCCGTCGGTTCGATCATTATCCGGCTCTCGCGCACAGTAAGCCAGGCGCCGGCCGCGCCGCACAGCGCGACCAGCGCAATGCCCAGCAAGGCCCAGTCATCGGGCACATGCGAGAACGCCAGCCAGCCACCTATCATGGCAAAGCCGATCTGGGCATACAGGAAGGGCGTGAGCGTCGCTACCGGCGCCCGCGCATAGGCCAGAATCATCATGAAATGCCCCACGGTGGCCATCAAACCCATCAGGACCAGGCTGGCCCACAGCGTCCACGAGTCCAGCGCGGTCCAGACAAAAGGCAGGGCGATGGAGGCCAGCAGCATGCCGACCCAACCGGTATAAAAATGCATGGTGAACGGGTCTTCGGTGCGGGCCAACCGGCTGGTCAGAATCTGGAACCAGGCATTTGTCACCACCAGGCCAAGCGGCAGCAGCATGCTCCAGTCAAAGCGCTCGCCGCCGGGGCGGATGATGATCAGCGTGCCGGCAAAGCCACCCGTCACGAGTGCCCAGCGCAGCGCCGAAACGCGCTCGCCCAGCGTCAGCGCAGCCAGCAGCGTGATGACCAGCGGGGTGATCATGACGATGGCGGTGAACTCGCCCACTGGCATGTAACGCAGGCTGAAAAACGCCAGTGCGCTGCTCGCGAGCAGCAGCACGCCGCGCAGGCACTGGAACTTCGGGTGCGCCGTGCGCAGCAGCGACCAGCCGCGGCGCGGCAGCACTGTCACGGTGGTGGCTATGGCCTGGAAGGCGTAGCGAAACCACAGTGCCATCAGCAGCGGAACGCTCAGCGAGACGAATTTGGTGGTGGTGTCCAGCACCGCGAAGCAGGCCAGCGCGGCCACCAGCAGGGCGATGCCTGTAAGCGCACTGGCCCGGCTGCTCGAGCGGGCACTACCTGCTGTACTCACTGGATGCGGTCAGCCAGCAGTTCCCATACCGGGGTCAGCGTGTCCGGTAAAAACGGCAAGGTGCCCAGCTCGGTGTGGCTTTCGTCGGGGCTGTGAAAGTCGCTGCCGCGCGATGCAGCCAGATCGAACTCCTTGGCTGTTTCGGCGTACTTCAGGTATTCATGCGGCGTGTGGCTGCCGGTCACAACTTCCACCGCCTGACCGCCATGCGACTTGAATTCGGTAAACAGCGCGTACTCTTCATTGGGCGTGAATTTATAGCGCCCGGGGTGGGCAATCACCGCGATGCCGCTGGCCTGCGTGATCCAGTACACGGCGTCGCGCAGCGTGGCCCAGCGGTGCGGCACATAGCCGGGCTTGCCTTCGGTCAGATACTTGCGAAATACTTCGTTGGTGTCGCGACAGACACCCGCTTCAACTAGAAAGCGGGCAAAGTGGGTGCGTGAAATCAGTTCGGGATTGCCGACAAACTTCAGCGCGCCCACATAAGCGCCCTGAATGCCGGCCTTGGCCAGCGACTCGGACATGTCCATGGCGCGTTGCTGGCGGCCGCCGCGCGTGTCGTGCAGGCCTTGTTGCAGCGCGGTATCCTCGGCGTCAAAGCCCAGGCCGACGATGTGCACGGTCTGGCCGGCAAAGGTGACGGAGACCTCGACTCCGCTCAGGTAGCGCAGGTCGTGCGCCTTGGCCGCGGCGGCGGCGCGCCGCTGGCCGCCAATCTCGTCGTGGTCGGTCAATGCCCACAATTCGACGCCGTTACTTTTGGCGCGTTCAGCCAGCGCCTCCGGGCTCAGTGTGCCGTCCGACACTACAGAGTGGCAGTGCAGGTCAGCGTTCAGTATGGTTTTGGAAGTCACCCAGGCATTTTAGGCTTTCTGATCTGCGGCCGTGGCCCGCGCGCTGCGGCGTCGGGACAGGCGTTGGCAGCGCCATAGCCTACCATTGCTCTTCAGACTGGCTGAATTAACCTTGGCGGAGCGCCCATGATCACCGTTCACCACCTCAACAACTCGCGCTCGCAACGCATTGTCTGGCTGCTCGAAGAGCTTGGCCTGGACTACGAAATTAAACGCTACCAGCGCGACCCCAAAACCATGCTGGCGCCGGCCTCGTTGCGCGCGGTGCACCCGCTGGGCAAGTCGCCGGTGATCACCGATGGCGAGCTGACCTTGGCAGAGTCCGGCGCCATCATCGACTATCTGATAGAGCGCTACGGCGCTGGCGGCTTTGCCCCTGCTGCCGGCACGCCGGCGCGGCTGCGCTACAACTACTGGTTGCACTACGCCGAAGGCTCGGCCATGACGCCCTTACTACTTAAGCTGGTGTTCGACCGCATCGAGAGCGCGCCCATGCCGTTTTTTGTCAAGCCGATTGCCAAGGGGATTTCCGCCAAGGTCAAAAGCAGCTTTATCGAGCCGCAACTCAAGCAGCACCTGGACTACCTCGAAAGCGAACTCGGCCAAAGCGGCTGGTTCGCCGGCGATGCGTTCAGCGGCGCAGACGTTCAACTGAGCTTTGTGCTGGAAGCCGCCGCAGCGCGCGGTGGGCTGGATGCGAGCCGGCCGAAGTTGATGGATTTCCTCAAGCGCATTCGTGAACGGCCGGCTTACCAGCGGGCATTGGGCCGCGGCGGAGAGTATGCGTTGATGAAATGAACGCTCACTCTGCGCGGTTTTACGCCGTTTCGGGTGTGTTTTAAGCCTCTAGCCCAATGAATACGGGCGCAAACAGCTATCTATTTGATAGCTTTTAGCAAGTCAGCGCTTGCCCGCGAGCGCACAGCGATGGCTTTACTTGGCTGCCGGCGTCTGGCGCTTGGCAGCCTTCGCGCCGCCTCAGCGAAAGCCGAAGTAAGACAGGATGACGCCAATAATGACGACCAGGCCGACGATGTAAATGATGGAGTTCATGCTTTTCCCCTCTGGCAAGGATTGACGCGTCGAAGTGAGCGCCTTCTGAATCTTGATCTTTGCCGCCGTGTTGGCGCCCGGCTGTAGGCGGCCCGGCGCAGGCATCGTCAGACAAATTCGGACAAATGCGCTAGCGCCGGGGCGCGGGCTGCCTCAGGCCCGGCTCTTCAGGGGGCAGCTGTTCAAGCCCAGCATGGCGTAAAGCGGGCACCAGCCGATCAGACCGGTGGCCAGCGGCACGATGCCGATCCAGCCCCACAGGCCGACCGTGCCGGTGGCGGCCAGGCCGATCAGCACCAGGCCGAGGACGATGCGCAGCATGCGGTCGATGCCGCCTTCATTGGATTTCATGGCTATTTCCTTGGGTGAAGTGATTGATGACTCGATTGGACGCTTGCCTCCGCCGGGGGGTCTGTGACCTGAGTCACCCAGCGCCGCGTTCAGGCCGGCAGCGTGGCGGCCAAGGCGCGCAGCGCGGCGCTGTCGCTGATGTGAATGCGTTCGCGCGACAGCGTCACCCAGCCTTCGCGCTCAAAGCGGCGCAGCAACCGCGAGACGATTTCGCGCACGGTGCCCAGCTCATCGGCCAGCGCCTGGTGCGTGATGGTGAGTTGCTGGCCACGGCCCAGCAGTGCGGCGGCCAGGCGTTGGTCCAGCCGGTGAAAGGCCACCGCATCGATCAGCCCCGTCAGGTCGGCCATGCGTTCGGCGAACAGGCCCAGCACCTCATTGCGAAAAGCTGGCGTTTCCAGCCACTGGTTGAACACCGGCGGCGCAATCATCAGCAGCGTGGTCGCCTTGGTGGTCACGCCGTGGGCCGACAGCGGCTGGCTGCGAAACAGGCAGGCGCTGGAAACCAGGCACAGCTCGCCGGGCACCACGCGGTACAGCTCCAGCGAACGCCCGTCGCTGGAATGGCGCGACACCTTGATCTCGCCGGCCAGCAGCAGCGGAAAGCCCTGGCAGGGTGCGTTTTCGTCAAACAGCACGCTGCCCGCCGGCACGCTGAGCGGACCCACCGTCGGCCCCAGCTCGGCCAGCGCGGGAACGACGTGCGCCAGGGCGGGGTAGAGCGCGAAGGGGTCGGTCATGCGGTGGTCCTTGTCTTGATGGTTGGCTGATTGCTATGAATTAAATAGCTGCTAGCGCCCGTGGATATTGGGCTAGAGTCGTTTTTGATACCTGTTATCAGACTTCGGCCGCTTCCACCAAAAAGCGCACCCGCCGCACACCCTGCCACTCATCGGCATCAAGCCGAAACGCCAGCGTGACGCGCGTCGGCAAAGCCTCGGTATGGCCAAACCAGATGCCGTCGACCGGCTGGCCCTGGTGCTTGAGCTTGAGCGCCAGGTGCTTCTCACCGACCAGGCGCTGCGACACTACCTCGACTTCCTCGCTGAAGGTGGGTGCGGCGAAGCCCTGGCCCCATACCTCCTTGTGCAGCGTATCGACCAGATCGGCACGCCGGTACTCCGGCGCCAGCGGGCCGTCGGTGTCGAGGCGGCGCGTCAGGGTGGCGGCGTCCAGCCACTCGTGGGCGACCTGCTGCAGCGCCTGCTCGAAAGCCTCGAAGTTTTCTTCGGCAATGGTGCAGCCGGCCGCCATGGCATGGCCGCCAAAGCGCAGCAGCACGCCGGGACAGCGCTTGGCGACCAGATCGAGCGCGTCGCGCAGGTGAAAGCCGGGGATTGAACGGCCGGAGCCTTTCAACTCGTGCTCCTTGCCCGGCGCCTGGCTTGCGGCAAACACAAAGGTCGGGCGGTGCAGCTTGTCCTTGATGCGCGAGGCGACGATGCCGACCACGCCTTCGTGAAAGTCCGGCTCAAAAATCGCAATCGCCGGCGGCGGCTCCTCATCCTCGTCGATCATCGCGTCGGCCGCCAGCTGCGCCTGTTCGCGCATGCCGGCCTCGATGTCGCGGCGCTCGCGGTTGATGCTGTCAAGCAACTTGGCGAGTTCGTCGGCGCGCGCCGCGTCGTCGGTCAGCAGGCACTCGATGCCCAGCGTCATGTCGGCCAGTCGCCCCGCCGCGTTGATGCGCGGACCGAGTGCAAAGCCAAAGTCAAATGTCGTGGCCACAGGCGCCAAGCGGCCTGCAGCGGTAAAAAGGCTGGCAAGCCCCGCCGGCAGGGCGCCAGCGCGTATGCGCCTGAGCCCCTGCGCCACCAGGCGGCGGTTGTTGGCGTCGAGCTTGACCACATCGGCCACCGTGCCCAAAGCCACCAGCGGCAGCAGCGTGTCCAGCTTGGGCTGCTGGCTCGCATCAAAAACCCCGCGCTGGCGCAGTTCGGCGCGCAGCGCCAGCAGCACATAAAACATCACGCCAACGCCGGCCAGCGCCTTGCTTTCGAAGCCGCAACCGGGCTGGTTCGGGTTGACGATCACGTCGGCGTCGGGCAGCACGACCAGCCCGCCCTTGAGCGCCGGCAGGTGGTGGTCGGTCACCAGCACCTGCATGCCCAGCGCCTTGGCGCGGGCCACGCCGTCCAGGCTGGCAATGCCGTTGTCGACGGTGACCAGCAGATCGGCGCCGCTGGCCTTGACGCGCTCGGCAATCGGCGCCGTCAGGCCATAGCCGTCTATCACCCGGTCTGGCACCAGGTAGCTAACGTGTTGGGCACCCAGCAGCTTCAGGCCGCGCAGCGCCACGGCGCAGGCGGTGGCGCCGTCGCAGTCGTAGTCGGCGACCACGCAGATCCTTTTGCCGGCGGCCATGGCATCGGCCAGCAACCGGGCGGCGGCGCTTGCGCCTAGCAGCGAGGCGGGCGGCAGCAGCCTGGCCAGCCCGTCGTCGAGTTCGTCCATGGAGTGAACGCCGCGCGCCGCGTAAAGCTGCGCCAGCAAGGGGTGAATACCGCCCTGCTGCAGCGCCCAAACGCTGCGCGGCGGCACGTCGCGTACCTGTATCTTCATGGTGTCATTTTCAGTTCTGTAGTTGCTATGATAGTTATAGCTGTTGCAGCCCGTCCCATATGGGTTTGGGAGCTAAAAGACTGGAAATCCGGGCAAAAAGGCCGGCTTGGCTGGATGCAAAGGTTTGCGCGCTGCGCTCGCCGCACAAGGTCAGCCGCACGGCCTCGCCAGCCTGCTGGCGCGCCAGCAGCTGGGCCACGGCGCCGCCGTCGAGCTGGGCCCAGGCCTGCGCGTAGGCGTCCCAGTCGTCGGCAAAGACCGCCTGGGCCAGGCTGCGCGTCACGTTGATGTTGGCCTTGGCCGCAGGTGCGTAGTCTGTCGGCAAGGCGCCGGTACCGCTGATCCAGATCGAATTGACCGGTAACTCGCGCCGGGCCGCCCGCTCATCGTTGAGCGGATGCGTGTACAGCAGCATCTGCATTTCGTTTTGCAGCAACGTTATCTTTTTTGCCCCCACGCTTTTTGCGCCGGGCAGCCAGGCATCGACATTGCGGCCCAGCACGCGGTCCAGCGAGGCCGTCGGCAGGCTGCGAAACAGCTCGCCTTCGGCCAGCCAGCGCTGTGGCCCGGGAGCGTCGACGTCATGCAGCGTGATGCCGTCGGATTCAAAATAAGGTTGCATGGCCGTCAGCAGGGCGCGCGATTCGTCTTCGCGCAGCGCCAGCGCGGCCGGGTCGCTCAGCGTGGCGTGCCCGCGGCCCATGGCCCAGTGGCAAGGCGTGATCCAGGCCCAGGCCAGCTGGCCGTCAGCTTGTAGGTGCTTGGCAGCGTCGCTGGCCGCCCAGGGAATCAGCCCATCGACGCCGGCGTCGCCCAGCAGGCCTTGCGCCCGCGCCAGCGCCCGCTCGTGCGGTGGCGACAGCGTGTGCGCGTCGCCTTCGTCCGTGCGGATGGGTTTCATGCCCTGCAGCAAACGGCTTAGGTTGCGCGTGCTGTCGCGCGGCAAGGCCTGCATCGTCGGCAGCCAGGCCGGGGCGCTGCAGGCGGCAAATGGAATCAGCAGGTGTGGCAGGGCGGAATGCGCGCGGGAGGAGGAAGACGAGGTGGCTGAATTGGCTGACATGGGTCTATTGTCCGGGATGCCACAATCGCGCTCATGCAAATTCCTTACGAGCTGCTTCTGGGCTGGCGCTACACCCGCGCCGGCCGCGCCACCCGGCGCAACGGCTTTATTTCCTTTATTTCGGGCGTGTCGATGCTGGGCATTGCGCTGGGGGTGGCGGCGCTGATCATTGTGCTGAGTGTGATGAACGGCTTTCAGAAGGAAGTGCGCGACCGCATGCTGGGCGTGATCTCGCACATCGAGGTGTTCGCGCCCCAAGGCGTTGCCTTGCCCGATCCGCAGAAAACCCTGGCCGAGATAAAGGCCAACCAGAACGTTCAGGGCGCTGCAACTTTCATAGCATCGCAGGCCCTGCTGGCGCGCGGTGAAGACATGAAGGGCGCCATGGTGCGGGGCATTGACCCGGCACTGGAAGGGCAGGTCACCGACTTGGCGGGGCAGCGCACCGGCGCGGCTTTTGCCAAACTGGTCAGCGGTGAGTTTGGCGTGGTGCTGGGCGGCGAGCTGGCGCGTTCCCTGGGGGTGCGCGAGGGCGACCGCGTCACGCTGATTGCGCCCAGCGGCCAGGTCACGCCGGCCGGTGTGGTGCCGCGCCTGAAGCAGCTGACGGTGGTCGGCACCTTTGATTCCGGCCATTTTGAATACGACTCGGCGCTGCTGATGCTGCACCAGGACGACGCTGCCAAGATTTTCCGGCTCGACGGCCCCACCGGTATCCGCATCAGGCTCAAGGACCTGAACAAGGCGCGCGAAGTGGCGCGCGAGTTGGCGGGCAGCCTGAGCGGCGACCTCTTGATTCGCGACTGGACGCGCCAAAACAAGACCTGGTTTGACGCTGTCCAGTTGGAAAAACGCATGATGTTCATCATCCTCACGCTGATCGTGGCGGTGGCCGCCTTCAACCTGGTCAGCACGCTGGTCATGACGGTGACCGACAAGCGCGCCGACATCGCCATCTTGCGCACGCTGGGCGCCAGCCCGAAAAGCATCATGGGAATTTTTGTCGTGCAGGGCGCCATGGTCGGCGTGATTGGCACCTTAGCGGGCCTGCTGCTGGGCCTGGGCATCGCGCTCAATATCGACGTGCTGGTGCCGGCGCTGGAACGGCTGTTCAACGCCAGCTTTCTGCCCAAGGATATTTACCTGATCAGCCGCATGCCGAGCGACCCGCAGTACGCCGACATCATGCCGATTGCCGTCATCTCGCTGGTGCTGGCATTTTTGGCAACCATCTACCCAAGCTGGCGCGCCAGCCGCGTCAATCCGGCAGAGGCCCTGCGTTATGAATGATGCCCCCACGCTCCCCACTGCGTGTGGTTCGCTGCCCCCCGAGGGGGCGCTGCGCCGGCGGCCCGGCGAAGCCGGTTCCGCGGCCCCTGCTGGGGAAGATTGCCCCCTACGCTCCTCTCTGCGTGTGGTTTGCCCTCAAGGGCCGCTGCGCCTGCGGCCTGGCAAAGCCAGATCTGCCGCCGGTACTAACTTGAAGAGGAGACCGCTTTGACTTTTGCTGCACCCGAATTGCTCCTTCCCCCGCTGGGGGAAGGCAGGGATGGGGGCCTCCCCGGCGCCAAATTTGAGCAGCGAGGCGAGGTCGTGCTGCGTGCCAGCGGCCTGACTAAACGCTTCACCGAAGGCCGGCTTGACGTAACCGTGCTGCAGGGCGTTGACCTGCAGGTGCATCGCGGCGAAACGCTGGCCATCGTCGGCGCCTCGGGTTCCGGCAAAAGTACCTTGCTGCACCTGATGGGCGGGCTGGATGCGCCAACTGCCGGGCAGGTTGAGATCAAGGGGCAGCGCCTGTCCACGCTGTCACCGGCCCAGCAGGGCGAATTGCGCAACCAGCACCTCGGCTTCGTCTACCAGTTTCACCATCTGCTGCCCGAGTTCAGCGCTCTCGACAATGTCGCCATGCCGCTGTGGATCAGGCGGCAGGCTAGGGAGGAAGCTGCGCGGGTTGCTGCAAAAATGCTAGCGGATGTGGGCCTCGGGGACCGCCTCCACCACCGCCCCTCCGAGCTTTCGGGCGGCGAGCGCCAGCGTGTCGCGATTGCCCGCGCCCTGGTAACGCAACCGGCATGCGTGCTGGCCGACGAGCCCACTGGCAATCTTGACCGGTCGACGGCCGACGGCGTGTTCGAGCTGATGCTGCAACTGGCGCGTGAGCACGGCACGGCGTTTGTGCTGGTGACGCACGACGAAACGCTGGCGCTGCGCTGCCGGCGACATTTGAGGCTGGTGCTGGGGCGCTTGTCGGAGGCGGGGTGATGGCGCGGTCGTGCCTGAGCAGCCCGTTCAGCGCAGTCTGGGCTGTTACTTGATTTCGTGAAGCGCCATGCCGGCAAAGCTCGGCCAGGCTGAAAAGACGCTCTCCAGTTCAGGAAGCTGCCTGAGCAGACTTGCCGTATCCCCATAAAAACTCGTGGCGCTTCCCGTGATGTTGTGGGTGCCAAGCGCGCGCAAAGCGATACCGTGCGGATTTTCCATCGGCCGCCTGAGCACCAATAGAAAATACTGCTTGCCGAGCAGAACCTGCCACAACTCGCCTGCCGCCGCCGGTTCGTAGCGGTAGCGGGTCTCAAGCGCAATCGGGCCCGCTTCAAGCGCTACCCGAACGCTCTTGCCGTGTCGATCGCCCCAGTCAAGAAACGTTGCGGCAAAGCGATAGATCTCTTCGGGGTCGGTGCGGTAGTCCATCACCACCAGGCCGCTCAGCCAGGGCGCGATGCTGTCAAGCAGGGCTGGCTTGCCGGCCCACCAGAAGGGCACGACCATTTCCAGTGCCATGTCGCTGTTGTCGTGCAGGGACTTGACGAGTTCGACGTAACGCTGGTCCCACGCCGCTGCGGCCATTTCGTAACCCGCCAGCAAATAGGGTTCCACATCGAACTGCACGCCGCGCAAGCGAGCGCCGGGCGGCATGGCGCTGTTAAAGCGGGAATAGGCGCGGGCACGCGCCAGCGTGGCCGGGCGCTCCTTCAGTTGCACCATATTCGGATCGCCGTCCACGGCCCACACCGCAATACCTGCTGCCCCAGCACGCCGGATAAAGGCGGCGAGCCGATCGGGCTGGTGCACCGCGCCGGCTGCGACGGGCACGGTGATGTAAAGCGTGCCCAGCGCGTACTTTCGAGCCAGTGCAAGAACCGCCTCAGGCTTTTGCTGCCATTGCGCGGCCTGCCACACCCATGCGGCGCGCGATGGCACTGTCGTGGCCTGCGGGAGAAGCAGCAAGCTGTCCAGCTGCAGCTGGGCCGAGCCCGCCGGGCAGGCGATGGTCCAGTGGCGCCAGTCGGACCGGGCAGCTACCTTGTCCAGCGCATAGGCCTGTGTAAGGTCTGACGGTCGGGCCTCAAAATAGCCCAGATGCGAGCCCGCATCGCGTGCGGCCTGCGCAGCACTGACCGCAACTATTTCAAAGCTTCCGTTGCCATTGCCCCGAATCTGCAATTGGCTGCGGGCGCGCGGCAAGTAAGAGGAGGGCGCGCTCAGCACCACGCCCGCCGGTTGTCCGCCCGGGCTGCATTGCATCGACAACCGCCCCTGCTGTAGCCTGGCGTTCACCCGGTTTTCTGCGCCGAATGTGGCGGCGTTCAGCTGGTTTAGCAAATTGTGGCCCAGCGGCAGGGGCAGCGTTGCTGGCGCAGGCGCGCTGCTGGTTTCGGCAGCGATGATTTCAGTGATCAGGAAGCGGCTGTCCTGCGTTTTCCCCGACAGCGCAAACGGGCTACCCGGCTGCGCCGCCTGCGCTGGCGTGATCGGACGCAAGCCCACGACATCCTGGGCGGACAGTTCCAGCACCTTGTTCTCGCATCGGGGGCTGGGCAGCGTATCGCTGATGGAGGCGCGCAGTTCGGAGCCGTCAGGCCGCAGCATCTGGACCTCATACCGGCTGGATGCCGCGTCATCGCCTGCCGGGCAGATTTGCAGCCAGGCCGCTAGCGCCTGCTGGCCAAAGAGCAGGGCCAAAACAGCTAGTCCGTACTTCATGAAGTTTGACCGGGAGGCTATTGGGAAAACTGTATTTCTACGTTTCCGCTGAAGCTGGGCAGTAGCAGTTGACGGCCGGACTGTACAGGGGCCGCCGTGGCGGGGCGGCTGCCTGTCAGGCGCCAGCCCGCCGGAACCTCGACAGTTAGCCCGGCAATGGGTTGCGGCGCCTTCAGGGTGAGGGTCTTGCTGCTGTTGACTGTGACCACATCAACGCTGACCTGATCGCGCGCGGCCCACCACTGGCCGAAAGAAGCCAGGGTGCCAAACCATGCCGTTGGTTTCATTGCTTGCACCAGACCGCGCGTGAAAGCTAGCTTGTGGTCAAGAACATTCGGATGCGTCAGCACCACGTAAAGCCCACCGTAGCGCTGTATTTTTTCGGCGATCTGCAGGGCCTGCGGGAGTCGGCTGCCCATCAGCGGCGCGCCCTCATCTTCAATGGTGATCGGAAACTCAAAAATGCCGGTCTCATCCACTGAGCGGCGGTTGTAGTTCAGTCGAAACGGCAAATGCGTCAGCGCGTTGTTGGCTGTGGCAGAGGAACTGAAGCGGTAGCCGGTCGCTTCAAGGGCCTGTGGCAGGGTTTCGGGATTTTCCAGATGGCCGGGCCGAAAACTGGTCACAGCCAGGCCGGGCACGGTGGCCTCCAGTAGGTAGCGGCTGATTCGCAGTTCGCCAAGCACCGTCGCGTGGCGGGTTTCGGTCCGGCTCTTGACGAAGGGCTCATAAGCGGGATAAGCCTCACTGCCGCTTCCCAGTGGCAGCGCGCCGAACGCTTTTGAGTGGGCCACCGAGTGACTGGCTACTTCCATGCCCATCTCTGACAGCTGACGAACTTTGGCGGCGCCCTCGGTGTTGAAAAAGACATCGTCATTCCAGTCCCGGATGTATTTGGTCTGTATGAAATAGGTAGCCGCGATGCCTTGCGACTTCTGGTACTGCGCGTAGCTCAGGGCGTTGTTGACTGAGCGGGTGTAGTCAATGTCGTGCGTCAAAATGATTGAAAGCCGTTTGCCGTCCGGCACAGTGCCCAGCAGCACGGCATCAGGTTCGCGCTCGGCATAGATGTCACGCAGCAGCAGGTAGAGCGTGTCAAGGCCCGGCTCAAAGCTGTTGACATAGCTTTTGGCCACACCTTCTTGCCGGTTGTTGTAGCCCAGCAGGCTGAAGGCGCCGATATCCAGTCCAAGTGCATAAGCGCGGCCCTTTCCCACGTCCTGGCTTATGAGTGCCGGCGTGTTGTCGTCATAGCGGGCCAGCACGCGGCCGGTGGGGCTGGAATAACTGTAGGTTCCGCGCGGCTGCAGCGTGCTGCCGATGGGAATGTTCAGATCAGCGTTGCCAAAATACCGTTGGATGAAAGCGTTGTCAGATGCAAAGCGTAGCTGGGTATGCGCCGTGGACGAAACGGCTTCCGAGAACCCGAACAGGCTGTTCACGCCGCCTCCCAGCACGTGGGTGGCCACCAGCGTCCCGCCTTGCCGGGTGAATTTGGCCAGCGCTGACAGCGCCTGCGCCGTCATGGTCTTGC
Source organism: Polaromonas sp. (assembly GCF_012927455.1). GTDB lineage: Bacteria > Pseudomonadota > Gammaproteobacteria > Burkholderiales > Burkholderiaceae_C > Polaromonas. The sequence continues at coordinate 186,349 of NZ_JABBPE010000005.1, read as the reverse complement.
CTGAAATGACGGGATAGACCATTACCAGTCCGTGTTTCAGGGCCTCCTGGTAATCCTCGGTGAGGGTAAAGGGAATACCGAAAGATTTCAGGCCCTGCACCAGGCCGAGCCAACTCGAATCGCGGTCCGTCAGCAAAATGGCCATGCGGCTCAATCCGCCTCCTGCGTATTCGCTGATGGGTGTAGGTACGTCTGGCCCCACCACGCTGGTTGTGCTGGGGCCTGACAGGCCCGGGAAGCGAAAAACGCTGTCGTCCAGAAAATGCCACAGCGCGGCGATGAGCAGGGAAAAAAAGACAAGCCCCGAGAGGAGTTTTGCAGGACGGGACATGGCACAAACCGATCAACCAAAGGATTGCGCATCGTAACAAGCTTGTGCTGCCACTTTTTGCGGCAGCGCTACGCGCCAGCCCCGTCGGCAAACTCGACGCGGCAATCGCGCGACGGCGCCTTCGAGTTGATGCTGCAACTGGGGCGCTTGTTGAAGGCGGAAAGCGCATTTGCGGGGCATTTCCTGGCCTATGCCGCATCCGTCGCTGTGGTGGGCCTCAGCGCATTGGGAATCCATCATGCACCGCAGCGTTGTTGCTGGCGCTGCTTGCGGGAATGGCGGCCGGCATTGCGGCTGACTTTGATGCACCGAGTTGGCCGGGCGCTGTTGGCGTCGCCGGGTCAATGATGTTCATTCTGGGTTGTGCGCTGGCCGCATTTCACGATTTGGCTGGCCTGCCTAAACTTCAGTCCATTTTGCCCATCGCACGGCGGGTGCTTGGTTCGTGGGTCGCGGCAATAGGGCTGTAAATGACCACACTGGCTATCCATTTGAGTAAGAATTGATTTAAGGCGGCCATCACTACGGTCAGTCACGGACCTGATTTTTCCCCGTGCATGAACTCTGCGACACCGGTTGCACTTCACACGCGAATGACTGAATCGTCTAACGAAGATAATTCTCATTGGCAAGAGGAAAATTCTCAATTTTCGCCTCCGCTCAAGCTGCTGATTGTTGATCACTTTTTCGGCTAGTATTTATTTCATGGGACTTCGCCGACTAACAAGATGCCTGACTGCATGGATTGCATGTTTTGTCATGCTGTTTGCGTCGCTTGCGCCGTCAATCTCCCATGCTGTTACTGCTGCACGCAGTAACACTTCGTTCTGGGCCGAGGATTGTTCGATACATGGTGAAGTGCACAAGGCGGCAGATCACCAGGATCACCAGGATCATGGGGTTCCGACTCATGACCCGAAGGGGTCGCATTTTGAACACTGCCCGTTTTGCCTGACACACGCGGGCTCGTTTGCCTTGATACAGACTTCTGCGACCGCGGTATACGAGGCCGGCGGCTTTTCTGAGTTTCCTTTACTTTTATTTCAGGCCCCGCGCCTGCTTTTCGTCTGGGTCTCTGCCCAGGCACGCGCTCCCCCCGCTGTTTCCTGATCGCTATTGGCGCCACGCTCGTCCGCACTGATGCGGGAGCCTGTGGTTTTATTCCTGGCCCAGCCAAGGAAGCTGTCCTGCTAATCGGCAGGCGGCAGCCATCACCCGAGAGCCTGCATGTCTCTTGGGGAAAAAGTCAGATATCAAACACATCAGAGTTGGAGCATTCATGCAAAAAACATCTTTGTGCCTGGCGCTAGCCATGGCGTTTCAAATCACCGAAACACGCAGCGAATCCGATCTCAACCTTAACGGCATCACCTTTGGCAAACGTCTTTTTGGCGACTGTAAGTCCGGTGTCGATGGGCGCAGCTTTAGCGTGTGCCAACGCCGACGGCAAAGGCAGCAAAAGGGTCAGCTTCCTGGGCGCTGCCATTTGCCGCAACAAGTCTCGAAAATGCGCCGCCACCTTCGGTGCTGACATCTGACCGGCCAAGCACAGCTGCGAAAGCCGCTGAATTGTCATGATGTCAGGCGCCAGTCCGCACCACGGACCCGGCTGGCGCCTCTTCCCAGATTGCTTGCATGTTGGCCTGATGGCTTGCATGTCTATGACCGTTCCGTTCAAAGGTGAGTTTCATGAAATCAATTCGTGCCTGTTTTTCGTTTCCTCTCAATGCCGTAGCCGCTGCCACGCTGGCCAGCCTGACGGCGGCCGGAGTCATGCTTTCCCTGCCTGCTTTCGGGCAGACTTCAGCCGATGCGGTATCGGCCGCTACTGCCGATTCGCCCACCAAGTCGCTGGGCATGGTCACCGTCAACAGCGGCCAGCCGACCTCGCTGCCCACGCAGATTCCCACCACGATGGAGGGCATCACCCGCGAGCAGATCGAGCAGACCATCAACGCCACCGACAGCGAGGATGCGCTCAAGTACCTGCCCAGCCTGTTGGTGCGCAAACGCTACATCGGCGACTACAACCATGCCATCTTGTCCAGCCGCGCCTCGGGCACCGGCAACAGCGCGCGTTCGGCGGTTTATGCCGACGGCATCTTGCTTTCCAACTACCTGGGAAACGGCGTCGGCGGCCTGAGTTTTCCGCCGCGCTGGGGCTTGGTGACGCCCGAGGAAATCGAGCGCGTCGACGTGATGTATGGCCCGTTCTCGGCCGCCTACCCCGGCAACTCGGTTGGCGCCGTGGTCGACTACGTGACGCGCATGCCGACCAAATTCGAGGCGCACGGCAAGATCGACTACGTGAGTCAGCCCTTCGAGCTGTACAGCACCAGCAGCACCTTTACCGCGACGCAGGCCAGTGCCTCGCTGGGCAATAAAAACGGCGGCTGGTCGTGGTGGATTAACGCCAACCGTACCGACAGCCACGGCCAGCCGCTGACCTTCCCGACCCGGGTAGTGTCAACCGGCGCAGCGGGCAATGCCGGTACGGCGGTGAGCGGTGCGGTGCTGGAACGCAACAACGCCAACCTGCCTTGGTACATCCTCGGCACCGGCACCGAGTACCACACGATTCAGGACCACCTCAAAATCAAGCTGGCCTACGACATCACGCCCACGCTGCGTGCCGCCTACACGCTGGGTTACTGGCAGAACAAGTCCGAGGGCGATTCCGTTTCCTACCTGCGCAACGCGGCAGGGCAGCCGGTTTACAGCGGCCCTGTCAACATCAACGGCCGCTCCTTCACCCTCAACGGGGGCGACTTCGCCCTCACCAGGGAAAACCTCAGCCATGTCATGCATGGCTTGTCGGTCAAGAGCCATACGCAAGGCGTGTGGGACTGGGAGGTGGCAGCCAGCCTTTATGACTACGATCGCGACCTGAAGCGCCAGAACGGGGTCGCCAATCCGCTGCCCGCAGCGGCGGTCGGGGGCGCTGGAACCATTGCCGACGGCAGCGGCACCGGCTGGTACACGCTGGCACTCAAGGGCACCTGGCGTCCGCAGGGCCTCAAAGGCGCGCACATCGCCGATTTTGGTGTGCAGCAGGACAGCTACAAACTACGCTACCGCACTTCCAACATCGCCGGCAACTGGCTGGCCGATGGCGCCGGCACGCTGGCGAGCAATGTACGCGGCGACGCGCAATTGCAAAGCCTGTATGCGCAGGACGCTTGGGCCTTCGCGCCACGCTGGAAAACCGTGCTGGGTGCGCGGGTCGAACGCTGGACTGCATCGGACGGCCTGACCAATTTTTCCGCCAGCAACGCGCTGAGTTTTTCTTCGCGCAGCGAGAGTTTTGTTTCGCCCAAGGCCGCGCTGTCCTGGCAGTGGACTGACGATACCGTGCTTAAGGCGTCGGCCGGACGGGCCATTCGTTTTCCAACGGTCGGCGAACTGTATGGCGCAACCGCGACGGCCAACTCGCAGTTCATCAACGACCCCAATCTGCGCCCCGAGAAGTCCTGGACCACCGAATTGACGGCCGAAAAAGACCTTGGCAGCGGACTGCTGCGCCTGACCTTCTTCACCGAAAACACACGCGATGCGCTGTACACGCAAACCGCCTTCGATCCGGTTGCCAACTTGAACATCAGCCGGGTGCAAAACGTCGGCCGCATCGCCACCAAGGGTCTGGAGGCGGCCTACAACGGTTTTGACGTGGGACTTAAGGGACTGGACCTGGGCGGCAGCATCACTTACGCCGATTCGATCATCAAGGAGAACAGCGGCTTCGTCGCCACGCCGGGCGATACCGTGGGTAAACAGCAGCCCAACATCCCGCGCTGGCGCGCCACCGCGCTGGCCAGCTACCGCTTTAAACCGCAGTGGACGGCCACGCTCGCTGCGCGTTACAGCGGCACGCAGTACCGAACGCTGAACAACGCCGATGTCAATGGCTTCACCTATCAGGGCGTCAGCAAGTATTTCACCGGCGACCTGCGCGTGCGCTATCAGGTCAGCAAGGCCATGACGGCAGCCTTTGGCATCGAGAACCTGAACAACTACAAGTACTGGAACTTTCATCCCTATCCGCAGCGCAGCTACGTGGCGGAACTGAAGGTTAATCTGTAAACCAGTCAACACGGTTGCCAACTGAGTAAAGAAATTCCTTGGGACACAAGCCTTTTAACCACGCGTTCCGCATGTAGCGCACACAGGAGTTTTTATGAAATACCGCTTTTTAGTGGGTCTGATGTTGTCGGGGATGCTATTGCTGTTGGCAGGGGGCCAGGCCCAAGCGCAGGCGTCCTCGTCTGTCAAGAATCTTGGCACCTTCGGCAACGACTTTCATTTAACTGATCCCGAGGGCAAGGAAAGATCGTTCGGCGAGTTTCGCGGCAAGGCCGTGATGTTGTTCTTCGGTTTTACGCAGTGTCCGGCGGTATGTCCGACCACGCTGGCAACAGCGGCCGGGGTACGCAAACTTCTTGGCAAGGATGCCGAGCGACTACAGGTAATTTTTGTAACGATCGACCCGGAGCGGGACAGCGCTGCGGTGCTTAAAAACTATGCCGCCGCCTTCGATCCCACCATTCTTGGTTTGCGCACCGATATGGCACATACCAAGAAAGTTGCAAAGGCATTCAATATTTTCTATGAAAAAGTTCCCACTGGCGGCTCTTACACGATGGACCACACCGCGTTCAGTTTCATCTTTGACGGCAAAGGCGATTTTCGCCAGGCGGTGCACCACGGCCAATCCGCCGAGCAAGTCGCAGCCGATGTGCGCCAGCTTCTTTAATGCAATTTGAAGGAATCACCATGAAAACCCATTTTTTAGCTTTGTTGTTCAGTCTTTTTGTTTCGTCAGCATTCGCGCAAGTCACCGTGCGCGACCCATGGGTACGGGCAACCGTGCCAGCGCAAAAAGCTACCGGGGCATTTATGCAAGTGATCTCATTGCAAGATGCCCGACTGGTTGAAGTGCGTTCGCCGCTTGCTGACGTGGTCGAGATTCACGAAATGAAGATGGAAAACGACGTGATGCGCATGCGGGCTGTGCCGGGCATCGACTTGCCCGCAGGCCAGCGGGTTGACCTTAAATCGGGGGGCTACCACATCATGCTGATTGATATCAAACGGCAAGTCAAAGAAGGCGAAACGGTTCCCTTAACGCTGGTTGTTGAAGGCAAAGATAAGCAGCGCCAGACCCTTGAACTCAATGTTCCCGCGCGTGCGCTGACGAATGTGCCGGATCATTCGAGTCATTCGAAACCCTAGCCGCATGAACAACCCGACTTACAAAGCCGCAGGAGGTTTGACATGACGCAGGCACCCCGCCATGGCAGCGGCCCGGCAGGCCGGTTGCCACAAGATCGGCATCATTGCCGAACCGAAGAATCAAGGAGAAAACGCTATGAATAACAGAGTGCCGTGCGCGCGTTACATATGGGCTGCAGCCGTTTTAGGCATTATTTTGCTGGGCGGGACACACGCTGCGGTGCGCGCCCACGAGGCGCATGAGCGTGGGGCCACCGCCGCGTCGGCCCCCAAGATAGCCAAATCGCACACCTCCCGCACGCAGCTTGCCAGCGGGGTGGCATTTGCCCCTGACGGCGCGCTGTGGCTGGTGGGGCTCAATGCGCAAAACCAGCTCTTCGTGCAGCACACGCCGCCCGGGCAAAGCGGCCCCTGGACCGCGCCGCGCGTCGTGTCCAACGCGGGCGATGCCGTTTCGGCCAATGGAGAAGCCTTTCCCAAGCTGGCTTTCGGTCCCAAAGGCTGGGTAGTCATCAGCTACACGCAGCCTCTGGACAAGCCGTACACCGGCTTTGTCCGCATGCTGCGCTCCAGCGATGGTGGCCAAACCTTTTCTGCGCCGTTCACGGTGCATGCCGACCGGCAAATCATCACCCACAGCTTTGAGTCCATCGCGTTTGATGACAAGGGCGTACTGCACACCAGCTGGGTCGACAAGCGTGACCTGACGCTGGCGCTGAGCGAAAGCGCCGCAGCGTCCGTCAACGCCGGCGGCAAGGCCGGCAATAAAAGCAGCTACCGGGGCGCTGCCATCTACCGCAACGAATCGCGCGACGGCGGCGCCACCTTCGGCGCGGACATCAAGCTGGCCGACCACAGCTGCGAATGCTGCCGCATTGCTATGGCGCTAGGGGCCGATGGCCAGTTGCGCGCCCTTTGGCGGCAGGTGTTTGAGCCCAATGTCCGCGATCATGCCTTCGCCAGCCTGGCTACCGATAGCGCCAAGACCCCGCCGGTCCGCGCCACCCAGGACGACTGGCGTATTGACGCCTGCCCGCACCACGGCCCCGGTCTGGCGCTGGCGCCCGACAAAGGGTTTCACGCCGTCTGGTTCGGCATCCGCAAGGTTGATGGGCAAGACCAGGCGGCCGTGCGTTATGGCCGGCTGAACGCCGACGGCATACCGCGCCTGGACACGGTGCGGCGCCTACCCGATATGCGCGCCGAACATGCCGACGTGCTGGCCGACGGCGACAATGTGGCCATCGTCTGGCGCGGCGTAAACGCCACGGGTAGCCAGCTGCGCGGCTGGTTTTCGTCCGATGGCGGGCAGACATTTGCCCTGAAAGAAATTGCCAGCACCACGTTGGACAACGATCAACCCCGCCTGGCCCGCCAAGGTCACCGCATGGTCGCGGTATGGCGCAACTCCCAAGAGGTACAAGTCCATGAACTCCATCCCTGAAGCCTTGATGCGGCCTGTGTCGCGTCGTCAGTTGCTGCAGGCGGGCAGTGCCGCCAGCGCGGCCTGGTGCCTGAACGGCGTTGCCTTTTTTATACCAAATAAGGCTGCAGCCCAGGAAGGACGGGCGCAACCCGCTATTAAAACAGTAGTGAATTTTGATGCCGGCGTTTGGCAGCAGTTGCTGGCGAGCGGACCACGCCCGGCCGCCTATGTGTTCACCACCAGCTATTGCCCCAGCTGCCCGGCCGTGGTGGCGCAGCTGGCGCAGCATATCCGGCGCCAGGGCCGCCAAGTAACGCTGGCAGCTGTGCTGATGGATGTGGTGGGCGACGCCGCGCTGGCGAACCTGCACCACTACAAGGGCATCACGCAGGTGTTTGCGTTTGACGGTTTTGAACCGGCCATCCGCCATGCCGTCGATCCGAACTGGCCCAACGTCACGCCCTACACGGTGCTGGTCTCGCGCTCCGGCCAGTTGCAGCGCGTGATCGGTCCCCCCGACCCCAGCTTGCTGCAACGCTGGTTGTCGTGAAAAAAAGGTGCTTGTGGAAATGGTCAGCAATTGAGACAAATAGCAGTGGAAGACTGAAAGCGTCCAAAGCGTCCAAAGCATTTAAGGATCGACGCAACACAATGAGTGAGCGTCTTTGGAAACGTTTTTGTGTGCGGCCCGAATGCCGCTCACTGGCAGCAGCCAGTGCGAAAGCTCCCGGGCTCGAAGGCTCTGGAATTCACAAACTTACCGCCATTTCAAGAATGCTTGATGTATGACCATCAAATACTTCTCTTACAGCTTAGCTTTTGCGATGGCCTTTGTCGCCAGCGCAGCCATGGCCCACGACGTCTTCCGTGCCCCTAAAAAAACCTTTGACCCCGCAACGGTTGAAGAGACTGCCTTTGGTCGAGCCGGTGACCCGAGGAAGGTCACGCGCACGATCAAGATAGGCATGAGCGACGCGATGCGCTTTACGCCGTCCAGCTTCACGGTCAAGCCCAACGAAACCGTCAGGTTCGTCATTCGCAACGGCGGCAATGTGCTGCATGAAATGGTTATCGGCACAGCTGAAGAATTGAAGAAGCATGCAGAACTGATGCGCAAGTTTCCGGAGATGGAACATGACGAGGCTTATATGGCGCATGTGAAACCCGGCAAGCGCGGCGAGATAGTTTGGCACTTCACCAAGCCTGGGGAATACAGCTTTGCCTGTCTGGTACCCGGTCACTTCGAGGCCGGCATGGTCGGCAGGCTGGTGGTCCGATAACCCGCCTGACCGGAGCTGAGGACACGGGGCCGACATGATCGACTTGCCTGGGGTCAAGCATTTCAAAAAATAAATTGATCCGCATCAATTTATTCAGATCAAATCAGCTCGCATGGTTACACGCGATGCTGGCGAAAGTGAAAAATGTAAGGATTTATCGCTTTAAGCTCGGCAGCGAACAGACCCTGCTGTGCGTGCCGTCATAATAATTTGTTCGGCCGTTTTGGCCGGGTACGACCCAATAAGGAAATGTTATGAAATATTTAACGCCCTCACTTTTGCTGATCGCGCTGCTCGGACTTGGCGCCTGCACCGGCCCGATGGGCCCTCAGGGCAGCCAAGGCAACACGGGAAACACCGGAGACGCCGGTGCCAGGGGCGCCACTGGTAACCGCGGAAACACGGGAAATACGGGAAACACAGGCGACACCGGCGCTACCGGTAATCAAGGCAACACTGGGAATACAGGCAACACCGGCGAAACCGGTGCCACTGGCAACCAAGGAAACACCGGCAATACCGGAGACACTGGCGCCACGGGCACGCGCGGCGCTGCTGGAAACACGGGCAATACAGGCAGCACCGGCGCTACGGGTGCTTCTGGCGCCAAAGGCCGTGCTGGCACAGGTCCTAGCACCATTGTCGTGGTGCCGCCAGCCCAGTAATTTGCGCCTCGCCTGAAGCAGGGCGCCGGGACTAAAAACCTGCCCTGCTTCTTGCCCGACGAGCAGCATGGGTTGCCGTCGCGGTGGGATCGTCTTCGACAACGCTTCCTGCCCCCCCATCGGACCTTTAGGACCTGCAGGCTGCAGATCCAATCTCACAAAATACGGTTAAACCAGAGCAGCGACAAAGCGGCCGACAAAAGTCCCAAAGCCGCCGCCACCAGTGCCAGCAGTCCAGATATTTCGGTTTCCTTTTTCTCGACCGCTAGCCGCGAGCTGAGGGTTTCATAGACTTTTTTAAGGTCGGTCGCGGTGCCCGCATAAAAGTATTCGGCCTGCGTTGCTCTGGCAATGCCTTTGAGCGTCTCCTCGTCAAGTTTGACGCGCATAGACCAGCCTTCAAAACCAATCGTTTCCCCATCCACCGTGCCTATGCCGACGGTGTAGACGCGCACGCCTCGGTCAGCCGCCGCCTTGGCCGCATCCAGGGAATCGACGCCGGTGGTGCGCTGGCCGTCGGTCAGCAAAATAATGGCGGCCGAGGTGTAGGACCCGGGTGCTACCGGGATGAATTCCTTCTTGGCTTCCTTGGCTTCTTTGTCCGGGTCCAGAGCTTGGTCCAGAGAGGTTCCGCGCGGACGCTCGCGGCCGTACTGCATGGAGGCAATGTCTATACCGGCGTCAGGGAACAGTTCGGACAGCGACATCACAATGCCATTGCCGATGGCGGTGCCGCGTTGCAATTGAAACTTGTCAATCGCCGTGATCAGGTCTTCACGGCTCAGCGTGGGCTGCTGCACAACGGCGGCAGTGCCGGCAAATGCGACGATGCCAACTCGCACGCTGCGTGGCAGCTCGGCCAAAAAGGCCTTGGCGGCGTTTTGCGACGCCACCAGTCGGTTGGGCAGCACATCGGTGGCGCGCATGCTGCCCGACACGTCCATGGCAAGCATGATGGTTTCGCGCTGCGAGGGCAGGCTGACCACGGCAAACGGGCGCGCCGCCGCCATCAGCATGGCTGCCAGCGACAACAAAAACAGCAGCGGTGGAATGTGCCGGCGTACGCCGGAGCCCTTGCCCATGGCTTCGCGCACGATGGACAGGCTGGCGTACCGCAAGGCCAGCTTCTTCTTGCGGCGTAACAGCCAGACATAAACGGCGACCAGCAGCGGGAGGGCCAGCAGCAGCCAGAGAAATTGAGGCCAGAGAAAGTTGGGCCATGGCAGGTTCATAGTGAGCTCCTAGTCGCGCCTGCGGCTCAGGCGTGCATCAGGTGGGCCGGCAGCTTGCCGCCCGCACGGGCGCCGGATAGGCGGCTGCGGCGTTTTCGCATGTCTACAAATCGCATGATGGTGTCTACCAGATCATCATCGGTTGAAAGCTCCAGCGTGTCGACGCCGGCACGGCCCAAGGCTTGGCGCAACTCGGCTTCACGCTGGGCCGCAATGCGCGCGAAGCGCCTGCGAAAGCCTGCATCGTGGGTGTCCACCAGCAACTGCTCGCCGGTTTCCACATCGCGAATCGGAATCAGGCCCAGGTCGGGCAATTCCAGCTCCATGGGATCGAGCAGACGCACGGCCACGACTTCGTGCCGCTGGGCCAGCAAACCCAAGGGCTTTTCCCAGCCCGGCTCGCTGATGAAATCAGACACCACAAACAGCGTGGAGCGGCGCCGCACCAGGTTGGCAGCAGACTCCAGCAGCTCGCGCAGGCGCGTCAGGCCAGTCGCCTTGTCATGGGCGCCATCGCCGTCAGCCGCAGGTCGCGTCTGCAGCGTGTGCAGCAGGTGCAACACATGGTGGCGACCGCCGCGCGCAGGAATGACGGCATCCACCCCTGCGCCATAGAGCATGGCGCCGACGCGGTTGCCGTGGCGCGTCAGCATGCGCGCCAGCACGGCGACAAATTGGCTGGAGACATCGCGCTTGCGCTGATCACCGGAGCCGAAATCGACGGAGGGGCTGAGGTCCAGCAAAAACCAGGCGCCCATTTCACGGTCTTCGGTGAAGACGCGCACATGCGGCTGCTGCAGGCGGGCAGTCACGTTCCAGTCAATGTGTCGCACGTCGTCGTTATGCTGGTACTCGCGCAGGTCGGCCAGGTCCATGCCGGTGCCGCGCAGCAGCGTACGGTAGTCGCCCTGCAGCAGCCCGTCGAGGCGGCGCAGCACAGTCCATTCGAGCCGGCGAAGTAACTGCTCCGCGCTTTCGGCGGGGGCTGATGCATCAGGCGGCTGTACAGCCTGTGAAAGCTTAGGCATGGCACATTCCCCGGTCGTCCAAGTACCGGCCGCGGAACCGGCTTTGCCGGGCCGCAGGCGGGGCGGCCCCTTTGGGGGGCAGCGAACCACGCGAAGCGGGAAGCGTGGGGGCTACAGGACGCTGCGCCGGGCCGCCCCAAGCAAGGCCAACCCCTTCGGGGGGCAGGGCAGCACGCGAAGCGGCAACCGTGGGGGCCATATTTTCAAGCGGCGAGTTTTTCATGTTCAAGCGGCTTGGCCGGTGGCGGAATTTTCGCCATGATCTGGCTGACCAGGCCGTCGGGAGAGAGACCTTCTGACAGTGCTTCGTAAGACAGCACCAGCCGGTGGCGCAGCACGTCGGGCACCAGGTCTGTCATGTCTTCGGGCAAGGCGTAGCCGCGACCACGCAGCAGGGCCAGCGCGCGGGCGCCCTCAGTCAGGTTGATGGTGGCGCGTGGACTGGCGCCGAAGGTGATGAAGCGTGCCATATCCTTGAGCCCATGCCGGGCCGGGAAGCGCGTGGCCGACACCAGCCGCACCGCGTATTGCACCAGCGAAGGGTCGACATAAATGCGTCGGCATTCCGCCTGCAAGGCAGACAGCTGTTCGGTGCTGGCCACCGCTGACACGGCCACTGCCGGGCCGGTAACGCGCTGAACAATAACGAATTCTTCCTCGTCGGTCGGGTAATCGACCAACACCTTCATCATGAAGCGGTCCACCTGCGCTTCGGGCAAGGGGTAGGTGCCCTCGGTTTCTATCGGGTTCTGCGTAGCCATGACAAGGAAGGGCTCCGGCACCTTGTGCGTCACGCCGGCAATCGTGACCTGTCGTTCCTGCATCACCTCCAGCAGGGCACTTTGCACCTTGGCAGGAGCGCGATTGATCTCGTCGGCGAGCAGCAGATTGGCGAAAACCGGCCCGAGCGAGGTGCTGAACTCGCCAGTTTTCTGGTTGTAGATGCGCGTGCCTACGAGGTCTGCCGGCACCAGGTCGGGCGTGAACTGGATGCGCTTGAAATTGCCGCGCACGGTGCAGGCCAGCGTCTTTACCGTCAGGGTCTTCGCCAAGCCGGGCACGCCCTCCACCAGCAGATGGCCCTGCGCCAGTATGGCAACCATGACGCGTTCAAGAAAACGGTCTTGCCCGACCACCACGCGTTTGACTTCGTAAAGAATTTTTTCCATTAGCTGCTCGGTGTCGTGCCGGGCCGGGAATTGATCGGGCAGGTGCTGTTCCATACGGGTCTTTCAGAACGGGGGGATACCGGCGGCTGACGCGGCATTTTCAATCGGCACCGCAAAGGCGATACCGACAAAAGTACGTTGCTTGTTGGGGTTGTAAATGGCGGTGACGATGCCAATCACCTGGCCGTCCATAGTGACCAGCGGGCCGCCTGAATTGCCGGGGTTTGCGGCGGCGTCGAACTGGATCAGGTTGGTCATCTGCTGCTTGCCTTCGGGCGAGCGGAAAGTGCGGTGCAGCCCCGAGATGACCCCGCTGGAAACCGAGGGGCCAATGCCAAAGGGATAGCCCACTGCCGCGACCAGATCTCCTGGCGCCAGATCGGCGGTGGAGCGCATGGTGGCGGCAATCATGTCGTCCGGAATTTTTTGCGCCTGCAGCACTGCGAGGTCGTTTTCGGGCTGCACGCCGGTAATCGTGGCGATGGACTCCAGGCCGTCCGCAAACGTTACCTTGATGGTTTCGGCGCCCTGCACCACATGCAGATTGGTCAGTATGACTCCTTTGTCGACAATCACCACGCCCGTGCCGACGCTGCGATCAACATCCTCCTTGCGCTCCTTGTCCGTCTCTTTGCCCAGGCCCACCACGCGCACGACTGAAGGGCGGATGATGTCGTAGGCTTTTGCTGCGGGCGAGGGCAGGATCGTGGATTCAAGCGTTTTCAGCACTGCGGCATTGATATCGTTTTGCGTCAGCTTGCGGGCTGCGGGGCGCAGCGACAGCGACAAGCTGATGGCCAGCAACAAAGCCAGCAACCCCACCACCGACCACAGCAGGTACAACTGGTTACCAGCCAGTCGCTGACGCATGCTGGAAAGGCGCGACGGGGGCAAGATCGTCGATTCTGGAGAGGGGGTTTGTGGCGCTGCCGTGGCGTCGGCCGTGCCCGGTGAATCGCCGCCACGGCGATCATGGCTGAAACGGTTGGAGCTACTGTAAAGGGCAGGCCTTCGCATCCGTACACCTGTGAGATAAGTAAGTATAAAAACCCGGGCTCACCTCGTAAAACTTGAGGTGGGCCGGTCAAAACACACTCAGATAACGGGGCAACCGTATCACGATTTTTGCATTCCTGCACGCCATTTGGAAAGACGTGCCAAGACGCTGTAACAGACGGTTCTTTTGGTGTGATGATCTGCTATCAGGCGAGCGTTTCAAGCCGCCGTGCGCTTGACCGGTTGGCGCAGCAAAGTCAGCGCCAAGGCGGCTGATGCCAGCATCAAGAACAGGCTCACGGCATTGAGCACCGGGGTGGCGCCTTCACGCATGCGGCCGTACATCATGACGGTGAGCGGCGCATCAGAGCCCACCAGCATCAGCGTGGTATTGAAGTTTTCGAAAGACATCAAAAACGAGATGGCCGCGGCACCGACCAGCGCGGGCCTGAGCGCCGGCAGCGTGATGGTGGCAAATACCGCAGCGCGCGAGGCGCCCAGGTTGTAGGCGGCCTCTTCCAGCGTGCTGTCGAAGCGCTTGAGACGCGCCGTGATGATCAGGGTGGCAATCGACACGATGTAGGAAAACTGGCCCAGCACCACCAGCGGTAGGCCGGGGCGCAAAAAATCAAGTTCGATCCCCAAAAGGTCGTCGGCTAATTGCGCCATGCGGCTGGCAAAGGCCAGTATCGAGATGCCCAGAATCACGCCCGGAATCACCAGCGGCGCCAGCATCAGCAAGGACAGGGCCTGCTTGCCCGGAAAGCGGCTGCGTTCAATTAAAAAAGCGTTGCTGGTGCCCACCAGCACTGCCAGTAGCGTGACCCAGCTGGCCACCACCACGCTGGTCCAGAGGCTGGCCAGCAGCGGGGCATCGGCAAACAGGCCGGTGCGGCCCTTCAGGCTGCCAAAAAACCAGTCGAGCGTAAAACCGCGCCAGGGCGGGGCCGGGTAGGGCGCGTCATTGAACGCAAACACCGCCACTACTGCCAGCGGCAGGAACAAAAAAGCGAAGAAGACAATGGCATAGGCCAGCGTGCTGGCCCGCAACCAGGCCGGACGCGGCAGTGAAGCAATCATTCGATGATTCCCCTGCGTGCGCGGTGACATGCAAGTGACATCGCGGAACCAGCTTTGCCGGGCCGCAGGTGTCGCTCCCTGCAAGGGGGGAGGCGGCTACACGAAGTGAGTCCGCAACGGGGGTGTGTCATGTCCGGTTCATCACTTCGCCGAATTTTTGGCCGGTGAGCTTGAGCCCCAGCCAGACGATGGCAGTTGACAGCCCCAACAGCAAAAAGCCGAATGCCGCCCCCTGTTCCCAGTTGAAGCGGGTGATGAACTGGCTGTAGATTTGCTCGGTAAACCAAAGCGAATTTTTTCCGCCAAGCAAGGTCGGTGTGAGGTAGTTGCCCAGTGTCAGCATGAAGACCACGATGCAGCCCGCCAGAATGCCGGGTGCCGCGTGCGGAATCACGATCTGGCGCAAAATGGATGGGCCGTCGCCACCCAGGTCGTAGGCCGCTTCAATCAAGGCGTCGTCCAGGCTTTCGAGTGCGCTGATCAGCGGCACCACCATGAACAGCATGGAGGTGTAGACCAAACCCACCAGAATCGTCGCATCGCGGTAGAGCAGTTCCACCGGCATTGTCGTGATGCCGAGTTGCACCAGCAGCGCCGGCAGCACGCCGGACTCGCGCAGCAAGATCATCCAGCCCAGCGTGCGCACGGTTTCGCTGACCCAGAAAGGAATCAGGCACAGCACCAGCAGCAGCGACTTGATACGGCCGCGCACCAGCTTGGCAATGGTCCAGGCGATGGGAAAGGCCAGCAGCAGCGTGATCAGCGTCGCCAGAATCGACAGGCTGGCGGTGCGCACAAAGGTGTGCCAGTAAAGGGGCTCTTCGATGAAGGTGCGGTACTGCGCCAGGCTGGGCGCATATTGACGCGGGGCGACGCGTTCGCGCAGCGACAGCACGGCCAGGTCGATATGCGGCAGCACGATCAGGCCGAGTAGCCAGATCAGCGCCGGCGCCAGCAGCAGCAAGAGCATCAGCCTGGCCTGCAGGCCAGCAGAAGCAATTCCCCTGATCGGAACGGCAGTCGTAGCCATGACGTTAGCTGCTTGCCGACGCAAAGCAGACCGCCTGCTGCGGATCAAAACTGAAGGCGACGGCCTCGCCGATGCGCAAATCGGAAAATCGGCCGGTTTGCGGCAGCGCGATGCGAAATTCCATGCGGCTTGCCGTCTCGCGCAGCAAAACGGCTGAGTTGGCGCCGTCAAACAGCAGGCTTTGCACTTCGCCCGCCTGTGTGGGATGCTGCGCTGGCAGTTCAGCCGCTTGACGCGCCAGGTTGACGGCTTCGGGCCGAATAAACGCTTCCACCGCCTGGCCCGACTCAATTGGCCCGATGGCGCGGGCGCGCATGGCCAGCCCCTGGGCTGTGGTGAAAGCCACCAGACCACCAGCGGCAGCGCCCGTTGTTGATGATGATGTCGCCCGGCCCGAAAGCCGGTTGCTGGCGCCCACAAATCCCGCGACAAATGGCGTTTGCGGTTCGTAGTAAAGCTGCTGCGGCGTGCCCACCTGCTCAAAGCGGCCGGCGTTCATCACCGCGACGCGGTCAGACAAAACCAATGCCTCAGACTGGTCGTGCGTGATATAGACAAAGGTTGTGCCAAAGGCCGCCTGCAGCTGCTTGAGCTCCAGCTTCATGTGCTCGCGCAGCTTCAGGTCCAGCGCCCCCAGCGGTTCATCGAGCAGCAGCAGCGTAGGCTCCAGCACCAGGCTGCGTGCAATCGCGACGCGCTGCCTTTGTCCGCCCGACAGCTGGTCAACGCGCTTGTCTTGCATGCCGGGCAGGCTCACACGCTCCAGCATGGCACCAACCTTTTTTGCAATCTCGGCACGCGGCAAACCGCGCCGCGCCAAGCCGTAACCGACGTTTTCGCCGACCGACATCATGGGAAACAGCGCCAGGTGCTGAAACACCATGTTGACCGGCCGCTTGTTCGGCGGCACACCGTTCATGGGCTTGCCGCCGATGTGGATCTGGCCGGTATCGGGCACCAAAAAGCCGGCAATCATGCGCAGCAAGGTGGTTTTGCCGCAGCCCGAGGGGCCGAGTATAGAAAAAAAACTGCCGCGTTCGACTGTGAAAGACAGGTCTTTCACGGCGGCCTGGCCGCCGTAGTGCTTACCGACATGCTCGGCTTGCAGATCTACGGGCAGCACGGATGTCGCGGGCAAGCGGCGCTTACTGCGCAGCCTTGATGCGGTCGAGCACGCGGCCTTCTATGTCTTCAATGCCGGCGGGAACGGCCGGATACCACTTGACGTTTTTCAGCGCCGCATCCGGAAAGCTGGTGGCGAACTGGGCTTTCAGCTTGGCGTCCATCAACTGGTCGGCGCCTTTGGCGGCGGTGAAGTTACCGGCCGAACCCGCCACCTTGGCCGCGATGTCGGGGCGCATATTGAAGTTGATCCAGGCGTAGGCGGCGGCGTCATTGCGGCCCTTGGCGGGCAGCGCAAAGGTGTCAATCCAGCCAAGCGCGCCCGATTTGGGGGCGATGAACTGAATCTCGGGCTTTTCTGCATTGAGTTTCCAACCGCCGGTGTCCCACATCATGGCGCCCACCACTTCGCCTGCCCGCATGCCGTTGAGCAGCTGGTCCTTGTTGTCCCAGTAAAACCTGATGTTGCCCTTGCAAGCCATCATGGTTTTGCCGACCTCGTCCATCAGGGCGCTATAGGCCTTGGGATCGTTATAAAGCGCGAACGGATCCTTGCCGGAGGCAAACGCAAAGGCCAGCAGGGTCGGGCGTTTCAGGCGAACAGCGGTCTTGCCTTTGACGTCGGCCTTGCACAAATCGGGGTAGTCGCCCATCTTCGCCAGCTGGGTGTTGACGACCAGGCCATCGGTGCCCCAGATGTGCGGCAGGCCATAGACCTTGCCGGCCAGCGTGGTGTTCTTTTTGGTGGCGTCGAGCATGGCGGGAATGAACAGCTCGGTCTTGATCTTGCTGAGGTCCATCGGCTTGTAAATGCCGAACTCCTGCTGCGGGCCGGTGATGCGGTCCTGCGAAGGCTGCGCCAGATCAAAACCGGCGCCGCCGGTGGCACGCAACTTGGAGATCATTTCCTCGTTGTTCGACAGCGTGAGCTCCACGTCAATCCCGGTTTCCTTCTTGAACTGCGCCACCACATCGGCTGGCACATAGTCTGCCCAAGTGATCAGCCGCAGCTTTTGCTCCTGCGCCCACAGCGGGCTGGCCAGGCTCGAAGCAAGGAGACTGGCGCCAATGATCAGGCGAGATAATTTCATTTTGGTTTTCCTTGGTTGAGGGGGGCGAAGGCTCGGGAGATCAGGCAAGAACATCAGAAAATGGGCCGGTAGGCAGGGCATTTCCCGCCAAAAAAGCATAGCGTGTCCCTGTTTCATTTATGTGTCAATGGCTTTTGCTCGCCTGTTAACCTGTTGACATGAGCTTCTGGATTGACACGCATTGCCACCTCGATGCCAGGGAATTTTCCGGCGACGTGGCGGAGGTTCGCGCCCGCGCCAGCGCCAATCAGGTAATGCATTGCGTCTTGCCGGCTGTGGCGGTGGCCAATTTTGACGCGGTGCGCTTGCTGGCGCATCAGTTTTCCGACAGCTATGCGCTGGGCATCCATCCGCTGTGCGTGGCCGAGGCGCAAGACGCCGATCTGCAGGCACTCGATGCCGAACTGGCCCTCAGAAAGTCCGACCCGCGGCTGGTGGCGGTCGGCGAGATCGGGCTGGATTATTTTGTGCCGGCGCTGCTGCAAAGTCCCCTGCGTGAGCGCCAGGAGTATTTCTACCGCGAGCAACTCAAGCTGGCGCGCAAGCACGGCCTGCCGGTGATCCTGCATGTGCGGCGCTCGGCCGACAAGCTGCTTAAACACTTGCGCGAACTGTTGCCCGAAGGCGGTTGGCGCGGCACTGGACATGCCTTCAATGGCAGCGAGCAGCAGGCGATGGAATTCATCAAGCTGGGTTTCAAGCTCGGCTTTGGCGGCAGCGTCACGTTTGATTCTGCCTTGCAGATCAGACGCCTCGCAAGTGGGCTGCCGCTGGACAAGCTGGTGATGGAAACCGACTCGCCGGATATTGCGCCGCACTGGCTTTACCAAACCGCGCGGCAACGCGCCGACGGGCAGGCGCAGGGCCGCAACGAGCCCGGTGAGTTGCCGCGCATCGCCGGCGTGCTGGCGCAGCTGCGCGGCATTTCACCCGAGGCGTTGGCAGCCGCCACCAGCGCCAACGCGCTGCAGGCTTTTCCAAAGCTCAAGGCATTGCTGCCGTGCTGACCGGCTTGCCGCCGCTGGTGGGCAGCCGCACGCGCCTGCTGATTCTGGGCAGTTTCCCCGGCGTGGCGTCGCTGGCGGCACAGCAGTACTACGGTCACCCGCAGAACCATTTCTGGCGCATTTTGCAGGTCATTTGGCCTTCCAGCCCAATAGGGACGGGCGCAGATAGCTATAAAATTCGTAGCGAATGGTTGCTTGCCAGGGGCTTGGGCCTGTGGGACGTGTACGCCGCATGCGAGCGCGAAGGCAGCCTGGACAGCCGAATCCGCAACCCGCAGGTAAACGACTTTGCAGCGATCAGGCGGCTTTGCCCCGAGTTGCAGGCGATTGCGCACAATGGCGCCGAGAGCTTCAAGCATTCTCGCCACACTCTGCTGATCGGTTTGTCGGTCTACCAGCTGCCGTCCACCAGTCCTGCAAACGCGTCGTGGAGTTTTGAGCGCAAACTCGCTGCCTGGCGCGAGGTTTTTGAGAAACACGGATTGATTTAATGTCGAGAAAAGATACCGCGAAAGCCGCGCTGGAACTGCCGGAAGTCAATTTTTCGGACTACGGCGATGTGCGCTTTCTGCACCTGGGCACCGAGTGGGTGCAGGGCTCCATGCTGCGCGATGCACCCTATGACCTCGAGCTTGAGTATGTGCAGCGCATGATGGTCGGGCTGCTGTTCACCGATGCGACCACGGTGGCCAAAAAGCATGCCATGCAGCTGGGCCTGGGCTCAGCGGCGCTGACCAAGTTCTGCTACAAAAAGCTGCGCATGAAAACCACTGCGGTCGAGATCAACCCGCAGGTGGTCACGGCCTGCCGGCTCTGGTTCAAGTTGCCGCGCGATGACCTGCGCCTGCATGTCATTGAGGCCGACGCTGCCGCAGAAATTCAAAAGCCGGCGCACCAGGGCACGGTGGACCTGTTGCATGTTGACCTGTACGACCATGAAGCGGCCGCGCCGGTGCTCGACAGCGCTGATTTTTATGCGCATTGCCGCGGCCTGCTGACCGAAGACGGCGTGATGACGGTCAACCTGTTTGGCCGCGATTCCAGCTATGTCCAGTCACTGACTAAACTAGCCGAGGCGTTCGGCCCTGAATCCGTGTGGGCTTTTCGCCCTACGCGTGAAGGCAATACCGTGGTGATGGCCCAACGCGAGCCGACGCGACCCGAGCGAGCCGACCTGCTGGAACAGGCGGGCATTATTGAATCGCGCTGGGACTTGCCGGCTAAAAAATGGTTGCGGCTTTTCAAGCCCGTGGCGTGACGTACTTAGGGATGTAGCAAGGCTGTGGCAGCAATGGTTGCGGTAAAGTGCCTTCCATGACTGCAGTGCTGCCTCCCACCTCCCCACGGGCCTCTCAAACCAGCCAAGCCCACGCTGGCCCGCTCGACTGGCGCACCTTGGTCGAATGGCTCAGTGAAGACGGCGTCATCAGCCGCGCCGAGGCGCAGCGCACCATTGCCCGTTGCGCGCAGGTGCAAAGCGCCCAGCATGCGCTGATTCGCTTGGCCAGTGTCAGCATGACGCGTGTGGCCGATGGCAAGCCACTGGATATCGAAACCATTGCCCAGTGGCTGGCCGGCCGCGCGGGCCTGAACTACCTGCGGATTGACCCGCTCAAGGTAGATGTGGGCAAGGTGGCCGACACCATGTCGGCCGTCTACGCAGAGCGCCACAAGGTGTTGCCGGTGCAGGTGACGCCGCTGGAGGTGGTGATTGCCACGTCCGAGCCGTTTGTCACCGATTGGGTGCAGGAGGTAGAGCGCCAGTCCAGACGCAGCGTGCGCCTGGTGGTGGCCAACCCGGTGGACATCGCCAAGTACACCGTCGAGTTTTTTGCGCTGGCCAAATCGGTCCGGGCGGCGCTGAAGGCGGGCGGTGCATCGGGCACGGCCAGCTTTGAGCAGCTGGTTGAACTGAACAAGAGCAACAAGCAGCTTGACGCCAATGACCAGGGTGTGGTGCAGGTAGTCGACTGGCTCTGGCAATACGCTTTCGACCAGCGCGCCAGCGACATCCACCTGGAGCCGCGGCGCGAGCAGGGCGTGATCCGCTTTCGCATCGACGGCGTGCTGCACCCGGTCTACCAGATGCCGATGGGCGTGCTGGGCGCCATGACGGCGCGCATCAAGCTGTTGGGGCGCATGGACGTGGTCGAAAAACGCCGGCCGCAAGACGGCCGCATCAAGACCCGCAACCCGCGCGGTGACGAAGTGGAAATGCGCTTGTCGACGCTGCCCACCGCCTTTGGCGAAAAAATGGTGATGCGGATTTTTGACCCGGACACCACCGTCAAGGACCTTGATGCGCTGGGCTTTTCGCAGCACGATGCCGGGCGCTGGGAGCAATTGGTCAGGCGCCCCTATGGCATTGTGCTGGTGACCGGCCCGACCGGTTCAGGCAAGACCACCACGCTGTATTCCACGCTGAAGCGGCTGGCCACCGAAGAGGTCAACGTCAACACGATTGAAGACCCGATCGAGATGATAGAGCCAGCCTTCAACCAGACGCAGGTGCAGCCGCATCTGGATTTTGGTTTTCCCGAAGGCCTGCGCGCCTTGATGCGGCAGGACCCGGACATCATCATGGTGGGCGAAATCCGTGATTTGCAAACCGCCGACATGGCGGTGCAGGCAGCGCTGACGGGCCACCTGGTGTTCAGCACGCTGCACACCAACGACGCGCCCTCGGCCGTGTCGCGCCTGATGGAGCTCGGTGTACCGCCTTACTTGATCAACGCCACCTTGCTGGGCGTGCTGGCGCAGCGGTTGGTGCGCACGCTGTGCAGCCATTGCCGTGTGCCCGATGCGAGCGCTTCACGCGAAGCCCTCGCCGAACTGGTCAAGCCTTGGCAAATCAGTGGCGGTTACCGGCCCTACAAAGCGGTCGGTTGTGTCGATTGCCGCATGACCGGCTTTCGCGGACGCATGGGCTTGTACGAGTTGCTCACGGTGACCGAGGGCTTCAAGGAAAGGGTTTCGAAAGAACCTAACATTGACTCCCTGCGCCGGCAGGCGGTTACCGACGGCATGCGCCCGCTGCGGCTGGGCGGTGCTTTGAAGGTGGCCGAAGGTCTGACCACGGTTGAAGAAATACTGGCAGCCACGCCCTCTTTGTCCTGAGGCGGCCCGGCCTTGGGGTATTCCCGCACGAGCTGACACATTGCTGCCTGCAACGGGCTGCGTAGGTGAAAGCCACATGCCCTGCACCGGGTATTAAATGCACAATCAGCCGATTCATTCTTTAATATAGGAGAGACGAACCGTGCAAATCAAAAGTCAGAAAGACTTCTTTTCCGGTCTCATGTTCATGGGAATCGGGGTGGCGTTCGCTTGGGGTGCAACGACTTACAACGTCGGTGAGGGAGCGCGCATGGGCCCGGGCTATTTTCCGCTGATGCTGGGCATCTTGATGACCATTTTGGGAATAGCCATCACTTTTAAAGCGCTGGTCATCGAAGTGGAGGGCGGCGACAAGATCGGCAAGTGGGCCTGGAAGCCGCTGATCTTCATCATCCTCGCCAACCTGATTTTTGGCGTCCTTCTGGCCGGCCTGCCTGTCATCAAACTGCCAGCCTTCGGCATGATTGTTGCCATTTACGCCTTGACCTTTATTGCCAGCGTGGCGGAGCCAGGCTGGAAGGTCAAAAACACCTTCATTCTTGCGACGATATTGGCCGCCGGCAGCTACCTGGCTTTTGTCGTTCTGCTCAAGCTGCAGTTTCCGGTGTGGCCCGCCTTCATCACCGGCTAAGGAGATAAAAAAATGGAATTGATTGAACATCTGTCGCTGGGTTTTGGTGTGGCGTTCACACCTATCAACCTGCTGTACGCCTTTATTGGTTGCCTGCTGGGCACGCTGATTGGTGTATTGCCCGGCATTGGTCCGGTGGCCACCATTGCCATGCTGCTGCCCGCCACCTACGCGCTGCCGCCGGTGTCTGCGCTGATCATGCTGGCCGGTATTTATTACGGCGCGCAGTACGGTGGGTCCACCACCGCCATTTTGGTGAACCTGCCCGGCGAGTCTTCCTCGGTGGTTACCTGCATTGACGGCTACCAGATGGCGCGAAAGGGGCGAGCGGGGCCTGCGCTGGCTGCTGCCGGTTTGGGCTCGTTCTTTGCAGGTTGTGTAGGTACGCTAATTTTGGCGGCGTTTGCGCCCCCATTGACCGAACTGGCCTTCAAGTTTGGTCCTGCTGAATATTTTGCGCTGATGGTGCTTGGCCTGATAGGTGCGGTGGTGCTGGCTTCCGGTTCGCTGCTTAAAGCCATCGCCATGATCGTGTTGGGCCTGCTGCTCGGTCTGGTTGGCACCGACGTGAATTCGGGTGTGGCGCGCTTCAGCTTTGACGTTCCCGAACTGACCGACGGCATAGGCTTTGTCGTGATCGCAATGGGCGTGTTCGGCTACGGCGAGATCATAAGCAACCTGGCGCAGCCCGAGCACGAGCGTGAAGTGTTCACGGCCAAAGTGTCGGGCCTGTTTCCGACCAAACAAGACTTCAAGGACATGATACCGGCGATGCTGCGCGGTACCTTCCTGGGCTCTGCTCTGGGTATTCTGCCCGGTGGTGGTGCCTTGTTGTCCGCCTTTGCGGCCTACGCGCTGGAAAAGAAAATGAAGATGAAGCCGGGTGAAGTACCTTTCGGCCAAGGCAACATTCGCGGCGTGGCGGCACCCGAGTCTGCCAACAATGCTGGCGCGCAGACCTCCTTCATTCCGTTGCTGACCCTGGGCATTCCACCCAACGCCGTAATGGCCTTGATGGTGGGCGCCATGACCATTCACAACATCCAGCCCGGCCCGCAGGTCATGACCAGCAACCCCGAGCTGTTCTGGGGTCTGATTGCTTCGATGTGGATCGGCAATGCGATGCTGATCATTTTGAACCTGCCGCTGATCGGCATGTGGATCAAGCTGCTGACCGTGCCCTATCGATACCTTTTTCCGGCGATTGTGCTGTTCTGCGCGATCGGGGTTTACTCGACCAACAACAACACCTGGGACGTCTGGATGGTGGGTCTGTTCGGCGTGATCGGCTACCTCTTTGTCAAGCTCGGCGCGGAGCCCGCGCCCTTGCTGCTGGGCTTTATTCTGGGCCCCATGATGGAAGAAAACCTGCGCCGCGCGCTGCTGCTGTCGCGTGGTGACTGGAGTGTCTTTGTCACGCGTCCCTTGTCGGCCGGGCTGCTCGCGGCCGGTGCGCTGATGCTGGTGGTCGTGTTGCTGCCCGCAGTCAAGTCCAAGCGCGAAGAGGCTTTCGTCGAAGACTGACGATGAATGCGTGGGGCTGAAGCCCTTGTTGAAAAGGGCACCTTCTGGTGCCTTTTTCATTTCCATCCTATCCTTCCTGGTGCAAGCGTCTGACCGGGGAGTGCACCGAAAATTGTTTAAACGCCGGATAATTCTGTATGAACTTCAACTTCAGCAATCCCTACACCTCCACCCGTCTGCCGCTGTTTGCCCGCAATGTGGTGTCGACCTCGCACCCACTGGG
This sequence comes from Polaromonas sp., assembly GCF_012927455.1. GTDB lineage: Bacteria > Pseudomonadota > Gammaproteobacteria > Burkholderiales > Burkholderiaceae_C > Polaromonas. The sequence goes on along the minus strand of NZ_JABBPE010000005.1, from coordinate 162,168 downwards.
CGCGCAGGCAGGCCTGCGCATGATGCTCAAGGGCGGCAACGCGGTGGATGCGGCCATCGCCGCCGCCGCTGCGATGACCATCGTCGAGCCCGTCAGCAATGGCCTGGGCAGCGATGCCTTCTGCATTTTGTGGGACGGCAAGGAATTGCATGGGCTCAACGCCTCTGGCGGTGCGCCGCAGAGCTGGACGCCCGAGTATTTCAAGCGCAAATACGGCGCCGATGCCGCTACGCCGCCCAAACGTGGCATGGACGCCGTCACCGTGCCCGGCGCCGTGGCCAGCTGGGTTGCTTTGAGCGAGCGCTTTGGCAAGTTGCCATTTGCCGACCTGATGGAGCCGGCCATTGAAATTGCCGAGCGCGGCTACTTGGTGCCCACCGTGGTGCAACAGAAGTGGGCGGCGGCTACGGCCGAACTGCAATCGCAGCCCGGTTTTGCAGCGTCCTTTTTGCCCTGGGGCCGGGCGCCGAAGGTGGGCGAGTTGTTTCAGTTCAAGGCCGCAGCCAAAGCGCTGCGCGCCATCGCCGAAAGCAAAGGCGGCGCGTATTACGGCGGCGCCATCGCCCAGGCGATTGAGAAATTCTCCGCGCAAAACGGCGGCAGCATCACGGCCAGGGACTTCGCCAACTATCAGGCCGAATGGGTCAGGCCGATCGCACAGAACTACCGTGGCTACACGCTGCACGAGATTCCCCCCAACGGGCAGGGCATTGCGGCGCTGATTGCGCTGGGCATTCTGGATCAGTTCGACCTCGCTGGCCTGCCGGTCGATGGTGTGGATTCGCAACACCTGCAGATTGAAGCCATGAAGCTCGCGTTTGCCGATACCTATCACTACGTCGGCGAGCCTTCGGCCATGGAAGTGACGCCAGCGCAGATGCTCGATAGCAGTTACCTCGCCGCGCGCGCCAAACTCATAGACATGAAAAAGGCGCAGGACTTTGGCGCCGGAAACCCGGTCAAGGGCGGCACGATTTACCTCACGGCGGCCGATGAAAACGGCATGATGGTCAGCTTTATCCAGAGCAACTATATGGGCTTTGGCTCGGGTTGCGTCGAGCCCGAATTTGGCATCAGCCTGCAAAACCGCGGCCACGGCTTCAGCCTCAAGCCGGGCGCCAACCAGGTGGCGCCGGGCAAACGCCCGTTTCACACCATCATCCCGGCCTTCCTCAGCAAAGACGGCCAGCCCGTGATGAGCTACGGCGTGATGGGCGGCAACATGCAGCCGCAAGGCCATATGCAGACGCTGGTGCGCATGCTCGACTACGGCCAGAACCCGCAAGCCGCCTGCGATGCGCCGCGCTGGCGTTTCAATGCCGGCCTGGAGATCAACGTCGAATCAGCGATGACGCCGCAGACAGCGCAAGGCCTGGCAGCGCGCGGCCATCGCGTCGACGTCATCAACGACTCCTACCAGGACTTTGGCGCTGGCCAGTTCATCTGGCGCGCCGGCGACCCCCAGGTTGAGGGCTATGTGGCCGCCAGCGACGCGCGACGCGACGGCCAGGCCGTCGGTTTTTAAGCCGCTATCTTGAACCCAAGTTCGGAGCAAAAACTGCTTGCAGCCCAGGCAGAACGGGCGCATGTAGCTACTAAAAGCATAGCACCCGGGCTTTTGCTGGCAACCTTCGGCGCCATCGCTTTCAGTGGCAAGGCGATCATCGTCAAGCTGGCCTACCGCCACGGCGTCGATGCCGTCACGCTGATCATGTACCGCATGCTGTTTGCGCTGCCGATTTTTGCCGTCATGGCCTGGTGGGCCAGCAGAGGCAAAGCGCCGCTGACGCGCAAGGAATGGCTGGGCGTGCTCTGGCTGGGCTTTACCGGCTACTACCTGGCCAGCTTTCTGGACTTCGCCGGGCTGGCCTACATCAGCGCCTCGCTGGAGCGGCTGATTTTGTACCTTAATCCCACCCTGGTCTTGCTGCTGGGGCTGCTGCTGTATCAGCGGCGCGTCAAGGCGCGGCAGATGATAGGCATGGCGATCAGCTACTGCGGCGTGGTGCTGGTGTTTGGCCACGAGATCACGCAACAAGGCCATGGCGAAGCGGCGACTTCGACCGCCTGGGGTACGTTGCTGGTCTTTTTGAGTGCGGTCAGCTATGCGATTTACCTGGTCTACAGCGGCGAAATGGTCAGGCGTCTGGGTTCGCTGCGGCTGGTCGGGCTGGCCAGCACGGTCGCCTGCCTGCTTTGCCTGCTGCAGTTCGTGCTTCTCAGGCCGCTGAGCGCCGCCGTCGTTGCGCCCGAGGTGATCTGGCTGTCGCTGCTGAACGCGACGCTGTGTACCGCCGTTCCGGTGCTGATGGTGATGATGGCGATAGAGCGCATTGGTGCCGGCCTGGCGGCGCAGACCGGCATGGTCGGCCCGCTCTCCACCATCTTGATGGGCGTGGTTATTTTGGGCGAACCTTTCACCGCCTGGGTCGCTGCCGGCACAGTGCTGGTGATTGCCGGAATTTTTGTGGTGACCCGATCGGGCCGTTAGGCAAACGCAAGCGCCCACCGAGCATGCTGGTTTTGACTGTTATCACTGAACGAAGGAGTTGCTATGAACTTTGGTATTGAAGGCAAATGGGCGCTGGTCTGCGGCGCCAGCAAGGGTTTGGGCTTTGGCTGCGCGCAGGCGCTGGTGCGCGAGGGTGTGCATGTGCTGATCGTCGCGCGCGGCGCCGCTGGCCTGCAAGCCGCTGCTAGCAAATTAATAGCTGATAGCGCCCGCCCAGCAAGCGCCAGCGTCCAGTTTGTTGCAGCAGACATCACCACGGTGGAAGGCCGTTCCGCCGTCTTTGCCGTGCGCAAGGACTTTGACATAGTCGTCACCAACGCCGGCGGACCGCCGCCGGGCGATTTCCGCGACTGGGACCGCGACGCCTGGATCAAGGCCGTCGACGCCAACATGCTGACGCCGATCGAGCTGATCAAGGCCACGGTCGATGGCATGGCAGCACGCGGTTTTGGCCGTATCGTCAATATCACGTCGAGCTCGGTCAAGGCGCCCATCGAGGTCCTGGGCCTGTCCAACGGTGCGCGCAGCGGCCTGACCGGTTTTGTCGCTGGCGTGGCGCGCAGCAAACTGGCGGCGCAGGGCGTTACCCTCAACAATCTGCTGCCCGGCGTATTTGACACCGACCGCATCAAGACCATGCTGCAGACAAGCTCGCAAAAGACCGGTCAGTCGGTCGAGGCCTTGGCGGAAGCGCGCCGCAAGACTATTCCAGCCCAGCGCTTTGGCACGTCCGAAGAGTTCGGTGCCATCTGCGCTTTTTTGTGCAGCGTGCAGGCCGGCTACATGACGGGCCAGAACGTGCTGGCAGATGGCGGTGCGTATCCGGGGACGTATTGAGCGGAACCGGCTTTCATGACGCTGAACTATCTGCATTTTGACTACGGCGAGGACACCGAAGGTGTGGGCACGCTGGAGGCAATGGCTTCCACCTGGCCGGAGCAGGTGGCCGCCGTGCAGGCCGAGGTGGCCCAGGTGCTGGACTGGGCCTACGCGACCTTTCCGGATCGGCGCGGTCCCATCGAAGAAGGCGGGGACTGGGACTATGACTTGCAGGGCATGCAAGAATTCACGGCGCCGCAGACGATACGGTACGACGAAGTCACGCGCCAGTTTTCAGTTGACCTGGGTCCAGCCGGCAAGCCGCGCCACTCCGTCACCGTTTGCATCAGCGGGACTGCTGAGTTTTGCTTGGCCTTCAGGCAGCACTTTGCTTTGGATGAGCAGGCCTAGCGCTGCGCCTGGGCTGTCCGCCTTGCGGATTTCGGACGACGCAAGCCAATGGCGGGGAGTATCCGGGGACTTGCTCCGAACTCAATGGCCGGTGTCCGTTTCAATCGGGTATCTCCCCCATGAACTCTCTATTTTCCGCCGGGCATCAGGCGGCGTATTTCAGGCGGGATGGCGATGCCGCGCTCTGCATAGGCATCGCATCCAAACTGTTTTGAAAGCGCTGCTGCACAGCCCCTCACTATGTCAGCCATGGTGCCGCCCGGTGAGGGCGGAATGTTCTGGATGGAGCCGACGATGGCGACAATTCCTATCAGGTCTTTGGCGCTTCGCAGGATGGGCGCGGCAAACACGTTGATGCCCGTCAGGGCCTCGTTGGGCGCGTCTTCCATCAGTTGCTCGCGGATGCGTTGCAGGCGCAGCCTAATGGCCTGGATGTCCAGCAGCGAATGCGGTGTGTGGGCTGCCAGAGGCCCACTCAGCAGCCGTTCCCTTTGTGTGTCCGTTGCATAGGCCAGGGCGATGCGGCCCTGGGCCGAGCAGTGGGGCAGCGGGCGGTTGCCGGGCTTGACGGTGATGCTGACGTTGCTGTCATTGTCCACTGCAGCAATGACCAGCGCCTCACCATTGAGTGGAATGGACAGCAGCGAGCTCTGCCCGGTGGTTTCACACAGGAGCTTGAGATAAGGGGCGGCCATGGCGCGAATGTTCGATTGCACGCCGGCCCGTTCGCCCAGTTGGAACAGCTTCCAGCCCAGGCGGTATTTGTCGGTCGCTTCATCCTGGTCGATCAGGCCAAAATGCTTGAGCGAGACCAGATTGCGGTGAATCCGTGCTTTGGACTGGTTTAAGGCACGGGCTATTTCACTAACTCCCACGGGTGCCGGCGCGGCAGCCAGTTCATCGAGCAATTGGGCTATCACTGCTACGGAATCGAGCGAATTCGCGTTCTCCTTTTCCACGGTCACGGCAGTGCCCTTTCGCATCATTGCAGTTACTTCAGGCCGATCAGATCAGCCGCATTGGTAGACACCATTTTGCGCACATCTGCTTCGCTGTAGCCCAGATCAAGACAGGTTTCAATGACGTTCCTGAAGCCGTCGACGAGTCGCGGGTTACCGATCTGCCCGAGGTCAGAGCCGAGGATCGTGCGATCTACCGTGCCGGCTGTGATCATGGCCTGCAACTCGGGCGGGTCGTAGAACTTGAACTTGGAGCCGGGAACGAACATGCACATTGAGTGTTCCATATAGGCGCCCATGCCCACCATCTGGCGGATATCGTCAAGCGAAGCATCCACCACATAGGTCGGGTGGTTGCACAGCAGGCGCTTGACCCCGCGCCGTCTGGCCTCTTCAAACAGCGGCCAGATTTCGCTGATGTGCAAATGTCCGGAGGACAGAACAATATCGCTTTCCGCAATCAGGTCCAGGATAGGCAGAACCTCGGGCAGCAGCTTGCCGGCCCCGTCCGTGACGGTCAGCGGCGTCGGTTCGATCATGACCTTCTTGGTCTGCGGAAATTTGTCTTTGAAATGCTCGTCCTGCTTGTGGTGATCGAGGTGGTTCTTGGCTGAAAAAGTTGGCATCCAGACCAGTTTGGCTCCCAACTTGATACCGTGCTCCACCGCATACAGGTTGAGTCCGCCTGTGGTGTTGTTCAACGGTATGCCAGACAGCAATGTCACTTTCAAGTGGGAAAAGTGCTTGTTGAGCACTTCGGTCACGGGCGTGGCCGAGTAGTAGTGGTCCTTGATGAGCAGGGCCCGCATGCCGACCGAAGAGGCTTCGTGCATGGCATCGTAGTGGTCAAAATAACGCGGCATGACCGAGGGACCACTGTGGCAGTGCAGGTCAATGGCGCCTTCAAGCAGGCGGTCCGGCAGACCGGGATCGGTGGCGCGCCACGCGGCAGGATTGATAGCGCTTGCTGTTGCTGTTGCTGTTGTCATAGTCGGTTCTCCTCAGGTTTTGTCGGCAAACTCGGCAGCCTGGTACTCCACCAGGTGCTTGTAGTCATCGCGGATGGGAGCGAACACGTCCAGGTTGAGCGCCACCTCGTCGCCCAGGGGCTCGACATAGTGCATGGTGTGCGGCGGTACGCGTACCATGCAGCCAGGCGTCATTTCGAACACCTGATCGCCGACGTGGTAGTTCATGCGTCCCTGAACGCAGATGGCGATCTGCTCAAAGTCGTGCTGATGCGGACGGAGCTGGATCCGGGGCTGCACGAAGTTCATCACCATGATCACGTCTTCGCCGCGAAATCCGCAGCGTTCAATGCCTTCGCGCACAAATTCGCGGGGTAGCTTGTTCCAGTCAAACATCTGGGTCATAACCATTCCTCTCTGTATTGAAAAAAGTTTTTGTTCATCAGGCAGACCGGACTTGGCTGGCCGTTGCGCTAGCGCCCGCACGCAGGTACGCCTGGTCCGATCCAATGACAAAAAAGCTGACGCCCCTTTGTATCCATTCGTCCAATTCACTCAGGTTCGCCAAGAACATGCCAACTGGCCTTTTTAGTGCGACACAGGCTTGGCAGATCCGAACCGTCGCCGCGTAGACCTCGGGATGCGCCGGGTCAAAAACGCCATAGGACACGGCCAGGTCGGCGCGTCCGATCAGGAAACCATCGACTTCCTTCAGGGCGGCCAGGGTTTCGATCGCTTCAACTGCCTCACGGTCTTCGATCTGGAACACCACCGCTACGTCCCGGTCGGCGGCGTCCACCAGCGGCAGCATAGGCGTCAGGCCGTACTGTCCGGCCCGCGATGAATTGGAAAATCCCCTGCTGCCACCGCGGTAGCGAGTGCATGCCAGCACTGCCTGGATGCCGGCAACCGTCTTGGCGTGGGGCACCAGCAATCCGGTAGCGCCCATGTCCAGTGCCTGCAAGATCGTGGCCGGCTGGCTGTCGGCAATCCTTACTAGCGCGGGCAACTGCGTGGCTCTGGCCGCGAGCAGGCAGATGTCCAGAGCATTTTGGCTAAAGGGTGCGTGTTCAGCGTCAATGACAATGAAGTCCAGCCCGCTGGTCCCCAGCACCTCGACCGTTTGATGGCTTGCAGTCTTGACAAAGGTGCCCGCCAGCCGGTTGCGGGCACGCACGGCCTGCCGGAAGCTGCTGCTAATCAAGTTTGATCCCCAATGCCCTGATGCGCTTGCCGGACACGTCTTTGTCCTTTTTTAGGAAGGCTTCAAACTGTTGTGGCGTGTCGCCTATGGGCTCATAGCCGTAGGGATCGACGAAGCGATCCAGAAAGTCCTTGCTTTTCAACACCTTCTGTACGTCAGCCGTAATTTTGTTGGCGATGGCGGGCGGCGTTCCGGCCGGGCCGGCGAGTGCCAGATAGAGGTTGGCCATCACGTTGGGGTAGCCGGATTCGGCAAAGGTGGGGACATCGGGCAGGGCCTTGGCACGCTTGGACCCGGCGATTGCCAGTATCTTGACCTTGCCACTGGGCAGATGAGGGATGGCAGCAGAGGCCCCGGCCACCATGGCGTCGATGTTGCCGCCCAGCATGTCCTGTATCGCCGGGGCAATGCCCTTGTAGGGCACATGGACCATGTTAAATCCGGCTTCCTGTTTCAGGCTCTCAATGGCCTGGTGCGTGGTGCCGCCGCTGCCGGCCGATCCGTAGCTGTGTTTGCCGCCTTCTTTTTTCATCAGGGCCACAAAGTCCTTGAGCGTTGGGGTTTTTAGATCCCCCCTGCTGATCAGCACCATGTTGAAGTGAACAGCGCGCGTGATTGGGGCCAGATCCTTGTCTGCGTCGTAGGGCATCTTGGAATAAAGAAACGCGTTATGCGTGAACGCCGCGTCGGAACCTACCAAGAGCGTATAGCCATCGGCCGGGGCTTTCGCCACAAAGGAGGCGGCGATGATTTCATTGGCGCCGGGCCGGTTGTCAACGATCACCGGTTGCCCCCACAGGCCGGTGAGCGCCTCGCCCAAACCCCGGGCAAAGTTATCGACCGGCGCGCCTGCCGGATAGGGCACGATCAGTTTGACCGGTTTGTTTGGGAACGGCTGGGCGCTGGCTGGCGACGCTGCAGCCGCCAGCGCCAAGACGCATGCGCCCAGCAGGTGTTTTTTAACAGCTAGCTTGATCATCAGAAATCTCCATGGATGAATGAAATGCAAATACAGAAATTAGTACTGTCTCGCCAATAGGAACACTGTACCTTTCAACGGAACGATTTGGGAATCAAGGTTTACCCTTATAAAAACCTTGCGAGCCGCTTTTTTGCTGGCTTGCATCGGTATCAGTCACGCCCGTCAGCGTCATGTTGTGAGCCGGGCAACGCTATCTGTGGCAGGATGCCGCCTGAGTCCAAACTTGAAAAAATACCCAAGGAGATAAGACATGAGTCCGACCACATCCAAAGCCGTCCGCATTGACCAGCACGGCGGCCCCGAAGAACTCAAGCTTGTTGATGTCAGCGTGGGCGATCCCGGCCCCGGCGAGATTCGCATCCGCCACAAGGCCGTGGGCCTGAACTTCATTGATGTCTACCAGCGCAGCGGCCTGTATCAGCTGCCCATGCCGCTGCAGCTCGGCATGGAAGCGGCGGGCATTGTCGAGGCCGTGGGCGAGGGCGTGACGCACCTCAAGGTGGGTGATCGCGCCGCTTACGCCAGTCAGCCGCCGGGCAGCTACTGCGAGTTGCGCGTGATGCCCGCCAAGTGCGTCTGCCAGCTGCCCGATGCGATCTCGTTTGAAACCGGCGCGGCCATGATGCTCAAGGGCCTGACCGCGCAATACCTGCTGCGCCGCACGCAGCCGCAGGGCGGCCTGAAAGCGGGCGACTTCGTGCTGTTTCACGCGGCTGCCGGCGGCGTTGGCCTGATTGCCTGCCAGTGGGCTAAAGCCATGGGCCTGCAGCTGATCGGCACGGCAGGGTCTGACGAAAAATGCGCCTTGGCCAAGGCGCATGGCGCGGCCTTTGCCATCAACTACGCCAAAGAAGACTTTGTCGCCCGCGTCAAGGAAATTACCGGTGGCCAAGGCGTCAAGGTGGTTTATGACTCGGTTGGCAAGGACACCTTTGACCGGTCGCTCGACTGCCTGCGCCCCTTCGGTCTGATGGCGAGTTTTGGCAACGCTTCCGGGCCGGTCGCGCCGTTTTCTCCCGGCATCCTCGGACCCAAAGGCTCACTCTACGTGACGCGCCAGACCCTGTTCAGCCACATCACCACGCGCGAAAGTACGCAGCAGATGGCCGACGAGCTGTTTGAGATGGTGACCAGCGGCAAGGTCGTCATTCGCATCGACCAGCGCTTTGCCCTGGCAGATGTGGCCGAGGCCCACCGCGCGCTGGAAGCCCGCAAGACCACCGGCTGCACCATATTGACGCTGTAAGCGTTGCTGGCGTCATCACTGGCGCGCATGGCTCTGGATGGCTTGCTGAAAATCGCCTGAGTTCAGTAAAAAGGCATTAAATAGCCTTCTAGCCCAATGAATACGGGCGCAAAGTGCTATAAAAAATATAGCACTTGGCAGGCATCCGCAGCCTTTGATGGGCGCTGCCAGGACCGTCTGCGGGCTCAGGGCTCTTCGGCCAGCGCCAGGGGGCGCAGCCGGTTCGGTGCCAGCGCGCCGGCTGAATCCAGAATCGGGTAGGCAATCGAACAGATGTGCGAGTTGATGCGCTTCAGGTCACTGATCAGGTCAATATGCAGCGCGCTGGTTTCCTGGCTTTGCAGCGTGTTGGCGTAAAGCCGGCCCAGGTGCGCGGCGGCGTAGGCGTGCTCCAGATCGCGAAAGCGCGCTTTTTCTTCCAGCAATTTTTGTGCGTCGCGCACGCTCCCGTTTAAAAACACGCTCATGCCCAGGCGCAGGTTGTCGCCCAGCCGGTTGTGCAACTCGGTGATCTCAGCCATGCCGGCTTCGGAAAAATGCCGGCGCGGCTTGATTTTCTTGTCTTCAATGTCAATCAGCACGCGCTCGATGATGTCGCCGACCTGCTCCATGTTGATGGTGAAGCTGATGATGTCGGTCCAGCGCCGGCTTTCTTCCTCGGCCAGCGCTTCGCGCGAGATTTTGGTCAGGTAGTACTTGATGGACGAATACAGCTCATCCACCGTGCCGTCCATCTCGCGCAGCGCTTCAGCCAGCTTGATATCGTCTTTCTGAATGACGAGCAGCAGGCCACGCAGCATGGTTTCCACCACATCGGCCTGGTGCAGCGCCTCACGCGCGGCGCATGAAATGGCCAGCGACGGCGTCGCCAATGCCGACGGGTCCAGGTGGTTTTGCCGGCCGTTGCCGCCGGAGCGGTTGGGCTTGGGCAGCAGTTTTTCAACCCAGCGCGCAATCACCTGCGTCCAGCCGATAAACACCAGACCCACCAGCACATTGAAGGTGAAATGAAACAGCACCACCACGGCGGCCGGCTCGCCTAGATAAGGCCGCGCATGGCGCAGCCACAGGCCTATAAACGGTGCGGCCATGGCGACGCCGAGCAGCTTGAAGAAGAAGTTGCCTAGCGGCACCTGGCGCGCCGCCACGGTGGAGCGCAGCGTGGTCAGCACCGCCAGCAGGCCGCTGCCCAGGTTGGCGCCCAGCACCAGACCCAGCGCCACATCGATAGGAACGACGCCAGAGGCGGCCAGCGTGGCCGTCAGCAGCACCAGCGCCAGGCTGGAATAAGACAGCACCGCCAGGCAGGCTCCGACGGTGATCTCGAGCAGCAGGTCGCTGCTCAGGGAACCCAGCAGCGCCTGAACGGCGGGGGCCTGCGTCAGCACGCTGGTAGCGACGGTCACCAGCCGCAACGCCAGCAGCATCAAACCCAGGCCAATCAGCACGCGGCCACAGCGGCCGGTATTGGAGTCTTTCTGCGAAAGAAACAGCACCACGCCGACGAAGATGAACAGCGGCGAGAGCCACGACAGGTCAAACGAGAACACCACGGCCATCACGCTGGTGCCGATGTCTGCGCCCAGCATGACGGCCAGCGCCAGCGGCAGGGTAACCAGGCCTTGCCCGGCAAACGAGGAAACAATCAGGGCGGTGGCGGTGCTGGACTGCACCAGCGCGGTGACGCCTAAGCCAGCGACAGCGGCGGCGTAGCGGTTGCCTATGCTGCGCGCCAGCATTTGGCGAAGATTGGCCCCGAATACGCGCAAGATGCCGGTGCGTACCAGGTGGGTGCCCCAGACCAGCAGCGCAATGGCGGCCAATAAATCCAGCAAATGCTTCATAGGTGTCCGATTGACTATATGCAGGCGCAGCGTCCCTGCTGGGGGGCAGAACCTTGGGAAACCTGTTTACTTTGCCCTGCGCACCCGCAGCAATTCGTCAAGGATCAGACAGACTGCGCCTACGGTGATGGCGCTGTCGGCTATGTTGAAGGCCGGGAAATGCCAGTTGCCATAGTGAAAGTCCAGAAAGTCCACGACATAGCCGTGCAGCGTCCGGTCAACCACGTTGCCGACGGCGCCGCCCAGAATACAGGCCATGGCAAACGAGAACAGCTTTTGCCCGGCATGCGACTTGAGCATCCAGATGATGAAGAGCGCTGCCACGATGCCAATGCCCGTGAAAAACCAGCGCTGCCAGCCCGAAGCCGATGCCAGAAAGGAAAACGCCGCGCCGGTATTGTGGACGCGCACGATACTGAAGAAGCTGGTGACATAGGTGGCATCGCCCAGGCGGTAGTAGCCCAGGATCAGCACTTTGGTGAACTGGTCGGCAATCAGCAGCAGCAGCGCCAAGCCCAGCCAGGGCAACATGGCGCCCGACGATTTGACGAAAGTAGTCTTGCTCATTACGCAAACCTCCTGACTTCACCGGCGCCATGCAGGTTGCTGCTGCAGCGCCCGCAGATGGTCGGATGCGCAAGGTCGATGCCGACGTCCTCGCGGTAGTGCCAGCAGCGCTCGCATTTAAGGTCTGAACTGGCGCTCGCGCTTGATTGAAGGGCACTGCCAGCTATCAAATCAATAGCGGATGTGATGAAGACAAACTTCAGGTCGTCGCCCAGACTGGCGAGCAGGGCGTAGTCTGGCTCTGGTACGGTCAGCGTCACGTTGGCCTGCAGTGACGAGCCCACCTTGCCGTCGGCGCGCAAGGCTTCGATGTCCTTGTTGACGGCGTCGCGAATCTCGCGGATGCGTGACCACTTCGCCAGCAGGATGGCATCCGGCGCCGGGAGTTCGGCGTAGGTTTCCAGAAAGATCGACTCGGACTGGCCGAAGATTTTCCATGCCTCTTCGGCGGTAAAGCTTAAAAACGGCGCCATCCAGCGCAGCATGGCGTGCGTGATCTGGTGCAGCGCGGTTTGTGCGCTGCGCCGTGCCAGCGACTTGGGCGCGCTGGTGTAAAGCCGGTCCTTCAAAATGTCAAGGTAGAACGAGCCCAGGTCTTCGCTGCAATAAATCTGCAACTTGGAGACCACCGGGTGAAATTCATAAACCTCGTAATGCGCCAGAATGTCGGCCTGCAACTGCGCTGCTCTGGACAGCGCGTAGCGGTCTATCTCCAGCAGGTCTTCCAACGGCACGGCATCTTGGGTTGGGTCGAAATCGCTCACGTTGGCCATCAAGAAGCGCAGCGTGTTGCGGATGCGGCGGTAGGCATCGACCACGCGCGCCAGGATCTTGTCGTCAATGCTCAGGTCGCCCGAATAATCGGTGGAGGCGCACCACAGGCGGATGATTTCTGCGCCCAGCTTACCCGAGACCTCTTGCGGCGCCACCACATTGCCTTCGCTCTTGCTCATCTTGCGGCCCTTGCCGTCCACCGTGAAGCCGTGCGTCAGCAGGCCCTTGTACGGTGCGTGGTCGTACATCGCGCAGGCTGTCAGCAGGGAAGAGTGGAACCAGCCGCGGTGCTGGTCGTGGCCTTCAAGGTATAAATCGGCCGGCCAGGTCGATTGCGCGGCGTGGCTGTGGCGCAGCACATGGTCGTGCGTGGTGCCCGAGTCAAACCAAACGTCGAGAATATCGGTACTCTTGATGTAGTCAGGGGCATCCGCGCCAATCAGGGATTCGGCCCTCGCCTTGCTCCAGGCCTCGATGCCGCCGGCCTGCACCATGCCGGCTGCCTGATCGATGATGTCCATGGTGCGCGGGTGCAGTTCGCCGGTCGCGGTATGGATGAAAAAGGGCAGCGGCACGCCCCAGTTGCGCTGGCGGCTGATGCACCAGTCGGGCCGGCCGGCAATCATGCCCTGCAGGCGCGTCTTGCCGTTTTCCGGATAAAAGCGGGTTTCCTCGATGGCGGCAAGCGCCAGCTGGCGCAAGGTTTTGCTGGCCTTGTCCTTGCTGAAGACGCCTTGGGTGCCTGGCGTTTCCTCGTCCATGCGGATGAACCATTGCGCCGCTGCGCGGTAGATCACCGGCGTCTTGTGGCGCCAGCAGTGTGGGTAGCTGTGCACGATGTTCTCGGTGGCAAACAGCCGGCCGTGTTCGCGCAGCTTTTCAATCACCAGCGGCGCGGCCTTCCAGATGTTGAGCCCGCCAAACAGCGGCAGCTCATCGACATAGCGGCCATTGCCCTGCACCGGGTTCAGGATGTCATCCAGGGCAATGCCGTTGGCGACGCAGGAGTTAAAGTCTTCCACGCCGTAGGCAGGCGAAGAATGGACGATGCCGGTGCCGTCGTCGGCGGTGGCGTAGTCGGCGAGAAAGACGGGGCTTAGGCGTCGGTAGCCGTAATTGCCCTCGTCATCTTTGACGTCGTAAAACGGGTGCATGAAATTGAGCAGCGCCAGGTTTTTGCCCTGCGTGGTGGCCAGCACCGAGCCGGTCAGCTGGTAGCGCTCAAGGCATTTTTCGACCAGAACGCTTGCCAGCAGCAAGATGCCGCGTTCGGTATCGACCAGCGCGTAGTCAAGTTCGGGGTTGAGGTTGAGCGCCTGGTTGGCCGGAATGGTCCACGCGGTGGTGGTCCAGATCACGGCAAACGCGTCTTTGGCCAGGCTCGTCAAGCCAAAGACGGCGGCCAGCTTGTCCGGCTCTGCACACTTGAAGCCGACGTCGAGCGTTTGCGACTTCTTGTCGGCGTATTCAATTTCAAACTCGGCCAGCGACGAGCCGCAGTCAAAACACCAGTACACCGGCTTCAGGCCGCGGTAAACAAAACCGCGTTCCATGATGCGTTTGAGCGCGCGGATTTCATCGGCTTCATTTGCGAAATCCATGGTGCGGTAGGGGTTGTCCCATTCGCCCAGCACGCCCAGCCGTTTGAAGTCGGCCATCTGGCCGGCGATCTGCTCGGTGGCAAAGGCGCGGCTTTTGGCCTGAACCTCATCACGCGGCAGGTTACGTCCGTGTAACTTTTCGATGGCGTTTTCGATCGGCAAGCCGTGGCAGTCCCAGCCCGGCACATATATCGCGTCAAGCCCCCTGAGCTGGCGTGCCTTCACGACCATGTCTTTGAGCACCTTGTTGACGGCGTGGCCGATGTGGATCTGGCCGTTGGCATACGGCGGGCCGTCGTGCAGCACAAACTTGGCCGCGCCACTGCGCGCGTCACGCAGCTTTTTATAAATACCCTGGTCTTCCCAATCCTTGACCCAGCCGGCCTCGCGCTTGGGCAGGTCGCCGCGCATCGGAAAGGGGGTGTCGGGCAAGTTCAGGGTGCTGCGGTAATCGATTTTTTGGTCAGACATGGGGGCGTTTTTGTTGAGGGCAGCACTGGGAATGCGCAGCAGGGAGATTGGGTCGGTGGTCAGGCGTTCGCCCAAGGGGCAAAGGCTGGGGACGAGGCACGAGATCGTCTAAATTCGGTCGCGCGCGCTCTGGCGGCTGGTTTGCGTGTTTAACGGTAACGGTAAGGCGGCTGCAAAGTCCGGATCGGCAAGAGCTGCCTGGGCAAAAAATGTCCGCGCATCGTCGCAGTCCCTGGCAATGCCCGCTTTCAGGCTGTCCAGACCCTCGTATTTCAGTTCGTCGTGCAGTTTGTGTAGCAATTCCACACGAATGATTTTACCGTACGCCCCTTCTGCGCCCAGGCTTTGCGGCCAGTCCAGGCAGTGGGTTTCCAGCAGCACCCGCCCACCGTTGACGTCATCCGGGTCCAGCGAAGGCCGGATGCCGAGATTGGCGACACCGGGCAGCGGCTGCGCCGCCAGGCCATGAACCTGCACCGCAAAAATCCCGCTGGCAGCCGGGTTCCAGTGGGAAAAACGCAGGTTCAGGGTGCTAAAGCCGAGTTGACGGCCCAATTTGCGGCCATGCACCACATGGCCCGAGACGCTGTATGGCCGGCCCAGCAGACTCGCTACCCGGACCATATCGCCTTGCGATAGGGCTTCACGCACGGCCGAGCTGGATACGCGCGCGCCATGCACCTCGTAGCTGTTCATGCGCGCCACGTCAAAACCCAGGCGTTCGCCGGCCGCATCCAGCATGGCGTAGTCGCCCGCGCGTTTGGCGCCAAAGCGGAAGTCATCGCCCACCAGCACGTACTGCACCCCCAGGCCGCGCACCAACGCATCCTGAATGAAAGCCTCGGGCGACAGCGCTGCCAGCCGCGCATTGAAGGGCAGCACTACACACTGGTCAATGCCGCAGCGCACCAGCTCGGTCAGCTTGTCGCGCAGCGTTGCAATGCGCGCGGGCGCCAAAGCCGGTTTGCGGGCGAGCGCGGCGAAATAGTCGCGTGGATGCGGCTCAAAGCTCATGACACAACTGGGCACGCCGTGGTGCTGCGCCTCGTTTTTAAGCAGCGCCAGCATGGCCTGGTGGCCGCGGTGCACGCCGTCGAAGTTGCCAATCGTCAGGGCGCAATGCTGCGCCAGCTCGGGATGAAGGTAGCCGCGGAAAACTTTCATGAGGACAATTATCGTTTTTATAGCTGAGGGGCCGATTGGGGGCAGCCCGGCAGGCGTGGCATGAGCGGCATGAGTGGCAGGAGCGCAAGAAGGATTGAGCAGTTTCCTCTGGCTTTAGCGTGGTTAAGTGTCATGTGCAGGGTTTTCGTCATAAATTCACTGTATATTGATACACGCTCCGCTTGACATCATCTTTCCGTCTTTCCATCTGCATGGAGGTTCGTTTGAAGGTCTTGAAACTCTCAGCCCAGGGCTTGCCGCAATCGTGGATCAGCCTGGAAGAAGCCGTGTTGCATTACGCGACCGATGAAGTGCGCTGGGAAATTGGTGCCCGGGTCGCCACCTTTCATGGTGGCTACAACGCCATCACCGGCGCGCAGTCCATCATCGACGTCAACAGCATCATTGGCACCAAGGGCGTGCCCAACATCAATCCATTTGACCTGAAACCGGGGCTTACCAACGGCAAACTGTTTGCGCGGGACCGCAATGTGTGCGCCTACTGCGGCCGGGACTTTCACGAAGAAGACCTGACGCGCGAACACATCATCCCGTTCGCCCAACAGGGCGTCGACATCTGGATGAACGTAGTTACCGCCTGCCGTGCCTGCAACCACCGCAAGAGCAGCCGCACGCCCGAGCAGGCCAACATGCCACTGCTGTACACGCCTTATGTGCCCAGCCTGTGGGAAGACTTCATCTTGCGCAACCGCCGCATTCTGGCCGACCAGATGGAGTTTTTGATGGCGCACGTTCCCAAGTCGTCGCGCCTGCTTAACTGAAAAGCGGCGTTCGTTTCGGCTTCAAAAGGGTTCTACGTAGCGCTCGAACCCCCCCTCCTGGATGAGGTAGTGCGCGTGAAACGGCAGCGCTTCGACAATCTTCTTCATGACATCGAGCTCGCCCTGCATAAACGCGGCGGCATTTATTGCCGGAACATAGCTGTTGCTGGTCGCTTCTTGTTTATCAAGAAAGCTTTTGTATTGCGGCATGGCTGCAACCTTGTCGAGTGCTTCGGACATCAACTTGACCTTCGCCGGATCGGTGCCGGCCCTGACGACGATGGCGCGGAACTGGTTGCGCCCATTGCCAAAACCCAGTTCACTGGATGCCGGCACATCCTTGAAGCCGGCAAGGCGCGTGGCGTTGAACACGATGATGGGCCGAAGCTGCTTTGCGTCGATAAGCGACTGCACGTCACCGGGCTGCTCGTACAGCGCATCGGCTTGTTCGTCAAAGGGCGCACGGTAGCGCTCCTCGGGATTGGCTAGCGGCACCGGAGCCAGCCGGATGCCTTTGGCGGCCAGCTGCTGCAGCATCAGGTAGTCAGGACTGCCGAATCCCGTGATCGCCACGCGCAGCTTGTCGGGCCGCAAGCGCGCTTCTTTCTCGAAGTCGGCCCAGGTTTTGAAGCGGCTATTTGCAGGCAGAAAAAGCGCCGACGGCTGTTTCATCATGATCGCCAGCGGGATGACATCGGCCATTTTCCAGCCCGGGTTCAGGTACGCAAGCAACGAGAACGTATCGGCGGTTAGCACCGCCATCGTGGTGCAGTCATTCGGTGCGGCCATCAGCTTGGCCATGCCGGTGTTGCCCGTGGCGCCGGGAACGTTCGTCACTGTCACGGGCGCGGCCAGAATGCCGATGAGAAGCTTCGCGCTTTCGCGCGCCAACTGGTCCGCGCCACCGCCAGGTCCGAACGGAACAATGAGTTCCAGCGCGGTGGCATTCGGCTTTTCGTCGGCCCGCATTGGTGTGGTGACGGCGCATGCGAGCACGATTACCGGAACGCAAAACGCAGATGAAAGCCGCCTCGATTGCAATAAGGGGTACATATCAATTTCCTCAAGTGCGTGTCAAATGTAAGAAGGCACGCGAACGATAGTTCCTGACCAGTAAAGTTGCTATCCTTCTCAAGGAGGGGATCGTAGGGCCGTGCGACAAGATACGGCGGTGACTTTATGACCGGTATTTGGCCTTGGTGGCTGACGGCACACAGAGCACGCGTCTGCTTTCGTGCAATCACAATGCAACGCTTGGGGAGGGCCCGCAATGTTCAAAAAAACCGGGGAAATGGCGAGGCTTCGTCAGACCTGCTGTCTGGGATTGACATCGTCCATCGTCATGCCGCAAATTTTGGCTGATCTTCATCAGGTCGTGATGTCGGACCGGATACATTTCGCCTGGACCGACAGACTGGGCAATGTGGTCAACGGCTACTTCGAAAAACCCGATGCCAGGGCGCTGGATTACTTCAAGCACCATCACCTGCGCTTTTTTGATGACGCCGGCCTGTCCTTTCGGCAGGCCCTGCTGTTCGGGAAATCGACCGGCAACTTTCGCTGGCCCTTTAAACCCGGGTTTGAAAGTACCGAAAGCCATGAGCGGCTTTTTGGATCGCTTGGACTGGAACATTCCCTTGATGGAGTGCTGCGGGATCGCTATGGTCCGCTCGGGCTGATTTTTCTGCTTAGACGTAAGGGCGATGCTGATTTCAGTGCCGAGGACGAAGCCAATCTTGCGCAGACGCTGCCATATATCGCCCATGCCATCTCGCATGAAGCGAAAACACCCGAGTCCTTTATCGAAGCGGGCGATGCGGGTTTGATGGTGTTTGACTTTGAAGGCCAGTTGAAATACCAGTCGGCGCATGCCAGGGATTTATGTCTTTACGCGCTGGCTGACAACATGGCACCCGGATGGGAGGCGACTATTGGTATCCACGACATGCAGCATGCGCTGTGCTCGCTGTTTGATCGCATCAGGCGCGCGTTCGATGAAAACTTGCCTGCTGACCCGCCGGCGTGGATCATCGCCAACAAGTGGGGCGAGTTTCAGCTTCGGGCCTACGCGCTGCACGAAAGCACCGGCAAGCCTTCTTCCTACGGCGTCATCGTGAAAAAAAAGCTTCCGATCGAGGTGTGGCTACTGCAAAAAATCAAGGAAATGCCGCTTTCGAACAAGCAGCGCGAGGTGTGTTTTTTGCTGGCCCGGGGCGTTGAAACGTGTGAAATTGCCAAGCAGCTCGGCATTGGCCAGACTACGTTGAAGGAACACATCCAGACGGTCTATCGCAAGCTTGGCATCCACAAGCGCGAAGAGCTGCTGCGGCTGGTGCTTTCATGAAGGGGCTAAGCCCGCAACGGTCCAAAAAATCCGTCTTGGTTCTTGACACCTCAATCCTGAGTTGAACCGCTGCGACAGTTGCCTGTCGGTTTTCCAAAACAAAAAGATGTGTCGAAAGGGCCGGCATCTTCTTGTGATATCACAGTGGCACGCGTCACGAAGGAACAGGGTTGGGCGCTCTGTGTCTTGACCGCCTTCCAAGGCCTCGTACGCCGTCGCTGCGGTCTCGCGCACGGCGCATATACGATCCCCTCCTTGGGGAGGATGGCAACGCCTCTCGCCCACAACTATCCTTTGCTTGTCACCGTAAATAGCTGACCCCTTTTGGCATGACAAACCGAACCCCCACCTTTTCAGGAGATTGTTATGAACTTTGTTCCAACCCCCGGTAGAGCTGTGCGCGCCGTGCTCGGGGCGCTCGCGTTACAGACGCTTTGCCTGCCGTGGACCAGCGCGCTGGCCGCCCAGCCACCCGATCAGGTAATCGTTATCAATGGCCCGGCGAGCCCGGTTCCGGTTGCGGTTGCGGGTACGTTAAACGTTAATCCTGCGCCACAAGTTTTGAATCCCTACCAAGAAATGAAGTCGATCTCGGATTCATCAACCTGTGCCCCGCAATGCATCATTACTTTCAATTCGGTGCCCGTCGGGAAACGGTTGGTCATTACCCATGTTTCTTCCCAGATCGGCACAGTGATAGATGCCTTCGTCATCGAAGGCAATGCAAACACGATTTTCATCCCGAAGGCATACCCAACCGCTGGCGTTATATCTGCACCGGTGACGATCTATTTCGAGGCTGGGAGCACCCCAACTGCCCGCTTCTTTGTGCAAGATGCGACGCAACATACCTCCCTGATCGTCACCTTCGTCGGGTACTTCGTTCCACTGAAGTAAGAGGCCGACTGGTTTTCAGCAGGCCTTGCTGTTCGGAAAATCGGCCGGCAACTTTCGCCGGCCGATTTGCCGGGGATTGACGCACCGAAAGTCATGAGCGGCCTTTTTATTGCTCGGACTAGACCACCACGACAGCGGGCGAGATCGGTGAGCACTGGATGTCCCCAAAACCCTAGGCAAACACGCCCGCCGTGTCCTGCATCTGCCTGGACACCTCGCCCAGATGGTGCAGCGTGTCGCCAAACGTCATCTCCAACTGCGTCAGTTTCTTGAAATAGTGGCTCACGATGTATTCGTCCGTCATGGCAATGCCACCATGCAGCTGCACCGCCTGCTGGCCGACAAACCGCATGGAAGCGCCGAGCTGGTACTTGGCGCGCGACAGGCACTGGCTGCGTTCTTCGGCCGGTGCATTGAGCTTGAGCGAGGCGTAGTAGCTCATCGAGCGCGCCAGTTCCAGCTGCATCTTCATGTCGGCCACGCGGTGGCGCAGCGCCTGAAAGCTGCTGATGGCCACGCCAAACTGCTTGCGCGTTTTCATGTACTCCACCGTGATGGCCAAGGTCTTGTCCATCACGCCGACGGCTTCGGCGCAGCTGGCGGCAATGCCAATGTCGAGGGCGTGGCTCAGGGCGGTCAAACCGTCTAGCGTGATCAGCGTGGCGGGTGCGTCTTTCAGCACCACATCGGCCGCCCGCCCGCCGTCTTGTGTGCTGTAGCCGCGCGTGGTCACGCCGGCAGCTGCGCGCTCCACCAAAAATAGCGCCAGCGCGCCGTTCATCATCGCCGGTACGATGAAGGCATCCGCCGAGTCGCCTGCGGGTACTATGCTTTTAGTAGCAGTCAGACCCCATAAACCTTGGGCCAGAGCCGCTTTTGCTTCACATTGTTCAAATTGGTAGCGGGCTGCGCGCTCCTGCTGGGCCAGCACCACCAGGCTGTCACCGGCGGCGATTTTTTGCAGCCAGGCTGACCGGATCGGCTCTGGCGCATAGCCCGAAAGCACGGCACCTGCGATTAGCGTCTGAGCGAAGGGCTCCAGCACGATGCCGCGCCCCAGCTCTTCCATCACCACCATGCCTTCGACCGGCCCCAGGCCGAGCCCGCCCTGCGCTTCGGGGATGTAGAGGCCGCACAGCCCCAGCCCCGCCAACTGGCCGTAGGCCGCACGGGAAAATCCACCGGCCCTGGCGATGCCGCGGCGGCGTTCAAAGTCGTAACCTTTGTCGACCCACTTGCGCACGGCGTCGCGCAGTTGTTCCTGGTCGTCGGTGAAATCAAAATCCATTTTTAATCCTTGTGTAGCCTTGCTGAAAGCCCCCTCACGGAGGGGGTGCGGGGGAGCAGTCTTGTTTCGCAAAGCGAAAAATCGTCGCCATCCCGGAACAATTTTTTAACCCAGTACCGTCTGAGCGACGATATTTCGCTGCACTTCGTTGGAGCCGCCGTAAATCGTCGTCTTGCGCAGGTTGAAATAAGTCGATGCCAAGGGCGCATTGGCCGACACGCCCCCAGGAAAATTGCCTTGCCAGCCCGCTTCCATGGCCTCTTCGATAAAGGGCAGGCTGAACGGGCCGGCGGCCAGCATCATCAGCTCGCCGTAGCGCTGCTGGATCTCGCTGCCGCGAATTTTCAGCAGCGCGGCTATGTCCAGCGAGTTCTTGCCCGATTTCTCGGCCGACAGCACGCGCAGCACCAGCATTTCCAGCGCCACCACATCGACTTCGAGTTTGGCGATCTCGTCGCAAAAACGGCTGTCTTCCCACATGCCTTCGGCTTTGGCGATGCGCTTCAAGCGCTCCAGTTCGCGCTTGCTGCGGTTCACATCGGCGATGTTGGTGCGCTCGTGGCTAAGCAGGTGTTTGGCATAGGTCCAGCCCTTGTTTTCCTCGCCGATCAAATTTTCAGCGGGTACTTCGACGTTGTCGAACCAGACCTCGTTGACCTCGGCCTCGCCGTCCAGCAGCACGATCGGCCGCACCGTCACGCCGGGCGATTTCATGTCGATCAGCAAAAAGGAAATGCCGGCCTGCGGTTTACCTTCAGTGCTGGTTCGCACCAGGCAAAAAATCCACTCGCCGTACTGGCCCAGCGTAGTCCAGGTTTTCTGCCCGTTGACGATGTACTGGTTGCCGACGCGCTCGGCCCGGCACTTGACCGAAGCCAGGTCAGAACCGGCGCCCGGCTCGCTGTAGCCCTGGCTCCACCAGACGTCGCCGCTGGCGATGCCGGGCAGAAAACGCTGTTGCTGCTCGGTATTGCCAAAAGCCATGATGACGGGTGCGACCATCACCGGGCCAAACGGCACCACGCGCGGCGCGCCGGCCAGCGCGCATTCTTCTTCAAACAGGTGTTTTTGCACCGCGTTCCAGCCCGGACCACCAAACTCCTTGGGCCAGCCATGGCCGAGCCAGCCCTTGGCGCCGAGTATTTTGGCCCAGCGCTGCAGGTCGTCACGCGACAGGCGCAAGGCGTTGTGCACCTTGTGCGAAATATCGGCCGGCAGGCTGGCCTGGACCCAGGCGCGAATCTCTTCGCGAAAGGCCTGCTCTTCAGGGGTAAACGCTAAATCCATGTGAAGTTCTCCAGTTTCGTATTTTTAGCACGATGGGGCGCACGGCGCTGTCAGGCTTGAGACAAGCCGAGCTCTTGCTGCAGGTGCGCGAGCTGACTCTGCAATTGGCCGACCTGGCTTTCGAGCGCCTGCAGGCGCTGTTCCAGCCGCTCGGCCTGGCCCAGGGAAATCGGTTCTGCTTCAGGATTGCTAGCGCCATCGCCGAACTGGGCGGGCGACAGTCCCGCCAAAGCCCCGTCGCCGCAAAGCAGATGAAGCCAGCGCTGCTCGCGCATGCCGGCGGCGCGCGGCAGCTGCGCCACCAGCGCCGTGCCGCTGTCCTCGCCGCGCGCCTTCAGGCCCGCCAGCGCATCTTCCACGCTGGCAATGTCGGCAAATTTGTACCAGCGCTCGCTGTTGGTGCGCAGCTCGCCCGGGGTCAGCGGGCCGCGCAGCATCAAAAGGCCCAGCACCACCGCCTGCGGCTCGGTCACGCCAAAGCCGCGCTGAAAGTTGTGCTCAAAGCGCGGCACGCGGCTGGAGCTACCCTCAAACACCAGGCTGCGCGCCTTCAGCGCGTCAACCGCCGCCTGCGCCTGGGCTTCGGTGATGTCCGTCACCGGGTCGCGGCTGGTTTTCTGGTTGCAGCCCAGCAGCAAGGCGTTGAGCGACAGCGGGTAACTGTCGGGCACGGTGCGGGCTTTTTCCATCAGCGTGGCCAGCACGCGGGCTTCGATGGGGGTGAGTGCTCTCATGGGGATAATCCTAAAACAATGAACAACATCGTGATCTTAATTTCTGGCAGCGGCTCCAACATGGCCGCCATCGCCAGAGCCGCCCAAAAGGAAGCCTGGCAAGACAAATTTGGCGCACGCGTCGCCGCTGTTTTCAGCAACCAGGCCGATGCGCCGGGGCTGGCCCTGGCACAACGCCTTGGCATTGCCAACGCCACCTTGTCGCACCGCGACTTTGCTTCGCGCGAGGCCTTTGACGCGGCGCTGATGGCGCGCATTGACGCGCACGCGCCGCAACTGGTGGTGCTGGCCGGTTTCATGCGCATCTTAAGCCCGGCTTTTGTGCGGCACTACGCTGGCCGGCTGATCAATATCCACCCGTCGCTGCTGCCGGCTTTTACCGGCCTGAACACGCACCAGCGCGCCCTTGATGCGGGCTGCGGCGTTGCCGGGGCGACCGTGCACCAGGTGACGGCCGAGCTGGACCATGGCGCCATCCTGGCGCAGGCAGTGGTGCCGGTGCTGCCGGGCGACTCGGCTGACACGCTGGCGGCGAGGGTGTTGACGCAGGAGCATCTGATTTTTCCGCGAGCGGTTCGGGAGTTTTTTGAGGGTCAGGGGTGGGGGAGGGATCAGTGTGCTTGACGTGGTAGGGACGGTACAGGGCGGGTTTATTCTTGTTAAATTGGCCTTTAATCCGATGGATATGGGTGGAAGCAGCTATTTATTTGATAGCACTGTTTTCTTTTATTAGTCCGCTGGCCGGGCTACCCCCGGCCCTGGAACTGAAAAAACCATCAGACGCCAACCAGCAATTCGCTATTTATTCAATAGCTACTTGCGCCCGTACTCATTGGGCTACAGGCCAATACGACACCAAAAACCAGCTTACAGCCAACCCGCAAAAATCTAATCCCGCTTGCCCCGCTCAGAATCATCAGCCATATAGGCCTCACGCAGGTTCACGGGCTTGCCTGCCTTTTTGCGCATCCGGATATTGAGCAGCTCCACCCCAAGCGAGAACGCCATCGCAAAGTACACAAAGCCCTTGGGTACGTGGTAGTCAAACCCTTCGGCAATCAGCACCACGCCTACCACCACAAGGAAAGCCAATGCCAGCATCTTGATGGTGGGGTGATCAGAAACGAAACGGCCAATGGCCGGCGCGAACAGCATCATCAGGCAGACCGAGGCGACAACCGCCGCGATCATCACCGGCAGGCTGTCAACCATGCCGACCGCCGTGATGATGGAGTCGAGCGAAAACACCATGTCCACCACCATGATCTGCAAAATGACAGCGGCAAACGTGGCCTGCACTGCCTTCGAACTGTGGCCCTCTTCGCCTTCAAGGGATTGGTGGATTTCCCCAGTGCTTTTCCAGATCAGGAACAGGCCGCCGGCAATCAAAATCAGATCGCGGCCCGAGATGTCCTGGCCCAGCACGCTGAAAATCGGCGCGGTCAGGCCAATGATCCAGGACAGCACCAGCAGCAAGCCGATTCGCATGAACATGGCCATGAACAGGCCCAGGCGCCGCGCCAGCTCCTGCTTCTCACGCGGCAGTTTGTCCACCAAAATCGAAATGAACACGATGTTGTCGATACCCAGCACCAGTTCCAGCGCGGTGAGCGTGGCAAAGGCTATCCACGCTTGCGGATCGGTCAGCAGTTCCATTATTCTTTCCGTTCAAGGTGTTGATTTAAACCAGTGATTATCAGCAATACCAGATGGCCGCCTCGCTCTCTTCACGCAAGCAGGGGCTGCGGAACCGGCTTTGCCGGGCCGCAGGCTCCGGACTGCAAGACGCAGTCCTTCTGCGTGCCGTCCAAGCCTGCACTGCAGGCTCGGAGCCGCGGCACACAGCCCCCTCGGGGGGGCAGAGAGCTACGCGAAGCGAGCGAACGTGGGGGCGATGTCATGACCCCAAAAACTCGCCAATCGGCTTTAAATCATCAACCCGGTCGCAAACCGATTTGACAATCATCAAAATGGGAACGCCGAGCAGCAGGCCCCAGATACCCCATAACCAGCCCCAGGCCAGCAGCCCGACAAACACGGCCACCGGGCTCAATCGGCTGGCGCGGCTGGTCAGCCAGGGCGTTAGCAAATTGCCGATCAAGGTGTGTATGAGCAGCGAGGCGCCGCCTACTGCCATGGCCATGTTGAGCGAGCCAAACTGCAAAAAACCGACCAGCCCCGAAGCCGCCGCCGTGACCAGCGAGCCGACGTAAGGCACCAGATTGAGCACGCCGGCAATGACGCCCCACACCGGCGCGTTGTCCAGCTTCAGGGCCAACAGCGCCAGCCACGTGAGTACGCCTACCAGCACGCTGGTCAGCAGTTGCACCTGCAGGTAGCGCTGGATCTGGCCAGTAACTTCGTGCAGCGCCTGCAACGTGATTTTCTTGCTGCTGAGGGTGGGGCCGGCCAGCTTGATCAGCTTGCGGCGAAAGGTATCGCCGGAGAGCATCAAAAAGTAGGTTAGGAAAAGTACCGCCGTGGTCTGCCCGATCAGCGCGATCAGCCCTATGGTGCCTGACCACAGGTATCTTTTGATGTCAAAACGCGCCGGCTCGACGATTACCCGCATGGCGCCCCGCGTGATAGCCGGCGCGTTACCGCTTTCCTGCGCGGCCTGCTCGATTTGCGCCGCGGCTTTCTGCACGATGTCGAGCGTGCTGTTTGATTTGCCGCTGCGCGTCTTCATGGCCTGGCGAAACTTTTGCGCCGCTACCGGTATCGCCTCTACCAGTTGCGAGGCCTGGTCGCCGAGCGAATAGACGGTTGAGCCCATGGCGCTGACAAACGCCAATAGCAGCACCGCAGAACTCAGCCAGCGCGGAACGCGCTTGAGCTCCAGCCAGTTGACCATAGGCGAAAGCGCGTAGCTGAACAGCACGCTGAGCATCACCGGAATAAAAACGGCCTTGGCCCAGTGCAACACAAACAGGCTGGCCAGGCCGGTCAGCAGCACCAGCGAGACACTGCGGATGTCCACCGGCGTGCGCAGATGAAAGCGTTCGGGTTCGGGCGCAGCGGCCTCCAACGCCGCGGCGCTGGCTGGCGGGGCGGGGGCCTTCATGGCTTGTGCTGCTGGCGGCGCTGCTACAGCGTCTTGTTCGGGCATGTTGTCTTTCATAAATCGCTGCGCGCGCCGCCTTGCGGATCTGCTGGTTGACCGTTCCGCTGGAAGCTTTTCCCAGACTCGAAGCTCTTTCTATTCAACCCGAGGGACGGCCGAAACCGTGTAGGACGCTTGCGCTGAATGGCGCCGAAACGGCGCGCCTGGCCGTCAGTCCCAGCCCTGCTCATCCTGCCATCGCGCCACGCACCGCACTGACCTGGCGCCGCGACACCACCAGTAACTCTTCTATGCCCTTGAGCCGAACCGCCCAGCCCTCGCCTTCTTCGGGGTCGAAGTGTTTTTCCAGCGCTCGCACGGCACGCCGGGCGATCAGCGCATTGCGGTGTATGCGCATGAACTGCGCGCCATGAAGCGCTTCCAGCTCGTTGAGCGAGCCGTCCAGAATATAGCTGCGGCTGGCGGTGCGCACGGTGATGTATTTGAGCTCGGCCTTGAGGTACAGCACCTCGGCCAGCGGCACCCGCTCGGTCCGGCCACGGTCTTGGATGATCAACACCTCCTCAGGCAAATCAGGCTGCAGCGCCCGCTCTGATTGCGTCAGGCGCTCCACTTTTTGTAGCGCCTGCTGAAGCCTCTCAAGCCGCACCGGCTTGGTCAGATAGTCAACTGCTGCCAGCTCGAAGGCCTGCACCGCATGGCTTGAATGCGCCGTGACAAACACCACGGCGGGCGGCTGCGGTAAGGTGGCAATGACCCGGGCCAGCCCCATGCCGTCCAGCCCCGGCATGCCGATGTCGAGTAACACCGCATCAAAGCTGTCGCGCTGCAGCGCGCTCATGGCCTGTACGGCATCGGCGGCTTCGGCAACTACCAGTGCAGCCGGCGCCACGCAATCAGCCAGCAAAGTACGCAGGCGCAGGCGCGCCAGCGCTTCATCGTCAACCACCAGTACCTTAATCGTCGTGTGGGGAAGCGTCATGCGGGAATCTCCAGACGGACCTGAAACACGCCGTCTTTGAAGACAGTCCTGAACTGCGACTGCACGTCGTGCAGCAGGGCCAGGCGTTCACGCACATTGGCCAGCGCCAGCCCGTGGCCGCGCGCGCCCACGCCAGAGGGCGTTGAATTGGTGACTTTGATAACCACGGTGGCACCGCGCCTGAGGGTTGATATCTTGATGTGCGCGCCGCCCGGGCTGGGCTCGACACCATGAATGACAGCGTTTTCAACCAGCGGCTGCAGCAGCAGCGGCGGCAGCTTGGCCTGGTCAGCGCTGGCGTCCAGGCTCCACTGCACCTGCAGGCGCTCGCCAAAGCGGATCTGCTCAATCGCCAGGTAACGCTGCGCCAGCGCGATTTCCTGGCCCAGCGTGACCGACTCGGCCGGGTCGGCCAGCGCATGACGAAACAGCTCGCTCAGGTCTTCCAGCACGGCCTCGGCCTTGGCCGGTTCGGCGCGCACCAGCGCAATCGCGCTATTGAGCGTGTTGAACAAAAAATGCGGCCGGATGCGCGCCTGCAACTCCGCCAGCCGCGCCGCCGTGGCCGCTGGCGTACGCGCCTTGGCGCGCCAGAACAGGCCCGCCAGCACCATGGCCGACAGCAAGGCGCCGGCGGCGCCGCTGGCCCACCAGGGCGCCGGCTGCAGCAGCCCCATCAGCGCCAGCAGGCCACAGCCGTACAGGCCCGCAGCCGTTCCCAGCAATACGCCGGCAAGCCACTGGTAAGAAGGTTGCAGCCGGTTCAGGCGGGTCTTCAGCGCGCAGACGGCAATTAACCAAGCCAGTGTGGCGGGCAGCACGCCGCCAGTCAGCAGGGAAAAGCGCAACAACCACTCGCCCACCTGGCTGGCGCCAAACATCGCGCCCACCCCCAACACCGCTTCCACAAACAGCACCGCGCGCAGCACCACACCGACATGGCAGGCGTCGAACATGCTGGCGCGCGCCGGCGCGGCGGGCAGCGTTTCCTCCTCCCCCGGAAACAAGGTGCCGCGCAGCGTGGATTCCGAGAAGGACGGTTGGTGTGAAGGCTTCATGGTTTGGACGCAGGGGTTTGGAGATTTGTCGGTTCCGTTTCTAGGTTCAGCGGAGAGCGAAGTTTTCCGGGCAGCCGGTGCACAGATAAAATCCCCAGCATAAGTATTGCACCGGTCGCGGCCTTCCAGCCATCGCTTGAACCCGTAAAAATCCGACCGCGCCCGCAAACTTGCCCAGAATAGCGCAGTTGGCCCCCTAATCCGGCCCGCTCCGACCCGTTACTTGCCTGCTACTGCCCCGTGACCGCCTCAAAGAAAGCCCGACGTGAATCAACTCGACAAAAAATCCCAAGCCTGGTCTGCCCTGTTTTCCGAGCCCATGAGCGAGTTGGTCAAGCGCTACACCGCCAGCGTGTTTTTTGACAAGCGCCTGTGGCAAGCCGACATTGCCGGCTCGCTGGCTCACGCCGACATGCTGGCTGCACAAAAAATCATCGCACCAACCGATCATGCCGCCATCCAGCAAGGCCTGGCGCAAATCACCGCCGAGATCGAGTCGGGCGCGTTTGACTGGAAGCTGGACCTGGAAGACGTGCACCTGAACATCGAGGCACGCCTGACCCAAATCGTCGGCGACGCCGGCAAGCGGCTGCACACCGGGCGCTCCAGAAACGACCAGGTCGCCACCGACGTGCGGCTGTGGCTGCGCGGCGAGATTGACCTGATAGGCGGCCTGCTCGGCGACCTGCAAAAAGCGCTGGTCGACCTGGCCGACAAAAATGTCGAAGTGATTCTGCCCGGCTTCACGCATTTGCAGGTGGCGCAGCCGGTCAGCTTTGGCCACCACATGCTGGCTTATGTGGAAATGTTTGCCCGCGACGCCGAGCGCCTGCTCGACGTGCGCAAGCGCGTCAACCGGCTGCCGCTGGGCGCCGCCGCGCTGGCCGGCACCAGCTACCCGCTGGACCGCGAGCGCGTCGCGCGAACGCTGGGCATGGTCGATGCGCAAGGCCTGCCGCAGGTCTGCCAGAACAGCCTGGACGCCGTCAGCGACCGCGACTTCGCGATTGAATTTGCCGCTGCTGCATCACTGGCGATGATTCACATCAGCCGCCTGAGTGAAGAGCTGGTGCTGTGGATGAGCCAGAGCTTCGGCTTCATCGACATTGCCGACCGCTTTTGCACCGGCTCATCCATCATGCCGCAGAAGAAAAACCCCGACGTGCCGGAACTGGCACGCGGCAAGACCGGACGCGTCGTCGGCCACTTGATGGGCCTGATCACCCTGATGAAAGGCCAGCCGCTGGCCTACAACAAGGACAACCAGGAAGACAAGGAACCGCTGTTTGACACCGTGGATACGCTGAAAGACACGCTGCGCATCTTCGCCGAGATGATGGGCGGCGTCGAAGTCAAGCCCGAAGCGATGGAACGCGCCGCCCTCAAGGGTTACGCCACCGCCACCGACCTGGCCGACTACCTGGTTAAAAAAGGCCTGCCGTTTCGCGATGCCCATGAAACCGTGGCGCATGCGGTGAAAGCGGCGATCTTGCACGCCGTCGATTTGTCGGAACTGCCGCTGGCGGTGCTGCAGCAGTTCAATCCGAAAATTCAAAAAGACGTTTACGCAGTGCTCAGCCTGCGCGGTTCGCTCAATGCGCGCAATATTCTGGGCGGCACAGCGCCGGCGCAGGTGCGGGCGCAGATTGCGCGGCACCGAACCCGGATGACTTAAACGAAAAATGCCTGCAGCCCGCCCAGATCCCCGGTTTGGAAAAGGCGCGATCTTCACGCTTGTAAAACGCAGGCTTCGCCAGGATTGAGCGTTATGTGCAAAGGGAAAAGCGCTTTTATTCCTGCATCGGAACGAGGCGTTTGCTTTCCCTGCAGCGCAAGTGATTTTGGTGGTAGCGAGGCAAAGTTGTCGACGCACCGCATCCCGTTGGTCGCATGACTTGCGCGCGACTAGCGTCGTAAATATGTGTTGTGGTTTCTACAACCACGCCCGTCACCCAGCAGTGCTGCGTCCACGAGTTACTGACCGCTCACGAGACGCAAGCGACCAAGTCTCGCCAGCCCTGCATTTCACCGGCAAAAAACGTTTTATCAGCCGGCGCGATGACTGACACGGACCGTGGCTTCTGTCTGACCTAAGCGTTTTGGTGCACCGAATTTACTTGGAATGTGGGAAATACACCCCCGCGATCCAAATGAATCAGCATGGTCATCATGTTTCAGGCGCTTTGTTGCAAATAACTTATCTGGAGATATTCAATGCTCAAACAGACTTCTAAATTCATCGCCGCGTCAGCGGTGTTCCTCGCGCTAGCCGCTTGTAGCGGAGGGTCGGATGATCCGGCTCCGGCTCCGGCTCCGGTTCCGGTTCAACCGGGCCAGCCGGGCCAGCCGAGTCAACCTAGCGCCGTCCTCGTCGGCGACACCATTATTCTGACCGCATCCGGCAAGCTGTCGTCTTTTAACCGGACAGCGCCGCAAACCGCTGTCGGTTCGATTGCCATTACTGGCCTGACCGCAGGCGAAACGCTTGTCGGCATTGATTACCGGCCTGCAACGGTAAACGCAGCGCCAGTCGCTCCAGCAACCAGCGCGCTTTACGGTGTCGGCGGTAAGGGCGGTATTTACACCATCGTCCCGACCACGGGCGTTGCCACACGCGTAGCGACGTTGAAGGCTGACGCAACCGACACCACAGCGCCTTTCACCACACTTGCTGGCGCGAGCTTTGGTGTTGGTTTTAATCCAGTTGTTGACCGCCTGCGCGTAGTTAGCAATACCGGCCAGAACCTGCGCATCAATGTCGCAACAGGCGACACCATCACTGACACCGCCATAACCCCCGCCGGTGCCGCCGTTTCTGCGTCAGCGTATACCAATCAGTTTGGTGGCGCCTCTTCGACCGAGCTTTATGCCATCAACCTGACTGGCACCGCTTCGCTGCAGTCGCAAACCCCTGCAAATGTCGGCACTCTTGTCGATACGGTTGCGCTCGGCGTGTCCCCAACAGCCGCCAACGGTTTTGACATCGACGGCACGAACAACATTGGTTATGCCGCTTTGACCGTGGGCACCACCACCTCACTGTATAGAATCAATCTGTCTGCAACGGCCGCACCTGCGGCCACGGTTGTCGCGGGCGGCGCTATTGCAGGTGGCGAAGGCGTGGTCGGCATGGCGCTGGTTCCAGCGGCCTCCGAAACGGCCACTGTCCGCATGGTCGGACTGGTTGATGATCGGTCAACCGCCAATCGATTGATCACCTTCGCTGCTGCAACACCGAACGCAACCACCAACGTGGCAATCACGGGTCTGACGGTCGGCGACACAGTGAAGGGTATCGATTTCCGTCCTGCAGACGGCGTGCTGTGGGCATTCGCAGTCGATGCAGCAAACACCGGAGCATTCCTCTATTCGATCAATCCAGATACTGGCGCAGCCGCAGGGCGTCGTGCTGTGACTGGTTACACGTCTGAGGGCAGCACCAGCTTCGCGGTGGACTTTAACCCGGCGGCCGGCGCACTTCGCGTCATCGGTTTTACTGGTCAAAATCTGGCTATCAATGTGGACACTGGCGCTGCCACGCAAGGCATCGCGTTCGGTCTTGGGCGGGCAACGGCAGCGGCTTATTCGAACAGCTTTGCAGCTGCCCCGTCGACGACTCTCTACACCGTTGACCAGCTTGCTGACAATCTCAATACTGTCCCCACGCCGGGCGACGGATCGACCATTACCCCGGTCGGACCACTGGGAATCAACGTAGGTGAAGTGCAATCGATGGATATCAAAGGCGGCGACAACGGACTAGTATTAGCGGCTCTCCGACTTAGCGGAGCGGCAATCACGGCTCCACATTCGCTGTACCGGATTGCATTGAAGGCAATTCCAGCAACGGGCACCACGCCTGCAATTCCTGCCGGCTCTGCCATCCGCTACGGCGCGCAAACCGCAGCACAGGCAGAAATAGGCGGTGCAGCTGGGCAGCCGCTTATTGACATCGCCATCCGCCGCTAAGTTGATGTAAACCTTGTAGAGCTTTTACAGACAGAGTCAATTGCGGCTGATGCGGGCAAATGCCTGCATCAGCCGCTTTACTTTGTCCGCGCGATTTATATACCTGTGCGGATAGCGAACTGACGGTCTCGGTTCCGACCCACTTTGCAGTTACCAGCTATTATTTTTATAGCTGCTCACTCCTATTTCCATTGGGCTACGACCGTGTTTTACTTAAACTTCTTGTCAGTGTTGATGAAGCCTCTGGCCGTGTGGGGTGCCAGCGCGAAATATCCACCATATAAAGCCCCTATCGTCATCAAGGCATCGCACCGACCGCACGACCTCCGGAAAATAAAATAACGCAAGTTATTGATCTGCACTGTGCCCATGCCTCGCTTCATTACTCCCGCTCGCTGCTGCGCTGCGCGTCTCCTGCATGCAATGTTGGGCGCCGCTGTGGCTGGCAGCGCTGATGGCGCTTGGCACAGCGCGCGCGAACTGAATTGCCGCCCGGCCCAGATCCCGGCCCGGTTTTGAATCGGTCCAACGCGCCGACACCTCCGACCAGTCCTGCCCCGATCACCGACCTGGCTTTTTCCGCCTGGGCCCCGATCTTGACGGCTTCTCTTCGGCAGACGAGCAGCTCTGGCCCGAACAAGACGGCGTGCTCTTCATTGGTAGTTCGACTATTCGCCTGTGGCGCAATTTGGCTCAAGATTTTCGCCACCAGCCGTTTATCATCAACCGCGGTTTCGGTGGCTCGACGCTGGCCGCCTGCAATTTTTTTGCAAAAGAACTGGCAGTGCTGCAGCAGTTCGATCCAAAGATCCAAAAGGACGTTTACGCAGTGCTCAGCCTGCGTGGTTGGCTCAATGCGCGCAATTTTATGGGCGGCACGGCACCGGCTCAGGTGCGCGCGCAGATCGCGCGCCATAAGACGCGGCTAGGATAAAGATTCGGCTATCGGAGGTGGACCGACAAACCCATGCAGATGATAAGGATTCGAACGCGCCGAACCTGGCCGATTACTTCGCTTACCTCTTGATGAAATCGAGCAAATCCTTGGTCAACAAATCTTTGTGGGTGACCTGCAAGCCATGAGGCCCGTCGTCGTACTCAATCAGCTCGGCCTGCGCAATGCCTCGGGCGGCAACACGGCCAGCCGCATCTATGGGCACAATCTTGTCCTCCACGCCGTGAATGACCAGCGTGGGAACGTTGAACGCGGGCAGGTCACCCCTAAAATCGGTGGTGGCAAAGGATTTGGCGCACTCCAGTGTTGCCTTCAGGCTGGCCTGCATGGTGACACTGCGCGCCCATTCCAGCACCTCAGGACTGGCCTGGGACGACATCAGACTGACACCAAAAAAATCTTTGAAGAAGGAGGCAAAAAATTTCGCCCGGTCAGCTTTCATGCCCTGCGCCATCTCGTCGAACACCGATTGCGGAGTGCCATTGGAGTTGTCGCTGGTCTTGAGCATGTAAGGCACCACCGAACTGACAAGCACGGCTTTGGACACCCCCTTGCCGTTGTGGCGGGACATGTAGCGGGCAACTTCGCCGCCGCCCATCGAAAAACCGATGAGCACGGCATCCTGTGCGCCCGTTTGCTCGATCACCGCCGCCAAATCGTCGCTCAGGGTGTCGTAGTCATACCCGCTCCACGGCTGCGATGAGCGGCCGAAACCGCGCCGGTCGTACGCGATGGTGCGGTAGCCCGCTGCGGCAATCGCCATGGCCTGATCGTCCCAGCTGTCTGATGAAAGGGGCCAGCCGTGCAGCAAAATGACTGGGCGGCCTGAGCCCCAGTCTTTGAAATAAAGCTGTGTGTTGTCAGTCGTCTTCACGTAGTTCATGGTTGCGCCTTCTTTCTAGGAATAAAACTGTAACTTTCGGATGGCGAAGCGTCCAGCTCTGTCGGTCAAGTCCCCACGGCGGTGTAAGCGCTGATCCAAAAAAAAGGCGAGCCGGATGACAAACCTTTTGCTGCGGCTCGGCCTGCAAAGTCGAGCGGCTTGGTTTTGTCGTCAGTGCCTTGCATGATGAGCTTAGGCAACTTGAACGCCGGCCGCCTCTGCGCACACGGATTGCCGCGGCGAAGTGGGCGGTGGCACGGTTAAACCGGCGTCGCACGCGTCGGTGAAACTTTCTTTGCTATTAATTCAGGAGCAGCTTGCGCCCGTCCTGTATGGGCTGCAGGCACAAAATCCTTGAAAAGAAGGCCCTGGGGCCGGCCCGCCCAAAAAGATGGCTTGTTGCGCGCCCTATCAATAATTTCAAAGTCGCCGAACCAGAATTCACGCACACGCCGCGCAGCGCCAGCTACCATGGCGCCTGCATCGAAAAACGCCTGCTTTCTGGAGACCCCATGCCCGTAATAACCAACATTGAAGATCTGCGCGTTCTGGCGCAAAAACGCGTGCCGCGCATGTTCTACGACTATGCCGATTCAGGCTCATGGACCGAGAGCACCTACCGCGCCAACGAAGCCGATTTTCAGAGCATCAAGCTGCGTCAGCGCGTTGCCGTGAACATGGAAAACCGCAGCACAGCCACCACCATGATCGGGCAGAAAGTTGCCATGCCGGTGGCGATTGCACCGACCGGTCTGACCGGCATGCAGCATGCCGACGGCGAAATCCTGGGGGCGCTGGCGGCGAAAAAATTTGGCATTCCATTCACGCTCTCGACCATGAGCATCTGCTCGATCGAGGACGTGGCCAAGGCCACCGACGGCCATCCGTTCTGGTTCCAGCTCTACATGATGAAAGACCGCGACTACATTGCGCGCCTGATCGACCGCGCCAAGGCCGTCAAATGCTCGGCGCTGGTCATCACGCTGGACCTGCAAATCCTCGGCCAGCGTCACAAGGACCTGAAAAACGGCCTGTCGGCGCCGCCCAAGCTGACGCTTGCCAACATGATCAACATCGCCAGCAAGCCGCGCTGGGCACTCGGCATGCTGGGCACGCCGCGCCGGCAGTTCGGCAACATCGTCGGTCATGTCAAGGGCGTGGAAAACATGGGCTCCCTGAGCGAATGGACGGCCAAGCAGTTTGACCCGGCGCTTAACTGGGGCGACGTGGAATGGATCAAGCAGCGCTGGGGCGGCAAGATCATCCTCAAGGGCATACAGGATGTGGAAGACGCCAGACTGGCCGTCAACTCCGGCGCCGACGCGCTGATCGTCAGCAACCACGGCGGCCGGCAGCTGGACGGCGCTGAAAGCAGCATCCGTGCGCTGAGCGCCATCATCGACGCCGTCGACAGCCAGATCGAAGTCCACATGGACGGCGGTATCCGCTCGGGGCAAGACGTGCTGAAGGCGGTGGCGCTGGGCGCAAAAGGCACCTACATTGGCCGCGCCTTTTTGTATGGCCTGGGCGCCCTGGGCGAAGCCGGCGTGACCAAAGCGCTTGAGATCATCCACAAGGAGCTCGACATCACGATGGCGTTTTGCGGCCGGACCGACATCAACACCGTAGACAAAACCATCCTGCTGCCCGGTACGTTTTGAACATTGAAAAAGGCGGCAACCCGTGCGGGGCGCCGCCTTTTTATTTCAAAAAAAAACTTCGAAGATTACTTCAAATCAGCTTGGCGCCGGTCTTGGCCTGCAGCGCCTCCCGCGTCACGCCGGGCGCCAGCTCCATCACCTTCAGGCCCTCGGGCGTCACGTCCATCACGGCCAGATCGGTGATGATGCGGTTGACCACGCCCACACCTGTCAGCGGCAGCGTGCAGTGCGGCAAAATTTTCATGTCTTCGCTGCCGTCTTTCTTTTTGGCGACATGCTCCATCAAGACGATAACGCGCTTGACGCCGGCCACCAAATCCATGGCGCCGCCCATGCCCTTGACCATCTTGCCCGGAATCATCCAGTTGGCCAGATCGCCTTTTTCGCTGACCTGCATGGCGCCCAGAATCGACAGGTTGATCTTCCCGCCGCGAATCATGGCAAAGCTCTCGTGGCTGCCAAAAATCGACGAGCCCTTGATAGTGGTGACGGTCTGCTTGCCGGCATTGATCAGATCGGCGTCGACCTGGTCATCAGTGGGGAACGGGCCAATGCCCAGCATGCCGTTTTCCGACTGCAGCCAGACTTCTTTGTCGCTCGGTACAAAGTTGGCCACCAGCGTCGGAATGCCAATGCCGAGGTTGACATAAAAACCGTCTTCGAGTTCCTGGGCGGCGCGCGCCGCCATCTGGTCTTGGGTCCACGCCATGATTTATGCTCCTGCTTTTTCGGTGATGGTTCTTTTTTCGATGCGCTTTTCGGGGTTCGGGTTGTGCACGATGCGGTGCACGTAAATGCCGGCCAGGTGAATCGAATCGGGTTCGAGTTCGCCGGTTTCGACAATCTCTTCCACTTCGACGATGCAGATCTTGCCAGCCATGGCCGCCGCCGGATTGAAGTTGCGCGCCGTCAGGCGAAACTGCAGGTTGCCGGACTTGTCCGCCACATGCGCCTTGACCAGCGCGATGTCGGGCACCAGCGAACGCTCCATCACGTAGATTTCGCCGTCAAACTCCCGCAATTCCTTGCCTTCTGCCACCAGCGTACCGACGCCGGTTTTGGTGAAGAAGGCCGGAATGCCAGCGCCGCCAGAGCGCAGCTTTTCAGCCAGCGTGCCTTGCGGCGTGAACTCCAGCTCCAGCTCGCCTGCCAGGTACTGGCGCTCGAACTCCTTGTTCTCGCCGACATAGCTGGAGATCATTTTCTTGATCTGCCGCGTCTCCAGCAGCTTGCCCAGGCCAAAGCCGTCGACACCGGCATTGTTCGAAATCACCGTCAGGTCCTTAACGCCAGAGTCGCGCAGTGCGTCGATCAGCGCCTCGGGAATGCCACACAGGCCAAAGCCGCCAACGGCCAGCAGCTGACCGTCCTTGACCACTCCCTTGAGGGCTTCCTGGGCAGAGGGAAAAAGTTTCTTCACAAAAATGTCTCCTTGTTTCGTTCGGCCTTCAGAACACCGGCTGGGCACCTGATCGGTCCATTACGATACTACCTATTTAACTAGGTAGTTTTTCGTAAAGGTTAGCCCTCATGGAAATGGATTACAAGCTGGCTTTCGATCTGGCTCCGGTGGGTTTGGCGCTGTCGCGCAACCGCACCATCATGGATTGCAACCAGCATATCTGCGAGATGTTCGGCGCCACGCGCGAGCAACTTGTCGGACAGTCTTTTCTGATTCTGTATCCCAGCGTCGACGAGTACGAGCGCATCGGCGTGCGCATGCTGCCTATCCTCAACGCCACGGGAATGTATTCCGACAATCGCATCATGAAACGCGTCGACGGCTACAACAAGGGCGAAGTCTTCTGGTGCCACGTCACCGGGCGCGCGCTGAACCGAAGTGAACCGCATGAGGCCGGCATCTGGACCTTTGAAGACCTGAGCTCGCGCCGACCGGTGACGGCGGAGCTGACGGCGCGCGAACGCGAAGTGGCCGCCCACCTGATGGACGGTTTGACCTCCAAGGAAATCGGCCGCGCCCTCATCCTCAGCCACCGCACCGTGGAGATTTACCGGGCGCGCCTGATGCGCAAGTACGAGGCTTCGACCACGGCCGATCTGGTGCACAGGCTGTTGGCAGGCTGAAATGCTATTGAATTAATAGCTGCTTGCGCCCGTCCCTATTGGGGTAGAGGCATAAAACACCCCCAAAACGAATTGCAGCGCATGGGGTGGCATTAAGCGGTATTCGGCCCATCGACCACTTCCGCAGCGCTGCGGAAGGCCTCGACCGCTGCCGGCACGCCGCAATATACCGCCGCGTGCAGCAATACCTCCTGTAACTCGACGGGCGTTGCGCCATTGTTCAGTGCGCCGCGCAGATGGCCCTTGAGCTCATGTTGTTTGCCCATGGCTGTGAGCATGGCCACCGTGATCAGGCTTCGGGTCTTAAGGTCCAGCCCGGGTCGCTGCCAGACGTCGCCCCAAGCCTTCGCCGTGATGTGCGCCTGGATTGGCCGGGTGAAGTCGGTAGCTTGGGCAAAAGCGTTGGCCACAAAGTCCTCACCCATCACCTGCTTACGGGTGGCAAGGCCTTTGTCAAAAGGGGCATCCATCGCAACTCTCCGGTGAAAAAAACGGCCAGCATAGCGCAGCGTACGGGCTCAGGGGGACCAACTGCTGATACGGAACCTGGACGGCCCGTGAGCATATATCTATCAACTATCGGTATCATTATCATTATTGAGTTGCTCTATCGATGACACACACCTAGACTCGGTTCTGCAAGAATTTGATATCACCCCCAGGAGAAAATTTTGACAACAGAAACAACATGCCCATTTGCGGGCACCGCCCTCAAACCCACCGTGGCTGGAGCCAGGAGCAATGCGGACTGGTGGCCCAATCAGCTGAACCTCAAGATCTTGCATCAGCATTCCGAAAAGTCCGATCCCATGGGCAAGACGTTCAATTACGCTGAAGAGTTCAAGAGCCTGGACTTGCACGCCGTGGTCAAAGACCTCCATGCCTTGATGACGGATTCGCAGGACTGGTGGCCTGCAGACTATGGTCACTATGGCCCGTTCTTCGTCCGTATGGCCTGGCACAGCGCCGGCACTTACCGCATCGCCGACGGTCGCGGTGGCTCAGGCTTCGGCACGCAGCGATTTGCGCCCCTCAACAGCTGGCCGGACAACGTAAACCTGGACAAGGCGCGCCGCCTGCTGTGGCCGATCAAGCAAAAATACGGTCGCAAGATCTCCTGGGCCGACCTGATCGTTCTGACCGGTACGGTCGCCATGGATTCGATGGGCTTGAAAACTTTCGGCTTTGCCGGCGGTCGCGAAGACGTCTGGGAACCAGGTGAGGACATTTACTGGGGCCCTGAAGACACCTGGCTTGGTAACCAGCGCTACACTGGCGACCGTGAACTCGAGCAGCCTCTTGGCGCCGTTCAGATGGGTCTGATCTATGTGAACCCGCAAGGACCGGATGGCAACCCGGATCCGATCGCGGCAGCACGCGATATTCGCGAAACGTTTGCCCGCATGGCAATGAATGACTACGAAACCGTGGCGCTTTGCGCTGGCGGACACACCTTTGGTAAGTGCCATGGTGCGGCGTCTGAGGACTACAAAGGTCCGGCACCTGAAGGCGCCAGTATTGAAGAGCAAGGCTTTGGCTGGACCAGCAGCTTTGGCAGCGGCAAAGGTGTCGATACTATTTCCAGCGGCCTCGAAGGCGCGTGGACGGCTACACCTATCACTTGGGACAACGGCTACTTCGACACCCTGTTCGGTTACGAGTGGGAGCTGACAAAGAGCCCTGCCGGAGCGCACCAGTGGAAACCAAAGGATGGCGCTGGCGCCGGCACCGTGCCTGATGCCCACGACCCGGCAAAGCGTAATGCGCCCTTCATGGCAACCACCGACCTGTCCCTGCGCATGGATCCGGCCTACGAGAAGATTTCCCGGCACTTCCATCAGAACCCTGCAGAGTTCGCAGACGCTTACGCTAAAGCTTGGTACAAGCTGACGCACCGCGACATGGGTCCGATCGCGCGTTACTTGGGTCCTTTGGTTCCAAAAGGCCTGCAGCTGTGGCAAGACCCGGTGCCTTCGGTCGATCACGAACTGGTCGGGGCGGACGACGTGGCGGCACTCAAGGTTACCGTTCTTGCATCCGGACTGTCGATTTCGCAACTGGTCTCGACGGCCTGGGCATCGGCAGCAACTTTCCGCGGCAGCGACAAGCGCGGCGGGGCTAACGGAGCACGTATTCGCCTGGCGCCGCAAAAGGACTGGGAAGCGAATCAGCCGGACCAGCTGGAGACGGTGTTGCAGGCTTTGGGAAGCATTCAGAGGGACTTCAACGGTGTGCAGTCGGGCAACAAAAAAATCTCGATGGCTGACTTGATCGTTTTGGCAGGTTCAGCGGCCGTAGAAGCCGCGGCCAAGAAGGCCGGTCACGATGTGACGGTTCCGTTCACAGCGGGACGCACCGATGCTTCGCAAGAGCAAACCGATGTGGACTCGTTCGCTGTGCTGGAGCCGTCAGCCGACGGATTCCGAAACTTCATCAAGAAGGACCACTCGAGGTCGGCGGCCGAGCTGCTGATTGATCGCGCGAACCTGATGACACTGACCGCGCCCGAAATGACGGTATTGATCGGCGGCATGCGCGCCCTCAACGCTAACTTCGGGCAGGCTCAACATGGTGTTTTCACCAACCGGCCTGAGACATTGACCAATGATTTCTTCGTGAACCTGCTGGACATGAGCACGAAGTGGCAGAAGTCAGCGACCGCCGAAGGCGTGTTGGAGGGGCATGACCGGGCGTCGGGCGAGGTCAAGTGGACGGCTACTGTCGTCGATCTGGTCTTCGGTTCCAACTCTCAGCTTCGCGCCATCGCAGAAGTTTATGCATGCAGCGACTCGCAGCAAGTGTTCGTGCGTGACTTTGCCGCAGCCTGGACCAAAGTGATGATGCTGGACCGCTACGACCTGGCGTAAAACTGAAAGCAAGGCCCTGAAGCCTTGCACCGCGCGGCCGCCAGTTGGTACCGGGTTATTCCGGGCTGACTGGCGGCTGTTCTATTTCCAGCCGGCTTTTGGCCCACGGTTGTTTGCATTTCACAGTTAATCTCAAGGTTTACCAACTCCAGGAGCCCGTCATGTCAGCGCCACAGTCAACTCGCATCGCCTCCCCTCGTTACCCGGCCCCCGAGCTGGCAAACCTGCCCGACGACATAAAAGCCAAGGTGCTGGAAGTCCAGGAGAAGGCGGGCTTTGTGCCCAATGTGTTTCTGGCGCTGGCCCGTCGTCCGGCCGAATGGCGGGCCTTTTTTGCCTACCACGATGCGCTGATGCTGCGGGAAGAATCCGGCCTCACCAAAGGCGACCGAGAGATGATCGTCACCACCACCAGCGCAGCCAACAACTGCCTGTACTGCGTGGTTGCGCACGGTGCGATTTTGCGAATTTACGAAAAAAAGCCATTGGTGGCCGACCAGGTTGCAGTGAACTACCGCAAGGCCGACATCACGCCGCGCCAGCGCGCCATGCTTGATTTTGCGATGAAGGTGTGCCTGCATTCCGAGCAGATTGAAGACGCCGATTTTGCAGCGCTGCACGCGCACGGCTTTGACGATGAAGACGCCTGGGACATCGCGGCCATCACGGCGTTTTTCGGATTGTCCAACCGCATGGCGAGCTTTTCCAACATGCAACCCAATCCAGAGTTTTACCTGATGGGGCGCCTGCCAAAGCCAGCCAAGTCGGCTTAAGGCTTGCAGGGTGATGCCGTGCGCTTCGCCACTGATCTCTGGATGGATGTGGATGTTGACGTTGAGGTGAGCGGACCCATTTTCCCAGCGGCGTGTAAGAAAAACGCTGGTTACACGACCAAATCGCAAGCAGTGCATTGAAGTACTGCTTGCGTAACGCGAATTCGATCCGGGCGTTCTGGATGAGTCAGCGATGTCCCGAAACTTT
This sequence comes from Polaromonas sp., assembly GCF_012927455.1. Lineage (GTDB taxonomy): Bacteria > Pseudomonadota > Gammaproteobacteria > Burkholderiales > Burkholderiaceae_C > Polaromonas. The sequence continues at coordinate 120,809 of NZ_JABBPE010000005.1, read as the reverse complement.
TCAACTTTGAAAGATCTTTTATGAAACAAATCACCAACACCCTTGCCATCTTGCTGCGTCCCTGGTGCCGATCGCGCCGTTTGCGGCTCACGCCCAAACCGACCAGCCAATGGTCGGCAAATTCAATGCTCGGGCGGGTTTGAAAATGGCCAAAAAAGAGGGCACGATGAAGAAAGCCGGCGTCATGAAAATCGTCAGCGAGAAGTTCGACAAGATGCAAAAGGGCGGCATGATTTTCATGGACCAGATGGAGGAAATGCTCAAGGACCTGCACCACGGTTATTGATTCGCCTGCATCCTAGGCGGCATAGACGGCTCGGTCGTTCTTGCCCGAACGGCCTGCGCACAAAGGCAGCGCAGGCCGGCACCTTGTCCCGACCGGTTGCCGAAAAATTTGCCAGTTAGCTATTAATATGGTAGCTGTATACGCCCGCCCATCATGGGACGCAGGCACTTTTTTATATTAATGCGGGGAAGACGGCAGGGCCTGACCTTCAACCAATCAGCTGGCGCATCCAGTCCGGCAAGGTCTTGGCTTTTTGCGCCGGAAAGTCAACCCAGATGGTGGTGGCGCCACCGGCGGCGTAAATCACACCGGGCTGGTCCACACGCTCCAGCGTGGCCCAGCTTTCAAACGTGGTGCGGCCCGGGTCGCTGACGTACATCTTGACGAGCACATCGCCCGGGTATTCAAGCTGCTTGTAGAAATTGCAAAAGGCGTTGACGATAACCGGGCCTTCGCCTCGCGGGTCGGGCATGCAGCCGATGGCGCACATCCAGTCGATGCGAATGGTTTCAAGATAACGAAAATAACTGGTGTTGTTGAGGTGGCCCATCGCGTCCATGTCGCCCCAGCGGATGGCGATATGCATCTCATGGACCAGTTTTTTCTTTTCAGGAATTTCAATTTTCATGGGGTTCAGTAGTTCAGCGGTAGTTTATCGGTGAGTCCGTGTAGAGCATTTCGTTATACACAAGTCCGAATCAGGCATGAGGCATGAGGCATGCTATGAATTTAATAGCATTAGAAATAAATGAGCTGGGCTGCCACGGAATTTGAAAGCATTGATCTCGGAGACCCCAGACGCAATCGGCGCACGATCGGGTGGATCGAGCGCTTGAGCGCCGAGCTCACGGCCAGCATTGTCCAGGCCTGCGGCATGTTCGCGCACCCTACTTACGCGGTCTCGACCTCGCGCGAACCAGCGCCTTGGTGCTGGATAGGGTGGTGGCTTGGCGCATCGCCCGGCTGATGCGGCTGGGGCGAAGTTGCCCGGGGCTCGATGCACAACTGATTTCCGAGCCCGACGAGTGCGACGCTGGCTGCATCCTGAACAAGAAAAATCACCTGACAAGCCGCCCACACTCAACGAGGTGGTGCGCCTGGTTGCCAGACTGGGCCGCTTTCTTGCGCGAACGGGCGATGACAAACCGGGCGTCAAGACCATCTGGCTGGGTATGCAGCGCATCCTTGATTTCGCCGCTGGCATCAGGTTCCAGGGCGCAATGAAAATGAATCCTGAAATGGCAACTTTTCTGCGTTGGTTTGCCAGCAAACCGCCCGCATTTACAAAAGAATTGCAGCGCCCGACACAGCGGCGTTGAATGTTTGAAATTCAAAAACGACTATTTTTAGGAGCTTTTAATGCTGTAGCCCAATAGCTACGGGCGCAAGCGGCTATTATTTTCATAGCAATTTAATCGCCGTTTTAGCTGCCGGCACTGGCACGGGCCGTGCGTTTTTCACGGGGCGTCTGCTGCAGCGCCCAGTCAAAGCGGATGGGTTCATCTCCCCGCAAGCCGGCGACTGCCAGCGGAACCGGCCACTCGCTGCGCCCATCATCAAATGCCACGCCATGACCCCACCCGGCGCCGTTGCCGGGTAGTTGCGGCACCCCTTTGCCTGAAATTTGCGTACAGTGGCAGCTGCCATGAACGATTCCACACCCCACCCTCTCTTGACGCAAGCAGCCGCCACCAGCCCGGAGCGCGACCCCGACCCGCAGGAAACCGCCGAGTGGCGCGAGGCCTTTGAAGCGCTGGCCGCCGCCCAGGGCCCGGCGCGGGCGCGCCGGATGCTCGACGAACTGAGCCGGGTCGCCAGAGCCCACCGCATCGGCTGGCAGCCCGAGCTGTCCACGCCCTACGTCAACACCATTGGCGTTGACGAACAACCGGTTTTCCCCGGCGACCTGGCGTTGGAAGAACGCCTGGCCTCGCTGATGCGCTGGAACGCGCTGGCGATGGTGGTGCGGGCCAATCAGGCCGAATCGGGCGGATCAAGTGAGTTGGGCGGCCACATCGCCAGTTATGCCAGCGCCGCTGACTTGTTTGAAACCGGCTTCAACCATTTCTTTCATGCGCGCGAGGGCTTGGATGAGGGCCAGCACCGCGGCGACCTGGTTTTTTTTCAGCCGCACAGCGCGCCCGGCGTGTATGCGCGCGCCTATCTGGAAGGCCGGCTCACTGAAAAAGACCTGAGCTTTTACCGGCAGGAACTCTCGGCATCCAAAGAAGGCGCGCAGGGCCTTTCCAGCTACCCGCATCCCTACCTGATGCCCGACTTCTGGCAGTTCCCGACCGGCTCCATGGGCCTGGGACCGATCAGCTCGATTTACCACGCGCGCTTCATGCACTATCTGACGCATCGGCGCCTGCTCGACTGCGCGGGACGAAAAGTCTGGGGCGTATTCGGCGACGGCGAGATGGACGAGCCCGAATCCATGAGCGCGCTGACGCTGGCCGCGCGCGAAGGCCTGGACAACCTGGTGTGGGTCGTCAACTGCAACCTGCAGCGCCTGGACGGCCCGGTGCGCGGCAACGGCCGCATTATCGACGAGCTGGAAAAACTGTTTCTAGGGTCCGGCTGGAACGTCATCAAGCTGGTCTGGGGCAGCGACTGGGACGGGCTGTTCGCGCGCGATGTGACGGGCGCGCTGACCAAAGCCTTTGCGCAGACAGTGGACGGCCAGATGCAGACCTTTGCCGCGAAAGACGGGCGCTTCAACCGCGACAACTTCTTCGGCCAGAACGAGGAACTGGCGCGACTGGCCCAGGGCATGACTGACGAGCAGATTGACCGGCTCAAGCGCGGCGGCCACGACCTGGTGAAGATACACGCGGCCTATGCGGCGGCGGCCCATCACACCGGCCAGCCCACGGTGATCCTGGCGCACACCAAAAAGGGTTACGGCATGGGCAGCGCTGGCCAGGGCAAGATGACCACGCATTCGCAAAAGAAGTTTGACGAGACCGATCTGATCGGTTTTCGCAACCGCTTTAATCTGCCGCTCAGCGATGAGCAGGCCAGACGAATCGACTTCTACAAGCCGGCCGAGAGCAGCGCCGAAATGCAGTACCTGCAGTCCCGCCGCGCCGCGCTGGGCGGCTATTTGCCCAGGCGCGACACCACGGCCGACGCGCTGGCCATTCCCGCCCTGAGCGCCTATGCCGGCTTTGCGCTGGCCGCCGCCGGCAAGGAAATGAGCAGCACCATGGCTTTTGTGCGCATGCTGGGCGGACTCTTGAAAGACCCGTCGCTCGGCCCCCGCATTGTTCCCATCGTCGCCGACGAGGCGCGCACCTTCGGCATGGCGAACCTGTTCAAGCAGGTCGGCATTTACTCCAGCGTGGGGCAGCGCTATGCCCCCGAAGACATCGGCTCGGTGTTGAGTTACCGCGAGGCGCTCGATGGCCAGATCCTCGAAGAAGGCATCAGCGAGGCCGGCGCGCTGGCCAGCTGGACGGCTGCGGCCACCAGCTACAGCGTGCATGGCCTGGCGATGCTGCCGTTTTACATCTACTACTCGATGTTCGGCTTTCAGCGGGTGGGCGACCTGATCTGGGCCGCTGCCGACCAGCGGGCGCGTGGCTTTCTGCTGGGCGCCACCTCGGGCCGCACCACGCTGAGTGGCGAGGGCCTGCAGCACCAGGACGGCACCAGCCATCTGGTGGCCGCCACCATTCCCAACTGCAAGGCCTACGACCCGGCCTTTGCCTGCGAGCTGGCCGTCATCTTGGCCCGCGGCATGCAGGAAATGATGGCCGAGCAGCAGGACGTTTTTTACTACGTCACGCTGATGAATGAGAACTACGCCCAGCCCGACTTGCGCGCCGGCGCCGAGGCCGACATCCTGCGTGGTTGCTATGAATTCAATAGCTACTTGCACACGTCAGATATGGGCCAGAGCCCTAAAACACCAGTAAAACCGGGCCAGGTCACGCTGCTCGGCTCGGGCGCCATCCTGACCGAGGTCATCAAGGCCGCGCAGCAGTTGGCGGCCCAGGGCATAGCCGCCACGGTCTACAGCGTGACCAGCTGGAGCGAGCTGGCGCGCGACGGCGCCGCCTGGCAGCAGCGCGTGCTGCGAGAGGGGAAAGGGGCCGGCGCAGACCAGCCGCCCTTCATCACCGGACTGCTGCGCGCCAGCCAGGGCCCCATCATTGCGGCCAGCGACTATGTACGCGCCGTGCCTGAAAGCATTCGGGCTTTTTTGCCGGAGGGCCGCAGTTATCTGACGCTGGGCACCGACGGTTTCGGGCGCAGCGACACCCGGGCCGCCTTGCGCGAATTTTTTGGCGTCAACGCGCAAAGCATTGTCAAAGCGGCGCTGCTGCAGCTGCAGCCGACAGACCAGCCGGCGAAACCCGAGCCGCCAGCTGAGCCGCGCTATTCGGCACTGCAGTTTCCGCGTCGGTCGAGTTAGCTGCGGCGGTGCGGGGTGGGCCCGGGAGGCTGGACGGACAGCCGCCGCGCCGGCATCGATCTTCTGGAAGGTCGGTCGGCGTTCATCTCTCTGTTTAGGTTTCGAATTGGCCCCTAGCCCAATGGAGACGGGCGTTAGCAGCTATTTATTTAATAGCATAGTTCGCTTTTCCTAGTCCGCTGGCCGGGCGACCCCCGGCCCCGGAACTCACGCCAACACCAAACTCCAACCGATACCGCTATTAATTCAATAGCTGTTCGCGCCCGTATTCATTGGGCTAGAGCCAGATTTAAGTAAAAATACCATCAAAAAAAATTAAACCGAGCTCTTTTCCTTCTCAGCCGGAGCCGCCGTCACCCCCTCGCCCCGCACCAGCAACACCGCCCGCTGCGGCAGCGTATCCAACTCCACCCACTCACCCCAGGCCAGCACCTGGTCGGCCTCTTGCAGCCATCTGGAATCCCGCTCGCGCTGCCAGTGCACGGTGATGTCGCGTTCCTGCAGTTTCAGGCGGAGTTCCACGCTCGGCCAGTGTGCCGGCAGGCGCGGCGACAGCGACAGCCGGCCTGGCCTGACCGCCAGACCCAGCAGCGTTTCCAGTGCCGCGCGGTACAGCCAGGCGGCCGAGCCGGTGTACCAGCTCCAGCCGCCCCGGCCGACGTAGGGGGCGGCGCTGTAGACGTCTCCGGCCATCACGAAAGGCTCCAGCTCGTAGGCCGGGCCGCGTTGCGCGTTAGCGCTGCGGTGGGCCGGGCTGAGGGCTTCAAAGCTGCGCCAGGCGCCCTCGGTGTCACCGTTGAGGGCTTGCGCCATCAAAGCCCAGACGCCGGCGTGCGAATACTGGCCACCGTTTTCGCGCACGCCCGGTGGGTAGGCCTGGATGTAGCCGGGGTTGTTGGCCGAATGCTGCAGCGGCGGATCGAGCAGGCGCAGCAGGCCGGCCTCGTCGTCGACCAATTGCTGCTGCAGCGCCTGCATGGCGGGCGTCGTGAAGGCGGGCGTGGATGCGCCGGACAGCACGGCCCAGGCCTGCGCGATCAGGTCGATGCGGCATTCGGCGTTGGCGGCCGAGCCCAGCGGCGCACCGTTGTCGAAAAAGGCGCGGCGGAACCAGGCGCCGTCCCAGCCGGCATCGTGCAGCGCGGCAACCCAGCCGCGGCGTGCCTCCAGCCAGCGCGCGGCGCGCGCGTCGTCGCCGCACATGTGAACAAAAGGCACAAAGCTATCGACTACGCTGCATAAAAACCAGCCCAGCCAGACCGATTCGCCCTGGCCCTCATGGCCGACGCGGTTCATGCCGTCGTTCCAGTCGCCGGTGCCCATCAGCGGCAGGCCGTGCGCGCCTACCGCCAGGCTGCGGTCTATGGCGCGGGCGCAGTGCTCGTAGACGCTGGCGACCTGGCTGCTGGTCTGCGGTGCATAGTAGGCGTCTTCGGCGCCCTCGGGAATTTGCGGGCCGTCGATGAAATGGACCTTTTCATCGAGCAGCGTCACATCACCCGTGACCTCAATGTAGTGCGCGCAGGCGTAGGGCAGCCAAAGCAGGTCGTCGGAAAAATGCGTGCGTACGCCTTCGCCGCCTGGCGCGTGCCACCAATGCTGCACGTCGCCTTCAGGGAACTGGCGCGAAGCATTCAGCACGATCTGCTGGCGCAGGCGTGCCGGGTCGGCCAGCGCCAGCGCCATCGCGTCCTGCAACTGGTCGCGAAATCCGAAAGCGCCGCCGGCCTGGTAGAAGCCGGCCTTGGACCAGAGCCGGCACACCACCGTCTGGTAGAGCAACCAACGGTTGAGCAGCGCGTCAAATAGTGGATCAGGCGTTCTCACCTGCACCTGGCCCAGCAGGTTGGACCACCAGGTCTTGACGCCTGCCAGCGCCTGGCTGCTACCTTGGCTGCTGCTGGCGTCACTCGCATCGTGGGCATCGGATTGAGCCCAGTGCGCGGCCATCTGCTCGGCGGCAGCGGCGTTTTCCGCATGACCGAGGATGAAGCTGAAGGCCAGTGTGCCCTCGCCGCGCAGTTCGAAGTCGCTGGCCAGCGCCGCGCAGGCGTCGTAGGCGCCGCCACTGCGCTCTTCCAGGCCGGCGGGCAAGGCCAGCCGCCCCAGCGGGTCAAAAAATTCGGCGCGATTGCAGGTCCATTGCAGCTCCGGCGAAGCGCCGCTCATGGCCACAAAGGCCGTGGCCCCGCCGAAGCCGCCCTTGCTTTCGCGCTGCTGGGCGAACAGCGCCGCCTGTTCGGGCCGCTTCCAGGTGTGCAGCGTGCGCCGGTCGTGGCGCGCCTGGCCCATCTGCCACTCCACCATGGCCCAGGCGCGAAAGCGCCGCCGCCCGCTGCCTTCCAGCCGCACCCGCACCTGCACCACCTTCACCGCCTCGCGCAGGTCGGCGAAAAGAGTGGTTTCTGTTTTGATGCCGCCTTGATGGCCTTCAAACACCGAATAGCCTTGGCCGTGACTGACACGCCAATGGCTGTCGGGTGCCGCCAGCATCGAAGGCGTCAGGGGCATGACTTTGCCGCTGTCCAGGTCCTGCAGCAGCCAGTGCTCGAAGGCGGGGTCGCGCACCGGGTCGTTGGACCACGGCGTGAGCTGGTAGAGCCGGCTGTTGCCAGCCCAGGTAAAGCCGCTGCCGGTCTCGGACACCTGAAAGCCAAAGCTTGGGTTGGCGATGACATTGACCCAGGGTCGGGGCGCCGCCTGGCCGCCTTGCAAGTCGAAGCGGAACTCGCCGCTGGCGCTGTCAAAACGGCCCTGGGGTGCTGCTGCTGCTGCGGGCGGCGCGCTCGCCTCTGAGGCAGCGCCCGACAGCACGGTCCGGTCCAGTAGCTGGCTGCGCGGCGGCAGCCAGCTCTCGCGCAGGCTGGCGACCTGCAACTCCAGCGGCCGGCCATCGGCGCTAAGTACGACGCGCGCCAGCCCGGCCAACGCGGCCCGTTCGCCGGGCGATGTCTCCTGCTCGCGCAGCAGGTAAAACCCGGCAGAAAAATCCGCACCCTGGTGGTTTGGGAAACTGTTTTGCACCGAGCGCATCAGGCGGTCGCGCAGCGCCAGAATGTCGCGCTGCAAGGGCATCAGGTAAGAGTCGGATTCGCTGTTGAGCACTACCACGTCAACGGCCAGCCCGCCAAAGGCCCACCACGGCCTGGCGCGCAGCAGCGAGTGCACCAGTGCGATGCCGCTGGGTGAGTGAATGCGCACGAGCACGATAGGCTTGTCGCCCGAAATGCCAAAGCGCCAGAGCTGACGCTGGTCCAGCGGCGTTCCCTCGGCGCCCGGCCGGGGCAGGCTGTACATCAGCGCCGTGGTCAGGTCCTGCAGCGCCAGACTTTCTTCTGGGGTCAATGCCAGGTCGCGCAGCCGGACCTGGGCCAGCGTGGCGGCCATGCGGGTGGCGCGCTCGATATGCATGGGCTGCAAATACTTGTCGATGCGCGCGGCCAGCTCTTCCGCGTTGTCGGCGGCGGCGGTGGCAAAGCTCAGCCTGGCCATGGCACCGGGCGCCAGCCGCAGCGTCACGCGCAGGCTGGCCACCGGGTCCAGGCCGTTGATCGGGGCGCCGCTGCTGTCCAGCAGCTGTTCCCCCAGTGCCGGCCGGTGCGCCGGCTGGCTGCGGCCGGCAAACACCCGGCGGTCGGCGATGCAGTCCACCGCCAGCAGCTCGGCATCGGCCTCGGCCAGAAAGTGCGACACCGCCATCTGCGGGTCGCCGTGCAGGCGTGGCTGGCGTGTCAGCATCAGGGCGCGCCAGCGCGGCTCCCAGCGCGTCTGCACAAACAGGTTGGAAAAGGCCGGATGCGCTTCATCGGCACGCTGCTCGGCCAGCACCGCCTCAAAGCATGAGACCAGTTCAAGCACCTGCTCGGTGCGGCCGCTGTTGTGCAGCGTCACAGTGCGCAGTTCGGTGTCATCCTCGGGGCTGACCAGCACGGTGATGCTGGCGCTCAACTCGTCGCCATAGGCTTCGAACTGCACCCGGTCGGCCATGAAGCGCGCCTGGTAGCTCCAGCCCTCGCCCGGGGCCGGCGTAGCGGTCAGCGAGACCAGCGCCTGCTCGCCTTGGCGCCGCAGGTAGAAAAAACTGCCGTAGCCGTCGCGCAGCAAGTCGTCGCGCCAGCGTGTCACGTTGCGACCGCGCCAGCGGCTCAGGCCGGCGCCGCCGGCGTGCAGGGCGACGTTGTAGCTGCCGTTGGACAGTAGTTGCGTGGGCGTCCAGCCCGGCGCAAACGGGTTCACCTCGCGCGAATGGAACACCGGCTCGGCCACATAACCGCCGGGTTCGGGTGGTAGGCGCGGGTCAGCGCTTTCGACGATCTGGCGCGGCGAGCTTTCGTGCAGCAACGCGCCGTGCGCGGCTACCTGGGGGTCGGCCGCAAACCAGCGCCGCGGCGCATCGCCGCACAGCACGTTGCACAGCGCCGTCAGCGACATGCCCTGGTGGTGCGCCATGAAAGCCTCGACGATGCTGAACGCCTGTTCGTCTGGTTGGTGCGACACGGTGAAGTCCAACGCCTCGAACAGGCCGAGTTCGCCGCGTGCGCCCAGGCGCTCCAGCCGCTGCAGATTGGCGACGGCTTCATGCGGCTCAAACAGCGTGGCCAGCACGCTGGCGTAAGGTGCCACGACGCGATCAGTCTGCGGGGTGCGGCGTAGCGCCAGGCGCGGCACGCCGAAGGGCGAGTACTGGTAGGCCAGCGTGTGGTCCTGCGCGAAATAGGCCGACTCCGAAACGCCCCAGGGCAAGTGCTGGGCGGTGCCAAAAGCGCGCTGTTCGGCCACCGCCGCGCAGCCCGCGACATGCAGCAGGCCGCCTTCGGGTTCGCGCATCAGCAGCGAGGGCATCAGGTACTCGAACATCGAGCCCGACCATGATTTGAGCCCGGGTGCCGCGCCGACCGACAGGAACGGCCGGCCCAGCGCGGCCCAGTGGCGGCGCGGCACGTCGCCCTTGGCAATCGCCAGGAAGCTGGTCAGGCGCGACTCGGAGGCCAGCAGGTCGTAGTAGCTGGCATCCAGCGTCTGCTCCTGCACCCGCAGGCCGATGTGAAACAGGTGGCGTTTGGTGTCGTACAGACCGCGAAAGTCCATCGCCGCGTAGTAAGTCTGGCAGCGCTCAGCCAGGCGTAACAGGACGGTCTGCGCTGGCTTGCCGTCGGCGCCGTTGCGCGCCAGGCTGCAGCAGGCCTGCGCCACCGCCAGCAGCAGACCGGCCAGGTTGCCGCTGTCCACGGTCGAGACATAGGCCGGTTGCAGGATCTCCAGCGTGCGCGTGTCATACCAGTTGAACAGGTGGCCATGGTGCTTGGGCAGCCGCTCCATGGTGTCCAGTGTGTTGCCAAGGCGCTGGATCAGCTCGGCCGTGCTGATCCAGCCAAATTCGCGCGCGCAGCAGGTCGCCAGCAGGTACAGCCCAACGTTGGTGGGCGAGGTGCGGTGCGCCAGTGTGGGCTCTGGCACCAGCTGCAGGTTGTCCGGGGGCAGGTGGTTGTCCTCGGGACCGACGCAGCGCTCAAAAAAGCGCCAGGTGTCGCGCGCCAGGGTTTCCAGGTACAGCCGGTCCTTGTCGCGCAGCTCGTGCCCGGCGCCGCGCGGGCGGGGCTGGCTGGCCCACCAGGCGGCCAGTGGTGATACCGCCCACAGAAAGAACAGAGCGATGCCGGCGAGCGGGTGCGCGCCCCAGGGTGCCGCCAACGCCAGACCGGCGCAAAGAAAGGTGGCTGCAGCATGGCGGCGCGTGAACGCCGTCAGCTCGCTTTTGGCCGAGGCCTGAACCTGCGCGGCGGTGGTCCATTCCAGCAGGCGGCGCCGGCTCAGCGCCATGCGCCAGAGCGAGCGCAGCACGGCATCCAGCAGCAGCACGGCCTGCGCGCCCAGCTGGCTGAACTGCCAGGCAGCGCTGGCGAAGGCGCGTAACATTTCGCGCACACCCATGTCAAAAAAGTGACGCCAGGCAATGCCGCTGCGTGTCGGCACCAGGCCGGCCAAAGCGCCCAGCAGGGGGCCGGCCAGCAGCGCGGCGAAGCTCACCAGCAGCGCGGTGGACAAGGGCAGCGCCCCGGTGAACACGACCCAGACCAGCAGGCCAAAAGCGCCGGGCACGACCAGCGAGCGGCGCAGGTTGTCGCTCATCTTGAATAGCCCCAGCGCGTCCACGCCATAGTGTCTGGCGCGCCACATCAGCGGCAGCAGCTGCCAGTCGCCGCGCGTCCAGCGGTGCACGCGCGAGGCCGCCACGCCCGCGTGGTGCGGATGCTCTTCAATCAGCACCACGTCGCTGACAAAGCCGCAGCGCGCCACGCTGCCTTCAAGCAAGTCGTGGCTCAGCACCAATCCGTCGGGCAGGCGGGCGTCCAGCACCGCGTGCACAGCCTCGACGTGCAGCAGTCCCTTGCCGCTGAAGCTGCCGCTGCCGAACAGATCCTGGTAGACGTCAGAGACGCCGTTGTTGTAAGGGTCTATGCCGCATTGCCCGGCAAACAGCTGGTGGTACAGCGTGCGTTCTGACCGATCCGGCAAGGGCGTGACGACGCGCGGCTGCAAGATGCCGTAACCGCTGACGACGCGGCGCGAAGTGCTGTCTATCTGCGGGGCGTTCAGCGGGTGCGCGGCCACAGCCACCAGCTCGCGCAGGGCGCCCGGTGGCAGGCCGGTGTCGCTGTCCAGCGTGACGACATAGCGGATGCCTTCGGCCAGACGCAGCCCTGGCGCTACTGGCGTGAAGCCGTCCAGGCTGCCGGTGACCAGCGTGCGAAGAAGCTGTTCAAGCTTGCCGCGCTTGCGTTCCCAACCGAGCCAGCGCTGCTCGGTGTCGCACCAGCTGCGCGGCCGGTGAATAAGCAAAAAACGCGGCGCGGCGCCCGCGGGCACGGCAAAGCGTGTGTTCAGCTCTGTCACCTGCGCCAGCGCATCGTTTAGCAGGGCGGCGTCGCCGGGCAGGCTGGCGCTGGGTGCATCGGCCCAGTCCGTCAGCAGCGCGAACTGCGCCTCGGCCTCGCGGTTGGCCAGCCAGTGCAGTTCGAGCTGCTGCACCAGCGCGCGGGTGGAGGCCGCCGACGTCAACAGCGTCGGTATCACCACCAGCACGCGGTGTTCCGGCGGAATGCCGCTGGCGAAGTCCAGGCGCGGCAAAAAGCGCACCTTGAGTGACTCGGCGATCAGACGATGCCCAAACGCTGCCGCCGCTTCAGACGCTGGCCAGGCCAGCAAACACAATGCGAGCACCGCCTGCCAGCCGCGCGCGTCGGCGTGCTGCCAAGCCACCAGTACGATCAGCAGCGTTGTTAGGGTGATGGGCGCCATGTACAGCGGCAAGCGCCAGTGGCGTACGCCGGCGCGTCGCGCGGCGCCTGGTCCTGGCATGCCGAGCGCCGCTTCCAGTGACGCGCGGCCCGCGCCCATCAGATAAAAACCGGCAGTGCGCTGGGCGGTTGCCGCGCCGCCGCTGGCGTTTTGCGCGGCGTTGACCACGGCCTCGGCTACTTCACGTTCGGATTTGCGGCTTTGTCGCGCCAGCCGCTCCATGGACTGGGTGATCTGCTGGCGCGTCAGCTCGCTTTCCAGCACAAAGCTGGGCAGGCGCCGCAGCACCTGCAGGGAACGGCTCACCGGCTCGATCAGATCGAGCCAGTCGACCTGACCAATCAGGCGCAAATTGGTGATGATGTTGCCCACGGTCAGGTTGGCCGCGACCTGGGCGCTCTGGCTTTCGACCATCAGCACCTGTCCGTCAGGGCAATGCCTTTCGGTCCAGAGCACCAGCGCCGGCGCGCTGTCCAGCCGCTCCGTCGGCATGCGCTGCCACAGCTGCGTCAGGTAAGCGCGCCGCAGGCCGCGCTGCTTCATCAGGTCCTCGATCGCGTCGAGGTCGCTATCGTTCAGCCGGTCGGCACAGTCCCACACCGCATGCGCCACTTCGCGCGCCACCTTGCCGCGTGCGATTTCATCTGCCATGCGGCGCAGGTTTTCCAGCAGCACCACGCGCAAAGTGGTCGGCAAGGCCCACAGCTCGCTCAGGCGCAGTTCGCTGTGTTCCTGGTAGGCATTGAGGAAGGCGACGAAAACGTCGGGGTTCAGCACGCTGTCGGTGTGGGCCACATAAGCCCAGGCGATGCCGTAAACCCGTGGCAAACCCTGCAGCGGTGCTTCTGCCAGCTTGGGCAGGCTGGCGTAGTAGCGCCTCGGAACACCCTCGCGAATTTGCTGCAGCTGCGCCTCGACCAAATGAAAATTGTCCAGCAGCCATTCAGCGGCCGGGGTCACGTAGTGACCGCTGCGTGACATCAGAGCTATGTAGTCATAGGCATGGCGCAGAGCCGCCAGGTTTTCATCGACCCGGGGAAAAAAGAAAGCACGGCGACGCGAATTTGCATCGGTTTCTATCGCCTGGGCCTGCGCCAGGCTGTGACCGTGCTCTTCAAAGCGCTGAACGCCGAACAACTCCGCGCGGATGGGTGCCTCTGCATCAACCGTGCGCGACAGCAGAAGGGCGCGAGCGTAGGGGGTTAGTGCTTCGAGCCGGTCAAGAACCGCCGCGTCCACCCGTCAGTCCGGCTCAGGCCAAAGCCAAAAGGCCAAGCGCGCAAAAGGCGAAGACTGCGGCGGTCGTCACGATGCGCGGCGACGCCATCGCGTGCAGGGACTCCAGCGTGGCACGCAAGGTAAACCATCGACCGCGCGAGCGCTGACACGCGTTCATATGCGAAGCCAAGGCCGAAAAATCACTGGATACAGGGTTGTCGACAGGTGAAAAGCCGCTGGCGGCCCCGGACGCAGGGGTGGACATGTTTGTAGGCTCCTGTGGTTGCTGCAGCACCGCAAAGCGCAGTGCATTATTAGGGTTTCCACTTATGATAGGAGCGCGAAAAGCTTGGCGCTATCGGACGCCGCCGGTGCGTTTGTAGGAGGGGACCGACAGTTGCAGCGAAGGTGGTGCGGCCCGCCGGAAAACAGCTGCGCTCGTTTGGATGACTGGAGCGCGTCAAGTGCCGGGTTTTGGTGTCAAACTGGTTTGCAGCTCATGGGCTGGAAGCCAATTTGACCAGGAAACCAGCGCTAACCAGTGTTGCGCAAGCCTGCTGCAATCCCGTTGATCGAAATATGTATCCCCGTCTGCACGCGCTGGTCAGTCTGGCCGGCGCGGTAACGCCGCACCAGCTCGACCTGCAAATGGTGCAGCGGATCAATGTAGGGAAAACGGTGGCGGATCGAGCGTTGCAGCGCGGCGTTGCCGGCCAGCCGTTGCTTTTCACCGGTGATCAGCGCCAGCGCGTCGGCCGTGCGGTGCCACTCGGCCTCGATGGTGCTGAAGACCTTTTTGCGCAGCCGGGCGTCGCCCACCAGTTCGGCATAGCGCGAGGCCAGCGCGAGGTCGCTCTTGGCCAGCACCATGTCCACGTTGCTCAGCAGCGTACGAAAGAAGGGCCATTGCCGGTACATCTTTTGCAGCAGGGCGAGCGCCTCCTTGCGGCTGGCGGGGGTGCCGCCCTGCACCAGAAACTGTTCAATGGCGCCGCCAAAGCCGTACCAGCCCGGCAAGGTCAAGCGGCATTGGCCCCAGCTGAAACCCCAGGGAATAGCGCGCAGGTCTTCGATGCGTGAGAAGGGTTTCGCCGCTGGGCCGCCCCGAGGCGGAACAGCCCCCTCGGGGGGCAGCGCAGTGCGCGAAGCGACAAGCGTGGGGGCCACATACCGTGAGGCCGGGCGCGAGCCGATGTTGAGCTCGGCAATCTCGCGGATCGGTGTGGCGCTGAAGAAGTATTCGGTGAAGCCGGGGGTCTCGTACACCAGCGCCCGGTAAGCGGCCATGCTGGCCTGCGAGAGCTGGTCGGCGGCCTGCAGGAAGGCCTTGGTCGCAGGTTTGGTGGGCTGCAGCAGCGTCGCCTCCAGCGTGGCGGCGACCAGCGTTTCGAGGTTGCGCCGGCCAATTTCCGGGTTGGCGTATTTGGAGCCTATGACTTCGCCCTGCTCGGTCAGGCGAATCTGTCCGCGCACCGTGCCGGGTGGTTGCGCCAGGATGGCCTGGTAGCTCGGACCACCGCCGCGGCCTACCGTGCCACCCCGGCCGTGAAACATGCGCAGCGTGATCCTGTGGGAAGCGGCCAACTGGTCAAACAGTTCGACCAGCGCGATCTCGGCGCGGTACAGCTCCCAGTTGCTGGTGAAGATGCCGCCGTCCTTGTTGCTGTCGCTGTAGCCCAGCATGATGTCCTGCTCGCCGCCGCTGCGCTGCACCAATTGCGCCACGCCCGGCAGCGCATAAAACTCGCGCATGATGGGCGCCGCATTGCGCAGGTCTTCAATGGTTTCAAACAGCGGCACCACGATCAGGTCGCAGGTCGCGGCGCTGCCTGCACTGCCGACACTGCCTGAACCGGAATTGGGCGCGTCCTGCAAAATGCCGTGCAGCAAGTCCACCTCTTTTTGCAGCAGCAGCACTTCGAGCAGGTCGCTCACTGTCTCGGTGTGGCTGATGATGTAGTGGCGAATCGCTTCCTTGCCAAAACGCGCGAGCGCCGTGCGGGCCGCTTCAAAAATCGCCAGCTCGCTTTGGGCCAGCGCCGAGTAAACGGCGCCGAGCACGCGCAACGGCCGGGCGTCATTGAGCAGTTGCAGCAGCAGCGCGCGCCTGGCCGGCTCGTCCAGACTGGCGTAGCGCGGCGTTATGCGGGCCACGGCCAGCAACTCGGCCACCACTTCCTGGTGCTTGTCAGAGCTTTGGCGTAGGTCAATCGTCGCCAGATGGAAGCCAAACACCTCGACGGCGCGAATCAGCGGATGCAGGCGCTGGGCAATCAGTGCTTGGCCGTGATGGCTGCGCAGCGAGGCCTCGATGGTGCGCAGGTCGGCCAGAAAATCTTCGGCTAGCGCATAGGCGTTTTGCGGCGCCACGGCATGGCGCGCCGCCTCACCGCCGGTCAGCGCCTTGAGCGTGGCGGCGAGCCGGGCATAAACGCCGGTGAGGGCGCGCCGATAGGGTTCGTCCTTGCGGTGTTCGCTGGTGTCAGGTGAGCTTTCAGCGAGTAGCCGCATGGCGGGGCTGAAGTCGACCAGCATGGCCGACATCGACAGCTCCGCGCCCAGAAAGTGCACCTCGGTCAGGTAGTGGCGCAGCGCCACGTCGGCTTGCCGACCGAGCGCGTAGTTGAGCGTTTCGGCGCTGACGTTGGGGTTGCCGTCGCGGTCGCCGCCTATCCATTGGCCCATGCGTAAAAAGCTGTGCACCGGCTGGTTGCCGAGTTCGCGCTCCAGGTTGGCGTAGAGCTTGGGAATCTCGCGCAGAAAAGTGGCTTCGTAGTAGCTCAGCGCGTTCTCGATTTCGTCAACTACCGTGAGCTTGGAAAAGCGCAGCAGCCGCGTTTGCCACAGCTGCATGACGCGGGCGCGCAGCTGCGCTTCGTTGGCCGCCAACTCGCGCGGGCTCAAGGCATCTTTGGCGGCGTTGCTGGCCTGGGCCAGCGCCTTGATGTCATCGCGCGCCGTCAGCAGTTGCGCAATGTCGCGTTCGGCGTCCAGAATGCTTTTACGCTGTACTTCCGTCGGGTGCGCCGTCAGCACCGGCGAGACAAAGCTGCGGGCCAGCGTATTTGCTATTGTTTTAGGAGCTATACCGGCCCAGCGCAAGCGGGCCAGTGCCACTTCTATGCTGCCTTCCTGAGTGTCGCCGGCGCGCTCGTGAACGGCCCGGCGGCGAATGTGGTGGCGGTCTTCGGCCAGGTTGGCCAGGTGGCTGAAGTAGGTGAAGGCGCGAATCACGCTAACGGTCTGGTCGGCCGACAAGCCCTTAAGTAATTTTTTCAGGGCCTTGTCCGCCTCCTGGTCGGCATCGCGCCTGAAGGCCACCGATAGCCTGCGCACCTGCTCGATCAGTTCGTAGGCGGCAACGCCATCCTGCTCGCGAATCACATCGCCGAGCAGGCGGCCCAGCAGGCGGATGTCTTCGACCAGCGGACGCTCGTTGTCGCGTGATCTATTGGAAGCCCTGGCGAGGATGGGCTCTTTGGTGTCTTTGGTGATGCGGGCGCCTGCTGCAGTGACCATGTCTATCTCTTCCCCTAAAGTCGCTCGGGTTTAAAACCTCGCATGCTAGCATTCACTTCGTTTAAAAAGATTACAGGCAGGAACCCAGTGGCAGCAGTATTGCAAACCGTTAAAGAAGTCGGCACAGCTCTCAAAGTCGTCATCGCCACGCGCGAAAGCCGTCTGGCGCTGTGGCAGGCCGAGCATGTCAAGGCGCTGCTCGAAGCGCGTCTGGGCTGGCAGGTCGAGTTGTTGGGCATGACCACGCAAGGCGACCAGATCCAGGATCGCTCGCTCAGCAAAGTCGGCGGCAAGGGGCTGTTTGTCAAGGAACTCGAAGTGGCGCTGAGCGAAGGCCGCGCCGACCTGGCCGTGCATTCGCTCAAGGATGTGCCGATGGATCTGCCCGACGGCTTCGCGCTGGCCTGCGTGCTGGAGCGCGAGGACCCGCGCGACGCCTTTGTGTCCAATCAGTTCGCCTGCCTGGCCGATTTGCCGCAGGGCGCGGTGGTGGGCACCTCAAGCCTGCGCCGGCTGGTGCTGCTTAAGGCCATGCGGCCCGACCTGAACATACAGCCGCTGCGCGGCAACCTTGATACGCGGCTGCGCAAGCTTGATGAAGGCCAGTACCAGGCCATCGTGCTGGCAGCCGCCGGCTTGAAGCGGCTCGGGCTTGAATCACGCATTCGCAGTGCCTTTGCACCGGCTGACATGTTGCCTGCGGCCGGGCAGGGCGCTTTGGGCATTGAAGTCTGCGCCGATCGCGCCGATTTGCTGGAGGCGCTGGCCACCTTGGCGCATCAACCAACCTGGCTGGCCGTGACGGCCGAACGCACCGTCTCGCGCGCCATGGGCGGTAGCTGCTCGATGCCGCTGGCGGCTTTTGTCACCGATTTTGGACAAGACCCGTCCGCTGCAGGCGAGCACGCCATGCAGCTCAACGCGGCCTGGGGCGATCTGGCCAGTGCCGAAGACTTGTCCGCCTTGCCACCGGTTCCCCTGGTACAGGTGCAACTCAGCGCCGCGGTACGCAACTTTGCCGAGGCCGAGGCCTTGGGCGAAGCGGTGGCGGCGAAGTTGCGCGTCGGCGGCGCCGTCTGGGCCAGCAACGACTCAGCCCTGTGATGCCGGGGGCTGGCGTGACGACCGCCGGTGCCTCGGCCCATGTGATCGTGACCCGGCCCGCGCGCGACGCGCAGCGCTGGGTGCAGCAGTTGCAGCAGAACGGTTTCAGCGCCGAGGCCTTTCCGCTGATCGAGATTGCGCCGGCTGACGATCCCGCCGACGTGCAGGCGTTGGCGCGGGCCTGGCAAAGGCTGAGCGACTACGCCGCCTACCTGTTTGTCAGCGGCAATGCCGTGACCTATTTCTTCAAGGGAAAAGAGGCGCTAGACCAGCAGCTATGGGCGCAGGCAGCTATTAATTCAATAGCAGATAAAAGTCCTGGCTTGCGCTGCATGGCGCCCGGCCCGGGCACCGTGGCGGCGCTGCGTGCCGTGGGCGTGCCGGCCGGTCAGATTGACGCACCGGCTGCGGACGCCCAGCAGTTTGATTCGGAAGCCTTGTGGGACACCGTGGGCCGGCGCGACTGGCGGGGCCGGCGCGTGCTGATCGTGCGCGGGGCCAGTGCTGCGTCGGACGCAGGCGCTGCCGCACCCTCGGCAGGGCGCGACTGGATCGCCCAGCAATGGCGGGCCGCCGGTGCGCAGGTTGATTTCGTCGGCGTGTACCAGCGTCGCGCGCCCGCACTGACGCAGGCGCAGGCCGAGCGCGCACGCGCTGCCGGAGCCGATGGTTCGGTCTGGCTCTTCAGCAGTTCGGAGGCGGTGGCAAATCTGGCCAGCTTGCCCTCCCTGGCTGGCACGGACTGGAGCGGCGCGCGCGCCGTCGCCACGCACCCGCGCATTGTTGACGCGGTACGCGCGGCCGGCTGGGGTGTTGTTGTGGCGTCACGTCCGGCGCTGCAGGACATCAGCGCCACGCTGCGCTCGATAGAATCACTCTATCCATGAGCGACAGCCAACCTGCTTTGCCCCTTTCATCTGCACCCCGTGAAGAACCTGTCGGCGCTCCGATGTCGGAGCGCGGACTGATCCCGCTCGATGCGCCCATCCCGCCCTATGCCTGGCTGGTGTCGCGCAAGTGGGCGTTGCTGGTGCTTGCGCTGGCGGCGGTCGCCCTGCTGAGCAGCTTTTTGCTGTGGCAAAAGCTCAACACCATCCAGGAAGAACTGGCGCGCCGCAGCACCGATTCGGGCGCCCAGGCAATTGAGGCGCGCACGCTGGCGCGCCAGGCCGAGAACAGCACGCGGGAACTGGCGGCTCGGCTGACGCTGCAGGAAACCCGCATCAGCGAAGTCAGCCTGCAGCGCAGCCAGCTTGAAGAACTGATGCAAAGCCTGTCACGCTCGCGCGATGAAAACCTGGTGGTCGACGTTGAATCAGCGCTGCAGCTGGCGCAACAGCAGGCGCAACTCACCGGCAGTGCAGAGCCGCTGCTGGCCGCGCTCAAATCGGCCGAGCAACGCCTGGCGCGTGCCGCCCAGCCCCGACTTAACCCCTTGCAGCGCGCGATTGCGCGCGACATGGACCGCATCAAGGCGGCCAGCCTCACCGATGTGCCGGTGCTCATGCTCAAACTCGATGAGCTGGCGCGCCTGGCCGATGAACTGCCGGTGGGCAACGCCCTGTCAAGTGCCGTGACCCCCACGCTACCGGCCGCAGTGGTCGTTTCTCGCAATGGCGCGTCGGCGGCCAGTGGCCTCTCCTTGGGATGGTTTGATAAATTGAGCCTCAGTGCCTGGTCGCGTGGCGCGCTGGACGGGCTGCGCGAGGAAGCGCGCAAGCTGCTGCGCGTCAGCCGCATCGAGCAGCCCGAGGCGGCCCTGCTGGCGCCCGAACAGGCGTTTTTTCTGCGTGAAAACCTCAAGCTCAGGCTGCTCAACGCGCGCTTGGGATTGCTGTCGCGCCAGACCGACAACACACACGCCGATCTGGCCAGCGCCAGCGCCTGGCTGGACAAATACTTTGACCCGGCTTCGCGTAAAACCCAGACCGCCGTCCAGTTGCTGGCCCAGGTGCAAAGCCAGCTGAAAACCAGCGAGCTGCCGCGCCTGGACGACACCATGTCGGCGCTGTCCACAGCCGCGGCTGGCCGTTAAAAGTACCAGGGCGGGAAGCTACAACATGCGCGCGGCACTCTGGCTTTTGGCCCTGTTTGGCGTGGCCGTCGCGGTCGCCCTGTTTGCCGGCAACAACCAGGCGGTGGTTTCCATTTTTTGGCCGCCGCACCGGGTCGATATTTCGTTCAACCTGATGGTGCTGCTGTTGGCAGGTTTGTTCTTGCTGCTGTACCTGGCCCTGCGCGCCATGTCCGCACTGTTTGCCTTGCCGGACCAGGCCCAGCGCTGGCGCGCGCAGCAAAAAGAGCGCGCCATGTACGGTGGCCTGATGGACTCGCTGGCGCACTTGCTGGCCGGCCGCTACATTCGCGCGACCAAGTCGGCGCACAACGCGCTGGCGCAGGAAAAAAGCCTGGCTCAACTCGCCGACTCGCCCGTGCATACCGACGGACACAGCCTGAGCCGCGCCGCGCAATTGCGCTCGCTGGCGCATTTGCTGGTCGCTGAAAGTGCGCAGTCGCTGCAAAACCGGACGGTGCGCGACCAGCACCTGCAACTGGCCCTGCAGAGTTCGGCGCAGCGCAATGCACTGGAACTGCGCGAGGGCGTGCATTTCCGCGCTGCCCGCTGGGCGCTGGAAGACCGCGACGCCGATGCCGCGCTCGACTGGCTGACCCAGCTGCCGCAAGGCGCGGCCCGCCGCACGCTGGCGCTGCGCATGAAGCTGCGCGCCGCCCGGCAGGCGCGGCAGACCGCGCAGGCGCTGGAGACCGCGCGCCTGCTGGCCAAACATCGCGCCTTTTCGTCGGTCGCTGCTCAAAGCATCGTGCGCGGTTTGGCGCTGGAGTTGCTCAACGAAGCGCACGATCCGGTGCAACTGCAACAGGCCTGGCAGTCACTCGACGACAGTGAGCGCGCAATGCCCGAGCTGGTGGTACATGCGGCAGCGCGGCTGCTGGCGCTGCACGGCGACGCCACGCTGGCGCGTTCATGGCTGCTGGAAGTGTGGGAGCGCATGCTGCTGCTGGACGCCAGCATCAACGACAGCCTGCGCATCAAACTGATAAGCGTCCTCGAAACCGGACTCGATTCCCTGGATGCCGCCTGGCTGGCCCGCATCGAAACGGCCCAACTCAGCCGTCCGCGTGATGCCGGCCTGCAGTATCTGGCGGGCATGGCCTGCCTTAACCGCCAGCTTTGGGGCAAGGCGCGCCAGCTGCTGTCGCAGGCGGCGCCAGCCTTGCAGGACAAAACGCTGCAGCGCAACGCCTGGCGCGCTTTGGCGGTGCTGGCTGAACAGCGCGAAGATGAGGCGGCTGCCGCGCAGGCGTACAAGCGGGCGGCGCAAGACTGACCGTATTTCGATACCGCTCAAGCTTCTTCTTGCGCTCTGTACCGGTATGGCGTTTGCCGCGGCTTTCGCATCGACTTTCACGTAGCAGCCCGAACGCCAGGCGCAGCGCTGCTAGGCACCGCAGACGAGCGATTTTGCTTCATCCCATTTTCCCGATGTGCCCGCAGGCGCTGACAACTGGCTGGCCGAGATGACATCGCCTTCGCCTGGCTGGCCGACGCCCCCTGGTGGTATGGGGCGCTGCCGCGCTGCTCCCCCTGGTCTTTGAGTGCAGATTAAAAAAAAGGCCCGCGATGCGGGCCTTTTTCAATCGCTCAAATGAGCATAGGGCGTCGCTTTGTCCGCCGTTTAATCCGCTGACTTCTCAAACGGCAGCGTCATGGCGGCCAAATCGCGTTTGGTCTCGACCAGCACCAGCGGACCTTCTTCCGACACCGCCGGTGCGGAACGCTCGCGCGGCACATGCACCGGCTTGACCGCAGCGGCTATGGCGGCTTGCGCCTCGGCTATCTTGGTCGCATCGGAATTGACCCATTGCAAACCTGAACCCTGAGCCACTTGGGCCAGGTCCTGCATCGGCAGATCGTAGGACTGGACCTTGGGTAGAGCTGTCGTAGCGGCGGCGGGCGCCGCGGCTACGACGGGTACTGGTACAGGTGCAGCTACAGGGGCCCGGGGCGGCGCGACAACCACAACTGGCGCCGTGTAAACAACTGCGGGTGCAGCTGCCGGTGGTGCTACGGGTGCTACAAATTCAGTAGCTAGTGGCACCCGTGCTTGCTGGGATAGAGGCTGATTAGGCTCTGAAAACCCGGAAAACGCCGGCGCTGCCGGGGCGCTGCTGCCATCGGCAGGTTGCTCGTTGCGGTCGCTGCGTTCACGGCGTTCGCGGCCATAGCGATCGCGGCCGCGACGCGGCTGGCGCTGCTCGTCGGCTTGATCATTCTGGGCCGGTGCCAAGGCGTTGCCGGCCTCGTCCAGCGCTGCTGCGTGCAGCGGCGTGGCTTCGGCGTCCAGGTTGGCGGGGGCATCCAGCGCTGCGCTCTGGTTGTCGCTGCCCTCTGGACGCTCGCCACGCCTGTCGTTGCGGCGGCCACCGCGCTCAGCACCGCGTTCACCAATACGCTCGCCACTGCGTTCACGGCGGCCTTCGCCACGACCTTCACGTCCACCGGGCTGGCGTTCGCCCTCACGGCCTGCGTCTTGCGGCGCATCTTGGGCTGGCCGATCCTGGCGTTGGGCCGCTTCGCCGCCCATGGCTGCGGCCATGGCCGCCTGATTGGCCAGCGCCAGGTCCTGCTCCACGGCATCGCGCGGGATGCGCTCAGCGCGCTCGCCACGGCCACCGCGCTCGCCTCTTGGGCTGCGTTCGCCGCGCTCACCCCGGCCTTCGCGGCTGTCGCTGCGCGGCTGTTCTTCATTGCGGGTGTCGGTGCGGCCTTCGCCGCGGCTGTCGGTACGTGGTTCAGCGGCAGGGCGTTCCTGGCGACCGCCTTCAGCACGACCCTCCGGGTTGCGTTCGCGGCGCTCGCCACCCCGGCCCTCGTTGCGATTTTCGCTGCGACCTTCAGGGCGACCTTCGGTGCGACCGTCCGCGCGGCCCTCACCACGGCCTTCACCTCGGGCCTCGCCACGTCCCTCACTGCGACCACGGCCACCACGGCGGCCATCTCGGCCACCGCGCTCGCCACGGTCCGAACGCTCGCCGCGTCCATCAGGGCGAATGTCGGGGCGCGTGTCGGCGGCGCGTTCGTCTTTCTTGACTTCCTGGGCAGGCGCTGCAGCTGGTATTTCCGCGCCGCCAAACAAGTTTTTGACCCAGCCAAAGAAACCGTTTTCCGCGGGTGCTGGTACCGGAGGCGCGACCGGCGCCAGACGCGCTGCCGGTTTGGGTGCCGCATGGACAGGTGCTGCCGGCCGGGGCTGCGCCACCGGAGCGGGCGCATCGGGCAAAACGCCCTTGATGATGGGCTCCTGCTTGTTGTGCTTTTCCTGGTTGCGACGCGTGACCAGCGTCGGGTCTTCGATTTCCTCGGCCATCTTGTAGCTGGCTTCGATGTTGTCCAGACGCGGATCGTCGTGCTTCAGGCGCTCGAGTCGGTAGTTGGGCGTTTCCAGCGTCTTGTTGGGCACCAGCAGCACATTGATGCGCTGCTTCATCTCGATCTTGGCGATCTCGGAGCGTTTCTCGTTGAGCAGGAAAGACGCCACATCGACCGGCACCTGGCACAGCACCGAGGCCGTGCTGTCTTTCAGCGACTCTTCCTGAATGATGCGCAAAATCTGCAGCGCCGAGCTTTCGGTGTCCCGGATATGGCCGGAACCACCGCAACGCGGGCAGGGAATCGATGCGCCTTCGTTGAGCGCCGGGCGCAGACGCTGGCGGCTCATTTCCATCAGGCCGAACTTGCTGATAGTGCCGAACTGCACGCGTGCGCGGTCTTGCCGCAGCGCATCGCGCAAGCGGTTTTCCACGTCGCGGCGGTTGCGAGATTCTTCCATGTCGATAAAGTCGATGACGATCAGGCCGCCCAGGTCGCGCAAACGCATCTGGCGCGCCACTTCGTCGGCGGCTTCCAGATTCGTGCGGGTGGCGGTTTCCTCGATGTCGCCGCCCTTGATGGCGCGCGCCGAGTTGACGTCGACCGACACCAGCGCTTCGGTATGGTCGATGACGATGGCGCCGCCGGATGGCAGCTGCACAGTGCGGGCGTAGGCCGACTCGATCTGGTGCTCGATCTGAAAGCGGCTGAACAGCGGCGCGTCGTCGCGGTAGCGCTTGACGCGGTGCTCATGCTCGGGCATCACGTGGGCCATGAACTGGCGCGCTTGCTCGTACACGTCGTCGGTGTCGAACAGGATGTCGCCGATGTCGCTGTTGAAGTAGTCGCGGATGGCGCGAATCACCAGGCTCGATTCCTGATAAATCAGGAAAGCACCCTTGCCGCCCTTGCCGGCGCCGTCAATCGCGGTCCAAAGTTTGAGCAGGTAGTTCAGGTCCCACTGAAGTTCAGGGGCGCTGCGGCCGATTCCGGCGGTGCGCGCGATGATGCTGGCGCCCGCCGGGTATTCCAGCTGGTCCATCGCTTCCTTGAGGTCGGCCCGGTCTTCGCCCTCGATACGGCGGCTCACGCCGCCGCCGCGCGGGTTGTTGGGCATCAAGACCACGTAGCGCCCGGCCAGCGATACAAAGGTGGTGAGCGCAGCGCCCTTGTTGCCACGTTCTTCTTTTTCAACCTGAACCAGCAGTTCCTGGCCTTCCCGGATCACATCGCTGATGCGCGCCTGGTTGACCGGCACGCCTTGCGTAAAGTACTGCTTGGAGATTTCCTTGAAAGGCAGAAAACCGTGGCGGTCTTCGCCGTAGTCAACAAAACAGGCTTCCAGCGAGGGCTCGACGCGGGTGACGACGGCCTTGTAGATGTTGCCCTTGCGCTGTTCCCGCCCTTCAATTTCAATTTCGTAGTCGAGGAGTTTTTGTCCGTCAACAATCGCCAGACGGCGTTCTTCTGCCTGGGTGGCATTTACCAGCATTCGTTTCATCGGGTAGTCCTTTGTCGTTCTTCGTTTCCGATGTCGCAAAACATCTCATCGATGTCAAGCTCATCTCATGCCCAAAATGGGCTAACGATGCCAGGAGGGACGCTGCGCGAACGTGGGGAATTGCCGGAGAGCTTTTGACCGCGAAATGCCTGACTGAAAAAACAGTCGGCTAACCGGGTCTGGGCGTAGGCGCGTGGATGGAGTGAGCGAAGGTCCGACCGGTGTTTGCTATCAAAATAATAGCTGCTTGCGCCCGCTGTACATGGGCTACAGGCTGATTTATGCCATAAAGCAGGGCCAAGAGGCGCCGCTGGCATAGATAAATCAGACTGACCGGTGTTGTCATCGGAGGGCGACCTGTGAAGGACTTTTGTCTCAGCTGGATCCGCATGCAGCCATTTGTTCGTGACTCGGGCTGCACGCATGGTATTCCGTAGTTGTATTCGCAAAACGTCGACTCGCTTGCCGCTTAATACGCTCGCCGCGGGGTGACTGGCACTCGTCGCTTGCGGGCAATTGCCGGCTTGGCATCGACCTTCCAGCGACGCTGCAGGTTGGCCTTTTCAGGGGCTTGCGACTCGCGTGGACTAAACTCCAGACGAATCAACAACTTACAGCATATCGCTAGTGAAACACATTATAGGGGCAGCTTCAGGCAAAACGCGGCAGGCACTCAAGCCGCCTGTCCGCACCGCGACGCCTGCCGTCCCGCCCCGTCCCCCCGTCCCAGAGCGCCCGGACATCCGCGAGGAGCCGGGCAAAGCGCCGCCGCAGGCAACCTTGGTCACTGTGGATGAGGACTACGCAGGCCAGCGGCTTGACAATTTTCTGATTCGCCAGCTCAAGGGCGTGCCCAAAACCCATGTGTACCGCATCATTCGCAGCGGCGAGGTGCGCATCAACAAGGGCAGGGCGCATGCCGACACCCGGGTTGAAGCCGGTGACATCGTGCGCCTGCCGCCGGTTCGCACCTCGGAGCGGGCCGATCAAAAGGCCCAAGCTATGGCCGAAGAGGTGGCACGCCACGGCGCCAGTTCCACCCTGGGCGGTTATGCGCCTTCGCGTGAGTTTCCGATTCTTTTTGAAGATGATTTCCTGCTGGCCATCGACAAACCGGCCGGCGTGGCTGTGCACGGTGGCAGCGGCGTGAGCTTTGGCGTCATCGAGCAACTGCGCATGGCGCGCCCCGGCGCGGAGTTTCTGGAACTGGTGCACCGGCTAGACCGCGAAACCAGTGGCATTTTGCTGATTGCCAAGCGGCGCATGGCCCTCAAAGTGCTGCAGGAGCAATTCCGAGAACGCGAAACCGACAAGATTTATCTGGCGCTGGTCAGCGGCATCTGGCCCGCCAATCTGCGCGTGATCGACAAGGCGCTGCACAAATACCTGCAGCCCGACGGCGAGCGGCGCGTCAAGGTGGTGGCCAATGAGCATCCCGACGGCATGCGCTCGGTCACGCTGCTCAAGGTCAAGTCTGTCATTGCCGCCAATTCCGCAGCGCCAGCCACGCCGTTCACCCTGCTCGAAGTCACCATCAAGACCGGGCGCACCCATCAGATTCGGGTGCACCTGGCGGGCGAAGGGCATCCGATTGCTGGAGACGACAAATATGGCGATTTTGAGCTGAACAAGGCGCTGCAACGATCCAGTGCGGGCGCAGCATCGCTCAAACGCATGTTTTTGCATGCCTGGAGCCTGAAGTTCAATCATCCCAAAACTAGAAAAGCGATTCATCTGCAAGCCGGCTTGCCCGATGAACTGCAGCAGTTTCTGCCCGCCCGACCTCCCGAGCCGTCCCGCGCGCCCGCCACAGAGCCCGACAATTCCTGATGGTTTGCGTTGATCGGCCGGGCATTGCGCTTGGCGGCCAGCGACAATCGAGTCATGTATATTCGAAACTTTGACCTGATTGCCTTCGACTGGGACGGCACCTTGTTTGACTCTACCCAAATCATCGTGCGCTGCATTCAAGCGGCGGTGCGCGACGTGGGTGGTACGGCGCCCACCGATGCGGCGGCGGGCTACGTGATCGGGCTCGGTCTGATGCAGGCCTTGGCCCACGCAGCGCCCGATGTGCCGCCCGAAAAATACCCAGCACTGAACGCGCGTTACCGCCACCATTACGCCACCCACGCCAACGACCTAAGCCTTTTTAAAGGCGTGTTGCCCCTGCTCGCCGGGCTGAAGGCGCGCGGCCATCTGCTGGCGGTGGCGACCGGTAAATCCCGACTGGGGCTGGACGAGGCGCTGCAGAGCGTGGAACTCAAGGACGTTTTTGACAGCTCCCGCACCGCCGATGAGACGGCCGGAAAGCCTGATCCGCGCATGCTGCACGAGTTGATGGCGCAGTTCGCCATCCCGGCTGAACGGGTATTGATGGTGGGCGACACCACGCACGACCTGCAGATGGCGCTCAATGCCGCTTGCCCCAGCGTGGGCGTAAGTTACGGCGCGCACGAGCCCGAGGCGTTCGTAGCGCTGCGCCCGCGCCACATAGCGCATTCGGTGCAGGGGCTGCACGACTGGTTCCTCCTCAATGGCTAGCCTGCAATTTCCCAACCATTGCACGCCGTCGTGAACGCGTTGCTGCCCCTTTGCAACAGCCGCGATTTGCTGGAAGGCGGGCAGGCGGTGCCGTTTGACATCAATTACGCCGGTCAAACCTGCCGGGCCTTCGCCGTCCGTTACCAGGGCCTGCCCCATGCCTACCTGAACCGCTGCACCCATGTGGCGATGGAGCTCGATTGGCAGCCCAACCAGGTTTTCGACGACAGCGGCGAGTGGCTGCTGTGCGCCAGTCATGGCGCCGCTTACCGGCCCGATACCGGTCAATGCGCGGGCGGGCCATGCCAGGGCGGATTGGTGAAAATCACCTTGTCGGAAAATGACGGGGTTATCTATTGGCATTGCGCCTACAACCTCAAGCCGGTACTCTTTTAATTATTCTCTAAACTAGTGACCATGAACGACTCCAACCGCCCCGGCAATACCGATCCCACTTTTGATCCGTCCACGGATCCGCTTCCTCAGGGAAAGCAGGCGGAAGCGCTTGCCAGTGGGGCGCAAGGCGCTCCTGAATTGATAGCAAAAAAATCAGCAAAAACAGATCCCGTCAGCGTTCCTGGCTGGGAGCGGGCGACGCTGGAGAAGCTGGCATTTGCCTCGCTCAATGAGCAGAAGGCCACGCGCCGCTGGAGAACCTTTGTGCGCCTGTCCTGGCTGGCTTTCTTCGTCGCGCTGGTGTGGCTTGCATTGCACCGTGGCACGCCGGTGAATGCGGCGTCCGGGCCGCACACCGCAGTGGTGGAGATTAAGGGTGAGATTGCTGCAGGTGCTGATGCCAGCGCCGAGTTTGTCAATGCCGCGCTGCGCGCTGCGTTTGAAGACGAGGGCTCCAAGGCCGTTGTGCTACTGATCAACTCGCCGGGTGGCAGCCCGGTGCAGGCCGGCATGATGAATGATGAAATCCTGCGCCTGAAGGCCAAACACAAGAAACCGGTGTACGCCGTGGTGGAAGAAACCTGCGCCTCGGCCGCTTATTACATCGCCGTCTCGGCCGACAAAATCTATGTCGACAAGGCCAGCGTGGTCGGCAGCATCGGCGTGCTGATGGACGGCTTTGGTTTTATCGGCCTGATGGAAAAGCTGGGTGTAGAGCGCCGGCTGATGACAGCGGGTGAAAATAAAGGCTTTCTGGATCCGTTCAGCCCGCAAAGCGACAAGCAGCGCGCGTTCGCGCAGTCGATGCTGGACCAGATTCATCAGCAGTTCATCGGCGTGGTGAAAGCCGGACGCGGCAAGCGCCTGAAAGAGACGCCCGAGATGTTCAGCGGCCTGTTCTGGAGCGGCCAGCAGGCCGTTGAGCTGGGTCTGGCCGACCAGTTGGGTAATCTGGATTACGTAGCGCGCGAAGTGATCAAAGCCGAGGAAATCATCGATTACACACGCCGCGAAAACGTGGCGGAGCGTCTGGCCAAAAAGTTTGGCGCGTCCATGGGCGAAGGCGCCATGAAGGCGTTCAAGGCGATCCCCTCGATTCGCTGAGTGTCTGGCCGCATGGGCTCACCGGCAGCGTCAATCAGCTGGCAAAAGCCCGCCAAATACCGGGTATTTGGCGGGCTTTTTCATGCCTGTTAGCGGCCTATGCAAAACACCGTGGGCAAGTCCAGCGGGGCGTGTTGCTTGTCGCGCTTCCAGCTGCTGACCTGCGCGCTGTGCGACCAGCCGCTGGACATCGTCAGGCCACAGCTCAAAGCCAGCCGGGTGTTGTGCTGCAGCGATTGCAGCAGCGATTGCAGCAGCGCGGCGTTGCGATAAGGCGTTTCAATAAAGAGCTGGGTCTGGCCGGTTTTCAGCGCTAACGATTCCAGCTCGCGAATGCGCTGGGCACGGCCGGGAGGATCTTGAGGCAGGTAGCCGACAAACGCGAAATTCTGGCCGTTCAGGCCACTTGCGGCCAACGCCAGCATCAACGACATGGGCCCCGTTAGCGGCAGCACCTGCAGCCCGAGATCGTGGGCTGCGCGCACCACCGACGAGCCCGGGTCTGCTATGGCGGGCATGCCGGCTTCGCTGACCAGGCCCATGTCGCGGCCATCCAGCGCGGCCAGCAGAAGGGGCCGCGCATCGAAGTTGCCGCTGTGGTCGCCTTTCTTGTGAACCTCTCGTGGCAGCTCCTGAATTTGTAGCGCCTGTAGGGCATGGCTCAGGGGCTCCAGCTCGCTGATGCGCTTCAGATAGGCGCGTGTGCTCTTGGCATTTTCGCAGATCCAGCAGGGCAGGCGGGCCGCGATCTGCAGCGTGGCCCAAGGCATCACGTCTTGCAGTGGCGCTTGTTCGTTGCAGCCGAAATCGAGTGGCGCGGGCACCAGGTAGAGCTTCCCGCGCGCAGGTTTGGCGGTACTTGTCATGGCTGTCATCGATCGACCTGCCCGCCAGCCAGCAGGGCAACGCCGGCGGCCCGGATCATTTTGCAGGTGCGAATCAGCGGCAACCCGACCAGCGCGGTGGGGTCGTCGCTGTCTATAGACTCCAGCAGTGCAATACCCAGGCCTTCGCTTTTGGCGCTGCCTGCGCAGTCATAGGGTTGCTCGGCGCGCAGGTAGTTCTCAATCTCATCGTCGCTCAGGTCGCGAAAACGGACAGCGACCGCAGCCACCTCGCTCTGCTCAAAACCGCTTTCCAGGCACACCACCGCGACTGCTGTCTGGAAAATGACTGTTTGTCCTCGCATCAGGCGCAATTGCGCGACCGCTCGTTCATGGGTGCCCGGTTTTCCCAGGGGCAGGCCGTTCAGGTCGGCGACCTGATCCGCGCCTATGACGACGGCATGGGGGAACGCTGTGGCCACCGCACGCGCCTTGACCAAGGCCAGGCGCTCGGCGAGTGCGCGCGGACTCTCGCCCGAAAGCGGGGCTTCTTCGACCCCGGGCGACATCACCTCAAACGGGATGTGCAGGCGCTGCAGCAATTCGCGGCGATAACGCGATGTGGAGCCCAGTATCAGCAGACGGGTGGCCCGAAGGCTGCAAGTCGTGATGTCCGGGACCGCCGGCAGAGTGGCGACAAGGGAGGAGGCAGAGTTCATGCTCCGATTCTCTTACACTGCACTCATGTCCTCAAATCTTCAAGCCAATCGCCTCAACATGCAGGCCTTCGTGCAAGATGGCGTGCCGCTCGCCGAAACCACTTTGCTACAAAATATGGAGCGCCTTGCCAAGGAAATGCAAGGGCTGCAGCCCGATTCAGCTGTGCATTGGACAGCGAAAGGTGAGTTGCGGCCGCAACCCGGTGCGGAGCCCGGGGTGTGGCTGCATTTGCAGGCCAAGGCGGACCTTCCGTTGACCTGCCAGCGCTGCATGGGGGCGGTGATTGCGCCGGTGGAAGTAGACCAGTGGTACCGGTTTGTGGCCACCGAAGACATCGCCATGGCCGAAGACGACCAGTCCGAGGAAGACTTGCTGGTCATGGAGCCTCACTTTGATTTGCTCGCCTTACTGGAAGACGAATTGCTGATGGCGCTCCCGCTAGTGCCCATGCATGAGCAGTGCCCAGTGACCCCGACGCTTAGTGCCGGCGAGGTTGACATCGCCAGCGAAACCGCGGAGAAGCCCAATCCTTTCGCTGTTCTGGCCGAACTCAAGAAGAAAAAAATAGTGATTTAGTCTTGGTTTTTTCGATGGGAAATACGCTGGCGGCAGGCCTTGCTGAACACCCGAGTGGGGGCATTGGAGGATGTGCTCTGTATCGAGCTATAATCAAAGGCTTCGCGTACCAATGCAGTGATACGGGCCCATACGGTCAATCTACCTGAATTGAAAATTCTTGGTGCGTAATTAGCAACCCCTTTACCCCCTTAGGAGCGGATCATGGCCGTCCAACAGAACAAAAAGTCACCTTCCAAGCGCGGTATGCATCGCTCGCACAACGCTCTGACCGTGCCAGGCATCGCCGTGGAACCCACCACCGGCGAAATCCATTTGCGGCACCACATCAGCCCTACCGGTTTTTACCGTGGTCGCAAAGTGCTGAAAACCAAAATTGAAGCGTAATCCCAAGCTTTGAACATTGGCCCGCACTCATCTTGCGGGCCATTCTTTTATTTAGGCGCCAATTCGTGATCGATCCGATCTTCTCATGATCAGCATCGCCGTAGATGCCATGGGCGGCGACGTCGGTCCCGCTGTCACTATTCCGGCAACTCTTGCGTTTCTGGAAGGGCACCCCGGCGCTTCGGTGCTTCTGGTGGGGCAGCCTGAAGTTCTGGCGCTGCATCCGCTGCATGCCCGACTACGATCTCACGCCCGTTGTCAAATCGTTGCAGCCAGTGAGGTCGTCACCATGGACGATCCGCTGGAAATTGCCTTGCGGCGTAAAAAAGATTCGTCGATGCGGGTGACGATGAATCAGGTCAAGGGCGGTTTGGCTCAAGCTGCAGTTTCAGGCGGTAACACTGGTGCGCTGATGGCGATTGCCCGTTACGTCCTTAAAACGATGGACGGTATAGACCGGCCAGCCATTGCCTCCCAGTTGCCCAATGCGGCGGGTGGTGCCACCACAGTGCTTGATCTGGGTGCAAATGTAGATTGCACCGAAGAGCACCTGCTGCAATTTGCAGTCATGGGATCTGCGCTGGTGGCCGCTATTGCCGACAAGCCGTCGCCCACAGTCGGTCTTCTCAATATCGGAGAAGAGGCTATCAAAGGCAGCGAAATAATCAAAAGAGCTGGTAGATTGTTGCGATCAGCGTCTAATTCCGGTGATATCAATTTCTTCGGGAATGTCGAGGGTGATGACATTTTCAAGGGCACAACCGATCTCGTGGTGTGTGACGGTTTTGTCGGAAATGTCGCGCTCAAAACCAGCGAAGGCTTGGCGCATATGATTGGTGACTTCATTAAAGCAGAGTTTTCTCGCAATATTTTGACGAAAATTTCCGCGATTGTCGCCTATCCGGTCTTAGCTGCATTTAAGAATCGTTTTGATCATCGTCGTTATAACGGTGCTGCTTTGCTGGGTTTGCGCGGACTGGTGTTCAAGAGCCATGGCTCTGCTGACGCCTTCGCGTTTGAGAGGGCGCTGAATCGGGCTTATGATGCTGCGCGAAATAATCTGCTTGAGAAGGTACGCGAGCGCATTGACCATGCTGCGCCTTTGTTGGCGGTGCCGGTCGGACCGTCAAGCGATGTGTTGCTTGATGAGTCATCAAGGCCCGGAGCCTTACCTGTTGCAATCCAGGCACACTAATCATTAATCCCATGACCCGTTATTCACGCATCACCGGTACCGGAAGTTATTTGCCTCCGCGTCGACTGACAAATGCCGAACTAGCAGCTGAACTTGCGACCAAGGGCGTTGAAACCTCCGATGAATGGATTGTCGAGCGCACCGGAATTCGGGCCCGCCACTTTGCGGCGCCTGATGTTTCCAGCAGCGACCTAGCCGTTGCGGCCGCCAAGCAGGCCTTGGAAGCTGCTGGCTTACTGGCGTCCGACATTGATCTCATCATCGTTGCCACATCAACCCCGGACATGGTGTTTCCATCGGTGGCGTGTATTGTGCAAAACAAACTGGGGATAGCCGGTTGCCCGGCTTTCGATGTCCAGGCCGTTTGCAGCGGATTTATCTATGCGCTGACTGTGGCTGATGCCTTGATTAAAACGGGTTCCGCTACAAAAGCCTTGGTGATAGGGGCCGAGGTTTTTTCGCGCATTCTGGATTTTTCAGACAGGACCACCTGCGTGCTGTTTGGCGACGGAGCGGGTGCGGTGGTGCTGCAAGCCTCGGACACACCTGGCATTCTTGCCAGTGATCTGCATGCCGACGGCAAGTATGTGGGCATCTTATGCGTGCCAGGCCATGTCTCGGGTGGCCAAGTTGTGGGCGACCCCTTGCTCAAAATGGACGGACAGGCTGTGTTCAAGCTTGCTGTGGGCCTGCTCGAAAGTACCGCCCGCGCCACGCTGGCTAAAGCGAATCTGAGCGAAGCTGACATCGACTGGATGATTCCGCACCAGGCCAATATCCGAATCATGCAGAGCACGGCCAGGAAGCTGAAGATGCCGCTTGAAAAGGTGATTGTTACGGTGGACCAGCATGGCAACACCTCCGCTGCGTCCATTCCTTTGGCGATGGATGTAGCCGTGCGTGACGGTAAGGTCAAGAAAGGCGACACCCTCTTGCTGGAGGGCGTGGGTGGAGGCTTCACGTGGGGTGCGGTGCTGCTCAATTATTGAGATGAGTTCCCGCATTCCTCTGCCTACTTCAGCCAGACAGGTGGCCGCGTGAACTTTAGACCCTCGGTCTTTACTGCGCGCTTCGACCGCTTTGCTGCGCTATTGCTGGCGCTGGCCTTTGCCCTTGCCGGATGGAAAATTCTCGACCGCCCACCCGCAGCGAACTTTGCCACGGTGCCGCAGCAGCCCGAAATGGCAGAAAACGTGGCGGGACTCTCTACCAAAACAGCTCCGCTAACGAGTTTGCCTCAGCAGCAGGTCTCACCCGATGGCCGTTTCCGATTTGACGCGCAATTTGTCTCCTCTGCCCCGGGCCAGGCCGTGCATGCCCCTTCCATTGTTGAATTGCGCGATGGCAGCTTGCGGGCGGTCTGGTTCTCAGGGTCGCGCGAAGGTGCGAGAGACGTCACCATTCAAAGTGCCATCATGGACGCAACCAGCTTGCACTGGGGCGCTGAAAGCACAGTCGTGGACAGGCGACAGCTTCAGAAGGGCCTCTGGCGCTATGTTAAAAAAATGGGTAATCCGGTGATAACGCGCGCCCCCGATGGATCGCTGTGGCTTTGGCTGGTCAATGTTTCCCTGGGAGGGTGGGCCGGCAGTTCCATTACATGGGCCCGTTCCAGTGATGAAGGGTCCACTTGGAGCGCGCCCCGGCGCCTCGTGACCTCGCCCTTTCTTAATATCAGCACACTGGTCAAAGGGGCGCCAATTGCCTTGCAAGATGGCGGAGTCGCGCTGCCGGTTTACCACGAGTTTGTAAGCAAATTTGGTGAAATACTGCGAATCAATGGCAGCGGGCAGGTGCTTGACAAAGTGCGTATCGCCGGCAGCCGAAACAGCCTGCAACCGGTGGTACTGGTAGCCGGGCCGCTACAAGCGCAGGCCTATATGCGTTCGGGCAACGCCATTGCCATGATGCGGTCCACGACTGACGACGCCGGCAGCACCTGGTCTTCCACGCGGCCAAGCACCTGGCCTAACCCGGATTCAGCGCTCGCCGGGGTTGTGACAGCGACAGGTGCGCAGTGGCTGGCCCTAAACCCTGCAACCAGAAACCGCGAAGTTCTCGCGCTCTTGCAGACCAGCATCGGCGGCAGCTTCGATGGCGCGCGCCCGTGGATTGTGGAGTCATCCACCACGCCTGAAACCCGATTGTTGACAGATAACTACGAGCGTTTGTTGGGTAATGAACTCAAGGCGCGCGGGGCGAGCGAAGAGCAGACTCGGGCCTATGTAGCCAGCGCCAAACGCCAGCTGTGCGGTGCTGCCAGCTGCGCGCAGGAGTTCTCATACCCTTATTTGTTGCAAAGTAGAGATGGCTACATCCATCTTGTGTACACCTGGCACCGCACGCGCATCAAGCATGTGCGCTTTGACCCCCTGCAACCTGTTTCAGCTGCCCAAGCAGTCCCCGCACATGTTGCCGCCCCTAACTGATCTGGCGGCTCTGATGGGCATCGCTCTAGTGCTGTGCACCGGCGTCTTGCGGTTGCTGGACTGCATGCGACGGGGCTCGGGCGTCGCTGGCGTCACCCGCAGTACTCGATCGGCCAAATGGGTTGCGGCGATCTTTTTTGTGATTTTTTGGTGCCCCTTTGGATCCGTTCAGTTGCCCCTGGTGGCTTACATAAGAGGCATCAGTTCGGACCTCAGTATCACGCTGGTGGCGCTGGCTTGTATGAATTTGCGCCAGCGTTTGTTGGGGCTTGGCGCAGTTGATCTGCGGGAGCGCATGGCCGTGAACGCTGTGGTCGGAGTAGCCGCGTTGCTTCTATATCCGCTGGCGCTGGGCTGGAGTGATTGGGATGTCTATCGGGCCGGATGGGGTGCACCCGGCATGTGGGTCGGGCTGCTGGTACTGTCACTGTTTTGCTGGGCCCAAGGTCTGCGGCTGGTGCCGATTCTTGTGGCACTGGCCTTGCTGGCATGGCGTTTCGGCGTACTGGAATCTACTAATCTTTGGGACTATCTCCTGGATCCCTGGCTGGCATTCGCAGCGCTTTTCCAGTGTGTAAAGTGCGGTGCTCGACATTTGCTGGCTAGGTCCAGGCGGACTGAATCGGATGCTGCGTACCAGTCGGCCTGATGCGCCCGTTGTGCAACCGGCGATGGCTGCGTGTGTATTCCTGAAATTGGCCCTGATATTTTTCATGGCTTGAGTTGAAAAGTTTGATAACCGGAGTGTTCACTTGAAATCGTTCGCCTTTGTTTTTCCGGGCCAAGGCTCACAGTCGGTCGGCATGCTGGATGCCTGGGGTGACCACCCCGTCATCGCGCAAACGCTGGTGGAGGCGTCTGACGCGCTGAATCAGGACCTCGGTCGACTGATTCGGGAAGGTCCGAAGGAGGAACTGGGCCTGACGACCAACACCCAACCTGTGATGCTAGTTGCAGGCGTGGCGATTTACCGGGCGTGGATGGCCGAGACCGACGCCGTACCAGCTGTAGTGGCCGGGCACTCCCTGGGGGAGTATTCAGCGCTGGTGGCGTCGGGCGTGTTGTCCCTGACGCAGGCTGTACCACTGGTGCGATTTCGGGCGCAGGCCATGCAGGACGCTGTTCCCGTGGGGGTGGGCGCGATGGCCGCGATTCTGGGGTTAGATGCGGCCAAGGTGATTACAGGATGTGCAGAGGCGGTGCGGACGTTTGGAATCAACACGACTGAAGTGGTTGAAGCCGTCAATTTCAATGACCCCCTGCAGACGGTCATTGCAGGCAGCAAGGCTGCAGTGGACAAAGCCTGCGAAGTCCTCAAGGCCAACGGCGCCAAGCGAGCCTTGCCCTTACCGGTTTCGGCGCCGTTTCATTCCAGTCTGATGAAGCCAGCGGCTGAGAAGCTCAAGGAAAAATTGGCGACCGTTCATTTTGCAGCTCCCCAGATTCCGGTCATCAATAATATTGAGGCAGCTAGCGAGACCGATGCCGACCGGATTCGAGCGGCGCTTTACGAGCAGGCGTTTGGTCCGGTGCGCTGGGTTGAATGCGTGCAAGCCATTAAAGCGCGCGGACTGACTAGCATTGTTGAATGCGGGCCGGGCAGGGTGTTGGCGGGCACGGTGAAAAGAATTGATTCCGAGCTGACGGGTACGCCCTTGTATGATCCTGCCTCGTTGGTTGATGTGAAGGGGATGCTTGCATGAGCGAATTAAAGTTTGAAGGACAGGTCGCGCTGGTCACCGGTGCATCGCGTGGCATAGGTGCTTCCATTGCGTTTGAGCTGGCCCGAAAGGGACTTAAGGTGATTGGCACCGCAACCAGCGACGAAGGGGCCGAAAAAATTAGTCGGGTTCTAGCGGCATTTCCGGGCTGTGTCGGGAAGAATCTGAATGTGAATGATGCGGCAGCTGCAGAAGCGCTGATAGACAGCATTGTCAAAGAGCACGGCGGGTTGCAGGTTTTGGTGAACAATGCAGGCATCACGCGTGACATGCTGGCGATGCGCTTGAAGGACGATGACTGGGATTCGGTAATCGACACCAATCTTAAAGCGGTGTTCCGCATGAGTCGTGCGGTGATGCGGACCATGATGAAGCAGCGCTATGGCCGCATTATCAGCATTACGTCGGTGGTCGGTGCGTCAGGCAATGCCGGGCAGGTTAATTACGCAGCAGCCAAGGCTGGCGTGGCGGGTATGACGCGTGCGTTGGCGCGCGAGCTGGGCTCGCGCAACATCACGGTCAATTGCGTGGCGCCAGGCTTTATTGAAACCGACATGACCGCCAGCCTGTCGGAGGAGCAGAAAAAAATGCTCTTGGGACAGATTCCGTTGGGTCATCTTGGTAAACCCCAAGATATTGCGCATGCTGTGGCGTTTGTAGCCAGTCCGCAGGCGGCTTACATCACGGGCCAGGAAATTCATGTTAACGGTGGCATGTACATGTAGCCGTCCAAGCTGTTGACCTTGCGGGTTTCATGAAAGCTGCGGGTTGACAGTGGTAAAACACAGGAAATCGAAGCCGGTTTTTATCCGTCCGGCCCGGTGCTTAGAGAAACGACTCTAAGGCTGTAAAATCACGGATTAATTTACAACCCTCAGAGGGAACTATGAGCGATATCGAAGCACGTGTTAAGAAAATCATTGCCGAACAACTTGGCGTGGAAGAAGGTCAAGTCACCAGTGAAAAAGCCTTTGTGGCCGACCTGGGCGCTGATTCACTTGACACCGTAGAACTGGTTATGGCTCTGGAGGACGAGTTTGGCATCGAGATTCCCGACGAGGATGCCGAGAAAATCACAACTGTCCAAAACGCGGTTGACTACGCGAATACCCACCAAAAGGCTTGACGAACATCTGCTCACTCGTCTTAGGTTGACCAGCCGCAAGGTTGGGAGATTCAGGGCGCCGCATTTTTTGAACAATAGCTGGGATATCGGCTGTAAAGTGCGGCTTGCGATCTATCCCGGCCTGTAGCGCTCGCCGGGTCGAGCCATGCACAGATTCCGAGGCTTTCGTGCCTTTGCTGTTATCAAACCTGAAAGGTCTTTTATGGCCTTTCGTGATTTTTTCAGGATTACTGAATGAGCCGTCGTCGTGTCGTCGTGACAGGTCTGGGTTGTGTCAGCCCGGTAGGTAATACCGTGGCCGATTCCTGGGCCAATGTGCTTGCCGGAACCCCCGGTATTGATCTGATCACCCATTTTGATGCAAGCGATTTTTCCTGCAAGTTCGCAGGTGAGGTCAAGGGATTCAAGATATCGGATTACATCCCCGAGAAAGACGCTCGTCACATGGATCGCTTCATCCACTTGGGGCTGGCAGCAGCTTTCCAGGCGGTGGCTGACAGCGGCCTGCCGACCGGCGCTGCCTTAAGCGATGAGATGGCGGTACGCATCGGGTGCAATATCGGTTCAGGCATTGGCGGTTTGCCACTGATTGAGCAGATGCATGGCGAACTGGTCAGTCGCGGCCCGCGCCGTGTCTCGCCGTTTTTTGTGCCGGCGTCAATCATCAACATGATCTCCGGGCATGTATCGATCCAGTTTGGCTTCAAAGGCCCCAATATCGCGGTCGTGACCGCCTGCACTACCGGCCTTCACGCCATTGGCCTGTCGGCCCGCATGATTGAGTATGGCGATTGCGATGTCATGGTTGCCGGTGGCTCTGAAGCGACGATCTCTCCGCTGGGCCTTGGCGGCTTTGCTGCGGCTAGGGCTCTCTCGACTCGTAATGAAGACCCCAAAACAGCTTCGCGACCCTGGGACAAGGACCGGGATGGCTTTGTGTTGGGCGAAGGTAGCGGCGTGGTGGTGCTGGAAGAGTACGAGCACGCCAAAGCGCGTGGTGCGAAGATTTACGCCGAAGTCATCGGCTTTGGTATGAGCGCTGACGCTTATCACATGACGGCACCTGACATCGACGGCCCCCGCCGCTCCATGGTTATGGCGTTGAAGAATGCTGGCATCAATGCCGATCAGGTTCAATACCTCAATGCCCACGGCACGTCCACTCCGCTCGGGGACTTGAATGAAACCAATGCTATCAAGGCGGCGTTTGGCAGCCACGCCAAGGACATGGTGGTTAGCTCCACTAAATCCATGACAGGCCACCTTCTGGGAGGCGCTGGCGGTGTTGAGTCGGTGTTCACTGTACTGGCACTGCATCATCAGAAAATTCCACCGACCATCAATATTTTCAATCAGGATCCCGAGTGTGACCTGGACTACTGCGCCAACACAGCGCGAGATTCCAAAATCGAAATTGCGATCAAGAATAATTTTGGATTTGGTGGTACCAACGGCACACTGGTATTCAAGCGCGTCTGACGCGGCTTTATTTCACTGTTTCTTGCGCGCGCCAAACTACAAACTGCCTTGAGCGCACATAACGCCCCACCGGTCATCTATCCGCTGGGGCGTTCGCGCTTTCAGGGCTGGGTATTGCTGGGTTTGTGGCTTGCCGGTCTGCTGTTAGTGCCACTCTGGGTTTACGTTACCCGGCAGGTGGATTGGCGCACCGTTATAGCCCTCGTCGCCGTTTTTCTTGCTGGCGTGGCAGCATTTATAGGCACCAAAAACGCCCCGGCCGGCCAGTTGGCATGGGATGGAGATGTCTGGCGCTGGGAAAGGCTGAACTACCAGGCCGGAATTACAGAATATGAACTCTCGGTGGCCGCCGATTTTCAGCATAGATTGCTGCTGCGGCTGCAAAGTCAGGCGCAAGCCAAATTGTGGATCTGGGTAGATAGTCAAGCCGCGCCCGAGCGCTGGCTCGATCTGCGCCGCGCGGTCTATTCTCCGCGCCGGCCGACCGTTGCCTCGACGCCGCACGGCTCGTTGCACGCCGAACCGCCGCATGCTGTGGCAGTATCCGTGTCTATGCACCCGGTTGTTGCCACGCAAAAAAATCCATGATCTCCGACCCGCCACCGTTGCCGGCCGAGAAGGCTACCGACAGCGATGCCATCCTCGTCGAACGTACGGTTGCGGGTGATCAGAAGGCTTTTGAACTGCTGGTCATCAAGTACCAGCGGCGAATTCAGCGCCTGATAGGACGCATGGTTCGTGATGTGGATCTCGTCGAAGATATTGCTCAAGAGACCTTTATTCGGGCCTACCGGGCATTGGCTCAATTCAGGGGTGAGGCCCAGTTCTACACCTGGCTGTACCGGATTGCGGTCAACACCGCCAAAAAAGCCTTGATGGACCTCAAACGCGATCCGACCGTTTCAGAGAATTCCTTCAAATCGGCGGATGACGATGAAACTTCCCCGCTGGAAAACGAACTAACAAGTTCCGAAACACCAGATGCCGTGTTGGCCAGCAAGGAAATAGCGCAAATCATCAATTCCGCCATGGACGCGCTTCCGCATGAGCTCCGCCAGGCTATTACCTTGCGTGAAATTGAAGGGCTGAGTTACGAGGAGATATCGGAAGCTATGAACTGCCCCATAGGCACGGTTCGGTCCAGAATTTTCAGGGCCCGCGAAGCGATTTCGGAGAAAGTCAAGCCCTTACTGGAAAACCAGTCAGGCAAGCGCTGGTGAAGCGTTAGAGCCCAAGCGTTGAAGAGCACAAAGATCATGAAGAGCGGATAGCGAGTAAGAGCAAGTTTTTCAGCCATTAAGAAACTGGCAGCTACGCTGCCCAAACACATCATGAAACCGTTTCAGCAAACCAGCGAACTCATGTCTGCCTTGGCCGATGGCCAGTTGAGCAGCGGGGATGTTGCAGCTGTACTCCAGGTCTGCGAGCGCGGCGGGTCCGCGCTTGCCGACTGGAACACCTACCACCTGATCGGTGAGG
This sequence comes from Polaromonas sp., assembly GCF_012927455.1. GTDB lineage: Bacteria > Pseudomonadota > Gammaproteobacteria > Burkholderiales > Burkholderiaceae_C > Polaromonas. The sequence goes on along the minus strand of NZ_JABBPE010000005.1, from coordinate 80,090 downwards.
TGCTTCGATTGCCTGCTGGTCTGTCGGTGCTCGCAACGCATGGTGCGGACATGGCGTTTGTGAGTCGGCTCAGCCAACGCATCGCGCAGGAATCTTTCTCTACGGCCGAAATGCTACCACTTGACTTTGATTCCACAGTTCTGGTCAGTGGAAATGCTGCCGCTGACTTGATACACCACCGGGGCGCGGCGTCCAATGATGGTAATTTTCGCTGGAAGCTGCTCGCTGGCCTGGCTTCCCTTGCCGCCGTGACCGCCGTCGCCTGGAACGTTTCTGGATTTATTTCGCCGGCCGTTGCGCCGCAGCTTGCCCAGGGTCCCGGCGTCCAGCAAGTTGTGGTGACTTCGCCGCAAGGCCCGATGGTGCGCGATGCCAGGCTTGAGGAACTGCTGGCAGCACACAGACAGTTGGGAGGTAACTCTGCCTTGCAGGTGCCCTCGGGTTTTTTGCGAAACGCTACTTTTGAAGCACCGCAGAATGCGAGACGTTGAGTGAGCTCCGAACTCAGGCCCTGCTTGCATAAATCCATGAATTCCAGGTGTTTTCGCCTTCTAGCCCTTGCTACATGGTCGCTTCTAGCTACGAATTATGTAGCGGCCCAAGGATTTTTGCCGGCAGTGCTTTTTCATAGTGGGCCACCGCCCCAAGGAAAGTTAACCACCTCCGCCGAGGATGAGGGCGCTAAAGCCTTCGAAGCGGCTGGACCCGCACCCAGCCGCGCTGTGTTGCCTGCGGAAGCAGAGTCCAAACACATTAATGACTGGTTAAAGCGCATCCACGAAGCATCCAGGAAACTTTCGTATGTCGGGACGTTTGTCGTGCAGTCTGGCGGGGCCATGTCCAGCGCCAAAATCTGGCGTGTTTGCGAAGGCGGTCAGCAGTTGGAGCGGGTTGAAACGCTCACAGGCGCGCCGCGTTCCATCTTTCGGCACAACGACCAAGTCGTCACCTTTCTGCCGGACCATAAAGTGGTGCGCAGCGAAAAACGGGAGTCATTGGGAATATTTCCCGAGTTGCTTCAATCGACCGACAGCCGCATTGCCGACTTCTACAAGGTTCGGCACGATGGCGCCGAGCGCGTGGCTGGAGTCGAAGCCGACATCATCGTACTTGTTCCAAAAGACAAGCTGCGTTTCGGCTACCGTGTCTGGACCGAACAGAAAAAGGGTTTGGTGGTAAAGCTGCAGACACTGGATACCGATGGCAAAGTGCTCGAGCAGGCGGCTTTTTCGGAATTGAAACTCGATGCGCCCGTGAAAATGGACAAACTCGTGCAAATGATGACCAAGGTAGACGGCTACCGCGTTGAAAAACCTGTGCTGGTAAAGACTACGGCAAGCGCCGAAGGTTGGGTTATGAGGGCGCCGGTGGCTGGCTTCAAGTCCATGAGTTGCTACAAGCGCCCGGCTAACGCGACAAATGGTGTGATTGGCGAAGAACCACTTCAATGGATATTTTCAGACGGGCTGGCGTCGGTCTCGGTTTTTGTGGAGCGTTTTGATCGGCAGCGCCATGACAAAGAGTCCAGCCTTTCGTTGGGCGCTACCCAGACCATGACCAAACAGATCGAGGGTTATTGGGTAACCGTCATGGGCGAGGTGCCCATGACGACCTTACGGCTCTTTGCCGACGGGATGCAGCGTAAGAAATAGTTGCCGGGCATACTTTTGCCATGACACCAGAATTTTGTGCAGCACGGTAGTTTGCTTTTATTGGTCCTGACCCCACTTGCTTTGGTGTGAATTTTTGTTCACCATCTTTTTATCTGATCACCCCCCATTTATTTATTTATGACGAGGCCGATGATGCTTGAAATGAACTGGAAACCCCTGCGCTCTTATTTTGCTGCAGGGTTGCTGGCGGCCGTTGCCGCAAGTACTGTGCTGCCTGTCCAATCCGTTTGGGCGCAAGGCCGTACGCTGCCTGACTTTACTGACTTGGTGGAGCAAGTGGGGCCATCGGTGGTCAATATCCGAACGCTTGAGAAAGTCAAAGCGTCTGGCCCAGGGGGCGCCGACGAGCAGATGCTTGAGTTTTTTAAGCGTTTCGGGATCCCGGTTCCCCCCAACATGCCTCGCGCGCCGCGGCCGGATCGCAACCACCCGCAGCCCCAGCCGCAGCAACCGGACGAGGACCAGCCGCGTGGCGTGGGCTCGGGGTTCATTCTCACGGCCGACGGCTTTGTCATGACAAACGCCCATGTGGTGGAAGGCGCGGATGAAGTGATCGTCACCCTGCCGGACAAACGCGAATTCAAGGCCAAAATTATCGGGGCGGACAAGCGCAGCGACGTAGCGGTGGTCAAGATCGAGGCGACCGGGTTGCCCGCTGTAAAAATCGGTGATATGAATCGCCTCAAGGTGGGCGAATGGGTCATGGCTATTGGTTCGCCCTTTGGCCTTGAGAACACCGTAACGGCGGGCATTGTCAGCGCCAAGCAACGTGATACCGGCGACTACCTGCCTTTCATCCAGACGGATGTGGCCATTAATCCGGGCAACTCGGGTGGTCCTCTGATCAATATGCGTGGGGAGGTCGTGGGCATCAACAGTCAAATTTATTCACGCTCAGGCGGCTTTCAAGGTATTTCCTTTGCCATACCGATCGACGAAGCGGCGCGGGTATCAGACCAGTTGCGCAGTAGCGGCAAGGTAACGCGTGGGCGCATTGGCGTTCAGATCGATCGTGTCACCAAGGAAGTGGCCGAGTCCATAGGTCTGGGCAAGGCCCAGGGGGCACTGGTAAGAGGTGTTGAAAGTGGTGCGCCAGCAGAAAAGGCAGGCATAGAAGCCGGAGACATCATTACTAAGTTTGAGGGTAAATCGATTGACAATTCCAGCGATCTTCCACGTATGGTGGGCAATGTAAAGCCTGGTACCAAGGCTGCGATCACTGTATTCAGGCGTGGTGTGGTGAAAGATCTGTCGGTCACTATCGCAGAAATAGAGCCAGAAAAACCAGTGCGTAAAACTTCCGCTCCAGAGCCCAAGCCGCCAGTGGCTGGTCCCGCGCAAGTGGTGGGTCTGGCGGTGAGTGATCTGCCTGAAGCGCAAAAAAAGGAACTCAAGATCAAGGGAGGGGTAAAAGTCGACACTGCTGAAGGTGCGGCAGCACGGGCAGGACTTCGCGAGGGCGATGTGATTGTTGCGATTGCGAATTCTGAAGTCACAAGCGTCAAGGAGTTTGAGGCTGCGTTGGCGAAAATTGACAAGTCAAAGGTCGTCAATGTCTTGTTCCGGCGCGCCGAGTTGGCGCAGTATGCGCTGATCCGGCCGGGACGCTGATGTTTTGACCATGGCTCAGGCGACGGGCTCTTCATTTGATCGCTGGTGTTCAGCAAGTTGTACATTCGAGCCATCAAAAGACCCTATTGCTCGCTCGGCTGCGGTTTTTTCTCAGAAAAAGTAGAGTGTTTTTACCAGTTCTAAAAATATATTTCGATGAGAAAACGTATGCATGTCTGTTTGCGCTCACTTACTATAAATATAGGTTACTGATGAATTTGGTTAGAATGTAGCAAGATTTTTATGCTGTTCCGATATATCAAAGTACAGGAAGTTCGGGATTTCCCCGTCAATCCGTGCTGCGCACTGTCGATCCACAGATCACCCACAAGTTGTCCATAGGTAAACAGTATAAATTGTGAACAAGCTGTGCATAAGTTTCTTGTTGCTACCTTGCAACGTCAAAGATTTGGCCGTTTTGGGACTGTTCGACACGGGCTTTTTGCCTACAATGAAGCTCCAACTATCGCAGTTGCCATAGATTGTTGGTTCAGGGCGCGTCGCTACTCGACGCGCCCTTTTTTATGGTTCATGCGATTGGCGTGCAACTTCTTCGCATTGCTTTCAAGTACTTAGGCGTTCTCTTTGATGAATCACATCAGAAATTTTTCGATCATTGCGCACATTGATCACGGCAAATCCACGCTCGCAGATCGAATCATTCAACGCTGTGGCGGCTTGCAGGATCGTGAGATGAGTGCGCAGGTGCTCGATTCGATGGAGCTTGAGAAAGAGCGTGGGATAACCATCAAGGCGCAGACCGCTACGCTGAAATACAAGGCACGCGATGGTCAGGTTTATCACCTCAATCTGATCGATACACCGGGTCACGTGGACTTCTCATACGAAGTGAGCCGCTCTTTGTCTGCCTGTGAAGGTGCGCTGCTAGTGGTGGATGCCAGCCAAGGCGTGGAAGCGCAAACCGTTGCCAACTGCTACACCGCGCTGGACCTGGGCGTGACAGTCGTGCCGGTACTCAACAAGATGGATTTGCCGCAGGCCGATCCGGAAAACGCCAAGCAGGAAATTGAGGACGTTATCGGCATTGATGCGACCGATGCCATCCCCTGCAGCGCCAAGACCGGCATGGGCATTGACGAGATTCTCGAAGCCGTGATTGCCAAGATCCCACCACCCCAAGGGAATCCCTTGGGCGCGTTGCGCGCCATGATCATTGACAGCTGGTACGACGCTTATGTAGGCGTGGTCATGCTGGTGCGTGTGGTGGACGGGCGTCTGGCGAAGGGCGATCGCATCAAGCTCATGGCCAGTGAAGCCACTTACAACGCCGACCAGCTGGGAGTCTTCACCCCCCACACCGAAGATCGTCCGTCACTGGAGGCTGGGGAAGTGGGCTTTGTGATCGCTGGCATCAAGGAACTGCAGGCCGCGCGCGTTGGCGACACACTGACCATGATCAAACCCGGCACAGGTGGCGCTGCATTCACGGCCACCGAGGCCTTGCCCGGCTTCAAGGAAATCCAGCCGCAGGTGTTTGCCGGTCTGTATCCGAGCGAGGCCAGCGAGTACGACTCTTTACGCGATGCGCTGGAAAAGCTCAAGCTCAATGACGCGTCGCTGCATTACGAACCTGAGGTAAGTCAGGCCCTCGGCTTTGGCTTTCGCTGCGGCTTCCTCGGCCTGCTCCACATGGAGATCGTCCAGGAGCGCCTTGAGCGCGAATTCGACCAGGATTTGATCACGACAGCTCCCAGCGTGGTGTACGAGGTACTCAAGGCCGATGGCGAAATCATCAGGGTTGAAAATCCTTCGAAAATTCCAGATGCCGGAAGAGTTAACGAGATTCGCGAACCTATAGTTACCGTGCATCTTTATATGCCGCAGGATTATGTCGGCGCCGTCATGACGCTGGCCAACGTCAAACGCGGCGTCCAAATGAACATGGCCTACCACGGCAAGCAGGTCATGCTCACCTACGAGATGCCGCTAGGCGAAATCGTGCTCGATTTCTTTGACAAGCTTAAATCCGTGTCACGCGGTTACGCGTCGATGGACTACGTTTTCAAGGAGTTTCGCGCTTCCGACGTGGTCAAGGTCGACATTTTGCTCAACGGCGAGAAGGTCGATGCGCTATCCATCATCGTGCACCGCAGCCAATCAGCCTATCGCGGACGCGCCGTGGTGGCCAAGATGCGCGAGATCATTTCACGGCAGCAATTTGACGTGGCGATCCAGGCGGCCATTGGAGCCAACATTATTGCGCGTGAGACAATCAAAGCGCTGCGTAAAAACGTGATTGCCAAATGCTACGGCGGCGATATCTCACGCAAACGCAAGCTCCTTGAGAAACAAAAAGCGGGTAAAAAGCGCATGAAACAAATCGGTTCGGTGGAAGTGCCCCAAGAGGCCTTCCTGGCCATATTGCAGGTGGAAGATTAATGCGCGGTGTCATGAGTTCAATCACAGCGATCGTGCTGGCGATGTTTATCGGGTACGGCGCAGCTTGGTATTTTGGTGTGGTCGAAGGCAACTTTGCCCTGCTGCTGTTCTTGGCGACGCTGGTTACAGGCATCTATTGGGTGGCCGAGAGGGTGTACTTTCTGCCGCAGCGGCGCCTAGCCGTCGCAACGCTTGAGGCAAGTGCCTTGCGGCGTCAGGGCGAGCTCGCCAAAATGGGTATCAGTCAGGTCGATGACCACACCGTTGAAACCAAAAACCGCCTCCTCATGCAGCCTTGGTGGCTGGATTGGACCGCAGGTCTATTTCCCGTGATTGTGGTGGTTTTCCTGCTGCGGTCTTTCCTGTTTGAACCCTTCAAGATTCCGTCTGGATCGATGATTCCAACGCTGCTGATCAACGATCTGATTCTGGTCAATAAATTCCATTACGGTGTGCGCTTGCCCGTCATCAACACCAAGTTGCTTGACAACCATAGCCCCGAGCGCGGCGACGTGATGGTGTTTCGCTATCCACCCAAGCCGAGCCTGGACTACATCAAACGCGTGGTCGGTGTGCCAGGCGACGAAGTGGCTTACCTCAACAAAAAGCTCACCATCAATGGCAAGTCCCTAACCAAGACGCCACTGCCTGATTTCTTTGACGAGGATGCGCTGCGCTACGCCAAGCAATTCGAGGAAGTCAGCGGCAGCAAAAAATACCGTCTGCTTAACGACGAGGATCGACCCGCCTTCATCCCCGGAGCCGATGATTTTCCCTTCAAGCAAAATTGTCGCTACAGTAGCGAAGGGGTGGTTTGCAAGGTGCCCGAAGGGCACTATTTCATGATGGGCGACAACCGCGACAATTCACTCGATTCCCGTTATTGGGGCTTTGTCCCTGAAAAAAACATCGTCGGCAAAGCCTTTTTTGTCTGGATGAATTTCGGCAATCTAAAACGTATTGGTTCATTCCAGTAAGTTCGGCAGGGGGGGCGGACTGCGGAATGCCCAGGCCATAGTTCACAGCGTTCATCCGGCTTACCAGCTAGAGTAAAAGAAAAAATGAAACATCAGCAACGCGGCATTTCCTTCATCGGCCTTCTGTTTGTGGGTATCGTGCTGGCTTGCGCCGGGGTGCTAGCTGCCCAGGTTGCGCCTACGCTGATTGAGTACCAGGCCATCACCAAGGCGGCCAGCAAAGCCAAAGAGGGCAGCACAGTGGCCGAGGTAAAGTCCATTTTCGACAAAGCCGCGCAGATTGATGACATCAAATCAATCGCCGGCAAGGATCTGGAAGTGAGCAAGGAAGGCGGCAACACCGTGGTGGCTTTTGCTTATACCAAGGAAATTCACATGGCTGGCCCGGCCTACCTGCTGCTCAAGTACAACGGCCGATCCAAGTAAGTGCGAGCCAGTGCCACCTCAAGTCCAGATCTGCTGGCCCTGCAAAAGCGCCTGCAGCATGATTTTTCCAATCCCAAACTGCTGGTACAGGCGTTAACGCATCGCAGTTTTTCGGCCGACCATAACGAACGCATTGAGTTCCTCGGGGATTCCGTCCTCAATCTGGCCGTGGCGGGGTTGCTGTACGAGCAACTGAGCGAACTGCCTGAGGGCGACTTGTCGCGCGTCAGGGCTAACCTCGTCAAGCAGGACACGCTGCACAACCTGGCGTTGGTGCTGGGCCTGGCGGGCCTGATGCGTCTGGGCGAAGGTGAGGCCAAGTCCGGCGGCCAAAAGCGGCCTTCCATTTTGGCCGATGCGTTGGAAGCGGTGATTGGCGCGGTTTACCTCGACGCCGGCTTCGACGCCGCTTCCCGCCTGGTGCGTCGCCTGTTTAAGGATGTGGAAGTCAACCCGCAGATGCAGGCCATCGGCAAGGATCCCAAAACCGAATTGCAGGAGTGGCTGCAAGGGCGCAAAATGAATCTTCCCATTTACCGCGTGGTGGGCACCATGGGCGCCGCGCACCAGCAGACCTTCGATGTGGAGTGCGAAATCACCGAATTCGGACGCGCTGAACGCGGCATCGGCGGCTCGCGCCGGGCCGGTGAGCAGGCCGCCGCAGCCGCCATGCTGACGTTTGTCAAAACACTCGACGCCTGATTACGCGCTGCCAAATCCTGGCTCGGACCAGGGGGCCGCAGCCCAACACCATAGATAGACCATGAGTACAGTAAAAAAAGAAACCAGCAAGCCGGTAAAAGCGGCGCCCAAAACCACGCCTAAAGTTGGGTTAAAAGCTGCGTCAAAAACGGCAGCAAAACCGGTGGTGAAGGCTGCGGCCGCCAAGCTGTCGACTCCTCCACCAGAGCGCGGGCAGGAGCAGGACGCGATAGGCGCCATGCTGACCCAGGCTTTGGTGTCTCGCGGAGCCGCCGTCCCCGCCCCTGACAGAGACTCGCCTGCAACCAATATTCCCCCGGTTGGCGAGCAGCGCTGCGGCCTGATTGCCATCGTCGGCAAACCCAACGTGGGCAAGTCCACCCTGCTCAATGCGCTGGTCGGCCAGAAGATCAGCATCACCTCGCGCAAGGCGCAAACCACCCGGCACCGTATCACCGGCATGCGCACTATCGATGCGACGCAATTTGTCTTTGTCGACACGCCAGGCTTTCAGACCCGGCACAGCAATGCCTTGAACCGTTCGCTGAACCGCACGGTGGTCGGCGCCGTCAACGACGTGGACCTGATCGTGTTTGTCGTGGAGGCAGGCCAATTCAACCAGGCCGACGCCAAAGTACTGTCTTTGCTGCCCGAGAAAATCCCGGCGATTTTGCTGGCCAACAAGTTCGACCTGATTCATCGCCGCGCCGAGATTGCGCCCTGGCTAAAGGAGATGCAGGAACGCCACAACTTCGCCGAGTTTGTGCCCATGTCGGCCAACAATGCCAAGGATGTCGAACGGCTGTTCGGCATTTGCTCAAAATACCTGCCGCTGCAGCCGTGGATGTATGGTGCCGACGAGCTGACCGACCGTAGCGACCGCTTCATGGCCGCCGAGATCATTCGAGAAAAACTGTTTCGCCTGACCGGCGACGAGCTGCCCTACACCTCTACCGTGCTGATCGACCAGTACGAGGAAGAGGGCAATTTGCGCAAGATTGCCGCCACCATCGTCGTCGAGCGTGACGGTCACAAGGGCATGATCATTGGCGAGAAGGGCGAAAAGCTCAAGCGCATCGGTACCGAGGCCCGGCACGAACTCGAAGCGCTTACGGGTGGCAAGGTGTTCCTGGAGATCTGGGTCAAGGTCCGTTCGGGCTGGGCGGATGACGAGGCACGGGTAAAAACTTTCGGCTATGAGTAGACATGGTGCCTCCACGTTCGCCCACTTCGTGTAGCTCGCTGCCTCTTGAGGGGGCCGCTGCGCCTGCGGCCCGGCGAAGCCGGTTCCGCGGCCCTGGCTTGTATTTTTTTGGTCCCGTGGCGATGAGCTGCCGACTTTCTGTCTGACGCCTTCACTGTGGCGACCAAGCCTATTTCCGATGAGCCGGCTTATGTGCTGCACCGCTACGACTGGAGCGAGTCCAGTCTGATTCTGGAGGTGTTCACCCGGCAGTACGGGCGCCTGGCGCTGGTGGCGCGCGGGGCCAAGAAACCGAGTTCCAGCTTCCGGCCGATTTTGCTGCCGCTGCAGCCCTTGCACCTGGCTTTTGGCGGTGATGCTGAAATCCGCACCTTAAAAAGTGCCGAGTGGCAAGGCGGCCATGTCATGCCCACCGGGGATGCGCTGCTTTCGGGCTATTACCTCAACGAACTGCTGATGCGCCTGCTGGCCCGCGATGACCCGCACCCGGCCTTGTTTGACGCCTACACGGCCACGGTTCAGCTGCTTGCCAGCCAGAGCGTGGACACGCTGCAGCTGGCCTTGCGCGCCTTTGAGTTGCGTTTGCTGCGCGACATTGGCCTGCTTCCCCTGCTGGACCTTGAAACGGCGACGCTGGCCCCTCTGCACGCCCACACCCGCTACGTGCTGGTGGCGGAAGCCGGCCTGCGCCAAGCCCACGCCGACGACCGCAGTGGCCTGCCCGGCGAACAATGGCAAGCCCTGCAGCAGGCGCTGGGGCATGAGGCGGTGTTTTCGGACACGCTGCAGGCCTGTATCCCCGGCCTCAATGAACTTAAAATTCAGCTGCGCGCCTTGCTGCACTACCATTGCGGCGTCAAGGTGCTGAAAACCCGGCAAATGATGATGGACCTGCAAGCCCTTTAACAGTCGACACCGCCATGCCCCTTCTTTCCCGCTCCAAACCCCAGCTCACCCCGCCCGCCCCGCCAAGCGCTGCACGCGGCACGCCCAAAACGACTTTGTCGGTCAACATCAACAAGGTCGCCTTGCTGCGCAACACACGGCACGTCGACCTGCCGAGCGTGTCGCGCGCCGCCGAGTTGTGTCTGCAGGCCGGCGCCCAGGGCATCACGGTGCATCCGCGGCCCGACGAGCGGCATATTCGCCCCGAGGACGTGTATGAAATTTCGGCGCTGATGAAGGAGTGGCCGCACTGCGAATTCAATATTGAAGGCAATCCCTTGCAAAACCTGATGCACTTTGTGCGTGACCTGTCTGCCAGAGGCCTGCCGCTTCACCAGTGCACCTTTGTGCCCGACAGCGCCGAGCAGTTCACCAGCGACCATGGCTGGACGTTTCCCGACGACGCCGAACGTCTGCAGCCGCTGATCGAGCAGGCGCACGCGCGCGGCGTGCGAGTCAGTCTGTTTATGGACCCGGTGCCCGAAGCCATGGCAGCCGCCAAAGCCATAGGCGCCGACCGCGTGGAGTTTTACACCGAGAGCTACGCCCGGGCCGCGACTCCTGCCCAGAAAAACAAGGCTTTAAGCCGGTTTGTCGAGGCAGCACGGGCGGCGGCAGCTATCAATTTAGGAGTAAATGCGGGCCACGACCTGAACCGTGAAAACCTCACCGAATTTCTGCGTGCGGTGCCGGGCGTGCTTGAAGTGTCAATTGGCCACGCCCTGATTGCCGACGCGTTGGAGCTGGGCTATGCGGCGACGGTGAAAGACTACCTGCGCTGCATCGACGAGGCGCTCGTCCCGGCTTCCCCCACTCCCGCGGCTGTGCAGGGCTCTGCTGCCTGATGATTTTTGGCATAGGCACCGACATTTGCGATGTACGGCGCATTCGCGCCACCTTCGAACGCCACGGCGAGCGTTTTGCGCAAAGAATCCTCAGCGATGCTGAACTGAACACCTGGAAAGCCCGCAGCGCGCGTTGGCCAGACCGCGGCGTCAGCTTCCTGGCCACGCGCTTTTCCGCCAAAGAAGCCTTCAGCAAGGCCATAGGCACCGGCATGCACCTGCCCATGCGCTGGCGCCACTGCGAGATTTCCAACGCCGTCAGCGGCAAACCGCAAATCGTGCTGCACGGCGCGTTGAAGAACTGGTTTGAGGCGCGCCAGCTTACCGCCCATGTCAGCGTGAGCGATGAAACCGATTACGCCGCCAGCTTTGTGGTGGTCGAACATTCTCCCAACTCAGGTAATTCTGGTAAGCCATGACCTCCCCCTTGTCCCAACATGCTCAGCACGCCCCTCTCATCATCGACGTCGCCGGCCTGTCGCTCAGCAAGGCCGAACGCACCCGCCTCAAGCACCCGCTGACCGGCGGCATCATTTTGTTCGGCCGCAACTGGCAAGACCGCCAGCAGCTCGGCACGCTCTGCGCCGAAATCAAAAGCGTGCGCAAAGATCTGCTGATTTGCGTCGACCATGAAGGCGGGCGCGTGCAGCGCTTTCGCAGCGATGGCTTTACCCAGCTGCCGCCCATGCGCGCGCTGGGCCAAAACTGGATCAAGGACCAGCTCGCCGCCACCAACGCCGCCACCGCGTGCGGCTACGTGCTCGGCGCCGAGTTGCGAGCCTGCGGCGTGGACCTCAGCTTCACGCCGGTGCTGGACCTGGACTATGGCGAAAGCAGCGTCATTGGTGACCGCGCCTTTGGACGCGACCCGCGCGTTGTCACGCTGCTGGCCAAAAGCCTGATGCACGGCCTGCTGCAAAGCGGTATGGCCAATTGCGGCAAGCATTTCCCCGGTCACGGTTTTGTCAAAGCCGACTCCCACACCGACATTCCGGTGGACAAGCGCAGTCTCAAAGCGATCTTGCTAGATGATGCAGCGCCCTACCAATGGCTCAACACCACACTCACCAGCGTGATGCCGGCGCATGTGATTTACCCCAAGGTGGATGCCCGGCCCGCCGGTTTTTCCAGCCAATGGCTGAATTTCATTTTGCGCAGCCAGCTCGGTTTTGGCGGTGCGATTTTCAGCGACGACCTGAGCATGGCTGGCGCCCGCCTGATTGACGGCAAGCAGGTCAGCTACAGCCAGGCCGCCGTCGTCGCGCTCAACGCCGGCTGCGACATGGTGCTGCTGTGCAACCAGTCGGTGGGAGAAGGCAAGCCGATCGATGAGTTGCTCGATGGCATGGCCGAAGCCCTGCTCAAAGGTCAGTGGGAGGCGTTGGAAGCCAGCGAGTTGCGCCGGTTGGCGCTGCTGCCGCAGGGGAGGGCGCCCGGCTGGGACGAGCTGATGGTGCAGCCGGCCTACATGCACGCGATGGGGCTAGTTTCTTGAGCGCTGCCTGAAGCTGCACACTTTGCATGCTGTCAATTAAATAGCTGTCAACGCCCGAATCGATTGGACCACCGGTTGCTTTGATGTGGAAAATGTTGTTTGGAGGCGAGCATTGCTTTCAACGCGGTGGTAACCCATTTCGTCATACACAAGTCCCCTGAGCCTGCAGTTCCCGTGAGAACTTGTTGCCAGCGGCAAAATCAAGGATGCGCTGCATACCCAGCCAGATGGTTTTGACGCCCGGCTCGCCATTGCCCGTTCGCGCAAGAAAGCCGCCCAGCCTGGCAACCAGGTGCACCACCTCGTTGAGCGTGGGCGGCCTGTCAGGTAATTTTTTGTTGTTTAAATTGATGAAGAACCTAGAAAAATATTAGTCCGAATTCCAGCACTGCCTCACGCCACTTTGCCCCCTGTTCCAGCATGGGCTGGCAATATTGCGGCCGAGTTGCGGGATGCCATCAACGTTGATCTGCGCAACCCGGGTATCAAAACTGCGCACGCCTTGTTTGTCCAGTTGCAGGCGCAATACCCAGCCGATGCGCTGATTCGCGTTGTCGGTTTCCTTCATCACGAAATTTCCCACGCTGTAGATGATTGGTTTACCTTGGTAGTGTTCAATCTCCTGCGTGACATGCGGGTGTCCGCCAATCACTGCATCGGCGCCTGCGTCAATCATGGTCCGGGCTAGCTGGCGCTGGCGGGCGTTCGATGTCGGTTCGTTCTCCCACCCCCAGTGCATGACGGGGATGACCAGATCAGCTTTATAAACTGCGCGCGCTTTTTTGATGTCGGCCACAACCTGCTCATCTTCACTCCAGGCGATGCCGGGCGCGTTGTAATCTGCTTCGAAACTTCGGGGCATGAATTCGCTGTAGCCCAGCAATGCAATACGCATTCCTTTTCGTTCGATGATGAGCGGCGTGTGGGCTCCTGACAGATCATGACCGCCGCCAAATTGGCCAATATCCGATTGTTTCAACAGACCTAACATTTCTGCAAAGGCTTGGCGGCCGAAATCCCCGGAATGGTTGTTGGCCAGCGCCATCGCGTCAAAGTGGCGCTTCAAAATGGGCAGTGTGCGGGGATGCGCACGGAAGGTAAAGTTCTTGTCGCCCGCTGAGCCGGTGGTGGCGACGACGCATTCCAGATTGCCAATACGGATGTCCGCGCCCTGGAAAAAAGAAGCAAAGTCGGCAAAGGGATCCTCCCCACGGCGAATCATTTCGCCCGCAGCATCGTCAAGCACGATATCTCCAGCGAAGACCAGGCTGACAGGGGTCGATACCTCAGCGGAAAAACCCAGCGGGCACCAAACCAGACAAAGCGCGCACAGCAGATGATGTAAACCCGATTTCATGGCTGAATTCCTTCCAGCGTGCAGCTGTAAATCAATTCGCGCTCAACCGGTCCCGCATAAAGACGCTGCTCGCCGGTCAGCAGATAGGGCGTAGCAGTGGCTTTAAAGGGCGGCAGGAAGCTGACCTCCTGAATCAGCAGCGGCTGGCGGTGGGTATTGAGGTAGGCATACAGCTTGATGTAATCCACGTGTGCATCGTTCCCCACCATGACCGCCTTAAAACGAAAGCGCCCGCCGATATCGGCTGATGCAACAGGATAAGGGTCGGCCACGGGGCCGGTTTCAATAGCGTGAGTGCTGCCGGCATACGTCACACCGCAACGCAAGAGCGGCGCTGCGAATACGGCGTGATTGGGCAAAAGGCCCGCGACCACGAGCGCTGCTAAATAGTTCAGGCGCAGGCAATTCATGGCGCATATTCTGCATTAACCCGCGGCGGCAAGGCATCGTCGCTCACCAGCACACCACATCCCCACCTTTTTAACTCTTGCGCTTATCGACCAGCCATCGGCGATCCGCGGAAATTGCAGCTACCCCACTTGCGCAAGCTGGATACGGGAAGATTTCTTCGTCCAAAGCAGGGCTTAAAGTCACTCCCGGCGAGCGGTCAATTTGACTGTCATCGTCGCCCGGTCTTTTGCATGTGCACCATCGCACCGACAGATTGGTTCAAAATGAACGACTCTTGACCTGGTTTCAGGGTTCACCGTAACCGGAGTTGCTATGAAACTTTCGCACTTTATCCAAGCCCATATCAAGGAAATTCTTGAGGAATGGGACCAGTTTGCCCTGACGCTATTTCCGCAGAGCGCCCATGTCTCGGCGCGCGAGCTGCGCGATCATGCGTACGAGATTCTGATGGAACTTAGCAAGGATATGGAGACAGCGCAAAGCGCTCAACAGCAGGCGGACAAGTCCAAAGGAGAGGAGGTAAAAAGCAGCGACGCGCTGAGTGCCGCGTCTGCGCATGGAACCGACCGCCATTACAGTGGCTTCACACTGACGGAACTGGCTGCGGAATTTCGTGCGCTGAGAGCCATGGTGTTGCGTTTGTGGCTGCCAAAAATTCCGGCATTGACAGAACAGATTGCCCGCGACATGGTGCGCTTCAATGAGGCGATCGACCAGGCGCTGGCCGAATCTGTGGCTACGTATTCCAAGCAAAACACCCGGGCGCGCGATACCTTTCTGGCCATTCTTGGCCACGACCTCAGAAGCCCGTTGATGGGTATCCGGCTTTCTGCAAAAGTCCTGCAGAAAACGGGGGTGACCGCAGACGCTGTGGAGCAAGCCGGCACGCGAATTCTGACCAGCGCGGCGCTGATGTCATCGATGGTCAATGACCTTCTGGAATACGGCAGGGGCCAGTTGGGCGGTGTCATTCGGGTCAATCGGCAGCCGGTTGACCTGCTGGATGTCGGCCAGGCGGCCATCGAAGAAGCCAAAACGGCTCATCCTGAAATCCAGTTTGCGCTGGAAAGTTCGGGCGAGCTGCATGGAAAGTTTGACGGCGCCCGACTGCAGCAGGTGTTTTCAAACCTGCTCAACAACGCGGCGCAATATGGTTACCAAAGTCATGTGGTCCGCCTGGTGCTTCAAGGCCATGCGGACCACGTCAGCGTCCAGGTCTGCAACGCCGGTCCGGTTATTCCACCGGAGTCGCTTCAGGCAATTTTCGATCCTCTGGTACAGCTTTCCATCGGGGACAAACCAACAGGCCATTTTTCCAACAGTGCAGGGCTGGGTTTGTTCATCGCGCGTGAACTTACGTTTGGACATGAGGGAACGATCAAGGCCGAATCCAGTGCGGAGTTAGGCACCGTATTTACCGTCCAGCTTCCCCGCAGCGTTGCGGGCGCAGCATGATCTCATTCCCATTGAAAAACGGCGCTGGCGCATGCCGGTTTCATGAAGTCACGGACGCACGGTAACTGCAGTTTCTTAACAGGTCGCTGGACAGGGTAAGCGAACCGCAAGCCACCATCATCGCCATGAAGAAGCTCAACACCATTCCCGCCTTTCTACCCCTCACCGGCCTTTATGAGCCGTCCGCCATCCAGCAGCTTGCGGACGGGCGTTTCCTGGTGGTCGAAGATGAAAAGCAGCATTCCTTCAGCCTGGTCTCCATTAGCGCGAGTGGGGATGTCAAAAGTACGCCGCTCAACCCGGGATGGTTTCAGTCCGGCAATCCCGTCTGGAAGCTCGACGACCTGGAAGGGCTTGCGCTTGACGGCTTGGGCTATCTGTACGCGGTCACTTCGCATTCGCGCGACGACGACGGGAACGAGAAGAAGTCGCGTGAAAAGCTGGTGCGCTTTCGCATCGAGGGCGAGCGCGTGGTTGCGCCCGTCGTGGTGGGCGGGCTCAAGCCCGCGCTGGTTGCGGCGCATCCGCTACTTGCCGCGGCTGCGTTGATTGCCGATGTCAAGTCTGCCGGCGGCCTCAACATCGAGGCGCTGGAGATCAGCCCGGAAGGGGAGCGATTGCTGATCGGCTTTCGCAGTCCCCTGCAGGGCAGCCTCGCCCTCATCGCCAGCGTGGAAAATCTGTCGGCAGTGTTTGAAGCCGAAGCGACGCCACAGGTGTCAAACACGCTGCAGACGCTGTACCTGGATGGGCACGGGATTCGCGGCATGGCCTACGTGGCTTCGCTTGATGGCTACCTCATCGTCAGCGGCCCCGCATCGCGCGGAAATGTTGCGTTCGGGCTTTGGTTTTGGAGCGGTCAGCCCGATGCGCTGGCGCGGCGCGTCACGGTTGCCGGTTTGGCTGGATTTGAGCGCGCAGAAGGAGTGTGCCCGGCGGTTATTGATGGCGTGCCTCGCATCGTCATCGTCAGCGACGACGGCAGCCGAAAAGAAGGGCGTTTCGCCCGGTTGGTTCTGTTGGAGCCGGGGCAGCTGCAGATTGCGCCTTGACCTCCGGGCATGCGGTTTGGCGTGGACAGACCGGAATCTGCTATAAAAATAATAGCTGCTTGCGCCCGCAGTTATTGGGCTGCAGCACTAATACACCCGATATGGCTACGGTTACACCTTTAATTTTGTTGAAAGCAAGGGTAAAAAGAGGCTTTTTGACTTAAAGGCTAAAGTAAATTCCAAACTAACTTGGAGTATTTAGCATGTATCCCATTGAAGCTTCACGCAGATCATTCTTCCGTCTTGGCTACGGCGCCTTGGGTCTGGCGGGGAGCCTGAGCCTGCTTCCTGCAAACGCGGCGGAGGGGAAAAAGACCGAGCTCACGCCAGTGCAGGCGCTTGAGAAACTCAAGAAAGGTCATGCGGACTTTCTGGCCGACAAGCCGTCCCTCAAATCCACCCGCGACCATAACCGCCGCCTGGAAATTGCGCGCGGCCAGGTGCCTTTTGCGGTGCTGGTGGGCTGCTCTGACAGCCGCGTGTCGCCAGAATTGCTTTTCGACACCGGGCTTGGCGAATTGTTCATCGTGCGTAATGCCGGCAACACCATAGATACGGTGGCTATGGGCAGCATCCAATATGCGGTGCAGGTACTGGGCGTGCCGCTGATTCTGGTGTTGGGTCACGAGCGCTGCGGCGCCGTGGAAGCGGCGGTCTCGGTGGTGGAAAAAAATACGGTCTTTCCAGGAAGCATCGGCCAGATGGTCGAGCCCATCATCCCGGCCGTATTGAAAGCCCGGGCGCAGGGCGGACTCAAAGGCGATGCACTGTTGGACGCGGCCGTGCACGAGAACGTTCGCCGTACCGTGCTGCGGCTGCGCTCGACCGAGCCTTCGATGATTGAACCCATTGCGGCCGGCAAGCTACGCGTGGTTGGCGCCCGCTACGATCTGGACGACGGCAAGGTCAGTTTCTTCATGGAATAGGGCATCGCGCGGCCCCTGGCCACGCAGTGACGACATATCGAGCTTGTAATGTTGGAGCTGTGTGGCGGCTCTCGATTACTCCCCGCTAATCAGATGTTGCTTTCGGGCTTGGTTTTGGAGCGAAACTACGCCTGTGCTGACGCTAACCGATAGCCAATTTACAAGGATTTCAGGTACTGGACCAGATCAGCAGCCTGAGCAGGCGTCAGACCCAGCGCCCGCTTCGTGTTGTAGGTTTGCACCACCGCCTCCAGTGTCGGCGCCGTTCCGTTGTGGAAATAAGGCGCGTGCTGCCACAGCCCTGCCAGCGGCGCGGTCCGGTACTGCTTGGTTGCACTGCGTGAGGCGTAGCTGGGCGCGCCGTTCGGCTCCGGCTCGCTGACGGCGTCTGTGGGCGGATGCAGCCGCGTATTTGCATCCGTGAACTTGTCGCCGGTGTGGCAGGTCGCACAGGTGCCGGCAGTGTTGAAGACCAGCTTGCCGCGCGCAGCCGCAGAGGCATCGAAGCTGCCAGCTGGTGGAGGTGGTGCTGCAATCGAAAGCTGATAGGCCTGCAAGGCTGGCAACTTCGCGGTGATCAGGTCATCGGTTCCGTTGGTGACGTTGACACCCTTGACACCGATGCGCGGATCGGAAAACGATCCGTGGCCGCCCATTTGGGTCACGCCCACGTAGCGGTTCCAGTAGGCCAGGTTGTCGCCGTCGCCAGTCGAGATGATCTTGTTGATGCCCTGCAGCCCATAGGCCGGCGGGATGACCTGTGGGCCATTTATGCCGTCCTGATTGAAGCGGGGGTCGTACTTGCCAGCGCCCCAGGAGTTGTAGACCGCCTTTTGCGCGGCGCTCAGCGCTGGCGACAGACCGATGATGGCGCCAGGGTTCAGATCGCGGTTGGGCCAGCCGTCGAGCCGCTTGCCGATGCCGGCGCTAAACGAGTTATCGACGGTCGAATGGCACAGGGCGCAGGTCACGCCGACCCGCGTCAGCGTGTCTTTGCCGTTGACCGTCTCGACCGTGCCTTTGATGCCGACCACGGCATTAAGTTTGATCAGGGCGACGGTTGTGGCGGGGTCGGTCAGGCTGATCGATTTATTTTGGATTCCCTGCACCACGGCCGGCGGCAACACCTCGGCATCGACCTTCAGGCCAACCGAAAGAGCGGTTGTCGGATCGACCTTGGCGCTGATGGTTTCATGCAGGCGCAGCTTATCGGTCCACTGGGTCTCGTCGCCAAAGGTATCGAAGCGGAAAATATCTTTACCTTGCGCAACGAGGGCGGCTTGTTCGGCTGCCGAGTTGTCGGAAGAACCGGAAGAACCACCATTACCGCATGCCGCCAGCAGCGCACCGGCGGCTGCGATTGCGGTGGTGAATAGCGCGCCTCGCGCGCCGGCTGGTAATCGATGCGGCGGCGCCCAATCTGTGGGCATAAAAGGACGCGGCATTCCAGACATCCCCTCTTGCATGTCTTGCAAGGCGATAGCCGTTGGCAACAAGCTGGTGGTACGCATGGATGCTCCTTTTTTGATAGGTCTAATTAGCATAGGAACCAGGCAACACGCGAACAGCAGACTGGGCCGTCAGTTGCGGTAGTCCTTTTCCTACCCGTGCTGCCTGCCGCGCGCGGCCTTGTTCCGCGCCAGACGCAGCCTGCACAACCGCAATAGCTTTGCCCGTGCCCTTGGCGGGCGACCGGACCGCAGCACCCCACCAAGGGCTGCACGAAGTACAGCCGACGGATCGTTTACGAACGAAAATATGCTATAAAAATGATAGCTTCTTGCGCCCGTGGATATTGGGCTACAGGCCTAAAAAGCCTTGAAAGGCTACATTTTTGACTGAAATACCAGCCCAGCGTGCTCGCGCAGCGCATGGAACCTGATCTTGGGCCATTGCTGCTCGACGGCGCGCAGGGTGGCGCTGTGGTCGACCAGCAGCGTCGGTGCATCGACGGCATCTAGGGCCACGCGGTGGGCGTTGGCGTCCATGAATTTTTTTAGCTCGTTGGGGTCGTCGCAGGTGACCCAGCGCGCCAGGTTGAAGTTGCTGCCCAAGATGCGGGCCTTGACGCCGTATTCATGCTCGAGCCGGTGCGCCACTACCTCAAACTGCAGCTGGCCGACGGCGCCCAGCAGCAGCAACGAACCGGCAATCGGGCGGAACACCTGGATCGCGCCTTCTTCGCCGAGCTGCGTCAACCCGGCGCGCAATTGTTTGCTGCGCAGCGGATCGGCCACTTCGACGGCGCGGAACATTTCCGGCGCAAAAAAGGGCAGGCCGGTGAACTGCAGCGCTTCGCCTTCGGTCAGCGTGTCACCAAGCTGCAGAACGCCGTGATTCGGAATACCTATGATGTCGCCGGCAAAGGCGGTGTCGAGCAACTCGCGGCGCTGGCTCATGAAGCTGACCACGGTGTTGGGCCGGAGCTCTTTGCCGCTGCGCACCACCTTAAGCCGCATGCCGCGCGTGAACTCGCCACTGGCGACGCGCAAAAATGCAATGCGGTCGCGGTGCGCCGGGTCCATATTGGCCTGGATCTTGAACACCACGCCCGAGAATTTCCTTTCTTCAGGGTGCACCACGCGCTGAATGGCTTCACGTTCTGCCGGCGGTGGGGCCAGATCGACTAGCGCGTCCAGCACTTCCTGCACGCCGAAGTTGTTGATGGCCGAGCCGAAGAACATCGGCGTTTGCTTGCCGCCGAGGAAGGCGGCGCGGTCAAACTCGGGCGAGGCGCCGTTAAGCAGTTCGAGTTCGCCCTGCGCCTGGGTGAATTCGGCGCCAAAGCGTTTGCCGGCCTCAAGGTTGTCCAGGCCGGCCAGAATTTCATCGTCGCCGCCGGCCTTGTCTTCGCCGGGGCTGAAGACGCGCATGCGCTTTTCGCGCCTGTCATAAACGCCGTGAAACAGCTTGCCCATGCCGACCGGCCAGGTGAAGGGCACAACGGTCATGCCGAGCTCTTGCTCGATAGCGTCCATCAGGCTCATCGGATCCTGCACCTCGCGGTCCATCTTGTTGACAAAGGTCAGGATGGGCGTGCCTCTGGCGCGGCAGACCTGCAGCAGCCGGCGCGTCTGCGGCTCGACGCCGTTGGCCGCGTCAATCACCATCAGCGCGGCGTCCACCGCCGTCAGCACGCGGTAGGTGTCTTCCGAGAAATCCTGGTGGCCGGGGGTGTCGAGCAGGTTGATCACGCAGTCGCGGTATTCCATCTGCATGACCGAGCTGGCCACTGAAATACCGCGCTGCTTTTCAATCTCCATCCAGTCAGACGTGGCGTGGCGCGCCGCCTTGCGCGCCTTCACGCTGCCGGCAATCTGAATCGCGCCCGAGAACAGCAGCAGCTTTTCAGTCAGCGTGGTCTTGCCGGCGTCGGGGTGGGAAATGATGGCAAACGTGCGGCGGCGCTTGACCTGCTTGGCGATTTCGGTGTTTTCAGACATAACCCATGATTATCGGTGAGGTTGCATGGCCCCCACGGTCGCTCACTTCGTGTAGCTTCCTGCCCCCCGAGGGGGTCGCTGCGCCTGCGGCCCGACAAAGCCGGTTCCGCGGCCCTGGCTGGCAGGGGAAGCCTCTTTGATGCGCTTAATCGGGTTGCAAGGCGAAGCGCGGCTGGGCTACACCGTCGACCAGCACGTCTGCATTGAACATGGCGGTGGGCCGCACCCACAGACCCTGGTCGCCATACAACGCGCGGTATAGCGTCATGGCTTCAAGGCTTTCGCTGTGGCGCACCGTGCCCACCACGGCATACAGCCTGCCTTTGTAATGGCGGTACAGACCGGGCGGGGTGTCGATCAGCGGGGGCAGGGCATGTGACATGGTCAATCAATGCTGAATCAATGCTGAAGAAGAAGAGGGAGTAGGGCAGCAGTGGGACAATAGGTGCTATGCATCCTAACGCCTTACTCGACTGTTGTACCGAGCTACTCAAGCAGGTTCTTAAATTTGATTTTCCCGCCGACATGGTGGTGTCGCGCTATTTCCGCGAGCTCCGTCTAGGCCCGCGCGAGCGCGCCACCGTGGCCGAGACGATTTACGGCGTGCTGCGCAAAAAATCGCTGTACACCTACCTGGCCCAGCATGGCAGCGGCCCGCCAGAGCGGCGTCTGGCGATTCTGGGTTTTGCCGCAGAGCGCGATTTTCTGCTGGGCGCGCTGACCGATCAGGAGCAAGACTGGCTGTCGCGTTGCGATCAGGTCAAGCCGGCCGATCTGATGGAGCTGCATCGCCACAACCTGCCGCAGTGGCTGGTGGAGCCACTCAAGGCGCAGCTGGGCGCTGACTTCTGGCCGTTGGTTGAAAGCCTCAATGCCCCGGCCGGGCTCGATTTGCGCGTCAATACCTTGAAGGACAAAAGGGCAGATGTGCAGAAGGAGCTTTCCAAGTTTGCTATTAAAACGGTAGCAACGCCATACTCGCCGTGGGGCTTGCGGATGGTCGGCAAGCCGCAGCTGGGCAAGCTCGATGCGTTCACGCGCGGCGCCATCGAGGTGCAAGACGAGGGCTCGCAGTTGCTGACGCTGCTGGTCGATGCCAAGCGCGGCGAGATGGTGGTTGACTTTTGCGCGGGCGCCGGTGGCAAGACGCTGGGCCTGGGCGCCTCCATGCGCAATACCGGGCGGTTGTATGCGTTTGACACCTCGGGGCATCGGCTTGATGCACTCAAGCCGCGGCTGGCGCGCAGCGGCTTGTCCAATGTCCATCCGGTCGCCATTGCGCATGAACGCGATGAGCGCATCAAGCGGCTGGCTGGCAAGATAGACCGCGTGCTGGTGGATGCACCCTGCTCGGGTCTGGGCACGCTCAGGCGCAACCCCGACCTGAAATGGCGACAGAGCCCGAAGGCGATCGAAGAACTGACGGCCAAGCAGACGGCCATTTTGCAGAGCGCTGCGCGTCTTCTGAAGCCAGGCGGACGGCTGGTGTACGCCACTTGCAGCATCTTGCGCGATGAAAACGAGGCGATTGCCGAAGCCTTCAGCGCCGCTAATAAAGAATTCAAGCTACTTGAAACAGGGCCCTTATTGACCCATTTAGGAGTGGAGCATGCCGAAACGCTGTGCAGCGGCCCTTACCTCAGGCTTTGGCCCTATCTGCACCAGACGGATGGATTTTTTGCTGCCGTTTGGCAAAAAGAATGAATTTTTGGCGACAGATGACGGCATCCAGGCGAAAGTTGTTTTTGTTTTTGTTTTTTGCCTGGTCTGGCTTTTGCCGGGCGCTCGGACATGTTGCCGCAAGGGGTTTTTTCGTTAGTGCCCTAGCCGCCTAAAAGTTTCTGCTATTTTCCTGGGTCTCTGGAGTTTGCAGTGGCAGATCCTTGAGCCTGAGCGGTGTTTGGAAAGTTTTAAAGGAACTGTATGATCGTTTTTGATGCCGCCATCGACTGGCTGGCTCATGGATTGTTGGCTGCCAGCTGGTGGCAAATCGTCTTGTATGCGCTGGTGACAACGCACATCACGATTGCTAGCGTGACGATTTACCTGCACCGCCATCAGGCGCACCGCGCCATGGACTTGCACGCGATTCCCTCGCATTTCTTCCGCTTCTGGCTTTGGCTGGGTACCGGCCAGGTCACCAAGGAGTGGGTGTCAGTGCACCGCAAACACCACGCCAAGTGTGAAACCGCTGAAGACCCGCACAGCCCGCAGACGCGCGGTATTGAAACCGTATTTTGGAAAGGCGCCGAGCTGTACCGTGCCGAAACCAAAAATCAGGAAACCATGCTCAAGTTTGGCCATGGCACGCCCAGTGACTGGCTGGAGCGCAATCTGTACACGCGTTTCAGCTGGCAGGGCGTCGGGCTGATGTTGATTCTGAATCTGGCCTTGTTTGGTGCGGCTGGCCTGGCCGTCTGGGCTGTGCAAATGGCGTGGATTCCAGTGACGGCCGCCGGCATCATCAATGGCATAGGTCACTACTGGGGCTATCGCAATTTTGAAGCACCCGACGCCAGCACCAATATTTCGCCCTGGGGCATCATGATTGGCGGCGAAGAACTGCACAACAACCACCACACCTATCCGACCTCGGCCAAATTTTCGGTCAAACCCTACGAATTTGACATCGGCTGGGTCTATATTCGCGCCATGGAAAAAGTGGGCTTGGCGACCGTGAAGAAGGTACCACCCAAGCTTCAGCTGGGCGCCATCCAGCCAGTGGCTGACGAAAAAACGCTGGAAGCGCTAATTGCGCACCGTTATGAGGTGATGGCTGGGTTTGCGCGCGAGCTGCGGCGCGCCGGCAAAGCCGAGATCGCACTCTTGAAAGCCCGCAAGGCCGACATCTCGGTGATGCGGGTTGCCAGTCGCTGGCTGCATCGTGACGATGACAAAGTTCCGGCAGCGGCGAAGTCGCAACTGGCCCAGGCCAGGGCCGAGCATCCGGTGCTCGACAAGATGGTCACCATGCGTGAAGAGTTGCGCCAGATGTGGCTGACTACCTCGGCCTCGCGTGAGCAACTGGCGTGCGAGCTGCAAGCCTGGTGCCACCGTGCCGAAGAAAGCGGCATTGCTGCGCTGCGCGAGTTCTCGATGAAGCTACGCGCTGCGCGCAGCTAGGCTTTCTAAATTCCCGGGGCCGCCGTTCTCCACTTCGCTCCAGTCGACATGCGAGCGCTAAGCAACATGCACGGCGCGCTCGGTGTAGTTTTGCAACCGCGCGGTTGTCCGGACTAGATCGGTCGGTTGCTGCACCAGCAGGGCCTCGTCACCGTGCAGCGTGTCGATGTTGTTAAAGCCGCGCTGGAGTTGCGTGCTGAGATGGCTGGGAAGAATTTGCATCTCGCCTCATCCTGATGTGGTCCCTGAAACAGGCTTGATCCGTGGCCGCGGAAAGCCTCGAAAAGCCCTTTGTTTCATCGCGGCAGTTCTTGGACGGGAATCCGCGCAGCCGGAGTGCCGCGTCGCGCAGCGTCTGCTAACAGGTGTACCTAGCCCAAAAGTAGGTGCTGACCGTCGGGATGTAGCCCGGGTTGGCGAACTTGGCCCTGTAAAGATTGCCGTCGGTATAGGTCACGATGCTGCCGGCCGCATATTGCCTGCCAGCCACCCAGCTCGGATAAATGCAGGTGGGTGCCGGAGTCGGGGTCGGACTCGGGGTCGGCGTTGGAGTCGGAGTCGGAGTAGGAGTGGCCGTGCAGACGTAAACCTCCCAAAAGTAGGTGCTGACCGTCGGGATGTAGCCTGGGTTGGCGAATTTGGCGCGGTACAGCTTGCCGTCCGAGTAGGTCACGATGCTGCCGGCCGCATATTGCCTGCCAGCCACCCAGCTCGGATAAATGCAGGTGGGTGCCGGAGTCGGGGTCGGCGTTGGAGTTGGAGTTGGAGTGGGAGTGGGAGTCGGAGCCGGAGCCGGAGCCGGAGCCGGAGTGATCGTGCAGACGTAAGCCTCCCAGAAGTAGGTACTGACGGTCGGGATGTAGCCTGGGTTGGCGAATTTGGCGCGGTACAGCTTGCCGTCCGAGTAGGTCACGATGCTGCCGGCCGCATATTGCCTGCCAGCCACCCAGTTGGGAAAGCTGCATGCCTGCGCGGGTGCGGGGACGGCGACGCTGCTGCCTAGCTGAATTATCTTGGCCTCGGACGGCACGCCATTCTTTAAAAGGAAGAGCATGTAAAACCCCGGCGAAACGGTGGGGTCGTCCGGCGCGGCGGTGCTGATGCCGCCGGCAACCTGAGCGATGCTTGTGGAGCGAAAGAAACCTTGGTGCATATTGTTCGTATGCGTCACCGAAGGAAGGGCAATCCAGGTGATGCCCGTAATGCCTGTTGCGTCGGGGGTTCCGATAAAAATGCTCTGCCCTTTGCCTGCGATCGCAGGGGCTGACGTAATGGAAGGTCGGGCACCGGCAAAGAGATAAGGCGGCGAGAAAATTTCGGACTGCGTGTAACCGTTGCCTCCAGTTACCAATACGCGAGCGTCGGGCAGCAACACGGCTGCAGAGTGGTAGAGCCGGGGGACAGTACCGGCCGCCATGGTGCTCCAAGTTTCTGTGACAGGGTCCCACAACTCCGCAGCAAATACCGGCGTGCTCTCGTTGTTAAATCCTGGTCCACTGGTGCCTCCGGTAGCCAACACTTTTCCATCAGGCAGCATGGTCGCGTTCATTGATCGACGGGCCACGCTCATCGAAGTAACAGCGCGCCATGTCGGACTGCTCGCATTCAAATCGATGACTTCAGCGGTATTGGTAGGCGGATCGCCCCCGCCGGCGAACAAAATTTTGCCTGGTTCGTACATTACAGCGCCGGCGTAATCACGCACGCCATTAAATGTTCTGTCGCCAACGCCTGTCCATGCACCCGTACCAGCCGTATTGAGATACCGGGTGAAAACCTCCGGTCCAGCTTGAAAAACCAATCCATTCGGGGCAAGAAACATGTTTGGGTACATGGAAAGCGCAAGTTGAGCCGAAGTAAGGTCGCGCCACGTTCCGGTCGCTGATTGCCATACCTGCGGCAAAGGATTGGTACCGATAGGCAAGTCCACCGAGCCGGAGATGACCAAAACGTCACCGTTTGGCAGCCCTGTAACCGTGGGATACCATCTCCCAAGGTTCATCGGTGGTTGCCGCGCCCAACTGTTATCAACAGGATTAAAGATGCTGGCATCTCGCAGTCCAACCGCGGTTTCTGCGTGGCCTCCGGCGACGAACAGCCGTCCGTCCGGAAGGAACGTATGCCCGCTGCAAAATGGGTTGAAACCTAACTGGCTCAGTGGCGTCACGCTACCCGACACGGGATTCCAGACTTGGGGGTTATCGCCGCTTACCCCGTCGCCCGGCCATACCATGACAGTCGAATTTTGCAGCAGGTGAACATGTACGGGGAAGAAAGGTAAATTGGGCCCGTTTGCCCATGTTCCTATGGCCTGTGGCGTCTGGGCCGAGATCAATGTCGATGCTGCAAGCGCGCACAGCGCAAATGCAACCCGGAACAGCATCTGGTCAAAAAAAACTGCTTGATTTTTCATGATGAGGCTCATGGCAGTGGATGCAAGACAAAGATGCGCCGTGCTGCATGGTGGTCTTCATGCTTATCGGCTGTTCCATGAGCATCTGTACCCGCGTCATGGCCCATGACGAGAATGTCTCCTCGTCTATTGACGCTTAGCGCATCGGTCATCACCAACCCCGGAACGGAAACCAGTGCATTTAGGTCGCGCATGCCGCTTGATGCGGTCCAGATAAAAGCGCGACTTCCCTCTGGGCTGGTTGATATGCCCACCACCTCACCTCGGTTGTTGATATCGCGCGCGCGACTGTCAGTACCGCCAGGAAGTGCGCCAAGGTCTTGGATAGCCCGCCCGCCCGGCTGCCAAAGTACTGCCCGGGAACGGTTCGGGAATTCACCGACGCCAGTTGCCACGCCAGCGATGGTTCCGTTTTCACTGATGGTGACGGCCTCGCTGTGGGTAAAACCAGGCAGAGTGCCCAAGTGCACAATGCCGCCCTTTCTTTGCCAGAGCACAGCTGCCTTTGGTTCTTTCCCAGACACGCCCACAATATCTCCCCTGTCGTTCAGGTCGAGCGCCTGGGTGGTCAGGTTTCCAAGGCTTTGCAGCAATTGGACCTCACCACGCCGGGTCCACCATACCGGCCGGATGCCGGCCGTCCCGCTAACATATCCAGCGGCCTCGCCTATTTCATTAATCGCAAAAGCTATGCCGCCATTGCTGCCTGCGGGCAGCGAGAGTTCCTGAAACCCAACCCTGCGCACTGCGCGGAAGGGTCGCTGGGCAATGCTGGTGTTGTAAGCGCCGGCGATCTCGCCTTGATCGTTAATGCCGTAGGCAACGCTGTTGCCGCCGCCTTGCTCGCCGGCAACATCCTCAAAGCCATTATTGGCCAGTAAGATTAACGCTGATGATGCTTTGCCACGGTTGGTACGGAATCCGCCTGCCACCTCATTGGTGGAATTCATGCTTCGGATCACTGTTGTGGCGCCGGGATTGTCAAGCCTGGCGTATTCAATAGCGACGTAGCCGACTCGCGTCTGCGCCTGCAGCGGTGGGCTGTGAAGCCATGCGTTCAATCCGAGCAATATGGCAAATGCCAAGTGCACGGCACCAAGGCCAAAGAAGCGCATCGCTATACGGATTGGGCAACGAGCCTGGATCGAGTTCACCATGGTGGACCTTTCAGCGGACATTTAAGTCCCGAAATACCAAGCACTAAGCCTGCGGGTGATTGCCCGTCTTGCCTTGACTCATCCGTGAATCGCTATCCAAGCCCGCTTGACCAAGCGCAATCGATCTTGTAGTAAACAACATCACCCGGACCACACAAACTAGCTTTAAGAAAATAATTTTTCAGACCATTTATGTATTCTTATCGTACTCAACTACATCCAGTACCGGTCGTACTTGGAACAAAATCTAAATACTTTTTACATTAGATACATGCGGCAAAACACATCAGGTTTTGTTACAAAAAATGGGTGTGGTCCGTCGATATTCAGCAGCCTGCGCACTTTATCGGTCGTTCTCTTGCAGTCGCACTCCGCTTCGCTTTGCCTTGTTTAATGTGACCAGCTTGTGGAAGAAGTTACACACCAGTAAGTGGGCGATGCTGGGCGCACAATAAAAAAGCCCGCTGAAAACCAGCGGGCTTTTTTGGCAACGCCGAGCGTTGCAGACATAACGCTGAATTACTTCAGCTTGATTTCCTTGTATTCCACGTGCTTGCGAACTTTAGGATCAAATTTCATGATCAGCATTTTGTCCGGCGTGGTTTTCTTGTTCTTGGTGGTCGTGTAGAAATGACCGGTACCAGCCGTTGATTCCAGCTTGATTTTTTCGCGTGCGCCTTTAGCCATGGTAGTTCTCCTTAAACTTCACCGCGGGCACGCAGGTCCACTAGGACAGCATCGATGCCGTTTTTATCAATCAAGCGCAGTCCAGCCGTGGTAATGCGCAGGCGCACCCAGCGGTTTTCGCTCTCGACCCAAATGCGGCGGTATTGCAGATTAGGCATGAACCGACGCTTGGTTTTGTTGTTGGCATGAGAAACTTTATTCCCAACCATCGGGCCTTTGCCCGTTACCTGACAGACGCGTGCCATGAGCACTCTCCGTATAAAAAATTAGAAAAATCGGATGCTGGTCATGGCAAGGGTACATGCTGTACGGCCCTTACAAATTCTCAGCTAAGCCGCTAATTATAGCCCGAAATTAGACTTGTTGAAAGCAGGCTCGTTTGCGAACAATCAAAGGAGTGCTTGCGCTCCCCCTGAATCAGACGCTTTGTTCCAGAAATCGCTGGGCATCGAGCGCCGCCATGCAGCCGGTTCCCGCGCTCGTGACGGCCTGCCGATAGATGCTGTCCTGTACGTCGCCGGCGGCAAACACGCCGGGTACGCTGGTCATGGTGGCCAGGCCCTGCAGACCGGTCTTGGTGATGATGTAGCCGTTTTTCATCTCCAGCTGACCGGCAAAAATTTCGGTATTGGGCTTGTGGCCAATGGCGATAAAACAGCCTTTGAGCGTGAGGTCCCGCGTGCTGTTGTTTTGCGTGCTTCGCAAACGAACCCCGGTCACGCCCGATGCGTCGCCCAGAACCTCGTCGAGCGTGTGGTGCAACTGCAACTCGATCTTGCCCGCAGCAACTTTTTCATGCAATTTGTCGACCAGGATGGCTTCAGCTTTGAAGGTGTCACGGCGGTGCACCAGCGTCACTTTGCTGGCGATATTGGACAGGTACAGGGCTTCCTCCACAGCTGTGTTGCCGCCACCAACGACGCAGACTTCCTGCTGGCGGTAAAAGAAGCCGTCGCAGGTAGCGCAGCCGGAAACCCCACGGCCCATGAATGCCGTTTCCGATTCCAATCCCAGGTACTGGGCGGACGCGCCGGTGGCGATGATCAGGGTGTCGCAGGTGTAGCTCGCGTTGTCACCGGTGAGCGTGAACGGGCGTTGGCTGAAATCGACCTTGTTGATATGGTCAAAAATGATCTCGGTCTTGAAACGCTCTGCATGCGCCAGAAAGCGCTGCATCAAATCAGGCCCCTGCACGCCATCCACGTCAGCCGGCCAGTTGTCAACATCCGTGGTGGTCATGAGTTGGCCACCTTGCGCGATACCGGTGATTAATACCGGGTTGAGATTGGCACGCGCTGCATACACCGCAGCGGTGTAGCCTGCAGGACCGGAGCCGAGGATGAGAACTTTGGAGTGTTTCATGGTGAAGACTGATTGGGCAATTGTTAGAACTCATGTAGAGTCGAGGCGCTCGGGTCGCTTAGAGTAAAAACTGCAGCGACTTATGCTTTGCAAGCTGATGACATTGTAAGAACTCACGCGACTGCGGTCGATCGTGAGATTTGGAGACTGTTGATATGACGACGATGGTGTCCAACCTGGAATTGATTCGCCGGGTACCGCTTTTTTCCATGCTGACGGCCAGTCAGGCTACGTCCGTGGCCGACGCGGTGGTCAAACGGCGTTTCAAGCGCGGCGAGGCTATTGTTGAGCAGGGTAAAAAATCAAATGCCCTGTCCATCATTCTGACGGGGCGTGCCCGGGTCGTGACCACTGACTCGCGCGGGCGCGAAGTTATTTTGGCCACCATGCATCCTGGGGACTACGTCGGCGAGATGAGCCTGATTGACGATGAACCGCATTCGGCTACCGTGAGCGCGGAGATTCAGACCGACATTCTGGTACTTGGCCGGCAGGAGTTTGCCAGTTGCCTGCCCGAGGACAGTTCGATGACTTACGCGGTGCTCAAGGGGTTGGTGCAGCGGCTGCGCCATGCAGACCGAAAAATCGAGTCGTTGGCACTGATGGATGTGTATGGCCGGGTGGCGCGTGCGCTGCTGGAGTCGGCCGCCGAGGATAGCGCCGGCAACACCGTGATTCGCGACAAGGTGTCGCGCCAGGATCTGGCCAAGATGGTCGGCGCCTCTCGTGAGATGGTCAGCCGGGTGATGAAAGACCTGGAGGAGCGCGGCTTTATCGAAACCCGTGACGATGGCTCCTTGCTGGTGAAAGAGCGCCTGCATACATTGGGTTGATTCACTGGGCTGATTCCGGCCGCTGGCTGCCTGCTGAGCCGGCGCAGCTGGAGTGCTTGGCCAACTGCGGTAAGCTCTGAG
Organism: Polaromonas sp.; assembly: GCF_012927455.1. Taxonomy (GTDB): domain Bacteria; phylum Pseudomonadota; class Gammaproteobacteria; order Burkholderiales; family Burkholderiaceae_C; genus Polaromonas. The sequence goes on along the minus strand of NZ_JABBPE010000005.1, from coordinate 49,512 downwards.
AGGTCTATGACTTACTCACTCGATACCCTGAACTCCAGAAATTCCCTTGCTGGAAGCGCACCTACCGGCATCAACCGCTTTGCCCATGAAGTCAGCCTGATTCTGGGTCTGTTGGGTCTTGTTTTCTGGCTGGCCGCACTGCTGAGTTATTCGCCGCAGGACGCCGCCTGGTCCACTTCGGGTTCGGCAGAAGCGACGGGCGCTGCCTTCAAGGCGGCACACAACTGGGGCGGCCGTTTGGGCGCCTGGGTGGCTGATGCCAGTTATTTTTTGCTGGGTTTTTCCGCCTGGTGGGCGCTGGCAACGGGCTGCCATGTCTGGCTGTCATCGCTGGCGCGTGGGCTGCGCAGCGAGCCACGGGCGCATCAGGCTTCCCGGCGCGCCGGTCGCATCCGCTTCTGGCTGGGTCTGACTCTGCTGCTGCTGGCCAGTGCCGCGCTGGAATGGTCGCGGCTTTACCGTTTTGAAGTCCGATTGCCCGGCCATGCCGGCGGCGTGCTGGGTTATCTGATCGGCAGCCCGAGCATCAAGTGGCTGGGTTTTGCCGGTTCTGGCTTGGTTTTCATCGCGCTGGGCGTGATTGCCGTATCGGTCGTGTTCAGTTTTTCGTGGGCCCATGTGGCCTTGCGCATTGGCTCCTGGATCGACAACCTGGTGGATTCCCGTCGTGAAAAACGTGAAATTGCCGAGGATCTGGCGTTTGGCAAGGTGGCCGCGCGTCAGCGTGAAGAAACCTTGATCGACGAGCGCGTCGTGATTGAAGAGCATCGTCCGGTGCCGGTGCAGATCGAGGCGGCGCTGATCGATATTCCGAAAAGCGCGCGTGTCGTCAAAGAACGGCAAAAGCCGCTGTTCAGCGAGATGCCCGACTCCAAGCTGCCGCAGGTGGCCTTGCTCGACAGTGCCTTGTTGCGCCAGGAAAGCGTGGCGCCCGAAACGCTTGAAATGACCTCGCGGCTGATCGAGAAAAAGCTGCGGGACTTCGGCGTTGAGGTACGGGTGGTGGCCGCGGCACCCGGCCCCGTCATTACCCGCTACGAAATCGAACCCGCCACGGGTGTCAAAGGCTCGCAGGTGGTTAACCTGGCCAAGGATTTGGCCCGCGCCCTGAGCCTGGTGTCGATCCGCGTGATTGAAACGATTCCCGGAAAAAACTTCATGGCGCTGGAGTTGCCCAACGCCAAGCGGCAGTCGATCAAGCTCAGCGAGATTTTGGGTTCGCAGGTCTACAACGAAGCCAAGTCGATGCTCACCATCGGTCTGGGCAAGGACATTGCCGGCAATGCCGTGGTCGCCGATCTGGCCAAAATGCCGCACTGCCTGGTTGCCGGCACCACCGGTTCCGGCAAGTCGGTGGGCATCAACGCGATGATCCTGAGCCTGCTCTACAAGGCTGATGCGCGCGATGTAAGGCTGTTGCTGATCGACCCGAAGATGCTGGAGATGAGTGCCTACGAAGGCATCCCGCATTTGTTATGCCCGGTGGTGACCGACATGCGCCAAGCCGCTTACGGCCTCAACTGGTGTGTCGCCGAAATGGAAAAGCGCTACAAGCTGATGAGCAAGCTGGGCGTGCGAAATCTGGCGGGCTACAACGTCAAGATTGACGAGGCCAAGGCGCGCGGCGAATTCCTCTACAACCCTTTCAGCCTGACCCCCGAGCAGCCCGAGCCGCTGGACCGCCTGCCCTACATCGTCGTGGTGATTGACGAGCTGGCCGACCTGATGATGGTGGTCGGCAAGAAGATTGAAGAGCTGATTGCGCGGCTGGCACAAAAAGCCCGCGCTGCCGGTATTCACCTGGTGCTGGCAACGCAGCGCCCCAGCGTCGATGTGATCACCGGCCTGATCAAGGCCAATATCCCGACGCGCCTGTCGTTTCAGGTCAGCAGCAAGATCGACAGCCGCACCATTCTTGACCAGATGGGCGCCGAGGCGCTGCTGGGCATGGGCGACATGCTTTACATGCCGAGTGGTACCGGCTTTCCAATTCGGGTGCATGGTGCGTTTGTGAGCGACGACGAAGTGCACCGGGTCGTGGCCTACCTCAAGCAGCAGGGCCAGCCCAATTACATCGACGGCGTGCTCGAAGGCGGCACGGTGGATGGCGAGGAGGGCGATTTGATGAACGATGGCGCCAGCGAGAAAGATCCGATGTATGACCAGGCGGTGGAAGTGGTGCTGAAAAACCGCAAGGCCAGCATCTCGCTGGTGCAGCGCCACCTCAAGATTGGTTACAACCGGGCGGCGCGGCTGGTCGAAGATATGGAAAAAGCCGGACTTGTCAGTGCCATGAGTGGCAGCGGCCAGCGCGAAATTCTGGTGCCCACGCGGGCGGAGTGAACCATGAAGAAGATTTTTGCTATTGTTTTCATAGCTGCCTGCGCTCAAGGCGCTTGGGCAAATGGTCTGGAAAGCCTGGAAAGTTTCGTTAAATCGGTCAGCAGCGGGCGCGCCGAGTTCAGCCAGGTAGTGACCGCCCCAGCCAAGGAAGGCCAGAGCGTGCGCAGCAAAACCTCCAGCGGCACCTTCGAGTTTTCGCGGCCGAATCGCTTCAAGTTCATCTACAAGAAGCCCTTTGAGCAAAGCATCGTCGCCGATGGTCAGACGCTGTGGCTCTACGACGCGGACCTGAACCAGGTCACCGCGCGCAAACAGGTCAGCGCGCTGGGCTCCACGCCGGCCGCGCTGATCGCCGCTGCGCCCGATCTGCGTGCCCTGCAGGCCGATTTCACGCTGGCAGCCGCGCCCGACAAGGACAGTTTGCAATGGGTGGTGGCAACACCCAAGGCCAAAGACGGACAGCTGCAGAGCGTGCGCGTGGGTTTTCGTACGGCAGAAAAGTCAGCTGCCAAATTGCCTGGAGCGCCCGAACTGGCGGCGCTCGAAATCCTCGACAGCTTCGGCCAGCGCTCGCTGCTGAGCTTCAGCAAGGTCGAAGTCAACCCGACTTTGGCCAAAGACACCTTCCAGTTCAAGACGCCCAAGGGGGCAGATGTGATCCGGCAATGACCGCTGTTCTGGCGTCTTGACTGTCAACTGTAAGACCGGGCGTTTTGCCCGTTCCGGTTTGCCTCCCGCCTGCCGCGCGCTCGCACGGGTTTTCGTGAAAGCGTGCCCGGTTGACTGGGTTACCCCGAATTTATGACCACCAAAAATCAAGCTTCCCTGTCCCGCGCCTGGTACTTCATGCTGGCCGCATGGCTGGTCGCCCTGCTGTCTACTGCGTCGGCGCTCTTTCTTGGCGAGGTCATGGGCGTGCAGCCATGCGTTCTGTGCTGGTACCAGCGCATTGTTATGTTCCCGCTGGTGCTGATCCTGGGGCTTGCCCTGATGCGGTCGGATCACCATATTCCCCTTTATGGCGCGCTGCTGTCGGTGGTCGGCCAGCTGATTGCCGGCTACCACACGCTGCTGTACTGGGACTGGATTCCGCCCGATCTTCAGCCTTGCGGCCAGGGCCCCTCCTGCAAGCAGCAGGTGTTAAACCTCTTTGGCTTTCTGGACCTTCCCATGCTGTCGTTTTTGGCGTTCACGCTGATCACGATCCTTTTGATCTTTTCACTTGATTCCTCCAAACATGAATAAAAAGCAAATCACCGTTGTGGCCATCCTGATCGTGGTCGCCATCGCCTTCACGCTAGGGCTTAATGCCTATTACCAGAAAGTCAATCAGCAGCAAGCTCTGATAGCGCAAAGCAACCTCGCGGCGATGGAAAGGAGCGACGCGCCGGTTTTTGGCGCTTCCACGGCCAAGGTCACCATCGTCGAGTTTATTGACCCGGCCTGCGAAACCTGCAAGACCTTCTATCCCCTGGTCAAAACCCTCGTCAAAGAAAATCCGGGCCGCATCAAATCCGTGATCCGCTACGCGCCCCTGCACCCCGGCTCTGACCAGGTGGTCAAGGCGCTGGAGGCGGCTCGTCTGCAGAATCTCTTTTGGCCCGCCCTGGAAGCGCTCTTCAATGGCCAGGCCAGCTGGGCCTCCCATTCCGGCCCCGATATCAACAACATCTGGCCCTTGTTGCAAGGCGCAGGCGTCAACGTCGAGCAAGCGCGCAAAGACATGGGCAGCGAGAAAATTGACCAGGCGCTCAGGCGCGATATGGGCGATCTGGCGACACTGAAGATCAGCAAAACCCCAACGTTTTTTGTCAATGGAAAACCCATGCCGACCTTCAGCTTCGAAGCGCTGCAGCAGTTGGTGTCCGACGAAATGAAGGTGCAGTACGGCAAGCCTTGAGTCGACGGCTCGCTGGTTGCGCCGTCCGCCGCTTGTCAGCTTGTTATTTGGGCGCTGCCGGGCGAGCCATCACCAGTGCAATCCCGCCAAGAATGGTGGCAGAGGCCAGCAGCAGTCGCCCGGTGACGGTTTCCCCCAAAAAGACGATGCCGCCCAGCGCGGCCAGCACCGGCACACTGAGTTGCAGCGTCGCCGCGCTGGTGGCCTTTAAGCCGCGCAGGGCTGAGTACCAGATCGCATAGCCGACCCCGGACGCCAGTGCGCCAGAGGCCAGTGCATAGCCCAAGCCTGCCAAATCCACCGCGCTCCAGCGCACGGTGAGCAGGCTCAGCAGCGCCGCCATCGGCGCGGCACGCAAGAAATTTCCGCTAGTAACCCGCGTCGGATCACCGGCCGCTTTGCCGCGCAGCGAATACACGCCCCAGGCCACGCCGGCGCCCAGCATTAGCGCTGCTCCTAATGCGGGTGGCGCCGACAAACCGGGCAACAGCAGGCCCGCTAGACCGGCAAAGGCACACAGCAGACCCAGCCATTGCCGCACCAGCAGGCGTTCTCCCAGCCACAGCCCGTAACCAATCATGGTGGCCTGCACCGCGCCAAACAGCAGCAACGCACCGGTGGCGGCCGGCAAGCTGACGTAGGCATAAGAGAACGCTGCCGCGTAGACAAACAGCGCCAGCGCGGACGGCCAGTTGCCAGCGCCGCTGGCGCTTCGGCTGCGGCTGCGCGTGATCAGCCACAGCGTCAGCGCGCCCGAAAGGATGCGCACGCTGGTGAAGCTGGCCGGATCAATGCCGGTGTGTTTGAGCGCCAGGCGGCACAGCAGCGAATTGCCGGCAAACGCCAGCAGCGCCAGCACGGCCAGCAATAAGGTCGGTGTACGTGACATCCATCTCCTCGGTGTTGGCCCACATGGTATCGCGTGCCATGCTGTCTAGAATGCCGTTATGAGCGCAGCCCCCGCACCCCATGCCCACACGCCACTGGCCGAACGTCTGCGCCCCAAGAGCCTGGGCGAAGTCATAGGCCAGCAGCATTTACTTGGCGAGGGCATGCCGCTGCGCATCGCGTTTGAGTCGGGCCAGCCGCACAGCTGCATTCTTTGGGGCCCGCCCGGCGTTGGCAAGACCACCATCGCGCGGCTGATGGCGAGCAGTTTTGACGCGCATTTCATCACCATTTCTGCCGTGCTGGGCGGCGTCAAGGACATCCGCGAGGCGGTCGAGCAGGCGTCGGTCTGGCAAGGGCAGGGCGACGGGCAGGGCAAGCGCACCATCGTGTTTGTCGATGAGGTGCACCGCTTTAACAAAAGCCAGCAAGACGCTTTCTTGCCGCATGTCGAAAGCGGCCTTTTCACCTTTATTGGCGCTACCACCGAAAACCCCTCGTTTGAGGTCAATTCGGCTTTGTTGTCGCGCGCGGTGGTGTATGTGCTGCAGCCGCTGACGGAGCCAGATCTCAGGAAAATAATCGCCAGGGTCCAAGCGGAACGGGCGCTGCCAGCTATCGAAAGCATAGCAAGCGAAGCGGCTGATCGGCTCGTTGCCTACGCCGACGGCGATGCCCGGCGGCTGCTCAACACGCTGGAATCACTAAGCGTGGCGGCCAAGGCCGAAAAGGTGCGCGAGGTCAGCGACGCCTGGTTGCTCAAGGTGCTGGGCGAGCGTCTGCGCCGCTACGACAAGGGCGGCGAGCAGTTTTACGACACGATCTCGGCGCTGCACAAATCGGTGCGCGGCTCCGACCCCGACGCCGCACTGTACTGGTTCATGCGCATGCTCGATGGCGGTGCGGAACCGCGCTACATGGCGCGCCGGCTGGTGCGCATGGCCAGCGAGGACATCGGACTGGCCGACCCGCGCGCTTTGCGGCTGGCGCTCGATGCCGCCGAGGTCTATGAACGGCTCGGCTCGCCCGAGGGTGAGCTGGCGCTCGCGCAATGCGTGGTGTATCTGGCAGTGGCGCCCAAGTCAAACGCAGTCTACAAGGCCTTCAACGAAGCCAAGGCTTTCATCAAGAAAGACGGCACGCGCCCGGTGCCGCTGCATCTGCGCAATGCGCCCACCAAGCTCATGAAAGAGCTGGACTACGGCAAGAACTACCGCTACGCGCATGACGAGGAGGGCGGCTTCGCCGCCGGCGAAAACTATCTTCCGGAAGGGATGGCACCGCCCGGCTTTTACCGGCCGGTTAACCGGGGTCTAGAGATAAAAATTGCCGATAAGCTCAATGAGTTGAAATTGAAGAACAATCAGAAAAGCTAATCAGGCGCGAAAGCGGTTGCTAAAGCTGGATTCGGCCGCCCCTCCCAAAAATTTCAAGGGTAAACCCCAAAAAAACCATTGCGCTGGCCCGCTTCTCGCTAGAGAGGCTGGCTACAATTCGCGAACAAGCTCGCCGCAGTTTCCAGTCATCTGGTTTAAGGGCGGGCTTTTTGTTAACTCAACGCTGTCTCCCGGTGATCCCGGTGGCTGGCGGCGCAAGCGGAGTTGGCAATTTCAATCAAACGGGAGATGAGTTATGGAAATATTGCTACAGCAGATCATCAACGGTCTGGTGCTGGGCAGCATGTATGCCCTGATCGCCTTGGGTTACACCATGGTGTACGGCATCATCAACCTGATCAATTTTGCGCATGGCGAGGTCCTGATGGTGGGCGCGCTGACCAGTTGGACCATCATCGGACTGATGCAGGAATCCATGCCCGGCGCGCCCGGCTGGCTGGTATTGCTGATTTCTCTGCTGATCGCCTGCGTGGTGTGCGGCGCGCTGAATTTCGTGATCGAAAAAGTCGCTTACCGGCCGCTGCGCAATTCGCCCAAACTTGCCCCGCTGATCACCGCCATCGGCATGTCGCTGCTGCTGCAGACGCTGGCCATGATCATCTGGAAGCCGAATTACAAGCCCTATCCCACCCTGCTGCCGGCAGAGCCCTTCCAGGTCGGCGGCGCGGTGATCACCGTCACGCAGCTGTTCATTCTCGGCACGACGGCAGTCTCACTGTCTATCCTGATGTGGCTGGTGCATTACACCAAGCTGGGCCGTGCCATGCGCGCTACCGCCGAGAACCCGCGCGTCGCCGCCTTGATGGGCGTGCGGCCCGACACCGTTATTTCCGCCACCTTCATCATCGGTGCCATTTTGGCGGCGCTGGCCGGTGTGATGTACGCCTCCAACTACGGTACGGTGCAGCACACCATGGGCTTTTTGCCTGGACTGAAAGCCTTTACCGCAGCGGTTTTTGGCGGAATAGGCAACCTCGGTGGAGCCGTGCTGGGCGGGATTTTGCTAGGTCTCATCGAAGCAATTGGCGCAGGCTATATCGGCCCGCTGACCGGCGGTTTTCTAGGCAGCCAATACTCCGATATTTTTGCTTTCATCGTGCTGATTTTTGTGCTCACGCTGCGGCCTTCGGGCTTGCTGGGTGAACGTGTGGCGGACCGGGCCTGAGCCCGCGCTGTCCAGTCCGAACCACAAGGAGAAAATCTGATGAACCCCAAAAAACTAGTTACTTATCTGATCTACGCCGCTGCGCTGATAGTGCTGCCGCTGCTGCTGCAACAAGGCGGCAACGCCTGGGTGCGCATTGTCGACATGGCGCTGCTGTATGTGCTGCTGGCGCTTGGCCTGAACATTGTGGTGGGCTACGCCGGTCTGCTCGATCTGGGTTATGTTGCATTTTTTGCAGTCGGCTCTTATTTGTTTGCGCTGCTCGGTTCGCCCCATCTGGCCGAAGCCTTCCCTGCCATCGCCGCCGCTTTCCCCGAGGGGCTGCATCTGCCGATTTGGGCCATCATCCCGGTCGCTGCTGCAGTGGCGGGACTTTTTGGTGTTTTACTGGGCGCGCCCACGCTTAAGCTGCGTGGTGACTACCTGGCCATCGTGACGCTCGGCTTCGGTGAAATCATCCGGGTGTTCCTGAACAACCTGGACCGGCCCATCAACCTGACCAACGGCCCTAAAGGTATCAACCAGATCGACTCGATAAAGTTTTTCGGCTTCGATCTGGGTAAGTCGCATGAATTCTTCGGGTTTCAGGTCAATTCGGTCTCGATGTATTACTACTTGTTTTTGGCGCTGGTGATCGTCTCGGTCATCATCTGCCACCGGCTAGAAAATTCGCGTATCGGCCGCGCCTGGATGGCGATTCGCGAAGACGAAATTGCCGCCAAGGCCATGGGCATCAACACCCGCAACATGAAGCTGCTGGCCTTCGGCATGGGCGCCATGTTCGGCGGCGTGTCGGGTTCGATGTTCGCCGCCTTCCAGGGTTTCGTTTCGCCCGAGTCCTTCAGCCTGATGGAGTCCGTCATGATTGTGGCCATGGTGGTGCTGGGCGGCATCGGCCATTTGCCCGGCGTCATTTTGGGTGCGCTGCTGCTGGCGGCGCTGCCCGAGGTGCTGCGCCATGTGGCCGGGCCCTTGCAGGCCATGACCGACGGCCGGCTCGACTCGGCCATCTTGCGCCAGCTGCTGATTGCGCTGGCCATGATCGTCATCATGCTGATGCGTCCGCGCGGGCTCTGGCCTTCTGCCGAACACGGCAAGTCGCTGAACAAGCGCGTTGGTAAAGACCCTGTCCAGTCGATCAATCCTTAAGGAGAATGGATATGAGCGAAACCATTCTTAAAGTCGCCGGTGTTTCCAAGCGCTTTGGCGGTTTGCAGGCCCTTAGCGATGTGGGTATCCACATCGAACGCGGTCAGGTCTATGGCCTGATTGGCCCCAATGGGGCCGGCAAGACCACTTTCTTCAATGTGTTGACCGGCCTTTACACACCCGACAGCGGCACCTTCGAGCTGGCCGGCAAACCCTACAAGCCGACGGCGGTGCACGAAGTGGCCAAGGCCGGCATTGCCCGCACCTTTCAGAACATCCGGCTGTTTGCCGACATGACGGCGCTGGAGAACGTCATGGTCGGCCGCCATATCCGCACCAAGTCCGGCCTGCTGGGCGCGGTGCTTCGCACCCCGGGTTTCAAGCGTGAAGAAGCCGCGATTGCCCAACGTTCCCATGAATTGCTCGACTACGTCGGCATCGGCAAGTACGCTGACTTCAAGGCGCGCACCTTGAGCTACGGTGACCAGCGCCGGCTGGAGATCGCCCGCGCGCTCGCCACTGATCCGCAGCTGATCGCGCTGGACGAACCGGCCGCCGGCATGAACGCCACTGAAAAAGTGCAGCTGCGCGAGCTGATAGACCGCATCCGCAAGGACAACCGCACCATCTTGCTGATCGAACACGACGTGAAACTTGTCATGGGCCTTTGCGACCGCGTCACCGTGCTCGACTACGGCAAGCAGATTGCCGAAGGCCTGCCCGCCGACGTTCAGAAAAACGAAAAAGTGATCACCGCCTATCTGGGCACAGGTCATTGAAGGGAAATAGCAACATGGCAAACACACTTCTCAAAGTGACCGGCCTCAAAGTGGCCTATGGCGGCATTCAGGCGGTCAAGGGCGTTGACTTTGAAGTTCACGACGGCGAACTGGTCACGCTGATTGGCTCCAACGGCGCCGGCAAAACCACCACCATGAAAGCCATCACCGGCACGCTGCCGATGCTCGACGGTGACATCGAATACCTTGGCAAAAGCATACGCGGCCGCGGCGCCTGGGACCTGGTCAAAGAAGGCCTGGCCATGGTGCCAGAGGGCCGCGGCGTGTTTACTCGCATGAGCATCGCCGAAAACCTCAAGATGGGCGCCTACATCCGCAACGACACGGCTGAAATTGCCGCCGATATGGAGAAGATGTATGCGCTGTTCCCGCGCCTGCGCGAGCGCAAGGACCAACTTGCTGGCACCCTGTCGGGCGGCGAGCAGCAGATGCTGGCCATGGGCCGCGCGCTGATGAGCCGGCCCAAGGTGCTGCTGCTCGACGAGCCCTCCATGGGCCTGTCGCCCATCATGGTGGACAAGATTTTCGAGGTGGTGCGCGACGTTTCAGCGCGCGGCGTCACCGTGTTGCTGGTCGAACAAAACGCCAGCCGAGCGCTGGGCATTGCGAATCGGGGCTATGTGATGGAGTCGGGCAACGTCACCATGAGCGGCGAGGCCAAGGATTTGCTTAATGATCCGCGCGTGAGGGCGGCTTACCTGGGCGAGTAATTTCGGGCTGATTCTGGTCTCCAGTCCAGCGTAATCGGGCGCACAGCACTATTAATTTAATAGCTGCCTGCGCCCGAATTCATTGGGCTACAGCCATTTGTATGAGGTAATCTGGTGTCAGGACAGCAGCCGGATCAGCGCATCCGGGTGAATACCCCAGCCGAGCAGGCCCGCCAAACCCATTGCCACGCCAAAGGCCGTCGGCACCAGGGTCAGCCAGTACAACCACCACAAATGCGTCAGCGCCGTCACCGCCAGCAGGGAAATGGCAATGGCCAGCAGCGCGTCAGCCAGATCGAACTGGTCATCGCGGAAATTGGCTGCGTCGTAGTCGCGCTGGTCCTGCTCGGCTTGCAGCTTCAGTTCGTCCTTCTTTTTGGCTTGATCGGCAGCGAGTTTTTCATACTGCTCAATGGCCTTTTGGTAGTTTGCTTGTTCTGCGGCTGGCTGCGAGGGCGCGGCTAGACGGAGTTGCAGCAGCGTGCCTTTGGCAATTTCCTCACGGATGTTGCGTGCCTGGTAAAAATTCCAGTGATCAAGCTTGTTGGCCTGGGCCTGTTGCATGGACTGAACGATGTTGTCGTCCTTGACCTTGCAAATGCCCATGAAGGTGGCCAGCAGCGCGATCGTGACGGCGACACAGGCGTTTAGTTTGCGGAACTGCGCAAAGGAAGGTTCGTCGGATTCATCCGGTTTGACGGATTCAAGGGGATCAATATCCATGGCGTTTGCCGATCAGTAAAAAGTGGCTTCTGGCTTGGGGCCGTGTGGGTCTGCGATGGTAATCCCGGATAAATAATTTACTGCCAGCCGAAGCGGCGAATGTAGAAACGCTTTGCCCAAGCCTGCTCTTCGATCTGCGCAACGGGAGATAGTCCAGCCTCACCACGAGCTTCCACATGCTATCAACTCAATAGCATACTGCACACGTCGTTATTGGGCTGCGGATTTTTTTTGTACGAAAAAGTTATCAAACAGCACGGTCAGTGCGGCAAAGTCCTGGGTGAAGCGTTCGCGGTTGACGAAGTAGCCTTCACAGGCCACGGCAAAAAATTCTGCCGGGGCACTGGCGCCATAGTCGTCAAGCCAGGGTGGCGGGCCGCCGAAGCGTTGGGCCATGGCCACCTGCTCGCAAAAGCTGTCGTAGGCCGGCTGCATCACGGCATGCCAGGCCGTTCTGGCGGCGCGCGAGGGCAGGGGCGGGCAGCCGTCGGCGGCGCCATCGCGCATGTCGATCTTGTGGGCGAACTCGTGAATCACCACGTTGTGGCCTTGTTCGGCCGAGCCGCCCGCTGCCGCCACGTCTTGCCAGCTTAGGGTGATGGGGCCGCGTTCCATGGCTTCGCCCAGCAGGGCCTCGCTGTACCGGTGCACCAGGCCAATGCCGTCGGTGACCTCACGGCGCGCCAGCATGGCACCGGAGTGCACCACGATACCCTTGAAATCGTCATACCAGCCCAGGCCGCGCTCCATGTGCAGCACTGGCAGGCAGGCTTGTGCTGCGATGGCGACCGCCATCTGGTCGGTTACCGCCAAGCCGTGCGCGCCGGTGAATTCTTTCTGCGTCAGAAACTCGGCGACCAAAGCGCGCAGGCGTTGGTGGTCGGCCACCGGGCGCCTGGCCAGAAAGGGGTAGTGCTGCAGGGTGGTTTGCCACAGCGCTTCGGGGATGGTGTCAGCGCGGCTGGACGGCCGGCGCAACAGGGTTTGCAGCCAGTTCAACATGACGCGGCTGCTTTCGAGCTGGTCCAGGCGGCACGAATCGGCTGGGGCGCCTGGCGCGCTGCCCGAGCAACTTGGGATGCTGGAGCGTGCATAGGCATCACAGCAGGGCGATACGTTGCAGGCCGCTGGCCGACAGGCGCAGCACCTCGGCGCGCGGCCGTACGGCTTGCGCATCCCAGTCGCTGAGGACGACGCGGGTCAGGCCTTGACCGAGGTCGTGCTCGGCCGGTTGGTGGGTATGGCCGTGGATCAGCGTGTGGGCTTGGGCGGCTTGCAGCCACTGCCGGGCAGCGCGCGCGTCGACGTCGGCATAAACCGCCCCGGACCGCTTACGCGCCTCGCTCCGCTGGCGTAGCGCGCGTGCAATCGCCTGGCGCTCGGCCAATGGCTTGGCCAGAAAGGCCTGCTGCCAGTCGGCGCTGCGCACCTGCTGGCGAAACGCCAGGTAGTCCACATCGCCCAAACACAGCGCGTCGCCGTGCGACAGCAACCAGCGCTGGCCGGCAAATAGCAGCACGCTGGGGTCGGCCAGCAAGCGGGTGTTGCACAGCTCCATGAGCTGCTGGCCGACCAGAAAATCGCGGTTGCCGCGCATGAAAAACAGTGCGAGGCGACCAGCTGTCTGGCCGATCAGGCGGGCGCAGCGGTCCTCAAAGCTGGCCGTGGGGCCCGATAAATCGGCGCTGACGGCGTCATCGCCGACCCAGACTTCAAACAGATCGCCCAGGATGAAGACGGCGTCGGCCAGCGTGCTATCCATATAGTGCTGCCAGGCCGCAAACGTGGCCGGCTCGGCGGCTTGCAGATGCAGGTCTGAAATGAAGTCGACCGTGCGCCAGGAGGGGGGGGCTACAAGCTCGGCCATCCGGGGCTCGGTCGGGGTGGCTTTAACCAGGGACTTCGACAAGCGCCGTCCGGTTCAAGCTCAGGAAAGCACGACGGCTTTTTCAATTACCACGTCGGTTAGCGGTACATCGCTGTGGCCGCCCTTGCTGCCGGTTTTAACGGCCTTGATCTTGTCAACCACATCTTTGCCTTCGACCACTTTGCCGAATACGGCATAGCCCCAGCCAGATGGGGAGGGAGCGCTGTGGTTCAGAAAGCCGTTATCAGCCACGTTGATGAAAAACTGCGAACTGGCCGAATGCGGTGCATTGGTGCGGGCCATGGCGACGCTGTAGTTGTCGTTCTTCACGCCGTTGTTGGCCTCGTTCTCGATCTCGCCGTCCGTCGGCTTTTGCTTCATGCCGACTTCAAAGCCGCCGCCCTGCACCATGAAACCGGGAATCACGCGGTGAAAGACGGTGTTGTTGTAATGGCCCTTGTTAACGTAGCTCAGGAAATTGGCAACGGATTTGGGGGCCTTTTCGGCGTCCAGCTCCAGGGTGATGGTGCCGTAGCTGACGATATGGAGTTCTACTTTCGGGTTGCTCATGATGGTCCTATTGAAGTGGGAGTAAGGGTCAGTGGATCGGTCACTTGGTCACTCGGTCAATGCGTCACTCAGCTGACCAGCGCTGCGGACTTGATCATTACCGGAGTTTTCGGCACGTCCGTTGGGAAAGGGCCAGCGGCGCCGGTTGGCACCGACTTGATCTTGTTGACCACGTCCATACCGCTGACGACCTTGCCGAAAACCGTGTAACCGGGTGCCTGCGCCGACGGGTTCAGGAAGTCATTGTCCTTGACATTGATGAAGAACTGCGAGGACGCGGAATTGGGGTCATTGGTGCGGGCCATCGCCAGCGTGCCGGTCACATTTTTGTCGCCGCCCTTGCTCAGCGCCTCGCGGCCTTCGTGCACGACCGGCGCGCGCGTTGGCTTTTGCGCGTAACTGGAATCAAAACCGCCGCCCTGGACCATGAAGGTGCTGATCACGCGGTGAAAAATGGTGCCGTCGTAGTGCTTATCCTTGACGTATTGCAGAAAGTTCTCGACCGTTTTGGGTGCTTTGTCGGGGTAGACCTCGACGACAAAATCGCCTTCGCTGGTGGTGAACTTCACCTTGGGCGCGCCTTGCGCCAGAGCCGGGCCGGCAAGGCAGGCGATGCCGACCGTGACGGCTAGCGTGGCCGCTGCAAGCCAGGCGCGCCTGCCGCTTGCGCGTGCCGGCCAAAGTGCGGTTGATGTGATGGTTACTGAAACTGTCATGGCGTAATTCCTTTGTTAAATTGTTTTCACTGGTGACCCCGGTCGGATCGCTGAATCGCGCTGGCTGAGGCCGTCTTAGTCGCGGGGCATTAGCCGCCCGTGGTTTCCCTAACGATAACCCAGCGCTCGTCCGCCTCTTTGGTCAACTGAAGCGTTTTGCGGCTCGAAATGTTCAGCGCGCCGGCGCTGTAGTTTTGCTTGAATCTGGCGGTGGCCTGGCTACCCTGGACCGCAATGGCAAGGCCCGAGAGCTTCACGCTGATGCGCGATTTTCCGACGATGCGCGCGCGCCGCCTTTCTTCCCAGTCCTTACGAGTTTGGTTACCCGGGGGCGCAAAGCCTTGGCCATAGCTGGAGAAGTAGACGTTCAAGTCTTTTCCGGCCCAGGCATCTGCCCATGCCCGCACGGCCGCCTCCACCGCTTCTTCAGCGCCCGGCGCGGCGCTGTCAGGCAGCGCGAGGGTGGGCGTCGCAGGGGTGCCTTGCGCCCCTTGGACTGCGGACAGCGCAGGCTCCGGGCCAGGCTCAGTCGCTGGAGAAAGTGCAGATTCGGGTGTGGGCGCTGTCACCAGCGTTGCGGGCTCGATGGCAGGGAATGCCGGCAGATCGGGGGCAGCAGGTACTTGCTGATCTGCGAGACCGGTTGGGGCGGGGCGGACGTCAACCAGGAAATCGCCATTGCCGGTAAGGATTCTGATCTTGGTTGCGCCTTGCGCCAGCGCTGGCCCGGTCTGCCAGACCCAGCATGCAGCAGCAGCCGCCAGCAGGGTGCAGCGTAAAGTTCCGGTACGTTTGAGAGGGTTGAATGCGGCCAGCGGCACTGGAACCGTCGCGGCAACAGTCATCAGATCACTCCTTCAAAGAATATTTTCCACTGGCTGCCCTGGCGCGTCCAGTACTGGCGTTTGGTCAGACCGGTTTTGGCTCCTTTAACCAGCTCGCCAAAGGTTACCACCATCGTGTCCGTGCTGTCGGTCCAGCGCATGTAAGACACATCCTTCAATTGCAGCTCGCGCTTGCCCAGTCGCTGGACTTCGCCTTGCAGGGCGGGCGTCCATTCGGCCAATGTTTTGCCGAAGCTGCTGAAGTCGGGCGTGTACCAGGCCGCGAGCCGCGCCATGTCGCCGCTCGATTTGGCGCGCTGCCAGTCCTGCAGCACTGCGTCGAAGGATTGGGCGTCCGCCTTAAGGGACTGCGGCGCCACCCATTTGAGGCTTTGCGCAATCACCACGGGCGTGCTGCCGATTTGCACCGTCTTGATGATGCGTTCCAGATCCGTGTTGGCGAGCGCGACGCAGCCCTCGGTGGACAGCGGGGCGCGCGAGAATTGCGCCGAGGGCGAGCCATGCAGCCAGATGCCGCCGCCGGTTTTGCCGCGCTTGAGATCGAGCCGGTTGGGGTAGTTGATGGGCAAGGCCCCGGAACCGTAAAAATCGTCCAGCGATTTGGGGTCCAGGTTGCTGGTAATGAAGTACACGCCAAGTGGTGTGCGCAGGTCGCCCTCCACGGATTTTTCAATACCCAGTTTGCCGACCGAAATGTAGTAGTCGGCTACCAGCTTGAGGCCCGCCGTGGTGTTTTCAAACAGGTACAGGCGCGAGCGCGAGGTGTCCACTGCAATGGCGTGCTCTATAGCTGGCGCGAGCGTGAGAAACGGCGACGGCACCATGCCGGGGGCGGGGCGTTCGCGCAAGGCGCGCAGGCGTTGCTGCGACTCTTGCCGCAGCTCGGCCAGCAGGGGCCCGGCATTGCTGGCTGCGCTGTCGGGTACATCGCCCAGCGCCCGAATCGCTCGGGTGCGTCCGGCTAGCAGATCGCCATACACCAGCTGCGCCAGTTGGAAATTGGGATGGTCACGCACCAGGTCTTCGGCTCTGCGCAGGGCCTCGCGCGAGCTGCCCTGGCCTATGAATTTGTAGATTTCAATCAGCCGGGCTTCGGCCTGGCCATCGCGCCCATCACGGCGTTTGGCCTGGGAGGCTACCCGCTTGGCGACCGGGCTTGCACGGGTTGGGGTGGCCGCACGCTTTTTTTCCGTCGCCGCTTTGGCGCGTGACTGCGCGCTGCTTTCGGCGCGCGGTGGCGCCGCCAGCACAAGCCAAGGCGCTATAAAAATGAGAGCTGCCAGAGCCCTTTTCATGGTAATTTCCACGAGAAACTGTCAGGATGCGAGAATGGCGAGGGGAACGGCAAAATTATTCAGCGCGGCTTGCGTGAAGTCAATCCAATGCGTGCGGCACAGCTTGGCCACGGCGCATCAATTGCCGGTGGATTCCTTGACAATGACCCAACGCTCGCCCGCTTTCGTCAGCTCCAGCGTTTTGCGGCTTGAGACATGCAGCGCGTCGGCGCTGTAGTCCTGCTTGAATTTGGCGGTGGCTTTTTTGCCCTGCACCGAAACGGTCAGATTGGAGAGTTTCACGCTGATGCGCGATTTACCAACAATGCGCGCGCGGCGGTCTTCTTCCCAGGCTTTGCGGATCTGTTTGCCCGGCGGATCAAAAGACGGGCCGTAGCTGGCGAGGTAAGTATTCATGTTCTTGTCGGCCCAGGCGTCGGCCCACGCGTGCACCACCGCCTCCACCTCCTTTTCACCGCCAGCTGCCGCATTAACGGGAGCGGGCGTGGCTGGTTTGGCAGGCGCCGCCACCACTGCCGGGGCGGGCGCTGGCCTGGCAGTCGGTGGAGCGACTACCGGTGCGGGTGCTGGCTTGGCCGCAGGCGCGGCAGCTACCACGGGTGCGGGCGCTGGTTTGGCTGTCACTGGAGGGGCCGGAGTCACCACCGGGGCAGCGACCGGCTTTTGCGCACCTTTAGGTTCGGCGGAGAACAGCGTGCGGATCAGCGCCAGCTTGGGCTGGACGCCGGCGTTGCCACCGTCAAGCTGCAGCGCCTTGCTGTAGGCCTGGCTGGCGAGGCGGGCATAAACGTCGCCGAGGTTTTCGTGCGCTGTCGCGTAGCTCGGATTGGTGCGGATCGCCATTTCAAGAGCGGCCCTGGCCTTGTCAAACTGGCTCTGGCCAGCGTAGAGCACTGCCATGTTGTTGTAGGGTTCGGGCAGCTCGGGGTAGTCTTCGGTGATCTTTGTAAAGGTGGTAATCGCGTCGCTGGCCTTGCCTGTTTCAGTCTGGATCACGCCCTTGAGGAAGCGCATTTGCGGGTCGCGCGGCTTGGCTGCCAGGTACTGTTCGGCTTTGGCCAGTGCTTCGGGAAACTGGTTGGCTTTCATCAGGCGGCTGACGTCAGCGTATTCGTCGGCATAGACTGCGGATGTCGATATCGTGGCCGAAATTAGCAGCAAGCGCAGAGCAGCGAGCAAGGGTTTGCGTGGGGAAAATGCTGGGATTGCCATATATGAAATCTCGCTATTGTTTTGATCACTTCTTGCAGGGCGGAGACAGCCCAGAGCAAAAAATCAACATGAACAGCCGGGTTATTTAACTGGGCCGCAAACGCAGATGCACAGGGTTACAGCGGCTGGACAATCTGACCGATTGTAGCTGAGGGGGTATAGTCGAAAGCTGTTCAGACTTTGAGCTTTCCGTTTTTGTTGCATGTTCTGGCGCCTTCGCTTTTTGGCTCTTTCCTATCGGTAAATCTTCAGATAAAGTTTTCTGATCCCCGCTGACCGATGGATTAACCGACTGATTCACCAATTGCCGTCCGGCACCGCACCCCGACATTTTCATGAGCCTTCGCATTTACAACACGCTGTCGCGTGCCGTGGAAGATTTTTCTCCGCTGGTCCCAGGGCATGTGCGCATGTATGTTTGCGGCATGACGATTTACGACCTGTGCCATATCGGCCATGCGCGCATGATGATGGCCTTTGATGTCGTGCAGCGCTGGCTGAAGGTCAGCGGATTGCAAGTGAGCTATGTGCGCAACATCACCGACATTGACGACAAGATCATCAAGCGCGCGGTTGAGCGCGGCATCAC
The DNA here is from genome assembly GCF_012927455.1 of Polaromonas sp. Classification (GTDB taxonomy): domain Bacteria; phylum Pseudomonadota; class Gammaproteobacteria; order Burkholderiales; family Burkholderiaceae_C; genus Polaromonas. The sequence goes on along the minus strand of NZ_JABBPE010000005.1, from coordinate 31,343 downwards.
CATTCGCGCGTTGACCGACGAGATGATTGTGGCCATGCACCGGGATATTGGCGCGCTGGGCATGGAGCCCCCGAGTCTTGAGCCACGCGCGACCGAGTACGTGCCGCAGATGCTGCGCATGATCGCTACGCTCGAAGAAAAAGGCCTGGCCTACCGCGCGTCCAGTGGTGACGTGAATTACGCCGTGCGTAAATTCAAGGGTTACGGCAAGCTGTCCGGCAAGTCGCTGGACGAGTTGCGGGCCGGCGAGCGGGTAGCGGTGCTGGACGGCAAGCAAGACCCGCTCGACTTCGTGCTGTGGAAGTCGGCCAAAGACAGCGAGCCCGCAGATGCCAAATGGGACAGCGCGGCGCTTGGGCACGACTACGGCAAGGGGCGCCCCGGCTGGCATATCGAGTGCTCGGCCATGAGTTGCCAGACGCTGGGCGAGACCTTTGACATTCACGGCGGCGGCGCTGACTTGCAGTTTCCGCACCACGAAAACGAGATTGCCCAGAGTGAAGGTGCCAGCGGCAAGCCGCTTGCGCGGTTCTGGGTGCACAACGGTTTTGTGCGCGTTGACAACGAGAAGATGTCCAAGTCGCTGGGCAACTTTTTCACCATCCGTGAAGTGCTGACGAAGTACGACGCCGAGACGGTGCGGTTCTTCCTGGTGCGTACGCATTACCGCAGCGCGCTCAATTACAGCGATGTGCACCTTGACGACGCCAGAGCCTCGCTCAAGCGTCTTTACACGGCGCTTGACCTTGTAACGCCGGCTGCACTGACCCTTGACTGGGCTGATCCGTTTGCGGCCCGTTTCAAGGCGGCCATGGACGAAGACTTTGGCACGCCCGAAGCCATCGCCGTGCTGTTTGAGCTGGCCGGCGAGGTCAACAAGACCCGCTCCGCCGAACGGGCAGGCTTGCTGAAAAGCCTGGGCGCTTGCCTGGGCCTGCTGCAGGGCGCGCCAGGCAGCTATCTTCAGGCCGGCGCCGAACTCGACGACGCCAGCATCGAGCGCCTGATCGCGCAGCGCGCCGACGCCAAAAAGGCCAGGGACTTTGCAGCGGCAGATCGTATCCGCACCGATTTGCTGGCCAAGGGCATTGTGCTGAAAGACTCGCCTGGGGGCACCAGTTGGGAGGTGCAATCATGATGTTTACCAGTCATTTTGGCCTCGAACCCTTACAGGACGGGCGCAAGCAGCTATGAAAAAGATAGTAAAAAGCGGTCCGGCCAGTACCGAACTGACCGAGGTTGTTGAGGGGTCTGAGGCTTGCGCCGTGCCTGCGTATTGGGCCGAGGCCTGCAAGCACCTGGTCAAGAAAGACCGCGTGATGAAGCGCCTGATTCCGCAGTTTGGCGACAGCTGCCTGCAGGGGCGCGGCGACGCCTTTGGCACGCTGGCGCGCAGCATTGTCGGGCAGCAGATCTCCGTCAAGGCGGCGCAGACGGTGTGGCACCGCTTTGCCGCCTTGCCCAAGGAAATGACACCCGCCCATGTGCTCAGGCTCAAGGTCGACGACATGCGCGCCGCCGGCCTGAGCGCGCGCAAGGTCGAGTACTTGGTCGATCTGTCGATTCACTTTGATGCCGGCACGGTCCACGTCATGGACTGGCAGGCGATGGCTGACGAAGCCATCATTGCCGAGCTGGTGGCCATTCGCGGCATTGGCCGCTGGACCGCCGAAATGTTTTTGATTTTCTACCTGACGCGTCCCAACGTTTTACCGCTGGACGATGTGGGCCTGATCAACGGCATCAGCCAGAACTATTTTTCCGGCGAATCTGTCAGTCGCAGCGATGCGCGCGAAGTGGCTGCCGCCTGGGCGCCTTATTGCAGTGTTGCAACTTGGTATATTTGGCGCTCTCTGGATCCGTTACCGGTGCTGGACACCGGGGAGCGCGCCGGCTAGGCCGATGCACAGACAACCGGACAAGATTAACTACAAGCAAGCCTGAGGAGTAGACCATGGCGAAAAAGACCTTCCTCGATTTCGAGCAGCCGATTGCGGACCTTGAGGGAAAAATTGAAGAACTGCGTTATGTGCAGACCGAGTCAGCGGTCGATATTTCAGAAGAAATCGAACAGCTGGCCAAGAAAAGCCAGCAGCTCACCAAAGACATTTACAGTGTCTTGAGCCCCTGGCAGATCACCAAGATAGCCCGCCATGCGGAGCGGCCCTACACGCTCGACTATGTGCGCGACATCTTCACCGATTTTGTGGAGTTGCACGGTGACCGACATTTTTCCGACGACCTGAGCATCGTCGGCGGGTTGGCGCGCTTTAATGGCACCGCCTGCATGGTGCTGGGCCATCAAAAAGGGCGCGACACCAAAGAGCGCGGCCTGCGCAATTTCGGCATGTGCAAGCCCGAGGGCTATCGCAAGGCGCTGCGCCTCATGAAAACCGCCGAGAAGTTCAAACTGCCGCTGTTCACCTTTGTGGACACGCCCGGCGCCTACCCCGGCATTGATGCCGAAGAGCGCGGCCAGTCCGAAGCCATTGGCCGCAACATTTTTGAAATGGCACAACTCGAAGTGCCCATCGTCACCACCATCATCGGTGAGGGTGGCTCGGGCGGCGCGCTGGCCATTTCGGTGGCCGATCAGGTGGTGATGCTGCAGTATTCAATCTATTCTGTGATCAGCCCGGAAGGCTGCGCCTCCATCCTCTGGAAAACCTCGGACAAGGCGCAGGAAGCGGCCGAGGCGCTGGGCATCACGGCGCACCGGCTCAAGGCCCTGGGCGTGATCGACAAGATCGTCAACGAGCCGGTGGGCGGCGCCCACCGCGACCACAAGCAGATGGCAGCCTTTTTGAAGCGCGCGCTCAACGATGCGTTTCGTCAGGTTAGCGATTTGAAGGTCAAGGAATTGCTCGACCGTCGTTATGAGCGGCTGCAAAGCTATGGCCGTTTTACCGACACCAAAGCCGACGCCGGCAAATAGGCTATCTCCGGCGCAGGCGGCAGGGGCTGGCGCCGGTCGCCCCGAATCTGCAAATGCGCTGGCGCCCGATTCAGTGAATCCAGCGCTGCCAGCTTTGCAGGCGCTGCCTTATCTTGCGCTACCCATTGGCGTGGCCTACAGCGGTGGTGCTGACTCCACTGCTTTGCTGCTGGCCGCCTCGCAATGCTGGCCCGGTCAGATTCAGGCGATTCATATTCACCACGGGCTTCAGGCCGCTGCCGACGATTTCGTGCGCGTTTGCCAATCGGTGTGCGCTGACCGCAAAGTGCCGCTGCACGTTGTGCAGGTGGCTGCCGGCCATGCACCTGGCGAAAGCCCTGAAGATGCGGCGCGGCGCGCCCGTTATGCTGCGCTGGCGGGTACGGCGACGCAAAGCGGCCTGGGCGGTGTGCTGCTGGGTCAGCATGCCGATGACCAAGTTGAAACGCTGTTGCTGGCGCTCAGCCGTGGCGCCGGTTTGCCGGGGCTGTCTGGCATGGCGCCGCAGTTTGAGCGCGGCGGTGTCATGTTTTATCGCCCGCTGCTGCAAATCAGCGCCAGTAGTCTGCGTGGCTGGCTGATGCAGCAGCCAATAGCCTTTGTGGACGACCCGACCAATCTGGACGAGCGCTATACCCGCAACCGCATCCGTGCGCGCCTGCTGCCCGCGCTGGCCGAGGCATTTCCACAGTTTCGCACGACTTTCGCGCGCAGTGCCCGGCACGCCGCTCAGGCGCAGGCTTTGCTGCTGGAAGTGGCTCAGCAGGATTTATTGCTGGTCGGTTTGCCGCCCGCTATCAAGGTGTTGCAGGCGCTGTCCCAGCCGCGCCAGGCCAATCTGTTGCGCCACTGGCTGCAGTTGCAGCACGCCACGCCGAGTGCGGCGCAGCTTGACCAATTGATGGTACAGATCAGCGCCTGCCGCACCCGCGGGCACCAGATTCGTCTCAAGGTGGGTGGCGGCCATGTATCGCGGGTCAGCGCTGTGCTGCACTACCGCGCCGGCGCTGGCAAGAGCGCTGAACAATGAGACGCCCCGGTATAATTTGGGGCTTTGCTGACAGCCCGGTCCTGCAGAAAAAATGAACTTACAACAACTCCTGACGGACATCCTGCAATGGCTTTGATCGTTCACAAATACGGCGGTACCTCGATGGGCTCAACCGAACGCATCCGCAATGTGGCCAAGCGCGTCGCCAAGTGGGCGCGGGCCGGGCACCAGATGGTCGTGGTTCCGAGCGCCATGAGTGGCGAAACCAACCGCCTGCTCGGCATGGCCAAGGAACTGGCGCCGGCGCGGCCCGCTGATGCCTACAGCCGTGAACTTGACGCATTGGCAGCCACCGGCGAGCAGGCATCGAGCGCCTTGCTGGCCATTGCGCTGCAGGCCGAAGGCTTGCCAGCGGTCAGCTACGCCGGCTGGCAAGTCACCATCAAGACCAACAGCGCCTACACCAAGGCCCGCATCGAGTCGATTGACGACGAGCGCGTGCGCGCCGACCTGGATGCCGGCAAGGTCGTCATCATCACCGGTTTTCAGGGCATGGACGGGGGCGGCAACGTCACCACGCTGGGCCGTGGCGGTTCAGACACCTCGGCCGTGGCGATTGCCGCTGCCCTGAAAGCCCAGGAATGCCTGATCTACACCGATGTCGACGGTGTGTACACCACCGATCCGCGCGTCGTGCCCGAAGCGCGCCGCCTGCAGACCGTGAGCTTTGAAGAGATGCTGGAGATGGCCTCCATGGGCTCCAAGGTACTGCAAATCCGCTCGGTTGAATTTGCGGGCAAATACAAGGTCCCGCTGCGCGTGCTGTCCAGCTTCACCGACTGGGACATCGACATCAACGAGGAAGCCAGATCCGGCACCCTGATCAGTTTTGAGGAAGATGAAAACATGGAACAAGCTACCGTATCGGGCATCGCATTTAACCACGATGAAGCCAAAATTTCCGTACTCGGCGTGCCAGACACCCCGGGCATCGCCTACCAGATTCTGGGTGCCGTGGCCGACGCGAATATTGAAGTGGATGTGATCATCCAGAACATCAGCAAGGATGGCAGAACAGACTTCAGCTTTACCGTGCACCGCAATGATTTCGCCAAGACCATGGATTTGCTGAAAGCCCAGGTACTCCCCAAGCTCGGCGCGCAGGAGGTCAGGGGCGACGCCAAGATCTGCAAGGTCAGCATCGTCGGTATCGGCATGCGCAGCCATGTGGGCATCGCCAGCAAGATGTTTCGCGTGCTGGCTGAAGAGGGCATCAATATCCAGATGATCTCCACCAGCGAAATCAAGACATCCGTAGTGATTGACGAGAAGTACATGGAACTCGCCGTGCGCGCCTTGCACAAGGCCTTTGAGCTGGACCAGCCCGTTTCTTGACCACTTGACCGTTGTTGTTTGAAGCGCGCCCTGAAGTCGTGAGATAATCCAAAAACTGGAAACGTGACCGAGTGGCCGAAGGTGCTCCCCTGCTAAGGGAGTATGGGGTGTAGAGCCTCATCGAGAGTTCGAATCTCTCCGTTTCCGCCAGATTAAAAAATGCCCCACTCGGGGCGTTTTTTTTGCGCGTCTGAAAATTGAAAAACCTGGCAGCTCAGGGCGATTGGTAAACACGGTTGCGGGGTGTCGCGGTTGCAAAGCAGGCCACCTCGGTCACCGCTGCGTGGGACGAAGCGCTCATCGTCCCAGGGAAGGGGGGCCTTCCTCGGTCCGTGTACGATTCGGCCAAGCTGCGTCCGTCCGCCGGCCCGACTTACCCACTTCGCTATCAATAAAACGCTTGTGAATCCCAAACTTACTCTGATTCGACTTGGTCTTGAGACGCTGGTCATCGTGGCGGCGATCGATCTGGTGGTGGTCGGTGTGCTCGCGTTGATGGGTCCTGGCACGCGGGGCGAACCAGATACTTTGCTGCGTGCCTCCTTGTTGGTGCTGTTTATAGGGCCCTTGTTCCTGTGGCGCTGCATGGCGGCAACCCGACGGGTGCCGCCTGCGCAAGGGCGGGTCGAGGGCGTGGGTGTGCGCGCAGCCCTTTTGATAACGGCCTCGGTCATGACCGTGGGTCTGGCGCTGACCCTGGCGGCCGCGCACGGGCAGCAGCGGCGTATCGAGTTGGACGCACGGGCAAAATTTGACCGGCAGGTCAAGCTGGTCGAGGGCGAGATTCAGCGTCGCTTCCTTCAGCCTGTGTACGGGCTCAAGGGAGCCCGAGGGGTTTATGCCGCCAGCCAGTCAGTTGGGCGAAGTGCTTTTCGCGGCTACGTGGAGTCGCGCAATCTTGCCGTCGAGTTCCCCGGCGTACGCGGCTTGGGCTTCGCCCAGCGCGTCAAGCGAGAGGATTTGGAGCGTTTCATCGCCGCAGAGCGGCTCGATTCAGCGCCCGATTTCGCGGTTCGTACCAGTGGTAATGCGCCTGATCTGTACGTGGTCAAGTTCATCGAGCCGCTTGCAAAGAACCGCGCGGCCTGGGGTTACGACCTGGGGTCTGAGGCCACGCGCCGGCAGGCCATCGAAGCGGCTATCAACTCGGGCGAGGCCACACTCAGTGGCCGTATTACGCTGGTTCAGGACGAAACGCGAGGGCCTGGCTTCGTGTACATGCTGCCGGTGTATCGGAACGGGGCCTATCCAGGCAACTTCAAACAGCGTGAGGCCGCACTGAACGGCTTTCTGTTCTCCTCGATCGTGGCGGACGAAATACTCGCCGGAACGGTGCAAGCGATTGGCGGACAGCTCGATTTCTCGCTGTTTGATGGCGATGCGGTGCCAGCCAATCTTGTCTTTACCAGCCGGGCGCGGCCTGAACTCGCCAGCGTTGGCTCCGCTGACCCGGCTTCTTTTAGGCATGCCATGCTGGAGTCAGCCCTCAGCCTGGAGATAGGCGGCCGGCAACTGTCACTGCGCGCCGGTTCGACCCCTGGATTCGACAAAGGCGTGGATCGGTCAACGCCAGCATGGCTTCTTGCGGGCGGCACCCTGCTGAGCATGCTGCTGGCGCTAACGGTGTGGCTGCTGGCGACAGGTCGTGCCCGCGCACAGGCGCTGGCGCAGGACATGACGGCTGATCTGGAGCGGCTGGCTCAGGTGGTGAGACACACGTCCAACGCAGTCGTGATCACCGACCGCGACCGCAAGATCACCTGGGTCAATGATGGCTTTACCCGGCTCTACGGTTACACCCTGCAGGAAGCTGTTGGGCTCACCCCCTTGAACTTGCTGGCCAGCGGCCAGTCCGATCCCGCAGTTCACCGGGCCATAAACCAAGCGGCCGTCGCTGAAAAAAGCTGCCGGGTCGAAGTCATCAACCGGGCCAAGGATGGCCAGACCCACTGGGTTGAACTGGAGGTCCAGCCCCGGCACGACGCACAGGGCCAGCTGACCGGATTCATGCACATCGGGCTGGACATCAGCGAAAAGAAGAGCGCCAGCCTGCGCCTGGCGGACGCTCTTCAGGCCCTGACGCGCGAGCGCGAGCGCATTGGCCACATCCTCGAAGGCACCAACGTCGGCACTTGGGAGTGGAATGTGCAAACCGGCGAAGTGCGATGCAACGAGCGCTGGGCCAGCATGATTGGCTACACCTTGCCGGCGCTTTCGCCCCTCACTATCCAGACCTGGCGCGCGCACAGCCACCAGCACGATTTCAAGCGCGCCACGCAACGGGTACGCCAGCACTTCCTCGGGCAACTCGACTACTACGAATGCGAAATACGCATGCGCCACCGGGACGGGCACTGGGTCTGGGTACTTGAGCGCGGTCGCGTGTCCACCTGGGCCGCTGACGGTCGACCGGCGACGATGGCCGGTACCCAGATGGACATCACCACGCGCAAGCAGGCAGAGGAACAATTGCGCGCCAGCAAAGCGTTTCTGGAGCGGGCCGAGCAGATCGCCGGCGTCGGCGGCTGGGAAGTGGATTTGCGCGCCAATACGCTGATGTGGTCGGACCAGACGCACCGGATCCACGACGTCGCGATCGGCGCGCAGCCCCCGCTGGCCGACTGGTCCAAATACTTTGCGCCGGCGGAGCGGGCGATCATTGAAATGACCGCTGGGGAATGCATCGCGCAGCGTAAACCGTGGGATCTGGAATTGCCGATGACGACAGCCACCGGATGGCCAATCTGGATCCGCTCCGTCGGTGCGGTTGAAGTCGAGGATGGGCTACCAGTGCGGCTGGTCGGCACTCTGCAGGACGTCACCGCCGGGCGTGCAATGCGGGAGGAACTGCGCCGCAGCAACACGTTACTGCAAAGTATTCTGGACAACCTGCCGTGTGGCCTCAGCGTTTTTGACGGCGAGCTGAGACTGATCGCCCACAACCAGCAGTTCCGTAGCTTGCTTGACCTGCCCGAAACGCTGTTCGCCGGCCCCGTCACGCAGTTTGAGGACATCATGCGCAACAACGCGGCGCGCGGCGAGTACGGCCCGGGTCCGGTGGAAGAGGTCGTCGCGCGGCTGGTCGAGGGGGCACGCCATCCCGTGCGGAAGTTGCATGAGCGCCAGCGCCATGACGGCAAACCCCTGGAAGTGCGCAGCGCACCCATGCCGGGCGGTGGATTCGTCACGACCTACATGGACATTTCAGAGCGCAAGAAGGTGGAACGGTTGAAGAGCGAATTCATCTCGACCGTGTCGCACGAACTGCGCACGCCGCTGACCTCCATTTACGGCTCGCTCAGTCTGCTCGCCTCCGGCATGGCCGGCGAGCTCGCGCCTGATGTGAATGAACTGGTCGACCTCTCGCTGCGCAGCAGCGAGCGCCTGGTACGCTTGATCAACGACGTGCTCGACGTCGAGAAGATCGAGTCGAAGATGATGACCTACAGCAAGGTTGTGCAGCCGCTGGCGCCGCTGATTGACCAGGCTATCGACACGACGCGGCACTATGCCAACCAGTACGGCGTGCAGGTCGAATTTGAAACGCGTCTTGATAGCGTGGTCGTTAGCGCTGATTCCGACCGCATGGTGCAGGTGCTGGTGAATCTGCTGTCCAATGCTGCCAAGTTCTCCGAGCGCGGTGGACGGGTTGCGGTCCGCATGGCTGTGCTTGGGCAGCAGGTGCGCGTTTCGGTGGTCGACCGCGGCCAGGGCATCCCCGAAGAGTTTCGGGCTCAGATCTTCGAGCGCTTTTCGCAGGCCGACAGTACAGACCGGCGGCAAAAAGGCGGCACCGGCCTGGGCCTGAGCATCTGCAAGAGCATCGTGCAGGAGCACGGTGGGTGCATTGACTACGTCAGCACACCCGGCGCCGGCACCGAGTTTTATTTCGAGCTGCCACTGGTGCCGTGACGGCGTGTCCTGACACTGCAGGCAGGCCTTCTACTTGCCCTGCCAGTTGCCTTTGCGCTTCATCGCGCCCCACTGGCTTTCGCGCTGCGCGGCCCAGCGGTACAGTCCCACCAGGCGCCAGAAGGTGTTGAGCTGGCGGTAGCCGAAGTTTTCAACGATGGCCACCAGCACCAGGGCGGCCAGATGCCAGGCTTTCGGGTAGAGATGAAAGGACATTTCCTCGAGCAGCAGGCTGGAGGCCGACAGCAGGATGCCCAGGCCTATCGCCACGAACAGAAAAATGGCGAAGGCCGACCACGAAACCAGCCCCAGGGTGACTGCGAACACCATGAACACGTAGCCCCCCAGCTCCGCCAGCGGTCCCAGCCATTCAAACAGCACCATGAACGGAAACGCGAGCCAGCCCGGCGTGCCGCCGTTGCGGCTGAACATCAGGCCCCAGTTGCTCGTGAGGCTCTCGCTGAGCCCACGCTGCCAGCGGATTCGCTGGTTTTTCAGCGTGGCTTTGTCTTCCGGGACTTCGGTCCAGCAAACCGGCTCGGGCACGAACTCGATCCGGTAAGGTACGCCGCGCTGGCGCAGCAGCCGGTGCATGCGCACCACCAGCTCCATGTCCTCGCCAATGGTATTGGTGCGGTAGCCGCCCACTTCAATGACGGTTTCCGTTCGGAACAGACCGAATGCGCCCGAGATGATCAGCATGGCATTGAGTTGTGACCAGCCAAGACGGCCAAACAGAAAGGCCCGCAGGTACTCGACCACCTGCAGCAGCGCCCAGGGGTTGCGCGGCAGGCCGACGCGGAGCAGGTAGCCGTCTTTCACCTCGCAGCCGTTGGCGACGCGTACGGTACCGCCAGAAGCCACCATCTCGGGGTGGCGCAAAAATGGCTTGACCACGCGCTGCAGGCTATCGCGTTCCAGCACCGAGTCGGCATCCACACCGCAAAACAGCGGATGGCGCGCGCTGTTGATGCCCGCATTGAGCGAGTCGGCCTTGCCGCCGTTGTCCTTGTCGATTACGCGCAGATTGGGGTGGCGGGTGGAGCGGTAAAGGGCACGAATCGGCTGGGTGGCGATTCGCCCGCGAAAGCTTTCTGGAAACGCCGTGAGCGAAAACTCCTTCACCAGCACGTCCAGCGTGTGGTCGCGCGAACCGTCGTTGATGACGATGATCTCGTACTCCGAATACGTCAGTTGAAGCATGGACCTTACGGCGGCGACGATGGTGGCTTCCTCGTTGAAAGCCGGCACCAGGATGCTGATGGCCGGCTCCAGCCCCGCGTACACCTGTGGCAAATCCTCTAGTGCCTTTTCCTGGTTGTTTCGAAAGAGGGCGGCTACAGCCAGCAGGTTGAGCGTCAGATACCCCACATTGAGCAGGATGAAGTAGCCGAGAATGATCCAGGTGACTGCGTCAACAATCAGTTGCGGTGCGATGGGAGCCCCCTTTCTGCAGAAACTTGCGCCAGGATCTGCCGGGCCGCCATGTCGGGGATGGTTGACTGCAGCGCGGCGAGTCCCTCGTGCCCCAGAAACGGCAAGCTGGCGAGGGCCTGGGCTGCGGCGTAGCGAACCCACCACTCCGCGTCACCCAGCCTGACGGTCAGCAGCGTCAGGTCCGCCGGCTCGCCGAAGCGGCTCAGGGCGTGCACGGCCTGTGCACGCACGCGCCAGTCCGCGTGCGCCAGGTGCTCGCGCACGGTAGCCAGAACAGCCGCGCCATTGGCGACTCGCAGCGCCGCCGCCAGCACGGCGGGCGGCTGATGCCGCCGCTGCAGCAGGAAGAGCAGCGTCGCCGGCGGCAGCTGCAGCCGCAGCGCTTCCACCAGTTGCAGCGCACGCAACAACTGGTGAGCCTTCAGGCTAACAATGGTGCGGCTCAGCAACAGCCCGAAGGCGGCGCGCGCATCTCCCAGCATGCGGGCCAGGCGCGCAATGTCCCAATCCTGGCGCGCCAGAACCAAAGGCATCAGGTGCTCCACGCCTGCCATCGGGTCGATCTGGATCAGCGCGCGCGCCGCGTTGAGCGAGGCGATGTTGTCCCGACTCGCGGCGCTGGCCAGCAGGTCGTCCCAGCTCTCACGGTCGCGCAGATTGCCCAGCGTCAGAATGGCCAGCAGCCGCTCGGCGCGATTGCCCCGGCGCAGCAGGCCCCTAGCCTGCTCATCACCGTGTAGGCGCTTGGCGACTTGGTTCAGGCTGTCAGTGGCCTCGCCGCGCAGCGACTCCTGTAGGTAGTTCCAGAGCTTGAGGAAGTTGAGCCAGTCGCGCGAGCGCAGCGCCGGCAGCGCACACGCTGTCGGGTCCACCAGCGCGTTCATCAGAACCGGGCGCCAGAGGGCCGTGAACTCAAGCGCGTGCTTCTCGCGCCGCTTCAAACCGATGCGCAGGGCCACGGTCAGCAGCAGCAGCAGAGCCGTCAGCGCCAGCGCCACAGTGCCGGTAACGAAGGCGACCCGCAGGAAGGGGTCAGAAAGCGTACTGAACACCGAGGCGAACCCCGTTTCGGTCGTAAAAGCTGCCTTGCCGGGTTCGGCTGATGGCGTAGGTCACCGCCCAGTCATCGCGCACCCAGTGGCGCCCGACCAGCGCCACCGAGCGCACGTCGGCCAGCGCCACGGTCTGGCTGCTGACCGTCGTCGCCTCCTGGCCGGATGCCAGGATCAGGCCGACCAGGCTCTTGTCGCCGTAGTAATAGTTGCCCCTGAGCTCGAAGCCATGCGCATGCGTGCCAAGCGCGCTGACCGGCCGCCAGGCAATCGAGCCGCTGAAAGATGCCACATAACGCTCGAGCATCAGCAGGCCCTGGTTCACGTTGGCGTTGTCGTAGCGGGTGTTTTTGAAGCCGGTGTGCAGCAGCCAGGCCGGCGCGAATTCATACTGCAGGCTGGCGCCCAATGCATGCTTGGCCAGCACCCGGTGCGTGGGGCTGGCGCTTGCCTCCAGCGAGGCCGTTAAGCGCTCGTCCAGCGGCTGCGACCCGCTCAGGTCGATGGCGGTGTCGTCCAGCCCGAAACGGCGCGTTTGCCGCAGCGCCAGGCCGGCCGCCTGGCGTGGCGCATAGCGGTGCCCGATCTGCAGCGAGGTCTCGCGCCAGTCGGTCTGCCCGTTGCTCAGCGACGCGCGCTCATGCGCGACTTCCAGCGTGGTGGGCCGGTCGGCGGTTTCGGCCTGTGCGGGCGCCAGGGTGGCCCAGCAGATCACTGCCGCGCAGCCAAGCCGCCTCATGGCGACGACCTGGCGTACCGGCGCACCCGCGCCAGCAGTTCCTTGGGGGCGAAGGGCTTGTGGATGTAGTCGTTGGCCCCGGCATCCAGGGCGCGCACCGCATCTTGCTCTTGCGTCTTGGCGGTCAGCATGATGATGGGGACGCTTTGCCACCCGGCGGTGGCGCGGATCAGGTTAACCAGCTCAAAGCCGTCGATAAAAGGCAGCATGACATCGAGCAGGATGACGCTGGGCGGCGGATTGCTCTCGATGAAGGTTTTGGCGATGCGGCCATTGAGCGCAAGGCTGACACGGTACTGCTCGCGCTCCAGCATGAACTTCAGCATGTGAGATATGTTGTCATCGTCTTCGACAACCAGAACAGAGGCTCTATCCAGAGGCGGTTGAGTCATTCGCACAGAGTATATATAAGCCGCTGGCCGCAACTTTTGGTGAAAGCGTGCCCTAACTGGGTCACTGGGTAAACCATAGGCTTGAGCGATGCTTTTGCCGTCAAAATAAATGACACGTAGTGGCCGACCAAGCGCGCCCGCTCTGGCATCGGCGACGTCAACCTCCAGAAATCTCGTTAACTTTCCAACTTTATGGACCCGAAAAGGACACGTATGAAACTCTCGACCCTCATGACCGCCGCGCTGCTGACCGCCGGCCTAACCAGCGCAGCCAGCGCGCAGACGCTGCAAAAGATTACCGACAGCAACAAAATCACCGTGTCCTACCGCGAGTCCTCGGTTCCTTTCAGCTACCTGATCGGCTCGACCAAGGCGGTGGGCTTTTCGGTGGAACTGACCGAAGCCATCATTGAAGATGTGCGCAAGAAGATCAAAAAGCCCAATCTTGAAGTGGCCTACATGCCGGTGACTTCGCAAAACCGCATTCCGCTGCTGGTGAATGGCACTTACGACCTGGAGTGCGGCTCGACCACCAACAATAGCGCGCGCGGCAAGGACGTGACCTTTGCCGTCAGCCACTTCTACACTGGCACGCGCTTGCTGACCAAGAAAAGCTCAGGCATCAAGAACTACGCCGACCTGGCTAAAAAGACGGTCTCCAGCACCACCGGCACCACCAACGCCCAGGTGATACGCAAATACAGCGCTGACAAAAACCTCGACATGCAGCTCATTTTGGGCAAAGACCACGACGATTCGCTGCTGCTGGTGGAAACCGACCGTGCGGTGGCGTTTGCCATGGACGATATCTTGCTGTTCGGCCTGATGGCCAACTCCAAAAACCCGGCTGCGCTGGAAGTGGTGGGCGACTCGCTGCAGGTAGAGCCCTACGGCTGCATGCTGCGCAAGGACGACCCGGAGTTCAAAACGCTGGTCGACGGCACCCTCACCCGCCTGATGAAGTCGGGCGAATTCAGCAAGCTGTACGACAAGTGGTTCATGTCACCGATTCCGCCCAAAGGCGTGAACTTGAACCTGCCCATGAGCGAGCAGCTCAAGGCCAACCTCAACACGCCAAGCGACAAGCCGGCGCTGTAAGCCTGGAAACGGCAGGCAGGGGCGCCAGCGCGCCGCGCCTGCCCTTGGTGATTGGCAGCTGACAGTGCCAAAACGCCAAAAAAACCATTAAATAGGCCTCTAGACCAATAGGTACGGGCGCAAGCAGCTATAAAAAACATAGCAGATGCGCGGCAGTTCGCTAGCCCTTGTCTGCCGACGCGCTCCAGCGTTTGTCCCAAGCCTTGTCCTTCGCCTTGTCCAGAACGCGGCGGTCGCGTTTGGTGGGCCGGCCGTGTTCTATGCTGCTGGCCGGCTCGTTGTTGAGCCGGCGCTGCTGGGCGGCTTCGGCCTGCGAGCGCAGGCTTTCTTCGGTTTCTTCATAAAGCTGCTGCGCGACTGGCGCCGAACCGCGCTGATTGCTGATGACGCGCACCACCAGCGTGCGCAGCACCGGGCCTTGCCGCAGCGCCACGGTGTCGCCCGCCTTAACCTCGCGCGCGGGCTTGGCTTCCTGACCATTGACCTGCACGCGGCCCTTGTCAATTTCTTCCACCGCCAGCGAGCGCGTTTTGTAAAAGCGGGCGGCCCACAGCCACTTGTCTATGCGTAATTTATCCATGAGTCACTATTTTGAACCCGAAGCGCAAGCAGCCGCAAGCGGCAAGCGGACGGTCGCGTCCAGACCCGTCACCCGACCCTGCACAAGCCGGTTTTCCAGCACGATGCTGCCGCGCAGCGCCTGGACAATCTCCCGGCAGATCGCCAGGCCCAGCCCGGAGCCCTGTTGCACATTGCCCGCTGAAAAAGGCTGGTACAGGCGTGCCGCCAGCTCGGCCGAAATGCCGGGGCCGCTGTCACTGATGGTCAGCGCAGCGTAGCGGACATCGGCCACGATACGCACGGCTAGCGCGCTGCCGGTCGGTGTGTGCTTGATGGCGTTGTGCAGCAGGTTGCGCGCCAGTTCGCCCAACATCCATTGGTGCGAGCGGATGTGCGCCGGCACAGTTTCGATGTCGAAGGCGATGTCTTTGTCGGCAATTAGCGGCGACAGGTCCAGCGCCACCTGGCGTACCACTTTGGCCAGCTCGACGGCTTGCAGCTCGGGTTGCTGGCGCAGCTGTTCCACCTTGGCCAGCGCCAGCATCTGGTTGGCCAGCAGCGTGGCGCGGTCCACCGTCTGGTTGATTTCAGCCAGCGCATCTTGCGCCTCCAGGTCGCCACGCAGCGCCGACTGCACCTGCACCTTCAGCACGGCCAGCGGCGTGCGCAACTGGTGCGCCGCGTCGCGCACAAAGCGTTTCTGGTTGTCCAGCAGATGTTGCAGGCGACCCATCACCTGGTTGGTTGCCTCCACCAGTGGCAGCAGTTCGCGCGGCGCATCGGGCGCGGCTATCGCCGTCAGCTCGCCCTCAGGTCTGGCCTGCAGCTCGGCGCTGAGCCGGCGCACCGGGCGCGTGGCGCGCTGCACCACCAGCACCACCACCAGCGCAATCACGGCCAGCAGCAGAGCCTGGCGCCACAAGGTGTCGAACAGGATCTTGCGCGCCAGCGTGGTGCGCAGCTCCAGGGTTTCGGCCACCTGGATGACGGCCATGGCGCGCCCCTGCGGGCTGGCAACCGGCTGCAGCAGCACTGCCACGCGCACCGCATCGGCATCAAACACGTCGTCGTAAAAATCAACCAGTGCCGCGTAAGGCGGCTTGGCCGGAATGCGGCCGCGCCAGAAAGGCAGTTGCGCAAAGCCTGAAACCAGCTCGCCGCTGAGGCTGGACACGCGGTAAAACAGCCGGCTCTGGTTGTCGGCCTCGAACGCTTCCAGCGCGGCGTAGGGCACGGTCACGCGCAGCTCGGACTGTTCGTCATAGCCCTTCACGTCGAGCTGTTCGCCGATGGATTTGGCCGACGCCAGCAGCGTGCGGTCGTAGGCCGTGTTGACGGCGGCTAGCGCCTGCCGGTACAGGCTCACGGTGTTAAGCACCACCAAAAAGCCAACGGGCAAGAGTATCCCCAGCAACAAATACCTCCTAAGAGAGATAGCCCCCGCTCCCCTCACTTCGTATCCACCTTCAGCAAATAGCCCAGGCCGCGCAGCGTGATCAGGCTGACGCCGGTATCCACCAGCTTTTTGCGCAGGCGGTAGACCACGACTTCCACGGCTTCGTACTGCACGTCGGTTTCGCCGGGAAACACCAGTTCGAACAGCCGTTCCTTGGACACCGCCTGGCCGGGTTTGGCGATCAAGGCCAGCAGCAGGGCCAACTCGCGCGGCGTTAGGTCCAGCACCAGGCCTTGGTGGTAAATTGCACCGCTCTCTTTTTCATAGCGAAGATGGCCCACCATGGTTGGGCTGGCGCCTGATTCTGTGCTTGAGGCGGGGCGGCGCCGGCTTAGCGCACGCAGTCGCGCTTCAAGCTCGTCCAGGTCAAACGGCTTGGGCAGGTAGTCGTCGGCTCCGGTGTTCAGGCCGACGATGCGGTCGCCCACCGTGCCGCGGGCCGTCAAAATCAGTACCGGCGTGCTCAGCCCCAGCTGGCGCGCTTGCTCCAGTACCTGCAGGCCGTCGAGCCCGGGCAGGCTGAGGTCCAGCACCACCACATCGGGCTGCGCGGCGCTCCATTGCGCCAATGCCTGCCGGCCATCGGTGCACGGCAACACCTCCATACCGCGCCGGCTCAGGGCGCGCTGCAAGGCGGTCTGCATCGATGAATCGTCCTCGATCAGCAGCAGTTTCAGGGTCGTCGTCATGGGCAGGACATTAGCACTTTCCCCAATGCTTCCGGACAGCCGTTTGACAGAAAGAAAGCGCATCATTGCGCCATTACAACCTGTCAAGGAGACCCGTATGCGTCGAGATACCTTTCTGAAATCCATGGCTGCGCTGGCCGCAGTGGCGGCTCTGCCCCTGCCAGCCTTTGCCGCCACCGGCGTGAAGATGATGATTCCGGCCAACCCCGGCGGCGGTTGGGACACCACCGGCCGCGCGCTGGGCAAGGCGCTGCAGGAGTCCGGTGCGGCATCGACCGTGACCTATGACAACAAGGGCGGCGCCGCCGGTGCGCTGGGGTTGGCGCAGTTTGTCAACGGCAGCAAGGGCGACGGAAATGCCCTGATGGTGATGGGCGCCGTGATGCTGGGCGGCCTGATCACCGGCAAGCCGCCGGTCAGCCTGAGTCAGGCCACGCCGATCGCGCGCCTGAGCAGCGAATACAACGTGTTTGTGTTGCCCGCCAACTCGCCTTTCAAAACCATGAAGGACGTGATCGAGCAGCTCAAGAAAGACCCCGGCAGCGTGAAATGGGGTGGCGGTTCGCGCGGCTCCACCGAGCACATTGCCGCGGCCATGATTGCGCGTGAAGTCGGCGTGGACCCCTCCAAAATCAACTACGTGGCCTTTCGCGGGGGCGGCGAAGCCACCGCCGCCATTCTGGGCGGCAACGTCACGGTGGGTGGCAGCGGCTACAGCGAGTTTGCTGAATACATCAGCGCCGGCAAGATGAAGGCGCTGGCCGTGACCTCCGACACGCGGCTCAAGGGTGTCGATGTCCCGACGCTCAAGGAGCAGGGCGTCAATGTCGTGATTGGCAACTGGCGCGGCGTCTATGGCGCGCCCGGCATCACGGCCGAGCAGCGCAAGGCGCTGACCGAGATGATTCTCAAGGCCGTCAAATCCAAAAGCTGGATGGAAGCGTCCGAGAAAAACAACTGGACGCCTGCGCTGCTGACCGGGCCGGCCTTCGACAAGTTTGTCGATGATGACTTTGCCAGTTTGCGCGCCACCATGGTCAAGTCCGGCATGATTTAAGCTGACCTGAACCGATCTACGCGCACCCGCCTTTTTCCTCGCGCCGCCCTGTTTCGATGTCCCGGAGCAGGGCGGCTGTTTTTTGCCAGCACGGCATCTGGCGCGGCACGAACACAGCATCTTTTCCCCCACACGGCGAGAACCCAAAAAAATGACACAACAAGCTCCCTCTTTGCTGCAGACGCTGGTGGGCGCCGGCGTGTTGCTGGTCGGCTTGGGGCTGGCGGCAGGCGCCGTCAGCATCCCTTCGGCTGCCGGCTATGGCGGCGTCGGCCCGAACTTTCTGCCCTGGCTGGTGGCCCTGGGCCTGCTGGTGTGCGGCGGCTTTATCGTCTGGGAAGCGCGCAGCGGCGGCTTTCGCTCCATGGACGAGCCCGCCGGTGCAACCCAGGCGTACTGGCCCGGTTTTGTCTGGGTGTCGGCGGGCTTGCTGGCCAATGCGGCGCTGATCACTTCCATCGGCTTTATCTTTAGCTGCACCCTGTGTTTTGTGCTGGCCGTGCAAGGCCTGCGCGGCGCCGAAGGCAAGGCCGACAGGCGAGCGCAAGCCTGGCTCAAGGATGTGCTGATCGGCATGGCGATTGCCGCGCCGGTCTACTGGATGTTCACGCAATTTCTGGCGATCAATCTCCCAGGTTTGACCACAACAGGCTGGCTGTAAATCATGGATATCTTCAACCAACTGATGCAGGGCTTCGTCACTGCAGCCACGCCCATCAACCTGCTCTGGTGTTTTGTCGGCTGTGCACTGGGTACGGCGGTCGGCGTGCTGCCGGGCATAGGCCCCGCAGTGGCCGTCGCCATGCTGCTGCCGATCACGGCCAAGGTCGAAGCCACGGCTTCCATGATCTTTTTTGCCGGTATCTACTACGGCGCCATGTATGGTGGCTCGACCACCTCGATTTTGCTGAATACACCGGGCGAAACGGCAAGCATGGTGACGGCGATGGAAGGCAACCGGATGGCCAAAAGCGGGCGCGCTGGCGCTGCACTGGCGACCGCCGCCGTCGGGTCGTTTATCGCCGGCACCATTGCCACGGTGCTGGTCACGCTGTTCGCGCCCATCGTGGCGGAGCTGGCCGTCAAGCTCGGGCCGCCCGAGTACTTCATGCTGATGCTGTTGGCCTTCACCACCGTCAGTGCGGTGCTGGGCAAAAGCACGGTGCGCGGCATGACGGCGTTGTTCATCGGGCTGGCCGCCGGCCTGGTCGGGCTGGACCAGATTTCGGCGCAAGCGCGTTACACCGGCGGCGTGCCCGAACTGCTCGATGGCATTGAAATCGTGCTGGTGGCGGTCGGCCTGTTTGCCGTGGCCGAGGCGATGTACGCGGTGCTTTATGAAGGCCGCGTGGTCGAAGAGCAGAATCGGCTGAGCAAGGTTCACATGACGGCCAGGGACTGGCGCCGTTCCTGGCCGGCCTGGCTGCGCGGCACCGCCATTGGCGTGCCGTTTGGCTGCATTCCCGCTGGCGGCACCGAAATTCCGACCTTTTTGAGCTACGCCACCGAAAAGAAGATGGCCAAAAATGAAGACCGCGCCGAATTCGGCAGCGCAGGCGCCATTGAAGGCGTGGCCGGTCCGGAGGCAGCCAACAACGCCACCGTAACGGCCGCGATGATTCCGCTCCTCACGCTGGGAATCCCGACGTCCAACACCACTGCCATCTTGCTCGGCGCGTTTCAAAATTACGGCATCCAGCCGGGCCCCCAACTTTTCACCACCTCATCGTCACTGGTGTGGGCGCTGATCGCCTCGCTGTACATCGGCAACGTGATGCTGCTGGTGCTCAACCTGCCGATGGTGGGCCTGTGGGTCAAGCTGCTGAAGATTCCCAAGCCTTACCTGTACGCCGGTATTTTGATTTTTGCCACGGTCGGCGTCTACGGCATGCGGCAAAGCTCGTTTGATCTGTTCCTGCTGTACGGCATTGGCGTGCTTGGGGTGGTGATGCGGCGCTTTGACTTTCCGACCGCGCCTGTCGTCGTCGGCATGATTTTGGGCCCGCTGGCCGAAGCGCAGCTGCGCAACGCGATGTCGATTGGCGAGGGCAGCGCGCTGGTGTTTGTCCAGCGCCCGGTCTCGCTGATCTTGATCGGCGTGGTGCTGGCGGTGATGGTATTGCCGCGCCTGGCCAAGCGGTGGACAGCGCGTCAGCAGGTGGCTTGAAATGGTCAAAAAATTGATAAAAAATGGCTGCAGCCTATATCTGACGGGCGTGAGAAGCTATTAAAAATATAGCATAGGTCGGGTTGATGGAGCGTCGCCCGACAGCTGCTTTGTGTCGGTGCGTCCAGGGATTTTCGGGTTACGCCTTTGGCTAACCCGACAGGCGCGAGGAAAGAAAAGCCAAGTAGTTATAAAAACTTCATCAAATACGGCTGCAGCGCAGGCGGGACGGGCGCAAGCAGCTATCAAAGAGAGGGCGTCCCGACTGCGACCCGTTACTGTTTGGCCGTGCGTAAAGCCTGAAGGAAAGTTTCGCGAAAACCTCGCTTCGTCGCAGAATGGGCGGCCGATAGAGTCTTTCAGAAATCATCAAGAACCATTAGGGAGACAACACCATGGTCAGCAAGCTTCACTCGGATATCACCGCCGCTGTCATTCTCTCCACGATGGCGCTGGCCTGCGGCTCGGCACCGGCAGCCGTCAATTTGCCCGCGCTCAACATTGACAAGACGCAAACCACCGTGTCCGGGCTTTCGTCTGGTGGCTACATGGCGGCGCAGCTGCATGTGGCCTATTCCGCAACCTTCAAAAAGGGCGCGGGCATTGTTGCGGGTGGTCCCTACTATTGCGCGGAGGGCTTCATCGTCAACGCCACCGGTCGTTGTATGGCCAGCCCTGCCGGCATTCCGACCAGCAGCCTGGTCAGCACCACCAACAGCTGGGCCTCGCAAGGCTTGATTGACCCGGTTGTTAATCTGCAGAATTCCAGGGTCTATCTCTTCTCGGGCGCTATCGACAGCACCGTCAAACCCGGCGTCATGGATGCGCTGAAAACCTATTACGGCAGCTTCGTTCCGGCTGCCAACGTGATATATAAAAAAGACGTTGCCGCAGAGCACGCGATGGTCACTGACGACTACGGCAGCGCCTGTTCCACCAAGGGCTCGCCCTACATCAACGACTGCGATTTTGACTTGGCCGGCGCCATGCTGGGCCATTTGTATGGCCCGCTGAACGCCCGCAACAACGCAGCCCTGCCAGCCGGCAATTTTGTCGAATTCAACCAGAGCCAGTTCATCACCGGCCACGGCATGGCGCCTACCGGCTGGGCCTACATTCCGCAGGCTTGCACATCGGGTGCGCAATGCCGCGTGCATGTGGTGCTGCACGGCTGCCAGCAGAACGTCACGTTGGTGCAGCAGCAGTACGTGCGCAACACCGGCTACAACCGCTGGGCCGACAGCAACAACGTCGTCATGCTCTACCCGCAGACCAGCACACAGGCCACCAACAGCTGCTGGGACTGGTGGGGTTATGACAGCGCCAACTACGCCAAAAAGTCCGGCCCGCAAATGGCCGCCATCAAGGCCATGGTGGACCAGGTTTCTGCGGGCACCACCACTCCACCTCCCGCTTCCATGTTGGCCGCACCGACCGGGGTGGTCACGTCCAATGCAAGCGCCAGCAGCATGACCATCAGCTGGAACGCCGTGACGGGCGCAGCCAGCTACAACGTCTACCGCAGCGCCAACAAGACCAATGCGCTGCCAGTCACGGCGACCAGCTTCAACGACACCGGCCTGGCCGTGGCCACGCAGTACAGCTGGACCGTGAAGGCGGTAGACAGTAACAGCGCGGAAGGCGCTGCGTCGGCGCTTGCCACCGGCACCACCAGCGGAACGCCCCCGCCCACAGCGACCTGCGCCACCGCGTCTAACTACGCGCACACCGTGGCGGGACGCGCCTACGTGTTCGCAGGCTTCACCTATGCCAACGGATCGAACCAGTCCATGGGCTTGTGGAACATTTTTTCCATCACGACCTTGAAGATGACGGGTGCCAATTACTACGTGATTGGTAGTTGCTCCTGAAGTTAAGGGGCGGCGTTGCCGCAGCAGGGGCTGCCAAAGCTGGAGCCCATCGGCTACATTCCACCGGCCGAAGCTGCGGCAAACTACTTTCAAAAGCATTCCCGAACCGAGGGCGTCCAATCTTCTTCGTGACGAAAGCTGTCATTGGCAGACTTACCCGCTACCAACGATCAACGAATAACGATCTCAATGATCTGCGCGGGCAGCGGCGCCTGGCTCAAGGTCTGGCACTTGGCGCAAGCCCATTTGCCGCGAATATAGTGCTCCACCGTGAACAGCCCGGGCGTGCAGTCGGACTTTTCGCTGACGTCTTTGCCGATGCGCGTCAAGGTGCAGCGTCAGCTTGTGAGGAACCATGGGGCGAACAGCCCCCTGGTTACTGAATCTCCAGCATGATTTCGTTGCGGCGAAACATTGGCAAAGTCCAGGGAGGGTTGTAGCGCGCCAGCTGTGGGCTGCCAGTAGTCTTTATTTTTTGTGCAGCCAGCCACGCCACCAACTCATCGGTGCGCTGCTGGATTCCGGCTTCAGTGTTAAAGCCTGAATAGCTTAGTACCGCCCAGGTCTTGGCGGGCACTTCACGCAACTGCACAGCCAGGTTATTGGGTTTAGGCAGCGTGTTCAGGGTGTAAGTGCTGGGCATCACAAAATGCACCCGCCAGCGCTTGGCGCCTTGCATGGCTTGCGGCATCTGGCTGGCTTGCCCGGCATTTGGCAAGGGTTCCATGGCCACAGGCGCAGTCATGGCGATTTTTTGCGAAGCTGCGTTTGCGGGCTCCATCGTCACAGGTGCGGTCATCGCAATTTTTTCAGAACCTTTGTCTAATGCTGAACCCGCAGCCACGTTGTTGCCAAATATGTAATCAGCAATGATGCGAAAACCTTTGCTTGAAGCCGCATTCATATCGCCTTCCACGAATGTTTCGGCCACGATGAAGGCCGGGTAACGGCGCAACTCGATATGGTCTTGCTTGGAAATGAGTTCAAATTTGGGCTCTTCAGTGGCCATAGCCGGAGTTCCAAGCAGCCCAAAGGCCAGCAAAATAGTGAGTTGAATGGTGTGTTTCAAAAGGGTTGGCTTTCAGCATCGCCTGCCGTCAACGCATCGTCAATAGCCGCCTTGTTTTCGGCCGAAGTGGGGTGCTGGCCAGGGCGACACATTTGCTCACCATCCCACTGCTGGCCGCACCAGCAACGTCCGTAAATATCAACCAGACAAATGCCAGTGCCGCAGCAGCGTGTGTCTTGCATGGTGTGGTCGCTCTCGTTAAATAGTAGTGATTTAAATGTTACCAGTCAAAGCTATTTTTAACGCGTTGATTGGGGTCCGACCAGATGGCGGGCTGTAGGGCTTTGCTGCGCGACTTCGCCCCAACTTAGTCATGCCTTTGTCATGCCTTTTTCACATAAGGGAGGCACATGGCGGGCACTCGCGACCGAATCCTTTCGCCGCGTTGTCGACAGCCAACTGGCAAAGCTGTTTTTGTGCTGAAGGAACGCAATGGAAATTCTGTTTCGGTGAATGCCCGTTATTGAGCAGCAACCCCGAATACCCGCTTCTGGTCGGATGCAGTTGCTGCAATCGCTTAGATTGTCGTTACATGGCCGACGTTCAAGTTGCAGAGTTTTGTGACAGGTTTGGAGCGAGCAATTAGGAGATTTCTACAGCCGCTGTCAGTCTGGCGCGGGCTTTCAATGGCGGATACTGAGCTGCTTTAGTTTGCCGGCAGCGGCAACAGCGCTCAAGGCCAGGTTTTATAAAAATTACCCTCTAGTCCATGCAATACGGGCGCAAGCAGCTATCAAAAACAGAGCAAATCACGCCTCGGCAGGACCTACTGCTTGGCCCCCAGCGCCAGCGCGGCGGCGCGTGACGCGGCCAGCTTTTGTCCGTCTTCTGCGCTGCTCTGCGTTGGCCAGCCGCCCATATGCCGGATGCTCAAGTCGCTCAGGGCAGCCATCCACTGCGCGCTGTCGTTCAGGCAGTCGATGTAGCTGAACGCCGTGCCGCCTGCCTCCAGAAAGGCGTGGCGCGCTTCCATTGAGATTTCCTCCAGCGTTTCCAGGCAGTCGCCGGTAAAGCCGGGGCAGACTAGGTCGACGCTTTTTAAGCCCGCCTGCGCAAGCTTGATCAGTGTCGGCTCGGTGTAGGGCTCCAGCCATTTGGCCTTGCCAAAGCGCGACTGGAAGGTGAGCTGGTAGCGGTCTTTGGCCAAACCCAGGTTTTCAGCCAGCAGGCGCGCTGTTTTGTGGCATTCACAGTGGTATGGATCGCCCAGCGCCAGGGTGCGTTCGGGCACGCCGTGAAAGCTCATCACCAGCTTGTCGGCCTGGCCGTTTTTTTGCCAGTGCTGGCGAATGCTGTCGGCCAGCGCGGCAATGTAGCCCGCGTCGTCATGGTAATTGTTGACAAACCGAAATTCAGGAATCCGCCGCACCCTGGCGGCCCAGGTATAGACCGCGTCGAACACGCTGGCCGTGGTGGTGCCGCTGTACTGCGGATAGGCCGGCAAAATCAGCACTCGGGTCACCCCGTCGGCCTTTAGCTGGTCCAGTTGCGAGGCGATTGACGGATTGCCGTAGCGCATTGCGTAGCGCACTTCGACCGGATGGCCGCGCTGGCCCAGGTAGCCGCGCAGCATGAGCGCCTGTTTTTGTGTCCAGACCTTCAGCGGCGAGCCTTCGGGCAACCAGACGCTGGCGTATTTTGCAGCCGACTTTTTGGGGCGGGTGCGCAAGATGATGCCGTGCAAAATCAGCCACCAGACCGGCTTGGGGATTTCGACGACACGCGAATCGCTCAAAAATTCGGCCAGGTAGCGGCGTAGCGCAGCGGCCGTGGGGGCGTCGGGCGTGCCTAAATTGCAAAGCAAGATGGCGGTGGAGGAAGTGGCCTGGGTCGCCGGTGGCGGCGCCCCGTGGGTAAAGGTGGGCTCTGGTGCAAAAGACATGCGGTATTCTCGCTTACCTATGCTTGATTTGAAGAACATCAAAGCCATCACCCTGGATCTTGACGACACCCTGTGGCCGGTCTGGCCCGCCATTGAACGGGCCGAGCAGGCTCTCGGTGACTGGCTGGGCCAGCATGCGCCTATGACTGCCGCGCTGTTCGCCAACCCGGCGGCGCGCCATGAGGTGCGTGAGCAAATAACACTTTCTCGCCCAGATCTGAAATTTCAGCTCAGCACCATTCGCCGCGAAGCCATACGGCTGGCGCTGCAGCGTTCCGGCGAAGATCCGCAACTGGCCGAAGCCGCCTTCGATGTCTTTTTTAACGAGCGCAACCGCGTCACCCTGTATGCCGATGTATTGCTGGCGCTGGAGTTTTTGGCCAGCCGCTTTCCGCTGGTGGCGCTGTCTAACGGCAATGCCGACCTCCAGCGCATCGGCATAGGCAGGTATTTCAAGGCCAGCATCAGCGCCCAGGCGTTTGGCGTGGGCAAGCCCGACCCGCGTATTTTTCATGCGGCGGCTGGCGCTGCCACGGTGCAGCCTGAGCAGGTGCTGCATGTCGGCGACGACGCCACGCTCGATGTGCTGGGCGCGCTTAATTGCGGCATGCAGACGGTATGGATCAACCGCGCCGACCACCTGTGGGTGCACGACGCCGTGCCAAATGAAACGGTGACCACGCTGACCGAGCTGTGCGACCTTTTTTCGTCGTGAACGCCGTGAACACGATGAACTTGATTAACCTGATGAACGATTGATTCACCTTTCGGAGCCGCTCCCCATGACACTGAAAATTTACGGCACGGCCGCTTCGCGGGCCGCGCGTCCGCTCTGGGTAGCGCGCGAGCTGGGCCTGGTGTATGAGCATATTCCCGTGCATTACCTGGGCGGCGGTACGCGCACGGCAGAATTCCTGGCGATCAATCCGAACGGCCACATCCCGGTGGTTGACGATGACGGCGTGCTGGTCTGGGAGTCCATGGCCTGCGCGCTGTACCTGGCCAAGCGTTTTAAGGGCGGCGGCGCGCCCTCGCTGGCGGCAGAAAACCATGCCGAGCAGGCAGAAATCTTGCGCTGGAGTTTTTGGGTGGTGACCGAGTGCGAGAAAGACGCGTTGACGATCCTGATGCACCGCGTGCTCATGCCCAAAGACCGCCGCAAACCAGAGCTGGCTGACGAAGCCGAGCACCGCCTGTTGGCCCCGCTGCTGGTGCTGGAGCAGCATTTGCAAACCCGCAGCTACCTGGCGGCCGAGCGGTTTACCGTGGCCGATGTTTGCGTGGCGTCCGTGCTGGCCTGGGCGCAGGGCGCCGCCGGCTTGATGGCGCAGTGTCCGCGGGTCGATGAGTGGCTTCGCCGCTGCCTGGCACGGCCCGCCTTCAAAGCCGTGCGCGAAATGGCAAAAAGTGAGTGAGACCGTCATGCATCGGGCTATTTAAGAGCGGACGAACATTTCCACAAAGTATTTGAACCTCTGGCCGCATTGCCACGGGCGCTGTCGACAGCAGCCCGGCGGTTCTTTTTTGGGTGGACAGAACTTGTGCAAGGCGTAGTATTCGACGTGCGCCGAAGTGCAATAGCCATGCCTCGGTGCATTTCATTGGCTTAACCAACCGTATAGGAGTCATCATGAAGGGCATTATTTTCGGTGCACTCGCGCTCGCTTGCGCGCCTGCCTTTGCACAAACCACAGTCACCGTGTCGCCCGCCGACATGAAGGGGTGGGTCTTCTTCGACGATGGGGCGGGCACGCCGTGCCTGGCTGGCAATCTGTGCGAGATGGTCAGCGGCCCTGCGACGCCGCCCGCCGGTAGCGGAAGCGCCCATCTGAAACTGACCGCATCCGGCGACCGGCCATCGCTCGGCGCCTTGCTGGGCCAGCTTGCCGGCAAGAAATTCGCCGATATCACCTCGCTGAGCTACTCGACCTACAAGACGACACCGACCGCGGCATCCGACGTTCTGGCGATTGCGTTGCAGTTCAATGTCGACAACGATGTAACCGACGGCGACTTCACATTCAGGGGCCGGCTGGTATTTGAGCCCTACCATGAGCCCAGCCTTGGACCAGTGCTGCCCGGCGTCTGGCAGACCTGGAATACGCAAAACGGGAAGTGGTGGCTCAGCCGTGCTGCTGGTAACTTTCCTTCTCCCTGCTCCCAGAGCACGCCATGCACAGTCTCCCAGTTGCTCAGCAATCACCCGAACATCGGAATCCGCGATGTTCCCGGCCAGCCCAATACGATCTTGAAAGCCGGAGGTGGCTGGACCAATTTCGACGGCAACATCGACGCTTTGAAGGTCGGCATCGACGGAGTCACGACCACCTACAACTTCGAGCTCGGGCCGACCAACAAGGACGAATGCAAGAACGGCGGCTGGGAAGGCATCTTCAAGAACCAGGGGCAATGCGTTAGTTCGTTTTCGAACAACAAGTGATCGCTCGACGCATCGAAAATTACAAGGGCCTTCGGGCCCTTTTTTTATGCCGTTCATGGTCGCATGCAACGGATGCGGCCGGTGCTCTGCGACCTGCCTGGTTTGCCAATCGAAGCCGGACAGAAGCGCCAACCTGCGACCAGTTCTGCGACCGGATCGATGACGTGGGAGTTTCTTTGATGGCGCACCGCGCTGAGTGATCGGCCTAAAAATGAGTCTGACAGTTGTCTGCGGTGCGACGCGCCTGCAGTGCGGGACCGGTTCAGGTCCCTGCCCGAAATCAGGTTCTACAGTGCTATAGTTTTAATAGCTGTTAGCGCCCGTATTCAGGGGGCTACAGGCAAAAAATGACGAAATTAACGCAAGCACCTTGCCGCTTCCAGCCCCGACCGTACAGCGCCTTCCAGCGTGGCCGGGTAGGGCCCATCCACATAGTCGCCGCACGCCAGCAAGCCAGCGGCCACCCGCAGGGCGGGGCGTTGCAGGCCCGGCGTGCAGGAAAACGTCGCGCGCTTTTCCACCACCGTCTGCACCACTTGCAGCCCGCTCAGTCCGAGCTGGCTGGCGGCCTGCGCCAACACCTGCCGCGTCAGCGTGGCGCTGTCGCCGCTGCTGGCGCTGATGACGAAGGCCAGCAAACCTGGCGGTCCCCCAAGCTGGCCGCGGTCAAATACAAACTGCGCCGGCGCCGCTGCAGCGGCAGGCAGGGCCAGCATCGGCTGGCGCAGGCGCGCACCCGGGCTGTGGGCATAGACGGTGGTCAGCGCTTCGTACTGCAGGGAGCGCGTTGTCGCCAGCCAGTCGTCGGCCGCCACGCCGCTGCCGTCGACCAGGCGGGCCGCTTCCTGCGCCGGGCAGGCCAGCACCACGGCGTCAAAGGCAAAAGAGCGGGAGGTGGTGCTGGCGTCCAGCGTGACCACCCAGCCCGAGGCGGTCGGCTCGATCGCGCGCACGCGGGCACCCAAACGCGGCGCGCTGATCTTCTCGCTGCCCTGCTCGCTGGCCTGTTCGGTCAGCCAGGCCAGTGCGGCTTCGGGCAGCAGGGCGCTCAGGTCAACGCGCGGCAACAGCAGGTTGGAACCGCCGCTGGCCGAAAACAGCGCGTCGTGCAGCACGCGCAAAAACACCTGGCCGCTGGCGCGCTCGGCCGGGGTGTTCAGCGCCGAGACACACAAGGGCGTTATCAGCAAGGCCATGGCGCCCGGCGTCAGGCCGTGGCACAGCGCGCTGACCGAGAGCTCGGGCGCGCACTGAAATTGGTTGCGTTGCCAGCCCAGCGCCACCTTGAGCAGCGACAGCTTGTCGGCCCAGGCCCAGCCACGCGCAGTCAAAATGCCCGCGAAGGCGTCCAGCGGGGCGGGCAGCGGCATGGCCAGTGGCGGCAGCTTGAGGCCGCTGCCATCGGGGAACTGCAGCGTCAGCGGCAGGCGCAGTAGCGCAGCCTTCACGTCGACGCCCAGGTCGGTCATCAGCTGCAGGCTTTCAGCGTAGGCGCCAATCAGGATGTGCTGGCCGTTGTCGAGCGCCACCGGCTGGCCCGCCAGCGCGGCGCTGACGCGCCGGGCGCGACCGCCGGGCGTGCGCGCGCTTTCAAACAGCGTGACCTGGCAGCCGCGGCGTGTCGCCTCCACGGCGGCGGCACAACCGGCCCAGCCGGCGCCAATAACGGCGACCCTCATAGTCCGAGCGACAGAAATTTTTCCGACGGACCGCCCCAAGGAAAAACGGCCCCTTTTCCTTGTGCATGGGGCAGCGCATTACACGGAGTGAAAAGCGTGGGGGTCATACCACCTTCCCGAAGGCCTGTGTTTTCCAGGCCAGCCAGAACTTGCGCAGCGGCGTCAGGCTCACGCGCTGGTGCAGCACCTGGTAGCCGTCGGCGGCAATTTCGCGCAGCAGCGTACGGTAAATGCTGGCCATCATGAGGCCAGGCTTTTGCGCGCGCCGATCGGTGTCGGGCAGCAGGGTCAGCGCCTCGTCATACAGCGCCAGCGCCCGCTCGGTCTGAAACTGCATCAGCGCGCTGAAGCGGTCCGAATACTGGCGCTTCAAAATCTCGTGCGTCTTTACTTCAAACTGCTGCAACTCATTGACCGGCAGATAGATACGGCCGCGCAGCGCGTCCTCGCCGACATCGCGAATGATGTTGGTGAGCTGAAACGCAAGACCCAGCTTGTGCGCGTAGGCGGTGGTGGCTTCATCGCGCTGACCAAAAATGCGGGCGGCCACCTCGCCAACAATGCCGGCCACCAGGTGGCAGTAGCGGCTCAAGCCGGGAAAGTCGAGGTAACGGTTTTGCGCCAGGTCCATCTGGCAGCCCTCAATCACCGCCTGCAGATGACGCGCCTCGATGGCGTAAGCGGCGGTCAGCGGCATCAAGGCCCTCATGACCGGGTGGGTCGCGTTGCCGGTGTAAGACTTGGCTACCTCGGACTGCCACCAGGCCAGTTTGGTGTGCGCCACGCCGGGGTCAGTCACCTCATCGACCACATCGTCTATTTCGCGGCAAAAGGCGTAAAAAGCGGTGATGGCGGCGCGCCGCTCCTTGGGTAAAAACAGGAAGGCGTAATAAAAACTGCTGCCGGAAGCGGCGGCTTTTTGCTGGACATATTGCTCGGGTGTCATGCGGGGATTGTTGCATGCGGCCTGGAGAAATTCGGGGGCAACAGTCACATCCACAGGGCCCGCCAGCCCATAACTAAGACATCCCAACGGCCGAGCTTGGGGCGTTGCTGCAGGGTGTTGAAGTTCATCGCCGCTATCTTTTCCAGGGAAAAATTGGAAAAATTGGGGTCAAGTCTTGCATTCATACTTTTTCCGGCTCATTTTTCAACACCCGGCTCACGGTTGCATAGTGAATATTGAAGGCGCGAGCAATCTCCTTCATGCTGTAGCAGCCGGTGGCATAGGCCTGCACGATGGCTGGGTTGCGCGCCGGCATGGCTGCAAATCGGGCCAGCGGCGGCGCAGAAGCGCGGCGTTGCAGGCGCGGTATTTCTGCATCAGATGAAAGCCTGGTAGCGATTTTTTCACCCATGACTTCAACAAATTCTGCATCACCCAAATACAGCTGGCCTTGCAGTTGCTCCCACAAGCTAGGCAAATTGACGCCAGCCCGGACGTGATCAACGTAAGCGGCAACGGCCGCCTGCGGGTTATTGCCAAACTGCGACATCAGCCACTGCACCTGCAACCAGCGCGGCGGCACAACGCGGCCCAGCATGGCGTGGTAGCTGCTCCACGGCCAGTCCTCGGGCAAGACGCAGATGCCTGCACGCACGGGGTTGAGAACAACGTAGCGAGCCAGTTCCAGCAGGTATGCTTCGCGCTGGACGATGATGGCTTTAAATCGGCCCTGAAAGACGTGACCAACCCGGTTGTGGCTGCGGTTGTGCCACTGGGTATAAACGCCGTTGAGTTGGCGCATCCCGGCGCTCAGGTTGCCGTCGATGGTCTCTACAACCATATGAAAGTGGTTGTCCATCAGGCAGTAGGCGTGGCACAGCCAGTTATGGCGGGCACACACCTGGCCCAATAAATCAAGCCAGTAATTTCTGTCAGCATCGCAAAGAAAGATGGCTTCGCGCCTGTCGCCACGCGAGGTGACGTGGTACAGCCCGCCGGGGAATTCGATTCGCAAGGGTCTTGCCATGGTCGAATCTTAATTAGAATTTGTTTGATTGCAAGACCTGACCCCAGTGCTTGCAATTGCAAGACCTGACCCCAGTGCTTGCCGGTGCTTGACCCGCCCAGGCTGTAGCCGGTGACGCTGAAGGTCTTGCTGCCCAGCTTGGCAGGATCGCTTTTGAGCTCGTCATACCACGCTTCCATGTCCCGCAGCTGGCCCCAGGCAAAGCCGGTTTCCTTAAGCTCCATGGCGTTGGTCGCCTGGTTATCCCGCGCTGAGTCGTCTATGAATTCTGTCAAGCGGAATGACATGACGAGCTCGCCAGTGACACGATTTTGGAAAAGTGTTCCGCTGAAGCCAGTGGACGTGTTGGCGCGCTGGTCCAGCACTATCCAGTTTTTTTCAAATTCGATGGCTTGGGGTTCGGTGAATTTGCTGGAGTGGTCGTTACTGGTTGACGACAATTACCCTGGCCGGTTGACGACAACTATGTTGGCCGGTTAGAGGCCTACACCGGGCGGGTCCGGGAGGCGGGGCTACCGTTGGTCCTTCGAACACAAATCGAAGGTAGG
>NZ_JABBPE010000013.1 GCF_012927455.1 Polaromonas sp. | reverse complement strand
GCTTGAACTCCAAGGTGTATTTGCCCCGCGCATGTCCGTCGTTTCTCTTGCTCATCTCGATCTCTCCAGTTGATGAATTTGACCATCAGCTATGGAGTACGTTTTTGAGGGGCACGGTCACAGACGCTATGAGTGGCTCAGTTTTCGGTCGGCGTCAACACCTCGACGTCAAATCTGCGTTCTGATAAAGATTCGGACCGTCTTCCGACAGAAGTGGCTCCGCTTGTTTGAACAACAAACCCCGATTTATAAGTGGAGTCCAGGCGGTCTTGGAAAGATGCAGAGTTGCGCGCGGCGGCGGATAAGGAAAGAAAGGGGAAGGCCGCGTCGTGTCAGCCCGACGTCGTTGATGAGGTTGGTGCCAATGCCAGAGCTGAATATGCGCGGTAGAGCTTGAGCGCGGCCGGCACGGCCAGCCCGTCCGAGAACACCAGGCGCTTGTTTTGCGCGTCAACGCGCGGCTTGGCTTAGCGGGCCAGGGCCTTCTAGCCCTCTTGACCGTGAATTCTGGAGAATATATTCTGCCCAAATACGTTTCGAATTTCCGAAGCGAAAATTCTGTCTGAGTCGTTGTACAACTCGGGAAAGCAGCCTATGCCGAGTTTTCGGGATCGGTAAAAACAGAAAGGTCATTGACTGTGGCTCGGCCGTCGGTAAACGGCGTTGCGAGTTGAACGATCGGCGGCGGATATGCCGCGCGGTCGCGACTTACAGGAGAGCAATGCGCAGGCCTATGAGTCGGCTTCCTCCTCATACCAACGACCCTTGCTCAGCATCACGCGGTGATGGCCTTGCCCCGAGGGCATCATCGGAAAGCAGTTCTCTTGCGCAGCCACTTGAACGTCCAGAAAGAACGGCCCGTCGTACGCGAGGCACTCAGCCAGTGCCGATTCGAGTTCGGCCGGGTCTGACACACGGCGCGCGCCCCAGCCAAAAGCCTTAGCCAGCGCCACGAAATCGGGCAGCGCCTCGTTCCAACTGTGGCTTAGCCGGTTGCCGTGATTGAGCTCCTGCCACTGCCGCACCATGCCCATATAGCCGTTGTTCGAGAGCACCAGCTTCACCGGCGTGCGGTGTTGCACGGCGGTCGAAAGCTCCTGGATGTTCATCAGCACCGAGGCATCGCCGCTCACGCAAACCACCAGCGCATCGGGGTGCGCAATCTGCGCACCGATGGCCGCCGGCAGCCCGTAGCCCATGGTGCCGGCCCCGCCCGAGGTGAGCCAGCGCCCCGGTCGCTCGAAACGCAGGTACTGCGCGGCCCACATCTGGTGCTGGCCCACGTCTGTCGATACAATCGCGTCGCGCCCTTCCAACGCGAGCTGCAAGTTCGACATCAAGTGCTGCGGAAGAATCACGTCAGATCGCGACGAGTAATCAAAGCAACGGGCGGACTGCCAGCGCGAGATCCGCTGCCACCAAGGCGCCAGACGTTGCGGCGAAAGCGCTTTGAGCTCCGGCATGCCGAGCAGCGCCTCAAGCACAGCGCCGCAATCGCCGACCATCGGTACGTCGACCTTGACGATCTTATTGATGCTCCCCGGATCGATGTCAATGTGGATCTTGCGCGCATGGGGGCAAAACTCATCGAGCTTGCCGGTCACGCGGTCGTCAAAGCGCGCGCCGATGCACACGACGAGATCGGCCTCGTGCATGGCCAGATTGGCCTCAAGCGCACCATGCATGCCAAGCATGCCGATGAAGTGCTCATCGGACGCTGGGAACGCCCCCAGCCCCATCAGCGTCAGTGTGCAAGGCGCACCGATCCGATGGACCAGGCGAGTAAACGCATCACATGCAGAGGCACCGGAGTTCACTAGTCCGCCGCCGCCGTAGATGATCGGCTGGCGGGCGGTGGATAGCATATCTGCGGCTCGTTGCAGGGAGCCCGTAAAGGGCATGCCATGAGCACGCGCTTTGCGACTGGGTCTGGAGACATCGGAGGGCGACGTAGACAGCATGGTCAGCTGGACGTCCTTCGGCACGTCGATCAGAACTGGCCCGGGGCGCCCTGACGACGCGATGTCGAGTGCGCGGCGGATCACCGCAGGGATTTCATCCGCTACCCGCGACTGATGGTTCCACTTCGTCACTGGGCGGGACATCCCCAGCGCATCGCTCTCTTGGAAGGCGTTTGTACCGATGACAGGTGTTGCGACCTGGCCGCTGATGCACAAAATTGGTACCGAATCACTCATCGCGTCCAGCAGGCCGGTGATGGTGTTGCCTACTCCTGGCCCGGAAGTGACTAATACGACGCCGACCCTCCCGGTGGTTCGGGCGTAGCCTTCGGCCGCATGAACCGCCGCCTGCTCATGCCGCACAAGCACATGGCGCAGCCTCGGCTCGCCGTGCAAGGCGTCGTAGAGCGGCAGCACTGTGCCGCCAGGGTAACCAAAAATTGTATCGACCCCGCGTTCGATCAGGGTGTCGAGCAACGCGACCGCCCCATTACGCAAGCGCACCGGAGCCGTCGGCGAAAGAAGTTCGGGTGAAAGAAGTTTCATGACTAGAATTTTTCACCAAAGTGCGCAGAATAGGTATCTTATTTCAGTCAAAATTCAGAAATACCATGAAAACCAATCGTCAAAACACAAATTCCACCGAAATATCATCGGACAAAAATGATCTTGCCATCCTCCGGGAACTGCGCGATGACTCGCGCAAGACGCTGCAAGAGATCAGCGCCGCGGTCGGCCTCTCGCCGACAAGTTGCTGGACCCGCATCAAGAAGCTCGAATCGCAGGGCGTGATCAAACGCTACACGGTCGATCTGGACCTGGCCAAGCTGGGCTACCACGATTTCGTCATCGTGCAACTCACGCTGGAGAGCCACACCGACGATACGCTCTACGAATTCGGCCGCGTGCTGGCGACCATCCCCGAGATCCAGGAGGCCTACCTGGTCTCGGGCGACTACGATTACTACATCCGCATTGCGGTGCGCGACACGCGCGACTACGAGCGGCTTCTGCGCGAGAAGCTCTACAAGATCCCGGGCATCCGCCACAGCAAGTCGAGTTTCGTTCTGCGCGTCCTGAAAGAAGCGAGCGTTCCGCTCACCGGGTGAAATAACCATCCTCCGGCAAAGCCGGGTGTTTTCAAATTGCGAGTCGCTCATAGCGGCTAAACGGGGGCTAACGCGTGCACCAGCTCGCGGGGCTCATCCGCGCGCACCGTCCATCAGGAACTTGTCCCAAATCAACGGTTTCACACGCCTATCCTCGTAAAGGCCTTTGGCTCGGACGGACGCGTAAGGGGCCGTAGTGAGTGTTGGCCCTTGTCAGGTGCTCGGTAAGTGCTTTGGTGGCGCCGTCTGGATTGTGGTCGGCAATGCATTCGAACAGCTTCACATGCTCATTTAACGTCGTGTTCTCGGCGCCGCGTGCCCGGACAGCGTCATGGTAGAACTGCTCGAGCCACTGAAGCATTGCCTGGGACACGGCCATATAGATGGAGTTGCCGGAAATCGCTGCGATACCGCGGTGGAACGCGATGTCAGTTGCCAGGAAAAGATCTGGATTGTGCAGACTGGCTTTGTGCTCTTCGAGCAATTGCCGCAACTGGTCAATCTGCGCAGATGTCGCTTGCTGAGCGGCCATCCGTGCCATTCCGACCTCAAATTGCAAGCGCGCTTCTTTGAGATCTTCAAGGAGATCATTGGATCCGCTCAGCAGGTGCATGGCAGTGTCAGTGATTTGCGCGATCACTTTCTCGGCGGACAGGGACAATACTTGTGCGCCTTCGCCGTGGACGATGGCGATCAAACCCATCCGCTCCAAAGACTGCAGCGCTTCGCGCACAGACGGCCGCCCGACACCAAAGCTTTGCATGAGGTCTCGCTCCGAAGGCAGCCAGGAGCCCACCTCAAATTCGCCGCTGCGAATGCGCGCTAAAAGACGCGCCAGCACCTCATGCGAAAGCTTGCGGCGAAAAATACGCTCACCTGCAACTACCTTGGAGTCGCCTTGACTCGCTGCGCCAGCAGCTGCATACTCATCACTCATGCTGTCATCATACCAATAGATATGTTGGGCGCGCCGTCAGAAACCGTGGTTCAGCTTTGGGAAACATTCATGTGAAACGACGCCACTTAGTTCAAATCTCCGGCGGGCGTGCCCTGGCC
Organism: Polaromonas sp.; assembly: GCF_012927455.1. Classification (GTDB taxonomy): domain Bacteria; phylum Pseudomonadota; class Gammaproteobacteria; order Burkholderiales; family Burkholderiaceae_C; genus Polaromonas. The sequence goes on along the minus strand of NZ_JABBPE010000013.1, from coordinate 23,807 downwards.
ATTCCGCTTGTAGCGCAAGCCGCGCCGCTCATTGATCAGTGGCTAGCGCGACACAACCCAATTTAGACGGGATCGCCACCGGCAAGTATGGCTGTTTGTTTAACGATACTCTGCTAGATTTTTTCGATTCAATATCAATAACTGGAGACAAAATGTACAGAAAAATAGCGACTTTTTGGGCGGCGATTACGCTAGCTGCGGTTTCAATTCATGTCAATGCTGCTGACCCAATCCGGATCGGGCTCGTGTCGGAAATCACAGGTCCTAACGCCGAGGCTGGGGCCAATACAGTCAATGGCGCCAAGCTTGCGCTGGAGGAAGTCAACAAGGGGGGTGGTGTTCTAGGGCGACTGCTGGAATTGAAAATTGAAGACAACCAGAGCACCAATCCCGGCTCCGTGCTCGCCGTCTCGAAACTGGGTAGCGAAGGCAACATCACGGCACTTATTGCACCAGTTCGCAGTACGCAGGTACAGGCGTCAGCCCCCACCATAGCCAAGCTGGGACTTCCGACGATGATCGGCGGCTCCGACTATGGCCTGACGCATACCGGTAACGCCTGGTTATTTCGGGCGCGCCCCAACGACAGCTACTCGGCCAAGGTTATCGTGGACTACGGTGTCAACACCCTGAAAAAGAAAAAATGGGCGATCATTCATTCCACCGACACATTTGGCACCGGTGGCAAAAACATGGTGCTCGAAGAACTTAAATTACTGGGCGTGACACCCGTACTGGTACAGGGATATACCAACAATACCCAGGATTTCACCCCTATCGTGTTGGCAATCAAGCAGTCCGGCGCCGATATACTCACCTCCTATACGCCCTTTTCGACCGACGCAGCGATTTTCGCCACGCAGTTGCGTCAACTTGGCGTTAACACACCATGGATAGGGTCGGCGACGCTGGTGTCCGACAGCACGCTGAAACTGGCCAAAGACGCGCTCCATGACACATATTCCGTGTCGGATTTCTTTGCTGAAGCCAATCCCGAAGCGCAAGCCTATGCCCAAAAATACAAGCAGCAGTTCGGTAGGGAAGCCGACTTCTATTCAAGCTGGGCGTATGACGCGGTGCATATTCTCGCGCTGGCAATGAACCGCGCCAAGAGTACAAAACCGGACGACATACGAAAAGAAATTTCGGCCATCCGAGGGTTTAAAGGTGCGGAAGGTACCTATAACTTTGACAAGAATGGCGATGGACTCCACGGCTACAACATCGTGAAAAACGAAAAAGGCAAGATCGTCTTCATCAAGCACACAGCGTTCACTCCAAAAGAATAGAACAGAAGACCCGTCACAACGGGTTTTCTGGTTTTAACGGGTTCTTTCAAGAAGCACGCCGGAGACCCAATTGGACAACTTATCAATTAACCTGCAAGTCCTGTTTTCAGGACTTGCTGTAGGGGCCATTTATTCTCTGGTGGCGCTGGGATTTGTATTGATCATCCGTGCTACTAATGTAGTCAACTTTGCACAAGGCGACTTCGCCATGCTAGGCGCTTTCGCGATGATGACCATGCTCACGCTATTCAAGCTGCCATATTGGTTAAGCTTCTTGCTGGCACTGGCCGTCATGACAGTCTTTGGTGTCATTTTCAACTATGGCGTTTACTATCCGCTGCGTAACCGGTCTTTTCTACCGGTGATCATCAGCACGCTTGGCGCTTCGATTTTCTTGCAGAATACCGTGCTTGCGGTTTTTGGCCCCCAGGCGCAACCGTTGGAAAAAGTATTCAAATCATCAGGTTTCGAAGTCGGCGGCGTGTTTCTCGACAGCCAATACCTGGTGATTCTCGCGGTAACCGTGGTGGCTGTCGTGTTCCAGTATTTCCTGTTTGAGCACACGCTGCTTGGCAAGAAACTGCAAGCGACTTCACAAGATAAAGACATGGCTCGCCTCCTGGGGATTCCGGTGGCCTGGATGATCATGATCACGTTCATTTACAGCGCCACGCTGGGTGGGCTCGCCGGCATCCTGATCGGGCCGGTGTTGTTCGTATCGATCGGCATGGGCTCAATCATCGCATTGAAGGCTTTTTCGGCGACGATTATCGGAGGCTTCGGTGACGTTACCGGCGCTATCGTCGGTGGCCTGCTTCTCGGCGTTGTCGAAAGCTTTGCCGGCGCCTACATTTCCGTTCCTTATAAAGATGCGTTTGGCTTTCTGTTGCTCTTCATCTTTTTATTAATCCGTCCGCAGGGAATATTCGGCGAAAAGATTTCGGAGAAAGCATGAGTAATCCCGCCGCCGTTATCGAGCCGGTGACCGTCCGCTCCGCTCCCCGCCTGTCTGCCGGGTTAATTTCGCTGTTGATTCTTGCAGTGGTGCTACCCTCGATTCCGTTTTTCTTCACCGTGAATTCCTATGTGCTGAATATTTTCATGCAGGCGGTGACCTACGGTATCGCTGTGCTCGGCATGACCATCGTGCTGGGCTATACCGGCCAGATCAACCTAGCGCAGGCGGCATTTTTTGGGCTTGGTGCATATGCGGTAGCGCTTGGCACGGTCGTCCTGGGCCTTAATTTTTGGGTGTCGCTGCTGCTGGGTATGGCTGTTGCAGTCATCGCTGGCCTGGTGCTGGGCCTTACGACGCTGCGGCTAGGCGGGCATTACCTCGCCATGATCACCATCAGCTTTCAGCAAATTTTCGATCTGGTGCTGGTCAACTGGACGGCTGTTACGCGTGGCCCGGACGGCGTCGCTGGTATTGCCAGGCCTTCCTTGTTTGGCTATCAGCTGACTGATGACAAGGCTTATCTTGCGTTTTGTGTCGCGGTTCTTTATGCCGCGATCCTGTTCGTCTGGTATTTACCCAACACTCGCCTCGGCCGCGCCATGCGCGCGGTACGCGAAAACGAACTCGCGGCCGAAGTGACCGGCGTAAAAACCCTGGCCGTTAAGGTGATTGCCTTTATACTGTGCGCCGGGCTGGCTGGTGTTGGCGGCGCGCTTTACGCAGCCGGTTTTGCGTACGTCAGTCCGGATAACTTCAACTTCAAGATCTCGATCGAGTTCCTGACGATGGCGCTGTTGGGCGGTGCACAGTCACCCTTCGGCTCAGCGATTGGTACTATATTGCTGATCCTGTTGCCGGAGTGGCTGCGCTTCCTAAAAGAAATTTACATGGCTGCGTATGGCGTGGCGGTGATACTGATCATGGTGTTCATGCCTGAAGGAATCTGGGGTATAGCCAAGGCAGGCTGGCAACGAATCAGGAAGCCTGCAAAGGTCGCGCCCGTCGCCATCAAGCCTCTCGAGTTTGATATTTTGATGACTGATTTTTCGCCGATCCTGCGCTTGGAAAACCTGCAAAAGCATTTCGGCGGGGTGAAGGCAGTGGATGGCATCAGCATCGAGGTTGAGCGCGGCACGGTACATGCCCTAATTGGCCCCAATGGCTCGGGAAAGACCACGACGCTGAACGTTTTGAATGGAATTTACAAGCCAACGGCAGGCAAGATCTTAGTGGACGGACAGGACGTCACGCAAGTTGCACCGCACGTTCGTGCGGCCCACGGTGTCGGACGCACCTTCCAAAATATTCGCCTGTTTCCTGCTTTATCCGTGCTGGAAAACGTAATTATCGGCGCGCAACGGCAGAACAACCCGATTGCGTCAGGGGAAGAAGCATTGCGTGAGCGCGCCATGTCAGCCCTTGCATTTGTCGGAATGCAAGACAAGGCACAGATGATCGTTAGAAATCTGCCCTATGGCCACCAACGCCTGGTAGAGATTGCACGTGCATTGGCTGGGCATCCAAAGCTATTGCTTCTGGATGAACCGGCAGCCGGCCTGAACATGACCGAGAAGCATGAACTGGCTAATCTGCTTAAACGCATGCGCGGTCATGGCATCACTATCTTCCTGATTGAACATGACATGCGGCTGATCGTCCAGGTTGCCGACAGAATCTCCGTACTTAATTTCGGCAAGAAGATTGCGGAAGGAACACCGGACGAGGTGTTACGCCATCCCGATGTCATTGCAGCTTACTTGGGGGAGGATGTTCATGCCCTTACTTGAACTGCGCAACGTAAGCAGCTTTTATGGCAATGTGCAGGCTCTCGAAGGCGTGTCGCTACAGGTAGAGCAAGGCGAAGTAGTCACCTTGCTCGGAGCCAACGGGGCCGGGAAGAGCACGACGCTGCGCTCGATTTCCGGACTCATACCGGCTGCAATCGGCGAAATACTGTTCATGGGACAACCCATTCACCGCCTCAGACCAGAAGCAATTGTGAGAATGGGAATTTCCCATGTTCCTGAGGGTCGGCGGATTTTCCCCGGCTTGACCGTGACGGAAAACATCATGCTTGGCGCATCCAATCGCGGACGCATTTCAAAGGTGCAGATGCAAGCGGACGTTGAAGAAATGTTTGTTATTTTTCCGGATCTGAAACGGCTGTCAAAAGCCCTTGGATGGAGTCTTTCCGGTGGCCAGCAACAGATGCTTTCGGTTGCTCGTGGTTTGATGGCTCGCCCCAAGCTACTGATGCTCGACGAACCTTCGCTCGGACTCGCTCCCATTATTGTGCAACAGCTATTTGGCGTGCTGCGGGAGATCCGCAAACAGGGTATGACCATATTGCTGGTCGAACAAAATGCCAATATGGCATTGTCGGTGGCAGACCGCGGGTACGTGCTTGAAACGGGTCATCTGATCGTTGAAGGGAGGCCGGACGAACTTCTCGACAACGAGGAAGTGCGCGCAGCTTATCTTGGAGGCACCAAGCCCGTCGCATCCGTGTAAGTAGCAAAGTATTTTTTTGATGATGTACTGCATCGTTTCCGATCGGCACAGAATGGTCACCGACCCTCTGCCTGCATCTGGCTGGCATCAACACTCTGGAAGCTTTCTTTGCAACACCTATCGCATTTTTGGAAAGTGAATTGACATGACGCGTGCACGCGCTGTAACGGTGGCCGACCTGCGCAGTCTGGCCCAAAGAAATTTGCCAAAATCAGTGTTTGAATTTATTGACGGGGGCGCGAACGACGAGCGGACCCTCAATGCGAATATGCGTGATCTAGAGCGTATCGGATTTGCGCCCCGTGTCCTGACGGATGTGAGCAATCGGCGTCAGTCCGTTCAAATACTTGGACAAGAGTATTCGTCACCTTTGATTTTCGGTCCAACGGGTCTCTCCGGCCTTTTATGGCCAGATGGCGATACCGCAACCGCCCGCGCCACCGCCACAGCCGGGATTGGCTACTGCCTCAGCACCAATTCCAATGGTTCGATTGAACAAGTAGCGAGCCATGGCCGCCCTGATTTCTGGTTTCAGCTTTACATTCAACGCGACCGTGCAATGGTTCGGACCCTGGTCGAACGCGCCGTCTCCGCCGGCTGTCCCGTGCTGTGCGTCACCGTCGATTTGCCCATCCAGGGGCCGCGTGAACGGGATGAGCGCAATGGGTTCACAGTACCGCCACGGCTCCACTTGGGCGATGTCTTTGACTATGCAACGCGTATGGGCTGGTTATGGCGCATGGCTACCGGCCCCCGCATTACATTCGCCAATCTTGAGCGCGCCGGTGGCGACGAGTCGAATCTCAAGACACTGGTAGAGCACATCAGCGCTCAATTTGACCAGACCGTGACCTGGAAAGAAATCGACTGGCTCAAGTCCATCTGGCCGGGACGAATGGCAATTAAGGGCATTCTCAATCCACAGGATGCAAGGCTGGCAGTGGAGCACGGCGTTGACGCGGTGATCGTATCCAACCATGGCGGTCGGCAATTGGATGGAGCACCGTCCGCCATTTCCGCCTTGCCGGGGGTCGTGGAGGCGGTCGACGGCAGAGCTGAAGTATTGATGGACGGGGGCATTCGCCGTGGCAGTGACGTCGTCAAGGCGATGGCCCTGGGCGCATGCGGCTGCCTGATCGGGCGTGCGGGACTCTATGGCCTGGCGGCGAACGGTGAAGGCGGGGTGATGCGAGCGATCGAAATCCTCAAAAAGGAAATCGACACGACGCTTGCCTTGCTCGGCCAACCTGACATAACGAAACTGGATAGATCTGCGATATCGGAAAAATGCTTTTGATGTCTTGATCCAAGCTCACGAACACGGCACTTTTTTTAAAACTTCAAAGGCCCGTATGGCGATTCATCTTCGACAAAACCGCAGCGTTTTCCGGTTTCGCACTAGGCGCTTGCTACGTGCCCGTCGGACCTGGGGCGTCAATAGCGAAAACCCGTCCCAGCGAGGAGTTTTTGTCGGATTTTCGGGCCAAGGGCCCCACTGTGGGTAAAAAAGATGGTGTTCTCAAAGAGCGGCGAAGCAAAAAAAGGACCGCTTCGGTCGATTTGGAGCCGAGGATTCCTAGGTCCGACAAGCTCCTAGGCAGCGGGCTACGATGGGCTAGCTGGTTATGAAGCAGTCGCTTTTTGTCACTTTCGATCTTCCGACGGAAGTCCGCCGTATTCTCGAAGCATCCTTTAATGTTAGCTACGCACCGTCCGGGTTCCGGCTGCAGCCGGGTGTGGCTTTTGACCTCGTGCAAGGGCATTTACTGCTGCTGGTGTCTGCCACGCAAGATCGGCTCGATGCCGCGCTGATTGCCGGTTTGCCGGACACTATCCGCGCGATTGCGACTTACTCGGTTGGTCATGATCACATCGACCTGCAGTCTGCACGCGCTAGAGGCATTGCAGTTTTCAGCACGCCCGACGTCCTTTCTACCGCGTGCGCGGAGGTAGGCATGTTGCTTCTGCTCGGCGCGGCCAGACGGGTCACTGAGAGTGTAGATTTGTTGCGAAGCGGCAACTGGAACGGTTGGACGCCCACTCAGCTCAATGGCACAAGTCTCTCGGGGAAGGTGCTGGGAATTTTCGGGATGGGTCGCATCGGCCGGGAGATCGCGAAGCGTGCGCGCGGCTTTGATATGAATATCCACTATACGAATCGATTGCGACTACCTCCCGATCAGGAGCAGGGGGCGACGTATCACGGATCGCCCGAGTCGCTGCTCGCTGTGTCACAGTTCTTGATTCTGGCGTGCCCGGCGACGCCTGAGACGACGGGCTTCCTGAACGCCCGCACCATCGGCATGTTGCCGAAGGGAGCGATCGTGGCAAACATCGGGCGCGGCGCCGTCGTGGTCGATGAAGATCTGGTCAGTGCGCTGGCGTCCGGTCGCATCGCGGCCGCCGGGCTTGATGTGTTTAACAATGAGCCGAATATTTTTCCGGGCTATTCGACACTGCCCAATGTGTTCATGCTCCCGCACATCGGTAGTTCGACCTTGGAAGCCCGACAAGCCATGGGAGCCATTGTCGTGCACGGACTCACAGCATTCGGAATGGGACAGCCCACTCCAAATCGTATTGCGTGATGCGCAGCAAGTGGCCGCATTCGGCGTTCGTTGCAATCGTCTTTCTTGTGAACTGATACTGTTTGCAGGAGAGTTTTCGATTACCTAGCTTTTAAGGGTTATATCGCATTGATCTTGAACTTGACCTCATGAAGTCACCTTGCTCCCAAAAAGCTAGGTTTGCACCGATGTGCTATTTGCACACTGATTTCTTATTTCTGAGCTGCCTGCGCGGCAGTGGATGAGATTGTTGCGACGATTTGACCAAGGCTGCCAATTTTGACTGTCCAACTCTACTCAAAGGTTGAAGCTTCCTCAAAACACGGGGTGGTTCAGTGCGCCAGAACCCTTCAGTCGGCGCGCGCGCCCGAGGCCTTGACGGCGACGGCCCAATTCTCGAGTTCGCCCCTGAAGTAGGCTGCGGTCTGTTCAGGGGTGTATTCCAGCGGTTCTGCCCCCATGCCGAGCAAGCGTTCCCTGATGGCGGGTTTTGAGAGTGCCGCGTGGAGCTCGGCATTCAATTTTTGGATGACGGGCTTGGGTGTGCCCGCCGGTGCAAGGAACGCAGCCCAGCTTTGGGCGTTGAAGCCCGGCACACCGGCCTCAGCCACCGTGAGCACATCAGGCAAGGCCAGTGACCGGCGCTGGCTGCCGACCGCAAACACTTTAAGCTTGCCGCTCTTGACATGCGGAATGACGGCCGGGCCTGACTCAAACATCATGCTGATCTCGCCGCCGATCAGCGCGGTCAGTGCGGCGGCCGCGCCCTTGTACGGCACATGGGTGATCTGGATGCCGGTGCTGGCCTTGAGCAGTTCCATGGTCAGGTGGTTGGTCAGGCCGCTTCCTCCGGAGCCGAAGTTGACCTTGCCCGGATTCTGCTTGACATAGGCAATCAGTTCTTTGAGGTTGTTGGCCGGGAAATCTTTGTTGACGACCAGGAACTGGGGCACCACCACGATCATGCCGATGGGCTGGAAGTCCTTGAGCGTGTCATAGGGCAGCTTTGAATACAGCGACGGGTTAATGGCCAGCGGTCCGCTGGACGCCATAAGCAGGGTGTACCCATCGGGCACTGCGTTCTTGGCCTGCTCGGTGCCGATGATGGCGCCGGCGCCGGCCTTGTTATCGACGTAAAAGCTTTGTCCGAGTGATTCGGTGAATTGCTGTGACAGCAGGCGGGCCACGACGTCCGTGGTCTGGCCTGCCGGAAACGGCACGATGACGCGGACCGCCCGATTCGGGTAGGCGCCCTGAGCGGCAGCCCAGCCCGCTATCAGACAAAGAAGGAAGCTTGCAAGGATTTTTTTCATGGTTTGTCTCCGTGGGTGGGTAAAGTGAACGTATGGGGCTCAGTCGAAAGACTTCGGCGTCGCCTTGTTCCAGGACGTGACGAGCTGGAAGCGGTCCGCGATGTAGTGGTTGGCCGACGCGCTCAGTAGGCGTCCGCTCTTGTCAAAGTAGCAGCGCAGCATGCGCAGCGCCGGACTGCCGGCCTTCAGCTGCAGCAGCCTGGCCGCTTCGGCAGGCATCAGGGTGGCCTCGATCTGCTGCAGCACCGACTCCACTTCCTGGTCGTACAGCTTGTGCAGCAGGGCGTAAATACTCATGTGATCGCCATGCAGGTGTGCCCTGATGCCGGCGAACTCCGGTCGCAAATACACCTTCGTGAAGGAAATAGGGGCGTCCTGTCCCGCCAGATGGCGCTTGGTCTGCAGCTCAATCCACTCCGAGCCGACTTCGCAGCGCAGGTCCCGGGCCATCAGTTCATCGGCCTTGACCCGGGTCTCACCGAGCACCTCCAGCCGGGTCGTGTTGGTGTAGTCCATGAGCTCCTTGAGCGAGCCCAGAGCCGAAACATAGGGCGCGGCGGGCTTGATGGCGCGCACCACGGTTCCTATGCTCGGGTGGCGCGTGATCAGGCCGCTGTCGACGAGCTTGCGCGTGGCCTCGCGCACCGTGTGGCGGCTCACACCATAGATCTTGCCGAGTTGCTCTTCCGTGGGCAGGAGGCTGCCGACGGGGTACTTCCCGCTGCTGATGTCGGTGAGCAAACACTGGTGCAGCCAGACATAGCGCGGCGGTGCATCGGTCCTGCGAGTTGCACGGCGCTGGGGAATGGGCGATGAAGATGGGTTGGGGCTTGTCATTTATATTTACTTTATACGTACAAATGATTCATTGGTGAATAATGGTTTGTCCGTACATTAGAAATAAGATTCTATGAGACCATTCAGCCCAAGCCCTCAACTCCAACTCATTGGATAAACCAGCATGTCTGACGCACAAGCCCACGATGGTGTGCCCCCAAATCCCTTCGCCGGTCTGGTGGTGGTGGAACTGGGGCACAGCGTCGCCGCTCCTTTTGCCGGCCAGATTCTCGGCGAGCTCGGAGCACAGGTCATCAAGATCGAGAAGGCAGACGGCGACGACGCCCGCAGGTGGGGTCCGCCGTTCTGGGAAGGCGCTTCCGCGTTCTTCCAGGCGCTCAACCGCAACAAGCAGTCGGTCGTCTGCGAACTGCGCGATGCCGAGCAGCTAGCCGCGCTAAAGCAGCTGATCTGCGACAGAGCCGACATCGTGATCCAAAACCTGCGGCCGGGCCATGTCGAAAAACTCGGGCTTGATGGCGCCAGCCTGCTACGGCTTAAACCCTCCCTGATTTACTGCAACCTCGGGGCTTTCGGACGCGAGGGGCCGCTGAAGGACCGGCCCGGTTATGACCCGCTGATGCAGGCCTTTGGCGGCATCATGAGCACGACCGGTGAGCCCGGGCGTCCTTCGGTGCGGGTGGGCGCCTCCATCGTCGATATGGGAACGGGCATGTGGGCAGTCATCGGCATACTGACTGCCTTGTATGAGCGCTATGCCTCGGGCCAGGGGCGCGTTGTCGATGTCTCGCTTTTTGAAACGGCCGGCTGCTGGGTATCGCTGCTGGCTGCCCAGTACATGGCCTCCGGGCAGCTGGCCGGCAAGCAGGGCTCCGGATCGCCGGGCATCGTGCCGTACAAGGCTTACGCCACGCGCGACGGCGAGATCGTCGTGGCGGCAGGCAGCGATGCGCTATTTCGGGCCTTGGCCGGGGCACTAGGGCGGTCAGAATGGCAGGGCGACCCCCGCTTCATCGATAACCCGAGCCGGGTGGCGCACCAGAGTGAGCTCTACACCATGATCGACACCATCTTGGCGCAACAGACCACGGCGCACTGGATCGACTGCCTGGAAGCAGCAGGTGTACCTTGTTCGCCCGTCAACGACTTGGCGCAGATGCTCGCGCACCCCCAAACTCGCGCCCTCGACCTGGTGCAAGATGTGCCCGGCACCGGCATGAAGTTCATCGGCCTGCCGCTCAGTTTCGACGGGCAGCGGCCCCATCCCCTGTCAGCGCCGCCCCAACTGGGTGAGCACAGCGCACTACTTGGCCTGAGGAGTAAGGAATGACACTTTTTCGCACTTACGAGACCGTCACCACCGAGATGGTGAGCCCGCATGTATTGAAAGTCACGCTGAACCGGCCGCAGGTCGGCAATGCCCTGAACACGCAAATGGGCCGCGACCTGCTGGATTTGTGGGCCGGCCTCACGGAAGACCCGGGCGAGGTCCGTTGCATCGTGCTGACGGGTGCCGGTGAAAAAATATTTTGCGCCGGCGGCGACCTGAAGGAGCGCAACGGCATGTCCAAGCCGCAGTGGCAGCGCCAGCACGAGCTGTTCGAGCGCCAATACTGGACGCTGGTCGACTTGCCAACACCGGTCATTGCCGCAGTCAACGGCCACGCCTACGCGGGTGGCCTCGAGATGGCCTTGTGCTGCGACTTTATCTATGCCAGCAGTGCCGCCCGTTTCGCGCTAACCGAGGTCACCCTGGGCATCATGCCGGGCGCCGGAGGCACGCAGAATCTGCCGCGCGCCATCGGCGATCGCAGGGCCAAAGAGCTCATCATGACAGGCCGGCCCTTCGATGCGCAGCAGGCCTGTGACTGGGGACTGGTCAACCAGGTGCACGAGCCGGCAGATGTCCTCGCCAGGGCGCTGGAGACCGCCGCAACGATTGCAGGCAACGCGCCAATGTCGGTGCACCAGGTCAAAAAATCCATTCGCTACGGCGGACAGATGGAGTTGCGCACGGCCTTCAGATTCGAGATTGAAGCCTACAACCATCTGGTCGGCACCGAGGACCGGATCGAAGGCGTGAAGGCTTTCAATGAAAAACGCAAACCGGTTTTCAAAGGCCGCTGACGCCTAAAAATAATCTAATCAAACAACAAATATGCGTCAAAAAATCACATTGCGCGAAGTAGGCCTGCGCGATGGCCTGCAAATTCACCCCACGTTCATGCAGACGCGGGACAAGCTGGCCTGGATAGTGGCGGAAGCCGGCGCCGGAATTTTTGAAATCGAGGTCACGTCCTATGTGCCGCCGAAACTGATCCCGCAATTCGCCGACGCGGCACCGGTCACTGAAGGCGCGCTGTGCATTCCAGGCCTGACAGTGACCGCGTTAATTCCCAACCTGCGCGGGGCGCAGCGTGGCATCGAGCTCGGCGTGCACAAGCTCAATTTCGTGATGTCGGTCAGCCACACGCACAACATGAAGAACGTGCGGCGTCCGCCCGCAGAGTCGGTGGCCGATTTCCGCGAAATCGTCGCCCTGATCCGTAGCCAACCCGTCAACGCACGACCGGTCATCTGTGGCGGCTTGTCGACCGCATTGGGCTGCTCATATGAGGGCCGCATCGCCGTGTCGCAGGTCGTGAAGTACGCGGTGCAGCTGGCCGAGGCGGGTGCCCAGGAACTGGTGGTTGCCGACACCGTCGGTTATGCCGATCCGAACCAGGTGCGCGCCGTGTTCAAGGCCATGCTGGCCGAGGTCGGCAGCCTGCCGGTGGCTGCGCATTTTCACGACACCCGCGGTACCGGGCTGGCCAACGTCTGCGCGGCACTCGATTGCGGCATCACGATGTTCGACGCGTCACTGGCGGGCCTGGGCGGCTGCCCCTTTGCACCGGGTGCCAGCGGCAACGTCGTCATGGAAGACCTGTGTTTCATGCTCGACTCTATGGGCTATGACACCGGCGTGGACTTGCAAAAACTTGTCGCGGTGCGCACGCTGGTGGCGCAGGCCCTGCCCGACATAGCAATGCAGGGGGCGCTAGCTCGCGCCGGTCTGCCTCAAGGTTATGTGCCCGCTGCAGTTCGCCAACCCGCTTAACCAATTGAACCAACGGATCTCAAATGGAACACAAGACAGCAGCCCTCAGCATTGAGGTCGGCGAGGACTACCCGGAAATTCGTGAAAGCGTGCGCCGGGTCTGTGCTGATTTTCCAGGCTCGTACTGGCGCAAGCTTGAGGAAGCAGAGGCCTATCCGACCGAGTTCGTGAAGGCGCTGACCGATGCCGGCTACCTGGGCGCCCTGATTCCCGAGGCCTATGGCGGCAGTGGCATGCCGCTGCGCGCGGCGGCGGTGATCCTTGAGGAGATTCATGCGTCGGGCTGCAACGCGGGGGCCTGCCATGCCCAGATGTACACCATGGGAACGGTGCTGCGCCACGGCAGCGACGCGCAAAAGCAGCGCTACCTCCCGCAGATCGCCAGCGGCAAGCTGCGCCTTCAGGCCTTCGCGGTGACTGAGCCCAGCACGGGCAGCGACACGACCAAGCTCAAGACCCGCGCCGTGCGCGACGGCGACAGCTATGTGATCAATGGCCAGAAGGTTTGGACATCGCGCGCCCTGCACTCGGACCTGATGCTGCTGCTTGCGCGCACCATGCCGCTCGATCAGGTGAAAAAGAAGAGCGAGGGGCTCTCGGTTTTCCTGCTCGATATCCGGGAATCGCTCGGCAAGGGCCTGGAGATCCGGCCGCTCAAGGCGATGATCAACCACAATACTACCGAAGTCTTCTTCGACAATTTGCGGATTCCTGCCGACTGCCTTATCGGCGAGGAGGGCAAGGGCTTCAAGTACATCCTTGACGGCATGAACGCCGAACGCATCCTGGTGTCAGCCGAGGCGATCGGCGACGGTCGCTGGTTCACCAAGACATCAATTGCTTATGTCAATGAGCGTCGCGTTTTCGACCGGCCGATCGGCCAGAACCAGGCGGTGCAGTTCCCGGTAGCGCGGGCTCATGCCGAAATTGAGGCAGCCGATCTTGTTCTTCGGCGGGCAGCAGCGTGTTTCGCAGCCGGACTGCCCTGTGGCGACGACGCCAACATGGGCAAGCTGCTGGCGTCGGAGGCGGCCTGGCACGCAGCCGAAGCCTGCCTGCAGAGCCACGGCGGCTTCGGTTATGCGCGCGAATATGACGTCGAGCGCAAATGGCGCGAAACGCGCCTGTTCCAGATCGCGCCGATTTCGACCAACCTGGTGCTTTCCTATATCGCCGAGCACATGCTGGGCATGCCGCGCTCGTTTTGACCCGCATCTGACCTTAGAAGGCCCCGCATGATTGGCTTGACCCAGGAACTGGCAGCGTATGTTGCCCACCCCGCTTTTGATGACGAAGAGGCCGCTTGCGACGTTGCCAGGACCGGCTTCATTGACACCATAGCGACCATGATGGCTGGTTGCGATGAGCCGGTGGTGCGCATCATGTTGGCGCATGTGGGCTCCAACCAGTCCCCTGCCGAGGCACCCGTACCCTTTGCCGGAATTATGTTGCCTGCCGCCCAGGCGGCCTGCGTCAATGGCGTGGCCGCTCACGCACTCGACTACGACGACGTGGCCTTATCGGCCCACACGAGCACGGTGCTGGTGCCGGCCATCCTGGCCGAAGGCCATCTGCTCGACGTTTCAGGCCTCGAAGCCCTGCGTGCCTATGTGGTGGGCTACGAGGTATGGGCCGAATTGTTTTCCAGGGAGCCCGACCAATACCACTTGAAGGGCTGGCATCCCACGGGTGTGTTTGGCACGGTGGCCGCGGCGGCTTCAATAGCCTACCTGCACCGCCTGCCCGAGGCGCAGGCCCGGCAGGCGCTGGCGATTGCGGCCAGCATGGCCAGCGGGCTGGTGGCCAATTTTGGCACCATGACCAAACCGCTGCATGCAGGACGCGCTGCCGCATGCGCCATCGAGGCCGTGCGCCTATCCATGCTCGGCCTGAGTTCAGCATCCGACGTGTTTGAGCATCCCGCGGGGTATCTCAACGCACTGTCGCCGGCCGGCCGGGTAGACCGAACCCGGCCCGCCGCTGGACTGGGCAAGACGCTGCGGATCATGGAGACCGGCCTGTCGATCAAGCGCTACCCGGTCTGCTATTCCGGTCACCGCGTCATCGACGGCGTGCTGACCATTGCCGAGCGCGAAAACCTGCAACCCGCACAGGTCGGCGGTGTGCGCGTGACCATAGGCGCTGCCCAGGCGTCCATGCTGCGCAACCACAGGCCGCAAACCGCTCTTGAGGCCAAGTTCAGCGTGGAGTTTGCTGTAGCGGCAGCACTGGTGGCGCGCCAAGTGGGGCTGGCGCAACTCAGCGCCAATTTCGTGGCCCGTGACGATGTACGTGGCTTGCTGGACAAGGTGACGGTGGACATCACAGAGCGCCCCTGTCCCATCGACCCGGCGTTTTCGTATGCGGATCGCGTGGTCATCGATCTGATCGATGGACGGTCCTTCGACTCCGGAGATATTCGCTTTGCGCTTGGCAATGCCAAGCTTCCGCTGAACGCCGCAGACTTGCGCCAGAAGTTCATGGACTGCATTGCAGCAGGCGCGTCGACCACGGGCGCCCGGCCCGGCGCGGACGCCGGGCTCTACGGGCGCATCGCCCAGCTCCAGAGGCTCGCCAGTCTGCGCCAGTTGTTTGGATGAACACTTTTGTGCCACTGCTGGTCACACTGCTGATTCAGGCGTTCAGCGCCTTGAGCCTGATGGCCGTGCCGGTTTTGATACCGGTTGAGCCAGGCCTGCCGCGGTTGAGTGCATCGGGCATCGGACTATACCTGTTGTGCGCTTATGCAGGTGCCATGGTCGGTAGCCTGGCTGCAGGGCCCCTGGTGGAGCGCTGGGGCGCCATCCGGACCAGCCAGTGCGCGTTGTTGCTGTCAGCTGCGGGCCTGACGCTGGCGGCCCTATGCCCTGGCGCGCTGCTGCTGGCGGCTGTGCTAATCGGCATGGGCTACGGGCCTATCACACCTGCAAGTTCCCATGTGCTGATCCAGACCACCCCCGCGCGGCGGCTTAACCTGGTGTTTTCAATCAAGCAGACCGGTGTGCCTGTTGGTGTGGCCCTGAGCGGCTTTTGCATTCCGCCGTTGGCGCTGGCAACGGGGTGGATCTGGACCCTGCTCATCCTGGCACTGGCCTGCGCGGCGGTGGCGGCGAGCGCGTGCACCATCCAGGCCGGGCTGGATGCGCAAACCTCTTCGCGCAACGGTGCGGCCCCGCCCATCGGCCTGTCCATGGGTTTTCTTCTGCGGCAACTGCTGGAGCCGCTGGCGGTGATCTTCAGGCACAAGGGACTGCGGTCGCTGGCGGCGGTTTCCTTCGTGCTTTCTGGAATCCAGATTTCGTTCACCGCCTACCTGGTGAGCTTCCTCACGACGGGGCTGGCGATGACTGCGCTCGCTGCCGGCTCTGTCCTGGCCCTGTCGCAGTTGGGCGGAGTCATGGGGCGCATTGTCTGGGGCTACGTCAGCGACCACGTTATCCGGCCGGTGAACATGCTGGCGCTGTTGTCGCTGGTGATCTCGCTGGCCGCGTTGGCGACCGGTAGCTTGGTCCTGTGGCCTACGGTACCGTCAGACTTGGTACTGGCCGGCCTGATGATTGTTTTTGGGGCAAGCGCGAGCGGCTGGAATGGCGTTTATCTTGCCGAGGTGGCCCGCCAAGCCCCGCTAGGGGCTGTCGGCAAGGCGACCTCGGGGACGCTGGCCTGCACCTTCCTGGGGGTCATCGTGGGCGCGCCTGTGTTTGGCCTGATCGTTTCCAGCCGAGGCGGATTCACCATGGCCTTTGGCATGCAGGCTCTGCTGGCCCTGGGGGCCGCACTGCTGCTATTTACTTTCAGGAAGCGCTTTTATCGACCCGCCGACTCAGGCTTGCAGAGAAAAGTTTAATCAGGGAAATTAAGGAGACAGCATGGCCAAGAAAATTGTTTCACAGTTGTTGGAAATCAACGGACAGCGGCGACAGCTGCTTGTAGCCGGATCTGGGGTGCTCGCGGTCAGCCTGTTCCCAATCACGGCGCGGGCTCAGGCGTGGCCATCCAAACCGATCAGGATTATTGCTGCGCAAGCGCCAGGGTCATCCAATGATGCAACCGCCCGCGCGTTTGCCGAATATTTTTCCTCGAAGCTCGGGGTTCCCGTTGTGGTCGAAAACAAGCCTGGTGGCTTGGGCATGATCGCAGCGGAAGCTGTTGCACGATCAGCGCCGGACGGACACACCTTCCTGCTGACATTGCACAGTCAATTGGCGCAGGCACCGGTGCTATTGAAGAAGCCGCCGATTGATACCTCCAAAGATCTGGTGCCCATCGGTTCAATCGGTGTAGGCCCGGTCGTAGCGGTCGTTAACAAAGATCTTCCGGTCAACAACCTCACGGAATTGATTGCCCTCGCCCGCAAACGACCGGTCTCTGTTGGCAACTACGCTATCGGGTCAGGCTGGCAACTGATGCTAACCAAACTAGCCAAACAAACCGGTGCGCAATTGACAGTTGTCAATTACAAAGGAACAGGGGCGATGCTGATGGATCTATACGGAGGACAGATCGAAGTCGGTGCGGGCTCGCTGGCAGGTATGGGCGCGGGCATCGATAAAGGCTCGGTACGCCCCATTGTGATCATCGTGGGAAATCGCTCAAGCAAACTTCCCGGTATACCCACTTGGATTGATGCTGGATTCAAGGGGCCGGCTTTCGAAGATCTGGCCGAGTGCAACATGCTGCTGGGACCTGCTGGAACGCCGGCTGAGGTCATTGACCGAATCGCGCGGTTGATTCACGAATCTGTGACTGATTCTGCGAAAGTCAAGGCGGTACGTGACCAGCTCGGTGCTGACGATATCCCGCTAACTGGCGTTGCGCTTCAACAATTTATAGCTCGAACTTGGGCCAGCTATAGGACACTGACCCGTGAGGTCGGTCTGACGCTGGATTGACAATGCAAGCCATACCCGAGCAACGCTTTTAGCGAACAGCAAATGCTGGCAATCGGGCGCGCCCTGATGAACGACCCCAAGCTGCTGATGTTGGACGAGCCTGTTGAAGGCCTGGCACCCGTGATCGTTGAAGAAATCGTGGCACAGCTCAAGACCATAAAGGCAACTGGCGTAGCCATCCTACTGGTGGAGCAAAACCTTGAAGTCTGCACCCAACTGGCCGATCGGCACTGCATCATCGAGCAGGGTGCTGTCGTTTACAGCGCTGAGAATGCAGTATTCCTTGCAGATGAGGCCATCAAGGACCGCTATCTTGGTGTGGGGCTGGTCTAACTATTTCACTCTACGAATTCGTATGAATATGGCAATTGCAACAACTAATCCTACTCACTTAACGTCACTTCGCGTCAACGGCGCAAGGCTGTGGAAATCCTTGATGGACCTTGCGCAGATCGGAGCCACACAAAAGGGCGGCGTGTGCCGACTGGCACTCACAGAACTCGACGGCCGGGGGCGCGACCTGTTCGTGCAATGGGCCCGCGAAGCGGGCTGCAGTGTACGAGTCGATGCGATCGGCAATATCTTTGCGCGCCGCGCCGGCCGCGACAACGATCTGCCGCCTGTCATGACCGGCAGTCACATAGATACCCAGCCCACGGGCGGCAAGTTCGACGGCAACTACGGCGTTCTTGCTGGCCTGGAAGTGGTGCGCAGCCTCAACGAGGCCGGCATCGAAACCGAAGCCCCGCTCGAGGTGGTGGTGTGGACCAACGAGGAAGGCTCGCGCTTCGTGCCGGTCATGATGGGATCAGGCGTGTTCGTAGGCGCATTCACGCTTGAGCATGCATTGGCGCAGCGCGATGCGCAGGGCGTGAGTGTGGGCGAGGCACTGGCTGCTATCGGCTATGGCGGAGCTGAGAGCCCTGCGCTTCCGGTTGGCGCCTATTTCGAAGCCCACATCGAGCAAGGCCCGGTGCTCGAGGCCAATGATCGCGTGATCGGCGTGGTCCTGGGCGCGTTAGGCCAGCGCTGGTACGACGTGGAGGTGCAGGGTATGGAAGCCCACGCAGGCCCCACGCCGATGGCATTGCGACGAGACGCCCTGCTGGCCGCAAGCGAATTGGTCGCCGAGGTCAACTCCATCGCGCTGGAGCGCGCACCGCATGCACGTGCCACCGTGGGCTCGCTTGAGGTCTTTCCCAATTCGCGCAACGTGATTCCCGGCCGCGTCCGCATGAGCGTTGACCTACGAGCTGCCGACGGCGCCATGCTGCTGGATATGGACGCCGCCTTGCGTCTGGCCTGTGAGCGCGTCTCGCTGGCGCGCGGGCTCACCATAGGCGTACAGGAAGTTGTTTATTTTTCGCCTCAGCTGTTCGCACCGAAACTGGTGGATGGCATCCGCAGCACTGCCGCCGAACTCGGCTACAGCGCAATGGACGTGATCAGCGGTGCCGGCCACGATGCCGTATACCTCGCGCGCTTGGCGCCCACTGCCATGGTGTTCGTGCCCTGCGCCGACGGCATTAGCCACAACGAGATCGAGGACGCCCGGCCCGAACATCTGGAGGCCGGATGCAACGTCTTGCTGCTGGCCATGTTGCGCAGCGCCGGGGTGACGGCATGAAGATACTGATTGCGCGACTGAACCACGAGACCAACACCTTCTCACCGGTGCCCACACCGCTGGAAGCCTTCGCACCCCGTTACGGCGAGGAAGCCTACCGCGACAACAAAGGCATGCGCACCGCCATGGCGGCGTTCATCGATCTCGCCGAACGCGAGGGTGCCACGCTCGTCACCCCGGTGTCGGCAATGGCCAACCCCAGTGGACCGGTGCATGCTGCTGCGTACGATGCGCTAACAAACCGGATCGTTGAGGCCGCCGTTGGCTGCGATGCCATCTTGCTGGACCTGCACGGCGCCATGGTGGCCGAGAACAGCGCGGACGGCGAAGGCGACCTGCTGGTTCGCCTGCGCGCCGCCGCGCCGGGTGTGCCCATCGGCGTGGCGCTGGACCTGCACGGCAACATCACGCAACAGATGGTGGAGCACGCCGACGTGATGGTAGGGTTCAAGACCTATCCGCATGTGGATATGTACGAAACCGGAGAGCATGCCGCCCGACTGCTTCTGGCCATGCTCGAGGGTCGGGGCGAGTACACGGTGCGCTGGCATCAATTGCCTTTGATGAGCCACAGTCTTCGCAGCACCACGCTGGAAGGCGCCATGAAACGCGCGGTCGAGGCCGCTCAGGCCGCCGAGCACGATGGGTTGCCCGCCGTGACTGTGTTTGCCGGCTTTTCGCTGGCCGACATCGAGGCGCCCTGTGTCAGCGTTGTGGTAACGAGTGAGGTCACGGAAAGGGGCGCAAGGGCAGCGCAAGCGGTGGCCGATCGTATTGCCATGCAAATCTGGGAAGATCGAGCGCAGTTTGTGTACGAGAGCGAACCCCTTGAAACCTCGCTGCAGCGGGCCCACTCGCTGGCTGTGGACGCCACTCGAGGCCACCCGTATCTGCATTGCCACCATTGGCACCACACGACGGCGAGAAGCAATGAACCTGATTAATATCCAAAAGTAGGGGGCCTGCATGAATGAAACGGCTAAGAGTTTGACTCTTATTTCCATCTTGCGCACGGTTTGAGCGATCAAATCGGCTCACGTTGATCTCACTTTAAAAAGGCAATAACCATGCTTATCCGTTTGCTAAAAGCCAGCGTCGCCGCCGGCGCACTTTTGTTTGCTTCCCTGGTGGGCGCTCAGACAGCGGGCGACTGGCCCGATCATGCCGTCAGGATCATCGTTCCCTTTCAGGCCGGTTCGGCCACCGACTTAATCACGCGTCAGTTCGGCCAAGCGCTGGCAAGCGAATATGGACAGCCCTTCATAGTCGAGAATCGTCCGGGCGCTGCCGCCATGATCGGCAGCGACGCCGCCGCACGGGCGCCGGGCGATGGCTACACGCTCCTGATGTCGGGACCCGCATCGATGGTCACGAACCGCTTTTTGTATAAGAAGCTGAGCTACGACCCAGATGCCTTCGAGAAGGTATCGGTGGTTGCCATTACGCCTAACATCCTGCTGTCGCACCCGTCGATGCCGTTCAAGACGCTCACCGAGATGATCGTGTATGCGAAGGCCAATCCAGGCAAGCTGACCTATGCATCGTTCGGCACCGGCACCACCTCGCACATTGCGGGCGAGATGCTCAAGTCGATGGCTAACATCGATATCGTGCATGTGCCCTACAAAGGTGCGGGTGAAGCAATTCCGGCGCTGCTGGGCGGCCAGGTGTCGATGTACTTCGACACCATCATGACCGGGCTGCCTTTCGTCAAGGAAGGCAAAGTGCGCGCGCTCGGCATGTCCAATGCGAAACGCTCCAGCATGGCACCTGAGATCCCGACCATCGCCGAACAAGGCTATCCGGGATTCGACATTGCACCGTGGTATGGCATCGTAGCGACCGGCGGTACACCGCCACAAGTCGTGGCTAAGTTGAACACCTCGATTGAACGTTTGCTGAAAGACCCGGCGTTTCGCGAAAAACTGATGCGCACCGGCGCAGAGGCGCGCTTTGCCAACCCTGCCGACTTTGCGGCAATGGTGAAGACAGAAATTCCGCGCACCGAAAAACTGGTGAAGCAGTCCGGCGTGGCCTTGCAATAAATTTTGATCAACATTGACCCGGATCTCCCCAATGCTACCTTTCGACTGGACCTTTCCCTATCCATCGCAAAAAATGCCGCTGCTAGCGGCCAACGCAGTCAGCGCCAGCCAGCCGCTGGCCGCACAAGCCGGGCTACGCATGCTTTACGAAGGCGGCAACGCCATCGACAGCGCGATCGCCACCGCAATTGCCTTGACAGTGGTCGAGCCGGTGATGAACGGGATTGGCGGCGACATGTTCGCCCTGGTCTGGCATGAGGGGCAGCTGTATGGATTGAACTCGAGCGGTCGCTCGCCCGCGGCATGGACGCCCGAGTATTTCAAGGGTCGCGACACGATGCCGTCAACCGGGTGGGACACGGTCACCGTACCCGGCCAGGTCGCCGGCTGGAAGGCCCTGTCGAAGCGCTTCGGAAAACTGCCGTTCGCGCGGCTGTTCGAATCTGCGATCGGCTATGCAGAAGGCGGTTTCATGGTCTCTCCGCAAATTGCGCGCCAGTGGGCTGCGCAAGTCCCCGTTTTGATCGACAAACCGGGCTTTCGCGAAGCCTTCACGTGCGACGGCCGAGCGCCGCGGGCCGGCGAGCACTGGAGTTTTCCGGAGCAGGCGGCAACCCTGCGAGCGATCGCCGAAAGCGATGGAGAAAGCTTTTACCGCGGCGCACTGGCCGAGCGCATCGCGCATTTTTCCAGCCAGACCGGCGGCGCGCTACGCGCTGCCGATCTGGCGGCGCATGAGGCCGAATGGGTGACGCCGATCCAGCAGAATTTCCGCGGCTACACCTTGCATGAAATTCCGCCGAGCGGCCAAGGATTGGCCGCGCTCATTGGCCTGGGCATACTTGATCGTTTCGACCTCGAAGCGATGGGCCGTGACAGCGCCGATTTTTATCACGTCAGCGTCGAAGCCCTGAAGCTGGCGTTCGCCGATTTGCATCGTCACGTCGCCGACCCGGCGAGCATGCAGCTGTCACCGGCGGCCCTGCTCGACCTCTCCTACCTCGCCAAGCGCGCCGCGATGATCGATATGAACCAAGCCGCTACGCCGAGCGCTGGCCTGCCCACGAATGGCGGGACCGTCTACCTTGCGAGCGCCGACGCCTCCGGCACGATGGTGTCCTATATTCAATCGAACTATCGCGGGTTCGGTTCCGGCCTGGTTGTTCCGGGCACCGGCATCAGTCTGCACAATCGAGGCGAGGGCTTTAACCTGAAGCCGGGTCACGCCAATTGCGTGGCACCGAACAAGAAACCGATGCACACCATCATTCCCGGCTTCGTCACCCGCAATGGTGCACCGGTAATGGCAATGGGCGTGATGGGCGGCTCAATGCAGGCCCAGGGGCATGTGCAGATGATGATTCGCCTCGCCGCCTTCGGTCAAAACCCTCAGGCGATGAGCGATTCGCCGCGCTTTCGGGTCGAACCCGGTCCGGTGCTTAACCTCGAAGCGCATTTGCCTGCCGATGTGGTGGATGCGTTGCGCGAGCGTGGGCATCGGGTTGTGGTTGCCCCGCGTGACAGCATGGAATTCGGCGCCGCCCAAATGATTTATAAGACCGCTGATGGCTACATTGCCGCCTCCGATTCGCGCCGCGATGGTCAGGCCGTGGGCTTCTGAAAAAGGTCCTGGCGCTGCAATCATCTCCACCGCGGACGTCCGAGTTCTGCAAGGCCTGAAAACCCAACAACTAAAAAACACCTGGGTCAGTTTTTAATCGGAAGTCAATCTCTGTAATTCAATTTTCCATATAGCAGTCATTTGTGAATGCCCGTTGTCGCTGCTGTGGAAAAGTCACTTAGGCGGGATAAATTTGACGTGTTCCTGGCAGGGCAATAGCCCTAGACTTGGCTATTGGGACTGAGTCGACTTGAGTGCCGCCAAAGTTGTTTACGACTTCATCTTGGCTTGTTGCAAATTTGGTACGCCGCCAACCCGCATGAATGCTAGGCCCTTGTTTACGACTTTAATTTCCAAGAATACTTTTGTTCCGAGCAATTAAAGTCGTAAGCAGGTCATTAAAGTCGTAAACACACCCTAAATAGGGTGTGGATCGGCCCCATTGCAGCGCGAGCGGTCGGGATCGGTTGTCCTTGAACGGCAGGCATGTGCCCTTTGCAGTCATTCGAGTTCGAGTCAGCGGGTGCCCCTTAGACCGCAAAAGTAGCACGGAACTGCGCAACTTGCGCGGAGTGGTTGGCGCAACTGGCAAAGGCCGGCGAACGATGTCCGCGTCGTGGGTACGGTTCCAGACGAGCTTGTCCTCCGCCCGAGCCTTAGGCAGCGGGGGTGGCTTACCAGGATCCTTGCCAAACTCAAGTTTTGCCCAGTACCCACGCTGAGGCCGAGGAACATTGAGAGCGGAGCAAACGCGCGCCAGGAAGCTCGACGAGATGCCATAGCGCTGGCCGACTTTGAGCATCGGCTCTCGCCACACTTCTTCGTAAAGCTGCTCTCTGGTGACTTGCCCATTGGCGGCAGGCGAAGGCATTGCAGGGCTTGGGATGGGATCAGTCATCACAGATTGAATCGCCCCGGATTTTGAGGAGGCTCCAATCTCTGAGAGGATTGAGCCATGAAGAAGTCAAACAAGTTTTCCCCGGAAGTGCGCGAACGCGCAGTACGGATGGTGCAGGACCACCGTGGCGAATACCCATCGCTGTGGGCAGCCATTGAATCCATCGCCCCCAAAATTGGGTGCGTGTC
>NZ_JABBPE010000008.1 GCF_012927455.1 Polaromonas sp. | reverse complement strand
AGCTTGAACTCCAAGGTGTATTTGCCCCGCGCATGTCCGTCGTTTCTCTTGCTCATCTCGATCTCTCCAGTTGATGAATTTGACCATCAGCTATGGAGTACGTTTTTGAGGGGCACGGTCAAACCAAGGGGTCGTGGGTTCAATTCCTGCCAGCCGCACCAAAACGACAAGCCCTAGGATTGAAAAATCCTAGGGCTTTTTCGTTGCTGCTCTATGTTTTTTCATCGACCGCTGTCTGCTCCAGGGTCGAGTTCAGCTCGGCGAATTGAGCTAGGCTGGGTGCTTCGTCAGGACTATGACGCTGCTCCACCGCGCAGGGTCATCGCGTCCCCGGGGCCTATTAGCCCTGAAAAAAATGCTATCAATTATATAGCTACTTACGCACGTATTCATTGGGCTAGAGACCTATATTGACAATAAACTCAGTCCACCCTGGCGCCTGAGGTCTTCACCACTTTTTTATACTTCGCCAGTTCACTTTTCATGAACGCGCCGAACTGTTCGGGCGTGCTGGCTACCGGCTCGGCCATCAGCATGCCAAAGCGGGTTTTGGCCTCGGCTGAATTGAGGGCGGCAACAAAGGCCGCGCTCAGCTTGGCGACCACATCTTTCGGTGTCGCTGCCGGAGCGACGAGTCCCCACCAGGTGTCAATCTCAAAACCTTTGAGGGTTTCCGCCACGGCCGGCACATCGGGCAGGGCGGCGCTGCGCCTGGCTGTTGTCACAGCCAGCGCCTTGAGCTTGCCGGCCTTGATGTTGCTGGATGCGGTGGCGAGGTTGTCGAAGTTGAAGTCGACTTGGCCGCTCAGCAAGGCCAGCTGCGCCGGGTTGCCGCCGTTGTAGGGAATGTGCAGCGCAAAAATGCCTGCCTGCGCCTTGAAGAGTTCACCGGCCAGGTGGCCGGCACTGCCGTTGCCACCGCTGGCGTAGTTGAGCTTGGCCGGGTTGGCCTTGGCGTATTTGATGAGGTCAGCGACGCTGTTGATGTTCAGCCGCCGCGCGGTATCGGCGTTCATCACCAGCACATTGGGTACGCGCACCATTTGCGTGATGGGTGCAAAGTCGCTGGCCGCGTTGTAGGGCATCTTGCTGTAAAGCCAGGGGTTGATGGCGTGCGTGGCCACCGCCGCAATGCCTAGCGTCAGCCCATCGGGCGGCGCTTTGGCCAGCGCGTCCACGCCGATGTTGCCGCCGCCGCCGGGCCGGTTTTCGATGATCACGGTGCCCAGCGTGTCTTTCACGCGTTCGGCCATCAGCCGCGCGGTCACGTCAATCGGGCCGCCGGGCGCGTAGGGCACGATGATGCGCATGATCTTGCCGGAGGGTGTCGCGCTCTGCGCGCTGGCGGGCGGCGCTAGCGTAAGGGCTCCAGCCATTAACAAGGCGCTCACAACGAGTAATTTGAGACGCAGGGTAGGGAGTTTGCCTGGATGAGTTTTCATAGGACTGGTGTGTAAAAAATGCCGGGCGGCCCGCTGTTAACGAAATTCCCTGCCTTGGCCGGAAGCCGCAACAAGCCGTCTCATGCCGCCTTGGCGGCCTGGTCAGCCTTGTCGGCCTCGGTGGTGAACGAGTCGGCGTAAAACTCTTCAGGCGGCAGGCCCGCCAGCGCGCTGTAGTCGGCTCTGGCCGAATCCACCACAATCGGCGCCCCGCAGGCGTAGACCTGGTGGGCCGACAAGTCTGGCAAGTCCTCCAACACGGCCTGGTGGACGAAACCGGTGCGGCCGCTCCAGTTGTCTTCGGGCAGGGCGTTTGAGATAACCGGGACGTAGCTCAGGCTAGGCATCTCGGCCACTTTGGCCAGTACCCATTCATTCATGTACAAGTCGGCCGGCCGGCGGCCGCCCCAGTACAGCACGGCGGGGCGCGTGATGCCTTTGAACTGCAGGTGCTCGATCAGCGCCTTGATGGGCGCAAAGCCGGTGCCTGAAGCCACCAGCACCATGGGTTTGTTGCTGTCTTCACGCAGAAAAAAGCTGCCGTAAGGCCCCTCTATGCGCAAGATATCTTTCTCTTTCATGCTGCCGAACACCTGCTCGGTGAAGGTGCCGCCCGCCATGTGGCGAATGTGCAGTTCAATGCCCGGAGTTTCAACCTGGGTATGCGGTGCGTTACCCATTGAGTAGGCGCGGCGCACGCCGTCACGCAGCAAAAATTCCACATACTGGCCAGCGTGGTATTTGAACGGCTCGCCGGCTGGCAACTGCAGGCGCAGCACCATCACATCGTGCGAGGCGCGCGCCAGGCTACTGACGCGCGAAGGCATTTTCTTGATCGGGTAGGCGCTTTCGTCGGTGACCTGACGCGATTCGATGACGATGTTGCTGTGCGCCACACCGCAGCAGGTCAGGATGAAGCCCTTGGCCTCTTCCTCAGGCGACAGGGCCTTAAGCTGGTGCGGGCCATGCGTCACGCTGCCTTCGATCATCTTGCACTTGCAGGAACCGCAGGCGCCGTCCTTGCAACCGTAGGGCAGGCCAATGCCCTGGCGAATCGCCGCCGCCAGCAGAGCTTCGTCGGCGTTGACGATGAAAGCCCGGCCGCTTGGTTGCACGGTCACGTTGAAGCTCATATTCGGTATCCTTGGGGTTCTGTTGATCTGACATTAACCCTACTGACCATTGGCTTGGCTGGCTTTCCCAGCAGGTCCCCAATTTTGCGCTCAAACCTAAACCCCCTTGGCGCCCTGCCATCGCGCTTTCGCCGCCAGCGTGTTTTGATCGTCGGTTGCGGCGATGTCGGAATGCGCGTTGCCCGCCAACTGCCGCCGCGGCTCAAGCTGATCGCCCTCACGTCGTCGGCCGAACGCTTGCCGGCGCTGCGCGCGCAAGGCATTACGCCTTTGCTGGGCAATCTGGACGACCGCGCCAGCTTGCGCCGCCTGGCCGGGCTGGCCACACGCGTGGTGCATCTGGCGCCGCCGCCCAGCGACAACCCGGACTGGCGCAGTGATCCACGCACGCTGGCGCTGCTGCGCGCGCTGCGTTTGCGCAGCCCGCCGCGCTCTCTGGTCTATGGCTCCACCAGTGGTGTCTACGGCGACTGCCAGGGCGCATGGGTGCGCGAGACGCAGCCCGTCAATCCCAACACGCCGCGTTCCCAGCGCCGCGTGCATGCCGAAGGCCTGCTGCGGCTGTTCGGGCGCAGCAGCGGCACGCAAGTGCACATCCTGCGCATTCCCGGCATTTATGCGTCCGACCGCGAAGGCGGCACGCCGCGTGGCCGGCTGCTGCGCGGCACGCCCGTGCTGCGGCGCGAAGACGATGTCTACACCAACCATATCCACGCCGACGATCTGGCCAGAGCTTGTCTGGCGGCGCTGTGGCGCGGCAAGCGGCAGCGCATCACCCATGCCAGCGACGACTCGCAGCTGTTGATGGGGGATTACTTTGACCTGGCCGCCGACCTGTACCAGTTGCCGCGGCCGGCGCGGCTGGCGCGCAGCACGGCGCAGCAGCAACTGCCGCTGATGCTGCTGAGCTTTATGGACGAGTCGCGCCGGCTTGACAATCAGCGGCTGAAAAAGGAACTCAAGCTGGTGCTGCGTTACCCGACGGTGGCGCAAGGCCTAGCCGAATAGTGAGCTTGTCTGCTATAAAAAATATAGCTGCTTACGCCCGCAGTTATTAGGCTACAGACCGATTTAACTAGAAAATCAGATGTTCGACGTTTTTTTAGCGTCAGCCTGCGGTCCTGCGCTTTAAGCACAACGGTGTTGGCGTCGGCGCGCTGCAGCACCGTGAGTTTGGATTTCGGCATCAGGCGCGGAGCGGTCCCACAGCTTTTCGTAAAGCGCTTCCAGCGTGATGACCTTGGCACCATCCACCGCCAGCACCATGTCGCCCATTTCCAGTCCGGCCAGCCGTGCCGGGCTGACCTCGCTGACGCGTGCGATCTGGATGTGCCTGCCCTGGTCGCTGGACGTCAGCCCCAACCGGGGGCGGTGGCTTTTCAGGCTGCTGCCCGACTGCTGCAGCTCGGCCAGAATCGGGCGCAACAAGCCCACCGGCACAACCATATTGCCTGGCAGACGTCTGTTCCGACCAGTCGCGTCGGCCACCAGCAGCGAACCTATGCCCATCAGCCCGCCTTTTTCGATGCCGTTGCAAGTGTCAGGGTCAAGTCGTCCGCGCCTGGCATCGGGCGCAAGGAAAGCTTTTTGCAGGAAGTGTTGCCGGCGTCCGGCGTGGTTTACGCGCCGTAGCCGCCTATGCCTGCGTAAAGGTCGTGTTCGTCGCCCAGGCCGTTCACATGCCCGGCGCGCACGCGCGCTAGTTTTGCCTTTAGAGGTGGCCAGCAGAGGCCGCCGTACCGACCGGATTCGCGTTGAGGTCGGCGAAATATCTATCGAGGCTTGCCAGCGCACCAGACAGCGCGTGGTCGAGGCGCCTCAGGTATTGCACCAGCAGCGGGTCTGCTAGATTCGCGGCCAATTCGTATTCAAGATAACGTTCGAGCGATTCCGCCGCATGCTGGACTTGCCGCGCACCAATGCTTGAAGCGACGCTGCGCAGGGTGTGCGCACGCCGCGTGGCAATTGCGCGATCGCCGCTGCCGATGGCTTCACGCAAGTCCTCCACCGCAAGGCGCTGTGATTCGCGGAAGCGGTCGAGCAGCTTTAGATAGAGCGCGCTGTTGCCCGCTACATGTGACAGGCCCAGGGCGGCGTCGATGCCCGCCAGAAGCGGCACAGGGTCTGCACTTTCAGCGTCGGCCGCCGGCGGCCGCGCTACTACCGTCGACGCGACCCGCAGCCAGCGTGAAACCGTCGCATACAACTGCTCCGGGTTGATGGGCTTGGTAACGTACTCTTGCATGCCTTCGTTCAGGCAGCGCTCGCGAACGGTCGCGACGGCATGCGCTGTCATGGCCACAATCGGCAACTTGGCGAAGCGCTGGTCCGCCCGAATCGCAATGGTCGCTTCGTGCCCGTCCATATGCGGCATTTCCAGATCCATCAATACCATGCCGTAAGCGTGCGGCCCGGCCTGGTGCAGCATGGCTACCGCCTCACGCCCGGTGTTGGCTATGTCGACCTGGATACCGACTTGGGCAAGCAGTTCGACCGCGATTTCCTGGTTTATTTCATTGTCTTCTGCCAGCAGGATGCGCGCGCCCGGAAACTGGTGCTGAGGCGCCTTGCGCGCCGCGACCGGTTTGACGCGCCGCGCAAAGGCAGAAACCAGCGTATTTACCAGCGACGATTCGGTAATCGGCTTCAGCAGAAAACCGTCGGCACCCAGCGCAGCCGCCTCTGCCTGCACCTCTTCCTGGCCGAAGGCGATCATCAGTATGACGGCCGGCGGCGCGAGCAAATCCGGGTCCGACTTGATTCGCTCAATCAGTTGGGCGCCATTGAGATCGGGCATCATCCAGTCGGTTAATACCAGCTGGTAGGGTTCATGCGTGGAGTCGGCACTGTGCAATTTCATCAGGGCCTCGCCGGCTGATGCCGCGCAATCTATCCGGACCGGCAACGCCCTCAACCCGTCCACCAAAATCGCGCGTGCCTGCGCGCTGTCGTCGACGACCAGGATGCGGGCGCCATTGAGCGCAGCGGGCATCACGCAGGCAGCTTTCGGCGACACCTCTGCGAGGCGCAAGCTGAAGTGAAATTTTGAACCAAAGCCTGCTTGCGTATCAACGCTTATTGTGCCGCCCATAAGTTCCACCAGATGCTGCGAGATGGACAGTCCCAAACCAGTGCCGCCATACTTGCGTGTGGTTGAACCATCAGCTTGCGAGAATGGCTGAAACAGCTTTGCTTGCTGCTCGGGTGTCATACCGATGCCGGTGTCTCGCACTGCGAACATTAGCGTGACCGTGCCGTCCGCGCCGTATGCTCCGTCCGCCAGCGTGCAGGACATTTCAATTTGGCCCGCTGCGGTGAACTTGATGGCATTGTTGATCAGATTGACCAGCACCTGCCCCAGCCGCAGCGGGTCGCCGATGAGGTGACGCGGAACGCTGTGCGGCACCTTGAACAGGTATTCCAGACGTTTATCTGCCGCACCCTGGCTGGTCACCACCGCCAGGTTGGACAACACATCGTCAAGGCTGAACGGAATTTCCTCCACATCCAACTTACCCGCCTCAATCTTGGAAAAATCGAGAACGTCGTTGATGACTCCAAGCAGCGACTGCGCGGCCTTCTGGATATTTTCAACATAATTGTGCTGCTTGGGATTGAGTTCAGTGCGCAGCGCAAGGTGCGCCATGCCGATGATGGCGTTCATCGGGGTCCGGATCTCGTGACTCATGTTGGCTAAAAAATCGGATTTCGCTCTGGCGGAATCTTCGGCTTTCAAGCGTGCTGCATGCAGTGCTGTCTCGTTCTCGCGTAGCGCGCGGTTCATGTACCGACTGGAGTTGTTCTGTTTGCGCAGCAAAAAAATAATGGCCAGGCCTACCGCTGCGATGGACAGGAAATAAAGCAGCGTGAATTTAAATGTCCAGACGTTGAGGGGCAGCGGCTGGTTGATCGAAATTTCCTGGATGCCGCGCACATCCCCGACTTTCCAATCGCGTTTCTTGCCCTCAAGGTTGGAATTGTGGCAACCGACGCAGCCGGCGCCCATCAGAACCGGCGTTATTACGCGCACTCGTGTGTTTAGCCCTGAGGTGATGACCTCCACCTTGGGTGTTTTCTCGACGTCCGAGCGCAAGCTTGCCAATGCGGTCTTCTCGAAGGGGTCGAGCACGTGCGGCTCGCTGTTTTTGAAGAACCTGTCGTCGGTCACAAAACGGTATTTCACGTTCGACTGGTTTTCCGAGACAACACTGCCGAGCGCAAGCGATAAGGCCGCGGGTATGGGGATCGCACCCGGCACCTCCAGGTAGTTGGGCAGCACCTGGACAGCCTCGCCGTTTTTCGCAAGGATGCGAGCAACAACATCGCGACTGTAAAAGCCGCGTATCCCGTTCATGATCGTGTTGAGATCGGACGCCTGGCGCTGTAAAGCAGCTTCCGTAATCCCTTTCAAGTCGAGCCATGCCGCTATCGGCAATCCGGCGAGCAGCACCAGCAGTATTCCCACCTTCAGAAGATCTTTCCAGCGCGGGTTGGTTTGAAATGGCATTTGGTGATCACGCGGATTTTGCATGTAGCATCTTCGTAAGTTAAGTCAGGTGGGCGCGGGGCTCATGGCGCCTGCACATTTTGAAAGTGGTGTCGATGATGTGCGGGCAACGCCACAGGGCCGTCACCCAGCCCTGCGCGGTGGTTGACGTGGCATTCTTTATTGGGCGAGAGGTTCAGGCTTGCATATCAGCCACGAAAACTGAGCCAGCGCGCCTTGTGCGGAAGCCATTTCAGGGCAAATTCGCCGGCTCCCATCGGTTCGTCGAAAAGGCTGCCCTGGCATTGGTCACATTGCTGCGCCTTCAGGAAGGCAAGTTGAGCGGTGGCAGTGATCCCCGTGGCGACAAAAGTGAGGCCCAGGCTACGAGCCATCGCGATCATGGCCGTCACGATGGCGGCGTTGTCCTTGTTTTCCTCGATCTTGTCGAAAAACAGCGGATCGACCTTGATTTCGTCGATGGGGTAGCGCCGCAGATGGATTAACGACGATTGGCCGGCACCAAAATGGTCTAGCGCGAGCCTGACGCCCATTTGCTTCAGCCCAACCAACGATTCCACTTCTTCCTGACGCGAGTGCAGTGTCGACGCTTCGTGCAGTTCAAGGCAAAGAAACTCCGGCCTCAGCCCAGCTTTGATGGCATTGCGCACGCTCTCCATCAGTTGTGCAAGCGGCAACTGCTTAAGGGAGACGTTGACGCCCAAGTGAACGATTCCATAACCGGCTGCGCGCCAAGCCCGTGTCTGCTGAAGTATTTGGTCGAATACCCAGTCGACCATCACCAGGCTCATCTCTGATGTGGCTGCCAGCTCCAGCAGGCTGTCTCCTTGCAGTTGTCGTCCTGATGGCGGCTTCCAGCGAACGACGGATTCTGCACCCATGAGCTTGCCCGAGACCGCGTCAATGCGTGGTTGATACAGCAGCTCGAGTTCATCCCTGGAGAAAGCGCGGCGCAAGTCTGCTCCCATGCTGAGTTTGTTTACAGCCCTTTTATTCAGATCGGGGGAGAAGAACTCGTAGCTTTGCCTCCCAGACTCCCTGGCATGGCGCAGTGCCAGCTCGGCGTTGATCATCAAAACGTCGGGATCGAGTCCATCGTCCGGAAACACGGCCACTCCGATACTGCAGGTGACCAAAATTTCTTGCGCGCCACCGGAGTTGAAGCCGGTGGTCGCAGCCTCAAGCACCTTGCTGATGAATCCTGCGGCCATCTCTACGTTGTACAGGCAGGGAATGAAGATCGCGAACTCGCCGCCGTCAACGCGAAAAAGCGTCGGACTACCCCTCTCGTTGCTTAATGAGCCGTCGGCCTCGGCTTCGGTTTCGACGCAGTTAGCCAGGCGTTTGCCTATGCGTTTGAGCAAATGGTCGACGGCGACGCGGCCTAAGGCGTCATGGATAGCGGAAAAATCGTCGATGCCGACATGCAATAGCGCACCCGGATAGTCGTCCGCTGCGGCCGCCGCCAGTCCCGATCTCAAGGCCTGGATGTAACGCAGCTTGTTCGGTAGGCCGGTCAGGGGATCGTGGTGAGCAAGCGCGTCGCGGTAAGCCGTGGCGGCCAGGGTGTTGCGGATTCTCAGGGTCAGTTCGCTCGGATCCACCGGTTTTTGCAGGAAATCCATCGCCCCCTTCGACAGGGCCTGCAGCTTGACCAACGCATCGGTGGTGCTCGTCATCACGATAACGGGGATATGGCACAAAACCGGGTCAGCACGCATGGCGTCCAGAATCTCCATTCCGTCGACCTTGGGCATGGACAGGTCCAGCAATAACACGCTTGGCGGCTTTGCCCGCATCGTCAGGATGGCAGTTTCCGGTTCGTGGGTGGAGACGAACTGGCGGTAACCCGCCTGCTCCAGCAACGCCTGGGTCATTTCGATATTGAGTAACTCGTCGTCAACCATCATGATGAGCGCATCGGCTACGCCCCCAGCACAATGCTGGCCCAAGATACCGTCGTGGGAGATGGCGTTTATCCGAGAGCTCGATAACTTGTTTTCTTTCGGCAGCAACCCTTTGCCGGTTAACCCAGACCTTCGGTCATCGTTTATAGAGGGGGCCTTCTTTGGTGTCGGCTGGCTCGCTGCGACTGGAAGCGGCTTGGCAGCACCGGTGCGTTTTCCTGGCCATGCCATTGCTGACATACGCGGGGTCCAATGGAGAAAATGAGTCATGAGGTCGCCAGCGCGTCGGGCACAACCAGCTGACTCGCCATCCGGGCCAACTGTCTCAAGGCCGTTGCCGCCGCTAGCGCGTCGCCCTGTTTGGCCAGTGCCTGCAACTCGCGGGCAGGCAGTGTGAAAGCGTCGTAGCCCACGGTGCCCGCCACCCCCGCCAGCCAGTGGCCAAAGCGAGCGAGTGCCTCCATGTCGCCGCTGGACTGCGCCGTGTCAGCCAGGTCCAGTTGCTCATGCAGCAGCCCGGCAAACTTGCGCACGATGGGCGAAAGGCGGACATTGCCTGCGTACCGCGAGTGGATCGCCGCGTTTTCTTGCGTCTCTGCCAAGCGGGCAGGAACGTCACCCGCGGTGCCTGCCCTAGCCACCGTTTCAGCTGGCTTGCGCAGCGGCAAGCCCTCCAGCGGTATGTTCGCGGGCGAACTTGCGGCTTTGATGGTCAAACCCAAGCCGGTACTGGAAAAACGGCGGGCGATGGAAGTCGATGTCCACCAAACGAACTTCATGCTGGAGGTCCTGCGGCTAAATGTGAATTTCGTTGTACTCACCTGCAGCGATATTATGTGGTTACACGTTGTTTCTTTTAAGTATAGACTTTTACATGAATTGGGCAAGCCATACCGACAACCCGGCTGCGAGCGTCGCAAATTGGCACAGCCCTCCCATCCGATGTCACCCGGCCGGCAACCACCGCCGCAGCAGCGCCGGCAAAGTGGCTTGGGAACGCAACAAGGTGTCGGTAGTGCACGGCCTGCGACGACCGCACCGGCCGTTCCGGGCGGCAAGGGCGGGCAATACCCATTTTTTAGTGCCTTACGCCACCTCTTCTTTGAGGATTTCCTTCTCCAGTGTCGTCTTGCCCAGCACACGCTGCAGTCTGGCGGTCTCGGCGCGGCTGCAGCGGGTTTGGAAGGGCAGGCGACCGATTAGCCGGCAGCCACTGCCGTCAAGGTCTCTTGACGATAGGGCTCTAGTCTTTGGGGCGGCAAGCGGGCTGCAATGTCGGGGCCGAATCACACATCAGCTTGGAGACCGTATGAATACTGGGTTCTGCAAAGATGTTTGAAAAGCACCGTCGTTTTTCAAAGTGTCCCCCTTTGTGGGGTTTCGACACGCCCTAAATGTTTGAGGCTTTCTGAAAGCCCTCAATAATCGCGGCGCAATAGGGAAACGGCGAATACTGGACTCTTGGTGCTCGACCTGCACCCTCCGCGGATACGTTACGCCTCAGGCAGACCAATTTGATAGCGCAATTTCGTTCTTCCAAAGAAAAAAGGCTCCAAAACCGAAGTTCCGAAGCCTCTTGTGCTTTGCTCAGCGAAAGGCTGAGACAGCTGGTTTGCAACGACATCTCTGCCGTTGACTGGGTTTGCAGGACTTTAGTAGCCGCCGCGACCACCGCCGCCAGAACGATCTCCACCGCCGCCGTAGCCACCACCGGAACGATCTCCACCGCCGCCGTAGCCGCCACCACCGGAACGATCTCCACCGCCGCCGTAGCCGCCACCACCGCCGCCGAAGCCGCCGGTACGAGGAGGACGTGCTTCCATAGGACGGGCTTCATTCACAGTGATGCTGCGGCCCCCAAGAGACTGACCGTTCATGCCGGCAATTGC
Source organism: Polaromonas sp. (assembly GCF_012927455.1). GTDB lineage: Bacteria > Pseudomonadota > Gammaproteobacteria > Burkholderiales > Burkholderiaceae_C > Polaromonas. The sequence goes on along the minus strand of NZ_JABBPE010000008.1, from coordinate 516,359 downwards.
GGCTTGCGCTTCGGCATCGCTGCCCATTTCAACAAACCCAAAGCCTTTGGAGCGACCGGTGTCGCGTTCCATCATGACTTTAGCGCTGGTGACAGCGCCAAATTGACCAAAAGACTGTTGCAGATCTTCGTCACGCACCGTGTAAGGCAGGTTGCCGACGTAAAGTTTATTGCCCATAGGGACTCCTCAAAAAACACATAAAACAAAAGCGATGGGGTCCCGAAAGCACAACTAACCCGAAAAGTACCGCCGTGGCGCGCGAAACTGGCCGATCACCTAACTTGTGCGAGATTTTTACCCGCACATTTATATTATGCGTCAAGAAACGCGTGGCAGCACCATTCCTTGCTAACAACGTGGGAACCAAATGAAACCGGTTGTGCACGTTCTGGAGTCGGTTTTGCTTTAGCCCCCCCCACCGGAGGTCGGGTAGAGCGTCCTTGGAAATGTCGTTTGCAAATACGCAGCAAAAATCAACGTCATAAAACCGCCCACAAGCGACGACCGTAGTGTCGCGAATGGTTTGAGCAAACCCAATTTTTTTAATCTTGGCGCCTGTTTTTTTGAGTTTTGACATCCCTCGCTGTGAAACTGTCGTTTACCGCCCCAACCGGTTCCGCTGCACCCGCATGGCCTGATTAAAATCCTGGATGGCGTCCCGCAGCTTTAGCCATTCGCCACCCGCCCAAGCATTGCCGGCCAGCGCGGCCTTACTCTCTTGGCTTTTTGGCCCGGTGGACCTGCTCCAAGGTTTCCTTAGCCTGATAGCTTTGCTCTGTTTTTTTGCGCCGCTCGGGTGTCTATCCTTTGCCGGGGTTGCCCATGATTCGCCTCCAATAGTTTGTTTTGCTCGGGTTCGACTTCTTTCCCGTGCGCGCACGCGCGCGCCTTGTTGGGCGCATTGCCGTTGTTCACCTGTTGCGGCTACTCTAAGCTAAGCATGCTCGGCAATGGCATAACGCGTTCCAGCGAGTTTCTTTTTTGCGGTTTAGTTCGGTCCACGTCTGACTTCGCAAGAAAAATAGGCCACTAACCCAAACAGAGCGGGCGCAAGTAGCTATTAATTCAATAGCACCTGCTGCTCGCCCACTTAGGCCACTACGCCGCGCTGCCTGAGCGTGCTGATCTGCAATTCTGACAATCCGATCTCCCGCAGCACCGCATCGGTGTCCTGGCCTAGCGCAGGCGCATTGCGCCGGTGGCTGCCTGGCGTGGCCGACAGCTTGGGCACGATGCCCGGCACGGCCAGTGTGCTTGCATCGTCCATCTGCACGCTGGCCAACATGCCGCGAGCCGCATAGTGCGGGTCGGCTGCGATGTTGGCCACGGTGTAGATGCGGCCTGCAGGCACGGCGGCTTTGTCGAGCGCGGCCAACACCTCATCGATGGTGCGCCGCGCGGCCCACTGGCCGATGGCCGCGTCGACCTCGGTCACTCGAAGCACGCGGCCGGCGTTGTCTCCAAGTGCCGGATCGTTGCCAAGGTCATCGCGCCCAATTTCCTTCATCAGCCGTTTGAAAATGCTGTCCCCGTTCCCGGCGATGAGTGCATAACCGCCGTCGCTGCACAGATACGCATTGCTGGGCGCAATGCCGGGCAGGGCGCTGCCCGCTGGTCCGCGCACCGCGCCAAAGGCGCTGTATTCGGGCAGCAGGCTTTCCATGCAGTTGAAGACTGCCTCGTACAGCGCCACGTCAATCACCTGGCCTTGGCCTGAAACGTGGCGGTGCTGCAGCGCCATCAACACGCCGATGACGCCGTGCAGCGCCGCCAGCGTGTCGCCAATGCTGACGCCCACTCGCACCGGGACGCGACCGGGTTCTGCCGTGAGATGGCGCAGGCCGCCCATGGCCTCTGCCACCACGCCAAAGCCGGGGCGGTCTCGGTAAGGCCCGGTTTGGCCATAGCCGCTGATGCGCAGCATGATGAGGCGCGGGTTGAGCTTGAGAAGCGCGTCGGGTCCGAGGCCCCAGCCCTCCATGGCGCCAGGGCGGAAGTTTTCAATCAGCACGTCGGCATCGAGCGCCAGCTGGCGCACGATTTCCTGCGCCTCGCGCTGACGCAGATCGAGTGCCACCGAGCGCTTGTTGCGCGACTGTACCTGCCACCAGACCGAGGTGCCGTCTTTCAGCAAGCGCCACTGGCGCAGCGGGTCGCCCGTCAGCGGCGCTTCAATCTTGATGACCTCGGCGCCAAAGTCGGCCAGCGTCCTGGCGGCAAAGGGGCCGGCGATGAGTTGCCCCAGCTCAAGCACTTTGAGGCCGGCAAGCGGACCGGCTGCGGCGGCTTCTTCTGCTCTTACCGCGGGTTGCGCGAGCTGGCTCATGGGGGCATCAGCCTGCAGGATGTTTTTTTGCTGCGGTTTTTCGGCTTTTACCGCTGTTATCCGCGACCTGGGCCGCCGGCTTTTTTGCGATCAGCGCATCGAGGTTCTTGACGATCTCGCCCTCTATCTTTTCGCTGAAGGCGCTGAGCAGAAAGCCGAGTTTGGCGTTCAACACAAAGTTGTCCCCGGTCACTGTCAGCGTGCCGCTGACGCCCGAGCGGCTGAAGCTGACCAAGTCTTCGCTCTGGCCTTCCTCGTAGGTGCAGGCCATGTCGAATTTTTCCTCGGCCTGCTCGGCCCACTGGAAAGCGATCTTGCGCGCCTGCGGCAAGCCCATGTCGTGTTTGCGCTCGATCTGAATGTCAGCCATGCGTGATCTCCGTTTTTTCTGCCGTTTTGAGGGGGCTTTGCAGCGCCTTGTGCCGCTCTTCCTTGGGCAGGCGAGCCAGCCGATTGACTGCATCATAAAACCGCAGCCAGTTGCGGTCTTCGCGTTCGAACAGCGCCTCAAAGCCCGGCACCAGTTCATCGTAGGCGGCCTGTGCGGCAAACGAGGCATTGTTGGCGCGCAGCACCCAGGGGTCATAGCCGGCAAATCCGCCCCAGGATGTTTTGAGCTGCGCGTAGTCCGCCTGAAAGCGCCCAATTGCTATTGATTTGCTAGCTAGCTGCGCCCGTCCTGTCTGGGCTAGAGCCGGTTTTTCTTCATAAATAGCGCTCAGTTCGCGGCGCGTGGCCTGCGCCAGCGCGCGGAATTGCTGGCGCCTGCCGTCAAACACCGCGTAGGCGCTGCGCGCTTCGGCGCTGGCCTCGGTCGCCAGCCAGCGCTGGCTGCCCAGGCGTTCGACGGCCGTCGCAAAGGATTCGTTGAACATGGTGTCATCCTTGGCGTACGCCACTTGGTGCGCCAGCTCGTGAAAAATCAGCCGGGCCAGCTCGCCCTCGGGGTAGGCGATGAAGGTGTTGAGCAGTGGGTCGCCACCGGCCCAGTTGCTCCAACCCAGGGTGGAGTAGGCCGGCACGCCATAGACACTGGTTTCCAGGCCCTGCGCCTTGAGCTGCTCGGCCTCCTGGCGCGCCGCCGGCTCGCTGAAATAGCCGCGGTAGCCGACGCAACCGGCCACCGGAAAACACCAGGTCTTGAGCGTCAGCGACAACTCGGGTGCCGCCACTACGTTCCACACCACCGCGCTGCGCTGCAGGTCGGCGTAGCGACGGTAGCTCGGGTTGTCGGGGAGCTTCAAGTCGGTCACGGCAAAGCTGCGTATGCGCTGGCTGAGAGCCAGCCGGCTTTTCAGTCGCGCCGGCGTTTGCGCGTCGCCCAGCCAGTCATCGACCGTGCGCGTCGCGTTGAGCATGTGCAGGTGGCCGCTGACCGATTGCCAGTAATAGCCCAAGTTGCTGCAGCCGCTCAGGCCCAGCACCGCCACGCTGGCGACCAGCGCAATACCCCATCCTCCCCGTTCCCCCCGTCCTGTCCATGACATGGCGCTGCTCATCTTTAGATCGGCGCGGGCGGTGGCGCGCTCAGCTGCACCTCCACCAGGCAGTCGTAAAACACCGGGCCGCGGCCCAGGTCGGTGAGCCGCTGGCTGGTAAGCTGGTTGACGTTGGTGCCGTCCAGGCCCAGCTTGCGCCACCAGATGCCCATGCCATTGACCACGCCGGGCCGGGCGCGCACCGACACTTCGGCCCGCACACGGTAGTCGCCGCGCGCGTTGAACACCCTGACGATGGCGCCGCTGGCGATGCCGCGCGCGGCGGCATCCTGCGCATGCATCTCCAGCAGCGGCTCGCCCTCGATGTCGCGCAGGCTTTTGACGTTGACAAAGCTGGAGTTCAGAAAATTGCGCGCCGGCGGCGAAATCATGGCGAGCGGAAATTCGTTTGAAGAACCAGGCGTCTCGTGGTTGGGCAGATGCTCGGGCAGCCCGTCCAGCCCTTGCGCCGCCAGCCGTTCGCTGAAAAATTCGCAGCGCCCCGAGGGCGTGGGGAAGTGCCCTTCGGCAAATGGCGCATCTAGCAGCTTCAGCGTGGCAAAGCCGTGGTCCAGCAATTGCTGAAAGTCGATGTTGTCGCCATAGACCGCGCACGCCAGCGTCTCGTCGCTGTCCAGAAAACACGGTTCGGTGAAACCCATGTGCGCCGCCAGTTCGCGAAAAATCTGCGTATTGGGCTTGGCCTGGCCCAGCGGCTTAATGGCCGGGCGGTTCAGCAGTGCGTCGGTGTGGCCGTAGGCGCTGTGCACATCCCAGTGCTCCAGCTGCGTGGTGGCCGGCAGCAGGTAGTCGGCGTAGTCGGCGGTATCGGTCTGGAAGTGTTCCAGCACCACGGTGAACAGATTTTCCCGGGCAAAGCCCTGCACCACCTTGCCAGAGTCCGGGGCGACGGCCACCGGGTTGCTGTTGTAGACGATCAGCGCCTCAATTTGCGGGCCGAACTGCGGCGAGCTTGGGCGCAGCAGATCGTCGCCAATGGTGACCATGTTGATGGTGCGCGGGGCCCGCCCGGCCAGCAGGTCGGGCCGTTGCAACGCGGCTTTGTCGACCGGAAATAGCCCGGAACTGCTGAGCAGCACGCCGCCCGCGCGATGCCGCCAGGCGCCAATCAGCGCCGGCAGGCAGGCCACGGCGCGGGTCGCGTTGCCGCCGCCGCGCACGCGCTGCATGCCGTAGTTCAGGCGGATGGCTGCAGGTTGCTGGTTGACAAAGCACTGGCCGTAGTCGCGTGCCAGGGCTCGAATCTGCGCGACCGGCACAGCGCAGACCGCGGCGGCGCGCTCCGGGCTCCACTGCAGCGCGCGCTCCCGCAGCTGCTCCCAGCCCAGCGTGTGGCGCGCGATGTAGTCATGGTCCAGCCAGTTGTGCGTGATCAGCTCGTGCATCAGCGCCAGCGCCAGCGCGGCATCAGTGCCCGGCAGCAGGGCAATATGCTCGTGGCATTTCTCGGCGGTTTCGCTCCTGCGCGGGTCAATGCAGATGAGTTTGGCGCCGTCACGTTTGGCCTGCTGCGCGTAGCGCCAGAAATGCAGGTTGCTGCCAATCGAATTGCTGCCCCAGATGATGATGAGCTTGGACTCGGCAAAAAACTCCACCCGCATGCCGACCTTGCCGCCCAGGGTCTGGCTCAAGCCCTCGCCGCCCGCCGTCGAGCAGATTGTCCGGTCCAGAAAAGAAGCGCCGAGCCGGTTGAAAAAACGCCCGGCCATGCTTTCGCCCTGCACCTGGCCCATGGTGCCGGCATAGCTGTAGGGCACGATGGCTTCGGGGTTGCGCGCCGCGATAGCTTTGAGGCGCGCTGCAATGTCGCTAAGCGCGCTGGCCCAGCTCACGGCTTCAAACTGCCCGCTGCCCTTGGGCCCGACGCGCCGCAGCGGCTGCAGCAGGCGCTCGGGGTGGTACGTGCGCTCGGTGTAGCGCGAGACCTTGTTGCACAGTACGCCACCGGTCTGCGGGTGATCGGGGTTGCCCTGCACGCGCGTTGCCACGCCGTTTTCCACCGTAGTCAGCAACGAACAGGTGTCGGGGCAGTCATGCGGGCAGGCGCCGCGCACCTGCAGCGGTGGCTGGGCGGGGTTGGCGGGTGCGGTGGCCCGTGTGGTGTTGACGGGAATATTCATGATTTGGCTTGATAGTGGCAGGCAACGTGGCCTGCGGGTAGAGGAGAAAGCATGACCCCGGCGTAAATCAGGTTTCCAGCATGGCGAATCTTCCTGGAAATTAGCATGGTAGCGACCCTGGCCTGTGCGCGGCCGAAAAGGCCACTAAGGACACGGCGTCAAAGAAGCGTACCCATGCGAACGGCGCTAAAACTAAAGTATATAAATCGTGCAAAAGCCCGTACAAGGTTTCATTTTGTTACCTTTTTTGTCTAAAAATGTAAATTTTGTAGCAAAATATGTGCATGAATCTGAACCGCAGAACCTTCTCCATCAGCACCGGTGCAACCCTGTTGGCCGGATTTAACACTGCCCGGGCCCAGTCCGAAAGCAAAATCATTCTGGGCCAGTCGGCCGCCTTTACCGGGCCTGCGGCACAGCTGGGCATCCAGTTTTATGAGGGTGCCAAGGTCTATTTTGACCAGGTCAACGCGCAGGGCGGCGTGGCCGGGCACCTGATTGAAGTCCGCAAGCTCGATGACGGCTACGAGCCCGAGCGCTGCGCCGAAAACACCCGCAAACTGATTGCAGACGACGTTTTTGCGCTGTTTGGCTATATTGGAACGCCCACCAGTCTAGTCGCCTTGCCCCAGGCGATTAATTCAAAAGTACCCTTTATTGCGCCGTTCACAGGCGCCATGGCGCTGCGCGAACCGTTCAGCAAATATGCCTTTCATGTGCGTGCCTCATACAACGACGAAACCGCGCTGATCGTCAAGCAGCTGACCACGCTGGGCCTGAAAAAAATCGGGGTTTTTTACCAGAATGATGCTTATGGCAAGGCCGGACTCAACGGCGTGAACCTGGCGCTTGACAGCCGGGGCCTGAAGCCGGTGGCCACGGCGACGGTAGAACGCAACACGGTAGACGTAGCCCAAGCGGTCAAGACGCTGGTGGCTGCCGGCCCCGACGCCGTGGTGCAGATCGGTGCCTACAAGGCCTGCGCCGCCTTTATTCGTGAAGCGCGCAAGGCCGGCTACGGCGGCACCTACTACAACGTGTCTTTTGTCGGTACGCAGGCGCTGGCCGACGAGCTTGGCAAGGAGGGCGCGGGCGTGGTGGTGTCGCAGGTCATGCCCTCTCCCTACAAGGCGGCGCGGCCGATTGCGCGCGAATTTGCGGATGTCGTGAAGGCCGCCGGCAAAAATGTCCAGCCCAACTTCTCCAGCATGGAGGGCTACCTGGCGGCCAAGCTGTTTGTCGAGGGACTGCGGCGCGCCGGTGCCAAGCCCAGCCGCGAGTCACTGATCACCGGCCTGGAAAACCTGGGCAGCCAATCCATGGGCGGCTTTGCCGTGTCGTTCTCGCCCACCGACCATGTGGCCTCGAACTTCGTCGAGCTGTCCATGCTGACCGGTGACGGCCGCGTGCGCACCTGAATTGGCTGACTTTGCAGATATGAACGCCTGACTTGGTCAGGCGTTTTTCATCTGGCGAACGAATCCTCAATCAGGCGATCTTCCTGGTCGCGACCAGCCCGTGCATGAAGGCCTGGCAGCGCGCCAGCTGCTCCAGGCTGACAAATTCATCGGGCTGATGCGCTTGCTCAATACTGCCGGGGCCGCACACCACGCTGGGTATGCCGGCTTGCTGAAACAAACCGGCTTCGGTACCAAAGGCCACCAGCGTGGTGCGCTCTGCCCCGGCCAGGCGCTGCGCCAGCCGCGTCACCGGGTCATCGGCCGATCCTAGAAAAGCTGGCACCTCGCACAGCGTTTCAAAGCTGAAGCCGGCATCCGGTGCTATCTTTTTCATAGCTGGTTGCGCCCGCTGCGCAAAGGCTAGCACCTCTTTTTGCATCAAATTGGCATCGGCGTTGGGCAGATTGCGAAATTCGTAGCGAAACTCGGCATCGCGCGGCACCACGTTGTCGGCGATACCGCCGTGGAACTGCCCGACGCTGGCGGTGCTGAATGGCACGTCAAAGCCTTCGTAGCGCGGCTCGTTGGCCTCAAAGCCTTCGGCCATGTCGCGCAGCTTGCCAATCACGCGCGCCGCCATTTCTATGGCATTGACCGATTTCGGCGTCAGCGAAGAATGCGCTTCCTTGCCGCGCACGCAGCACTTGTAGCGGTACACGCCCTTGTGCGCCGTGGCCGGCAGCATGCTGGTGGGCTCGCCCACAATGCAGGCCAGCGGAACAATGCCGGCGTCTTTCATGTCGGCAATCAGCCCCTTCACGCCCATGCAGCCGACTTCTTCGTCGTAGCTCAGCGCCAGGTGCACGGCAAAGGGCGCGGTGCTGTTCAAAAAATTACCGGCGTGCGCCAGCGCCATGCCGATAAAACCCTTCATGTCGCAGCTGCCTCGGCCATAGAGCCTGCCGTCCTTGATCGTGGCCGACAGCGGGTCCAGCGTCCAGTCTTGCCCGTCCCAGGGCACGGTGTCGGTATGGCCCGACAAAATAATGCCGGCCGCCTTGCCTTCGCCCAGCGTGGCAAACAGGTTGGCCTTGGTTTTGTCGGCGTTGTAGGTGAGTCGGCTGGCCACGCCTAAGCGTTTCAGCTCGTCCCGCACAAAGTGAATCAGTTCCAGGTTGGCGTTGTGGCTGACCGTGTTCATGCGCACCAGCGTCTGAATCAGCTGCAGGGCGTGCGCCGAGGGGGCCGGAAACTGGTCAGGAAATTGGGCAGGGGAGGACAGATCGTCGCGGGAAGGTGTTTGAGCCATGTACCGATTTTGGCTGTATTCAGAAACCTGCGTGGCCGACCCTGTCAGTTATGCTCGAATGATATTTTTTTTGCCCCCATGCTGTCGCGTTTCTCTCTGATGCCTTCTTCGCCGCCCTCTTTGCTTGTGTTCGTCAAGTTGCTTCAGTTGATGCGGCCGCACCAGTGGCTAAAAAATGGCTTTGTCTTTGCCGGCCTGGTGTTCAGCCAGTCCTGGCAGGACGGCCCTTTGACGCTGCGTGTCTTTTACGCTTTCGCGGCGTTTTGCTGCTTTTCCAGCATGGTCTACATCATCAACGACTGGCATGACCGCGCCAGCGATGCCCTGCATCCCGTCAAGCGCAACCGGCCGTTGGCCTCGGGCGCAGTGTCGGTCCCCCTGGCCTTAATAGTGGCGGGGGCGCTACTGGCGGCGGGCCTGCTGCTGGCCGCCGGCAACCGCACGCTGCTGCTGTTGCTGGGGGCTTATGCGGTGCTCAATCTGGCGTATTCCTGGCGGCTAAAGCGGGTGCCGGTGGTTGATGTATCCATCATCGCCTCGGGCTTCATGCTCAGGTTGCTGGCAGGCACCGTGGCGGTCGGCATACCGCCCTCGCGCTGGTTGCTGCTGACCGGCATTTTCATCGCGCTGTTCCTCGGCTTTTCCAAACGCCGGGCCGAGAGTTTTCATGACGAGAGCAGCCAGCGCGCCGTACTCGAGCACTACCCGCCGGCCTTGCTGGACACCTTCATCGCCATGGCCATGACCGCCACGCTGACCACCTACAGCCTGTTTGCCACCAGCCCCGAGGCGCAACTGCAGCACGGCGAGCGTCTGCTTTACACCGTGCCGGTGGTGATTTTTGCGATGCTGCGCTACACCTACCAGGTGCACCGCGGCCGCGGCGAAGACGTGGCGCGCGACATGCTGCGCGACCCGTGGATTTTGGGAGCCGGCCTGCTGTGGCTGGCGATCTTCTTGAGCAAGCGTGTGTGACGCATGACGCATGACGCATGACGCCGGACCGCAGGCGGCCGACCCTGCGCCTGCCGGACCCGTCATCCAGCCACCCATCAAGCCAGCCATCCGGTTACCGATCAAGCAACTGCTGCTGGTGCTGGGCCTGGTCGCCACGGTCTATGCGGCCGTCCTGCTGATCTGGGGTGACAGCCCGCGTGCCTCGCTGGCCCGCCTGGGATCATGGACCGGCTTGCAAGCCGCCGCCTTGTGCCTGCTCAGCTATGTGCTGCGCGGTGTTCGCTGGCGCCTGTGGATGGCGCATTTTGAAAGGCATTTTGGCTGGCTGCAGGGCCTGCGCCTGTACCTAGCCGGCTACGCCTTCACGCCCACGCCCGGCAATGTCGGCGAGGCCATGCGCGGCCTGCTGCTGGCGCACCAGCCCCTGACGCCCCGGCAAAGCCTGGCGATCTTCGGCGCAGAGCGGCTGGCCGACCTGCTGTGCCTGCTGCTGCTGTGTCTGCCGGTGCTGGGTTGGCTATTCAGCCGTGGCGCCGGGCCGGCCCGTCCCGCGCTGCTGCTGGGATTGGCCGCCGCTGTGCTGCTGCTCACGCTGCTGCTGGGTTTGCTGATACTGCGCCGGCAGGCGCTGCGCCAACGCCTGGGCTGGCTGAAGGAAGCCTGGCAATGCCTGGCGCTGCGCCCGCTGCGCTGGCTGACTTTGACCCTGGCCGCCTGGGCCGCGCAGGGGCTGGCGGTCTGGCTGATCTGCCAGGAACTGCAGGTGGATATCCCTTGGCTGACGGCCAGCGGCTTTTACGCGGTGGCCATGGTGGCCGGCGCGCTGTCGGCGCTGCCGGCAGGGCTGGGCGGCACCGAAGCCGTGCTGACCGGTTTGCTGGTCGCGCAGGGCGCGACGCCCGCCGCAGCGCTCACCATCACCGTGCTGGTGCGCCTGCTGACGCTGTGGCTGGCCGTCGCCATCGGGCTGCTGAGCTTGCTTTATAGTGCGGCCATTCGCAAGGAAATCAGTTTCCGCTAGCGCTTCCCTCTTGAGTCCGGCCAGCACCTGGCCGTTCCCCGTCAACATTTCATGCCCCAGACCCACCCGACCGTTTTTTCTTCCACCAACGCCACCACCGCCACGTTGAGCCGCTGGCTGCTGGCCGTTGGGCTGGCTTCGCTGCTGCTGCGCTGCTGGATCGCCGTCACCTTCCCGATCACCGGCGACGAGGCGTTTTTCTACTGGTGGGGGGTCTACCCCGACTGGGGCTACTCCGATCACCCGCCCATGGTCGGCTGGCTGATTGCCCTGATGCGGGCCGCGCTGGGCGACAGCGTCTGGTCGATACGACTGCCGGTGCTGTTGCTGCCGCTGGCCCTGGGCGGCGCGCTGTGGTGGGGGCTCAAGCCGCTGGACCGTGTGCGCGCGGCCTGGGCTGTGCTGTTTTTCTGGCTGGCGCCATTGAACTGGCTCAACGTGCTGATCACCACCGACACACCGCTGATTTTCTGGTCGGTGCTGTCGGCCGCCGCCTTGCTGCGTGCCGAGCAGCGCCAGACGCTGGACCGCGCGGCCTGTGGCCTGTATGCGCTGTCAGGCGTGTTTTTGGGCTGCGCCTTTTTGTCCAAGTATTTCTCGGTGGTGCTGGGCCTGACCTACCTGGTTTACTTTGCGCTGTACCGGCGCCAGCGGCTGGCCGGACTGGCGCTGCTGGTGGTTTGTGCCCTGCCAGGCCCGGCCATCAACATCGCCTACAACCTGTCGCATGGCTGGTCGAACATCATGTTCAACCTCTACAACCGCAACGAGGCCGAGTTGTTCGAGTGGCGCAAGCCGCTGCTCTACCTCGGCATGATGGCTTACCTGATCACGCCCGCCGCGCTGTGGCTGGCGCTGCGCCAGCGCAAGGCGCTGCTGCAAAATGCCAGGTCTGGCGCGCCATCGCAGCACCTGCTGGCCTGCCTGGTGCTGGTGCCGCTGCTGTTCTTTGCGCTGCTGTCGTTCAAAAAAGTGATTGGCCTGCACTGGGCGCTGTCGTTTTACCCCTTCGGTTTTGCGTTTTTGGCCTTTGCCTTGCCGGCAGGCAAGCTCAAGCCCTGCGCCAAGGGCCTGGCCGTGTTTACCGCCCTGCATGTGCTGCTGGTGGCGGGGCTGTATCTGACAACGCTGGACAACTGGAAGAGCAGCAAGATCTACCCGTCCATCATCCGCAGCTACAAAACCGCTGAAATTCTGCAGCAGCTCAGCCGCCCCGGCGTGGTGCTGATGGCCGAGGCCTACACCGCCGCGTCGATTTACGGTTTCGAGCGGCGTCAGTACATGCCGGTGTTTGGCGTTGGCAAATTTCACGCCCGGCAAGACGACATGCTGGTGGACTTTTCGCTCTACCAGGGGAAAACCATCCGTGTCATCGTCACCGAGCCACCGCAGCTGCAGGAATTTCAGCCTTATTTTGAGTCCGTGCGCGTGCTCAGCTTCATGCAGAACGGCGTGCCGTTTTATGCGGTGGAAGGCACGGGGTTTCAATACGAGGCTTACCGGCAGGGCGTGCTGGGCACCATCTACAAGCGCTTCTACAACATTCCGCGTGCCCTGCCGATGACCGGCTGCCCGTTTTGTGAGCGCTATTGCGGACAGGTGCGATGCCCGCCGTGACGAGCGTGGTCGCCGCCTTTGACTTCGACGGCACGCTGACGCGGCGCGACACCTTAATACCGTTTTTGGCGCGTGGCTTGGGCTGGCCACGCTTTTTGCTGGCGCTGTTGACGTGCTCGCCGTGGCTGGCCGCCTACGCACTGCGGTTGCTGCGCAACGACGTGGCCAAGGCGCGGCTGCTGCGCGCCACGCTCAGCGGCGTGAGCACGGCGCAGGCCGATGACTGGACCGCGCGCTGGCTGGCCCGCGACTTGTCCGGCCAGTTGCGCCCCTGGACGATGGCGCGCCTGGCTGAGCACCAGCAGGCCGGGCATTGCTGCGTGCTGGTGAGCGCTTCACCCGACATTTACCTCGCCCGCGTCGCTCGCGAGCTGGGCTTTAACGGGCTGATCTGCACCGAAATGCAAGTGCAGGGCGAGCGCCTGACCGGCCGCATGCGTACCCCCAACTGTTACGGCGAGCAGAAAGTGCTGCGCCTGCAAAGCTGGCTGGCCCAGCGTTTTGATGCGGCGTCCTTGAACGCGTTAACGCTTCATGCCTATGGCGACACGGCGGGCGACAAACCGCTGCTGCGGCTAGCGCAGCATGCCTGGTATAGGGGCAAGCCATGGAAAGAGGCGGCAGCCGCAGGGTGAGGGCAGGCGCACTGTGCCGGGCGCCATGTCTCGCGTAGGCTGGAATAAGAACGAAATAGGCCCCTAGCCCAATCAGGACGGGCGCGAGCAGCTATAAAAAAAAGAGCAACCAAGTCTGTTGACCGGGCTGCTCTTTCCTGAAGGCAGATGCCAGAAACTCAGTCCTTCAGTCCTTCAGTCCAGCCCTGGCCATGTCCATACCCAGCCGCTCGGCGGCGTCGGCCGCCGGGACGGCCGCCGCCTGCTCATAAAGCGCGGTCGCTTGCGCCATGCTTTTGTCGCCTTCCAGCATGAGCATGCCGTTGGCATATTCCATCAACGCAATCGCGCAGCCGGAGTGAAATTGCAAACCCGCCTGGTAGAGCGACAAACCGAGGTCTTTTTTGGCCCCGTAGGTCATGCAGCCAATCAGCGCCCCCACCTTGTCAATCACCTCGGCATGGAAGGTGGCCAGCGCGATGTGCGCTTCGGCGTGCCGGGGCGAGAGCCTGATGGTTTGCTCCAGCGCCTGTTTGACCTTGCCGCCCAAACCCTGCGCCAGCGCCTTGGCCACGCTGATGCCCTGGCTGTAGCGCCCGAGTGCGTAGGCCTGCCAGTACCAGGCGTTGGCGTTGTCCGGATCAAGCGCCTGCTGCGCCTCGGCCCGGCTGGCGACTTCCAGGAAAAGCGCCAGCCTGTTTTTTTCCTTGACCTCCAGATAGTTGGCGTAAATGCTGGTGGCTTTGTTGGCCACCGTGATGCCTTGGCCGCCAGCCTGAAGGCCGGCCTGCGCCGCGGCTTGAAACTCGCCGTTGTGAAACAGCACCCAGGCCTGCAGCACGGCGGCCTCCCCGGGCAGCGCTTCGCAGTCGCCCTGATGCAGGCGAGCCCAGCTCTTTTTCACGCTGGCGGCATCAAAGGCATAGTCGCCAGCGTGGGGAAAAGCGGTCCATTGGGTCATGTGATGCCTCTTGATTGTTGGCTTGTAGTTTTATGGTTTGGCGGTGCAGTCAGAGTGCCGGTTTAGCCTTTAGTGCCAGCGGGGCTGCTGTAGGCGCCCACCAGCGCTTGCAAATGCGCGCGCTGGCCAGGTTCAAGGTAGGGAATCAGCAAATTGAGCACATGGTGCGCGCCGCGCAGCAGCGCGGCTTGCGCGTTGGCCGGCTCCAGCGCGTTGCGCGGGTCGCGCACGTATTCAAAGCTAAGCCAGTAAGTCAGCACCACCACCATGCTGGTGGCCGTGGCTTCAAGTTCGCGTGAAGCTGTCGTCATGGCGCCGGCGCGGCTCATGCCGTCCAGCAGGGTCTTGACGGCGCGCGTCTTGTTTTTAAGCACGGCTTGAAAATGCGTTTCCAGCCGGCGGTTCTTGCTCAATAAATCATTGAGATCGCGGTATAAAAAGCGGTATTGCCAGATTAGCTCAAACAGCGTGTGCATGAAAAACCAGGCGTCTTCGACGTTGCGCACGGCGTCGCTGGCGTTAAGCAGCTCGTTCAGGGCTTTTTCGTAGCGGTCGAACAGCGCGTTGATCAGCTCGTCTTTGGCCGGGTAGTGGTAGTACAGGTTGCCCGGGCTGATGCCCAGCTCGGCGGAGATCAGCGTGGTGGAAACATTGGGCTCGCCAAAGCGGTTGAACAGCGCCAGCGTGACTTCCAGAATGCGCTCCGCGGTACGTCGCGGCGCTTTTTTCGCCATGTTTGTCCCCTGTTGTTGTTCCGTACTCTAACCCAGCGGCAGCGGGCGACTAATTCGGGAATACGCACACAACCCGGGGCGAAGGTGCGGCAGGCGCCAAGCGAAAAAAAAGGGACAGCTGTCCCTTTTTTCAAAAAGCGCAACGCGCGCGGCGCGGGCTCACTCCGCGGGGCGAGCGGCCGGGCGTTTGGCGGCAGGGCTGGCTGCCCTTTTGGTAGCCGTTTTTGCAGTGGTTTTAGCGGCAGGCGCCTTGCTGCTCATCTCTTGCAGGCTCTGGTTAAGTTCATCGATGCGCGCGGTCAGCGCTTCCACATCCCTGGCAGAGGGCACGCCGAGTTTGTTCAGCGCCTTGGCCACGCGTTCTTCAAAGATGTTTTCCAGCTTGTCCCACTGCTGGCCCGCCTTTGACTGGATGTCGGAGGCCATGTTGGTCATCTTGCTACTTGCTTCTGCCATCTTTTCACCAGCCGCTTCCTGCGTTCTGCGCTGTATCGCCTGGCCTTCTTTCGTCAGCGCCTCAAACACCTTGCTGCCTTCTTCCTGCACCCTGGAAAAAGCGCCAAGACCCGCCAGCCAGATTTGCTGCGCCGAATCCTTGACAGAGCTGCCCAAGGGCGGCTCTGCCTTGTTGTCATCACTCGTTGTTTGTTGTTTCTTGACCATAGTTGACTCCAGAAAAAAAGAGGGGGAACTCAAAATATACGGTCTTCACGCGTCCGCAAGTAGAGGCCGGCTTCTAGAAACTTCCGTGGGCAACCCAATTCGCCGCGCCGTCTGCTCTGGGACGCCACGCTTTGAGATTGCTTTGTTTGCATCCGTCAAAAATGGTACGCCCATCGGCCAGCCCTTACACCTGTAAATCAATGTGGAAGCGCGGCCCTTAGAATTGCGGGTTGTGGTTAAAAAGTCTGCTCAATAAATGGATGAAATTCAAAGCCCCCTTTCCACCACCCTGGATGAGTTCAGCCTGCTTGACGTGCTGGTCACGCTGGCGGAAAACCTCAAACTGCTGATCATCGGTCCCCTGCTGGTGGGTTTGTGCGCGCTCGGCATCGGCTTCGCATGGCCAAAGACTTACGAAAGCGTGGCGGTGCTTCAGGCAGAGCAATTCCCGGCCAGCCTGATGACCACCGCTACCGTGCTGGACCCGGTGATCGCCAGCTTGGGCTTGGCCAAGGGCCAGACGGTTGAAGAAGCACGCACCGAACTGCGCCGGCAAATCAAGGCCGTCGTTGGAAGAACCGACAAGCTGCTCACGCTGACAGTGTCCGCCGGCAGCGCCGTGCAGGCCCAGGCCATTGCCAACGCCTTGCTGCTGCAAGCCTACAAGGAAAGCCGGCCCAGGGCCAACGCGCGGGTGCGGCTGGAAACCCAATTGGCCGAGGCTCAAATGCGCCTCAAAAACGCCCAGACCGCTGCCGCCACTCTGGCCCGTCGGCTGGAATCATCGGCCGCCATCACCAGCGGCAATGACCCGGGGCGAGGCTACGCGGAACTGCTGAACACTGCCGCAGAAGCACAAAAACAGGTAAGCGCGCTCGAAGCGCAACTCGAAGGCCTGATAAGCCCGGCGCAATTGATCCAAGCCCCCACGCTGCCGCAGTTGGCCAGCAAGCCCAAAAAAGCCCTGCTGGCGATTGGCGCCACACTGGTGACGGGGCTGCTGCTTGTGCTGTTTGTCTTCATGCGGCAAATCGCACTTAAAACCGCAGCCAACGCTAGAGCCGCCGAGAAGCTGGCGCGCATCCGGAGGTCCATGGGACTGAAATCATCCTCACAAAATGCGCGTCCATCGCAAGAGGCCGCCGCTCCCAAGTAAGCCGGCGCCCTGACGCCCATGATTGGTAACCTCCCATGACTATTCTCGTAACCGGCGGCGCCGGATTCATCGGTGCCAACTTCGTCCTCGACTGGCTGGCACAAAGCGATGAGTCCGTCATCAATCTTGACAAGCTGACCTACGCCGGCAATCTGGAAACCCTGGCCAGCCTGCAAGGCAGCGCGCGCCATGTTTTCGTGCAGGGCGACATTGGCGACGCCGATCTGGTCGCCAGCCTCCTGGCCCAGCACCGGCCGCGCGCCGTCCTTAACTTTGCCGCCGAAAGCCATGTGGACCGCTCCATCCACAGCCCTGAAGACTTCATCCAAACCAACATCGTTGGCACTTTCCGCCTGCTCGAAGCCGTGCGCGCTTACTGGGGCAATCTTGAAAGCGCTGCCAAAACCGCTTTCCGCTTGCTGCATGTCAGCACCGACGAGGTCTACGGCTCGCTCAGCGCCAGCGACCCGGCCTTTACCGAAACTCACCGCTACGAGCCGAACAGCCCTTATTCGGCCAGCAAGGCTGCCAGCGACCACCTGGTGCGCGCCTACCACCACACCTACGGCCTGCCAATACTCACCACCAACTGCTCCAACAACTACGGCCCCTACCATTTCCCCGAAAAGCTCATTCCGCTGATGATCGTCAACGCGCTGGCCGGCAAAGCCCTGCCGGTGTACGGCGACGGCCTGCAGGTGCGCGACTGGCTGTACGTCAAAGACCACTGCAGCGCCATCCGCCGCGTGCTAGATGCCGGAAAACCGGGGGAGGTCTACAACGTCGGCGGCTGGAACGAAAAGCCCAACATCGACATCGTGCATACCGTTTGCGCGTTGCTCGACGAGATGCGCCCCAAGGCAGACGGCGCCAGCTACAGCACTCAAATCACCAGCGTCAAAGACCGCCCCGGCCACGACAGGCGCTACGCCATCGACGCCAGCAAGATCGAACGCGAACTGGGCTGGAAGCCAGCTGAGACCTTCGATTCCGGCATCCGCAAGACCGTGCAGTGGTATTTGGCCAACCCGGAGTGGGTCGCCCATGTGCAAAGCGGCGCTTATCGCGAGTGGGTGCAGACGCAATACGCCGTCGCATGAAAATCCTGCTGCTCGGCAAAAACGGCCAGCTCGGCTGGGAGCTGCAGCGCAGCCTGGCGCCGCTGGGCGAGTTGATTGCCCTGGACCGCCATAGCACGGATTTTTACGGCGACCTCTCCAATTTGCAGGGCCTTGCAGAGACGGTGCGGCAAGTGCGCCCAGACGTCATCGTCAACGCCGCCGCCCACACCGCAGTCGACAAGGCCGAGAGCGAGCCCGAACTGGCCCGCCTCATCAACGCCAGCGCCCCCGGCCTGCTGGCACAACAAGCGCAACAGCTCGGCGCCTGGCTGGTGCACTATTCCACCGACTACGTGTTTGACGGCAGCGGTACCCAGCCCTGGCTGGAAACCGGCACGCCCGCGCCGCTCAGCGTCTATGGCCAAAGCAAGTTCGAAGGCGAGCAGCTGATAGCGGCCCACTGCAGCAAACACCTGATCTTCAGAACCAGCTGGGTTTACGCGGCCCGAGGCGGCAACTTTGCCAAAACCATGCTGCGCCTGGCGCAAGAGCGCGAGCGCCTGACTGTCATCGACGACCAGTGGGGCGCCCCCACCGGCGCCGAGCTGCTGGCCGATGTCACGGCCCACGCCATCCGTCAGGTGCTGCAGCGCCCCCAGGATGCGGGCATTTACCACGTTGCTGCCAGCGGCGAAACCACCTGGCACGGCTACGCAAAACACGTGCTAGCCCATGCAGCACGGGCGCGAGCAGCTATTAAAATAATATCGAAAGAAGTAGCCCCGGTACCCACGAGCGCCTTCCCCACGCCGGCGAAGCGGCCGCACAACTCGCGCCTGAACACGGCCAAACTGCAAGCCGCCTTCGGCTTGAGCCTGCCGCCGTGGCAGCACGGCGTGAACCGCATGCTTGAAGAAGTGCTGGAAGACAGCTAGTGAAGAGCAGGCAGGTTTTCCATCAGCCACGGTTTCAGAGGGTTTGAGCCCCGCTGGTTCGATTGGGACAATGCCTTTGTGTCGCTGGATGATCGCCGTGAATATGGCGAACTGCGGCAGGTGGCTTTGGCGCCCATGGATGGCCGTCTGTGGGTCGTGGTGTTCACGGACCGGCCGGAAGGCCGACGAGTGATCGGCCTGCGCAAGGCCAAATTACGGGAGTATCGTCGTTATGAACAAGCGCCCTAAGCTCAACCCGCCCACACTCGAAGAAGATGCCACCATTACAGCGGCAGCCTTGGGTGATCCGGACAATTTGCCGCTCACCGATCAGCAATTGGGCCAGTTGCTGCCCATGCGTGGACGCCCACGGCTTGCGCGGCCCAAGGTGGCGCTGACCATGCGCGTTGATGCCGATGTCATGGATGCGCTGAAAAGCAAAGGTCCGGGCTGGCAAACGCGGGTTAACAGTCTGCTGCGTGATGCGCTTAAGCACGGAAGTATTTAGGGCTGACTGAGCCAGAGCCCTGCCGATATCGGTTTGTGCCAGCTGGTCGCCCCGCGGCGAAACCATCTGGAATAGCGATTCAAAACACGTGACAGCCCATTCGCAGCGGACGCAAGCAGCTATTAAAATAATAGCAAAAGAAGTGACCCCGGTACCGACCAGTGCTCGCGTCGTGCTGCCATTGCAAGCCCGCTATCAGCAGGGCGTCAAAGCTGGCAAAATATGGCTATCCATATTTTCAAGGATGTCGCATGAAATCCTTTGCTGTTTTCGAAGCCAAAAACCGCTTTTCGGAGTTATTGAATGCGGTGGAGCAGGGTGAGGAGATCACCATTACCCGGCACGGCCAACCGGTGGCTCGTCTCGTCTCGGTCAGTGCTGTCGGCCAGCCACCCGCTGGCCAGCGCTTGCGCGTTGCGGGGGCTCTGCAACGGCTACGCAGTCTGGGGCAAGATGCCGGGCTGGGTGTTTCGCTCGCGCAGGCCATAGAAAGCGGCCGCGACTAATGCCCTTCGTGCTGGACAACTCCGTGGTCACCGGGTGGTACATCCCAGACCAGGCAACTGCCTACACGCAAGCCATGGCAACCCTGCTGGAGACGGATCGGGCAATCGTGCCCGCATTGTGGCAACTAGAATTTGCCAATGTACTTAAAACGGCGTGTACTCGGGGCAAACTAACACTGGATATCGCCAGGGAGATAGTGGCCACCGTTGGAACCCTGCCTATAGAAATTGACAAGGGCGTGGCCCCAGGCCCCAGACAACTGCTTGAATTGACCATGCGTTACAACCTCAGCAGCTACGACGCGGCCTACCTCGAACTCGCCATGCGCCACGGCCTGCCCATTGCATGCCAGGACGGCAAGCTAAGAGAGGCCGCCTTAAAAGCAGGTGTCGCGCTGATGTAAACAAATCAATGGTGTCAAGCTTCACTCCCTACAAGTGCAGCAAAAGCACTTGCATGACCGGTTGCCTTAACCCGCCTTAAGTAATCGCTTCAGTCTATGCTACTAAAGTTATAGCGTCTATCGCCCGTGTATATTGCGTTAAGGCCATATTTCATCATGAATTTGTAACTACTTAGGTCATCGCTTGACCGGTGCCCCGGCGCCGGTATTCCTCCTTCACCCTTTGGGGAAAGGCTGAGATGGGGGCGCAGAGTTCGCTCGGTCAATGCCACTTATTTCAGCGCAGGCCCAGGCTTCGCATGTTGTCTTCCAGACTTTGAATGACTACCGCTGAAGCTCCCATCCCAAACTTCCCCCAATGCGGAAAGAGTAAAACGAGGAGGTCGAGCAAAGCCGTAAGCATGCCGTGCTAACATTCGTGTTCACCCAATGAACGCCCCCGAATTTCCATCCCTCCAAGAAGAAAACCACCTCAAGGTTCTGCGCCTTCTAGAGGTCAACCCGCACTTAAGCCAGCGCGATCTGGCCGATGCGTTGGGTGTGAGCCTGGGTAAAACCAACTATTGCCTGAAGGCCTTGCTGGGCAAGGGCTTCATCAAGATGCAGAGCTTTCAAAAAAGCCCGAACAAGCTGGCTTACGCCTACCTGCTCACCCCCGTCGGCATCGCTGAAAAAGCCGGTCTCACCGTCCGCTTTCTGGCGCGCAAGGTGGCCGAATTTGAAAGCCTGATGCTGGAAATCGAGGCTTTGAAATCTGAAGTGAATCAGGCTCCAGTCAAAGCAGAAGATGCCTAAAAGGCTCATCTATGCGCACCACCATCAATCTTGACGACGAACTACTGACGCAAGCCCAACTCCTGACGGGCTTGACCGAGCGTACCCAATTGGTGCGGGAAGCGCTGCTGGCGCTGGTGCAGCGCGAGAGCGCCCGCCGTCTCGCCAGGCTGGACGGGACACAAGCCCAGTTGCAGCCTGTCCCCCGTCGTCGGGATGCCTCTGCATGATGCCGGGAAACGGTGCAAAAGAATATTTGCACTTCATTGGCATTGCGCGCGGCTTGCTGGCAGAACTCGAAACCCAGCTTCAACTGGCCGTCATGCTGAATTTCGCGCCCCAAGACCATGTTGTCTTCGAACTTGTCGACCGTAGCGGCAAACTCCTTACCGGCCGGCACAAATAACTAAGCCTCTCATGACCTCTTCCCCACTAGCAACTAGCCACTCCCCACTTTCCAGGAAAGGCATCGTCCTCGCCGGTGGCTCCGGAAGCCGGTTGCACCCGGCCACGCTGGCCATCAGCAAGCAGTTGCTGCCGGTGTACGACAAACCGATGATTTACTACCCGCTCAGCACCTTGATGCTGGCCGGCATTCGCGACGTCCTGATCATCAGCACCCCGCAAGACACGCCGCGCTTCACGCAACTGCTGGGCGACGGCAGCCAGTGGGGCATGAATCTGCAATATGCCGTGCAAGCCAGCCCCGACGGCTTGGCACAGGCCTTTCTGATCGGCGAAGACTTTATTGGCAACCACTCAAGTGCTTTGGTGCTGGGCGACAACCTGTTCTACGGCCACGATTTCGTGAATCTGCTTTCAAGCGCTGACAGCCAAGTCAGCGGTGCCACGGTATTTGCTTACCATGTGCAAGACCCCGAGCGCTACGGCGTCGTCGCCTTCGACAAGGCCGGCAAGGCCAGCAGCATCGAAGAAAAGCCGCTCACGCCCAAGAGTAACTACGCCGTCACGGGCTTGTACTTCTACGACAACCAGGTCGTCGACATCGCCAAGGCCGTCAAACCCAGCGCCCGTGGCGAGCTTGAAATCACCGCCGTCAACCAGGCCTACCTCGACAAGGGGCAGCTCAATGTGCAGATCATGCAGCGCGGCTACGCCTGGCTCGACACCGGCACCCATGACAGCCTGCTGGAAGCCGGCCAGTTCATTGCCACGCTAGAGCGCCGCCAGGGCCTGAAGATTGCCTGCCCCGAAGAGATCGCCTGGCGCAACGGCTTCATCACCTCCGAGCAGCTTGAAAAGCTGGCCCAGCCGCTGTCCAAGAACGGCTATGGCCAGTATTTGCTGCGCTTGTTAATTGAAGGGGTGCAGCTTTGAAAAAGCTGACCGTTCAAGACCAGGAATCCCTCCCCACGCTGATCAGCCAGTTGCGCGGGCTGATTGAAGCCGCGCGTGGGCAGGCACTCCGGGCCGTTGATTCCATACAGGTGCGTACTTGCTGGGAAATTGGGCAGCATATTGTGGAATTCGAGCAGCTAGGCGCAGACCGGGCAGCGTATGGTATTCGCCTGATCCCCAGATTAGCGGAATCGCTGACCGGCGAGTTCGGGCGGGGGTTTGATGCCTCCAATTTGCGCTACATGCGACTTTTTTACCTGGCGTTTCCGATTCGTGACGCGCTGCGTCACGAATTGAGTTGGACCCACTACCGCAACCTGCTGCGCGTAGACGGTGAACAGGCCCGACACTGGTACATGAACGAAGCTGCGGACCAGAATTGGAGCACCCGCGCACTGGACCGGCAAATCGGCACGCTGTATTACGAGCGCCTGCTCGCCAGCCGCGACCGTGACCCCGTGCGTCAAGAAGCCGCCGCGCAGATGGCCCCCTTGCAAAAGACACCGCGTGAATTCGTGCGTGACCCGGTACTACTGGAATTTCTCGGGCTGCCTGAAACCGGCCGTCTGTTGGAAGCTGACCTGGAACAAGCACTAATCAATAAATTACAAGGATTTTTGCTGGAGCTGGGCAAAGGCTTTGCCTTCGTCGCCCGCCAAATGCGCATTAGCACCGAAACCAAAGACTTCTACATTGACCTGGTGTTCTACAACTACCTGCTCAAATGCTTCGTCCTCTTTGACCTAAAAGCCGGAGAACTCACCCATCAAGATATTGGCCAGATGGACATGTATGTGCGCATGGTTGATGACCTCAAGCGCGCCCCGGACGACAACCCCACAGTAGGCATCATCCTTTGCGCAGGCAAAGATACCTCTGTGGTGCGCTATTCCGTCCTGCACGAAAACGAACAACTTTTTGCCAGTAAATACAAACTGGTTTTGCCGTCCGAAGACGAACTCAGGGCAGAGCTGGAAAAGGAACAACTGTGGCTGGCAGAGCAAGGAAAGGCCGCAAAATGAGCGACAAAACTCAAATGAAAATCACCCCCACCACCATCCCAGACGTCCTCGTCATCGAGCCCAAGGTGTTCGGCGACGCCCGTGGTTTCTTCTTTGAAAGCTTCAATCAGAAAGCCTTCAACGAGGCCACCGGCCTTGATGTCAATTTTGTGCAAGACAACCACAGCCGCAGCGCCAAGGGCGTGCTGCGTGGCCTGCATTATCAAATCGAGCAGCCGCAGGGCAAGCTGGTGCGCGTGGTGCGCGGGGCGGTGTTTGATGTGGCGGTGGATATCCGGAAAAGCTCACTCACGTTTGGCAAATGGGTGGGCATGGAGTTGAGCGAAGACAACCACAAGCAGCTCTGGATACCTGCAGGCTTTGCGCATGGCTTTCTGGTGACCAGTGATTCAGCAGAGTTTCTGTATAAAACCACCGATTACTACGCGCCAGAGCATGAGCGCTGCATTGCGTGGAATGACCTGGAAATTGGCATCGATTGGCCTGTGATGACGCAGCCCAGTCTGTCTGCCAAAGACCAGCTGGGGCTGGCGCTGCGCGAAGCCGAGACGTTTTGAGGGCGGGTGACCTGCCTTGCAGCCCATGAACTACCGGGTCAGCTAGCGAGGAAAGTAATTGTCAAATCAGCCTCAAGCCCATGTTCCACGGGCAAACTTTGCTATAAAAACAAGAGCAAGTAGGTCGGGTTGGCAAAGCGTAGGCCGATAGCACGCGCAGCCGCGCCAGATCACGAAACTACCAAGTTTTATACGAGACGTTCTTTAGTTGCTTTTATTTAATATGAATTTTTTTGCTACTGCGCCACCACCCGAAGCTCTGACCCATCCAAAATACCGCGCTGACATCGACGGACTGCGTGCCGTCGCCGTGCTCTCGGTTGTGGGTTTTCATGCATTCCCGGGGCTGATCGTGGGCGGCTTCATAGGCGTCGACATCTTTTTTGTCATCTCTGGCTTTCTGATTTCAACGATCATATTTGGCAACCTTCAAAACGACTCTTTCAGCTATTTGGAGTTTTATCGGCGACGGGTTCGGCGGATATTTCCCGCCCTGGTGGTCGTGCTTCTGGCCTGTCTCGGCGTAGGCTGGTTCGGCTTACTGGCCAGCGAATACGAGCAGGTTGGCAAGCACACTCTCGGCGGTATAGGTTTCGTGTCCAACTTAATACTATGGGGTGAGTCTGGCTACTTCAATTCCTCTGCAGAGGCAAAGCCGCTGCTACACCTGTGGAGCCTTGCAATAGAGGAGCAGTTTTATATCATCTGGCCGCTATTGCTGGGATTGGCCTGGAAGCGCAAGTGGAACTTGTTAGCCATTGCGGCAGCTGTCGCCTTGGTGTCCTTCGGGGTCAACCTGCTGAGTTTTCCAGAGCATGCAGAGGCTGCGTTCTATTCCCCGCTTTCGCGTTTTTGGGAGCTAATGATTGGCGGATTGTTAGCTTATGCTGTTTTGTTCAAGCCTATTTCGATTTCAAAGCACCGTAACGTCCAGTCCATCGTTGGAATGGCGCTGATCGTCGTTGGTTTGGTGTTTATCAATAAAGCTCGAGCTTTCCCAGGCTGGTGGGCACTCTTACCAACTTTGGGGGCAGCATTGCTTATCTCGGCAGGGCCGGCAGCGTGGGTAAATCGCATCGTGCTATCTAACAAGTTAGCGGTCTGGTTTGGGAAAATCAGCTACCCGCTGTATTTGTGGCATTGGCCAATGTTGTCATTGGCACTGATCCTAAACAGTGGGGAACACACTTCAAGCACGGTGCGTGTTGGCTTGGTTCTTCTCTCAATCGTTTTGGCATGGCTTACTTACAAGACAATCGAAACGCCTATACGCGTCAGCAACAGGGGTTCGACCTCGCAACTCGTCAGTATCTTCTTTTTTGTCGGAGTATTTGCCACGCCCATATTGTTCTTTGACGGCTTACCCCAGCGGCCGGTGAACAGAGACGAGACTAGGGTTTTCCTTGATCGCTACAACAAGCTGCACAAGTTTGGCATGTCTGATTACTATCAAGAGCGGTGCGATTTCTATGACTGGCCTACTGGCGCCAACAAGGGCGTGGTTGATAAGGCCTGTACGGCCGTTAGTGGTAGTCGTCCCGCATACCTCCTATGGGGTGACTCGCATGCACAAGCACTCTCATTTGGCTTCCGGAAAAACATCTCGCCTATGGCCCAACTAGCCCTTATCGCCACAAGCGGGTGCAAACCAAAGCTCCAACATGATCCCGAGAACGGCGCGAATAAAGCTGCATGTCAAGTTAGCAACCAGTTCGCGATAGATTTCATCAAGAAGAACAAGCCAGCGCGGGTGTTCGTCGCGCAAGGCGAAGAACATGATCTGACGGATTGGTTTAAGGTTGCACAATTCGTTGAGGCAAACCAAGGTGAACTAGTACTCGTTGGACCCGTACCGCAATGGCGACCTTCGTTGCCGGTCATCGTTGCAAAGGGTTTGAAGGTTCAGCGCGATTACATTTCCGAAGGTCTGGATGCCAAGATCATCGAGACAAACGCTAAATTGCGGGCGACTTATGCGAACAGCAACGTCCGCTACGTTTCCCTCATTGACAAGTTGTGCCGGGCGAACGAATGCCGTGCGAGAGTACCTTCCAACGATGAATTCAATTTACTTGTTATCGACTATGGACACCTCACTCCGGCCGGGTCGGACTTCGTGGTTAAAAGTTTTTTGTGGGAGCAGCTCCAGCCTACCAATTTGGGCCAATTGGCGCAATTATCACGACCTTGATAAACATACTTAGCAGCCATTCGCGGCCAAACCAACGCAACTTTTTATCGTCCCAAGCAGGCTTATCAATACAACCCAACTCAAGCTCATTCAATGACAAAACCTCTTATTCATCCAAGCGCTCTTGTTTCACCTCAAGCTAAGTTAGGTGGAAATGTAACTGTTGGGCCGTTCACTGTCATACACGAGAACGTGCACGTGGGTAGTGGCACGCGCATTGACGGTTATTGTGAGTTGGGCTACCCAACTTCACTGGCAGATGGTCAACCGCTAATCATCGGGCGTGATTCAGTCATTCGTTCGCATAGCGTTTTCTATCAAGGTTCGCATTTCGGCGATGGTCTTGTTACCGGGCACCGCGTAACAGTACGCGAGAAAACCAAGGCCGGAAAAAACCTTCAAATTGGCACGCTCTGCGATATTCAGGGCCACTGTGAAATTGGTGACTATGTGCGTTTTCATAGCAATGTTCACATTGGCCAACACTCATGCATTGGTAACTATGTCTGGATATTTCCCTATGTGGTACTTACAAATGACCCTCATCCACCAAGTGAAGTGATGTTGGGTGTCACTATCGAAGATTTTGTCGCGATTGCAACCATGTCGATCATCTTGCCCGGCGTGACTGTGGGCAAAGGGGCCTTGGTTGGCGCGCATAGTTCGGTTTCGCGTGATGTAGCTGCTGACACGGTAGTAGGTGGTGCGCCAGCTAAGTTTATTTGCGATACCAGTAAAATTAAACTGAAAGATGGTTCAAATTTGAGCGCCTATCCGTGGCGTAAGCATTTCCATCGTGGGTATCCTGAAGAGCTTGTTGCTGCGTGGATTAAAGAGTTTTCTTGAAATTTTTTTCGGAAATAAATTAATACACAAGAAAAGTTACTGAAATGAATATTGATCTCTGCAAAATAATTGAACTTCCAAAAATTACGGACCCCCGCGGCAACCTGAGCTTTATCGAAGGGGGTAACCAGATTCCCTTTGACATACAGCGCGTTTATTACCTTTACGACGTGCCGGGCGGCGCCGAGCGTGGCGGTCATGCACACAAGGGCTTGCACCAACTCATCATTGCCATGTCGGGCAGTTTTGACGTGGTGCTTGATGACGGAAAAAATAAAAAACGCGTGCACCTCAGCCGCTCCTACAACGGCCTGTATGTATGCCCCATGATCTGGCGCGAGCTGGACAACTTTTCCTCAGGCTCCGTCTGCATGGTGCTGGCCTCCAACAAATACGACGAAGCAGACTATTACCGCGACTACGCAGAATTTATGAGAAATCGGTGGCAAGCATGAACATTCCATTTTTAGACTTGGGCGCGGCCTACCTCGAACTGCAAACTGAAATTGACGCAGCCGTTGCCCGAACACTGGCCTCGGGTTACTACATTGGGGGGCCCGAGGTAGAGGCATTCGAAGAAGAATTTGCCAGCTACTGCTGCGCAACCCAGGCCATAGGCGTAGCCAACGGTCTGGACGCTCTGCACCTGGCCCTGCGCGCCATGGACGTGCGGCCGGGCGACGAAGTCATCGTGCCCAGCAACACCTACATTGCTACCTGGCTGGCAGTGAGTCAGTGCGGCGCCACGCCGGTACCGGTAGAGCCCGATGCGCGCACCTTCAACATTGACCCGGCGCTGATTGAAGCGGCCATCACCCCCCGCACCAAAGTCATCCTGCCGGTGCACCTCTACGGACAGCCAGCCGACATGGATTTAATTTTGGCCATTGCGCGCAAACATGGAATACGTGTGCTTGAAGACGGAGCGCAAGCTCACGGCGCACGCTATAAAGGTCAGCGTATTGGGACGCATGGGGACGCCGTGGCCTGGAGCTTTTACCCCGGCAAGAACCTGGGCGCCATGGGCGACGGCGGCGCAGTGACCACCAACGATGCGCAACTGGCCGACCGCATCCGCGTGTTGCGCAACTACGGCTCACGCGTGAAATACGTCAACGAAGTGCAGGGTTATAACAGCCGGCTGGACCCACTGCAGGCCGCCATCTTGCGCGTCAAATTGGCGCACCTGGATGAATGGAACGCCCGTCGCAGCATCATCGCCCAGCTTTACCAAACAGGTTTGGCCGGCGGCGGCCTGACGCTGCCGCATGTTCCCGACTGGGTCGAGCCGGTGTGGCACTTATATGTGGTGCAACACCCGCAGCGCGACGCACTGCAACAGGCGCTTACCGATGCCGGTGTGGGTTCGCTGATTCATTACCCCATTCCGCCGCATCGCCAACAGGCCTATGGACAGGCCGGATGGGAGGAGGGTGCCTTTCCGCTGGCCGAGCACATGGCGGCTCAGGTATTAAGCCTCCCAATTGGGCCGGCGATGCCGGCGAGTGACGTCGAACAAGTAATAGAAGCGGTAAAAGCTAATCTTGCATGAATTAATTAGCGTGAGGAAACTATTAACTGTCACGCTATTTAGCGGCTTGCTCACCTTGTTGCGGATGGCTAGCGGATTTGTCATCGCCAAGGTGGTAGCCATTTATACCGGGCCGAGTGGTATTGCCATGCTTGGGCAAGTTCAAAGTCTGGTTAGTGCGCTCAGTGGCATCACTGCTGCGCCGGCGGGGACTGGCGTGGTGCGTTACACCGCCGAATACCAGGCTGCGGGATTAGATGGTTGCGCCCCATGGTGGAAGGCTGCTCTGAAATGGATCGTGGTGCTGTTGGCTGTAGTCATTCCTGTTGCGTGTATTTTTGCCAAACCTTTGGCTCACTGGGTATTTGGTGACGTGAATTATTTCTGGTTAGTCGTGATGACGGCGCTGGCGTTGCCCTTGTCCGCAGCCAATACTCTGATCGCATCGGTGATTAACGGTCAGCATCAGTACCGCCGCTTTATTGGGCTAGGAATGGTGTCGGTGATTATTGCCACCATCGTAATGGTGGTGCTGGTGATGGAAGAAAACCTCAAAGGCGCAATGATCGCCGCGGTTTTGTTCTCAAGTATCTCCGGCCTGGTAATGCTGGTCGGATCAGTCCAACAGCCGTGGTTCCGTCTAAAGTATTGGTGGGGTGCAACTGACAGTGCACATCTGAAAGGCATCGGTGGCTACGTCGCAATGGCTGTGACCACCGCGCTGACCGTGCCGGTGTCGTTGCTGATGGTGCGAAATATTCTGATCGCGCAGGTCGGTTGGGAGCAGGCTGGCCACTGGCAAGCGGTATGGAAAATATCCGAGGTGTACCTTGGTGTGATCACCATGGCATTAAGCACCTACTTCCTGCCCAAGCTGGCTTCGTTGGAGGGAGCAGGCGCGATTCTGAAGGAAATTAAAACAACCGCAAAGATAGTGATGCCGATTGTGTTGCTATTGGCAATCGCGGTCTATCTACTGCGCGATGTGGCTATTAGCTTGATATTTACGGAGGCGTTTCGTCCGGCGCGGGAATTGTTTGCGATTCAGTTGGTGGGCGATGTGGTAAAGATTATGTCCTGGCTCTATGCATATCCAATGTTATCTCGTGGTGCGACAAAATGGTTTATGGGGAGCGAAATAGCTTTCTCCATAATGTTTGTTTTGCTAGCATATGTTTTCGTGGCGAAATATGGCGTCCATGGTGCAAACTTCGCCTATACAGCGAACTATTGTTTGTATCTACTTTTCTTATATAAGAATTTGAAACATTTTTCCCGTTGATTTTATTATTGCAGATTCTATTCTTTTTAACACTAGATAATTATATATTCGGATGGGTATTGTGGGGTTATGTACAGCTAGAATAGATGGCCGCCGCTTGGTTTGCTCAGGTTTTCTCTGCGTCGCTAGTACTATCTCGCTTGATGTGACACAAAGACTGCTTTGAAAATGTTGATAACCTCCGCCTCTGACTACCCACTTATTAGTGTTTTAATTCCCGCCTATAACCATGCCCGGTATATTAGGTCTTGCCTTGACAGTATATTGAGCGACGGATACCCGAATTTGGAAGTAATTGTCCTCGACGACGGTTCAACCGATGAGACTTATCGATTAGCAGACGAATGGTTCAGTACCCATGGGCATCGTCTAAATCACTATATTCTAATGCGTCAAGATAATCAAGGGGTTACAAAAACACTAAACACCTTACTGCGAACGTTTACGAGTGAATATTTGGTGCTGCTCGCGAGTGATGACATGCTTCTGAAGGGAGGCATTGAGGCGCGGCTCGCTACTCTTAAGGGTGCGCCAAAGGCATTGGCCATTTTTGCCGATTGCATTGGCATAGACGAAGCAGGTAAGAAAATCTGTAGCTCAGTATTGGTCGACAAGTTTCATGCTAACGTAAGTGCACTTTCAAATTGCCGCACCCGACCATACGAACTCATACTCAATTGGTGTATTCCCGGCCCGGTTTATCTGGCAAAACGCGAAGTACTAAAAAAAATCGGATACTACGATGAGGCCTTCCGAGTAGAAGATCGGGATTACTACCTAAAACTCATTGCGAGCGATGCACTCGCTTTTACCGCTAGCAAAGTTGCGGCGTATCGCCTCCATGACGCAGCAAGCACGGGGACACGGGAACGGCAGGTTCAGGTCGGATTGGAAGTAATGCGAATAGAACTGCATAATTTAGACCGCTTCATGGGCCTCAAACGGACGGCGCTTTGGCTAGCACTGCGAGGAAACTCAGCAAATTTCCGACGGACCACGGGGATTAAAGTAATCATCCCGTTCATGCAGACCGCTATTGCCCGTTCAGCAGCGCTGGGGTACAAATACATGGCTCGCTTGGTAGCATATATTGATGGAAAGATGCACTAATGACACCAGTGGATTTTCTCGACTTGGTGTCTCAGCATGTAGAGGTAGCACTCTTTTTAAGTCCGGTCTTGATTCTCGTCTGTTGATTAGTTAATAGATCGGCTAAGGGCAATTCCACTCTTGAGATTTAGAATACTATATAAAGTTTCTGCCAACAATACAAAAGTCGGCAGTTAAATTACGCCAATAATTGAATTCATAAGGCAAAAATCTTGTTCTATTTTTTAATAGGTATGTTATGCCTATTGCTCGCTTTATCAGCATTTATTCTGAAATCAGCAGGATTTCGTTTTCTCGGAGAAAATGCACATCCGCTATCGCTGGTAATTCTATTGCAAATATTATTTTTTACACTTCCAGGAACAATTGCCATAGGTGTTTTGGATTTTCCGATGTCATTTGATATGGATATGGATATTAGCCAAAGCGCGAAGGAGTATGCGGTAATAAGTACAATTCTAAGTATTATTTTATTTTTTCTTGGACTTGCCTTCCTTTTTAAGAGCAGAATATTATCGCCATTGTATTATAGAGCGCAGGACGAAAAAATATCAACTTTAAAATGGTTGACCTTCGTCTCGCTAATTATACTGGCGATAAAATTAGCATCCATATCAGAGATTCCTTTGTTGCTAGCTTTTAGTGGCGATATAGTGGCTGCCGGGGAAGCAAAAGTTCGAATTTTAACTAATCAGGAGGGCATCACAGTTTTTGGCTTGAATTATATTTTTAGAAGTTTTACTTCCTACGTATATCTCGCTTCGGTTATGTTGCTCTCTTATGACCCGAAGAATAGCGTAAAACGAGCAATATTTATCGCAAATATACCATTGGCTCTTATTAATTCATTGTATGACATTCAGAAATTTACGATTGTACTTTTAGTAGTGTCAACTTTTTGGCTATTCTATATTCGTGGCGGTCGAGCGAAATATCTTATCCGTGGTGGTCTTTTGGGTTTTGGACTGAGTGCTGTGATGTTCGTTATCACGCTTGGCTATGAGTTTGACATGGCGCTGGTTCAAGACACGCTGTTACGAATATTTGCCGGGCAAAACGAGGGTATGTTTTATATATATCAATTCTTAACGCCAGATGAAAAATATCTATGGCTTGGAATGCCGTTGGCTGGTCTATTTGGCCTCCAGCAAATCGATCCTGCTGCAGAAGTGGTCCAGATATTATTTCCAACGGCTGGAGATGCTTGGCTCAATGCGAACACCTATTACCTAGCCCATGCATGGACGATATTTGGAACTTGGTCGATAATTTTAGGACCATTATTCGTTCTTTTTAATATAACCGTCGTGCTAAATATAGCTCGTCCATTTGTGGCAAAAAATCCAACAATTTACTATCCTGTCATATTTTGGCTCATTATACGTGTTCCGATAGTTAACAATTACTCAGATTTTTTATGGTTCAAGGTCGTTCTTGATTTTGCAATTAATTTTGGGTTTGTATTTGTTGTAGATTATTTATCTCGAAGCAATTTTGCAATTCAGCAACCAGAAAAGAAATAAAGCATTTCTTATTTGTATTATTTTTAGATATAGATAATATTTAATATCTGAATGAGTGAGAATATGGAAGATAATTCTAAAATATTTGCGGTTGTTGTCACATATTATCCTGACTTGTCTCATCTTGCAGTGTTTATTCGTGAGTTGTGCGCTCAATTTGAAAGAGTTGTTATCGTTGATAATGGTTCGCCTGACACGAGTTTGTTATGCGAAGTGACGGTTAACAGTCAGGTAGACTTGGTATTAAATAAGGTGAATTTGGGGATTGGCGCGGCTCAAAATATAGGCATAGAGAATTCTCTTGTCAAAGGCGTAACTCACGTCATAGTTTTTGATCAAGACAGCATGGTGACACCTGGCTTTCGCAAACATCTCATTGAGGCTGAGGAGGCGTTGAAACAAAAGGGTGTAGGTGTTGCAGCTGTCGGACCAAAGTTAATTGATCAGGCTACAGGCAACATAATACCGTTTGTGACATTTGTTCATGGATTTAAGCGACGACTATCCGTTACCACGCCGGAACAGGTTGTTGAATGTTTTTCGCTTTTAAGTTCTGGAACGTTGATGTCTCGTGAATCTCTTGAGACCGTCGGCCTAATGCGCGAAGACTTATTTTTGGAATATGTGGATGTTGAATGGGGCGCACGCGCACGTCTACGAGGCCTTAAATCCTATGGAGTCGCCGCCGCGACGCTGTTTCATAATCTTGGGGATCAGCGACTGAAAATTGGCCCCATCATTGTGCCGCTGCATTCGCCATTACGGCATTACTACACAATGCGAAATGCAGTGGCTATGCAAAAGCATCCAGCTTTTCCGTTGTATTGGAAGTTTTACGATATTGTTCGAACTGTGCGCGGATTTTTACTTTTTGCCTGTGTTAACCCGCCACGACTTAAGCAAGTGAAATTTATGCTCCTTGGGCTCTATCATGGAGTTATAGGGAAGAGCGGACCATTTCCGGGTAAATGATGACAATACAACAGTTACCGGCAGCTATGGAGTTTTCCATACTTATGTCACTGTACTCGCGCGAGATGCCATCTTCACTAGAATGCGCGTTGAAAAGCATTACGAGTCAGACGCTGCCACCACGGGAAGTAATTCTTGTTATCGATGGTCCTATTGGGGAGGAATTGGAATCAATAGTCCAATCGCACTTAACAATGCTCCCAATGAAAATAGTACGACTTTCCAGGAATGTCGGCCTTGCCGCTGCTCTGAACGAAGGGCTAAAACACTGCAGCTATGATCTGGTGGCGCGTTTTGATACAGACGATTGGTGCTCGCCGGAACGCTTTGAGGCGCAATGCTCCTGGATGAACAAGCACCCCGACGTCGACGTGCTGGGAACATGGATCGCAGAATTCGAAGTTGACCCTCACGTGACTTCGGGGCTACGGAAAGTCCCGCTTGAGCATGCGCAGATAGTGCGATTTGCTCGGACCCGAAACCCCATGAATCACATGACTGTGATGTATCGAAAATCAGCGGTCGATTCGGCAGGGGGTTATCAAGAACTCGATCTGATGGAGGATTACTGGCTCTGGGTGCGGATGATTAATAATGGGTATAAATTCGCCAATCTGGCGCAAGTGTTTGTCCATGCCCGAGCTGGAGCGGGACTGCTGGAGAGGCGCGGTGGAATGCGTTATGTAAAGAGCGAAATAAAGGCTCAGCGGCTATTTCTGGCGGCTGGGTTTATTACTTTTCCACGGGCGCTTTATAACCTTGTTTTACGGGTGTTTCCAAGATTGGTCCCGGGCTCTGTTCGTGGCATACTTTATCGCGTTGCTCTTCGTTCTCGCTAGTCATGCTGTTTGATAGTCATATTGAGATATTTAAAAATGCAACCGAGGCTGTGTCTTCTGTTTTGTTTAATGGCGTCTCGCGCTATCGATGAGTCGTGTATTGATTCCGGGCTTCGGTGGCGAACGAATCCGGAAGGATTTCTGATTGTCTGAAATACTTGTTACTGGCTCGACAGGGTTCGTGGGTAAAGCGGTCGTGCACCGCTTACTGAATGACGACGGATCGCGGCGGGTGGCAGTTGCTTTACGTAAAGACGGTGAGCAATGGTCGGACAGAATTTTGTCCCGCGTTACGGGTGACCTAGAGCCCTCAACCGACTGGTCGCTTGCGCTTGATGGCGTGTCGGTGCTTTTGCATTGTGCGGCACGGGTTCATGTGATGGCTGAGACCGCGGTAAACCCGCTGGACGAGTTTCGTCGGGTAAATGTACAAGGCA
Source organism: Polaromonas sp. (assembly GCF_012927455.1). Classification (GTDB taxonomy): domain Bacteria; phylum Pseudomonadota; class Gammaproteobacteria; order Burkholderiales; family Burkholderiaceae_C; genus Polaromonas. The sequence continues at coordinate 482,125 of NZ_JABBPE010000008.1, read as the reverse complement.
CGTTAAATCTGGCCCGGCAGGCGGCTAAAAGCGGTGTGCGCCGATTTGTGTTTATTAGCTCAATTGGAGTGAATGGAGCAGCGACATCTCACCAGCCGTTTACCTCCGAAGATCAGGCCCAGCCACATTCCCCCTACGCACAATCAAAGTACGAGGCCGAATTAGGGTTGCAAGCCTTGGCCACTAAAACCGGTATGGAGGTGGTGATTATTCGCCCTCCGCTTGTGTACGGGCCAGATGCACCCGGAAATTTCGGCTCACTGATGCGCTGGCTTCTGCGCGGCATACCCTTGCCGCTGGGCGCCATTCACAACCAGCGCAGTCTGGTGGCGCTAGACAACCTGGTCGATTTGATCGTGACTTGCCTTACGCATCCCGCAGCAGCCAATCAGACTTTTCTGGTCTCCGATGGCGAGGATGTTTCGACCGCGGAACTGTTGCGACGCATGGGTCAGGCCATGGGCCGCCCGGCGCATTTGATTCCTGTGCCGACCAGTTGGCTGAAATTGGCGGCCACGATGGTAGGCAAGCAGGATGTGGCGCAGCGCCTGTGCGGCTCTTTGCAAGTGGATATTGAAAAAACCCGGCGCTTGCTGGGCTGGACGCCTCCGCTTTCGCTGGATGAGGGTTTGCGACGGGCGGCGGCGGGCAATTAAGTCATGCATCGGCCATCAGAATGAAGTCCACAGGGGTAAGGATCCAGCCACCGATGCACTTTTGCAATGGGGGCTTGTAAAATGCAAACATTTACGGGAGTTCATATGTCGACGACAGCCGAAAAACTATGGGAAATTACTCGTACGCTGCCTGAGCCCTTACTGGCTGAGGTATTGGACTTTGCTGAGTTTTTGCGAGTCAAGCGTGTTCCGATTGAACATGTTCCCCCACTGTTGCGCCTGTCTGACCTTTGCGGCGGTCTGGAAGATTCGTTGACATTTGGCGCCGAACCTATGGCAATTCAGCGGAAGATGCGTGATGAGTGGCATTAAGTACCTGCTGGACACAAACTGCATTTTGGGATTGCTCAAAGCAACGCCAGAAGTGCTTGAAATGGTGTCTCAGCGAGCTTTGTTGGCTTCAGAGTGTGCTTACAGTGCAATCACCCGAATGGAGCTGTTGGGCTATCCGGGCATAAATGCTGCCGAAGAACAATTGATAGTGGATCGACTGTCTAAATTCACCTATCGGACCATCACGATTGAGATTGAAGATGGAGCCATCGCCCTGCGCCGTGCGCATAAAGTCAAACTGCCCGATGCCATTATTGCCGCGACTGCTATTCATGATGGGCTTGAGCTACTCACATTCGACATTGCTTTGCTGTCCATCGTGCGTTCAGTGTCAGGTTCTGGTGCTTAAGTGGCGTCGCTGGTTAATCCTTCCACGCGACCCCTTGCGACCATTCAGCATTTAGGTCAGGCTAGTCCGAAAGGGGTGACTCGCTGCGCGCGGAATGCAGCGATTGAAATAGCGTTTCATCCCCGACCGAGGTTTCACGAAAGCTGCAGAAGATGGACGTGAAACGCGTATTTGATCTGTTGCTGGCCCTGGCTGCGGCTGTGATCCTGGCTGTGCCAGTATTGTTGGTGGCCGCCCTGGTGCGGCTGACCTCGCCTGGCCCAGCCCTATACTGGTCTGATCGGGTAGGGCGCCTCAACACCATTTTCAAAATGCCCAAGTTCCGCAGCATGCGGGTAGGCACACCAGCGGTCGCTACACACCTGCTGGCTGACGCCCATGCGCATCTCACGCCGATTGGCAGTTTCTTGCGCAAGAGCAGTTTGGACGAGTTGCCGCAACTGTGGAGTATTTTTGCAGGAGACATGAGCTTTGTTGGTCCGCGACCTGCGCTTTTTAACCAGCATGACCTGATAGAACTGCGAACACGGCTTGGTGTGCATAAATTGATGCCGGGGCTCACAGGCTGGGCGCAGATCAATGGACGCGACGAATTGCCCATTCCTGAGAAGGTCAAGCTGGATGTTGAATATCTTCAGCGGCAGTCGCTGTGGTTTGACATTCATATCTTGTGGTTGACGTTTTTAAAGGTAGTTCGGCGCGAGGGCGTTACGCACTAACGTCGGGTTGTCCAAAAATGGGTGCGCTCGATGCGTCGCACCTGGTGCGGCACTCATTTGGCTTGAAAAATTAATTTTCTCATTGCGGTGAAAATGCCAAGGCGCGTGAGTGCGTCGCGATTAAAGAACGCATCTATTTTAAATTTCAAGACGTCGCGGTTACAGTATGACTTTTCAAAGCCAACCCAAGAAGGAATTCAGACATGAGTAATTTGATTGATCTCCAGAGCCAGATTGAAAAGCTGCAAAAGCAGGCCGATGAAATCAAGTCGCGGGAATTTGATAAAACCGTGCAGGAAATCCTTGCAAAAATGCAGGCCTTCGGAATTACCGTCAAGGACTTGGGTACGAGCAAGCGCAAGGGCGCTAAAGGCAAAACCAAAGCCCCGGCCAAGACACCCGCAGCGGGCAAACGGGCAAGTTCTGGTGTTAAAAAGCCGCCTGTGGCCGCCAAATTCCGTGGACCCAACGGCGAAACCTGGAGCGGCCGCGGTTTGATGCCTCGCTGGCTTTCAGCGCTGGTTTCGCAAGGGCAATCTAAAGAAAACTTTGCCATCACGGCTCAGTAGAACTGGAAGGCTTCAGGCAATCAAATGCAGGAAAAAGTTCTCAGCTGGCCTCGTACTTTCAAGCTTTTGATTGTTGTCGCGATAGACGTCGGTATGTCCGTGCTGGCGACCTGGCTGGCGTTCAGTTTGCGGCTCGATACTCTGCACTGGCCCAGCGGGGCGCAGTGGTGGGTTTATGCGCTGGCGCCTACGCTGGCCGTGCCGCTATTCATCCGCTTCGGGCTGTACCGCGCCATATTCAGGTACACCGGTCAGGCCGCTTTGCTGGCGACAGCAAAGGCCGTTGCGGTTTACGGCGGGTTGCTTCTGGGCTTGTTGCTGCTGGTGCGCTGGCCGGGCGTACCGCGTACCCTGGGCGTATTGCAGCCCATGATATTTTTGCTGCTGGTCGGGGCAAGTCGGGCTGTTGCGCGATTTTGGTTGGCCGGCTGGGAGCAGCGGCACAACGATGACGGCCGATTATTGATTTTTGGCGCGGGTACGGCGGGCGTGCAAACAGCGGCAGCACTGGGAATATCAGGCCAGTATCAGTTGCTGGGATTTGTCGATGATGATTTGGGCAAGGTCGGTCGAAGCATCAATGGCATCCGGGTATATTCCCAGCAGGATGTTGCCGGCCTGGTAGCCCGTGAAGGGGTGACAGATATTTTGCTGGCACTCCCCAGCGCATCTCGCGAACGGCGCAACAACATCATTCAAAGCCTGCACTCGCTGCCGGTGCATATTCGAACCCTGCCGGGTCTGGCTGATTTGGCCAGCGGCCGCGTAACGGTTCAGGATTTCAAGGAACTGGATATTGAAGACCTGCTGGGGCGCGATCCTGTTGCGCCCCTTGCGGGTCTGCTGACGCGCAATCTGGCGGGCAAAGTGGTATTGGTCAGCGGCGCCGGCGGCAGTATCGGCAGTGAGTTGTGCCGGCAGATTCTGGCAGAGCGGCCGCGCCAGCTTTTGCTGCTGGACCACAGCGAGTTCGGTTTGTACAGCATTCACCAGGAGTTGCAGGGCTTGCAACCAGCTCAGGGCCTGAAGGCGGAATTGGTGCCCTTGCTGGGTTCAGTCATCAATCCGCTTCGGCTGCGGGAAATCTGCGAGACCTATCGCCCTGACAGCGTTTATCACGCGGCGGCCTACAAGCATGTGCCGATGGTCGAGGCCAACCCGGCAGAAGGCATTTTTAACAACGTCTTCGGTACGCTCAATATGGCTGAGGCCGCACTGGCCAGCGGCGCGTCGCGGTTCGTGCTGATTTCCACCGACAAGGCGGTTCGGCCGACCAACGTCATGGGCGCCAGCAAGCGCATGGCCGAACTGGTGCTGCAGGCGCTGGCTGAAAGAGCTGCTCCGCAGACGGATGAAAAGCTGGTTACCTGTTTCAGTATGGTGCGGTTTGGCAATGTGCTGGGCTCCAGCGGCAGCGTGGTGCCCCTGTTCCGGCGCCAGCTTGCCGCGGGCGAACCCCTGACTGTGACGCACTCCGAGGTGACGCGCTATTTCATGACCATTCCCGAGGCCGGGCAACTGGTGTTGCAGGCCGGGGCCATGGCCACCGGGGGCGATGTCTTTGTGCTCGATATGGGTGAGCCCGTCAAAATCATTGATCTGGCCCGCCGCATGGTGGCGTTGTCTGGCATGAAGGTGCGTGACGAGGCAAATCCCGAGGGCGATGTAGAAATTGCCATCACCGGTTTGCGTCCCGGCGAAAAGCTGTACGAAGAGCTGCTGATTGGCGACAACCCCGCGCCGACAGCCCATCCGCGCATCATGAAGGCGCATGAGGTATTTATGGCGTGGCCCGAGCTTGCGCTGCATTTGCAGACCTTGCGCGGCGCTGCGGCAGCCAGCGATGTGGCGCGCATCAAGGCGGTGTTGAAAGCCTGTGTTCATGGCTATGGGGATCAGCCTTGTGACGATGCCTGAATCCGCAATCGGTTGAGTGCTAGCGGACAGGACGGGCGGAGGTGCACCGAGATACGGCACAATTTGCTAATTGACTTAACTACCTGGCGCCATGACCACACCCCTTGCCACTCCCTCCGTCGATCCTGATCTATCCCACATCGGACCGCGTGACAAGGCCGAGATTCTGGCCCAGGCGCTGCCCTACATCCGCAAGTTCCACGGCAAAACTATCGTCATCAAGTACGGCGGCAATGCCATGACAGACCCGGCGCTGCAGGCCGATTTTGCCGAAGACGTGGTGCTGCTCAAGCTGGTCGGCATGAACCCGGTGGTGGTGCACGGCGGCGGACCGCAGATTGAAGCGGCACTGAACCGTCTCGGAAAAAAGGGGCGCTTCATTCAGGGCATGCGCGTGACCGACGATGAAACCATGGAGGTGGTCGAATGGGTGCTGGCCGGCCAGGTTCAGCAGGATATCGTGGGCCTGATCAACCAGGCCGGCGGCAAGGCGGTCGGCCTCACGGGGCGCGACGGCGGCCTGATCCGGGCGCGCCAACTCAAGATGCTCGACAAGGACGATGCGGACAAGGCGCATGACATCGGCTTCGTCGGCGAAATCGTCAGCATCGACCCCAGCGTGGTCAAGGCACTGCAGGACGATGCCTTCATTCCCGTCATCAGCCCGATTGGCTTTGGCGAGGAAAACGAGAGCTACAACATCAACGCCGACGTGGTGGCGGGCAAGCTGGCCATCGTGCTCAAGGCCGAAAAGCTTGTTCTGTTGACCAATACTCCCGGCGTGCTGAACAAGGCCGGCGAACTGCTGACCGACCTGAGCGCCCGCGAGATTGACGAGCTGTTTGCCGATGGCACGATTTCGGGCGGCATGCTGCCCAAAATAGAAGGCGCGCTGGATGCGGCCAAAAGTGGCGTCAATGCGGTCCACATCATTGACGGCCGGGTGCCGCATGCCATGCTGCTGGAGATTTTGACCGATCAGGCCTACGGGACCATGATTCGCTCGCATTGAGCGGGCGCCGGGCTATGTCCGCGTTCAACTGCGTTCAACTGCGTTCAACTGCGTTCAAACCTGTCCGGATCAAATCGGCAAGATGCAGCATGCGTGAGATGAACTAAATTCGTCGAAGGTTCGCTGCACTTTTTTCTCCTGAGTACTGTTGGCGCGATGCTCTGAGCAGCCAAACCGACCTGTTGAAAAGCTAAAAATTTTGCTGGCGCCATGAGCAAAAACCCCCACAAGATGGCGCCAGATCGCTTATCCCCCTGTGCGAGAATGGATTTGCAACGAACGCTGGTTTTTTGAAACACTTTTCATTTCGGGCCTTATCGCCCCCCTATCGCCCCAATTGCCCCTATGCCCGACTTTGCGTCTGAACCCGAACTGAGCCCGCTGGCCACGCCAGCGTTTGCGGAACCGGCAGCGCGCAAGCGTCCCAAGCCGGGAGAGCGCCGCGAGCAGATTCTGCAGGCCTTGGCGACCATGCTCGAGCAGCCGGGCGCCGAGCGCATCACCACCTCAGCCCTGGCCGCCAAACTGGATGTGAGCGAAGCGGCGCTGTACCGCCATTTCGCCAGCAAGGCGCAGATGTTCGAGGGGCTGATCGAGTTCATCGAGCAAAGCGTTTTTACACTCGTCAACCAGATCACCGAGCGCGAAACCGAACACGCCGCACGCACCCGCAAGCTGGTCGTCATGATTTTGCAATTCGGCGAAAAGAACCCAGGCATGGCGCGCGTGATGGTGGGAGATGCGCTAGTGTTTGAAAACGAGCGCCTGCAGGCACGCATGAACCAGTTTTTCGACAAGCTCGAGTCCAGCCTGAAGCAAAGCCTGCGCGATGCGGCCGCCGGCAATGGCGCCGCCACTCCGACGGTCGACGCGCAGGTGCGCGCATCGGTGATCGTCGCCTTCATGGTTGGGCGCCTGCAGCGCTTTAACCGCTCCGGCTTCAAGCGCTTGCCGACCGAGCACCTGGAAGCCAGCCTGAACGCCGTGCTGGCTTGAGCCTGCACTGTCGCATTGGCCGCTGATGCTATGAAAAAAGTAGCTGCTAGCGCCCGTTTCTATTGGGCTAGCGGCATTTTCTATATATCTGTTGATGAAGATGCTGTCGCAGCCCAATAGATACGGGCGCAAACAGCTATCAGTTTAATAGCATGCAAAAACGCATGAAAAGCGCAAACGTGGTCTTGGAATGGACTATCAGCTTGGCAGACTGATGCCCAGCTTAAGGCCCGCCGCCACAATTTCCTGCCAGGTAATGGCATCGATCACGATTCCCTCAGCTTCGCGTCGCAGCCGGGTCGCGCGCTCGGGCTCACCGGCAATCTGCACGGCGTCAAAGCCCGGCGCCACCGGCCCGTCCGTGAGCCAGTCAACAAACGCCAACGCTTCCTTTTCAAAGACCGCTTGTGTGCCCAGCCTAATCGGGTCGATCAAGATGGTGAGCATGCCGTTGACGACGGCGCGCACGGCGGGGTCGGTCGGTTTGTGCCAAGTGCCGCCGCCCGTCAGTGCGCCGCCCAGCAATTCGCAGGCTACGGCCAGGCCGTAACCCTTGTGCTCGCCAAAGGCCAGCAGGGCGCCAAACAGGCCATTACTTTGCGGCACCACGACCACACCGGGGTCTGTGGTTGGGCGGCCCATCTCGTCAATTAGCGTGCCGGGTTCGACCTGTATACCCTTGTTGTAGGCCACCCGCATCTTGCCTTGCGCCACACGGCTGGTGGCAAAGTCAAGCACGAAAGGCTCCCGCCCCTTGAGCGGCACGCCAATGCAGCAGGGATTGGTGCCGTAGCGGCCATCGGCGCCGCCAAACGGTGCGACGACCGGACGCGACAGCACATTGACAAAATGCAGCGACACCAGGCCCTGCGCCACGGCGATCTCGGCAAAGTGGCCGATGCGGCCCAGGTGGTGCGCGTTGCCCAGTGTCATGATGCAGCTGCCATGGGTTTTGGCGCGCTCTATGCCAAGCGCTATGGCCTGCTCGCCGACGATCTGACCGTAGCCGCGCTGGCCGTCCAGCGTCAAGAGCGAGCCGCTGTCTAGCAGCACGCGCACGCCGGTGTTGGGGCGAAGGCCGCCTTCGAGTACCGCGTCAACATAGCGTGGCAGCATGCCCACGCCGTGCGAGTCGTGGCCGCTCAAATTGGCCAGCACCAGGTTGGCCGCGACACTGGCAGCTTCTTCGGCGGAACTGTCGGCTGCTATTAAAACAGTAGCTACTTGCGCACGTAGGTCTTGGGCCTGGATTGTTTTTTGCATGTAAAAGTAGTTTGGTGAGGCGCACGAATCAGGTCAGTTGGCCGTAGGCCTAAGCTGACTCACATCACCGCGCCGACCTGCCAGGGCACAAATTCGTTCTGGCCATAACCGTGTGACTCGCTCTTGCTTTTGCCGCCCGAGGCGGTGGCCAGCACCAGCTCGAAAATACGCTGTCCCATCTCGGCCACTGTGCTGCTGCCGTCTATGATCTCTCCGCAGTTGAGGTCCATGTCGTCTTCCTGCTTGCGCCACAGCGCCGAGTTGGTCGACAGTTTGAGCGAGGGCGAGGGCGCGCAGCCGTAGGCCGAGCCGCGGCCGGTGGTAAAGCAGATCAGGTTGGCGCCGCCTGCCACCTGGCCAGTCGCGCTGACCGGGTCGTAACCGGGCGTATCCATGTAGACAAAGCCGTGCGCCGTCACTGCTTCGGCGTATTCGTAGACCGCCTGCAGATTGCAGGTACCGCCCTTAGCGACGGCGCCCAGCGATTTTTCAAGAATGGTCGTGAGCCCGCCCGCCTTGTTGCCGGGCGAGGGATTGTTGTTCATCTCGCCCTGGTTGATCTCGGTGTAGTGCTCCCACCACTTGATGCGGGCAATCAGTTTTTCACCGACCTCCCGCGTCACGGCTCGGCGCGTCAGCAAATGCTCGGCGCCGTAAATTTCGGGCGTTTCGCTCAAGATGGCGGTGCCGCCGTGCGCCACCAGCAAATCCACGGCAGCGCCGAGCGCTGGGTTGGCGCTGATGCCCGAGTAGCCGTCGGAGCCGCCGCATTGCAGGCCTATGGTGATGTGCGCGGCACTGCAAGGCTCGCGTTTCACGTTATTGACCTTGGGCAGCATCTGGTTGATCAGTGCCACGCCCTTGGCCACGGTCTTGGTGGTGCCGCCGCTGTCCTGGATGTTGAACACCTTGAAGGTCTCGCCTTCGCGCAGGCTGCTGCTGGCCAGCCAGGCATTGATCTGGTTGGCCTCGCAGCCCAGGCCCACCACCAGCACGGCGGCAAAGTTGGCATGCGTGGCATAACCGGCCAGCGTGCGCTGCAAAATCTGCATGCCCGTGCCCTCGGTGTCCATGCCGCAGCCGGTGCCGTGGGTCAGCGCCACCACGCCATCCACGTTCGGGAAGGCGCTGAGTGCGGCCGGATTGCTTTGCCGCGAAAAATGATCGGCGATGGCGCGCGCCGCCGTGGCCGAGCAGTTCACGCTGGTCAAAACGCCAATGTAGTTGCGCGTGGCGACGCGGCCGTCGGCGCGCTTGATGCCCATGAAGGTGGCTTCCAGCCGTGCCGGCTCGGGTTTGACATCAGCGCCAAAGGCGTAGTCGCGCGCGAAGTCGCCCTTGTCCGGACCCATGTCGAGGTTGTGGGTGTGAATGTGCTCGCCTGCGGCAATCGCTTTGCTGGCAAAACCGATGATCTGGTTGTAGCGCCGCACCGCATCGCCAGTCGCAATGGCGTGGCTGGCAATTTTGTGGCCGGCTGGTATCAGCCCCTTGACTGTGATGTTTTCAACTTGCGTGCCGCCGACCAGCTGGGCTCGGGCAATCAGCACATCGTCCTGGGGGTGGAGACGGATAAAAGGTGTCATTAGTTAAAAACCATGTTGGGGAGCCACAGAACGACCCTGGGGAAATAGGTGATGATGGCCAAACTGCCCAGCAAGGGCAGCAACCAAGGCAGGATTGCCACGGTGGTTCTTTCCACCGAGAGCTTGGCCACCCGCGCCAGCACAAACAGCACCATGCCCATGGGTGGATGCAGCAGGCCTATCATCAGGTTGAGCACCATCACAAGACCGAAGTGGACCAGATCAATGCCCAATTTCTGGCAGATCGGCACCAGTATGGGCACCAGGATGGTGATCGCCGCAGTCGGCTCCAAAAAGCAGCCGACGAACAGCATCAGCAGATTGGCCAGCAGCAAAAACATGTAGGGGCTCTGGGTAAAGCCCAGCACCCATTCGCTGATAGCGGCGGTGACGCCGGTGGCCGTCAGCATCCAGCCAAAAATGCTGGCGGCCGCGACAATGAACAGCACCGTGCTGGTGGTCTCCACGGTGTCCAGGCAGACCTTCACGAACGACTTGAAATTCAGCGTGCGGTACCAGGCAAAGCCCAGCAGCATGGCCCACAGGCAGGCGGCGATGGCGCCTTCAGTGGGCGTGAAAATGCCGGTCGTCATGCCGCCAATCAGCAGCACCGGCGTCATGATGGGCAGCGCGGCCTGGAACTTGAACAGCTTGTCGGCAACGAACAGCATGACCAGCCCGATAAACACCGTCAGCTGCGCTGGCAGGCCGCCCTTGACAATCAGCAGCCAAAGCAGCACCGGCCAGGCGATCACCACAACGGTTTCCAGCAGCGCCTTGATGACCCTGGGCCACTCGAACCTGACGTCGGCGCCCCAGCCGTTTTTGTGGGCAAACCAGGCCACCGTCAGCATCATCAAAATCGCCATGAGCACGCCCGGCAGAATGCCGGCGAGAAAGAGCGAGCCCACGCTGACGTTGGCCATCATGCCGTAGATCACAAACGGCAAACTCGGCGGAATGATGGGACCCAGCGTGGCCGAGGCCGCCGTCACACCGACGGCAAACTCGGTGCTGTAGCCGTGGTCCTTCATGGCCTTGATTTCAATCGTGCCCAGGCCGGCCGCGTCGGCAATGGCGGTGCCGCTCATGCCGGCAAAAATCACCGAGCCCAGCACGTTGACATGGCCCAGGCCACCTTTCATCCAGCCCACCAATGCCAGCGCGTAGTTATAGATGCGGTTGGTGATGCCAGCGTTGTTCATCAGGTTGCCAGCCAGAATAAAGAAGGGCACGGCCAGCAGGGGAAAGCTGTCGATGCCGCTGATCATGCGGTGGATCACCACAAACGGCGGCAGCGTGCCAGTCCACCAGATGTAGAGCAGCGCGGAGCCGGCCATGGCGATGGCGACCGGAATGCCGCCACTCAAGAGCAGCAGGAAAATAATTTTCAGCATAGGGTAGGTCGCTCAGACGTCATCCATAGTTGATTCAGGGCGTTCGAGCACGCTGTAGCCGCGCTTCCAGTGAAAGCGCGCCACCTGAATGGCACGCCAGGTCATGGCCGAAAAGCCGGCCATGCAGACGCCATAAACCAGGTTCATCGGCAGGTCAATCATCGTCATGCGGGCGTTACTCAGCTTGTTCATCATCATCAGCGTGAGCACCGCGAAGGCGAGAAGGAACACCACGCGCAGCAGGTCCACCAGAGTGGCCACAAAGCGGGCGATGGCGGGCGGCATGAACTTGAAGAAAAAATCGACCTGAATGTGGTTGTTCTTGCTGACACCGATGCAGGCGCCGACAAAGACCACACCGATCAGCAGATAGCGCGCGATCTCTTCGGTCCAGGCGGCAGAGTCGTTGAGCACATAGCGCGTGAAAAACTGGTAGAACACGGTGACGCCGAGGGCCCAGAAGATGCCCAGCGCAACCCAGGCTTCCCCTGTGGTGCCGGAGAGATCCACCGCCTCGTCCTGCGCGTGGAACTCGCCGTCGTCCCCCATGATTTTGGGGCCGGCGTCAATGTCTTGCATGATGCATCCTGCCTACTTGATTGCAGTGATGCGGTCGTAGTCGGCCTGGCGGTAGCCGTAGTCGGCGGGCTTGGCATTTTTCAACACGGCCTCGCGAAAGGCGTTTTTGTCCACCGTGATCACGTTGATGCCCTTCTGCTTGAATTCGTCAACCAGGCGCAGTTCCGAGGCAATGATTTCACGACCGGTTTTCTCGGCGGCTTCCTGCATCACGTCGCTGAAGATTTTCCGGTCGGCTTCCGACAGCTTGTTCCACAGCGCCCCGCCGACGACGGTCAGCAGCGAATCCACGATATGACCGGTCAACGAGATATTTTTCTGCACTTCAAAAAACTTCTTGGCCAGGATGGTGGGCAACGGGTTTTCTTGCGCGTCCACGGTGCCGTTCTGCAGCGCCAGATAAACCTCCGCAAAGGCAATCGGCGTAGCGTTGGCGCCCAGTGATTTTGGGAATGCAAGGTAAGCCGGCGCGTCAGGCACGCGGATTTTCAGACCCTTCATGTCTTCGGGTTTGGCAATCGGGCGGTTGGATGTCAGCTGGCGCGCGCCGTAGTAGTTCAGCGCCGTGATGTGGTTGCCGCTCTTGTCGTCATAGCCTTTGGCGAGCTCCTTGAACACCTCACTCTTGGCGTACTTGAGCTGGTGCTCGGAATCGCGAAAGATGAACGGGAAGTAGGTCACCGCCAGCGGCGGGTAGCTGGAGGCTGCAAAGCTCGCGCCGGTCAGGATGATGTCCACCGTGCCCAGCGTCAGGCCCTGGTTGATGTCAGACTCTTTACCCAGCGATGAGGCCGGAAACACCTGCACGTCGTAGCGGCCATTGGTGCGCTTCTTGATCTCGTCACCCGCCCAGACCGACCACTTGTGAAAGGGCTCGGAGGTTTCGTAGACATGCGCCCATTTCAGCTTGGTCTGCGCATGGGAAATGCCAAATGTGCTCATGGCGCCCGCCAATACTGCGCACATAGCTATGGTTTTAATAGCTAATCGTTTTGTCATGTTGTCTCCTCGGTTGAAAGAACGGTGAAAGTGAAAGGTGCAGTGACTGGGGCGCTTGAATCAGCTGGTTTTCGCGCGGCGCCAGCTTGCACTGAATCGGGAATGGGATTTGTCCATGTGGGCATGCATCGCAGCGCGGGCGGCGGCGCCATCATGCGCGCGGATGGCCGCAAAAATCGCTTCGTGCTCGGCTATGGCGGACTGCCATGATTTCATCGTCTCGAAATAGCCGACCAGGCGCTCGAACAGCGGGCCGCGGCGTGAATCCCAGAAACTCTGGACGGTTTCTATCAGCACCACGTTGCCGCAGGCCTCGACAATCGCGCTGTGAAATGCCCGGTCGCCTTCGATCGGCAGCACGCCCCCGTCGGCATCACTTTTCATCGAGTCAATGGCTTTGCGCATGGCGTCAATGTCCTTGCGTTTGGCCTGCACGGCAGCCATCGAGGCAATTTCGCCTTCCACCACGCGGCGAGCGCGTATCAGTTCGAGCGGTCCCCATTCGCTGGCCGCAATCTGCAGCCCCTTGGAGCGGTTGGTCCGCTTCGATCGATCCAGCACGTAGACGCCAGAACCGGTGCGGACTTCGACCCAGCCTTCCACCTCCATCGCGATCAGGGCTTCACGCACCGAGGGGCGGCTTACGCCCAGCTGCTTGGCCAAGTCGCGCTCGGCCGGCAGGCGGCTGCCTGCCGCAAACTCACCCGCACTGATCAGCGAGCGCAATTGCTCGGCAATCTGGCGGTACAGGCGGCGCGGTTCGACGGTTTGCAGAGGCATCGAGGGGTGCAGGAAGGTTTTGCAGGCTTTAAGGGTTAGTCAGAATTGGACAAGTGGTCAGGCCAATTAATAATCCCATGAAAGCGTTAGGGCAACATCGGGCAAAACCCTGTAGGAGCATTCATGAGACTTGAAGGAAAAAACGTGCTGGTCACTGCCGCAGGGCAGGGCATAGGGCGCGCCAGCGCCCTGGCACTGGCCGCGCAAGGTGCCCAGGTGTGGGCGACCGACGTGAATGCCGAACTGCTTGAGAGTTACCGGGGTGTGGCCAACATCACGGCGCTGCCGCTGGACGTGCTGGACAAGGTCGCCATTGAAAAGCTGGTGGCCGCATTGCCTGCGATGGATGTACTGTTTAACTGTGCGGGCGTGGTTCACGGGGGTACGGCGCTTGACGCTACCGATGCCGAGCTGCAGTTTGCCTTCAACCTCAATGTGCGCGCCCAGTTCTGGATGATCCAGGCCGTTCTGCCTGCCATGCTGGCGCAAAAGGGCGGCAGCATCATCAACATGGCGAGCGTCTGCGGCAGCATCAAGGGCTTGCCCAACCGCTTTGTCTATGGCACGACCAAAGCCGCGGTGCTCGGGCTTACCAAAAGCATTGCGGCAGACTTCATAGCGCAGGGGATTCGCTGCAATGCCATCTGCCCCGGCACCGTGGATACGCCTTCGCTGCAGGAGCGCATCAAAGCCCATGCTGACCCGGTGGAGGCGAGAAAAAACTTCATTGCGCGCCAGCCCATGGGTCGGCTGGCGCAGGCCCAAGAGATCGCGCCGCTAGTGGTGTTTCTGGCCAGCGACGAGTCCGCCTTTGTGACCGGGCAGGCCTACAACATTGACGGCGGCATGACGCTATGAACCAGCTTGATCTAAAGGGCCGGCACGCGGTCATCACCGGCGGCGCGGCCGGTTTGGGCTTTGCCATCACGCAGCGTTTGCTGGCGTCGGGTGCCAGCGTCACCTGGTGGGACCGCGATGCCGCGGCCATGGCGGCGGCGCAGCAGCAGCTCGGCCCGCAAGGTGGGCAAGTGCACCAAGTGATGGTCGATGTTAGCGAGCATGCCAGCGTGGTGCAGGCGCTGCGGGAAACTGTGGCGCGGCACCGCTTTATCGACGTGCTGGTCAACTGCGCCGGCGTCACCGGTCCGAACGTGAAGCTTTGGGACTACCCGCCGGCCGACTGGCTGCAGGTCATGCAGGTCAATCTCAATGGCCTGTTTTATTGCTGCCGCGAAGTGGTGCCGCTGATGCGCCAGCGCAACTATGGGCGCATCGTCAACATCGCCTCGGTGGCCGGCAAAGAGGGCAACCCGAACGCCAGCGCCTACAGCGCCAGCAAGGCGGCGGTGATTGCGCTGACCAAATCGCTGGGCAAGGAGTTGGCCGACACTGGCATTCGCGTCAACTGCGTAACACCTGCGGCGGTGAAAACGGCGATTTTCGAGCAGATGACGCCTGAGCATATTGCCTTCATGCTGGCGAAAATTCCCATGGGCCGCTTCGGCGAGCCCGAAGAGGTGGCGGCAATGGTGGCCTGGCTGTGTACTGAAGACTGCTCGTTCTCCACAGGCGCGGTGTTTGATCTCTCCGGCGGCCGCGCCACCTATTGATTCCATATCTAAATCAATCGTGCACTTTGTCGGCTCCGCGAGTCGTACGTTTGTACTGTCGTCGCTTCGCCTTCGCGTCCACGCTTGATTTAGAAATGGAATGACACGCTTGATGAATCGTCATCCTCTGTTGTAATAATTTCCCTGTTAAGAGCAAAAAAAGGAAGCCCCATGAAACTTGTGCGCTACGGTAACCCCGGCAAAGAAAAACCAGGCCTGATTGACGCTGACGGCAAGCTGCGTGATCTGAGTGCCGTCATTCCCGACATCGGACCCGGGCAACTCGGCGATGCGGCGCTCGCCAAGCTGCGCAAACTCAAAACCGACAAGCTGCCGCTGGTCAGAGGCTCGCCGCGTCTGGGCAGCCCGCTCACCGGCACGCCCAAGTTCATCGCCATTGGCCTGAACTACGCTGACCATGCGGCCGAGGCCGGCCTGCCGATTCCGGCGGAACCGGTTGTGTTCATGAAGGCGACCAGTTGCATCCAGGGTCCCAACGATGCGGTCATGCTGCCCAAGGGCTCCGTCAAGACCGACTGGGAGGTAGAGCTGGGTGTGGTGATCGGCACGCAGGCACGTCATGTGTCGCAAAAAGATGCGCTTAACCACGTCGCGGGTTACTGCACCATCAACGATGTCAGCGAACGCGAGTTCCAGATCGAGCGCGGTGGCACCTGGGACAAGGGCAAGGGCTGCGATACCTTTGGCCCTTTGGGGCCCTGGCTGGTCACGCGCGATGAAGTGCCAAATCCGCAGAAGCTTGGCATGTGGCTGGATGTGAATGGCAAGCGTATGCAGACCGGCAACACCAAAACCATGATCTTCAGCGTAGCCAAAATTGTCAGCTATGTCAGTCAGTTCATGACGCTGGAACCAGGCGACGTGATCACCACCGGTACGCCACCCGGCGTGGGCCTGGGCATGAAGCCGCCGCTGTTCTTGAAAAAGGGCGACCAGATGGCGCTGGGCATTGAAGGACTGGGCGAGCAGCGCCAGCTGGTCGTGCCGTTCAAACGTTGATGCGTTAGGGCTGCTTGGTGCTGGCGCCGCAGCGGCGTCAGCAGTGCCCCCGCGAACTATTTGTGTTTGGGGTCCAGCGCATCGCGCAAGCCGTCGCCCAGCAGGTTGAAAGACAGCACCAGCAGGAAGATCGACAGGCCAGGCCAGACTGCCATCCAGGGTGAATTGTCGACATAATTTTTGGCGGTGTTCAGCATGCTGCCCCAGCTGGGCGCCGGCGGCTGCTGGCCCAGCCCGAGGAAGGACAGGCTGGCCTCGGCGATGATGGCGGCGGCGATCGCCAGCGTGGCCTGCACGATCAGCGGCGGCAGCACATTGGGCAGGATATGGCGCAGGGCGATGCGCCAGTGCGGGTTGCCGACCGCCCGCGCGGCCTCGACAAAATCCTCGACCTTGACTGCCAGCACCTGGGCCCGCGTCAGCCGGATGAAGATGGGCGTTGCTGACACGCCGATGGCGATCATGGCATTGCTCAGGCTGGGCCCGAGAAAGGCGGCCAGTGCGATCGCCAGAATCAGGAAGGGGACGGCCAGCATCGCGTCGGTAAAGCGCGAAATCAGGCTGTCGGTCCAGCCGCCGACATAGGCCGCCAGCAGGCCGATCGGTACGCCCAGCGCCATCGAGATACACACCGAGACCAGGCCTGCCATCAGTGAGGCGCGCGCGCCCCACACAACGCGCGACAGCACGTCGCGGCCTATCTCGTCGGTGCCGAACAGGTACTGCATGCTGGGCGCCTTGCGCACCGCGCTCCAACTGGTGGCGATAGGGTCATAGGGGGCGATGCTCGGGGCGAACAGCGCCAGCACGACGAAAAACAGCACGATTACCCCACCCAGCATCGCGCCGCGGCGCCGCAGCAGCCGGCGCAAGGCGCGCCGGGACGGGGTGGCTTCGCGCGGCATGCCCTGCGCAAACACGGCGCTCATGCGCTATCTCGCAGACGGGGATTGACGAGAAAATAGGCCAGATCGGCCAGCAGGTTCAGCACAATATAGACACTCGAAGTGAACAGCACCACACCCTGCACGACGGCGTAATCGCGATTGAAGACCGCGTCGACGATTAGCTTGCCGAAGCCGGGAATCGAGAACACCTGTTCGGTCAGCACGGCTCCTGAAAGCAGCGTCCCGAATTCGAGCGCGCCCAGCGTGATGATCGGCGTGAGCGCATTGCGCAGTGCATGCTTGAGCACCACGGTGCGCTCGTCCAGGCCCTTGGCACGGGCGGTGCGAACATAGTCGGCATTGAGCACCTGCAGCATGGCGCTGCGGGTGTGCCGCATCAGCACCGCCGCAATTGCGTTGCCAAGCACAAAGGCCGGCATGATCATCGCCGCCAGATTGGCTTTCAGGTCTTCGAACGGGCTGACATAGCCGGAGGCCGGCAGCCAGCCAAGCGATACGGAAAACAACAGAATCATCAGTATGCCCAGCCAGAAGTTCGGCGTGGACAAGCCCCACAAGGCAATCACGTTGGCCGCATAGTCCCACACCGTGTCCTTGCCGACCGCCGAGACGATGCCGGCCGGAATGCCGATGACCAGCGCAATCAGCATCGCCAGGGCAGCAAGCTCTAGCGTGACCGGCAGTTTCTCCTTGAGCAAATCGAGCACCGGCTGCTGGATGCGCAGCGACTCGCCCAGGTCGCCCTGGAATACACCGGCCACCCAGTAGGCGTAGCGCACGGGCAGCGCTTTGTCGAGATGCATTTTCTTTTGCAGATAGGCAATGACGTCCGGATCCTGGTTTTCACCGGCCAGGATCACGGCCGGATCGCCGGGCAGCAACTGCTGCAAGCCAAAGATGATGATCGTGACGAAGAAAACCGTCGGCACGATGGCGGCCAGCCGCTTGAGCAGGTAGTTGAGCATGGGGGCGGTTGCGGATTAGCGAGGCGCGCGTTACATCTTCAATCCCTGCACCCGCACCAATCCGTCGGGGATGGTGCGCATGCCGGTCAGTTTTTTGTTGTAAGCCCACAGCCAGTTGCGGTGGTAGAGATAAACGATGGGACGTTCTTTGGCCGTTTCTGCCGCCAGTGTCTCGAACACCTTGATGCGGCCTGCAGCATCGAGGGTGCTGCGCGAGCGGTCCAGCAGTTCGTCCCACTGTGGCTTGCAGACGCCACTGTAGTTCAGCGGCTGCTTGCAGCCATAAAAGCTATAGAGGTTTCCGTCCGGATCGGCGCGCCCGCTCCACGCCAGCACGAAAGCATCGTATTGGCCCTTGTCGGCCAGGTTGAGCGTGGTGGCGAACTCGGTAGACTGGATCTTCACGTCAAAGCCGGCCTCTTTGGCCATGGCCTGCACCACCTGTGCAACGCGCTGTCCGTCAGACGTCGTGGGCGTCATCAGCGTGAAGCTTGGATTGGGGACGCCGGCTTCTTTCAAGAGCGCCTTGGCGCGCGCAATGTCGCGTTTCGGGAGGGGCACGTTCTTCGCGTAAAAACTGTTGCCCGGTGACACCCACTGGTTGCCCGCCTGGGCTTCGCCATCCATCGCCACCTGAACGATGCCGGCGCGGTCCAGCGACAGCTCGAAGGCTTCGCGTACCCGGGGATCGCGGCCCAACGGATTCTTCTGGGCAAAATCGCTTTTGCCGGTGTTGATGGTGATGCCCTGGTAGCCCAGCTCGGTAATACGGGAGATCGCCAGTTTTTTATCGGCCTTGATGGATGCCATGTCAGACGGGGCGACCCGTTCGATGAAGTCCAGCTGGCCAGAGCGCAGGTTGGCCAGCCTCACCGTGGCATCGACGATGGGCTGGAAGGTCACCTTGTCAAAATGGATCTCGGCCTTGTTCCAGTAGTTGGGAAAGCGCTCCAGCACGATGCGGTCTTGCGCAATGCGCTCGACAAAGCGAAACGGGCCCGAACAGATTGGCTTGGCGCCAAAGTTAGTGGTGTTGGCCTGCGCCGCTTTGGGCGAGACCATCATGCCGGCGCGGTCGGCCAGCACGGAAAGCAGCGGCGAGAAGGGGGCGCTGAGGTTGATTTTGGCCGTCAGATCGTCGATGACGTCGACCGTGGTGACGGGCGATAGTTCGCCGCGCCGGTTGGAACCGGGCTGGCTCTTGTGGCGGTCAATGTTGAACTTGACGGCGGCGGCGTCGAATTTTTCGCCGTCATGGAAAGTGACACCGGGGCGCAGCTTCATGGTCAGCGCCTTGTTGTCGGCCGACCATTGCCACGACGTGGCCAGTTGCGGCACGATGTTGAGTTTTTCATCGATGTCGACAAGCTTGTCGCAGAGCGAGGCAAAGACGATGCGGCCGACGAAGCTGCGCGCCAGGCTGGGGTCCAGTATGTCCGGGTCTTCGGCCAAGCCGATGCGCAGGGTCTGGGAATTCGCCACGCAAGTGGTGATCGCCAGGGTGAGTGCCAGCACAAACTTCTTGTTCATCGTGTGTCTCCTTTTTCGGTTAGCCGTTGATTAAATTGCTTTTCACGTCACTGAGAGTTGCCGCAAGGCGCCGGTCTGGCTTGCCAAATCCGATCATGCTACTGAAAACCCGCTCCAGCACCGTGCGGACGAAACGCCTCCTGCAAACGCCGCAGCCGCTCATTCATCACTGCCGGCGCGGCGATCACTGGGGGCGCCACGATGTCTTCCCAGAAATGACAGGCCACCCCATGCCCTTGCAGCGTCCGCAAGGATGGAACCTCCTGCGCGCACCGCTCGCGCGCATGTGGGCAGCGCGTCCTGAAGCGGCAGCCCGAGGGCGGATTGATGGGGTTGGGAACATCGCCCTGCAGCAGGGCGCGCTCGCGCTGGATGCCCGGTTCCGGAATCGGTATCGCCGACAACAGGGCCTGTGTGTAAGGATGCCTGGGCTGGGCAAACAGACTGCGCTTGTCCGCGTACTCGACGATCTGGCCCAAATACATTACCGCGACATGCGAAGCGATATGTTTAACGACGGCCAGGTCGTGCGCAATGAAGACATAGGCCAGGCCCAGGCGTCGCTGCAAGTCTTGCAGCAGGTTGACCACCTGCGCCTGTATCGATACATCCAGCGCCGACACCGGCTCGTCGCAGACGATCAATCGGGGCTCTACCGCCAGCGCCCTGGCGATGCCGATGCGCTGGCGCTGGCCGCCCGAAAATTCATGCGGATAACGCTGTAAATACTGCGGCGCAAGGCCCACCAGGTCGAGCAGCTCGGCGGCCCGCTCGCGCTGCCGCCCGCGCGCCAGGCCATGCAGCGCCAGCGGCTCGACCAGCGTCTGCTGCACCGTCATGCGCGGGTTGAGCGAGGAATACGGGTCCTGAAAAATCATTTGCAGCTCGCGCCGTTTGGCGCGCATGCGTTCGGGCGCCAGCGCCATCAAATCTTCGCCATCAAACCAGACCTTGCCTGCCGTGGCGTCAAGCAAACGCAAGACCAGCCGCCCGACCGTGGATTTGCCGCAGCCGGACTCGCCCACCAGCGCCATGGTTTCGCCGGCGCCGACTTCGAAACTCAGGCCATCGACCGCGTGCACTACCGCGGTCTGGCGGCCGAACAGGTGCTGATGGATTGGGAAGTGCTTGACCAGGTTTTCAACCCGCAGCAGCGCGCTCATGCGGTCTGCTCCATGCCGGCTTCCAGCGGCGCGCGCCAGCAAGCGGCTTCGTGGCCGTCGCCCATGTCAGTCAGCGGTGGCGGCGCCTGGCGGCATTGGTCAAGCGCAAACGGACAGCGAGGCGCGAAGCGGCAGCCGGACACCTCGGCCATCGGCGGCAGCACCTGCCCCTCGATGGCATGGAGCCTGTCTTGTTGCAGGTGCAGCTTCGGTATCGATCCGAGCAAGCCAATCGTGTAAGGATGCTGCGGCTGGGCAAACAGGCGCGCGACGCTGGCCCGCTCGACGATGCGGCCTGAGTACATGACGACGACTTCGTCGGCTAGCTCGGCGATCACCCCGAGGTCATGCGTGATCAGGATGATGGCGGTTCCGGTTTCTTCGCGCAGTGTGCGCATCAGGTCAAGCACCTGAGCCTGGATCGTGACGTCGAGCGCGGTGGTCGGTTCGTCGGCGATCAGCAGTTTTGGTTCGCACGACAGCGCCATCGCGATCATCACGCGCTGCCGCATGCCGCCCGACAACTTGTGCGGATACTCGTCGATGCGCTGTTCGGGCGAGGGAATGCGCACCCGTCGCAGCATCTCGATCGCGTGCGTTCTGGCGCCCGCCTGGCCGAGGTCGCGGTGGCAGCGAATCGCCTCTATCAGCTGGTCGCCAATGGTGAAGGCCGGATTGAGCGAAGTCATGGGCTCCTGAAAGATCATCGCCATGCGGTTGCCGCGCAGTGCGCGCATCGCGTCCGGTGCCAGCGTCGCAAGGTCGCGGCCCTCGAAGCGGATGGCGCCGGCGGCGATGCGGCCCTGGCCTTTGGGCAGCAAGCCCATGATGGACAGCGCCGTCACGCTTTTGCCGCAGCCCGATTCACCGACGATGCCCAACGTGCGGCCAGCTTCGACCGAAAAGCTGATGCCATTCACCGCGGCAAATTCGCCGCCGCCTTCAAGTTTGAAGCTGGTGCGCAAACCGCTGACTTCCAGCAGCGCGCTCATGTGCCCGCTCCGCCTTGCCGGGCTTGAAAGCGCTCGATCTCGGCTTCGATCAGCGCGCGGTCGGTGATGCCCGCTGGGTGCTTGCGCGAAGGCAGGCAGGCGCTAAACGGCTGGTAGCGTTCCAGGCTTTTCTGGTAGAGGCGCTGCAGTTCCGCGATCGGCTCCGGGTGGTCGTCAACGCGCAAATCGAGTGCGCAATAATCTTCCGTGGTGTAGGTCAGCAGCGCCGCGGCCTGCTTGCCACGCTTGTCGCCGCCAGCTGCCTCGCCGGCAACCAGCGCAGCGATCAGGCGCTCCGCAAACGGCAAGGCGGGATTCGTTTCGTAGGCGGCGGCCGTGGCGGCAAGTACCTGTGGCCCGGCCAGCATGTTGCCGGCTACCGAAAATCTGCTGCCTAGCGTGTGACCACACCAGTCAATACAGGCGGCGCCGGTATAGGCAGCGGCCTTCCCGCTGGCGTCGATCAGGTGTATCTGCCGGTGGTCGCGACCTTCGTCGCCGGCGGTCAGCTGGCTAATGATGCGCTCTGGATCGATGCCTTTTGCTAGACCTGCCAACGCCGGGGCGGCATAAAGCGGGTTGACCAGCGCCTGGGTGGAAAGCGCGCCTACCCCGCTGCGCGCATGCGGGCACAAGGCGCCCACTGCAAAAAATCTGCTGGCAATGGCGATACCGAACGCGCCGGAAGAATCGCGCGCGATGATGGACCAAGTCATAAAGTACTTTCGTCGGTAATGGCGGCTCTGACGCATTATGTGCAGAAGCAAATAGTTACGGCGAGGCGATTTCTAGCGCTCGGATCAGGGCCGATCTGCTTTGTCAACGTCCGACATTACTAAAGAAACAGTGACTCGCGTTAAAAAAATACCGATGGAGACTTCGGGTAAACCCGTAATTCTGGCGGGGCTGACCCAGCAAATAAGTGCGCCTTGCCGCACTCTTGTGGATCAATTTGCGGCAAAATAGAACGATCGTTCGTTTTATTTTTTACAGCGCCATGTCCGCCCCTGAACTTCCTGTCAAAACTGTCCGCACCGGGCCGATCAGCCCGCCTGTTGCAAAAAGCAGCCAGCAAAAAGGCCAGCAGACCAAGGCGGCCATTGTGGATGCGGCCTTGGGCCTGGCGACCCATATCGGCCTCGAAGGCCTGAGCATAGGTGCGCTGGCCGAGGTCATGCACATGAGCAAGTCCGGCGTGTTTGCCCATTTTGGATCGCGCGAGGAATTGCAGATTTCGGTGGTGCGCGAATACCACGCCAGGTTTGAGGAAGAGGTGTTTTTCCCCGTCCTGCAACAGGCGCGCGGCCTGCCGCGTCTGCGTGCCATGTTTCAAAACTGGATGATGCGCACCTCGGTCGAGATTGATTCGGGTTGCCTCTATATCAGCGGCGCTGTTGAGTTTGACGACCGGCCTGGTCCGGTGCGCGATGCGCTGGCGGATTCGGTCCGAACCTGGCTGGCTGCGATGTACCGCGCGCTGGTGCAGGCCAAGGAGGCTGGCCACTTGCGTGCCGACGCCGACGAGCAGCAAATGGCCTTCGAGATTCATGGCCTCATCCTGGCATTGCATTACGAAGCTCGCTTTCTTAAAACGCCCGGTTCCCTGAACCGCGCCAACACCGGCTTTGCCAACATTCTGGCGCGTTACGGCGCCACCGACGATGCACCGTCTGTCGATTTTTCTTCCACTCCTGTTTCGTCGAAGAAAGTTTCGGCAAAAACACCTCCTTCCCATCCGTTTTAAAGCCAAAGGACCGACATGCCTCACTACAACCCCCCGCTACGCGACATGCAATTCGTTCTGCACGAAGTGCTCAAGGTTACCGACGAGTTGAAGGTCTTGCCCCGGCATGCCGACATCGACGCGGACACCATCAATGCCGTGCTCGAAGAAGGCGGAAAGTTTGCTGTTGAAGTCACCTTTCCACTCAATATCAGCGGCGACGAAGAGGGTTGTAAGCTCGACAAGGTTAGCCACGAAGTGACACCGCCCAAGGGCTTCAAGCAAGCCTACGCGCAGTATGTGGAAGGCGGCTGGGCCGCGCTGAGCTGCGACCCGGCCTACGGCGGCCAGGGCCTGCCCTTCGTGGTGAATCAGTGCTTCTACGAGATGATGAATTCGGCCAATCAGGCCTGGACCATGTACCCCGGCCTGTCGCATGGCGCGTATGAAGCACTGCATGCCCATGGCACCGAGGCGCAGAAAAACCTGTACCTGCCCAAGCTGGTCAGCGGTGAATGGACTGGCACCATGTGCCTGACCGAGCCGCATTGCGGCACCGATCTGGGCATGCTGCGCACCAAGGCCGAGCCGCAGGCTGACGGTACTTTCAAGCTCACGGGGAACAAGATTTTCATCAGTGCCGGCGAGCACGACATGACGCCCAACATTTTGCACCTGGTGCTGGCCCGTCTGCCGGATGCACCGCAGGGCAGCAAGGGCATCAGCCTGTTCATCGTGCCGAAATTCAATGTCGATGAAGATGGTTCTTTAGGCTCGCGCAACGGTATTTACTGCGGCGGCCTGGAGCACAAGATGGGCATCCATGGCAATGCCACCGCGCAAATCGTGCTGGAGGAAGCCGTTGGCACCATGGTTGGCGCACCCAACAAGGGCCTGGCCGCCATGTTCGTGATGATGAATGCGGCCCGCCTGGGCGTGGGCAACCAGTCGCTCGGCCTGACCGAAGTGGCTTATCAGAACGCGCTGGCCTACGCCAAGGACCGCATCCAGATGCGTTCGCTCTCGGGCGTCAAGGCCAAGGACTTGGCCGCAGATCCGATCATCGTGCATCCCGACGTGCGCAAGATGCTGCTGACGGCCAAGGCCTATGCCGAAGGCGGCCGCGCGCTGGCGATTTACTGCACGCTGCTGCTCGACAAGGAGCTTTACCATCCGGATGAAAAAGTGCGCAAGGACTCCGGCGAAATCGTCGCGCTGCTCACGCCCATCGTGAAAGCCTTCCTGACCGACAACGGCCACATTGCCACCAATGCCTGCATGCAGGTGTTTGGCGGCCACGGTTACGTCAAGGAATGGGGCATGGAGCAGCTGGTGCGCGACAACCGCATCAACATGATCTACGAAGGCACCAACACCATCCAGTCGCTCGACCTGCTGGGCCGCAAGGTGCTGGGCAACAACGGCGCGACGCTGAAGAAATTCGGCAAGATCATTGGTGCGCTGATTGCCGAAGAAGGCGTCAACGAGAAGATGGCCGAATTCATCAACCCGTTGGCCTATCTGGCCGACCAGATGACCAAGTTCACCACCGAACTCGGTTTCAAGGGCTTCCAGAATCCGGATGAGGTGGGCGCTGCCGCGGTGGACTATCTGCGCGTGGCGGGGCACTTGGTGTTTGGCTATTTCTGGGCGCGCATGGCGCAAGTGGCGCTGCGCGAAATCGCCGCTGGCAATAACGACCCCTTCTACCTGGCCAAGGTGCAGACGGCGCGCTTTTACTTTGCCAAGCTGTTCCCGGAAACGGCGATGCTGATGCGCACGGCGCGCAGCGGCAGCCGGGCGTTGATGGATACCGACGCTGCGTTGGCCTGAGTTATCAATCATTTACTGCTGGAGCCCTTATGAAACTTGCGTTGACTGCTATTATTTTAGGATCAATTGGGTTTTCTGCGCTGGCGCAAGGCACGCCGGTTGGCCTGTGGCGCAACAGCGATGACAAAACCGGCGAGGCGAAGGCTGAAGTGCGTATCGTCGAGACGGCGGGCGTGCTGAGCGGGAAAATTGAAAAACGCCTGCTCAAGACTGCCAAACCCGAGGATATTTGCACCGAATGCAGCGACGAGCGCAAAGGCCAGCCGCTGCTCGGCCTTGAAATCATTCGTGGCGCCAAGAAAGCCGAGGGCCGCGAGGTGTGGGACGGCGGCAAAATTCTGGACCCGGAAAACGGCCGCAGCTACACGCTCAAAATGACGCCCACTGAAGACGGAAAAAAACTTGAAGTCAGGGGCTCTTTCGGGCCTTTCGGACGCACCCAGACCTGGGTAAGAATCCAGTAACACCCCGCCTGCGGCTGACTGCGTGTAGCCGCATCCCCCCTTGCAGGGGGACATCTGTGGCCCGGCAAAGCCGGTTCCACGCTGTCACTGGCTTGGCAGCCGAGCTGAAGTTCCAGGAATGCGCAGCGAAACAAGATATGCAATCAATAAGGAGCGAAACAAGATGTCCCGTTTTCAAGTAAAAAAAGTCGCCGTGCTCGGTGCTGGCGTGATGGGCGCGCAAATTGCCGCCCATCTGGTCAACTGCCGCGTGCCCGTGCTGCTGTTTGATCTGCCGGCCAAAGAAGGACCGAAAAACGGCATCGTTACCAAGGCGATTGAAGGCCTGAAAAAGCTCAAACCCGCGCCGCTCGGCGTGGCTGAAGATGCCAGCCTGATCCAGCCGGCCAATTACGAAGAGCACATGGACCTGCTCAAAGAGTGCGACCTCATCATCGAGGCGATCGCCGAGCGCATGGACTGGAAGACCGATCTGTACCACAAGATTGCGCCTTTTATTGCCGAGGGCGCCATCGTCGCCAGCAACACCTCAGGCCTGTCGATCACCACGCTAAGCCAAGCGCTCCCCGATACCCTCAAGCCGCGCTTTTGCGGCATCCATTTTTTCAACCCGCCGCGCTACATGGCGCTGGTCGAGCTGATCAATACGCCGACGACGGAGGCCAGCGTGCTTGACAACCTGGAAGCGTTTGTCACCAGCGCGCTTGGCAAGGGTGTGATTCGCGCGCATGACACGCCCAACTTCATCGCCAACCGAGTCGGCATTGCCGGCATGCTGGCCACCATCCATGAGGCCGAAGCCTTTGGCCTGAGTTATGACGTGGTTGATGACCTGACCGGCAAGAAGATGGGCCGCGCCAGTTCGGGCACTTTCCGCACCGCCGACGTGGTGGGCCTGGACACCATGGCGCATGTCATCAAGACGCTGCAGGACAACCTCGGCCCTGTGGGCAGCGGCAAGGTCGAAGACCCGTTTTCGGATATGTACGGCACGCCGCCCGTACTCGCCGCCTTGCTCGAAGCCAAAAGCCTGGGCCAGAAGACCGGCGCCGGTTTCTACAAGAAGGTCGGCCGCGACATCCTGCGGCTGGACCCGGAAAGCATGGAATATGTCCCTGGCGGCGCCAAGGCCGACGAAGTGGTCGGTCGCATGCTGAAAAAGCCTGCAGGCGAACGCCTCAAGCTGCTGCGCAACGCCGAAGGCGCTGAACCGCGCTTTCTGTGGGCTGTTCTGCGCGACCAGTTTCACTATGCCGCCGTGCACCTTGAAAGTATTGCCGAAAGCGCCCGCGACATCGACTTTGCCATGCGCTGGGGTTTTGGCGCAAGCCAAGGCCCGTTCGAGTTGTGGCAGCAAGCGGGCTGGCTGCAGGTCGCGAACTGGATCAAGGAAGACATCGATACCGGCAAGGCCCTGAGCACGGCGCCCTTGCCTGACTGGGTCTTCAAGGGCCCGGTGGCTGACGCGGGCGGTGTGCACACGCCTGAAGGCTCGTGGAGTGCCTCAAGCCAAAAATTCATTCCACGCCGCCAGCTGCCGGTGTATGCGCGTCAGCATTTTCCTGAAGACGTGCTGGGCGCCAACGCGCCGGGTTTTGAAACGGCTGGCACGACCGTGCACGAGGACGATGCGATTCGCCTGTGGACGCTTGACGGCGCGAACGGCGAAGCTGGTGACGTGCTGATCGCCAGCATCAAGACCAAGATGCACGCCATCAGCCCCGATGTGTCGGAAGGCCTGGCCATGGGCATTGAGCTGGCCGAGAAAAGCTACAAGGGCCTGGTGATCTGGTCCAACGACGAGATGTTTTCGGCCGGTGCCGACCTGCAGGCCATGCTACCGGCTTTCATGATGGGCGGCAGCGCCATGATTGATGGCGTCGAGGCCGAACTGCAGAAAGTGATGCTGAAGCTGCGTTATGCCGCTGTGCCGGTGGTGTCAGCCATTCGCGGCCTCGCCCTTGGCGGCGGTTGCGAGCTGGCGGTGTACTCCAGCAAACGCGTCGCGGCGATGGAAAGCTACATCGGTCTGGTTGAAGTAGGCGTGGGCCTGGTGCCGGGTGCCGGTGGACTGACCTATATTGCGCGCCGTGCGGCTGAAAATGCCGCCACCTCGACCAACAAGGACATGCTGCCTTTCCTGACGGAAGGGTTTACGGCCGCAGCCATGGCCAGCGTTGGGACTGGCGCGATTGACAGCCGCAGGCTAGGCTATTTGCTGAGCAGTGACGTGATCGTGCCGAACAAGGACGAACTGTTGTTCGTGGCGCTGAACGAAGCGCGCGCGCTGTTTAATTCCGGCTACCGCGCGCCGCACAAACGGCTGTTCCCGGTGGTGGGCCGCAACGGCCTGGCCACTATTAAGGGCCAACTCGTCAACATGCGTGACGGCGGCTTCATCAGCGCGCACGACTTCCACATTGCCAGCCTGATCGCGGGGGTGGTCTGCGGTGGGGATGTGGATGCCGGAACGCTGGTCTCTGAAGAATATTTGATGACGCTGGAGCGTAAGGCCTTCTGCGCGCTGCTTGAACACCCCAAAACGCAGGAACGCATCATGGGCATGATGAGCACCGGCAAACCCGTCCGTAACTGATAAAGCTACTGCGGAGCTGTCATGCGTCGTTGCAGCCCAAAGAGAATCCTCACGACCCTGAAGGTCGCTCCGGTTCTCTTCGGGCGCCCGCGCCTAGCCTGACAGCTCCTCGCTACGCTTTCTCAGTCACGTACCCGCTACCTCCTCAACCGATGAAAAAGGCCATGACTATCCACCACCAACCCAACCGCCTGGAGCGCCAGCTGGAGCGGCTTTCCGAAGTGCCGGCCTTTGCGCGTCCCTGGTTTCGCAGCGTGGTGTTGCGCCGCGCCGTGCCTTTTACCGGCACGGCAGGCCTGACCTTCCTGGAGATGAACACCGAGCGCGTGGAAATCGGCATAAAAAACGACAAGAAAGTCCAGAACCACCTGGGTGGCGTGCACGCCTCGGCCATGAACTTGCTGGCAGAAACCGCCACCGGCATGGTGGTGGGCATGAATGTGCGCGACGATTGCATTCCGCTGGCCAAGGAGCTGAAGATGGCGTTCAAGAAACGCGCCACCGGATCGCTGCGCGCCGTGGCTACGCTGAGCGCCGAGCAGCGGCTGGCCATGCAGGCCCGCGACAAGGGTGAAGTCAATGTCGCGGTCACCGTGACCGATGAGGCCGGCGTGAACCCGGTCGAATGTGAATTTGTATGGGCCTGGATACCGTCCGGTCCGCGAAAAAGTTAAACAGCAAACGCTGCAAAATCAAAAAGGAATCTCATCATGGCCAAACAAGTCCAGGAAGCCTATATCGTTGCCGCCACACGCACGCCCATTGGGCGCTCGCACCGGGGGTTTTTCCGCAATACCCGTCCCGACGACCTGCTGGTCAGGGCGCTGCAGGCGGCCCTGGCCCAAGTGCCAACGCTGGACCCAAAAGCGATTGAAGACATCATCTGCGGCTGCGCGATTCCCGAAGGTCCGCAGGGCCTGAATATTGCGCGCATAGGCGCGGTGCTGGCCGGCCTGCCGACCAGCGTGGGCGGCATCACCGTCAACCGCTTTTGCGCCTCGGGTCTGTCAGCCATTCAGATGGCGGCCGACCGGATTCGCGTCGGTGAGGCCGATGTGATGATTGCCGCCGGCACTGAAAGCATGAGCATGGTGCCGATGTCGGGCAACTCGCCGTCGCTGTCGCCCGCCATGTTTGCCAACGACGAAAACATCGGCATTGCCTACGGCATGGGCCTGACGGCCGAGAAGGTGGCGCAGCAGTGGAAAGTCTCGCGCGAGGCGCAGGACCAGTTTGCCTACGAGTCGCACATGAAGGCGCTCAAGGCGCAGCAGGCCGGCGAATTCAGCGCCGAGATCACGCCGGTCAAAGTGACCGACCGCTCGGCCAATCTGGAAACTGGCGAAGTCATCGCCACCACGCGTACCGTGAGTCTTGACGAAGGCGCGCGGCCCGACACCACGCTCGAAGGGCTGGCCAAACTGAAAACGCCATTTGCGGCGCGCGGATCGGTCACGGCCGGCAACAGCTCGCAAACGTCTGACGGCGCGGGCGCCTTGATCCTGGCCAGCGAAAAGGCGGTGAAGGAGTTTGGCTTGAAGCCGCTGGCGCGCTTTGTCAGCTACGCCGCCAAGGGCGTGCCGCCGCACATCATGGGCATCGGCCCGATTGAAGCGATTCCGGCGGCGCTGCGCTTTGCCGGCTTGACGCAAAACGACATCGACTGGTTCGAGCTGAACGAAGCCTTTGCGGCGCAGTCGCTGGCCGTCATCAACACGCTGGGGCTGGACCCGGCCAAGGTCAACCCGATGGGCGGCGCGATTGCACTGGGCCATCCGCTGGGCGCCACCGGGGCGATTCGCGCGGCCACGGTGATTCATGCGCTGCAGCGCCACCAGCTGAAGTACGGCATGGTGACGATGTGTGTGGGCATGGGCCAGGGGGCCGCCGGAATCTTCGAACGGGTTTAACTGGCTACCGAGCGAGCGATCTGCTGCGTTGGTCCGGTGCCCCCCTCCGCATGGTCCCGAAGTAGATTCCGGTGGGACCGCTCCGTCCGCCTTGCATCTCATCCCGCTCGCTACGCCCTTGAGGCTGGTGTTTTCAATTCGGGGATGAGGGCAGGTTTGCTGACAAACCCTACAAAGCCCAGGTTTTTTATGGCCTTGCGCGACCGCCAAACTTGCTTAAACTCGGCTTTTCAACACTGAAACCATCATGAGCGCATCTGCCCCTACCTCTTCCTCCAGCACCGCTGCAGAAATCCTCACCCACGTTGAAGCCGGCGTGATGACCCTCACGATCAACCGCGTGGCCAGGAAAAACTCCATCACCGCCGCCATGTACGGCGCCATGGCTGACGCGCTGGAGAACGCCAATCACGACGCTGCGGTCCGCGTGGTGGTGATCCAGGGCCATGAAAGCATTTTTTCGGCAGGCAACGACATCGGAGATTTTCTCAACAAGCCGCCGTCCACGGCGGACGCTCCGGTGTTTCGCTTTCTGCGCGGCATCAGCAGCTTTCCCAAGGTCATCGTGGCTGCGGTGAGCGGCCCGGCGGTCGGTATTGGTACCACGCTGCTGCTGCACTGTGACCTGGTCTATGCGGGCGACAACGCGGCGTTTTCGCTGCCCTTTGTCAACCTGGGCCTGTGCCCCGAGGCGGCGTCCAGCTTTCTGCTGCCGCAGCTGATGGGCTACCCGCGCGCTGCCGAAGCGCTGCTGCTGGGCGAACCCTTCAGCGCTGAGACCGCGTTGGAACTGGGCCTGATCAACCGGATCGTGCCGCCTCTTGAAGTCAATGCATTGGCGCAGGGGCAGGCGCTCAAGCTGGCGGCCAAGCCGCTGGGCGCGTTGATGGAAACCAAGCGTTTAATGAAAAAAGGCAACGCCGGCATGGTCGCCGAGCGCATGGCCGAAGAGGGTGTCAGCTTTGGCCGCATGCTGCAGGAGCCGGCCGCCCGCGAAGCCTTCACTGCCTTCATGGAAAAGCGGCGTCCGGATTTTTCCCGCTTTTAAGGGCGGATTGTTGCCTTTTCTCGTCAGAGCTGCTGGGGCTAGTTGGAGCGGGTTGCAAGTCTTTTTTGGTGATCAAATATGCCTCTAGCCCAATAGGTACTTGCGCAAGCAGCTATTAAAAGCATAGCAAACTGAACAGGAGACCGACATGAGCCTGAAAGGAAAAACCCTTTTCATCACTGGCGCTTCGCGCGGCATTGGCCTGGCGATTGCCCGGCGCGCGGCCGCTGACGGCGCCAACATCGTAATTCTCGCCAAGACCACTGAGGCGACGCCCAAACTGCCAGGCACAATTTACAGCGCCGCCGAGGAAGTGCAGGCCGCCGGCGGCCAGGCCCTGCCGCTGGCAGTGGACATCCGCGACGAAGACGCCGTGCTGGCGGCGGTGGCGCAGGCGGTACAACGGTTTGGCGGCATCGACATGCTGGTCAACAACGCCAGCGCCATCAGCCTGACGGACACCGAGAACACGCCCATGAAGCGTTACGACCTGATGAACGGCATCAACGCGCGCGGCACCTACCTGTGCACCCAGGCCTGCCTGGCCGAGCTGAAGAAGGCCGCGCTGGCCGGGCGCAATCCGCAGGTGCTTAATATGTCGCCGCCGTTGTCGATGAAGCCGCACTGGTTCGAAAACCACACCGCCTACACCATGGCCAAGTACGGCATGAGCATGTGCACGCTGGGACATGCCGCCGAGTTCAAAAAATGCGGTATCGCCGTCAACAGCCTGTGGCCGCGCACCGCGATTGCCACCGCCGCGCTGCAGATGATTCCCGGCGTCGACGTGGCGCTGTGCCGCAAACCCGAGATCCTGTCCGACGCGGCCTATCTGATCCTGACCAGCGCTGGTGGCGACACCGGCAACTTTTACATGGACGACTTGCTGCTGGCCGCGCATGGTGTGACCGATCTGGACAAATATTCGGTGACGCCGGGCACGAAAGATTTCATTCCGGACTTTTTTGTCGATTAAGGAGTTCCCATGCCTTACATGCTGTTGATTCTTGAGCCCACCGACCAGCGGCACTCGCGCAGCGAAGCCGAAGGCCATGCGGCCTACGCCAGCATGCTGGGCTTCGCCGACGACCTGAAGGCGCGCGGCCTGTTGCGCGCCGTCGAGTCCCTCAGTTCCCACGCCGTCGCCGCCCGCGTACAGGTGCGCGGCGGGCGCCCTCAGGTGCTTGATGGCCCGTTCGCCGAGGCCAAGGAAATGGTCGGCGGGTTTTTCCTGGTCGATTGCGAAACGCGCGAAGAAGCCGTAGCCATAGCGGCGCAGTGTCCGGCGGCCCAGTGGTGCACGGTCGAGGTGCGCGCACTCGGGCCCTGTTACGGCGCCTGATGGCTCGAATCAGGATTTTTGCTTACGCTGGAGTTTGTCCCGAGTTTGTCGATATTGCAGCGGCCCGTTCGTCGTGTGAGTGGACGCCAGCTTGTTGGCGACCGATCAACCAACAGGAGAAGCGATATGCGATTCATGATCATCGTCAAATCCACGCCCGAGTTCGAGCTTGAGACCGCGCCGCAGACGCCGGACGAAAAGCTGATGGCCGCGATGGCCGATTTCCACGAAGAGCTGTCCAAAGCTGGCGTGCTGCTTGACGCCAGCGGGCTGCAGCCCAGCCGCAAGGGTTGGCGCATTCACTATGAAAAAGGCGGCAAGCGCACGGTGGTTGACGGCCCTTTTGCCGAAAGCAAGGAGCTGATCGCCCGCTTCACGACCATCCAGGTGCGCTCGCGCGAAGAAGCGCTGCAATGGTCGCGCCGCTTTCCCAACCCGGCAGGTGTCGGGCAGCCTGCCGTCATCGAAGTGCGGCAGCTTTATGAGCTGGCCGACTTCACGCCGAACGAGCAGGTTGATCGCTTTCGCGAAATGAACACGCCCAGTCAGAAATAAACCACAGGAGCCCATCATGAGCCGCAAAATATTCGTCAACCTTCCCATTAAAAACATGGAACGCGCCAAGGCCTTCTTCAGCGCCCTGGGCTTCTCCTTCAATCCGCAGTTCACCAACGAGCAGGGCGCCTGCATGGTGGTCGCTGACGACATCTTTGTGATGCTTCTGGTCGAACCTTTTTTCCAGACCTTCACCAAAAAAGCCATCAGCGACGCCAGCAAAAGCACCGAAGTGCTGGTGTGCCTGTCGTGCGAGAGCCGCGCCGAGGTCGATGCGCTGGTGAAGAAGGCACTCGCCGCCGGCGCCACGGTACCCAATGCGCCGCAAGACCACGGCTTCATGTACGGCCATGGCTTTGAAGACCTCGACGGCCATATCTGGGAGCTGGCGTACATGGACATGGCGGCCGTGCCGCCTACGCCAACTGTGCCGGCCTGAGTGTGGGCAGGCCCTGATGCATTCGGCCACCCATCAGGCGATCGCCGCAGTCTGGCGCATCGAGTCGGCGAAGATCGTTGCCGGCGTGGCGCACCTGGTGCGCGACATCGGGCTGGCCGAAGAGCTGGCGCAGGACGCACTGGTGGCGGCGCTGGAGCATTGGCCGACGGCAGGCGTGCCGGACAACCCGGGCGCCTGGCTGATGGCCACCGCGAAGAACCGCGCGCTCGACCGCCTGCGCCGCAACAAGCTGCTGGACCGCAAGCTCGAACAGCTGGGCCATGAGCTCGACGTGCAGGAAGCGCTGATAACGCCTGACTTTGTCGATGCACTCGATGCCGCACGCCAGGACGATATCGGCGACGACTTGCTGCGGCTGATCTTCACCGCCTGCCACCCGGTGCTCTCGATCGAGGCGCGGGTTGCGCTGACCCTGAAACTGCTGGGCGGCCTGAGTACCCACGAGATTGCCCGCGCTTTTTTGGTGCCCGAGCCGACCATCGCACAGCGCATCGTGCGCGCCAAACGCACGCTGAGCGAGGCGCGCGTGCCGTTTGAGGTGCCGCGCGCGGCAGCCCTTGGTGAGCGGCTGGCATCGGTGCTGGAAGTGGTTTACCTGGTCTTCAACGAAGGCTACACCGCCACCGCAGGTGAGGACTGGATGCGCCCGGCGCTCACCGGCGAGGCGCTGCGCCTGGGCCGTATGCTGGCCGAACTGGCGCCCGAACAGCCGGAAGCGCTAGGCCTGGTCGCGCTGATCGAATTGCAAAGCTCGCGTGCCGCCGCCCGCGTTGACGCGACTGGCCGCCCGGTGTTGTTGCTGGAGCAAGAGCGCGCCCGCTGGGACCATCTGCTGATCCGGCGCGGCTTGCTGGCACTTGCGCGTGCCGAGGCGCTGGCTGGCGCGCTCGGCCAGCCACTGGGCCGCTATGCGCTGCAGGCCGCCATCGCCGCCTGTCACGCGCGGGCCAGCACGGCGGCGCAGACCGACTGGATGCGTATTGCAGCGCTGTATGACGCCCTTGCGCAGACCGCGCCTTCGCCCGTGGTGGAACTCAATCGTGGAGTTGCTGTCGCCATGGCCTTCGGCCCGGCGGCCGGGCTGGCGATTGTCGACGCGCTGCGCGATGAGCGCGCCATGCAAAGCTACCAGTGGCTGCCCAGTGTGCGAGGCGACCTGCTCAGCAAGCTGGGGCGCAAGGACGAGGCGCGGGCAGAGTTTAAGCGCGCCGCGGCGCTGACCCGCAACGCGCGCGAGCGCGAGCTGCTGCTGGAGCGCGCGCGGACTGGGTAGCACTGGGAGTGCCATTACAGCTGCAGTAGGTTTGGGCTGGTTTCGACGTGAACGGCGCCGCAGGATTGGTGCGGGTGGCCTCCATCCGGGGCGGGGGGTAGCGCGTCGTTGTGCGCCTATCGGGTCAGCACCTACAGCAACAGCAATATCAAAAGCAAAAAAATCAACTCCACGGGAACGCTGCGCGCGCGGCGCGGGCGCAGCGGGCTGTCGTGGCCTTCCTGGCAATTTACGGTGCAGCAAACTGGCTAAAAAATAATGCAAGCGCAAGGCCTGACAATCAATCTCATGACCCAAGCTTTGACCCATCACCCCCTCGTGCCGCCCGTCCTTGAATTTGAAGAGGAGTTCGTCACCGGTCTGAAGAAAATCTTTGAAGAAAAAATTGTCTTCAACCAGCTGCTCGGCCTGAAGATCACCTCGCTGCGGGCGGACCGGGTGACGGGGCGAATCGACATGCGGCACGAATTGATAGGCCACTTCGCCTACAACCGCATTCACGGCGGCGTGATCAGTGCCGGGCTCGACGCCATGGGCGGCCTGGCCGTGATGGCCGCCATCGGTGCGCGCCATATGGACGAGGCGCCCGAGCAGCGGTTGCACCGTTTTTCCAAGCTCGGAACGATTGACCTGCGGGTGGACTATCTGCGGCCAGGCATCAGCGAGTACTTCGAGCTGCGCGCCGAAGTGTTGCGCCTCGGCTCGCGGGTGGCAAGCACGCGCATGGAGTTCTTGGGCGCCGACGGCAAGCTGTTTTCCACGGCGGCGGCGGCTTACATCGTTTCCTGACGCTGCGTTGCTGCGCGTCCGCGCCTCAGGGCTTAACGCCCAGCGCACCACACCAACTAATTGGCGCCGGCTTCGCTCAGCGCCTGCAGAAACGTCTCGCGCCACCAGTGCACATCCTGCTCGCGGATATTTCTCAGCAGCTTCTGATGCCGCGACTGCCGCTCCTCCCGCGGCATCTGCAGCGCCCGCTGTATGGTGTCGGCCATGCCATCGCTGTCGTAAGGGTTGACCAGCAAGGCCTCTTTGAGCTGCTCGGCGGCGCCGGCAAAGCGCGACAGCACCAGCACGCCCGGATCGGCCGGGTCTTGTGCCGCAATAAATTCCTTGGCTACCAGGTTCATGCCGTCGCGCAGCGGGGTGACCAGCGCCACCCGCGCCACGCGGTAGAGCCCGGGCAGGCGTTTGCGCGCCACGTTGCGGTGGATATAGCGGATAGGCATCCAGTCAAGTTCGCCAAAGTTGCCGTTGATGGCGCCGCTCAAGCTCTCAAGTTCCTGCAGCAAAGCGGTGTAGGTCCCCATATCTTCGCGGCTCGGTGAGGCGATCTGGATCAGCGTGGCGCTGCGCAGATTTTCCGGGTATTTTTTCAGCAGCGATGCAAACGCCCGCAGGCGCTGCGGCAGGCCTTTTGAGTAGTCCAGACGCTCGACCCCCAGCAGCAGCTGGCGGCGCGAGTATTCCTCTTTCATGCGTTCGTAAGTGTCGCTCGCCTCTTTGGCGTGCGTCAGCGCCGCGAATTCATCCACGTCAATACCGATCGGGAAAGCGCCAGCCCGCACGGTGCGGTTGAAGGCGCGAAAGCGGTGACCGCCCAGGTCTTCGGCGCCGGCCTCGGCTTCCACGTAGCGAGTCAGGTTCAGCAGGTCGGCCTCGCTTTGAAACCCCACCAGGTCATAGGCAAAGAGCGCACGCATCAGCCATTCGTGTTGCGGAATGGCCGCCAGCAGCTGCTGCGGCGGCAAGGGAATATGCAGGAAAAATCCGATGCGGTTCTTGCAGCCCAAGTCGCGCAGTTCGGACGCCAGCGGAATCAGGTGGTAGTCGTGCACCCAGATGATGTCGTCGGACTTGAGCAGCGTCATCAGCTGGCGCGCAAACAGCTGGTTGACGCGGCGGTAGGCGCTGATGTGGCCGGCGTCAAAGCGCGCCAGATCGAGCCGGTAGTGAAACACCGGCCAGAGCACGCCGTTGCTATAGCCCAGGTAATAGCCCTCATGGTCCTCGGCCGATAAATCGACAGTGGCCAGTTTCACGCTGCCTGCCTGGTGGACATGCAGTTCGCCTTCTCCGGGCTTGCCGCCTTCGATGACGTTGCCACTCCAGCCAAACCAGAGGCCGCCCGTGGCGTTGAGCGAATCGCCCAGCGCCACGGCCAGACCGCCGGCGGCCGGCTTGCGGGGGTCGGCCACGCGGTTGGATACCACGACGAGCCGTTTCATCGGGACGTGACCCCCACGCTTGTCGCTGCGCGTACTGCGCTGCCCCCCGAGGGGGCTGAACTTCGCTTGGGGCGGCCCGGCGCTTCGTTCGCCGTCTCACCGCCGGTCACTCCGCGCCGTATCGTACTGCGCTGACGGTTACTACTTTTGAGTGTCATACCTGCGACTCCCATGGCGCGGACAGGCGCACCGCTGCGTTGATGATGCCCACCATGGAGTAGGTTTGCGGAAAGTTGCCCCACATCTCGCCTGTGACTGGGTGCGTGTCTTCTGAGAGCAGTCCGAGATGATTGCGCACGCCCAGCATGGTCTCGAAAATCTCGCGCGCTTGTTCCTTGCGGCCAATGCGCGCCAGCGCATCAATGCGCCAGAAGGTGCAGATGTTGAAGGCGGTTTCGGGTTTGCCGAAATCGTCGGGGGCCTCGTAGCGGCGCATGTAGGGGCCGTCGCACAAATGAGTTTCCAGCGCATCCACCGTGGCGATGAAGCGCGGGTCTTTCGGATCGATGAAGCCAACCTCAATCATCAGCAGCACGCTGGCATCCAGACCGAGTCCGCCAAAACTCTCGGTAAAAGCCTGACGCTCTTCGCTCCAGGCTTCACGCAAGATGCGCTCCTGCATGCGCTGCGCATGGTCCTGCCAGTAGGCCGCGCGCTCGGGAAGCTTGAGCGTCCGCGCGATTTTGCCGAGCCGGTCGCACGCCGCCCAGCACATCAGTGCCGACGAGGTGTGCACGCGGGCGCGAGTGCGCAACTCCCACATGCCGGCATCGGGTTTGTCGTAAGTGCGCGCCGCCTGTTCGCCGACTTCTTCCAGCCGTTTGAATTCGGCCAGCCCGGCGCGGTGCAGCAGACGGTGGTCATGAAATGCCTGTGCCGCGCCCAGTACCACATTGCCATACACGTCATGTTGAAAATGCTCTTGCGCCTGATTGCCGACGCGCACCGGCCCCATACCCCGGTAACCGCTCAAATGGGCCATCACCGCTTCGGGCAGTTCGCGCTCCAGGCCAATGCCGTATAGCGGCTGGATGTGCCCGCCCTTGGCCTGCACCACGACGTTGCTGAGCCAGCGCAGGTAGTCTTCCAGGGTGCCGACCTCGGACAGGCTGTTGAGCGCCCGCACCACAAAAAAGGCATCGCGCAGCCAGCAAAAGCGGTAGTCCCAGTTGCGCTGGCTGCCTGGTGCTTCCGGGATGCTGGTGGTCATAGCCGCCACGATGGCGCCAGTGTCTTCAAACAGCGACAGCTTGAGCGTGATGGCGGCGCGTATCACCGCGGCCTGCCACTCCAGCGGAATATGCAGGCGCTGACTCCATTTGCGCCAGTAGCTGACGGTCTCCTGTTCAAACAGTCGCGCCGTGTCGGCGATGCCGTCGGCCAGCGACTCGTCGGCGCCCAGTAAAAAGTTGTACTCGCGGGTCAGCACAAAAGGCTGACGGGACAGCAGGTGCGACAGCGGCGCGTCGGTGTTCAGCCGCAGCGTCAGCGCATCGCCGACATAGCGCAGGTGGTTACTGCCCTGCGTGATCAATGGCTGGCGCCTGCCCCAGTCAAAACGGATGTCCAGCGAGACCCGGATACGCGGCGCGCCGTGGATATTGCGAACCCGCCGCACCAGCGTCATGGGCCTGAAAAACCGTGAGCGGCTGTAAAAACGCGGTGCGAAGTCGGTGATCTCCACGGCTTGGCCGCTTTTGTCAAACAGCTGGGTGCGCAGCACGGCGGTATTGGGCTCGTACCACTGCTTGGAATGCGCGAAATCCTCGATCTCGATGGCGAAGGCGCTCGATTGGGACGTGTCACGGTCGTCCTTGTCGCTACTGGGCTCAAGCAGCGCGTTGAACACCGGATCCCCGTCAAAGCGCGGCAGGCAGCACCAGACAATGCGCCCGCGCGCATCAATCAATGCACTGAAGGCACAGTTGCCAATCACCCCCATGGCCAGCGACGGCTCCGCCGGTGGCGCGAAGTGCACAGAGTCGGCTGCTACCGTCATGGCTTGATCTTCCGCATCGGTGGGTTTTGTTCTTCGGATAGTCTGTCGGGAAGGGTGCTGTAGTTCTGGCTGGCCGCCTGCAGCCATTGCCGGAAAGCCGCTGGCGTCGCGCAGCGGTAGTGAGCCAGCGTGGCGCCCTCGCCAATCTTGATGCTCTGACCGCCCAGCAACTGAACGGCTGAAAATCCCGCTTCGTCGGTCACGTCATCCCCCGCGAACAGCGGCAGGCGGCCAGCAAAGGGCGGCTGCGCCATGAAGGCAGCAATGGCCGTGCCCTTGCTGACGCCCACCGGCTTGACCTCAAAGACACATTTGCCGCGCAGCAATTCCAGGCCGGGCGCGCTGCCAGCCGCTTCCAGCATGACTGGCAGGCACTGCGCTTCAAGCTCGGGTGCGTGGCGGTAGTGCAAGGCGACGGCCGCCGTCTTGATTTCCACGCGCAGACCGGTATGCTGCGCTGCCAGCGCCGAGGCCAGTCGCGCCACGTCACGCAAATCGGGTGAGGCGAGGCGGAGCACTTCGCCGGATGGCAAGCGGCATTGCGCACCGTGTTCAGCGGCGGTGGTCAACCGCAAGGGCGCGAGGAAGCCGTCCAGTTCCACCAGCTGACGCCCCGACACAATGGCCAGCGCGCCGTCAAGTTGGGCCTGCAGTTGCCGCAGGGTGGGAACCAACTCTGCAGTCACTTGCACCGCATCCGGCTGCGGCGCCAGGTCGGCCAGCGTACCGTCAAAGTCCAGAAACAGCGCGGTCTGGGGGCCGACCGGCGGCAAAAAAGAGGACGGCGATGGCGCCTGAGCGGGTGATAACTGCATCACCAATAACCTTAGCAGCAGCGCCCTGAAATAGCTGTAGGCCGGTATCGCTGGTATCTCTGGTAACGCTAATATCGTTTTTTAACAAAGCAACGCTGCAAAGCACGGCAAGTTACTGCGGTGGCGCTGCCGCAAAGCCCGGGTTGCTGCCCACGGCCGCCACCCGCGCCTGCTGAATCAGCTCGCCAATGCGTTTGCCGTCCTGCCCGGCGGCCTGCGCCGCAGCCGCCACGCTATGCGTTGCCACTGATTGGGCCGCTAGCAGCGCGTCAAGCAGCCGCTGGTGCTGCGGGTAGGGCGACTGCGCCAGCCCGAGGCGGCCGCGCGCATCGCATTCGCACGCCAGCAGCACATCGGCAAAGCGCTGCGGCTTGCGAAACGCGTCGCAGCGCTCCAGCAAGCGCACCACGGCCGCCG
The DNA here is from genome assembly GCF_012927455.1 of Polaromonas sp. GTDB lineage: Bacteria > Pseudomonadota > Gammaproteobacteria > Burkholderiales > Burkholderiaceae_C > Polaromonas. Next base: position 442,098 of record NZ_JABBPE010000008.1, on the reverse strand, counting down.
CGTTGAAGTCCGCGCTGCGATGAATATTGCCGTGCTCGCGCGCCACCACGTCGGCGATTTCGCGGCAATCGACCGGCACGCGCAGGCGCTCGCACATCCCCTTGAGCAGGCGCGCACTGCGCTCTTCATGACCGATGTGTTTGGGTAATATGTCAACCGGTGTCGTCCCCTTGCCCAGGTCGTGGCCCAGGCAGGCAAAGCGCACCGGCAAAGGCGCCTGCAGCTGCGCTGCCATGTCCAGCACCAGCATCAGATGGATGCCGGTGTCAATCTCGGGGTGGTACTCGGCGCGCTGCGGCACGCCCCACAGAGCGGCAACTTCGGGCAGCAGCCTTTGCAGCGCACCGCAGTCGCGCAGCACTTGCAGCATGCGCGATGGTTTGTTTTCCATCAGGCCGCGCGCCAGCTCCTGCCAGACCCGTTCGGACACCAGCGCATCGACTTCGCCACTGGCAACCATGTCCTGCATCAGCACCAGAGTTTCGGGCGCAACCGAAAAATCCTCGAAGCGGGCGGCAAAGCGCGCCAGCCGCAGGATGCGGACCGGGTCCTCGCGAAAAGCCTCGGTGACATGGCGCAACACCTTGGCGCGCAGGTCGCGCTGCCCGCCGTAGGGGTCGATCAACGCCTCAAAATCTGGCTCAAATACGGCTGCAGCCCTTTTCTGAAGGGCGGGAGCAGCTATTGAATTGATAGTAAGGTCGCGCCGCGCCAGGTCTTGCTGCAGCGTCACGTCGGGCGCGGCATGCACGACAAAACCGCGGTAACCGCGCGCCGTCTTGCGCTCGGTGCGCGCCAGCGCGTACTCCTCGCGGGTTCGCGGATGCAAGAACACTGGAAAGTCCTTGCCCACCGCCAGGTAGCCTTGGGCCATCAACTGCTCGGGCGTGGCACCCACCACCACCCAGTCGTGGTCTTGCACCGGCAAGCCCAGCAGGGTATCGCGCACCGCACCACCAACCATGTAAATTTGCATGCGGCCAGTTTAGCGGCGCAAACCCTCAGCGCCTCATCAGCGCTTGATGCGGTACGGTTCCTCAAAATCACGGAAGTCGTTTTCCGCCAGCGCGTCGTCTATCCAGGCCCTGACGCCGGGCAGCGCACTCAGGTGGGCTATGTAAGCGCTGATGTCTGCCGCCACTGGGAAGGCGTAGTTTTTCAGCCGCATGCACACCGGTGCAAAAAACGCATCGGCAATGCCGAACGCACCAAAAAGCAGGGGACCCTTGTGTTCTGCCAGCAACTCGCCCCACATGGCGATGAGGCGCGCGACATCGGCGCGCACCGCGGGCTTGTCGCGCCAGATAAGTTGGCCCGCCGCTTTCAGGTCGGCCTCGATGTTCATCGGGCAGGCCGCGCGCAGGGCAGCAAAGCCGCTGTGCATTTCGGCGCAGACACTGCGCGCCCTGGCCCGCGCTGGCAGGTTTTGCGGCCAGAGTTGTTTGTCAGGAAAGCGTTCTGCCAAGTATTCGGCAATGGCCAGCGTGTCCCACACCAGCAGGCCTTCGTCATCGAGCACCGGCACCTTGCCTGCGGGGTTGATGTTGCTGGTCTTTTGCCTGAATTCGGAGCCGGCGTCGAAGGAATCGAAACGAATCGTCACTTCTTCGAAAGCAATGCCGGCCTGCTTGAGTAGCACCCATGGCCGCATCGACCAGGAAGAGTAGTTCTTGTTCCCGATATAGAGCTTGAGCATGGTGTACCTGTCGTCTAAGGAAGGAAGGCCGAATGACGCGGCTTGCGATCCTGCCGGGGCTGGCGGGCCGCCATTCAAGCTAAAAAAGGCGCCAAATTGATGGCCGCGAAACCTTGCTAAAACCTGCCTGCGGTTTTTCGTTTGGCCATGAGCCCGCTACGCAGGCCCTGCGCGCCCAGATACGACGGCGCAATCGCAGCCAGCGCGGCAGGCGTGATGCCCAGCGCCTTTAGACCGGGCAGCCAGCCGGTGGCCACGTTGTCGGTTTTCATGGCGTCCAGATTGTCCCGGCTCAGCAGCGGCTCTCCCGGCGCCAGTTCCATCAGTGCCGCCTGCAGACGCGCCAGCGGGGCGGGCAGCGCCAGCACAGTGCGGCCCCTGCCGCCGTTGACGCCGGCCCAGCGGCCAGCCAGCTCGACCAGTTGCCTGAGCGTGAACACCTCGGGCCCGCAAATCTCAAAAATCTGGCCTATGGTGCTGCTGTCCTGCAGGCAGCGCAGCAGTGCGCTGGCCACGTCTTCAACCCACACCGGCTGAAAGCGTGCCTGGCTGCCTGCCAGCGGAATGACCGGAAAGAATTGCTGCAGCCGGGCAAAGGTGTTGAGGAATTTGTCTCCGGCGCCAAAGATCACACTGGGGCGCAGCACCGTCACGTCCAGCTCGCTGCTGATTAGCACCGCCTCGCCGCGCGCCTTGCTGCGCTGGTACCCGGATGCTGAGGTCAGCGAAGCGCCCAGCGCGCTGACATGGACGAGGCGGCGCACGCCGCTGGTCTCGCAAGCGCGTGCCAGCGTCTGTGGCAACTGCACATGGGCTTTTTCAAAGGCGTCCTCCGATCCATGCAGGATGGCGACCAGATTGACCACGGCGTCGTGACCCGCGAGCAGGCGCGCGAGCGAAGCGCTGTCGTAGGCATCGGCCTCGGCGATTTCAAGCATGGGCAGCATCAGCAGGTGCCGCGCGTTGGCGCGCCGTCGCGTGACCACCGTCACGCTGCATTGCGCCTCGACCAGTTTTTCACAAAGGTGCCGGCCAACAAAACCGGTACCGCCAAGGATGAGGACTTTTTTCATAGGCACTAATTTAGCGCGTTTACACCCGGCTGCCGACGTGCTTGCACTTTTAAAACAATTTTTACAGTAATTTAGGGCTCTAGACCATATGGGACGGGCGCAAGTAGCTATTAATTCAGGAGCAACCGCAGCGCCGGCCAGTAGTCCCAGCCACCGTCCCATACAGCTATCGCCATTGGCCTACAGGGGCCGGCTGGCGCCGTGCGGATAATAATTTAATGAATATTTTCGAAGCTTTGCGCATTAGCCACGACACCCAGCGCGCGCTGGCCAATCAGCTGCTCGAGACCCAGGGCGACAGTCCTCAAAGGGCCTCGCTCTTCAAAGAGCTCAAGCGCGAACTGGCAGCGCACGCGGCGGCCGAGGAGCGGTTTTTTTATGTGCCGCTGATCACGCACGACACGACGCAGGAGCCGTCGCGCCATGGCATTGCTGAGCATCACGAGATGGACAAGCTGGTCGAGCAGCTGGAGGAAACCGAGCTCAGCTCGCCGGGCTGGCTGGCCATTGCCAAGGCCTTGCATCACAAGGTGTTTCACCACCTGGAAGACGAGGAGAAGAGCGTTTTTCAGCTCGCGGGCAAGGTATTGACCGAGGCCGAGAAGCTGTCGCTGGCTAAAGACTACGAGGGTGAGTTCGTCTCGCAGCGCATCAAGGATTGATCGCTGATCAGCCTCAGGTCAGCGTGCACAAATAAAATTTCAGCTTACCGGCGCGCAATCTTGCGCGGCCTGCCCGCATCGTCGAGCGCCACATAGGTCAGGCTGGCTTCAGTAACCTTGATGTAGCGGCCTTGCGAGCGAAAACGCTCGGCGTAGACCTCGACCTGCACCGTGATCGAGGTGGTGCCCTGGCGTGTCACGGCAGCAAAAAACGACAAGATGTCGCCGACCCGCACCGGCTGCTTGAAGACGAACTGGTTGACCGCCACCGTCGCCATGCGGCCATCGACATAGCGCGCCGGCACCACCGCACCGGCCAGGTCGACCTGGGCCATGACCCAGCCGCCGAAGATGTCGCCGTTGGCGTTACAGTCGGCCGGCATCGGAATCATCTTGAGCACCAGCTCCTTGTCGGTCGGCAACTGCACCGTGACGGCATGCGTGACCGCGTCGGCGCCAGCAACCGCGTCGGCCTTCAGGGGTTTGTCCGTGGGAGCGCTTGTTTCGAGGGACATAGGCACAATCTGAAAAGAAATTCAAACAACTCCAACGATTGTGACTCATGCGCTCCCGTGCTTCCGCTGCTGATTCTTCGCTTCCTTTACCCACTGCAGCCGCTGCGGCGGCGGGAGCCTCGCCCCGGACGCCGGCGCCCGAGCGCTCGGATTGGACCACCTTAAAACGCCTGTTTCCCTATCTGTGGGATTACAAATGGCGCGTTATGGCGGCGCTGGCCTTCATGGTGGGCGCCAAGCTGGCCAACGTGGGCGTGCCGCTGCTGCTGAAAAATCTGGTGGACACCATGAACATCAAGCCCGGCGACGCGCAGGCGATGCTGGTGGTGCCGGCCGCCTTGCTGCTGGCCTACGGTCTGCTGCGCCTTTCGACCACGCTGTTCACCGAGCTGCGCGAGCTGGTATTTGCCAAGGCCACCGAAGGCGCGGCGCGGCGCATCTCGCTTGAAGTGTTTCGCCATCTGCACGCGCTCAGCCTGCGCTTTCACCTGGAGCGGCAAACCGGCGGCATGACGCGCGACATCGAGCGCGGCACGCGCGGCGTGCACTCGCTGATCTCGTACTCGCTCTACAGCATCGTCCCGACCCTGATCGAAGTGACGCTGGTCCTGACCCTGCTGGCTATCAAGTTTGACGTCTGGTTTGCCGGCATCACCGGCATCGCGCTGGTGTTTTACATCTTCTTCACGGTCAAGGTGACCGAATGGCGCACGCAGTATCGCAAGACCATGAACGAGCTCGATTCTTCGGCGCATAGCCGCGCCGTCGACTCGCTTTTAAATTATGAAACCGTCAAGTATTTCAACAACGAGGAATTTGAAGCCTTGCGCTACGACGAGGGCTTGGTGCGCTACCGCCAGGCCGCCATCAAGAGCCAGAACACGCTGAGCCTGCTCAACACCGGGCAGCAGGTAATCATCGCGATCGCGCTGGTCACCATGCTGTGGCGCGCCACGCAAGGCGTGGTCGATGGCCGCATGACGCTGGGCGACCTGGTGATGGTCAACGCTTTCATGATCCAGCTCTACATCCCGCTGGGTTTTCTGGGGGTGATCTACCGCGAAATCAAGCAGAGCCTGACCGACCTGGAAAAGATGTTCACGCTGATGGAACGCGAGCGCGAAATCGCCGACGAGCCCGGTGCGCAGCCTATCCGCATTGAAGGTTCACCGGCCTTGCGCTTTGAAAACGTCAGCTTTGCCTACGAGGCGGCACGCCCGATCCTGCACAACGTGAGTTTTGAAATTCCGCCGGGCAAAACCGTGGCGGTGGTGGGCTCGTCGGGTGCCGGCAAATCGACGCTGGCGCGCCTGTTGTTTCGCTTCTACGACGTGAGTAACCCGCAGGAAGGAGGCCGCATCACGATTGCCGGGCAGGACATCAAGCAGGTCACCCAGTCCAGCGTGCGCCAGGCGATTGGCATCGTGCCGCAAGACACCGTGCTTTTCAACGACACCGTTGAATACAACATCGCCTACGGCCAGCCAGGCGCCAGCCACGCCGAGGTGGAAGAGGCGGCGCGCGCGGCGCACATTCACAATTTCATAGCAGCGACGCCCCTGGGTTACCAGACCATGGTGGGCGAGCGCGGCCTGAAACTTTCGGGCGGTGAAAAGCAGCGCGTGGCAATTGCCCGTACCCTGTTGAAAAACCCCCCTGTGGTGATTTTCGACGAAGCCACCTCGGCGCTCGACTCGGCCAACGAGCGCGCCATTCAGGCGGAACTTCGTACCACTGCCCAGAACAAGACCACCTTGGTGATTGCGCACCGCCTGTCAACGGTGGTGGACGCACACGAAATTCTGGTGATGGACGCCGGCCGCATCATCGAGCGCGGCAACCACGCCGCCCTGTTGGCCGCCAACGGGCGCTACGCCGAGATGTGGGCGATGCAGCAGCAGAGTCAGCAATTTGAGGATGAAATAGGGGTCTAGCCTATATAGGACGGGCGCAAGCAGCTATTAAAAACAGAGCATTTTTGTTTTGCGACCGGCCCCGCCAGGCGGCGTTGCCGACGCCAGGCTCGCGTCGATAATCTGCCCATGGAAACCAAATGGCTGGAAGATTTCGTCTCGCTCGCTGAAACCCGCAGTTTCAGCCGCTCTGCCCAATTGCGACATGTCACGCAGCCAGCCTTTTCGCGGCGTATTCAAGCGCTCGAAGCCTGGGCCGGCGCCGACCTGGTTGACCGCAGCTCGTATCCGACGCGGCTGACGCCGGCTGGCGAGACGCTGTACAACCAGTCGCTGGAAATGCTGCAGGGCCTGCAGTCGACCCGCGCCATGCTGCGCGGCCATGCCTCGGCCGGGCAGGACGTCATCGAGTTTGCGGTGCCGCACACGCTGGCCTTCACCTTCTTCCCGGCTTGGGTCAGCAGCCTGCGCGAGAAGTTCGGTCCCATCAAAAGCCGGCTGATTGCACTCAATGTGCACGACGCGGTGCTGCGCCTGGTCGAGGGCAGTTGCGACCTCTTGATTTCCTACCATCATGATTCCCAGCCTTTCCAGTTGCACCCGGACCGCTATGAAATGGTCTCGCTGGGGCGCGAAGTGCTGGCGCCGTTTTCCCGGGCCAATGCCGCGGGCGAGCCGGAGTTCAGCCTGCCGGGGCGGGCCGGGCAACTGCTACCTTATCTGGGCTACGCGCCGGGGGCGTATCTGGGGCGCATGGTGGACTTGATCCTCAAGCAGTCCAGCGTCCCGATTCATCTGGACCGCGTCTATGAAACCGACATGGCCGAGGGCTTGAAGGCGATGGCGCTGGAAGGCCACGGCATTGCCTTTTTACCGCTGAGCGCTGTCAAGAAAGAGGTCAGGGCAAAAAAACTGGTCAGCGCCGGCGGCCATCTGGAAATGACCATGGATGTGCGCCTTTACCGGGAGCGGCCCAGTTCCAAAGAAGGCGCTAAAAGCCACGCGCAGGCGCTTTGGACCTTCTTGCAGCCGCCTGCCAGCGCCAGCGACAAAGCCAGCAGCCGGGGCGGCTTGCAGGCTGCGACTAAGTAGCAACCCGTGCTCGCTATACAAAAAATGCATGGCCTTGCGCTGAAACGGCATTGGTGTTTTCAAGCCTGAAACTCTAAAGTGCGGCAGCTTGCAATTTTGAGAGGGTTGCCCCGGCAGGTTCAAGGAAGACGCAAATGACGCAGTCGCCCTCAATAACTGGCTTCCTGGCATAAAGACTGCTTGTAGCTGCCGTATAGTTCAGTCCACTGCCGCGTGCACCAGGTTTGGCAAGGTCGGCAAGTGCTGTTTTTCTGGCGATTCGTGAAGATTTCCCGGTCTGTGCCGTGTTGCAAAGGCCGGGTAAACCTAGACGGGCGCCAAGGTGCCGGCTCTAAAATAGTTCTGTCCACTTTCATTTTTCTTTACTGGAGATTCCATGAAACTTAAGCTAGCCGCTTTGTCCGTCGCCCTGCTCGCAAGCACCGGTGCATTCGCCCAAGGAGCCGATACGCTCAGCAAAGCCAAGTCCTCGGGTGTCGTGACCATGGGCGTGCGCGACTCCTCGGGCGCGCTGTCCTATACCCTGGGCGATGGTAAATACACCGGCTACCACGTCGAAGTTTGCCAGCGCATCCTGGCTGATCTGGAAAAGTCCGCCGGCCGCAAGCTGGAAGTGAAATACCAGCCGGTGACCTCGCAAAACCGCATTCCGCTGGTGCAAAACGGCACTGTGGACATCGAGTGCGGCTCCACCACCAACAACGCGACCCGCGCCAAGGATGTGGCCTTTGTCGTCACCACCTTCGTTGAGGAAGTGCGCATCGCCGTCAAAGCCAATTCCGGCATTACCTCGGTGGCCCAGCTTGGTGGCAAGACGGTGGCTACCACCACCGGCACCACCTCTGTGCAGACACTGCGCAAGAACAAGCGCGCCAGCGGCGTTGAGTTCAAGGAGATTTTCGGCAAAGACCATTCCGACAGTTTTCTGCTGCTCGAATCGGGCCGTGCCGATGCTTTCGTGATGGACGGCTCCATTTTGGCGGGCAATATCGCCACCGCCAAAAATCCGGCTGACTTCAAGGTGGTGGGGGAGGTGTTGAGCGTCGAGCCCATCGCCATCATGATCCGCAAGGACGACCCGCTGCTGAAGCGCCTGGCCGACGACACCGTCAAAGGCCTGATCAAGTCGGGCGAGTTGAACAAGCTGTACACCAAATGGTTCCTGCAGCCGATTGAGCCGAAAAACACCAAAGTCGGCCTGCCCTTGAGCGCCAGCACCAAGGCCGCCTGGGACAACCCGAACGACAATCCGATGGAGTCGTACGCCGCCAAGTAATTTGGGCCCGGTAACGTGAAAAACCCCGCCGGTTCTCTTGCTCTGGCGGGGTTTTGCATTTACTGTCTCGTGGAATAACAACACAACAACAATTGGCTGGAGCCGTGATGACTTGGGATTGGCGGGTATTTTTAAACGACGACGGCAGCGGCCGTACCTATTTGCAATGGATGTTTGATGCCTGGGGCTGGACGCTAGCCGTCGCGGCTTCGGCCTGGGTCGTGGCCATGCTGTTCGGCGTGGTGATGGGGACCTTCCGGACCTTGCCGAACCACCCCTGGCTGGTGCGCCTGGGCAATGCCTGGGTAGAGTTGTTTCGCAACATTCCGCTGCTGGTTCAAATCTTCATCTGGTACTTCGTCGTGCCCAAGATGTTTCCGGCCATGAAAGAAGTGCCCGGCTTTGTGCTGGTGGTGCTGGCGCTCGGGTTTTTTACGTCGGCGCGGATTGCCGAGCAGGTGCGTGCCGGCGTGCAGGCGCTGCCGCGCGGCCAGCGCTATGCCGGTATGGCGCTGGGCTTTACCACGGCGCAAACCTACCGCTATGTTATTTTGCCGATGGCTTTTCGCATCATCATTCCGCCGCTCACCAGCGAATCGATGAACCTGCTGAAGAACTCTTCGGTGGCGTTTGCCGTGTCGATTGCCGAGCTCACCATGTTTGCCATGCAGGCGCAGGAGGAAACCTCGCGTGGCATCGAAATTTACATCGCTGTGACGGCGCTCTATGCCGTATCGGCGTTTGCCGTGAACCGCATCATGGCCCTGGTGGAAAAGAAACTGCAGATTCCGGGCTACGTCGTAGCCGGAAGCGCAGGCGGAGGGCACTGACATGCTGGGACTCGACCTGACCTTTTTGAACTGGGAGATTCTTTCCAAGTTCGTCATTAACGGTTTTATTTTCAGTGTTCAGCTCACGGTGATTGCCACTTTAGGCGGCATCGTGCTGGGTACGCTGCTCGCGCTGATGCGCCTGTCGGGGCAAAAACTGCTGGTGCTGCCGGCGACTATTTACGTCAACGGCATGCGCTCTGTTCCGCTGGTCATGGTGATCTTGTGGTTCTTCCTGCTGGTGCCAACCATCATCGGCCGGCCGATAGGCGCCGAGCTGTCGGCCACGATCACCTTCGTCGCTTTTGAAGCGGCCTATTTCAGCGAGATCATGCGCGCCGGCATTCAGTCGATTTCCAGCGGCCAGGTGAATGCCGGGCGTGCGCTGGGTATGACCTATGGCCAGAACATGCGGCTGATCATCTTGCCGCAGGCGTTTCGCAACATGGTGCCGGTGCTGCTGACGCAGACCATCATCCTGTTTCAGGACACCTCGCTGGTCTATGCCATTGGCGCGTACGACCTGCTCAAAGGCTTTACCACTGCGGGCAAGATTTATGGTCGTCCCGAAGAGGCCTATCTGCTGGCGGCCGTGGTTTATTTTGTGATTTGTTTCGGTCTGTCCTACATGGTCAAACGGCTGAACAGCCGCATCGCCATCATTCGCTAAAGCTGCCTGGCAAGGCCTGAAAACGCCTGGTAAAGCACGGCAAAAATACACGGCGCACACTGGAGAAGAAATGATTGAGTTAAAAGAAGTTTCCAAATGGTACGGTGACGTGCAGGTGCTCAGCAACTGCAGCACACGTATCCAAAAAGGCGAAGTCGTCGTGGTTTGCGGGCCTTCCGGCTCGGGCAAATCGACGCTGATCAAGGTCATCAACGCGCTGGAGCCCTTCCAGAAAGGCGAGATTTTTGTCAATGGCCAGGCGGTGCATGACCCCAAGACCGATTTGCCCAAGCTGCGCAGCCATGTCGGCATGGTGTTCCAGAATTTCGAGTTGTTTCCGCATTTGAGCGTGACCGAAAACCTGACGCTGGCGCAGATCAAGGTATTGGGCCGCAGCGCCGACGACGCCAAAGCGCACGGCCTGAAGTATCTGGACCGCGTCGGCCTGATGGCGCACAAGGACAAATTCCCCGGTCAGCTGTCGGGCGGCCAGCAGCAGCGCGTGGCGATTGCCCGTGCCTTGAGCATGGACCCGATTGCCATGCTGTTCGACGAGCCGACCTCGGCGCTGGACCCGGAGATGGTCGGCGAGGTGCTCGAGTGCATGATGGGGCTTGCCACCGACGGCATGACCATGATGGTGGTCACGCACGAAATGGGTTTTGCCAAGAAAGTCGGCAGCCGCGTTATCTTCATGGACGTGGGCGGGCATATTCTGGAAGACTGCACCAAGGAAGAATTCTTCAGCCACCCGGAAAACCGCAAGGAGCGCACGCGCGACTTCCTAAACAAGATTCTTCAGCATTGAGCGGATAAAGGGCCGCGCCCAAATGGCACGCAGGCATCGGCAAAATTTTGAAGGTCCTTTTTCAGCCGGAAGCCAGTGGCGACTACCGTCGCTAGCCCTGTGCTGCCAGGCGCGAACGCAAAAAAGCCCCGAATTCGGGGCTTTTTTGCGTTTGCGCCAAGGCTTATTTCTTGCGCGCTGCAATCGACTTTTCAGCCGCGTTGACCAAGTTGGCGCCAATTTGGCCTTTCCATTTTTCATACACCGGGCGTGTTGCCTTGACAAACGCTTCGCGCTCTTGCGGGCTCAGCTGGGTCACGGTGACGCCGTGGCTGGCAATCTCTTTGAGCAGCGGCCGGTCGGCTTCGGCCAGGCCTTTGCGGGCAATCGCGATTTCCTGCTTGCCAGCGTCCATGGCCGCCTGTTTCACGATGGCCTGGTCTGCTGGCGTCCAAGAAGCCCAAATGTCCTTGTTCGCCACAAAGATCAGCGGGTCCGACACGTAGCCCCACATCGTGACGTACTTCTGCGCCATGGTGTGAAGCTTGGCGGCGGTGTAAATCGCCATCGGGTTTTCCTGACCGTCCACCGCGCCGGTTGCCAGGGCCGGCTGTGCATCGGCCCAGCTCATCTGGGTCGGGTTGGCTCCGAGAGCGGTAAAGGTGTCCAGGAACAATGGTGAGCCGACGACGCGGATTTTCAGGCCTTTGAGGTCTTCCGGCTTCTTGATGATGAGCTTGGAATTGCTGATTTCCCGGTAGCCGTTTTCGCCCCACGCCAGCGGCATCACGCCCGCCTTGTCGATGATCTTGAAAATGTCCTTGCCCACCTCACCCTGGGTCAGTGCGTCCATCGCGGCGTAGTCGGGCATCAAGAACGGCAGCGAGAACAGGTTCAGCGCCTTCACCTGCGGCGACCAGTTGATGGTCGAGCCGACAGCCAGGTCGATCACGCCTTGGCGGATGGCGCTGAATTCGCGCGTCTGATCACCCTGAATGAGCGAGACGCCAGGGTAGAGCTTGATGTTGATGCGGCCCTGGGTGCGCTCGCGCACCAGATTGGCCCAGATTTCGCCGCCCTTGCCCCAGGGGTATGCCGGGCCGAGGACCAGCGACATTTTGTATTCGGATTTGTAGGTCTGTGCGGGTGCAGCGACCGTGAAGGCCAGCGCGGCGGCGGCCAGAGCCAGGCCGAGAACGGTTTTAAATTTCATGACGGAAGTCTCCTTGTTAAAAATAATTCGGGCTCAGTAGCCCAGCTTGCGCGGCAGCCAGAGGGCCAGTTCGGGAAAGGCTATCACGGCGATCAGCACCAGGAACATCGCGGCCAGCATCCAGACCACCCAGCGCACGGTTTCTTCCATGCGCACATTGGCAATCCGGCAGGACACCATCAGGTTCACGGCCAGCGGCGGCGTGAACTGGCCCAGTGCCACTTTCAGCGTGAGGATGACGCCGAACCACACCAAGTCCCAGTGGTAATACTGAGCAATTGGCAGAAGAATCGGCACAAAGATGAGGAAAATCGACACGCCGTCGAGGAACATGCCGACGATGATCAGCATCAGGATCAGCAGGGACAAAATGCCGTACTCGCCCAGTCCCGAATTGACGATGGCGTTCGTCAGCGGATCGATGATGCCCAGGGTGTTGAGAGAATAGGCAAAAATGCCGGCCAGCGAAACCACCAGCAAAATCACCGCCGACAATTCGCCCGACTCGCGCAGGATCGGAAACAGGTCCCGAATCGTAATGGTGCGGTGAATCACCATGCCAACAAACAGCCCGTAAAACACCGCCACCACCGCCGCTTCGGTCGGCGTAAACCAGCCCGCACGCATGCCGCCCAGAATCAGCACCGGCGCGGCCAGACCCCAGACAGCATCGCGCAGGCTGGCCCAGAAAGGCGGGCGCGGCATGCTGGATTCGAGTGCGCCCATTTTGTGCTTGCGCGACAGCCAGACGGCCGGCACGATCAGCGCCAGCCCGGCCAGGATGCCCGGAATCATGCCGGCGGCAAACAGCGCCGGTACCGAAGCGCCCGGCACCAGCACCGAGTAGACAATGAAGGCCACTGATGGCGGAATCAGGATATCGGTCGCCGCCGCAGCGCCCACCACGCTGGCCGAAAACGCCGCTGGGTAACCGGCACGGTTCATGGCGGCAATCATCACGCCACCCACGGCCGCTGCACAGGCCGGGCCGGAGCCTGAAATGCCACCCAAAAACATCGCCACGGCAATCGCCACCAGCGGCAGCATGCCGGGGCCGCGCCCGACGATGGCGACCGCAAAATTGACCAACCTCAACGCCACGCCGGAACGGTCAAAAATCGATCCGACCAGTACGAACATGGGAATCGCCAGCAAGGGGTACTTGCCCAAGCCAGCGTAAAAGTTTTGCGGAACGGCCAGCAGGCCCAACCATTGCGCGTCTAGATTGGCCAGTGCAATAGCTGTGGCGCCGGCCAGGCCGAGCGCCGCGCCGATGGGCACGCCCACCAGCATCATGGCGATAAACGCCACAAAGAGTAGCGTTGCGATCATGAGCGGCGTCCGCGGCGCATGAAGAGGCCGACGGCGCGCAATGCAATGCCGATGGAAAGAATCGGCAGCCAGATCGAATACCACCACTGCGGCACACCAATGCCAGGGGAGGTTTCGCCAAAGCGGTAGTCATCCCACACCAGTCGCAGGCTCAGCACGCCAATCAGCGAAAACAGCAGGGCGACCATCACCGCACCAAAGCGCGACAGCGTTTTGCGCCTGGCCATGGAGCCGCTGTCAGAAAAATATTCGATGCGGATATGCCGGTCACGCGCAACCGCAGCGGAACTGCCAACCAGCGCCAGCACGATCATGAGAAACACCGAGAACTCTTCAGTCCAGGCAAAAGACTGGTTGGTGAAATAGCGGGCGATGACATTGGCGAAGGTGATCAGCGCCAGCGCGCCCATAACGATGACGGTCAGCCAGTCTTCAATCTTAAGTGGAACGTGTACCGCTTCATCGACTTCATCAAGTGGCGGCATGGCTTCTGGTGCGTGACCAGCGGCGGAAGGGAAAGTCATGGAATTAGCGCTTTAGTAATTGAAGTGGGGCGATCTTCGTGTCGCCTGAGCCGGCCTCCGGACAACCGGGCGTTGTGCTCTCTTGCGGCCAGGGCATATCGTAACGGCTGGCTCTACGTTCCAGCTGCGGGACTTTCCTTATGCGTACCTATGAATCAGCCACCGGTCCGGATAGGGATTCCGGACTTGCGCGGTTGCCACCAATGCGACAATTCAGCCATGACTTCAGTCACCCCATCGTCCTCCGGCCTGAGCGCGGCCCCGAATACCACGGTAACTATCACCCGCCCAGATGACTGGCACCTGCATGTGCGCGATGGCGACGCCCTGCGTACCGTGGTGCCGCATACTGCTGCCCAGTTTGGCCGCGCCATCATCATGCCCAATCTGCGCCCGCCGGTGACTACCGCGGCGCAGGCCCTGGCCTACCGCCAGCGCATCCAGGCCGCCGTGCCCGCTGGCGTGCAGTTTGAGCCGCTGATGACGCTGTACCTGACCGACCAGCTGGCGCCCGACGAGATCAAGCGCGCCAAAGACGCTGGCGTGGTCGCCGTCAAGCTGTATCCGGCCGGTGCCACCACCAACAGCGACGCCGGCGTGACCGATATGCGCAAGACCTTTAAAACTCTGGAAGCGATGCAGCGCGAGGGTTTGCTGCTGTTGGTGCATGGCGAAGTCACGTCGCCTGACATCGATTTATTCGACCGTGAGGCGGTTTTCATCGACACGCAATTGCTCCCGCTGCGCCGCGATTTCCCTGAGCTCAAAATTGTCTTCGAGCACATCACGACGAAGGAAGCCGCGCAGTATGTGCGTGACGCGGATCGCTTCCTGGGCGCCACGATTACCGCGCACCACCTGCTGTACAACCGCAACGCCATCTTCACCGGCGGCATCCGCCCGCACTACTACTGCCTACCGGTTCTCAAGCGCGAAACGCACCGCGTCGCGCTGGTCGAGGCGGCCACGTCCGGCAATACCCGCTTCTTTCTGGGCACCGACAGCGCGCCGCACCCGGCGCACCTCAAAGAGCACGCCGGCGGCTGCGCCGGCTGCTACACCGCGCACGCGGCGATGGAGTTGTACGCCGAAGCCTTCGACGCGGCCGGCGCGCTGGATCAGCTCGAAGCCTTTGCCAGCTTCAACGGCGCCGACTTCTACGGCCTGCCGCGCAACCCCGGCCGCATCACGCTGAAGAAGGAAAGCTGGCGGCCGCCCGAGAGTTTTGCCTTTGGCGAGGCGCAACTCAAGCCCTTGCGGTCCGGCGAAGCGTTGCCGTGGAAACTGATCGCCGAAGGGAAGGCCTGATGGAGCGCAAACCCCGTGTCGCGTTGCTGATCGACGCCGACAACTCGCCCGCATCCAAGATCGACCTGATCCTCAATGAGCTGTCGACCTTTGGCGAGACCAATATTCGCCGCGCCTACGGCAACTGGAAAAAGAGCGAGCTCAAGGGCTGGGAGGAGGCGCTGCACGAGCACGCCATTCGTCCGATGCAGCAGTTCGACTACACCAAAGGCAAAAACGCCAGCGACATGGCCATGGTGATAGACGCGCTGGAGCTGCTCTACACCGACCGGCCCGACGCTTTCGGCATTGTCTCGTCGGACGCCGATTTCACGCCGCTGGTGATGCACCTGCGCGCCAAGGGTGCCGCGGTCTATGGCTTTGGCGCGCAAAAGACGCCGGAGCCCTTTGTCAACGCCTGTTCACGGTTTTTGTACCTCGACAAGCTGAGGCCCATCGCTGCGGGCGACGCGCCTGCGAGCGGCCGGGACGACGTGGATGCGGTGGCCGCCACACCGCTGCGCGCTACGCCGGCCCAGCTCAAGCAGGACGCCAAGCTCGTCATGCTGCTGCGCAACGCCGTGCAGGCGGCCGCCGATGACGAGGGCTGGGCGCGCGTCGGCGCGGTTGGCACCCAGATTGCCAACCAGGCCTCGTTCGATCATCGCAACTACGGCTACGCCACGCTGACCAAGCTGCTGGTAGCGACCCAGCTGTTCGAGATCTCGGACGAAGGCAAATCGACTGTGATGGTGCGCGACAAAAGGCAGTCCAGACCGGCCCGGGCTTGAGGGCCGCCGCCGTGCCGGCCTCAGCGCTGCAGCAGATCAACTGGGAGCGGCCCTGGCTGGAGCCGTGGCGCGAGCCGGGGCAGCGCGTGGCGCAGACCGTCGCGGCCGGTGCCACTCTGCCCGAAGCGCTGAATCGCGAGCCGGCCGCCCCGCTGCGCTTCGTACCGCAAAGCGCGCTGCCGCCCGGCGAGGCCTATGAGCGCTATATTTTCAATAGCGGTCAGTGCCCGACCCGCGAGGGCTTGCACGATTTTTTTAATGGCCTGTGCTGGATGCGGTTCCCGCACACCAAGAAAAAACTCAATCTGCTGCAGGCTCACGAGATTGCCGCTGCCGGCGTGACGCCCCTGCGCGGCCCGGTGCGCGACGCGCTGACGCTGTTCGACGAAAACGCCGCCCTGCTGTCGGCGCCGCAGCCGCTGTGGGATGCGCTGGTCGCCAAGGACTGGAACGCGCTGTTTGTTGGCCTGCGCCCGCTTTGGCGGCAGGCTAGTCTGGTGCTGTTTGGCCACGCGCTGCTTGAAAAGCTGGTTTACCCACGAAAACCGATCACAGCCCATGTGTACCGGGCGCAAGTAGCTATTAATTCAATAGCAGAATTGGACGCCTGGCTGGCCGCCGACCTGAGCGCCGATAAGCTGGCCGCCAAGCCGTTTGCGCCGCTGCCGGTGCTGGGCGTTCCAGCTTGGTGGGCGGAAAACGAGAACCTTTCCTTTTATGACGACTCAGTCGTATTCCGCCCGCGCCGCTGATGCATAAACCGAGAACAACACGCAAAACCGGCCAAAAGTTGATCCGAAACACTTGATTTGGGCTGAAAACCCCTTATTTTCTGAGGATCATCCTTGCAGCGGCAGTCGCCTGTGTTGCAATCTTTAGTTGTCACCGACCTCTACGGAGAATCCATGAAACGCATTTTCTTGTTTGTACTAACCAATATCGCCGTGGTGGCGGTGCTGGGCATCGTTGCCAGCCTGCTCGGCGTCAACCGCTTTCTCACGCCCAACGGTCTGAACCTTGGCATGTTGCTCGGCTTTGCGCTGGTCATTGGTTTTGGCGGCGCCATCATTTCGCTGCTGATCAGCAAGCCGGTGGCCAAGTGGAGCGCCGGCGTGCGCCTGATAGACGGCACCCAGAATGCCGATGAAGCCTGGATTGTCCAGACCGTGCGCCAGCTCGCCGACAAGGCGCAGATCGGCATGCCCGAAGTCGGCATTTTCGAAGGCGCGCCGAACGCCTTCGCCACCGGGGCGTTCAAGAATTCCTCGCTGGTGGCGGTGTCCACCGGCTTGCTGCAGGGCATGACCAAGGAAGAGATCGAGGCCGTTCTAGGCCACGAGATCGCCCACGTGGCCAATGGCGACATGGTCACGATGACGCTGATCCAGGGTGTCATGAACACCTTCGTGGTGTTTTTGTCGCGCGTGATCGGTTATGCGGTCGACAGCTTTTTGCGCCGCGGCAGCGACAGCAATTCCGGCCCTGGCATCGGTTACTACGTCAGCACCATCGTGCTCGACATCGTCTTGGGTTTTGCCGCGGCCATCGTCGTCGCCTGGTTTTCGCGCCACCGCGAATTCCGGGCCGACGCTGGCGCCGCGCAGCTGATGGGCCGCCGCCAGCCCATGATGAACGCGCTGGCCCGTCTGGGCGGCATGCAGCCCGGTGAATTGCCCAAGGCGGTGGAAGCCATGGGCATTACCGGCGGTATTGGCAAATGGTTCGCGACGCATCCGCCGATTGAAGAGCGTATTGCGGCACTGCAAAACGCCCCGGGTTGAGCGTTTTCGCTTGGTCGAGTTAGCCCGTTAGATTGAAGGCCGGCCTGGTGCCGGCCTTTTTCATGGGGCTGCGGGAACCTCGCCTGCGTCCGCTGGCGTCTCTTCGGGCAGCAAATGCTGAGGCGGCTGAGATTCCTGAGCGGTTGCTGCTGCCTGAGCTGCCTGAGCGGCTTCAACCGATTGCGCCAGCCGCGCTCGGTCCAGCGTCTGCGCCACTTCGCTCGGGTCCATGCCGTACATGTCGGAAAATTCTGCGACGGTTTTGGCGCTGGCCTCAAAGGTCCTGAGCAGGGCATCGCGTTTGGCGGCCTGCTCGCCAAGTTCGGCAAAAACCTCCGCAAGCAAGGTATCCGATACCTCATCCTGCTGGCGGACGCTCAGCAGGTAGTCCTCGCGGCTCAGGCCTGACGCTTCAATTGCCCGCATCAGCTGCGCGCGTACATAGGGGCGCAAGTCCTCGTTGGAGCGCGCCTGGCGCCTGCGGAAGACTTCCATGATTGCGTGGTGCACATGCTCGGGGGCGACCGGCTCGACCGGCACCGCCTGCAGATCGTGGCGCGGCAGGCCAGTGGCCACGCTTTCCAGATAGCGCATAGAGCGGGCATGCAATCCCAGCGCGATTTTCAGGTCTTCGCGCTTGAACTCGTCGGGGTGTTGCGCCAGCAGGTCCTGAAACACGCCGAGTTTAAGCGGCAGGAAGCGCGCGCCGAACATCTTGGGGTAGAGCTCGAACAGCTTTTGCAACGCCGGATGCACCGGACGGGCGCGCGGGGCGCTAGGGCGCTTGCCGGCAGGAGGGGCGTGGCCGCGTTCCTGGCGTTCTTGATGTTCTTGCTGTTGTGGTTCGCGGGGTTTGGGGACGGTATCGGTCATCGGTCAGTTCTGGGTTGGGGTTCGGGGCCGCATGTCGGCAGGCGATAGTGGCGTTCGTGCCGTGCAGAAGGCACTGCGGTTCAAAGCTGCAGAGCCGAAGTATCCCCTATCGGGACTATCGGACATTGCGACGTCTCAGGCGGCGGCAGTCCGCATCCGCTCTGCTTCGCCCAGCAGGCTGCGCGCCAGCGCTTCGGCCACCTTGATGCCATCGACCCCGGCGGACAAAATGCCGCCGGCATAACTGGCGCCTTCTCCGGCGGGATAAAGACCGCGCACGTTGATGCTTTGCAGATCATCACCGCGGCTCATCTTGATGGGCGAGGAGGTGCGTGTTTCCACGCCCGTCAGCACGGCATCGTGGCTGTCAAAACCCTTGATTTTCTGACCGAAGGCCGGAAAGGCTTCGCGCAGTGCGGCTATGGCATAGCCGGGCAGGGCGGACGACAGGTCGCCTAGCAGCACGCCCGGCTGGTAGGACGGCATGATGGCGCCCAGCGCCTTGGACGGACGCCCCGCCACAAAGTCGCCGACCAACTGGCCGGGCGCTTCGTAGCTGCTGCCACCCAGCACGTAGGCATGGGATTCGAGCCGGCGCTGCAGGTCGATGCCCGCCAGTGGATTTTCGGGATAGTCACGCGGGTCGATGCCCACCACGATGCCGGCATTGGCATTGCGTTCGTTGCGCGAGTACTGGCTCATGCCGTTGGTCACGACGCGGCCGGCTTCCGAAGTGGCGGCCACCACCGTGCCGCCCGGGCACATGCAAAAGCTGTAGACCGATCGGCCATTGCTGGCGTGGTGCACCAGCTTGTATTCGGCCGCGCCCAGCGCCGGGTGCCCGGCATGGCGGCCCCAGCGCGCGCGGTCAATCAGGCTTTGTGGGTGCTCGACCCGAAAGCCGATGGAAAAGGGCTTGGCCTCGACGTAGACGCCGCGCGCATGCAGCATGGCAAAGGTGTCGCGCGCGCTGTGGCCCAGCGCCAGCACCACCTGATCGGCGCGCAGATCTTGGCTTGCGCCTGTGGCCTGGTTAAGCACCGTGAGGCCGCGAATGTGCTTGCCAGCGGCGTCGTCTTCAATCAGCACGTCGGTCACGCGCTGCTCAAAGCGAATCTCGCCGCCCAGCGCGATGATCTGCGCCCGCAGGTTCTCCACCACCTTGACCAGCTTGAAGGTGCCGATGTGAGGGTGCGCCTCAAAAAGAATGTCGGCGGGTGCGCCGGCCTTGACGAACTCGTTCATCACCTTGCGGCCCAGGTGGCGCGGGTCCTTGATCTGGCTGTAGAGCTTGCCGTCCGAGAAGGTGCCGGCGCCGCCTTCGCCAAACTGCACGTTGGATTCCGGATTCAGCACGTTCTTGCGCCACAGGCGCCAAGTGTCCAGGGTGCGCTGGCGCACGCTTTTTCCGCGCTCCAGTACGATGGGCTTGAAGCCCATTTGCGCCAAAAGCAAAGCCGCAAAAATGCCGCATGGGCCAAAGCCGACCACCACCGGGCGCAGCGGCAGATCGGCCGGGGCTTGTCCCACCCGGTGGTAGGCCATGTCGGGCGTGGGCCCGATGTGCGGGTTGCCGCCATGGCGGGCCAGCAGCGCGGCTTCAAGCGTGGCGCTGGCCAGCACCACATCGACGATGTAGACCTGCATGATGACGGCCTTGCGGGCGTCAAAGCTGCGTTTGAAGACCGTGAAGCTCAGCAGCTCGGCCGGCGTGATGTCCAGCGCGTTGAGCAGCTCTTCCTGCAACGCTTTTTCAGCGTGATCAAGCGGAAGTTTGATTTCAGTCAGTCGCAGCATGGTCGTCCGGTTCGTGGCTTGTAGTTATCAAGCAGAAGGGCGTAATGATAAAGGCGCGGCAACAATGCGATAAAGACTAAAGCGCCGCCCGATGATTCAGGCGCTTCAGGCACTCAAGCCGGAAACAGACCTTCAACCGACAGGTAACGCTCGCCAGTGTCGTAGTTGAAGCCCAGCACGCGGACGCCGGCTGGCAATTGCGCCAGCTTCTGGGCAATCGCGGCCAGCGTAGCGCCTGAGGAAATACCCACCAGCATGCCTTCCTCGCTGGCGGAGCGGCGCGCCATCTCGCGGGCCGGTTCGGCCTCGACCTGAATCACGCCGTCGAGCAAACTGGTGTCCAGGTTTTTTGGAATGAATCCCGCGCCTATACCCTGGATCGGATGCGGGGAAGGCTGTCCTCCCGAGATGACCGGCGAGGCTGACGGTTCGACCGCAAACACCAAAAGGCGCGGCCAGGCGGCTTTCAGCACTTTGGCGCATCCGGTCAGGTGGCCGCCGGTACCGACGCCGGTGATCAAGGCGTCCAGTCCCTCGGGAAAATCAGTCAGGATTTCCTGCGCCGTGGTGCGTGCGTGCACCTCAATGTTGACCGGGTTCTCAAACTGCTGTGGCATCCATGAACCCGGCGTGGCCGCCACCAGTTCCTGGGCACGGGCAATCGAGCCTTTCATGCCTTTTTCACGCGGCGTCAAGTCAAAGCTGGCGCCATAGGCCAGCATCAGGCGGCGGCGCTCGACTGACATGCTGTCAGGCATCACCAGCACCAGTTTGTAGCCCTTGACGGCAGCGACCATCGCCAGACCAATGCCGGTGTTGCCCGACGTCGGCTCGATGATGGTGCCGCCGGGCTGCAACGCGCCCGATTTTTCGGCCTCTTCAACCATTGCCAGCGCAATGCGGTCTTTGATCGAGCCGCCCGGATTGGCACGCTCGGACTTGATCCACACTTGCGCATCGGGGCCAAACAGGCGGCGGATGCGGACGTGGGGGGTGTTGCCAATGGTGGCGAGAATGTTGTCGGCTTTCATGGGGTCTCCTTGTCTGTAGTGGGCTGTCAGCGCATTGTGGCGCACTGACATAATAGAGCGGTGAAGCCTGCCAGACCGCCGCTGGTGCAATCTGGGAAACCAGGCACTGGAGGAACGTCCGGACTGCACAGGACAGCGTAGGAGGTAACACCTCTCCACCGTGAGGTGAGGATTAGAGCAACAGAGACGAGCCGATTCAGTTCGGGTGAAACGGGCAATCTCTACGCGCAGCAATACCAAGTAGGCCAGCACCGGGCGAAAGCCTATCTTGTGGTTCCGCAAGAATTGCTGGCGGGTAGGTAGCACCGAGCCGGGTGGGCGACCCCCGGCCCAGATTAATGGCGGTCACACCAGGCCAACCTGCTTTCGGGCAGGGAAGCCTGGCGCACAGAATCCGGCTTATCGGCGGGCTTCACACTTTTATTCGACCGGCAGGCCGCTCAGCTGCCTGCCAGCAGCGAGCGCCCCAGCGCAAACACCGAGTTCGGGGCCGTGGTGAACACGCTTTGCCGCTTTGCCGCTTTGCTGATGCCACGTTTGGCCGGGCGGTCCTCAATCTGCACCCCTTTGGCGCGCTGTTCGGCCACCAGCTTGCGAAGGCTGATGGACTGCATGTGCTCGGTCATCTTGGCGTTCAGACTGGTCCACAGATCCTGCGTCAGCCCGCTACTTGATTCGTCAGACTTTGGCGCGGATTTTTCCTGTCGGCTGGATTTGCCCGGGTCGGTCTCCACGGCGCCAATGATGTCTGCCACGGAGATAGCCTCGCCGGAGCGCGCCAGCGAATAGCCGCCCCCCGGACCACGGGTGCTTTCGACCAAGCCGCAGCGACGCAATTTGCTGAACAAATGCTCCAGGTAAGACAGCGATACATGGTGGCGCGCGCCAATGTCGGCGAGCGAAATCGGCCCGGCATTGTCGCGAAGGGCAATGTCGATCATCGCGGTGACGGCAAAACGGCTTTGGGTATTCAGGCGCATATCTGTTCTCCTTGGGACGCTAAAAATTAACGTCAAGATGTCTACTATAGAAAATTTATTACTTCGTGTAAATTCGTATTTAAAACTGTTTGTCTTCGAAAAACGCGAATAATTGGCTATCTCCGAAAATGTTCCTGGAATTTTTCAGAAGGATGCGCCATCGTGAACTTTAAGCACTTGCACTATTTCTGGGTAACCGCCAAGGCCGGCGGCATCATGCGCGCCGGTGAGCAGTTGCACACCACGCCGCAAACCCTTTCGGGGCAGATCAAGCTGCTGGAGGCCTGGCTGGGGCGCCGGCTGTTCCGCAAAAGTGGGCGTCAGCTTGAGTTGACCGATGAGGGCCGGCTGGCGCTGGGCTACGCCGACCAGATATTCACCCTGGGCGCGGAAATGGAGACCGCGCTGCGGCAGGCGCGCGGCGGCCAAAAGATACTGGACTTTCGCGTTGGCGTGGCCGATTCAGTCGCCAAGTCCGTGGTGTACCGGCTGCTGGAGCCCGCCTTATCAGTCAGCGAGCCGGTGCGACTGATCTGCAGCGAAGGAAAATTTCCTGATTTGCTGGCACAGCTGGCCCTGCACCGGCTTGACTTGGTGATGGCCGACGAGCCGATGTCGGGCCGCGTCAGCATCAAGGCCTTCAACCACCCGCTGGGCAGCACGCCTATGAGTTTTTTCTGCACGCCAGCGCTCAAGACCTCGCTCCAGGGCGATTTCCCGGGCTGCCTGAGCGATGCGCCTATGCTGATTCAAGGCCTGTCTTCATCGGTGCGCAAACAGCTTGACAGCTGGTTTACCAAGCACCAGATACATCCGCGCATCGTTGGCGAGTTTGACGACGCCGCGCTGCTGCAGGCCTTCGGGCGCGAGGGGCGCGGAGTGTTCATGTCGGCAAGCGTACTGGAGGCCGAGACCGTCGCGCAATATGGCGTGCAAGTGATTGGGCGCACCAACGAAATGGTGGAAGATTTTTATGCCGTGTCGGTCGAGCGGCGCATCACGCACCCCTGCGTGGCGGCCATCACGCAGGCCGCACGGCGGCAGCTCTTCACCGCCTGATTAAAAATGCCCTCCTTCATGGCTGAAGGAGGGCATTTGCCGAAACGGCTGGAAGTTTATTTCGAGGCGGCTGCTGCCGGTGCCGCTGCTGTTGGCGCAGAGCCGAAATACTTGGTGTAGATCTGTTGGTAGCTGCCGTCGGTCTTGATGTCGGCCAGGCCCTTGTTGATTTTTTCAAGCAACTCGGTATTGCCTTTCTTGACGGCCACGCCGTACTGCTCGGCGGGAAAGCTGGCGTCGCTGATGGTCTTGAAATTCGAGCCGCTGTTGTTGTTGACGTAATGCACCACCACGCCGTTGTCGGCCACCACGGCATCGACGCCGCCGCCTTCGAGCTCTTTCAACGCCAGCGGCGTTGACTCAAAACGCTTGATGTTGGCGCTTTCCTTGCCTTGCAGCTTGGTGATGACTTCGTCGCCCGTGGTGCCGTTTTGCACGCCAACCTTGAGTTTTTTCAGGTCGTCGAATTTGGCGATCTTCGAATCCTTTTTGACGGCGATCAGCTGCTGCGCGTCGAAGTAGGGCGATGAAAAATCCATGGTCTGCTTGCGCTCGTCGGTGATGGTGATGCTTGACACCAGGAAATCGCGGTCGCCCTGGGCCAGGGTGTTGAAAATGCCTTCCCACGGCGTGTTCACGAACTTCACCTCGATGCCGGCCTTTTGTGCGGCGGCCTTGACCACGTCAATGTCAAAGCCGACGATTTCTCCTTTTTCGTTCTGCGATTCAAAAGGGGCATAGGCGGCGTCGGTGCCCACCACGTACACCTTGGCAGCAGGGGCCGGTGCCGAGGCGGCAGGTGCCGGCGTGCTGGCGGCCGGGGCAGGCGGCTGCTGCTTTCCACAGGCCACCAGAAGCAGACCGGCCAGCACGGTGGCGGCAGATTGAAGGAAATGTCGTGTCGTCATCTTGGGCATAAAAGGCTCGCTAAAAAGTTGAACGCTGTGCGTTGGACTTGCCTGATCAAAGTCGGCCGGGATGCGCTAACCCTGGAAGCAAGAGCAAAAAAGTATAAACCCCAACTGTTGCGGGTTTACCCTTTAGGTAGCGCTCTGCAGGGCCAGAAGCCGGTCCACATGGGCCTGCAGCGAACGCAGTGCCACCGGCCACAGCCTCGGGTCGGTGTCGTCGTAGGCCAGCGCCAGCCAGTCGTTCAGCGTTCCCTGGGGCAGCGCCCGCATGGCGGCAGCCACCTTGGCTTCTCGCCGCAGGCGGTGCGCCTTGAGTCCGGCGATCGCCAGCCTGGCATCGCCCAGCACATGGCCGTGCGCCGGCAGGATGAAGTCGATCTGGTGCTGTTCGCAGTTCGCGCTCAAAATGTCCAGTGACGCCAGGTAGGCCGTCATTTCGCCGTCGGGTGGATTGACCACGGTGGTGCTGCCGTTGAGGATATGATCGCCGGAAAAAAGCAGGCCGTCCTCCAGCAACACCAGGCACAAATGGTTGGCCGCGTGCCCGGGGCTGAAAACAACCTTTAATGTGTGCTCTAGCCCATGACTGGTGAGCGTGAGTAGCTCCTGATTTAATAGCAGCCGGTCGGGCAAAAAATACGCATCGGGGTGCGCGGTTTCCCGGGAGGCCAAGCCCAAGATGGGCGGCGGGCTGGCGCAAAGCATCTGCAAGGGCTTGGCGGCAGGCGAATGGTCAGCATGGGAGTGGGTGCAGACAATCGCCGCGATGCGCCCGCCGGTCGCCTCAAACAGGCGCTGGATATGGCCCGCGTCGTTCGGCCCCGGGTCAATCACGATGTAGCCGCTGGCCGCATCGCCTACTAGGTAGCTGTTGGTGCCCGGCCCGGTCATCATGCCGGGATTGGGCGCGGTCAGGCGACTCAGGTGTTTCAAAAGTTGCACCGGGCGCTCTGTTTGCCAGTCCAGCGCATGGACGATCTGCCCGTCCGGGCAGACCAGCGCGAGTTCACCATACGGCGCCTCATGCTCCATATAGCGCGCCTCGCGGCCCGCTAGCCAGCCGGCGCGCGGACAGGAACTCCAGAGCGGCGCCTCGGATGCGCAAGCCTGCAGCACCGCCTCGACATGCGGGTGCTGCTGCAGCCTTTGCAGCGTGCGAATGGTCGGAAAGATCATGAAGAAGCCGCCCGCCTGGTGCCGCGCCAGCGCGTCGGCCGGGCGCAGCCAGACCGGCTCGAACTGCTCGGTTTCGTCCGCCACCGGGGTTTGGCCTTCGGGCATGCGGGCCACCAGAAAAGGTACATCAAAACGCCGCGGCAAATCGCGGTCAGTCACCCAGTGCGCCAGCACAAAAACTTGGTCGGCCGCCAGCCTCAAGCCGCGTTCTCGGCACTGTGCCGCCAGCGGCGCCTTGCGGTCCAGCGCCGCGATGTCCTGGTTGGTCGCGAAGCCGCCGTGGCCATGCTGCGCCAGCAGCACGCCCAGCTCTTCAAAGCTTTCGCGGATGGCGGCGATGGCCTGCGTCAGGTGCAGGTCGCTCTGGCTGGTGCGCCGCGTCGCGTGGCCATGCGCCGCCGCGTCCGCCGCATCAATGCCGCCGCCCGGAAAGACATAGGCGCCGGGCGCAAAACTGGCCGTCATGGAGCGGCGCGTCATCAGCACCTCCAGGCCCTGCGCCGTGTCGCGCAACAGCAGCACGGTGGCGGCCGGGCGCGTGGGCGCCGGTTCGCGTTGCGGATAAAGAAGTTGGGAAGAGCGGGCCATGCGCCTGATTTTGCCGCCAAACAGTAGCCCGGTCTGGCCAATCTGCTAATCGGCGATTCACGTAAACCCCATTGGTAAAGATCGTCATGCGAAAAAACCGGCTTCAGCCCATACTCGGTTCCCCAGCTTGTCAAGCTTTTGTTTTTTCTGGAGATCCGAATGAAACCTTCGACCTTGCGCGCTACGCTGGCACTGGCCGCGCTGTGCACTGTGGCCGCTCCCATGGCTGCCTGGGCGCAGGCCTGGCCGGCCAAACAGCCGATCAAATTTGTCGCGGTATTTCCGCCCGGCGGCTCGGTCGACCAGGTCGCGCGCATTCTGGCGCAGCCGCTGTCGCAGCAGCTCGGTCAAAACGTCATTGTCGAAAACAAAGGGGGTGCGTCGGGCTCCATCGGCACCGCGGCCGTTGCCGCAGCGCCCGCTGACGGCTACACCTTTGCGGTGGTGTTTGACACCCACGGCGTCAACCCTAGCCTGATTCCCGGCCTGCCTTTTGACACCCGTAAGGACCTGGCCCCGGTCGCGCTGATCGGCACCTCGGCCATGGTGCTGGCTGCTCATTCTGCGTCCGAGTACAAGAGCTTTGCCGATGTGGTGGCAGCCGCCAAGGCCAAAAAGAACGTCAATTACGGCAGCATAGGCTCGGGTAGCCTGGGTCACCTGGCGATGGCGCTGCTGGGCAAAAACGGCAACATGGACTGGCAGCACGTGCCCTACAAAGGCGGCGGCCCGCTGATGACCGATGCCGTGGCCGGCCATGTGCAACTGTCCATCGCTTCGGTGTTTGTGACCAGGCCGCACATCGACAGCGGCCGTCTGCGCCCGCTGGCGGTGACGACCAGCCAACGTTCGGCCGATTTGCCAAATGTGCCGACCCTGGCTGAAAGCGGTTTTGCCGGCTTTGACGCACCGGCCTGGTGGGCCATCGTGGCGCCCGCCAAAACACCGCCGGAAGTGCTCAAGCGCATGAACGAGGAAGTCAACAAGGCGCTGAAAAATCCGGAGATTGCCAAAAAACTTAGCGCACAGGGCATCGACATCCTGGGCGGTTCGCAAGAGACGGCGCGCGTTTTTATTGATAAGCAGATCGATACCTGGGCCAAGGTGGTCAAGGATAACGGGATCAAAGCCGACTAGAAATGTGGCCCCCACGCTAGCCACTGCGTGTGCTGCGCTGCCCCCCGAGGGGGCTGAACTCCGCTTGGGGCGGCCCGGCGCTTCGTTCGCGGCCCCCAAGCTTGCCACTGCGTGTGCTGCGCTGCCCCCCGAGGGGGTTGAACTCCGCTTGGGGCGGCCCGGCGCGTCGTTTGCGGCCCCCACGCTTGCCACTGCATGTGCTGAGCCGCCACCCGAGGGGGCTGTGCTTGCTTGGGGCGGCCCGGCGTTGCGCAGTGCGCGCGCCAGCGTTCATTCAGTTCGAATAGCTAGCGGCTACGTCTCATTCCTCCGGTGACACGCCCAGCGCCACCAGAAAACGCGCCACCATGTTGTAGGTGGCAATGGCGCTGGTCAGCTCCACCAGTTCGGTGGTGTCAAAGTGCTGACGCAAGGCGGCGAATAGCTTATCGCTGACCTTGACGTCCAGCGTCATCTGCGCCGCGTACTGGATCACCAGCTGCTCGACGGCGCCCAGCGCCGGGTGCGCCACGGCTTCGCGCGCGTTTTGCTTGACCAGTTCGTTCAGCGCGTCGAGCTCGCCCCGATGTCCGCCGGCGGCCAGAAAATCTGGTGCATGGTGCTGGTACTCATAGGCCGCGCCGGTCAGCAATGCCACCGTGCAAATGCCCAGTTCGCGCAGCTTGCGGCTGGTGTGCAGGCCGGTGCGCACCGCGCCCAGGTAGACATTCCAGGCGCGCGCCAGCGGCTCGCTCCATAGCAGTGCCTTGTCCAGGTTGATCAGCGCGCCGCCGCGGCGCGCCAGGATGGCATCAATCAGTTCCTGCGGTTGAGGTTTGAGGGCGGGGCTCCAGTCGGGGATACGCATGGCTGTCTTTCGGTGGTTCGGGGGAGAAGGCATAAGGCGGTGCGAGTAGGGCGCGGCCCCGGCGGATAATGCCGCGATGCTAATCCGATTTACCAAAATGCAGGGGGCCGGCAACGATTTTGTGGTGCTTGACGAGACCCGCGGGCGCCTGAATCTGTCGCCCGGCCAGTACCGCTTTCTGGCCGATCGCCACTTTGGCGTAGGCGCCGACCAGATTCTTTCGGTGCGGCCCTCGCCCGGCGCGGGCATCGACTTTGAATACGTGATTCACAACGCCGACGGCGGCGAGGTCGAGCAATGCGGCAATGGCGCGCGCTGCTTTGTGCGTTTTGTGCGCGAGCAGGGGCTGACCACCAAAGACGCGGTCAGGGTCAAGACGCTGGGTGGCGTGATCGAGTTGCGCATGCAGCCTGACGGCCGCGTGACAGTCAACATGGGCGCGCCGGTGTTTGACTTGGCGCGCATTCCTTTTGACGCTTGCGGATTGACGCCGCAAGCCGTTGGTTCATGGCAAAAATGGCCTCTAGCCCATACGGGACGGGCGCAAGCAGCTCCTGTTTTTATAGCAGCGCTGTCCATGGGTAACCCGCACGCGGTGCAGCTGGTGGACGATGTGGCGCTTGCGCCGGTGCTACAAAGCGGCCCGCTGATCGAGCAGCATGTGCGTTTTCCCAGGCGCGTCAACGCGGGCTTCATGCAGGTGGTCTCAACCAGACAGATTCGCCTGCGGGTCTACGAGCGCGGCGCCGGAGAAACACTGGCCTGCGGCAGCGGCGCCTGCGCGGCGGTGGTGGCCGGCATCCGCTGGGGCCTGCTGGACGCGCGCGTCGAGGTGCTGACGCGCGGCGGCCTGCTGACGATTGAATGGTCGGGCCAGCTCGATGCCCCGGTCATGCTGACCGGCCCGGCGACCACGGTGTTTGCGTCGCAGATCGACGTGCCTGAATAATGCCCCCACGCTCCCCACTGCGTGTGGTTCGCTGCCCCCCGAGGGGGCTGGCCTGGCTTGGGGCGGCCCGGCGCTGGCGGCCGATGCCCCCACGCTTCCCGCTGCGTGTGGTTCGCTGCCCCTTGAGGGGGCGCCGCGCCTGCGGCCCGGCAAGCCGGTTCCGCGGCCCCTGCCGGCGTGAGGAGCAAGCCCGGCGCCGCGGCTTTTTTAGCCTTAACTTTTAAACACGGGACAATGCATTGATGAACCCAACTGAACACTCCATCACCGAAGACGACATCGCCAACTTTCTGGCCAACACGCCGGATTTCTTCGAACGTCACGCCCAACTGCTGGCCACGGTGCAACTGTCCAGCGGCCACGGCACCCGGGCCGTCAGCCTGCAGGAGCGCCAGGCCGGCATGCTGCGCGAAAAGATCAAGGGTCTGGAAACGCGGGTGGTCGAGATGATCCGCCACGGCCAGGACAACGTGGCGATTGCCGACAAGCTGCAGCGCTGGACCCGCAAGCTGCTGCAGACGGCGCACGCGCGCGACTTGCCGGGCGCCATCGTCGACGGCATCACCGGCGAGTTCCAGATTCCGCAGGCCGCCATCAAAATCTGGGGCGTCAACGGCATCTTCTCGGACGAGAGCTTTGTGACAGGTGTGAGCCCCGACGCGCAGACCTTTGCCTGCTCCTTGAGCGCGCCCTACTGCGGTATCAATTCAGGCTTTGAAGCCGTCGGCTGGCTGCCCGACGCGGCGCAGGCGCAGTCGATTGCACTGATTCCCTTGCGCACTGCCGCCGGCGCCCAGGTGTCGGGTCTGCTGGTGCTGGCTTCGCCCGATGCCGAGCGCTTTGAAAGCGGCATGGGCACTGATTTTCTGGAGCGTCTGGGCGAGCTGGGCGGCGCGGCATTGTCGCGGCTGCGCGCCCAGGGCACGACCCGGCCTCGCACCGCCTAAACCTTGCATATGGTGCAGACACCTCCGCTCGTGTCTGGATCTGAGCCGGCACTAGCCGAGCCCGCAGCGCATCCGCTGGTCGAGCGCTACCTGGAGCATGTGCGGGTGGAAAAACGCCTGGCGCAGCGCACCGTGGAGCTTTACGCGCTGGACCTGCACAAGCTGCAAAGCAACGCGTTGCAGGCCGGTGTGGCACTAACGGACGTGCACAGCACCCACATGCGGCGCTGGGTGGTGCAGATGCACGGCGCCGGGCGCAGCGGGCGCGGCATTGCGCTGATCCTGTCGGGCTGGCGCGGCTTTTACACCTGGCTGGGCCGTGAAGGGCTGGTGGCCGCCAACCCGGTGCAGGATGTGCGCGCCCCCAAAGCCGCCAAGCCGCTGCCCAAAGCCCTGAGCGTGGATGAGGCGGTGCAACTGGCCAGCTACCAGGCGCCCGACGATGCCGGCGATGCGCACCTGGAGGCGCGCGACCAGTGCATCACCGAACTGCTCTACGGCTGCGGGTTGCGCATTGGCGAACTGGTGGGGCTTGATGTGCTGGCCAGTGGCCAGGCGCGCGGCTGGATTGACCTGGACGCCGCCGAGGCGCATGTGCTGGGCAAAGGTTCCAAGCGGCGCAGCGTCCCGGTCGGCCGGCAGGCCTTGCAGGCGCTGCAGACCTGGCTGGCAGCACGCAGCGATTGGGCCGGCTTGCCGCGCGCAGAAGCGGCTTCGACCGCCTTGTTCATCAACCAGCGCGGCGGACGACTGACGCCGCAGCACATTCGCGTGCGCCTAAAGCAGCGTTCGCTCCAGGCCGGGCTGGCAACGCCGGTGCATCCGCACATGCTGCGCCACTCTTTTGCCAGCCATGTGCTGCAGTCCAGCGGTGATTTGCGGGCGGTGCAGGAGTTGCTGGGCCATGCCAACATCACCACGACGCAGGTTTACACGCGACTCGACTTCCAGCACCTGGCCAGGATTTATGACGCAACCCATCCGCGGGCGCTGTTGGGCAGCCAGGCCGGCGCAGGCCCCACGGCGGCCCGGCTGCCCTTAGGCGTTGCGGTTGGCGCTGAAGCTAAGGTGAAGGTCAAGACTAAATCCAAATCCAAATCCAAACCTAAACCTAAAGCGATCAGCAAAAACGAAGCCGTCACGAAGGGCTGAGCGGCGATCTCATGGCATTTCAACAACCGGCTGTATTGACGTAGAAATGCGATCAGGGGAATCCGGGAGTCAGGCGGTTTTGCGCAGCACTGGACTTTGCAAGGGGATACCAGCCGAGATGTCGCCGAGCGCAAAAACCGCGCGCTTGCTGTTGGCTGGCACGGCGGCCAAACGGTCTTCTAGCAACTCCAGCAGATCTTGCGCGTCGGCGCCCCGGTAGGGCACCAATGCATAGACCACGCGCACTTGCGCCACGCAGTCCACGTGCAGGCGGTCGTACGGCATCATGCAGCGCGCCACGATGCGCGGCCCTAGCGCGGCAGCATCTGCCGCGCTGAACGGGCCTTCGACCAGCATGGCAAAGCGCCGGTCCGAAAGCCGGGCAGCGCTGTCGATGACACGCGTGATGGACAGCAGCCGCTCGGCCACGCGCAGTGGCAATTCGTCTGCTGCCTTGCCGCCAAAATCGCGCTGTATCTGTTCGGTGTTGGCCAGTTCTACCAGCAGCACGCCGCTTTGCTGGTTTAGCCGCTCCGAGCGCGCCATCATGCGCAGCAGACGTTCGGCAAACACATGGCCATTGATCAGCCCGGTAGCCGGATCGACCCGGTCCAGCCCTTGAATCCGCCGGGTGTTTTCGCGCCGGTGCTGGCTGCGCAGCATCAGCACCAGCATGACGACCGGCAAGTACAAGGCCACGCTCAGCTGCATGCCATAGCGCGTGAGAAAGCCGAAGGGCGCCAGTCCGGCATTGGCAGCCAGGGACCAGCCGTTGGCCGCGAGCATGGGCAGGCAGGCCAGCAACAGCCAGGGCGCAAAGCGGTCACCGCGCCGCCAGGCCCAAGCTAACAACAGCAGGCCGCTGAGCCGCAGCAGCCACAGATTGGGCACGAAGAGATCCCGGCGCGATGCGGCGGGCAGCCACACCAGCGCGGCAGCGAGCAGAACGCCCAGCAAGGCCAGGCCGACGATGAGCCGGTGCAGGCGCTGCCACCGCTCGGGCAGCGCCACCGCTGCCGAGATAAACAGCAAGGTGGCCGATGCCGTCAGCAGCGGCAGAATGCACGGCGCGAGGTCGTTCCACCAAGGCGAGTTAGGCCACAGGTGGAGGCCGGCGATGCCGGTGAGGCTGGCTTGGGTCAGGCCGAGCAAGGCCACGCTCAAGGCATAAAAGGCATAGGCCGAGTCGCGCAGCGAGACGGCGCTGAGTGCAGAAACCAGCGCGGCCAGGCCGGCCAGCCCAAAGAACAGGCCGAGAATCAGCGAGACCCGCTGCTCTGAAGCACTCAGGCGTCCTTCGCTGATAAATTGCAGCGAGGCTCTGAAGGCGTGTCCGTTTTCAAGCCGCAGCAAGTAGCGGGTGGGCTGCTCCGCCGACAAGGCAATCGGCAGCAGCGGATGGCGGTGCGGCACCGGCCATTGGCTGACCGCCACCAGGTCGCCGGCGCGCTGCTCACGCCACTGGTCGGCGCCGTCGGGTGTGTAAAGCGAGGCGCGGTTGATCGCCGGGTAAGGCACTTCGAGGTACCAGCGCTCGGCATCCGGTGCTGGTGGCACGGTAAAACGAACCCACATGGCGGAGCCAGCGGTCACCGGGTAGATCGCCGCGGCGCGCGTCGGCTGCCAGGGCATGTCAGCGTGGCTTGCCACCTGTTCGGCGGTGGACTTGCCGGTGGGATCTATCCAGTAATCGCCCCAGTCCTGCAGCGCCACCGGCTGGGTTCGCGTGTCCAGGTCCAGCACGGTGCGCGCGCGCGCATCCAGGCTGGTCAGCGCCAGCAGCGCACCGAGCAGCAGGCTCGTGCACAGGCCCGCCATCAGCAGGCGAAGCGTTGGGAGCGCCCGAATGCCAAAGCGCTGGCAAAGTCCGGGCAGGCAAGATTTATAGGTAAAAATCATTAGAGGGCCGGATTGTCGCAAAGTATTGGGATAGTCACCTCGTCTAAACGAAGGAGTGCTCCACCGTTTGCGGGCACGCAGGGTCGGAACCGCTGTGCGCCGGCGGCTTCACTGCAGACGAGCCGCGACAATAGCGCCATGAAAACAATTCGATTAAGGGACGGCAAGGAACGCTCCTTGCTGCGCCGCCATCCCTGGATTTTTGACGGCGCCATTGCCAGCGGCAGCGCGGATGCCGGTGAAACGGTGCGCGTAGAGGGCTATGCCGGGCAGTTTCTGGGCTGGGCGGCTTTCAGTCCTAGCTCCAAAATTCGTGCCCGGGTCTGGAGTTTTGACGAGACGCAGCGCATCGATGCTTCGTTTTTTATAGCACGCATCGCCCAGGCCATAAAAGCCAGGAGCCTGTTTGACATCCAGAGCGACGGCCGGCGGCTGATTCACGGTGAATCCGACGGGCTGCCCGGCTTGGTGGTGGATCGCTATGCCGACACGCTGGTGGCGCAGTTTTCCAGCTGCGGCACCGAGCGCTGGAAGGACGTGATTGTGCAGGCGCTGCTGGCGCAAACCGGCTTGACGCGTCTGTATGAACGCTCGGACGCCAGCGTGCGCGCGCTGGAAGGCTTGCCCGAGGCCACCGGCTGGCTGGCCGGCTCGGGCGACACCTCAATCACCATTGCCGAGCATGACTGGAAGCTGAGCCTGGATGTGGCAGAAGGCCACAAAACCGGTTTTTACTTGGACCAGCGCGACAGCCGGCAGAAATTTGCCTCCACCACGCGGCGCCTGCAGTTCGAGCGCGTGCTCAACTGTTTTTGCTACACCGGCGGCTTTAGCGTGGCGGCGCTGGCCGGCGGCGCCCGCCATGTCACCTCGATCGACTCGTCCGCCCCGGCGCTGGCGCGCGCCCAGGCCAATGTGGCCTTGAACGGCTTTGACGCCAGCCGCAGCACACTGCTCGACGCCGATGTCAATGCCTCGCTGCGCCAGTACCAGAAGGAGGGCAGGACCTTTGACGCCATCGTGCTCGACCCGCCCAAGTTCGCGCCCACCATCAAGCACGCCGAGCGGGCGGCGCGCGCCTACAAGGACATCAACCGGTTGGCCTTGAGCATTCTGGAGCCGGGCGGGGTGCTGTTCACCTATTCCTGCTCGGGTGGCATCAGCGGCGACCTGTTCCACAAAATTGTCGCGTCGGCGGGCACCGACGCCGGGATCGACGCCTTTATCACCGAGCGCATGGGTGGCGCGCCCGATCACCCTATGACGGTGGCGTTTCCGGAAGGCGAGTACCTCAAGGGGCTGGTGCTGGTCAAACGGCCGGCGGGTTAACTAATTTGGCAGTCGAATAGGCCTCTGGCCCAATAAGGACGGGCGCAAGCAGCTATTAAAATAATAGTGTCAATAAGGCGCTCAACGGTACTCAGATGCTGCAAATTGGACGCTGTTGCCAACGCCGGTCCCAGAGTAGCTACTGGCAAAAGTGGTATTGATCGGCGCAGCTCGGTAGCTTGACAGCGCCGCTAAACTCCCCAGCTTGGTTAGTTGTTGCGCGCCTTGTCGCCTTGCGTATTTTTTAAAACATGTTCTCTGTTATTTAGGCAAACACCATGAGCTTGATTCCCGTCACCATACTCACCGGCTTTCTGGGCGCGGGCAAGACCACGCTGCTCAAGCGCATCCTGACGGAGGCGCACGGCCAGAAGATTGCCGTCATTGAAAACGAGTTCGGCGAGGAAAACATCGACAACGAAATTCTCGTCAACGACACCCAGGAAAACATCATTCAGATGAACAATGGTTGCATTTGCTGCACGATCCGCGAAGATCTTCGCGAAACGCTGCAGTTGCTGGCAACCAAGAAACGCAAGGGCCTGCTTGACTTTGAGCGTGTGGTGATAGAAACCACCGGGCTGGCCGACCCCGGACCGGTGGCGCAGACCTTCTTCATGGATGAAGAAATTGCCGAGCAGTACCTGCTGGACTCCATTTTGACGGTGGTCGATGCCAAACATGCGCAGATTCAGCTCGACGAGCGCCAGGAGGCGCGCCGCCAGGTCGGTTTTGCCGATCAGATATTTATCAGCAAGGCCGAGCTGGTCACCGAGGGCGAAGTACAGGCGCTGATGCACCGGCTGCGCGATATGAACCCGCGCGCACCGCAGCGCGCCGTACATTTCGGTGAGGTGCCGATTTCAGAGGTGTTTGACCTGCGCGGCTTCAACCTCAACGCCAAGCTCGATATCGACCCCGATTTCCTCAAGGACGAGGAGGCGGCCCACGAGCACCACAACCACGACCATGAACACGGCGAACACTGCGACCACCCCTCGCATGCGCCAGACCACGGCCAGGGCCATCATCATCACCATGACGACGATGTGAAAAGCTTTGTATTCCGCGCCGACAAGGCCTTTAGCCCGGCCAAGCTGGAGGACTTCCTGGGCGCGGTGGTCAATATTTACGGCCCGCGCATGCTGCGCTACAAGGGAGTGCTTTATATGGAAGGCACCGAGCGCAAAGTGATTTTTCAGGGTGTGCACCAGCTCATGGGCAGCGACCTGGGTCCGGCCTGGGCCGAGGGCGAGAAGAAAAACAGCAAGATGGTCTTCATCGGCATTGACCTGCCCAAAGATATTTTTGTACAGGGACTGGAGCAATGCTTGGTTTGATGTAGGCTGTCCGCCTGTAACCTCCAAAAGGCGAAGGCTTTCATGTTTGTTTCGATTTTTCCACGCTTTGCTGCCAGATTGTTGCTGTGCGCCGGTGAGCCGTTACAATCGCGCGCCGATCAAAATACCCGGAAGACCGAATCGGGACGCCGCGTTAAGGCGACTTGCGAGGCAGGCGGGCGGCAGACCAACCAGAAAGCCTGGTATCCGCCAGGGCCGTACCGCGTAACGGCAGTGGGGCCAATCAGCTGCGGCGAAGGTCCAAGAACCGCTCCCAAGCTACTTTCCAGAGGAGACATATGGTGAAAGCCCCAGCAAAGAAGACCCCCACGCCAGCCAAGGCGGCCGTAAAACCATCGGCCAAAACGACGATGCATGTCAAACCAACACCCAAGGTCGCAGCCGGGGCGGTAAAAAGGGCCGCCAGTCCGGTTGCCAGCAAGACGCTCAAGGCGAAGGCCCAACCTTTAAGCAACGCGGCGTCGGTGCATGCACCCGCCGGGGCAGCCAGCAAGAAGGCAACGGGTCAGCCCGTTCCCGTCAAAGCCAAGGTAGCGACCAAATCCATTCAACCCGCCAGACCCGTGGCACAACCTGTGGCAAAACCATTGCAAACACCTGTCGCGAAAGCGCCTTCCAAACCTGTTGCCAAAGACAGCAAAATCGTCAAATCGGCTAGCGCCTCGAAAACCGCTCTGGCAGTGGTCGCTGCGCCAGCGCCCGCTCGTCCCTCGGGGTTGCCGGCACCCAAGCCGCTCAAGCCCGGTCGAAGGAGTTCGGCGCGCGTGGCCGCCCAGTCAGCGCCGCAAGCGCCTATGTTGCCTACCCATGCGCCTGATGCCGCCAAAGCCAGTTACTCGACCATGACCGAGCGCGTGATTGCGCCGCCCATCCAGGCGGCTGCCAAAAAAGACCCCAAGCTTGCCAACAACTGGAAGACCAAGGCCGCAGACGAACTGAGCGACGACGAAGTCAAGTCCATGCCCGACTCCGAGTACATGAACGAAAAGCAGCTGGCGTTCTTTCGCCACAAGCTGTCGGTGCTCAAGCAGGATATTCACAACAGTGCTGGTGAAACCACGGAACATTTGCGCGAAGACACCGTGGTGGTGCCGGACCCGGCAGACCGCGCCACCATTGAAGAAGAACACGCGCTGGAATTGCGCACCCGCGACCGCGAACGCAAGCTGCTCAAGAAGATCGAGCAGTCGATTTCCCGCATTGACTCCGGTGACTATGGCTACTGCGACGAGACCGGAGAACCCATCGGTGTGGGACGCCTGATCGCAAGGCCTACGGCCAATTTGTCGCTGGAAGCACAACAACGCCGCGAGCTCAAGCAAAAGATGTTTGGCGATTAACGCGCTCGGCGACTGAACGCTTTTTAACCGCCCAGCCATGGCCAAAGAAGAAACCGCACCCGGCTTGCTGTCCAAAATGGTCAAGTTCGTCCGCAATCCGGCTACCAGCTGGTCGGATCTGGACTCTGCGCAAACTGATCGAGACGAAGCCATGAGCAAGCAATTGCTCAAGGAAATGATAGAGCGCAAGCGGCAAAACGATTTCGTGCGCAAGCGCGAGTTCGAAATGCTGCGCAAGATGCGCAAGCGCGAAGCCATAGTGGGCATGGGCCAAGACGAGGGCGGGCGGCCCTCCTTCTTTCAAAGCAGTCTGCCCTCGCGGCCCGACGACCGGGCGTCGACGATCAAGAAAATCGACGAAATTGAAGCGCAGATGTCCATGCAGTGGTGGAAAACCAAGAACAACCTGCCAGCGGATGCCGGCGCTTCGGCGCCCACAAGGTTACAAGACAAAGGGCTCGCCACACAGCCTCCGTTGCTGGACGACGAGCTACCTTTGGCCTACCGGCCGACGGTCCCGGCAGGCCTGCAGTCTGAGGCCGCGAAAGGTGGGCAAAGCATGCCCTCGCAAGCGCGGTTTCCAATTGAAGCCACTGCCTTGTCGATGGCGCTGGCCGCCTCCGGCTCGGGCGGAGTGTCGACCAGAGCCCCCGAGGGGGGTAATTTTTCGGGGGTCGCTGGTGTGCGCGATAGCGGGCCGTCGACATTCTCACCTTCGAAAATTTCAGCGGTGGAGGCGGGAGAAATTGTTGCGCACGATGCGGAACTGGAAGAAGCCGCTATCCGTTTTGCCAATGGTGATGATGAAGGTGCCGAAGCCGGCTTGCTCGAAATACTGGCACCAGGCGCAGCCCGCGCCGGGCACGTTGAAACCTGGCTGACGCTGTTTGACCTGTATCGGGCCACCGGCGAGCAGGACAAGTTTGAAGCCGCTGCCATTCAGTTTGTAGAGCGCTTTGAGCGTTCCGCACCGCAGTGGTTTTCACTGCCGGAACTGGTGAAGCTGCTTGCACGTCCGGCCGGCAAATCCGCCCATGGGCCTGTCTCTGACTGGATCTGTCCGTCGGTGCTGGGGCTGCAGACCGTGGCCGCGCTCACGGCGGTCATGCTCAGGGCGCCTCAGCCCTGGCGCTTGGATTGGAGCAATCTCAAGACGATCGACCCAACTGCCGTTGAAGCCTTGAACAAAGTATTTAGTGGCTGGGGAGGGCAGTCTGTCGAGTTGCATTTCGTGGGCGAGGGCCAACTGCAAAAGGTACTGCAGCAGGCCACGCCCTCGGGAAGCCGTGATACCGATCAAAACTGCTGGCAGTTGCGCATGCAAGTGCTGCGTGTCGTGCACAGACCCGATGACTTCGAACTCGCGGCGCTTGATTTTTGCGTGACCTATGAGGTTTCCCCGCCAGCGTGGGAGAGCGCACGCTGCAGGTACCAATCGATCGATGCGCAAGGCGGCGCGATGGCTGAGCAGACCATCATCGGCGATGTTTACCGTGACTCCACCAGTTTCGGCTTCGCAGCGATAGACGAGCGGGACTCTCAGCAGGCGGACGCCCAGAGTTCACAAGTGAGCAATATCGCGTCGGTGGAACTGTCCGGGCAGATACAGGGCGATGTCATTGCGGTGATGGACAAGCTCGCAGTCAAGCTGATGGGGGCGGACGTCATGGTGATTTCCTGCGCCAAGCTGATCCGCGTCGATTTTTCCGCCGCTGGTACGCTGTTGAACTGGGTCTCGGCGCGCGAGAACCAGCACTGCTCGGTGCAGTTTTCGGACGTCAATCGACTGGTTGCTGCCTTTTTCAACGTGATTGGCATCACAGACCACGCGCGGGTCGTCGTTCGGATTGATTGAGTGCTGCTGCCTCGCCGAGGCACGCTGATCTGCTGCGCATTGGATACAAATTGGCGGGTCTTTACACAATGACTCCGCTAAAGGTGTGTTTTCGATCATTGCGAAGCACGGCCTCTGGAGTTGGTTTGCTATAAGTTTCATAGCTACTTGCGCCCCTCGCATATGGGCTGAGGGCAAATTGCCCCTCAATTATTGAGCCAGCCGGCTGCCTCGAGCCTGCTTGACCTGTCAGTTGAATAAAAAATTCAACAGCACTTGGCGTTTGCTCCCACCTCTTTGAAGAATGCAGGCCTGAGCGCAGGCTCGCTTCACGCACTACCTTCATAGACTGCTCTAAGTGCTTAATCTAGAACGATTTTCTGTCCCGGGCGCTTTCAAAGATGGGGCTAAGTCCTTGATTTCATTGAAAAATATTGTTTCAAAGCTCTTGCGCAGGGATGCTTTACTGATAAAGTGGGAGAAAGTGCAATTAAGTGGCGAAAAGTGTTTTTTCAAGGGTTTTAACGGTGTTCCAAGGCGCGTCTTCTCTAGCTCTCGATACCAAGGGGCGGCTATCTGTGCCGACTCGGTATCGTGACGTCCTGAGCGCCACCGCCTCTGGCCAGCTCACCATCACCAAACACCCACATGGCTGTCTAATGATTTTCCCACGCAATGAGTGGGAAAAATTCCGTGACCGTATCTCCTCATTGCCGCCACAAGCGCACTGGTGGAAGCGGATTTTTCTGGGCAATGCCATGGATGTGGATATGGATGCGACCGGCCGCCTGCTGGTCTCGCCTGAGTTGCGCGCAGCGGCGGGCATCAGCAAGGATGCCTTGCTGCTCGGCATGGGCAGCTATTTTGAGCTTTGGGATGCTGCGACTTACGCTGGCCAAGAGGCTGAGCAGATGAAGGGTGAGATGCCCGATGTCTTCAAAGACTTTTCATTCTGAAAGAGGACGGTGACAGGCACATGGACACACCGCACTGTCTTGTTGAACGAAGCCATCGCAGCGCTTCTCGTCAACCCGGACGGTCACTACATCGACGCGACTTTTGGACGCGGCGGGCATTCGCGCCTGTTGCTGTCGCAGCTCTCTAAGCAAGGGCGCCTGACGGCCTTTGACAAAGATCTGGAGGCTATTGCAGAAGCTTCAAGCATCGTTGATCCACGCTTCGCTATCCGCCACGAAGGCTTCCGGCAGCTGGGCCAACTGCCACCGGCCAGTGCGGCGGGCGTGCTGCTGGACCTGGGTATCAGCTCGCCCCAGATTGACAATCCGGCGCGCGGTTTTTCTTTTCGTTCAGACGGCCCGCTCGACATGCGCATGGATACCACGCGCGGTCAAAGTGTGGCTGACTGGTTGGCAGAGGCGTCCATTGAAACCATGACGGAGGTGATTCGTGAATATGGCGAAGAACGGTTTGCTGGGCAGATTGCAAAGGCGATTGATCGTCGCAGACAGGAACGGGGCCCTGTTCGAGGCACCGCTGAACTGGCCGAAGTCGTGGCTGGCGCGGTCAAAACCCGCGAGCCGGGCAAGGATCCTGCAACGCGC
The DNA here is from genome assembly GCF_012927455.1 of Polaromonas sp. Classification (GTDB taxonomy): domain Bacteria; phylum Pseudomonadota; class Gammaproteobacteria; order Burkholderiales; family Burkholderiaceae_C; genus Polaromonas. The sequence goes on along the minus strand of NZ_JABBPE010000008.1, from coordinate 401,884 downwards.
ACATTTCAGGCTCTTCGGATTTTCATCAATGCCGAGCTTGAAGAGCTGCAACAGGCGCTAGAAGCGTCGCTGACGGTCCTGCAGCCGGGCGGCCGTCTGGTGGTGATCAGCTTTCATTCGCTGGAGGACCGCATCGTCAAGCAATTCATTGCAGGACATTCGCGCGAGGTGTTTGACCGGCGCGCCCCGTTTGCAGCGCCCAAGGCGATGAAGCTCAAGGCCCTGGGCCGCACTAAGCCAAGCGATGAGGAAGTTGCTGGCAATCCACGCTCGCGCAGCGCCGTCATGCGGGTAGCTGAACGCACCGAGGTGGCGGCATGAGGCAGTCATTGTTCGCGAGTTCGCCTCACTGCAAATTGGCTCGGTCAGCGGGCAGCGTAGTGCACGAAGTGAAAAGCGTGTGGGTCGCGAACGAAGCGCCGGGCCGCTCCAAGCGAAGTTCAGCCCCTTCCCCTTATGCAAGGGGAAGCGCGGCACACGAAGTGAACAGCGTGGGGGTGATATGGCCCGCTTGAATCTGGTTCTTTTGTTGGCCGTACTGGCCAGCGCACTGTACCTCGTGCATACCCAGTACGAGTCGCGCCGCCTTTATGTGGAGCTGGAGAAGGTCGCAACCCAGAGCCGGTCACTAGAAACGGACAGCGAACGCTTGCAGGTGGAAAGGCGCGCCCAGGCGACGCCGCTCAAGGTCGAGAAACTCGCCAGAGACCGCCTGCAGATGCGCACCGCCACGCCCGCCATCACGCAGTACGTGAGCTACAAAAATGGCGCGGCGGCTCCGGCAGCCCAGGCCAAAGGGGCGCAGCATGAGTAGAAGGAGCGTGCGCTACACCTCAAGTCCCTTGCTCGCCAGCAAGACGCCGGTCTGGCGCAGTAAATTCATCGTCGCTGCAGTGGCGATGGCTTTTGCCGGACTTGCCGCAAGGGCGGCCTACATACAGATTTTCGGCAATGAATTCTTTCAGCGCCAGGGCGAAGTCCGATTTGCGCGCACCCTGGAACTGCCTGCCAACCGCGGCCGCATCCTGGATCGCAACGGTCTGATCCTGGCCTCCAGCGTGCCCGCACCGAGCATCTGGGCGATTCCGGAAGACGTTGAAGCCAGCAAGGCCCAGCTCGCGGAGTTGGCCAAACTGCTGGAGATGCCGCTGGTCGATCTGAACAAAAAGCTTGGCGATGAGGACAAGACCTTTGTCTGGATCAAGCGCCAGGTGGACGAGCCAGTGGCGCAAAAAATCCAGGCGCTGGGCATCAAGGGCATTTATCAGCGCAAGGAATACAAGCGCAAGTATCCCGAGGGCGAAACCATTGCACACGTGGTCGGTTTTACCAATGTGGAGGACCGCGGCCAGGAAGGCATTGAGCTTGCTTTTAACAAGGAACTCGCCGGCAAGGCAGGATCCCGGCGCGTGATCAAGGACCGGCTGGGCCGCGTCGTCGAAGGCGTTGGCGAGCAGGTGCCGCCGGTCGAGGGCAAAGATATCCAACTCAGCGTAGACAGCAAAGTGCAGTTCTTCGCCTACCAAAAGCTGCGTGACGCGGTGATCGCGCGCAAGGCCAAGGCCGGCAGCGTGGTCGTGCTCGATACCATCACGGGCGAGGTGCTGGCGCTTGCCAACTACCCGAGCTACGTTCCAGACAAACGGCAAAACCTGACGGGCGAACAACTGCGCAACCGTGCCATTACCGACACCTTCGAGCCCGGCTCGACCATGAAGCCGATCACGGTGGCGATGGCGCTGGAAGCGGGCCGCGTCAAGCCGCAGACGCTGATCGAAACCGGTCCCGGCCGTTTCAGTATTGGTGGCTTCACCATCAGCGACACCCACAATTACGGCACGCTCACGGTCGAAGGTGTGATTCAGAAGTCCAGCAACGTCGGCGCGCTGAAAATTGCGCAAAAAATGAGTCCCCACGAGATGTGGAATACCTATGTCGCGCTGGGCTATGGGCAAAAGCCGCAGATCGAGTTTCCCGGCGCCGTGACGGGCCGGTTGCGGCCGTGGAAAACCTGGCGGCCGGTGGAGCAGGCAACCATGGCTTACGGCTATGGCCTGTCGGCCTCGCTGTTCCAGATGGCGCATTCCTACACTTCATTTGCGCACGATGGGCAGATCATTCCGGTCACCATGCTCAAGAGCAGCGAACCAGCCGTCGGCGTTAAAGTTTTTTCGGCCGAGAACGCGCACGCCGTGCGGCGCATGCTCAAGATGGCTGCGGCGCCGGGCGGCACCGGCCCGTTGGCGCAGACGCTCGGCTATTCGGTCGGTGGCAAGTCAGGCACGGCGCGCAAGCAGGTTGGGAAAAGCTATGCCCGCAATAAGTACCGCGCCTGGTTTACCGGTATGGCCCCGATCGAAGCGCCGCGCATTATTGTGGCGGTGATGATCGATGAGCCGGGCGATGGTCAATACTATGGCGGCATCGCGGCCGCCCCGGTATTTAGCGAAGTGGTTCAGCAGACGCTGCGCATGATGGGCGTGCAGCCCGACATGAGTGTCAAGCCGCAGATTGCGACGCAGGCTGTGGAGGAGTCGTTTTGACCCCGCAACTCTACACACCCGAACAGGCGGCTAACTGGTTGCGCGAACGCGTCACGGGCAGCCTCGCAACGGACAGCCGCAAGCTCTGCCAGGGCGACGGCTTTGTGGCCTGGCCAGGCGCGGCAACCGACGGCCGCAACTATGTCGCTGATGCGCTTGCCGCGGGCGCTGCAGCTTGCCTGGTTGAGCAGGAAGGCGCCTTAGCCTATGCTTTCAAGGACGAAAGAATCGCGACTTACGCTGGACTCAAGGCGGCTACAGGGCCCATTGCCGCAGCCTATTTCAATTCGCCTAGCCGGCAGTTGCAGGTGGTAGCGGTCACTGGTACCAACGGCAAGACCTCGACCGCCTGGTGGCTGGCGCAGGCCTTGGGCCGTCTGGGGCGCAAATGCGGTGTCGTCGGAACCCTGGGCATCGGCGAGCCCGGTGCCATGGTCTTTAATGGTTTGACCACGCCTGATCCGGTGCTGCTGCAGCAGCAGCTGCGGCGCTTTGTCGATGAGGGCTTTAGCGCGTGTGCGCTGGAAGCGTCTTCGGTGGGGATTGTCGAGCGGCGACTCGACGCGACTGCTGTGCAGGTCGCCATCTTCACCAATTTCACGCAAGACCATCTCGACTACCACGCCTCGATGCAGTCCTATTGGGAGGCCAAGAAAATGTTGTTCGGCTGGCCCGGCCTGAAGGCGGCAGTCATCAATGTTGACGACAGCAAAGGTGTTGAATTGAGCGCTTCGCTGACGGGTTCTGCCCTGGATGTCTGGACATTTTCATGCGAGCGGCCGGCACGGCTGCAAGCGCGCGCCATTCATCACGGTGCGCAGACTTTGAGCTTTGACGTCGTTGAAGGTGATGGTGAAGGCGCGGAGCGCCACCGCATTTCGACCCATCTGGTCGGGCAGTACAACGTGTCCAACCTGCTGGGGGTGACGGGGGCCCTGCGTGCCCTGGGGCTGCCGCTGACCGACGCCGTCAGCGCCTGCGCAGACCTGGCGCCGGTGCCGGGACGCATGGAAATCATCGCCATGGAGGGGTTGCCGCTCGTCGTCATCGACTACGCGCACACGCCCGACGCGCTAGAAAAAGTTTTGATGGCGCTTAAGCCGGTCGCGCTGAACCGGGGTGGGCAGGTTTGGTGTGTGTTTGGTTGCGGCGGCGACCGTGATGCCAGCAAACGCCCCTTGATGGCGGCGGTGGCAGAAAACAATGCTGACCAGGTGGTGCTGACCAGCGACAATCCGCGCAGTGAAAACCCGCTGGTCATCATGGGCCAGGTCTTGCTGGGCTTGAGCCACCGTGACGCCGTCCATGTGCAGGCCGATCGCGCAGTTGCAATAGCCCATGCGCTGAGCCTGGCGCAGCCGCACGATGTGGTTCTCCTCGCCGGCAAGGGCCATGAAAGTTATCAGGAGATTGGCGGCCAGAAACTACCATTTTCTGACCGGGCGCATGCGCAGGCCGCACTGGGCGCGTTGACGGCTGGACGCCCGGTTACAGGAGGCGCCGCATGATGACCCTGCAGCAAGCCCTGGGCTGGTTGCCATCGGCCAAGCTGGTGGGCGATGGGCGTGTGAATTTTCTGCGCGTGCATACCGACACGCGCAGCCTGCAGGCCGGCGATCTTTTCGTTGCGCTCAAGGGTGATCGTTTCGATGCCCACGAATTTCTGGCGCAAGCGTCGGCGCATGGCGCGGTGGCGGCGATTGCCCACCATGGTCTGGCCGGGGCTGGCTTGTCCGGTCTGCAGGTGGCCGACCCCAAACTGGCGCTGGGCCAGCTGGCGGCCGGCTGGCGTTCGCAATTCAATTTGCCGCTCATCGCCGTGACAGGAAGCAACGGCAAGACCACGGTCACACAGATGATCGCGTCCATCTTGCGCGCCTGGAAATCAGATCAGGCCTTTGCTACCAAGGGCAACCTCAACAATGACATTGGTGTGCCGCTGACGCTGCTGCGCCTGCGCGCCTCGCACCAGGTCGGCGTGGTCGAACTGGGGATGAACCACCCTGGGGAGATTGCCTATCTGGCAGCCATCGCCAGGCCCAGCGTAGCGTTGGTCAATAACGCCCAGCGTGAGCACCTTGAGTTCATGGCCACGGTGCAAGCAGTAGCCCGGGAAAATGGTGCCGTGATGGCGTCGCTGGCTGTGGCCGGCATCGCGGTTTTCCCTGCTGACGACGACTACAGCGCGCTCTGGCGCGCGCTGGCGGGTGCGCGGCAAGTCGTGACTTTTGCGCTTTCCGGCCCCGCAGAGGTGACCGCCAGTGCGCGCTGGAGCGGCGATTGCTGGCAAGTAGAGGCGAAAACGCCGTCGGGTCCGATTGATTTTTCGCTGCACATTGCCGGTCGGCACAACGTCAAGAACGCCCTGGCTGCGGTGGCCTGCGCCCTCGCTGCAGGCGTGCCGACATCTTTCATTGCTGCGGGCCTGTCAACCTTTGTTCCGGTTAAGGGGCGCTCGCGTGCCATACCGCTGGTTGTTCCCGGCCAGCCCGGTCGTGTGCTAACGCTGATTGACGACAGCTACAACGCCAATCCCGATTCCATGCGTGCCGCCATCGAGGTGTTGGCCGAACTGCCCGGGCCGCGCTTGCTGGTGATGGGTGACATGGGCGAGGTGGGCGACCAAGGCCCGCAGTTCCATGACGAAGCTGGCCAGCACGCCCACGCGCTGGGCGTAGAAAAACTCTTCACGCTGGGCGCGCAGTCTGAAAGGGCGGCTCTTGCCTTTGGCCGCGGACGCCATTTTTTGGCCATCGACGAGCTGCTTGCAGCGATTGTGGCCGAGTTACCCGAAGTGGCTAGTGTGCTGGTAAAGGGTTCGCGCTTCATGAAGATGGAACGCGTGGTGCAGGCCCTGACCGGTCTCGCAGACGACCACGCACACCATCAAACCGAACAACACAAGAAAGAGCCGCATGCTGCTTAGCCTGGCCCAGTGGCTCCAGACCTTATCGCCTGAATTTGGCTTTTTCAGGGTATTTCAATATCTGACGTTTCGCGCCGTCATGGCAGCGCTCACGGCATTGCTGATAGGCCTGCTGGCCGGGCCATTTGTGATTCGCCGGTTGATATTTCTCAAGATCGGTCAACCGATACGCGAGTACGCGATGCAGACGCACCTGAGCAAAAGTGGCACGCCCACCATGGGCGGAGTGTTGATCCTGCTGGCGATCGGTATCTCGACATTGCTGTGGTTTGACCTGTCCAACCGTTTCGTCTGGATCGTGCTGATCGTGACCTTGGGCTTCGGTGCCATCGGCTGGGCCGATGACTGGCGCAAAGTGGTGCTCAAGGACCCGGAAGGCATGCGGTCGCGCGAGAAATATTTTTGGCAATCGGTGATCGGTCTGGTGGCCGCGCTGTACCTGGTGTTCAGCATCTCGGAGAGCTCCAACCTGCGCGTGCTGCAGCTTTTCTTCAGCTGGGTGCAGTCAGGTTTTGATGTGAACTTGCCGCCCAAGGCCGGATTGCTGCTGCCGTTTGCCAAAGAAGTGAGCTATCCGTTGGGTGTCTTTGGTTTTGTCATCCTGACCTATCTCGTGATCGTGGGTTCGAGCAACGCCGTCAACCTGACGGACGGTCTGGACGGGCTGGCCATCATGCCGGTCGTCCTGGTGGGCTCTTCGCTGGGCGTCTTTGCTTATGTCACAGGCAGCGCCGTTTACTCCAAATACCTTTTCTTTCCGCACATTCCTGGCGCCGGTGAACTGCTGATATTTTGTTCCGCTATGGCGGGCGCCGGTCTGGCATTCTTGTGGTTCAACACGCATCCCGCCCAGGTCTTTATGGGCGACGTCGGCGCACTGGCCTTGGGCGCTGCACTTGGGACTGTCGCGGTCATCGTGCGCCAGGAAATTGTGCTAGCCATCATGGGCGGTATTTTTGTCGTAGAAGCCTTGTCCGTGATGCTGCAGGTCGTGTGGTTCAAGTACACCCGAAAACGCTTTGGCGAAGGACGGCGTCTTTTAAAAATGGCACCACTGCACCACCATTTCGAGAAAAGCGGCTGGAAGGAAACGCAAGTGGTCGTGCGTTTCTGGATCATCACCATACTGCTATGCCTGGTCGGCCTGTCAACGCTGAAACTCCGATGAAGCAGCTGGACCAAAAAAACATTCTGATACTGGGGCTTGGCGCTTCGGGCCTGGCGCTGGCGCGTTGGTGCGTCCGCTGGGGTGCGCAAGTGACTGTGGCCGATACCCGGGCAGCACCGCCGCAGCTGGCGGCGCTGCAATCCGCTGTGCCTGCGGTGAAGTTTGTTAACGCTGCGATGAGCGAGGCGTTGCTGGCGACGGCTGCCTATGACATGGTGCTGAAAAGCCCGGGCTTGTCACCATCCAGCGTGGCTGGTGTGATCCGTGCGGCAGAAGCCCAAGGCATAACCTGCGGCAACGAGCTCAGCCTTTTCGCTCAGGCGCTGGCCGATTTGAAAGAAGAGCGTGGCTACGCGCCGCAGGTCATAGCCATCACCGGTACCAACGGCAAAACCACCGTGACCTCGCTGACTGGTCAGCTGGTGCAGCGCGCCGGAAAATCGGTGGCAGTGGCGGGCAATATCGGCCCGACGCTGCTCGATACCCTGATGGAGAAGCTCGACGAGAAACGGGAATTCGCCGAAGTCGACGTTGTGCCGGACCTGCCTGAGGTGTGGGTGCTGGAGCTGTCGAGCTTTCAGCTGGACCGCGTCACGAACTTCGAGCCCACCGTAGCGACGGTGCTCAACGTGACGCAGGACCATATGGACTGGCACGAAACCCTGGCCGCCTACAGCGCAGCCAAGGCCCGTGTGTACGGCAGCGCCGGCCTGATGCTGCTCAACCGGGATGATGCTCTGGTGATGGCAGCCTTGCCGCCACTGGTCAAAGGCAAGCCGCTGCGTGCCTACCTGACTTTTGGCGGTGACGAGCCGCAGCGCCCCGGCGACTACGGCATTGAAACCGTCAACGGCATGGCATGGCTGGTGCGTGCGGCGTTGGCCGATGAAACCATCAAGCGTCGCAAGGACGAAGAGGTGGTGCTGCATATCCAGCGCCTGATGCCGCTCGATGCGCTGCGTATCCATGGGCGCCACAACGCCACCAATGCCCTGGCCGCCCTCGGTCTTGCGCTGGCGGCGGATTGCGCCCTGGCGCCCATGCTGCATGGCCTGCGTGAATACCGGGGAGAGCCGCATCGGGTGGAGTCGGTAGCCGTCGTCAATGAGGTCGAGTACTTCGACGACAGCAAGGGCACCAACGTGGGTGCCACCGCGGCGGCGCTGGCTGGCCTGGGCAGTGACCGCAAACTGGTATTGATCTTGGGCGGTGAAGGCAAGGGGCAGGATTTCTCGCTGCTGGCCGGCCCGGTGTCGCGCTATGCCCGCGCCGTGGTGCTGATAGGGCGCGATGCGGGCCTGATCCGCGCCGCGTTGCAAGACAGACATGTGCCGCTACTGGATGCCGCGTCGATGCAGGAGGCGGTCAGCGTGGCCGCGCAGCAGGCCAGGGGCGGTGACGCCGTGTTGATGTCGCCGGCCTGCGCCAGTTTTGACATGTTTGAAAACTACGAACACCGGGCCCGCGTCTTTTGCGAAGCGGTTCAGGCCCTCGGCCATGAACAGGGGGCCGTGCTGTGACCACTGCCACGGGCTTTTTTGGCTGGTTCTCGGGCGCCGGCAAAGCCGCCTCTGACGCGCTGCCGATCCGGCTCGGCGGCCAAAGCTTGCAGCGCTCGCTGGCGCCGCCACCTGCGCGCATGGCTGGCTTTGACCAGACGCTGGTCTGGGTCACGGTGGCCTTGCTGATGTGGGGTCTGGTCATGGTCTATTCGGCGTCGGTTGCGATGCCTGACAACCCCAAATTCGCCCGCTACGCGCACACCCATTTTCTGCTGCGCCACTTCGCCTCGCTGGTGGTGGCATTCGTGGCAGCGCTGGTAGCGTTTCAGGTTCCCATGTCGCGATGGGAAAAACTGGCGCCCTGGCTGTTTATCGCTTCCCTGCTGCTGCTGATACTGGTGCTGCTGCCCTTCATGGGCAAGGGTGTCAATGGTGCGCGTCGCTGGATCTCGCTGGGCATCATCAACTTTCAGCCCTCGGAGTTGGCGAAATTCGCAGTGCTGCTGTACGCCGCAGACTATATGGTTCGCAAAATGGAAGTCAAAGAGCGCTTCTTTCGTGCCGTGCTGCCCATGGCTACCGCAGTTGCGGTGGTGGGCGTGTTGTTGCTGGCCGAACCTGATATGGGCGCCTTCATGGTGATCTCGGTGATCGCCATGGGCATTCTCTTTCTGGGCGGCGTCAATGCGCGTATGTTCTTTGTCATCGCCGGCGTGGTGGTGGTTGCATTTGGACTGATGGTGATGCTCAGCGAGTGGCGGCGCGAGCGGATTTTTGCCTATCTGGATCCTTGGAGCGACAAGTTCTCCATGGGCAAGGGTTACCAGTTGACCCACTCACTGATTGCCTTCGGTCGCGGTGAAATCTTCGGCGTCGGCCTGGGCGGCAGCATTGAAAAACTTCACTGGCTGCCCGAAGCGCATACCGACTTCCTGATGGCCGTGATCGGCGAGGAGTTTGGCCTGTTGGGCGTGCTGGTGGTGATTGGCCTGTTCATGTGGATGATCCGCCGCATCATGCTCATAGGTCGTCAGTCGATCGCGCTCGACCAGGTGTTTGCCGGGCTGGTGGCGCAGGGTGTCGGCATCTGGTTGGGCTTTCAGACCTTTATCAACATAGGCGTGAACCTGGGCGCTTTGCCGACCAAGGGCCTGACCTTGCCCTTGATGAGCTATGGCGGTTCGGCCATTTTGATGAACCTGATTTCCCTGGCGGTGGTGCTGCGAATCGATTTCGAGAACCGTACCCTGATGCGCGGAGGCCGTTCATGAGCGCCAGCGCAGTACACGGAGCGAAAAGCGTGGGGGCCCCCGAACGCAGCGCCGGGCAGCCCCAAGCAAGTTCAGCCCCCCTGGGGGGCAGCGCATTACACGCAGTGAAAAGCGTGGGGGCCGTCCATACTGCCTTGGTCATGGCCGGTGGTACCGGTGGCCACATTTTTCCAGGGCTTGCCGTGGCTGAAGCCTTGCGCGAGCGCGGCTGGCGCGTGCACTGGCTGGGCGGCAGCGGCAGCGCAGGCCAACCCAGCATGGAAAGCCAACTGGTGCCGCCGCGCGGCTTTGCATTTGAGTCGATTGATTTTTCCGGCGTGCGCGGCAAAGGCCCGGCCACGCTGGTGTTGTTGCCGCTGCGCCTGCTTAAGGCGTTCTGGCAAAGCCTGCAGGTGCTTAGACGTATCAAGCCCGATGTGGTGCTCGGTCTTGGCGGCTACATCAGCTTTCCGGCCGGCCTGATGAGTGTGCTGCTGGGTAAGCCGCTGGTGCTGCATGAACAAAACTCCGTCGCCGGCTTGGTCAACAGGGTCATGTCCGGTGTTGCCGATCGGGTCTTTACGGCTTTTCCCGGTGCGCTCAAGAAAGCCGACTGGATCGGCAACCCCTTGCGCCCGGCTTTTATCCAGCAGCCCGATCCGGCCGCGCGTTTTGCTGGGCGCAGCGGGCCCTTAAAGCTGCTGATTGTCGGCGGCAGCCTGGGGGCCAGCGCCCTGAATGCGCTGGTTCCCAAGGCGCTCGCGCTGATCCCCGAGGCCAGCCGTCCGCAGGTCACGCATCAAAGCGGTGCCCGTCAGATCGAGGCGCTGCGCGCCCACTACGCGGCCGCAGGCGTGCAGGCTGAACTCACGCCCTTCATCGAAGACACGGCGCAGGCGTTTGCCGACGCCGACCTGATCATCTGCCGCGCAGGCGCCAGTACGGTGACCGAAATCGCAGCCGTTGGCGCCGCGGCAATGTTTGTGCCCCTTCCATCCGCTGTGGACGACCACCAGACCAGCAATGCCAGGTTTTTGGTCGACCAGGGCGGCGGCTGGCTGGTGCCGCAGCGTGACCTGACGGCTCCGCTGCTGGCCGAAATGCTACAAAAAACAGAGCGCTCTACGCTTATACAACGGGCGCTGCAGGCTAAATCTATGCAAAAAACAGAGGCTACAGCGCGTGTCGTGGCGGCCTGCGAGGAACTTGTGACATGAAGCACGCCATCAAACACATTCACTTCATCGGACTGGGCGGCGCGGGCATGTCCGGCATTGCCGAAGTCTTGCACAACCTCGGTTATGTCATTTCAGGCTCCGACCTGTCGGACAGCTCCACCTTGCGGCGCCTCGCCGGGCTCGGCATCAAGACTTTTGTCGGTCATGCAGCGTCCAATCTGGTGACGGTCGATGCGGTGGTTACCTCCACTGCAGTGCAGGCGGACAACCCCGAAGTGCTCGCGGCGCGCGAAAAACGCATTCCGGTCGTGCCGCGCGCCCTCATGCTGGCCGAGTTGATGCGCCTGAAGCACGGCATCGCCATTGCCGGCACCCATGGAAAAACCACCACCACCAGCCTGGTCGCCAGTGTGCTGGCCGAAGCCGGCCTGGACCCGACCTATGTCATAGGGGGCCGGCTTAACAGCGCCGGTGCCAACGCCAAGTTGGGCCTGGGTGAGTACATCGTCGTGGAAGCCGACGAGTCGGACGCTTCCTTCCTGAACCTGTTGCCCGTGATGGCGGTGGTCACCAATATCGACGCCGACCACATGGAGACCTATGGCCATGACTTTGGCAACCTGAAAAAGGCCTTTGTCGATTTTCTGCACCGCATGCCTTTTTATGGCACGGCGATTTTGTGCACCGATGACCCGGCGGTATGTGAAATCATTCCCCAGGTTTCCTGCCCCATTACGAGTTACGGCTTTGGCGAGGACGCGCAGGTACGTGCCATCAACGTGCGGGCTGTGGGCGCGCAAATGCACTTCACGGCGCAGCGGCGCAACGGCGTCACCCTGCCCGACCTGGACGTGGTGCTCAACCTCGCCGGCCAGCACAACGTGCTCAACGCCTTGTCGGCCATTGCCATAGCCGTGGAGCTCAACGTGCCCGATGCCGCCGTGCAAAAAGCCCTGGCTGAATTCAAGGGCGTGGGCCGGCGCTTCCAGAGTTACGGCGATCTGCCGGCGCAGGGTGGCGGGCAGTTCACCCTGATTGAAGACTACGGACACCACCCCGTTGAAGTTGCCGCCACGCTGGCCGCAGCGCGTGGCGCGTTCCCCGGCAGGCGGTTGGTGCTGGCATTCCAGCCGCACCGCTACAGCCGCACCCGCGACTGCTTTGAGGACTTCGTCAAAGTCCTGGGGCAGGCCGATGCCGTATTGCTTGCCGAAGTCTATGCCGCCGGCGAGGCGCCCATCGTGGCGGCTGATGGCCGATCGCTGGCGCGTGCGCTGCGCGTGGCGGGCAAGGTCGAGCCGATTTTTGTCGACGAGATTGAGGCTATGGCGCAAGCGATTGTCGACAACGCCAAAGAAGGCGACGTGATCATGTGCATGGGCGCCGGCTCGATTGGGCGGGAACCCGGCAAGGTCGTGGACATTGTGCAGGCGGCCGGGCGCCAGCTGCTGTGTGCCGGAGATCGACCATGACTGACAGCGTTAAAGGTTTTGGAAAAGTGGCTGTGTTGCTGGGCGGACGCTCCGCCGAGCGTGAAATTTCGTTGTTGTCGGGCCACGGCGTGTTGCAGGCGTTGCGCGCGCGCGGCGTCGATGCCCATGCATTTGATCCCGCCGAACGCGATCTGAGCGAGCTGAAGAAAGATGGGTTTACGCGCTGCTTCATTGCGCTGCATGGCCGTTTCGGCGAGGATGGAACGGTGCAGGGCGCGCTCGAGCTGCTTGGGATTCCCTACACCGGTTCTGGCGTCATGGCGTCGAGCATGGCCATCGACAAGGTCATGACCAAACGCGTCCTCCTGTCGGAAGGCCTGCCGACTCCCCGCTATGCGCTGCTGCGCCGCGATGCGCAGGGCGGCTATGGCGGTGCTGACCTTGGCGCCATCGCCGATGAGCTGGGACTGCCGCTAATCGTCAAGCCCGCGCGCGAAGGCTCCTCGCTTGGCCTGACCAAGGTGACGGCGCAGGCCGGCATGGCGGAGGCCGTGGCGCAGGCGGCCCAACTCGATGCCGACATCTTGTGCGAGCAGTTCATCAGTGGCGACGAAGTCACTTGCCCGGTGCTGGGAACCGGCGCAACTGCGCAAGCGCTGCCGGTGATTCGCATCGTCGCACCCGACGGCAACTACGACTACCAGAACAAATACTTCACCGATATCACTCAGTACCTGGTGCCCTGTGGCCTGCCTGAGGGCGAAGAAGCCGCCATTCAGGGCCTGGTGCTGCAGGCTTACCGCACCCTCAACTGCCGCGGCTGGGCTCGTGCCGACGTGATGATTGACAAGGCCACGCGCCAGCCCTACCTGCTTGAGATCAATACCTCGCCGGGCATGACCGGGCATTCGCTGGTGCCGATGTCAGCGCGGGCGGCGGGCATCTCTTACGAAGACCTGTGTGTTGAGGTGCTGAAGAGCGCGGCGCTCGACTACCTCCAACCGGACGGAGCCACCCCTTGATTCGTCCCCTGCCATTGCCGACTCCCTTGCCGCTCGACGTCAAGCTCATGAACACCGTGTCGGTGCTTCTGGGCCTGGCGTTTGCCGTCATGGTGCTGGCGCTGGCGCTGGGCTGGCTGATGCGCCAGTCGCTGTTTAACCTGAGTGCCATTCATGTGCAGGGTGATTTGTCACACAACAACGCCGTCACGCTGCGCGCCAATGTGGCGCACAACCTGACCGGCAATTTCTTTACCGTGGACCTGGCCCGCGCGCGCGCGACCTTCGAGGCCGTGCCCTGGGTGCGCCGCGCGGTGGTCCAGCGTGAATTTCCCAGCCGCCTGAAGGTGGTGCTGCAGGAACACCAGGCGATTGCCTATTGGGGCCAGGAAGGTGATGCTCGGCTGGTCAACAATTTTGGCGAAGTTTTTGAAGCCAACCAGGGCGATCTGGAAGCCGAAGACCTGCCGCTGCTCAACGGGCCGCAGGGCCAGGCCCCGCTGGTGCTGCGCGCCTATCAGTTGCTGGCGCCGATGTTTGAAGAAATTGACACGGTGCTGGAGCGGCTGCAGTTGACCGGCCAGGGCAGCTGGCGCGCCCAGCTCGACAGTGGCGCGGTGATTGAACTGGGCAACGGCTCCATGGATGAGCTGAGCACGCGCACCCGCCGCTTCATCGCCACGCTGACCCAGGTTTCCTCGCGCTACGGGCGCGAGCTGGAGTCCGCCGATCTTCGTTATGGCAACGGCTACGCGATCAAGCTCAGGGGCGTCACCACCGGCAGCCCGGCTGACAAAGACGATAAAAAAGATAAAAGTAAAAGGTAAATACAGATGGCCAAGGAATACAAAGATCTCGTCGTCGGGCTGGACATTGGAACCAGCAAGGTGATGGCCGTGGTGGCCGAGGTCATGCCGGGCGGTGAGCTCAAGTTGGCGGGGCTGGGCATTGCGGCCAGTCACGGCCTCAAGCGCGGTGTCGTGGTGAACATTGACGCGACCGTGCAGAGCATTCAGCAAGCGTTGAAGGAGGCCGAGCTGATGGCCGACTGCAAGATTGCCCGTGTCTACACCGGCATCACCGGCAGCCACATTCGCGGCATCAACTCCAGCGGCATGGTGGCGGTGAAGGACAAGGAAGTCACGCAGGCCGACGTGGCCCGCGTGATAGAGACTGCCAAGGCCATCAACATCTCGACCGACCAGCGCCTGCTGCTGGTCGAGCCGCAGGAGTTTGTGATCGACGGCCAGGATGTGCGTGAGCCCATCGGCATGAGCGGCATAAGGCTGGAGGCCAAGGTGCATATCGTCACCGGCGCGCAAAGTGCGGCCGAGAACATCATCAAATGCGTCAGGCGCTGTGGTCTTGAAGTGGACCAGCTGATGCTCAACCCGCTGGCCTCCAGCCTGTCGGTGCTGACCCAGGACGAGCGCGAATTAGGCGTGGCGCTGGTCGACATTGGCGCCGGCACCACCGATGTCGCCATCTTCACCGGCGGCGCGATCCGGCACACTGCGGTGATTCCGATTGCCGGCGACCTGATCACCAGCGACATCGCCATGGCGCTGCGAACGCCCACCAAGGACGCCGAGGACATCAAGGTTGAAAGCGGTTACGCCAAGCAGTTGCTGGCCGACCCAGACACGCAGGTGGAAGTGCCTGGCCTGGGCGACCGCAGCCCGCGTATGCTGAGCAAACAGGCGCTGGCCGGCGTGATCGAGCCGCGTGTCGAGGAAATTTATTCACTGGTTCAGCAGGTCATCCGCGAGTCCGGCTACGAAGAGGTGCTGTCTTCCGGCATCGTGATCACCGGCGGCAGCGTGATGATGCCCGGCATGGTCGAACTCGGCGAGGACATCTTTCTCAAGCCCGTGCGGCGCGGCATACCGCGTTACTCCAGCGCGTTGTCCGACATGGTGGCGCAGGCCCGCGCGGCTACTGTCATGGGCTTGCTCGAAGAGGCACGAATGGCGCGCATGCGCGGCTACAAGGTGGCGCAGAAGGCGGGCAGTGTGCACAACGCATTTGGTCGTGTCAAAGACTGGTTTGTGGGGAACTTTTGATGAATCATTTTTTCAATTTCATCGGTCGTCCTTCTCGTGGTTTTTATTCTGGCGGCGCGGACCCTCCTTCATGAGGCGTCCGGCAAGACATGGAAGCATGGAAGTGTTTAAAAAATTTTGGCAACTGCGGTTTATTGAATCTACTGAAAAAGGGGGCTCCCAATGAGCATCGAAATGATTGAGATCGAAGAATTCAACCAGGGCACACAGATCAAGGTGATCGGTGTCGGCGGCGGTGGCGGCAACGCCGTCGGGCACATGATGGACTGCGGCGTGCAAGGCGTCGAGTTCATCTGCGCCAACACCGATGCGCAGGCGCTCACGCGCGGCACGGCGCACAAGACGATCCAGCTCGGCAGCAGCGGCCTGGGGGCCGGCAGCAAGCCCGACAAGGGCCGCGAGGCGGCCGAACTGGCGGTTGACGACATCCGCAGCGCGATTGCCGGCGCGCACATGCTGTTCATCACCGCCGGCATGGGCGGCGGAACCGGCACCGGTGCAGCGCCGGTGATTGCCCGCGTGGCCAAGGAAATGGGTATTTTGACGGTCGGCGTGGTGACCAAGCCTTTCGACTTCGAAGGCGGGCGCCGCATGACCAACGCTGATCTGGGGCTGACCGAGCTGGAGGCCAATGTGGACTCGCTGATCGTCATCCTCAACGAAAAGCTGCTCGAGGTGCTTGGCGACGAGGTGACCCAGGACGAAGCCTTTGCCCACGCCAACGACGTGCTGAAAAACGCCGTGGGCGGTATTGCCGAGATCATCAATGTGCCCGGCCATGTCAACGTTGACTTTGAAGACGTGCGCACCGTGATGGGCGAGCCCGGCAAAGCCATGATGGGCACGGCCAAGGCCAACGGCCCGGACCGCGCGCGCATCGCCGCCGAACAGGCCGTCGCCTGCCCGCTACTTGAAGGCATTGACCTGTCGGGTGCCAAAGGCGTGCTGGTGCTGATCACCGCAGCCAAAGGCTCGCTCAAATTGGCCGAGTCCAAGCTGGCGATGAACACCATTCGCGCTTACGCCTCACCCGATGCGCATGTGATCTATGGCACGGCTTACGATGACGACCTGGGCGATGACATCCGTGTCACGGTGGTTGCCACCGGGCTGAGCCGCCAGGGAGTGCGCCGCCATGCGCCCCCGCTGCAGGTATTACGTACTGGGACCGACAACGTGCCCTTTCATGTACCTACACTCAGCGCAGTGTCGGGAGGTTCCGGTGTGTCGCAAACGTCCATGGGATCGGCTCAACCCGACTACGGCAACATGACGGTGCCCAGCGTATGGCGCACCAACCGCACCCAGGCAGCGGCCAAGGTGGACGCGCTGGCATCGGGCGGCATGGATGACTTCGAGATTCCAGCTTTCCTGCGCAAGCAAGCCGATTAGTCGATGTAAAGCTACTGCGCGGGTCGATCTCGCGTTTGCGATGCTCGCCGTACCTGAGTACGGCTGCGCTTCTCAACGCAAGCTCGTTCCCGCTCGCTACGCTTTCCATTCGACTAATCCCTACTAAATGTAGTGAGTGCTTAAAAATTAAAATACCTGGATGCTCGCCCAAAGAACCCTTAAATCCCTGACCAAGGCCGTCGGTGTTGGCCTGCACAGTGGCCAGCGGGTGGAGCTGACCTTGCGGCCAGCGGCGCCAGATACAGGGATCGTCTTCAGGCGCGTCGATTTGCCGCAACCGGTGGACATCGTCATCTCGGCGCAGGCCGTGACGGACACCCGGCTGGCGTCCACCATTTCCAACGGCAGTGCCAAGATTCACACCGTCGAGCACCTGATGTCAGCCTGCGCCGGCCTGGGCATCGACAACCTGTATGTAGATATCACGGCCGAAGAGGTGCCGATTCTTGACGGGTCGGCTTCTTCTTTTGTCTTTTTGCTGCAATCGGCCGGTATTGCGCTGCAGGCGGCACCCAAACGCTTTATTCGGGTGATCAAACCGGTCGAAGTGCGTATCGGCCAGGGCGCAGCAGTCAAGTGGGCGCGGCTGGACCCCTACGAGGGTTACAAGCTGAGTTTTGAAATTGACTTTGACCACCCGGCCGTGGACTCCACCGGCCAGCGCGTCGAGTTCGATATCGGCTCGGGCGCTTACAGCCGCGACATCGCCAGGGCGCGCACCTTCGGCTTTACCAAAGACGTCGAGATGATGCGCGCCAACGGATTGGCACTCGGCGGCGGTCTGGACAACGCCATCGTCATGGACGACTACAAGGTGCTCAACAGCGATGGCCTGCGCTACAACGACGAGTTTGTGAAGCACAAAATCCTCGATGCCATGGGCGATTTGTATTTGCTCGGCAAACCGCTGCTGGCCGCCTACAGCGCCTTTCGCTCAGGCCATGCCATGAACAACCAGTTGTTGCGTGAGCTGCTCGCTCACCCCGAAGCATTCGAGGTGGTTACGTTTGACGATGAAAAGCGCGCGCCCCCCGGTTTTGCGACGCTGGCGCGCGCCTGGTAGCGCGCAAAGGGACTTCAAACCATGCTGCTTTTTCGTTGGTTGATTTTGCTGGCATTGCTGGGGGCAGTGGTGTCCTTCATGTTCTACGCCGGCACCGGGCAACAGCGCTTCAAGCGCTTCGGCCTGATCCTCCTCAAATGGACGCTGATCGCGGCTTTCGGCTTTTTTGCGGTGCTGATTCTGGAACGGCTCGGCTGAAAGGGGCGCCTCATCAGGGCGCGCCATTATCAGTAGTGGCGGCCCGCCTTGTAGGAGGCGCTGGAGTTCGGCTTCAGCGTGGTGGCTGCGGCCAAAATGGCGGATGAACGCCACGCATGGGCATGGGTAATGGCCAGCCCTAGCGCGTCTGCGGCATCTTTGCCGGGCAGCGCCGGAAGCTTCAACAGCCGCATCACCATCTGCTGCACCTCGGCTTTGCCCGCCTTGCCATAGCCCGCCACGGCTTTCTTCATCTGCAGGGCGGTGTATTCGGCAACGGACAGATCGCAGGAGACCAGGCCGGTGATGCAGGCGCCGCGCGCCTGGCCGAGCAGCAGCGTGGCCTGCGGGTTGACGTTGACAAAGACAATCTCCACCGACGCCGCATCGGGCTGGTAGCGCTGAACGACCTCGCACACGCCGTCAAACAGCACCTTCAGGCGGCCCGGCAGATTGCCGCGCTCCAGGTGCGTGGTCTTGATGGTGCCGCTGGCGACGTAGCTCAGCGCATGGCCGTCCATGTCTACCACGCCGAAACCGGCGATTTGCAGGCCGGGGTCAATTCCTAAGATGCGCATTTGCTATACATTTTATAGCTGCTTGCGCCCGTCTTCATTGGGCTAGCGGCCAAAACGATGCCTAAAAATGGAAAAACAACCGGTTTCGGCAAGGTCGGGCGCACAGACCGAGCCGAACCGGCAAGCAGCGGCGTAGCCAATGGATCGCCCATCCGCCGTCAAGGCAATTCCACCCCGCCCATGCGTGCCGTGATGGTGCCGGCACGTGAGGCGAGGTAGGCCGAATTGGGCCGGGTTTCAAAATACTTGGGCCGTGGCAGCATCACGGCAAGGCGGGCGGCTTCATAGGCGCTTAGTCTTGCAGCGGGTTTGCGGTAATAGTGCTGGGCGGCGGCTTCGGCGCCAAAAATGCCTTCGCCCCACTCGACGTTATTGAGGTAAATCTCCAGAATGCGCTGCTTGCTCAGCAGCGCTTCAAGCAGCAGCGAGAGCAGCAGCTCCTCGCCCTTGCGCAACAGCGTGCGTTCACCCGACAGGAACAGGTTTTTGGCGAGCTGCTGCGTGATGGTGGAGCCGCCGATAATTTTGGGCGGCTTGGCGCCGGCCCGAGCGGATTGGCTGGGAGCCAGCCGGCTGCCCGCCTGCGCGGCGCGCTGCTCGGCCCTGGCATTTTTCTCCCAGGCCTTTTCCAGCGCCTCCAGGTCCACCCCGTCGTGTACGACGAAACTGGCGTCTTCAGAGGCGATCACGGCGCGCTTCAGGTTCTCGGACAAATTCGCATACGGCAGCCACTGCTGGCGCCACTTCAGTGTGCCGGTGTGCTTGACGACGAGATAGGCCTCCGAGCGCTGAAAGGTGGTGGACTCGGGGTCCAGCACGGCCATCAGGGCTACGCGCGCCACAAAATACAGCTGCAAACCCAGCCCGGCCAGCAACACCAGGCCCAGCAGCCTGAGCAGGGCTTTCATGGCTGCAGCGCCCGCAATTCGTGCAGCACCTGCAGCACCTGCGCAGGGGACGGGCGCAGCTGGCGCCACAGCGCAAAGGCTTCGGCGGCCTGTTCCACCAGCATGCCCAGGCCGTCACGCGCGGTGGCGCCGTTCTGTCTGGCCCAACGCATGAAGCCCGCCGCGGCGGGCCCGTACATCATGTCGTAGGCCAGCGCGCCAGGCTTGAGCACCTGGCGATCAACCGGCACCGCGGCGCCGCCCAGGCTGCTCGCGCTGGCGTTGATGACCACATCAAAATCACCCGGCAGCCCTTGCAGGCCGTGCGCGAGCAGCTCTGTTTTTTGTAGCAGATCGTGCATTGAAGGGTGCGCTTGATGGCGCGCCACCAGGGCCTTGGCGCGGGCCGGTGTACGGTTGGCCAGCACCAGCCGGCGCGGGCCGGCTGCCAGCAGCGCTGCCAGCGCACCGGCAGCGGCGCCACCGGCGCCTATCAGCAGCACATCGCGTCCGGCCAGTGCAACGCCCGCATGGTGCTGGATGTCGTTGACCAGTCCTACGCCATCGGTGTTGTCGGCGTGGACGCCGCCGCTGGCGGGATGGTTAAGGACCAGCGTGTTGGCGGCCTCGGCCAGCTGCGCCCGGTCGGTCTGCGTGCCCTGTGTTCTGGCCGCCTGAAACGCTTCAAACTTGAAGGGCACGGTGACATTGCAGCCGCGCGCGCCGCTTTGCAGCAGTTGCGTCAGCGTGGCGGCAAAGCCATCAAGCGGGGTGAGCAAGCGCTCGTAGCTCAGGGTCTGACCCGTCAGCTCGGCAAAGCGCGCATGAATCAGCGGCGATTTGCTGTGTGCAATGGGGTTGCCCAGAACGTAGTACTTGTCCATGCCAGAACCTCAGCGGTTGGTCAGCTTGGTTTCAAGGGTTTCATCGCGCGTGAACTTGAAGCGCGACACCACCACGATCTGATCGGCCTGACGGCGCATCACCTGGTCGAATTTGCCGAACGGGCCAGTGCCCCGGACGATGTTCTGCGCGCGCCGGTCCAGCGTCAGGTTGCCCGAGGTCTGAATGACTTCGGTGTCCAGCACCCGCCCATCAAAATTGACGGTCACCACCATGCTAAGTTCGCCATAAAGTTTTTTGCCGGCTTGTTCGGGAAAGTTGACGGTGCCCTTGTCCTCAATCTTGCGGCGCAGTTCGTCGTAGTACAGCGCATAGACTTCCTCGCGCGTGGCCGGACTGATGTAGCGCTTTTTGGGCCGCGCATTTTCTTCATTAATGCGTTTCTCGATCTCGGCCAGTATCTTGATGAGTTGCTTGCGCTTTTGCTCGCGCTCGGCCCGCACCGGGTCGTTGCTAGGCACGTTCGGGTCGGGCGGCGGCATCGAGGCCAGCTGCTTCTTGATTTGCGCCAGTAACTGGGTTTGCTGCTCTTGCATCGAATCGACCTTGCGCTGAGCATCTTCGGCGGCGTCGCCCAGCTCCATCAGGGCCGAGGGTGGCAGCGGCGAGGTGGCGCGGCCTTTTTCAAGCTCGCCGCCACCGGCCAACGATGCCTGCGCAATCGCCTTGGCAAAGTCCGGCTTTTCATTGGACTTGGCATTGACCAGAATCACTTCCAGCGGCGTGTCCTGAAACACGCGGTTAAAGCGTTCCGGGTCGATAAAACGCACCGTCAGCAGCACCACGTGGACAGCAATCGAGGCGCCCAGGGCAATTTGCAGTGTGCTGAATGATTTCACAGGAGAGGATTATCGGGTCTTTAGCGGCGTGAACTGACTTTTGCCGGCGGGTGCCGGCTTGCCAGTACCTTCAGGGTGCTGTTGCCAGCGCGCCGGCCGCGTCCGCCGCGGGCTCGTTGATATCCACCGCAATCGAGATCGGGCCTGCGGCGATGTCGGACTCGCCGTCGTCCTCGCTGTCTTGCGTGTCAATTGGCGCGGCCGCCGCAGCATCAGGCACGCTATCGAGCCGCTCCACCACGGTGCCGGAAATATCGAGCGTGATCTCGTCAATCGCGCCGAGCTTGACGCGAACGCTGGCGCCGCGCGGCAAGCCCTGGGCGCCCAGCGCCGGCAGCACCAGCGGCAAGTCATCGGCGCGCACCAGGTTGTCCTTGAAGGCCGTGGCCGTCAGTTCGCTGATGCCGTTTTGCTGCAGGTATTTAAGCGTCCAGTAGCGCTCTATGCCGGCCTGAAAGCCGTTGTAAGCGCCGTAGGCGGCATCAAAACACGAAATGATGGAAAACAGCTCTGCGTCCTTGGGCTTGAAGGGCGCGGCCAGCGCGGCGGTGCGGCCATTGCGCACGCAAGCGATGATTTGCCACTGGTTGACCAGGTCGGTGTAGCGGCGCAGCGGCGAGGTGCTCCAGGCGTAGCTTTTGACGCCCAGGCCCGCATGCGGCAGCGCCTTGGTGCCCATGCGCACCTTCACACCGGGCGCCAGACTGGCCTGGCTGCGGTAAATGCCGGGCACGCCATGCTCGGCCAGCCACTGGCCCCAGGTGCTGTTAGCCAAAATCATGGCCTCGGCCACGATCAAATCGAGCGGCGCTCCGCGCTGGCGCGTGCTGATGCTGACCGCTTCATCGCCCTGTGGCTCTCCGCCCGACGGGTTGGCGAGCTTGAAGTTGTAGTCGGGCCGGTTAAAGTTTTCGGGTTTGCCGCGCGCCACTTCGCGCTGGCCCTTGAGGTGTCTGGCCAGGCGGTGCAGAAATGTCAGCTCCACGCCCCACGGAACGTCAGTTGGCGCGGTGGTCTGCGCGGCTTCAAAAAATGCTTCGGTGAAGGTGCTGTCCAGCACGTCGTGGCGCAGGTTGCTGGCGATGGGCACCTGTTCCAGCCGAGTGACGCTGCCGGTAATCTCCAGCGTGGCTTCATCAAGCGTAAGGTAGAGCGACAGGGCCGGGCAGTTATGGCCTTCGCGCAAGGTGTAGCTTTGCACGATTTCATCGGGCAGCATCGTCAGCTTGTAACCCGGCATGTACACCGTGGACAGGCGCGTGCGGCCCAGCGCATCAAGCGGGCTGCCGGGCAACACGGCCAGGCCAGGCGCGGCAATGTGGATGCCCAGCGTTACGCTGCCGCTGCCTAGTCCTTGCACCGACAGCGCATCGTCAATCTCGGTAGTGGCGGAGTCGTCGATGGAGAACGCCCTGACATCGGCCAGCGGCAATTCGTCCTTGACCTGCGGCGCCTGCAGGGCCGGGAAAGCCGTGCCTTTGGGGAAGTTCTCAAACAGAAAGCGCTTCCAGTGAAACTGGTAGGGCGAGGCAATCGCTCCAGCCTGCTGCAGCAGATCGAGCGGCGCCAGGCGCGTGGCGCGCGAGGCTTCAACCACGGCCTTGTATTCAGCGCTGTTTTTGTCGGGTTTGAATAGAATTTTGTAAAGTTGCTCGCGCACCGATGCCGGGCATTGGCCCTCGCCAAGTTCCCCGGCCCAGGCGCTGATTTGCGCGGCAAGCTGCTTTTTCTTTTCAATAGCGTTCAGCGCCAGCTGCAAAATCTCGGCCGGAGCCTTCTTGAAGCGGCCCTTGCCAGCGCGCCGGAAATAATGCGGTGCATCGTACAGGCGCAACAGCGCCGCGGCCTGCTGCTCCAGCGTGGCGGGTTTGGCGGCATCCGAGCTGAAATAGTCCCGGGCCAGGTCGGCAAAGCTGAATTCCTCGTCGCTGGCAAATTCCCAAGCCAGTTCCAGTTCGATTTCTTCGCTCAATTTTTGTCCGGCCGCCATGAATTCGGCCGGAGCGGGCTTTTCAAACTTGAGCAGCGCATTGGCGGCCTTAACCTTGACTCGCTTGCCCGAGTCGAGCTCCACCTGCAGCGACGCGTCGGCCTCCGACAAAATCCGGCCGGCCAGAAATTTGCCGGTTTCTTCAAACAATACAAACAAAACGGAATTCCTTTAGTGACTTGGATGACTTGCGGCTAGTGTAATCAGGCAGTCGCAGCGGCGGCTATCCGGGGGGGCTTCCGGCAGCCGGTTCCAAATCCAGAAAATCGAGAATGGCCGGCACATGCAGGTCGAAATCGCTCAGGGCGTGGTCGCCACCCTCCAGCAGGCGCAGCTGGGCGCTAGCGTAGCGCGCCGTCATCTCGCGCCAGTCCAGCACTTCGTCGCCCTTGGCGATGATGGCGAAGTAGTGCTGCGGCGCTTTCAAAGGCCCGGCCTGCAGCGCGCGCAACTCGTCGACAAAACCCGGTTCAAAGAAAAAGTGCTCGTCGGGCTGGTGCCAGGCGGTTTGCTCGCCGATGTAGTTGGCCAGGTCGCGCGCCGGATCAACAGCCGGGTTCAGCAACACCGCCTTGCAGCCCAGGCGCTCGGTCAGTGCCGTGGCGTAAAAGCCGCCCAGCGACGAGCCGATCACGGCCAGACTCTCAAATCCGGCGTCTTGCGGCCAGCCGGCGATGCCGTCCATCACCCCTTGCAGCGCCGCGCGTGGCGACGGCGGCAGCTGCGGGCACCACCAGCGCACTGCGGGGAAACGCTGGCGCACGATGGCTGCCATTTTTTGCGCCTTGACGGAGTAGGGCGAGGAACGAAATCCGTGCAGGTAGAGCAAGTGGGTGGTGCGCATAGTGCCATGGTAAACGCGCCGCGTCGCCTTAGAAAATAGCCCCCAGCGTCTGGATTGCGGCAACGCCGGTGTTTTTGCCTTTTAAGCATAAAATAGGCCTCTAGCCCAATAAGTACGGGCGCAAGCAGCTATTTAATTAATAGCAAAAAGATTCCCCTTCGGGCGCAGCAGAGCGGTGGGCAGGGGCGGCGCTGGCCGATAATCAGTGTATGGCCGCCGTTTTCAACAAACCTTCCCTTTTTCAGCGAACCTTGCCCTTGGTGCAGGGCTTTGACGGCCTGCTGGCCTTTGCGGTTTTTTTGCTGGTCTGCGCCGGCTTGCTGACCATGTACTCGGCGGGCTACGACAACGGCACGCGCTTTGTCGACCATGGCCGCAACATGCTGATTGCCGGGGCCATCATGTTTGTGGTGGCGCAGATTCCGCCGCAGCGCCTGATGGCCTTCGCCGTTCCGCTGTATGTCGTCGGCGTGACGTTGCTGGTGGCGGTTGCCGTTTTCGGTGTGACCAAGAAAGGCGCGCGGCGCTGGCTCAACATCGGCGTGGTGATTCAACCCAGTGAAATCCTGAAAATCGCCATGCCGCTGATGCTCGCCTGGTGGTTTCAAAAGCGCGAGGGCCAGTTGCGTCCACTGGACTTTCTGGCTGCAGCGCTGCTACTGGCCGTGCCGATCGGGCTGATCATGAAGCAACCCGATCTGGGCACCGCTTTGCTGGTGCTGGCTGCTGGCCTGGCGGTGATTTTTTTTGCCGGTCTGAGCTGGAAGCTGATTGTTCCGCCGGTTCTGCTGGGGCTGATCGGTGTTTTTCTGGTGGTGTGGTTTGAGCCGCAACTGTGCGCCGACGGCATGCGCTGGCCGGTCCTGCATGACTACCAGCAGCAGCGTATCTGCACCCTGCTGGACCCGTCGCGCGACCCGCTGGGCAAGGGTTTTCATACGATTCAGGGGATGATCGCGATCGGCTCCGGCGGCATGTTCGGCAAGGGCTTCATGGCCGGCACGCAGACGCACCTGGAGTTCATTCCCGAGCGCACGACCGACTTTATTTTTGCGGCTTACTCCGAGGAGTTCGGCCTGATCGGCAATCTGCTGCTGATTGCCGGTTTCATGTTTTTGATCTTGCGCGGGCTGGCCATTGCGCTGGAGGCCTCCACGCTGTTTGCCCGGCTGCTGGCCGGTGCGCTGACCATGATTTTTTTCACTTACGCCTTTGTCAACATGGGCATGGTGAGCGGCATCTTGCCCGTGGTCGGCGTGCCGCTGCCTTTCATCAGTTACGGCGGAACGTCGATGGTGACGTTGGGGCTGGCCATTGGCCTGTTGATGTCGATTGGCAAGGCCAAGCGCCTGGTGCAGACATGAGGGTCCGGCCCGGGGCTTGCTGGGCTTGCTGGGCTTGCCGGGTGCGCGGCACGTCGCCGTAAATTTGCCGCAGTGGGCGCGGACAACCTCCATGGCTGCATTCACCAAAGTACTCATATTTCTTGAGTTACGGCAGCGCTCGGGTAACAAAGCAGCGCGGATGGGCCACTTGATCCATTGGACATACCACTTCAAGGAGTCTTGTCATGACCGGTAAATTTGAGCTCAAGAAATCCAAGAATGACAAGTATTTTTTCAACCTGTTGACAGGCAATGGGCAGATCATTTTGTCCATTGAAATGTATGAGTCCAGCGCCAGTGCGGTCAGCGGCATGGAATCGATCAAGAAAAATGCGGCGGAGATGGCCGTTATGCGCCCGTTGTAGGCAAAGACGGCTCGCCGTATTTTTCCCTCAAGGCGGGCAACTGTCAGGTGTTCGGCCAAAGCCAGATGTATTCGAGTGAAAAATTCCGCGACGCCGGCATTGAGTCGTGCAAAGCCAATGGACCGAGCGCGGCTGTCAGCGACCTGACGGGCTGAGCGCTTAGTCCATCGGCTCTGCGGGCACGGTCCACGTGCCTGGCTGGCCTTGACCGTACAGACACAGGCCCCTTTCAGACTGCCTACAATGATTTGATGAACTCACTCAAATCTTCCGCCGCGTCAGCTCGTCAAACCAGTGTGGGCGTCCGGCCGCTGTCCCGCCCCACGCTCGAGTCCACCGCTGGGCGCCTGGTCATCGCGCAAAAGCTCCTGCTTGAGCCCTTCGGTCTGAACGATGCGGCCCTGAGCCGCGCCCTCGGCGAAATCACCTCCTACGGCGTCGACGACGCCGATCTCTATTTTCAGTACACCCGCAGCGAGGGCTGGAGTCTGGAAGAGGGCATTGTGAAGACCGGCTCATTTAGCATAGACCAGGGCGTTGGCGTGCGCGCCGTTAGCGGCGAGAAAACCGCTTTTGCCTATTCCGACGATATTTCCGAAGCCTCGCTGCTTGACGCGGCCCGCACAGTGCGCAGCATCTCGGCCGCCAACCGGGTCGGTCGCGTCAAAACGCCGGCCCGCAAGGTTGCCGCCAGCCGCTCGCTTTACCGCGACCTGGACCCGATTGCCAGCCTGGGTAGCACCGCCAAGGTCAAACTGCTCGAAAAAGTCGAAAAACTCGCCAAGGCCAAAGATCCGCGCATCGTGCAGGTAATGGCCGGACTGGCCAGCGAGTACGACGTGGTGATGGTGGCGCGCGCCGACGGCACGCTGGCCGCTGATGTGCGCCCGCTGGTACGTTTGAGCCTGACAGTGATTGCCGAGCAAAAAGGCCGGCGCGAAGTCGGGTCCGGCGGCGGCGGCGGTCGTTTTGGCCTGGCCTATTTTGACGATGCGCAAATCGGCCAGTATGTCGATGACGCCGTGAAGGCGGCGCTGACCAATCTGGACGCACGCCCCGCGCCTGCCGGGGAAATGACCGTGGTGCTTGGCCCTGGCTGGCCTGGCATTTTGCTGCACGAAGCGATTGGTCACGGACTGGAGGGCGACTTCAACCGCAAGGGTTCCAGCGCATTTTCGGGGCGCATCGGCCAGCGTGTGGCCGCCAAAGGCGTGACGGTGCTCGATGACGGTACGATTGCCGATCGCCGCGGATCTCTGAACGTCGATGACGAGGGCCATGCCAGCCAGCGCAACGTGTTGATCGAGGACGGCATTTTGAAAGGCTACATTCAGGACGCG
Source organism: Polaromonas sp. (assembly GCF_012927455.1). Taxonomy (GTDB): domain Bacteria; phylum Pseudomonadota; class Gammaproteobacteria; order Burkholderiales; family Burkholderiaceae_C; genus Polaromonas. The sequence continues at coordinate 375,015 of NZ_JABBPE010000008.1, read as the reverse complement.
CTCAATGCGCGCCTGATGAAAGTCAAACCTACCGGCAATGGACGGCGCGAAAGCTACGCCCATGTGCCGATGCCGCGCATGACCAACACCTATATGCTGGGTGGCGACAAGGCGCCCGAGGAAATTGTGGCCAGCATCAAAAAAGGCCTGTACGCCACCAACTTTGCCGGCGGCCAGGTTGACATCACCTCGGGCAAGTTTGTGTTTTCTGCCAGCGAAGCCTTCTGGGTTGAGAACGGCAAGATACTTTATCCCGTCAAGGGCGCCACGATTGTGGGCAACGGCCCCGATGCGTTGACCCGCGTCACCATGATAGGCAACGACATGCAGCTTGACAGCGGCGTCGGCACCTGTGGCAAGGAAGGCCAGAGCGTACCGGTAGGCGTGGGCCAGCCGACTTTGCGGATTGATGGCCTCACCGTGGGCGGCACCGCCTGAGAACCAGCCTTCAAAGGGAAGTTCCCTGATCAGATGCGCGAGCGCCCGCGCTCAAGCCCCTTTTTGCGACGCCACAGCCAGATCCCGCAAGGTGCGTTTGAGTAGTTTGCCGTTGGGATTGCGTGGCAAGGGCTCGTCCAGCCAAGTCCAGGCGTCAGGCGTTTTGTAGTCGGCCAGCTGCTGACGGCATAGCGCCACCAATTCGGCTTGCAGTTGCGCCGTGCTGGCGATGTTGGGTGCATGGACAAAGGCATGGATGCGCTCCCCCAGCACAGGGCAGGGCACGCCCACCGTCGCCGCCTCGCGCACCGCCGGATGCGACAGCAGGCAGTTCTCGACTTCCACCGAAAACACTTTGTAGCCACCGCGGTTGATCATGTCTTTTTTGCGGTCATGCACACGCAAAAAGCCATTCGCGTCCAGCGTGCCGATGTCGCCGGACTTCCAGTAGCCGTTCACAAAGCCGTCGGCCGTAGCCTGCGGGTTGTCCCAGTAGCGTGGCACTACCATGGGGCCGGCGATCCAGATTTCGCCGCTTTGGCCAGCGGGCAGATCATGGCCGTCATCGTCCACCACCCGCAGGTCGGCGCAGGGCAGCGCCACACCGACGGCGTCCAACGGGGCGGCGCCGGGCGGTGTCAGCGTGACCGGCGAAGTAGTCTCGGTGGCGCCATAGGCGTTGAACAGCCGGATGCCTGTGCAGTGCTGGCGCAGGGCGTCAATCGTGGCGGGCGGCATCGGCGCACCGCCAAAACCGGCTAGGCGCCAGCCGCTCAAATCGGTGCGCGCCCATGTCGGCTCCAGCAGGCAAAGCGCATACATCGCAGGCACCATCAGTGTGTAGCTGACCTTTTCACGCTCAATCATCGCGAGGCAGCTGGCCGCCTTGAACTCGCGCAGCACGACCACGGCGCCGCCGACGCCGGCCATTGCCAGTACGATGGCGACCAGCCCGGTCACATGCGAAGCCGGCACCGCCAGTAGCGCGCGATCATCTGGACGCAGCCCCAGGGCGTGACGGTAATGCAGCACCGAATGCAGCAGGTTTAAATGCGTCAACACCGCGCCCTTGGGCCGGCCGGTGGTGCCCGAGGTGTAGAGGATCACCGCGGCGTCGTCTTCTGCGGGTGCGGCGTCCTCAAAGGGGGTGCCCTGTTGGGTCGCAACCATGGCGTGCCACGACAGCCACCCGTCAGGCGCCGCCGCGCCTTCGCCAACGCAGATGCGCTGCAAGGCTTGACCATCGTCCAGGCGCTCCGGCACCAGCGTCGCCAGTCCCGCGTCGGCCAGTACCGCTGTGGCGCGGCACTGGTTCACGACGAAAGCGACGCCCGGCGCGGCTTCCCGAATGCTTATCGGCACCAGCACGGCGCCCAGGCGCAGCACGGCATGGGTGGCGATCACGAATTCCGCGCGGTTGCCCAGCAGCAGCGCCACCCGGTCGCCTGCCGCCACGCCCAGTTGCGCCAGCGTGTGCGCAAGCCGGCCGCTGTCGTCGCGCAGCGCGGCCCAGTTCCAGCGCCGCGCCCCGTCCGCCAGCGCAGCGGCTTGCGGGTCGCGCGCGTGGGCCTCTTGCAGCATCTGCGGCAGGTGGCGCGGGCGCTCGGCAAAGCAGCGCAGCAGCCGGTCGCCGAAATGGCGCTCCTCACGCAGCAGCGCGCTTGCCCATGGCGCGCCGGGCGTCGAGACAAACGGCTTGCTGCCGCAGTTGCCGACCGAATCGTTCATGAGGTCACCACGGCGAGGTTGGCGCCGCGCTCTATCACCACCTCGTCGTCCAGCAGGCTGCGCGAGTGGTTCAGGTCAGATTGACTGATCAGCACCGACACGCCGCTGCCGCGCAAACCGCCTACCACCTCGGACAGGCGCTGCGACAGCGCGGGCGCTACCCCCTCGAAAGGCTCGTCGAGCAGCAGCAAGCGCGTGCCTACCGACAGAGCCCTGGCCAGCGCCACCAGCTTTTGCTGGCCGCCCGATAACAGCAAGGCCTTGCGCTGGCGCATTTCCAGCAGTTCGGGCAATACGTCGTAGACAAATTTGAGGCGCTCGACGAGCTTCAGCTGCGGTGACACCCACAGCGGCAGACAAATATTTTCCTCCACCGTCAGCTCCGGCACCAACCCGCGGTCTTCCGGCATGTAGCCAATGCCCAGCGCGGCGCGCTGGTGCGGTTCTGTGCCAGCCAGGTCGACGTCACCCAGGCGCAGGCTGCCCGCCAGCAACGGCAAGTGGCCCATGATGGTGCGCATCACCGTGGTCTTGCCCGCGCCGTTGCGGCCAATCAGGCCCACCATGGTGCCGGGCTCGACGCGCAAGGAAAAACCGCGTAGCACCTGTACGTCTTGAATCGCCACTTCGGCCGCTGCGAGATCGATCATGCGCTGGCTCCGCTGGCGTGGTGGGCTGAGCCGGTTACGTAGCGCTGCACGTCGGAATCGTTCAGCACGTCACGGGGCGGGCCGTCGGCGATGACCCGGCCACTGTAGAAGGCCGCGACCCGCGTCGCGTAGCGCTGCATGATGTCCATGTCATGCTCGACGAACAGTACGGCGACCGGTGCTTCGCCGTTTCGGCTTTCGATGGCCTGCATGACGGTGTCCATGGTGCTGAATTTCTCGTCGGCGCTGACGCCGCTGGTGGGCTCGTCCAGCAGCAACACCCTGGGCTGCCCGGTCAGTGCCATGGCAATATCCAGCAATTTGCGAATGCCGCCGGGCAGCTCGCGCACCATTCGCTGCGCGTGGGCCGCCAGGCCAAAGCGCGCCAGCAGGTCGGCGCATTGCGCCAGTGACGCAGCGTCGCGCGCCGAGCGAAAGAAGTGGCGGCTGCCGCGGTTGCAGTGCAGCGCGGCCAGCAGGTTGTCGAGTACCGACAGATGCAGGCACAGCTGCGGAATCTGGAACGAGCGCGCCACGCCCAGCCGCGTGATCTCGCGCGGCGTCAGCGCCGTGATGTCCTCGCCCGCCAGAAAAATCTGCCCCGCGCTGGGTTTGAGGTAGCCGGTGATCATGTTGACAAAGGTGGTCTTGCCGGCGCCGTTGCTGCCGATCAGACACAGCCGCTCACCGGCCGCTATATCCAAGCTGACATCGGCTGCAGCCACCACCGCGCCGAAGCTGCGCTGCAACTGCCGGGCCGACAGCACGGCTAGCGCGGGAAAGTGGGGCAAGGGGGTCGGATGGTTGGTCGTCATGTCATGTCACGTCGTATTGCGGCCCGGCGTAGCGGCCGCAGGCGATCCGACAGTGACCCCAGGCCATCGGGCAGAAAGCGAATCACCAACAGCAAGAACAGGCCCAGCACCAGTTGCCAGGTGTTGGGAAAATAAGCGCTTGAAAATGAGCGCACCAGCTCCAGCAAAAACGAGGCCGTCAACACCGCGATCACGCTGTGGTGGCCGGCCAGAATCGCCACGAAGACGAATTCGCCCGAGGTGGTCCAGTAGCTGAAGCTCGGGTCAATGTGGCCCAACGCCAGCACGCCCAGGGCGCCGCCAACGCCGCCGAGGAATGCCGCCAACGCGTAGTTCCAGGCCACCAGATTGGCCGTTGACATGCCGAGATATTCGACGCGCAACTCGTTTTCACGCACGGCCAGCGACAACAGTCCGCGCGCCGAGTCGCAATACAGGCGCACCAGCGCAGCCAGCACGCAGGTGATGGTGGCGGTCACGCACCACAGCAGTAGCGGTGTCCCGCCATCGACCGCGCGCTGGCCGAACAAGCTGGGCCGACTCACGTTGAAGCCATCTGAGCCGCCCAGCGCTTCGGTTTTGACCAGCACACCATACAAGACCATGGACAGCGCCAGCGTCAGCATCGCAAAGAAGATGCCGCGGTAGCGCGCCAGTAGCGGCGCGAACGGCGCCGCCAGCAAAAAGGCCGCTACGCCGCCGAATGCGCTCAACGCCAGCACATCGGTCACGCCCAGCTTGTTGAACGCCAGCGCGGCCGCATAACCGCCAGCGGCAAACACCAAACCCTGCCCAAAAGGCACAACGCCGCTGCGCATCATGACCACAATACCCATGGACACCAGGCCATTGGCCAGGGCCATGGTGGCCAGCGACACCAGCCACCTGGGCGCCAGGAAACCAGCCAGCAGCAGCAGCGCCAGCGCGCCCGCGCTGGTCATGGCCACACGCCTCAATGAACGGTTGGACAACATCGACTCCTAAAAGAGAAAGAAGAAGTGCAAGAGGAAGGAGGGCGCAGCCACAGTAATCCCTCCGGTTAGATCTTGCGCGCCTGGATGCGCTGAAACAGCCCCTGCGGCTTGAACACCAAAATGGCGGCCATCACGACATAAACGCTGAACAGTTCGGCTGGTGGCCAGATGTGTACCGACGCAGCGCGCGCCAGCCCGACCACCAAAGCGCCTATGGCCGCGCCCTCGATGCTGCCCAGGCCGCCGATGATGACGACGGCAAAGCTCACAATAATCACGCCCACGCTCAAGCCCGGTTGCACCGACAGCATGGGCGCGGTAAGGGCGCCGCCCAGTGCGGCCAGAAACACGCCCGCCGTGAAGGCGCCGGTGTAGATGCGCGACACATTGACGCCCATGCTCGCCGCCACCTCGGGGCTGTGAATCACTGCCGTGACGATCTTGCCCTGGCGCGTGCGGTTGAGGACCCACCAGGTGACGCCGCCGCAGACCAACGCCACCCCTACCAGCAGCACGTCGTAGCCGACGTAGCTGAGCTGGCCCAGTTTGATGTTGCCAAAGGCCTGGTAGGTGTCGGACACATAGTAGGGATTGACGCCCCAGATCAGCTTGGTGATGTCTTCCAGCATGAGAAACATCGCATAGGTGACCAGCACCAGCAGTACCTCATCGCGGCCATAAAACATGCGCAGCAAACCGCGTTCGGTCAGCGGCGCCAGCACGGCTGCCACCGCCACGGCAGCGGCAACCAGCGCCACCACGCTCAGGGCTGGCGAGAACTTCAGCGCCAGCAGCCAGGTGACCAGGCTGGCGCCCGCGTAGGCGCCTACCGCGTAGAAGCTGCCATGCGCGATATTCAGGATTTTCAGCACCCCGAAAACCAGCGTCAGGCCCAGCGCCACGATGAACAGCCAGGAGGCGTAGGTGATCCCGTCGAACAGGATGGTGGTCAGCAAGTTCATGATGGGTAGTGCGTCAACGCGTCGCGTGCGCGCTCAGCACTTGGCCCCTGGGAAGCCGGCTTTCAGCCAGTCCTCGCTCTTCATGTTGGCCGGCGGATTCACGCACTCGGCCGGAAAGCGCTGAATGTCGTCAAGTAGCACCATTTTCTTGCCGGCGTCCCAGCGCGTCTTGCCAATCGCGGTTTCCTGAATCGCCTGGTTGCCGTCGCCCAAGGCCATACGGATGTTGCCTGCCGGGGATGCCCAGTTGCTGCCCTTGAGCGCCGCTGCCAGCTGTTCATGCGTGGGCTTTTTGCCGCCGTTGGCCGCCATGGCTTTTTCTGCCGCTTGTTTCAAGCCCAGCAGCGCTTGCGCCATGCGGTACGGGGCTTGCACCGGATAGACGTTGTTGGCCTTCTGATACAAGTCAAACCACCAGTCGTTAAGCGCCGACTTGGGCGCCATCAGGCCATAGGCGCCGCGCGCTCCAATGATCGCGCCATTCGGCATTTTCTCGCCCAGCCCGGGCAGCACATGGTCGGCGGCGGAAAACACCGGCGTTTGTGTCTGGAAAACGCCGCGCGCATTGGCTTGCAGGATGAAGGCCTGGAGATCGCCGCCCCACAGGCTGGAATGCAGGATGTCGGCCGGCTTGCTCAGCAACACCGACACCTCGGTGCCGTATTGGCCCGCGCCAAATTTTGGCAGAAGGTCAGCATCAGGCTTGGCGTCTTTGTAGAGCTGGTCCATCGCCAGCGTGAAGTCCTTTTTGCTGTCCTGGCCCCAGGCGTAGTCCTGGTTGATCATGTTGTAGCGCTGTACCTTGACGTTGCGCGCCTTCAGGTAGCGCGCCAGCGCCACGTTGTCCATGGTTGCGTGGGCTGCTGTGCGAAATACGTAGTTGTATTTGCCGTCTTCAAAAATACGCGGCGTGCCGCAGTCGTAAAGGATCAGGAACTTCTTCATCTCCTCGGCGACCGGAGCGACGGCCAAGCAGTCGCCCGAGCTGACGTAGCCGACCACGGCATCGACTTTTTCGCGCTCGTAGAGGTTGCGCAGCTCCTGAACCTGCTTGGTCGCGCCGCCGGCCTCGTCGACATAAACGGCTTCGATCTTCATGCCGCCGAAGCCCACCTTGTTGTAGGGGGCGGGCGCCTGTCCCTTGTTGAAGGCGTCCACCAGTACCTTGGCGCCGTTGACGGCCGGCACGCCAAAACTCTCGGCGGCCTGGCCCGACAGGAAGCTGACGACGCCAATCTTGAAGGTCTCTTGTGCCAACGCCGGCAGCGTTGCCAGCGAGACGGCGGCGACGACGCAGGCGCTGCGCCAGGCCGGGTGCGTGGACACAAAAACCAGGTTGGAAGGCAGTTTCATCGAAAGTCTCCTTTAATTAAATGCAGCGTCGCTGCAATGCTGTGGATTTGAACGCTTCTTATTGGGTGTCGTACGCTTGCAGTGGGGTGTTCATCGGAATGCGCGCCAACGCATAGCCGCGCTGAAAATCGATCAGGTGCTTGCGCGTCCACTCGTACGCCTGGTCGGCGTCGTGCGCCGCGATGGCCCGCACGATGCGCTTGTGCGCTTCGAGGTTGCGCCGCTTCATTTGTGGCAGCGCCTGCTGCAGCCGGATCAGCGATGGCCGGTACAGCAGGTTGATGGGCTCGCGCGCTAGCATCAATACGCGATTGCCGGATATGCGCGCCACCAGCGCGTGAAATTCGATGTCGAGCTCGGCGTGCGATTGCAGCGATTCCTCACACTTGTCATGCGCGCAGAGCCGGTCCACTGCCTCTTGCAGTTCCTGCAAGTCTGCGGGCGCTGCGGCTGCAGCGGCCAGCCGTGCCGCCTGGGGCTCCAGCACCAGCGCCACCTGCCAAAGTTCCTCAAAAGTCACTTGATGCAGCAGCAGCGCGCGCGCCGCCCTGGGTGCTGCGTCATAGACCCCCGGCATGGTGACGTGAAGGCGTTTGGAGCCGCGCCGCTCGACCAGCCCTTCCTGCTCCAGCTGGCGTATCGCCTCGCGCACAGTAGAACGGTTAACGCCAAACTGCTGCGCCAGATCCAGCTCGGTTGGCAGCTGGGTGCCGGGTTTGAGTTCGCCGCGCACGATGCGCTGCTCCACCACAGTGCAGACCGCCTTGTAGGCCGGCATGACCTTGACGCGCTCAAACGGCGCCATGGCAACAGGTTTCGCCTCGGCGACAGCGTGGACGCTCATGGCATACCCGCAACGTGACGACGCAGCGCAAGCAAGACAGACCGGTTGATAGCTGCTCTCCTTCGTCAAAAACATTGTCCGACAACCGAACTGTCACACAGGCCAACCGAGGATCGCCCTAGGACTTTCCCGAGGTTGAGCAGAGGCTGAGTTAGCGCAGGTCAATGGCTTGAGGAAGCCGCGCGTCAACAAGATGCAGCCATTTTTGACGCGCGGCGGGTGCCGGATATGTCCGCCTATTTCGACGCGCCTGTCGTGAAGAAAGGCACGGCCTTTCGTTGAGGGCGCCAGAATCATTTTTGCGCTGTGTTACATTGACCTCAATGACTTCCGCGAAACTTTATTTTGGTTACTTCTGGTTCTCAAGCGCTTTCGGCGGTAGAGAGACATTCGCGTAACCTGAAAAAAACGCAACAAATCTCAAAAAACCGCCGGACTCCCGGCGGTTTTTTTTTGCCGATTTGAAAATTTGTTTAGCGTAAATTGACTTATTGAAATTGCCTGAAACTTTTAAAAGGAAGCATGAGATGAATGCCAAAGCCACTTCGGCCAACCCCGCCAGCGACAGCTGGCATGCGAGCGTCGACAAAACCAGCGAGACCGACGACGAACGCATCAAGGACATCACCGTGTTACCCCCTCCCGAGCATCTCATCCGCTTCTTCCCGATTCGCGGAACCGCCGAGGAATCGCTGATTACCCGGACCCGGAAAAGCATCCACCACATCATCGCGGGCAGCGATGACCGCCTGCTGGTGGTGATCGGTCCGTGCTCCATTCATGACCCGATGGCCGCGCTGGACTATGCGCGCGGCCTGGCCGAGCAGCGCAAGAAGTACGCCGGCACGCTGGAAATCGTCATGCGCGTGTACTTTGAAAAGCCGCGCACGACCGTGGGCTGGAAAGGGCTGATCAACGACCCTTACCTCGATGAAAGCTTTCGCATCGACGAAGGCCTGCGCATTGCGCGTCAGCTGCTGATCGACATCAATCGCCTGGGCCTGCCGGCGGGAAGCGAGTTTCTCGACGTGATTTCCCCGCAGTACATCGGCGATCTGATCTCCTGGGGGGCGATTGGCGCGCGCACCACCGAAAGCCAGGTGCACCGTGAACTGGCGTCTGGTCTGTCGGCACCGATCGGCTTCAAGAACGGCACCGACGGCAATATCCGCATCGCCACCGACGCGATCCAGGCAGCGGCGCGCGGTCACCACTTTTTGTCGGTGCATAAAAACGGCCAGGTCGCGATTGTGCAAACCAGGGGCAACCAGGACTGCCACGTCATTTTGCGCGGCGGCAAAGCCCCCAATTACGACGCTGCCAGCGTGGCCGCAGCCTGCAAGGACCTCGAAGCCGCCAGCTTGCCTGCCACTTTGATGGTCGATTGCAGCCATGCCAACAGTTCCAAGCAGCATGAAAAGCAGCTCGAGGTGGCGCGCGACGTCGCGGCGCAGCTGGCTGCTGGTTCGCGCCAGGTGTTCGGCGTGATGGTGGAAAGCCATCTGAGCGCCGGCGCGCAAAAGTTCACTGCGGGCAAGGACAACGCCAAGGCGCTGGCCTACGGCAAAAGCATCACCGACGCCTGCCTCGGCTGGGACGATTCGCTGACGCTGCTCGATTCCTTGTCGGCCGCCGTGCTGGCGCGCCGGGCCCTGCAAGTGGCCTAACATGGGCGTCAAGTCTTCATCATTTACCCCTCTGGAGCAAGCCATGCGCAGCGAAGTCAGTGTGACATTTAAAAACAGCCCGCCGGTGCGGATAGACCTCAATGAAGTCCAGCCCATGCCGCACGACGAGGCACGCAAGTGGCTTGATGAGCAGTTCACCCAGATGGGTTGCGAGCCGCTGCGGGCCACCGGCAAACTGCTGACGGCCGACAAGGTGATGGTGGTGGCGCAGGCCGCCGGCCCGGCCAAGTTTGCCGAGACCCAGTGGGCGCAGGCGTTCGCCCGCGCCGCCAGCGCCGCGCTGGCCAAGCCGTTGGTGCAGATTGACGTCGACACGCTGAGCATCAGCTACTAAAGACGGCCAGCCGCACGAGCCGTCAGGGTCGGCAGTTTGAGTTTATTTGAGTGTAAAAAAGGCCTATAGCCCAATAAATACGGGCGCAAGCAGCTATAAAAATAATAGCACTTTAGGCCCTGTGGATGCCGCCGGCGAGCTGCTGCCGCCCTTGGTCTGGAACGACCAAGAGTGCTGCGTTGTTCTTCTATAGCTACGCAATTAACGCCGCTGCTGCCTGCCTCTTGGCCGCTCCTGCAGCCAGAGTGATATTTTCAACCACTCAACCACTCAACCACTCAACCACTCAACCACTCAACCACTCAACCGCTTTGACACGCCGTGAAAGCTCAACCCGACCTGTTTGCCAGTCAGCCACTCGCAGCGTCTGCCGGGGCCGGCAGCGCAACCGGCATGGCTTTTCTGTCTCGGGGCCAGGGACTCGCGCCTTTTCCCCCGCCCAGCAGCGCTTTAATCGGCTGCTGGCGCGCATTGGCAAGCTGAAAGGGCAGATCGCCGACGTGCAGGCCCTGGCCGATCTGCATCGCCCGCTCTTCAATGCCACGCTCACGCCGCTGCGTGAGCGTTTCCAGGCGCTGATGCGCAGCATGGCGCTGTGGCTGGATGAGCGGCTGCAGGACAAAGACCTGCGCCTCGCGCAAAAGCGCACCGCCCTAGAAATTCTTTGTGGTTTATGCGCGGCGCTGGTCGCGAACGGCGATGAGTCCATGCGGGCGCTGCACTACAAGCGCAGCCGGCACAGCTTGGGTGAGAAGGACCAGGCCGCTGCCGCCGGCATGCGCGCCATGATGGAGGACGTTTTTGGCAAGCCGCTGGAGGTTGATGAGTCGCTTGATGAATCGCTCGATCCCGTCGACGCCGTGATGCGCGCCGCCATGGCGCACATGCAGGAAGCGACGCAAGCCGAACAGTAAAGGCGTCATCCGGGCCGCGCTGTGATTGAGCGTGCGGTCGGGTCAGGCTGCGCTGGCTTAAACTGACCTGTTTTTAACGCGTTGTTTGCCTCTAGCCCAATATCCACGGACGCAAGCAGCTACTAATTTAATAGCAAACAGGCGCCGCTTGCCGTTTCAGGATTTCAGCGCTTGCAGCAGCTTGGCGTGAATGCCGCCAAATCCGCCATTGCTCATGCACAGCAAATGATCGCCGGGCCGGGCCGCCGCTTTGACCTGCGCCAGCAGCTGCTCCAGGCTGTCCGCCACCTGGGCGCGCGCGCCCATGGGGGCGAGGGCGGCCCTGGCATCCCAGTCGAGTCCGCCGGCATGGCAAAAAGCCAGGTCGGCGCGCTCCAGGCTCCAGGGCAACTGCGCTGTCATGGTGCCCAGCTTCATGGTGTTGCTGCGCGGCTCGAAGATGGCCAGGATGCGCGCGCCGGTTTCCCCTTTGCCGTCGAGCTGGCGACGCAGGCCGTCGAGCGTGGTGTGGATGGCCGTCGGGTGATGTGCAAAATCGTCGTACACGGTGATGTCGCCCTCGCTTGAGCCTGCGCCATGGACGTGATCGTGGACGTGGACGACGCCACGCACTTCCATGCGGCGCTTGACGTTCTGGAATTCGGCCAGTGCCCGCGCTGCCAGCTCGGGGGCTACCCCCACATGCTCGGCTGCGGCGATGGCGGCCAGGGCATTGAGCTGGTTGTGCAGGCCGCTGATGGCCCACTGCACACGCGCCACGGGGCGACCGGCCTTCAGCACCTTGAAGTCGCTCGGCTCGCCCTGGGCGGTAAAGCCGCTGTGGTTCAGCGGGCTGCTGCCGAAGAGTACCTGCTCACTCCAGCAGCCTTGCGCCAGTACGCGGCGCAGGCTTTCGTCGCAGGCATTCACGACGACCCGGCCTTCCGAAGGCACGGTGCGCACTAAGTGATGAAATTGCCGCTCGATCGCCGCCAGGTCGTCAAAAATGTCGGCGTGGTCAAACTCCAGGTTGTTCAAGATGGCGGTGCGCGGCCGGTAATGCAGGAACTTGCTGCGTTTGTCGAAGAACGCGGTGTCGTACTCGTCGGCTTCAATCACAAAGGTGTTGCCTTTGCCCCCTTTACCCCCTTTCCCCAGGCGGGCCGACACGCCAAAGTTGAGTGGCACGCCGCCGACCAGAAAACCGGGCCGCAGGCCCGCGCTTTCCAGAATCCAGGCCAGCATGGCGGTGGTGGTGGTTTTGCCGTGGGTACCCGCCACGGCCAACACATGGCGACCGTGCAAGACATGCTCGGCCAGCCATTGCGGGCCGCTGGTGTAGGGCAGGCCACGGTTCAAAATGGCTTCCATCAACTCGTATCTGGCGCTGCCGTCGGCCTGATGGGCGCGCGACACGACATTTCCGACCACAAACATGTCGGGCGCAAAGCCGGCTTGGTCCAGCTGGTCGGCGCTGTAGCCTTCTGTCAGTTCAATGTCCAAAGCCCGCAGCTGGTCACTCATGGGTGGGTAAACGGCGCTGTCGCACCCTGTAACCTGGTGTCCGGTCTCGCGCGCCAAGGCGGCTAGCCCTCCCATAAAGCTGCCGCAAATTCCCAGAATATGTATGTGCATGGGGGTGTATTCTAGGCAGGGCACTCAGTGAGCCGGCCAGCAACGATGCTGAAGTTTTACCGAGTTTTCAAGCAAAATAGGTTGATTGCCCGGTATTTACGGGCGTAACGCGCTCCTGATTCAATAGCAAATTTGCGGAGCGTGAACTTTGTACGCCGGCGTGAACCTAACGGAAAACAAAGCTTTTGGGCCGCCCTTGCTCACTCTCCTGTGCCCACATACCGACTCCATACCTTGAACCCACACACCCTGAAATCCGAAATTTCCGCCACCGCCGCTGCGCTGGTGGTCGAAGAAGGGCTGGAATACGGTCCGGCAAAGCGCCGTGCGGTCAAACAGATGGGCTTGCCTGCGCGCACCGAACTGCCCGGCAACGATGCGCTGGAAGACGCCGTGCATGAATATATTGCGCTGTTTTGCGCGGACACCCAACCCGCCGAATTGGCGGCCTTGCGCGCTGTGGCGCTGCTATGGATGGAGCGCCTGAGCCAGTTCCGGCCTTACCTGGGCGGCGCCGTCTGGCATGGCACGGCGACGCGGCTGTCAGATATCTATATCCAGCTGTTTTGCGACGACCCGAAGTCGGCCGAAATCGCCTTGATCGAGCACAACGTGGTTTACGAGCCGCGCACCGTTACGGGCTTTACCGGCGGCAGTGTGGAGGCGCTCAGCCTGCGCAGCGTCTGCCAAGCCCTGAACGAAACGGTTGGCGTGCATTTGATGGTCTACGATCACGACGACTTGCGTGGTGCCTTGCGACCCGATGGCAAGGGCCGCGCGCCGCGCGGCGACCTGGCCGCCGTGCAAAAATTGCTCTTTATCCCTTTGGAGTCTGAAACTTGAATCGCAGAAATATGCTTTATGGCGGCGTCGCCGCTGCAGCCGGCCTGGCTGGCGCCGGGGCGGCGTGGTGGAAATTTCAGCCGCATGCGCTGCGCGGCGAGGTCAGCGCCGTGGCGCCAGCGGCGGGCGCAGACACGGCGGTCTCAGCCGGCGACGCTGCTGCCGCCGAAACGTTCTGGAGCCTGAGCTTTGACACGCCGGACGGCAAACCACTGCCCATGCGCAGCTTTCACGGCAAGCGGTTGCTGGTGAATTTCTGGGCCACCTGGTGCCCTCCTTGCATCGAGGAGCTGCCTTTGCTGGATTACTTTTATCAGGAAAACAAGGACAAGAACTGGCAGGTAGTAGGCCTGGCGGTCGATCAGCCGAGCGCCGTGCGTGCTTGGCTGGAGACCAAGCCGCTGAATTTTCCGGTCGGCATGGCGGGCCTGCAAGGCGCCGAGTTAAGCAAGACGCTGGGCAATCTGGCGGGCGGCCTGCCGTATTCGGTGGTATTTGGCGCTTCTGGTCGGCTCCTTTACCGCAAGGTCGGCAAAATCAAACCCGAGGATCTCGGGCTTTGGGCGCAGCTCAAGTAGCTTTTGAATCCACCCGCACGGGTTTTGTCATCAGTAGCCAAAACGCTTCAAAATGTAGCATTTTGTGCTTATTCGCATTTATTTCTTACATAAAGAGTGGGCTATTTCCACTGGCAAGTGCTTCACACGCAGGCACTAGAGGCGCTTTGGCTTGGGGTACACTCTGCTTTTTCACGCGTCAACCTGTCGGTTGCCGCGCCAAATGATTAGCCTTTGAGCGCTTTAGAGCGTAAAAGCAGAGAGTAAGCGAAAAAAGAAGGAAGATTGGTGCTCGTGCCGGTCTCCCCACATTTTCAGAAGGTGCGCGCAGAATTCCTCGCGCTAGCCAGGCCACCGTTGTTGGAAAGAATTTATGGATTTAAGAAAACTCAAGACACTGATTGATCTTGTTTCAGAGTCCAATGTGTCCGAACTGGAAATTACCGAAGCTGAAGGCAAGGTACGCATTGTCAAGTCCAGCGGAGCTCCTCTCGTCATGCAGCAAGCTGCCGCCCCCATAGCACTTGCTCCGCAAGCGACAGCGCTGTCGGCAGTGCCGGCGGCCGACGCTGCAGCGCTTGTTCCTGCCGGCCACGCCGTCAAGTCGCCCATGGTCGGTACTTTTTACCGCTCCGCCAGCCCTGGCGCCAAAGCTTATGTTGAGGTCGGCAGCGTGATCCGCGAAGGCGAAACCATCTGCATCATCGAAGCCATGAAAATTCTCAACGAGATCGAGGCCGACAAGTCAGGTACCGTCACCAAAATCCTTTCCGAAAATGGCCAGGCCGTGGAATATGGGCAGCCCCTCTTCCTTATTGAGTAATTGAGTAACTAAGCGGCGCTGTTGCCCACTGTCAGATAACCGATCAGCCGATCCGGCCAGACCAAGTTCTTCGACGAATGTTTAAAAAAATACTGATAGCTAACCGCGGCGAGATTGCGCTGCGCATCCAGCGCGCCTGCCGGGAGCTCGGCGTCAAGGCCGTGATGGTGTATTCCGAAGCGGACCGCGAGGCGAAATACATCAAGCTGGCCGACGAGGCGGTGTGCATAGGGCCGGCAGCGTCAAGCCTGAGCTACCTCAACATGCCGGCCATTATTTCGGCGGCCGAGGTCACTGACTCGGAAGCGATTCACCCGGGCTATGGTTTCCTGAGCGAAAACGCCGATTTTGCCGAACGCGTTGAAAAAAGCGGTTTCAAGTTCATCGGCCCGTCGCCTGAGTCGATCCGCACCATGGGCGACAAGGTATCGGCCAAACAAACCATGATCAAGGCCGGTGTGCCCTGCGTACCGGGCTCGGAGGGCGCGCTGCCCGATGACGCGGCGATCATCAAGCGCACCGCCAAGCAGGTCGGTTATCCCGTCATCATCAAGGCCGCTGGCGGCGGCGGCGGCCGCGGCATGCGCGTGGTGCACACCGAGGCGGCGCTGTTGCATGCGGTGCAGACCACCAAGGCCGAAGCCGGCGCGGCCTTCGGCAATCCCGAGGTCTACATGGAGAAATTCCTGCAGAATCCGCGGCATATCGAAATCCAGATCATGGCCGACCAGCATAAAAACGCGGTCTGGCTTGGTGAGCGCGACTGCTCCATGCAGCGCCGCCACCAAAAGGTTATCGAAGAAGCGCCGGCGCCGGGCATTGCGCGCAAGCTGATCGAACGAATCGGCGAGCGCTGCGTGGCGGCCGTCAAGAAAATCGGCTACCGGGGTGCCGGCACCTTCGAGTTTCTTTTTGAGAACGGCGAGTTCTACTTCATCGAGATGAATACCCGCGTCCAAGTGGAGCATCCGGTGACGGAGTGGATCACCGGTGTGGATATCGTGAGAACGCAGATCATGGTGGCGGCCGGCGAAAGACTGCCCTTTGTCCAGCGTGACATCCAGTTGAAGGGCCATTCGATTGAATGCCGCATCAACGCCGAAGACCCGTACAAGTTCATCCCTTCGCCGGGACGCATCACGACCTGGCATACGCCGGGCGGCCCCGGGGTGCGGGTCGATTCGCACATCTACGCCAACTACTTCGTGCCGCCCAATTACGACTCGATGATCGGCAAGATCATTGTTCACGGCGATACCCGCGAGCAGGCGCTGGCGCGCATGCGCACCGCGCTGGCCGAAACCGTGGTCGAAGGCATCAACACCAATATCGCGCTGCACCGCGAGCTGATGGTCGATGCGAAGTTCATGGACGGCGGCACCAACATCCACTACCTTGAAGAGTGGCTGTCCAAGCGTCAACGCTAGGCAGTGATTTATTTGGCAAGCGGCCCGATGCGGGTCATGCAGAGGCTCCCTGCGCACGCAGGGCAGGGACTATGAGTCTGTACGAACTCATTTTGCTGGCGCCGGTCCACGAAGTGGAAACGCTCAGTGAGGCGCTGGAGGCGCTGGACGCGCTCAGCGTGTCGGTGGAAGATGCCGACGCCCAGACGCCGGCCGAGCAGGCCCTGTTTGGCGAGCCCGGCATGCCGCCGCCCCAAGCCGGCTGGGAGCGCTCGCGCGTGGTGTCCCTGTTTGCCTCCGAGACCCTGGCGCGCGATGCCGCCGCTTTGCTGGCAGCGCAGGATTTTTTTGCCGCTTGCCAGCTGGTCGTGATTCAGGCCGTGCCCGAACAGGATTGGGTGCGGCTGACGCAATCGCAGTTCACCCCGGTTGAGATCACACCCGAATTCTGGATTGTGCCAACCTGGCATGAGCCACCGGCGCAGGCCAGGCAGGTAATACGGCTTGACCCCGGTCTGGCCTTTGGCACCGGCACCCACCCCACCACGCGCATGTGCCTGCAGTGGATTGCCGGCCAGAGTGCCGCCGGCAATTCGCTCGGGCGTGTGCTCGACTACGGTTGCGGCTCGGGCATTTTGGCGATTGGCGCTGCCAAGTATGGTGCGTCGGACATCGACGCCGTCGATATTGACGAGGCGGCGGTGACATCAACCCGTGCCAATGCTGAGGCCAACCATGTGCGCGTGCAGGCCGGCTTGCCCGACAAGGCGGTCGGTGGCTACAACACGGTGCTCGCCAACATTTTGGCAACGCCTTTGCGCGTGCTGGCGCCGCTGCTCTGCGCGCATGTGGAAAAGGGTGGCCATCTGGTGCTTGCAGGCATTTTGGCGCGTCAGGCCGATGAGCTCAAAGCCGCCTACGCGCCTTATTGCCAGCTTCAGGTGCACAACGAGGAAGACGGCTGGATACTGATGACCGCGGACTTGTGAGCGCGTACTGGAGCAAGCCTGACCGCCGCGCGCGGGGTTGCTTTCCAGTCCGGTCTGGTGGCAACGAGCCCCTACAATACAGCGCTAAATGAGCCTGCTTACGCGCTGCCCCGCTTGCGGCACGATGTTCAAAGTCGTGGCCGATCAACTCAAAGTCTCGCAAGGCTGGGTGCGATGCGGGCATTGCGCTGAAGTGTTTGATGCCGCGACGCACCTGCTGCAACGCGAATCCGCCTTGCTTGAGCCAGCGGCCCTGGCGCCTGACGCCGATGAGCAGGAAGTTGCGCAGGCGTCACGCTGGCAAAACAGCGCAGAAGCGCAGGCGCCGCAGAAGTCGATTCTTGCACCGGCCCCCTCGCTGGTGGAGCTGGTACTGCTGAAGCCTGCGCTGTCCGAACCCGATAATGCACCAGACAGCGCCGGCGATTTTGACCTGGCAAGCTGGCAGCTGGCGCAACAGGGCGGCGCGCAAGAAAAGGCGCAGTCCGGGCGGGAGACCAGCGCGGCGCCGGGCGACCTGCCGCCGCGCCTGCAGGAGCTAGTCCACACCGCGACCCTGGATGACTCCGATCTGGCGACCCCGGTCGTGGCGCAGGCCCGAGTAGCGGCGGCCCAAGCAATGGCCGTTGAAAGCAGTGATTTTGATGCCCTGCCCGATGTTTCCTTTGTTCGTGAAGCGCGTCGCAAAGCTTTTTGGACACAGCCGCCGGCTCGGCGCTCGTTGGCGGCGTTGTCTGTGCTGTTGCTGGCCTTGCTGGCGCTGCAATGGGTAACCCAGCAAAAAGACACTTTGGCGGCGCGCGATCCACGCTTCACACCGCTGCTGCAAACACTTTGCAGCGTATTGGGTTGCGAAATTCGGCCGCCGCGCCATATCGAATCGTTGGTGATCGACAGCTCCAGCTTTAACCGACTCGGCCCGGATGCGTATCGCCTTAATTTTTCACTCAAGAATACCGCCGCGGCAGCTCTGGAAATGCCTTCTTTGGAGGTGACCCTAACCGATGCCCAGGACCAGGCGCTGGTGCGCCGGGTGTTGGCGCCAGCGTTGTTTGGAGCCAGTACCGGCACACTGGCCGCCCACTCCGAGCTGGCCAGCGCCGTGATCATGAAAGTTTCAGCCGACGGCGGCCTCGCCAACGTGGCGTCGCTGCCATCTTCCGCGTCAGCTGCGCCATTGCGGGTTGCCGGCTACCGCGTCCTTGCTTTTTACCCTTGACAGAATCGAGAACTGAATGTCTGCTGTGATTTGTGGTTCCCTGGCGTTTGACACCATCATGACTTTTGAGGGCCGATTTTCCGAGCAGATCCTGCCCGACCAGCTGCACATCCTCAACGTATCTTTTCTGGTCCCCGCGCTGCGCCGCGAATTCGGGGGCTGTGCCGGAAATATCGCTTACAGCCTGCAGCAGTTGGGCGGTACGCCCTTGCCCATGGCCACGGTGGGCAGCGACGGCGCTGACTATGTCGAGCGCCTGAAAACACTGGGCATGAGCACCGAGTTTGTCCGTTCCGTCGCTGATACCTATACCGCGCAGGCCATGATCATGACGGACCGCGACAACAACCAGATCACCGCCTTTCACCCGGGCGCGATGATGCAGGCCCACCTCACCCAAATAGCGGCGCGCAGCGATATCAAGCTGGGGATGATCTCGCCCGACGGGCGCGATGCCATGCTGCAGCACGCCGAACAGTTCAAGGCCGCCGGCATTCCCTTTGTATTTGACCCGGGTCAGGGTCTGCCGATGTTTGACGGCAAGGAGCTCGCTCATTTTGTTGAGCTGGCAAGCTGGGTGACGGTCAACGATTACGAAGCGCGCATGCTGAGCGAGCGCACTGGCCTGTCGAGCGAGCAGCTGTCCCGGCAGGTTCGGGGCCTGGTGGTGACACTAGGGGCAGAGGGGTGCGAGGTTTGGCTGGATGGTGCGAAGACCCTGGTGGCACCGGTCAAGGCCGAGGCGGTGGTCGATCCGACCGGTTGTGGCGACGCCTTTCGCGGCGCGCTGCTTTACGGTCTGGAGCAGGGCTGGCCGCTGGTCCGCTGCGCGGCTTTGGGCAACCGGGTGGGCGCGCACAAGATCGCCAGCCGCGGCGGTCAGAATTACACCCTGAGTTCTGCTCAAATTAAGGGATAGCCCATAGCTGGCGGGCGTTAGTAGCTATTAAAATTATAGCAAACAGCTCCTGACCGGGAAAATTCCCGCGATCCATCCCGATGCGGCCTATTTTCCGGACAAGCAGTCAGCGGCCGTTTCCAGCGTGACGGCCGAAGACAGAAGTAAAAAAGCCCGACATCTTGCGACATCGGGCTTGAGGCCGAAAGGCCGTGCTGTTTACGGCTTGCTGGCTGTAGGAAACGGCCAGGCAGCCTGCGGGTTCAGCGTCGTCTGAGCGGCAGGCGCTGTCACAACAGCTGCTGCATTCGCAGCGGGTTTCTTCGCGGCTTTCTTCGCAGCGGGCTTTTTCGCGGCTTTTTTTGCAGCGGGCTTTTTCGCAGCTGGTTTCTTCGCCGCTGCTTTCTTTGCTACTTTTTTTGTAGCAGGCTTTTTCGCCGCCGCTTTTTTGGCAGCCGGCTTCTTGGCTGCTACTTTTTTAGTCGCTACTTTCTTTGCCGGGGCTTTTTTCGCTGGCACCTTTTTCGCTGCTACTTTTTTAGCCGTTACTTTTTTAGCTGGCGCCTTTTTGGCCGGAGCCTTTTTCGCTGGCGCCTTTTTAACCGCTACTTTTTTCGCTGGCGCTCTTTTGGCGGCCAATTTTTTAGCCGGCGCCTTTTTAGCCGCTACTTTTTTAGCCGGCGCTTTCTTTGGAGCAGCTTTTTTAGCCGCAGATTTTTTCGCAGTTGCCATAGTTTTCTCCTTGATCACGTTGCAAAGAGCACTTCACGTTTGGAGTACGCGAAGCGATTCACGGCGTTGGGCGGACGGCTTAACCGGGCCCAGCGCCGCGAACACAGGAGCAAAGCCCAACGCGCACTCTGCGGTGCTGTCACTGGTCATTGCAATTCTTGAAGTCATTTTTGTACGAATCTTTTGTCGTTCAATCCCAGGAAAGAGCACCACCGGACTGGTATTCGATCACGCGGGTTTCAAAAAAATTACGTTCCTTTTTTAGGTCGATCATTTCGCTCATCCACGGGAACGGATTCTCCTCGTTAGGGAAGAGAGTTTCAAGTCCAATTTGCGTGGCGCGGCGATTAGCGATGTAGCGCAGGTAGCCTTTGAACATGGATGCATTAAGGCCCAGCACGCCGCGCGGCATGGTGTCCTCGGCGTAGCGGTACTCGAGTTCAACGGCTTTCATGAACAAAGCCTTGATCTCGGCCTTGAACTCTGCCGTCCACAAATGCGGATTCTCCAGCTTAAGCTGGTTGATCAGATCGATGCCGAAATTGCAGTGCATGGATTCATCGCGAAGGATGTACTGGTACTGCTCGGCCGCGCCTGTCATCTTGTTCTGGCGCCCCAGCGCAAGAATCTGCGTGAAACCCACATAGAAGAACAGGCCTTCCATCAGGCAGGCAAACACAATCAAAGACTTGAGCAGGGTCTGGTCAGTTTCGGGGGTGCCGGTCTTGAAGTGGGGGTCGGAAATCACCTCAATGAAAGGAATCAAGAACTGGTCTTTGTCCCGGATCGACTGCACTTCGTTGTAAGCATTGAAGATCTCCGCCT
The DNA here is from genome assembly GCF_012927455.1 of Polaromonas sp. GTDB lineage: Bacteria > Pseudomonadota > Gammaproteobacteria > Burkholderiales > Burkholderiaceae_C > Polaromonas. Next base: position 354,409 of record NZ_JABBPE010000008.1, on the reverse strand, counting down.
CGTCCAGGCCCAGCGACTCGGTGATGTACTGGTAAGCATGGGTATGGATGGCTTCTTCAAAAGCCTGACGCAACAGGAACTGGCGGCATTCGGGCGCCGTGATGTGGCGGTAGGTTCCCAGCACGATGTTGTTGGCGGCGAGCGAATCGGCGGTGACGAAGAAACCCAGGTTGCGCTTGACCAGGCGGCGCTCATCTTCGGTCAGGCCGTTTGGATCTTTCCACAGCGCGATGTCGCGCGTCATGTTCACTTCCTGCGGCATCCAGTGGTTGGCGCAGCTTGCGAGGTATTTTTCCCAGGCCCATTTGTATTTGAACGGCACCAGCTGGTTGACGTCGGTCTGGCCGTTGATGATGCGTTTGTCGGAAGCCTTGACGCGCTGGGCCTTGACCGGTACGGCCGCGGCGGATGCGTTGTTCGCAGCGGCTTGAGATGCGTAGGGGGCTTCAAAAGATTCAAAGGAAGCGCCATCATGCAGCGTATGCAGGGGGGCTTGAGGCAGTGCGGAAGAAGGATGCGGATGCGCGGGCGAGCGGCTATTGGACAGGCCACTGGGGAGAGAGTTTTGCGGCGATGGTTTGACTTCTTCGTCCCAGGTCAACATAGAGGTTCCAATATTTTCTGATTATGAAAGCAGCGCTACAAAATGAAAAGTGTTCATTTACATCGCTGCAAATTTGTGTTGCTCAATTGCATCGAATCGTGCGCTGGTTTTCATCGCACGATTCGATATTTTTTTATTGGCAAGCCTCGCAACCTGGATCGTCGATCGCGCAGAACTTGATATCGGTTGCGGGTGACGCCATCATTTGCATATGCGCCGTCGCTGCGGCCATCTCAAGCGCGGTCATTGCGCCGCTTGCCGCTGCAGGGCCGGATGAAACCGAGTTCATCTTGCCCGCTTTCACGGTAGATTTTTCGGCGTGCGTGGCGCCCATGGTGCGCAGGTAGTAAGTGGTTTTCAGCCCGCGCACCCAAGCCAGCTTGTAGGTGTCGTCAAGCTTTTTGCCCGATGCGCCCGCCATGTAGATATTGAGAGATTGCCCCTGGTCAATCCATTTCTGGCGACGCGCGGCCGCCTCCACGATCCACGAGGTTTCCACTTCAAATGCCGTGGCGTAAAGCGCCTTGATGTCGTGTGGCACGCGGTCGATCGGGCGCAGCGAGCCGTCAAAATGCTTGAGGTCCACCACCATCACGTCGTCCCACAGCCCCAGGCGCTTCAGATCATTGACCAGGTAGCCGTTGATCACGGTGAATTCGCCCGACAGGTTGGATTTCACCGAGAGGTTGCCAAAGCATGGTTCGATGCAGGCGTCCACTCCGATGATGTTGGAGATGGTGGCGGTCGGCGCAATGGCGACGCAGTTGGAATTGCGCATGCCGTCCTTGGCGATCTTCTGGCGCAGCGCCTCCCAGTCCAGCGTGGCAGAGCGGTCAACTTCGACATAACCGCCGCGCTGCTCAAGCAGCAGGTCCAGCGTATCCAGCGGCAAAATGCCTTGATCCCAGAGCGAGCCCTTGTAGCTGGCGTACTTGCCGCGCTCTTTGGCGAGCTCGGTCGATGCCCAGTAGGCGTGGAAGCAGACCGCTTCCATGGACTGGTCGGCAAAGTCGACCGCTGCCTGTGAAGCGTAAGGCAGACGCAACTCGTACAGGCAGTCCTGGAAGCCCATGATTCCCAGACCCACCGGGCGGTGCCGCATATTGGAGTCGCGGGCTTTTTTGACGGCGTAGTAGTTGATGTCGATCACGTTGTCCAGCATGCGCATGGCGGTGGTGATGGTTTTTTTCAGCTTGTCATGGTCGACCGCGCCGTCCTTCAAATGCTGGACCAGGTTGACCGAGCCGAGGTTGCACACGGCAGTTTCGGTCTCGCTGGTGTTGAGCGTGATCTCGGTGCACAGGTTGGACGAGTGCACAACACCCGCGTGCTGCTGCGGTGAGCGAATATTGCAGGCATCCTTGAAGGTGATCCAGGGATGGCCGGTCTCGAACAGCATGGACAGCATCTTGCGCCACAAGTCGGTGGCCTGGAGCTGACGCGAGGGCTTGATCTCGCCGCGTTCGGCCCTGGCTTCATAGGCCGTGTAAAGCGTCTCGAATTCCTTGCCGAATTTGTCGTGCAGGTCAGGCGTGTCGTTGGGCGAAAACAATGTCCAGGTACCCTTTTCCATCACGCGGCGCATGAACAGGTCGGGAATCCAGTTGGCGGTGTTCATGTCGTGCGTGCGCCGGCGGTCATCGCCGGTGTTCTTGCGCAGTTCCAGGAATTCCTCGATATCGAGGTGCCAGGTTTCCAGGTAGGCGCAGACCGCACCCTTGCGCTTGCCGCCCTGGTTGACCGCTACGGCGGTATCGTTGACCACTTTTAGGAACGGCACCACGCCCTGGGATTCACCGTTGGTTCCCTTGATATGGGCGCCCAAAGCGCGCACCGGCGTCCAGTCGTTGCCAAGGCCACCGGCAAATTTAGACAGCAGGGCGTTTTCCTTGATGGCGTCGTAGATGCCGCCCAGGTCATCGGCCACCGTGGTTAGGTAGCACGACGACAGCTGCGAACGCAGCGTTCCGGCATTGAACAGCGTCGGCGTGCTCGACATGAAGTCAAACGATGAGAGGATTTCGTAGAACTCGATGGCCCGCTCTTCACGGTTAATTTCATTGAGCGACAGCCCCATCGCCACGCGCATGAAGAAGGCCTGCGGCAACTCGATGCGCTGCTTGCGCAGGTGCAAAAAGTAGCGGTCATACAGGGTCTGCAGCCCAAGGTAGTCAAACTTCAGGTCGCGTGCGGGCTTGAGTGCCGCGCCCAGCCGGGCCAGGTCGAACTGCTGCAGCTTCTCGTCGAGCAACTCGTTCTGCACTCCTTTGGCAATAAACGCCGGAAAGTACTCGGCATAGCGGCTGGCCATTTCTTGCTGGCTGACTTCTTCGCCCAGCACTTCCTTGCGGATGGTGTGCATCAGCAGGCGTGCGGTGGCGTAGGTGTAGTCCGGATCTTTTTCAATCAGGGTGCGGGCCGCCAAGATGGAGGCCTTGTAGACCTCCTCGATCGGCACGCCGTCGTACAGATTGCGCATGGTCTCCTGCACGATGGGTGCGGCCTGGACATCGGCGCCCAGGTCGGCACAGGAGGCTTCAATCAGTGCCTGCAGCTGGCGCAGGTCGAGTGCCACCTTTTGGCCGCCATCCGTCACATGTAGCAACGCTGCCTCGGGCGCCGCGGCTTGCGGCTGGCGCGCCCGTTCCTGCGTGCGTTTTTCACGGTAGAGCACATACGCACGGGCAATTTCGTGGTGCCCGTCGCGCATCAGGGCCAACTCCACCTGGTCTTGCACGTCTTCAATATGAAAGGTTCCGCCACTGGGGCGCGAACGCACCAAGGCGCGAATCACAGTCTGCGTCAGGCCGTCCACTGTTTCACGAACACTGGCCGAAGCCGCGCCCTGAGTGCCATGAACGGCCAGAAAAGCCTTCATCATGGCCACGACGATCTTGCCGGGTTCGAACGGCACGACGGCGCCGTTGCGGCGAATGATCTGGTAGTCGGCGAGCGGATTGGCTGGCGCGTCGATAGCGGTGCTGGCGGGGTTGCGAGCCGAAACGCTGGACGTGGCGGGCACTGGACGTTGTGCTGTCTGCATGAATTCCTCTTTTGCTTGGATTTATAACGGGTTTGAAGGGTGGCGCAGGACAGTCTGCAGCGGTGGCAGGCCGGTTCCGCCGGCGCGCTGATTTCTTCGCTGTCTGACCGAAATCACATCAAACTGAATGAAGGCTTAGACACTATACCTAGGGTCTAAGGTGAACACAAGCCACTACCGGTAGCGTATCGTGGACTGAATTCACTGTTACCTTGTGGGGCCGAATTGTTTTGTTTTTTAACGTCTCGACAAGCCGCAGGAACGACTCACCGAATCGCGTTCAACGCCTTGTTTGACAAGGCTGCAGTCAGACCGGCCCAGCGCCGGCGCGGCTCGGCGCGGCTTTGTCTGAGGTAATGCCGGCCCGTGCTGGAGATTAAAAAATGCCCGCTGTTTTATTTTTTCCGCGCGGGGCACCGCCCAGTGCTTGCGCAGATCAGCTGACTGCGGGAAAACACCGAGCCGGCGCAGCCAGCGAGGCTTGCAAGCGGGGCCAGTCAAAACCCGGACCAGGGTCCTGTTTGCGTCCTGCTGCAATGTGCTCGTGCCCGGCAATGTGCGCGATCGGATAGGCCTGCAGCAGCGCCGCGCACAGCCCCGCCAGGGTTTCGTATTGCGGCGCTTCAAAGCTGCCGCCTTCGAGTCCTTCGAGCTCGATGCCGATGGAGTCGTCATTGCAGTTACCGCGCCCGCGGTAGCTTGATTCCCCAGCATGCCAGGCCCGGTCACCGCACGCCACAAACTGCCACAGCGCGCCGGTGCGGGTGATGAAAAAGTGCGCGGACACCTGCAAGCCGCGAATGCCCTGAAAGTAGGGGTGGGCCTGCCAGTCAAGCTGATTGGTGAAGAGGCGCTGCACGTTGCCGTTACCAAACTCGCCGGGCGGCAGGCTGATTGAATGAATCACGACCAAGTCGATTGGCGCGCCGGCCGGGCGCGGGCCAAAGTTGGGCGAAGCCAGGGCGCGGGCGTAGCGGTACCAGCCGTCCCGCCACAGGGCCGGGTTGCTAAGGCTGGCCGGGTGGCGGTGACGCTCAGGCATCGTCATCGGCTGCCTCCAGAGCGTCATCGTGGCCCGGCGTCAGGATGTTGAGCCGCGCAATGCGATAGCGGATCTGACGCAGGCTCAGGCCTAGCTTGGCCGCAGCGGCCGTGCGGTTGAAACCGGTCTCCTGCAGTACCTTGGTCAGAATGCCGCGCTCTTGCTGGTCCAGAAAATTTTGCAGGTTTTCCGGGACTGCCACAAAACCCTGCGCCGGCGCATCGAAATGCAGGCTGCTGCCTTCGCCCAGCGCCAGCGCGCGGTGCAAAATATTTTCCAATTCCCTGACATTGCCGCTCAAGGGGTGCGAGCGCAGCTGCTCAAGCACCGCAGCGCTCACCTCCGGCATGCCAGAGCCATTAGAGTCGCTTGAGCCGGCTTCCTGGCAAATTTTGGCAAGCAAGGCATGGCAAAGCGCCGGCAGGTCCTCACGCCGTTCGCGCAGCGGCGGCACGGCAATTTCGATCACGTTGAGCCGGTAATACAAATCCTGGCGAAAGCTGCCGGCCTGCACCTCGGCGGCCAGGTCCTTGTGGGTGGCGCTGACGATGCGCACGTCCACCGCTTCTTCCTGCGACGAGCCGAGCGAGCGCACGCTGCGTTCCTGAATGACGCGCAGCAGCTTGGCCTGCATCGCCAGCGGCAGGTCGCCGATCTCGTCAAGAAACAGCGTGCCGCCCTTGGCGGTCTGAAAAAGTCCGAGGCGGTCCTGCGTGGCGCCGGTGTACGCCCCCTTGCGCGCGCCAAAAAACTCCGCCTCCATCAGGTTTTCGGGAATCGCGCTGCAATTGACCGCCACGAAGGGGCCGGCAGCGCGGTGGCTGCAACCGTGCACCGCGCGCGCCACCAGTTCCTTGCCGGTGCCCGATTCACCCTGTATCAGTACCGGTGCCATGCTGCCGGCCACTTTGACAATGCGCGACTTGACGGCGCGCATGGCGGGCGATTCACCGACCAGCTTTTGCAACAGGGTAGAACCCTCGGCTGCCCCAGTCACTTTTGCAGGCGCTGCCGGCGCGCCGGGCGCTGTGCCCATCTCGCGTACGCCGTCCTCCAGCCGGGCCGGCTGCGCCAGACTTCGGGTGCCTTGTATGGCGGACGCCACCACGCTGCGAAACTGCTTGAGGTCAACCGGTTTGGTGAGGTAGTCAAAGGCTCCTGCCTTGAGCGCTTCCACCGCGTTCTCAGCCGACCCATGCGCCGTGATGACGACGCAGCGCTCGGCCCGTTGCTGGCCCAGCATGTCTCGCAGCAGTTCAAGCCCCAGGCCGTCGGGCAGGCGCATGTCGGTGATGACCGCATCGAAGCGATGCTCCTTGAGCTGTTCGCGCGCCTGCAGCAAGTTGCCGGCCGCCTCCACCCGGTAGCCCTCCCGCAGCAGCGTCAGTTCATACAACGTGCGCAGATCGGGCTCGTCATCAATGACAAGAATGTGGGGCGCCTGGGCGGCAGCTAAGGTCGGGCTCATGGTCTCAGACAAGAAGTGTGTCAAAAGCGGGCGGATCAAGGCTAACGGGCTGCGACCCAGGCCTGAACAAGACAAAAAATTCATTGCCTTCCAGGCCTGCGCGCAGCACGCGCTGGTAGCCTATCAGCGCGCCGTGGCCTTCGCACAGTTCCCGGCAGATATACAGGCCGAGACCGCTGGAGCGGCTTTCGGAGGAGAAAAATGGTTCAAACAGATGCGTCTGCACCGATTTTTCCAGCGGCTTGCCGTCGCTCCACACCGAAAGCCGGGCTTGTCCGGCTCCCGCCATCTGGGTGGCCACTTCGATTGCGTGGGCCGAGGTGCTGGCGTAGCGCAGGGCATTGTCCAGCAGGTTGATCAGCAGGCGGCGCAAATGTTCAGGCTCAAACCACACCGCTGCATGGGCGCAGCCTGGGCTTAGCTGCAGGCGCTGAGCCGCCGCGGCTTGCCTGGCCCAGTCTGCCGCGATGCGCAGCACCGTCTCGTCGAGCAACAGCGTGGTGGTGCGGGGCATGGGGATCTGCCCTTGGGCCCGTGAAATGTTCAGCACCTCCTCAACAATTTTGTCCAGGCGCTGCGCGTTTTGCCTGACCATGGTGGTGAGTTGAAGCTGCGCCGGATCGTGCAGGTCTTCTTCGAGCAGCGCGTTGGCTTGCGAAATAGCGGCCAGCGGGTTGCGGATTTCGTGGGCCACGGCCGCCGACATGCGGCCCATGGCGGCCATTTTTTCGGTACGCACGCGTGCCTCCATTTCACGAAGATCCTCCAGAAACATCACGCACAGGCCCTCTTGCGTGTCGCTGGTCGAGGCAGCCAGGCGGGTGCGTACCTGCAGTCTTCTGGCGTTGCCGGCGGTAGATTGCAGGCTGAGGTCTGCCTGTTGCGGCGACCGCGTCGCAAAGGTGTGCTGCATCAGCTCCAGCAGCGGTTGCCAGGCCGCTTCAGAGGCGAAGGTGAAAGGGGCGGCTGGCAGCGCATCGTGCGTGACCAGCAAGCGCCGGGAAGCGGGATTGGCCGAGCGCACCACGCCGTGGACATCGACCACCAGCACGCCTTCGGCCAGCGCTTCAATCACCAGCTCATTGACCTGGCCCTGCATGCGCGCAGCCGACTCGCTGGTCTTGGCCAGATACTCCTCGCGCGCCAGCCGCAAGGCCAGCTGGTTGGCCAGCAGCGCCACCAGAAAAAAGCCCGTGCCGCTCAGACCCGACTGCAGAAAGCGCCCGCTGAATTCAATCAGCGAAGGCAGGGAGCTCCACCAGGCTTCGAGCAGCAGCAGCAGCGTGACGCTGGCAGCCGTGCCGAAAGCCAGCAGGATAGGTCCCAAAAACGACGACAGCAGCACCGGCAGCGCGAACAGCGGGGTGTAGTTGATGCCGCCCGATTGCAGGAAATTGAGCAGCGAAAACGCCAGCACGTCCACCCCAATGGTGGACAGCCATTGCGCATCAAAGCTGCTTCGCGGCGGGCGCGGACTGGCCCAGAGCCGGACCGCCAGCGTGGCACACAGGTAGGCAATGCAGACGGCGATGGACCAGCGATTGCCCAGATTGCCCAGGGCATGGATGAAGGCTTGCAGCACGATCAGCACGCCGGCAATCGCCACGCGTGCCGTCATGAAAACCCGCCAGAGCCGGCCGAAAGCGCCCAGCTCGGGTGTGGCCTGCCGGCTCTCAGACGCGTGTTCTGCCGATTCCAGCCACGAGTGGCCTACGGAAGTCAATCAGCCCCCGGCTTGGCGGCGATGCGCATCGCTGCAGTAAAAACCGTTAGGGCCAGGCAGGGCATCGGAGCGCGGCAGATGCACCTGGCAGACTGCGCAGGCCACCACCTCGGTGACTTCATGCGATGGCTTGGCGGGCGGGCGCTGGCGGCTACGCTGCGCCTCGTTTCGGTCGGCCTCCCGGTTGTGGCGCCAGAGCCAGAAAACGACCACTATCAGCGCCGTGACCAGCAGGTACTTCATGTTCATGCGCGCTTCAGGATGAGTTCTAGAACAAAGCGTGAGCCGGCGTAACCCAACAGCAGCAAGCCCGAGCCCAGGTACAGCAACCGAACCGCCTGGTGGCCACGCCAGCCCAGGCGGGCGCGCCCGGCCAGCAGACCGGCAAAGGTCAGCCATGCCAGCACTGAAAATATTGTCTTGTGGTTCCACTTCCACGCCAGCCCCGGCCCGTAAAGCGTTTCTGCAAACAGCCAGCCGACCAGCAAGGTCGCCGACAACAGCACAAAACCCGCTTCGACGAAACGAAAGGTCAGGCGTTCCAGCGTCAGCAGCGGCACGCCGGCATCGGTGGGCACTGCCAGCCGGATCGCGCGTTCGGAGCGGTTCATCAGCCAGCCATGCACTACCGCGGCGGCAAACAGCCCATACGAGGCAATGCCCAAAGCCCAGTGCAGCGGCAACCAGGGCGACGCGATGACGTGGTAGCTGGTGCCAGGGAAAATCACCGTCACGATGACGGCGGCGCTGCCCAGTCCGGCCAACGCCCAATGCGGCCGCAGCTGCGGAAACAGCCGGCTTTCAATCGCATACACCGTCAGCACCAGCCAGACCGTCATGGACAGCGCAGGCGCAAAACCGAAGCGCGGCGGCTCGCCCAGCAGGCCGTCGGCCAGGGCCAGTGCGTGCAACAACCAGGCCGCCAGCAACAGGCCGCGCAGCGTGGTTGAGCCCAGGCGCGGGCTGACCAGCGCAAGGACCGCATAGGCGATGGCGGCGCCTGCCGCCACCGCAAAACCCCACCAGGCGCTCAAAGCTAAAATCATCGCTAGAGTTTAGCTCCTGCTCAGGTCTGCCCAGACCTTTTTGCTCCCCGCGCGGAGCCTCCATTTCCGGATTCCATCTATGGCTTCAGCCCTTACCGACAAGTTATCGCGCCTCGTCAAGGAAATGCGCGGCCAGGCCCGCATCACCGAAGCCAATGTGCAAGACATGCTGCGCGAAGTGCGCATGGCGCTGCTCGAAGCCGACGTGGCGTTGCCGGTGGTGCGCGACTTCATCGCCCGCGTCAAGGACAAGGCACTCGGCCAGGAAGTGATGGGCTCGCTCTCGCCCGGCCAGGCGCTGGTCGGCATCGTCAGCCGCGAACTGGCGGCGACCATGGGCGAAGGCGTCAGCGACATCAACCTGGCCGCGCAGCCGCCGGCGGTGATTCTGATGGCCGGTCTGCAGGGCGCCGGCAAAACCACCACGACGGCCAAGCTGGCCAAGCACCTGATAGAAAAGCGCAAGAAAAAAGTGCTGACGGTATCCGGCGACGTGTATCGGCCGGCGGCCATCGAGCAGCTCAAGGTGGTGACCAAGCAGGCCGGTGCCGAATGGTTTCCGAGCACGCCGGATCAAAAGCCGGTGGACATTGCCAAAGCCGCGCTCGACTACGCGCGCCGCCACTTCTTTGACGTGCTGCTGGTCGACACGGCCGGCCGCCTGGCGATTGACGAAGCCCTGATGAACGAGATCAGGGAACTGCACGCGGTGCTCAATCCGGTCGAAACGCTGTTCGTCGTCGATGCCATGCAGGGCCAGGACGCCGTCAACACCGCCAAGGCCTTCAAGGAAGCGCTGCCGCTGACCGGCATCATCCTGACCAAGACCGACGGCGACTCGCGCGGCGGTGCGGCGCTGTCGGTGCGGCAAATTACCGGCGCACCGATCAAGTTTGCCGGCACCAGCGAAAAGCTTGACGGTCTCGAAGTGTTTGACGCCGAGCGCCACGCCGGCCGCATTCTGGGCATGGGCGACATCGTCGCGCTGGTCGAGCAGGTGGCGGCCGGGGTGGACATGGCCGCAGCGCAAAAGCTCGCCGCCAAGATCAAGTCCGGCGACGGTTTTGACCTCAGCGATTTCCTGAGCCAGCTGCAACAGATGAAAAACATGGGCGGCCTGTCCAGCCTGCTGGAAAAGCTGCCGGCGCAAATGGCGGCCAAGGCCGGTCAGGTCGACATGGAAAAGGCCGAAAAAGACATCAAGCGCAAGGAAGGCATCATCCAGAGCATGACGCCACTGGAGCGCCGCAAGCCTGAGCTGATAAAGGCCACGCGCAAACGCCGCATTGCTGCCGGCTCAGGTGTGCAGGTTCAGGAAGTCAACCGCCTGCTCAAGGAGTTTGAGCAGATGCAGGGCATGATGAAAAAGATGAAGGGCAGCGGCATGATGAAGATGATGAAGCGCATGGGCGGCATGAAAGGCATGCCGAAGTTCTGATGAGCTGATTTTAGGGGCTAAATAAGCCCCTAGCCCAATAGCTACGGGCGCAATAAGCTATTGAAATGATAGCGAATGCAGTCCTTGGCAAAACCCGGCGCTTGGGTGGTTGGGTGTGCGAGCGATTCAAGCAGATAGCAAGCCCGGGATTGTTCTATCAATGCTTTGCGTCAGTGAGGTCGGCCACCAGCGCGAATGCGAGGTTTGCTATTTATTTCATAGCTGTTTACGCGCGGTTTGCCGGGGCTGGAGGCTGATTTCATACTTGAAGCTAATGGGAGAGGCCAGAGTATTTGCAGGCCATTGCGGCATTGAGGTGCAGGAAACTCGTGTCTCTCATCGCCATAACTTTTGCGTTGCCTCAGCTTTTCTGCTCTGAAAAGTAGGAATAAAGGACCTGACCCCAAGCTTTTTTTGATGATGAAATATGCCTCTAGCCCCCGCTGGACGCTCGTAACTAGCTATCAATTAAATAGCAATCTGTTTTCTGCAACTAGTGCAAGGTGCTCAGATAGGCCGCCATGTCGCGCGCATCTGCCTCGCTCACGCCCATGTCGGGCATGGCGGTCAGCGGTTTCACGGCTTTGGGATGACGCAGCCACTTGACCAGGTTGTCGGGCGTGTTGATCAGCTTGCCAGCAATGACGCGGCGGCTGGCCAGGCCCTTGAGCGGCGGCCCGACCTGGGGCGATGAACCAGTGATGCCGGGAATGGTGTGGCAGGCGTTGCAGGCGTACTGGGTCAGGGCCAGGCGTCCGCGTTCGGCAGAAGGAAGCAGGCGTTGCTCGTCAGCTGGCGCTGGATTGGTGGGGAGCGCCGCACCGCGCGTGGCCTGGGCATAGTCTTGCGGCGTCAGCCCCGGCAGGCGCTGTACAAAAGCCACCACGTCCCACAGCTGTGCATCGTCCAGCCTGAACTCCCAGGCGGGCATGCCGGTCATCTTGATGCCGTGGCGGGTGATCCAGTAAATCTCGCGCGGGCGCCAGCGCTGCATGGCATCGACCAGCGGACCGGGCAGGGGCTGCATGCTTTTGCCGATGTCGCCTTGCGCCACACCGGGCGCGCCGTGGCATTGCACGCACTTGCCGTGGAACAGCAGGGCACCGCGCTGGATGCGCTCGGGCTCGTCCAGCGCCGGGGTCTCAATTTGGCGGGCGCGCAGCCGCACCGAATGGCGCAGGGCGATCTCCAACAGCGAATAGACCGGCTGCAGGTGCTGCGAAGTGGCGGCAACGTTGTAGACGCCGGAGTAAATCACCAGCAAGCCTGCGCCCGCCGCCAGCGCCGTCAGCAGGACGGCGGCAATTGACAGTGCGGGAGCTGCTTTCATGGCTGAGCATTTTGCCGCCACTGCCTGGTTCTTGTAGTCAACTATCGGCGTTGTCCTTCATGAACCTGCGCGCCTTTGCAGAAAAATGCGTTTATGGACGGCACGGTCATGTCTTTTGCATGCTTGGCAACTCGCGCAGCCAAGCCGGCCGCCGCCCGCGTCTGCGCGCTGCTGCTGGGGCTGCTGATGGGCGGCATTGCAGGCTGCGACGCCAAATCCGCTTCGAACAGCCGTGCCGCCGACCTTGTGCGCGGCCAACGCCTGCTGGCGCAGTACCAGTGCGGCAGTTGCCACACCATTCCCGGCGTGGCGGCGGCGCGCGGTCGCCTCGGACCCTCGCTGGAGGCTTTTGGCAAACGCAGCTACATCGCAGGCCATCTGCCCAACGGCCCGGACCTGCTGGCCCGCTGGATCGCCGCGCCCGCCGCGCTGGTGCCCGATACCGCCATGCCCAGCATGGGCGTGTCGCCGGCTGACGCGCGCCACATGGCGGCCTACCTCGGAAGTCTTCAGTGAGTGCCTTCGCCGGCCAGCTTCAATCGGTGCTGTCGCCCGCTGGCAGCGCCGCCGGCAGCATCGCCAGCCTGAGCTGGCTGCTGTTTGTCGGGGCGGCCTTAATTTTTGCCGGCGTGATGGGCCTGCTGGCCTGGGCCGTGTTGCGGCGCGCTACCCAGCCGGTGCGCCCCAGGCTCTGGATCATTGGCGGCGGGGTGGTTTTTCCGCTCGCCGTGCTGACCAGCCTGTATGCCTACAGCAACCTGCAAACGCCCGGCTGGCTGGCGCAGCCGCCTGCCGGCGCGCTCATCGTCGGCATCACGGCGCACATGTGGTGGTGGGAAGTGCGCTACCGCGACCCGGCCAGCGGTCAGGACGTCACGCTGGCCAATGAACTGCATCTGCCCCTTGATCGCCCGGTCTGGCTGGGCCTGAGCAGCCCGGATGTGATTCACAGCTTCTGGGTGCCAGCGCTGGCCGGCAAGATGGACATGGTGCCGGGGCGCGTCAACCACCTGCTGGTCGAGGCCCGCCAGGCCGGCGTTTATCGCGGCCAGTGCGCCGAATACTGCGGCGAGCAGCACGCCCGCATGGCGCTGCATGTGGTGGCGCAGGCGCCTGCCGCGTTCGACGCCTGGCTGGCCGCGCAAGCCAGGCCGGCCGCAGCGCCAACCGGCCCCAGTGCGCCGCTGATTGAGCGCGGCCGGCAGGCCTTTCTGGCGCAGCGCTGCAATGCCTGTCACAGCGTTCGGGGCGTCGCCGAGCAAGGCCGGCTCGGTCCGGACCTGACGCATGTCGGCAGCCGCCTTTATCTGGGCGCGGGCACGCTGCCCAACCAGGCCGGCAGCATGGCGCACTGGATCGCCAACACGCAGGCCATCAAACCGGGCGCGCGCATGCCGTCGTCAAAAGACATGGACAGCGCCACGCTGAGCGCGCTGGCCGCCTACCTGGAGCAGCTGCGGTGACCGATGACGGACGCCAGCTGCCATCCAGCCTGCCGCGCCCGCCGAATGAGCTGGCGCAGCTGGAACTCGCCTGGAAATCGCCCAGCGGCTGGCGTCATTTTTCCGCCGTCAACAACAGCCACGTGGGCCTTTGGTACATCGCCACCGCGCTGCTGTTTTTCGTGCTGGCCGGCGTGCTGGGGCTGATGATCCGCGCCCAGCTGGCGCTGCCCGACAACACGCTGCTGAGCGCGCAGACCTACAACCAGATCTTCACCATGCACGGCACGGTGATGATGTTCTTGTTTGCCGTTCCGGTGGTCGAGGCGATTGCCGTCTACCTGCTGCCCAGCATGCTGGGCGCGCGCGACCTGCCGTTTCCGCGCCTGAGCGCCTATGCGTTCTGGGCTTACGCGATTGGCGGGCTGGCATTTTTCTGCACGATCTTTTTTGGCGTGTCGCCCGACAGCGGCTGGTTCATGTACCCGCCGCTCAGCGGCAAGGAATATTCGCCCGGCGTGGGCGCCGATTTCTGGTTGCTGGGCATAGGCTTTATCGAAATCTCGGCGATTGCCGGCGCGATCGAGCTGATCATCGGCATCCTGATGACGCGCGCGCCCGGCATGACGCTCGGCCGCATGCCGCTGTTTGCCTGGGCCATGCTGGTGACCGCGTTCATGATCGTTTTTGCCTTTCCGGCCATCATTGCCGGCACGCTGCTGCTGGAACTGGAACGCGCCTACGACTGGCCGTTTTTCATTGCGGCGCGCGGCGGCGACCCGCTGTTGTGGCAGCACCTGTTCTGGTTTTTTGGCCATCCCGAGGTCTACATCATCTTTTTGCCGGCCGCCGGCATGGTCTCGATGATGGTGCCGGCCATGGCCAAAACGCCGCTGGTAGCACACCGCGCCATCGTCATTGCGCTGATTGCCGTCGGCGCCATCAGCCTGCTGCTGTGGGCGCACCATATGCTCACGGTCGGCTTGAGCCCCCTGGCCATGCACCTGGTGTCAGTCGCCAGTTTTGCCGTCGCCATTCCCAGCGGCGTGCAGGTATTTGCCTGGATCGCCACGTTCTGGAAAGGCCGCGTGCAGCTCAACGCGCCGACGCTGTTTTTGCTCGGCTTTCACTTTATTTTTGTGCTGGGCGGCCTCACCGGCGTGATGGTGGCGGTGCTGCCGTTCAACTGGCAGGCGCACGACACCTATTTCATCGTCGCGCATTTTCACTATGTGCTGATAGGCGGCATGGTGTTTCCGGTGTTTGCGGGCCTGTACTACTGGGCGCCGCTGATCAACGGCCATGGCCTGTCCGAGCGGCTGGCGTGCTGGGTCTTCGCTCTGATGTTCGGCGGCTTCAACCTGGCATTTTTCCCGATGCACATCAGCGGGCTGCTGGGCATGCCGCGCCGTGTTTACAGCTACGCCGGCGACCTGGGCTGGAACGCGCTGAACATGATGTCGAGCGTGGGTGCCTTTGTACTGGCGCTCGGCGTCCTGCTGTTTTTTATAGACGCTGCGCGGACCGGTTTTAAAAAGGAAGTGGCACATGGCAACCCGTGGCAGGCGCCGACGCTGGAGTGGTTGCCGCAGGGCGATTACGGCTTTCGCAGCATTCCGCAGATTTCATCGCGCGAACCCTTGTGGAGCCAGCCGCAACTGGCTGAAGAGGTGGTGGCGGGCCGGCATTTTCTGCCCGGCACGACTTCGGGCCGCCGCGAAACGCTGGTGACCAGCTGGCGCGACGCCGTGCCGCAGCATCTTTTGATTATTCCGGGCGACAGCTGGTGGCCGCTGATTGCCGCCGCTGGAACGGCGGGCTTTTTCCTGCTGCTGACCGTCGAGTGGATTGCGCTCGCATTGGCTTGCGGAGTCACTGCGGTTGCCGCCATCGTCGTCTGGCTGTGGCAGTCCGACAACCCGCAGCACAGCGCGCGAGTCGAGGTCGCCGACGGCGTGTTTTTGCCGGTGGGCGCACAAGGCAGCGCCTCGCATTCGTGGTGGGCCATGGTCATCTTGCTGTGTGTCGATGCCACGGTGTTTGCGTCGCTGCTGTTTGCCCATGTGCATGTCGCGATGGCCGCCGAGGTCTGCCCGCCGCCCGGCGCCAGCCTGCCGCCCTGGCAATGGCCTGTTGTCGCGGCGGGGCTGCTGCTGGCCGGATCGGCCGCCATGGCCGGGGCGAAAAGGCTACTGGGCCGAACGCACCCAGCCGGCGTCTGGGCGTTGGTGCTACTGGCGCTGCTGTGCCTGCTGGCAGCCGCAGGCGCCGACTTCTGGGGCCAGCAGCTCGCCCGGCTGCAACCGGTCGCCAACGCCTGGAGCGCCACCATTGCCGCGCTGCTGGCCTGGCAAGGCTTTCATGTTGCCGTGCTGTTGGTGATGGGGCTGTACGTCTGCGCGCGCAGCTGGAGCGGAAAATTGCTGCCCGCTGCGCGCGCGTCGCTCGACAACACCGTGCTGCTTTGGCACTACGTGACGCTGCAGGGGCTGATCGGCATGGGCGTGATCCGCCTGTTGCCGCTAATTTGACGTGCCGGCCTCCAATTAAGGGGTTAAATAAGGCTCTAGCCCAATAGCTACGGGCGCAAGAAGCTATCAAAATGATAGTACTTGCGCCCGCAGGGAACACGCGAGGAAACACGGGAGGATACAGGCGTTCAAGCCCCCAGGGCAGCTTTCAGTCGCGGCTTGACAGGCTGGCCGGCATGCAGCCAGGCGCGCCGCAGCACCGCCGGTGACTTGGTCTCTTCCGGAATCAACAGGTAGTTTTGCGCACGCATCGCCGTGCCGACGCCGACCTGGCTGGTCAGCACGGTCATCGGAATGGCCAGCAGCAGCGGCAGGCCGACCGGCAGCAGCCAGACCAGCGCGCTGGCGTCAATCATGGCAATGCCGGCGGCCAGCACTACGATGACCAAACTCATGGGGGCGAGTTGCTGCAGCGCGACACGCCACGGCACGGCGGCGGCTTCGCGCGGAGGCGATTTCCATTCCAGCTTCAGGCCGGTCAGCGCCACCACCACGAACAGCGTGTGCGCCAGCATACGGATTGGCGCTTGCAACAAAGCAATCAGCGTTTCCAGCAGGGCGCTGCGCAGCAGGCTGGCGGTGCCGCCATAGGCTTGCTGCTGGCCGTTGAGCAGCACAGCGGCAATGCCGAGCGCGCGCGGCAGGAACAGCATGCACAGCGTCCAGGCCCACAGCGCGACCAGCTCGCCGGGCAGCAGCGTCCAGTCGGTCACCATCGGCGAGCCGGCCAGCCACAGCGCGGTGCCCAGCGTTAGAAAGCACAGCCACAAAGGCGCAGACAGGTAAGCCATGGCGCCGGTGCCGAACATCGAGCGGTGCACCGCGTGGATGCCGGGCTCGGCAATCAGGCGTGAGTTTTGCAGGTTGCCCTGGCACCAGCGGCGGTCGCGCTGCAGCTCGGCCAGCAAGTCGGGCGGCTGCTGCTCGTAGCTACCCACCAGGTCGGCCACCAGCCAGACGTGGAAACCGGCGCGGCGCATCAGCGCGGCTTCGACAAAGTCGTGCGACATGATGCTGCCCGACATGCCGCCGGTGCCCTTGATGTGCGCCAGCGCGCAATGCTGCATGAAAGGGGCTATGCGGATGATGGCGTTGTGGCCCCAGTAGTGCGACTCACCCATCTGCCAGAACTGCATGCCCAGCGTGAACAGGCGGCCGGTCACGCGCGAGGCGAACTGCTGCGCCCGTGCGTGCAGCGTCACATGGCCGATCGCCTGGGTGGCGGTCTGGATGATGCCGGCGCTCGGATTGGCTTCCATCAGCTTGACCATGGAGACCAGGCAGTCGCCGCTCATCACGCTGTCGGCGTCCAGCACCACCATGTAGCGGTAGTCCTTGCCCCAGCGGCGGCAGAAGTCGGCTACGTTGCCGGCCTTGCGGTCGGTGCGGCGCTTGCGCAGGCGGTAATAGACCTCGATTTGCGGCTGCTCGGGCTGGCTGGCCAGCTGCGCGCGCAGGTCTTCCCAGGCGGCGCGCTCGGCTTGCTGAATAGCCGGGTTGTTGCTGTCAGACAGCACAAACACGTCGAAGGCGCCGACCTGGCCGGTCAGCGCAACCGACTCACAGGTGGCGCGCAGTCCGGCAAACACGGTGCGCACGTCTTCATTGCAGATCGGCATGATGATGGCGGTGCGCGTCGACTTGTCCAGCGTGTGGTGCTGTACCTGCCTGGCCGACAAGGTGTGTTTGTCGCCGCGCAGCGTCACATAAAAGCCCATCATCGCCGTCATGAAGCCGGTAACCACCCAGGCCGACAGCAGCGCGAACAACGAGATCTGGCCGTACTGCTGCCAGACGCTGTCGTAATCGGGTTGCATGTCGGCAAACAAGCTGGTGGCCAGCACCGTGCTGAGCACTGTCAGCAGCACAAACACCGCGCGGCGGCGTTTGGCGGCCTGTTGCCAGGGTGCCAGCGGCAACGCGGGTACGGTGGTTGGCGCCTGCTCAGACTTCCGCAGCGGGTGCAGCAACGCCGCGCCCATGCTGTTCCAGAAGCCGCGCCAGGGCCGCGGCACCATGGAGCCGCGATGCACCGGCGGCGCCGTGACCGAGTTGGGATGACGTTCTTCGCGCAGCAGGCTGCGGCCCAGAGCCGGGTTGGCCGGTTTGGCACTGGCCATTAGGGTGTGATCAGGTTGGTCCATGTTTCCGTCAGCGTGTTGCTGTTGTGTTGGAGGAAGGCGCGAAGCTCAATTGGCTGGGCGGGCGGGATAGAAATTGCAGCGCTGCCGGAGGCGGTAGCAGCGGCGGCGGGGACCGCACTCAGGCGCTCCACCCGCAGGGTCAGGCGCCAGGCGCCGGTGGCGGGGTTTTTGTAGGCCAGGCTTTCCAGCACGCGGGCGTTGGCGCTGGCCGTTACCTTGGCTTCCACCTTGGCGTCTTCGGGCAAGGCGTCCAGCGCCGGGCCGGCAAAATCGATGACAAATTGGGTCTGCTGGCTCTGCGTTTTAGCGTCAGCCCTGGAGTAGCCCGTGCCGCGGCGCGACTGGGTGACCCAGCCGTTGGGCGGCAGTTGCTGGTTTTTGCCTTGCCAGGCGATCTGGTAGGCGATGTCGAGCGACTCGCCAGGGGCGGGCATTTTTGCGGGCACCCAGTAGGCGGCCACGTTGTCGTGGGTTTCGTCGGGGGTGGTGAACTGCAGCAGCTCGACCCGGCCGGCGCCCCAGTCGCCCACCGGCGTGATCCAGGCGCTGGGCCGCAGCTCGTAGCGCGCTTCGGTGTCTTCGTAATTGTTAAAGCTGCGGTCGCGCTGCATCAGGCCAAAGCCCTTCAGGCTCTTCATGCCGAAAGACGTGACCAGCGGCGACGCCGGGTTTTGCAGCGGCCGCCAAAGCCATTCACCGTCGCCGGTGGCGACCATCAAACCGTCCGAATCGTGCACTTCGGGGCGAAAGTCGCCGGGCCGGGGCTGGTTCTCACCAAAGAAAAACATGCTGGTCAGCGGCGCCAGGCCCAGCGTGGCCACCGGGGTTTTGCTGGCGCGCATGAAGATGCGTGCGCTCACCTGGGTCAGCGTCTGCTCACCCGGCTTGACATCAAAACGGTAGGCTGCCGTCATATGCTCGGAGTCCATCAGCGCGTAGATGACGAGTTGCGTGGCGCCGGGCGCCGGCTTTTCCAGCCAGAAGTCGGTAAAGCGCGGAAACTCTTCCTTGGCGGCGCCCACCGTGTCAACCGCCAGGCCGCGCGCCGACAGACCATAGCGCTGACCCGCACCGAGTGCGCGGAAATAGCTGGCGCCGGAAAATACGATCAGCTCGTCTTTGTAGGTCGGCGAGTTCAGGTTGCTGAAAGCGCGCACCCCGCCATAACCCAGGTCACCCCAGTCCTTCGGCGAAACCTTGTTTTTGCCGAAGGTGAAGTTGCCCGGCGCGTAGGGCACGGGTTTGACATCTTTGGGCGTGATTTCGTGGATGCGCACCGAATCGCCGTTGGGCCCGACATGAAAGAAGTTGGCTTCGTAGGGCAGCTTGTCGGCGCGCCAGACGGTGCGGTCCTTGTTAAAGCGAATGTCGCGGTAACCGTCGTAGTCGAGCTTGGCGAGTTCGTCGGGCACCACATGCGAGGCAGGCTTGAACGGCGCTGCTGCATTCTTGCGCGCCAGCGCGGCGACATCGTCAAGGCTCCACGCATGGGCCGGGACAGCGGCCAGCGTCAGCAGGCTCAGGCAGGCCAGCGCCGCCAGGCGGGCGCGCCATGTGCGGCCTAAAGCGGGTTTTGAAACCGGATCGAAAGGCGCGGCAGAAACTCGTAAAAAAGCTGACATCGGCTTACTAGGGCAAACCCTGTGCCAGCTTTGAAATGTTCTTCTAAATCAATGACTTGAAGCAGTAAAAAAAATGTCTGCGGTGAAATAACGGAAAAAATGGCGAAAAATCGCTGCAATCCGGCCTTTTTGTCGCCAAACAGCGACAGTCTTGCGGTGCCGACGGAAAAAATCCTTTGAAATCAAGCGCCTAGGCCTGTCGCTGCAGAGCGACTAGGTGGCGGCCGGCGACGACAGTTCGGCTTTGAAGTGGCCCGGCGTCAGGCCGTGTTTTTGCATCAGGCGGTAAAACTCGGTGCGGTTGCGGTCGGCCAGGCGCGCCGCGTCGGCCACGTTGCCGTCGGTCAGCTTGAGCAGCCCCACCAGGTAATCGCGCTCGAAACGCTGTTTGGCCTCGGCAAAAGTCAGCACCTGCACGCTTGGCGAGCGCAGCGCGCGCTGCACCAGTGCCAGTGGCACCAGCGGCGTGGTCGACAGGGCGCAGACCTGCTCTACCACGTTGTAGAGCTGGCGCACATTGCCCGGCCAAGCCGCCGTGGTCAGGGCTTTCAACGCTTCCGGCGCGAAGCCGCTCAGGCGCTTGTTGTACTTGGTGGCCAGCGTCACCAGAAAATGGTTGGCCAACAGCGGGATGTCCTCGCGCCGTTCCGACAGCGGCGGCAGCGTCAGCGAGACCACGTTGAGGCGGTAGTAGAGGTCGGCGCGGAACTCGCCGCCCGCCATCGCGGCATCGAGGTCGCGGTGCGTCGCCGAGATGATGCGCACATCGACGGGAATCGACTGGCTGGAGCCCAGCGGCCTGACCTCGCGCTCCTGCAGCACGCGCAGCAGCTTGACCTGCAGCGCCGGCGGCATGTCGCCAATCTCGTCGAGCAGCAAGGTGCCGCCATCGGCCGCCTGAAACAGCCCTTTGTGATTGGCCACCGCGTCGGTGAAGGCGCCCTTGACGTGGCCAAACAATTCGGACTCCAGCAAGGCCTCGGGAATGGCGCCGCAGTTCACTGCAATGAAGGGCTTGCCGGCACGCGCGCTGGCCTGGTGAATCGCCTGCGCCAGCAATTCCTTGCCGGTGCCGCTTTCACCGCGCAGCAGCACGCTGGCGTCGGAGTGCGCCACCATGCGCGCTTCGGCCAGCGCCTCGGCCATGCGGCTGGAGCGGCTGATGATGTGGCTTTGCCAGGCCTCCGGGCTGCCGCGTTGCGTGCTGTGGGCGGGCGCGCTCAGCGCCAGCGCCTGGGCAATCTTGTCGAGCAGACCCTTGCCGTCAAAGGGCTTGGTCAGGTAGGTGAAGACGCCGCGCTCGGTGGCCTCTACCGCATCGGGAATGGTGCCGTGCGCGGTCAGCAAGATCACCGGCAGCGAGGGATGCTGCGCGCGAATGTCGTCAAACAGCGCCAGCCCGTCGCGCCCCGGCAGCCGAACGTCGCTCAGCACCAACTGCGGCCGCTCGATATGCAGCTGCGTCAGCGCGGCTTCGGCCGAGGTAACCGCCGTCACCCGGTAACCGGCAGCCGTCAGCCGGATCGTCAGCAGGCGCAGCATGTCGGCGTCGTCATCGACCACCAGCAGATGGGCGGCGACCGGGTTCGATGAGCCGCTCATGGCGCGGGCGCAGGGTTGCGATGGTTGGGCGCCGGCGCCGATGCTGCGGGCCGCGCTGTCAGGCTGCGCTCAATCGCCTTGAGCGCCTCCAGCCGTTCGTTGGTTTGGTCCAGCTTGCGCTGCGCCTCGCGCGTTTGCTGGGTTTGCTTTTCCAGCTGTTCCTCGACCCGGCGCTGCTCGGCATAACGCGCGGCCAGCAGGCGCGCCAGCGGATGCAGCGGCTGGGCTTGGTCGTTGGAATTGCCGAGTACTCGGGCCAGCAGTTCCTGGGCGCGCACCAAGTCCGGCAACTGGCGCAACTGGCTCAGCACCAGTGCCAGTTGCAGCTGGTTGGCCGGCCCGGACTGATCGCCGGCCAGCCGCGCCGCCTCCTGGCCCAACTCCGCAGACGGCATCAGGCGCACCCGCTCGGCGTAAGACAGCATGTTGGGTAACGCGTCGTTGGCGGCAGACGCGGTCAGAGCGGCCGCAGCGGCAGGAGCCGGCAGTTTGATGCTGGCGGCAGCGCTGGCGGCGCCCTTGGCGGGGGCGGCCAGGGGCTCCGGGATTCGCTCCTCCACAGGTGCCTCGTCCTTGCCGGCCGGAACCAGGCTGCAACCGGCCAGCAGCGCGGCGGTCAGCGCAACCCCTGCGCCTATGCGGTAGAGGCGGGTGCGGCGCTGCAGCGTGGAAAAATCAGGTTTTAAAAACATGGGGAAGCTCTACTCTGAAGTGTGCACCAGGATGGTCTGGCAGCAGTTCTATGTGACCGCCGTGCGCGGCGACGTATTCATGCACGATGGACAAGCCGATGCCGCTGCCGCGCACCACGCCCTCGGGCTGGCGTTCACCGCGGTAAAAGGGCTCAAAAATCCGCGCGCGGTCGGCCGCTGCAACGCCCACGCCCTGGTCGTGAATATCGATGCGCGCGCATTCCGGCTGCTGGCTCAGTTCCAGACGGATCTGGCCCTGCAGCGGCGAGTAGCGGATTGCGTTGGACAGCAGGTTGGCCAGCGCGGTGTCGATTTTTTCGCGGTCCACTTCCAGCGTCAGCGGCTCGCCGACGATGCTGACCGTCAACTCGCGGGCGCGCCACTGCAACTGCTGCGCATCGACCTGCGCTTCCATCAGATGCAGCAGTTCCACCGGCTGGCGGTGCAGCTGGCGCGCCTCGAAAGCCGCGGTATTGAAGCGCAGCAGGTCTTCAATCTGGCTTTGCAGCAAGCCGGTGTTGTGGCGCAGGATTTGCGCGATTTCGCGCTGCTCGGCGTTGAGCGCGCCGGCCACGCCGTCTTCCAGCAGCGACACGCCTTCGCGCAGCGATGCCAGCGGGGTTTTGAGTTCGTGCGAAATATGGCGCAAAAACCGCGACTTGTCGGCGTCCAGCTCGACCAGCCGCAGCCGCAGCCAGTTCAGCCGCTGGCCGACCAGCGCCAGATCGGCCGGGCCGCGAATCGCAATCACCTGGTCCAGCCGGTTTTCGCCGAGGCCGATGATGGCGCGTTCGAGCCGGCGCAGCGGCAGCGTGAACCACACGCCGAAAGCCAGCGCCATGGCCACCGCCAGCGCGATGGCCCAGCTCACCTGCCGCCTTAGCTGATGGCGGCTGGCGTCCAGCTTGCCTTCGAGCGAGCGGTTGCGCTGCTGAATGGTTTGCTGCACCTGCACGGCGATCGCGTTGCTGACCTCCTCGAGTTCGCGAAACTCCTGCGCCAGCCGGCGTTCCCGCTCCAGCGCGGTGTCGGCCGGGCCGATCAGCAGGCTGTTGACGGTCTGCAAGCTGGCGCGCCAGCGTCCCGCCACGTCATCGTGGATGCCTTCGACGGCCAGCTTGGTCAGAATGCCCGTGGCATCGCGCGCTTCATCGGCAAAGCGGCCGCGCAGCACCCGGTCATCGAGCACCACCGACTGGCGCGAGCTGCGCTCCATCGAGACACTGCGCTCGCTCAGCGACTGGGCCGCGCCATTGAGCTCGAGCGCGCGGCTGGCGTTGTCGCGGCTTTGCAGCGTGAGTTCTTCCAGCGCGAACAGCGCGCGCAGCGAAGCCGCCCCCAGCAAGGCGGCAATCAGCAAAAAGGCGATGACCAGCAGTTGCCGGAACGAGAATCGCTGCAGCATGGAGAGCGGGCGTTTCAGCAAGCGCGGCGCTTAAGCCGGCACGGCGGCGTCCCGCGTCAGGACTTCGCCGCGCAGCGAACGCTGGCTGGCTTGCGTGATGGTGAGGTCAATCATCTGGCCGACCAGCCGCGGTTGGCCCTTGAAATTGACAACGCGGTTGCATTCGGTGCGGCCCATCAGCTCGCTAGCGTCTTTGCGCGACGCGCCTTCGACCAAAATGCGCTGCACCGTGCCCAGCCGGCTGGCGCTGATGGCGCGCACGCTGTCGTCCAGGGCGGCCTGCAGGCGGTGCAGTCGCTTCAGCTTGACTTCGTGCGGTGTGTCGTCGGGCAGATTGGCGGCCGGCGTGCCGGGGCGGGGGCTGAAGATAAAGCTGAACGAGGTGTCGTAACCGACGTCGTCGACCAGCTTCATCAGCTTGTCAAAATCGTCCTCGGTCTCGCCCGGAAAGCCGACGATGAAATCGCTGCTCATGGCCAGATCGGGCCGGATGGCGCGCAGCTTCTTGATCGTGCTTTTGTATTCCATGGCGGTGTAGCCGCGCTTCATCGCCATCAGGATGCGGTCGGCGCCGTGCTGAACCGGCAAATGCAGGTGATTGACCAGCTTGGGCAGTTTGCCGTAGGCGTCGATCAGGCGCTGCGTGAATTCATTGGGATGGCTGGTGATGTAGCGGATGCGCTCAATGCCCGGGATGTCGGACACATACTCCAGCAGCGCGGCGAAGTCGGCGATTTCGGCTGTGCTTCCCATCGCGCCACGGTAGGCGTTGACGTTTTGGCCCAACAGCGTGACTTCTTTGACGCCCTGGTCGGCCAGGCCGGCGACCTCGACCAGCACATCCTCAAAGGGCCGCGAAACTTCTTCGCCGCGCGTGTAGGGAACGACGCAGTAGCTGCAGTACTTGGAGCAGCCTTCCATGATGCTGACAAAAGCGCTGGCGCCTTCGACGCGGGCCGGCGGCATGTGGTCGAACTTTTCAATCTCGGGAAAGCTGATGTCGACCTGCGGCTTGCCCGACAGCGCGCGCCTGGCCAGCAGATCCGGCAGGCGGTGCAGCGTCTGCGGGCCGAACACCACGTCGACATAGGGCGCGCGCTGGATGATGGCCGCGCCTTCCTGGCTGGCGACGCAGCCGCCCACGCCGATTAGCACGCCTTTTTCCTTCAGGTGCTTGACGCGGCCCAGGTCGCTGAAAACCTTTTCCTGCGCCTTTTCGCGCACCGAGCAGGTGTTGAACAGGATCAGGTCGGCCTCCTCCATGTCCTGCGTCGGCTCGTAGCCTTCAGCGGCATGCAGCACGTCGGACATCTTGTCCGAGTCGTACTCGTTCATCTGGCAGCCGAAGGTTTTGATAAAGACTTTTTTGCTCATGATATGCTACTAAATTGATAGCTACTTGCGCCCGTATCTATTGGGCTAGAGGCCTATTTGATGCTTTAAAGTGACAAAACGGCGCTGTCGGGCTTGCCGTTAAGGGCTAAGGCGCCCTGGCGCCATCTGCCGGTGCGCTTCCCCCGCCGAACCAGCGCTCGAGCAAGCCGCGCCGATTCAGCCGGGCCTCTTCCTCGGTGAGGATCCAGACCTGCTGCACCTGGCCGGCCGGCTCGCGCAGGTAGTTCACCACCAGCTTCTGATTGACCAGCGCGCCAGACAGCACCAGCAGGTTGTCGGCGCCGCGTATGCGCGCCCCAGGTGACAGCCGCTCGGGCTTGCCGTCCAGGGTGATCTCCGGCGGCGTCAGCACCACCAGCTCGCCACGCGACACGGTTTTGGGAAATTGCCGGCCGGGCAGGGTATCGACGGCGGCTTCGCTCTGCGCCAGGGCAGGCAGGCTGGCGAAACTACTGGCCAGCAGCAAAGCGGCTATCAGATGGAGCAGTTGGGACGTGCAGCGGTTCATGGTGTGTGTCCAGAGGCTGTAAAGTGACAAAGCCCCAGAAGCTGTGTGACTCTGGGGCTTTCAAGGCATTCCTGGTGGTGATAGGTGGACTTGAACCACCGACATCAGCATTATGAATGCTGCGCTCTAACCAACTGAGCTATATCACCGCGCGACCGGTATTATAGCTAGAAGCTGCGGCGCTTTCAGCGATGCGTGAACGCCGGTTTGCGTTTATTCACGAAAGCGTCCATGCCTTCCTTCTGGTCGGCCGTTGCAAACAGCGCATGAAAGAGCCGGCGCTCAAACATCACGCCGTCGCTCAGGCCGCTTTCAAAGGCCCGATTGACGGCTTCCTTGGCCGCCATCACGCTGGGCTGGCCATAGCTGCAGATCATCAAGGCGGCGCCCAGCGCTTCGTCCATCAGCTTGTCCAACGGCACGACGCGGCTCACCAAGCCGGCGCGTTCCGCCTCGGCGGCGTCCATCATGCGTCCGGTCAGGGCCATGTCCATGGCCTTGGCCTTGCCGACGGCGCGCGGCAGGCGCTGCGTGCCGCCAGCGCCCGGAATGATGCCCAGCTTGATCTCGGGCTGGCCAAACCTGGCGTTGTCGGCGGCAATGATGAAGTCGCACATCATCGCCAGCTCGCAACCTCCGCCGAGCGCAAAGCCGCTGACGGCGGCAATCACCGGTTTGCGCACGGCGCGTATCTGCTCCCAGTTGCGCGTGATGAAGTCGCGCTGGTAGACATCGGCAAAGTCCAGCGTCGCCATGGCGCCAATGTCGGCGCCGGCGGCGAAGGCTTTTTCACTGCCGGTGATGATGATGCAGCCGATGCTGTCGTCGGCGTCAAAGGCCTTGAGCGCGCTGCCCAGTTCATCCATCAACTGGTCATTGAGCGCATTGAGCTGCTTGGGCCGGTTCAAGGTCACGATGCCGACCTGGCGCGAATCCGGGCCTTCGGTGCGGGTTTCAATCATTTCGTAGGTCATGGGCTTTCCTTGGGTTAGTCGCAAATGATGCCATTGTCTCGCGGTGATGCTGGCGCGCGGCAGTCGCTTGGGCAGGGTAGGCCGCGCAATGCTAAATTCGGGCGAGGAGACCTACATGACTGCCAACGAATCCAACGCTGAATCCACTGTTTTGTACGCCACGCAAGGCGCTGTGGCGCTGCTGACACTGAACCGGCCGCTGGCGCTGAACAGTTTTACGCGCCAGATGCACCACGAATTATGGACGGCGCTGGACCGGGCCGAAGCCGATCCGCTGATTCGCGCGCTGGTGATCACCGGCGCGGGCCGTGGCTTTTGCGCCGGCGCCGACCTGTCCGAATTTGATTTTGCCCCCGGCCCCGATCTGCTCGAACGCGCCGACCCCGGGCCGCTGATTGAAGAGGCCTTCAACCCGACGGTGCGCCGCCTGATCACGCTGCGTATGCCCACGCTGGCGGCCGTCAATGGCGTGGCGGCCGGCGCCGGCGCCTCGCTGGCGATGACCTGCGATATTGCGCTGGCCGCGCCTGGCGCCAGCTTTATCCAGGCCTTCAGCAAGATCGGCCTGGTGCCGGACGCCGGCGGCAGCTGGCTGTTGGTGCAAAAACTTGGGCTGGCGCGCGCCATGGCGCTGACTTTGCTGGGTGACAAACTGCCGGCCGCGCAGGCGAAGGAGTGGGGCCTGATCTGGGACGTGCAGGACGACCCGCTGGCGGGCGCGCTGGCGCTGGCGCAGCGCCTTGCCGCGATGCCGACGCTGGCGCTGGTCGCCACGCGCCAGCTGCTGCGCGAGGGCGCCAGCCGAACGCTGCAGCAGCAGCTCGACTTCGAGCGCGACGCGCAGTCGGCGCTCGGGCGCACACACGATTACATCGAGGGCGTGACGGCTTTTCTGGAAAAGCGGCCGGCGCTTTTCAAGGGCGCATAACGCAAAACGCTGGCCGGCGCTGGCGGGTGTAAGACCGCTCAGGCCGGCAATGCCAGCCACTGGTCGAGCAGCGCGGCATCGCGCGCCACCAGGCGCCAGGTCGTCAGTGCCGGCGGCAGGGTCAGTTCCAGCCTGAACAGGCGCTGGTCGCGCGCCACCAGCGCCGTCACTTTTTTGGCAGAGCCGGCATACAGCGTGAGGTCGTCAAGCCGGCGCATGCGCCAGCCCTCTTCGGCAGAAGTCGCGGCCTTGCCGGTGGCTTCCAGCCCCAGCCATTCATCGCCCGCAGCAAAGCCGGCCAGCTCGGCCACGCCGCCGCGCAGCACGGTCTTGACCTGCACGCCCTGGTTTTCGGTGACGCGCAAGCCTAGCCGCTGCGCCAGCTGCGCGGGCTCTTCCAGCACTGCCACGCCGTGCTGCTCCAGCAGGGCCTTGAGCGGCAATTCATCCAGGCCATGGACCCAGCGCGCCAACTCGGCGGCAAACGAGCGCCCGCCCACAGCCTGCAGCGCCGCCGCCACATCGGCTTCGCGCAGCGGGCCGGCCTTGCAACGCAGCCAGAGCGCGCGCATCACCTGGTCCAGCGTCGCGCCGCCTTGCTTGCCTGCATTGCTTTCACTGCGCAGTGTCAGGTCCAGGCAAAGCGCCACCAGCGCGCCCTTGGAGTAGTAGCTGACGGTGGCGTTGGGGGTGTTTTCGTCGGGCCGGTAGTATTTCACCCAGGCGTCAAAACTGGCCTGCGCCACCGTCTGAAGCAGCCGGCCCGGCGTCTGCATGACCTGGTTGATGGTCTTGTTGATCAGCTTGAGGTAGGCCGCGTTGTCCAGCAGGCCGGCGCGGCGCAGCAGCAGGTCGTCGTAGTAGCTGGTAAAGCCCTCAAAGAACCAGAGCAGTTCGGTGTAGTTCTCGCTGCCGTGCCGGTAGCTGGCAAACTCCGCCGGGCGCAGGCGTTTGACGTTCCAGGTGTGAAAATACTCATGGCTGATCAGGCCGCGCAGCGTGGTGTAGCCCTCGGCGGTCTTGGGCTGACCAATACGCGGCAGGTCCTTGCGGGTGCAGATCAGCGCGGTCGAATTGCGGTGTTCCAGCCCGCCGTAACCGTCGTCCACGGCGTTGAGCATGAACAGGTAGTTTTTGTACGGGGGCTTTTTGCTGCCATGCCAGAAGGTGATTTCGGTCTCGCAAATCTTCTGCGTGTCGGCCAAGAGCCGGGCGCCGTCAAAGGTCGGCGCGGCGCCCGCCACGACGAAGCGGTGTGCCACGCCGCAGGCCTTGAACGTGCCGCTCCAGAACGCGCCCATTTCCACCGGACAGTCGATCAGTTCGTCGTAGTCGGCCGCCAGGTAGCTGCCAAAACCCTGCGCGTTGACCTTTTGGACCGTCAAAGCGGTGGCCAGCGACCAGCGTTTCAGGCCGGTGGCGGGCTTGGGCGCCGGCAGTTCCAGCAGATGCGCTGAGGTTTCCTGGCCCTCCACCTTCAGGCACAGACTGGTGCCGTTGAAAAAACCGCGCTGGCGATCCAGCCAGGCGCTGCGCACCGAGTTGTCGTGGGCATGGACCTGGTAGCGCAGCACCAGCGGTTTGGCGGCGGAGCAGGCGATTTGCCAGCTGCATTTGTCCAGTTGCTCGACCGCCAGCGGCGCAGCCGCGCCTTGCTGCGCCTGCAAACCCTGCAGGTTTTTGGAAAACTCGCGGATCAGGTAGCTGCCCGGTATCCACACCGGCAAGGACACGCGCTGCAGCGCCAAGGGCCGCGCAATCGTCAGCGTGACCTGAAACAGATGGGCGTGCAGATTGCCGATCTCGACGCGGTAATGCAGCGGTGCGGCGGCCTTGCGGCTGCTGGGGATTTTGCTGGTCTGGGGGAAGGGGGAGGTGTGGCCTGGCATGTTGAAGTGAAGAATACCAGCCCAGTCGCAGCCCGTTCTTCAAGACCGTTTACCAGGCTCGCCACGGCCCGGGGCTCGTCACAGCGAAGGCTTAGCGTGCTATTAATAAAATAGCAGCTTGCGCCCGTAGTTATTGGGCTAGAAGCCTATTTGATCAATAAATTGCGGCGCGGGCGGCAATCAAGGGGCTTTTGCGGCGGTCAGCATTTTCTCGACCTGCTGGGCGCTGATGGCGCCAGGAACGCGTGAACCATCGACAAAAAATGCTGTGGGCGTGCCGGTGATCTTGTGCTTTTTGCTGAAGGCCATATTGCGCTCCAGCGCGGTCGTGTCGCAGCTGGCCTTGGCGGCCGGCTGGTCGCGCACCATCCAGTCGAGCCAGGCCTTTCCCTTGTCCTTGGCGCACCAGATGTTCTTGGACTTTTCGACCGAGTCCGGGCTCAGGATAGGAATCAGAAAGGTGTGAATCGTCACGTCGTTGATTTTTTGCAGGTCGGTTTCAAAGCGCTTGCAGTAGCCGCAGTTCGGGTCTTCAAAGACTGCCAGCTTGCGTTTGCCGTTGCCGCGCACGATCTTGAAGGCGTCCTTGAAGGGAAGGGCCTCGAAATCAATTGCGCTGAGTTTTTCCACGCGCTCTTCAGTCAGGTTGCGCTTGGCCCGGACGTCGATCAGGTTGCCTTGCAGCAGAAAGTTGCCCTCGGCATCGGTGTAAAAAATGTCGCTGTCGTTGACGCGAATTTCATACAGGCCGTTCATCGGCGTCTTGCTGACCTCGTCAATCTTGGCAAAGCTGGGCAGTCTTTCGGCCAGGTTTTTGCGTATCGTTGCTTCCTGCGCAAAGGCCGTGCCCAGGCTGCAGACCAGCAGGCCGGTGAGCGCCAGGGCAGCGATTGATTTGAGGGGTTTCATCTGCATTCCTTGAATTCTTTCTAAATGGTTCATAAGCCGGTTTACAGGCCGGTCGCCTGCCGTGTTATCCAGTCTTTTAACAAGCCGCTGCGCGAAAAACCTTTCATGCCCCAGTTGCGCAAAGCCTGCCAGCGGCCGTCGGTCTGCGCGAACAGGCCGTGCAGCCCGTCGGTCACCGCACCCATGGCGGCCACGTCGGCCTTGCGCGCCCTCTCGTAGCGGCGCAGCAGCCTTTCATCGCCCAGCGCCCGCCAGTATTCACGCTGTGCAATCACTTTGGCCAGACAGACCGCATCGGCCAGACCCAAATTAAGTCCCTGGCCGGCCAACGGGTGCACGGTGTGCGCCGCATCGCCGGCCAGCGCCCAGCCCGGCCCGACCCAATGCCCGGCCGTGGCCAGCGCCAGCGGCCAGCTGGCGCGCGGGCTGATCAAGCGCAGCGTGCCTACCTGCTGTGCCACTTCCGGGTCAAAGACGGCTTGCAGCGCGGCACAAAATTCTTCGGGGGGCAGTTTTTCCAGCGCCTCGGCGCGCTCTACAGAGACTGACCAGACCAGCGCCACAGAGTTCCCGGTGATACCCGCTAAAGGCAAAAGCGCCAGGATGTCGCCGCCGGCAAACCATTCGCGCGCCACGCCGCCGTGCGGGCGGTCTGATTGCAGCCGGGCCGCGATGGCTTTTTGCGGATAGGGCTTGATGCGCCAATCAACGCCAAACTCTTGGCGGCTCTGGCTTGTTTTGCCTTCACACACCACGCTGAGCGCGGCCTTGACCGGGGCCTGCACCATTTCAATATGCGGCTGGTAGCGCACCGCCTGAATCAATTGCTGCTCCAGCGCGGGCACCTCAACAATCCAGGCCAGAGCCTCCTGCGCCACGCTGAGCGCGCTGAAATCAAGCTTGCCGCCGTCGTCGCCCCAGATATGCATCTCCTGCACCGGGGTGACAAAAGGCGTTTCGGGCCAGCAGCGCAAGGTCTGCAGCAGCTCACGCGAAGCGCCGTTCAGCGCGTAGGCTCGCACGTCGGCGGGCGCATCGGCAGAGGCTGCGGCAGGGGTTGGGCGGGCGACCAGCGCCACGCGCAGACGCTCGCGCGCCAGCAGCAGTGCCAGGGTGCGGCCCACCACACCGTCGCCGCGAATACAGACATCAAAGGGCTTGGTCATAGGTCATTTTAGAAGGCAGTGCAAAATTCGTCTTTGGCGGGTCGTCATAAACCGGTCTTTCGACCTCCTTTGCCCATTTATTGACGCCGTACAAGGAGCCCTGTGAGCAATTTGACCAACACCCCCCTGCCGGGCCCCGCTACTGACACCGCCTGGGACGTGACTGCGCTGATTTCGCAGCTGTGGGTCTATCCGGTGAAGTCCTGCGCCGGCGTGGCGGTGCAAGAAGCCCTGTTGACGGAGACCGGGCTGGAGTTTGACCGCGCCTGGATGGTGGTCGATGCGCAAGGCCAGTTCCTCACGCAGCGAGAGCTGCCGCGCCTGGCGCTGATCCGGCCGCAACTTAAACATTACGAAATGGTGCTGCGCGCTCCCGGCATGCTGGCGCTGCACATCGCGCTTGATCGGGTCGAGGCGCCTGCGCGCGTGCGCATCTGGAACGACGACGTGGCGGCTTACGACATGGGCGCCATCGCCGCGCAATGGTTCAGCGATTTTCTGGGCGCGCCGGCGCGTCTGGTGCGCTTTGATCCCGAGCACAAACGCGTCAGCAGCCGCGACTGGACCGGAAATGTCGAGGTGCTGAACCAGTTCAGCGACGGCTACCCGCTGCTGGTGATCAGCGAAGCCTCGCTGGCCGGCCTGAACGACAGGTTGCTGGCCAGTGGCACAACCGCCGTCGGCATGGAGCGCTTTCGACCGAACATCGTGCTGGGCGATGCGCTTTCAACCTTGTCGCCGCACGATGAAGACCGGCTGGACGAGTTGCACATCGCCACGCAGCAGGGCCTGGTGCGGCTCAGGCCCGTCAAACCTTGCTCGCGTTGCCCGATCGTCAATATTGATCCGTCAACCGCGGCAAGCAGTCCGGCGGTCAATGACATATTGCAAAGCTACCGAAGCGATGCCCGGCTGGACGGCGCGCTGTCTTTTGGCGTGAACATGATTGCCCTGCAGGGCACGGACCACCTGCTTGACGTGGGCCAGGCGGTTCAGGCCAACTACCGCTTTGACTAGCGGGCTTTCAGGGCCTTCACGGCGCCTGGACGCGTTGTCGGCGTAGTCAGCGTATTTGCCCGCGGATTTCGCCGGTGGGAAACTGCACGCTGTGCGCGTTGTAGTACAGATTGCCCTGCTTGTAAGCCAGCAGCTGTGCGGCTGTCAGCAGCGTGCCTGCCGGCACGTTAAAGACGCCGCCGCCGGCATTGCTCAGCGGCACGATGATGGGGCCGCTGACGCCGGTCGCAGCCAGGTGGATGTGCGCTGCCGTTGCCGTCAATCCGGTCACCGTGATGCTGCCGCTGGCCGCCCGGGTCGCCGGATCTACCACCAGCGTGCCGGTCCCGCTGGCGCTGGACGATGTAGGCGGCACTTCCTCGGTTGCGCTGAGGCGCGCGAAGCGCACGTTGCGGCCGATCTGGCCGCGGATTTCACCGCCTGGCAGGGCCGCGCTGTGGGCGTTGAAGTAAAGACTGCCGGACATCAGCAGGGCAAGCTGTGCATCGCTCAGCGTCGCGTCAGCTGCCGCCACCCAAACGCCGCTGCCTGCCGCAGTTTCGCTCAAGGGGAAAATGATGGGGCCGCTGATGCCAGGCGCTCCGCTGTGGATGTGCGCCGCCGTGGCTGCGATGCCCGTGACGGTGATGCGTGCGCTGAACTTTTTGGTCGCCGAATCAAGGCTCAGCAGGCCACTGCCGCTGGCGCTAGACGCGTTGGTTGGCACTTCCTGCGAGGACGACAGTTGCGCCGCAAACACATCCCGGCCGATCTGACCGCGGATCTCGCCGTTCGGGTTGGCGTTGTTGTGTGCGTTGAAGTACAGCCCACCTGCGGCAAAGGCGCTCGCCTGCGCTGAGGTTAAGGTGGTGCCGGCCGGCACCGACCAGGTGCCCGGTGTGGTTTCAGCGAGCGAAACGATGACGGGGCCATTGGCGCCTGCTTCTCCCTGATGAATGTGGGCGGCGTTAGCCGTCATGCCATCAATCGTGATGCTGCCGCTGATGTTGCGCGTCGAAGAATCAAGCTTCAGTGACCCCGTTCCCAGCGCGCCGGAAAGGGTGGGCGGAAGCTCCTGCTCACCCGACATCGAGGCATTGAGCTGCTGTGTGCTTGAGGCTGGCGGGGTGGGAACGTTGTTATTGTTATCGCCGTCATTGTTGTTGCAAGCCAGCAGACCCAGCACCAGCGCTGCGGCCAGGGACCATTTCAAGGGCTGGATCGAGTGCAGAAACTGGGGATATTGCATGATGAATCTCCTGAAAGGTGAAACTTTTAAGGGAAGGCTTATAGCCTTTAAAGTGTCAATAGCAGGGCGCGCTCATGCCTCACCCGGCACGCTCGACTGGATGTAGGACAGCGCCGTGACCTTCGATTGGCCCATCACTGCCGTGTCGACCAGCCATGCAATACACTTGTCTCCCTGTTTTTGAAGGTTTGTCATGAGTTTGAAGTGCGGCATCGTTGGCTTGCCTAACGTCGGAAAATCCACCCTGTTCAATGCGTTGACCAAAGCGGGTATCGCGGCGGAAAACTACCCTTTTTGCACCATTGAGCCCAATGTCGGCATTGTTGAAGTGCCCGATGCGCGGCTCGACGCGCTGTCCGCCATCGTCAAGCCGCAAAAAGTGCAGCGCGCGATTGTCGAGTTTGTCGACATTGCCGGCCTGGTGGCGGGCGCCAGCACGGGCGAGGGGCTGGGAAACAAGTTTTTGGCGCACATCCGCGAAACCGACGCCATCGTCAACGTGGTGCGCTGCTTTGAAGACGACAACGTGATTCACGTCGCCGGCAAGGTCGATCCGATCTCTGACATCGAAGTGATCCAGACCGAACTCTGCCTGGCCGACCTGGCGGCAGTTGAAAAAGCCCTGCACCGGGTGACCAAGCTGGCGCGTTCGGGCGACAAAGAGTCCATCAAACTGGTGGCGATTCTGGAGAAATGCCAGGCCGCGCTGAATGAAGCCAAACCGGTGCGCACGATTGAATTTGGCAAGGAAGAGCAGCCGCTGCTGCAACAGTTTTTCCTGATCACGGCCAAGCCCGCGATGTTTGTCGCCAATGTGGCCGAGGACGGTTTTGAGAACAATCCTTTTCTTGACCGCCTGAAAGATTTTGCCGCGTCGCAAAATGCCCCGGTAGTTGCCATCAGCGCCAAGATGGAAGCCGAAATGGCCGAGATGAGCGACGAAGACCGCCAGATGTTCCTCGAAGAACTGGGCCAGACCGAGCCGGGCCTGAACCGCCTGATTCGCGCCGCGTACACGCTGCTGGGCCTGCAGACCTACTTCACCGCCGGCGTCAAGGAAGTGCGCGCCTGGACCATTCATGTCGGCGACACCGGACCGCAGGCCGCTGGCGTGATCCACACCGATTTCGAAAAAGGCTACATCCGCGCCCAGACCATCGCGTTTGAAGATTTCATCAGCTTCAAGGGCGAGCAGGGCGCCAAGGACGCGGGCAAGATGCGCGCCGAAGGCAAGGACTATGTCGTCAAGGATGGCGATGTGATGAACTTCCTGTTCAGCTCCTGAGCGCCGCGCTGCCCATTTTTACCGGCATTTTGGCCTCTAGCCCAATAGCTACGGGTGCAAGCAGCTATTAATTAAGTAGCAAACAACGCTTTTTTACCGGATTGCACCAGGATTCCCGCCGCCATGACTGAACCGGTTCGCCTCGCCAAACGCCTTGCCGAAATGCTGCCCTGCTCGCGCAGCGAGGCCGAGCAATACATCGAAGGCGGTTTTGTCGCGGTGGACGGCGTGGTGGTCGAAGAGCCGCAATTTCGCGTGCAAAACCAGAAAATCGAGCTGTCACCCGACGCCAGCCTGCTGGCGCTGACGCCGGTGACCATGCTGCTGCACAAGCCCGCAGGCTACGAAGCCGGTCTGGGCGCGGCAGACGGCAAAACCCCCGCTGCCGTCCAGTTGCTGACGGCCGCCAGCCAGTCGGCCGGCGACCGCTCCCGTATACGCCTGCTGAAAAAGCATTTTTCCGCCGCCGAACTGGCCACGCCGCTGGCCAACGCGGCCAGCGGCCTGGTGGTGTTTTCCCAGGACTGGCGCGTGCTGCGCAAGCTCAGGGAAGACGCCCGCGTGCTGGAGCACGAGGTGGTGGTCGAGGTGGCCGGTGAGATCAAGCCCGGCGGGCTGGAGCGCCTGAACCGGGTCGACCATGGCTTTACCTTCAGGGGGGCGCTGCTGCCACCCACCAAGGTGAGCTGGCAAAGCGAAAACCGGCTGCGTTTTGCCCTCAAGGGCGAGGTGCCCGGGCAGCTTGCCTTCCTGTGCGAAAGCGTGGGCCTGCAGGTGCAGGCCATGAAGCGCCTGCGCGTCGGCCGCGTGCCGCTCAGCCAGCTGCCGCCCGGCCAGTGGCGCTACCTTTTGCCGCACGAGCGGTTTTGACGCAGCGCTTGCGCCTCTAAGTCGCTGGATTTCTGGCCCGGTCAGCAGCGCCGGCAAAGGGCTTGCGGTAACCCATCGGCCAGCCATGCGCCAAGGCGCCCCGGGTTCAGGCTGTCGCCGCCACCCACCGCATCAAGGTGATCGCCAAAATTGTCCATCCACAGTGCGCCGTTGGCGCCATGGACGCAACTTGTCTGTTTGAGTGATTTTCCTAGTATGTAATTTATTTGTTAACTTTGTAGTTTTTTTGTCAAGTTTGTATCAATTAGGGTTTACGTGGGTTTACGTCGGTATGCTCGGCGACTGTCCTCCAACGAGATTCAAGGTTAAGCAAATGGAAAAGTCGATTTCATCCCTGGTGGCGTCCCCCTGGCAGCGTGAAACGGCCCAGGCGCTGGACCGGGCCTTTCATGCGCAGCAGGCCAAAGCCAGTCTGGGCATGTCGCCGATTTCGCTGTCGCTGGCCTATGCCGACTGGGCGCTGCACCTGGCGGCGTCGCCGGGCCGGCAATTGTTGCTGGCGCAGCATGCTGCGGCACTGCTCGGGCAGAGCATGAGCCGCCAGCCGGCGCTGGGCGCCGATGGCCAGCCGCTGCCGGAAAAGGACCCGCGTTTCAGCGATGCCGGCTGGAGCCAATGGCCCTTCAATGCGCTGAAAAACAGCTTCAAGTCTCTTGATGCCTGGTGGAGCGAAGCCGCGCAGGTGGGCGGCGTGTCCCGCCACCACCAGCACATGGTGAGCTTTTTCACACGTCAGGGGCTCGATGCCTTGTCGCCTTCCAACTGGCCGGCCACCAACCCTGAAGTGCTCAAGCAGGGCCATGCGTCGCACGGCCAGAGCTGGCTCAAGGGTTATCAGCGCTATGCCAAAGACCTGCACGAGCAGCACAGCAGGCGCACCAACGCCGACGCGGACACGCTGCAAGCGCTCGATTTCGAGGTCGGGAAAGACGTCGCGCTGACGCCGGGCAAGGTGGTTTTTCGAAACCACCTGATCGAGCTGATCCAGTACACGCCCACCACGCCGACGGTGTATCCGGAGCCGCTGCTAATCGTGCCCTCGTGCATCATGAAATATTACATCCTGGACCTGTCGCCCGAAAATTCCATGGTGCGCTACCTGGTCGGCCAGGGCCACACGGTGTTCATCATGTCCTGGCGCAACCCGGACGCCCGCGACCGCGACCTGGGTCTGCAGGATTATCTGCAGATGGGGGTGATGGAAGCCATGGCCGCCGTCAAATCGTGCACCGCCGCGCCGCGCATTCATGCGATTGGCTACTGCCTGGGCGGCACCTTTTTAGGCATTGTGGCTGCACTGCTGGGCCGCCGTGCCGCGCTAGCGCCGGCAAACGCAAAGGCGCCCAAGCGCACGCTGCAAGCCCTGGGCGACCAGCAAGAGCTGCCCGAGCTTGCCAGTGTCACGCTGCTGGCGGCGCAAACCGATTTCAGCGAGCCTGGCGAGCTTGGCGTGTTCATCGACGACGACCAGCTGCAGACACTGCGCGAGGAAATGGCGCGCAAGGGCTATATGTCGGGTCGGCAGATGGCGGGCTCTTTCCAGTTTCTCAATTCACGCGACCTGATCTGGTCGCGCAACACGCGTCGCTACCTGCTGGGTCAGGACGAGGTGGGCAACGACATGATGAGCTGGAACGCCGACACCACGCGCCTGCCCGAGCGCATGCACATTGAATACCTGACCGCGCTGTGCCTGAACAACGCGCTGGCCGCCGGCCACTACCGGGTCGGCGGCGTGGGCGTGGCCCTGATGGATATCAAGGCGCCCATGCTGGTGGTCGGTACCGTGCGCGACCATGTCTCGCCCTGGCAATCGGTTTACAAGCTGCATCTGCTGACCGACACCCACATCAGCTTTATTCTGGCCGCGGGCGGTCACAACGCCGGCATTGTTTCCGAGCCCGGCCATGCGCACCGCAGCTACCAGATGGACAGCATGGAACAAGGCCACGGCTGGACCGCGCCCAACGAGTGGCAGGCCAAAGCCCCGCTGCACGAAGGCTCGTGGTGGGAGGCCATGAGCGCCTGGCTGCGCGAGCGCTCGGGCGCCCGGGTGGCACCTCCGGCAATCGATGCGGCGCAGGTGCTGTGCGACGCCCCTGGCGACTACGTCAAGGTGCGCTATGCCGACTGATGCCAATGATGCGCTGCCCGCAGGCGACGCGCAGGCCCTGAGCCTGCAGCGCATGGCACTGTCGATCGAAGAGATCAATGCGCGCATCGCCCGGCTGGCGCTGGCGCTGGGCGTGTCGCTGCAGACCGAGGGTGTGCTGAGCGGCCTGCTGCAAGAACCGCCGGCGCAGACCGAGGCACGCCCGTTCCAGAGCACGCCGGAACGCCGCGTTGCCGGCAAGTGGCTGGAGCTGCGCGGCCTGCTGGTGCTGCGCTATGGCGTGGAGAAGCGCTACGTCGACCAGGTCGGCGTCAGCCTGACGCGGCAGATTCTGGTCGAGACCGAAGCCCACATGCTGCGCGAAGGTTTTCAGTCCGGCGCCGACGGCATCGACCTGCATCGCCTGTTTGACGGGCCCTGACGCGCCCCTGCTTCATTCCCTGACCGAACTCTCTTTTTCTTTGAGCGCCAAGCCGTGGCCTGATCTGCTCAACTTTTTAGTTACCTGCCGCCTGGAAACAAACTGCCATGAACTTGCCTACCAACACCGAATGGGTGGAAAACTTCACCTACGACGACATCGCGCTGGGCCAAAGCGCGCGCCTGCTGCGCACCGTGACGTTGGGCGACATCCAGGCCTTTGCCGCGGTGTCGGGCGACACCAACCCGGCCCACCTGAACCCCGAATACGCCAATGACACGCTGTTCCATGGCGTGATCGCGCACGGCATGTGGGGCGGCGCGCTGATCTCGGCGCTGCTGGGCACGCATTTTCCTGGCCCCGGCACGATTTACCTGGAGCAGGTGCTGCACTTCACCAAGCCGGTGCGCATTGGCGACACGCTGACCGTCACCGCCACCGTGACCAGCAAGGACGACGCCAGAAAGCAGGTTGAACTGGACTGCCAGGTGACAAACCAGAAAGGCGTGCGGGTGCTGCACGGCACGGCACGTGTGCTGGCACCGACGCAAATGGTGCGCCTGCCCAAAATCAACGCTCCGCAAATCCAGCTGTTCGACCCCGAGGCGCGCTTCAAGGAACTGCTCTCACTGGGCGATGGCATGCCGGCGGTACGCTGCGCGGTGGTTCACCCCTGTGATGTTGACTCGCTGCGCGGCGCCATGGACTCGGCGCGCCACGGCCTGATCGTGCCGGTGCTGGTCGGCCCCGAGGCACGCATGCGCCAGCTAGCTGAAGAAGGCGGCATCGACCTGGCCGGCGCCGAGATCATCGCGGTGCCACACAGCCACGCGGCGGCAGAAAAAGCCGCCGAGCTGGCCGCCAGCGGCGCAGTCGAGATGCTGATGAAGGGCAGCCTGCACACCGACGAACTGATCCACGCCGTGCTGGCGCGCCCTGAGTTGCGCACCGGCCGGCGCATGTCGCATGTGTTTCGCTTCGATGTGCCGCTGTATCCCAAGCCGCTGCTGATCACCGACGCCGCGCTCAACATTCACCCGAATCTGCTGGAAAAGGTCGACATCATCCAGAACGCCATAGACTTTGCCCACATCATGGGCATTGAATGCCCCAAGGTGGCGATTTTGTCGGCCGTCGAAACCGTCAACCCCAACATCCCGTCGACGCTGGACGCGGCTGCGCTGTGCAAGATGGCCGACCGCGGGCAGATCACGGGCGGTCTGCTCGATGGCCCGCTGGCCTTTGACAACGCCATCTCCAGCCACGCCGCGCAAATCAAGCACATCGCGTCCG
Organism: Polaromonas sp.; assembly: GCF_012927455.1. Classification (GTDB taxonomy): domain Bacteria; phylum Pseudomonadota; class Gammaproteobacteria; order Burkholderiales; family Burkholderiaceae_C; genus Polaromonas. The sequence goes on along the minus strand of NZ_JABBPE010000008.1, from coordinate 315,260 downwards.
CCGTCGCTGGTGCGGCCGACATTCTGGTCGTGCCCGACCTGGAAAGCGGCAACATGCTGGCCAAGCAGTTGGAATACCTGGCGGGCGCCACCGGCTCTGGCCTGGTGCTGGGCGCGCGCGTGCCAATTGCGCTGACCAGCCGCGCCGACGGCCCTATGAGCCGCGTCGCCTCGGCCCTGCTGGGTCAGCTGGTGGCCTACCAGGCACGCGCTGATCGCGCGCGGCTGGGCGGAATCTCCGTAGTCTGAGCCGACCTACCGATATGGCCATTCTTTCCGTCAACGCGGGCTCGTCCACGCTCAAGTTTTCCGTCCATCCGCTGCAGGCCGGCCAAGTGCAACCCAGTGTGCTGACCGGCAACATTCAGGGTCTGGAGCCCGGTGGCACGCCCGATCTGGGCTGGTCTTTTCAAGGCCGGGCGCAGCGCCGCACGCTGGCCGTCACCGGGGACGATCCGTTTCATGAGGCGCTGCTGAGCCTGAGTGAACTGCTGAGCGCCGAGGCCGACGTGCCGTCGCTGCACGCGGTGGCGCACCGGGTGGTGCACGGCGGCCGTTCGTTTCGCGCCAGCGTGCTGGTCAGCGACGAGGTGATGGCCAAGCTGAGCCGCTTGAACTCGCTGGCGCCGCTGCATCAGCCGCACAACCTGGAGGGCATTCGCGCCTTCCGCAAGGCCTTCCCGCAACTGCCCCAAGTGGCCTGCTTTGACACCGCCTTTCACGCCAGCCTGCCCGAGCTGGAATACGCCTTTGCACTGCCGCAGGCGCTGGCCGAACAAGGGGTGCGCCGCTATGGCTTTCATGGCCTGTCCTACCAATACATCTCGGACACGCTGCAGCAATGCACGCCGCAAGCCCAGGGCCGGGTGCTGATGGCGCATCTGGGAAACGGCGCCAGCCTGTGCGCCACCCTGGAGGGGCGCAGCTGCGCCACCACCATGGGGTTTTCCGCGCTGGACGGGCTGATGATGGGGACGCGCAGCGGCTCGCTCGACGCGGGCGTGCTGCTCTATCTGATGGAGCGCGGCTGGGACCACGAGCGACTGCAAAACCTGCTGTACCGCGAGAGCGGCCTGCTCGGCGTCTCGGGCATCTCGGCCGACATGCGGCGCTTGCGCGCCGATGGCAGCGCGGCGGCGCAGCGGGCTATCGATCTCTTCACGCACCGCGTGGTGCGCGAATCCGGCGCGCTGACGGCTTGCCTGGGCGGGCTCGATGTGCTGGCCTTTAGCGGCGGCATCGGAGAGCACGACGCCACCTTGCGCGCGCAGGTGTGCGCGCGCCTGGGCTTCCTGGGCGTGCAACTGGATGAAGCGCTGAACCTGCAAGCCGTCGGCGAAGCGGTCATGGCGGTGCATCGGCCGGGCAGCCGGGTGCAGGTTTGGGTGGTGCCTACCGACGAGGGCCGTGTGGCGGCGCGCGAAGCTGCGCAGCTGATGCCATTTTAGAAAAATTACTAAAAAAACGGCTCTGGGCCAGGTAGAACGGGCGTTAGCAGCTATCTTTTTAGGAGCATTGGTTTCAGCTGCCCAGCACCCCAGGAAAGGCCCAGACCAGGCTGCCCGTCATCAACAGGTAGCGCGCAAACTTGCCAATCGCCATGTACAGCAGGCAGGGCCAGAACGGGAACTTGAGCCAGCCGGCCACGGCGCACAGCGGATCGCCGACAGCGGGCAGCCAGGCCAGCAGGCAGGCCTTGGGGCCGAGCTTTTCCAGCCACCGGATGGCGCGCCCGTGGTGCGATGAATGCGCGTACTTGTCGACCACCTTGTGCGCGCCGTAGCCCATCCACCAGTCGAGCGCGCCGCCCAGCGTGTTGCCCGCCGTGGCGACCAGCACGGCAGGCCAGAAAAGCTCGGGGTTGAGTTTGACGAGGCCGAACACCACTGGCTCGGAACCCAGCGGCAGCAGCGTCGCCGAAATGAAGGACACCACAAACACGGTGCTCAGGCCGTATTCGGGCAGGGCAAGCAATTCGATCAGGTGCTGAATCCAGGCTTGCATGGGTATCCGGGAGTAAGTTCTAAATGAATACAAAAGTAAGGCGTGGCGGCCTGGTCACGCGAGTATAGGCAGTGGCGCGCGCGCGGCCCGGATGAGGGAAAGGGAAAAGCCTTGAAAGGCGCTTACAAATGCGCGGGCAAATTTCGGCCGATTTCAATTGCTGAAATTTTAGGCAGATACAATCGTGCCTCGCTTCCCAGTAATCACAAAGCTCCCACTTTTTTCATGAATATCGGCCCCTACGTTTTGGCAAACAATGTGTTTGTCGCGCCCATGGCCGGTGTCACCGACCGGCCGTTTCGCATGCTTTGCAAACAGCTGGGCGCGGGCTATGCGGTCAGCGAGATGGTGACGTCGCGCCGCGATTTGTGGGACACGCTGAAAACCTCGCGCCGCGCCAACCATGCCGGTGAAGCCGCACCGATTGCCGTGCAGATCGCCGGCACCGATGCGCAGATGATGGCCGATGCCGCCGCCTACAACATAGCGCGTGGCGCGCAGATCATAGACATCAACATGGGCTGCCCGGCCAAGAAGGTTTGCAACAAATGGGCCGGCTCAGCGCTTATGCAGGACGAGACGCTGGCGCTGCAGATTGTGGAGGCGGTGGTGGCTGCCTGCGCACCGCACGGCGTGCCGGTCACGCTGAAGATGCGCACCGGCTGGGCGCAAACCCACAAAAATGCCTTGACGATTGCGTGCGCCGCCGAAAGCGCTGGCGTGCAGATGGTCACCGTGCACGGCCGCACGCGCGAGCAGGGCTACAAGGGCCTGGCCGAATACGACACGATTGCCGCGGTGAAGGCGGCGCTGCGCATTCCGGTGGTCGCTAATGGCGACATCGACAGCCCCGAGAAGGCCAGAGATGTATTGGCCTACACCGGCGCCGACGCCGTGATGATTGGCCGCGCCGCGCAAGGGCGCCCCTGGATTTTTCGCGAGGTGGCGCATTTCATCGCCACCGGCACGGCGCTGGCGCCGCCGCTGGTGGCCGAGGTCAAACGCCTGCTGCTCGATCATCTGCTTGAGCACTACACCCTGTATGGCGAGTTCACCGGCGTGCGCAGCGCGCGCAAGCATATTGGCTGGTATGTGAAGACTTTGCCGGGCGGCGAGGCCTTTCGCGCGCGCATGAACCTGCTGGAAGACGGCAAGGCGCAGCTGCGCGCCGTCGAAGATTTTTTTGATGCGCTGGGCGCCCGCACCGATCGTCTGGCGGTCGCCGCAAGCACGTCTATCGGGCCGGATCAGAGTGGTATGAACAACGAAAAAAATCAGGAGACGGCGCTAGCATGAGCAAGAAACATATTGAAGAGTGCGTACGCACCAGTCTGGAAGGTTATTTCAAGGACTTGAGAGGCACCGATCCCGCGGGCATGTACGACATGATGGTGCGCGTGGTGGAAAAGCCGCTGCTCGAAGTCGTCATGCATCATGCCGCACAAAACCAGTCGCGTGCCGCCGAATGGCTGGGCCTGAACCGCAACACCCTGCGCAAAAAGTTGGTTGAGCACAAGCTCATCAAATAGCGCCTGGCGCTGCAAACACTTTCCTTTCCTGGCTTGCGGACTCTTCCGAAGCCGCATTCCTACGCAAAAGAAACCCATGAACGCACTGATTTCCGTTTCCGACAAAACCGGCATCCTTGAATTTGCGCAGGCGCTGCATGCGCTAGGCATCAAGCTGCTGTCCACCGGCGGTACTGCCAAATTGCTGCTTGACGCCGGCTTGCCGGTGACCGAGGTGGCGGAACTCACCGGCTTTCCGGAAATGCTTGACGGCCGCGTCAAAACCCTGCACCCCAAGGTGCATGGTGGCTTGCTGGCCAGGCGCGACCTGCCCGCGCACATGGCCGCACTGAAGGCGCACGACATCGACACAATCGATTTGCTGGTGGTCAATCTCTACCCGTTTGAAGCGACGGTGGCCAAGCCGGGCTGCACGCTGGAAGACGCGATTGAAAACATCGACATCGGCGGCCCGGCCATGGTGCGCTCGGCAGCCAAGAACTGGAAGGATGTCGGCGTGCTGACAGACGCCTCGCAATACGCCGGTGTGCTGGCCGAACTCAAGCACGACGGCAAACTGACGGATAAAACGAAGTTCGCCCTGTCGGTGGCCGCCTTCAACCGCATCAGCCAGTACGACGGCGCGATCAGCGACTACCTCTCCAGCATTCAGCCGGACGGCAGCCACAGCCTGTTTGCCGGTCAGGCCAATGGCCGTTTCATCAAGGTGCAGGACTTGCGTTATGGAGAAAACGCGCACCAGCAGGCCGCGCTGTACCGCGATCCGTACCCCGCACCGGGCTCGCTGGTGACGGCCAAGCAGTTGCAGGGCAAGGAACTTTCTTACAACAACATCGCCGACGCCGACGCCGCCTGGGAATGCGTCAAGGGCTTTGCAGAAGCGGCCTGCGTCATTGTCAAGCATGCCAACCCCTGCGGCGTAGCGGTAGGCGCGGACGCGCTGGGGGCTTACAGCAAGGCCTTCAAAACCGACCCAACCTCCGCCTTTGGCGGCATCATCGCGCTTAACTGCCCGCTGGACGAGCGTGCGGCGCTACAAATTGTTAAGCAGTTTGTCGAGGTGCTGATGGCACCAAGCTTCACGCCCGAAGCGCTGGAAGTGTTTAAAACCAAGGTCAACGTGCGGATTTTGCAGATCGCTTTGCCGCCCGGTGGCGACAGCGCCTGGCAGCAGGGCCGCAATGCGATGGACGTCAAACGCGTCGGCTCCGGCCTGCTGATGCAGACCGCCGACAACCATGAACTGGCATTGGCCGACCTGAAAGTCGTCAGCAAACTGCAGCCGACGCCGGCGCAATTGCAAGACTTGCTGTTCGCCTGGAAGGTCGCCAAGTTCGTCAAGTCCAACGCCATCGTGTTTTGCGCCGACGGCATGACCATGGGCGTGGGCGCCGGCCAGATGAGCCGGCTCGACTCGGCGCGCATCGCCAGCATCAAGGCCCAGCACGCCGGCCTGTCGCTGCAAGGCACGGCAGTCGCCAGCGACGCGTTTTTCCCGTTTCGCGACGGACTCGATGTGGTGGTCGATGCGGGCGCGACCAGCGTGATCCAGCCGGGCGGATCGATGCGCGATCAGGAAGTGATTGACGCCGCCAACGAACGCGGCGTGGTCATGGTGCTGAGCGGCGTTCGGCATTTCCGCCATTGAGCCGGTGGGCGGCCGGGCTGGCGCCTTTGATGCCCGCCGGGCGCCTGTTAAGCGCCTGTTTACCGGTCAAATGAGGCTCTAGCGCATACAGGACAGGCGCAAGTAGCTATCGTATTGATAGCAGCTGCGGGCGCCCGAGTTCGGCCAGAATTTCGCTATCGGCCTGCGAAGAACTGCGCTGCGGCGTCTACCGTGGCTTCGATGTCTTCGGCCGTGTGCGCCGCGCTGACAAAGCCGGCCTCATACAGCGCCGGCGCGTAATACACGCCGCGGTCCAGCATGCCGTGAAAGAAGCGGTTGAAGGCCGGGCTGTCCGTGGTCATCACGGTGGCATAGTTTTGCGGCAATTGCCCCAGCAGGAAAAAGCCGAACATGCCGCCTTCGCTGTCGCCGCAAAATGGCACACCGGACTTGGCCGCGGCTTGCGTCAGGCCACTCACCAGGCTGCGCGTGCGCGCGCCCAGTGCCTCGTAAAAACCCGGTTTCTGGATTTCACGCAGCGTCGCCAGGCCGCAGGCGGTGGCCACCGGGTTGCCCGACAGCGTGCCGGCCTGGTAAACGCCGCCCAAGGGCGCCAGCAGCTCCATCACGGCGCGCGTTCCGCCAAAGGCTGCCATCGGCATGCCGCCGCCAATCACCTTGCCGAGCGCCGTCATGTCGGGTTTGAAGCCGGGAATGCTTTGGGCATAAACGCTTTGCGCGCCGCCCAGTGCGACCCGAAACCCCGTCATCACTTCGTCAAACACCAGCAGGGCGCCGTATTGCGTGCAGAGTTCGCGGCAGCGCTTGATGAACGGGACGCTGGCGCGGACAAAATTCATGTTGCCGGCAATCGGCTCGATCATCAGGCAGGCTATTTCCTTGCCGTGCAGCGAAAAAGCTTCTTCCAACTGGGCGATATGGTTGTATTCAAGCACCAGCGTGTGTTGCACCACTTCGGGTGGTACGCCGGCGCTGGTCGGGCTGCCAAAGGTGGCCAGGCCCGAGCCGGCTTTCACCAGCAGCGCATCGGAGTGTCCGTGGTAGCAGCCTTCGAATTTGACGATCTTGCTGCGCCCGGTGGCACCGCGCACCAGCCGGATCACGCTCATCGTTGCCTCGGTGCCGGAACTCACCAGCCGCACCATTTCGATCGAAGGCACCAGCTTGACGATTTCCTCGGCCAACTCGACTTCGCGCTCGGTCGGTGCGCCGTAAGAGAAACCTTCGAGCACGGCTTTCTGCACGGCTTCAATGACGGCCGGATGGCCGTGGCCCAAAATCATCGGCCCCCAGGAGCCGATGTAGTCGATGTAGCGCTGGCCGTCGGCATCCCAGAAATAAGCGCCCTGGGCACGTTGCACAAAACGCGGCGTGCCGCCCACGGCCTTGAAGGCGCGGACTGGCGAATTGACGCCGCCGGGGATGAGTTTTTTGGCGCGCTCGAACAGCGCGGTGTTGCGGGAGGTGTCGGGTTTAATGTTTGAGGGTTCCATTAGGGGGCAGGTCAAAGGTGGATTTTGAAGTCAGCGAGGCATCATCGGTGGGATCTTCCTCTGCTTCATCGTCGGATTCTTCAGCGTCGTCATCGCTTTGAGCCCAAAACAGGCGGTCCGGCACGATGTGGCCCATGCCGGGGTGAAAACCGGCCTCCAGGCTGTGGTCCAGATAGGTCAGCGCTTCGGCGGTGGCGGCCTGCAGGTCGTGGCCATTGGCTAGCAGGGCGCAAAGGGCGGCCGACAGTGTTTCGCCGGCGCCGGCAAATACCGCCTCGAAACGCTCGAACTTTTCGCTGTACAGCACCGCCTGCGGCGTGGCCAGAACGTTCTCGATAAATTGCTCGGGCAAGGGAATGCCGGTAACCAGCGTGTAAGGCACGCCCAGCTCGGCGGCGGCCTTGGCAATGTCACGCGCCGAAGGACTGCGCTCGCCCGGCCAGTCGGGCAACAACCAGCGCCACAGGCTGCTGTGGTTGCCGACCAGCACGGTGGTCTGAGGCAGCATGAGCTCGCGAAAGGCATCCAGGTAGCTGTCTATCTCGCTTTCATCCCACCAGGACAGGCTGGGCATGTAGGCGACCAGCGGCACATCGGCGTAATCCGAGGCGATCTCGGCAATGGTGCTGATGTTTTCCGGGCTGCCTACAAAACCCACCTTGATGGCCGTGACCGGCATGTCTTCAAGCGCGGAGCGTGCCTGATCGGCCACAGCTTCTTCGTCAAACGCAAAGTGGTCAAAGATTTCGGTGGTGTCGCGCACGTAGGCACCGGTGACGACCGCCAGCGGGTGTGCGCCGGCCGATGTGATGGCCGCGATGTCGGCCGTCAGGCCGCCCGCACCGCTCGGGTCATTGGCGTTGAAGGTCATGACGCAGGCCGCAGAGACGTCAGTTTCCTCTGCCTGCAGTTGCCGGCTGTCCGTTGGGAGGGGGGTGGGGTTTGCCATAGGCTGCGAATAGTCTCTTGTACTCTAATAAGCAACGCTGCTTCGATACAATTGTTGCATTCTATTCGAAGGCAACTTAAGCTGTGACTCACTTAACAACGTGGATGTGTTTAATTTGTGGTTGGATTTACGACGAGGCCGCCGGTGCGCCGGAACATGGTCTTGCGCCCGGGACGCCCTGGGCGCAAGTGCCCATGAACTGGACCTGTCCAGAATGCGGTGCGCGTAAAGAAGATTTTGAAATGATTCAAATTTAAGCGTTTCGGCATTTGTCTAAACCACCGCAACCCGGCGCTACTGCTTAGGGATCTGCAAAAAGAGGAGTACAGATAGTGAGCATTCCAAGTTCTGGACTCAAGGTGCTGGTAATCGATGACAGCAATACCATCAGGCGCAGCGCTGAGATATTCCTGAAGCAGGGCGGGCATGAAGTGGTGCTGGCCGAGGATGGATTTGACGCGCTTTCCAAGGTCAATGACTACGAGCCACACCTGATTTTTTGCGACATTCTGATGCCCCGCCTGGATGGATACCAGACCTGCGCAATCATTAAACGCAATGCGAAATTTGCGGATGTTCCGATTGTGATGCTGTCCTCCAAGGACGGTGTGTTCGACAAGGCACGGGGTCGCATGGTCGGTTCACAAGACTACCTGACCAAGCCTTTTACCAAAGACCAGTTGCTGCAAACCGTTCAGCAACTGGGTAACGTGAAACAGGACGTAGTGTGATGGCAATCAAGAAAATACTGGTCGTTGACGACTCTAAGACTGAACTGATGTTTTTGACCGATCTGTTGGTCAAAAACGGGTTTATGGTCAAAACGGCGGAGAACGCGGAAGACGCGTTTCGTCGTTTGGCAGAAGACAAACCGGAACTGATCCTCATGGATGTGGTGATGCCAGGACAAAACGGTTTCCAGTTGACGCGGTCCATTTCTCGTGACCCGTTGTATTCCGACATTCCCATCGTGATGTGCACCAGCAAAAACCAGGAAACCGACCGGGTGTGGGGCATGCGGCAAGGTGCCCGCGACTACATCACCAAGCCTGTGAACAGTGATGAATTGATGGCCAAGATCAAAGCCCTTGGCTGACCTCGGGCGCAAAAATAAAGCATGGCGAACCGACAAGCACTCCGAGAGCTCCAGACCCGATTGGCAGACAGGTTACAGATTGCGCGCACGCAAGGTGTTGCGCCCTCTTGGTTGGCCGTGGAGGCAGGCACAAAGAAATACCTGTTTCCGCTGAGTCAGGCTGGTGAGATTTTCCCGTGGGTCAGCACTCAGTTGGTGCCCTACACCCAGAGCTGGTTTGCCGGTGTTGCCAATTTGCGTGGCGGCTTGTTTGGTGTGGTTGACCTGGCCAGTTTCGTGAGCGGCCAGGTAGCCCCACCGAAAACCGAACTCGCGCGCTCAGACTGCAGGTTGATTGTGCTCAACAGCGCGCTTCAAGTCAATTGTGCTTTGTTGATTGACCGGCTGGCCGGACTGCGCAACCAGGCTGCTTTCAGCGATTTTTCCGAAAAGGCGCCCGGTGCGCCCGCTTTTTTTGGCCACCAGTATGTTGACCCGAATGGCGCAAGCTGGCAGGAAATCAACCTGCAGGTGCTGGCTCAGCAAGCCCATTTCTTGACGATAGGCGCCTAGCGCGTCCTGTCACCTCGCTTATTGCTTCTCCCGGAAGGCCCCCATGTCCGCTATCGACTCTATCCAGCGCTTGTTCAAAGCCAAGTCCACTCCGCTCGAAGACAGCATGGACATGGCGTCCCTCGGCATGCCGGAAGAACTGCTGGCTGCCGGAGCCATGGATGGCCCTACTCTCAGCGGCTCAGCCTTGCGCCGCGCTGACTCCCGGGAAGAGGTCTTTGCGTCAAGTCGCTTGGCGCCGGATGAAGAGCCAGCGCCGGTAGAAAGCGCCGACCTGCTAAGGCTTCCTTTACTGGGCAATCGAACCATCGGCCAGCATCAAAAGATTTTGGTGACTCTGCTGGCGTTGGCGCTGCTGGTGCTGGGCAGTGTGGCTTTTCTGGCATTGCGGCAAGCGGACAAAGTGGCCCAGCAGGTGGCGGCCACCGGCCAGTCGCTAATGCAGTCGCAGCGATTGGCAAAATCTGTATCGCAGGCGCTGGTGGGTAGCGCCCAGGCTTTTCCCGATGTGCGCGACAGCTCGGATGTGCTGGCCAAAACCGTGCGCGGCCTGAAGTCCGGCGAGGCCAGTTCGCGCCTGACTGCGGTCAACGATGAATTGCAGCCGGACCTGGAAAAAGTTACCCCTCTGATGGAGCGGGCCGAGAAAAACGCAAAAACGGTGATGGCGCAGCAGAGCATTCTGACGCAGGTGGGCAGCGCTTTGCGTACCATCAACCGGCAGTCTTCGGATTTGCTGGAAATAGCGGAAACCGTGTCGTCGCTCAAGCTACAACAAAATGCCGTCCCTGCGGAAATTTCCGCGTCGGGTCAGCTAGTGATGTTGACTCAGCGTATCGGCAAGTCGGCTAACGAGTTCCTGACCATGGAAGGCGTGAGCCCTGAGGCCGTGTTCTTGTTGGGGAAAGACTTGAACTCCTTTAAGGAAATAGCGCAAGGCCTTCAGGATGGCAGCCCTGAGCTGCGTCTGAGCGGCTCCAAAGATCCCCAGACCCGCGAGCGGCTGGAGGCCTTGATGGCGCTTTATGAGCAGACGCGGGTGCAGGCGGGCGCCATCTTGGGAAATTTGCAGGGTCTGGTCTCGGCTCGGGAGGCGCAGTCCTCAATCATTGCCGACAGCGAGCCGCTGCGCCGTGGCCTAGAGGAGTTGCAGGGCAAACTGTCGTCTCAGACTGGATTGGGCGCGGTGGCGCTGACGACCCTGCTGTTTGCCGCCGCTCTCGCGCTGCTTTGCGCGGCAGGCCTGGCCCGCTTGCAGGTAAAGGACAGTCAGCAGCGGCAGGCAGTTGCAGAGACGCAAAGACATGAAGCCAAAGGCCAGGAGCAAGATGCCAAGCGCGTTAACGACGCCAACCAGGCCGCTATTTTGCGTTTGATGAACGAGCTGCAAACCGTCGCTGAGGGCGATCTGACGCAGGAAGCTACCGTCACCGAAGACATCACTGGCGCTATTGCCGATTCGGTCAATTACACGGTGGAAGAGTTGCGCCAGTTGGTGGGTCACGTGCAAAACACGGCTACTCGGGTGGCGCAGACTACCGCCCAAGTGGAGAGCACCTCAACTGAGCTGCTGGCCGCGTCTACCGAGCAACTGCGCGAGATTCGTGAAACCGGCCAGTCGGTACTCGACATGGCGACGCGGATTAACCAGGTGTCTACGCAGGCGCAGGAATCGTCCCAGGTGGCGCGTCAGTCGCTGACTGCGGCTGAATCGGGCTTGAAGGCGGTGCAAAACGCCATCGGCGGTATGAACTCCATCCGGGACCAGATCCAGGAAACCTCCAAGCGGATTAAAAGGTTGGGGGAGTCATCACAGGAGATCGGCGAGATTACCGAGCTGATTTCCGACATTACCGAGCAGACCAACGTACTGGCGCTTAATGCGGCCATTCAGGCGGCGTCCGCTGGTGAAGCCGGTCGAGGCTTCTCGGTGGTTGCCGAAGAGGTGCAGCGGCTGGCTGAGCGTTCTGCCGATGCGACGCGCCAGATTGCGGCACTGGTCAAGGCCATTCAGACCGATACCCAGGATGCGGTGGGCGCCATGGAGCGCTCCACGCAAGGGGTGGTTGAGGGGGCCAAGCTGTCCGACAACGCCGGTACCGCGCTGACCGAAATTGACCAGGTGACGCGGCGCCTTGCTGACCTGATTGAGCAGATTTCCAGCTCGGCATCCAGCGAGGCCGCGTCGGCTAACGTGGTGGCGGGCAACATTCAGCACATCTTTGCGGTCACTGAGCAGACCGGAGAAGGTACTCGTTCCACGGCACAACAGGTGCGCGATCTCTCGCGCATGGCGGAAGAATTGCGCCAGTCGGTGTCCCGATTCAAGATCGCCTGATAGCCGCCTGCTGTGCGCTGACCGCAAACCCGATTTCTGAACCGGCTTCTTACTTATGCAATCCAACGTCGCGAATTCAAGCGCAGCTGAATTCGATCTCACTGGTAGCGATCTGGGTCCTCTGGCCTGGGTGCTTGACGAACTTCGCAAGTCGCTGGAGAGCGCCGCGAAGGCGCTCAAGCGCTTCGTGCGAGAGGCCGAGGCGGCGCGCGGATCTGATCTGGCGGCGCTTGATGCCAGCCAGTTACGCATTGCGCGGCAGCAGTTACACCAGGCAGTCGGTGCGCTGGAGATGGTGGGGCTGGCAGAGCCAGCGTTGGTGCTTCGGGCGATGGAGGCCGCGGTACAAAAATTTGTACAGCAACCCGAGCAGTGCAGCCAGGATGCCGCCGGCAAAATCGAGCGTGCCAGCTTTGCGTTGACGGAATACCTCGAAGGTGTGCTGGCAGGCAAGCCAGTGTCTGCAGTTTCCCTGTTTCCGCAGTACCGTGATATTCAGGCGCTGATACGCGCTGACCGGATTCACCCCGCTGACCTGTGGTCCTATGAGTGGCGTTGGCTGGAGCCGGAATTTGCCGTGAATGTAGAAGCGCGGAATTACGATGACAGCGCGCGGGCCGTGATGGACCAGTGGGTGCTTCAGTTCATGAAAGGCCAGGCACCGCTGGCCGCACGCCATCTCAGGGATACCAGCCTGGGATTTGCAGCGCGACAGACTGATCGGCAACCAAGGATTTTCTGGAAGATCACCGCCGCCTTTTTTGAAGCGGTGGTGCACGATTTGCTGGACTCGGATGTCTATTTAAAGCGCGCCGCCTCCCGCATTCTTTTGCAATATGCCGCGCTGGCCAAAGGTGATACGGCGATATCGGAACGTCTGGCGCAGGATCTGCTTTTTTTCTGCGCCCAGGCGACCTCCAGTCCGGCGGACACGCCCGCTTTGTCGGCAGTCCGTTTAGCCTACGGGCTGACACGTTTTAAACCGGTGGACTACGAACTCGTGCAGTTTGGCCGGTTCGATCCGGCGCTGCTGGCACAGGCGCGCAAACGTATCGTCTCTGCCAAGGAGGTCTGGTCGTCGCTTGCCGGCGGAGACAGCAGCAAGTTCAAAGCAGTAGCTGACCAGTTCAGCCTGGTGACCGATTCCCTGCTCAAGCTACATCCGCCCAGCGAACCACTGGCGCAAGCCTTGACCCGCGCGATCGACACAACGGTGCGCTCTGCTCAGGCCCCAAGAATAGAGTTGGCGATGGAAGTTGCCACCTCGGTGCTTTATCTTGAGGCCGCCTTTGCCGATCTCGATCCCAACGATCCGCAGCTGACCTTGCGCACCACCAATCTGGCCGAGCGGCTGGAGGGCGTCAGGGCAGGCGGTGAGCCGCAGCCGCTGGAAGTCTGGATGGAGGAGCTTTACCGCCGCGTCAGTGACAAACAGACCATGGGCAGCGTGGTTGGGGAACTGCGCGTGTCCTTGGGCGAGCTCGAAAATTCCCTTGACCTGTTCTTTCGCAACCCGCAAGACAAGACCGTCCTGCAGGCCGTGCCGATGCAGCTTTCACAGATGCGTGGCGTGCTGTCGGTGCTCGGCCTGGATCAGGCCTCGCATGCAGTGCTACGCATGCGCGAAAGTGTCGAGCAATTATTCGTGACCGAAATTGACGATCAAAAAGCGCGCGCCGCCGGAACTTTTGAGCGGCTTGGGAACAACCTGGGTGCCCTGAGCTTCCTGATTGACATGCTCAATTACCAGCCCGTGCTGGCGAAAAAACTGTTTGTCTATGACGAGGAAAAGGGGGAACTTAAGCCGCTGATGGGTCGCGCGCCGGGCGCTCCCAGCGTTGCTGAGCCCATGCCAACCAACAACGATTTGCTGTCAGAGGAAGCGATTTCGCTGGTGCTGGAGGCGGGCGTGGGCGAGGTGGACGAAGCACTAGGCGCCCGACTGGATGCTTTGGCAACGCATGCGGCACTGGCCGAGCAGTCCGCCTTGGCTCAGACCGCTCACGCTGCGGCAGTCGCGCTTTCTGCGAACAACACCGAAGGGGCCACTCAGGCCTTGACAACGCTGGCCTCCACCGTGGTGCAGATGCCCGTGCTGCCAACTGTTTCGGTCGACTTGGTGGATATCGAGGAAGACGACTTACGGGATATTTTCCTTGAAGAAGCACGCGAAGTCGTCGGCCATGCCCTGGAAGCCCTAGCGCTATTGCAGAGCGATCCCGGCGATGCCGCGCAATTGACGGTATTGCGGCGTGCCTTTCACACGCTTAAAGGCAGTTCGCGAATGGTCGGCTTGGGAGAGTTCGGTGAAGCCGCTTGGTCGCTTGAGCAGTTGCTCAACAGCTGGCTCGCTGATCAGAATGCTGCCACGGCTGAGTTCCGGGCGTTGTGCGCGGGTGTCATGGCTGGATTCAGCAACTGGATTGCCGATATTGCGGCGAATCAGGACGTTTCTTGGTCGGCGGCACCCTTCTGCGTCAGCGCCGATGCCATGCGCACCGAAAAGCGCTACTGCGCCTTGCAACTGGTTGCCAACACCATCGCGAGCAAGCAGAGCGTTACATTTCCCGCGACGGAAGCAGTTGCCGCAGACTCGTTTGAGCTTCAGGCGCCTGAAGCGGAATCCTCGTTATCGGGCCATTCAACCGATCCGACGGCTGCTGACCTTGCCGGCGAACCCGTTGTCGACTTTGACTTCGACATGGCTTTGGCTGACCAGTTGGTGCCTGCTGCGCCAGCTGATTCCGCGCCTGGGCAGGCAGTCACGACAGCCCTCGCTGATACCCATGGTGCTGATATTCAAAGTATTGATTTTGAGAGCCTGTTTGCGCTTCCAGCCGAGCCTGACGCATCGCCACCGATTGATGCGGCGGAGATGGCAAACAAACCGCCTCACTGGCCCCAAGAACTGGTTTCTGGCGAGGCCATTGAACTGTCGGCTGCGGATTTTGACAATCATTTTCAGATCCCGGCCACGCCTGTCGCGACCCAGTTCTCGCAGGCTGAAGATGTCTACACATCGCTGCCGGATCCGATGGCCCCGGTGGAGATCCTTGAATCAGTCGAGCCGCCGGCTGCGCAAGCCTGGGCGATGCTGGACAGCGCGGCGTTTGGCCATGCGTCGGCGACTTCCCTGCCAGCAGAAGGCAAGGAGAGTGAAGAAGAGGAGGAGCAGATCAAGGTCATCGGTGCCCTGCGCATAGGCATCCCTCTTTACAATGTCTACCTGAACGAGGCCGATGAATGGTCGCGTCGGCTAGTCACCGAGATTACCGAGTGGGCGCTGGAGCACGACCAGCCGGTCAGCGACTCTACAGTGTCGCTGGCGCATTCCTTGGCGGGCAGTTCTGCGACCGTCGGTTTCCTCGCATTATCCGAGATCGCTCGCGCGCTAGAGCATGCCTTGCAGCAATCCGAGGTGCATCACAGCAATGGCGCTGCTCGATACGGCAAGGTATTTGTTGATGCAGCGGAAGATATACGCCGTTTGCTGCACCAGTTTGCCGCCGGATTTCTCAAGGATCCGAATGCCGACGTCCTTGGTGGACTACTGGCGCTGGACTTCTCCGACTCCGTTTTGCCGCCTGTGAACGAGTTTGGCGATCCTGATTTTCTTGACGATTTGTTGGCTGGGATCGACATCCAGCCTACTCGCATGGTTCTACCCGAACCTGCGGTGGTGGAAGCCGCGGTTCCAACAGTAGCCACAACCATACTTGCTGCATCTGCCGAGGCGCTAGTTGTCCCTGTCGTGCGGCTGGTTTCCTTTGTGCCACCACCGGTCGCTGCTGTCGTGCCGGCTGGCACCGCCTTATTCAGAACAACTGGCGATGAGGATATCGATGCGGTCGACGTGATTGACCCTGATCTCTTCCCGATTTTCCAGGAGGAAGGCGCTGAGCTCATGCCGCGCCTGGGCGGAGCACTGCGGCAGTGGTCGGTGCGTCCCGACAACCTGAGTGCGCGCATGGAAGTGCTGCGTACATTGCACACGCTCAAGGGCGGTGCTCGTCTGGCTGGCGCGCTGCGGCTCGGTGAAATGGCGCACCGAATGGAATCGGAAATCGAGCATCTTGGCTCGGATGCCTCAGCCACTCAGGAGTTTGATCCTCTGTTGGCCCGCTTTGACGCCATGCAAGCCGTTTTTGAAAGCCTGGGTCAAACCGAAGCCGCATCTGCAAGCGATCTCGCTGTCGGCGTGCCGGCCACAGAACCCGCTGCTGCTGTCGTGGTGTTGCCCGCTTTGGAGATTGCGCAATCTTTGGTGGATACAGCCGTTAGCCATGAAACCAGTTCTGGACGGCTGGTAACAATTCCGCCACCGCAAACCCTAGCCCTTCAGCCTCTGCGGCAAGCGGCATCGGCCTCGATACGCGTGCCATCCCATTTGCTCGACCGCATGGTTAATCAGGCCGGCGAGGTCATGATCACGCGCTCCCGGCTGGAAGCCGAGCTCGGCCAGTTGCGTGGCTCCTTAAGCGACATGAACGGTAACTTGAACCGTTTGCGTCAGCAATTGCGCGACATTGAACTGCAGGCTGAAACCCAGATGCAGTCGCGTCTGGCTCAGGCCAAGGAAGCCCAGGCGGGTTTTGATCCGCTTGAGTTTGACCGCTTCACCCGTGTCCAGGAATTGACCCGCATGATGGCCGAGTCGGTGAACGACGTGGCGACGGTGCAGCGCACCTTGCAACGCACGGTTCAATCGACCGAGGATGATCTGATCGCGCAGGCACGCCAGACCCGTGAATTGCAACGCGACCTGCTGCGTACCCGCATGGTGGAGTTTGAAGGGATTTCCGAGCGTCTGTACCGTGTCGTACGGCAAGCTTCCAAGGAAACCGGTAAGCAGGTGCGGCTCGATTTGCTGGGCGGTACCACCGAAATGGACCGCAGCATGTTGGACCGCATGACGCCGGCTTTCGAGCATCTGCTGCGTAACTGCGTGGCGCATGGCATCGAACTGTCCCAGGACCGCGCCGCCGCTGGCAAAGACCCGGTCGGATTGATTACGGTGCATCTTCGCCACGAAGGCAATGACGTATCGGTGGAATTCAGTGATGACGGTGCCGGCCTGAACTTGCAGCGTATCCGCGAAAAGGCCTTGAGCCATGGGCTGATTGCGGCAGACTATTCCCTGAGCGACCAGGAGGCAGCCAACCTGATTTTCATGCCGGGCTTCACCACTGCTTCGCAAGTTACAGAGATTGCAGGGCGTGGCATCGGCCTTGATGTGGTTCGCGTTGAAGTCAATGCGCTGGGCGGAAGAATTGAAACATCCACGGTATCCGGCAAGGGCACCCAAGTCAAATTGGTGCTGCCCCTGACGACCGCAGTAACGCAGGTCGTGATGATCCGCGCCGGCGATCTGACGGTGGGTGTGCCGTCCAACGTGGTGGAGACGGTGCGGCGTACTTCAGCCAAGGAATTGCAGCAGGCCTATAACGCCGGTACGCTTGAAGTCGCGGGAGAGGCCCTGCCTTTTTTCTGGTCGGGCGCCTTGTTGCAGGCTTCGCAGTACAGCAGCGAAGCCCAAGCCAAGACTTCGCCGGTCGTGATTTTCCGCAGCGCGGCCCAGCGCATGGCCTTGCACGTCGATGAAGTGCTGGGTAACCGCGAGGTGGTGGTCAAGAATCTGGGCCCGCAGTTATCGCGACTGCCAGGCTTGGCCGGCATGTCGGTGCTTGCCTCGGGTGCGGTGGTGCTGATCTATAACCCGGTAGCCCTAGCTACCGTTTATGGCCAGCAGGCGCGTGACTGGAGCGCAGACCTGGCGGAACCGCAGGTTCTCGAAGCGTTTGGCGGCGCTGCCGGCAAGGCGCCAGGGTTGGCGCTTGCGGCGCCGCAAATGCCACTTATTTTGGTGGTTGACGATTCCATCACCGTCAGGCGAGTCACGCAGCGCCTGTTGCAGCGCGAAGGCTATCGTGTGGCGATGGCGGCCGATGGTCTGCAGGCGCTGGAGCGCTTGCGGGAAGAGCGACCCGCCGTGGTGCTGTCCGACATTGAAATGCCGCGCATGGATGGCTTTGATTTGGCGCGCAATATCCGGGCTGACGCACGCCTGAGCAACTTGCCCATCATCATGATCACCTCACGGATTGCCGAGAAGCACCGCGAGCATGCCAAGGAACTGGGCGTCGACCACTATCTGGGCAAGCCGTACTCGGAAGACGAGTTGATGCGTCTGGTTCGGCACTACTGTTCTGCGGAAATTGCTGTTTCTGCATAAAAAGTGCCTCTAGCCCATGTGGGACGGGCGCTATTAGCTATAAAATTTATAGCAAGTCAGGTTGCTGTTTTCTTTACCACCGCATAGCGCTGCAGTGTTAGCGCGCGTGCTTGGTCATGCTGCACGATGGGCAGGGGGTAGTTTTTCCCGAGTTCCACCCCTGCGGCCTGCAGTTCCAGCGGTTTGGCGAGCCACGGGCTGTGCAAGGCTGCGCCGGGTAGTTTGGCCAGCACCGGCAGGTATTTGCGGATGAATTTGCCTTCCGCATCAAACTTTTCGCTTTGACTGACCGGATTGAAAATACGAAAGTAAGGCTGCGCATCGCAGCCGGTGCTGGCCGCCCACTGCCAGCCGCCGTTGTTCGATGACAAATCAAAATCATTGAGCTTCTCGGCGAAATAGCGTTCACCCCAGCGCCAGTCGATGCCGAGGTCTTTCACCAGAAAGCTGGCGCTGACCATGCGCAGCCGGTTGTGCATATAGCCCGTCTGGTTGATCTGCGCCATGGCTGCGTCCACCAGCGGGTAGCCGGTTTGGCCGTCGCACCAGGCTTTGAACAGCGTCTGGGCCTTGTCGCCCGCTTCCCAGGCAATCGCCTCGTATTCGGGCTTGAAGGCGCTGGTCGCCGCGTGCGGGAAGTTGCTCAGTATCTGGGCATAAAAATCGCGCCAGATCAGCTCGCTGAGCCAGGTGGCCGCGCCCTCGCTGCCGCACTTCTGCTGTTGCAGCGCCTTGGCCGCCAGCTTCCTGATGGAGATCGTGCCAAAACGCAGGTGCACGCCAAGGTAGCTGGGGCCTTTAACGGACGGAAAGTCACGCGTGTCTTTGTAGTGCGTCATGCGCGCCAGAAAATCGCCGAAAAGCGTCGCGCCACCGCGGCTGCCGCTGGGTATTTTCAGCGCCGACAAGTTGGTAGGCTCAAATCCAAGCGATGCCAAGGCCGGTATGGCCCGTGGCTCATCTGCCAGCCTGGCTGCCAGCGCCGCACCATGGCGCTCCACCGGGTAGGGCTTGAGGTAAAAATCGTCGATTTTCTTCAGCCACGCGTTTTTGTACGGGGTAAAGACGGTGTACGGCCTGCCAGCCAAGGTCAGCAACTCGGCGCGTTCGAAAATGACATGGTCCTTGAAGCTGTGCAAGGCCGTGCCCTGACGCTCCAGCCGGGCTTGCACCACCGCGTCTCTTGCCAGGGCTTGCGGTTCGTCGTCGTGGTTGAAAAAGACGGCGTTGACTGACAGCCGCGCAGCCAGCGCAGGCAGGCAATCGCTAGCCCGATCGTGCCGTACCAGCAGACTGGCCGGCGCTATGCCGTTTTCCAGGGCGAGCCGCTGCAGTTGCTCGTTGAGGTCCACCAGCGATTCGCGGATGAATTCCACGCGGCGGTCGGCACGCGGCAGGGGATCCAGAATCTCTGTGTCAAAGATGAACACACAGAACACCTGCCTGCAAACCTTGAGTGCGTGGTAGAGCGCCGCATTGTCATCCACCCGCAGGTCGCGCCGGAACCACATCAGGCCGATTTGGTAGTCTTTTTGCATGGGCTGATGGTAGCGAAGAAGGGCTGGCAAGGCTTTTTGAGCGCTTTCCGGTTGCCAATCTGTTGCAGAAAATCCAGCGTCAAACAGCTGCACCCGCCGGTCCAGTACGCGTAAAATCCGGCGATGCCCACCGTTTCCGCGACGATCAACCTGACGCACCACTTCCTTATCGCCATGCCGGGGCTGGCTGACGAAGCCTTTGCCAAAAGCGTGGTGTACATGTGCGAGCACAGCGAGCGCGGCGCATTGGGCCTGGTCATCAACAAGCCCAGCGACATCAATCTCAAGAAGCTTTTTGACAAGGTGGAGTTGCCACTTCGGCGCGACGACCTGGTGGAAGAACCGGTTTTTCAAGGCGGCCCGGTGCAGACCGAGCGCGGTTTTGTGCTGCATGAATCGATGATGCCCGGCGCCGAGGCGGTGTACGCCTCAACCATGACGATCCCCGGCGGACTGGAAATGACGACGTCCAAAGACGTGCTGGAAGCGCTGTCCACTGGCGCAGGCCCGCGCAAGATATTTGTTTCGCTCGGCTACTCTGCCTGGGGCGAGGGACAGCTGGAATCGGAAATATCAGACAACAGCTGGCTCACCGTGGCCGCCGATCTGGCGGTGATTTTCGACACGCCGGTGGAGCAGCGCTACGACAAGGCCCTGCTGCTGCTGGGCTTGCAGAGCTGGATGCTGTCTCCCGAGGCCGGTCACGCATGAGCCTGCTGGCCGTGCCGCAGCTGGCCGTCGGTCTTCAAACCTTTCTGGCTTTTGACTTTGGCCTCAAACGTACCGGCGTGGCCACCGGCAACATACTGACCCGCACCGCCACGCCGCAAGCGACGATTGCCGCACAAGGGGACGCGCGTTTCAAGCTGATCGAACAGCGCATCAAGGAATGGCAGCCCGATGCGCTGGTCGTCGGTATCCCGTTTCACCCCGATGGTGCGAGCCACGACAATACCGTGCGTGCGCAAAAATTTACTCGCCAGTTGCGTGGGCGTTTTGGACT
The DNA here is from genome assembly GCF_012927455.1 of Polaromonas sp. Classification (GTDB taxonomy): domain Bacteria; phylum Pseudomonadota; class Gammaproteobacteria; order Burkholderiales; family Burkholderiaceae_C; genus Polaromonas. The sequence continues at coordinate 294,897 of NZ_JABBPE010000008.1, read as the reverse complement.
GCAGGTGTTTGAGGTGGACGAGCGCTACAGCACCACCGAAGCCCTGGCTGGCGGCGCCAAAGACGCCGATGCCGCGTCTGCCTGCATCATCTTGCAGCAGTTTTTAAGGAGTCTTCCGTGAGCAGTTTGACATTGGATGCCGAGGCGCTCTACGGCGATTTGTTGCGCGGCATGCGCCTTCTATTGACCAGCTACGCCGAGCCGCCGCAGTTGGTCGGCGTAGCGTCTGGCGGCGCTTGGCTGGTGCAGCGCCTGCAAACAGACCTGGGCTTGACGCAGCCAGCGGGCACGCTGTCTTCGTCCATGCACCGCGACGATTTTTCTCAGCGCGGCCTAGCGTCAAGCGGGCAAACGCTGTTGCCTTTTGACGTGAATGGCGCGCACCTGATCGTGCTTGACGATGTGCTGTACACCGGGCGCACCATACGCGCGGTGCTCAATGAACTGTTTGACTACGGCCGGCCCGCCAGCGTCAAGCTGGTGGTGCTGGTGGACCGGGGCGGGCGCGAGTTGCCGGTGCAGCCCGATCTGGCCGTTGCGCGTGTCGCCTTGCCGGCCTCGCAGACGCTGGAGCTGGCGCGCGCCGAAGACGGCCAGTTCAGTTTTCGGGTTCAGGACCGCTAAGCTCAGCCCCGGGGCCTGCACCTGAATCAACAGAAAAAAAGAAGGAGAAAGCGTGCTGTACCGAAGAAATCCACAACTGAACGAAAACGGCGAACTGATTCATCTGCTGTCGATTGAAGGCTTACCCAAGGCCACGCTGACGCACATTCTGGATACCGCCGCCAATTTCGTCAGCGTGAGCAGCCGCGAGGTCAAGAAAGTCCCGCTGCTGCGCGGCAAAAGCGTTTTCAACCTGTTTTTTGAAAACTCGACGCGTACCCGCACCACCTTTGAAATTGCCGCCACGCGCCTGTCTGCCGACGTCATCAACCTGGACATTGCGCGTTCATCGGCCGCCAAGGGTGAGTCGCTGCTCGACACCATCGCCAACCTGAGCGCCATGGCCGCCGACCTGTTTGTGGTGCGCCACAGCGAATCCGGCGCGCCCTACTTGATCGCCCGGCATGTGGCACCGCATGTGCATGTGATCAATGCCGGCGACGGGCGCCACGCGCACCCGACGCAAGGCCTGCTCGACATGTACACCATCCGGCATTACAAAAAGGACTTCAGCAACCTGACGGTCGCCATCGTCGGTGACGTGCTGCATTCGCGGGTGGCCCGCTCCGACATCCACGCGCTCACCACGCTGGGTTGCGCCGAAGTGCGTGTCGTCGGCCCTAAAACTTTGGTGCCCTCAGACATGGCGGCCATGGGGGTGCGCGTCTGCAACACGCTCGAAGATGGCATCAAGGACGCCGACGTCATCATCACGCTCAGGCTGCAAAACGAGCGCATGTCGGGCGCGTTGCTGCCCAGTAGCCAGGAGTATTTCAAGAGTTTTGGCCTGACCAACGAAAAGCTGCAGCTGGCAAAGCCGGACGCCATCGTCATGCACCCCGGCCCTATCAACCGCGGGGTGGAAATCGATTCGGCGGTGGTGGATGGCGCGCAAAGCGTCATATTGCCGCAGGTCACTTTCGGCATCGCCGTGCGTATGGCAGTCATGAGCATTGTTGCCGGGAATGAAGCATGAGTGAGGCCCCCACGCTCCCCGCTTCGCGTGGTTCGCTGCCCCCCGAGGGGGCGCTGCGCCTGCGGCCCGGCAAAGCCGGTTCCGCGGCCCCTGCTTGCGAATGCGGGAGCGCCGCAGCGCGAAGTCCAACTCTCGCGCTTGTCGCATCCTGTATTTCACTGTGTCTTGAAAAGGCGGACCTTGCTTGGGGCGGCCCGGCGCGGCGGCCAATTTCCGGAAAAATCTAATGAAACTCCTCATCAAGAACGGCCGGGTGATAGATCCGGCAAGCGCTTATGACCAAGTCGGCGACGTCGCCATCGCTGCGGGCCGCATCGTCTCGCTGAACAATCGCGCTGCCGATTTTGTGCCCAACAAAACCATTGACGCCAGCGGCTGCATCGTGGCGCCCGGCCTGATCGATTTGTCGGCCCGGCTGCGCGAGCCCGGCTACGAACACGAAGGCATGCTGGAAAGCGAACTGGCTGCAGCGGTTGCCGGCGGCGTCACCAGCCTGGTCTGTCCGCCCGATACCGACCCGGTGCTGGATGAGCCCGGACTGGTCGAAATGCTCAAGTTCCGCGCCGAAAAGCTGCACCAGTCACGCGTCTTCCCGCTGGGCGCCTTGACGCGCGCCCTGCAAGGCGAGGCGCTGACTGAAATGGTCGAGTTGACCGAGGCCGGCTGCGTCGGTTTCAGCCAGGCCGAAGTGCCGCTGGCCAACACCCAGGTGTTGCTGCGCGCGCTGCAATACGCAGCAACTTTCGGCTACACCGTCTGGCTGCGCCCGCAGGAGATTCATCTTGGTAAAGGCGTCGCCGCCAGCGGCGCGCTGGCCACACGCCTGGGCTTGAGCGGCGTGCCGGTGGCCGCCGAAACGATTGCCTTGCACACGATTTTTGAACTGGTGCGCGCCACCGGTGCGCGCGTGCACCTGTGCCGCATCAGCAGTGCTGCCGGCGTGGCGCTGGTCGGCAAGGCCAAGGCCGAGGGGCTGGGCATCACCTGCGATGTCAGCATCAACAGCCTGCATTTGACCGATGTGGACATCGGCTACTTCGACAGCCGCATGCGTCTGGACCCGCCGCTGCGCCAGCAGCGCGACCGTGACGCGATTCGCCTGGGCCTGGCTGACGGAACGATTGACGCGCTGGTATCCGACCACTCGCCGGTCGCCGAAGACGCCAAAACCCTGCCGTTTGCCGAGGCCGAGCCGGGCGCTACCGGCCTGGAACTGCTGCTCGGCCTGGCCTGCAAGTGGGGCAGTGACCGCCCGGGCGGCCTGCTGCGCGCGCTTGCGGTGTTGACTAGCGAGCCGGCCCGTGTATTGGGCGATGCCCTGGGCACGCTGCAGGCCAGCGCCGGTCGCTTGGTCAGAGGCGGCATGGCCGATATCTGCGTGTTTGACCCAAATGCCACCTGGATGGTGGAGCCAGCCGCCTTGCGTAGCCAGGGCAGGAACACACCGTTTTCTGGCCACCAACTGGCGGCGCGCGTGCGCTGGACCGTGGTGGGTGGCCAGGTGGCTTACGAAGCCGCGCGCTGAGCGGGGGCTGACTTCATGAGAGTGTTCGGCGTTAGCTGGAAATTAATGCGCGCCACGCTGCACGCGGTGCGCGGCTTCTGGACCATCAAGACCGTTTTCCCCAAGCTTGAACAGGCCGCCCGGGAGGCTCGAGTTCACGCCTGGGCCGGAGAAATGTTGCGCATCGTAGGTATTGAGCTAGTGGTGAATGGCACGCCGCCGGCTGCCGGCCCCGTGCTGCTGGTGGCCAACCATATTTCGTGGCTGGATATTTTGGTGATCCACGCCTCACGCCATTGCCGATTTGTGTCCAAGTCCGATGTCAAAGACTGGCCTTTTGTCAGCACGCTGGCCCATGGAGCTGATACTTTGTATATCGAGCGCGCATCGCGGCGCGATGCGCATCGGGTGGTGTTGCAAATGGCCGTCCGCCTGCGCGCCGGTGACGTTCTGGCGGTGTTTCCTGAAGGCACGACCGGTGACGGCATCACGCTCAAACCTTTTCATGCCAACCTGATCCAGGCCGCCATCGAGGCCTCGGTGCCGGTGCAGCCGGTGGCCCTCAAGTTCATCGACAGAGCCAGCGGCGCCACCAGTTTTGCGCCTAGCTATGTGGACGACGAAACCTTGATCGGCTCGATTTCAAGAACCCTCACGGCGCGCGGCCTGAAAGCGGTGGTGACTTTTGGTGAGCCCCAGGAGTCGCAGGGCCAAACCAGGCGTGCATGGGCCCAGGCACTGCGCGAGGATATTGAGCGCTTGCGGCAGGTGTAGCCGGGCGCAAGCCGCCCGGAGCGCCACCGCACGCGCCGATTAGTGCGCGTCAGCCAGCGGCGCCGCAGCGGCCACTTCGCGCGGAAAGGTGACGACGTGATCGACCTCGGGGCGTATGCCTATCCATTCGCCCAGCGCATGGTCGTGGTGCGAAGGCACATGCGCCACCACCGTCTCGCCTGATGAAAGCCGCAGCGTATACAAAAATTCTGAACCGCGGAACGCCTTGCGAAGAATCTGCGCCTTCACCGGCGCATGGTCGTCATGCACGATATCGTCGGCGCGCAACAGCACATCGCACAAACCGCCCGGGTACGCGCTGGGCAGCGGACACTCTTGTAGATCCTCCAGATCGCCCAGCGACGTGTGCACCACGACCCCTTGCGAATGCTGCTGGATGCGCGCGTGGGTAAAGACACCGTGGCCGATGAAGTCGGCGACAAAGCGCGTGGCGGGCCGGTGGTACAGCGCATAGGCGTCATCCCACTGGTGCAAATGCCCCTCATGCATCACACCGATGCGGTCGCCGATGGCAAACGCTTCGAGCTGGTCGTGCGTGACAAACAGGGCCGTGGCCCCGGCAGCCTTGAGGATGGCGCGCACCTCGTGCGCCAGGCGCTCGCGCAAGTCCACGTCCAGATTGGAAAAGGGCTCGTCCAGCAGCAGCAAGCGTGGCTGCGGCGCCAGCGCGCGCGCCAGCGCCACGCGTTGCTGCTGCCCGCCAGACAGCTCGTGCGGAAAGCGCTTGTGTACATTGCCCAGGCCGACCAGCTCCAGCACTTCGTTGACGCGTTGCGCGCGCTGGGAGGGGGGCAGATGCGTGAGCCCGAACGCCACGTTCTGCGCCGAATTCAAATGCGGAAACAGCGCGTAGTCCTGAAACACCATGCCGATGCGGCGTGATTCGGCCGGCACCTGGACCGTTGAACTGCTGACGACTTGCTTGGCCAGGCTGATGCTGCCCGCCTGTGCGCGTTCCAGCCCAGCGACCGCACGCAGCAGCGTGGTTTTGCCGCAACCAGAGGGCCCGATCAGCACCCCGATTTCTCCGGCCGGCAGGCTAAAAGACACGCCCTCAACGGCCAGTTTCGAGCGGCCTGCATAGTGCACGGCGAGTTGGGAGACTTCCAAAAACATGGCTTTGATTGTAGATGCTTACAATTCTCATTTGCAGTGACTGACTGCACGCACCATGGCGCATGCGGGTTTGGGCACTGCCCGCAACTGCAACAAAGCCTTTTTCCGGATATTCATGCGCCGCCAACTTCTGCTCCGTTCTGTGCCTCGTTCCGTGTTTCGTTTCATGCCTGCTGCACTGCTGTTTTTGGCGGTCGGCCTGCTGACGCTGCCCGTGCTGGCCGTTGCCTTGTCCTGGCTGCAGTTCAACGGCGAGGCGCGCTCCATCTTGCTGCAAATGCTGCAAACCGTGCTGCCGGACTACATCGGGACCTCCCTGTTGCTGTGCGTTTGCGTGGCCTTGGGTGTGGGCACGGTGGGCATGGCAACGGCCAGCGCGGTCACGCTGTTTGATTTTCCGGGCCGGCGCGTATTTGAGTGGGCCTTGCTGCTGCCACTGGCCATGCCCGCCTATGTGATTGCCTACGCTTACACCGATTTCTTGCAGTTCGGCGGTCCGCTGCAAAGCTGGCTGCGCGCGGTATTGGGTCTGCGCGGCAGCTTGCTGCCCGAAGTGCGCAGCCTGGGCGGCGCGGTGCTGGTATTTACGGTGGCGCTTTACCCCTATGTGTATTTGCTGGCGCGCACGGCCTTGTCAGAACGCGCCGTGCACCTGATGGAGGCTGCGCGGCTGCTGGGCGCGCCGCTGTCGCGCCGCGTTCGTGAGGTGGCGCTGCCGCTGGCGCGTCCGGCGGTGGCGGCCGGCGTGGCGCTGGCCCTGATGGAAACACTGGCCGATTTTGGTGTGGCCAGCTATTTTGGCATCCAGACCTTTACTGCTGGCATTTACAAGGCCTGGCTGTCCATGGACAACCGCATTGCCGCGGCGCAACTGGCCACGGTGCTGCTAATCGTCGTCGCCGTGCTGCTGCGCATTGAGCACAGCGCGCAAAAGCGCATGCGTTTTGCCGGGGGCCGCGGCGCGCGCTCCGGGGCTTCGGATGCCGCGCCAGTTCAGCTGCAAGGCGGGCGGGCACTGGTCGCCTGGCTGGTATGCGCCCTGCCAATTGCATTCGGCTTCGTGTTGCCGGTGCTGTTCATGCTGCGTCCGCTGATTTTGGGCTGGGACAACCAGCTCTGGGATAAATTTCTCGGCTGGACGCTTAATAGTGTTTGGCTCGCCGGTCTGGCGGCCGTGCTGGCGACGGGCCTGGCCGTCAGCCTGGCTTTTGCGGTGCGGCGCCAGCCGCATGTGCTCACCCGTCTGGCCGTTCAGCTGGCCAGCCTGGGCTATGCCGTGCCGGGCGCCGTGATCGTGGTGGGCCTGCTGCTGCCCGTGGGCTGGCTGCAGGCTGCAGCGCCGCAGACCGGCGCGGGTTATTGGATCACCGGCACCGCGCTCGGCATTGTCTGGGCGTATTTGGTGCGCTTCAGCGCCGTCGCCCTGCAAACGATTCAAAGTGGCTACTCGCGTATCCCGGTCAGTTTCGATGACAGCGCACGCATGCTGGGCAGCACCGGCGCCGGTCTGCTGGCCCGCGTGCACTGGCCGCTGCTCAAGCGTTCAGTCGCAGTGGCCGGCCTGCTGGTGTTTGTCGACGTCATGAAGGAGCTGCCGGCCACACTGGTGCTGCGTCCCTTCAATAGCGACACCCTGGCCGTGGTCACCTACCAATTGGCGCGCGACGAACGACTCGGTGAAGCCGCTTTGCCCGCGCTGGCGCTGGTGCTGGTCGGCCTGCTGCCGGTGGCACTGCTAAGCCGCACCTTGCGGGCCAGGTAACGCAGCCGCTTCCCAGCCAGGTTCACGGTCCCTACCATCCAGTGCTCGGGCAAGCCTTATTCAATCGCGATTGCAGTGAGTTCGCACTTCTTGCGCGGGATAGTGGTGGTCAGCTCGAACAGGATTGCAGCGATGGCACGTGTCAGTTCGGCGCTGGCGGGCCGAACTGATTCGGATGTTGAGGATAGGCGCTTTTCCCTCACTACAGATAAATCAATAACTAGCCAAAAAAACCATGTTCTCTGCGAACGGCTCAGCTGCGGAAAATAGCCATCGTTCTACATGAAATGTAGGCAAGAGCCTACGGTCTTCAAATGTGCGGGACTACCGTTTTTGCAACGGATCAAAAGTAGTCTTTACGCACTCGCCACAAAACATTCGCTTGAATGAGAATGCGCAGGCCGCCAGCGTATTAAGCAACATCTTCAGGAGAGAACCATGAACCAAGATCGAATAGAAGGTAACTGGCTTCAGTTCAAAGGAAAAGTCAAAGAGCAGTGGGGCAAGTTGACCGATGACGACCTGGATGTGATTGCCGGCAAGCGCGACCTGCTGCTGGGCAAAATTCAGGAGCGTCACGGCATCAACAAGGACGAGGCTGAAAAGCAGGTCGACACATGGCGGGAACGCAACCCCACCAATTTCTTTGAGCGCTATTGATCTGGCGCAACTCGCCGGTATACCGCTTCTCCATAATTAATTAGATAACTCACCCAAGGACCTATCATGAAAACCAGATTGCTAATGCTGACCGTCGCTCTTTCTTGCTCTTTTGCGGGCAGTGCCATGGCATTGACCAAAGAGGAATACAAAACCCAGAAAGACCAGATCTCGGCAGACTACAAAGTCAACCGTGACAAATGCAGTGCCATGAAGGCCAATGCTAAAGACATCTGCGTGTCCGAAGCGAAGGGCGCAGACAAGGTCGCCAAGGCTGAACTGGAATCCCAATACAAGCCCACGCCAAAAAATACCGAGAAGGTCGTTTTCGCCAAAGCCGACGCTGCTTACGACACCGCGAAGGAAAAGTGCGATGACCAAACTGCTAACGCCAAGGATGTCTGCGTCAAGGACGCTAAGGCTGCTCGCGTCAAGGCCAGAGAAGATGCCAAGGTGACCAAGGCCTCCGCCGATACCAGCAAGGACAAGTCCGAGAAAATGAGCGATGTGAAAAAAGATGCCGGCGTTGAAAAGCGTGAAGCCGATTACAAAGCGGCCAATGAGCGTTGCGACAGTCTTGCAGGTCCCGCCAAGACCACCTGCCAGAACGATGCCAAAAGCAAATTTGGCATGAAGTAGTCAGAGCACGACGGATCGCCTGAAAGAGGGCGGTAACCGTCCATGCATTTCCTGGACAACCCGGCGCTGCAAATGCGAGCCGGGTTTTTTCTTGGTGGCGTTTGTATGAGACTGGTTCCCTTTTTTCGCGAGATGCGCGCCTTAAACCTGAGGAAGTCTTGCGGAGTTCTTTTCTATACAGCGAATACGGCTACAGCCCAATAGCTATAAGCGATAGTAGCTATTAAAATAATAGCATAGGGGATTGCGCGACTGGTCCAATGTACCTGGATTCAGCGCTCTGAAAAACCTCTTAATGGCGGCAGAGGCTTGCGTCAGAGTGGATTCATGGCTTTGCCACCTGCGCCGCCTGTCGAATCCCTGCCAGGGTGATTCGCCCCAGTACAGCGCCTCGGCTGTCCACAATGCCGGCCTCATCAACGCCGGCGTCCAGCATCACCGCCAAGGCATCGCGCAAAGGCGTGCCGGGCGGCAGACGTGGCGCCGCAGCGGTGGGATTTCCTGCCTCGACATAGGCGCCTGCCGTCAGCAGGGAAAGCCGCTTCAGCGAGCGGTCTTCCCCGACAAAGGCTTGCACAAACGCGTCGGCTGGACGGGCCAAAATGCGTTCAGGCGTATCGTATTGAATCAGCCTGCCGGCGAGCAGGATGGCGATGCGCGAACCCATGCGGATCGCTTCGTCGATGTCGTGCGTCACAAAAACAATGGTTTTGCCGAGTTCGCGCAGGATGCGCAAAAACTCGTCCTGCAGCAGCGTGCGCGTGATCGGGTCGATGGCGCCGAACGGCTCGTCCATCAGCATGACAGGCGGGTCCGCCGCCAGCGCCCGCGCCACGCCGACGCGCTGCTTCTGGCCGCCCGAGAGCTCACGTGGAAAACGCTCACGGAACTGCGCCGGCTCCATGTGAACCAGCGCCAGCAGTTCATCGACGCGCCTAGCAATGCGCGGCGCGTCCCAGCCGAGCATTTTCGGCACCGTGGCGATGTTCTCGCCAATCGTCATGTGGGGAAACAGCCCGACCTGCTGAATCACATAGCCGATGGAGCGGCGCAGTTCGACCGGGTCAATTCGCATCACGTCGCGTCCACCCACTTCGATGCGCCCAGAATCGGGCTCGACCATGCGGTTGATCAAGCGCATGGTGGTGGTCTTGCCGCAGCCCGAAGGGCCGATGAGCACGCAGATTTCGCCTGTAGCAACCGAGAGCGACAGTCCATCGACCGCCGGTTGGGCGCTGTTGGCGAAGGTTTTACTGAGGCGGTCGAGTGTGATCATGTTGAATTTAGCCCCCGGGGCGTCATGCGGCGCTGCAAGGCGCCAAAGAGAAAATCAGTGCCCAGCGCCAGCAGCGTGACGGGAATGGCGCCCACCAGCAGCTGGGGCGTGGCCATCATGGCGATGCCTGCAGTGATGAAGTCGCCCAGGCCACCGCCCCCTATAAACGCGGCCAGCACCGCGCCGGAAATGACCTGCACTGCGGCTGTGCGCAAGCCGGCAAAAATGACGGGCAAGGCCATCGGCAACTCGACCTGCCAAAAAAGGATGGATCGCGTCATGCCCATGCCGACTGCGGCATCGACCACATCGGCATCGACGCCACGCATCGCAACGATGGTGTGTGTGACGATGGGCGGCAGGGCGATCAGTGTCAAGGCGAACAGCGCCGGCGCAAAGCCGGTTCCGAGCAGCGGCATGACCAGTGCGAGCACGGCCAGCGATGGCAGGGTGCGCGCAACATTGGCCGCGTTCACTGCCGCCAGCGACAGGCGATTGCGCCTGGCCACGGCAATACCTGCCGGAATGCTGACGAGCGCAGCCAGCAGCAGCGCCGAGGCCGACAGCGCCATGTGAACGCCGAGGGCACGCCAAAACTGCGCGGGGTGCGCAAGCAGATAGTTCCAGGCGTCGGCAAGCATGGTTGTTCCCGAGCTCAGGCGGTGCGCCGGCTTTTGAGCTGGCGCTCCAGCAGCGCCAGCAGCAGATCGACGCTGACCGAGAGGATGCAGACGGTCAGGGCGCCGGTCCAGATTTTCGCCGGATGGTCGCTGGCAATGCCGTTGAAGATCAGCGTTCCCAGCCCGCCCGCGTTGACGTAGGCGGCGACCACCGTCACGCTGATGACGGTGACGGCGGCCACTCGCAGGCCGGCGACGATCAGCGGCAGCGCCAGCGGCAGCTCGATGCGCCGCATGATCTGTGCCGCGCTCATTCCCATGCCGCGCGCGGCGTCAATCACGTCGGCCGGAACTTCGCGGATGCCGGTCGCCACGCTGCGGATCAGGATCATCAGTGAAAACGCCACCATGGTGATGATCGCGTTGGTGCGCCCCAGCCCGACGACGGGAATCAGGAAGGCGAGAAACGCAAGCGTGGGGATGGTGTACAGAAAGCCTGAAACGGTCATGACCGCGCCGTACAGCCGCTCGCGCCGCGCGGCAACAACCCCGACCACCAGCGACAGCGCAAAGGCAATCGTCAGCGCGGTCAGCGAGATGGCAATGTGCTCCCACAAGGCATAGGCGACATCCGGCCAGTTGCGCAAAAACCATTTCATCGGCTGGTCACGCGGCTTGCAGGCCGAACAGACCTGCCGCGACGGCGCGCTCCACCCGGTCAATGTCCGGACCGAGCGGGCGGTCTTCGTCCAGCACAGGAACGATTTGGCGCAGCTGCCGGTAGGCCAGGCGCGCGCCTTCCCCCATGCCGGCCTCGTCAAGTTCACGCAGGTCCACCGCCTGCGCCGAGACCAGCAGTTCGATGGCAATCAGATAACGGATGCGCTCCACCTGTTCGCCGAGTTTTTCGGCAACGCCGAGCGCCATGCAGGCGTGGTCTTCCAGCCCTTCGGAAACCGGCAGATAGTCGAGCGAGCCGGGATTGGCGCGCAGCCGTATTTCGGCCCACAGCGCGGTCAGGGTTTTTTGCACCGTGGCAAAGCCCGAGTGGGTTGGGCCGTGCCGGGTCAGTTGCAGCGGCAGGCCAGTCAGATCCGGTGACATGAAGCGCTGGCAGCGCGCCACCGACAGGCTGGACGCCTGCGCCAGCGCAATCGCACAGGCGTCCAGAGCCAGGGCCAGCGCCGGCACGTGAAAATTGCCGTTGGACAGCATGACGCCGCCGTCTTCGTCGGCTTGGCCTTTCCCCTCGTGTGCCAGCACCAGCGGACTGTCGGCGGCGCTGTTGAGTTCGAGCTCGACCTGGGCTCTGGCAGCGCTGATCATGCCCTCCGCAGCGCCATGCACTTGTGCCACGACACGCATCGACACCGGGTCCTGCACGCGGCGCGCAGCGCCCGGCAGGAAAAGCGCGCTGCCCTGCAGCAGCGCACGTAGCCGCTGCGCTACCTCGACCTGGCCGGTGGCGGGTCTGGCTGCTACCGCGGCGGGATGAATCGGTGACAAATTGGCCCGAAAGCCTTCGTAACCCAATGCGATGGCGGCCAGCCAGGCATCGAGCGCAGCGTTCGCGTCGTGCAGCACCAGCGCGGCACGCGCTGTGGTGGCCGCGTTGGAACTGATCAGCGCAAGGCCATCCTTGACCCCCAACGTCACCGGTTTAAGCCCGGCACGTTCAAGCGCCGCACAGCCACTGAGCACTTCGCCGCCGAACTCGGCCTCTCCCTCGCCGAACAGCGGCAAGGCCAGGTGCGAGAGCTGCGGCAGGTCGGCCACGCCGATCGAGCCGAAGCGCGGCACCACCGGATGCACCCGATGATTGAGCAAGGCGATGCAGGCATCCAGCACCTGCGGCGACACGCCGGAGCGGCCGCGTGCCAGGCCGGCAATGCGGGCAAACTGCATGGCGCGAACCGAGGCCTGGTCATAGGCCGGCCCGACGGCCACTGCCCGCGCGCGCACCGCGCGGCGCTGGTAGTCTTGCAGATCACTGTCGGGCAGCAGCGCGCCGGTGTTGGCGCCCAGCGCGGAATTGAGGCCGTAAATCGGCTGGCCCGAGCTGGCAAGGCGCATCACGACCTGGCGCGCCGCGCAAACCTGCGCGCGCGCGGAATGCGCCAGCACGACGGACTCGCCAACGCGCGCTACCCGCACCAACTCGTCAATGCCGACCCACGCTGTACCCACTTCAATCGTCATGACGCTGCAGTTTTTACGCGTGATGCGCGGGTGTGCAGACGGCCTTACTTGACGATGCCTTTGGATTTGAGGAAGTCGCGCGCCACGTCTTTGGGTTCCTGCTTCTCGCCATCGACCAGGTAGTTCATCTGGGCCATCGTGGTTTCGTCGAGCAGGGCGCTGACGCGGTTCAGCACCTCGCCAATTTTTGGGTTGGCTTCCAGCGCTTCGCGTCGAATTACAGGCACGACAAAATACGGAGGCCACAAGCTCTTGTCGTCGCGCAGCCGCTTCAACTTGAGCGTGCTGATCATGCCGTCGGTCGAATAGCCATTGACCACCTGAATCTGGTCGTTTTTCAGGGCCTGGTAACGCAGGCCAATGGCCATCTGCAAGTCCTCGCCAAACACCATGTCGTATTTGGCCTTCAGACCGGGCAGACCGTCCTTGCGATCGCGAAATTCGGGGCCGGCGCCTATCTTCAGGTCCTTGGCGACCTTGGTCAGGTCCGACAGGGTTTCCAGCTTGTACTTTTGCGCCGTCTCCGGGCGAATCACCATCACATAGCCGTTGTTGAGGTTGGACTGGCTCAGCACCACCAGCCCCATCTTGGCGTAAGCCTCCTTGACCTTGTCATAGACTGCCTTGGCGTCTGTCATGGGTTCTTGCTTCAGCACGGCAAGAAGCATGGTGCCGGTGTACTCGGGGTAAAAATCGATCTGCTTTTCTTCCAGCGCCTTGTGCGCGATCAGCGTGCCGCCCAGGTTGAGCTTTTTCTCGGTCTTGATGCCGGCCGCTTCCAGCGACTGAGCGTAAATTTCGGCTAGCACAAACTGCTCGGTGAAGTTTTTGGAGCCCACGCGAACGACCTGCTGCGCTTCAGAAACAAGCGGCAGCATGGTGGCCAGCGCCAATACGGAACACGCCAAAAGCCTGCAGATTTTCATGGGAATCTCCGTTGGAAAGTTGCTAAGAGGAAAATTGGATGTTAACTGTTCCCTTGAGCTGGCGCTCCCGCCTACCGCTTCTTGACATCGCTCATCGCGGCGCTTTTATACAAGCGGTGCTACCCACCCGCTATGCAGGCTTCACGCCAGTCGCAAGACCGTCAACTCGGTGATCTGCGCCTCGCCCGGCAGGCCTATGCGCCCTTGCGCCACCAATTGATGTACGCGCTCGATATCGGGCGCCAGGCTGCGGTCCTGCATCATGGCCGGCGACGCCTCGCGGACCAATTGCAGCACGCCCTCCAGCACGCCAGCGCTTTTCAGCGGCCGCAGAAACTCGATACCCTGGGCCGCCGCCAGAAGTTCGATGGCCACGATGTAGCCGGTATTGCGCAGCATGGGCTGCAGCCGGCGCGCCGCGAAGGTCGCCATGCTGACGTGGTCCTCCTGGTTGGCCGAAGTGGGCAGGCTGTCGACGCTGGCCGGATGCGCCAGCGACTTGTTTTCAGAGGCCAGCGCGGCGGCGGTCACATGCACGATCATGAAGCCTGAATTGAGGCCGGGCGCGGGCGTCAGGAACGCCGGCAGGCGCGAGACCGCGGCATCGACCAGCAGGGCAATGCGGCGCTCGGAGATGGCGCCGATTTCCGCGATGACCACGGCCAGCGCATCGGCCACCAGCGCTACCGGCTCGGCATGAAAATTTCCACCTGACAGCAGCGCGCCCTCGTCTGCAAACACCAGCGGGTTGTCGGTCACGGCATTGGCCTCACGCACCAATACCTGCGCGGCATAGCGCATCTGATCCAGGCAGGCGCCCATGACCTGCGGCTGGCAGCGCAGGCAGTACGGGTCCTGCACCCGGTCATCGTCTTGCAGGTGTGAACGGCGGATCTCGCTGCCCGCCAGCAGCGCGCGGTAGGCGGCAGCACATTCGATCTGCCCGGGCTGGCCACGCACGGCGTGAATGCGCGGATCGAACGGACCGTCGCTGCCGCGTGCGGCGTCTAGCGTCAGCGCGCCGGAAATGACCGCGGCCTCAAACAGGCTCTCGGTGGCGAGCAAGGCGTCCAGCGCCAAGGCAGTGGAGACTTGCGTGCCGTTGATCAGTGCCAGCCCTTCCTTGGCCGACAGCCGTATTGGCGCCAGCGACGCACGCTGCAAAGCGGCGTCAGCCGCCATGCGTTCGCCGCCGTAAAACACCTCGCCTTCGCCTATCAGGGGCAGGCACAGATGGGCCAGCGGCGCCAGATCGCCAGACGCGCCAACCGATCCCTGGCAGGGGATCACCGGTGTCAAGCCTTGGTTGTACAGCGCCAGCAGCCCGTCGATAACGCATGCGCGCACACCCGAAAAGCCACGCGCCAGACTTGCTGCTTTGAGCAGCAGGACCAGCCGCACCACGCGCTCCGGCATTGGCTCGCCCACGCCGACGGCGTGCGAACGCAGCAGGTTGAGCTGCAGAGTGTCCAGGTCGGCTTGCGCGATGCGCTGGTTGGCCAGCTTGCCAAAACCGGTGTTCACGCCATAGACGGCAGCGCCGCCTTGTGCGGCTTGCCGGACCAGCTGGGCGCTGGCGCGAATGCCGGCCGCTGCCGACGGATCGACAGACAGCGCCTGGCTGCCGGCATGAAGCTGGCGCAACTGCGCCAGCGTCAAAAAGCCGGGCTGGATGTTCATGCGGTGGGTCCGGGTCGGCGTGAGGTCTGGATTCATTCGGGTTTGATGTTTTTCTGCCTGATCACGCCAGACCAGTGCACGGTTTCGGCCAGGATCGACGCGGCCAGTTGCTGCGCACTGTCGCCAGCGGCGTTCATTCAAAGTTCCTCAAAAGGCGTTGCGGCGGCCGCGGCCATGGCTGCTAAAGGACGGTAATCGGCGAGATCGGGGAAGGCAAAGCCTGCCAGCAGCAAGCGCTCCATGACCGGCGCCAGTTCCTCTGAAGCAGCGCTCGCCAGCAGCGCCTGGCGCAAGCGCGCCAGCTCGCCGGCGCTCAAGGCGGCGGTGGCTATCAGCGGCGGAATCGGCAGCGCCGGGGTGTGGGCAACGATGCGCACCTGGGCGGCAAAGCCCGGTTCATGCCGCCACAGCAGGTCGTGGTAGTAGCTGTCCAGCGGCCCGACGTCGATGCGGCCAGCGGCCAGGGCCTCGATCACGCCGCGCGCGTTGACCAGGTCGCCGACCGCCGCGCGGTACAGCCGTGGCTGCTGGGGCGTTCGGTAGCCTTCCAGGTGGCGGCGCAAGGCCACGCCGCCCGACATCGAATCGGCCAGCGTGTAGCCGACCGTGCCGCCAAAGGTATCTTGCAACGTGCGGTAAGGCGCGTCGCTGCGCACCACGATGTCGGTGAAGTAGACCGCCTGGCCGCCATAGCGGGCAGGCGTTGGAATCGGCGCGGCGACGAGCGTGGGCTGCCCGGGCGTGCCGATGCGCTGCGCATACGGCAGGCCGCACATCATGGCCAGGCCCAGGTCATTGCGCGTCCACAGCGTTGCCAGCGGTGCGGGCGCATCATGGTCAATGATGTCCCAGCGCAACCCGGCTTGCGCCAGCACCCAGCCGAGCAAGGCGTTCCAGTCGGCGCGCACCGATGCCGTGGCTGAATACATCCGGGCGTTGGCAACGGGCGGGCGGGTCATAAACTCGTTTTTCAGCGAAAACGCAAGCGTTGCCCGAGCTGCAGGCGCGCGGCTTTTTCAAGCATGAAGGCGCCCAGCGCAATGTCTGACAGCGACAGGCCGCGGTGCCAGAACAAATTGGTTTCCTGATCGCTCTGTCGGCCGGGTTTAAAGCCCGCAACGATCTGGCCGAGTTCGGCATGCAAGGTTTGCGCCGACAGCTTGCCCGCGTCCACATGGGCGCGCAGCGCGCCGAACGGCCCGGCTCCAGCCTGGCCCCAGTCGTCCATCACCAGCTTATCCATGATGTCGGTCAGCGTCAGCTCCACCGCGCTCATGGTGCCGTAGGGAATCACGCAGGCGCCTTTTTTGATCCATTCGGTTTTCAGCAGCGGCTCGGGCTTTTCCAGCCGCGAGGCCTCGACCACGATGTCGGCGCCGCGAACGCACGATTCCCAGTCCTCGGTCACGGCTATTTTTTTGCCCAGGTCTTCTTCAAGCCTTGCGGCAAAGGACTGGCGGCTTTCTGGCCGACGCGAGTGCACGCGGATCTCGTCGAAGTCAAAGATCGAATCAAGCAGCCGGACGTTCCAGTACGACGTGCCGCGGGCGCCGATATGGCCCAGCACCTTCGAGTTTTTTCGCGCCAGGTGTTTGGCGCCGATTGCGGTGATGGCGCCAGTGCGCATGTCGGTCAGGTCGGAGGCGTCGATGATGGCGATTGGCGCGCCGTTCTTTGGATTGAACAGGTTGAGAACGGCCAGTTCGGACGGCAGGCCGCTTTCATAGTTGCGATAGAAGTCGCCCACCACTTTCACGCCCGCCAGCCCGAGCGGGCGGATGTAGCCGCGCAGCACGTTGAAGTGGCCTGGGTAATCCTTTTCCGGCACCAGGTGCACTCGCGGCTCGATCGTGGTTTGCTGCCGGCCCTGCGCATCCAGCGCTTGCTCGACAGCGGCAATGATCTCGGCATCAGTCAGGGCCAGCGCCTGAACGTCAGGACGGTTCAGGTAAGTCAGATAGATTTCGGCGCTGCTTTCGGACATGGGTCAAGCTCCTTGCATCGGCAGCTTCAGGCCATGCTCCCTGGCGCTTTGCCGGGCGATCTCATAACCGGCATCGGCATGGCGCATCACGCCGGTCGCCGGGTCGTTGAACAGCACGCGCTCGATGCGCTCGGCGGCATCCGGCGTGCCGTCGCAGACGATCACCACGCCGGCGTGCTGCGAGTAGCCCATGCCGACGCCGCCGCCGTGGTGCAGGCTGACCCAGGTCGCGCCGCTGGCGGTGTTGAGCAGCGCGTTGAGCAGCGGCCAGTCGCTGACCGCATCGCTGCCGTCCTTCATGGCTTCGGTCTCGCGGTTCGGCGAGGCCACCGAGCCACTGTCGAGGTGGTCGCGGCCGATCACGATGGGCGCCTTCAGCTCTCCGCTTTTCACCATCTCGTTGAACGCCAAGCCGGCCCGATGCCGCTCGCCCAGGCCGATCCAGCAGATGCGTGCCGGCAGGCCCTGAAAGCTGATGCGCTCGGCCGCCATGTCGAGCCAGCGGTGCAGCGGCTGGTTGTCGGGAAACAGCGCTTTCATCTTCGCGTCGGTCTTGCGGATGTCCTCCGGATCGCCCGACAGTGCGACCCAGCGAAACGGCCCGATGCCGCGGCAAAACAGCGGCCGGATGTAGGCCGGAACAAAGCCGGGGTAGTCGAACGCATTGGCCACGCCGAAGTCTTTGGCGACCTGGCGCAGATTGTTGCCGTAGTCCACCGTGGGAATGCCCAGGGCGTGAAACCCGAGCATGGCCCGGACGTGGACCGCGCACGATTCGCCAGCGGCCTGCGTCAGCGCGGCATGCTGGGCCGGGTCTTTTTGCGCGGCGCGCCATTGCGCGACGCTCCAGCCCAGCGGCAGGTAGCCGTTGATGAGGTCGTGCGCCGAGGTCTGGTCGGTCACGATGTCGGGCCGAATGCCGCCGGCCTGGGCGCGCCTGAGCAGTTCGGGAACGATCTCGGCCGCGTTGCCGCACAGCGCAATCGAGACCGCCTCCTTGCGCGCCGTGTACTTTTCGATCAGAGCTAGCGCTTCATCCAGGCTGGCCGCCTGCTGATCCACATAGCGCGTTCGCAGGCGGAAATCGATACTGGCCTGCTGGCATTCGATGTTGAGCGAACAGGCGCCGGCAAAAGTGGCTGCCAGCGGCTGCGCGCCGCCCATGCCGCCCAGGCCGGCGGTCAAGACCCAGCGGCCAGTCAGGTCGCCGTGACCCGACGCGCCGGGCCGCCCCAGGCCGGGCAGCGTCCCCTCGGGGGACCGGCCACCGCCCTTGGTGGTCGAGGGGCCGTCAGAATAATGCTGGCGACCTGCTTCCACGAAAGTTTCGTAGGTGCCCTGCACGATGCCCTGGGTGCCGATGTAAATCCAGCTGCCCGCCGTCATCTGGCCATACATCATCAGCCCGGCGCGGTCGAGCTGGTTGAAATGCTCCCAGGTGGCCCATTTGGGAACCAGGTTGGAATTGGCAATCAGCACGCGCGGCGCGCCCGTGTGGGTGCGAAACACGCCGACCGGCTTGCCCGACTGCACCAGCAGCGTTTCGTCCGGCTTCAGCTGGCGCAGCGAATCGAGGATGGCGTCAAAAGCCGGCCAGTTGCGCGCCGCCTTGCCGATGCCGCCGTAGACCACGAGCTCGTCGGGATTTTCGGCGACCTCCGGGTCCAGGTTGTTCTGGATCATGCGGTAGGCCGCTTCGATCTGCCAGTTGGCGCACGTCAGCGTGCTGCCGCGCGGTGAGCGCACCGGGCGGGCCCGGCTGTCGAGAAAGGGAGACTGGGAAAGATCGGACATGGAGGTGCTCCAGAAAAGAGTAAACAGCTTCAATGATCGATTTTTTGCAGATCGTAGTTGTCTATACAACTTGTGTCAACTGGCGTATTCTCGGGGCCCTGACAGCTCCAATTTGTAGAGTACGCCCGGTTTTTTAAAGCGACAATAATTTTTATTTAACCCAGCTGAAAAATGGCTTCCTCTGCACTGCCCGCCTATGGCCAAGTCAAGGCCTTCATCAAAAAACACATCAGCGCCGGCAGCTGGAAGCCGGGCGACCCGGTGCCCAGCGAGTCGGTATTGATGCAGCAATTCAGCATTAGCCGCATGACCGTGAACCGCGCGCTGCGCGAGCTGATGGGCGAGGGGTTGGTGACGCGGGTCCAGGGCTCGGGCACCTTCGTAGCCGAGCTGCACCGCATTTCCTCAACGCTGGCGATTCGCGACATTCATGAAGAAGTGCTGGCGCGCGGCCATGTGCACAGCGCGCGTGTGCTGCTGGCGGAATCCGAAAAAGCCAGTGCTGACCTGGCGCGCACGCTGGGCCTGCGCGCCGGCGCCCGCGTCTTTCACACCATCCTCATTCACCTGGAAAACGGCGTGCCGATTCAGTACGAGGACCGCTATGTCAACCCGGCGGCCGCGCCCAACTACCTGGCGACTGACTTCACACAGACCACGCCGACGCGTCATTTGCTGGTCGAAGCACCGTTGACCGAAGCCAGCTATTCGATCGAGGCATGCCGACCCACGGCGCTGCAGGCCGAGCACCTTGACATCAAAGCCGGCGATGCCTGCCTGGCCATGATGCGCCGCACCGTGAGCGGTGCCCATATTGCCAGCGTGGCGCGGCTGGTCTACCCGGGGTCGCGCTACAGCTTTGCCGGAAAGTTTCAACCATGAGCTGGCAGGTGGTCCGGCTGGCCGACGTGCTTGCAACAACCTGGCGCAACGGCGGTGGCGTGACGCGTGAACTGGTCGCGTGGCCGACGTCAGCCGACTGGCACTGGCGCCTGTCGGTGGCTGACATCAACAGCAGCGGGCCGTTCTCGCGCTTTGAGGATGTTCAACGCTGGTTTGCGGTGCTTGGCGGCGCCGGCGTTGAACTCGATGTGAACGGAAAGCAGCATCGCCTGACCGCCGGCGATGCGCCTTTTTGCTTTGACGGCTCTGCCGCTACGCACTGCCGCCTGCTGGAGGGCAAGACGCAGGATTTCAACCTGATGCTGCGCCAAGGCCGGGGCCGAGCGCGCATGGGTCGCGTCAGCAGCAGCCTGCCAATAGCTGTTGATGCTCCTAAAACAATAGCTGTCTACGCAATTAGTACGGGGGCTAGCGTGCTATTTAATGATGAAAAACTGGATTTGCCAGCGCACAGCCTGGCCTGGCGCACGGTAACGGTTAACGCCACGCTGCAGGTGAACGCAGCGCAGGCACTCTGGATGGAGATTCCCGCATGAGCCTGCAACTCTGGAGCAACTGCCGCGCCGCCACGATGCAGCCTGCCGCAGCCCGGCCTTATGGCCTGATTGACGACGCGGCGCTGGTGGTCGACGGCGAGGCGCTGGCGTGGGTCGGCGCAAGCGCGGATTTGCCTGCGGACCTGCTGGCGCGCTGCATCAAACGGCACGACGCTGGCGGCGCGCTGGTCACGCCCGGCCTGATCGATTGCCATACGCACCTGGTCTACGGCGGCGACCGGGCGCATGAATTCGAGCTGCGGCTGAACGGTGCGAGCTACGAAGACATTGCGCGCGCCGGCGGCGGCATCGCCTCGACGGTGGCGGCGACCCGCGCGGCCAGCGCTGCCGCGTTGCAGGCGCAAAGCACGCGCCGGCTGCTGCCGTTGCTGGCCGAAGGCGTCACCACGCTGGAGATCAAATCGGGTTACGGGCTAGCGCTTGAACACGAACGAAAAACGCTGGCGGTGGCACGCGCGCTCGGGCAAAGCCATGCGGTCGATATTCGCAACACATTTCTCGGCGCCCATGCCGTGCCGCCCGAGTTTGCCGGGCGCACCGATGCCTATGTCGATGCCTTGCTGCAGATGCTGCCGGTGCTGCACGCCGAAGGGCTGGTCGATGCGGTCGATGCGTTTTGCGAGCGCATCGCCTTCAGCCCCGGGCAGACCGAACGCGTCTTTGCCGCCGCGCAGGCGCTCGGGCTGCCGGTGAAACTGCACGCCGAGCAACTCAGCGACAGCGGCGGCGCGCAGCTGGCCGCGCGTTACGGCGCGCTGAGCTGCGACCACCTGGAGTGGCTGTCAGTCGAGGGTGCCCAGGCCATGGCGGCGGCCGGCACGGTCGCGGTGCTGCTGCCCGGCGCGTTTTACTTTTTGCGCGACACGCGGCTGCCGCCGGTGGCCTTGCTGCGCGAGCAGCGCGTGCCGATCGCCATTTCCACCGACTGCAATCCGGGCACATCGCCCTGCACCTCGCTGCTGCTGATGCTCAACATGGCTTGCACGCTGTTCAGGCTTACGCCCGAAGAGGCGCTGGCCGGCGTCACGCGCAACGCGGCGGCAGCACTCGGCCTGCGCGACCGGGGCGTGCTGGCAGCCGGGCTGCGCGCCGATTTCGTGCTGTGGAGCGTGCGGCAACCGGCCGAGCTGAGCTACGCGTTCGGCGCCAATCCGCGGCTTCAAACCGTCTTCAGGGGGCAAATCAGATGAGCCAGATCATGGATGAGCAGATGTTTTCATTGCAGCGCGGCAGCGTCCCGCTGCTGGTAAGCATGCCGCATGTCGGCAGCGCGATTCCGCTGGAACTTCAACAAAATTACACGCCCGAAGCGCTGCAGGTCGAAGACACCGACTGGCATTTGCACAGCCTCTACAACTTCCTGCCGGAACTGGGCGCCAGCGTGTTGACGCCTGCGTATTCGCGCTATGTGATCGACCTGAACCGCCCGCCCGACGACGCGCCGATGTACCCAGGCGCGTCCAACACCGAGCTGTGCCCGACGCGGTTCTTCAGCGGCGCGCCGCTGTATCGCCCCGGCTGCGAGCCGGCGCCCGAGGAGCGCGCCCGGCGGCGCGAGGCGTACTGGCAGCCCTACCACGCCGCACTGCTCGCCGAGCTGGAGCGTCTCAAGGCGCTGCATGGGTTTGCGCTGTTGTGGGACGCGCACAGCATCCGCTCGCAGATTCCCTGGCTTTTTGAAGGCCGGCTGCCCGATCTGAACATCGGCACGGCAGGCGGCGCCAGCGCCGACCCGGCGATCACCGCGGCGCTGGTGCGGGCCTGCGCCGCGCATCCCCAGCGCACGACCGCCGTCAATGGCCGCTTCAAGGGCGGCTACATCACGCGCCACTATGGCCAGCCGGCCCGCGCCGTGCACGCGGTGCAGCTGGAGATGTGCCAGCGCGTCTACATGCAGGAAACGCCGCCGTTTGCCTACAACCCGGCTTTGGCCGCGCAAATCCAGCCTTTGTTAAGAAATATGGTCGCTGACGCCCTGTCTGCCTGCGCAAGCTGCTATGAAAAGTGAAGCAAAGAGGTTTTTTGCCGCGCAGGCCTGGGTGCAGGGCTGCTGGGCGACCGATGTGCTGCTGCACGTCGCGGGCGACGGCAGCTGGCTCAATGTGCAGCCCGGCGCCACAGCGGCCGAGCAGGCCGGCGCGACCCGACTTCAAGGCCCAGTCTTGCCGGGGCTGGTCAACGCCCACAGCCACGCCTTTCAGCGCGCCATCGCCGGCCTGACCGAGCGGCGCGGCGGCGGGGAATCCGATGATTTCTGGAGCTGGCGCGAGCGCATGTACAGCGCGGCCAACCGGATCACGCCGGCGCAGCTCGAGGCGATTGCCAGCCTGCTGTATGCCGAACTGCTGGCCGGCGGCTACACCCAGGTCTGCGAGTTTCACTATTTGCACAACGCGATCGACGGCGCGCCGTATGCCGATCCGGCCGAAATGGCGCTGGCGCTGGTGCGCGCGGCGCAGCGCACGGGGATCGGCCTGACGTTGTTGCCAACGCTGTACATGCGCTCAGGGTTCAGCGCCAGCGGTCTGCGCGTCGAGCAGCGTCGGTTTTCTTCGACACCCGACAGCGTGCTGCGCGTGGCCGAGGAAATCAGGCGCCTCGGCGACAGCCGCTTCAACGCCGGCGTGGCGGTGCATTCGCTGCGCGCGGCCTGCCCGGCGGCACTTAGCGAGCTGGCCGCTGCGGCCAAACACGCCGGCCTGCCGCTGCACATCCACATCGCCGAGCAGACGCAGGAGGTCGCCGACTGCATCGCCCACACCGGCCAGCGCCCGATCGAGTGGCTGCTGGACCATGTCGAAGTCGACGCGCGCTGGAGCCTGGTGCATGCCACGCAGAGCACGCCCGCCGAGCTGGCGGCGCTGCAAAAGAGCGGCGCGTCCATCGTCCTGTGTCCTGCCACCGAAGCCAATCTGGGCGACGGTGTGTTTGATTTTCCGGCCTATGCCGTCGCCGGGGGGCAGTGGTCGGTCGGCTCCGACAGCCAGATTACCCGCAGCTGGCCCGAGGAATTGCGCTGGCTGGAGTATTCGCAACGCCTGAGCTTGCGCCAGCGCAATATTGCGGCGCGCGTTGGTGACCACGAGAGCAGCGCCGCCGCGCTGTTCGAGGCGGCGCTGGCGGGCGGTCAGGCGGCCAGCGGTCAGGCGCTAGGTGGCATCGCCCCCGGCAACCGCGCCGATTTCGTGACGCTGGATCTTCAGGCGCCGGCGCTGCTCGGCATTCCGCCCGAGCAGCTGCTGGACGCACTGGTTTTTTCTGGCCCGGTTGCAGCTTTTGGCGAGGTGTTTGTGGCAGGCCGGCGCGTGGTTGCCGTTGGTCGCTTTGGCGGGCCGCAGCAGGATGCTGCGCTGTGGCCGCAACTGGCCGGAAACTTCAGCCGTGCCATGCGCGCCCTCTGGGCCGATGCGGGCGCGTAGGCGGTAGCGGGAGCGTGTGGGAGCGTTTGGGAGAGGGCGCCGACTAAACTAGTCCCACTTTGTATTGATCTGCGCTATCTCCAACTCATGACTTTGGCCCGCTACGCCTGTGACCCCGCCTTGTCGCGCGGCCGCAGATATCCCGAACTCCCGGCGCCGACGCGCTCCGACTTTCAGCGCGACCGCGACCGCATCGTGCATTCCACCGCGTTTCGCCGCCTGGTCTACAAGACCCAGGTATTTTTGAACCATGAGGGCGACCTGTTTCGCACGCGTCTGACGCATTCGCTGGAAGTTGCGCAACTCGGGCGCTCCATTGCCCGCACGCTGCAGCTCAATGAAGATCTGGTCGAAGCGATTGCCCTGGCACATGACCTCGGTCACACGCCGTATGGTCATGCCGGCCAGGATGCGCTGAATGCCTGCCTGAAAACCCATAACCCTGACAGCGCCGGCTTTGAGCACAACCTGCAAAGCCTGCGCGTGGTCGATGCGCTGGAAGAAAGTTACCCGGCCTACAACGGCCTGAACCTGACCTTTGAGACGCGCGAAGGCATCCTCAAGCACTGCTCAAAGCGCAACGCCCGCCATATCGAGTCGCGCGAGCCCGGTGGCGTGGCCCACCGCTTCATCGCGCAAACGGCCGAAGGACCAGGCTTGCAGCAGCCCAGTCTGGAGGCGCAGTTGGCCAATCTGGCCGATGAAATTGCCTACAACGCCCACGATATTGACGACGGCGTGCGCTCGGGGCTGCTCAGTCTGGAACAGCTGGAGGACGTGGCGCTGTTCAGTCAGTACCGCCGCGAAACGCTGCTGGCGTACCCGGCGCTGCAGGGCCGGCGCCTGCTTTTTGAAACCATACGGCGCATGCTGAGCGCGCAGGTCTACGACGTGATGGATGCAACCCGGCTGGCCCTGCATCACGCGGCGCCGGTCGATGTGCAAGCCGTGCGCCGGCACCCACCGTTGGTTTGTTTTACCGATGCAATGGCCTTGCAGTCGGCAGCCCTCAAGCGTTTCTTGCTACAAAATTTATACCGCCACGCGCAAGTGGTGCAAACCACGCTGGCGGCTCAGCAGGTGGTGCGCGATTTGTTCGAGGCCTACATGGGCGACCCGGCGCAAATGCCGCAGGCGCATATTGATCGCTTTGACGGCATCGATACGTCCCAGGCCGCCGGTGCCAAACCGGAGCGTGTGGTGGCTGATTACATTGCCTGCATGACCGACCGCTTTGCCGCCAAAGAACATGAACGGCTCAAAGGGCGCGCCGTTTTTCCGCTGGATACGCCTGGCTTGACGTGAGCAATCAAGCGGCCTCCGCTTTGAGGCGGCGCGACTTGTTGTAAGGCGAGTCCCGATTCAGAAGTGGCGTCCAAGCGGTTCAGGGAAAAAGGACAGCTTGCAGCCTTTAGCCCAACCCGTTTGCGGCATACACCCTGCCTTTGCTGAGCCGAACCGCCCTCTGGTTGAAAGTAAAAATCGGCTGGAGCCCCCGCAGAATATGCGTAATAAGCTATATAAATAATAGCAACCAATATTGTAAATATTTGGTACACATCGATACCTCTGGTAACATTGACGACGCCATGCAACGCCCTGATCCTCTGGTAACCGAATCTTTCCTGTCAGACGTGCCCGTTGAATTTCGCTTCGTCGAGTCTCTGCGCGCTGTCCTCCTGATGCTGGGCGGGGTCATACCGGTGTTGATAGGACTGTCGTTTCGAGCGGCAGAGCCGCTCTCCGAGCCCGTCGGCCTGTTCGCCCTGTGGCTGCTGGTGCTGTGCATGTACACGCTGCTCCAGCTTGGAAAGCCCCGCCTGGTGGCTCGCATGCTGGTCGTTTCCCTGGTTGCCTACGGAATTTATGGCATAGCCACCTTCGGATCGGTTCGCAGCTCCGCTGCTGTCGCCTTCCCGGGTGCCATCGCTGCGGCAGGCATCGTCCTTTCACTTCGATCGCTGGTAGCCACGTTGGTAGTTAGTGTGGCGTCACTGGCTGCGCTGACCTGGGCCGAAGCGGCCGGGCTGCTGCCAACGCCCGACCTGCGCGTGGGCACCAAGGTATGGCTCATGCATTCGGCTGTGTTTGTCGGCCTGGCCCTTGGGGTGTACACCAGCCAGCGCATCTTGCTAAAAGCGCTGGCTGGTCAACAGCGGGAACTGGCTCGTCGAGAACAGGCAGAAGCCGCGCTTCGAATCAGCGAAGACCGCCTCAGCCGCATTTTTCGCAATAGCCCGGTCGCCATCCTCGTGCAGGCTGCAGACAGCAAGATCGTCATGGATGTGAATCCGGCGTTTGAGAGGATGTCTGGCTACTCGCGCGAAGAATTTGTCGGCTCACAGGAGTGCCGCGCGCTTTGGGCCGATGCGGCCGCGCACCAGGCATGTGTCCAACAATTGAAGGAAGCCGGCCGTTTGTTCAACCTGGAAGCTGTCGGACGGCGCAAAGATGGCAGCCATTTGAATGTGCTGATCTCCTGCGAACTCGAAGGCGAAGGGTCCGCCCGTATTATGGTTTCAACCCTCACCGACATTAGCGCCGAGGTGAGCGCGCGGCAAGCCGCCCGCCAGTCTGCAGAGCTGTTTACCAAGGCTTTCAATTTAAGCCCGATCTACATGGCCGTCTCCCGCGCCAGTGATGGCGTTTTTCTCGTGGTGAACGCGGCCGCAGACACGGCGAATGGTTATACGGCGCAGGAACTGTTAGGACGCACCTCGCTGGAGATGGGCGCTTGGCGCAGCACGCAGGACCGCGACCGCTTCATGGCGAATTTGCGCGCCCAGGAGGGCGCGCTTTGCCTTGAAATTCAAATGCGCCATAAAGATGGGCATCTGGTGGACTGCCAGCAGTGGGCTGTGATCGTCGAAATTGCCGGCGAAGAGTGCGTCCTTAGCGCCGTCCTGAACATCACGCAGCAAAAGCGCCGCGAGGTTCAGCTGCTGGATCTGGCGCAGGGCTTATCGGGCGAAGTTGGCGCGCCTTTTTTCCAGTCGCTGGTGCGGTCTTTGGGCAAGGCGACAGGGGCCCATATGGTGATGGTGGGCGAAATTAATGCCGACCGCACCATTACTTCGCTGGCGGTGGTGCTCGACAACCAGACGGTGCCAAATCTGACCTATGAGCTGGCTGGAACGCCTTGCGACGTGGCCCTGGTTTCGACTGATGTCTGCGCCTACGCCGACCATGTGCATCTTCTTTTTCCCAAAGACAAGGTGCTCGCCGAAGGCTGCTTCAAGGCCTACCTGGGTGCGGCTCTAAACGACGCCGACGGCACGCCCATCGGCATCCTGAACGCCTTGTGGCGATCACCACAAACAGTGTCGCCGGATCGGGACGCGCTGATCCGGATTTTTGCCAGCCGGACCAATGCCGAACTGATCCGCCTGCGCCGCGACCGCGAGATCCTGCGCCTCACCGACAGCTTGGAGCAGCGCGTGAATGATCGCACCTACCAACTCAAGGCCACCAATGCCGAGCTCGAATCTTTCGGCTATTCGGTCTCGCACGATTTGCAGGCCCCGCTGCGCAGCATTCAGGGATTTATAGTGCTGCTCAGTCGCCGCCTTGCAGGCCGCCTGAGCGTGGAAGAAAACCGTCTGTTTGATCGAATTCAGGTCAATGTGATGCGTATGCACGAACTCATTCGCGACCTTCTTGCTCTGGCACGCGCCAGCCAAGGCGAACTGGTGTTGGAACTGGTAGATCTCAGTGCCATGGCCGGGCAGGTAATCGCGCAGCACAAGCTGGGCGACCCCTCACGCCAGGTCAGCATCATCATTGAGCCTCACCTGAAGGCGCTGTGCGATGCTAAGTTTGCACGCATCGTGCTGGAAAACCTGATCGGCAACGCCTGGAAATACTCGCTCAAAAAGACCGACGCGCACATCACGGTTGGCGTCATGCCCGCGCCAGAGAAAGGGCGCCAGATGCTGTTTGTCAGGGACGATGGCGCCGGCTTCAGCATGGAGTATGCGGGCAACCTCTTCAAACCTTTTTTCCGGCTGCACAATGACGACGAGTTTGAGGGCAGCGGCATCGGGCTGGCAACGGTGCACCGGATTCTTGAGCGGCATGGCGGCACGATACGCGCCGAGGCCGCAGAAGGCTTGGGCGCGAGTTTTTACTTTTCCTTTGACCGGCACGCTGCAAAAGTGGCCCACCAAGCGGCTTAGGACGCGGCCGCGTTGGGCACCCCCAGGTACCTCAATTGCGGCGTGTACGGGCGTTGAAGAGCGGCCAAAAGAGCCGTTTCTTGGCTCGTTCGTGGGTGCGATTGCCCAATCACAATGCCTCACTACGGCATTGGCAGGACTGGCTTTCTTTGGCTGCTGCAGGTGCAACTTAGTCTGGGTGAAGCACTGTCTTGACTCAAGAATCCCATTTATTTCAGAAACAAAACATGAAAACAAACTACTTGGCCTTGGCTCTAATTGCAGGCCTCTCCTGCGCAGCCGCAAACGCAGCCGATATAGGTCTTTCGGCGACCGCTGGAACCACCGGCCTTGGCCTGCATGTCAGCGTCCCCCTCCAGCCCAAATTGAACGCACGCGTGGGCTTTGGCTACCTGAACTACGACGACACAGGCAGCACCTCCGAGGCTGACTACAACTTCAAAATGAAGCTGCGCACCTTCGATGTGCTGGCCGACTATTTCCCTATGGACAACGGCTTTCGCATGACGGGCGGCCTGGTCTACAACGGCAACAAGGTCGATGTCAATATGAAGGCCAAAAGCGGCACTCAGTATGTAGTGAACGGAACCACCTACAGCGCCGCTCAAGCCGGCTCCATCAACGGCTCGGTCGACTTCAAGAAGATTGCACCGTATCTGGGCATAGGCTGGGGCAATGCCGTGGCAAACAAGGGATGGGGCTTCTCGGCCGACCTCGGCGTCATGTTTCAGGGCAGTCCCCGCACCAGCCTGACGAATAGCGGCTGTCAAGCGACCGTCGCCATCTGCACCCAGTTGGCGCGCGACATTGCCGTGGAAAAAACGAAGCTTAACGACGAGGTCAGCAGCTACAAAACTTACCCCGTGCTGCGGGTCGGCGCCTCGTACCGCTTCTAAAGCGATTGGAGTGGACCTGCCGGTGAAACCTGGTGGGTCTGCGCCGCGCGCCAGTCCGTCTGGCATGCTGTTGAGGATTGTTGAGGGTCAGGTTCCAATTATCATGACGCAAACTTCCGGCATTGCAGTTCATGGCGCGTCTTCCCCGGCTTACCGTTCCCGGCTATCCGCATCACATCATCCAGCGCGGCAATAACCGGCAGGCGATTTTTTCGTCGGCTGCCGACTACCTGATGCTGCTGGCGCTGCTGGAGGAAAACGCGCACAAATTCGGCGTGGCGCTGCATGCCTACGTGCTGATGAGCAATCATTTTCACTTGCTTGCCACGCCCACCAGCGCCGATGGCTTGCCGCAGATGATGCAGGCGGTCGGCCGTCGCTATGTGCGCTATTTCAATGACAGCCAGGGACGATCAGGCACGCTGTGGGAGGGGCGTTACCGCTCGACCCTGATTGAAGTCGAGCGCTATCTGCTGGCCTGCATGGCCTATATCGATCTCAATCCGGTACGCGCCGGCCTGGTCAACAGCGCCAGAGACTACCCCTGGTCAAGTCACGCGCACTATGTCGGCCTGCGGACCGACAAAATGGTCACGCCGCACCCCTTGTTCTGGACCCTGGGCAACACGCCATTTGCGCGCGAGGCGGCTTACGCCGACCTCGTGAGCGCGGGCATCCCGCCGGAACAGCAAGAAGCGCTGACACGGTCCGCCCTGAGCGGCTGGGCGCTGGGGAGTGAAAGTTTTGTCGCAAATTTGCAGAAACGCACCGAGCGCCGGGTCAAAAAAACCAAGGCTGGGCGCCCCATCAGTGCGTTAAAAGAGGCTTGAAACTGCCGCTAGCTCAAATAAATAATGCCTGAGCAGCTATCAAATTTTATATGTCCCCAATTTAAAGGTTACCAATTTTATTGGAAATAAATTGGAATCTGACCCCTATTAATTAGCTTGGCAAGAGAGCAAGTCCTGCCTTATGCTTACTTTCTGAAAATTTAGAACCAACCCTGGTGGACATGGGCTGCGCCGATTGGCTGCTTTTGTTTCGCTACTGACAAGGACTTGCCATGACCACGGCTGCTGAGATCAAGCATTTTGAAGAAAACGGTTTGTACGCGGGGGGCAACGAGCACGACGCCTGCGGTGTTGGCTTTGTAGCGCACATCAAGGGCCACAAGAGCCACGCCATCGTCCAGCAGGGTCTGAAAATTCTTGAGAACCTTGATCACCGGGGCGCCGTCGGTGCCGACAAGCTGATGGGCGACGGTGCCGGCATCCTGATTCAGCTGCCCGATGCGCTGTACCGCGAAGAAATGGCCGAGAACGGGATTGGGCCTTCCGGCAGCCGTGGCGTTGATCTGCCGCCGCCCGGCGAATACGGCGTAGGTATGGTGTTTTTGCCCAAAGAGCATGCCTCGCGGCTGGCCTGCGAACAGGCGCTGGAGCGCGCTGTCAAGGCCGAAGGCCAAGTGCTGCTGGGCTGGCGCGATGTGCCGGTGAACCGTGACATGCCGATGTCGCCCACCGTGCGCGAAAAAGAACCCATACTGCGCCAGATTTTCATCGGCCGCGGCAATGACGTGATCGTGCAGGACGCGCTGGAACGCAAGCTCTATGTGATCCGCAAAACCGCCAGCGCCGCCATTCAGCGCCTCAAGCTGACGCACAGCAAGGAATATTACGTGCCCAGCATGTCCAGCCGCACGGTGGTCTACAAAGGCCTGTTGCTGGCCGATCAGGTGGGCACTTACTACCTGGATTTGAAAGATGAACGCTGCGTTTCGGCCCTCGGGCTGGTACATCAGCGCTTTTCAACCAATACCTTTCCCGAGTGGCCGCTGGCGCACCCTTACCGCTATGTCGCGCACAACGGCGAGATCAATACTGTCAAGGGCAACTACAACTGGATGAAGGCCCGCGAAGGCGTGATGTCCTCGCCAGTGCTGGGCGCCGATCTGCAAAAGCTCTATCCGATCAGCTTCGCCAGCCAGTCCGATACCGCGACTTTCGACAACTGCCTGGAGTTGCTGACCATGGCCGGCTACCCGATCAGCCAGGCCGTCATGATGATGATCCCCGAGCCGTGGGAGCAGCACACCACCATGGACGAGCGGCGCAAGGCGTTTTATGAGTACCACGCCGCCATGCTGGAGCCGTGGGACGGTCCGGCCTCCATCGTCTTCACCGACGGCCGCCAGATTGGCGCCACGCTGGACCGCAACGGCCTGCGGCCTTCACGCTACTGCGTGACAGACGACGACCTGGTCATCATGGCGTCCGAGTCGGGCGTGTTGCCGATTCCTGAACACAAGATCGTGCGCAAGTGGCGGCTGCAGCCCGGCAAGATGTTCCTGATCGATCTGGAGCAGGGCCGCATGGTGGATGACGAAGAGATCAAGGCGACGCTGGCCAACAGCAAGCCCTACAAACAGTGGATTGAAAACCTGCGCATCCGGCTCGACGATCTGGCGGGCAAGACACCGACCGCATCCGCGCTGGACACTACCCCGGCCGCGCCGCAGATTCCGCTGCTAGACAGACAGCAGGCCTTTGGCTACACCCAGGAAGACATCAAATTCTTGATGTCGCCCATGGCCACCAATGGCGAGGAAGCCACCGGCTCCATGGGCAACGACAGTCCGCTGGCCGTCCTGTCCGACAAGAACAAGCCGCTGTACAACTACTTCAAGCAGCTGTTCGCGCAGGTCACCAACCCCCCCATCGATCCGATTCGCGAAGCCATCGTGATGTCGCTGGTGTCTTTCATCGGCCCCAAGCCGAATCTGCTCGACATCAACCAGGTCAACCCGCCGATGCGGCTGGAAGTCAGCCAGCCGGTGCTCGACAGCGCCAACATGCAAAAGCTGCGCGACATCGAAGCGCACACTCAGGGTAAGTTCAAGAGTTACACGCTGGACATCACCTACCCACTGGCCTGGGGTCGCGCTGGGGTCGAGGCCAAGCTGGCTTCGCTGTGCGCCGAAGCGGTCGATGCCATCCATGGCGGCAAGAACATCCTGATCCTGAGCGACCGCGCCATGAACGCCACGCAGGTCGCGATTCCTGCCGTGCTGGCGCTGTCGGCGATTCACCAGCACCTGGTCAAAGAGGGCTTGCGCACCACCGCCGGACTGGTGGTCGAGACTGGTTCGGCCCGGGAAGTGCATCACTTTGCCGTGCTGGCAGGTTACGGCGCCGAGGCGGTGCACCCTTACCTTGCCATGGAGACGCTGGCCGAGCTATTCACCGGCCTGCCGGGCGACCTGAGCCATGAGAAGGCGGTGTACAACTACACCAAGGCCGTCGGCAAGGGTCTGTCCAAGATCATGTCCAAGATGGGCGTGTCAACTTACATGAGCTACTGCGGCGCCCAGCTGTTCGAGGCGATTGGCCTGAACCGCGACACCGTGGACAAGTTTTTTACCGGAACGGCCAGCCAGGTGGGCGGCATGGGCGTCTTCGAGATTGCCGAAGAAGCCTTGCGCATGCACCGCGCTGCCTTCAGCGACGACCCGGTGCTGGCCAGCATGCTGGACACCGGGGGTGAATACGCCTGGCGCGCGCGCGGCGAAGAGCACATGTGGACGCCCGATGCGATTGCCAAGCTGCAGCATGCGACGCGGTCCAACAACTGGAACACCTACAAAGAGTACGCCCAGCTGATCAACGACCAGAACCGCCGCCACATGACGCTGCGCGGCCTGTTCGAGTTCAAGATCGACCCCAGCAAAGCCATTCCGATTGATGAAGTCGAGCCGGCCAAGGAAATCGTCAAGCGCTTTGTCACCGGCGCCATGTCGCTCGGCTCCATCAGTACCGAGGCGCACGCCACGCTGGCCGTCGCAATGAACCGCATAGGCGGCAAGAGCAACACCGGCGAGGGCGGTGAAGACCCGGCGCGTTACCGCCAGGAGCTCAAGGGCATCCCGATCCGAAAGGGTGAAACGCTGAAAAGCGTGATCGGCGAAAAGGTCGTTGAGGTCGATTTGCCGCTGCAAGATGGCGATTCGCTGCGCTCGCGCATCAAGCAGGTGGCTTCCGGGCGTTTCGGCGTCACCGCCGAATACCTGGTGTCGGCAGACCAGATCCAGATCAAGATGGCGCAGGGCGCCAAGCCGGGCGAGGGCGGTCAGCTGCCAGGCGGCAAGGTCAGCGAGTACATCGGCCAGCTGCGTTATTCGGTGCCCGGCGTGGGACTGATTTCGCCGCCGCCGCACCACGATATTTACTCGATCGAAGATCTGGCGCAACTGATTCACGACCTGAAAAACGTCAATCCGCGCGCCAGTATCAGCGTCAAGCTGGTCAGTGAGGTCGGCGTCGGCACGATTGCCGCGGGCGTGGCCAAGGCCAAGTCCGACCATGTGGTGATTGCCGGCCATGACGGCGGCACCGGCGCCTCGCCGTGGTCGTCCATCAAACATGCCGGCTCGCCCTGGGAAATCGGCCTGGCCGAAACCCAGCAGACGCTGGTACTGAATCGGCTCAGGGGCCGGATTCGCGTGCAGGCCGATGGCCAGATGAAGACTGGCCGCGACGTGGTAATCGGCGGCCTGCTGGGCGCTGACGAATTCGGCTTTGCCACCGCGCCGCTGGTGGTCGAAGGCTGCATCATGATGCGCAAATGCCACCTCAACACCTGCCCGGTCGGCGTGGCGACGCAAGACCCGGTGCTGCGCAAGAAATTCAGCGGCAAGCCCGAGCATGTCGTCAACTATTTCTTTTTTGTCGCCGAAGAGGCGCGCCAGCTGATGGCACAACTCGGCGTGCGCACATTTGACGAACTGATTGGCCGCGCCGATTTGCTTGACACGCAAAAAGGCATCGCCCACTGGAAGGCCGGTGGCCTGGACTTCAGCCGGCTGTTCTACCAGCCCAATGTGCCGGCCGATGTGCCGCGCCTGCATGTGATGGAGCAGGACCACGGGCTGGAAAAAGCGCTAGATGTGCGGCTGATTGAAAAATCCAGGGCCGCCCTCGACAAGGGCGAAAAAGTCCAGTTCATTGAGGTCACGCGCAACGTCAACCGCACTGTAGGCGCGATGCTGTCGGGCGAGCTGACGCGGCTGCGCCCGGAAGGCCTGCCCGACGACACGCTGCGCATCCAGCTTGAAGGCACCGGCGGCCAGTCCTTTGGCGCCTTTCTGGCCAAGGGCATCACGCTGTATTTGATTGGCGACGCCAACGACTACACCGGCAAGGGCCTGTCGGGCGGCCGCATCGTGGTGCGCCCCAGCATTGAATTCCGCGGTGAGGCGGTCAAGAACACCATCGTCGGCAACACCGTGCTGTATGGCGCGACCTCCGGTGAGGCCTTTTTCAGCGGCGTGGCCGGCGAGCGATTTGCCGTGCGCCTGTCGGGCGCGACGGCGGTCGTCGAGGGCACCGGCGACCATGGCTGCGAATACATGACGGGCGGCACCGTCGTCGTGCTGGGCAAGACCGGCCGCAACTTTGCCGCCGGCATGAGCGGCGGCGTGGCCTATGTGTACGACGAAGACGGAAAATTTTCGACGCGCTGCAACACCTCCATGGTGTCCATGGACCGGGTGGTCAGCACGGCTGACCAGCGCACCCATGACCGGGCCGACTGGCATGCCGGCGAAAGCGACGAGCAACTGCTCAAGCGCCTGCTGCAGGACCACAACCGCTGGACCGGCAGCAAGCGGGCGCGCGAACTGCTTGATAGCTGGTCCGAGTCGCGCCTGAAGTTTGTCAAGGTGTTCCCCAATGAGTACAAGCGCGCGCTGCTTGAGCGCCGGGAGCGCCGCCTGGAAGCGGCCACCGAGACCACGCGCGGGCAGGCGGCCACCAACCAGGAAGCCCAGGAAGTGGTGCCGGCCAAGTAGGAAAGCGCCTCATTTGCTATTGTATTAATAGCTGCTTGCGCCCGCCAGTAAAGGGCTAGCGGCATAAAACGCTTATATTGAACCGCACAGGACTCATCATGGGAAAAATCACCGGCTTCTTGGACTACGAGCGCATCGAAGAGGGCTACAAGCCCGTCGGCGAGCGTCTGAAAAATTACAAAGAGTTTGTCATTGGCCTGAACGACAAGCAGGCCGGCCAGCAGGCGGCACGCTGCATGGACTGCGGCATACCGTTTTGCACCAGCGGCTGCCCGGTCAACAACATCATTCCCGATTTCAATGACATGGTGTTTCGTGCCGACTGGAAAAACGCGATTGATACGCTGCACAGCACCAACAACTTCCCGGAATTCACCGGCCGCATCTGCCCCGCGCCGTGCGAGGCCGCCTGCACGCTCAATGTGAATGACGACGCGGTCGGCATCAAGTCGATCGAGCACGCCATCATCGACCGCGCCTGGGCCGAAGGCTGGGTCAAGCCGCAGTTGCCCAAGCACAAAACCGGCAAAAAAGTTGCGGTGGTGGGCTCCGGCCCGGCCGGCATGGCCGCCGCGCAGCAATTGGCGCGCGCCGGCCATGACGTGACGCTGTTCGAGAAAAACGACCGCATAGGCGGCCTGCTGCGCTACGGCATTCCCGACTTCAAGATGGAAAAAATCCATATCGACCGCCGCGTTGAGCAGATGCAGGCCGAGGGCGTGAGCTTGCGCACCGGCGTGATGATCGGCAGCCTGCCCAAAGGCTCCAGGGTGACCAACTGGGCCAAGGAGACGATTTCGGCCGAGCAGTTGCAAAAAGACTTTGACGCCGTGATGCTGACCGGTGGCGCCGAGCAGTCGCGCGATTTGCCGGTGCCGGGCCGCGAACTCGACGGCGTGCATTTTGCGATGGAATTCTTGCCCCAGCAAAACAAGGTCAATGCCGGCGACAAGGTGAAAGCCCAGCTGTCTGCATCCGGTAAGCACGTTATCGTGATTGGCGGCGGCGACACCGGCTCTGACTGCGTCGGCACCAGCAACCGCCACGGCGCCGCCAGCGTGACCCAGTTTGAACTGATGCCCGAGCCGCCCGAGGTAGAAAACCGCCCCATGACCTGGCCTTACTGGCCGATCAAGCTGCGCACCTCTTCCTCCCACCTGGAAGGCTGCGAGCGTGAGTTCGCCATTTCGACCAAGGCGCTGCTGGGCGAAAAAGGCAAGGTGACTGGCTTGATCACCGTTCGGGTCGAATGGAAAGACGGCAAGATGGCCGAAGTGCCGGGCTCGGAAGAAACCCTCAAGGCCGACCTGGTGTTGCTGGCCATGGGCTTTGTCTCACCGGTCGCCTCGGTGCTGGAAGCCTTTGGCGTCGAGAAAGACAACCGGGGCAACGCCAAGGCCAGCACCGACTTCACCGGCGGCTATGCCACCAGCGTGGCAAAAGTTTTTGCCGCGGGCGATATCCGGCGCGGCCAGAGCCTGGTGGTGTGGGCGATTCGCGAGGGCCGCCAGGCCGCGCGCGCTGTCGATGAATTCCTGATGGGCTACAGCGACTTGCCGCGCTAGGGCCTCGCGCGCCACCATTACAAGGCCGGTTGCTATTGAAATAATAGCTGCTTGAGCCCGTATCTATTGGGCTAGAGACACTTTTGATGTAAAAAATGGAGCGGCGGACCGAGCCTGCGGTCGTTGCACCACCGGGCCCCAGGCGTTTCTTTTAGCGGCCGAGCGCGGACGAAATCAGGCCAAAACCCGTATCATCAAGGGCTTTCCCTAGCCCCGCTGGCGCACTCGTTGCGCTTTTTCCTTCACCATGGCCGATATGTCCGCTTCCCCGCTGGTTGAATTCAAGGATGTGACCTTTTCTTACCCGGGTTCGGCCGGTGATCGCGTCATTCTCAATCGCGTCACGCTGTCGGTGCCTCGAGGCAAGGTCACGGCGCTGATGGGCGCGTCGGGTGGTGGCAAGACCACGGTGTTGCGCCTCATCGGCGGGCAACAAAAAGCCAACAGTGGCGAGGTCTTGTTTGATGGCAAAAACGTCGGCCAGCTGGCGCAGCCCGAGCTCTATCAGGCGCGGCGGCGCATGGGCATGCTGTTCCAGTTTGGCGCGCTGTTCACCGATCTGAGCGTCTTTGACAACGTGGCGTTTCCGCTGCGCGAACATACGGCGCTGCCGGCCAGTCTGATCCGCGACATCGTGCTGATGAAGCTCAACGCCGTCGGATTGCGCGGCGCGCGCGAGCTCATGCCCAGCGAAATTTCTGGCGGCATGGCCAGGCGCGTGGCGCTGGCGCGCGCGATTGCGCTGGACCCGGATCTCATCATGTACGACGAGCCGTTTGCCGGCCTCGACCCGATTTCGCTGGGCACGGCGGCGCAGCTGATACGCCAGCTCAACGACACGCTGGGCATCACCAGCATCGTCGTCTCGCACGATCTGGAAGACACTTTTCGCATCGCCGACAAAGTCATCATCCTGGCCAATGGCGCGATTGCGGCGCAGGGCACACCCGATGAAGTCAAAAACTCCACTGACCCGCTGGTGCACCAGTTTGTCAACGGGCTTAGCGAAGGGCCGGTGAAATTTCATTACCCGGGGCCCGACGTCGCGGCCGATTTTGGCGACCCGGCGGCTTTGGCAAAAGCCACGGCTGCTGCCGCCAGAGGAAAGCGTTCATGAGCCGCTACAGCCCGGTTGTGCTTCTCTCCAATCTGGGTTTTGCCACGCGCGGCACGCTGGCCGAACTCGGTCTGGCGGCCCGCCTGATGGCGCGCCTGCTGGCGCTGAGCGGCCCCGCGCTGGCCCGCTTTGGCCTGGTGCGCGACCAGATTTTTTTCCTTGGCAATTATTCCCTGGCCATCATCACGGTGTCGGGTCTGTTTGTCGGTTTTGTGCTGGGCCTGCAGGGCTACTACACGCTGCAGCGCTACGGCTCCTCGGAGGCGCTGGGCCTGCTGGTGGCGCTCAGCCTGGTCAGGGAGTTGGGCCCGGTGGTGACTGCGCTGCTGTTTGCGGGCCGCGCGGGCACGGCGCTGACGGCCGAGATTGGCCTGATGAAGGCCGGCGAGCAACTGTCGGCTATGGAAATGATGGCGGTCGATCCGATACGACGAATCCTGGCGCCGCGCTTTTGGGGTGGCGTGATCGCCATGCCGCTGCTGGCCGCCGTCTTCAGCGCCGTCGGCATCCTGGGCGGCTGGGCCGTCGGCGTGCTGATGATTGGTGTCGATGCGGGTTCTTTCTGGAGCCAGATGCAGGCCGGTGTCGATGTCTGGCGCGATGTGGGCAATGGCGTGATTAAAAGTTTTGTCTTTGGCGTGACGGTGACCTTTGTCGCCCTGCACCAGGGCTTTGAAGCGCAACCGACGCCCGAGGGCGTGTCGCGCGCCACCACGCGCACCGTGGTGGTGGCCTCGCTGGCGGTGCTCGGGCTGGACTTTTTGATGACAGCATGGATGTTCAGCCTTTAAGCCCACCGACTCTGCGGTTTTAACCACCCATGCAAAAATTAGATTCGACTGTGTTTGTGCCTTGTGGGCCTGCTCGCAACGCCTGGCCCGGTCATTGAAAGAAAAAAATGCAACGCTCCAAAAACGATTTCTGGGTGGGTCTGTTTGTCCTGATAGGGGGCGCGGCCCTGCTGTTCCTGGCGCTCAAGTCCGCCAATCTGCTGACCCTGAATTTCAACAGCACGTACCAGATCACGGCCAAATTTGACAATATTGGCGGCCTGAAGCCGCAGGCCGCCGTTAAAAGTGCCGGCGTGGTGGTCGGACGGGTTGAAAGTATTACGTTTGACGATAAATCCTACCAGGCCAGTGTGCATCTGGCCCTGCAAAGCCGTTACGCTTTTCCCAAGGACAGCTCGCTCAAGATACTAACCAGCGGCCTGCTCGGTGAGCAATACATCGGCGTGGAAGCAGGGGGCGACGAGAAAAATCTTGTCGCAGGTGACGTGGTCAAACAGACCCAGTCGGCCGTAGTGTTGGAAAACCTGATCAGCCAGTTTTTGTTCAGCAAGGCGGCGGACGGCAGTTCGGGATCAGGCACTGCACCGCCATCAGGGACCACAGAAAAAAAATGACGACATCCATCATCATGAAAGCGCCTGTGTACAGGGCTAGCACTGCGCTGGCGCTTACGTTCACCTTCGCCCTGCTGCAAGGTTGCGCCACCGGGCCCGATGCCAACCCGGCCGACCCGCTGGAGCCGTTCAACCGGACGGTGTTCAAACTCAATGAGGGCCTGGACCGCGTCCTCGTCAAGCCTGCAGCAACCCTTTACCGTGATGCCACGCCGGCGCCGCTGCGCCGGGGGGTGAGCAACTTCTTTGGCAATATTGCTGACGTCCGGTCGCTGGTCAACAACGTATTGCAGTTCAAGCCTAAAGAGGCTGCCGACACGCTGTTTCGGGTGACCACCAACACATTTTGGGGACTGGGCGGTCTTTTTGACGTGGCCAGCGATCTGGAAATTCCCAGGCACAGCCAGGATTTCGGCCGCACCCTGGGGCATTGGGGCATCGCAGCCGGCCCCTACGTGGTGCTGCCGGTGCTTGGCCCTTCCACCGTGCGTGATTCCGCCGGTTTGCTGGTCGACAGCAAGGTGGATCTTTTGGGCCGGGTGGAAAACATTCCGGCACGTAACGTCCTGCTTTCAGGGCGTGCAGTGAACTTGCGGGCAAATTTGCTGGGTGTGGAGGATGTGCTGGAACAGGCCGCACTCGATAAATACAGTTTCTCCCGCGAAATTTATTTGCGGCGTCATCTGCGGCGCAACAGCGGTTTTAACTTTAGCTCGGACAACGGCGCAAGCCCTAGCGCAGACACAGCGCCCGAGGAGCGCTTCGATTTGCCTGAAGTAGTTCCCGAGGCTGCGCCTGGCGCCGGGGCAACTGCCGAGCCTGCAGCGCCAGCCAAATAAGATGCGCGTTGTAAACAACATTTACAAGACCGTTGCACAACTTCATCGCCGGCCGCTCATCATGGCGCAAAATTATTTGAGGTATGTCTGATGTCGGCAAGCCCGGCCTTATGGACAGGCTGCGATATTGATCTCCATTTGTTTCGCTTTCGAAGGAAAACCATGAACCCCGTGAATCGTAGAACTTTGGTTCGTTTGTTGACTGCCTCGCTCAGCCTGGCACTGCTGGCGTCTGCGCCGCTTGTTCGCGCCGCCGATGAGGCCCCTGACGTCCTGATCAAACGCGTGTCCGCAGAAGTGCTGGAAACCATCAAATCGGACAAAGCCGTACAGGCTGGTGACATGAGCAAGGTGATTGCGCTGGTCGACAGCAAGGTCATGCCCAATGTAAATTTCACCCGCATGACGGCGGCGGCCGTTGGCCGCAACTGGCGCCAGGCTACGCCGGAACAAAAGACGCGGCTGCAGGAAGAGTTCAAGATACTGCTGGTGCGCACCTACTCAGGCGCCCTTTCGCAGGTTAAGGACCAGCGCCTGAGCGTCAAACCGCTGCGCGCTGCAGAAACCGACACCGAAGTCGTGGTGCGCAGCGAAGTGCTGGGCCGGGGTGATCCGGTGCAGCTCGACTACCGCATGGAAAAGACCGCTTCGGGCTGGAAAATCTATGACCTCAACGTGTTGGGTGTCTGGCTGGTAGAAACCTACCGCACCCAGTTTGCTCAGGAAATCAGTGCCAAAGGGGTTGACGGCCTGATCGCCGCGCTGGCGCAGCGCAACAAGTCCAACGCTGGCGATCAAAAGTCCGAGCAGAAGTCCTGAGACAGCTGCTTGCCATGCTGACACTTCCTGCGGTTTTGACGCACGCTGCGTCGGCACAGTTTGCCCTTGGCTTGAAACAGGCGGTGGCGTCACAGCCGGCGCAACTGGTGGCCGATGCCAACGGCCTGCACGAATTTGACTCGTCCGCTCTGGCGCTGCTGCTCGCATGCCGGCGCGAAGCGCTGGCTGGGGGCAAGGCTTTTTCGGTGCAGGGTCTGCCGGCACGGCTGCGTCAGCTGGCCGGTCTGTACGGCGTTGCCGAGCTGATTCCAGACAGTGCGGCCGTCCCGGCCTGAGCCGGCGTTCGGGCCGGTTTGCCGCGCGCCGTTTGCGCCGAGCGGGGACTTGAACGGTCCGTCCCAGAGATGCTGGCGCCAGCCCTTAAAATAGTGGGTTAATGCCAGCTATCTCTTTCCAGTCCGTCTGTAAAACCTACCCCTCCGAGCGAAAACAAACCGGCCCTGCTGTGCGGGCGCTGGACAACGTGAGCTTTGACATTCCGCAAGGTGAGTTCTTCGGCCTGCTGGGGCCCAACGGCGCCGGAAAGACCACGCTCATCAGCATTCTGGCGGGCCTGTCACGCGCCAGCAGTGGTTGCGTCAAGGTGCATGGCAGCGATGTGGTCACCGATTACGCCAACGCCAGGCGCAAGCTCGGCGTGGTGCCGCAAGAGCTGGTGTTCGATCCGTTTTTCACCGTGCGCGAGGCGCTGCGCATCCAGTCAGGCTATTTCGGCATCAAGCACAACGATGCCTGGATTGACGAGCTGCTGGCCAGTCTGGGCCTGGCCGACAAGGCCAACGCCAACATGCGCCAGCTCTCGGGCGGCATGAAACGGCGCGTACTGGTGGCGCAGGCGCTGGTGCACCAGCCGCAGGTGATCGTGCTCGACGAGCCGACCGCCGGCGTTGATGTGGAGCTGCGCCAGACCTTGTGGCAGTTCATCGCCAAACTCAACAAACAGGGCAGCACCGTGCTGCTGACCACGCACTACCTTGAAGAAGCCGAGGCCTTGTGCAGCCGCGTCGCCATGCTCAAGCAAGGGCGTTTGGTGGCGCTGGACCAGACTTCCGAGCTGCTCAAGGCGGCCTCAAGCAATGTGCTGCGTTTCAAAATTGACAGCGAACTGCCCATGCATCTGGCGGCGCAGGCGCGCATTACCGGACGCATCGTGCAGTTTCCCGCGCACAACGCGCGCGAGATCGAGCAGTACCTGGCCGCCATTCGCCAGGCCGGGCTGGTGGCCGAGGATGTGGAAATTCGCAAGGCCGATCTGGAAGACGTGTTCCTCGACGTCATGAACGAAAGCGCTGCGAAAGTGCCTCTTGCCGTCGATGCACTGGATTTGGCCGGAGCCGCGAAATGATCGGCTGGCAAACCCTTTTCTACAAGGAAATCCTGCGTTTCTGGAAGGTCGGCTTCCAGACCGTAGGCGCGCCGATATTGACAGCCGTACTCTACATGCTGATTTTTGGCCATGTGCTGCAAGGACAGGTCAAAGTTTATGACCAGATCAGCTACACCGCCTTTCTGGTGCCTGGCTTGGTGATGATGAGCGTGCTGCAAAACGCCTTCGCCAACAGTTCTTCCTCGCTGATCCAGAGCAAGATTATGGGCAGCCTGGTGTTTGTGTTGCTCACGCCGCTGTCGCACTGGCACTGGTTTTTGGCTTACGTCGGCTCGTCGGTGGCGCGCGGGCTGTTGGTGGGCAGCGGGGTGTTTGCCGTGACTGTGTTTTTTGGCCGGCCCGGCTTTGCGGAGCCGCTGTGGATCGTGCTGTTTGCCATCCTCGGTGCCGCCCTGATGGGCGCGCTGGGCATCATCGCGGGATTGTGGTCTGAAAAATTTGACCAAATGGCGACTTTCCAGAACTTCGTCATCATGCCCATGACGTTTTTGAGCGGCGTGTTTTATTCAATTCATTCTTTGCCGCCTTTTTGGCAAAAAATCAGCCACCTGAATCCGTTTTTCTACATGATTGACGGCTTTCGTTACGGCTTTTTTGGCGTCAGCGACGTCTCGCCCTGGCTGAGCCTCGGCATTGTGCTGGCCGCCTTGGCGCTGGTTAGCGCCGTGGCCGTCACCATGCTGCGCACCGGCTACAAAATCAGGCATTAAAGGTATGGCCCCCACGCTTTTCACTTCGTGTAATGCGCTGCCCCCCGAGGGGGCTGGCCTGGCTTGGGGCGGCCCGGCGCTGGCGGCCCTCGCCCCCACGCTTTTTACTTTGTGTAATGCGCTGCCTCCCGAAAGGGCGGGCCTGGCTTGGGTGCGGCCCGGCGCTGTGGCCGGTGGCCTTCGCGCTTATCCGTGGAGGCTCCCGTTCTTGGAGCAGCCCGACGAAAATACAGTGACCACCACGCACCAGGAAAAAAATATGACCAGCGAAGAACTCCAAACCATCATTGCCGCGGGCCTGCCCTGCGAGTACCTCGAAGTGTCCGGTGACGGCAGTCACTGGTTCGCCATCGTCGTTTCCAGCGCTT
Organism: Polaromonas sp.; assembly: GCF_012927455.1. Lineage (GTDB taxonomy): Bacteria > Pseudomonadota > Gammaproteobacteria > Burkholderiales > Burkholderiaceae_C > Polaromonas. The sequence goes on along the minus strand of NZ_JABBPE010000008.1, from coordinate 252,277 downwards.
TTGAAGGATTGACCAGGATCCAGCGCCACCATCGCGGCTATGCCGCGGTTGGAAACCGAATTCAGACCGGCGAGGTTCATGCCCTGTCGATGAAAACCCACACGCCTGTTGAATGGGCCGCACTTAAAGCGCAATAAAAAAATGGACAAACTATTGATTCGCGGCGGCAAGTCGCTGGCCGGCACCGTCAACATCTCGGGCGCCAAAAACGCCGCTTTGCCGGAGCTTTGCGCGGCCCTGTTGACCGCCGACACGGTGACGCTGGAGAACGTGCCCGGCCTGCAGGACGTGGCCACCATGCTCAAGTTAATCCGCAACATGGGCGTGGCGGCCGAGCGTAGCCAGGCCGTGCCGGGCACCGTCACGCTCAACGCGGGCGCGCTGAGTTCGCCCGAAGCGCCCTATGAACTGGTCAAAACCATGCGCGCCTCGGTGCTGGCCCTGGGCCCGCTGCTGGCGCGCTTCGGCGAAGCCACGGTGTCGCTACCCGGTGGTTGCGCCATCGGTTCTCGGCCGGTCGACCAGCACATCAAGGGCCTGCAGGCCATGGGGGCCGAGATCACGGTCGAACACGGTTACATGCTGGCCAAATTGCCGGCAAATCGTCAACGCCTGAAGGGCGCCAGCATCACGACCGACATGGTGACCGTCACCGGGACCGAAAACTTCCTGATGGCCGCCAGCCTGGCCGAGGGTGAAACGATTCTCGAAAACGCCGCGCAAGAGCCTGAGATTGGCGACTTGGCCGAGATGCTTATCAAGATGGGCGCCCGCATCGAAGGCCACGGCTCTCGCCGCATCAGAATTCAGGGCGTGGAGCGCCTGCACGGCTGCACCCACCAGGTGGTGGCCGACCGGATAGAGGCCGGCACCTTTTTGTGTGCCGTGGCGGCGGCGGGCGGCGATGTGGTGCTCAAGCATGGCCGCGCCGACCACCTCGATGCGGTGATCGACAAGTTGCGCGAAGCGGGCGCTACGGTCAGCGCCGGCGAAGGCTTTATCCGCATCCAGGCCCAGGGCCGCATGAAGGCGCAGTCTTTTTGCACCACCGAGTACCCCGGCTTCCCGACCGACATGCAGGCGCAGTTCATGGCGCTCAACGCCATTGCGCAAGGCAGCAGCAGCGTGACCGAGACGATTTTTGAAAATCGTTTCATGCACGTCAACGAGCTGGTGCGACTGGGCGCCAGGATACAGATCGAAGGCAAGGTGGCAACGATTGAAGGCGTTGAAAAACTCTCGGGCGCCACCGTCATGGCCACCGATTTGCGCGCCTCTGCCAGCCTGGTGATTGCCGGTCTGGTGGCCGAGGGCGAAACCGTGATCGAGCGCATTTACCACTTGGACCGCGGTTACGACCAGATGGAAGCCAAGCTGCGCGGCATCGGTGCAGACATAGAACGAGTCAAATCATGATCACCCTCGCTTTATCTAAAGGCCGCATCTTCGACGATATCCTGCCGTTGCTCAAAAGCGCCGGCATTGAGGTGCTGGACGACCCGGAAAAATCACGCAAGCTGATACTTGACACCAACCAGCCCGGTCTGCGCGTGGTGCTGGTGCGCGCTACCGACGTGCCGACCTATGTGCAGTACGGCGGTGCCGATCTGGGCGTGGTCGGCAAAGACACGCTGCTGGAGTCCGGCAGCTTGGGCCTGTACCAGCCGCTCGATCTGCAGATTGCCAAATGCCGCATCAGCGTGGCGGTGCGCCAGGGTTTCGACTACGGCGCCGCCGTCAGGCAGGGTTCGCGCCTGAAAGTGGCGACCAAGTACGTGGCGATTGCCCGCGACTTTTTTGCCACCAAAGGCGTGCACGTCGACCTGATCAAGCTCTACGGCAGCATGGAACTGGCGCCGCTGACCGGGCTGGCCGACGCCATCGTCGATCTGGTGTCAACAGGAAGCACGCTCAAGGCCAATCATTTGGTCGAGGTCGAACGCATCATGGACATCAGTTCGCACCTGGTGGTGAACCAGATTGCGCTCAAGCTCAACTACGCGCCCATCCGCAAGATGATTGATGCGCTGGCGTTGGCCTCGGCCGGCGCCGTGGCCCGTTAACCGAACACTTACAACCCTTTAATGCTATGAAATTAATAGCTGCTCCCGCCCGTCTATCCTGCGTTGACAGCACTTTTGATGCCCAATTCAAGGCGCGCCTGCATTGGTCCGCCGCCACCGACGCGGCGATCGAGCAGCGCGTCGCCGACATCCTGACCGACGTGCAGCAGCGCGGTGATGCGGCGGTGCTTGAATACACCGCGCGTTTTGACGGCCTGAGCGTCGCCTCCATGAGCGAGCTCGAACTCACCCAGGCCGAATTGAAAGCCGCCTTCGAGGCGATTCCGGCTGCCCAGCGGGACGCCTTGCAAGCGGCCGCGCGGCGCGTGCGCACGTACCACGAGGCGCAAAAAAAGGCCAATGGCGAAAGCTGGAGCTACCGCGATGAAGACGGCACGCTGCTGGGCCAGAAGGTCACGCCACTTGACCGCGTCGGCATTTACGTGCCCGGCGGCAAGGCGGCCTACCCGTCCTCGGTGCTGATGAACGCCATCCCCGCGCATGTGGCCGGTGTGGCTGAAATCATCATGGTCGTGCCTACCCCCAAGGGGGAAAAGAATGCCCTGGTGCTGGCGGCCGCTTACGTGGCCGGCGTCACGCGCGCCTTCACGGTAGGCGGTGCGCAGGCTGTGGCGGCGCTGGCCTATGGCACCGCCACCATTCCCGCCGTCGACAAGATCACCGGCCCTGGTAACGCCTATGTGGCCGCTGCCAAGCGCCGCGTCTTTGGCACGGTGGGTATAGACATGATTGCCGGACCCTCCGAGATTTTGGTGCTGGCCGATGGCAGCACACCCGCCGACTGGGTGGCGATGGACTTGTTCAGCCAGGCTGAGCACGACGAGCTGGCCCAAAGCATTTTGCTGTGCCCCGATGCGGCCTATATCGACGCAGTGCTGGCCGCGATGAACCGCCTGCTGCCGCAGATGCCGCGCGCCGACATCATCGCCAAATCGCTCAATGGCCGCGGTGCGCTGATTCTGACGCGCAGCATGGAAGAAGCCTGCGAGATCAGCAACCGGATTGCGCCCGAGCATCTGGAAGTCTCCAGCCGCGACCCGCATCGCTGGGAACCGTTGCTGCGCCACGCTGGCGCGATTTTCCTGGGTGCCTACACCAGCGAAAGCCTGGGAGACTATTGCGCCGGCCCCAACCATGTGCTGCCCACCAGCGGCACGGCGCGCTTTTCCAGTCCGCTGGGGGTCTACGATTTTCAAAAACGCTCCAGCCTGATCGAAGTCAGCGAAGCCGGGGCGCAGGTGCTGGGCAAAATTGCCGCCGAACTGGCTTATGGCGAAGGCCTGCAGGCCCATGCGCGCGCCGCCGAGATGCGCCTGCAGGACGTGCCCGCCATGAGAGTGAATAAATGACCGCTACCAATGGACAGAAACTCTCCGCCGAACGCAGCGACGGGCCGCCCCGAGCAAGTTCCGCCCACTCAGGGGGCAGCGCCGCACACGAAGTGGCAAGCGTGGGGGTGCATGTGTTTCGCCAGGATGTGCAGTCCATGCACGCTTACGCCATCCAGCCGTCAAGCGGCATGGTCAAGCTGGACGCGATGGAAAATCCGCACCGCCTGCCGGCCGCCCTGCAGGTCGAGCTCGGTCAGCGGCTCGGGGCGCTGGCGCTGAACCGTTATCCCGATGGCCGGGTCAATGACTTGCGCGCTGCGCTGGCCGACTACGCCGCGATGCCCGAGGGCTTTGACATCATGCTGGGCAATGGTTCGGACGAGCTGATTGCGCTGCTGGCCATGGCCTGCGATGTGCCGGGCGATGCATCCAGCAGCGGCCGACCGGCTGCCGCGATCCTCGCGCCGCTGCCAGGTTTTGTGATGTACGCCATGAGCGCGCAGCTGCAGGGCCTGAAGTTCATAGGCGTTGATTTGACGGCCGATTTCGAGCTCGACGAAGCCGCCATGCTGGCGGCTATTGCTGAACACAAGCCGTCCATCACCTACCTGGCCTACCCGAACAACCCGACTGCCAATCTGTGGGACGACGCGGTGATTGAAAAGATCATCGACGCCGTGGGCCTGCAAGGCGGCCTGGTGGTGCTGGACGAGGCCTACCAGCCCTTTTCCAGCAAAAGCTATATCGACCGCATCGGCCGGCACCGCCATGTGCTGCTGCTGCGCACCCTGAGCAAGTTTGGGCTGGCCGGCGTGCGCCTGGGCTATCTGCTGGGCCCCAAGGCGCTGATCGCCGAAATCGACAAGGTGCGGCCACCGTACAACATCAGCGTGCTCAACTACGAGTGCGCGCTGTTTGCGCTGGAGCATCGGGCGGTGTTTGCCGAACAGGCGCAGCAGCTGGTGGCGCAGCGCAAAAGGGTGCTTGAGGCGCTTAGCGCCATGAAGGGTGTCAAAACCTGGAAAAGCGACGCCAACATGATTCTCTTGCGCGTGCTGGGCGAGGGCGATAGGGCCACCAAAACCTTCGAAGGCATGAAAACCCGTAAGGTGCTGGTCAAAAACGTTTCTAAAATGCATCCATTGCTGACCAATTGTTTGCGCGTGACAGTCGGCACGGCTGAGGAAAACGCGCAAATGCTAGCGGCGCTTGAAAAATCCCTATGACCACCCCCCATCCTGAATTGATCGCCACCCCGCGCGTCGCCGAAGTCTCGCGCAACACCGCCGAGACCAAAATCACCGTCAGGGTCAACCTGGACGGCACCGGTCAGGCCAAACTGTCCACCGGCATCGGTTTTTTCGACCACATGCTGGACCAGATTGCGCGCCACGGCCTGATTGATCTGGATATTCATGCCGAGGGCGATTTGCACATTGACGGCCACCACACGGTGGAAGACGTCGGCATCACGTTTGGGCAGGCCGTGGCGCAGGCGGTGGGCGACAAGAAAGGCCTGCGCCGCTACGGCCACGCCTACGTGCCGCTCGATGAGGCACTGTCGCGCGTGGTGGTCGATTTTTCGGGTCGGCCCGGGCTGGACATGCATGTGCCGTTCAAGAGCGGCATGATTGGCACGTTTGACAGCCAGCTCGCGTACGAATTTTTCCAGGGCTTTGCCAACCATGCCTTCGTCACGCTGCACATTGACAACCTCAAGGGCGAAAACGCCCACCACCAGGCAGAAACCGTGTTCAAGGCCTTCGCCCGGGCCTTGCGCATGGCGCTGGAAATCGATCCGCGCGCCGCTGGCGTGATCCCGTCGACCAAAGGCTCGCTGTAGGTGCCTGAGCGAACGAGACCGTCATTAATGCATGTTTTAGGCCTCTAGCCCAAGCAGGGCGGGCGCAGGTAGCTATTAAATTCATACCATAGCAGGATCAAAGGATCACTTGAAAACAGTAGCAGTGGTTGACTATGGCTCGGGCAATCTGCGCTCGGTGTCGCAAGCCGTCCAGCATGTGGCGCAAGGCAGTGGCTACGAGGTGCGGGTCACCTCGCGCGCGCAGGATGTGCTGGACGCTGAACGCGTCGTGCTGCCGGGGCAGGGCGCCATGCCCGACTGCATGCGCGCCCTGGCCGAGTCCGGTTTGCAACAAGCGGTGCTGCATGCCGCCGCCCACAAGCCGCTGTTTGGCGTCTGCGTCGGCATGCAGATGCTGCTTGACAAAAGCGACGAAGGACCGCTGGCCGCCGGCACGCCGGGGCTGGGTTTGATCCACGGCGAAGTCATCAAGTTTGATCTGGCCGGCCGGCTTCAGCCCGACGGCAGCCGCTACAAGGTGCCGCAAATGGGCTGGAACCAGGTGTTTCAGTCAGCGCCAGCGCACCCACTGTGGGCGGACATCGACGACGGCGCGTATTTTTACTTCGTGCACAGCTTTTACGCGCGCCCGGCCGATGCCCGTCACATCGCGGGCCAGGCCGACTACGGTGCGCGCTTTGCGGCAGCGATTGCGCGCGACAATATTTTTGCCACCCAGTTCCACCCTGAGAAAAGTGCCGATCAGGGGCTGGCCCTGTACCGTAACTTCCTGCACTGGAAGCCTTGATGCAACGCAAGCGCCGGGCGCAAATAGTCGCTACAGTAAGTTTTTTTCATTAACCCCCCGTCAGCTCTCTTTTTCTTTTAACTTCAACATGCTACTCATCCCCGCGATTGACCTGAAAGATGGTCACTGCGTTCGTCTCAAACAGGGCGACATGGATCAATCCACCATTTTCAGTGACGACCCGGCCGCCATGGCGCGCAGCTGGGTTGACAAGGGCGCGCGCCGCCTGCACCTGGTGGACCTGAACGGCGCGTTCGCCGGCAAGCCCAAAAACGAGCTGGCGATCAAGCGCATCCTGGCGGAAGTGGGCAACGAAATCGATGTGCAGCTGGGCGGCGGCATTCGCGATCTGGACACCATAGAGCGCTACCTCGACGCCGGCCTGCGCTACGTCATCATCGGCACCGCCGCCGTCAAGAATCCGGGCTTTTTGCAGGACGCCTGCACCGCTTTTGGCGGCCACATCATCGTCGGGCTCGATGCAAAAGACGGCAAGGTCGCCACCGACGGTTGGAGCAAACTGACGGGGCACGAGGTGGTGGACCTGGCCAGGAAATTTCAGGAATACGGTGTCGAGTCCATCATCTACACCGACATCGGCCGCGACGGCATGCTCAGCGGCATCAATATTGAAGCGACCGTCAAGCTGGCGCAGGCGCTGACGATTCCGGTCATCGCATCGGGCGGCCTTTCCAATATGGCCGACATTGAAGCGCTGTGCGAGGTCGAGAGCGAAGGCGTGCAGGGCGTGATCTGCGGGCGTTCCATCTACAGCGGCGACCTGGACTTTGCAGCGGCGCAGGAGCGCGCCGACGAGCTCAACGGATGAAGATATGACCCCCACGCTCCCCGCTTGGCGTGGTTCGCTGCCCCCCAGGGGGCCGCTGCGCCTGCGGCCCGGCAAAGCCGGTTCCGCGGCCCCTGCTGGAATGCAGAGTTCAGTAAAAACTTGGACGCCAACGGCCGCCAGCGCCGGGCCGCCCCAAGCAAGGCCAGCCCCCTCGGGGGGCAGCGCAGCACACGGAGTGGCAAGCGTGGGGGCACATGTTAGCTAAACGCATCATTCCCTGCCTTGACGTGACCGGCGGCCGTGTCGTCAAGGGCGTCAATTTTGTCGAACTGCGCGACGCCGGTGACCCGGTGGAAATTGCCGCGCGCTACAACGACCAAGGCGCCGACGAGTTGACATTTCTGGACATCACCGCCACCAGCGACGGGCGTGACCTGATCCTGCACATCATCGAAGCCGTGGCTTCGCAGGTTTTCATTCCGCTGACGGTGGGCGGCGGCGTGCGCACGGTCGACGACGTGCGGCGCCTGCTCAATGCCGGAGCTGACAAGACCAGCTTTAATTCGGCCGCGCTGGCAAATCCGCAGGTGATTGAAGACGCCTCGGCCAAATACGGCGCCCAGTGCATCGTGGTGGCGATTGACGCCAAGCGCCGCAGCGCCGAAGACGCCCTGGCCCGTGGTCCGGGCTGGGATGTTTATAGCCACGGCGGCCGCAAAAACACCGGGCTGGATGCCGTGGCCTGGGCCAGCGAGATGGCGCGGCGTGGCGCCGGCGAGATTTTGCTGACCAGCATGGACCGCGACGGCACCAAGTCTGGTTTCGATCTGGCGCTGACCCGCGCCGTCAGCGACGCCGTCAGCGTGCCGGTGATCGCCTCGGGTGGCGTCGGCAGCCTGGACCATTTGGCCGACGGCGTGCAACTGGGCGGCGCCGATGCGGTGCTGGCGGCCAGCATTTTTCACTACGGAGAATTCACGGTGCAGCAGGTCAAGCAGCACATGGCGGCGCGCGGTATTCCGGTAAGGTTGTAACCCTCGTCGGACGCTCATTGCCTGTAGCGCCTTCCCCCTGCCGGGGCGGTATCTGCGGCCCGGCAAAGCCGGTTCCGCGGTGCCCCTGGTTTTAAGAGCTTCTGTGACCGCACCCGAATCAATGACAATTAGCGCATGACTCAAAATTGGCTAGACAACATCCAATGGGACGACAAGGGATTGGTTCCTGTCATAACGCAGGAAGCCGCCAGCGGCGACGTGCTGATGTTTGCCTGGATGAACCGCGAGGCACTGCAGAAAACCGCCGAGCTGGGCCAGGCGGTGTACTTCAGCCGCTCGCGCGGGCGCCTGTGGCACAAGGGCGAGGAATCCGGCCATCTGCAGACTGTGCATGAAATCCGGCTCGACTGCGACAACGACGTGATTCTGCTCAGGGTGACGCAGCTCGGTCATGAACCCGATCAACCTGGAATAGCCTGCCACACGGGCCGCCACAGCTGCTTTTTCAGTCTTTACAAAGACGGCCAGTGGCTGGTCACCGAACCGGTGTTGAAAGATCCAGCCAGCATCTACAAATAGGCACTACTGTTTCAATATGTCCTCCAACGACACTCTGCAGCGCCTGGCGCACATCATCGAAGGCCGCAAGCCGACCCGCGGCGGCGATCCGGACACCAGCTACGTGGCGCGCCTGTTGCACAAAGGCCCGGACGCCTTTCTGAAAAAAATTGGCGAGGAAGCCACCGAAACCGTGATGGCCGCCAAGGATATTGACTGCGGCGGCGCCACGCCCGCGCTGAAAGCCAAACTGGTAGGCGAGGTCGCCGATTTGTGGTTTCACAGCCTGATCGCGCTGGTTCACTACGGCCTGATGCCCTCGGACGTGATGGCTGAGCTGGAGCGGCGCGAGGGCACCAGCGGCATTGAAGAAAAGGCGCTGCGCAAGGCGCACGATCGGGAAGACCCGAATGACAGGAATAAAAGGAATGCGGCGCAAAAACCGTGATTCGGGTTGCCGCATTTGCCAGCCACAACGATGTTCCCTTTGATGCCGCTCAACCATTTTTGACAGGAGCCAAACACCATGGAAAGCAACCTGACTGACTATCACGGAAAAACCGACGGTGACCGCACCGTGATGCATGTGCTTTATGGCCTGCACACGCTGGCCTGGTTCAGCGGCGGCGTGTTTGCGGTGATCGCGGTGATCATCAACTACCTGCGGCGCGCCGACGAGACCGAACCACTGTACGTCGACCATCACAACTACATGATCGCCACCTTCTGGTGGACGCTGCTGTGGCTGGTCTTGCTGTCGCCCCTGTGGCTGCTGTTGATGCTGCCCGGCGCGGTGGCCTACGGCATCGTGTGGCTTTGGTATTTGTACCGCTGTATCCGCGGCTGGATGCGCTTTAACAGCCAGCGCCTGACCTGATGGAGAACCCGCCCATGAGCCATTCCGAGAACTGCATTTTCTGCAAAATTGCCGCGGGCAGCATTCCGAGCCGCAAGGTTTACGAAGACGACGAACTGTTCGCGTTCGACGACATCCATCCGTGGGCGCCAGTGCATTTCTTGCTGATTCCTAAGGCGCATATCGCGTCCATGGCGCAGGTCGGGCCCGAACACGCGGCGCTGTTGGGGCGGATGCTGGTGCTGGCGCCGCAACTGGCGCTGCAGCAGGGCTGCCAGCCCTACCCCGAAGGCGGCTTTCGCATCGTCGTCAACACCGGTGCCTTGGGGGGGCAGGAAGTGCATCACATGCACTTTCATGTGCTGGGCGGCCCCCGGCCCTGGCTGAAAGACAGGCCCGTTTAAGCGCTTAGAGGGAACCCTTGGGTGCCCCAAGACACTAACCTGCAGGTCAATGGGTGTACTCTGCATATCGGCAGTCCGGGCATTTAGAATGAAGTCAGTCGCGTGCAAACACGCAAAACCTGTAATTACAGACTAGGAGCAACACATGGGTTCATTTTCTATTTGGCACTGGTTGATCGTGCTGTTGATCGTGGTGATGGTGTTCGGCACCAAAAAACTCCGAAACATGGGCGGCGACCTTGGCGGTGCCGTCAAGGGCTTCAAGGACGGCATGAAAGAAGGTGGCCAGCCAGCAGCCGACGACAAACCGGTAGCTCCCGGACAGGTCACCAACGCCCAGGCGGCTGACAAGTCGGACAAGACCACGATTGACGTGGAAGCCCGGCACAAGTTGTAAACCTGCTGATGCAGCATGATTGATCTCGGTATTTCAAAAATAGCGCTGATTGGCGCTGTGGCGCTGATCGTGATCGGGCCGGAGAAGCTGCCGCGTGTAGCGCGCACCGTGGGAATGCTGCTGGGCAAAGCGCAGCGTTACGTGGCCGATGTCAAGCAAGAGGTCAGCCGCTCCATGGAACTCGACGAGCTCAAGAAAATGAAAGACTCCGTCGAGGGGGCCGCCCGCGATGTTGAAAACACGATCCAGACCCACGGCAGTGATTTTGAAAAATCATGGGCTGAAACCACTTCCAATGCGAACGACGGTGGCTCCGGCATGGAGATATTTCCCGAATACCGGCACCCGAAAAAGAAGTGGCGGCTCAAGCAGGGCGCCACGCCGCTGTGGTACAAGGCGCGCTCCGGCGTGCGCACCAAGGCACAGTCAGGTGCCGCCCGTGTGGCGCGGTTTCGCCCGCAACCAGGCCCAAAGGCCTAGTTTTGTGATGGATCAGTTTTTCCTGATTTTTTCGTTCCCCATCGTCTGATCTTTCTTCGCTCGCGGGTACCGCGGCGCAACCCCTCAAGCGCAAACTTTCCTTCATGAGCGACCCCCACACCGACAAGCCCGACGAACTCGCAGGTAGCGAGCAACCCTTTGTGCAGCACCTGGTGGAACTGCGCGACCGGATGATCAAGGCAGTGATCGCCATCGGTCTGGCGGCGGCCGTGCTGGCGCTGTTTCCTGGCCCCGGCGCGCTCTATGACCTGATGGCCGCGCCGCTGGTGGCTTCCCTGCCCAAGGGCGCCACCCTGATCGCCACCAACGTCATCTCGCCGTTCATCGTGCCGATCAAGATCATGTTCATGGCCGCCTTCATGATTGCGCTGCCGGTGGTGCTCTACCAAGTCTGGGCCTTCGTCGCGCCCGGGCTGTATTCACATGAGAAAAAGCTCATCATGCCGCTGGTGGTGTCGAGCACCTTGCTGTTTTTTGCCGGGGTGGCTTTTTGCTACTACTTCGTCTTTGGCCAGGTGTTCAAGTTCATCCAGAGCTTTGCCCCCAAGTCGATCACCGCAGCGCCAGACATTGAGGAATACCTCAACTTCGTGCTCGGCATGTTTCTGGCATTCGGCCTGGCGTTTGAAGTACCGATTGCGGTCATTTTGCTGGTCCGTATGGGCGTGCTCAGCGTTGCGCAGCTGCGTGAGTACCGCGGCTATTTCTGGGTAATCGCGGCCGTCGGCACGGCGCTGGTTACGCCGCCAGACGCGGGCTCCATGATCATGCTGCTGGGGGTGGTGGGCGGCCTGTATGAAGTCGGCATTGTGGCGGCCCAGTTGCTTGTCAAGCGCAGCAAGGCGGCTGATGCGGACAGCGCGTCGGAAGCGGCCAAGCCCTGACACCCTGACGGTGCTGGCCCTGGCGACAGGCCTGCGCGAAGCGGGCCGTCTGCACGTCCGAATTCAGTCTTCATGCTCTAAAGAAAAGCATGTTATGGGCCGCTAGCCCAATGAATACGGGCGTCAGTAGCTATTAAATATATAGCAAGCGGCAGCGGGACCGGGCCAGCACAGGAGCTGGCGGGGCCGCATCCGCAGGCCTGCGGCCCGCCTCAGCGCTGAGCTCTGGGGCGCTGGCGCTTGCCGGGGGTGACGGCAATGTCACTTTGGCCGTCTTTGCGCAGCACCGTCAGCGGTGCCGGCGTGCCCGGTTTCAGGGCGGCAACGGCGGTCAGCAGCTGGCTTACATTGCTGATCGATTTGCCGTTAACGGCCGTGATAACGTCGCCAGGCCGGATGCCAGCCTGTGCGGCTGGGCCGTTTTGCAGCACGCCGGTCAGCACCACACCGCCGGTTTTCACCGCGCTGGGCTGGATGCCGAAGGTTTCGGCGAGCTCGGCGTTCAGGTCTTGCGGTTCCACACCAATCCAGCCGCGCGTCACCTGGCCGTCCTTCACGATGCCGTCCAGCACCTGTTTGGCGGTCGATACGGGAATGGCAAAACCGATGCCCATTGAGCCGCCAGAACGCGAGTAAATCGCGGTGTTGATGCCCATCAGGTGGCCGTTTACATCGACCAGCGCACCGCCCGAATTGCCGGGGTTGATGGCGGCGTCGGTCTGGATGAAATTTTCAAAGGTGTTGATGCCCAACTGGTTGCGCCCGAGCGCGCTGACGATGCCGCCGGTCACGGTCTGGCCGACGCCAAACGGATTGCCGATGGCCAGCACCGGGTCGCCCACCTGCAGCGAATCTGAGTCGCCCAACACGATGACGGGCAGCTTGTCCAGGTCGATCTTGAGAATGGCCAGATCGGTGTCGGGGTCAGTGCCAATCACCTTGGCCTTGGCCTTGCGCGTGTCGTTGAGCATCACCTCGATCTCGTCGGCCCCGTCCACCACGTGGTTGTTGGTCAGGATGTAGCCCGCAGTACTTATGATGACGCCGCTGCCCAGGCCGCCCTGCGATTCGCCGGAACCCTGGTCGCCGTAGAAAAACTTGAACCACGGGTCGTCGGCGTTCGGGTTTTTAGCCGCAGCCTTGCTGGTGTTGATGCTGACCACCGCCGCAGCAGCCTGCTTGGCGGCCGAGGCGAAGCCAATGCCCGGGCCGGCGCTGCGCTGCGCGTTGCTGGCAGGCGCCTCGATAACCGACACACCGCCCCGCGAGTTGCCGCGGTCCAGCCACTGTGGCTGGAGCGTGGCCACCACAAAATAAGCCGCCAGCACAATCGTGACGGTTTGGGAAAACAGCAACCAGGTGCGCTTCATGTTGGGCAGGGTCCGGTAAAAGTTCAACGACAGGTCAAGCAATGCAGGCCGCGGACCAAGGCAGGCGCCGCAGCAATCGTGCTGCGCGCGGCTTCAATTGTCACCCAAGCCGGCAGAATTTTCATTGCGCGGGCGATTTTTCACCTCAGAGGCCAAGCCGGGAACTGCCCGGCCGGTTGCTCGGGGCGCTGCTCAAGCTGAGACAATCAGTGCATGAGTACCACTCGACAGGAATTGCTGCAGGCCTTTGACGCGCTGCTGCAGCCCGCGCGCTTCAAGGACTATGGGCCGAATGGCCTGCAGGTGGAGGGGCGCGCGCGTGTCGAAAAAATCGTCTCCGGCGTCACCGCCAGCCGCGCGCTGATCGAAGCGGCCATTGCGGCGAAGGCAGACGCCATTTTTGTCCACCATGGGCTGTTTTGGCGCGGCCAGGATGGCTGCAATATCGGCCCGGTTGTGGGCTGGATGAAGCAGCGGCTGGCGCTTTTGCTGGCGCACGACATCAACCTGTTCGCCTACCACCTGCCGCTCGATGCGCACGGCGAACTCGGCAACAACGCGCAGCTGGGCCTGCAGCTCGGCCTGCAGGCGACGGCGCGCTTTGGTGAGCAGGATTTGGGCTTTCTCGGCGGGCGCGCCGATGGCGCCAGCTTTGCCAGCGCCGGCGCCCTCGCTGAACACCTCGAAAATGTATTGAATCGGCCTGTAGTGCAGGTGGCACGGGCGCAAGCAGCTATTAAAACGATAGCGTGGTGCAGTGGCGGCGCGCAAAGCTACTTTGAGGCAGCGATTGCAGCCGGCGCCGATGCCTTCATCACCGGCGAGATTTCCGAGCCACAGGCGCACTACGCGCGCGAGATGGGCGTGGCTTTCATTGCCTGCGGCCACCATGCGTCGGAGCGTTACGGCGCGCCCGCCGTCGTCGGGCAGGTGGCGGCGCAGTTGGGGCTGGCGCACCAGTTCATCGATATTGACAATCCGGCATGAACAAACCGCTTCTCATCACCATGGGCGATGGCGCCGGCATAGGCCCGGAAATTATCGCCAAGGCGTTTCGCGATGCGCCGGCTGAGCTGGCGGGCTGCATCGTGGTCGGTGACGTGGCCACGCTGCGCCGTGCCGCCGCGCTGATGGCGGCGCCGCTGGCTTGGCCAGTGGCGCACCTTGACAGCTTGGCAGACGCCTCATCGGTGCCACCACGCTGCATCCCCGTGCTACAAAAATGTGAGCTGTTTGCGCCCATCCCGTATGGGCTGGTGAGTCATTTGGCCGGAAAAGCCGCAGCGGACTGCATTGTCTGGACGGCCCGGGCGGTGCTGGCGGGCGAGGCGGCGGCCATGGTGACGGCGCCGATTCATAAAGAGGCGCTGGCCGCTGCCGGAGGCTGGGTCGCGGGGTTTGCGGGTCACACCGAGATGCTGCAAGCCGAGGCCGCGGCGTTTCTGGGCCAGCCCGTGAGCGCCGTGCCGGTGCGCATGATGCTGGCCAATGACGAACTAAAAACCGTGCTGGTCAGCATCCATATGTCGCTGAGAAAAGCGATCGAGGCCGTGACCTTCGACAGTGTGCTGCAAACCCTGCGCATCACGCACCAGGCGGTGGGCGCCAGCCTGGGACGCGCGCCGCGCATCGCGGTGGCGGGCTTGAACCCGCATGCCGGCGAGGGCGGGCTGTTTGGCAGCGAAGAGCAGCGCATCATCGCCCCGGCCATCGCAGCGGCCCGCGCCGAGGGCCTGGATGCAAGCGGCCCGTTCGCGCCAGACACCGTGTTCATGCGGGCGCGCCATGCGCCTGGCCATGCCGGCGAGTTTGACGTGGTGGTGGCGATGTACCACGACCAGGGGCTGATTCCGGTCAAATATCTGGGCGTGGAGCAGGGCGTCAATGTCACGCTGGGCCTGCCGCTGGTGCGCACCAGCCCGGACCACGGCACGGCGTTTGACATTGCCGGCAGCGGCCGGGCCGACGCCTCCAGCCTGCGCGCCGCCATTCGCCTGGCGCGCCAGCTTGTCGCTTAGCTAAAAAATACGAGTAAAAATGACTCTAGCCCAATGAGTACGGGCGTAAGTAGCTATTGAATAAATAGCAAATGCGTTTGCCCGGCGGGCTGCGCTTCGAAATCGCACCATCGCAAGGGCATGCGGGCTATACCGGCCGGCGCAGGTTGTCGCGAATTTCTCGCAGCAGCACGACTTCTTCGGCCGGCGCCAGCGCTGCCGCAGGCGCGACTGGAGCTTTGCGTTTGAGGCGGTTGATCTGCTTGACCATCAGAAAAATGACAAAAGCCAGAATCACGAAGTTGACGGCGACCGTGATGAAGTTGCCATAGGCAAGCACCGGGACGCCAGCTTTTTTCAGTGCGTCCAGCGTCAGCGCGGTGCCAGGTGGCACGGGTCCCAGCACTAAAAAAAGGGCAGAAAAATCGAGCTTGCCAAATACCGCGCCTACCACCGGCAAGATGACATCGCCAACCAGCGAATCGACAATTTTGCCGAAGGCCGCGCCAATGATCACGCCTACCGCCAGATCAATAACATTGCCTTTGACGGCAAATTCCCTGAATTCCTGAGCCATTCCCATAGTGTTCCTCTGTTGTTGTCGGATATTGTTCGGTCGCCTTGCAGCAACCGGCAGATGATTATCAAAGAGAGCGGCGCCACAGCGCAACCGCTCAGGCGCGAGCGCCCCTCCTTGAAAAGCTGCTGTGCGCTCCGCTACAATCAAGGGCTAACCCTAAATGCCTTTTTTCAAGCCAGTTCTTGAAGGATTTTCATGACCCAAGCAACCCTGAACAGCGTGCCGCCCGGCGCGCCTGTCGATAACGACAAGAGAAACTGGCTAGTCGCCACCTGCGCGGTCGGCGGCGCCGGCGTTGCTGCCGTTGCCGTGCCCTTCGTCAGCAGTTTTCAGCCCTCCGAAAAGGCCAAGGCCACGGGTGCCGCAGTCGAAGTCGATATTTCGGGCATCAAACCGGGTGAAAAAATGACGGTGGAGTGGCGCGGCAAGCCGGTGTGGATTGTCAGGCGCACACCCGAGCAGCTCGCGACCCTGCCCAAAGTCGATGGTCTGCTGGCCGATCCCAAATCCGAACGCAAACCGTCCGAACTGACGCCAGAATATGCCCGCAACGAAGGCCGCTCCATCAAGCCCGAAACGCTGGTGGTGGTTGGCATCTGTCCGCACCTGGGCTGCTCGCCATCGGACAAGTTTCAGTCCGGCGCACAGCCTTCTCTGCCGGACGACTGGGCCGGCGGCTTCCTCTGCCCTTGCCATGGCTCGACCTTCGACATCGCCGGCCGGGTTTACAAGAACAAGCCCTCACCCGACAATTTGGAAGTGCCGCCGCACATGTACCTGTCGGACACCCGGCTGCTGATTGGTGACGACAAAAAGGCCTGAAGGCGCTTCAAACCATTCAAAAGAGCTTGCGGTCAGCGCCTGAAAAACCTTCCGAAAACGTCACCAGCGCTGGCTAAAAAACCCCACCGAACCAGGATCAGTTATGGCTGAATTCAAAGAAATTTCTTCCGATGCCCCAATCGCTGTCAAAGCGATGAACTGGGTCGACAACCGTTTCCCCGCCAGCAAGCTCTTCCAGGAGCACATGAGCGAGTACTACGCGCCGAAGAACTTCAACATCTGGTACGTCTTCGGCGCGTTGTCGCTGCTGGTGTTGGTGATCCAGATCGCCACCGGAATTTTCCTGACCATGCACTACAAGCCTGACGCGGCACTCGCGTTTGGTTCGGTCGAGTACATCATGCGCGATGTGCCCTGGGGCTGGCTGATCCGCTACATGCATTCCACCGGTGCCTCGGCCTTCTTCATCGTGGTCTACCTGCACATGTTCCGCGGCCTGATTTACGGCAGCTACCGCAAGCCGCGCGAACTGATCTGGGTTTTTGGCTGCGCGATTTTCCTCTGTCTGATGGCCGAAGCCTTCATGGGGTACTTGCTGCCCTGGGGCCAGATGAGCTATTGGGGTGCTCAGGTGATCGTCAATCTTTTTGCCGCCATTCCTTTTGTTGGCCCCGATCTGGCGCTGCTGATCCGTGGCGACTACGTGGTCGGTGACGCCACGCTGAACCGCTTCTTCGCCTTTCACGTCATTGCCGTGCCGTTGGTGCTGCTGGGACTGGTGGTGGCGCACATCATTGCTTTGCACGAAGTCGGTTCCAACAACCCCGACGGCGTGGAAATCAAGGCGCCGAACTCGCCGCGCGATGCCAATGGCCATCCGCTTGACAGCATTCCGTTTCACCCTTACTACTCGGTCCATGATGTGTTCGGTGTCTGCGTGTTCCTGATGATCTTCACCGCCATCGTTTTCTTTGCGCCAGAGTTCGGCGGCTACTTCCTGGAGTACAACAACTTCATCCCCGCCGACCCGCTGAAAACCCCGTTGCACATTGCGCCGGTCTGGTACTTCACGCCTTACTACTCGATGCTGCGCGCTATTACCAGTGAGATGATGTATGCGCTGATCGCTTGCGTGCTGGCCGCTGCGCTGCTTGGAGTGCTCAAAGCCAAAATCGCCGGCCTGTTCAAGGCCATCATGGTCGGTGCTGCCGTCGTGCTGGTCGCGGCGATGCTGATGATTGATGCCAAGTTCTGGGGCGTGGTGGTGATGGGCGGCGCCGTCGTCATCCTGTTCTTCCTGCCTTGGCTGGACAACAGCAAAGTCAAATCCATCCGGTACCGCCCGAGCTGGAACAAGATTTTGTACGGCATTTTCGTGATCAACTTTCTGATACTCGGCTATCTGGGTACGCAGCCTCCCTCCTACATCGGCGAGCGCGTCTCGCAGGTCGGGACCCTGTTCTACTTTGGCTTCTTCTTGTTGATGCCATGGTGGAGCAAGCTCGGCACCTTCAAGCCGGTGCCAAGCCGCGTAACTTTTACCGCCCACTGAGCCGGAGAATTACAACAATGAAAAAACTGATCCTCGCCCTGATTACAGCGGTCGGCCTGATGGCTGGTGCGCAGGCCTCGGAAGGCGGACTTGCCTGGGACAAAGCGCCCAGCAAGACCAACGATCTGGCAGCCTTGCAAAATGGTGCCAAGCTGTTTGTCAATTACTGCCTGAACTGCCATTCGGCCGCCTTCATGCGTTTTAACCGCTTGAAAGACATCGGCCTGACCGACAAGCAGATCAAGGACAACCTGCTCTTCAGCACCGACAAGATCGGTGAAACCATGAAAGCGGCGATTGATCCGAAACAGGCCAAGGACTGGTTTGGCGGCAATCCGCCCGACCTGACCGTGATTGCGCGCTCGCGCTCCGGCTCCGGCGGCAGCGGTGCTGATTACCTGTATACCTACCTGCGCACCTACTACCGCGACGAGACCAAGGCGACTGGCTGGAACAACCTGGCTTTCCCCAATGTGGCCATGCCGCATGTGCTGTGGGAACTGCAGGGCGAGCGCAAGCCGGTCTACGCCGAGCAGCAAGAGAGCGGCCACAAGGTGTCGATCTTCAAGGGCTGGCAGCAAGTCACCCCCGGCAGCATGACACCGTTGCAGTACGACCAAGCTATGGGTGACCTGGTGGGCTATCTGCAATGGATGGCCGAGCCGGCGCAGAACACCCGCGTTCGCGTCGGCGTCTGGGTGTTGATCTTCCTACTTGGTTTGACCTTTCTTGCCTGGCGCCTGAACGCGGCGTACTGGAAAGACGTCAAATAAAAGTTTTCGCCGTTAGCGCCCATGAGCGCACCGGCATCTTCGGAGTGGCAGGTTCTAAGGTTTGATTCTTGGCCGCCACTCTTTTGTTTTCAGGAGTTTCGAATCATGATGGTCCTATATTCAGGTACAACCTGCCCCTTCTCGCACCGCTGCCGATTTGTTCTGTTCGAAAAAGGCATGGATTTCGAGATTCGCGATGTCGATCTGTATAACAAGCCGGAAGACATCAATGTGATGAACCCGTACGGCCAGGTGCCTATCCTGGTCGAGCGCGATCTGATCTTGTACGAATCGAACATCATCAACGAGTACATCGACGAGCGCTTCCCGCACCCCCAGCTCATGCCCGGTGACCCCGTGGACCGCGCGCGGGTTCGGCTGTTCTTGCTAAACTTCGAAAAGGAACTGTTCGTTCACGTCAGCACGCTGGAGTCGCGGGCCACCAAAGGCAACGAGAAGGCACTGGAAAAAGCCCGCGCGCACATCCGCGATCGCCTGACACAACTGGCACCGATTTTCCTGAAGAACAAGTTCATGCTGGGCGATAACTTTTCCATGCTGGACGTGGCGATTGCGCCGCTGCTCTGGCGGCTGGATTACTACGGCATCGACCTGTCGAAAAATGCTGCGCCGCTGCTCAAGTACGCTGAACGCATTTTTTCGCGCCCCGCCTACATTGAGGCGCTGACGCCTTCCGAGAAGGTCATGCGCAAGTAATATGACCCCCACGCTTTTCACTTCGTGTAATGCGCTGCCCCCCGGGGGTGCGTTGCGCCTGCGGCCCGGCAAAGCCGGTTCCGCGGCCCCGGCTGGTGAAGAGGGCGCCGCTTCGCATACCGCGCTAGTCCGGGTTCAACTTGGCTGAATTCATGAACGCACTGGACGCCACGTCAACGCGCCCCTACTTGATACGTGCCCTCTACGAGTGGTGCACCGACAACGGCTTCACGCCTTACGTGGCCGTGTCGGTGGACGCCTCGGTGCAGGTGCCGCGCGAGTATGTAAAGAACAACGAGATCGTGCTGAACATCAGTTTTGATGCGACCAGTTCCTTGCAGCTGGGAAACGATTTCATCGAGTTCAAGGCGCGCTTTGCCGGCAGTGCCCGCGAAATCATCGTGCCGATCAGCCATGTCATTGCCATCTATGCGCGTGAAAATGGGCAAGGCATGGCGTTTCCCATGGGTCCTGTCAGCACCTTGGCGGGTCCTGCTGAAAAGCCGACAACGGGCACCGATGCCGGCCCGGGAATGGCTGTGGCGCCGATCGCTGCACCGGCTGTGCAGTTGCGAAGCGACGCGCCTGACAGCAAGATCATGCAGTTGGTCCCCGAAAGCACGCCAGCAGTGGGTGAGACGGGCCCCGATGCACCGGAACCGCCCAAGTCACCCCCACGTACGCGGCCCGCACTAAAGCGGGTCAAGTAAAATAAGAATTGTGCCGCTTTAGCTCAGTTGGTAGAGCAACCGCCTTGTAAGCGGTAGGTCGTCAGTTCGATTCCGACAAGCGGCACCACTTCACTGTTTCACATTACCTCATAACCCCTAAAAACCCGTATGTCTAAAGGCATGGCGGGTTTTTTGTTGCCTAACGCGGTTTCGCGGAATAACATGAAAGCTCAAGATTTTTTCGGTACTGATGGGGGTATCGATATTTCAGCCAAAAACCGATACTAGCTCGGGCTTCGAAAATGATCGAATGAAACGTAAGGCCTGGCCGACCTCTGCGCATCCACGGCTGTGGTCTCTGACAAGTGCTGGCGCCTGGCCTTCAGGGTGTCTGAAATTTCGCCCCTACCTAAATAGTTAGCCGCGGCCGTGACGGTCATTCGCTACCGCCGATGAACGGCGCCCTACCGTTAGTTTGCTGTATGCGTCCTGGCAACACATTTGGAGGTGAGGCCGAGTTCAAGAGAAAGCACGATGAAGATCACTTATTTAGCCATCGAGCAATGCCCGCCGCTGGAGGCTTGACCCGACCCTGCCGCAATGAGTGGGGGCTCCTGGCGCAAGTCAATGGCGGCAGAGCTTGACCAGTCCCAGGCCAGAAAGCCCAGCAGAGCCAGCCAAAACACTGCTTGAAGTTGACGCGTGGTAGTCATGGCCACCTCCTAGAACTGATAGTGCCTACGCACACGAATACCCACCAGCGTGCCGGCAAAGGCCAGTGGCATCCAGATCCAGCCGTGCAGGCTACCGGTTGAGATGCCGCTAAGCATCGCGCCTATGTTGCAGCCGAAGGCCAGGCGAGAGCTATAGCCCAGAACGAAACCCGCCAGCAAGCCGATTCGCCACTGCTGCGGGGTCAGCGCTCTGCTGTCGGGACTGGCCTTGACCGCAACCCACAGGGCACCACCCATGATGCCGATGTTGGTGATCGAGGTCACGTCCATCAGCACGGTCTGGCCCAGGCGCTGGGCATTGCCGGCCTGGCTCCAAAATGCGTTGCTGCCCGGATCGAAAAACCCGAGCGCCACCGCCCCTTTGGCCGCCCACAGGCCAAAGCCGTAGACCACGCCCCATGGCTGGCCAGCGAGCAACAGGTTCAGGGTTGCCAAGGCGGCGAGGCCGACGGCGCCCCACAGCCAGCGCTTGTTGAGCCAGGTTTGGCCAGCACCTACCCACTGGCGCACCGCCAGCAGAACCAGGGCCAACAGGCCCAAGGTCAGACCCAAAGCTGGGACCGTGCCCAATTCAGCCGGGAAGCTCACCGGCTCGATTTGGCCAAGAGCCAGCCAGCTGTCCAAATGCGCTGAACCCATAAAACTGCCCAGCGCAAACAAGGGCAGGATCGCCATGTTGAGTGGCACGCCGAGTCCGGCTTTGTACAGCGTGCCGGATCCGCAACCGTCGGCTATCTGCATGGCCAGACCGAACACAAAGGCACCGATCAGCAGGCTGATGCTGGGCGGACCCAGCGCGGCCTGCAACTCGGGAAAGCGCGCCAGCAAGGGCAGCGCCGCAGCGCTGGCCAGGGCCAGCAGGACCACCTGGCCGGTCACACCTTGCGGGTCACGCCGCTCGACCAGTTGGCGCCAGCCCGAGGTGAAGCCAAAGCGTGCGCCAGCCAACACCGTGCCCATGCCCACACCGACCAGCAGCAAGACCGCTTGCCGGATCGACACCTGCCAGGCCAGGAAGAAGAAAAAAGCGGCCAACAAGGCCGCCAAAGGAAATCGTTTCATAAAACGTCCAGAGAATCACTGGAATGTGCGTTCAGCCCACAGTTTCGCATCGATCAGCAACTGTTTCGTGCGGCCCGGCACGTTATCCATGGTCAGACCGTTCGCGTCCTGCGACCAGTCCACCATCGACCCGGCATAGAGCTTGACATTTTTCTGGCCCAGCACTTCAGACATGGCGAACCAGTTGGTCGCCGCCCAGTGACCGGTATTGCAAAAGGACACGGTTTCCTTTTCGGGGTCGATCAGACTGGCTGCCGCCACCTGTTTGGCCTGGGCGACCGACATAAATATCGAACTGCCCGGTGCAAACCACTTGTCGTGCTCCAGGTTGACCGCGCCTTTGAGAGTGCCGGGCAGCTTGGCCGCTTGGTGACGGGTATCGCCTAGAAAGAATTCAGCAGGGCGTGCATCGATCAGCACCGAGTCCCCCGACTTGATGCGCTGAAGCAGTTCATCTTTGGAGGCCACCATGCTGGCATTAATCTGGGGCTGAAATTTGCTGGCCGCGGCTGTCGCAAGAACATCGTTTTGCGGCAAACCGGCTTGCGCCCAGGCCTTCAAACCGCCATTGAGCACGGACAAATCAGTCAAGCCCAAGACCTTGAGCGTCCAGTAAACGCGTGCCGAGGCGCCGAAATCCGAGGCGTCTGCGCCGCTGGACACCACCACCGCATGTGTGGCTGCTGTCAGGCCCATGCTTTGCACCAGTGCGGTGAGCTTGGGCAATGCGGGCAGCTCACCAGGGTTGCTGGCCGCCCCGCGCCAGCTGCCGTAGGGCGCATTGATCGCGCCCGGAATATGCTTGGCGGCATACGATTTGGGATCGCGGATATCGATCACGCGCACCTGCGGGTCAGCCAGCCTGGTCTGCAGCTCTGTGGGGCTGAGCAAAGGTTGGGCGGCCGCCGCAGCCGACAGGGCCAGTCCAAAAATCAAAGTCGTCAATCGTTTCATCCCAGCATACCTCTTGAGTTGACTACGATTGTGGCATTCTGCGGCAAGTAAGAGAACGATTGTTTTGTCAGTTTCTTAGACCCATAACGACATATAAAGATGCTGTCGCGTTGCTGGCTGACGAACGTGCTTCGGGCGGGAACGAATGCCAGCTCCTTAACAGGCTGCTGAAATACTCCCAGCCGGTGCACGCGAGCCACCCCTCAAGCGTTAACTTGAAACCGATTCACTGATCCAGACAGAGCCAACTTCATGCGCGGAGCCGACACCTTCACCGAGAGCCTGTTCACCATGCAAAAGCTGGAGGACTTCGTGCCGGCCGACCATCCACTGCGACCCATCCGCCAGATGGTCAACGCCGCTTCGGTAAAGATGGATGCATTGTTTTCAGGCATGTACGAGGCCGACATCAAGGGCGGGCGCCCCAGCATCGCACCCGAGAAGCTCCTGCGCGCCATGATCTTGCAGGTGTTCTACAGCATCCGATCCGAGCGCCAGCTCATTGAGCATGACCCAATACAACCTGCTGTTTCGCTGGTTCATTGGCCTGGCCATGGACGATGCCGTGTGGGTGCCCACCGTCTTCACCAAGAATCGTGAACGTCTGATCGAGCAAGACGCGGTCATCGAGCTCTTTAATCTGGTGCTGGAGCAAGCCGAGCACAAAGGCTTGCTCTCGGGCGAGCACTTCAGCGTGGGCGGCACCCTCATCCAGGCTTGGGCTAGTCACAAACGCTTTGTGCGCAAAGACGGCAGCGACAGCGGCAACGGCAACTTCAAAGGCGAAGGCCGCAGCAATGACACGCACGAGTCCAGCACCGACGCCGATGCTCGGCTGTACTGCAAAGGCAACAACGCCAGCCGACCGCGCTACATGGGCCCCACCCTCACCGGCAACCGTCATGGGCTAATTGCCAACGCCATGGTCACCACTGCCGATGGTTTTGCTGAGCGCGAAGCGGCCAAGGCGATGATTAACGACGCCCGGCAGGCCGCCGACAACCCGCAGGCAGAAATCACGCTGGGTGCTGACAAAGGCTATGACGCCAAAGAGTTCATTGATGCTCTGCAGGAGATGAACGTCATTCCTCACATCGCGCAAAACACCTCGGGGCGCCGATCAGCTGTGCCAGACGCCATCGCGGCCAGTGCGGGTTACGCAATCTCGGTGCAAAAGAGAAAACTCATCGAGCATGGCTTTGGCTGGGCCAAGACCGTGGGGCGCATGCGCCAGGTTATGGTGCGCGGGCTGAAGCGAGTCGATCAGATGTTTGTGCTGACCATGGCTGCTTACAACCTCACGCGCATGCGTACCTTGGGGGAAATCCGTCTGCAGGCGGCGTGAGGGACGGGAAATGCAGAAGACCGAGGCTCAGATCGCCGAAAACGGTCCAAAAGGACCGGAAAGTTCATGATGCCAAAGGATGAAGTAAAAAGTCAAACATCCCGAGCAAGATGCCACGCGAGCGTGGAGTATTTCAGCAGCCTGTTAAACGGGACGGATTTTCCTAAATCGCCCCGGGAATCGTGGAGGCTAATTGGTTTAAGTTGAGACCTCTATGGATGTATTGCTGATGGCGAATTACCGCCAGTAGTTTGCCTCAGCTTCTGCCGCAGGGATACCCCCAATCGATTTGAGCAGTCGGATGTGACTAAACCAGTACACCCATCGCAAGGTAGCAAGTTTCACGGATTCGCTACTTTTCCAAAGTTTCGCCAGTGAATCAACTCGGCCTTGTGGCGCCCGTTGATGGTTTCGGCCAGCGCGTTGTTATAGCTGTCGCCACGGCTGCCGACCGAAGGTTGTATGCCGGCCTCGACCAGTCGTTCGGTGTAACGAATGGACAGGTGTTGTTACCCTCTGTCCGAATGATGGACCAAGGCATTGGCAGCAGGCTTGCATTCATACCGTGCCTGCCCCAGCGCATCGAGCACAAAGTCGTTCTGCATGGTGCGGCTGACCCGCCAGCCCACGATACGGCGCGCGAAGACATCAATGACGAAGGCCACGTACAGCCAGCTCTGCCAAGTCGAGCCATAGGTGAAGTCCGACACCCAAAGGCTGATTGGGCCGCTCGGCCTTGAACACCCGCTTGACAAGGTCCAGCGGACAAGGTGCCGAAGCGTCTGGCGTGGTGGTTCGCACCCTCTTGTCCCGGCAAGCACCTTGCAAACCCAAGCGTTTCATCAGCCTCTTGACCGTGCAGCGTGCCACACGGCTACCCTCACGGTTCATCTGCAGCCAGATCTTGGCAGCGCCGTAGACCTTCCAGTTGGCATGCCAGACGCGCTGGATGTCGGCCATGAGGTCGTCATCACGTTGGCACGGGCAGTGCGCAACTCGGGATAGCGCCGCCTGGCCGCATGACGCCGATTACACGACGGGGCCATCTGCAGAACTATGCAGATGGGCTCGACCCCGAAGGTTTAGAAGCAGTTATCTGGAATTCTTCAACAGTCGGCGCCAGCACTTGTCGCCTGATCGTCAGACGTCCGACATGGTCTACTTCAAAACACAAACGCAAGTGCAGGCTGCTTGTTAAATCTGACAAATCGTTAAAGATGTGGTGGTGCCTTCACTGAAAATTAGATGTAGTAGTATCAGCAAAATTTGATCGCCTGCTAATAAACGGACGACATGATCAGAATTAATCAACCATCAAAGATTGTTGGGAGTTTTTCATGAAACCATATGTCATTTGTCACATGATGTCCTCTATCGATGGACACGCGCTCACAGACGGCTGGGCTCGCCCTTTTAAAAAAAACGCCGGAGAATTGTATGAGAAGCTTGCCCAGCAGTTTGAGTTTGATGCGTGGATCTGCGGTAGGGTCACCATGCAGGAAATCGCGAACGGTGACGACTATCAAAGAGGCCTGGCCAAAGCGCCCGTCCCACGCATCCATTATTTTGCCAAGCGTAATGCGGACTGCTACGCAGTCTCAATTGATCCCCACGGAAAAGTGGCTTGGACGAGCAACGAAGCACTTAATTCGCACGTCGTCGCGGTTGTGACAGAAGCGGTGTCGGATGACTACCTGGCCTATCTGAAATCCATTAACGTGTCTTTCATTTTTGGCGGCAAGACAGAGATTGATCTGGTCCAAGTTATTGCAACCCTTGCGGATGAACTCGGCACAAAGCGTCTAATCGTCGAAGGCGGACCGACCGTAAGCGGGTCATTTGTAAACGCCGGGCTTGTCGATGAGGTTAGTGTTCTCATCTTGCCGCTGATCGACGGGCGTGGAGAACATCCTGCATCGTTTGAGATCGCCAAAGATGCCTGGACGAAGCCAGCCTATCTCACGTTGAATTCGGCAGATATCCAGGAAGGCGGCGGTGTTTGGCTGCGATACAGCAAACACCTTTGAGTGTGCCGGATGTGAAAGTGCTGTATGCCAATATCTGACAGCAGGCACTGGAAATTGATCTTTTAAGCGGTGTGCTCACCAAAGCGGAATCGCCGAGCGCAAAAGGATGATTGATCGTTCTCACGACCTGCAACTGCCCGGCAATGCTACATTCTGTCGCTGGCGCGATCAACCGCCTACTATCGCCCTCAAGAGGCCATCGGTGCCGATCTGGCGCTGATGCGGCGCATCGACGAACTCCAACTGGAAGATCCGTTTGCCGGCCGCAAGATGCTGCGCGACATGTTGAAGCGGAAAGGCTTTCCAGTTGGCCGCAGGCATGTGGCCACGCTGATGAAGAAAATGGGCACAGAAGCTTTATTAGTCCTCTGCAGGCATCCTCTGGCAAGGTCCATCGCCACCGGCTCAATCGTGGCGGAGGTCGCCAAGCCAACAATGCGTTGTGGACCATTCAATGGTTCGCATGCGAAGTGACGCGCGCACCCGGCAATACGTCGCGCGCCGCACAGGCGAAGGATTGTCCAAGAAGGAGATTCACCGCTGTCTAAAGCGCTACATCGTTCGCGAGCTGTACCCACTCATCTTGGCCGATTTGAGAGACTCTGCATCTTCTGCTTGCCATAGGAGCGTCAACGCCGTACTAGAGCGGCTCTTTCTGAGCCTGAAGATGGAACGAGTCTGGCAAAAAGATTACGCCAACCACGCCGAAGCGATGAACGATGTGGCCGACTACATCGTCGGCTTCCACAACTGCGAGCGCCTGCATTCCTCACTGGGGAACTTGTCACCCAACGCTTTCGAGCGTGAATCGGCAACTCAACAACTTATTGATGTGTCCGAAATAACTTGACCACCACAGTTGGCGGAGGTCCCGTGCCACTCCTTCTCTATGAGCGGAAAACATCGGGCTCATGACGATACCCGAGACATTTTTCCAGCGACGATTGAAATCGGCCGAAAGCTTTGCCCGCGCGCGTGGGGGTGCGCCGGTTACGGCAAGCTGATTTCTTGACCATCGAACACTCCTTTTAGCCCCGAGTTTTCACTTATAACGCTGTTCAAATTTGCGGATTCACTTCTTTGTGGCTGGTGCATTTCCAGTTCACTGGCTTGAGCGAATTTTATTTTCGGCCCGGCTGGTGCGCGGCGCCGAAACGCGGGTCGAACTAGTAAGGCAATGAGCGACGACGCTCAGCGCAGCGTGCCCTTGCGGCTGTCCAGCGGAACGAGGAATGAGTTCTCTTGATGCAGGCCGGACCCGAAGTTGCTGAACTCGCTGTCGCCGTCCGGGGAATCTCCGGCCGTTGGCTTGAGCGGGGCCCAGTCGCTGTGCCGGCCCTTGCGCTGGCCACTCAGGGAGGCGCGTAGCTTCAGATGCGTTGCTGCCATCTTGTCTTCATCTTCAGGTCTGGGGGGTGGCGGGGACACTGCTTCGCCCAGAAACTCGTTGCGGATTTCCTGGGCTGTTGGCAGGTGGGCCGATGAAATCACCCAGTAGGCGATGCCGCACTGCGACAGCAGTGTCTGTTTGAGTTGCCGGTTGCTGCGGGAGATGCGCTTGTTGCCGGGAACATCCACACAGCCCAACACTCGGCCGTCGGGAGCACAAACCGTCAAGGTGCAGTAGACGCCGCTTAGCAGTTTGTACCAATGCAGCCCTTGCTCCTTGCTGCGCGGCAGCGTGAAGCGCGTCACCGGCAGCTTCACCATGATGTGGTGACCGGCAAATGTTTCATTGAGCCAGTGCCAGACCTTGCGCTCCTCGGTACTGGCCAGCAGCCGGGGATTGAGGGGCCAGCGCCTGGGAATGGACTGGCGCATTTTGGAGGCCCTGCCTGTTAGCCACGCGCATAGCAGCCCGCCCGCAAGCATGCCGCCTATGGCTGCTGCCAATGTAAATAACCAGGCTTGAGGGGTGGCCACGGAATCTATTTAGGGTGAACGATAAGTTGTTGTATTTGAATGTAACAAAAAATGCGCTCAATAAAAGGTAAAAATTCACTAGAAGTTGATTAGTCATTTGAAAAAGGACAAATCATTGATGCAATTTGCCTCTGAAGCCTAGCCATACCTTGTCGCATGGCGTGAGCGACATCAGGACAGGTTAGCGCGGCGGCTGTCCAGCGGCGCCATGAAAGAGTTCTCCTGATGCAGGGCGGAGCCAAATCTGCTGAATCCACTGTCGCTCCCCAACTCGCTGTCGGCGTCTTTGCCCAACGCTCTTCCGTTCAAAAACGAGAGCGCAGCTACATCGCTGGGGCGGCCTTGTCGCTGGAGGTCGAGCGAAGCGCGCAGTTTCATGCGTGCGGCGGTAATGATGGTTTCATCGAGTTCGTG
Organism: Polaromonas sp.; assembly: GCF_012927455.1. GTDB lineage: Bacteria > Pseudomonadota > Gammaproteobacteria > Burkholderiales > Burkholderiaceae_C > Polaromonas. The sequence continues at coordinate 223,963 of NZ_JABBPE010000008.1, read as the reverse complement.
GGCGCGTGTCGCCGCGCCTTCATCGCCCAGAAAGGCGCCACGAATCTCGGCCCGCGTGGGCAGTCTGCCTGAGTCGACCACCCAGTAGGCCATGCCGCACTGCGGCAGCAGGGTCTGCTTGAGTTTGCGGTTGCGCCTGGACACGGGCTTGTTTCCTGGTACATCGACGCAGCCGAGCACGCGGCCATCGGCTGCACAGACCGTCAGCGTGCAATAAATGCCGCTTAGCAGTTGGTACCAGTGCGTGCCGTGCTCTTTGTTTTTTCCGTGTGGCAGCGTGAAGCGCGTCACCGGCATTTTGAGCATGACGTGGTGATCGGAAAAAGCGTCGCTCAACCAGCGCCAGACCTTGCGCTCCTCAGTGTTAGCCAACAAGCGCACATCGAGCGGCCAGCGCCTCGGGATGCGCCGGCGCATTCGGGCAGCACGGCGCGTCCACGCCATGCAAAGCAGGGCGCCGGCCAGCATGCCGCAAATGGCAGCTGCAACCGTCACCGACCATCCCGAAACCTCATTCATGGATTTATTCCCTTTATGAATGTATGTTACTTAATGTAATTTCAATTTGCGGTGATCAACCGGACTTTGTTCACAGAAAGCTCGTTTTTGGGGGGTCGCCCGTCATCTGCGTCTGCGGCGGTGCGTCAGGGAATGTCGGGTTACGCCTTCGGCCAACCCGACCCACGCGAGGCAAGCGAGAGTCAGCAGAGATAAGTTTTCAGGGTTTTAGGGCTCTAACCCATGGCTTATGAGCGCTAGCAGCTATTAAATTCATAGCAAAAAAACAGACGCTGCTGCGTCAGGAAACCCGGATCAGCTTTACAGCTGCGAGCCCACCAGCAGCGCGAGCCGTTCCTGCAGCTTTTCTTTCAGCGGCCGGTCGGCCCAGGTGGCGTAGCTCATTTGCCTGGCGCGGCGCAAGTCATCTTCAAAGACGGCGGTCTGCCGTTCCGCGAAGGCCGGGTCGAACACATTGAGGTTGGCCTCGTCGTTGAGGCGGAACGAGCGGTTGTCAAAGTTGGTGGAGCCGACCGAAACCAGCAGCTTGTCGACAATCATGACCTTGCAGTGGTACATGCTGGGCTGGTACTCGTAGATCTGGGCGCCGGCCCTGAGCAGCGGCCCCCAGCTGCCGCGCGAGGCGGCGCGCACCGTTTCGGTGTCTATGATCTCGCCGGGCAGGATGATGCGGATTTTTACGCCGCGTTGAAGGGCCTCGGTCAGCGCCTTGCTGGTGAGGTCATCGGGCACGAAATAGGCGCTTGACAAATCAATGCTGCGTTCGGCTGCCGTGATGGACAGCTGGTACATCAGCTGCATGCTTTCGCTGCCGCCCGACGGAGAGCTTGAAAACACCTGCGCGGCACTCTTGCCGACGGCCTGCAGAGCCGGAAAGTAGGCCTCGCCATGCATCACCTGGCCTGTGACCTTGAGCCAGTTGTCCATAAAAACAGCCTGCATCTGGGCGACGGCGGGGCCTTCGATGCGAAAATGCGAGTCGCGCCAATGCTCGGCATCCTGCCCTGCGCCTGTCCATTTGGGCGCGATGCCGACGCCGCCGGTGAAGCCGATTTTTCCGTCTGCCACCAGTAGCTTGCGGTGCGTTCGGTTGTTCAGCTGAGCAAAGTTGTACCAGCTCGGTTCGTGAAATTTGCGAATCGCCACACCGGCTGCGCGCATTTCCTGCATGAAGGACTCGTCGATCTTGGCGCTGCCAACCCAGTCGAGCAGCACATGCACTTTGACACCGGCGCGGGCGCGCTCGGCCAGCGCGCTGGAAAATTCTCGGCCTATGTCGCCCGACCAATAGATATAGGTTTCGAAGGTGATGCTGCGCTGGGCGCCGCGTATGGCCGCCAGCATGGGCGGAAAGATTTGGTCGCCATTGAGCAGTTCTTGCACCAGGTTGCCGCCCACGATGCCGGGCCCCAGCAGCGCGCCCATCGCCCGCAAAAATTGTGGATCTTGCGTTGAATAAAGGCGCGGCAACTCGCGCTCGACCTTCTTTTCGCCACTGCTGAAGTTCACGGCGATCAGAACAGCGGCCAGGGTCACCAGGAAGGTGACGGCCATGGTCAGCACAAAACGTTTTTTCTTGATCATGAATCTGGAAATTGCTCATCAAACTTTTTCACCAGCAAATCACGCTATGCGGCCCTGCGCGCCGCGCCGGCCAGCGGACGGCGCGCCTGCCGGTAGGCCGGCGGCTTGTCTTGCCGGGCGACAATGGCGCCATGGCAACCATGCAACTTCAAAACATTCTTTTTTCCCAGGGCTTTGGCACGCGGCGTCTGTGCGCGGGCCTGATTCAGCAGGGCCTGGTGACCGTGGACGGCGTTTCTTGTACCGATTCAGCTATTGAATTCGTAGCAGAAGGGCTGCGCTTCACGGTGCAGGGGGTGGCTTGGGAATACCACGAAAAAGCCTATCTGATGCTGCACAAGCCGGCCGGCTACGAGTGCTCGCAAAAGCCCAGCAACTACCCCAGCATTTACACGCTGTTGCCGGCGCCGGTGCGCCAGCGTGGTGGGGGCGCGGCGGCCGGGGTACAGGCGGTGGGCCGGCTCGATCAGGACACCACCGGCTTGTTGCTGCTGTCGGACGATGGCAAGTTCATTCACCGCATGAGCTCGCCCAAACACCATGTGGCCAAGGTCTATGAAGTCACGGCGAAACACCCGGTCGATGACCAGCAGATTGAAAAGCTGCTGGCCGGCGTGGTGCTGGACGACGACCCGAAACCGGTGCGGGCCGCGGCTTGCGAAAAGACCGGCGAGGTGCGGCTCAGCCTGACGCTGACCGAGGGCAAGTACCACCAGGTCAAGCGCATGATTGCCGCCGTCGGCAATCGGGTCGAAGAAGTGGCGGGCCTGCACCGCTCGCGCATAGGGGCGCTGGCGCTGCCGGCCGATTTGAAGCCGGGCCAGTGGCGCTGGCTCACTGCTGACGATCTGGCGGCTATTTCAAGCCTGCCCGCCGCGAAGGCCTGAATCCGGGCTGTTTTAGCGATTAAATAAGCCTATAAACCAATAGGGACGGGCGCAAGCAGCTATCAAAATAATAGCGACGAGCAGCGGTCATGGCAGGTCCTTCAGGAAGTCGGCAATTGCCTGCAGCGATTTGTCGGGCTGATCGCGTTGCGGCGAATGCCCGCACGCGGCCAGCCTGAGTTGCCTGGCCTGCGGCGCCGCCAGCGCGATCTCGTCGAGCTGGCGCAGCGTGCCGTACTCGTCGTTCAGCCCCTGAATCAGCAGCAGCGGCGCGCTGATCGCGCGGCATTCCGCCCGGATGTCAAAGCTGCGAAAAGCTGGCGACAGCCAGACATCATTCCACTGCCAGAAGGCGCCGTCGACATCGGCATGGTGGCGTGCCAGCCGCTCCCTTAAGCTGGCCCGCCCGATCTGGTCTCCCGGCCCGCCCGCTTCAAACACCTTCCTGGCCTGGGCAATCGACGCGACCGCGAGCTCTTCAACCAGCACATGGGGCGCCATCGCCACGCACGCCGTGACCGGATAGCGGCTGGCGTGCAGCAGGGCAATCGTCGCCCCGTCGGAGTGGCCCAGCAGCACCGGCTGGTCAAGCTGCAGCGCCTCCAGCAAGGCCGGCAGCACCTCCCAGGCTTCGCGGTGCATGTAGTCGGGGCCCAGGTGGCCGGCGCCGCGCACGTCTGGCACCGGCTCCGATTGCCCGTAACCGCGCCGCGAATACAGCAGGGCGGCGCGGCCGGTGACGGCGCACAGCGCTTGCGGCCAGTCCAGCCCGCGCTGCGTCCACTGGCTGACCGAGCCCAGCCCTTCGTGCAGAAAAACCAGCGGTGCCAGACTGGCCGAGCCGGTGATTTGCCGCAGTTCCAGCTGGCTGCCGTTGATGGATATTTTCATCATCACGGCATCGTAATGGGAACAGGGGCGGGCTGCCCGCTACGCGCGCTCCCCGCTACGCGCGCTCCCGGCTGGGCCAATCGCGTTATCCTTAAAGGATGAACAAGCTTCTGGATTCGTTCTGGCGCGCGGCCTTGTACTGCCTGCACCCCCGGGTCATTGCCCTGTCGGTGCTGCCGCTGATTGTGATGGTGGTGTTGTCGCTCGGCCTGGGCTATTTTTTCTGGGAGAGCGCGCTCGCAGCGGTGCGCGACAACCTGGATAGCTTCGAACTGGTCAACACGATGGTGCGCTGGCTGGAAGGCTTGGGTCTGGGCAATCTGCGCATGGTGCTGGCGCCTTCACTGATACTGGTCCTGGCGATTCCGGTGATCGTGATTGTGGCGCTGCTGTTTGTTGCGCTGTTCATGATGCCGGCCATTGTGTCGCTGGTGGCCGAGCGGCGCTTTCCGCTGCTGGAGCGCAAAAAAGGCGGCTCAATGCTGGCCAGCCTGAGCTGGACGTTGGGCTCCACCGTGCTGGCAATGTTTGCGCTGCTGGTGTCGATTCCGCTGTGGCTGATTCCGCCGCTGATCCTGATTTTGCCGCCGCTGATCTGGGGCTGGCTGACCTACCGCGTCATGTCTTATGACTCGTTGGTAGAGCATGCCAGCGCCGAAGAACGGCGCCAGATCTTCCGCGACAACCGCACCGCCTTGCTGGGCATAGGCGTGCTCAGCGGTTACCTGGGCGCCGCGCCCAGCCTGATCTGGGCCTCTGGCGCCATGTTCGTGGCCATGGCGCCCATCCTGGTGCCGGTGGCGATCTGGATCTACACCCTGGTGTTCGCCTTTTCGTCGCTCTGGTTTTGCCACTACACGCTCGCCGCGCTGGACCATCTGCGTAAGAAGAACAATGTGCTGGCGCCCGATTTACCTGCGCCGCCAGCTATTAAATCAATAGCAAATGACGCGCTGCCGAGGGCGCCGGCAGCGTCGCCAGCACCCGCAGCGCCGGGTGGCAAGCCCGATGCGCTCGATTCCCCGTTCTAACTTCAAAACTCCCCCCATGACCACTCACTTCGGAATCGTCATCATTGGCGATGAAATTCTCTCCGGCAAACGCGCCGACAAGCACTTGCCCAAGATCATTGAACTGCTGCGCGCGCGCGGCCTGCAGCTCAGCTTTGCCGATTACGTCGGCGATGACCCGGCCCGCATCACCGCCACGCTGGCGCGCGCCTTTGCCGCCGCGCAGGGCAGCGGCGACGTGGTGTTTTCCTGCGGCGGCATAGGCGCCACGCCTGACGACCACACGCGGCAATGCGCCGCCGCCGCGCTCGGCGTTGGGCTTGCCCTGCATCCCGAAGCCAAAGCGTTGATCCTGGAGCGCATGCGCGACATCGCCCAAGAGCAAGGCACGCCCTACGAGCCGGAGCGCCATGACAACATCCACCGCCTCAACATGGGCGTGTTTCCGCTGGGCGCGCAGATCATCCCGAATCCGTACAACAAGATTCCGGGCTTCAGTTGCTTTGTTGATCGCGGCGAGGACGGCCGCCGCGCCGGGCCGCCCCAAGCAAGGCCAGCCCCCTCGGGGGGCAGCGACCCACACGCAGTGGGAGAGCGTGGGGGCGTACATTTTTTGCCGGGGTTTCCTGTCATGGCCTGGCCGATGATGGAATGGGTGCTTGACACGCACTACGCCCATTTGCACCAAAAGCTGGCCTACAGCGAAAAATCGGTCATCGTATTCGGCTCCATGGAGGCCATGCTGACGCCGCTGATGCTCGAAATTGAAGCGGCGCACAGCCGTGTCAAGGTATTCAGCCTGCCCAGCGTGGACCATGCCGAGTACGGGCGCCATATCGAGCTTGGCGTGAAAGGCCCGCCCGACGCCGTCAACCTGGCCTATCCGGCCTTGCTGGCGGGACTGCACCGGTTTGATCTGAAACTCGGCCCTGAATTGGTGCGCTAATTTTTATTGCACCATAAACGTGCATTTGCGTTCTTGCGCATTTTTAGTGCCCGGGACTTTGGCGTTGCCCAAATCGGCACAATGGCGGCACAATCGAAGGCTTGGCTAAAACCCGGGCAGCCACAGGCTTGGCACAAAAAGTGCATTCAACCGGCCTGAAGATAATTTTCAACCAACCCATCCAGCACAGGAGATTTTGATGGCAAAGACCGTCGCAGACGTCATAAAAATGGTCAAGGAAAACGAGGTCAAGTTTGTTGACTTCCGCTTCACTGACACCCGGGGTAAAGAGCAGCACGTTACCGTGCCTGTGTCGCATTTCAACGAAGACAAGTTCACCTCAGGCCATGCGTTTGACGGTTCATCGATTGCGGGCTGGAAGGGCATTGAAGCGTCCGACATGCAGCTAATGCCTGACCCCAATACCGCCAACATCGATCCTTTCTTTGAAGAAACCACGCTGTTTATGAGCTGCGACGTGGTCGAGCCCAGCGACGGCAAGGCCTACGACCGCGATCCACGTTCGATCGCCAAGCGCGCCGAAGCCTACCTCAAGGCCTCCGGCCTGGGCGACACCGCCTTTTTCGGGCCTGAGCCTGAGTTTTTCATCTTTGACGACGTGCGCTGGAACACCGACATGTCGGGCACCTTTTTCAAGATCGAAGAGTACGAAGCGCCCTGGAATTCGGGTAAAAAACTCGAAGGCGGCAATCGCGGCCACAGGCCTACCGTCAAGGGCGGCTACTTCCCGCTGCCTCCGGTCGACAGCACGCAGGACATGCGCGCTGAAATGTCGCTGATCCTCGAATCCCTGGGCATTCCGGTTGAAGTGTTCCACCACGAAGTGGCGGGCGCTGGTCAAAACGAGATCGGCACCAAATTCAGCACGCTGGTAGAGCGCGCCGACTGGGCGCAGGTCTTCAAATACGTGGTGCACAACGTGGCCAATGCCTACGGCAAAACCGCCACTTTCATGCCCAAGCCCATCGTTGGCGACAACGGCTCCGGCATGCATGTGCACCAGTCGATCTGGAAAGACGGCAAAAACCTGTTTGCCGGCGACGGCTATGCGGGCCTGTCAGACTTTGCGCTGTACTACGTCGGCGGCATCATCAAGCACGCGCGTGCCCTGAATGCCATCACCAACCCCGGCACCAACAGCTACAAGCGCCTGGTGCCTGGCTACGAAGCGCCGGTCAAGCTGGCTTACTCGGCCAAAAACCGTTCGGCATCGATCCGCATTCCTTATGTGGCCAATCCCAAGGGCCGCCGCATAGAAGCGCGTTTCCCGGATCCGCTGATGAACCCGTATCTGGGCTTTGCGGCCCTGATGATGGCCGGCCTCGATGGTGTGGAAAACAAGATCCATCCGGGCGAAGCCGCCACCAAGGATTTGTACCATCTGCCGCCCGAAGAAAACGCCATGATCCCGACGGTGTGCCACAGCCTGGACCAGGCGCTCGATTGCCTGGACACCGGCCGCGGCTTTCTGACCAAGGGCGGCGTGTTTACCGACAGCATGCTGGACGCCTACATTGAACTGAAAATGGGCGAAGTGACGCGTTTGCGCCAGGCCACCCATCCGATCGAGTTCGAGATGTACTACTCGCTGTAATCCCGTTTGCGGGCAAGCATCTACAGGCTGTTGATACGGTTTGTGGTCAAAAAAGGACGGCATAGGCCGTCCTTTTTTCTTGATCGGTCGGCTGGTGGGGTTGCTACCTTTGTGTTTTTTCCGCTTTGCAGCATACTCATAGGCAGTCTTGGCCTTCACAGGCACTGGAAGCTCTCCATGAAATATCCCCCCTCACTCCTTCTTTTATCCTTGTTCCTGTCGGTTGCGGGAACCGCCTCCGCCCAGCAGATTTACCTGTGCGCCGGTGCCGCCGGCCGTGCCCCCGAGTACATCAACAACGTCAAGGAGGCGCTGAGCCGCAACTGCAAAGTCATGTCGGGCGGCAATATCACCGTGGTGCAGGGTACGTCTGTGGCTAAGTCCGCGCCGTCTGTGCGTGCGGCCTCGCCTGCGCCTTCAGGCGGTGCTCGCAGCGAAAGTGGGCCGGAGCAGCGCGCCCGCGACAGCGACTCTCGCGGTATTCTCGAAGCCGAGCTGAAGAAGTCCGAAGCCAAGCTGGCAGAGCAGCAAAAAGAGTACAACAACGGCGAGCCCGAAAAGCAGGGCATCGAAGGACGCAATTACCAGCGCTACGTCGACCGCGTGGCTGAAATCAAAGACAGCATCACGCGTAACCAGAGCGATATTTCCGGCCTGAAACGCGAGATTTCCCGCCTGCCAGCGGGCAATTAAGGCTGCTTTCTGAGTCAAAATGGATCGCTTGAACAAGCTATCCATCACCAGCCGCAAGGCCGCCTCAGTCGCCTCTTGCGCTGCTGCTTCCCGCGCTGCCGCACCCGTTTCCGAATTGCCGCGTTTTCAATCGTTTGACCTGCTCGCCACTCTGGTGGCGGTAGTGCGCACCGACGGTTGTGTGCTGTTTGCCAATGCCGCGCTGGAAGACGCACTCGGCATCTCCCGGCGCACTATCGAGGGCTCGCAGCTGCCCGACTGTTTTACCGAACCGCTGATTCTGCAAAATGCGCTGCTTGGTGCTGGCAGCAACGAGTTTGCAGCCCTGCGCTATGACGCCTGGCTCAGGCGCATGCACCACGAACCGCTGCCCGTGCATGTGGTGGTGGCGCAAACCGATACGCCCGGCGAGGCGATTGTGGAGCTGCTGCCGCTGGAGGCGCAGGCCAAGCAGGACCGCGAAGAGCGTCTGATGGACCAGGCGCAGGCCACCAAGGAGTTGATCCGCAACCTGGCGCATGAAATCAAAAACCCGCTTGGTGGCATTCGCGGCGCGGCGCAGCTTTTGCAGATGGACATCAGCAAGGAGCTGACCGAGTACACGCAAGTCATCATCCACGAGGCAGACCGCCTGCAAACGCTGGTGGACCGCCTGCTGGCGCCGCACCGTCGCCCGCATCTGGTGGGCGATGTGAATATCCACGAAGTGTGTGAGCGCGTGCGTTCACTGATTCTGGCTGAATTTCCTAAGGGCCTGCGGGTGGTGCGTGACTATGACACCTCGATTCCCGATTTTCGCGGAGACCACGAACAGCTGATCCAGGCGGTGCTCAACATCGTGCACAACGCGGCGCAGGCGCTGGCCGAGCGCATGACAGCAGGCGATGCCCAGATCACTTTCAAGACACGAATCGCTCGGCAAGTGACTTTCGGAAAGCAGCGCTATCGCCTGGCACTGGAATTGCATGTTGTCGACAATGGACCGGGCGTGCCGGACTCCATCAAAGACCGGATTTTCTATCCCCTGGTTTCAGGGAGGGAAGGCGGTTCGGGGCTGGGGCTGACATTGGCGCAAACCTTTGTCCAGCAACACCACGGTTTGATCGAGTGCGAGAGCCGGCCCGGCCAGACAGATTTCAAGCTGCTCATACCGCTGCCTTGAGGTCTGTGGTTTCATTCACGGACAAGCGCTAGCGGCGCGAATAGCTCTAGCTGCAAAAGGACAAGACGCATGAAACCGATCTGGATTGTTGATGATGACCAGTCCATCCGGTTTGTTCTGGAAAAGGCCTTGCTGCGTGAGGACCTGCCCACACGCAGCTTCACTAACCCGCGTGAAGTGCTGGCGGCGCTCGAAGTCGCCACCGAAGACGACGGCCCGCAAGTGCTGGTCAGCGACATCCGCATGCCGGGCGGCTCCGGTCTGGATCTGCTGGAAAAGGTCAAGGCCAAGCTGCCTGGCCTGCCGGTCATCATCATGACGGCTTACTCAGACTTGGACAGCGCCGTGTCGGCCTTTCAGGGCGGCGCGTTTGAATACCTGCCCAAGCCGTTCGACCTGCCCAAGGCTGTCGAGCTGATACGCCGCGCGGTGGAAGAAAGCCAGCGCGAGGAAGTCGCTGAAGAACGCATGGCCGCCGCCCCGGAAATGCTGGGCCAGGCGCCTGCCATGCAAGACGTTTTTAGAGCTATTGGCCGGCTTAGCCAGAGCATGGTGACGGTGATGATCACCGGCGAATCAGGCTCGGGCAAGGAACTGGTGGCGCGCGCGCTGCACAAGCACTCGCCGCGCGCCAATGGCCCCTTCATCGCCATCAACACGGCCGCCATCCCCAAGGATTTACTGGAAAGCGAGCTGTTTGGCCACGAGCGTGGCGCCTTCACCGGCGCGCAGACGATGCGGCGCGGCCGCTTTGAGCAGGCCGACGGCGGCACGCTGTTTCTTGATGAGATCGGCGACATGCCGTATGACCTGCAGACGCGCCTGCTGCGGGTGCTGAGCGACGGCCACTTTTATCGCGTGGGCGGGCACAGCGCCGTCAAGGCCAATGTGCGCGTGATTGCCGCGACGCACCAGGACCTGGAGCAGCGCGTCAAGGATGGAGGCTTTCGCGAAGACCTGTTTCACCGCCTCAACGTGATCCGGCTGCGCCTGCCCGCTTTGCGCGAACGGCGCGAAGATGTTTTCATGCTGACCCGGCATTTTTTGCAGCAAAGCGCCAAGCAGCTCGGGGTGGAGCCCAAGCGCATCGCCGATGCGGCGCTGCAGCGGTTAAGCCAGTTTAACTTTCCCGGCAATGTGCGGCAGCTTGAAAATATCTGCCACTGGCTAACCGTGATGGCGCCGGCGCAGGTGATAGAGCCCAAAGACCTGCCGCCCGAAGTGCTGAGCGTCACGCCAGAACTGGCGCCGGAGTTGGGACGGGCGCCGGCATCGGCCGAAAAAACCGCGGTGGCCAAAGCCGATTGGGCTGAGCTGCTGGACCGGGAGTCCGCAGTTCATGCGGCTCATGCCGCAGCGGCAGAGCAGCCGGCGGCCGGCAGTTTTTCAGCCGACGGGCCAAACCCGGCTAGTGGGCAGAGAGTGCAAGCTTGGGAGACCTGGGAAAGCGGACTGGAAGCCGAGGCCACGGCCTTGCTGGTCAGCGGGCGCACCGACGTGTGGGATGTGCTGACGCGGCGTTTTGAATCCCGGCTGATCCAGACCGCCTTGCAGAGCACGCGCGGCCGCCGCATCGAGGCGGCACAAAAACTCGGCATTGGCCGCAACACCATCACGCGCAAGATTCAGGAGCTGAATCTGGAATAAATGTGGCCCCCACACTTTTCACTTCGTGTAATGCGCTGCTCCCCGAGGGGGGGGCTGGCCTTGCTTGGGGCGGCCCGGCGCGGCGGCCGATGTCTCCCACGCTGCAGAAAAAACGGACGCAAGCTGCTATTAAATTTATAGCGTTTTAAATTCCACCACGACCGGCGCGTGGTCGCTGGGCCGCTCGTTTTTGCGCGGTAGCTTGTCAATCACGCAGCTGGCGACCTGCGTCTTGAGGGCTTCGCTGACCAGAATGTGATCAATGCGCAGTCCGCGGTTGCGCCGGAAAGCCATCTCCCGGTAGTCCCACCACGAGTAGCTTTTCTCAGGCTGGTCAAACATCCGGAAAGCGTCTGTCAGGCCCAGGTCAATCAGCGCCTGAAAATGCTGGCGCTCTTCGCTGGTGTGGTGAATGGTTTCGTGCAAGGCCACCGGGTCGTAGCTGTCGCGGTCGTCAAAAGTGATGTTGAAGTCGCCCAGCAGCACCAGATGGGGATGCGCTGCCAGTTCGTCACGCAGCCAGTCGCGCAGACCGGTCAACCAGCGCATCTTGTACTCAAATTTCTCGCTGCCCGGCGCCTGGCCGTTGACGAAATAACCGTTGACGACGCGGAGCTCGCCAGCCGGCATGTCGATGGTGGCGGCAATCACGCGCGATTGCTCGTCAGTGAAACCCACGATGTTTTTCACGATGTTGCGCGCTGGCGAGCGGCTCAAAATCGCCACGCCGTTGTAGGTCTTCTGACCGAACACCGCGCTTTGGTAGCCCGCGTCCGCCAGCGCTTGCAAGGGGAACTTGTCATCGCTGAGCTTGAGCTCCTGCAGGCACAGCACATCGACCGGGTTGGCAGCCAGCCAGTCAAGCACTTGCGGCAGCCGCACCGTCAGCGAGTTAATGTTCCAGGTCGCGATTTTCATGGTGTTTTAGTGCTGTAGCCCAATAGGTACGGGCGTAAGTAGCTATCAAATATGTAGCGACGCCAAAGCGCCTAAGATCAAACCGACCGCGGCCAGGGCGAACATTGCGTACTCCACCCACTTCTTGCGCGTCAGCAGGGCAATGGCCGCAAGGGCAATAGAAACCTGCAGCACCGTGGTGGCTTGCGCCCAGCGGTGGTGCTGATGCATCTGCTCGTCGGACGATTTGTCCCAGGTAGTGGCCTCGCTTTCGAGTTTTTCGGCGCCGGTTTTGATCTCGGCTTTTTCTTTTTCGTAACGATCGATCTTGCCTTGGTAGCTGGCCCTTTTATCGTCTGGCGCCAGGTCGCGGGCAAATTCGGCCAGCGACTGTTTGGTGCTCTTGGCCTGAAAGTAGTTCCACTGGTTGGAGGCTTCGGTTTTCTTGATGGCCGCGTTGTTTTTATACAGGCCGGCATTGGCCTGCGTGGCACCGCCCATGTAGGAAAACAGCGCCCCCACCGTGGCGATGATGGCAGTGACCACCGCGATCTGCGCAATCATGCCGCCGCCTTCTTTTTCATGCGCGCCGTGCCCGCCTTGCGCGGCATGCTCCAGCTCGTGGTCGTGCGGTCCGTGTACGTGAAATCCGCCTTCTGACATATCAATTCCTTTTGTGTTTGCTATAGGTAATAAAGCTGAATTTCAACCCCGTAGAAGATACCTGATCTTCCCGCGCCGCTTCGACCCATTCAGGCCCCAGCCGGGGCGCAAAGACATCGCCAGCAAAGTCCTGGGCAATTTCGGTGACCTCGATGCGGCCTGCCAGCGGCTCGGCTTGCGCAAAAATTTGCGCGCCGCCTATGACCCAGACTTCTTCAGCCTGCCCGCACAGCTTTAAGGCCTGGTCCAGGCTGGCTGCCGGCTCGGCGCCAGGCGCTTGCCAGCCGGCCTGCCGGGTAATCACGACATTGGTGCGGCCGGGCAACGGGCGAAACCGGGGCGGCAGCGAATCCCAGGTCTTGCGCCCCATGATGACCGGGCAGGCCATGGTCAGCGCTTTGAAATGCGCCAGGTCTTCCGATAAATGCCAGGGCATGGTGCCCTCATGACCAATCACGCCGTTGGCGGCGCGGGCGTAAATCAGGTTGATGCTGGGTCGATTGGGCGTTTTCATGTGTCGTAGCGATCAAGTCGCTGTTGCAGTGTTCCGGTGTGAAGTTCGAACAGATGATTGTCGAAATCGTAGAAATACAGCGATTGACCCTCACCCGGTACGCGTGGCCGCGGCTCCTTGACTTGCGCTCCGATCGCGCGGAGTCTGGCTTCGAAAGCCGCAAGGTCGGCCTCGTCAACCTTGAATGCCAAATGCCGGTAGCTGCGCTCGATGGGCGGTTCGCCTTCCATGGCGGCCAGCCAGACCCCGCCCAGCATGAAGAATTTCTCGCGCGAGAGCGAGAAATTCTTCTTTGCGCTGTCGTAGACCTCACACGCGCCCAGGCCTTCGCATAAGAACTTCGCCATGCGATCAATGGCGCGCACGATAAAAGTGATGTGGCTGATGCCGTGGATTTGCATCCTCGATCCCTCAAACCGCCACCGGCGCCTTGATGGCCGGGTGGTGCTGGTAGTCCAGGAACTCGAAGTCTTCGAACTGGTAGTCGAAGATCGAGTCGGGGTGACGCTTTATATTAAGCGTCGAGTAGGGCAGGGGCGCGCGGCTCAGCTGCAGCTCGACCTGCTCGGCGTGGTTGCTGTAGACGTGGCAATCGCCGCCGGTCCAGATGAAGTCGCCCACCGCCAGACCGCACTGCTGCGCCACCATGTGCGTGAGCAGCGCGTAGCTGGCAATGTTGAAGGGCACACCGAGGAAGATGTCGGCGCTGCGCTGGTACAACTGGCAGCTGAGCTTGCCCGGCTGACCCGCTACCTGCGAAGGCGCGACGTAGAACTGGAAGAAGGCGTGGCAAGGCATAAGCGCCATCTTGTCGAGCTCGGCCACGTTCCAGGCGCTGACGATGATGCGGCGCGAATCGGGGTTGGTCTTGAGGGTCTTGATTACTTCGGCAATCTGGTCGATATGGCCGCCGTCGGGTGTCGGCCAACTGCGCCACTGCACGCCGTACACCGGTCCCAGGTCGCCATCTTCACGCGCCCATTCGTCCCAGATGCTGACGCCACGTTCTTTAAGCCAGTTGTTGTTGCTCGATCCCGTCAGAAACCACAACAGTTCTTGCACGATGGACTTGAGGTGGACTTTTTTGGTCGTCACCAGCGGAAAGCCTTCGTTCAGGTCAAAGCGCATCTGGTAGCCGAACACGCTTTGGGTGCCGGTGCCGGTGCGGTCGGCCTTGAAGACGCCTTGCGTGGCCACATGGCGCATGAAGTCTTCGTACTGGGAGCGGATGGGGCGGATCATGGCCCCAATTATGCTGTCCTGGCAGAGGCGTCATGTGCGTTCAGCCAATTACACTGGATACTCGCGAACATGAAGTAAGTCAGGATACCGATGGCCGCCATCCCAAGCGCAAAACACAGTACTGAAACCAAGGTCGATACCGACCAGTACATCGTGCCGGCACTACGGCGAGGAATGGCAATTTTGCGGCTTTTCAAGCCCGATCGCCGGGTAATCGCCTTGCCGGAAATCGTTCGCGAGTTGGGTATGACCCGCGCCACCGCATTTCGCCTGGTTTACACGCTGGAGGCTGATGGCTATCTCCAGCGGGCGCCGCATTCGAATGCGTTCCAACTGGGCATTAATTTGCTGTCGCTGGGTTTTGAATATCTGGGCTCGCTCGACCTGGTCGAGGTGGCGCGTCCGATCCTTGAAGACCTCCGAGACCGTGCAGACGCCTCGGCCCACCTGGGTATTCAGGACGGCCGGGAGATTGTTTATGTGCTCAAGGCGCCATCGCGCCACCGGCTGCGCAGCAATGTCACGGTGGGCACGCGCATGCCGATTCACACTACCACGATCGGTCATGCGCTGATGTTCGACAGCTCGCTCGAAGAATTGCGTCAGTTTTTCAAGGGCGTCAACCTGCGCGAGCGATTTGCGCATGCGCCTGCCGATGCCGATGCGCTCTACAAGGAACTGGCAGCGCAGCGCAGCATGGGCTATGTGGCCTACCGTTCCCGGTTTGCCGAAGGTCTGCACAGCGTGGCCGCGCCGGTGCGCGACGCAAGCGGACGCATTGTGGCCGGTGTCAATGTGTCTGACTATGAGTCGATTCCCGCCATGGGCGAGCTCGAAGGCGCGGTCAAGGACGAAGTCCTTCGCGCAGCCATGACGATTTCACGCGGGCTGGGCTATCGGCCAGGCGCCGAAAACAGCCTGAGCCCCCCCCGGCAGGCTTGATGTCAAACAATCATTCTTCGCTCAGCTTTTCTTCGAGGAAGTCAAGCCGGTCCTGGCCCCAGAAGCGCTCGCCTTCGACCACCCAGGTCGGAGCTCCGAAAACCCCGGCTTCTATGGCCCGGTCCGTGTTGCGCTGCCAGGCTTGGGCCATGCCCGGCCCTTGCGCGGCGTCGGCCAGCGCCTTGCCATCGAAACCGGCTTCGCGGGCCACCGCAACGAGTGTCGGCCAGTTGGCAATGTCGCTGTCTTCCTGCCAGATGGCCCGCAGCACGGCATGTGACAGCTCCAGTGCAGCCAATTGACCCAACGCACAGGCCGCCGCCACCACCATGCGGCTGCCGGGCTCCCGATCAACAGGATAGAACTTCGGCTCAAGCTTGAGCGGGATGCCAAGCCGGTCACGCCAGCGCGCGAGGTCTACCTGCCGATAGCTTGCCCGCTGCGCAGATCGTTGCTGGTAAGGCAACCCGCCGGATGCCGCAAGCAGCCGGCTGAAATCCAGCGGACTGACATTGACCACGGCATCGGTGCGTCGCACCATGCTGATGAAACGCTCGCTGCCTAGGAAGGTCCACGGACTGGCAACGCTGAGGTAGTAGTCGACGATCTTGCGCATCAGGCCTGAATGGTTTCTTGCGCGGAGCGCGCTTTGTCGTCACGAATTTCGCTGGCATGAAGTGGCATGTCCAGCGAACGCAAGATGGCTTGGACTTTGGCAACCGGCACTTTGCGCACAGTCACGCCTTCGTCGATGGCAACCGCGGCAGCAATGCCTGCGGCCTGGCCGGTCGCCATGCAGGCGGGCATGTTGCGCGAGCGGGCATGGGCAGTGTGGTCGGCTGAAATCGCCCGGCCTGCAATCAGCAACTGCTCTATTTTCAGTGGCACCATGCAGCGGTAGGGGATTTCATAGGGAGGCAGGCCCCGAAAGTCCACGTCGCCGCCCTTGGGGTCATGGATGTCAAGGGCCGAGGCATCAGCGGCGATGCTGTCTGCAAAGGAATGGCCTTGCAGCGTATCGTCACCGGTCAGCGTGTACTCGCCGAGCACATGGCGGGTTTCGCGCACACCCAATGCGCCTGAAATCTGGCCAATGCCTGCGTGCTCGAATCCGGGAACACGTTCGCGCAGGAATTTCGCAACGCCTTCGATCTGCCGGTAGCATTCTACGATGGCAGCGCTGAATTCAGCGGGCGAGAAAATATCCACGTCCTGCACCCGCGTACCGTTCACATACATGAGGCCGTTGGCTGTCTTGAGCGTGATGTTGTCGCGCTGCAGCTTGATGCCGGTTTCTTCCTGGAACTTGCGCAGCGACTGGTTGAAGCCCGTCAGCCACAAGCCGTAGCCCAGGCCTTCGGCAGTGTCCGGAATCGCGCGGGCAGGAATGTCGTCGCTGGTCCGGGACCAATCGGCCAGACGCTGCAGGTCCACATGGGACATCGTGAAGTACATCGACACGGGCTGCATGGTCTCTTCGCTGCCGCCCGAGCCCATCACAAAAGGCGCATTGGCCTTGGCGGCCATGTCGCCATCGGCCGAGCAGTCGATAACCACCTTGGCGTTGATGACGTGGCGCCCGGCCTTGCTCTCGACGATGACGCCGGTGATGGCGCCGCCCTCAATGATGGGCGCAGAGACAAAGGTCTCGAACAGGATTTGCACGCCCGCATCGACGCAAAGCCGCGTCAGCAGGATTTTCATGATTTCGGGGTCGCAGGGCGACGCGATCTTGACACCACCTGTCTTGGTCAGCGCCATGTAGTCGTCACCGGCGCCGCCGGCCGAGCGCGCAAGATTCCAGATTTCTAGCGGCAGGCCGCCGAGCAATGCGCCTGAAGGCTTGGTGTTCAGGCCCAGTGTCAGGTTGCCGCCCAGCGAGCCGAAGCGCTCGATCATGACCACGTGTTTGCCTTGGCGGGCAGCGGAAATCGCTGCGAACGGGCCGGTCGTTCCGCCGCCAACGACAACGATGTCGGTAGACATCAGCACTGGAATTTCGCGTGCTGGTTCTGTGAAAGTGGTTCTTGGGGTGTTCGGGTTCATGGGTGTTTCCTTGCAGAAGGGATGAAAAAGGACGGGTTCAGTCGGCCTGGGCGCCCGAAATTTTGACGGCCTTGGCCCACTTGGCTATTTCGTTGCGAATGAAGGTATCCAGATCGGCCGGTGTGCTCGGGCTGAGTTCGGCACCGGTGGCGGCAAGGCGCTCACGGACATCGGGCAAAGCCAGCACTGCGGTGACGTCGCGGTTGATCTTCTCGATGATCGGCTGCGGTGTACCCACGGGCACCAGCAAGCTCAGCCAGGACACGGCTTCAAAGCCAGGGAGGCCTGATTCGCTGACGGTAGGCACGTCGGGCAACGCGGCGCTGCGTTTGGCGCTGGTGACAGCAAGCGCCTTGAGTTGTCCCGACTTGATTTGCGGCATCGCCGCGACGATGTTGTCGAACATCACCGCAATGCGGCCTCCCCCCAGGTCGGTATAGGCGGCGGGCGTGCCTTTGTAGGGCACATGGACCATGCCGCTGCCGGTCAGGTTGTTGAACATTTCGCCAGCCAGATGGTTGCTGGTACCGATGCCGCCCGAGCCAAAGGAAATTTTGCCGGACTGGCCCTTGGCGTGGGCAATCAGCTGCGAGACGTTCGACGCGGGAACTTCCTTGTTGGCTACCAGTAGGAGCGGGGTTTTGGCAACCAGCATGACCGGCGCGAAATCACGCGTGAAGTTGTAGTTGAGCTTGGTGTATAGCGATGCGCTGATGGCGTTGGCGACCGTTCCCCAAAGAATGGTGTAGCCGTCGTTCGGGGCTTTGGCGGCAACATCCGTTCCGAGGTTGCCACCGGCACCCGGACGGTTTTCGATGACTACCGGCTGACCCCATTTGTCGCCAAGTTTTTGGCCGACAGTCCGTGCCACGATATCGGTGGCGCTGGCCGCCGGAAACGGCACGACAAAACGCACCGGCTTGTTGGGATAGCTGCTGGTGGCTGGCTGCGCCATCGCGGCTGGGGCAAGTGCGGTAAACAGCATAGCCGCGCCCGCAAGAAGGGTAGTTCTTCGCCTGCTTGCGGTTGTCTTGCAACCGGAGCTGGCGTGTGTCAAATTGATATTCATGGCGGTTCCTTGTTCCCGGTGGCAGGTAACTGAAATGAAGGAATGCAAGCAGCCTTCGACCCGAGTGCTATTCATCATTGATTCGTATGCGAAGCAATGATTCAAAATAATAACAGAATTCAGAAAATCCATTGATCCCATGAATCGTTCAAGGATTTACGAAGAAAGCGGCCGGTCGGCCGCTTGCCGCTTCAGTGCAGGAGGACCCAGCCCGGATTCATCAGGTTATTCGGGTCGAGCGCGCGCTTGATGACGCGCATCAGCCAAGGGCCCTCGCGACTTATGCTGTTCCAGCTTGTCGAGCTTGAGGCTGCCGACGCAGTGCTCGGCCGAAATCGAGCCCTCAAAACGCGCCACCGAGTCATACACCAGTGAATTGACCTGCTCTTCATGCGCGCGCAGAAAGGACTGCTGATCGCCGCCTTCGGGCGCCTGCATGTTGTAGTGCAGATTGCAGTCGCCCAGATGGCCAAAGTTGACCAGCCGCACACCGGGCAGCGCTTGCCGCAGCACCGCATCGGTGACCGCCACAAACTGCGGTTTTGCGCTGCGCCCGCAGGAAAGCGGCTCAGTGGCGCAAGCTGCGCTTGAGTTCCTTTAGCAGCAGGACGATCTGGCTGGAGGCCAGTCGATAGCTGCCGCCAAGGGTTTCGCGGGCCTTCTCCATGTCGCCGCCTTGCGCATAGGTTAGTACCTTGGCAGCCTCGATATGAAAATCCCGATGCCGCGATGTCAGTGCGGAAAATGCCGGATAGTGTGCAAAGCGCTGGCTGCCCGCGCCATGCAGCCATTTGCCCAGAGCGCAGTAGTTATCATGGCAAGCCACATTGATGGGCAAGAGGTAGCTCGGTTGTCCATCCAGCACGCTTTGCAGCTGTTCCTTCCAGTTCTCATGGGAGTCAATAGCGGCATCCACGTCGATTTCCGCCAGTACCAGCTCCACGGTTTGCGCGTCCAGCCCCATTTCACTGGGCGCGTTGATGCTGGCGGGCTGCTGGGACGAAGCCGCGTCGAACTTGTCAAGATTGAACAGCTGATTGAAAAATCCCATGGCGTTCACGCTTTCTTGCTAAATAAGTTGCGGCTGCAATTTGTATCAAATTGGTGTGCGGTTTAGTAACAAAGTGTACTCTTGTCAACACTGATTGACTGCATGCCAATGCTGTAGTAGCGCAAAACATTTGCATGGTCAGGATGGACCTGCATGGCCTTCCCGCAGCCGCGCAGCTTAGATGCGCAGCACGCGGCCCGGATTCATGAGATTGTCTGGATCGAGCGCGCGCTTGATGGCCCGCATCATGCCCAGGGCCACTGGCGATTTATGCTGCTCCAGCTTGTCGAGCTTGAGGCTGCCGACGCCGTGCTCGGCCGAAATCGAGCCGTCAAACCGCGCTACCGAGTCATAGACCAGTGAATTGACCTGCTCTTCATGGGTGCGCAGAAAAGCCTGCTGATCGCCGCCTTCGGGTGCCTGTACGTTGTAATGCAGGTTGCCGTCGCCCAGATGACCAAAGTTGACCAGTCGCACCCCCGGCAGGGCTTGTTGCAGCAGCGCATCGGTGACTGCCACAAACTCGGGAATGCGCGAGACCGGGATCGAGATGTCGTGCTTGATGTTCAGGCCTTCTTCGGCCTGCGCCAGCGGAATGCTTTCGCGCACATGCCAGAGCTGGCGCGCCTGCGCGATGTTTTCGGCGACCACGGCATCTAGCACGCAACCCTGATTTAGCGCGGTTTCCAGCAGGCGCTCAAATTGCGCGCGCGCATGGGTTTCGGATTCGGTGTCGGAGTTTTCCAGCAGCACGCAAAATGGAGCCCCCACGCTCCCCACTTCGTGAGGTTCGCTGCCCCCCGGGGGGGGTGGCCTAGCTTGGGGCGGCCCGGCGCTGGCGGCCGGTGCCCCCACGCTGCCCACTTCGTCTAGTTCGGCAGGCGCTTCGCAGAACGGCACGCGCAATTGAGGGAAGTTTTTGGCGACCAGACTCAAGGCAAACTGGCCCATCACTTCAAAACCGGTCAGGCCCGCGCCCAGGTGCTGGTGCGCCAGCCCGAGCAGTGTCACCGCATGCTGCAGCGACGGAACGGCGGCCCAGGCGGTCAGTCGGGCGGCCGGCTGGGGATAGAGCTTGAGCGTGGCGGCGGTGATGATGCCCAGCGTGCCTTCGCTGCCGATGAAGAGGTCGCGCAGGTCGTAGCCGGTGTTGTCCTTACGCAGGCCGGACAGCCCTTCCCAGACCTCGCCCTGCGCCGTCACCACTTCCAGCCCCAGGCACAAATCGCGCGCATTGCCGTAGCGCACTACCTGCGTGCCACCGGCGTTGCTGGCCAGATTGCCACCCAGGGTGCAGCTGCCTTCGGCGGCCAGGCTTAGCGGAAACAGCAGGCCGGCCTGTTCTGCGGCCTGCTGCAGGTTCTGCAAAATGCAGCCGGCCTCGACGGTAATGGTCAGGTTGGCCGTGTCGATGGCGCGCACCGCGTTCATGCGCTGCAGGCTCAGCACCACCTGCCGACCCGAATCGTCAGGCGTCGAGCCGCCGACCAGGCCGGTGTTGCCGCCCTGCGGCACCATCGAGACGCCTGCCGCCGCGCAGGCCTTGACTATGGCCGCGACCTCTGCGGTGCTGCCTGGCCGCACTACCGCCAGCGCCTTGCCGCGCAAGCGTTTGCGCCAGTCCTGCTCCCAGGCCGTCAGGTCGCCTTCGCACAGCACCTGCGCCGCGCCACTGACCTGCCGCAAGGTCTGCAGCAGTTCGTCGTCGGCGTTCACGCGGCGTCCCCGCTGGCAGGGGTGGCGGCTGCCGGGGCAGTAACGAGCGGATTTTTCAGCCGAATACGCACATGCAGGGCACAAGCCGTGAAAAGCAGCAGGCACAGCAGCACTTCGATCATCGCCAGGTAGTTGCCCGGTGGGCGCTCGCTCCAGGCCCGCGTGGCGCCTTCGGCGAAGTACAGCCACACCATCAAGCTGACCCAGCGGTAGGTGTACATGCGGTTCTTCAAAATACCGGCCAGCGGGATGCACAGCGGCAACACCTTGAGGGCTAACAGCGAGCCGCCCGGACGAATCGGCGCCAGCCACATTTCCCAGGCCAGGCCCAGCACAATCAGCCCGATCAGGCTGCCCAGCGCCAGCCGGCGGGTCATTTCTATTTGGTGTGTCTTGTTCATGGTGCTCTTTTGCTCAATGGCATGATACCGGGGATGAAATTTCAGCAGTCTTTGCAGGTGTTGTTAGCCGAGCTCTCCCATTTTCCGTGGCGCCACACCGCCCACACCCTGCGCAACCGCTTTCGTGATGACCACATGGGCCTGACCGCCAGCAGCCTGACCTTCACCACCTCGATTGCGCTGGTGCCTTTCTTTACCGTGGCGCTGGCCGTTTTTACCGCCTTCCCGATGTTTTCCAAGCTGCAGGGCGCCTTGCAGGACTGGCTGATTCAAAGCCTGATCCCGGACAACATCGCGCGCCAGGTACTGGGCTATCTGACGCAATTCAGCCGGCAGGCCAGCAAGCTTGGCGTGGCCGGCCTGGCGGTACTGCTGGTGACCGCAATCACGCTGATCCTGACGATAGACCGCACGCTCAATGGCATCTGGCGCGTCAAAAAGACGCGGCCGCTGACGCAGCGCGTGCTGATCTACTGGGCCGCCATCACACTGGGCCCGCTGCTGCTGGCGGCCAGTCTGGCGCTGACTTCTTATGTGCTGTCGGCCTCGCGCGGCCTGGTGGGCGCTTTACCGGTCAGCCTGCGCTTCCTGCTCGACATCGTCCAGTTCTTTCTGGTGGCTGGCGGCATGGCCGCGCTGTTTCGCTACGTCCCCAATACCTATGTCAAGTGGACGCATGCCTGGTCCGGCGGCGTGTTTGTGGCTGCCGGCATAGGCATCGCCAAGAAACTTCTGGGCCTTTACCTTGCCACTGTGCCCACTTATTCGCTGGTCTACGGCGCCTTTGCCACGCTGCCTATCCTGCTGGTCTGGATTTACTTGTCCTGGGTCATCGTGCTGATGGGCGCGGTAATCGCTGCCTACTTGCCCAGTTTGCTGGCGGGCGTGACGCGCCGCGGCAGCGCTCCGGGCTGGAACTTTCAGCTGGCCATCGAGGTGCTGCAGCAGCTGGACAAGGCGCTGACCTCCTCCCGCAAGGGTGTCAGCGCCTCGCAACTGGCCGAACTGCTGCAAGTCGATGTGCTGCAGCTTGAACCGGTGCTGGAGACGTTGGAGGCGCTTGATTGGGTCGGTCAGCTCAAGGACGCGCACGGTGCCGAGTCGCGCTACCTGCTGCTGGCAGACCCCGCCAGCACCGCGCTTGAGCCGCTGATGCAGCAACTCCTACTGGAAAAGACCGAATCGGTCAGAAAACTATGGGAAAAAGCCCGCTGGCCCGCCATGAATCTGCGCGACGCGCTATAAAAAAAGGAGCTACTACGGCTCCGTCAGACCAGTCGTACAACAGGCAGTGGAACTGGCCCACGACCACACAACGATTGCATCTTTATGATCCTTTTTGATTGGGCTGGGTAGGGTGATTAGCCCCGATACGGCGGTCATCTTTCACTCTACTAGCCTACTTATAAAGGTCAGCACATGTTGAAAAAATTAATCGTTTTTGCCATCACTTCCGGTCTGGCGGCCAAGTGGTGCAAGGCCTATGCCAGCAAAACACAGGCAAACGGCCCTTCAGGCGTTCTGGGCGCGCAAACGCTCACCGCCCGCGCAGCTTTAAGGCGGTCCGCCGCGGCGCGCCATTCTGGACCCTGAACGCAGCTGCGGCGATGAACGTAAGCACGCTTATTTGTCCCTCAAGACTTCATACAGGCGGGCAAAATGCTTACAAAGTCCGCCAGAACCTTGCATTGACGCGGGTATACCATTGACCGCTAGTACCACCAAACGGAGGAAGTCGTGAAATCCATATTGCCTTTGCGCCCAGCCGGGCTCCATGCGCTGACCAACGAGCCGATCAACATCAACGAAGACGATTCCGTCAATTACTGGGTGGCGGCGCTGGACTGCAGCGAACTAGAGCTGCGCGTCGCCATCGCTGAAGTCGGGCCCGCCGCGCGCGATGTTTGCAACGAACTGGGCAAAGCGGTTTGACGGCCCGCTCGGGGCTGCTCTCGGTCAGGGTTAACGAGCCTTCCGAAGGCCTCTTTTACTGGTCGGTCACCCAGCTTTCGGACCAAGAACACAGCGCTGATTTGTGCATAGACGCTTCCGACCATCCTTATCCCACCCATGAGGCCGCCCTCAGCGCGGGCGCGGCCTGTCTGAAGGTGCGCAAGACGGCATGATCGTCTGAATCCCTCGGAGCAGGTATTTCGGAAGAACCTTTCCCTCCGGGCGCGGCCTTGGCCAATAATAAGCAGGCGGCGGGTCAGCAGCCGCTGATTCAGTCCCAAGCATGCCTCACCTCACTGCCTCCAAAGCTTCATCGCCGATTTCTGATAGCTGGGTGATCTGCCTGTGCGCCGACTGGTGCGGGGTTTGCCGTGACTACCAGCTGATTTTTGCGCAGATGGCCAAGCGCTACCCCGCCTTCCGGTTTGCCTGGCTGGACATTGAAGACCAGTCCGATCTGGTTGGCGATCTGGACGTGGAGACTTTTCCTACGTTGTTGCTGGCCGACGCCCAGGGCACCCGGTTTTTTGGCCCGTTGACACCGCAGACCAGCACGCTTTCGCGCCTTCTCGATTCGCTGGCGCGCTCCGGCCTGCAGGCCACGCCCCATTTACCGGCTGCGCAGCACTTGCTGCAGGGCTTGCAAACTGCGCCAGAGCGCTGGGTCAGCGCTTAATTTTTGTGCCCAGCGCTACCGTCTTGCGTAGCGAAGCACCCTCCGCTTGGGAAAAATCAACGATTCCACCAGAGACGCTCCCTCCCTTCTCAAAAACTTGCAGCCAAGTAACTTTGTTGTTTTAATTTGATAATCAAATGTTTAAAAATGCGGGGGTCACGTTCGATAGCAAACGGCGCCTTAGGAAAGCCCCGAAAACGCGCACGACCTCCGCGACGCAAGGCGCCGCTCAAGCGGTAAGCCGGAAAGCGCCTAAGGATTCGGTTCATCGCCACCCGACCTTCGAGCCGCGCCAGGCTTAGCCCTATACGCGCGTTGACTCGCGCGTCGGTTGCTCAGCTGGTTGGACGGCTCAAAGCGCAGGAACTCATCAATTTCAGCAGCTAAAAATACCTCTAACCCAAGTACACCGAGCGTGAAGTGCTCCATTTTTAATAGCAAACAGATTTTCGGAGACCTCTTCAAAGCCAAGCTTTGCTACACAAATGTCAGTAAATGTATCGGGCCAAAAGCAATACGCAGTGCGTTTGCAGTGAACACCGGCACAAAGCGCGAATAAATGCCGCCTGTTTGCCTCATTGGCGTCGGGCGAAGGGCCGTATCTTTGTCCTTTACTGGAGCCGTCCAATGCCGTGCCCTAAAAGTGACTGTCGAATTCCCCGTCGAAGCGGTATGGAAAGCCCCGTTTGCTGCTCGGATGCGCAAAGACTGCAATGCGCCTCGAAAACTTCTCAACAGCTTGTCAGCAAGAGCGCTGGGGTGCAAAACGGGCAGCTGTTCACGTTTTCTCTCTTGGCTGCATCGCTTGTTTGCTCCAGCCCGGCGCTGGCCGAGCGGGCTGACTATGCGACCGATTCACAGGCTTACAACGTGGCGTCTTACCAGGCGCCGGTTCGCGTCGTTTTCAGCCCGCGCGAGAGCTTGTCGCGCGCCTTGCCTCTCTTGCAGTTGCGCGGCAACGCCTGCCTGCAAAGCGCCCTGGCCGTCGAGCCCCTGCCCGTCAGTAGCCGGTCCATGCAGGACATTCTTGATCACTGCGGATTGCTCGGGGACGATATGCAATCGGGCGCTTCCCGCCAGCCGGTCTCTAACCGGGAATCTTCCGCCGTGCCGGCGCTGGTCGCGGCGGCTGCTGCGCACCCCGACCAACAGGTGCACGCTAACAACTGCACCATCTGCCATTCAGGCTATTGATTCCTGGCCAGGCCCCCGCTCGGGTCAAGCCTTGATGAAGTCGCGAATCGCAAACAGCGTCTCATCGGGCGCCTCGGTCATCTGGCGATGGCCGACCGCGAGGCTGACCACCTGCACGTTTTTGCCGGCCTTGCGTGCCGCAGCAATCAGCCCTTGCGCGGCCTTGGGCGGTGTCATCTGGTCTTGCGCACCCAGCACAAACAGCACCGGACAGCTGATGGCTCTAATCGCAGCTTCGCCATTGGCATAGCTGTCGCAGGCCTGAAAGCCGCGATGAAATACATTGACCTTGGGGTTGCTGGCCAGCACGCGGCGGCCCAGGGCCATGCTGGCGCCATAGACCCAGGTGCCGGGGCCCAGCGCCGAGGGCGGCGGCGCCAGCGTGCTGCGCGAGAAGACATTGATCATGGTGAGCGCCTTCATCGGCTCATGCAGCGAGGCATCGAGCAGCGCCTGCGACACCTTCATCGGGAAGGCGGCGCCCACCAGCACCAGATGGCTGACGCGCTCCTGGAGCCGACTGGCGGCCTCCAGCGCAATCAGCGAGCCCCAGCTGTGGCCCACCAGCGCGGTGCAGGGCACGCCCGCGGCGTCCAGCAGCGCGGCGATGAAGTCCGCCGCTTCTTCCACGCTGGCAGGCGCCTCGCCCGCGCTGCGGCAGTGGCCCGGTAGATCGACCGCAAGCACGTTCCAGCCGTGGTAGGCCAGATAGCGGCTTTGCAAAATCCAGACGCTGTGGTCGTCAAGCACGCCGTGGATGAATACGACGGTGGGTTGCGCGGCATTGAAAGGCTTGCCGCCGGTATAGCAATAAGTGTTGTGGTCGTTGACGGTGAGCTGCATCTCAGGCTCCGGCTTTCTCGGCCACGTTCTGACCCAATTTCTCTGCCGCTTTCAGCGCGCGCTTGAGGTCGTCAATCAGGTCGTCCGGGTCTTCCAGGCCGATGCTCAGGCGTATCGTGCCCTGCGTGATGCCGGCCCCTTGCAGGGCTTCATCCGTCATTCGAAAGTGCGTGGTGCTGGCCGGATGAATCACCAGGCTGCGGCAGTCGCCGACATTGGCCAGATGGCTGAACACCTTGAGCGCTTCAATAAAAGCCTTGCCTTGCTCGCGCTGGCCCTTGATGTCGAAGCTGAACACCGAACCCGCGCCGCGCGGCAAGAGTTTTTTGGCCAGCGCGTGGCTGGGGTGAGATTCCAGCATCGGGTGGCCGACGCGTGCCACCAGCGGGTGGCCGGCCAGATATTGCACGACCTTTTCGGTGTTGCTCATGTGGCGCGCCATGCGCAGCGGCAGGGTTTCAATACCCTGCAAAATCAGCCAGGCAGTGTGCGGGCTCATGCAGGCGCCAAAGTCGCGCAGGCCCTCGCGGCGCGCACGCAGCATAAAGGCGCCGACCGTGCTTTCCTCGCTGAACACCATGTTGTGAAAGCCGTCGTAGGCCTCGGTCAGCTCGGGAAATTTGCCCGAGGCTGCCCAGTCGAAAGATCCGCCATCGACCACGATGCCGCCAATCACCGTGCCATGCCCGCTCAGGAAC
Organism: Polaromonas sp.; assembly: GCF_012927455.1. Lineage (GTDB taxonomy): Bacteria > Pseudomonadota > Gammaproteobacteria > Burkholderiales > Burkholderiaceae_C > Polaromonas. The sequence continues at coordinate 197,104 of NZ_JABBPE010000008.1, read as the reverse complement.
TTGGTGGCCGAGTGGTAGACCAGGTCGGCGCCGTGCTCAAAGGGCTTGACCAGCCAGGGTGAGGTCAGCGTGGAATCGACCAGCAGCGGCACGCCGGCCTCATGCGCAATGCTGGACACCGTAGCCATATCCAGCACGTCCAGCCCGGGATTGCCGACGGTCTCGCCGAAAAACAGTTTGGTGTTGGGCCGCACGGCGGCGCGCCAGCCGTCAATGTCGCCGGGCTGGACGAAGGTGGTGTCAATGCCAAAACGGCGCAGCGTGTAATGCAGCAGGTTCTGGCTGCCGCCATATAACGCAGTGGAGGCGACGATGTGCGAACCCGCTCCCATCAGCGTGGCGATGCTCAGGTGCAGCGCGGCCTGGCCGCTGGCAGTTGCAATCGCGCCTATGCCGCCTTCGAGCGCCGCCACACGCTGCTCCAGTACCGCATTGGTTGGGTTGCTGATGCGCGAATAGACGTGACCTGCACGCTCCAGGTTAAACAGGCTGGCGGCATGGTCGCTGGACTCGAAGACAAAAGAGGTGGTGAGGTGAATTGGCACGGCGCGCGCGCCGGTGGCCGGGTCGGGCGCGGCGCCTGCGTGCAACGCGAGAGTGTCAAAACCGGGATCTGAGTAACCGGGCATAGCGTGTCTCCAAAAAAAAGGCGCCGGCGCATTTAATAATGAGCACCAAACAGAATATAAAAACGAAAGTAGCAGCGAACGGGCTGACGCGCTGTTGCCGGCTTCAATTTGATTGCCATCGGCAGGAGCGCCGGTAAAATTCGTTACGGCAAGCGTCTCATTGTGGGCTATATTGAATTTCGATTTGACGCTGGCAGGGTGCGGCGTGACCATGAAAATAACGTGCCAGAACTACTCTGGTGCAGTAACCGGGGAGAAAACGATGAAGGTTGTTGACATCTTGCGCGTGAAAGGCAATACCCTTTACACCGTCCAGCCTGACGAACCGCTGGGCCAGGCGGCGCAGATCATGGCCGAAAAAGACATCGGCTCGTTGGTCGTGATGGAGCATGGCGAGCTTGTCGGCATGCTGACTTTTCGCGAAGTGCTTGTCTGCATCGTCAAAAATGGCGGTGAGATCGGTAAAACACTGGTGCGCTCCGCCATGGACGACTGCCCGATGACCTGCACGCCAGACACCGAGATTGACGAAGTGCGCCGCATGATGCTGGAGCGCCATGCCCGCTACATGCCGGTGATGAGCCAGCGCATGCTGATGGGCGTGATCAGCTTTTACGACGTCGCCAAGGCTGTTGTAGACAGCCAAAACTTTGAAAACAAGATGCTCAAGGCCTACATTCGCGACTGGCCGGCTGAAGAAGACGCCAAGGACGATTGATCTGGCGGCGGGCCGCTGACTGTTTTAAGGCGCGCTGTTTTCAAGCACCAACAGCGCCTTTGAAGCGCCTGCCTGCGGGCTTCACCAACCCAGACGGGCTGAGGCAGTCCTTAGCCCGCCAAGCCCACATAGACATCCTGCACGTCATCATTTGCATCGATGGCGGCCAGGAAGTTTTCCACTTCATCCAGATGTGCCGCACTCAGGCTGTCAGGGTTGACCGGGTTTTTCGGCTTGTACCCCAGCTTGGCGGACAGGACATTGAAGCCTTGGGCTGGTAGCGCGCGGCTCACCAGGTCCAGATCGGCGTGGTCAGTGAGAAACAGGGTCGTCCCCGCTTCGCCGCCCGGCTCGAAGTCCTGCGCGCCAGCCTCAATGGCGGCCAGCTCAGGATCTGTACCAGCCACAAGTGGCGCGGCCTCAATCATGCCGACATGGTCGAAGTCCCAGGCCACCGAGCCCGAGGAGCCGAGCTGGCCATGGCGGAACAACACCCGAAATTCAGACGCGGTGCGCCGCACGTTGTCGGTCAGGCATTCGACCATCACGGGCACCTGATGCGGCGCAAAGCCCTCGTAAATGACGCGCTCAAAATGGACCGCATCGTCCGTCAGGCCAGCCCCCTTCTTGAGGGCGCGGTCCAGCGTGTCTTTTGGCATGGAGACCTTGCGGGCTTGTTCCACCACCAGTCGCAGGCGTGGATTCATGGCCGGGTCGGCGCCGTTGCGCGCGGCCACCATGATCTCCTTGACCAGCTTGCCGAATACCCGGCCCTTGGCATTGGCCGCCAGATCTTTGCCTTTTGCTTTCCATTGCGCGCCCATGATGGATGCTCCTTAAGATTTGCGCTTGCATGCGCTTTGAGTGGGTCTGAATTGTTGGGTCACACTACGACGTGATGACCCACAGCAGGCGAGGTTATACACCCGGGCTGTCAGCGCCTGAGCGACCGCCACTGCTATTTATGATCTGAATTGACCGAGATCAAATTGTTCAAATTTGTTGACGGAGCCGTACAAGTCTGATTCAGGTCTTCAACCATGTTACCGGCGCGCCAGACCAGAAAAGCACTAAATCCGGGGAAAATGGGGAGCGATTTACGTTAACTGGAAAAAAATACCCATGAATGAAGTTACTCAATTCCCTCCTCTGCCCGACCATCTGTCGATTGACCCGCGCAGTCCCCATCACGTCGCAGCGGTGTTCGAGCATGACATCGGTATTCGCTTGAACGACAAGGAGCGTCTCGATGTCGGGGAGTACTGCATCAGCGAAGGCTGGATCAAGGTGCCTGCGGGCAAGACGGTGGACCGCAAAGGCCATCCGCTGCTGATAAAGATTAAAGGCAAAGTCGAAGCTTTTTATCGTTAAACCCAGGAAAAGATTGTCATGGCCTACTCTCCAGAATTTTTGAAGCTCGTTGACGAGTTTATTTTTCTTGCCAACCGAATGGCCGAACAGGGAAACCCTGGGGAAATCAGCGCCGCAATTCTGTTCGCCGCCGGTCGCTACAACGCCTTCAATTTCGTGTCCGGTCAAGGTACCGAGCAAGATCAGGATAAGGCGGTAGAGTTTTATGTCGCGGAGTACCGCAAGGCGCTGAGCTCCAATTTGGCGGGCGCTGTCGGGCCCTTGGTCAAGCCTCAAAATTGACACCAGCCATCCCGTTGATCAAAGCCATGAATGCGCGCTTTCCGTCGCATGCGCAACAGCCAGGCTGGCGTTGAAAAGAAAAAGTGAACCGCCAGAATTTCGGGTTTTTCCTTGAAATGCCGCGCCCCATGAATAAAAAAAATACCACGGTGCGACACGCACCAGGCCTGACTGGTCTCTCTCGGGCCGGCTTTTCGTCCGGTTTTGGCGTGCTCGCCGCCACCCTCGGTTCGGCTGTCGGTCTCGGCAATATCTGGAAGTTTCCGTACCTGACGGGCGCCAATGGCGGCGCGGGCTTCTTGCTGGTCTATTTGCTGGCAACGCTGTTGATCGGGCTGCCGGTGATGATTGCCGAGATCACGCTCGGGCGCCAGGCCAAAGCCAATCCCATTTCTGCCCTGCAAGCCCTGGCTCCCAAAGGGCAACCCTGGTGGCTGATAGGCGCGGCCGGCATGCTGGCGGCCTTTTTGATTCTGTCTTTTTATTCCGAAGTCGTCGCCTGGGTCTTTGCCTACGTGGTCAAGGCGATGCGCGGCTCCATCCTCAGCAGCGATCCACGGGTGACCGAGGCGGCTTTCAGCGCGTTGATCAGTGATCCGCTGCAATCGCTGCTGTGGCAGTGGGGCGTGCTGGTTTTTATCGGCAGCATCTTGCTGTTGGGTGTCACCAAGGGCATTGAGGCCATGACCAAGAAACTGCTGCCAGTCTTGTTTTTGCTGCTGTTGCTGCTGTGCGTGGTCAGCTTGTCGCTCGATAAGGCGGCTGAAGGCCTGGCATTCCTGTTCAAGCCTGACTTCAGCAAAATTAGCGCTTCGGTGGTGCTGACGGCTATGGGGCTGGCTTTTTTCAAACTGTCGATCGGCATGGGCACCATGATGACTTATGGCAGCTATTTTCGCGATGACCAGAACATACCTCTGACCACTTTGCGTGTCATGAGTGCCGACCTGTGCGTCTCGATGCTGGCGGGTATTGCGATTTTCCCGGCGGTTTTTACCTTCGGGTTTGCGCCGGCGGCCGGCCCGGCGCTGGTGTTCATTACCATTCCGGCGGTGTTTTCCCAGATCCCGTTGGGGCAGGGGTTGATGCTCGCCTTTTTTCTGCTCGCCGCCGTTGCCGCAACCGGCGCCATGCTGTCGTTAATGGAAGTGCCCGTGGTGATCCTGCACGAGCGTTTTGGACTTTCGCGTGCCAGGGCTACCGTGTTCACCGTTTTATTGCTGATTCTTTTGGGCGCAAGCTGCGCGCTGAGCAACAGCGCGTTGGCCGACTTCAAGCTGTTTGGTCTGACCATGTTTGATTTGTTTGATTTCGTGTCATCCAACATCATTTTGCCGGCCGGGGGAATCTTTATCGCGTTGTTTGTCGGCTGGGTTTGGGGCTTTAAAAAGTTTCGGCTGGCGCTGGGCAACCACGGGCAACTACACAATGAAAAGCTGGCGCGCGCGGTTTTTTACCTGCTGCGTTGTGTCTCGCCGCTGCTAATCCTGATCGTGATGCTCAAGGGGCTGAATTTTTTCTAGAACGCCTTTATTCGGCGTGATTCGGCTTGGTAGAACCGGCAGACCATGGCTGCGCCGTGGGGATTCGAGGAGCCGCAGCTGCCGATCCGTCTGGGATAATCTTCGCCATGAGCGGCAACACCATCGGATCCCTATTTGCAGTCACCAACTTTGGTGAATCCCACGGCCCGGCCATTGGCTGCGTGATTGACGGCTGCCCGCCCGGGCTGTCGCTTTGCGAGGCCGATATTCAAACCGATCTGGACCGGCGCCGGCCCGGCACCAGCCGACACGTCACGCAGCGCAGCGAACTTGATACGGTGGCCATCCTGTCGGGTGTGTATGAGGGCAAAACCACCGGCACGCCGATTTGCCTCTTGATCAAAAACACCGACCAGCGCAGCAAGGACTACGGCAACATTCTGGAAACCTTCCGCCCTGGCCATGCCGACTACAGCTACCTGCACAAATACGGCCGGCGCGATCCGCGCGGTGGCGGCCGGGCGTCGGCCCGCCTGACAGCGCCCATGGTGGCCGCCGGTGCGGTGGCCAAAAAATGGCTGCTGGAGAAATATGGCACCACCTTTCGCGGCTGCATGACGCAGATTGGCGATATCACGATTCCATTCGAGTCCTGGGAGCATGTGGCCGGCAATCCGTTTTTTGCGCCTGTGGCGGACGTCTCCGGGCTGGAAACCTATATGGACGATTTGCGCAAGGCCGGCGACTCGTGCGGCGCGCGCATCCGCGTGACGGCCAGCGGCGTGCCGGTCGGCCTGGGCGAGCCGCTGTTTGACAAGCTTGACGCCGACATTGCCTTTGCCATGATGGGTATCAATGCGGTCAAGGGCGTGGAAATTGGTGCCGGCTTTGCCAGCGTGACACAGCGAGGCAGCACGCACGGTGACGCGTTGTCGCCTGACGGCTTCAAGTCCAACAGCGCCGGCGGCGTGCTGGGCGGCATCAGCACCGGGCAGGATCTGGAGGTGTCGATTGCCATTAAGCCGACCAGTTCCATCATCACGCCGCGCGAGTCGATTGACACTGCCGGCCAGCCCGCCGTGGTGGTGACCAAAGGCCGGCACGACCCCTGTGTCGGCATTCGGGCCACGCCGATTGCCGAGGCCATGCTGGCGCTGGTGGTGATGGAGCACGCCTTGCGCCAGCGTGCACAAAATGCCGATGTGCAGGTCAACACGCCGGACATCATGCGCAAGCGCGGCTGAATTTTTGCGCGCAGGGCCTGTCAGGGCTTGGCCGGCGCACGCCGAAAAGGGTTAAAACCGGTGATCAGCGCCGTGGCCGCCAGCACCAGCAGGCCACCGGGCAGCATGCTGGCAGTCACCGGCTCGGCCAGGAAAAGCCCGCCCCAGGTCACGCCAAACAGCGGAATCATGAAGGCCGCCGACGTGGCTGCGCTGGCCGGAATTTCGCGCATCAGCCGCATGCTGATCCAGTACATAAAGCCCGAGGTAATGGTGCCGAGCACCGTCACCGCCAGCAGGGCGCCCAGCGTGGGCTGTGCGGCAGGCGCGGCCAGGCCGGCCGGCAGCAGCAAAATCAGCGTGGCTGCCACATGCACCGCGGCAGATGCCGGCAGCGGGAAATAAGCCAGCGTGGCGCGTTTCATCAGGATGGCGCCAAAACCATAGCTGGCAGCCGCCACGGTACAGGCCAGCGCGGCCAGCACCACCTGGGGGGTGACCGCCACAGGCCCGAGTTGAACCAACAGCGCCACTCCCGTAAAACCGGCGGCGCATCCCAGCAAGCGCCGGGCGCTGAGCCTCTCCTCGCCAGCTACGGCAGCGCCGAGCACGCCGAACAGCGGCGCGGTGGCGTTGAGTACGGCCGAATAGCCCGCCGGAATCACCAGCGCGGCCCAGTTGAACAGCACAAAGGGCGTGACCACGGTGAGCAGGCTCAGCAGTGCCAGCCGCGGCCAGGCGGCGCGTGCTGGCCAGCGCTGACGCAAGGCGCGCATCAGCACGGCCAGTACCACCGCGGCCAGCAGGCAACGCAAGCCCGCCAGCAGCCACGGGCCGAGGGCGGGGCTGGCAATGCGCAGCAGGGGAAAGGAGGCGCCCCAAAGAGCGGACAGGGCGATCAGTTGAATGAAATGGCGGGCGTGCATGGGGTGCGTGGACAGGCTGAACGATTGTGCGGGATGCTCATGAAAGCTGCTGACATTTCTTTCAGCCCTGGCGGTCATGCCTGCCGCGATGCCGAAAAGCGCAGCGCTGCATGGAGGCAGAAGGGCTGCGCTGTGTGCGGCTGGCCGGCGGTCGAGCCCGGGATGACAGAGTCTCTTGTTATCGCGGGGTAATCGGACCCGACGCCTGATTATGAGTATGTACAAAAAATTGATAAAATAGGCCTTAAGTCCAATAAGCACGGGCGTAAGCAGCTATAAAAATAGTAGCAAATGTTGCTTTTCAAGATCATGTTGCGCATGGGATTAAATCAGCCATTTTTGAAGGGAAACGAGCCATGAATGACTACGACAAAGGCCTGCTTAATCGCCGCCGCGTGCTGGGTGAGGCGTGGGTGGATAAATCCCTGGCCAGCAGCAATGACTTCAATGGCGAGTTTCAGAACCTGATCACGCGCTACGCGTGGCATGAAGTCTGGGGCCGGCCGGCTTTGGGCGACAAGACGCGGCGCCTGATGGTGCTGTCCACCCTGATCGCCTTGAGCGCCTACGAAGAGTTTGCCCTGCACGTTCGCGCCGGCCTGGATGGCCCGCCAGAGTCCCGCCTCGCGCCCGATGACATCAAGGAAGTCATCTTGCAGGCGGCTATTTATTGCGGCGTGCCGGCTGCCAACCACGCGTTTTCGGTGGCGGGCGAAATTCTGCGTGAAAAAGGTCTGCTGGCAGCCAAGGCTTGAGCTGGGCGCGTCAAAAAAAACCAACAGAGATGATCCATGAAAAAACCACTGCTGCACTGGACCAAGCAAGGGCAGGGGCCAGTCGTTGTGCTCAGTCACGCGCTCGGTTGCGACCTCGGCATGTGGGATGGCGTGGCCGCGATTTTGCAGACCCGCTACACGGTGCTGCGCTACGACCAGCGCGGCCATGGGCAATCGGAAGTGGTACCCGGGCCGTACACCATGGGCCTGCTGGCGAAGGACGCGACCGAGCTGATTCGCGCGCAGGCGCCAGGCGCCGTGCATTTTGTCGGACTGAGCATGGGCGCCATGGTGGCGCAATTGCTGGCGGCAAGTCAGCCGCAGTTGCTCAAAAGCGTGGTGATTGCCAACGCCGCCAACCACTACGACGATGCGGCGCGCGCACTGTGGCAGGCGCGCATCAGCCTGGTGCGTACGCAGGGTGTCGCGGCCATTGCCGACGGCGCCATGCAGCGCTGGTTCACGCCGGAGTTCCGCGCCGACCAGGCCGGCGGTGGCGCGCAGCGCGTGGCCAGCTTGCGCCTGCAGCTTGAAAAAACCGACGCAGCCGCTTACGCCGCCAGTTGCCAGGCGGTTGCTGGCATCGACTTTCGCGCCAGCAACGCCCACATTGCTTGCCCGGCGCTGGTGATTGCGGGCACCCGCGATGAAGCCACCCCGCTGGCCTTGTCGCAGGCCATCGTGGACAGCATCACCGGTGCACAGTTGCGCACGCTGGAGGCCGCGCACCTCAGCGCGGTAGAGCAGCCGCAGGCCTTCGCCCGCTTGCTTGAAAGCTTTTTTGACAGCGTTGAGACAGTGACGCCCTGATAATTGGGACAACTGAACAGAAAGACGCGCTCTCATGAAAACAGTCCTGGTCCTCAACGGTCCCAACCTCAATTTGCTGGGCACGCGCGAACCTGCCGTGTACGGCTCGCAAACGCTGGCCGATGTAGAGGCGCTGTGCGTCACGGCCTGCGCCGCGCAGGGCTTCAAGCTCGACTTTCGCCAAAGCAACCACGAAGGCGTGCTGATCGATGCGATTCACGAGGCCGGGCGGGCGCAGGCCACCGGTACGCTGGCGGGCGTGGTGCTCAATGCCGGTGCCTACACGCACACCAGCGTGGCCTTGCACGACGCCATCAAGGGGGCGGGCGTGACGTTGATTGAGCTGCACATCAGCAACGTGCACGCGCGCGAGGCCTTTCGCCATCACTCCTACATCTCACCGGCTGCCAAAGCCGTGATGGCCGGCTTTGGTGTCAAGGGCTATGCCCTGGCTATTGCCGGATTGGCCGGCCTGGCCGAACTGAGCCAGCCGGTCTGATTTTTCTGGTTTGACCAGCGCTGAAACAGCTGACATATCTGACCTATGGCCTTGCCGCTAAAGTTTCCCGTCGATGAGCGCGAGGTGGACATCAGCGCCATCCGGGCGCAAGGCGCGGGCGGGCAAAACGTCAACAAGGTCTCCAGCGCGGTGCATCTGCGCTTTGATATCAGCGCCTCGTCGTTGCCCGATGAGATCAAGGAACGCCTGCTGGCCCTGAGCGACAGCCGCATCACCCAAGAAGGCGTGCTGGTGTTGAAAGCGCAGCAGCACCGCACGCAAGAGATGAACCGCGCCGATGCGCTGGCGCGGCTGCAGGAAGTGGTCGACGGCGTGTCCAATCCGCCCAAACCGCGGCGTGCCACCAAGCCCACCTACGGCTCCAAACAGCGTCGCCTTGAAAGCAAAAGCCAGCGCTCCGCCACCAAGGAGATGCGTGGCAAGGTGAGCAAGGAATAGCTATTGTTTTGATAGCTGCTTGCGTCCGTTCTATATGGGCTAGAGCTCTATTTATTCCGAAAATTGAGCTACCTCCGTGCACCGTTGACCTACAGCCAAAACCCAACATGCCTACAGACCTGCAAACCCTTACCCAGGCCCTGCGCGACTTTGCCCAGGCGCGCGACTGGCCGCAGTTTCACTCGCCCAAGAACCTGGCGTGCGCCCTCAACGTGGAAGCGGCTGAATTGCTTGAGCATTTTCAGTGGCTGACCGAAGCGCAAAGCCGCCAGCTTGCCGCGCCGCAGAAGGCCGAAGTGGCCGCCGAGGCGGCAGATGTCTTGCTGTATCTGCTGCAGCTGTGCGACCAGCTGAACATTGACCTGGTCGAGGCGGCGCGGCTGAAGATGATCGTCAATGGTGACAAATATCCCGTTGCCAGCGCGCGCGGGTCGAGCCAGAAACACAGCAGAAGTTGAGTTTTGTGTTGTGTGTCTGCTATGGATTCAATAGCTGTTTGCGCAATGAGTAAGCGGGCTATAGCCTGATTCGTGTGAAAGTTTGGTTTTAGCCCAAGTCTGCAGGCAGCTAGCAAGCAATGAAAGTAAATCATGGAATTGAATAGGGAAACCATCACCAGTGCGCCACGCCCGGCCGCCACGGTGGTCTTGCTGCGCGATGCGCCCAGCGGTCTGGAGGTGTTCCTGATGAAGCGCCACGGCTTGTCCGATGTGCTGGGCGGCGCCTATGTCTTTCCGGGCGGCAAGGTCGATGCAGCCGACGCCGAACTGGACATGCGCGCGCATCTGGACCAGCCCCTGCACGCGCTGCATGCCGGCCTGAACGAGGCCGACATTGACGAACGCACAGCCGGCGCTCTGTATGTGGCGGCGTTGCGCGAAGCTTTTGAAGAATCGGGTGTGCTGTTTGCGCAAGACTCTGGCACGCCGTCTGATGCGTCTGTGGACCAGTGCGCGCGGGCTGCCGCGTTTTTGCGCGAAGGCCGGGGTTTTAACGTGGTGCTGGCGCGCATGGCCTTGCGCCTGCAGACTCACAGCCTTGTGCCCTGGTCGCGCTGGGTCACGCCGACCCAGCCCTCGGTTATGAACAAGCGATTTGACACCCGTTTTTTTGTGGCGGCGGTGCCGGCCGGCCAGGTGGCAAGCCACGACAACTTTGAAACCACCGAGAGCATCTGGCTCAGCCCGCGCAGCGCGTTGCAGCAGTATTGGGCTGGCCAGATCGAGCTTGCGCCGCCGCAGATCATGAGCCTGGCACATCTGTCGCGCCACGCCAATGTGCACAGCGTATTGGCCGCCGCGCGGGTTCGCCTGCCGCCGTTGATCCAGCCCGAGCCCTTTGATCAGCACGGCGAGCGTGTGATCTGCTACCCCGGCGACGCGCGCCATTCGGTGCGCGAGCAGGCGCTGCCGGGCCCAACGCGTCTGTGCTTTCGCAATAAGCGGTTTGAGCCTGTCAATGGTTTTGAGTCGCTGTTTGACTGACGCGACAGACCATTTCGGTATAAACACGCCATGCCCCGCTCAACGATTCTTTCCGCCGCCAACTCCGAAACGCAGTTGCCCGATGAAGTGCTGCCGCTGTTAAAAACCGCAACCCGGCTGGAAACGCCCTGTGGCGCGGGGTCAGTGGTTTGGCGTGTCTGGGGCCAGGAATCGTCCAGCCGCCAGCTGGCGCCGGTGTTGCTGCTGCATGGCGGCAGTGGCAGCTGGACGCACTGGCTGCGCAATATTTCCGCGTTGGTCGAATCCGGGCGCCAGGTGCTGGTGCCAGACTTGCCCGGCTTTGGCGACTCGGCAGTGCCGGCGCACGGCACTGATGCCGATGTGGTGCCTGAACCGATAGAGCAGGGGCTGCAGGTTTTGCTGGGCGACGCCATTTGCGATCTGGTGGGCTTTTCTTTTGGCGGCATGGTCGCCGGTTTTCTGGCGCAGCGCTTTCCTGCGCGGGCCGCGCGTGTGGTGCTGGTGGGGGCGCCCGGCCTGGGGCTGGCGCTTGAACAGGCAATACGCCTGAAGGCGTGGCGGCACCTGGCGGACCCGGCTCAGCGTGATGCCGCACACCGCAACAATCTGGCGGCTTTGATGCTGTACCGCCAGGACGCCATCACCGAGACGGCCCTGCGCCTGCATGTGGCCAACGTGCTGCGTGACCGCATGAAGGGCCGCAGCCTGTCGCGCACCGATGCGCTGGCGCGCGCATTGCCTGGGCTGAGCTGCCCGGTGCATGCGATTTATGGCAGTGAAGATGCCCTCTATCAGGGGAAAATGGATGCGCTTGAAGCAGTGCTGCAGCAAGCCGGAAATTTCCGGGCTTTGAGGCGCATCGAAGCGGCGGGGCACTGGGTTCAGTTTGAGCGGGCAGCGGCCTTCAACGACGCGCTGCTTGCCACGCTCAATGCCGGCCTGTAGGCAGGCAGTTACAAGAAAAACAATGGGTCAGGCGCAGCCAGCGCCTGGCTGGCTGCTTATTCGATGCTGATCAGTTCCACTTCAAACTTCAGCGTAGCGTTGGGTGGCACCACACCGCCGGCGCCGCGCTCGCCATACGCCGTGGCAGGCGGGCAGGTCAGCGTTGCCTTGCCGCCGACCTTGATTTTCTGCATGCCTTCGGTCCAGCACGGCACCACCCGGTTAAGCGGGAAGGTGGCGGGCATGCCCCGCTTGTAGGAACTGTCAAACTCTTTGCCGTCGGCCAGGGTACCGCGGTAATGCACCTTGACGGCGTCTGAAGCCTTGGGCTGCGGGCCGGTACCTTCAACGGTGTGCGCCACCGTCACGCCCGAGGGCAAGGTTTCGGTGGGGGTGGCGGCTACTGCACCGGCCGACAAGCTGACGCAAGTCAGCAGGGCAAGAAGAATTTTCGAAGGTTTCATTTGCATAGGGGTTCTTTTTGGTTTTCCGGAAAGGGCAGAGGCGCCCAGCGGGTCGTGCCATAGGTGCCGATGAATTATCCATGCGTCGTTGCATGTGGCTGTAACGGGAGGCTACGGTAGCAACATTGGCTTGCACGCTTGCTAGCGTTCATGTAACGGGTACGCATGGTGCGCTTACTACTCCGGTGTGTACCGCCTGCCGAAGTCCTGGATTGCTATCGAATCAGTAGCTGCTTGCGCCCGTACTGTATAGGCCAGGGGCTAGTTTTATTTACTTTGGGGGTGATGCGCAGCACTCTATGGCAGACCGAGGCAAGCGTATCCAAAGCGGCTGGTCAACCGTCTCGGTCGAGCGCCTGCAATACTGCCGTCGCGGCGAGCGAAAATCCAGAGCTGAATGAATCCTGAAAATGTGAAATGACCGCCTGGTATGCAGTTGGAGCAGGTACTGGCACGTGGCTGCTTTCTTGCAATCCAACTCGCTTGCAGTCAGAAGCTGTTGCTGATCTCGCCATCGTGCCCAAAGCGGCTGTTCGTGATGAATCGTTATCTAACGGTAGTGCCGCAGCGTATGCCATGCAGACAGTCCGCTCAGAACATCTCAAGCTACCACGGCAAAGCCGCGCCGTTTTATGAAAAGAAGCGGCCTGTGTCTGCTGGGCTGAGCATCGCGCTGCGCCCAATCTCTGCCCCACGAAATGGCCGTGAAAGTTGCGAGTTGACAGTGCCTGGATGCAGCGAAGCCGCTGATCCAATCACTAGGCAACGAAAGCCCTCAGGGAATGAATTCATATTGGTCCTTGGCGATAAGGCTCAGGGCATTCGTCCAGACATCAGGCTTTTTGGGCCAGTGTTGATTAATGACCTGTCATGAGGCGTGGGGCTGATTGATTGAGGTTGTAACACCCCTTTAAGAAAGCCCGGAATGGGTTATGGGTCACCGCTCCCGGGCTGTCCGAAGAACCAAAATCGCCTTTATTTCGGCATGATCACGCTGTCGATGACGTGGATGACGCCGTTGTCGGCGACGATGTCGGTCTTGATGACTTTGGCGCTATCGACCATGACTCCGCCTTTCGTCGACACCGTCAGCTCAGACCCTTGCACAGTCTTAATCTTGCCGGCTTTCACGTCGGCTGCCATGACCTTGTCTGCCACCACGTGGTAAGTCAACACTGAAGTCAGCTTGGCCTTGTCTTTCAGCAAAGCGTCCAGATCCGCTTTGGGAATTTTTGCAAATGCTTCATCGGTGGGTGCGAACACCGTAAATGGACCTTTGCCCTTCAAGGTGTCCACCAAGCCAGCAGCGCCCAGGGCTGTTGCCAGCGTCTTGAAGTTGCCTGCCGCCACCGCAGTATCCACAATGTCTTTGGCTTGGGCAGACAGCACAACGCCGAAGGCCAAGATCGAAGCAACGAGAGCTTTTTTCATCGAAATCTCCATCAAATAAAGAGGATTCAAAATCGCCAAAGATGTGGCGAAAAGAGAATATATACCAAATGGTATCCATAAATACTTAACGGGCTTTATATGGACTTGTTAGTATGCAAAATGCGATTGCTATGAAAACTATAGCTACTAAATCACGTGCGAATTGGCCTGCAGTTGGTGAGCGCCATAAATTGAACAGGAAATTCAGCCGTATAAGTCGAAATATCACACTTTAGATCCGCTTCGACGCTCAGATTTATGGTCCATAAAAAAGTTCGAGCTGCATTCCAACCAGATCTGAGAGTGGAAGCGCCATTTGCTGGATAACGCTGTCAACGTCTTGGTCGGCGACAACGGGCACGATGCGCCGTGGACCTCGCGCCACTGCACGCTGGGAGCCAATACCTGACCTGCTTGAGCGCGCCCGAGGGAATGCTGGGCTACCCACGATCTTTGTGGCGAGCGTGAAGAATGCGCTATAGAATTAATAGCTGTTTGCGCCCGCCCCGTATGGGCTAGAGGCCCATTTAGCTTTCTTCTGAGGTGATTGCACGATGCTGTGGTGCGCCGACCGGCTTGAAGCCCGGTCAAGTGCGGGCGTACAAAGTTGAACTGGTGGCCCCACAGCCGTTACTTCGTTGAGCATCAAATCGGCCTCAATGTCGATTGGGTCAAGCAAACAGCATTCACAGCCGCCGCAGTCGTCGCTACGGTGCCACAACAGCTTTTTTTCACCGCGGGGGCGCTTATCATTTGCGCCCGCAAGAGGCGGCCTCTTCGCCGCGCACCCGCATTTTCGATGCGCATATCTGCCTTCCGATCTCCCAGACCTTCACGCCAACTAATGCATAACTCGACACCGATTCACTTCTATTCAGACACCGTCAAAGCGAACATCCCGCAATCAGACGTCAACCCCATCGTAGGCGGCCGGGTCGAGCTGCAATTGCTGACCACCCTTAAATGCAACCTCAAATGCAGCTATTGCTCATTGGGCGTGGGCGAGGTCTTGGGCTCCCAGGTTCATGTGGAATACGACATTGAGCAACTCTGTGCCTTCGTTGACAAGCATTTGTTGGGCAAGGAGGTCTACGTGACGTTCTATGGGGGTGAGCCCACGCTGAACAAGCCACTGATGCTGGAGGTGATGAAGCGCTTCCCGCACTTTCGCTTTCAGCTGCAGACCAACGCCACATTGATCTCGAAACTGCCAGACGAGACCTTGAGCCGGCTGTCCAATGTGCTGGCCTCGATTGACGGGGGCGAAGCCACTACCGACGGCTACCGGGGACGCGGCATCTACCGCCAGGTGATGAAAAACCTTCGGGAAGTTCGCGCAAAAGTGGGCGGCTCCATCACCGCCCGGGTCACCTGGGGCAATCCTGACACCTGTTTTGACGAACTGGACCAGCTGGTCAAGGAGGACACGCCGTTTGACTACCTGTACTGGCAGTTTGTGGCCGATGAGCAGTATGGCGGCGACTCGGTGGCCAAACGCCAGGCGGTGCTGGTGCAACTGATCGACAAGTTTTTCTCGCGCACCGATGTGCTGTACCCGCTGATTCCGCTGATGGGCATGGTGCGCAACAAGCTTTTCCCGACCCGCGCACAAGAACTGTATGCCGGGCGCACCCAGTGCCGCGTGTCCACCCACTTGCTCAACGTCATGCCCAGCGGCGAGATTTATCCCTGCCCCGACATGATGTACGCGCCCGAAATGAAGATGGGCGATGTTAGAGGCAACTGGCTGAAAAAAAGCCCGCTGCAGCCCACCCCTGCCATGCCTTGCGACGGTTGCGAGGCGTTTTCATGGTGCCGTGGCAATTGCATGAAAAACCTGTACCTCGGCTATGTCAAGCAGGACGAACGCTACCGCACCAATGTGGTCGAACCGATCTGCGAGTTGATCCGTTTTATGGGCCGCGAGATCGAAAAGCACAACCCGCAAGCCTGGTTTGACCGTGCCACACTGCCCGTGCGCAAGCAGATCATGGAGTGTGAAGTTTA
Organism: Polaromonas sp.; assembly: GCF_012927455.1. GTDB lineage: Bacteria > Pseudomonadota > Gammaproteobacteria > Burkholderiales > Burkholderiaceae_C > Polaromonas. The sequence continues at coordinate 181,614 of NZ_JABBPE010000008.1, read as the reverse complement.
TGAATATGTGGAGATCATGCCCTGAGCCACGGCCAATCATGCAATGCCTGGACCGCAGGACGCGCCCGGTCAGCAATTACGCCTGAGAAAGGCTTCGCGCTGGACTTCCACAGGCCCGGTGCGGATTCATTTTGCTATTTATTTCATAGCGGCTTGCGCCCGTACTGCTTGGGCTAGTGGCGGATTTTGTCTGTTTTTACGGTGATGCGTGGTGCTATGGCAGATTGAGGTGCTCAAGCCGGTCTTTTGCTGGATACCACCACACGAGCAGCGCCATCTATGTTCGCAGGAGGTTGGTGAAACTCTCCATTTAATGGGCAGGGATCATCGCTAAAGCATTGATTTTCTTGAACGCACTTATGAAATCCTTGCCGAAGATCCACATTGATCATGCGTTCTCTGCAATAGACTAGTTCGGTGTGCTTCGTCATAGTTGTCTCCTTCGTAAAGAGATCACGATAACGCGTTTGTCTTGCTAAGTATTGATCTAGATCAGTCTTCAAACTGCGTAGCCAAGCGAGCCCCCGACAAATACCATTGCGCGCGATTTATGGGTGAGCGCGCGACGAACCCATATTGAGATCGGTGGCTGGAGGCTGATTTCTGGCGGATTTGTGCAATGACTTTGCTGGCTTGGGCTAACTGCGGCCAGTCCAAGCCAGCAAAACCATAACGCTATCAATTTAGTAGCTACTCGCGCGCTTAGTTATTCGGCTACAGCCTTAGCCAATACAAAAATGGAAAATTAGTTGACCAAAAATTCATGAATGGCGTTCGGCCGCAGAACAGCAGGCCGAACGCAGCTCGATTCAGCACCGGGTACGGTTGCAGCACTGGTCGAAATCGGCGCCGCATTGCCGATACCCAAGCTGCAGATGTCAAAGTCCGCTCTAGAGCGAGCCCGTTGCACCCCGACGCAGCACCTTCCTCAGGCGTAGTCGCCAACCGGCACGCAACTGCAAGACAGGTTGCGGTCGCCGTAGACGTTGTCAACCCGGCCTACAGGCGGCCAGTACTTGACCTGCTTGAGAGTCGCCAGCGGGAAGGCGGCGAGTTCACGTGAATACGGCCTGTCCCATTCAGGCCCCAGCAGGCTGGCTGCGGTGTGCGGCGCGTGTTTCAGCGGGTTGTTGTCTTGCGGCCAAGTGCCTTTTTCGACGAGGCGAATCTCTTCGCGAATGGCAATCATGGCGTTGATGAAGCGGTCCAGTTCGGCCAGAGTTTCGCTTTCGGTGGGTTCGACCATCAGCGTGCCGGGCACGGGGAAGCTCAATGTCGGTGCATGAAAACCGTAGTCCATCAGGCGTTTGGCGACGTCTTCGGCCACAATGCCGCTGGTTTCCTTCAGCGGGCGCAGGTCAAGGATGCATTCGTGGGCCACATGCCCGTTTTCACTGCCGTACAGCGTGGGGTAGTGATCTTTAAGCCGAGAACTGATGTAGTTGGCGCTCAAGATGGCGATCTCGGTGGCCTGGGTCAGGCCTTCGGCGCCCATCATGCGGCAGTACATCCAGCTGATCGGCAACACGGCCGCATTGCCCAAAGGTGCAGCTGAAATAGCACCGACGCCATTGACCGGAATACCTGCCGTGGCATGGCCGGGCAGGTAGGGCACCAGGTCGGCCACCACGCACACCGGGCCCACGCCTGGCCCGCCGCCGCCGTGCGGAATGCAGAAGGTCTTGTGCAGATTCAGGTGGCTGACGTCGCCGCCAAACTCGCCGGGAGCCGCCACGCCGACCAGCGCGTTCATGTTGGCGCCGTCGACATAGACGCGGCCGCCGTGCAAATGCACTAACTGGCAAAGATCCTGCACATGGGTTTCAAACACGCCGTGCGTGCTGGGGTAGGTGATCATCATGCAGGCCAGGTTGGCGCTGTGCTTTTCGCATTTGGCTGTCAGGTCGGCCATGTCCACGTTGCCGTGTACGTCACAGGCGGTGACGACCACCGTCATGCCGGCCATCTGCGCGCTGGCCGGGTTGGTGCCATGCGCTGATGAGGGAATCAGGCAGATGTTGCGATGGCCCTGGCCATTCGCTTCATGAAAGGCTTTGATGACCAGCAGACCGGCGTACTCGCCCTGCGAGCCGGCGTTGGGTTGCAGGCTGATGCCCGCGTAACCGGTGGCCTGGCACAGCCAGTCGCGCAGCTGCTGGTCAAGCTCGGCGTAGCCGCCCAACTGGTCCTGCGGTGCGAAAGGATGAATGTTGGCAAACTCGGGCCAGGTGATCGGCATCATTTCGCTGGTCGCGTTGAGCTTCATGGTGCAGCTGCCCAGCGGAATCATGCTGCGGTCCAGCGCCAGGTCTTTGTCGCCAAGCTGGCGGATGTAGCGCAGCATGCCGGTTTCGGAATGGTGGGTATTGAACACTGGGTGCGTCAGGAATGCGCTGCTGCGGCGCAGGGCCGCGGGGATCAGCGACTCGACGCCTTTTTCAAACGCACTGACGACCGGCACGGTTTGACCGGGCTGCGCAAAGAAGGACCAGAGCAGTTCTATATCGCTGCGAGTGGTGGTTTCGTCGAGCGACACACCCAGGTGGTTTTTCAGGCGAAATCTAAGGTTAGCCCCCGCCTGACAAGCGCGAGTAGCTATTAAATTAGTAGCATCGCCGGTCCTGATCGTGACCGAGTCAAAGGCGCCTGCGTTGGTGATTTGGTAGCCCAGCGCTTGCAGGCCGCGCACAAACAGCGCGGTGTAAGCGGCTACGCGCTCGGCAATGCGCTGCAGGCCCCGTGGGCCGTGGTAGACCGCGTACATGCTGGCAACTACGGCGGGCAGCACCTGCGCGGTGCAGATGTTGGACGTGGCTTTTTCACGGCGAATGTGCTGTTCGCGCGTTTGCAGCGCCAGCCGGTAAGTCGGGTTGCCGTGGCTGTCGACGCTGACGCCGACGAGGCGGCCGGGCAGTGAGCGCTTGAACTCGTCGCGGCAAGCGAGGTAGGCGGCATGCGGGCCGCCATTGCCCATGGGCATGCCAAAGCGCTGGGTGCTGCCCAGCACAATGTCGGCGTCCCATTCGCCTGGTGGCGCAAGCAGCGTCAGCGCCAGCAGGTCGGCGGCGACGCAGAGGGCTGCGTTGTCGGTGTGCGCCTTGCCGGCCAGTGGCCGCAGGTCATGAATCATGCCGGTGGTGGCCGGGTATTGCGCCAGCACGCCGAAGTAATCGCCTGAGGCCATGAGCTGGGGCACGGTGGCAGAGGCGGTGCTGACCTTGACTTCAATGCCCAGCGGCTTGGCGCGGGTCTGGATTACTTCGATGGTTTGCGGATGGCAGTCGCCGGCGACGATGAAGACGTTGCTTTTGGATTTGACGCTGCGCTTGGCCAGCGTCATGGCTTCGGCGGCGGCCGTGGCTTCGTCGAGCATGGAGGCGTTGGCGATAGTCATGCCGGTCAGGTCGCACACCATGGTCTGGAAGTTGATCAACGCTTCCAGGCGCCCTTGTGAAATCTCGGCCTGGTAGGGCGTGTAAGCGGTGTACCAGGCGGGGTTTTCAAGGACGTTGCGCAAGATGACGCCGGGCGTGTAGGTGCCGTAGTAGCCCTGGCCGATAAAACTTTTGAAAACCTGGTTTTTGGCAGCAATCGCCTTGAGCTGCCTGAGTGCTGCGGCCTCGGTCACGGGGGGGGGGATAAGCATGGCGCGGCTGCGCGCGATGGCGCGCGGAACAATGCCGTCGATCAGTGCCCGGCGCGAGGCTGAACCCACTACGCTGAGCATGTGAACTTCATCGGCCTCATCAATGCCGATGTGGCGTGCGATGAATTCGGCAGGGTTCTCAAGCTCACCCAGCGGCTTGGCGGATTGCATCAACATAAAAGTCCTAGAAACGGGGAGGGGAGGAGAAAAAGCCGGCACTTAAGTTGCGCAGCCCCGGACGCGGTGGGACAGGCGCGGGAGCCATTGCCATTACTTACCTACGCAGAAAACTTGGTGTAGCTGGTCTCGTCCATCAGCGCATCGAGCTGGGCGGGATCAGACAACTTGATCTTGAAGAACCAGCCGGCGCCCAACGGGTCGCTGTTGGCCAGCGAGGGGGCATCGCGCAGCGCATCGTTGACTTCGGTGACTTCGCCGCTGACTGGCATGTACACGTCGGCAGCGGCCTTGACCGACTCCACGACACCTGCCGTTTCTTTTTGGGCCAGCACGCTGCCCACGGCGGGCAGGTCCACAAACACCACATCGCCGAGCGCGTCTTGCGCGTGAACGGTGATGCCGACGGTAGCGGAATCACCTTCGATTTTGAGCCATTCATGGTCTTCGGTGTACTTGACGGTCATGGGAATTCTCCAAAAGTTTTAATGCGTGGGAAAGAAAGCTATTGAAAGCCGAGATACCGAACGCTTTAGGCGCGGTGGTAGCGGGTGGGGACAAAAGGCATGGCCGATACTTGCATCGGCACCGCTTTGCCGCGCACCATGGCATTGATTCGCGTGCCTATGACGGCAAACTCTGCTTTGACATAGCCCATGGCAACTGGCTGGTTGATGGTGGGCCCCAGCAGGCCGCTGCTTACTTCGCCGATGGACGCGCCGTCCGTGCTGTGCAGCGTGGTGTGCTCGCGCACTGGAATGCGTTCGAGCGCCATGAGGCCCACGCGCTTTTTATGGAGGGTGCTGGCGGGGTCGGCCAGTTGCGCCAGAATTTTGTCGGCGCCCGGAAATCCGCCGGCGCGCGCGCCTCCCGAGCGCCTGACTTTTTGAATCGCCCAGTTCAGCGCCGCTTCCACCGGCGTGGTGCCCGAGTCGATGTCATTGCCGTACAGGCACAAGCCCGCTTCAAGCCTAAGCGAGTTGCGCGCGCCCAGCCCAACGGGTTTGACCTCGGGCTGCGCCAGCAGGGCTCTGGCCAAGGCCTCGGCCTGTTCGCCATGGACTGAAATCTCAAACCCGTCTTCGCCGGTGTAGCCGCTGCGGGTGAGGAACACAGCTATCTTTTGCGTGCCGGTGTTCACGCTGAAGTTGCCGCCGGTCATGAAAACCAGCTTTTCCACGCCGGGCGCCAGGCGGGCGAGCGCGTTGACGGCTTGCGGGCCTTGCAGCGCCAACAAAGCCATCTCCGGCATGGCGATCACCTGACAGCGCTTGCCAATCTTGTCCTGGATGTGCGCGATGTCGCCAACCTTGCAGGCGCCATTGACGATCACGAAAATCTCGCCCTTGCCCCGGTTGAAAAACATCAGGTCATCGATGATGCCGCCCTCGTCATTGAGCAGCAGGCCGTAGCGCTGCTTGCCCACGGACAAGTCGATGACATCCACCGGAATCAGGCTTTCCAGCGCCGCGGCCGCATCAGCGCCGACCAGCCGCAACTGCCCCATGTGCGAGACGTCAAACAGGCCGGCGGCGGTGCGCGTGTGCAGGTGCTCGGCCATCAGACCGGCCGGATACTGGACCGGCATGCTGTAGCCGGCAAAGGGCACCATGCGCGCGCCAAGCTCCGTGTGCAGCGCGTGCAGCGGCGTTTTGAGCAGAGCTTGCGGGGGGGCAGAAAAAGCAGAATTGGAATTGGAATCGGACATGGCGTTCTCCGCGAGGGGCAAACATGAATGCATGACGAATTGGTCATGAGCTGCCCCTGCTGTCCACTTTACCTGAGAGATTCACCCGGCGATGCGGGCTTGCTCCTTCGGTGGACCGTTTTGAAAACGGCCTCTCTCCAGTAGGGAACGTCTTGAGGCGCCAGGCGCCGCAAAGACGGTTGTCAGTCCTTTTGCCTGAGCGTTCAGTACACCATTGGGGGTGCGACATGCGCCTTCGGCGGTTTTCGAGGTGAAAACTCTCTCCTGACCGCCGAAGTGTAACGGAAGCAGGCTTCGGATCGCCGAACCGACGGCCCGATTGATAGGCCGGCGCATGGCAAAGCGCTCGACGCCCGCATAGTTAAAAGCGCCATCAATGCAGTGCTCGTTCAGGCAGAAAAGTCGAAGTAGACTCCGGCTATGGGCGTTGATGCTGGCTCAATCCTGGACAGCAAGCGGGCAGCTCTTTAAAGAGGAGACAACATGGAAACAAAATCGCCTGATGCTGTTGAAGGGTCGCGCCGACCTGCAGACAGCTTTGAAACTGCCACCTACAACAAGGTCGGTTGGCGCCTTATCCCGTTTTTGTTGCTTTGCTATGTCGTCTCGTACCTTGATCGCGTCAATGTCGGATTCGCCAAGCTGCAGATGCTGCAGGACCTGCAATTCAGCGAGACGGTCTATGGGTTGGGAGCAGGCATTTTTTTCCTGGGCTATTTTCTGTTCGAAGTCCCCAGCAATGTGATCTTGCACCGGGTTGGCGCGCGCATCTGGATTGCCCGCATCATGGTGACTTGGGGCCTGATTTCTGCGGGGATGATGTTTGTCACGTCGGCAACAAGTTTTTACGTGCTGCGTTTCCTGCTGGGTGTTGCAGAGGCGGGGTTCTTTCCCGGCATTATTTTGTATTTGACTTATTGGTATCCGGCCGAACGTCGCGCCCGAATGACCGCGTTGTTCATGAGCGCGATCGCACTGTCAGGGGTTATCGGTGGGCCGCTGTCGGGCTGGATCATGCACAGCTTTGGGGGCGTGGCAGGGCTGAAAGACTGGCAGTGGCTCTTTGTTCTTGAAGGTCTGCCGTCGGTGCTAATAGGTATCGCCACATTTTTCTATCTGGATGATCGCATCGACCACGCGAAATGGCTCACGGCAGAAGAAAAAGCGCTGCTTGAGCGCAATATCGTGGTGGAGAACGCGAGCAAGCCGGACCTCTCCATCAAGGCGGTGTTCGCCGACCCTCGCGTGTGGCTGATGAGCCTGATTTATTTCAGCTTTGTGATGGGTCTTTACGGTGTCAGCTTCTGGTTGCCAACCATCATCAAGGCCACCGGTGTGAAAGATGCGTTGCAAATCGGCCTGCTGACGGCAATTCCCTACGGCTGTGCAGTGGTGGCAATGATTCTGGTATCCCGCAGTGCTGATCGCACCCGGGAACGGCGCTGGCACATTGCAGTTCCGGCATTGCTGGGCGCGGTCGGCCTGGTGCTCAGCGTGCTCTGGGGGCAAAGCACGGTATTGGCCATGGCCGCCTTGACGCTGGCAACCATGGGCATTCTGACGACGCTGCCATTGTTCTGGAGTCTGCCGACGTCGTTTCTCGCCGGCGTCGGCGCTGCCGCCGGGATTGCACTGATCAACTCCCTGGGAAATCTCGCAGGCTTTGTCAGTCCCTTTGCAGTTGGCTGGTTGAAGGACATGACGCAAAGCACAAATGCAGGCATGTATCTGCTGGCTGTCTCGCTGGTACTTGGCGCCATGCTGACGTTGAGCGTGCCAGCGCGGCTAGTCAATAAGTAATGTCGGCTTGGTGTCGTTAAATCAAGGGCGCAGCGCGACCGAGATCGCATCCGGATTTTCGCGGACGTAATCCCTGACGATGGATTCAAAACTGTCGTCGGGCAGCAGGCCCAGCCCGCGCGCCCGGGCCGCATCAATATGGGCCGGCCAACTCGTCACGATTTTCTGGATTTGAGGATCAGGTGTCCAATCGATCAGCGCGGTGGCGGCTTTGCTGGCAACGCGCTCTAACGCCGCAGCCATTTCACCCGCAGTTGTCTTCAGCGCCGGCAGGTTGATGGCCGTGCGGGCGCCCCATTCGGCATCGCTGGCCTCGGCGGCGCGTAGCAGCCCATCGACCGTGCGTCCGGGCGAGGACAAGGCAACGGCGGTGTCCGGCGGCACCGGGCAAGAGCCCTTGAGGCCCGCCAGCGGCTCGCGGATCATGCCGCTCAGGAAGCTGGACGCGGCGGCGTTGGGCTTGCCGGGCCGCACGCTGACAGTCATCAGGCGAACGTTGCGGCCGCGGATGAAGCCCTTGCGCGCGTAATCGGCTATTAATTGCTCGCTGATGAACTTCTGGATGCCGTAGCTGTTTTGCGGGGTCGGCAGCGTCCGGTCGTCAATTACCGCCGGCAGTGGCTGTTCGGGCGAATTGCCGAACACGGCCAGTGAGCTGGCAAACACCACAGTGGGTGCTGTTTTTAGGGCGCGGCAGGCCTGCAGCAAGGCCCGGGTTGCGTCTAGATTGCTGCGCATGCCCAGGTCAAAATCCGCTTCGCATTCACCGCTGACCGCGGCGGCAAGATGAAAAATGATAGCGTCTTGCGCCCGTACTATTTGGGCTGCAGCCTGATTTTCTTCCAGAAGCTGGTTGAGGTCGCCGATTACCACGCGGATGCGGCTGTCGCCAGCCAGCGCGGCGGTTGGCGCCGCCCGGTCGACCAGCGTGATGGTCTGGATGGTTTGCAGTGGGCTGCCGGCCAATGACAGCTGGCCGCATTCGAGCAGCTGGCGGGCGAGCCTGGCGCCCAGAAATCCGGCTCCGCCGGTGATGACGATATTCATGGTCGGGCAGTCTTCTTGGTTGATTGAAGGTTTGTCGGATTGGTCGTTAGGGGCTCACTGGCATGCGGCACCGAGCCACAGTTTAGCGGGCGCCGGGTGTGCTTTGGCGGTGTCGCCTCTTGCAGAGATGGTGTCGCAGAGAAGCACCCGAAAATTCGGCCACAGTTTTGTGTGAATGCACTTCAATTCGCTTTGCACTTTGGTGCTTCCCGTTGCCTCGCACTTTCGCGAAATTTAGACAAAACCTCTCGTGCTTGTGTGGCGGCCTGACGCCGCTGACGGATGATTCACAGAAACAAATTGTTGCGAAATGTATCTTTTTTAGAGCATTGATTAACGAATGAGAACAGTTTGAAATAACTTTTATCACTCGAAGCGAAGAAATCGGCAAGCTTTAGTCTTACAAGCAAGGCGGCGATGTCCTGCAGAACTTTAGCCTGATTTTCTACGCGTGGTTTTTTACCACGCGGTTGCGTACCGCAGAGAATTATGAGATTCTTTGTACGTCGCCGCACGGACTGGGAGTGCGATTTCAGGCCGGGAAACGTAAAAATAATTGAGGAGTGGTACGTCATCATGAATTCTCACGCGCTGCCTTCGGGCGAGGACTCTGTGCGCTATTTAGAGCTGATCGGCATGGGTGCTGTGATCCGGCGACACGTCGATCTGCTTGGATGGTTGCAGGGTGATCTGCAGAGCCATCTTCCTCACGATATTTTGATCGCGGGCTGGGGCAACTTTCGAGATGGGTGCATTCAGCATGACATCCTGTCCGAATTGCCTGGCGTTCGCTCCTACGCCGTAGGAACCGACAGCCTCCCGTTTTTGATGGGTAAATTTCATGATTGCTGGGTCGCAGCGCAGCGTCAACCATGCCGCCTGAATTTTTGCGAATTTGAGTATTTTCTGGGCAAAACGAGCCTGCCCGGTTCGTTTTGCAGTGCCCTGCGCAGCATGCGCTCGGTCTTGATCCATGGCCTGCGTGACGAAAGGAGCCGCCAGGAGTGCCTTTACGTCATGTTGAGCGTCGATGACATTCCTTCCGGGCCTGCGGGAGCGGCCATCAAGGTTCTCCTGCCATTCATTGACACCTCTTTACGTCAACTGGTTCTTCTGCCGCAACAGCGCAGCGCAGCCGTGCCGTCTGCGCGAATCCCGCCGGAGGATGTAAGTGGATTGAGTGAGCGTGAGACCCAGATCATGGCTTGGGTGGCTATGGGAAAGACCAATTCGGAGATCGGTTCTATTTTGAACATCAGCGGCTTCACCGTGAAAAATCACATGCAGCGTATTTTTCAGAAGCTCAATGTTTTCAATCGCGCACAGGCGGTTTCCAAAGTAACCAGGGTGACGCTCGATGGCTGAGAGCAACCCCGTCAATGCTGCGTCCGCCTGGCTGGACCGTCGCGCACCTGGCTCCTTGGGGTTGAAAAGCAGCCATGTGTTTACTGCAATCGAAGCGGCGCTTGATCCTTTAGTACTGGTTTTTTCACTCTGGGCGCTAGCGTTTCACTTTGAGGATTCTGTCGGGCCGCCCTATCTCATTCTTTCGATCATCGTGTTCTCGCTGACTTTTCCCGGCACCTCGAGGCTTCGCCTTCCGTTGTGGAAAGTGCTGTTCAGCATCATTTTTCATTGGGTCTGGATCGCCAGCCTGCTGCTGTTGACCGGCTACGTCACGGAATATTTCTACCGGTTTTCGATGGCAGTGGTTGGCAACTGGTTGTGGGTTGCGCCGGCCACCCAATTGGGCGCGCATTTAGCGCTGAGAGTAGCCGCGCCCCAGTTGGCGAAGCTGCAGGGTGCGCCCCGCGGGGCGGTTATTGTCGGAATTAACCATCAGGGTGTTTCCCTTGCCAGGCAGATTTCCAAATCAGCCTATTCGGGTATCGATCTGCTGGGTTTTTTTGATGACCGTAGTGAAGAGCGCAGAGGCGTGAAGGACGACTACAAGCTAGTGGGCAAGATCGAGGAGCTTCCAGCTTATGTCAAGAAACACCGGGTTCAGTCCATCTATCTTTCCTTGCCAATGGCTTCACGGCCGCGCATTTTGCAGGTTCTAGACGGTCTGAAAGACACCACAGCTTCTATCTATTTTGTCCCGGATATGTTCATCACTGACCTGATTCAAGCCCGCAGCGGGTCGGTCTGCGGCGTTACCGTGATCTCGGTTTGCGATACACCTTTTCGTGGTCTTAACGGTTTTTTGAAGCGTTCGAGCGACATTGTCTTGTCCGTTCTCATCCTGCTGCTGATTCTTCCCATAATGCTGGTGATTGCGTTGTTGGTGAAGTGGAGCTCCCCCGGACCGGCTATTTTCAAGCAGCGACGTTATGGTCTGGATGGCGAGCAGATTCTGGTTTACAAATTTCGGTCCATGGGCGTCATTGAGGATGGCCGTGCCATTCAACAGGCCCGAAAAAATGATTTGCGAGTTACCCGGTTGGGTGCCTTTTTGCGAAAAACTTCGCTGGATGAGTTGCCGCAGTTCATCAACGTGTTGCAGGGCCGCATGAGTATTGTCGGCCCGCGTCCACACGCGGTTGCGCACAACGAGACTTACCGCACGCTCATAAAGGGCTACATGGTTCGCCACAAAGTCAGGCCTGGCATCACCGGCTGGGCTCAGGTCAATGGCCAGCGCGGCGAAACGGACACTCTGGAAAAAATGCAATCGCGCATCGACTTCGATCTGAACTATTTGCGAAATTGGTCGTTGCAACTTGATCTCATCATTATTTTGAAGACGGTAAAGCTAATCTTTAAGGACGCCTCTGCCTATTGACCCGCTTTATCGCTCAATAGGGTAAAGGAGCTATTGCTTTAGTAATACGCAAGACCTTAAGATAGAATTTTTGCTTTTTATCGGTAGTCTAAAAATGAGGGAGTGTTTAACGTGAATTCATCCATAGTCTTGTCATGCGCGGGGGTTCTTCAGTGAAGTTTTCTCGCGACATCAAACCCTACCCAATTGCCTTGCTGGGCTTGCTTTGCTTGAGTGCGCAAGCCGATGAGCTCGACACGCTGCAGTTTTACGCCAGTGAAAATGTGCAACACGATAGCAACCCGTTTCGGTTGTCGGATTCTTCGAATGCCCAGACGCTGATCGGAACGCAAAGCCGCTCGGACACCATTGCAGTGACCACCTTGGGATTCAAGCTCAACAAGCCTATCGGCCTGCAACGCTTCGAGTTTGATGCCAACATCGAGGATCACCGTTACAAACGTTTTACTAACCTTGATTTCACAGGCATTAATTACGCCGCTGCTTGGCGCTGGAGCTTTACGCCAGCCTTACACGGCAATTTAACAAGCGATAGGCGCGAATATGTTGACAATACAGCAGATGTGCAGATAAATGGGCAGGGAGTGGGGCAGTCGAACCTGAACCGTCGTACCGCGAGTTCGACACTTCTCGATGCGGAGTATGAAATTGACGGTGCCTGGCGAGCTCTGGGCGGTGTTTTTGAACGTGTAAGTACCAGTAGCCAGCCTACGTTTGAGGGCGACTCCAAAGTGCGCGGGCTTGAAGTCGGTGCGCGCCGGGTCTTTTCATCAGGAACCTCACTTGCCTACCGCTTTAGAAATGGTCGCGGCAATTACTCCGACCTTCTATCAGTTGCGCCCGTCGGCGAATTCAAGGATAGGGAGCATGAGGTACGCCTTGACTGGGCACCTAGCGGCAAGACGACGGTGCAGGCCAGGCTGGCTTACTTTGACAGAGCGCACGATGGTCTTTCGGCGCGTGATTTTTCTGGCGCTGTCGGTCAGGCTGATGTCATCTGGGCAGTTACCGGGAAGACCAGCGTGACCTGGGGAGCGGCACGCGAACTTGGTAGTTATCAGACCACCACAAGCAGTTATTACCAAGGTTACCGTTTCTTTGTCGCTCCGACCTGGAGGGCAACAGAGAAAATTGCCGTACGGCTTCGTTATGACCATGGTGTGCGGGACTATCGGGGCGCTTTGCCGGGATTTGCGGCCATTGACCGCAAAGACAAAACTCGTCTGGCTTCCCTCGCGCTCGAATGGCAAGCCGCTCGCGCGCTGAAGTTGGCTGCCTCAGTGCAGCGGGACAAACGGACTTCCAACGACCCACGGTTCGATTACGTGAGCAATTCGGTGGGTGTTTTGGCGCAATTGAGTTTTTAGACTTGCCGTGACTTGTTAATTGAGACTTGCCGTGACTTGTTAATTGAGACTTGCTGCAAGGAATTTTACTGGCTCCCTCTCAGGGGATTTGACGACGATTGACCACGCTTAAAAGGTTCAAATATGAACATCCTTAGTCGCTACTCCTTCATGACATCATTTTTTCTGTTGAGCGGCGCAGCCTTCGCGCAGGCAGGCGCCTCTTCCCAAGCGTTGGTAGCGCCCGCACCCGTAGTATCGGTAGCGCCTTCGGCGCCGATAGCCGCGGCGGATTACCGACTCGGCGCCGGCGATGCGATCGGGGTGCAGGTTTATCAGAGCCCTGATCTTTCGGTGGATGCACGAGTGTCCGAAAGTGGAGTGATCAGTTACCCCTTGGTGGGCAGTGTTCAGATTGGCGGTTTGACGATCTCTGAGGCAGAGAAAAAAATTGCCGATGCGTTGCGCGCCGGGCGATTCGTCAAAGTTCCGCAAGTGAACATTGTGCTGCGACAGGTGCGAGGTAGTCAGGTGGCGGTACTGGGCCAAGTGAGCCGACCGGGTCGATTTCCCCTGGAAACGTTCAACACGCGGGTCAGCGACATGCTTGCGGCCGCAGGGGGTACTACCGCTACCGGCGATGACGTGCTGATCGTCACGGGGCAGAGGGATGGCAAGCCGTTTCGTCAAGTGATAGACATTCCAGGGCTGTTCTTGAACGAAAAGTCAGCGGACGACATCATCTTGGCCGGCGGAGACACTCTTTACGTCAACAAGGCGCCGATGTTTTATATCTACGGCGAAGCACAGCGCCCCGGTCCCTACCGTATTGAGCGCGGCATGACGGTGATGCAGGCGCTGGCTCAGGGCGGCGGCCCGACCGTGCGCGGAAGCGAGAACCGCCTGCGACTGCACCGCCGCGATGCGGCCGGCAAGGTCGTGGAATATGTGCCCAAGCTTTCCGACCTTATTCGCTCTGAAGACGTTCTTTATGTTCGTGAAAGTCTTTTTTAAACTGCCATCATGACACTCCATCAATTCCTTTTGATCTTGCAGGCGCGCTATCGTGTGGCTGTGACGGTTCTGCTTGCCGCGCTATTGGCGGCCCTTGCGGTAAGTTTGCTGCTGCCCAAGGTATACACGGCGAACACTGCGGTTTTGGTTGACGTTCGCTCGCCTGACCCGGTCGCTGGAGCTCTGATGCCAGGGCTTGTCGCACCCAGTTACATGGCAACGCAAATGGACATCATCAGTGGTAACCGGGTTGCTGAACGCGTCGTAAAGACTCTCAGGCTTGACGAAGATCCGCGCACCAAGGCCGATTGGCTTGAAAGCACGAATGGCCGCGGAACCATTGAGAGTTGGCTCGCCGCGTCGCTTCAAAAACAACTGGACGTCCGCCCGGCAAGAGAAAGCAATGTTATCAACATTACGTACAAGGGTAGCGATCCGGACTCTTCAGCGGCGATAGCCAATGCTTTCGCACAGGCTTATCTGGATATTAATCTGGCGTTGAAAACCGAGCCAGCCCGGCTCTACGCGGAATGGTTCGACGAGCAGACCAAGGCCTTACGCGTCAAGCTTGAAACGGCCCAGTCCCGGCTGTCGGATTACCTGCAAAAAGCCGGCATTGTCAGCAACGATGCCGGGGTGGACTATGAGGTCGCGAAACTCTCGCAAATATCGACGCAGCTCACCACAGTGCAAGGCGAAACAACGGATAGCTTCAGCAAGCGCAATGCCCGCGGCGACACCGTTGCTGAAGTAATGCAAAGCCCTCTAATCAACAGCCTGAAAACCGATGTCGCGCGGCTGGAATCCAAGGTACAGGAACTTAGTGTAAATCTTGGCGTGAACCATCCCGTGCGGCAACGCGCAGAGTCTGAATTGGCGTCTATAAGAAGCCGGTTGGCTAGTGAGACCGGGCGTATTTCGGCCTCTATAGACACGACCTACCGCGTCGGCAAAGACCGCGAACGCGAATTGCAAGGCGCGGTTGCCGCACAGAGAACGCGCGTGCTGATGCTTAACAAGCAGCGCGATGAACTCAATGTTTACCGGCGGGATGTGGAAGCCGCGCAGCGGGCTTACGAAGCGGTGAGCCTGAGCGCATCACAAACTCGTTTGCAGAGTCTTAGCAATCAAACGAATGCGGTAAGCCTCAATACGGCCACAGCGCCACTTGATCCTTCGAGTCCGAAGTTGCTCTTGAATCTGCTGATTGCTGCGTTCGCAGGGACGCTGCTTGGGGTCGCCTTGGCTGTATTGCTGGAGTTCGCAAACCGGCGCGTGAGGTCTACTGAAGATTTGGTGCACATGCTGGACTTGCCCGTACTGGCCAGCATCACATCAAGTGGTGGGGGGCATACCAGGCTCTCCGGTTCGCGCCAACTGGCGCTGGGCAACGGGAGGCTAGCATCATGACTACCAATAACTCATCAATCATCAGGTCGGTTCCACTGACAGTTCCCAGCAAGCCGGCGACCGGAACCGGCCGCGCCATGGGGACGATACTGGTAGATGCGGGACGCCTGTCCTTGCCCGATGCTGATCGTATTTTGCAGTTTCAGCGGACCCGTGGTGCACGTTTTGGCGATTCCGGAGTGGCTCTTGGATTGCTGACCGACGATGATGTGCGCTTTGCGCTGTCTGTCCAGTTCGACTACCCTTATCTTGGGCGCGAGAGCAACTTGAGTCGCGAATTGGTAGCGGCTTACCAGCCGGCTAGCCGACCTGTAGAGCAGTTGCGCGGCTTGCGCAGCCAGTTGATGTTGCGCTGGTTTGACACAGAGGCAGAGCGAAAGGGGCTGGCCATTGTCAGTGCGGGTCAAAAGGAGGGCCGCAGCTATATTGCCGCTAATCTGGCTATCGTTTTCTCACAACTTGGCAGGCGTACTTTACTGGTCGACGCGGACATGCGCTTGCCGCGACAGCATCAGCTTTTTAATTTAGGCAAAAGGGCAGGCCTGTCAGACATGCTGGCCGGCCGCGCCGGACCAGAAGCTGTCGTGGGCATTTCGGCATTGCAGGATCTGTCAGTGCTGCCCGCAGGGGCCATTCCGCCCAATCCGCAGGAGTTGCTCGGTAGACAGGAATTCTCAAAGTTGCTGCAATCGCTTGGCGAGGACTTCGATGTCATCATCATCGATACGCCGCCAGCCAGTGAATGCTCTGATGCCCACACGGTGGCTGTGCGAGCAGGCGCTGCATTGATGGTGGCTCGGCAAAACAGGAGCTCCGTACCGCAAATGGCCCACTTGACCCAAGGTCTGCGTGAGTTTGGGGTGACCCTGGTCGGATCCGTTCTCAATGATGGCTAGTTCGCTATCTTGGTCACCACGCGAATGTAGTAACACGATATCTGAATGTTTTTGGCGTTCATGATTAGAAGTCCCTGCGCGCGAGGATCCTGTTTCTGAATTTTCCCGCAGGGTGAGCACTCATTGGAAGTGAAATAGAGTCTGGAGGCAATGGTTTCGCATCAGAAAATCCTATTGCCATCTTGGCCTACTGCAACAGCAGGGGCCTTGTCTTCCAGCAAATAATCCACCCCATAGTAGCTAAATAGCCGCCGTACCTTCAGAGGAACCGGGTCAATCCATAGCTCTTTGCCTTGGCTGCGACGCTGTTGTAAGAGCATGAAAATGTCGCCTAAAACCTTGGCGTCGATATCTTGTAGCTTTGAGAAATCCAGATGGATGGGCAGCGTCTCATCAACAACCAATGCCAATCGAGCTTTCAGAAAAGCTGATTTTTGACAGAGCCATGCACCGTGAAGATGGATCGAAACCCTTTGCTTCTCACGAGTAACGAGGATTCCTGCTTTATCCTGGCTTCGTTTATTGAATTGACCCACAACTATGTGCCACTTGCATGGCACAGCTTGCGTCATGATCAATCGGCAAAGCCCCAGGCCATCTTTGGCATAGCGGCGCCACAAATTGGGTTCTTCCTTGATGCGCCAGAGCCATTCAAGCCCCGCACGCTGCCAGCCAAATGGCGCACGGCGCAACCCGCCTGCAGCAAAGTTGACAACCGCACCCAGGTGGCTGATGACAGGTACATTCAGGCGCTCGCGATTGCGCTGAATCCAGGCTTGGCCCTTTTCTGCTCCCAGCGCAACCACCAGGAAGTCGGCTTGCGCAGCGTTGATCACGTCGATCAATTCGGGTGTGCTCATGCTCTCCACCGTACCAAACCCGGGCGATGCGTATCCAACGCACACCATGCCCACCGTATCGGCGTTCATCTTGTCCGCCGCATCTCCGGCGGCCCCGGGCGGACCCCCAAAAAAATACACCCTCAACTTCTGTTGCCCAACCGACGGAGGTGTGCATTGCAGCGTTTCAAACACGCTGGAGCCCGCCACGCGCTCGGGCACCGGCAGACCCAGCCAGCGACCTAGCCAAACCAAGGGCATGCCGTCCACCACCACCCAGTCGCTGTCGATCACCGAATTGCGAAAGGCCGCACTGCGCAGGCAAGTCACCACGAAATTTACATTTGGCGTGGTTAGAAAAAGTCGCTGCTGGTTCGCAACAGCATCGGTTACCTTGCGACACGTCTCGTCGACCGTCACCAAGTCAAACGGCAGCCCGAGAAAAGTGTGCAGCTTTTCGCGTAGCCAAGGCGATGAAGCGCCCAAGTCAATTGGCGTATCAGCGCACGCGCGTTGATTCAAGTTCATGGCAATTTTTTTGAGTAAAACCCAATGGGCGCTGTCCCCTGCGGATTTGACACGGGAGCGGATCAACCATCTTTGAATAAGTTGAAAATAAACAAGTGGTGGAACAAGCAAACAACCCGGACGCGCCCTTTGTGGGTATCAGACATGCGCAAAAGCGCTGACGACGCCACCGTTGTCTAGCGTCCATACACATCTTCAAAACGCACAATATCATCTTCATCCAGATAGGAGCCAGACTGCACTTCGATCATTTCCAGAGGCATGCGGCCAGGGTTTTCCAGACGATGCTTGGTACCCAGTGGAATAAAAGTGGACTGGTTTTCTGTCACCAAGAAGCTGTCGTCACCGCGGGTGACGCGGGCCGTACCCCTCACCACAATCCAGTGTTCAGCGCGGTGGTGGTGCATTTGCAGCGACAAAATCCCTTGCGGTTTGACCACAATTCGCTTGACCTGAAAGCGCATTCCCGCGTCCACCTCGTCGTACCAGCCCCAGGGACGAAACACCTTGCGGTGAATCCTGCACTCTGACCTGCCCTGCGCCTTGAGGATATCCACAACTTTCTTGACGTCTTGCGTTTTATCTTTGTGCGTCACCAAAATGGCGTCAGCCGTTTCCACCACGATCAGATCGCTCACGCCGACGCAGGCAATCAGGCGGCTTTCGGACACAGCGAGCGTGTTGGCGCAATCTTGCAACAGCACATCTCCCTGCGCGGCATTTCCGTCGGCGTCCTTGGGCAGCACCTGCCACAGCGCATCCCACGAGCCGACATCTGACCAGCCTGCGCTGAGCGGGATCACCACGCCGACAGGCAGCGAAGCTTTTACGTCAGGGTTCTCTTTGCCTGCGGCCAGGTTTTCCATAACGGCATAGTCGATGGAGTCACTGGGGCACAGAGCAAACGCATCCTTGTTCACGCGCACAAATTCGCCATCAACTTTGCGTTGCTCCCAAGCGGTATGGCAGGCCAGCAGTATGTCGGCTCGGCATGCGTCAATGGCTGACAGCCAGGTCGATGCCCGCATCATGAAAATGCCGCTGTTCCACATATAGGAGCCAGCATCCAGGTAAAACTGGGCGGTAGCCAAATCGGGCTTCTCCACAAAACGGGCGATGCGCTGAGCTCCATGATGAGGCTTGCCT
Source organism: Polaromonas sp. (assembly GCF_012927455.1). Lineage (GTDB taxonomy): Bacteria > Pseudomonadota > Gammaproteobacteria > Burkholderiales > Burkholderiaceae_C > Polaromonas. The sequence goes on along the minus strand of NZ_JABBPE010000008.1, from coordinate 163,272 downwards.
GCCTGAATGTAGCCATAACTGGTCTCTGGCGCATCTGGGGTGATACCAAAGGTGACTATCAGACCTTTTTCTGCCAGTTCCGCTCCTTGGCGAACGGCAATGAGAAAGGCTGCTGTGTCCAGCATGATATGGTCCGCCGGCATCACCAGGAGTACTGCATCTGCTTCGTCTTGGTTAGCTGCTAGCGCGGCCAGCGTCAAGGCCGGTGCCGTATTTCGCCCTGTTGGTTCCAGCAAGATCGTAGCGGGGCGGCCCATCACTCGCATCTGCTCGGCAATTACAAACCGGTATTCCTCGTTAGACACCACGATGGGGTCATTCAACGCCATGTTCTGGCCAGCCTGCAGGCCATCCAAGCGGCGAACCGTCGCCTGCAAGAGTGAGTCGTCGCTGATCAGTGCTAACAGCTGTTTGGGATGTTTTTCCCGAGAGAGCGGCCACAGCCGGGTACCGGAGCCGCCGCAAAGAATTACGGGTTGAATGTTCATAAAGTTTTAAATCCAATTGGGCGGCACGAGGATTCAGGAGCGACAACCAGTTCTGCAATCAGGAGGCATCCCAAGTTTTGATCATTAAAGTTTCAAGTATTTACAAGATATAAGCAACCACCTTGAATGAACGCGCCTTAGTCCAAAAGAACTATGGATTTTTCGCGCCGAGGTGTTTGGTAATTCCCGTTCACGACGCGTAGCACTGGGCCGCCTGATTGGCTTGAGCGTCATGGCTATCCGCATCGTGCGGTTCGCAGCCGTTGTTTCGCCAACGCGACGCGCCCATTCGGAACATTCCCGTTCGCAAGCAGGGCGACAGAAGCGGACTACCCGAGGGCAGCCCGTTGGCGCGCATCAAGCTGCGTACCCTGTGGCGCCCCATCGTCACGCCCCCCGCGTGCGCAGCGCACAGCCTGCGACTGCCCTAGGTGCGACCGCTGGCCGCAAAAGCAGCCCTCAAATGAACGCTGGCGGCGCACACCCTCGGGGCAGTCCGGTGCCGCTTTGCTGCTGCGTAATAGCTTGAGCGGCTGACCGCAAGGATGCGCCACGCCTGGCTAACGGTTATTGCGGCACGGCCTTCTTTTGCAAGTTTTCAAACGAGCTTGTAGCTCATCGGAGTTCTCGGGCGAAGAAGGCCGATGCTTTTTCTTAATATCTCAACATCGCCTCGCAGTTGCAGGTTTTCAGTTGCCCGTTCTCAGTTTCCAGCTGCCTGATGCGCTGGTGCTCTGCCGTGAGCGGTTTGCCGATGCCGCTTTGGCCCTGCTGCTCTGCATCAAACGTTCTTCGGGATTTTTTGCTTGTTCACTTCTACCGCCATTTAGGTTTGAAAAAACCTATCGTTGTGTCTTTCTAAATTAAATCACCACAAGTCAGGGGTGACTGATCCTTGCCGGTAGTTCGCCGTGGGGTGCAATGGGTACCTCCAGAAATCTGGTCAGGATCATCCATGACGCCAACGACAGCGGTGATCGCGATTGACCAAGTCAGGGCACAAGGGAACTTCTGGGGTTGCCTGGGTTGGCGACCAACCATGGCGGGCAAATTTAGACATCAAATAGGCCTCTAGCCCAATTAGGACGGGCGCTAGCAGCTATCATTTACATAGCAAATGTCCGGCAGCTTGCACGCCTGAGGGCGCGCTGGCCATGCTGCTGGCCGCGGTCAGGTCGCGCGGAAAACCATCTCTTTCATGCGCTGCAGCCGGGGCGCCACCACTGGCACCGTCAGCATGGTGCTGGCAATCGCCATCAACAGCAGGGCGGTGAAAGTTTCGGGGGAGATGATGCCCTTGTCGAGCAGGATGTTGGCGAAGATGATCATGATCAGCGCCTTGGTCTGTAGCAGCCAGCCAATGATCGAGCTTTCGCCGGGCGCCCAGTTCAAGACCTTGCCGGCAAGGTGTGTGCCGATCAGCTTGCCGGACACCGATGCCACCAGCAACACAGCCGCGGCGACAAAAACCGCCGCGCCACCCAGCGTCCAGTTGGTACGCAAGCCGGTGCTGAGAAAAAACACCGGCATCATGACCAGCAGCACATGGTGGCGCAGCAGGTCCATGTGCGCCTGGTTGAACCATTCGCCGTCCATGATGGCGCCAGCCAGAAAGGCGCCGACCATGAAGTGCAGACCGGCCCAATCGGCGCCCAGGCTGCAGACGATCAGCCAGACCAGGCCAGCGTACCAGCGGTCGCGCTCGGGCAGCCAGCGCATCAGCTTTCTGAAGGCATAGCCCAGCGTCGCGAAGACCGCCAGAAACGCCGCCTGCTTGCCGACGCGCTGCCAGTCCATCAGGATCAGCGCCAGCACGCCCCAGATCGCGATGTCGTCCAGACTGGCGTAACGCAAGATGCGCTGGCCGATCGGCTGACGCAAGATGGCGAGCTTTTCCATCAGCAGGATCAAAATCGGCAGCGCGGTGACGGCGCAGGCCATGCCAACGCCCAACACAAACTGCCAGCGGGTGCCGTGCGGCCCGAGCCAGCCTGCGTACATCAGCATGCCGGCGGCGGCCACACAGCCGAAAAGCAGCGGCGTGCCCAGCGCCAGGCCAGCGGTGATACTGCTCTCGCGGCGGTGCGCCCAGGCCTTTTTCAGATCGAGCTCGATGCCGGCGATCCAGACAAAAACCATCACCGCCCACCAGGCGATGCCGTTGAGTGATTGCACCACCGGTGCATTGAAGACAAACGCGTAGTAGTCGGGAAAGATATTGCCCAAAATGCCGGGGCCGAGCAGGATGCCCGTCATGATCTGCACCACCACCAGAGGCGCGTAGTAGTCAGTGTTGCCGACGCGCCAGATCAGGTAGGGGACGGTAAAAATGATCGCCATGGCGATCAGAAAAATTTCGGTCGTGGTCATTGGGCGGAGGGGCTGCGCGGTTCGGGCTTTGGTGAAAAGCGCGCGTTCGGCTTTCACTCCGGGGAGCCGTCGATGGTAAGGCATACGCTGCATGTACCGCGCCAAGCCAATCAGACCAAAAACCAGACCTGGTTGTTGCGGCCCGCGCGGCGGTGCTCAATGGCTGAGCCCCAAAAAAAGTGGGCCGCAAGCGGCCCACTCTGCTTCTGCTTCCTCCGTTAAATTCATCAAACTCCGGAAGAAGCCAGTTGCACTGTTATTGCGGTGCTGGAATCACCACAATGCTGTTGGTTGGACTTTTTGGCTGAATCGTCAGCGTACTGCCGGCGTCGGCAGGCACCACCACCGATTCGATTTGGCGCACCACGCCGCCGCTGGCAACACTGCCGTCGTTGCTGCCCAGTCCCTGAATACGCGCCTGGCAGGCAATGCGGTCTTCACCCTTAAGCACGTCGCAGCGCTTCAAGGCATTGGCGGCAAACTGGCCGCCGCTGTTGTCTACCTGACCGGCGCGCTTGGCAGCATTGGCGTTTTTCACCTCAGTCAGGCAGGTCGTTTTATCTTGCTGGGTTTTGCCGCTGTTGCAGGCGGCCAACTCGCTCTGGGCATTGCCCGTGGCATCAATGCCGGTGGTGCCGGAAGCGATCTGCGCAGTGGCAGCCGTCATGGACAGCAGGGCAGCCAGTCCGGCATAAGCGGCGATTTTGCCGATTTGATTGAAGCGAACCGAGTCGAAACACCTTAATGAAATCATGGGGTTCATCCTTACTCTTCTGTTTATGAGCAATAAGTGTGCGGCAGCAAACCCGTTTGGAGTGCAAGACAATGGGGCAGTTACCCTGTGCTACTCGCCTGTTTGGTTGTAGGACAAATCTTTCAGGCAGATCTCGCGACCGCCTGCTTGGGTTGCTGCACAGCCTGTGTTACGGCAGTTCATGGGTCGGTACGAACGCTGATGTGCGTTTTATTTGCTATGAAAAAAATAGCTGTCAGCGCCCGATTTATATGGGCTACAGCCACGTTTTCCTGGAATTTTGGTCCTGGCAGGCTTTTCGGTGCGGGCCGAAAGGCTGTCCCGCAAATCTGACCGAAGTCGATCAGCTCAGGGCACGCTCGCTGGCTCCTTGGCTTCCTTCACACGCGTGGCCAGGTGGGCCAGTGCTTCCTGCACCTGGTCGACCAGGATCAGGCACAAGTCACCGGGCTGCAGGCGGGCCAGCGCCGTGTCAATGGCCAGGAACTCGCCGCGAATTTCATCGATGCGTCGGGTGCGGCTGGGCTGGTCGGGGCCTTCCAGACCGGCGCGCAGTAGCGCCAACACTTCGCCGTCGGCGCGGCCGCGCTGGGCCGCATCCTGGTAAAGAATGACATCGTCAAAGGCGGCGCCGAGAATCACTGTCTGGTCGCGGATGTCGCTGTCGCGCCGGTCGCCGGCACCGCTGATCACCACGCTGCGGCGCTGTCCGGTCGTCGCCGGCATGGCGTCCACGGCCGCTACCAGGGCGCGCATGGCGTCGGGGTTGTGGCCGTAGTCGGCAATCACCGTGGCGCCACGGTAGTCCATCACATTGAAGCGGCCCGGGGCGTTGTGTGCGTCGTTGACAAAGCTCGCCAGCCCGCTTTTGATGGCGTCCCAGCCGATATCCACGGCCCACGCCGCTGCCACGGCAGCCATGACGTTTTCAACCTGAAAGCCGATGCTGCCGTCGCGCGTGACCGGAATGGTGTGTAGCGCAATGCGCTCAACCCAGGCGCCTTCAGCGGCAACCAGCAGGGGCCCGGCCACATAGACAACGCGCTTGCCCTGCGCCCGGTGCGTCGCCATCAGCGGGTGATGCCGGTCGGCGGCGAAAAAAATCACCTTGCCGGGGCAACTCGGGGCCATGTCCGTGACCATGGGGTCGGCCGCGTTGAGTACCGCATAACCGTTGGGCGCGACGTTTTGCACGACCACGCGCTTGAGCACCGCAAGGTCTTCCACGCTGGTAATGAAGTTCAGCCCCAGATGGTCGCCGCTGCCGATGTTGGTGACCACTGCCACCTGGCAACGGTCAAAGCCCAAGCCTTCGCGCAGCACGCCGCCGCGCGCAATTTCAAACACCGCGGCATCCACATCGGGGTGCATCAGCACATTGCGCGCGCTTTTGGGCCCGCTGCAATCGCCGCTGTCGGTCTGCCGGCCATTGATGTAGACGCCGTCGGTGTTGGTCATGCCGGTGCGCAGCCCGTGCGCCGCCAGCAGGTGGGCAATCAGCCGCGTCGTGGTGGTCTTGCCGTTGGTGCCGGTCACGGCAATCACCGGCACGCGGCCGTCATGGCCGGGCGGGAACAGCTCATTGATCATGGCGACGCCGACGGCGCGGCCCTTGCCATAGGACGGCGACAGGTGCATGCGCAAGCCGGGCGCGGCATTGACCTCGACCACGCCACCGCTTTGCGTTTCCAGCGGCCGGTGAATGCTTTCGCACACCATATCGACGCCGCAGATGTGCAGGCCGACCATCTGCGCCGCCGCCACGGCACGCGCGGCTACAGCGGGGTGCACGTCGTCGGTGACGTCGGTGGCGGTGCCGCCGGTGCTCAGGTTGGCGTTGTTGCGCAGAACAACGCGGCGCCCCTTGGCCGGAATCGCGTCGGGCATGAGCGACTGCGCGGCCAGCTGCGCCACGGCGATGTCGTCAAAGCGGATTTTGGTCAGGGAGGTGGCATGGCCTTCGCCGCGCCGTGGGTCCAGGTTGACGATGTCCACCAGTTCGCGCACGCTGTGCTTGCCGTCACCCACCACCTGCGGCGGCTCGCGTCGCGACGCCGCCACCAGCTTGTCGCCCACCACCAGCAGGCGGAAGTCGCTGCCCGGCAAAAACTTTTCGACCATCACCGCGCCATGCTCGGCTGCCGCCTGGTAGGCGATGGTCATGTGCTCGTGGCTGGCGACATTGACGGTCACGCCCTTGCCCTGATTGCCATCTTGCGGCTTGACCGCGACCGGCATGCCGATCTGCTGGGCAGCGGCCCAGGCGTCGTCGATGTCTGTGACCGGCCGGCCCAAAGGCACCGGTACGCCTGCAGCGCGCAGCAGTTTTTTGGTGAGGTCCTTGTCCTGCGCGATGGCTTCGGCGACGGCGCTGGTGGCGTCAAGTTCTGCGGCCTGAATGCGTCGCTGGTGCGCGCCCCAGCCAAACTGCACCATGCTGCCCTTGGTCAGACGGCGGTACGGAATGCCGCGCGCCACTGCCGCATCAACAATCGCCCCGGTGCTGGGCCCGAGCCGTTCGTCTTCATCGAGCGCGCGCAGTTGGGCAATCGCTTGCTCCAGATCAAACGCGCCGTCGCTAATGTCATTGAGGGCGGCCTGCACCAGCGCCTGCGCCAGCTCGAGCGCCAGGCGGCCCACCGCCTCTTCGCTGTACTCGACCACGACCTGATAAATGCCCGCCTCGAACGTGACCTCGGTGTGACTGAAGGTGACGGGGCAGCCTGCAGCGGCCTGCAATTCAAGCGCCGCCGCTTCCAGCACATGGGCCAGCGACACCGGGCCGGCGTGGCCGGTCTGGCGCAGCGCGCCCATGGCGGGGAAGAGCGCGCGCACACGTGGCTCGAAACCGGGCAGGGCGTCGACAGAACGCTCGGCGGCGCTGCAGGCCACGACGGCTTCGAGCGCGGTGTGGCGGCTCCACAGGTTGGGGCCACGCAAGGCCCTGATACGCGACACGTCCATCAGGCTGCCCTCCCGGCAGGTTTTTCATTGAGTTCGAAGGCTTCCATGCCGGCACTGATCAGCTTGAGCGGAATGCCGAGGGCCCAGGCGGTGCCTATGGCTGCCAACAGCGTATTTTCGGAAATCTTGTGGTGCGCGTGTCGTTCGCGCCAGCTGCTCAGCTTGCCCAGCCCGGACAACACGGTTTGTGTGGCGCCGTTGGCCAATACCACTTGGTCCCGGCGCACGAAGAGGGCGCGGCCGTTGTCGGCGCGGTGCGCTGCAATCGCCGGCGCATCGGGATCGCTGCTGTAGAAAATCACTTCGCCATCGCACAGCGCTTTCATCTCCACCAGCAGCGCATGGTCGGCATTGAGCACGGCGGCGCCGCCGGGCAGCACCACGTCCACCGGCGAGCGCATCACCTTGTACATCTGCTCGTCCTCAAGGATGTCGAATTCGGCCAGGGCTTCGGCGCCGTACAGATCGGTCACGACGGCGACCTGGCAACGGTCGTAAGGCAGACCGCTGCGCAAAATAGTGTCAGCGCCGTTTTCAAACACGGCGGCCTGCACCGCCCGGTTCATGAGCAGGCGCTGGCCGGCTTCCCAATTCGTGCAGTCGGCGTGGTCGACGCAGCGCTGGTCCAGAAACAGGCCGTCGCGACAGGCCAGGCCGGTGTAACGGCCCGACAGGTGCAGCAGCCAGGCTACCAGCCGCGCCACGCACTGGGTGCCCTCGGACCCGGCGATGCCGACGACGGGAATGCGGCCGGTACGGCCGTCGTCCGGGCTATCGGCACTGTCGGCGCTGACGGGGAACAGGTGTTCGCAGATCGCGCGGCCGACCGGGCGCGGTGCGCCTTCGGCCGGCTTGAGGTGCATCAGCAGTCCGGGGCCGGCGTTGACCTCGACAATCGCGCCGCCCTGCCCATGCAGCGGTTGCGCGATGTCTTGCGCCACCACATCAATGCCGGCCACGTCCAGGCCGACCACGCGCGCTGCCAGCGCCACGATATGCGCCACCTCGGGATGAACTTCGTCGGTGCAGTCGATGGCGACATTGCCGTTGCGCTGGATCAGCACGTCGCGGCCAGCGGCCGGTATCGCCTCGGGACTCAGGCCCTGGCGCTGCAGATCCAGCACGATGGCGCCGTCCGTCTCGGTATTGATCCGGCTCAGCGGAAAGTCTTCGCCGACGCCGCGCCTGGGGTTGGTGTTGAGCTGCGCGTCAACCAGCTGCAGCACGCTCGAGCTGCCGTCGCCGGTGATCCAGGCGGCTTCGCCGCGCGCCGCAGCCACCACGCGGCCACCCACCACCAGCAGTCGGTGTTCATTGCCACGCACAAAGCGTTCGACCATGACTTCGCTGCCATGGCGCTGCGCCACCTCAAAGGCGGCCTCCACTTCAGCTTGCGTTTTCAGGTCCAGCGACACGCCGCGGCCATGGTTGCCGTCAGATGGCTTGACGACCACCGGCAAGCCGATGTCTTGTGCGGCGACCCAGGCCTGCGCCGCGCTGCTGACTATTTCGCCTTCGGGTACCGGCACGCCGCAGGTGGCCAGCAGGTTTTTGGTCAGATCCTTGTCGTGGGCAATGCCCTCTGCAATCGCGCTGGTGAATTCGGTCTCGGCGGTCCAGATGCGGCGCTGGCTGGCGCCATAGCCCAGCTGCACCAGGTTGCCGTCATTCAGGCGGATGTGTGGAATGCCCCTGGCGGTGGCAGCCACCACGATGGCGGCGGTGCTGGGTCCGAGGTAGCAGTCATCGACCTGGTTGCGAATTCTGTCGGCGGCAGCCTGCACGTCCGCTGGGCTGTAGGGCTTGTCGGGCAGGTCGTGGAGGACCGCCATCAGCAGCTGGTGGCCCTCGGCCAGCGCCGTGCGCGCCACCTGCTCGTCTCTGGCGCGAAACACCATGCGGTAAATGCCGCGTTGCGAGGTGCTGCGGGTCTGGCCAAAGCCGGTCGGCATGCCAGACAGATTGAGCAGCTCGATCACCACATGCTCGAGTACGTGACCCAGCCAGGTGCCTTCCTGCAGCCGCTGCAAAAAGCCGCCGCGCTCGCCGATGCCGCAGTGGTGCTCGCGCAAGGCCGGTAGCAAGGCGACCAGCCGGTCATTGAAGCCCGGCAACTGGTCGGTGGGAAAGTCCTCCAGCGCCCCCAGGTCCAGCCATACCTCAAGGACCGGTCGGTACGTCCAGATGTTGGGGCCGCGCAAGTAATTGATACGCAGCAGCGTGATGTCGTCCTGTTTGCTCATGTTCTGCAGAGTTTTCGAGGTCAACCGGCGGTGCCGGTGCTAGCTTTTAAGTCCGGACTGTTGATGCGCCGGTAGGGGTATGAGGGGTGGGCTCTGACTGTCTCGCTGTGCGGGATTACCGCAGTTGGGAGGGGGCAGCGGGTCAAGCGCAATTGTTGCAGCTTAAACCGCTTCGCCAGGCGCGGCGGAGTGCACAAAAGCCGCCAGCTGCCAGCTTCGGCGAAAATGCACGATCCGGCCCGAATTGTGCGCCGTTTCAACTTCTGCCGGCGCTGGACCTGCAGCCGCCCGAAAAGGCCATGCCAGGTACTGGACGCCAGGAATTTATAAACACAATGCAACATAACCACCCAGTGGACGACGCCGTTCCTAATGACCCTGCGCTGGCAGGGCTACGTTCACAACTTGCAACTCAGGAAAACGTTCTGTGCACCCTGGTGGTTGACCTGGACCAGCAACTTCGCTTTGCCGAAGGTCTGCTGGCCCTGACAGATCGCCGCCTGCTGGCGCGCGGGCCGCAAGGCGAATGGAGCAGCTGGCCCTTGCTGGGCGCGGCCGACGGCCCGGCAGCCGGGCTGGCGCTGCGCCATTTTGACCATGCCGGCGTGGGCACGCTGGAACTGTGTGACGCGCACCAGCGGCTTGCCAGCTGGCGCTTCACCCTTGCGGTCAACGTGCAAGCGCGGCGCCTGGTGCGGCTGTTTGTTCAGCAGCAAGCACTGGCCCGCGCCGACGCCCCGGCCGCTGCAAGCCCGGCAGATCCGCAGCAGTCGCCGGCCGAAGAAGTCGCCTTGTGCCCGGAATGCGATTTGCCGCTGCCCCCCGACACTGAGGAATGCCCGGCCTGCGCCCGTGAGCAGCACACGCCGCCCTCCACCTGGGTGCTGCTGCGGCTGTGGCGTTTTGCCCAGCCTTACCGCTACCAGCTGCTGGCCGGGTTTTTGCTGACGCTGGCATCGACTGCGGCCACGCTGGTGCCGCCTTACCTGACCATCCCGCTGATGGACGACATCCTGATTCCGTTCCAGAACGGCCAGCAAATCGAGCCCGGCAAGGTGGGCTTGATTCTGGGCGGCCTGCTCGGTGCGGCGGTGCTCGGCTGGGCCCTCAATTGGGCGCGCACTTATATGCTGGCGCTGGTGTCCGAGCGCATAGGCGCCGACCTGCGCACGGCCACGTTTGACCATCTGCTGGAGCTGTCGCTCGATTACTTTGGTGGCAAGCGGACTGGCGATTTGATGTCGCGCATCGGCTCTGAGACTGACCGCATCTGCGTCTTCCTGTCGCTGCACGCGCTGGACTTTGCCACCGACGTGCTGATGATTGGCATGACCGCCGTCATCTTGTTTTCTGTCAACCCGTGGCTGGCCGTGGTGACGTTTTTGCCCTTGCCGTTTATTGCCTGGATGATTCATGTGGTGCGCGACAAGCTGCGCACCGGTTTTGAGAAAATTGACCGTGTCTGGTCCGATGTGACCAATGTGCTGGCCGACACGATTCCCGGCATCCGCGTGGTCAAGGCCTTTGCCCAGGAAAAGCGCGAAGCCCAGCGCTTTCGCGAGGTCAACCAGCTCAATCTGGCGGCCAACGACAAGCTCAACAAGACCTGGTCGCTGTTCACGCCCACGGTATCACTGCTAACGGAAATCGGCCTGCTGGTGGTGTGGGCCTTTGGCATCTGGCTGGTGTCGCGCCAGCAGATCACCGTCGGCGTGCTGACCGCCTTTATCGCCTATATCGGCCGCTTTTATGGCCGGCTCGATTCCATGAGCCGGATTGTCTCGGTGACGCAAAAGGCGGCGGCCGGCGCCAAGCGCATCTTTGACATTCTTGACCATGTCTCCAACGTGCCCGAGGCGGTCCAGCCGGTGAAGATAGGCGCGCTGCAGGGGCGCATCGAGATGAAAGGTTTGGGCTTTCGCTATGGCAACCGCTCCGTCATTCGCGGCCTTGATCTGCAGATACGGCCCGGCGAGATGATTGGCCTGGTCGGCCACAGCGGCTCGGGCAAAAGCACACTGGTCAACCTGCTGTGCCGTTTTTATGACGTGACCGACGGCACCATCAGCGTGGACGGCACCGACATCCGGCGTTTTGCAGTGGCCGACTACCGCCGCAACATCGGGCTGGTGCTGCAAGAGCCTTTTCTGTTTTTTGGCACCATCGCGGAAAACATCGCCTACGGCAAGCCCGGCGCCACGCGCGCCGACATTGTGGCGGCGGCGCGCGCCGCCCATGCGCATGAATTCATCCTGCGCCTGGCCCAGGGTTACGACTCACTGGTGGGCGAGCGCGGCCAGGGTCTGTCGGGTGGTGAACGCCAGCGCATTTCGATTGCGCGCGCCTTGCTGATTGACCCGCGCATCCTGATCCTGGACGAAGCCACCTCGTCGGTGGACACCGAGACCGAAAAGGAAATCCAGCGCGCGCTCGACAACCTGGTTCAGGGCCGCACCACGATTGCCATCGCCCACCGCCTGTCCACTCTGCACAAGGCCGACCGGCTGGTGGTGATGGACCGTGGCCAGGTGGTGGAGGTCGGGCCGCACGATGAACTGATGGCGCGCCAGGGGCATTACTGGCGGCTCTACGAAGCGCAGGCGCGGCAGGTCGACAGCGAAGGCGATAACCTTGAAACCGAGGCCAGCCGCATCGCGCAGGCCACGTCGCGGCTGGCCCATATCGCCCAGCATGCGGCCCAACAGGCAGGCAACCCATGAACATGATCCATTCTGCTGCGACCCTTCCCGCACTACCCTCGCTTCCCCCGGTCTTTCAGCTGCAGCGCCAGGCCTCTGGCCGGCTGCTGTTCACAGGCGCTGATGGCGAAGCGCACGCCGGTGTGGTGCCGGTGCGGGCCTTTCCCCTGGCCGCGCCGGACGAAGGCATTTCACTGGTCAGCACCGAAGGCCACGAGCTGGCCTGGATAGAGCAGCTGCAGGCTTTGCCAGACGCACTGCGCGCGCTGCTGCAGGAAGAACTGGCACTGCGCGACTTTGTGCCCGAGATCACGCGGCTGAAAAGCGTTTCAACCTTTGCCACCCCCAGCATCTGGGCGGTGGAAACCGACCGGGGCGACACGACTTTCGTGCTCAAGGGTGAAGAAGACATACGTCGGCTCGGGCGTAACGCCCTGCTGATTGCCGGCGGGCAAGGCGTGCAGTACAGCGTGCCCGACATCAGTGCGCTGGACCGCGCTTCACGCCGCCTGCTTGAGCGCTTTCTTTGAGCGATGCGGTCAGCGACTCGGCTCAAGCCGTCCGCTGGCCAATCTCGAAGTTCGCCATATTTTCGAGCGCCCGCACCATCGCAGAGTGGTCCCAGGCCTTGCCGCCATGCGCCGCGCAGGAGTTGAACAATTCTTGCGCCATCGCGGTGTTGGGCAGCGAAACGCCGAGCGCGCGGGCACTGGACAGCGCCAGGTTCAAATCTTTCTGATGCAGCTCGATGCGAAAGCCCGGGTCAAAAGTGCGCTTGACCATGCGCTCGCCATGCACCTCAAGAATTTTTGACGCGGCAAATCCGCCCATCAGCGCCTGGCGCACGCGCGCCGGGTCTGCGCCGGCGCGCGCGGCAAACAGCAGCGCCTCGGCCACCGCTTCGATGTTCAGCGCGACGATGATCTGGTTGGCGACCTTGGCGGTCTGGCCGTCGCCATTGCCACCAACCAGCGTGATGTTCTTGCCCATCAGTTCGAACACCGGCTTGACGCGCTCGAACACCGCTTCCGGGCCGCCGACCATGATCGACAGCGTGGCGTTTTTTGCGCCGACTTCGCCGCCCGAGACCGGCGCGTCGAGGTAGTCGCAGCCCAGCGCATTGATTTTTTGCACAAAGGTTTTGGTGGCAATCGGCGAGATCGAGCTCATGTCGACCACCGTCTTGCCCTTGCTCAGACCGGCGGCAATGCCATGCTCGGCGAATAGCGCGGCCTCGACATCGGGCGTGTCGGGCACCATCAGGATGATGAGGTCAGCGCGTTCTGCCACCTGCTGGCCGCTGGCGCAGGGTGTCGCGTTGCTGGTCGCAATGGTCTCGGGCGTTTTGCCGCGTGTGTAGACAAAAAGCTGGTGGCCGGCCTTGATCAGTTGGCCGGCCATGGGCGCGCCCATGATGCCGAGGCCGATGAAGCCGATGTTCAGGGCTTGGGAAGTCATGTGGTGGTTTCCTTGTTTGAGTCGATTACCTGGCCAGGCGCTGGCGCCAGTCGAGGCCGGCCTCGGTGGTCGTGGCAGGCTTGTATTCGCAGCCGATCCAGCCGTCGTAGCCGATGCGGTCGAGGTGGGCGAACAAAAAGGCATAGTTGATTTCGCCGCTGCCCGGCTCGTTGCGCCCCGGGTTGTCGGCCAACTGGACATGGGCGATGCGCGGCAGGTACTTCTGCACGGTTGCGGCCAGCTCGCCTTCCATGCGCTGCGCGTGGTAAATGTCGTACTGCACGAAGGCGTTGTCGGCGCCGACCTCGTCCAGAATCGACACCGCCTGGGCGGTGCGATTGAGGTAAAAGCCCGGAATGTCGAAGGTATTGATCGGCTCGATCAGCAAGCGCAGACTGGATTTCTTTAGCGCGGCAGCGGCAAAGCGCAGGTTTTCGACAAAGGTCTGGCGCAGCACCTCGTCGGCCACGTCCGGCGGCGCCTTGCCCGCCAGGCAGTTGAGTTGCCCGACGCCCAGCGCCTTGGCATAAACGATCGCCTGCGCCACGCCTTCGCGGAACTCAGACACGCGGTCCGGATGGCAGGCAATGCCGCGTTCGCCGACGTCCCAGTCGCCGGCGGGCAGGTTGTGCAGTACTAGCGTCAAGCCATTGGCGTCGAGCCGCTGCCTGATGTCTTCGGCGGGATAAGCGTAGGGAAATAAAAACTCCACGGCCTCAAAGCCGGCCTGCGCGGCACGCTCGAAGCGGTCGAGAAAAGGATGCTCGGTAAAGAGCATCGAGAGATTCGCGGCGAATCGCGGCATAGTGATCTCCTTTGTTGTGAGGGGTGCAGATTTACTCCAGCAAGCCGGCCAGTTCCAGCCCTTTCAAGCCCTTGGGATGGCGGCAGTCGATGTCTTCGAACTCGTTGATGTTGTCAATCTCGGTGCCCATGGCGATGTTGGTGACCTTCTCCAGAATTACTTCGACGACCACCGGAACGCGGTACTTGAGCGCCATGGCCCGCGCTTCGACCAGCGCCGACCGGATTTTTTCAGGATCGGTCACGCGCAGCGACTTGCAGCCCAGGCCCTGCACCACCGCCTGGTGATCGACGCCGTAGCTGCGCAGGTCGCCTTCGCTCTCGGGAATATTCTGGTTTTCAAAAGCCAGCTGGACGCAAAAATCCATCTCGAAGCCGCGCTGGCTTTGCCGGATCAGTCCCAGGTAGCTGTTGTTCACCAGTACATGCACATAGGGCAGGCGGAACTGCGCGCCGACCGCCAGCTCTTCAATAAGAAACTGAAAGTCATAGTCGCCTGACAGGCCAACGACGGTGCGCGTTGGGTCCGAAACAACGACGCCGAGCGCGGCCGGAATAGTCCAGCCCAGCGGTCCGGCCTGGCCGCAGTTGATCCACTGGCGCGGCCCGTAAACATGCAGAAACTGCGCGCCGGCGATCTGGCTCAGGCCGATGGCCGATACGTAGATGGTGTCGCGCGGAAACACCTGGTTCATCTCTTCATAGACACGCAGGGGCTTGATCGGTTTTTCGGTGAAATGCGTCTTGCGGTGCATCAGCTTCTTGCGCTCTGTGCAGCGGCTGACCCAGCCGCTGAAATCCCTGAGCGTCCCCGCCGCCTTGCGTTCGCGCGCTGCCTGAACAAACAACTCAAGCGCGGCCCTGGCGTCGCTGACGATGCCCAAGTCGGGCATGAACACGCGGCCGATCTGCGTCGGCTCGATATCGACATGTACAAAAGTGCGGCCCTTGCAGTAGACCTCGGGCGAGCCGGTGTGGCGATTCGCCCAGCGGTTGCCGATGCCCAGCACAAAGTCGCTGGCTAGCATGGTCGCGTTGCCGTAGCGGTGGCTGGTTTGCAGACCGACCATGCCGGCCATCAAGGCGTGGTCGTCGGGAATCGCGCCCCAGCCCATCAGTGTGGGAATTACCGGAACGCCGATCAGCTCGGCAAACTCGACCAGCAGTTCTGAGGCATCGGCGTTGATGATGCCGCCGCCGGCGACGATCAGCGGCTTGCTTGAAGCCATCAGCATGTCGAGCGCCTTTTCGATCTGCTTGCGCGACGCGGCGGGCTTGTACACCGGCAGCGGCTCGTAAGTGTCGATGTCAAACTCGATCTCGGCCATCTGCACGTCAAACGGCAGGTCAATCAGCACCGGGCCGGGACGGCCCGAGCGCATCAAATGAAAGGCCTGCTGGAAGGCGCGCGGCACCAGGCCGGGTTCGCGCACCGTGACCGACCATTTGGTGACAGGTTTGGAGATGCTTTCAATGTCAACAGCCTGGAAGTCTTCCTTGTACATCCTGGCGCGCGGCGCCTGGCCAGTAATGCACAAAATGGGAATCGAGTCGGCAATGGCTGAATAAAGCCCGGTGATCATGTCGGTTCCGGCCGGGCCCGAGGTGCCGATGCAGACACCGATGTTGCCGGCCTTGGCGCGGGTGTAGCCCTCGGCCATGTGCGAGGCGCCTTCCACATGCCGCGCCAGAATGTGCGCAATCGACTGGCGCTCGCGCAGCGCTGCATACAGCGGGTTGATGGCAGCACCTGGCACGCCAAAAGCCTGCGTCACACCTTCTTTTTCCATCACCAGTACGGCGGCCATGGCGGCCTTCATTTTTGCCATTGCTTTTCTCCTTTGGTTGGCTGAACTTTAGGGATTTGCGGGCCTTGGCGGAAGACGGCGGCCGGCCATAAAAGCTATTCCAAAAACGAATAAATCGCTACCATGCAAGGCATGGACCGATTGCTTGCAATGCAGATGTTTGTGCGGGTGGTGGAGACCGGAAGCTTCTCCAAGGCGGCACGGGAATTTGCCACCACCCAGCCGACCGTGACCAAACAGGTGGCGGCGATTGAGGCGCGCCTGCAGGTGCGCCTGCTCAACCGCAACACACGCGGCGTGAGCCTGACCGAATCGGGCGCGTTCTACTACGAGAAGTGCAAATCCATCGCCCGCGAGGTGGAGGAGGCCGACAACGTGGTGCAACTGCGCCAAAGCCAGGCCCACGGGCTGCTGCGTATCGGTACCTCAGTGGCCTTCGGCCGTCGCGTCGTCGTGCCGCTGGCCCTGGATTTCATGGCCAGGCATCCGCAAGTGCAACTGGACCTGAGCTTTGACGACCGCTACACCGATCTGGTGGCGCAAGGCATTGATGTTGCCTTGCGCATGGGCAAGCTGGCTGACTCGTCGCTGGGCGCGCGTTTTCTGGGAATGAACCCCTGGACGCTGGTGGCGTCGCCCAAGTACCTGAAGAAGCAGGGAACGCCCAGGCGCCCGGCCGATCTGAGCGGCCACACTGCGCTGATTTACAGCATCGTGCAGGGCGATGAGGTCTGGCGCTTTGTCCAGCCCAAGGGGAACAGCCTCAGCGTGCCGGTGTCGGGCCGGCTGCGTTCCAACAACCTGTCGGCGGTGCTGGCGGCGGCGCGCGGCGGGCTGGGCATTGCCGCGCTACCGCGCTACGTGGCGCAGGCGTCGCTGGTCTCGGGTCATGTCGTCGAAGTGCTGCAAGACCATGCGCTGCCCGAGCAGGAAATTCACGCGGTGTTTCCTTCGCCCAAGCTGGTCGCCGCCAAGGTGCAGGCCTTTGTGGCTTTCATGCAGGGACAGTTTGGCCCGCAGTGGTGGGAGACCTTGCCCAAGGCTTGAACGAAAAAGGCCCTGGCAGCCGAGAATATAAATAAAAAGGCCTCTAGCCCAATGAATACGGGCGCAAGCAGCTATTAAAATAATAGCACTATTGCAGCAGATCAAGCAGCGTTCGGGCAATCACCTGGGTGGCGCGGCGCAAGTCTTCGAGTTCCAGCCGTTCGTCCGCCTGCTTGGCGTGTGACTCCAACACGCTGCGCGGCCCGGCACCGTAGAGCACGCCGGGAATCCCGGCCTCGGCGTACAGGCGCACATCGGCGTATAGCGGTGTGCCCATGGCAGGAATCTTTTGGCCGAACAGCGCTTCGCCGTGCTTTTGAATTGCGTCCACCAGGGGCTGGTTGCCGGCCAGTGGTTTCATGGGCCTGGCCAGCAGCAAGCGCTTGGTGTTCACCGAGATGCCCGCATACTCTGCAGCCGAGTCGGCGATCAACTGGCGCAGGGCGGCTTCGACTTGCGCCGGCTGTTCTTCCGGAATCATGCGGCGATCGAGTTTGAACATGACCTTGCCCGGCACCACGTTGGTGTTGGTGCCGCCTTCAATGCGGCCGACGTTGAGGTACGGATGTTGAATGCCCGCGACGCTGGACCTCACTTGCCGGTACAGCGCGTTCTGCGCATACAGCGCATTAAGGATGTGCAGCGCGCCCTGCAGCGCATCGATGCCGCTCTCGGGAATCGCCGCGTGCGCCATTTTGCCGTGCACCGTCACCTCCAGCTGCAGGCAGCCGTTATGCGCGGTCACGACTTCGTAGGAGAAGCCCGCGGCAATCATCAGGTCAGGTTTTGTCAGGCCGTTTTTTAGCAGCCAGCCGGGCCCCAGTTCGCCGCCAAATTCTTCGTCGTAGGTGAAGTGCAGCTCGACGCTTCCCCGGAGTTGGACGCCCAGTGATTCGAGGGCGCGCACGGCAAAGGTGAAGCTGGCGAAGTCGCCTTTGCTGACAGCGCTGGCGCGGCCATAGATCTTACCGTCCTCGATCTCGCCGCCATAAGGATCATGGGTCCAGCCCTCGCCGGGCGGCACCACATCGCCGTGGGCATTCAACGCAATGGTTTTACCCTGACCATACTGACGGCGCACGATCAGGTTGGTGATTGACTGCAAGCCATAGGCCTGCACCTCGGCTGCCGGCACCGGGTACTTTTCGGCCTCAAAGCCAAAAGCCTTAAGCAGCTCGGCGGTGCGCTCGGCGTGCGGGGCGTTGTTGCCCGGCGGTGTGTCGGTCGGCACGCGCAGGAGTTCTTGCAGGAAGCACACTTCCTCGTCGAAGTGCGCGTTGATCCAGTTGTCAAGTTGTTTGTAGTTGGTTGCGGCGCTCATGGGGTTTCCAAAGCCAGGTTGCCCAGCAAGCGCGCGAAAGCGTCAATGGCGAGCTGGATGTCGTCGCTGGTGGTTGACTCCAGCGGGTTGTGGCTGATGCCGGAATTCTGCCCGCGCACAAACAGCATGGCCTGCGGCATCACCTTGTGCAGCTTCATGGCGTCGTGGCCGGCACCGCTGGGCATCAGGTGGGCGGGAAGCCCCAGCGACTCGACGGCGCGCTCCCAGCGCTGTTGCCATTGCGGCGCGCTGGGCGCGGCGGCGGCGCGCTCGGTCAGCTCCAGCGTGTAGTGCACGCCCCGGCGCTGGCAAATTGCCTGGAGTTGCGCCAGCACATCGCGGGCCAGGGCGTCGCGCTGCGCATCCAGCGGCGCGCGCAGGTCTAGCGAAAAAAGGCAGCGCCCCGGCACCACGTTGATTGAGCCGTTTGGCACTTGCAGCAGGCCGACCGTACCGACCGAACCGATGTCTTGCGCGGCGCGTTGTTCAACATACAGCGCAAGCTCGGCGGCTGCAGTGGCGGCGTCGCGGCGGCGCGCCATCGGCGTGGTGCCGGCGTGGCTGGCAACACCGCTGATCTCGCACAGGTAGCGCTCGCTGCCGTTGATCGAGGTGACGATGCCCAGGGGAATAGCCAGCTCGTTGAGCACCGGCCCCTGTTCGATGTGAACCTCGACAAAGCCGAGGTAGTCCGCCGGATTGCGCTTGAGCCCGGCGATGTCGTCAATGCACAGGCCTGCGTGCTGCATGGCCTCGCGCATCGTGATGCCGTCGGTGTCTTGCTGCTCCAGCCACGCGGGCTTGAAGTCGCCAGTCAGCGCACCCGAGCCAAGAAAAGTGGCTTTGTAGCGCTGGCCTTCTTCTTCCGCAAAGCCGACGACTTCCACATTGAAAGGCAGGCGCTTGCGCTGGCGCTGCAATTCGCGCACGCAGGCCATCGGCACGAAGATGCCAAGCCGGCCATCGTATTTGCCGGCGTTGCGCACGGTGTCGTAGTGGCTGCCGGTAAGCAAGGTTTTGGCATTGGGCATGTCCGCTTTGTAGACACCAACCACATTGCCCACGGCATCGATGCGCACCTCGTCAAAGCCGCCATCGCGCATCGCCGCAGAAATGAATTGCGCGCAGGCGCGGTGCGCGTCGGTCAGGTAGGTCACCGTGAGCAGGCCCTGTTCGGCATAGCCCGGGTCGCTGTACTGGGCCAGCTGCTCGTGCCAATCCCAGACTTCGTGGCCCAAAGTGGGCTCTATTGCAAACTTGTCATTGAGCCGCAGTTCGACCACGCGGTGAATGTTGCGCAGGCATTCCTGAATCTCAAAATCCGGCTGGTTCTGCAGGCGCCGCGCAAAGGTGGCGATGATCTGCGGCCGCGTCAAGCCCGTACCGCGCGGGCCACGCACCGCCAGGATGAAAGGAAAGCCGAATTTGGCGCTGTAGTCACGGTTGAGTTGCTGCAGCGTGTTGAACTCCTCTAGCGTGCAGTTGCTCAAGCCCGCTTGATTTTGCTCATGCGTCGATTCCGTCGTGAGCTGCTGGCCCACCATGGCCTTGCCGGCCAGCTCCGGGTGCGCCTGAATCAGCCGCAGTTGCGCCGCCTGGCCGGCTTGCTGCAGCACGCGCGTCATCTCGTATTTCAAATGCGCCAGCGAGCGGAAAGGGCGCGCATCCAGCGCCTTGCCGGCAACCCAGGGCGAGTGTTCATACAGACCATCGAGCAACTGAAGCGCTTCGGCGCGCGGCGCCGCATTGACTTGTTCAAGCGTGATGGCCATGCCTTAACCTTCCTCCTTTTTCTGTTGTTGTTCCTGATATGGATAGATCTTCTGCCAGTGCCGCGCAATGTCGATGCGGCGGCAGATCCAGACCTGCTCATGCTTTTGCACATGGTCCAGAAAGCGCTGCAGCGCGACGATGCGGCCGGGCCGGCCCAGCAGGCGGCAGTGCATGCCGACGCTCAGCATCTTGGGCGCGTTCAGTCCTCTGGGCGCGCCTTCGGCGTAGAGCGCGTCAAAGCTGTCGCGCAGGTAAGTGAAGAAGTCATCGGCCTGGGCAAAGCCCTGCGGCAGCGAAAAGCGCATGTCGTTGGTGTCCAGCGCATACGGCACCACCAGGCGCGGCACCACGGTGCCATCGCTGCGCGCCACCTTCATCCAGAAGGGCAGGTCGTCGCCGTAGTAGTCGCTGTCGTATTCAAGCCGGCCGTCGTCGGCCACCAGACGCCGCGTGCGCGGGCTGTCGCGGCCGGTGTACCAGCCCAATGGCCGCGTGCCGGTGAGCTGCTCGATGGCGTTTAAGGCCAGTTGCATGTGCGCGCGCTCGGTGGCTTCGTCGATGTTTTGGTAGTTGATCCAGCGCCAGCCGTGGCAGGCAATTTCATGGCCCAGCTCGACAAAGGCAGCGGTCACTTCGGGCTGGCGCTGCAAGGCCATGCCGACGCCAAACACCGTGAGCGGCAACTGGCGCTTTTCAAATTCACGCAGGATGCGCCAGACGCCCGCGCGCGCGCCATATTCGTAAATGCTTTCCATCGTCAAGTGGCGCTCGGCAAAGCTCGGCGGGTTGAACATTTCCGAGAGAAACTGCTCGGAACCGGCATCGCCGTGGAGCACGGAGTTTTCGCTGCCTTCCTCGTAATTCAGCACAAACTGCACGGCGATGCGGGCCTGGCCTGGCCACTGCGGGTGCGGCGGCTTGCGGCCGTAGCCGTGCAGATCGCGCGGGTAGGGCGCGCCCGTGTCGCAAGCGTGATTGGGCGCATTGACCAAGGCAGTAGGGGTGGGCGATTGCATCAAATCATCATAGCCCGAAGGATAAAACTCTATACACTTTTGCTGGCTCCGGAGTTCTTTTACGCCGGTGTCACTCTTCAAACTTCAGGAAATTTCATGGGCTTGAGCACACATGTACTGGACACCATGCACGGCACGCCGGCAGGCGGCATGAAGGTCGCGCTATACACCACCACGCGAGACAACTCTGCTTCAGTTCAGGCGCTGCTGGTGAAAAGTTTTGTTCTAGATGACGATGGCCGCAACCCTGACGGGCTGCTCTATGACAGCGCCACTTTGCAGGCCGGCACGTACCGGCTGGTGTTTGATGTGGCGGACTACTTCAGGAGCCGCAGCGTGGCGCTGCCCGAGCCGCCCTTTCTGGACCAGGTCACGCTGGATTTTGGCGTGGCCGACACGCGCCAGCATTACCATGTGCCCCTGTTGGTCAGCCCCTGGAGTTACTCGACCTACCGTGGCAGCTGAGAGCTTGAGCCCCCACGCTCCCCACTGCGTGTGGTTCGCTGCCCCCCGAGGGGGCTGTGTGCCGCGGCTCCGAGCCTGCAGTGCAGGCTTGGACGGCACGCAGAAGGGCTGCGTCTCGCAGCCCGGCGCCTGCGGCCCGGCGAAGCCGGTTCCGCGGCCCCTGCTTGGAATGAATAAGCCCCCACGCTTATCGCTTCGCGCGGCCCCTGTTTGAGCAGAGAAGACGCCCCCACGCTCCTCGCTGTGCGTGGTTCGCTGCTCCCGACGGGGCGGCCCGGCGCCGGCGGCCTCTCAGCCCCCACGTTTTTATTTTGAGTCTGCCTGTGGCATGACCAAGCGGTCTTACAGCTGCCCCTCAGTCAGCGTGTCGAGCTGGAACTTGCCGCTTTTGTGCCACAGCCAGGTGTCGGTGTAGACCACCTTGCCGAGCCGTGCGGGCGCAGGAAACGGCGATGCCTTCCTGACGGTACGCTCAATTTCAGCCATCACTTCGGGCGCATGACGCGGTGCACGCATCCAGTCGATCCGGGTGACGCGGCCGGTCCGGTCTATTTCGACGTTCAGCACGCCAATGGCGTAAAGCAGGGGGGGCAGTTTGCCTTTGTAAATGCGATCGGCGTTGAGGCCATAGAGGTGCGTGGCGCCGTCTTCGCGATAGCTTTTGGGCGAAGTTGCCGCCGAGCTTCGGGCCGAGCCTTTGCTGGCGGCGATGGGCCCGGTTACGCCGGCGGCTTGCGGCGACTCCGATGGGAGGGGCGGGGACAGGGGCAGGGGCTCAGGCGCGGCTTTGCAGGCGCTGACAATGGCAGCGGCAGCGGCGGACAACAGGGCCAGCAGCCAGAAGCGGCGTTTTGTGGAATCAGTCATGGAGGTCTCCTTTTCTTGAGTGGCAAAGGCTAATGTGTTCACTCAGTGCTCAGCGGGTTTGCACTTGATGCTAATGTGAGGAGCTTCGGTCGGACGTCAATCTTTTGGTTGTAGTTCTGGGGTTCAGAGTTGTCAGTCTATTGGTTTTTCAGTAGCAAATTCAAGCATTTTGCACATTATTTAATCACTTATTTCTTCGACGATTCACCAATGGCTAACACCAGTGCAAGCCCCCTTATCGAGACCTTCCTGAGCCGGCTGGCGCGGCAGCCAGCGGTGCTGGTGCAGGTGGCATCCACCCAGGGCTCGGTGCCGCGCGAGGCGGGCAGCTGGATGGCTGTTTTTTCTGACCGGCTCATAGGCACGATTGGCGGCGGCCATCTGGAATACCAGGCCATTGCCAAGGCGCGTGCGCAACTGGCGGGGGCGGCAGCGACAGCAGGGGAGGTGGCGCTGCGCTTTGCACTCGGGCCGGCCCTGGGTCAGTGCTGCGGCGGCGTCGTCTACCTGAGCTTCCAGCCGGTCAGCGCCAGCGACATCCCCGCGCTGGCGGCCCGGTTGGGCGCAGCGGCTCTGGACGCGCTGGTGCCGGTCGCGCTGTTCGGTGGCGGCCATGTCGGCCATGCGCTGGTGCAAGTGCTGGCACCGCTGCCGTTCCGGCTCAGCTGGATTGACAGCCGCGATGGCGTGTTTCCAGACAGCGTGCCGCCGCGCGTCGTGTGTGAGCACTCCGAGCCGGTGCAGGCGGCTGTTGCCAGCCTGGCGCCACGCTCACGCGTGCTCATCATGAGCTTCAGCCATGCCGAAGACCTCGATGTACTGGCCGCCTGCCTGAAGCGGCACAGGGAACAAGCCGACTTGCCTTATATCGGGTTGATTGGCAGCAAAACCAAATGGTCGACGTTCAAGCGCCGTCTGGAGGCGCGCGGCTTCACGCCCGCCGAGCTGGCGCATGTCACCTGCCCGATTGGCGTGCCCGGCATCGCCGGCAAAGAGCCTGAAGTCATTGCCGTGGCGGTAGCGGCGCAACTGCTGCAAACCATTGCGGCCCGGCCCGCCACGCTGCCGTAGCCGTGCTGAACGGTAAAGCCGATAAACTCACAGCCTCAGGTCGCAGCGGAGCCTCGAAACTGGCGCAATCGCGCAGTTTCTGTTGTTCGTGACCGGTTTTCTGCTTACAGCGCCCGCAGTGGTGAGCAGCTTTGCATGATTGCGATGTATGGAAAGCTACTTCCTCGATTGGGCCAACCTGCTGCTGCGCTGGGTCCATGTCATCACCGCCATTGCCTGGGTCGGCTCGTCGTTTTACTTCGTCTTTCTCGACTCCAGCCTGACGCCGCCCGTCGATGACGATTTGATCAAACAGGGCGTCAGCGGCGAGCTTTGGGCGGTGCACGGCGGCGGTTTTTACCACCCGGTCAAGTTTGCCGTGCGGCCGCCCACCCTGCCGGCGCATCTGCACTGGTTTTACTGGGAAAGCTACAGCACCTGGCTGTCTGGTTTTGCGCTCTTCAGCGTGTCTTATCTCTGGAACGCCAGCGCCTACCTGATCGACAAATCGCTGATGAACTGGGCGCCCGCTGCCGCCATCGCCGTGGCGCTGTCCTTTTTCGTGCTGTTCTGGCTGCTTTACGACGCCATTTGCCGGATATTCGGCCAGCGCAAGCAGGGAGATGCCATGGTTGGCGCGCTGGTGCTGCTGCTGGTTTGCGCCGCGTCCTGGCTGGCTTGCCACTGGTTTGCCGGGCGCGCGGCCTTTTTGCTGGTGGGCGCCATGATGGCCACCGCCATGAGCGCCAACGTGCTGTTCTGGATTATTCCCGGCCAGCGAAAAGTGGTCGCGGCGATCAAGGCCGGCGAGCCGGTGGACCCGCTGCACGGCCAGCGCGGCAAGCAGCGCAGCGTGCACAACACCTATTTCACGCTGCCGGTGCTGTTTTCCATGCTCAGCACCCACTACAGCTTTACCTGGAATCATCCGCAAAACTGGCTGGTGCTGATTTTGATGATGCTGGCCGGCGCAGCCATCCGCCAGTTTTTTGTGCTGCGCCACGGTTACAAGCTTGGGCGTAACCGCCATCCGCTGGCCTACGCGCTGGTGGGGCTGGCTTTGATCGCGGGCGTGGTCGTGTGGATGCGGCCAGCTGCTATAGATTCGATAGCTGGTGGCGCCCGTCCTGTAATGGCTACAGGCCAAGTTGACTACTATTCTGAGGTCAAGAAGGTGCTCGCCCAGCGCTGCTACGCCTGCCACGGCGCGCAACTGCAAATGAAAAACCTGCGGCTCGATTCAGACGAAGCAGTGCAACGCAACGCCGCCGCCATCTACCAGCAGGCGGTGCTGCTTAAAGCCATGCCGCTGAACAACGCCACGCAGATCACCGAAGCCGAACGGGCGCTGATCGGTCTGTGGTTTACGCAGGGCGCCAAGCTACCGTGAAGCGCAGTAGCGGCGCCGCACCGCATGCATCGATCCCGGTCGGGACATGCGCCGGTTTCCCAGCCACCCTTCGCCAGTTCGCAGCAGGGCACTCGCCAGCGTAATCTGGATTGCTACTAATTTAATAGCTGACTGCGCATATTCCACCGGCACTACAGCGTCTTTTAATCAATAAAAAAAACTTCGTCACCGGTTGGGGCGACGAAGTCTCTTAAGCCTCACACTGGATACGCCGGTCCCTCCGGGACTGGCTGGCCCGCACTACTAGCCTAGTTCGAAGCGGATCATCCGGGCAACGGACTTGCCCGTGGTGATTGCTGACGCATGACCCCAGCTTGCCATGCGCTCGTTGCCAATGCGCAGCATGCCGGCGTGGTTGGTGATGTCGGCATCTTCTTTGGCGTCTCTCTGGGCAAAACCCAGTCCCTGCCGCACGCGCTCGATGTTCTCGGGCTTGCCGGTCAGAAAGGTCCACCCCTTGCCGATTTGAAAGGCATTCATGTAAGTGCGCAAGGCTGCCGGATCGTCTTGCAGCGGCGTCAGGGAAATCGAATAAAAATGGATGTCCTTGGCAAAATCGCCAAGCAGTCGCTGCGCCTGCAGGATGTTTTGCGTCACCGGCGTGCAGATGTCGGTGCAGACGGTGTACATGAAGTTAATCACCACCTTCTTGTCTTTAAGCAGGTCGTCGTAAAACCTCACCTCTTTGCCGGTATGCGTGAGCAGCGGCACGTTGGGGAAGCGCTTTTGGCGCAACTGTTCACGCGGGTCTTGCTCACGAATGGCCGGCGCTGAGGCCATCACCTTGGTGCCGGCGAAGGCAGCCGCAGCAGCGCCGGCGCCGAGCAGCAGGCTTCTCTTTTGAATGTTAATCATGATGTTTTTCCGAAAAATGTTGAGTTTTGATCAGGTATAGGCGTGTCAAACTTCAGGGGGTTGGATTGGTATCACCCACATCCCGAACCGCAAACAGCAGCATCATGGCGTGATCTTCATGAACGACGTTGTGGCAATGGATGGGATAAACGCCAACGTAGTCAGTGACCTTGAGCAAAAACTCAACGGTCTCGCCTTCACCCAGCCACACCACGTCTTTGCGGCCAAACTCCTGCGAGCCTGGGGCTATGGCCACGCCGTTGCGGCTGAGAATTCGTCCCTCGACAAAGTGATGATGGATCGGGTGCGACCAGCCGCCACCTGTCTGGTAGATCCATTTCTCCGTGGTGCCTCGCTTCATGGTGAAGCGCACCTCGTCGCAGCTGATTGGTAGGCCATTGACAACCCATTGTCCGTTGGTCCGTTCCCATTTAAACGTGCGGGTAACAATAGGCGCTTCCATGGGCGGCAGGGTGATCGGCGCAAAGCTGGTGATCAAGGCCGGGTCAGCGCTGCCGTCTGCGACCACCGCGCCAATACGAAACTCCACCAGCACGTTGGCCGGAGTTCCGGCAGGGTTAAGTTGGTCCGTGGGACCCTTGCCGTCTGTCTGTATCAAGCGGTTTTCAAGCCACAACCGGGTGGCGCCGGCCGCTGCACCACCTGGTGCGGTGAGCTTGTTGAAATCGACAATGATGTCTGCCCGCTCCGCGACGGCCAGCTTGACGCTGGTCACCTGCAAAGGCTTGGGCAGCAAGTTGCCGTCATTCATGATGCGCCAGTACGGAATCGACTGTGCCAGGTTGTCCGGATTCGTCAGGAACAACTGGTAGAAGCGCGATGGCCCCATGTCCAGCAAACGCAGGCGATAGCGCCGTTTGGAGACATTGAAGAAGGGCTGAACCTTGCCGTTGACCAGGTACTTGTCGCCCAGGTGGCCGTCGGTGTCGAACAGGTCAAACGCCGCCTGGCCCGTGGCCGGGTCGATCAGCAGGTCAGTAAAGATCATCGGAATGTCGAACTGCGGGAAGCTCGGCAATTTGAACCCTGTGGCTTCGTTGCCCGTGTCATGCTCGTTAAACACGATATGAAAGCCGGCCAGGCCTTTGTAGACGTTCTCGGCGGTATGGGCCTCGCGGTGGTCGTGATACCAAAGCGTTCCCAGTGTTTCGCGAATATCACCGTCGGGGGCGAATGCCGGGTTGGTAAAGCCGGCGCGCTTCATGTTGTAGTAATAGTCGTAGTACTGGCCCGGAAAGTAGAACCGGCCCTGTGTCTTCGGATCCTCTGACAAGGCCCCCAGACCCGGATCGCAAGGCCCGCCATCACTGTCCGGCGCCGAGTGAAAATTGTGTGTGTGCGTCGAAATCTGGTTTTTGCCAAAGCCGCCACTGGGCGCGCCCGTGGGCAGGTTGTTAAAACGGCGCACCAAAATCGCGGTATTGGCACCCGTCTGGTAGCGGCTCACAATGGTGGGCATGGGCGTCATCGGCTTGTCGGTCGTAAGGTTGGCCCCGCCCAAATTGGACCCCCAGAGATTGACCTGCTTTGCCAGTTGCGGATGAACGGAAGTCGCTGGCACTGCACCGAAGCGTTGGACAAAAAATTTCTGCGGCGGATTCAGGCTGCGCAACTGGTGCGATTCGCCCCGTCCTTCAAAGGGGATGCCAGTGGCCGGGTTGATGGCGCGGTTGGGCGCCTCGGTGGGCGGTGTCTTGGCAAAGGCCTGATCGGTCAACAGCCGCTCGGGCAGCAGCGGGGTGATCGGCATGGCCTCCAGGAAGGGCGTGGTCTGCGGGCTGGGGTTTGGGCTACGGGCCAATATGACTGTGCCGCCTAGCTGCGTGGTCGTGGTGCTGGTCATCCCAGGTGCCAGTGCCGCCTTGGCGATACCGGCAACGCTGGCTGATCCGACTGCCAGCCCGACTTTCAGGGCGGTGCGGCGACTTGGGCCGGGTAATGGCTCTGTAACAGGAAAATCTTTGGTGTTCATTTGAGTTCTAACAGTAATGAGTAGTGCGTCAACGCTGTGAAAAACGTAAGCTGAATCGCGCTCAGATTTCGCGGAAGGCGACATGAATAGTTGATAAATTGGGGACAGATTTGAAATCTGGACAATCTCAAAATTTGCAGAATTTCACCTGGGCGGTGGTGAATAAGAGCGACTGACGCCTGGATGACTGGTACGGTGCATTCTTCTGACCTTTTGATAGAGGTTCGCAAACCTCAGCGCAGTAAAAAGAGATTTTTTTACTGCAGATATTTGAATGGGGCTTCGGCGCGCGGGAAAGCAGAAATATCTCAGTATTGCGTAAGAACATTCCGTAATACATGGCAGATTTTTCTCGCACGCGCAGGGCCCATGCGTCACGTGCGTCACGTGGAAAAGATGGCACAAGAGGGCGGTTGGCCCCGTACAAATCAGGTCGGAGGTGCGGCTTGGAGGTGCTGGATGTGCCTGCGGGGCGGCTGGCCGCCCTTCGCTTTGCTGCACGAAGCGGTAGTGCTGAAAATGGTACGGCCGGTAGACCGTTGGTTGGCTGCCGCAAAAAACCATTTTTGCGGCAGCCAGAGCGCTAGGTAGATCGCCGACCGACGAGGTAGGTGACGCCCTCGGCCCCAGCTCGCTCCTGGTGCAGCGTACCGGCCGCCAACTCAAACACCGTCCCCAGGGGATAGGCGCTCGCCAGGCCTGCAACCGTGAGTGTGATGTCACCCTGGATGATCAAGGCGCGCGCATCAAAAGTGTGCTGGTGATCGCCCAAAAAATGGCCGGGCGGCTGTTGGCGCGCCAGCAGTTCAGTAAACCCGTCTTGACGCAGGGTAGCTTCAAAATCCTGAACGTTCATGGCGTTTCTCCAAGTGAAATACAACTCTCGTGATACTAGCCATTTTTTGGAAAAAGCGTTGGCGCAAGCGTGCCCGTCATCCAGTCTGCCTGCTATTAATTAAATAGCTACTAGCGCCCGTGTTGTATGGGCTAGAGGCATATTTAGTTGTTAAACAAGGGGGAAAGTCGCTGGCAAATATGCAAGCGCCTGCAATGGGCAGGCGCTTGCGGTCCGACCTGATTGCCGCGAGTTACCGTGAATAAGGGCTGAGTCCCATGAAGGGTGTCAACGGCAAGCTCGCGCCGCTTGCGCCGTTGGCTGCAATGCACCGATAAGGTACTTCCGCCGCCTTTAACGCGTCTCTCGAATCAGCGACCAGCTTGCCGGCAGCGTCTTCCGCATGGCCGTTGGGTACGCAGATCGATGGATGGTCGAACGGCGCTTTTTGAAACCTGACGCGGTCATCGGTCAGCGACAGCAGGAAGGCGACCAGGTCGTCTTTCTGCGCTTCCGTCAACCCAAGCGGCACGATGTCGGGCGCCAGGTTGGCTTTATTTTCCGCCGCAAAATCGCCGCCCCGGTTGTACATATCAACGACCTGCTTCAGGGTCGATTTTCCGCCGTTGTGCATGTACGGCCCGGTCAGATCGACATTGCGCAGGCCCGGCGTCTTGAAGGCGCCGTCAACCGCAACGCGCTGGGTCGCGCTGACTGCCGGGTTGGCGGCTGGATCGAAGCTGTTGCCCAATAGCGACGCCTTGCCGTTTTGCACCATCCGCGTTTCGGACAGCGGATTGCCGAACGGGTCGGTGCGGCCCACGCCGACATCGTCTGCCGTCGGCCGAACGCCGATGTTGTAAAAGCCGCTGTCATAAACGGCGTTGATGCCACCGGCCATCGGCATGAGTTCCAGCCGTTTGTTGGTGACATGAGCGAACGACGCGTTGGTAAATTCAGCGCCGCCATGACAAGCGACGCAACGCCCCTGTCCCTTGAAAATAGCCAGGCCGTTTTGCTGCTGCGCCGTCAGCGCGGTGGTGGTGCCTTCGGCAAAGCGGTCAAACGGCGTATCGTTGGCGACCAGCGTTGACTGGTACAACTGCAGCGCGATGCCAAGGAACAGCGGGAAGTTCAACTCCATCTGGCTGGCCGCTTTGACAAGCGTGTTGTTTTTAGTTTTAGGGGTCAAGTCCATCGACGCGGTTTTGCTCTGGTCGGCCGCCGTCAAGTCGATTTTCGTCAAGCTTTCCCAGAAACTGGGCTGGAACGCGGTCTTGATGAGGTCTTGGTAGAGCGGCGAGGTTTTCAGCCCCTGCTGTACCGCGAGCGCCCCGAGAACGCTGTCATTGCCGTCGATCTGCTGACTGCTTAGTGGCGCCAGCGACAGCAGCTTGCGCCCTAGCAGCACGAACGGGCGGCTGTTGCAGCTCATTTCGGTCGCGCTCAAGGGCGGGCCCGACCCTTGCGAGGCCAGGGAAGAGGAGGGAAGGGCAACGGCTACCTGACGCAGTACGCCGTTGACGTTTTGATAGATAAACGTGTTGGGGTTGCGCAGGCCGAACGGGTCGCCGCCGTTGAACATGTTGTTGCCCCGGCCGTCCCAGAAGTTGCGAAAGTTGAAGACCGCATTGATCACCGTCGGCGAATTTCTCGGTTCGACGCGCCGGGTGTTCAGGCCGTCGCGATGAAAGCCGTCGCCGCCACTGCTCACTGCATCCGATACCGATGTGCACAGGTCCGGGTTGCCGGTCGATCCGAGTCCGGTGAAGTCCGCCGTGTAGACGCCTTGCGATGAAACAGGCTCATTGAAGTCGGAGATTTTCAGGCTTGCCGGATCGATCGAGCCGTATTTGGTCAGCGGAAAATCGGCAGTTTTAAGCGGGTAATTCGGCCTGCCCAGCTGAAAGGTCCGGTCTCCGCCGAGCAGCCCGGGATTGAGCTGGTTGACGGTCCGGTTGTCGGCGCCCGCCTGGAAATGGCAGCTGGCGCATGCGGTCTTGTTGTCGCTTCCGACTTTCACGTCCCAGAATAGCGCCTTGCCGAGTTGGATGGCGGCGGCCTTGTCGCGCACGTACAGCGCCAGCTGCGCGTCCGTCGGGCCGGGCACTGGCACCGTTTTCAAGGACGGGATCATGACCGCCGTGGTAACGGTTGTTTGGGCCTGCAGCGTGGCGACTGTTGACAGACTCGCCGCCAAAATAGTGGCCAAGGCCGCAAGCGCTCGAAGGCCGCGTCGATCCTTGAACTGTGTCAGGCGGTTTAAAACGAAAAAGGCATGTCGGCTTTTCATGGTTTTCCCCAAGCTGTAAATATTCGATTCAATTGACGCTGGCGCTGGCGCCTCACTCAGACAACAATTTGGAAAAAAGGAGAGCGAAGGAAAGTTGTTGGCGCCCGAATGCAGTCATTGACTGGTCCAGGGCAGCAGGCGCACCAGACCAGAACCAACGCGGCTCAGCGTTTGAGCGCTTGCCAATCATTCAGTGGACGTGCGTCGTTTCTTTTTTTGCAGGTTCTTTTTGCGCCGTTTTACCCGTAGCGCTGTTTTGCGTTTCCAGGTAGGAAAGCATCAGCTTCAAATCGTCCCCGGCCAGGTTTTGGTCAGGCATGCGGGCGGTCTTGTATTTCTTTGACAGCTCAACGGCGGTCGGGTCGCCGGCGCTTCGCATCTTGTCGGCCGACATCAGGTAGCGCGCCACCCAGTTGCGTTCACGCCGTGCCGTCAGGCCCGCCAGGTCCGGGCCAATCTTGTCGCCGCCTCCGATGGTGTGGCAGGCGCTGCAGCGGCTCTGGAACATATAGGCGGCCTGATCGATGACCAGCGGAGCGGCTTCTGCATAGGTTTTTCGCGCCGCGGGGTCGTCCCTCCAGCCCAGAAAGCTGCCGATCGACGCCGACAGAAATACCGGGTTGTCAACCGCCGAGTTGCGCATCCATTGGCCGGTCGGCTCGTTGCCGACCATCAGGCTGGCGGTGTGGCCGTCTTTGTTGGCGAGGTCATTTCCCCGGGACAAGCCGAGTTTTTTTACCAGCACCTTGATGTCCGCTTCCTTGCCGGTCAGGAACTGCCAGCCAGGTCCGACATTGAAGTTCTTGGCATACGCCTTGAGCACCGCGGGCGTATCGTGTTTGGGATCGATGCTGATCGAATAGAAAAAGATTTCTTTACCCATCTTGTCGCCAAAAATGCGCGCCAACTGGGCCATCTTGGCGGTCTCCAGCGGGCATTCGTCCTTGCAGCTGGTGTAAATGACGTTGATCGCCACCGACTTGCCCTTAATCAGGTCGTCATAAAACTTGACGGTTTTGCCGTCCTGCGTGGTCAGCGGCACATTGGGAAAATAGTTGGCGCCATAGGCATTTTCGGCCGCTGCGGAACCGATGGTGAGCAGCGACAAGGCGCCTGCGCACAATGTTGCCGATAGTGTTCTTGCCATCACGCCTGACCAGCTTTTCCCTTGCATGATATTGAACATGGTATTGAATCCCTCTTTTTTCGAGATGTATTGAAAACGAAACAACCCGGCAGACCGTCTTTTGCAGACGGCCTGTCGAGTTGAATCGTTACAGGGCGAAGGTATTGGCGCCTATCGATCCAAACGCGCCGGTGATGGTGCCATTGGCATCAACCGTGATGGTGAAAGTCGCAAGCCCGGAACGCGCCGCTGCCAGCACCGCCGAGTTGACGTCGGGCGTGACTGCGACGACGCCCTTGTCCTCGTTGAAGGGGAATGTGATCGCCAGGACCTGGGTGGTCGCAAACGTCCTGGTCTTGATGACCTCGGCCTGGGCAACGAACTTCGTCTTGGTGGTTGCGCCAACCCCTGCCGCCTTCAGAAAGGTGATGTCAATGATCAACACCGGCGGAAGGGCCGGGTCGGAAGCGCGCGTCAGCGTGCTGCCAATTTCGACGGACGCCTTGGAAAAACTGACGTCTTCCGGCAGACCTGGCACCGTCCCCGTGATCACAATGGTTGTAACGCTTCTGGCCGGAGGGGCCGGTGCGACCGCCGTCGCGGTCGAGGCGATTTGCGCCATTGCCGAAGAAGTCCCGGTCAATAAAACCACGACCATCGGTATGACGGCCAGCACCCTGCGGGTGCCGCGTAAAAATTGCATATTCATGGCTAACTCCTGTTCAGTTCAAGTTCAATATCTGATTTGAAATTTGCAAGGAAAGACCGCATGCCGCAGCGCTGCAAAACACAGCACCGCTGCGGCGGCGAGCCGATCTCGCTACGCGTTGGGAAGAATCTCCGTCGGCGCGCGGAACGTCACGCCCTGCGGTGTCGGGATCGGTGTGGGCAACGGGTTGAGGAAGGGCAAACCGCTATCGTCGATTTCCCAGCGCAGCAGCATCGCGTTGTCTTCATGCACCGTGTTGTGGCAATGTTCCATGAACATGCCGCCCCAGTCGCGGAACTGCATCGTGATCTTGACGCTGCCGCTCGGCCTCAAGCGGTAAACGTCCTTGCGGCCTCGCTCGGCTGCCGGAACATTGGCCAGGCTGCCGTTGCGTTCGAGGATCTGGCCTTCCTCAAAGTGGATGTGGATCGGATGATCCCAGCCGCCGCCGCCGTTGCGCAAGGTCCAGATCTCGCGGGTACCGGCTTTCGGCCTTGCCGACACCCGCCCGAAGTCCGCTGCCAGCATGGCCCCGCCGTCGGTCTTGGCGCCCCATGGGCCAAAGGCCGACGAATCCGGGTCGTTGGTGGTCTTGGCCGCGCCGCCGCCCCATTCGAAGACGCGTTCGCGCGCCACCGGAATCAGCGACAGGTCGGGGTTGGGAATCAGCACCGCAGGAACCTGGCTGACATCGGGCACTGCGGGATCGCGAACGATACGGAACTCAAGGAATTTGCCGACGCACGGGTCGGGCGATTTGCCCGACAGGGCTTCGCCCAGCGTCAAGTCCTGCTTGGGCCCTTTGCCATCGGCATGCTCGCACAGGTTAACCATCGAAACGCGCTGTCCGTTGGTGTAGCGCGAAAAGTCGATCACGATGTCAAAGCGCTCGGCAATACCTTGCTCGTCCAGCTCGGTAAGAACGATTGGCCCCGGCAGCAGGTTGCCATCGTTGGCGATCTGGATCATGGGCTTGCCGTCGCTCAGCGCAAATTTGAAAAAGCGCGATACGCTGGCGTTCAAAATACGGAAACGGTACTTGCGGCGTTCGACTTCAAAATACGGCTTGTAGGTCAGGTTGACCGTCATCCGGTCGCCGATGAAACCGTCGAAGTTGAAGATGTCCATGTTGAGTTGGCCGTTGGCGTCCCAGGCCTTTTCCGCCACCATGAGGTTGACGTCGTACTCCAGGTTGCCGTAATCCTTGGCCCGGCCGCTGGGCAGGCGCAAGTTGATGCCGTCGTTGATCGCCTCGTTGCCCCGGTCCAGCGAGCTGTAGAGGTTGAACATCGCGGCGTTGCCTTTGTAGACGTTTTGCGATGTGAAGCTGAACATGTGGTCGTGAAACCAGTGCGTGCTCATCGTCTCATGCCAGTCGCCCGGCAGCTTGGTGATGCCGCCGCTGCCGTTGGGGGCGCCGCAGCGCGCGTCGGTAGCTGCGGTGTTGATGGTTTTGAAGCCCGCATGCACGATCGGCCAGTGGTAGTCGTAATACTGGCCGGGGTAGAAGAAGGCGCCGGTGAAGCCGTCATTCTCCGCGCCATGGTGGCCGTTGTGCTCGTGGGTGCTGATGGTGTGGCGTCCGAAGCCGCCATTTTGCGTGACGTCAGCCGGCAGCTTGTTGTAGTGGCGAAAAAGGATCGGTTCGCCATAAACACCGATGGCCAGCTTGGGCGGGATAGTTCCGTTAAAGGTCCACACCTTGTCGGGTGACTGGGTCGGCAGGCCCGGGTGAAATTTTGGCGCGATTGGCGAAGCAGCAGTGCCGCCGGTAATGCCGGAATTGAACTGCGAGGCGACGCCCGGGTTGTAGTTGGTGTTGGCCTTGGCGCCCTCTTGGGTTGCGATGATGGCAACCCTGGGGGGCATGGCGGCAAAGTTCTGGTGGGCCCAGATCGCGCCCGGAGGCCGGCCTTCGATCGGGCCAGTGTCTCCAGCCACTACGCCGGGTAAAGCGGGATTCAAGAGCTGCTGCGTGGTGTTGGCCTGTGCAGTGGGCGCCGGTGTTAATGCGGAAATGGGCTGGCGCGCCATCAGGTCGAATCGCGGCATGGGTGTAGTGAACGGCAGCACGCCAAACAGCGGGCTGGTCGGAATGCCGGTGGGAATGGCGGAAAAAGCATTGCCGATAAATGGGCTCAAGCCGTTTTTCAGAGCCAGCACGCCAGCTGATGTGAAAATTCCCCACTTGACCAATTCGCGCCGCGACACTTGGCCGTGCGACAGGGCCTTGATAACTTCGAGGCGGTTGTTACGGGCTTTTTCGGCTTCCCGAATACGCGCCGCGGATGCTTTGGATGATAGGTACATACTTACTTTCCTTTCAAAAATGCTTTGCTTTGCTTTGCTTTGAACCGGATTGAGGTTTCCTGCATCCATGTCATCGGGATTTGCTGAATCACGAATGCAATAAATGAAACCATCAACAGCTCTATTTAAAGGCAGCATCGGCGAGTGTGAAACCAGAAATATCTCAGCCTTGTGGCAGGAAATTCTCGAATGCGTGGCAGATTTTTCTCACGCGCTATTTCGCAACTTGGAAAGCCATGGCGTACCGCCCGCCCGCAGGCCTCGGGTGCCGCCCCCTGGGCTTAGGACGGCCTGGCGTTTTGAGGCGAAATACTTTGTTGGGCACGACAACAGGGCGGTCCGCTGGTAAGGTTTGGACTGTCGGCAGAAGGACATATTTTTGGCTCGGTGCCCCGTTTTTCATTAGGTAGTCTCTCGCTGGCTCAAAGGTCATTCGAGATAAGGCAGACTTGGGCTTTGCAAGCAATTCCGACCATTTGGAGATCACTATGAGTAATAACATTGAAGGAAAAATTGTTGTCATCACCGGCGCGAGCAGCGGGCTTGGCGAGGCGACAGCACGCCACCTTTCTGGGCAAGGTGCCATCTTGGTATTGGGTGCCCGGCGGATGGAACGGATTCAAGCCCTAGCCCAGGAGTTGGGCGGCAGCGAAGGCAAAGCAATTGCCGTGCAAACCGACGTCACTCAAAGCGAGCAGGTCAAGCATTTGGTGGAGGCCGCAGTTGCGGCTTATGGCCGGATCGACGTGATGATTAATAACGCCGGGTTGATGCCCCATTCCCCGCTCGATCGGCTCAAGATCGCAGACTGGGACCGCATGATTGATGTCAACATCAAAGGAGTCTTGTATGGCATCGCAGCTGCTCTGCCCTACATGCAAAAGCAAAAAGCGGGACACATCATTAACGTTTCTTCAGTCGCTGGCCACAAAGTTCGTCCTGGTAGCGCTGTCTACGCAGCAACCAAGCATGCCGTCAGGGCGCTGTCCGAAGGTCTGCGACAGGAAGTAAAACCTTACAACATCCGAACGACGGTTATATCGCCGGGGGCTGTGGCGACTGAACTGCCGAATAGCATCACGGAAGCAGATGTGGCCGCCAGCGTCAAAAAGATTTACGAAGATGCCATCCCGGCCGATTCTTTCGCGAGAGCCGTGGCTTACGCGATGAGTCAGCCCGACGATATTGATATAAACGAAATTCTGTTCAGGCCCACACGTCAAGAGGTCTGAAAGTAACGGCCTCCCGCTGGCCCCCGACATGCCCAACGCAGACGCCGCGTGCAACCCTCAACTGCTTTAGTACTTTGAAAAAAGGTAGACGTGGCGTTCCGTTGCCGCTTGTCGCAACCGAACCCGCTGGCATGATCTCTCGCAACTGGGGGTCGTACTTGATGCCGTCATGCTCAAGCGAGTCCAGGGTAGTGCCGCCAAAGCAGCACTGGGGAACGGGTGACTAATCGACCAGGCGTTGTTCGATGGCGTAGCGGGTGAAATCCGCGTTGCTGTGAAAACCGGTCTTGTCCAGTATGCGGGCGCGGTAGCCGCTGATTGTCTTGACGCTGACATGCAGCCCCAGACCGATCTCGGTCAGGCTCTTGCCCGTGGCGATCAGGCGAAATACTTCAAACTCGCGTTCTGACAGCTGTTCGTGCAAAGCACCTTTGCAGTCGGATGCGAGCTGTGCGGCGAGCCGTTCGGCAACGCCCGCCGAGATGTATTTGCCACCCTTGGCCGCTTTGCGAATGGCCTCCACCAGCGTATGGGCCTCCGCGTCTTTCATAAGGTAGCCCGCCGCGCCCAGCTTGAGCGCCCGCACGGCGAAGACTTCTTCCGCATACATGCTGAGCATTAGCACTGGCAGCTGCGGTTGCTCGGCCTTGATCATTTTGAGCAGATCCAGCCCGGTCTTGCCGGGCAGGCCCATGTCCGACAACACCAGGTCCAGCCGCTCGCGGCGCACGATAGCCATCGCTGCCGTCGCATCGGCCGCTTCAGCCGTCACATCGATGTCGCCGGCTTCAAGCAATATGGTGCGCAGACCCTGACGCACCACGGGATGGTCATCGACCAGCAGCACGCGCAGCTTGCAATTTGAAGTTGGATTTTTCGTCATGTCAGCTCACCCGCAATCTGATGCGCAGTGTCGTGCCCTGACCCGGCGCGCCTTCGAGCGCTAACTCTCCGCCCAGGCTGCGCACCCGTTCATGCATTCCCAGCACGCCCCAGTGCCCCGTTTTATCAAGGTCTTCCCGGTTCAGCCCTTTGCCGTCATCGATAATTTTCACTTCGATCACCGCATCGTCCAGGCGTTTGGCGCGAAGAATAATCGACTGGGCTTCGGCGTGTTTAACGATATTGCTCAGGGCTTCCTGGACAACGCGAAACAGCGAAATTCCGACATTGTTGGACATCTTTAGATCCTCCAGATTGGGGCAGATGAGTATTTGACAGTTGAGCGCGCAACGCCTCGCCAGGCCCTCGGCGTACCACTCGATTGCACCCCACAGTCCTAGGTGGTCAAGCATCGGCGGACGCAAGTCAGAAATGATTGAGCGTGTCGATCTGATGGCGGCGTCCAGCGAGTCGCGCAGCTGTCCGACGCGTTCCAGACCGATGCCAGGCAACTGGGAAAGCCGGTTCACGTCGAACCTGAGCGCCGTCAGCTGCCCTCCGAGTTCGTCATGCAATTCTCGTGCGATACGGGAGCGTTCTGCCTCGCGCACGGATTCCTGATGCGCCGCCAGCTGCCGCAGCCGCTCGGTGATCACCCCAAGTTCTTCTTGCGCCGCCTTGCGCGTGCTGATGTCGCGAAGCAGCACGGTGAACAGGTGCCCGCCTCGCAACGCTATTTTGCTGACGACAAGTTCGAGCGGGAAAGTGCTCTGGTCCTTGCGCAGGCCCAGCACCTCCCGGCCGACTCCGCTAATGCCTTTCTTGCCGCTGACGAGGCATTGCTCTAACGTGCAGTCATTCGAGTATGTAAACGGACAGAGAAAGAGCATCAGAACGTTTTGACCAATGACCTCTTTGGCCCGATAGCCGAAGCTGCGCTCCGCCGCAAGATTGAAAGACTCAATGTGCCCTTCGCTCGAGACCATCGCCATGCCATCGAGCATGTGGTTGATCACGGCTTGACTGCGGGACCAGGTATCGTTGAGCTTCCTTTTGGCCTGTACGCGCTCGGTGCGGTCGGAGACTACAACAATCACGCCGGCAATCGCGCCTTCGTCATCTCGCCAGGGTGAGTAGGCCAGCATGGCCCAGACAAGGTCGCTTTCGTCGAACATGCGCGCATCACGGTTTCGGATGACCCGCGCCTGCCCGCTGGTACGGGCGAGCATGGCAGGTAGGGAGAAGCTTTCGCCTTTCATCGCACGCTGCAAGTTGCAGTCAATTTCCAAACCTTGCGAAGATGCAAAGAGGTCAAGAACCTGCTTGCCCAGGACTTCGTGCATTGCCAGGCCGGTCACCTTTTCCAGGCAAGGGTTCCATAGGACAAGGCGCAAATCATGGTCAAAGACAGCGACGCCTTCACGGACGTTGGCAGCAAGCGCTTGCGAAAGCTGACCGCTGTCGTTCAATGGACGGGCAAGTTGCTCACGATGATGTATCACTTCCAATTGGTTTCCTTTTGGCACCTTTGTGCGGTGGACACGGACCTGAATAGCTGGCGTTACAACCCGTTCCAATTAAAGCAAATTACGTATGGTCGTGACTCATATTAAGTGGTTACTTATCCTATTTTTAAGTAAAGTTTTGTGAAAACAACTTTGAGCACATTTTTTATTTTGTAACTATTTATAACTATAAAATGCCAAGAAAAAAGACATAAAAACCCATTTATTGCTCGAGAATACCAAATATTTCACGAATTTTGTTTAATTTATTCGGTTACATATTTGGTTCCTTGGTCCCTTGGGCGATCAGAATTTTTACTGCTTAGAATGTTTAGGTAACATTTTCTTACTGGCGATCCGTGTGCCAGTGATAAGCAAAACTTCAGTCACGGTGAGTCCGCTGCCGATCGCGTGTGCCGAGATTCAAAACCTCGAATGCCTTGGCAACGAAGTCCACAAACTCACGCACCCGCGCCGACGTGTGGTGGCGTTGCGTGTAAACAGCATAGATATCTGCGGGTGGAGTTTGAAAGTCCGGCAGCACCTGCAGCAAACGCCCGCTGCGCAGATAACGCGCCACGTCCCATTCGGCCCGCATCAAAATACCGTGCCCGTCGAGCGCCCAGTTGACTGCGATCTCACCGTCATTGGTGGCCAGATTGCCGCGGGTTTTAACCACTTCAACGCGCTGCCCGGCACCGCGCGTCGGCGTTAACCGCCAGACCCCGTAAGCCTCATCACCCTGGCGAATGCCAATGCAGTTGTGCTGCACCAGATCACGCGGCAGCGCGGGGCTGCCGTGCCGCTTCAGGTAGGCGGGGGCGGCCACCAGCAGCCGCCGGTTGCTGGCAATGCGGCGCGCCATCACGCGTGCGTCGGGTGGCTCGCCAAAGCGGATGCAGACGTCAAAGCTGTCGTCGGACAGCGCCGGTGGATTGACCGACAGCTGCAACTGCACTTCGACTTGCGGGTACTGGCGCACAAAGCGAGAGATCAGCGGCGCCACCTGGCTGCGCCCAAACCCCAGCGTGGCGTTGACGCGCAGCAAGCCGCTGGGTGTGCTGCGCGAGCCGCTGACGAGTTGCTCCATGTCGTGCAGTTCGGCCAGGATGCGGCGCGCGTGCAGCAAATAGAGTTCGCCCTCAGGCGTCAGGCCCATGCGCCGCGTGGTGCGGCTTACCAGCGTCACGCCCAGGCGGGCTTCCATGGCCGCCAGGCGTTTGCTAATGGCCGCCGTGCTGATGTCGAGTTCGCGCGCTGTGGCGCTCAGACTGCCGCAGCGCGACAAGCTGCTGAAAAAGCCAAGTTCATCGGGATGTGCGGGCAGTTTCATTGTTAACTTGAAGTTGAAAGTGATTTAAGTCTATCGGCTATTTTTTCAGAACGACCGTCTTAGAGTCGGGTCCTTGCAGGCGCCATCGTGCCCGGCCCCCTATGAAAGAACATGGCATGAAAACCTACCGCATCGCCGCAATCCCCGGAGACGGCATCGGCAAAGAAGTGGTGCCCGCAGGCCAGGCCGTGCTGCAGGCGCTGGCGGCGGCGCAAGGGAATTTCAACTTCGAATTCACGTCGTTTGATTGGGGCGGCGACTATTACCGCGAGCACGGCGTGATGATGCCCGAGGACGGGCTGGATGCGCTGCGCGGCATGGATGCGATTTTGTTCGGCTCAGCCGGCGACCCGCACATTCCGGACCACATCACGCTATGGGGTCTACGCCTGAAAATTTGCCAGGGCTTTGACCAGTACGCCAACGTGCGGCCGACGCGCATCCTGCCAGGTATCAAGTCACCGCTCGGGCGCTGCAAGCGCGAAGACTTGAACTGGGTCATCGTGCGTGAAAACTCCGAAGGCGAATATTCAGGCGTGGGTGGCCGGGTCCATCAGGGTCACCCGATTGAAGTGGCGACCGACGTTTGCATGATGACCCGTGTCGGTGTCGAGCGCATCATGCGTTTCGCTTTCAGGTTGGCACAGTCGCGGCCGCGCAGGCTGCTCACGGTGGTCACCAAATCCAACGCACAGCGCCACGCCATGGTGATGTGGGACGAGATTGCGCTGCAGATCAGTAGTGAATTTCCGGATGTTGCCTGGGACAAAGTATTGGTTGACGCCTGCACCGACCGCATGGTCAATCGTCCGGCATCGCTTGACACGCTGGTCGCGACCAATCTGCATGCCGACGTCTTGAGCGACCTGGCCGCCGCGCTGGCCGGCAGCCTGGGCATTGCGCCCACCGGCAACATCGACCCCGAGCGCCGTTACCCGTCGATGTTCGAGCCGATTCACGGCTCGGCTTTTGACATCATGGGTCAAGGCCTGGCCAACCCGGTCGGCACTTTTTGGTCAGGCGTGATGATGCTGGAGCATCTGGGCGAAGTCGCGGCCGCGCAGCGCCTGATGCGGGCCATCGAGGCCGTCACCGCCAACCCGGCCTTGCGTACCCGCGACCTTGGTGGACAGGCCGGTACTGAGGAAGTTACCAATGCAGTTTGCCGGCTGCTCGCGCAAGATGACGCGCAGCAGGCGATAGCTGGCTGATCGCCCGATGGCCTGAAGTAGCTTGACCCAGCCCTCGCCCCATAAAAAAGGAGACAGCCCCATGAAAATTGAAATCAGAAAATGGCTAGGCCTTGCGTGCCTGGTCGCAGTGCCCGCTGTCATGGCGCAAACCTGCCCCGACAAAAACCTGCTGTACTGGCAAGCCTTTCCGCCCGGCGGCGAGTCCGACCTGTCGGCGCGCCATCAGCAGGTGGTGCTGAAGAAAAAGTGCGCGGCGATTGAAACCGTCATCCAGTACAAGGCCGGCGCCGGCGGCGCGCTGATGTGGTCGCAGATGAACACCTTGCCGGGCGATGGGCTCAACGTAGTTGGCGTCAATCTGCCGCACATCGTGTTTCAACCGCTCGAGGGGCAGGTGCAATACAAGACGCAGGACATCACGCCGGTGTTCTGGTTTCACTACACGCCCGACATTCTGGTGGTGCCCGAGCAAAGCCCGATCAAAAATTTTGCCGACTTCATCAAAGCGGCCAAGGCAGACCCCGGCAAGCTGAGCCTGGGTGGCTCTGGCCAGAATTCTGCCAACCATGCGGCCCATGAGCGCATGAACGTGGCGTTCGGCGTCAAGACCATTTACGTGCCGTTCAAGGGCACAGGCGACATGGCTACCTCCGTCATGGGCGCGCAGGTCGACGGTGCGATGACTTACACCCCTTTTGCCATCAACAACAAGACCCGCATTCGCGCGCTTGCCGTGGCGATGGACCAACGCCACCCGCTGATGCCCGAGGTGCCGACCTTCAAGGAACTCGGCGTGGACTGGGTCGACGGCGCCTACCGCGGCATTGGCGTGCCCAAGAGCACGCCGCCCGAGGCCCGCAAGAAGATTTCCGAGATGTGGGCCGCGCTTAACAATGACCCCGAGATGAAAGAACTCGCGGCCAAAAACGGTTTTGAGCTGGTCAACGTGGGTGTCGACCAGATGGACGTGTTCATGAAGGATAAAACGCGTCTGTATACCGAAAGTGCGCAGCGGCTGGGCCTGGGTAAAAAGTAAGCGCGGGCGCACTGCGGGGCGTTGCTGCTCGCTTTTCCGCTTTTCCGCTTTCCCTGTTTGCCGGTTTGCCGCTGGCGGGCGGCGCGTCCCTCCACCTTGCGCTACAGGCAGAGTTGGCACAGCGCTGTAGTTGCTATTAATTCGATAGCTGCTTGCGCCCGTACCACATGGGCTAGAGCCGTTTTTAATGCATAAATTACGGGGGGTCATGACCTCCGGGGCAGAACCTTGGCTCAGTCAGCAGTAATGCCCGCCGTCTTGATGGTCTTGGCCCAGAACTCGGTTTCGCGCCGCACCAAGGCTTCAAGCTCGGCCGGCGGAAGGTAGCGCAGATCAATTCCCGCCGCAGCGGAGCGTGTCTTGATTTCCGGCAGATCCAGCGCCTGCTTGATAGACGCGGACAGCTTGTTCACGACATCCGCAGGGGTGCCGGCCGGGGCGAAGACGCCGACCCAGGCTTCCAGCTCAAAGCCACTAAGTCCGGCTTCGGCCGTCGTCGGCACGGCAGGCAGGCCAGGGTGGCGCGTTTTTCCGGCAACAGCCAAACCCTTGAGCTTGCCGGCCTGCACATGACCCATCACCGAAGGCGGGGTGGTGATGAAGATCTGAACCTGGCCCGACAGCACGTCCTGGATGGCCGGCCCTGAACCCCGGTAGGGAATGTGAACCATGCTGGTGCCGGTTTGCAGCTTGAACATCTCGGTGCCGATGTGCGACAGCGAGCCGTTACCCTGCGACGCGTAGCTCAGCTTGCCGGGGTTGGCCTTGAGGTAGGCGATAAATTCCTTGAGGTTGTTGGCTGGCACGGAAGGATGGGTGGCGATGACGTTGGTTGCCACCGTGATCAGGGCGACCGGCATGAGGTCTTTTTGCGCCCAGGAAAGCTTGGACGAGAGCGCCGGGTTGCCCACATGGTAGGCCGAATAGGAGGTCAGCAGGGTATAGCCATCAGGGTTGGCGCGGGCCACCTGCGCATAGGCCACGTTGCCACTGCCGCCGCCTTTGTTGTCCACCACCACTGTCTGGTTCATGACCCGGGACAGTGGCTCGCTAAGCAGGCGCGCCGATGCGTCGACAAAACCGCCGGGCGGATTGGGCACCACCAGGGTGATCGGCTTGGCAGGGAAGGCCTGCGCCAGCGCCAGGCTGCTGAACAGCAAGGCGCAGCCGGCGAGCGCGAGGTGTCGGACTGGATTTGTTTTCATGCTTGTCTCTTTCAGTTTGTTGTGCTGGGATTATCGAGCGATTGTTCATTTTTGGCCGGAGGGCGGCGGTGGTCTGAACTTTGTTCATTCGAGGACTGAATCGATTGTGAAAGGAGGTCAGTGGCAAATGGATGCACCCATTGGATTTCGGCACAATGCGCGCAGGAGATATCGCAATGACTGCACCCCTGTCCGCACCCGATCCCACCACCCAGCCGCGCCAGTTCCTCGAATACCTGTACCACGCCGCCGTCACGCGCGCCCTGCCGCTGCACAACACCGCCGCGTATCTGCCCCAGCCGCCTAAGGGGCGCACCATCGTGCTGGGCGCTGGCAAGGCCGGCGGCTCGATGGCACAGGCGG
This sequence comes from Polaromonas sp., assembly GCF_012927455.1. Taxonomy (GTDB): domain Bacteria; phylum Pseudomonadota; class Gammaproteobacteria; order Burkholderiales; family Burkholderiaceae_C; genus Polaromonas. The sequence goes on along the minus strand of NZ_JABBPE010000008.1, from coordinate 119,864 downwards.
TCGAGGCGCATTGGCCAGCTGACGCGCCGCTAGGCGGCCTGGTTGTTACGCGGTATCACCACATTCCTCCACGTCCCGCCGGTTTGCCGCAACGCATCGAGGTTGTCGAAGCCTCCCATCCGGTGCCCGACGCGGCCGGTCTGGCCGCCGCTCAGCGCATCCTGGCGCTGACGCAGGGACTGACGAAGGACGACCTGGTGCTGTGCCTGATCTCGGGTGGTGGCTCGGCGCTGCTGACCTTGCCGGTTGAGGGCTTGAGCCTGCAAGAGAAACAGGGCATCAACCAGGCATTACTTGACAGCGGCGCCAACATCGGCGAGATGAACTGCGTGCGCAAGCACCTTTCGCGCATCAAGGGCGGCCGGCTGGCTGCGGCCTGCGCGCCCGCGCGTGTTGTCACGCTGACCATCAGTGACGTACCGGGCGACGACCCGTCCGTCATTGCCAGCGGCCCGACGGTGCCGGACGCCAGCAGCTGCGCCGACGCGCTGGCCATCCTCAAGCGTTACGCCATAGCCGTGCCGGCTGGCGTGCGGGCACAGCTTGAAAGCGGCGTGTTTGAGACCCCCAAGCCCGGCCACCCGGCCTTCAACGGCCATGCGGTGCAGCTGATTGCCACACCGCAGCAAAGCCTGGAAGCGGCTGCCGCGGCGGCCCGGGCCGCGGGATTGAGCGCCTACATCCTGAGCGACGAGATGGAAGGCGAGTCGCGCGAAGTCGGCAAGGTGCACGCGGCACTGGCGCGCGCCGTGGCGAAAAAGGGCCAGCCCTTCCAAAAACCTTGCGTGATTTTGAGTGGCGGCGAGACCACGGTCACCATCAGGCCCCGCCAGCCGGGTGCGGCCAAAGGACGCGGCGGGCGTGCCGGTGAGTTTTGCATGGGTCTGGCGCTGGCCTTGCAGGGGCAGGCCGGCGTGTACGCGCTGGCGGCAGACACCGACGGCATAGACGGTGTTGAAGACAATGCCGGTGCTTTTGTGGCGCCCGACACGCTGCAGCGCGCGCTGGCATCCGGCATGAAGCTGGATGCCTACCTGGACCGCAACGATGCCTACGGCTTCTTCGAGCGCCTGGGCGATCTGCTCATCACCGGGCCGACGCACACCAATGTCAACGACTTTCGGGCGCTGCTGATTCTGCAGTGACGGCGCGGGCAGCTGTTGAGTCTGGCAAGGCGAAAACAGCTTCTCTTTGCATCAAGGTACGCACCAGCATTGCCCCCCACGCCAGCGCGATGCCCGCCGACAGCCAGATCAGCAACTGCCCCAGCCGCGCCTGATCACCCAGCAGGTAGGCGTTGCAGACGCGCACCGGCGAGCTTGCATACAGGTTGCCGACGACGGCCATCATCGGCAGCACATTGCCCAGATAAAAGCCTTGCACCAGCAGCCCTGCGGGCCGCCAGGACAGGCGCAGTGCCGCTCCGCAGAAAACCAGTGCCAGCGCTTTGGCCAGGGCGATGCGTCCATCAACCAAAGCCAGGTCGAGCACGCGCGGAATCATCAGGATGGAAAGAATCATGGCGCTGGCAAACAAGCCCGCGATGCCGTGGGCATTCCAGCGCTGCAGGCGCGCGAGCAAGCGCGGCGGCAAGGCGGCGGCAAGCAAGCAACCGGCCAGCGCCAGCAGGGGGTACTGCAGCAGCATATGCGTGCTCATGCTGGCTTCCAGCGCCTGCCTTGCCACGGGCAGGGCCAGCAGGGCCAGCAACGCCAAGGCCGCCAAAGCGCCCAGCCGGGCCGGCAGTGATGGCCCGGCTTTCATGGCTCGCTGCGGCCCGCCAGATAGCGTGCGTAGTTGAGCGCCAGCTGCTGCTCGGCGACATCAAAAATGCGCACCAGCCGGCCTTGTTGGTCCAGCACCAGCAGCGCGGCGTTGTGCTCGAAATCACCGCGCCCATCGGGCACCACCACGACCTGAAAAGCAGCCAGCAGGCGCTGATTTTCCTGCGCGTCCGGCACTCGCACAAAACGCCACACGTCCGTGTCGGCGCCCATGCGCGCGGCGTAGGCCTGCAGCAGCTGCGGGCTGTCGTGCTGCCCATCAAAGCTGATGGACAGCAAGCGCACATGCTCGGCAGAGGCATCGGTTTTTCTTGCCGCTTGCAGCGTGGCCTGCATCTGCTGGTAAACACTGCCCAGCGCCAGGCATACCGTCAGGCAACGCGTGTAGACAAAGTCAACCAGGGTGACTGCCTGCCCATCGGCCAGCCATTGCGCCAGCGGCTGGCGTGCTACGCCTGGGCCGTCAACCTGCACCAAAGGCGTGGCAACAGGCGACAGGGCCACTTCGAGGCGGCGCGCGCCCTCGGCGGTCCAGACCTGAAAATCGTGCGTCAACCAGGCCGCGCTGCCATAGCTGGCCAGCGCCAGGCAGATGCTCAGTAGCGCAGTGCGAAGCATGGCGTGGGGCGGCACTGCCGGGCTGGTCGTGGCATGAGGATCAAGGCGCCTTCTTAAGGTGATTTAGGCGGCAGCGCCTTCAGCTCGGCGCCGCCATTGAAGGGCGTGCTGCGGCTGCTGGCCTTGCGTTCGGCTACAAACATTTCTGACGTAATGGCGCCGGCCTTGTTGGTCCATTCGCTGCGTATGTAGCTGGTGACGGCCGCCAGTTCGGCATCACTGAGCTGCTTGAAGGGCGGCATGGCGCCCTTGTAGCTCGCGCCCATCACCGATATCTCCCCGCTGATTCCGTGCAGCAGGATGTTGACAAGAATTCGCTCATCGCCCGTTACCCATTCAGAGCCGTCCAGCGGCGGAAAGACGCCCGGCAAACCTTTGCCGGTGGCCTGATGGCAGCTCACGCAATTGGCGCTGAACAACTGCTTGCCATCAGCCGCGGCGGCCTTGGCGCCCGCTGCCGGAGCCGACAGATCAGTCAGCGTGCGCCGGTCGCCCAGATCAGACCTGCCAAAAGAGTCCGAAAAAAGAATGTAGACGCCGCCCCACAGCACCAGCGCCGCCGAAAAGATGAGAAACAGCCGCGGAATCGGCTGACTGCGCTCGGACGGCTCCGCCTGCTCGCGCTCTTGTGCGCGGCGCTGTTCGGGGGTCTCGTTCACCATGGGTTCACCTTGCGTTCAGGGTTTGGTAGCGGGCGCGGAGGCAGGTGTGGCCGCCGGCGCAGAAGCCGGCGTAGCAGGCGGCGCACTAGCCGGAGCGGAAGCCGGCGCAGTAGCCGGAGTGGAAGCCGCAACAGGCAGCGGTGGCAGCAGCGGATAGCTGTGGTTCAGGCCCTGCAGGTACTTGACCAGATCCAGCGCCTGGGGTGTCGGCACCACGACCCGGCCCAAGTCCGGGCCGTAAGCCGGCGGCAGGGTCAGCGGCTGCTCGCCTTCTGCCTCGGCGTCCTTCGCATCCTTTACTGTAAACAGGAAGGGGAAGGCCGGCATGATGGAACCCGGCACATAGGCCCTGGGTTGATACAGGTGGCCGAGATGCCAGTCCTTGCTCGGCTGGCGCGCGCCAATGTTGAACAAATCCGGCCCGGTGCGCATGCTGCCCAGCAGGTGCGGCTTGTCGTAAAAGTAGTCGCCGGGCGCCGAGGCACGGCCCCAGCCGCGTGCCGCGTCAGGCCCGAAGTTGCGGTCACGCGGCTGCTGGGTGTGGCAATAGACGCAGCCGTTGGAAATGTAAACCTGGCGTCCGCGCAGCTGAGCGCTGGTGTAGGCCTTCAGGCCAGGCGGCGGCTTGATGTCGCGCACCTGCAGGTAGGGCATCACCACCAACGCCGCCGTGGCAATGCCCAGCGCCACCATCGCGCCAGAAGCCAGCTTGACTTCATTTTCCACGGACAAGCTCCATTTCATTCTGCTGCCAGAACAGTGCGGCGCCAGCGCGGGTCGGACCAAAGCGCAGCGCCATCACCAGAAAATGCCCGACAAAAACAAGGTGGCCCAGCACCATCAGCGAGCCGCCCAGCGTGCGCCACTTCAGGTAAGGCAGGGTTAGCGTCACCGATTCCATGAAGGGCCTGGCCGCGTCCAGCATGGCCAGGCCTTGCAGCCAGCCGCCTATCGTCAGCCCGACAAAGTAGATCGAGATGCCGATCGCCGCCAGCCAGAAATGCAACGTGATCAGCCGCGGATACGGCCACTCCCAATTCAGCACGCGCGGCATCATGAAATAGATCGCACCAAACAGCACCATGGTCACAAACGCATAGGCGCCCAGATGCGCGTGCGCCACCGTGAAGTGCGTGAAGTGCGCCACCTGGTTAACGCTGCGTAGCGCCTCGAACGAGCCCTGCAGCGACGACGCCAGGTACATCAGCCCGCCAAACATCATGAAGCGCAACGTAGGCGAGTAGCGCGCCAGATGCATGCGCCCCTTCATGGTCTGCCCCATGTTGATGCTGAACGCCAGCACGGGGATCACCATCATGATGCTTTGCACGATGGACAGCGTTGTCAGCCAGCCCGGCACTGGCCCGCCAATCAGGTGGTGGCCGCCCACCTGGCCATAGAAAAATGCCAATGTCCAAAAACCCAGCAGCGACAGGTTGTACGAACGTATCGGACGGCCGATGATTTTCGGCAAAAAGTAGTAAATCGCCCCAACGCTGACCGGTGTGAACCACAGCCCCAGCACGTTGTGCCCGTACCACCAGTTGGTGGTGGCCTGCTGCACGCCGGTGTGCACGCCCGGCAGCTTGCCAACCAGAAACAGCAACGCAATCCACAGCAGCGCCGCCACCATGTACCAGACGCTGACGTACAGGTGCGCTACCTTGCGATTGACCAGCGTGAACAACACCGGCAGGATCACCAGCGCAAAGCCGACAAATATGAAGATGGCGATTTGCCATGGAATCTCCAGGTATTCCATGCCATCGCTCCAGCCTGTGGCCACCGCCCCTATGCCGCCGGCAATGCCCATGTTGATCAGCGCGCCGCCCAGCATGGCCCAAATCGCACCGTGTAACGGCGTGCGCAGCAGGCGCGGCAGCAGCCACAGCATCATGCCCAACGCGGCATTGGTGATCCAGCCGTAAAGCACTGCGGTCAGGTGCACCGTGCGGATGCGGCCAAACGTCATCCAGGCCTGGCTCACCAGCCAGTCGGGCTCGTGCAGCTTGATTGACGATATCAAGCCAGCCAGCGAGCCGACGACCAGCCACAGGCACGCAAAGGTGATGAACATGAACACCGGAAAAGCCGTGGACCGGTCCGACGCGATGCGGTCCAGCAGCTCGGATGCGTCGGCGGCGTGCGGTTGGGTTCCGCCCTTTTTAACCGCCCGCTGCATGGAGTCCTGCTCAGTGCCCGCAAGCGCCGGATCGTCCACCTGGCCGATCTCGCCGCGCGCGAAAATAACCGAAGCCGCTGCCGGGTTCTCATCCAGCAGGCCCTTGCGCAACGACCAGATGAAAACAAACAAGCCGATGATGGACAGCAAAAATGCGCCCAGCAAACTCAAGATGGCGCTGTCCATCACCAGGCTCCTACCAGGTTTCTGCAATGCCGTGGAAAGGCCCGTGCCGCCCACCAGGAGTTGAAGTTACCAAGTTTTTCAAACGTCATGATTGCTCCGATTTAAGCCGCCCGCCAATGTGGCTTGGCGGCAGACTGCAGCAGAAGCTTCTAGTATTGCCGTGTCTAGACGCTTGCGAAAATTTCTCATCCTGCCTTCTAACTGCGGCCGCTTATCATGGGGAAAAAACGCCAAGAAGGCAATCCGAAAATGCCTGTCCCCGTGTAAGCCAACGGCGCATGCGCTGCCGGGGCGTCAAAGCTGGCGAAGTTCCGACGAATGGCTCCAAAGTGCTATGTTTTTAATAGCTGGTAACGCCCGTAAACATTGGGCTATGGCCATTTTTATTAGGTAAATTTAACCGCAAATGCCACCACGCCGTGGTAGGCTCGCGGCCATGTTAAAACGTATTCCCTCCTTTTTGCGCCACGTTGGTCCGGGTGTCATCACCGGCGCTGCCGACGACGACCCGTCCGGCATTGCCACCTACACCCAGGCGGGCGCGCAGTTCGGCACCGGGCTGCTCTGGACGGTATTCTTGTCGCTGCCTTTCATGATCGCCATCCAGCTGGTCAGCGCCAGAATTGGGCGCGTCACCGGCAAGGGTGTGGCCGCCAACCTGCGCGAACACACGCCGCGCCCTTTTCTCATGACTATGGTGGCGCTGCTGGTGATAGCAAACACCATCAACATCGCGGCCGACATTGCCGCCATGGGCGAGGCACTGCAGCTGGTGGTGGGTGGCGGTGAACACTTTCACGCGGTGGCTTTTGGCGTGATCACCGTGTTGCTTCAGGTGTTTGTGCCCTACCGCAAGCTGGCACCCATCCTGAAATGGCTGACGCTGTTTTTGTTTGCCTACGTCGTGGCGGTATTCATGGTGAAGGTGCCTTGGGCTCAGGTCCTTCACGATCTGGTGATTCCCAAGCTGCAATGGACCTCGGCCTACTGGATGATGATTGTGGCGCTGCTGGGCACCACGATTTCGCCTTACCTCTTCTTTTGGCAGGCCTCGCAGGAAGTCGAGGAGCTGCGTCTGAAGGGCGCGGGGCACGGCACCGAAGCAGAAATTCGCCATGACCTGCGGCGCGTCAAGCGCGACACCTACATCGGCATGTTTTTCTCCAACGGCATTGCGTTCTTTGTCATGGTGCTGGGCGCCGTCGTGCTGTATGCCGCCGGCATTCGCGATGTCACCTCGGCAGCGCAGGCGGCGCAGGCGCTGCGCCCGCTGGCCGGGGAATTTGCCTTTGCCCTGTTTGCCGGCGGCATCATTGCCACTGGCCTGCTGGCAGTGCCGGTGCTGGCGTCCTCGGCCGCCTATGCGGTGGCCGAAGCATTTGACTGGACCGAGGGACTGGAGCGCCAGTGGTTTGAAGCCAAGCAGTTTTACGCGGTCATTGTGATTGCCACCCTGGTGGGCACCGGCCTGGACTTCACCCCCATCGACCCCATGAAAGCGCTCTACTGGAGCGCTGTGATCAACGGCGTCGTGGCGGCGCCCATCATGGTCGGCCTGATGCTGCTGGCCAGCAAGAAGTCGGTGATGGGAAATTTCACCTCGGGGCTCAAGACCACCTGGTTTGGCTGGGGCGGGGCGGCGGTGATGGGGTTTGCGGTGCTGATGATGCTGCAGGATTTGGTGCGGCAATTTTGGTAGCCAAGCGCGGGGCGCCGCCCGCCATTCAGCCCTTTCAGCCCCGCAGGCCAACGCTTCTGGCGTCGGCCATCTGCTTGCGCCGGTATTCGCCTTGCCGCTCGAACATCCAGCCCGGGTATTCCGGCGCAAGGGCGCTGGCGTCGTTGATCTGCTGAAGCTCGGCCGGGCTTAGCGCCAGCGCCGTCGCCGCAATATTGTCGGCAAGCTGTTCGGGCCGTTTGGCGCCGACGATGACGCTGCTCACCTGTGGCTGGTGCAGCAGCCAGGCCAGCGCAACGCGCGCCACCGACACCTCATGTGCCTGCGCAATCGGGCGCATCACGTCGATGCAGGTCCATGCTTTTTCTTTGTCCACAGGCGGGAAATCAAAGGCCATGCGCCTGCCGCCTCCCTCGGCCTGCGGCTGCTGGGGGATGGTCGGCTGGCCTTCCTGCTCTCTGGGGTATTTTCCGCTCAGGAAACCACCGGCAAGCGGGCTCCACACCATCAGCCCAAGACCTTCGCTGCGCAGCATCGGGATCAGCTCTCGCTCCAGGTCGCGCCCGGCCACGCTGTAGTAGGCCTGCAGCGACTCAAAGCGTGAAAGTCCAAGGCGCTCGGCAATGCCCAGCGCCTTAACGATCTGCCAAGCCGCCCAGTTGGAGACGCCGACATAACGCACATGGCCGTGCCGCACCAGCTGATCCAGCGCACGCATGGTTTCTTCGATGGGCGTGGCGGGGTCAAAGCCGTGCACCTGGTATAGGTCGATGTGGTCTAGCTGCAACCGCTTTAAGCTGGCCTTGACGCCGTCCAGAATGTGGTTGCGCGACAGGCCGCGCGCATTCGGGCCATCGCCCATGCCGCCAAACACCTTGCTCGCCACCACCACGTTCTCGCGCGGAATCTTCAGGTTTTTCAGCGCCTGGCCGGTGATCTGCTCCGACACGCCTTCCGCGTAAACGTCTGCCGTATCAATGAAGTTAATACCAGCGTCCAGCGCTTGGCCGATCAGCTTTTCAGCCTCGCTCTGCTGCAAGGCGCCGATCTGGCGCCACATGCCTTCAGCGCCGCCAAAAGTCATGGTGCCGAGGCAAAGCTCGGAAACAAAAAGGCCGGTGCGGCCAAGTGGATTAAGGCGCATGTGAATAGACTCCAGTGAGGGTGTTGATGAGGCCGGGCGGTTTTGCCCAGGGTTGCCTGCCAGCATAAGCGGCGTTGGCCGGTGCTGCAGAAGGATCCACGGCTTTCCGATGGGCCGTAATGGGAATTGTCAGGGCCACTGATCGCCCACCCCTGCCCCGGCGATGGGTTCCCGTGGGGGTGATTGCCGCCGTGTCTGCGCTGGCGACTGCCCTTTATGGCCGTAACAAAATGGAAGCCAAAAAAAAGGAGGATGCGATGGACACAACTAAAATTAGTTTGCAGCTGTGGGTGCAGACTGCGTGTTCTTTATCGGCTTTTGGATTTATTGCGGGCTGCGCTGGTTCAACCGATGTGGTGCCCTCAGGACCGGAAACGTATAGGGTGGCAAGTGATGGCACTATGGGGTGGTCATCTGGGGGAGCTTAGAAGGCCAAAGCATTTCAGCAAGCCTTAGATTTTTTGTAAAAGCAAAGGAAAACCAACGCAGCCGATAGGCACGAAAGAAGCCCCCGGCGGTTTTGGTCAGATTGCTGCTGAAGAAGTCGAATTTCGCTGTATCGCGTCTTAGTAGCGAGAAGTCGAACCGGCCTTAGAAAGCAAACGCTGTCAATGCAAGCCCGCCGCGTGCGGGTTTTCTTTCGTCTGGTGTTAGGGCTGCAGTTGAGCAAGTTGCCTACAGATCGCCTGCGGGCCTGCCAAAGAAAAAAAGTTCACTACTAAATTAATAGCAATGAACCCCTATCTGTACTGGTGCCGGAGAGATGAATCGAACACCCGACCTTCTCATTACGAATGAGCTGCTCTACCAACTGAGCTACACCGGCATAAGCTTTTGATTATAGCTGGCGTTCAGGGCTTGCCGTGGTAGGAGGTGGCCCTTTCGACTTCATTTTTGGAGCCCAGTATCACGCTGACGCGCTCGTGCAGCTTGCCGGGCTGGATGTCCAGAATGCGTTGCCGGCCGTTGGTGGCTGCCCCGCCCGCCTGCTCGATCAGCCAGCTCATGGGGTTGGCTTCGTACATCAGGCGCAGCTTGCCGGCCTTTTCGGGCTCGCGCTTGTCCCAGGGGTACAAAAACACGCCGCCGCGGGTCAGGATGCGGTGCACGTCGGCCACCATGGAGGCGACCCAGCGCATGTTGAAGTCCTTGCCCCGCGGGCCGTCTTTGCCCTGAAGGCACTCGTCGATATAGCGTTTGACGGGCGTGTCCCAGTGGCGCATGTTGCTCATATTGATGGCAAATTCCTGGGTGTCCTCGGGGATTTGCAGGTTTTCCTCGGTCAATACAAAGGAGCCCTGTTCGCGGTCCAGCGTGAACATGGCGACGCCGTCGCCCACCGTCAGCACCAAGGTAGCCTGCGGGCCATAGACGCAGTAGCCGGCGGCAACTTGCTTGCTGCCTGGCTGCAAAAAGTCTTTTTCTTCCACACCCTCCGCGCCATCGGGCTTCTTGAGTACGCTGAAGATGGTGCCAATACTGACGTTCACATCGATGTTGCTGGAGCCGTCCAGCGGATCGAACAGCAGCAGGTATTCACCCTGAGGATAGCGGTTGGGCACCAGGTGAATGCTGTCCATTTCTTCTGACGCCATGGCCGCCAGGTGGCCGCCCCATTCGTTGGCCTCAATCAGCACCTCGTTGGCGATGATGTCGAGCTTTTTCTGGATTTCACCCTGCACGTTTTCGCTGCCTGCGCTTCCCATGGCCTCGCCCAGCGCGCCTTTGTTGACGGCGTGGCTGATGCTTTTGCAAGCGCGGGCCACGACTTCCAGCAGCAGGCGCAGTTCGGGCGGGATGTGGCCGGCTATGCGTTGCTGTTCAACCAGATAGCGGGTGAGGGATATCTTCTTCGCCATAACTTTAGGCTCCTTTCAAGGTGTGAACAGATAAATTAACGCGCATTCAGGCGGCCAACGCGCGCGTCACGACTTCGAGCGTGTCTTTGCTCAGGTCGGCCTTGGCGGCAACCCGGGCGATGGCTTCACGCGCGGCGCTACGGTAGGGTTCGGCCAGCTTGCTCCAGCGGTCCAGCGATCGCGCCAAACGCGCCGCAACCTGCGGGTTGATGGCATCGAGCTCTATCACGCTATCGCTCCAGAACGCGTAGCCTGCGCCGTCCGCCCGGTGAAACGCTGCCGGGTTGCCCTGGCAAAAGGTGCTGATGACGCTGCGCGCGCGATTCGGGTTGCGCAGGCTGAAGTCGCGGTGCTTCATGAGTTGCCTGACCATCGGCAGGATATTGCCGCCGCGGTCGGGTGCGCCGGCCTGCAGGCTAAACCATTTGTCGATGACCAGTGCCTCGTCCTTAAACATGGCATGAAAGCGCAGAAGCGCCTGGGCGGCCAGCGCGTGGCCGCTGGACACCAGGGCGGACAACGCATTGGCGCGATCCGTCATGTTGCCCGCGTCCTTGAAGCGCTGCAGGGTTTTGCCGGGCCAGACCGGGTCGCCACTGGCTTGCGCCGCCAGGCACAGATGCGTCAGCGCCATGGCCGCGAGGGCGCGCCGGCCCGACGACACGGCGTCGGGCGTGTAGGCGCCGGTGTCATGGTTGGCTTGGTACACAGCCTCCCAGTCGGCGCTGAGCGCGCTGGCCAGTTGCTGGCGCATGGCTTCGCGAACCGCGTGAATGCGCTGGGGGTCGACCACGTCCAGCTGTTCAGCCAGATAGATTTCAGAGGGCAGCGTCAGCACCAGTTCCTTGAAGGCGGCGTCCAGCGTCGGGTGGCCCAGCACCTGGCGCATGGCGCTGACATAGGCGTCATCCAGCACGGCGGCCCCCGACACGTCAGCACTACTCGCTATGAATTTGATAGCGAAGTTGACGGCCAGGCGCTGCCCGGCTTCCCAGCGGTTAAACGGGTCGCTGTCGTGCGCTAGCAGATGCAGCAACTGCGCATCGGTGTAGTCAAACGCCAGCAGCACGGGGGCCGTGAAGCCGCGCAGGATGGACGGGACGGGCTCGGCGTCGAGGTTGACAAAGGTCAGCGTTTCGCTGGCCTGCGTCAGCACCACGGTGCGGGTGCCTTTCAACGCGTCGGCTTCGGCGGCGAGTTGCAGCGGCAAGTCTTTGCCGTCGGCCCCCAGCAGGCCCAAGCTAACTGGAATGACAAACGGCTCTTTGGCGACTTGTCCCGGAGAGGGCGCGCAGCTTTGCGCCAGTGTGAGGGTGTAGCTGCGGGCAGCGGCGTCGTACATGCCCCGGGCCTGCACCCGTGGTGTGCCGGCCTGGCTATACCAGCGCTTGAACTGCGGCAGCAGGCGCGCCAGATCAGACATCGGATTTGCATCGGCAATGGCTTGCGCAAAATCGTCGCAGGTGACGGCGTGGCCATCGTGGCGTTCAAAGTACAGCGTCATGCCCCTGGCAAAGCCGTCGCGGCCCATCGGGTCGTTGTGGCTTGCCACCAGCGTCTGCATCATGCGCACGACTTCCGCACCTTTTTCATAAATCGTGACGGTGTAGAAGTTGCTGATCTCGATGTAGCTGTCGGGCCGCACTGGATGGGCCATCGGGCCGGCGTCTTCTGGGAACTGGGCGGTGCGCAGCACGCGCACGTCTTCAATGCGCTTGACGGCGCGGGCCGATGCCTCGCCGCACAAGTCTTGTGAAAACTCCTGGTCACGGAATACCGTCAGGCCTTCCTTCAGGCTGAGCTGGAACCAGTCGCGGCAGGTCACGCGGTTACCGGTCCAGTTGTGAAAGTACTCGTGGCCGACCACGCTTTCGATGTTGGAAAAGTCGGTGTCGGTGGCCGTGGTCTGGTTGGCCAGCACGTACTTCGTGTTGAAGATGTTCAGGCCCTTGTTCTCCATGGCGCCCATGTTGAAGTCACTGGTGGCCACAATCATGAAGCGCTCCAGATCAAGGGGCAGGCCGAAGCGGGCTTCGTCCCAGGCCACCGAGTGCATCAACGAGTTCATCGCGTGCTCGGTCTTGTCGAGGTCGCCGGGGCGCACATACACCTGCAGCACATGGTCCTGGCCGGCGCGCGAGGTGATGCGCTGCTCTCGGGAGACCAGCTGGCCAGCCACCAGCGCGAACAGGTAACTGGGTTTTTTGTGCGGGTCCACCCATTTGGCAAAATGCCGCGCGCCGTTCGGGCCAGCCTCCAGCGGGCCTTGCGCCACCAAGTTACCGTTGGACAGCAGCACCGGGTAGTGGGCCTTGTCGGCGCGCAGCGTCACGCTGTAGCTGGCCATCACATCCGGCCGGTCCAGAAAGTAGGTAATGCGCCGGAAGCCTTCGGCCTCGCACTGCGTGAAAAACGAGTTGTTGCTGACATACAGGCCCATCAGCTTGGTGTTTTTAGCCGGGCAGGTGGTGGTGAAAATTTCCAGCTCAAACTCGTCGGGCAGGTTGTCCAGCACCAGCTGATTGCCTTCCAGCTTGAACGAAGTGCCCTGGCCATTGACCAGCACGCGGGCTAAATTGAGCTCCTCGCCGTCCAGCCGCAACGCTTGCGCCGGCAGGTCGGTATTGCGCCGCACACGCATGCGATTCAACACACGGGTTTTGATGGGGTCGAGATCAAACGTCAGCTCAACGGCGTCGATGAAATGACTGGGTGCGACGTAATCTTCGCGCCGCACCAGGGTGGTCTGGCCTTCTTTCATTGCAAATGCTCCAAAAAATTTGTGTTCATAAGTACGGTGTCGTTGCGCGCGGCCACGCTGTCGCAGTTGCGGCTAGCCATTACGCGCCATGCTGCTTCAATGCCCTATGGTGCATCTTGAAAAACAAATACGGCGTTTTCGCCCGTATTCATTGCGCTAGCCGCTCTCAAAAATATAGCATGACTGGGTTTTCGAGGCCGCCCAGTCCATCGTGCTCGCCGCCTTTCACTACGGCCGCATGCGCCTCAGCCGGCCTGGTGGTCGAAACCAGGCCGTTGGCTGGGGTTATGGCGGGTTCGGGTGCGATGGCGCCACGCGTCCGGTCCGGCGGCAGGCTAGGCCCAGTGCCGCGCGAGGAAATCAAGCGATGATTTTACCTGCGGCTCTTTTTTTCGGCCTTAGGCGGCCGGGGCAGCGATTTTTGACGGTGCCAGCGCTTCGACAGCGCCGCTGAACTGAAGCGAATTCTTCGGATCGCGAAACACCAGGGGCTTGACCACGGTCCGCTGGGCATCGGGGACCTGGGCGTAGGCGACAGCCTCTTGTACACGGTGATGAAATGATGATTTGTCGCAGACCGGGTCGGCGTTGGCAGCGTCGCCGGTCAACATCAAGGCCTGGCAACGGCAGCCGCCCAGGTCTTTCTCTTTCTCGGGGCAGCTGCGGCAGGGCTCTTTCATCCAGGCGTCACCCCGAAAGTGATTGAAACCCGGCGAGGCGTACCAGATGTCCTGCACGCTCATGTCACGCACGTTGGGAAAGTCCAGCTGCTTGATCATTTTGGCCGTGTGGCAGGGCAGGGCCGTGCCGTCAGGGGTGACGGTCAAGAAAATATTACCCCAGCCGTTCATGCATTTCTTGGGGCGGTTTTCATAGTAGTCGGGCACGACAAAAAAGATGCGCAGCTTGTCGCCCAGTTTTTGGCGGCAGGCATTGGTCACGCGCTCGGCGCGTTCGAGTTGCTCGCGCGAAGGCAGCAGCCCATCGCGATTGAGTTCGGCCCACGAGTAGTACTGGGTGTTGGCCAGTTCCAGGTATTCGGCACCGAGCTCCACCGCCAGCTCAATGATCTGCTCGATGTAGTCGATGTTGAGCCGGTGCATCACACAGTTGAGCACCATAGGCCAGCCGTTGGCCTTGATCATTTGCGCCGTGCGGCGTTTCAGCTCGAAGGTTTTGGTATTGGAAAGAAAGTCGTTCAACTCCCTGGTGGAGTCCTGAAATGACAGCTGGATGTGGTCCAGCCCGGCTGATTTAAGCGCTGCTGCGCGGGTTTCGGTCAAGCCCACGCCCGAAGTTAACAAATTGGTGTAAAAGCCCAGGCGGTGTGCCTCCGCTACCAGCAATTCCAAGTCGTCGCGCACCATCGGCTCGCCGCCCGAGAAGCCGCACTGCACGCTGCCCGCCGCACGCGCTTCGCGCAGCACACGCACCCAGTCGTCGGTGGACAGCTCGGACGTCGTCTGGGCAAAGTTCACCGGGTTGTAGCAAAAAACGCAGTGCAGCGGGCAGCGGTAAGTCAATTCGGCGAGCAGCCACAGCGGTGGGCCGGGTGGGGCTGCGGGGCCGGTAGTGGTCACAGAGGCATTCATGGTTTGATCCATCCCTGGCGCTGGGCAATTGCCAAAAAATCCAGCACGTCGGCCGTCAGCCCGCTGGCTTCGAACTGGTTTTCCAACTCGTCAATCACCGCTTGCACGGTCTTTTCACCGTCCAGCCGGTGCATGATTTCGCCGGCACTGCCGTTGAGCTTGACCATGCCCTCGGGGTACAGCAACACCCAGGCCTTTTGCACTTCTTCCCACTGCAGGCGGTAATGCGCCACGACGCGGGGCCGGTCACCGATAGTGATGGCAGTGTGCAGCTCAGTCATGTGGTGTGACCAGTTTTGGCCCTGTGATCGCCATCTCGCACTGGCTCAGCATGATGGCATCGGCCAGCGCCCACAGCACGTCTAGCTTGAACTGCAAAATCTCCAGCGCACGCTCCTGCAGGGCGCGGCTCTGGCTGAAATGCGCCAGCGTGAAATGCAGGCCGTGCGCCACGTCGCGCTTAGCCTGGGTCAGGCGCTGCTTGAAGTAACGCAGGCCCTCGGCATCTACCCACGGGTACTGGGTCGGCCAGGTGTCGATGCGCTGCTGGTGAATGTGCGGCGCAAACAGCTCGGTCAGGCTGGAGGCCACGGCTTCCTGCCAGGGCTGGCGGCGCGCAAAGTTGATGTATGCGTCGACCGCAAAGCGCGCCGCTGGCACCACGTAGCGCAGCGAGGTCACGTCGTCGCGCGACAGGCCCACCGCCTCTCCCAGGCCTATCCATGCCTCAATCCCGCCCGCATCCTGAATGCCGCCCAAGCTGCAGCCGTCATGGTCCAGAATGCGCAAAATCCATTCGCGGCGGATTTCGCGGTTGTCGCAGTTCGACAAAATCGCCGCGTCCTTGAGCGGAATCGAAATCTGGTAATAAAAGCGGTTGGCCACCCAGCCCTGCAACTGCGCGCGCGTGAGTTTGCCCTCGGCCATCATCACGTGAAACGGATGGTGGATGTGGTAGCTGGTGCTTTTGCCGCGCAGCCGGGCTTCAAACTCCTGGGCGCTCCAGGGCTCGGGTGCATGGTTCATAAGTCCAGTTCCATGCCGTCATACGCCACCTCGATGCCGCGCCGCGTCAGCTCCTGCCGCTGCGCACTGTCTTCATCAAGAATGGGGTTGGTGTTGTTGATGTGAATCAGCACTTTGCGTGTGCTGCGCGGCAGCTCTTCAAGCCACTCCAGCATGCCGCCAGGCCCGCTTTGCGGCAGGTGGCCCATGGCGCGCGAGGTCTTTTTGGAGGCGCCGAGGCGAATCATTTCGTCCTCGGTCCACAGCGTGCCATCGACCAGCACGCAGTCTGCGGCCTGCATCGCGGCCCACACCGGCGGCTCCATCTGGCCCAGGCCGGGCGCATAAAACAGCCGTTTTCCGGTCGCCGTATCGGTGATGGTGACGCCGATGTTGTCGCCGGGCTGCGGCTGGTCGCGGTGCGGTGAATAAGGCGGCGCGTTGCTAAGCAGCGGCAGGGCGGTGAAATGCAGGCCCGGCACGCTGGCTATTCCGAATCCGGCCTGGTCAAGCGACAACGCTTGCCAGTTGATGCCGCAGTAATGGGCCAGCACCTTAAACAGCGGGTTGCCGCTCGTCAGGTCTTCACGCACCAGGGCGTGGCACCACAGCTCCAGCGGCTGGCGGTGCTCGCGCAGCATGTACAGGCCGGTGGTGTGGTCTATCTGGGCGTCCATCAGCAAGACTGCGCGGATGGCTGTGTCGCGCAACGCGCGTGCCGGCTGCAATGCGGGAAAGCTGCGAATCTGCTGAAGGATGTCGGGCGAGGCGTTGAACAGCAGCCAATTCTCAAGATCAGCGCTGACCGTGATGGACGACTGGGTACGCGACCTCAGGCCTTTGCGGCCTTTGCGGCAGGCGTCGCAATTTGGGCAATTGCAGTTCCACTGCGGAAACCCGCCACCTGCCGCAGAACCTAAAACATGGGCTTTCAACTGGAAGTTCCTCGTGTCGGCCTGGTGCGGCGTCTCGTGAAGGGTGGCGGGTTTAAAAAATGCGAAGCTAGATGTGCGTCAGCCCACCGGCTTGGCCGGCGGGCTGAGCGCACTGACTAACGAACGAATAGTGATTAACGATTGGCGATATACATCGTGATTTCAAAGCCAAAACGCATGTCGCTGGCAGCTGGTTTTTCCCATTTCATACGATTTCTCCTAGGTGTTAAATCCGAAAAAGGCAGTTTGTGTACCTTCAGAACGACTGTCGGTACGATAGTAAGTATGCGAGCTTGGGCTGTGCGCCGCATCGCAAAAGTATGGATTTAGACCTCATGGTTTTCATGAGGTCGCGAAATGGCGGAATATGGCTAGCATGGGTTCATGGACGCCAATGCTTTACCTGATCTGCCACGCCACCCGCTGGAACCGCCGGTGAGCGGTTGGCTGAACGTGGGGGACGGTCACCGCCTTTACTTTGAACAATGCGGCGAACCTTCGGGTTTACCCGTGGTGTATTTGCACGGCGGTCCTGGAGGCGCTTGCTCGCCCCGACACCGCGAATTATTTGATCTGACCCGTTGCCGGCTGACCTTGTTTGACCAGCGCGGCTGCGGCCGCAGTGAGCCCCGGGGCGCGCTGCAGGCCAACACCAGCGACCATTTAGTGGCCGATATCGAGCAGCTGCGTCAGCACCTGGGCATAGCGCGCTGGCTGGTGGCCGCCGGTTCTTGGGGCGCAGGGCTGGCGCTGGCTTATGCGTCCGCGCACCCGTCGGCTTGCCTGGGCCTGGTGCTGCGCGGCGTGTTTCTGGGGCGGGCATCCGACCTTGACTGGTTTTTTCAGCAGGCTAGCCAACTCTTGCCCGACGCCTGGGAGGCGCTGGCCCGGCAGGCGCCGCCGCTGGCACGCGGTGATTTGCTGGCTTGGCTGCATGCCGGCCTGCATGGCGACCAGCCGCAAGTTGCCCTGTCGCGGGCCATGGCCTGGGAAGCCTGGGAATCGTCCGTTTCGCAACACCTCAGCGCATCGCCCCGGCCTGAGCCGCCGTCTGCTGAAGACGCGGCGGCGCTTCTGGACAAGTACCGGCTGCAAAGCCACTACCTGACGAATGGCTGCTTCTGGAATAATGCCCCCCTGTTGGCGCGGGCGCCAGCGCTGGCCTTGGTGCCGACAGCGATTCTGCATGGCCGTCAGGACTGGATTTGCCGCCCCGAAGCCGCCTGGGCGCTGCACATGAATTTGCCGAACAGCCGTCTGCAGTGGCTGGACGGTTGCGGTCACAGCCCCTTCGAGGCGGCCATGGCGCGGGCGCTGCTACAGGCGGTTTCACACTTTGCCAGCCACGGCAACTTTGCCAGCTGGGCAGAGGATTTTTCCGCTGCGGGTGCGCCATGAGCCTGCGGCTGCAGATCAACCTGATCGTCACGGCGTTGATGCTTGTTTTTGCGTCGGTGCTGGTCGGGCTGCAGATTGACGACACGCGGCGCAGTGTCTACGAGGAAGTGATGGGCGCCAACGTCGTCGCGTCGCAGTTGCTGTCCCGGGTGAACTGGGTTTATGACGCCAGCGGCCTGGTCGGCATGACCGACTACCTGACCCGCGTGGGGCGCGTGCGCGCCAACGAAATCACTTTGTATGGCGGGCAGGGGGAGCTGATTTACCGTTCGCCGCCGTCTACCTACAAGGTCGGTCGCGAGGCGCCGCAGTGGTATGCCCGCCTGGTGTCCTCGCCGCTGACACCGAAAGACATCACCCTGCCCATCGGGCGCATCGTGCTGCAGGCTGACCCGTCGCGTGCCACGCTCGACGGCTGGGACAATTTGCGCCCGTTGCTGTGGATGGTTTTTGCAGGATTTGTGCTGGGCAATGGGCTGGTGTACGCGCTGTTAGGACGGGCCACCAGGCCTTTGCGGCTGGTGGTGCATGGCCTGCGGCGCATGGAGCAGGGCGCTTACGACACGCGCCTGCCCGCCTTGTCGGGGCATGAAGGGCGGCAGATCAGCCACGCTTTCAATCGCATGGCCCAATCGGTGCAAGATGCGGCACTGGCCAGGCGACAGGCGCTTGAAGCAACCCAGGCCCTGGCCCAGAACCGCGAGTTCACGCAGATCATTCAGGCGCGCATCGAGCAGGAGCGCGGCGCCATCGCACGCGAACTACATGATGAACTGGGCCAGCAGGTCACCGCCATCAAGAGCGCGGGCCTGGCCATTGCGCGCCGGGTGGCGGGGAACGATGCGCTGATTGAGCGCTCGGCGCGGCTGGTGATGGATTGCGCTGATCAGATCTACGACGGCGTGCACCGGTTGATCTCCCAGCTGCGTCCGCTGGCACTTGACCGCTTTGGCCTGCCCGATGCGCTGCAGGACCTGCTGGGCGACTGGCGGGTGTACCACCCTGATATGGGCCTGAAGCTCAGCACCAGCGGCGAGCTGGACGGGCTGGAGGGCGCGCTCGCCACGGCGGTTTATCGCATCATGCAGGAGGCCGTCAACAACGCCTTGCGCCATGCGCAGGCCAGCCGTATTGATGTCACCGTGGTGGCCACAGCGACCAGCCTGCAACTGGACGTGGTGGACAACGGACGCGGCCGGCTGGAGGATCTGCAGGCGACTGACCACTTTGGCGTACCCGGCATGCGCGAACGTGCGCAGGCGCTGGGCGGCAGTTTTGAGCTGAAACAGGTCGAGCCCGCGGGAATTCATATCCGCGTGCGCCTGCCGGTGAACCGCGACGTGAACCGTCAACAGGAAAAAGGGGGTTCCAATGAAAGTCATGCTGGTGGATGATCATGCGGTGGTGCGTACCGGCTTCAGGTTGCTGCTGCAAGCCTGCGATGACATTGAGGTGGTGGCCGAGGCCGACAGCGGCGAGGCGGCCTGCCAGATGTATGAGGCCGTGGCACCCGACGTCGTGGTGATGGACATTGCCATGGCGGGAATGGGCGGCATCGAGGCCATCAAGCGCCTGCTGGCTAAAAATTCCCGCGCGCGCATTCTGGCCCTGTCGGCCCATGAAGACACCAGCCACCCGAAGCGGGCGCTGCAGGCCGGCGCGCTCGGCTACCTGTCCAAGCGCAGCGCACCCGAAGTGCTGATAGACGCCATCCGCCTGATCGCCAAAGGGCAACGCTACCTGGACGCGCAGATCGCGCAGCGCATGGCGGTGCAGAACCTCACGGGCACGCAGGGGCCGATGGAAAAACTTTCCGCGCGCGAGTTTGAGGTGTTTGTGCAACTGGCGCACGGGCAGTCAGTGGCGCAAATCTCGGAGACGCTCGCGCTCTCGGCCTCTACCGTCGGTACGCATCTCTACAACATCAAGCAGAAGCTGGGGCTGGTCAATCAGGCGGAAATGGCCTTGTTGGCGGTTCGGCATGGCTTGATTGATGTGGCTGCCAGTTAGTGTGGCCAAGCCCCTTTTGATGATGTTTTATGCCGCTAGCCCAATAGGTACGAGTGTAAGAAGCTATTGAATTGATAGCGGATACTGACCCAGGTTTTGATGTTGGTTTGAGTTCCGGGGCCGGGCGACTCCCGGCCAGCGGACTAAGAAAAGGTAACCGCGCTATCAAATAAATAGCTATTAACGCCCGTAGTCATTGGGCTAGAGGCTAATTTAATAGGGGAAAAAGCGCAAAACGCACACTGACCATGTGCAATAGCGCTACTCGCGCAGCGCTGTTCGTCCCGCATCCAAACCCGAAACTCTAAACCCCTTGCTTAAGCGAAGCCTCAATGAACGGGTCCAAATCCCCATCCAGCACTTTTTGCGTCGCCGAGGTCTCGTAGTTGGTGCGCAAATCCTTGATGCGGCTCTGGTCGAGCACGTAGCTTCGGATCTGGTGGCCCCAGCCCACGTCGGTCTTGCTGTCTTCGAGCTTTTGCTGCTCGGCCTGGCGCTTGCGCATTTCGAAGTCGTACAGACGCGAGCGCAGGCGCTTCCACGCCACGTCGCGGTTGCCGTGCTGCGATCTACCGTCCTGACACTGCACCACAATGCCGGTCGGCAAGTGCGTCAGGCGCACCGCCGAGTCGGTCTTGTTGATGTGCTGGCCGCCGGCGCCGGACGCCCGATAGGTATCGACCCGAACGTCCGACGGGTTGATGTCGATCTCGATCGAATCGTCAATCTCCGGGTAGACAAACACCGAGGCGAATGAGGTGTGGCGCCCGCCCGACGAGTCGAATGGCGACTTGCGCACCAGCCGGTGCACGCCGGTTTCGGTACGCAGCAGGCCAAAGGCGTATTCACCTTCGATCTTGATGGTGGCGCCCTTGATGCCGGCGGTGTCGCCCGGTGATTCGTCTTCAACCTGGGTCTTGAAGCCCTTGCGCTCGGCGTACTTGAGGTACTGGCGCAGCAACATGCTGGCCCAGTCGCAGGCTTCGGTGCCGCCGGCGCCGGCCTGGATGTCCAGAAAGGCGTTCAGCGGGTCGGCCGGGTTGTTGAACATCCGGCGAAATTCCATTTTCTCGACCTCGGCAACCACCTTGGCGGCCTCCGCTTCAATCGCCTGCATGCCGGCCTCGTCGCCATCGCTCTTGGACATTTCGAACAGCTCGGTGTTGTCGGCGAGCTCACCGGTCAGCCGGTCGATCACCAGCACCACGTCTTCAAGCGATTTCTTTTCGCGGCCGAGTTCCTGTGCGCGCTTGGGGATGTCCCAGACCTTGGGGTCTTCGAGCGCGGCGTTGACTTCGCTTAACTTGCGTTCTTTGGCAGGGTAGTCAAAGATACCCCCGAAGCTCATTGACCCGGTTGCTGAGGTCTGCCAGCTGGTTGCCAATGAGGTTGATGTGTTCTGCGTCCATGAGAGAGTCCTGTCTTGAGCTGGGGATTGAGCTTGGGGTTTAACCAACTATTTTCTCATGCTCTGGCGCGCTGCGCCCAAGCGCCGTTTCGGCAGCAGCCGCCAGCGGCAGCGTGACCGTGAACACGGAACCTTCGCCTAACTGGCTTTGCACGCTGATGCTGCCGCCATGAGCTTCGACCAACTGCCGGGTGATGAACAGACCCAATCCAAGGCCGCCCGCGTGATCATTTCCGGCGACGCGCTCGAACTGTTCAAAAATACGTTGCTGGTCTTGCGCGGAGATGCCCTTGCCCTGGTCGCGCACCGCTATGCTGGCGCCCTCGGCCGTTGTCGTCAGGCTGACGTCAACCGGTTTGCCGTTGCCGTAGCGCAGCGTGTTGGTCAGCAGGTTGATGACCACCTGCTCGATCCTGAATTCGTCCCAATGGCCGGTGATAGGCTGCTCGGCATGCAGCGTGATGGTGCTGCCCGCAGCCGCCGCCTGGTGCGACAGGTTGTCGACCACACGGGCCAGCAGCGTGGACAGTTCCACCGGGTGCGGGCGAATCGACAGGCGGTTGCTGCGAATGCGCGCGACGTCCTGCATGTCGTTGATCAAATTCACCATGCTCTGGATTTGCCGCTGGTCGCGTGCCACCATTTTTTGCAGGTAGGTCGCGTCGAAAATGGCGCTATTGCCCCGGTCAAGCTGAAGCTTGCGCACCTGCGAATCAAGAAACAGCGTGTTGAGCGGTGTGCACAGCTCATGCGCCACCACCGACATGAAGTCATCGCGCATGCGGATGGCACCTTGCAGCTCGCCCTGGGCGGTTTGCAGTTGCTGCACCAGCGCCTCCTGCGCCTGCCGGCTCTGTTCCAAAGCCTGAAGTTGCCGGCGCGCCTCGCGGCGCTGGCAGTACAGCTCGACGAACACATGGACCTTGCTCTTGACGGCGTGGATATCGAGTGGCTTGTACAAAAAGTCCACCGCGCCCGATTCATAGCCCTTGAAGGCGTAGTTCGACTCCTTGCCGGCAGCGCTGACAAAAACGATGGGAATGTGGTGTGTTTTTTCGGTGCCGCGCATCAGCTCGGCCAGCTCGAAGCCGTTCATGCCCGGCATCTGCACGTCCAATATGGCCAGCGCAAAATCATGCTCTAGCAGTAGCGCCAGCGCATCGACGCCGCAAGAAGCCTGGAAAATAATCCGGTCTTCCTGGCGAATCAGCGCGTCAAGCGCGAGCAGGTTCTCCGGCAGATCGTCCACGATCAGGATTTTTGCCGGGTCGTTGTTGTTGTTGTTCAGCATGAAGTTCCGTCCAGTTGGAGGAGCAGGCGGCGAATGCCGTCCAGCGTAAGAATCAGGTTGGGTTGCCGCTTGCGGATGGCCGCTTCGGGCATGGTGGGAACCTGGGCCTCGCCCGGATCCTGCACGACGGTGAGCCCGCCGCGCTGCCTTATTTTGGCCAGCCCCGCTGCCCCGTCGAAGTTGGCGCCCGTAAGCAAAATACCGGCCAGGCCTGCGCCATAAGCGTCCGCGGCGGATTCCATCAGCACGTCAATCGATGGGCGCGAGTAATGCACCGGTGCTTCGCAGCTCAATGAAAAAGAGCGGTCCATTTCCACCGACAAGTGATAGCCTGATCCGGCGAAATAAAGCGTTGCCGGCGCAATGATTTCCTTGTCTGCCGCCTCACGCACCGCGATAGCCAGCCGATGTTGGAAGATATCGGCCAGTTCGCTGTCGCGGTCGTCGGGTAGATGCAAAAGCGCCACTATTGGCAGGCGAAAGCTCGCCGGCAAGTCAGACAACAAGGTCAGCAAGGCCGACACGCCGCCGGCGGATGCGCCTATCACCACCGCTTCGATGGTCTGTTGTGGTGCGTGCTGCATGCTGCTCATGGAAGGCGATGGCCTAAAGCTTGCGGAAAATCCGCTCAGGCTTGATCACAGCCTCAAAGCGTGTGGCGTAGTCTGAAAAGTCAATGCTCTCCTTGCGCCCCAGGCCCAGCAGGCCACGGTGGCTCAAGGATTCATGAAACAGGCCCAATGCGCGGTCCTGCAGCTTCTGGTTGAAGTAGATCAGCACGTTGCGGCACAGCACCATCTGGGTCTCGGAAAATACGCTGTCGGTCGCCAGGCTGTGGTCGGCAAAGGTGATGTTTTCGCGTAGTGACTTGTCAAGAATCGCGGCGTTGTAAGCGGCGCAGTAGTAGTCGGAAAAGGCCTGCTTGCCGCCCGACTTCTGGTAATTGGCGGTGTGGCCCTTGATGCTGCCCAAAGGGAAAATACCTTGCCTGGCTTTGTCCAGCGAATGCGGATTGATGTCGGTCGCATAAATCTGCGTGCGTTCCAGCAAGCCTTCTTCTTTCAACACGATGGCCAGCGAATAAGCCTCTTCGCCAGTGCTGCAGCCGGCAATCCACACCTTGACAGAAGGATAGGTATGCAGCCGCGGTATCACCTGCTGGCGCAAGGCCAGGAAAAATGTCGGGTCACGAAACATTTCGCTGACTGGAATCGTCAGGTACTGCAGCAACTGCGCGAACATGCCGGGGTCGCGCAGCACGCCAGCCTGCAGCGCCGGGATCGTTGGGCAGGCCAGATGTGCCAGCGCCTGGCCGACCCGGCGCTTTTGCGAGGCGCCCGAGTAGTCCCGAAAATCGTAGCTGTACTGAAGGTAAATCGCCTCCATCAGCTGATGCATTTCGCTATCGGCGTGGCAACCGTTGTCGCCATCGCCGGCCGCGGCCTCCATGCCTGAGGTTGGCGCGGCCTGATATGACTCGACGAGGCGCGCGCTTTTCTGCATGCCTAGATGCGCTCCATGTTGGGCATCCACACGCGCAGCAGTGAAAACAGCCGATCAAGATCGATGGGTTTGGCCAAATAGTCGTTGGTGCCGGCCTTCATGCATTGCTCCTGGTCATCCTTCATGGCCTTAGCCGTGACGGCGATGATGGGAAGCTTCTGGAAGCGCGGGTCCTTGCGGATGCGGCGCGTGGCTTCCAGACCATCCATGCCCGGCATCATGACGTCCATCAGCACCAGGTCGATGTCGGCCACTTCATCGAGCTTGCTGAGGGCCTCAAAGCCATTGCGGCCGATCTCGACGCGCAGGCCTTTTTGCTCCAGCGCGCTGGTCAGGGCAAAGATGTTTCGCACATCGTCATCGACCAGAAGAATCTTGCGGCCTTCAAACACCCCGTCGCGGCTGCGCGCGGTTTTCAGCATGGTTTGCCGCTCTACCGACAATTCCGATTCGACTTTGTGCAGAAACAGCGTGACTTCATCGAGCAGGCGCTCGGGCGAACGCGCGCCCTTGATGATGATGGAGCGGGAATACTTCTGCAGGTCTGCCTCTTCCTGGCGCGTCAGGTTGCGCCCGGTGTAGACAATGACGGGCGGAAAGGAGCCGAGGTCCTGCGCTGACATGCGCTGAAGCAGTTCATAGCCCTGGATATCCGGAAGCTTGAGGTCGATGATCATGCAGTCAAAAATCGTGCTGCCCAGCAGCGCCAGCGCTTCGGTGCCGGTGGCGACCGCCATGATTTCCACGTCGTCATCGCCAATCAACCGCGCCACGCTTTCGCGCTGCAAGTCATCGTCTTCGACCAGCAGCACGCGCTTGACCTTTTGCGTCAGCTTGTCTTCCAGCTTCTTGAAAACGGCCTTGAGCTGCT
The DNA here is from genome assembly GCF_012927455.1 of Polaromonas sp. Classification (GTDB taxonomy): domain Bacteria; phylum Pseudomonadota; class Gammaproteobacteria; order Burkholderiales; family Burkholderiaceae_C; genus Polaromonas. Next base: position 94,977 of record NZ_JABBPE010000008.1, on the reverse strand, counting down.
CGCGCGTGGTCGGCTTGACGGCGTAACCGATCGCGCCCATCTGCAGCGCGGTCTCGCTGCGGTCATAAGCTGACACCACATGCACCGGGATATGGCGGGTCTGTGGACTGTCCTTGAGCCGCTGCAGCACCGACAGCCCTGGGCGGTCGGGCAAGCCCATGTCCAGCAAGATGGCGGCCGGTACAAATTGGCTGGCCAGGGCAAAACCGTCTTCTGCGCTGTGGGCGACCAGGCAGCTGAAGTTCAGCTCGTGGGCCAGCTCATACAAAATTTGCGCGAATGAAACGTCGTCTTCGATGACGAGCACGAGGCGGTCGCTGTTGGGCTGGTGCCGGTCGTCGGCAAAGCTGGGGAAGGCTACTTTGACGGGCAGCGGCGCCGCTGCCGGCGCGCCAGCGACTGGCCAGGCTGCTGCTTGCTGCGCGCGCGGCGCAGGCTCCTGGATGCGCGCTGAAGGTTCGGCGCTTGCCTGGGCGGCGAACGCTGGCGATGGCGTCCAGTTGCAGGGCAGCAGCAGAGTGAAGGTGCTGCCCTGGCCCTCAGCGCTTTTCACCGTGATCGAGCCGCTCAGCAAGCTGGTGAGGTCGCGCGAGATCGACAGGCCCAGGCCGGTGCCGCCGTAGCGCCGGCTGGTCGTGCCATCGGCCTGGCGAAACGCATCAAAAATAATCTGCTGCTGGTCCTGACGAATGCCTATGCCCGAGTCCTGCACGGCAAAAGCAATGGCGCCGCCCGCTTGCTGCGACACGGTCAGGCTGACCTTGCCGGTTGCGGTGAACTTGATCGCGTTGGACAGCAGGTTTTTCAGGATTTGCTCGACGCGCTGGCGATCCGTCACCAGCGTGGCCGGCGTGCCCGGCTCCACCACCACCTCAAAAGCCAGTTTCTTGTCGGCAGCCAGCGGTTCAAAGGTGCTTCTAAGCGCGCCGACCAGCTTGCCAACCGCAATGCTTTCGGGCGAGAGTTCGAGTTTGCCCGCTTCGACCTTGGAAATGTCGAGGATGTCATTGATCAGGTTGAGAAGGTCATTGCCTGCCGAATAAATCGACTGCGCAAACTTGATCTGCTCGGCGTCGAGGTTGCCCTTCTGGTTGTCGGACAGCAGCTTGGCAAGAATCAGCGAGCTGTTGAGCGGCGTGCGCAGCTCGTGCGACATGTTGGCCAGAAACTCGGACTTGTAGCGGCTGGTACGGCTCAATTCATCGGCGCGTTCTTCCAGCTGGATCTGCGCGTGGTTGAGCGCCCCGTTTTTCTGGTCCAGCGACATGGCCAGCTCGGACAGCCGCATATTGGTTTGCTCCAGCTCTGCCTGCTGGTTTTCAAGGTTCACCTGGTATTCCTTGAGTACCCGCGATTTTTCTTCCAGCTCGTCGTTGACGCTGCGCAATTCTTCCTGTTGCGATTGCAGGTCTTCATTGAGCCGCTGGCTTTGCTCCAGCACGTCCTGCAGGCGACGGCGGTGCAGCGCCGCGTGAATGGAGTTGCCAATGTTGTTGGAGATCATGTTGACGAACTCAAGATCGCGGGGCCCGAGCGCCCGCAAAAACCCCAGCTCGACCACGCCGTTGACCTGGCCGTCGTTGTGCACCGGCACCACCAGCACATGGCGCGGTGAGCCCTGTCCCAGGCCCGAGGTGACTTTCAGGTAGTTGTCGGGCATGTCATCAAGCTGCAGCACCCGGTTTTCCAGCGCGGCCTGGCCTACCAGGCCTTCGGCGCTGTAAAACGATTGCGCGGCGGCCTCGTTATCTTTGGTGAAACCATAGGCTGCGACACGCCGCAAGTTGCCCGTGTCTTCGCGCACATACAAGGCGGCCACCGCCACATCCAGATAGCGCGCCACGAATTCAAGCACGCTGCGCCCGAGCGACTCCACCACGGGCTGTCCTATCGTGTGCTCGGCCAGTTGTCGTTGTCCGGTGCGCAGCCAGAGCTGCTGATCGAGCAACAGCGCCGTGGCCGCCTGCTTTTGCTCGGCCTCGCCGTAACTGGCCGACAGGCGCACCAGTTCGTGGCGTCCGACCCAGGCCAGCAGGCCGCTCAAACCCAGGCTGAACAGCAAGTAGGCCGCCGTTCCCCAAAACGTGATGCTTCTGGCCTCTTCATTGCGCACCTGCAGCAGCCGCTCTTCGGCCGTGATAAATGCAGAGAACTCGCGCCGGATCTCCTCCGTCAGGCTTCGTCCCTGCGCTGAGCGAATCAAGTCCAGGTAGGCGATGTCCTTGCGGCGAAGGTCAATGGTATTTTGCGCAAATGCATTCCACTGGATCTGCAAGGCGCCAATGCGCCCCAGACGTTCGACTTGCGGCTGGTTGTCCAGGACCAACTGGGTCAGTGTGGCGGTTTCGGCAGCGATGCGCGGCTTGGCAATTTCATAGGGCTTCAGGAATAATTCATCGCCCGTGATCAGGAAGCCATACATGCTGGTTTCCATGTCGGCGTCCAGCCTGGCGATCTGATTGGCGGCGCCAATCGCACGCTCTGTCCGCTCGACCCAGCCCAAGGCCGACAAGAGGTAGAAGATGAGGGCGAGAAAAACCGCAGCACTCAGCAAACCGACGCCAACTGGCAGGCTGATGTTGCGGGTCAGGATGCGGCGGAAGTTTTCCTGATGGACAGAGGCGGGCACGGTCATGGTTGTTTCCGCGCCGAGCGCGCAAAAAGGACTGATTGTCCTCCTGGCTCCCCACTCTTTAATGTGCGCTACCGAACTTAGCTTAAGAAATCGGCGATCAATTGAGCCAGTTGCCCAGGTTGGTCATGGTGCAGCATGTGGCCTGCGTCCTGGATGACGGCAACCTGCGCATGCGGAATTTGTTTAAGCCTTTCGTGGTACTCGTCCAACGTGTACTTGCCTTGCCACCAGCTTTGCATGGAGTCGCTGGAGGCCTCCACGGCCAGCATGGGGGCGCTGATGCAGCGGTAAATTTCTATTACTTCGTCAAGCCGGTAAAGCTGTGCGCTCGTGACCTTGTGCGCCGGCTCCCCAAGAATTTTCCATTTGCCTTCGGCGTCAGGTCGGGCCCAATGACAGGCCAGCCAATTGGCCTTGTCGACGCTCAGGCGGGGATTGGTCCGCATCAGCCGCCGAGCGACGCCGCCCACATCGTTGTAGGTCTTCAGGTCCAGCTCGCCGCGCTGCAGGCTTTTCAACTCGTCCATCCACTGGGCATAGCGGCCAGGGGCTTGGCTGGGCTTGCTGACTGGCAGGCCAAACCCTTCCAGATTGACCAGCTTGCGAACGCGCTCTGGGCGCACCCCCGCATACAGCATGGCAACATTGCCGCCCATGCTGTGGCCGACCAGGTCCACCGCCTGGCCGGGTGCATAGTGGTCCAGCAAAAAGTCGAGGTCGGCCAGGTAATCGGCAGGCCAGTAGTTGTCGGCCTGGCCTCCTGACTGGCTTGGGCTTGATCTGGTTTGGCCAAAGCCGCGCCAGTCGGGCGCAATGATGTTGCGGCCCGCTGCAAACGCGTCGGAAAAGGCATCCACCATGAACTGGTAGGAAGCGGCCACATCCATCCAGCCGTGCAGCAGAAACAAAGGTGCCCCCACGCTTTTCACTTCGTGTAATACGCTGCCCCCCAAGGGGGCTGGCTTTGCTTGGGGCGGCCCGGCGCTGGCGGCCGTGGCCCTGGTGTCACGGCTATCCCAAATCCGAACGTGGTAGCTGAGCCCGCGTATAGGGACAAACTCGCTGCGGGCAGAACGCTTTTCTTTGTACATTGGCATCAATCATAAGGAGGACGGCGTTGCAGCACAGTCAAGACAGCGACAGAAAAATCGACCCGCCCGACCACTATGCGGCCCTGCACCACGGCTTTCGCTGGCAGGTCGACGAGCACTTGAACATTGCCGAGGTCTGCTGCAGCCGCTGGGCCCGGGCCGACCTGGGGCGGCGAGACGCTACAAAAAGAATAGCTATCCGCGTCCATCAGACGGGGGCTAGAACCCTATTGCATACTTATTCAGAGCTGCAGCGCGCAGCGGACGCGCTGAGCCACCTGCTGGCCGGGCTGGGCGTGGCGCGCGGCGATCGTGTGGCCATCGTCATGCCGCAGCGCTTTGAAACGGCCGTGGCCTACATCGCGGTATTTCAAATGGGTGCGGTGGCCATGCCGCTGTCCATGCTGTTCGGCCCGGAGGCGTTGGCGTTTCGGCTGCAGGACAGCGAGGCGGTGGTCGCCCTTTGCGATGAAAGCTCGATTGCCAGCGTGCAGGGCGTCAGGCAGCAATGCCCGGCGCTGCGCAGCATTGTTGCCGTCGGAGCAGCCACAGGGCAGGGCGATGTCAACTTCACGGCAGCCGCACCGGCGTGGCAGCCAACCTTTACCGCCGTGAAGACCAAGGCCGACGAAGCGGCGGTGCTGATCTATACCAGCGGCACCACCGGCCCGCCCAAAGGCGCGCTACTGCCGCACCGTGCGCTGCTGGGCAACCTGCCTGGCTTTGTCTGCAGCCAGAACTGGTTTGGCTTTGACGGCCAGCGCAACGCTGCGTCAAGCGCGATTTTCTGGAGTCCGGCCGATTGGGCCTGGACCGGTGGGCTGATGGATGCGCTGCTGCCCACGCTGTATTTTGGCCGGCCTATCGTGGCTTTCAATGGCCGTTTCAGCCCCGAACTGGCCTTCAGCCTGATGCAGCAGCAGGGCGTGACGCACACCTTCCTGTTTCCCACCGCGCTCAAGGCCATGATGAAGGCCTTTCCGCAGCCGCGCGAGTGGTTCGCGCTGCGCCTGCAAGGCCTGATGAGCGCCGGCGAAGCTGTCGGCGATGCGGTATTTGCCTACTGCCAGCAACAACTCGGCGTGACGCTCAACGAAATGTTTGGCCAGACTGAAATCAACTATGTCGTGGGCAATTGCGCCAGGTTTTGGCCAGCCAAGCCGGGCAGCATGGGCAAGGGCTACCCCGGTCACCGCGTGGCGGTGATTGATGACGACGGCCATGAATGCGCCGTTGGAGTGCCGGGCGATGTGGCGGTGAACCGTTTCGACAGCCATGGCGCTGCGGACCCGATTTTCTTTCTGGGCTACTGGAAGAACGACGCCGCCACCCAAGCCAAGTTTGCTGGAGACTGGTGCCGCACCGGCGATCTGGCGCGGCGCGATGCTGACGGCTATCTCTGGTACGAGGGCCGCGCCGACGATGTGTTCAAGGCCGCCGGTTACCGCATCGGCCCCGGCGAAATCGAAAACTGTCTGGTCAAGCACCCGGCGGTGGCCAACGTGGCGGTGGTGCCCAAACCTGACCGGGAGCGCGGCGCCGTGGTCAAGGCCTACGTCGTGCTTGCTCCTGAATTGATAGCTGCTCGCGCCCGCTCTTCCTTGGCTACAGCCAAATTTGATGCAGAATTGGTGGCTGAACTGCAGCGCCATGTGAAAACCATGTTGGCGCCCTACGAGTACCCCAAGGAGATCGAATTCATAGATGCGCTGCCGATGACCACCACCGGCAAGGTGCAGCGGCGCGTGCTGCGGATGCAGGAAGAGGAGCGTTTTAGAAGCGTTTGAGTTCTGATCATGAAAAAAGCACCCGAAGGTGCTTTTTTCATGATGCGGCGCCGGTTTAGCGTGCGGCGATCTGCTCGGCAACGTAAATCTCGACGCGGCGGTTCTGGTCCCGGCCTTGCGTGCTGCTGTTGTCAGCCACCGGCTCGCGTGCACCGCGGCCGTCGGTGAGGATGCGGTTGCGGGCAACGCCGCGGCTGACCAGGTAGTCGCGGGCAGCATTGGCACGGTCTACCGACAGCGGGTTGTTGATGGCGTCGGAACCGGTGTTGTCGGTGTGGCCAATGATAGTGACCGTCGTCACAGGGTTCTGGTTCAGGCTGGTCGCAAAATGGGTCAGCACCGGTGCAAAGTTGGACTTGATGGCCGAACGACCCACGTCAAACGACACATCGCTGGGGATGTCCAGCTTCAGGCGGTTGTCGGCCGTCTGGCTGACTGCCACGCCGGTGCCTGCGGTGGCTCTTTCCATCGCGACTTTCTGGTCCTGCATTTTCTTGGACCAGAGGTAGCCGCCGCCGGCACCGACGGCACCGCCCAGCGCAGCACCCTGAGCCGCGCCTCTGGAGCCGCCCGTGGCCGCGCCCAATAGCGCGCCGGCGACCGCACCAATGCCTGCGCCCTTGGCCGTGCCCTGCTGGGTTTCGTTCATGTTGGCGCAGCCGGTCAGGCTGGCGATGGCCAGTGCCGCACAGGTCAGCGTTGTGATGGCTAATTTTTTCATGGAATGAGTCCTCGGGGAAAAGTTGAATGTCACGTGGGAGCGTCTTAAACGCCTCTGGTCATATGCTAGTTGACCAACCCGTTAGCAGTTGTAAGACAAGCGCGCAAATTGGATCCAGCGCACAGGCTTGCAAGCCTATAAACTGGCGCGTTGTCATTTTTGTTACGGGTTGCCCGCGCAGCGGCGGGCATTGCACCGATGGCGCACAACCTTTTATTTTTAAAGCTGATTTTTTATGAATAAAGTTCAACTCGGCTCCAGCGATCTGCATGTCACCCCGATTTGCCTGGGCACCATGACGTTTGGCGAACAGGTCAATGAGACCGCGGCGCATGCCATCCTGGACCGCTCGCTGGAACGCGGTGTCAATTTTTTGGACACGGCGGAAATGTATTCGGTGCCGGCGCGGGCTGAAACCTTTGGAGCCACCGAAAGTATCCTGGGCAACTGGTTCACCAAAACCCCCTCGGCGCGCCGCCAGCTGGTGCTGGCCACCAAAGTAGCCGGGCCGGCGCGCGGCATGCCGTGGATTCGCCAAGGCAGCGCTGATCTCACCGCGGCTGACATTGCAGTCGCCTGCAACGACAGCCTGAAGCGCCTGCAGACCGATGTGATCGACCTCTACCAGATCCACTGGCCGGTGCGTCATGTGCCGGCGTTTGGCGAGGTGTATTTCGATCCGACCAAGGACCTAGCGGTGTCATCCATCCACCAGCAGCTTGAAGCGATGGCGGCTCTGGTCAAAGCGGGCAAGGTGCGCGCGATTGGCCTGTCCAACGAAACCCCGTATGGCGTTCATGAGTTTGTGCGGCTGGCCGAGCAATACGGCCTGCCGCGCGTCGCCACGGTGCAAAACCCCTACTGCCTGATCAACCGCAGCGTCGAAAATGGCTTGGACGAAACCCTGCACCGCCTGGGAGTCGCGCTGCTGGCCTATTCACCGCTGGGTTTTGGTCTGCTGACCGGAAAATACGACCAGTCCGGCACCGAAGGCCCGGCTGCGCCGCGAGATGCGCGCATCGGCAAGTTTGAATCGGTGCGCAAGCAGCGCTGGGGTCGCCCCGAGGCGCTGGCCGCAGCACGCCGCTACAACGCCCTGGCGCGCGACCATGGCCTGACGCCCACGCAGCTGGCGCTGGCTTTTTGCAGCACCAAATGGCAGGTGGCCAGCACCATCATCGGCGTGACCTCGGTGGCGCAGCTCGACGAAGATCTGGATGCTTTGGGCATCGCCTTGTCAGCCGAGGTGCTGGCCGAGATTGACAAGATTCGCTGGGAGGCCAGGGACCCTGCGCAGTAAAAAGTGCCAGTCGTCCGGGGTGACTTTGAACTTTGACGCGCGTGTTTCCAGTGCAGGATAAAACGGTGGACCATGGCTAAAAAAGACCACAAACAAGGCCACGTCGGCGAGACCCCGGCCACGCAGCTGCTCAGGGCCAATAAGGTGGCCTTTACCGAGCATCCTTATGAGTACCTGGAGCATGGCGGCGCGCAGCACAGTGCCGCCGTGCTGGGGCTAGACCCTTTCTCGGTAGTCAAGACACTGGTCATGCAGGACCAGGATGCCAAACCCTTGCTGGTGCTGATGCACGGCAACCGCAAGGTGTCGACCAAAAACCTGGCGCGCCAGATCGGCGCCAAATCGGTGGAACCCTGCAAGCCCGAAGTGGCGAATCGCCACAGTGGTTACCTGGTCGGCGGCACCTCGCCCTTCGGCACGCGCAAGGCCATGCCGGTGTACATCGAGGAAAGCATCTTGGGCTTGCCCAAAATCGCTATTAACGGCGGGCGGCGCGGCTTTCTGGTCGGCATTGATCCGCAGGTCTGCGTCACGCTGCTGGGTGCAAAATCGGTGCAATGCGCTTTGATCGAATAACAACAGAAGATAACGGGAGTGAGCCATGAACTACACCTACTCAATCGGCGCGACGCTGCTGGCCTACCTGGTCGGCTCGCTGTCATTTGCGGTCATTGTCAGCAAGGTCGTGGGCCTGAAAGACCCGCGCAGCTTCGGCAGTAAAAATCCCGGCGCCACCAACGTACTGCGCTCGGGCAACAAGGGGGCGGCGGTGGCGACGTTGCTGCTCGATTGCCTGAAAGGCTGGCTGCTGGTGGTGCTGGTCAAGTGGTATGGCAGCGCCTACGGTCTGGGCGACGGCACGGTGGCGCTGGTCGGCCTGGCGGCTTTCCTGGGGCATTTGTACCCGGTGTTTTTCCATTTCAAGGGCGGCAAGGGTGTCGCCACGGCGGCCGGCGTCTTGCTTGGCATCAGCTGGGTGCTGGGGCTCGCAACGCTGGCGACCTGGCTGATCGTGGCGTATTTTTCGCGCTACTCATCGCTGGCATCGTTGGCCGCTGCCGTGTTTGCGCCGCTGTATTACCTGTTCGGTGACCGGGCCGCCTGGTATGTCGATAAAGGCATTTTGATGGTGCTGTTTGCCATCAGCGCGCTGCTGTTGTACCGCCACCGCGAAAACATCAGTAAGCTGCTAAAGGGAACCGAGTCGAAGCTGGGGGCCGCCAAGCCGCTGGGTAAACAGCCGAAAAAAGCGGGGAAATAACGCCCTCGGGGGTTTTAATAACGTTTGTCCAGCGTCATTAGGTTGTTCTCACGCTTCATCTGAAAGCGCGTTAAAAAACTGTTGCCCAGCAGCAAAAAAGGCATGGGCTGGGGTGTCACCACGGCATCCACGTCAAACACCTCGACATCGCCCACCCGCACCGAATTGAGCCGGATGCGAAAGCCGGTGGCGTCGCCGTTGGCAGTTGACATGCGCACCGGCTGGCCGTTTTTGTAGTTGATGCCGGCGCGCTCGGCGTCCAGCGTGCTCATGGCAATGCTGGTCGCTCCGGTATCGACCATGAACTGCACGGCGCGGCCGTTGATCTGCCCGGCCGTCATGAAATGGCCACCGCCGCTTTCGGTCAGCACGATACGCGTTCCGCGTGCGCCGCCACTGCTGCCGCTGACGCTGACCGGGGCGTCGCCAATCCGCAGCGTATGGCGTTTGCCCGCCTGTTCAATGACGGCCTGATCGCCCGAGGTGGAAATGACCTTGACGCCCTGATGGGTCTCGCCAGCCGCCACGGTTTTCGGCGCACTGCCGTCAACGATCAGCAGCGCCTTGCTGCCCAGCATGCCGGCCAGCGCGACACTTTCTGCCTGCGCGCCAGCCGGAAGCCATGCCAGCACCGCCAGCAAGAGGGAGGTGAAAAGGCCAAGGCAATTCAATGCCAGCAGGGGCGGCGGAACCGGCTTTGCCGGGCCGCAGGCGCAGCGCCCCCTTGGGGGGCAGCGCAGTACGCGAAGCGACAAGCGTGGGGGCTTATTCATACCGCGGAACCGGCTTAGCCGGGCCGCAGGCGCAGCACTCCCTTGGGGGGCAGCGCTGTACGCGAAGCGACAAGCGTGGGGGCCTCATTCAATCCCGCTGGTTGTCAAAACTCAGCGGAAAATCGCTGATTTCGGCGCGGATCAAGGCCTGCGCAGCTTGCAGGTCGTCGCGCTTGGCGCCTGTGATGCGGACCTTACCCTCCTGAATCGAGGCTTGCACCTTGATCTTGCTGCCCTTGATGAGCTGCTGGATTTTTTTGGCCTGTTCGGCTTCGATGCCGTCGCGCACCTTGGACACCTGCTTGACCTTATCGCCGCCTATTTTTTCGATCTTGCCGACGTCCAGAAAGCGAATGTCAACGCCGGCCTTGGTCAGTTTGCTGCGCAAGATGTCGCTCATCTGATCGATCTGGAAGTCGCTGTTACCAATCAGCGAGATTTCCTTGTCTTTCAGTTCAATCGCAGCCGGCGTGCCCTTGAAGTCAAATCGGGTTCCGATTTCCTTGGAGGTGTTTTCAACGGCGTTTTTGACCTTGACCAGATCGGTTTCAAGAACAGTATCAAAGGAGGGCATGGTGCAGGTCTTTGCTAGGAGTAATTGGTTGACGGGGTGAGACAATCCCTTCATGTTAGTCGAGAAAAACGTTCCCCTCCAGACCTCCAACACCTTTGGCATCGTCGCCAAGGCGCTCACCTTGGTGCGGGTGGGCAGCCAGGCCGATATTGCCGCCGTGCTGCAAAACCCGGCGCTGCGCGCTGCCGCCAAATTTGTCCTCGGCGGGGGCAGCAACATCGTGCTGACCGGCGATGTCAAAGCCTTGGTGCTCAAGGTCGAGATCACGGGCAGGCGGCTTGTCAGCGAGAACGCCAAGGCCTGGATTGTCGAAGCCGGCGCGGGTGAAAACTGGCACGATCTGGTTACCTGGACCCTGCAAAACGGCTACCCCGGCCTGGAAAACCTGGCGCTGATTCCGGGCACCGTCGGTGCGTCGCCCGTGCAAAACATAGGCGCCTACGGGGTAGAGCTGCAAGACCGTTTTGACTCGCTCGATGCCGTGGACTTGACGACCGGCCGGAGCTTCACGCTCAATGCAGCGCAGTGTGCGTTTGGCTACCGCGATTCAGTGTTCAAACACACGAGCAAACCCGACGCAGCCGGTCATTCAGGTTTCGGTCTGGCGGGCAAGGCGCTGATTACCAAGGTGCGGTTTGCACTGCCGAAAGCTTGGAAACCTGTGCTGGGCTATGCGGATATCGAGAAAAAGCGTCTGCAGTCCAGTATTGACGTGCCTGATGCGCTACAAATTTATGAGTGGATCTGCGAGATCCGCAAGGCCAAGCTGCCCGATCCCAAGCTCATCGGCAATGCCGGCAGCTTCTTCAAGAACCCGACCGTTTCGCCCGAACAATGCGCCGACATCATCCAGCGCGAGCCCAAGATTGTTCACTACCAGCTGGCCGACGGCTCGGTCAAGCTCGCTGCGGGCTGGCTGATCGATGCCTGCGGCTGGCGCGGCAAGTCCATCGGCAACGCCGGCGTCTATGAGAAACAGGCGCTGGTGCTCGTCAATCGCGGCGGTGCCGGCCATCCGGTGACCGGCGGTGAAGTGATGACGCTGGCCAAGGCGATCCAGACCAGCGTCTATGAGCGCTTTGGCCTGCGGCTGGAGCCCGAACCAGTGGTGGTTTGAGGCCTTCACCCAGCTCCTTTTGCTATCATTAACATAGCTGTTTACGCTCATGTCTATTGGGCTAGGGCCTGATTTGACTCGTAAAGGTATTCGCGTATTCGCGTATTTTCTACTGGCGCGGGCTGGTGGTCATGGCCTTAGCTGGCACCTTGTTGCTCTTCAGTGGCCGGTTTCGAAGTGCCTTGTCGCAACGCGCTCATGATCAGCAGCAGGGCCGCTGTGCTGACGCAGATGTCGGCGAAGTTAAAGGCTGGCCAGTGCCAGTTGCGCCAGTACAAATCGAGGTAGTCCACCACAGCGCCGATGCGCAGCCGGTCGCAAGCGTTGCCCAATGCGCCGGCGATAAGCAGCGAATAAGCCAGCGCTTCAAACTTCGACGCAACACCGCGCCACAGCAACACGCCCAGGACGGCGCTGACTGCGAAGGCGATAGCCGTGAAGAAGTAGCGTTGCCAACCACCTGCATCGGCCAAAAACGAAAAGGCGGCGCCCGGATTCAGCACATAAACCCAGTTGAAACCGGTCACGATGGGCAGGCTGTCGTACAGCTGCATGGTCTGGGTCACGCCCAATTTAATGGCCTGGTCGATCGCCCACAAAACAGCGGCAAGCGTCAGCCAGCGCCAGCGCGCTGCACGGGTTGAAGTCACCGGCGTCATTTGCAGGGGTCCTTGACGCTGGGTTTTGCGTCCACAGTCACCTCTTGTTTGCGTACCACCGCCATGGCGGCCGAACAGCTATCAAAAATGCGCATTACCTGCACTCCATTTAAGTTTGAATGTCTAGCCACCCCGATGGTTGGAAAAGCCTTCTGGCCAACGAATGCCCACTACTTGCGCAGCAACCGCAAGCCATTGGCAATCACCAGCAAGCTAGCCCCCACATCGGCAAAGACCGCCATCCACATGGTGCCGGTACCGATCAGCGTCAGAACCAGGAAGACGGCCTTGATGCCCAGCGCCAGCGCGATGTTTTGCACCAGCAGCGCGTGGGTGTGGCGAGACAGGCGCACAAAGCGCGGCAGCTTGCGCAGGTCGTCGTCCATCAGGGCCACATCGGCGGTTTCAATCGCTGTTCCGGTGCCGGCTGCACCCATCGCAAAACCGATGTCAGCGCGTGCCAGCGCGGGTGCATCGTTGATGCCGTCGCCGACCATGCCGACTGAACCGGCCTTGCCCATCTTGCTTTCAATCGCTTTGAGTTTGTCCTCGGGCAGCAGATCGCCGCGCGCTTCGTCAATGCCGACCTGTTGGGCAATCGCCTTGGCCGTGTGGGCGTTGTCGCCGGTCAGCATGACGGTCTTGATACCCAGGGCATGGAGTTCGGCAATCGCCTGGCGGCTGCTGTCCTTGACGGTGTCGGCCACGGCAAACAGGCCCAGCACGTCTTGCTCGTCAGCCAGAAGAATGACCGTCTTGCCTTGTTGCTCCAGCGTTGACAAACGTGCCTCAAGCTCGTCCGAACACTTGCCCAGCTCGTGAATCAGGCGGTGATTGCCTACGTAGTAGGGCTTGCCATCAATGATGCCTTTGGTGCCGCGTCCGGGCAGTGCTTCAAAGCCCTCGACGTCGCGCAGCGCCACCGCGTCGCGTTTGGCCGCGTCGGCCAGGGCGCGTGACACCGGGTGGTCCGAGCGGCTGGCCAGACTCGCCGCCAGGCTTCTAACCTCGGCCTCGCTGCTGCCCTTGAGCAAAACGAAGTTCGTCTGCACGGGCTTGCCGTGGGTGAGGGTGCCGGTCTTGTCGAGGGCCAGCCAGGCCAGTTTGCGGCCTGCTTCCAAATAGACGCCGCCCTTGATCAGAATGCCCTGGCGCGCGGCCGCGGCCAGGCCGCTGACGATGGTCACGGGCGTCGAGATGACTAGCGCGCACGGGCAGGCAATGACCAGCAACACCAGCGCCTTGTAGACCCATTCAAACCAGTCCCCCCCCATTAGCAGTGGCGGAAAAATGGCGATCGCCAGCGCGATGACAAAGATCACGGGGGTGTAGATCCGCGCGAATTGATCGACGAATCGCTGGGTAGGCGCCCGCGCGCCTTGCGCCGCTTCAACCGCATGAATGATGCGTGCGAGGGTGCTGTCGCCTGCTACCGCGGTCACGGCGTATTCAAAAGAGCCGGACTCGTTGATCGTTCCGGCGAACACCGGGTCGCCCTCGGTTTTTTCGACCGGCAGGCTTTCGCCGGTGATGGGTGCCTGGTTGATGCTGGAGCGGCCGCTGACGATTTTTCCGTCCAGCGCAATGCGCTCACCGGGTTTGACACGCACATGCGCATCGAGCTGCACTGACTTGGCAGCGACATCGCTCCATGTGCCGTCGCTCTGCAACACCGTGGCGCGTTCCGGTGCCAGCTGGATCAGGCCTTTGATGGCATTGCGCGCCCGGTCAAGTGACTTGGCCTCAATCAGCTCGGCCACGGTGAAGAGCACCATCACCATGGCGCCTTCCGCCCATTGACCGAGGACAAATGCGCCGGTCACGGCAATGCTCATCAGCGCATTGATGTTGAGGTTGCCGTTGCGGATGGCTATCCAGCCCTTTTTGTAAGTGGTCAGGCCGCAAGACAGAACCGCCACGGCTGCCAGCAAAGCGGCCACCCAGGCGGGCAAACCCGCCCAGTTGGCGGCCTCTGACCCAACGGCGGCAACGCCCGCCAGCGCTAGCGGCCACCAAGGCTTCGCGGGCTCGGATGCGGGCTCGGCCTGCGCTTGAGCGTCGCTGGCAAGCTCTGGCGTGAAACCGAGCGAGCGCACGGCGGCCAGAATCGGCGCGATGATTTTCGGGTCGTGTGTCACGGTCAACATGCGCTGCATCAGGTTGAATTCCATGCTAACCACACCGGCCATGCCGCCCAGCTTGCTGCGCAACAGCCCTTCTTCAGTCGGGCAGTCCATCTGCATGATGCGGATTGGCGTTTGCACGTCGCGGCTGCTTGCGACCGCTTTGCCGGGAATCGCCGTGGAGATCGACGCCGGCATGGGTGCCGGCATTGGTGCCGCAGCGCCGCAGCAGTCCGCGCCGCCGTGGCTACGCGCGGAAGGTTTGCCGTGGTCAGGCACATCGTGTGCGTCATGATCATGCGTTTTTTGAGCGGTCATCAGGGGCTTTCCAAATTGCTTTTCCTGATTAAACAAGCTGAAGCTACTATAGAGTCAACCTGTTTTTAGAGATACCTTCATGAAAATCGGAGAATTGGCGCAGGTAGCGCAATGCACCGTGGAGACGGTGCGGTACTACGAAAAAGAGGGCCTGCTCAGCGCGCCGCCCCGCACGTCGGGAAACTTTCGTATTTATGGTGCAGAGCATGTCGAGCGGCTGCGCTTTATACGCAACTGCCGTGCGCTAGATCTGAGCCACGACGAAATACACGCGCTGCTGGCCCTTGCCGATAAGCCCGCAGAAGACTGCGGCGCCATCAACGACGTGTTTGATCAGCACATCGCGCATGTCGATGAGCGCATACGCGAACTGGCGCAGCTCAAACTGCAATTGGACGCGCTGCGCACGAAATGCCAGACCGCGCAGGCGGTCGATGCCTGCGGAATTCTGCACGGCCTGGCTGCGATGGAAACCGAACCCAGGCAAGAGCGCCATACCCACCTGGGTTGAATTGACGCCAGCCCCGGGCCGGGCTGGGTTCCGGGTTGTCGCATCCGTTGCAAAGCGCCGCCCAAGCGTTGCGCCCACGCCTTGTGATTTAGGGTTGGCGACCGGTGGTACTGCTGCTTTTGCTACTATTTTTATAGCTGCTTGCGCCCGTATTAATTGGGCTACAGGCCTATTCTGCTAAAAAATGGGCCGCTGCTGACCGACAGCCTGTCAGGATTCACGTCGCTTCTTCCGCGCCCACTTAAGCGCCCTTTGGGTGCGGGGTGGACTTAAGTTCGCCTTTTTGTAGGCGGACAGAATGTCTGGTTCAAATGCTTCAAGATTTTTTATCTGGATTGCTTCTTAAGGTCAGCCACTTGCCGTTGAGGAGGAGTCCACACACGAGGTGTTAGGTCTTGCTGCCTTTGGCCACGGCTTACGCATGGCTCTGAAGACGAAGGCGTGGCATGACGGCGAGAACCAGGAGCAAGACAAGGTAGACGGAGCCTGAAACCTTGTCTCGGCTATTGAGGAATTCGGCGAGCGTTTGACTTTGGAGGACAACCGCAAGGCCCAGCTCCGCGCAGACTGTCAAGGCAAGCGCAAGAAACCCTGCAGCTAAGGAACCACCAGTAGAACGTATCCCTGGAAAGCGCCGCAGGATGTAGCCAGCTGCGAGGAAGATCACAGCGGCCATGATGGGCATCTCCGCAAGTTCTGCCCAGCGTTCGCCTATGCGTGGTACGAGAAAAAGGACTCTGAACACGCCGAGCACAAAGCCAGAACCCAGCACGATTGCGAAGTAAGTTAGCCCGGCGAGAATAATCTTGTTCATGGGTGCGGGCCGCCAAACGGTTGAGTTGCAAGGCATAACGTAATTGTCAAAAACGCAGTCAAGTCCTTTTCAGAAAAGGATTTTTATGCATCAAGACATTTCAGCTAAATAAAATGCCCGCGAAACACCGCAGCAGTTTCGGCTACTAGAATTCCCAGCCTTCCCCCACCACAGTGGGAGAAAAAGAATTTGGATTCTTGAATGTTTGCTATAAATTTAGTAGCTTATAACGTCCGATTTCAAGGGGCTAAAGACCAAATCTGTCATTCACCTTTGTCGCCCGATAACTTGAGCAAATCCCCGCCCGTGCCCAGCGACAGCAGGCCGCTTTTGGCATAAATCCCCAGCTTGGCCCGCGTGTCCACAATGTCCAGATTGCGCATGGTGAGCTGGCCGATGCGGTCCAGCGGCGTGAACATCGACTCGCCTTTTTCCATGGTCAGGCGCTCGGGGTGGTAGGTCAGGTTGCTAGATTCGGTGTTGAGGAGGGAGTAGTCGTTGCCGCGACGAAGTTCAACGGTGACTTCGCCAGTGATGGCGCTGGCGACCCAGCGCTGCGCGGTCTCGCGCAGCATGATGGCCTGCGAATCGAACCAGCGGCCCTGGTACAGCAGGCGGCCCAGCTTGCGGCCGTTGTCGCGGTACTGCTCGATGGTGTCTTCGTTGTGGATGCCGGTGACCAGACGCTCGTAGGCAATGAACAGCAGTGCCAGGCCCGGCGCCTCGTAGATGCCGCGGCTTTTGGCTTCGATGATGCGGTTTTCGATCTGGTCGCTCATGCCCAGACCGTGGCGACCGCCTATGCGGTTGGCTTCGAGGATCAGCTCGACCAGGTCGGTGTACGCCACGCCGTTGAGGGCGACCGGCCGGCCCTCTTCAAAACGCACCGTGACTTCTTCGCGCTTGACTTCGACTTCGTCCTTCCAGAAAGCCACGCCCATGATGGGGTTGACGATCTTCATGCCGCTGCTCAGATGCTCCAGGTCTTTGGCCTCATGGGTGGCGCCCAGCATGTTGGAATCGGTTGAATAGGCTTTTTCGGCCGACATCTTGTAACCAAAGCCGGCTTCGGTCATGAAGGCCGACATTTCCGCGCGGCCGCCCAGTTCGTCGATGAACAGCTGGTCCAGCCACGGCTTGTAGATTTTCAGTGAAGGATTGGTCAGCAGGCCGTAGCGGTAAAAGCGCTCGATGTCGTTGCCCTTGAAGGTGCTGCCGTCGCCCCAGATGTTGACATCATCTTCCTTCATCGACGCCACCAGCATGGTGCCGGTGACGGCGCGCCCCAGCGGTGTGGTGTTGAAGTAGGTGACGCCGGCCGTCGTGATGTGAAAGGCGCCGGCCTGCAGCGCAGCCAGCCCCTCGGCGGCCAGCTGGCTGCGGCAATCAATCAGGCGCGCTTTTTCGGCGCCGTACTGCATCGCCTTGCGCGGAATCTCGTCGTAATCGGGTTCGTCGGGCTGGCCCAGGTTGGCGGTGTAGGCATAGGGCACGGCGCCCTTGAGCTTCATCCAGTGCAGTGCGGCGCTGGTGTCAAGACCGCCAGAAAAGGCGATGCCGACTTTCTGGCCGACGGGAAGGTGCTGAAGAATGGTGGCCATCGATAGGTTCCTGCGTGGTCTTGTAATGGGCTTGAAATTAGGCGAAGTGACAGATGTAGTGGTAGCCCGCGACATCCGCCACACGAATGTCGAAGCTCGAGTTGCCCGGTACGCTGAACTGCTCACCGGTCGAGGATTGGAGCCAGGCGTCGCTGCCAAGCAGTTTGTACTCGCAGCTGCCGGCCACGCATTCCATGATTTCGGGCGCACCGGTTGTGAAGGTCAGGGTGGCGGGCAGGATCACGCCGACTGATTTTTTCGTGCCGTCGGCCAGGGTGATGCCGTGACTCACGCATTTGCCGTCAAAGTAGACATTGGCTTTGGTGATGACGCTGATGTTGGCAATGGATTCGGTAGTCATGGAATGGTTTTGTAAACAGAAAAAAAGGGTCGCGACCAGCGCTTGGGCGCGCCAGCCGATTATTTTAGGTCACCCGCGCGGCCCGCCAAGGCCGCGCTGAATCCATCGGGCCGCTTACGGCGTATCTGCTAATGCCAGACAATGCAAATCATGAAGCCAGAAAACCCGGATAGTCAATTGATTGCGCTGCTTGGCCGGGTGGCCCTGGCCGATGAGTCGGCCCTGCGCGAGTTGTATGACCTGACCTCGTCCAAGCTCTATGGCGTCGCGGTGCGCGTGGTCAGCAAGCGCGAATGGGCTGAAGACGTGCTGCAGGAAGCTTATCTGAACATCTGGCGCATTGCGTGTGACTACAAGGCCACGCTGTCGCCGCCGATGGCCTGGATGGGTCTGGTGGTGCGCAGCCGAGGCCTTGATTTTTTACGCCGCCGCGCGTCCGAGCGTATCGACCGGATGCAGGAACTTGACGACATGATCTCTGACACCGTGGCGGGCGACGCCGCCAACCCGATGGACACGACGCAGGCCAGCGAGCAGGCCTGGGCCTTGCACCAATGCCTGAACCAGCTTGAGAACAAACAGCGTGAGGTGGTGAGTCTGGCCTATCTGCGCGATTTGAGCCACAGCGAGCTGGCCGGGCAGCTCAAGCTGCCCTTGGGTACTGTGAAAACCTGGATTCGTCGCGGGCTGGAACAGCTGCGTGGGTGTATGGCGAGGTTTGCGTAGATATGGCCCCCACGCTTTTCACTTCGTGTAATACGCTGCCCCCCAAGGGGGCGCTGCGCCTGCGGCCCGGCAAAGCCGGTTCCGCGGCCCCTGCTTGCGAATGCGGGAGCGGGACGGCGCGGGGTCTAACCCCCATGCTTTTCACTTCGTGTAATACCGTGCCCCCCGAGGGGGCTGAACTTCGCTTGGGGCGGCCCGGCACTTCGTTCGCGGCCCCAGAGATCGCGTCATGAACATCCAAAACAATCCCGTCTTGATGGAACAACTGGCGGCAAGTTATGCGCTGGGTACCCTGCGCGGCGGTGCGCGGCGCCGCTTTGAAACGCTGGCGCGCGACAACGCCACGCTGCGTGCCGCGGCGCTGATCTGGCAAGGCCGGCTGGCGTCTGTCGCTGAGCTGCAGCCGCAGGCGGCGCCCAGCCCGGTGGTGTGGCAGCGCATTGAAAACCTCGTCAAGGCCGAAAAACAGGCGCAAGCCATGCTGGCGGCACATGCCACCGCTAGCACGGCGGGCGGCTGGTGGGCCAGCCTGGGCCTGTGGCGCGGCGCGACCGGTGCAGCGGCCCTGGCCGCGGCGGTTGCGGTGGTGGCGGGCCTGAACCTGAACACGCGTTTGAGCGGGCAGCTGCAAGAGTTGACGGCCAAACTGGCTGCCACGCCCGAGGTGCAATACGTCGCGGTACTGGCTGACGACAAGGCCGAGGCTTCGATGCTGGTCACCTTCGACCCCAAAAACGGCCGGCTCTCGCTCAAGCGGGTAGGCGCTTTTCGCGAGCAGGCTGACAAGTCGCTGGAACTGTGGGCCTTGCCGCCCGGGGCGGCGCCGCAATCGCTGGGTGTGCTCAGCGCTGATCCGGTGGTCAGACTGACCGCAGCCGCCAGCGCCTTGCGGCAATTGCCCACGCTGGCCATCAGCCTAGAACCCAAGGGCGGCGTGCCTCCGGGCAGCGGGCCCAGCGGGCCGGTGCTGTTCAAAGGGGCGTTGATTCAGACGCCCCCATAGCCCTCGGCGAGCTTCGGTGCGGGCGCCGACCAAGGCCCGGTCAGGCACAAAAAAGGGCGTTCGCAACGCCCTTTTTTTTTCGCCTCAGTGAAGCTTAACGCCAGCGGCCATGTCCACCGCCAAAACCACGGCTGTAGCCGAAGTTCAGCGACAGCCCGATGGGCGGGTAATAGGGCGCGTAGTAGGCCGGCCGCGCGTAATACGGCTGGACGTAAACCGGTTGCGCTGGTGCGGCGTAATAAGTCGGGTATCCCACGGGCGCACTCATCATTGGCTGTTCATAAATTTGCTGTTGCTGCACCGGCGCCGGCTGCATGTAGGTTTGCGGTTGCGAAGGCTGATAGGGCTGAGGTGAAGGCTGCATGGCGCCTACCGGCGTCACCTGCAGCCGCACATACGAGCCCGGGTCGTTGGCCATTTGTACGTTGTACTGCGTGCTCTGGTATTCATAAACCACGTTGTAGTGGCTGGGGCGGTTTTCGTAGTAAGTCTGCGTGCTGCAGCGCTGCACGTTCTGCAACTGGTTGTTGGGGCCCTCGATGCGGTCACCGATCATCGCGCCGCCGACCAGGCCGATCACGGTGGCTGCCGCCCGGCCGCCGCCATTGCCGATGGCGTTACCGGCTGCACCGCCGGCCAAAGCGCCCATCAGCGCGCCCGCACCCGATTTGGGGGCTTGCGTGATGACGGCTTCGTTGTTGCAAACCTGGCGCGGCACGGCGACCTGCTGCACCACCGGTGTGCTGGAAATGACCCGCGCCAAAATGTCTTGGGCCGACGCGGGCGCAACGGCCAGACCGGCTGCGGCGGCGAGGGTGGAAATGCCAAGTGCTTTTTTCATGATTCAAACCTCTTCTCAGCACATCGCTGAAGCTGCGCCGTGTTGGCGGGTGCGGCGTCCCGTGCTGCCCGCACTGCTGATTACTCAGACTGGAAAAAAACTTGAGCGGGCTACGCCGATTTTAATAAATCTGAGTCATTTTGGCTTCGCGAGTTCAGTAAATCGAAGGTAAAGCCGGCGGCCACAACCAAGTCAGGAGGCAAAAACGCAACGTCCGTCCGGATTTTTCAATCCCGCATTGAAAGCCTCAAAGCCCTAAAACCGACATGCCCAGGCAGCCGCATCAAAGCCGACCGTGACTTCTGTTCCCCAATCGACCACCGGGCGCTTGATGACGCTGGGCTGAGCCCGCATCAGCGCTTGTGCGCTGGCGCTGTCAGTCACAGCGGCTTGCGCGGTGGCGTCCAGCTTGCGCCAGGTCGTGCCCTGACGATTGAGCAGCTTTTCCCAGCCGGCGGCCTGCGCCCACAGCGCCAGCTTGTCGGCGGGAACGCCCAATTTCTTGAAGTCATGAAACGCGTACGGTTGCCCGTTTTGGCTCAGCCAGGCGCGGGCCTTTTTGACGCTGTCGCAGTTGGGGATGCCGTAAACAGTGATCATGCCCGGATTTTGCCATGAATATTCATAAAATAGGCCTCTAGCCCAATACAGACGGGCGCAAGCAGCTATTAAATTAGGAGCATCGATGGTTCTCGGAACAGCCCGGCCAGAGCGGGCGAGGCAACCGGAGAATAATCCAGTGCAGAACCGGCGCTTTGGCGCTGGCCGCCGCCACCTGATGTGGCGACCTCTTTTTTGTTGGAGTTCGCATGACTGCTTCGGCCGCCTCTGTTGCCACCTCTGCCGGGAATTTGTACCCGCCCATCGCGCCGTTTCGCACCGGCGTCCTCGACACCGGCGATGGCCATTTGGTTTACTGGGAGTTGTGCGGCAACCCGCAGGGCCGGCCTGCGGTTTTCCTGCATGGCGGGCCGGGCTCAGGCTGCTCGCCCGATCACCGGCGGCTGTTTGACCCGGCGCGCTACTGCGTGCTGCTGTTTGACCAGCGCGGCTGCGGCCGTTCGCGCCCCCATGCTTCGCTGGAAAACAACACCACTTGGGACCTTGTCGCCGACATCGAGCGGCTGCGCGTCCTGCTGGGTGTCGAGCGCTGGCTGGTGTTTGGCGGCTCCTGGGGCAGCACGCTGGCGCTGGCCTATGCGCAAAGGCATGCGGCGCGGGTGTCGGCGCTCATCGTGCGCGGCATCTTCACGTTGCGCCGCGCCGAACTGCTCTGGTACTACCAGGAAGGGGCGTCCTGGCTGTTTCCTGATTTGTGGGAAGACTTCTTGGCGCCGATTCCGCCCGCCGAAAGCGGCGACCTGATAGCGGCCTACCGCAAGCGCCTGGTCGGCGCAGACCGGGCCGCGCAGTTAGCCGCCGCGCGCGCCTGGAGCCTGTGGGAAGGCCAGACCATCACGCTGCTGCCCGACCCGGCGGCCAGCGCCAAGCACGGCGACGATGATTTTGCGCTGGCGTTTGCGCGCATCGAAAACCACTATTTCGTGCACGCCGGCTGGCTCGAAGAGGGGCAGCTGATCCGCGATGCCGGCAAGCTCGCCGCTATTCCCGGCGTCATCGTGCAGGGCCGCTACGACATGGCTTGCCCGGCCAAAACCGCCTGGGACCTGCACCGCGCCTGGCCCGGCGCCGACTTTCATCTGGTGGACGATGCCGGCCACGCCTTTAACGAGCCCGGCATTCTGACGCAGCTAATTGCCGCCACCGACCGCTTCGCCGCTTGAGGCGGACACCAACGGGCGGTAGGAACTAGCCTCTTAATAAGCGGGGGCCGCTGGTCCGGCTCTGCCGGCCGCAGGCACCGCCCCCTGCAAGGGGGGAGGACGCTACACGAAGTGAGCGTCAACGGGGGTGTGCTCAGCCAGTCGGCCGCAGGCACCGCCCCCTGCAAGGGTGGAGGACACTACACGCAGTGAGCATCAACGGGGGTGAGCTTAGGGATACCCAGCTTGCGCGACAATGCCAGACTGTATGGAACAACTCACAACCCTGGACGACTGGCTGGCACATTGCGAGCGCTTGCACCCCAAAACCATAGACATGGGATTGGAGCGCGTGCGGGCGGTGGCGCAGCGCATGGGCCTGGCGTTTGCCTGCCCCGTCATCACGGTGGCCGGCACCAACGGCAAAGGCTCGACCTGCGCCATGCTCGAAGCTGTTTTGCTGCAGGCCGGTTACCGCACAGGGGTCTACACCTCGCCGCATCTGGTGCATTTCGAAGAGCGCTGCCGGGTCCGCGGCGACATCGTCAATGCTACTGATTTAATAGCTTGTTTCGCCCGTGTTGAAAGGGCCAGAGTCCAAAATGGCGATGAAATATCGCTGAGTTACTTTGAATTCACGACGCTGGCCATTTTGCAGTTGCTGGCCGATGCACCGCTCGACGTGGTGATCCTGGAAGTCGGCCTGGGCGGCCGGCTCGATGCGGTCAACATCCTGGACGCCGATTGCGCCGTCATCACTAGCATAGACCTGGACCACATGGAGTTGCTGGGCAACAACCGGGAAAGCATAGGCCGGGAAAAAGCCGGCATCATGCGCGCCGGCAAGCCGGTGGTGGTGAGCGACCCGGTGCCGCCGCAAAGCATTTTGGACCATGCCGCCGAAGTGGATGCCGACTTGTGGCGCCTGGGTCATGACTTTAATTTTTCGGGCGACAAGCAGCAGTGGGGCTGGGCCGGCCGCGGCAGGAGGTATGCGGGGCTGGCTTACCCGGCCCTGCGCGGCGCCAACCAGTTGGTCAACGCCGCCGGCGTGCTGGCCGCGCTGACGGCCTTGCGGGATCGCCTGCCGGTAACGGCGCAGGCCGTGCGCGTCGGCTTGTCCATGGTCGAACTGCCCGGGCGCTTCCAGATCATTCCCGGCCAGCCAACGCTGGTGCTCGATGTGGCGCACAACCCGCATTCGGTGGCGGCGCTGACCGCAAACCTCGACGCCATGGGTTACTACCCCTGCACCCACGCGGTGTTCGGCGCCATGGCCGACAAAGACCTGGCGCCCATGCTGGCGCGCATCGCCCCGCTGATTGACCAGTGGTATTTCACTGATCTGCCGACGCCGCGCGCGGCCAGCGCAGAGGATTTGCGCGCCAGATGGCAGGCGCTGAAGCTTCGTCCTGACGCCGGGGCCAGCGCTTACAAAAGCCCCGGGGAGGCTCTGCAGGCCGCCGTCAAGGCGGCAGACCCCGCTGATAGAATTGCTGTGTTCGGCTCGTTCTACACGGTGGGCGGCATTTTGAAGGACGGCGTGCCGCGTCTTCTGGCTCCGCACCTAGCTGCCTGACCTCAAGCGGGGCCGCAAAATCAGCCTTCAGACGAAGCTCTTGAGTCCGTGGCCCCTTTGCTCCCTTGAGACGGCCGATTGCCCACGTTAACCCTTTTGTTAACCTTTAACGGATTCAAGCCACACCATGCCGTTTTTCACTTTCCGTCGGGGCGGCTCATCGTCTGCTCCTCCTGCCGCGTCAGCTGCTCAAGCTGAAAGCGTCGAGGTCATGCGCAAACGCGCCAAGCACCGGCTGATCGGGTCGGCCGTGCTGGTGCTGATTGGCGTGGTCGGTTTTCCGCTGCTGTTTGACACGCAACCGCGCCCTGTCGCCGTCGATATCCCGATTGAAATTCCGGGTAAAAACGCCGTCAAGCCGCTGGTCCAGCCGGCACCGGCTCCCGCCACAGCACCGGCGCCGACGCCTGCGACGGCGCCGGTTGAAAAAGTGACAGAAAAGGTGGCCGACGCGGCCAGCCTTGCGCTCAAGGAAGAGATTTTGCCCTTTAAACCAGCCCCAGCCATTGTGGAGTCTGCGCCACCCGCTATTAAAAAGGAAGCAAAACCGGAGTCTAAGCCGGACCTGAAAGCGGAATCTAAGCCGGAACCGAAGGTAGCGGCCAAAGCTGAAGCCAAGCCTGAACCCAAACCATTCGCCAAGGTTGAAGCGAAACCGGCGCCCAAGGCTCCTGCCGCTGACGTGGAAAGTGCGCGCGCTACGGCGTTGCTGGAAGGTGAAACCCGCCCGGCAGCCAGCAAGAGCGCTGACGACGCAGCCAGCGGCCGCGTGGTGGTGCAAGTCGGGGCATTTTCTGATGAGGCCAAGGCCCGCGAAGCGCGCCTCAAGCTGGAAAAAGCGGGCCTGAAAACCTACACGCAGGTGGCGCAGACCAAGGACGGCAAACGCATCCGGGTTCGCGTCGGTCCGTTTGCCAACAAGGCCGATGCAGAAAAAGCCGCCAGCAAAATCAAAACGCTTGATTTGCCGGCCGCCATACTTAGCCTGTAAGCAGTTTGCAGATTTTGGCGGCGCTTGACTGGATTTTCCTGGCGGTGCTGGTCGCCTCCCTGGTTCTGGGCGCCTGGCGCGGGCTGGTGTACGAGGTGTTGTCGGTGCTGGGATGGGCTGTTTCGTTTTATGCGGCACAGTGGTTTGCGCCGCAGGTTGCGACGCTGCTGCCGCTGCAGGCGGCCGCCGAGCCGGTGCGTTATGCGGCGGCCTTTGTGCTGGTCTTTATCGCGGCGCTGTTTGCGGCAGGCTTGCTGGCCTTTTTGCTCAAGAAGCTGGTCGAAGCCATGGGTTTGCGCCCGGTAGACCGCACGCTGGGCGCGGCCTTTGGCGTGTTGCGCGGCCTGATCCTGTTGCTGGCGGCTACGGTGGTGATGAACATGACGGCGCTGCGCTCGAGCAGCTGGTGGCAGGAGTCCAGGGGCGCACCCTTGCTGGAGGCCACGCTGAGAGGCTTGAAGCCGGTGCTGCCGGAGCAGTTTGCCAAGTATCTGAATTAACTGTTCGAAGATCCTTTGAATCGCTTTTGAATCGCCTTTGAATATCGTTTGAAATTACGTTTAAGAGTCAACACACCATGATCGAAACACCATGTGCGGCATAGTCGGCGTTGTCAGCAAAGCCCCGGTCAATCAGCTGATTTATGACGGCCTGCTGCTGCTGCAGCACCGCGGCCAGGATGCTGCCGGCATCGTCACGCAGCAAGGGCACAAGTTCTACATGCACAAGGCCAAGGGCATGGTGCGCGACGTCTTTCGCACCCGCAACATGCGCGCCTTGCCGGGCAATGTCGGCCTGGGCCAGGTGCGTTACCCGACGGCGGGCAATGCCTTCAGCGAAGACGAGGCGCAGCCGTTTTATGTCAACGCGCCATTTGGCCTGGTGCTTTCGCACAATGGCAATTTGACCAACGCGGCCGCGTTGAAGGCCGAGCTTTTCAACACCGACCACCGCCACATCAACACCGACAGCGACTCTGAAGTGCTGCTCAACGTGCTGGCACACGAGCTGGAAAAAACCACGCGAGGCCTTAAGCTGAAGCCGGCCGATGTGTTTGCAGCCGTGCGCGGTGTGCACAAGCGCATCAAGGGCTCGTACGCCGTGGTCGCGCTCATCGCCGGCCACGGCTTGCTGGCTTTTCGTGATCCCTTTGGTATTCGCCCGCTCTGCATGGGCCGCGCCAAAAACGAAGACGGCGGCACGGTGATGGTGGCCAGCGAGTCGGTTGCGCTGGAAGGCACGGCGCATCAGTTCGAGCGCGACATCGCGCCGGGCGAAGCGGTGTTTGTGGACCTGGAGGGTACGGTGCACGCTGAGCAATGCGCCATCAATGCCAAGCTGATGCCGTGCATTTTCGAGTTTGTCTATCTGGCGCGACCCGACTCGGTGCTCGACGGAATTTCGGTCTACCAGGCGCGCCTCAATCTTGGGGAAACGCTGGCCAAGCGCGTGGTCTCCACGGTACCGCCCAACGAAATCGACGTAATCATCCCGATTCCCGAATCGAGCCGCCCGAGCGCCACCCAGCTGGCGCACCTGCTAGGCATTCCTTACCGCGAAGGCTTTGTGAAGAACCGCTACGTGGGACGCACCTTCATCATGCCGGGGCAGGGCGTGCGCAAGAAATCGGTGCGTCAAAAACTCAACGTGATTGCCAGCGAGTTCAAAGGCCGCAATGTGCTGCTGGTCGATGATTCCATCGTGCGCGGCACCACCAGCCGTGAGATCGTGCAGATGGCGCGCGACGCCGGCGCTCGCAAGGTTTACCTGGCAAGCGCCGCGCCTCCGGTGCGCTATCCGAATGTGTATGGCATCGACATGCCGACGCCTGACGAGCTGGTGGCGCATGGCCGTAGCATTGAAGAAATCCGCCAGGAGATTGGCTGTGATGCGCTGATCTACCAGGACGTCGAAGGCATGAAGCGCGCCATTGGCTCGTTGAATCCCGCGCTCGATGGCTTTGACGCTTCGTGTTTTGACGGCGTTTACATCACCGGTGACGTGACGGCCGAAACCATTGCCGCGATGAATTCGCGGCGCGCCGATACCGCGGAAAAGATCGGCGAGGAAAGCGATGTTGATGTGTCGCGCCTGGCGTTACCCAATCCGCAAGAGGTCTGAGATGAGCACCAGAAAGCTACCCGATAACTTGCACCCGGACACCCTGGCCGTGCGCACGGCCGTGGAGAAAAGCCAGTACGGTGAAAACTCTGAAGCGCTCTATTTGACCAGCAGTTTTGTACAGCCCGATGCCGCCACGGCGGCACGGCGCTTTGCCAACGAGGAAGAGGGCTACATCTATTCGCGGTTCACCAACCCCACGGTGACCAGCATGGAGCTGCGCCTGGCCGCGATGGAAGGCACCGAAGCGTGCATCGGCACGTCCAGCGGCATGGCGGCAATTTTGCTGATGTGCCTGGGCCTGCTCAAAAGCGGCGACCATGTGATTTGCTCGCAGTCGGTGTTTGGCTCCACCATCAAGCTGATCGGCAGCGAGTTTGCCAAGTTTGGCGTTGAGAGCACCTTTGTCTCGCAAACCGATGTGGCCCAGTGGCAAGCCGCTGTCAGGCCCACGACCAAGCTGCTGTTTGCCGAAACCCCGACCAACCCGCTGACCGAGGTCTGCGACATCGGCGCGCTGGCCAGGATTGCCCATGCGGCCGGTGCCCTGCTGGCAGTCGACAACTGCTTTTGCTCGCCGGCCCTTTCGCAGCCCGTCAAACTGGGCGCCGATCTGATCATTCACTCGGGCACCAAATACCTCGACGGCCAGGGCCGCGTGATTGCCGGCGCGATTTGTGGGCCGAAAAAACTCATCGACGAAAAACTGTTGCCCATCATGCGCAGCGCCGGCATGTCGCTGTCGCCGTTCAATGCCTGGGTGGTGCTTAAGGGGCTGGAGACGCTGTCCATACGCATGCAGGCGCAAAGCGCCAACGCGCTCGCGCTGGCAAGCTGGCTGGAAGCTCAGCCTGCTGTGGCCCGCGTCTACTACCCCGGCCTCACATCACACCCCCAGCATGCGCTGGCCATGCAGCAGCAAACCCTCAACGGGCAGGGCTGCGGTGGCGCGGTCGTGTCTTTTGACCTCAAAGCGGCTGACGCCGACGGTGCCCGCAAGAACGCTTTTCATGTGATCGACAGCACCTGCGTCTGCAGCATCACGGCCAACCTTGGCGACACCAAAACCACGATTACCCATCCCTCGACCACCTCGCATGGGCGCCTGAGCGAAGCCCAGCGGCAGGCCGCCGGCATCGGCCAGGGCCTGATTCGCCTGGCCGTGGGCCTGGAACATATTGATGATTTGAAAGCCGACCTCGCTCGGGGTCTGGACAGCCTGACATGACACAAAAAACCAGAACCCGATTTGCACCTTCGCCTACCGGCTTTATTCACCTCGGCAATATCCGCTCGGCGCTGTATCCGTGGGCGTTTGCGCGCGCCACGGGAGGCGATTTCATCTTGCGCATTGAAGACACTGATCTGGAGCGTTCCAGCCAGGCGGCCGTGGACGTGATCATCGAAAGCATGCGCTGGCTCGGCCTGGGCTACGACGAAGGCCCGTTCTACCAGATGCAGCGCATGGACCGCTACAAGACTGTTCTGGCCGAGTTGCAGGCGGCCGGCCATGTCTACCCCTGCTATATGAGCATGACCGAGCTTGATTTGCTGCGTGAAGCCCAAATGGCCGCCAAGGAAAAGCCGCGCTACGACGGCACCTGGCGACCCGAGCCCGGCAAGGCGCTGCCACCAGCACCGGCGGGCGTGCAGCCGGTGCTGCGCTTCAAGACGCCGCAAGGCGGCTCGGTGGTGTGGGACGACAAGGTCAAGGGCCGTATCGAGATCAGCAATGATGAACTCGACGACCTGGTGATCGCCCGGCCCGACGGCACACCGACCTACAATTTTTGTGTGGTGGTCGATGACATTGACATGGCGATCACACATGTGATTCGTGGCGATGATCACATCAACAACACGCCTCGCCAGATCCATATTTTTCATGCGCTAGACCGCGATGTGCCGGTGTACGCGCACCTGCCGACCGTGCTGAACGAGCAGGGCGAAAAAATGAGCAAGCGCCATGGCGCCAAGGCGGTCACACAGTACGCAGCCGAAGGCTACTTGCCGGATGCGATGGTGAACTACCTGGCTCGACTGGGCTGGAGTCATGGCGACGATGAAATTTTCAGCCGCCAACAATTTTTGCAATGGTTCAATCTGGACCACCTCGGTAAGAGTGCGGCCCAGTTTGATGAAGCCAAGTTGCGCTGGGTCAATGCCCAGCACATGAAGGCCATGCCCGACGAGCAACTGGCCGGGGAGGTCTTGCCATTCCTCGACGCTCGTGGCTTGGCGGGCCTCGATGCAGCGCGCCGCACGCAGGCCTGCGCCTTGCTGAAAGACCGTTGCAGCACTCTGGTGGAGTTGGCCGAGTGGATGGCATTGCTGGTCAGCGAAGAGCCGGTCAGCGCGCAAGACATTCAGACGCACGTGCCGGCCGATGTCGTGCCGGCGGTGACCCGGCTGGCTGAATTGCTGGCGGCCTGTGACTGGAGCAAAACGGCGATTTCCGCTGTCATCAAACAGGTACTGATCGAGACTGGTCTGAAGATGCCACAACTGGCCATGCCGGTGCGCGTGCTAGTTGCCGGACGCCAGCAAACACCGTCACTCGATGCGTTTTTGGCATTGATGAACAGGGAAAACGTCATCAGCCGACTGCAATGCATTAAAAGCGTCTGATTTTCGGGCTATAATTCAAGGCTCGATAAATGCAAGGAAACTTGCAATAGTTTTGGTAACGGGGGTATAGCTCAGCTGGGAGAGCGCTTGCATGGCATGCAAGAGGTCATCGGTTCGATCCCGTTTACCTCCACCAACGATTGTCGGGAAGAGTTTCTAAAATGTTTTTTTTCGGCAGGCCTGGTGTAAAAACAAGAGCCCGCCTCGGCAAGTTCCAAGGTTTTGACCCCATCGTCTAGAGGCCTAGGACACTACCCTTTCACGGTAGGTACCGGGGTTCGAATCCCCGTGGGGTCGCCAGCATCCATCACACTCTTGTGGTGTCCAAGGCGCAAGTAGGTAACAGCCAGTCCGCAAGGGCTGGCAGCTTGGCTCGAAAGAGCGAAGTTACCACTACCAGGAGTGGTAGTTCAGTTGGTTAGAATACCGGCCTGTCACGCCGGGGGTCGCGGGTTCGAGTCCCGTCCACTCCGCCAAGTATGTAAGCCCTTGTAAGTCATTGATTTACAAGGGCTTTTTGCTTTCTGGCTTTTTGCTTTCACACCTAAATTTCACACCTCCCAGTGGGCTCAAGGAGCAAGGCTTTCGTTACTTGCTGGATAAGGATGTCAGTAGGTGCTTTTGGTGTGGGCGGCCTGCCTCCCTTGGATTTCACAGGGGGGTTTCCGGGGTTGTTTTCCGTAAGTGGTTGATTCGTAACGGGTTTGTCCTCTCCGCTACGTAGCGGAGACCCCGCATCCCTGCTCTGACTAGTTCGAAAAGCGGTTGCCTCACGGATGGCCTCTACCGTCTTTGTCCCGTTGGCTATCGAGATCAACTCGTAGGCCCTTGAGGAAGGCAGGCTGTTGCAATTCACCCACTGTAAAACTTGGCCTGTTGACACTCTCCAGATGGAGAGCAACTGCCTGTAAATGGCTCAAAGCCTCACTTTATTAATTGCCATTTGGAGACCTTCTCCAAACGATAACAATTTGCCCTGATTGGATATTTTGTAATAGCTGTTTCTTTGTTCTTGATTGAGTAACTATCAATACTTCTTCAACAAAAGCAAGCAAGCAATGACCAAGTTCTCCATCTTCCTGTCTTCCATCTTCAATGCGTCTGCCCGCCTAATCAATCTCGAGATCTTCAACACATCAAGCGAGGATGCACGGGGTACTTTTTATTACGGCCCTATTCATTCCTTCTTCACCTTTGGATATATCAAGACTGGCCCTGGGGAGTCTCAAGCCTGGGGCTTTGGTCGTCACTTCATCATCTCCCGTCTTTGGCTATCCCTGCGGTAACACCATAGAGATAGCGAAAGAAGGCCCCGTAAGGGGCTTTTCTCATTGCTGGCTACATCACACCAAGCCAGCCCGGGCAGCAGCACTGGGCGTCATCCAAGAACCCCGGATGTAGCATTCATTCACGCCACTCCCGTTGGTTCTCACGGGAATCCCTCCAGCCTTCAAGGCGTTGAGTGAAGGAGCCGTTGAGGACAGCCAGCGATTAGCCAGGGCGGTGTAGCCCGACACATCGGCGGCATGAAGTTGCTTGCCAAGGGCATCTTGCAATTGGCCCTGATGATTGGTCCTGCACCACTGCCAGAACTCAGGAGCATCAGCAGCACTGACGCCAGCGCGTGACTGAATGGCGTGGTCTGCTTGCTTCTGGTAAACAGCCTTGATAGCGGTCAGTCGTTCATGGCTATCTGCCAGTTCCAAGCCGGATACCTGGGCAAACCTCCGCGTCAGGGAAGCATCATCCTGGTGACCCAGTGCCACACTGATTCCATGTGCTGTGATCATGTCAAGGCTGGACTGCGGCAAAGGTTCAAGGGCTGCGTTCACTCCTTCCATCACAGCATCAGGGATTGGTGCAATGTCCCCTTGGACAACCTGCGGGGCTTCCACCGGGCCTGCTCCTTCGGTGTAGGAACCATCGGCCCCTTTGCTCAAGCGACCTTCAGAGACCCAGAAGGAAGCCTTTGCCTGCATTCCATCGAAGCTGATAAGGGTGTCGGGGGTGATGTCAGCTTGGCTGACTGCTCGGCCTGTCGTGCTTCGTGCGCTGGCAAGCCAGCCCCCGGTGGTGGTGTCATGGCCGGAGTCGCTGCGGTCAATGTTCTTTTCAGAACTCTCGGTCATCACGCCTGCAATGCTGGAGGTGCGGTGAATGGGCATCTCTTCACGTATCTGAGGACCACGGGAGAATGTTTCTTCGTTGCCTTGAGGCACGTAAGTGGAGTAGCTTTGGAAGTTGTCGGACATAGTGATTCCTTTAAACGTTGGTCGTGGTCATCGGTGCATAGACCACTGGTTCGGGTAGGGCCAGAGCCTGAAGAAGGTTTACTGGAGTGGTCGAAAGGGCAGAAGCTACCCCGTTGATGTCATAAGCAGGGTTAGCCAGTAGCTGACCTACCGTTACTGCTGCCACGGTGGAACCGCAATGACTGGCGATCTGTTCAAGCTTGAGGCGGGAGAGGTTTGTGATATTCATGGGAGTATTTCTTGGGGGTTGGTTGGCTTGGGAAGCTGCGGCTGAAAAGTCAGCTACTGCTCATTGGGGTTGGGGTACGTTGGGAAGGTGGCGCATCAAGGCCCGAAGCTCAAGCGTCAGCAGGAAGCTCTGGAGTGCCTGCTTGGTGTGTGTGCTGGTGATGCGGTCGAGGCAATCATTGAGCAGGCTGTGTGCCTTGGTTCGATCTGGCTCAGCCCGCCGGTTAGCGAGTACTGCCTTTTCCAGAGCAGTCCTTGGCTTTCTCGGCTGGCCGGTGTAGATGCCCCGTGCCTTGGCTGCGGCGCAGGGTTTGCATAGCAGGTTGGACCCAGAGCGGTTCCTGCTGGTCAGTTCGGCCCCACAGTCCCTGAAGGTGCAAGTCCGGTGATAAGCGGTATATGTACCTAGATCATCGCTGCGCTCGGTACTGCCAAGCTTGATCTCGTTGGGTGTCATCGGGAGTGCCTTTCGTAGCGGTTGTTTGGGGGTGTTAAGCCTGTAGAAAGATCAGGTGGTGCCGGTGTAGCCCAAATGCCTGTGAACGCTTTGGTAGTCTCTTTAGCGGCAGTGGAGATCAAGTGAATGACCATCCTCTGAGCCTCTTGCTTGAATGCCGGAATGATCATCAAAGTGTTGTCACCCATTGGCCGTGTCACCAAGCCAATTCCGTTCAGGGTCAGCCGTTCAATCTGGTCAGTGGTCAGGGCTGGAGATAGTCCTGTAAGGGTTAGCAGCGTGTACCCGCAGGCAGACCAAGTGAGGTGGGGTGAATCCGGCATGGCATAGAAGCAGACGTTTGATTCAGTCATGCAGGGTCACTCAGAGACAAGGCAGCATCTGTGAACCGTCCCGTCGCTTCCAGCACTAAAGCAAGCGCAGCCCATAGCGGGAGGTTGGGATTCAGCGTGAGATACCCAGAAAGGGTGGTCCCCAGTGCTTCGCGGGAAGCAACAGCATCAACGCCTGCAAGGTGAAGCGTAGTTCTGAGGCGCTTAGTGGTTGCCGGTTCTGCCCGTGGCGGTGCGCGTAGGCCAGCCGCCGATATATGGTTTCGCATGAATACTTCGTCGGCGAAGTTCTGTTTTAAATCCAGCATGGACCACTTGGCAAGCTTCGCGGCTCTCGCTTGCCTGGCTGATTCAAGGTCGGCGGCTGTGAAGGCTCTGACAGGTAGGTTTGACCCCGTGTTTAGGCTGTTAAAGCTGCGAAGTTGGACAGGTAAGGGGGTAGGTACTGTTTTCATGTTCATCGTTTATTTGGGAAGACAGACACGGCAGGGCTGAAGGGTTTAACTTCAATGCTGAGACTGTCTGGGAGGGGGGTATCTGAAGGCGTGCGTTTAGCTCGCTGCGAAGCAGTTAGACCAAACGAGATGCTTCAGGGGGTGGTGCTGAGAATTGACTACTTGGTTTGACCAAGTGGTACTTGCTCCAGCGGAGCTTCTAAAGATGTTCCCTTGGTGGTCCGCGAAGCGGTAGACAAAGGGTTAGTTCTTTACTGGGTAGTCATGGAGCAAGACCATCAAGATTGAACTTGCTTGTTCGTTCCTGTTGGTGACTAACCTTTAATGAATCTCGTATCTTGCTATTTAGAAATATTGCATCTCGTATGCGTTAGCCACGGGATAACCGTTCGGTTATTTCAGAAGTCCGATAGGTCATCATTAGGAGGGGCCATGGATTCTGGTTTCTCCCTTTGGGGAGGCACTGAAGATAGCTTGGGTCTGCCACCTTTGGAGCCATTGGCTGTGTTCACTTTTGCTTTGGAAACTGCCTGGGAAAATTCATTAACTTGCACAGAATCGAAGACTTTTCCATCAAGAAAGCTCAAGGAACCTTTGGTTATCAGGCCGGAAAGTAGCTTGTCCGTCCGTGATCCTGCCTTGATATTGAGCCGTAACCTGATGGTGTCCAGTGGCATCTTGCAGCCAACTACGGTCCAGAGTACAGAACGGACAGCATCAAAGAGTCCCCGTTCTTCAAAGGTCATGTGGTGACACCATGTGTCGTGGGTGGCCCAGTTGAATTTCATAAATGGCATGTTCAGATTTCTCTCTAGTGGTTCGGGTGGTGGTGGTGGTGGTGTAGTGGTCATGGCTAGTGGGCGCGGTCAGAGAATCGGGTTGCCATACGTTCCAGCACTGCCACCTCTGATGCTCGGGTCTCAGGGGAAAACTTGAGGTGTTCCAGATAGGCCAGCACGGCACGGCGGGTGATCAGGGACATGGAAGGTATCTTGTCACCACGTAGGCGCAGGGTGGCAATGAATGCCTTCAGGGCATCAGCCTCTTGGGGGTTCAGGTTTAGGGACATGGTCGTTGATCCAGCGGCACGGGTGTACCGGGTCAAGACCTTGCCCGTGTTGTTCGGGATAGGTTTCATAGGGGGTCTCATGGAGAAAAGAAAAGGGGTAGGCCTACAGCACCGTGTAGACCGTCATGGAGAAAAGGAAAGCGCAGACCATCACATTCAGATCACATTGATGATTTCACAATGCGGAATGTGTAGGTCGGGGGAGTCGGTAGGTTCTCCTAAGGCCAGTAATTCAGATTTAGTGGACACGTTGTGCCACCTTTTTCGTGCCACATTTGGGAAATCAGAATCAGCCGAAAAAGGTTGGTATTTCTTCCTAAGGTGTCACCTTGCTGGAGGCCGCGCCCTGTCTCAATACCCTGCTATCATTTAATTGCCTCTTTTTTAGGCATAACAGGGGATTCTTAGCTGCTTTTGGCCCCCTTCAGCCCATTCTCTTCATCAAATTACTGACGCTGGTCTTGTGCCAGATACCACCACGGGGAGTCAGCATTCCACGCTCGTTCAGGGCCTTGGCAATGCCCCCCAGTGAGGTGATTCCTTCAGCCTTCAGCGAGTCAATCACCGGCTGGAGGTTGGCTGCATGGTTGTCTGCCTTGGCCTTGATGACTGTCAGTGCTGCTGTGTTGCCCTTGTCTGCTCTGAGGAGGGCAGCAGCCCCATTGGGGTTACCAAGCACCTTGCCCCGTGCCTTGGCTGCTTGCAGGGCTTCCTTGGTGCGCTTGCTGATGGCTTCTGCTTCCTGCTGTGCAACCAAGGCCATGATGCCCACGGTCAGGTTGTTGGCTTGTGGCAGATCAGCAGCCACGAACTTCACACCAGCATCCTGAAGGGTCATCAAGAAGGCAGCGTTACGGGACAGCCTGTCCAGCTTGGCAATGACAAGGGTTGCGCCTGTGACCTTAGCAAGGTGCAGGGCTTGTATGAGTTGTGGTCGGGTGTTCAGCTTGCCTGTCTCCACCTCGGTGAAGGTCTTCAGTACAGTGGCCTTGTCTGCTGCTGCATAAGCGGTACATGCGCTGGCCTGTGCCTCAAGACCAAGGCCGGAGGAACCCTGACGTTCAGTGGAAACGCGAAGGTAGCAGACGATTTTCTTCATGGTTGGCCTTGAGGTATAAAACGGAGTAACGAGCGTTAGGCCGAATTATACCCATCAGGCAAGGCAGGACTGAAGGTTTATTTCAGGGGGGTGCTTGAGGGGCAGACCTACCGTATTAATGTGGGCCTGCTCCTGGCTATCACCTTAGGCACTACCAAGGGATTCCGGCAGACATCTTCACATCCCGCCTGTCGTCGTGTGATTCTCTGAGCGCATGTAGGGGGGGTGGCATGGTTCGCTGTAGGGCCGGAGGGACCCCCGAGGGGGTAAAACCCTGTGGAACTACTCGTGTACCCCGCTCGGATTTTTTCTAGCGAATATGGCTGACTTTTAAAAGTACTTTTACGCGTACATTAAATTACAACTATCTGAAATGAAATATGCCCGCAACAGTTATTTATGGTCATCTCTTGGCTGCCTTCGTTGCGCTCAGTGGGCCAGTTAGTAGCAGACTTTCCAATTCAGGGGCAATGACTGCTGCCAGTAGGAGGCCCGGGCTCTTAGGTTGGGCCATCTTGCTGTTTGTGTTTATTGACTTTTTAGCCGCAGGGCTAGCCGTTTTCTACTTCTCATGGGCATATTTAGGCTGGCTGCCGTTGATAACCTTTTTCGCTGTTTATTTCACAATAGCTCGTCGGCTTGGAAGATCGGATTCTGAGGCGCTGTGCTGGGTTGTCCTTGTATTTAGTTGCTTGATGATGATCGTCTTTCAGTATCTTCTTTGGCAACGAGTCGCTTGAAATCAAATCTTCACTTGCCCTCCGGTGTCCCCAAAGCTCCCGGATAACTCACCTTCGATATTGCTTCCAGCTTCTGAGCCATGCTGGAGCCATCAGAGTACAGGCCAAAGGTCATGGTCTTTTTCTCATGGCCCAGGATGTCAGCGGCTATGCCTTCCTTCACTTCGGCCTGCTCCAGCAGCGTGGCAACAGTCTTGCGGATTGAATGGAATACGTGCCCAGCACTGAAGCCCATTGCCTCCTTCATCCTGCCGAAC
Source organism: Polaromonas sp. (assembly GCF_012927455.1). Lineage (GTDB taxonomy): Bacteria > Pseudomonadota > Gammaproteobacteria > Burkholderiales > Burkholderiaceae_C > Polaromonas. The sequence goes on along the minus strand of NZ_JABBPE010000008.1, from coordinate 58,790 downwards.
CTCTTGGAGTAGGGGTCAGACCTTACCCCGTACTGTCCAGCAGCATTGGAGGGCACAAGGTAGCCATCTGTTGCCCCTTCGATCATCTTGTCTACCAAGGCCACAAGGGCAGGATGGATGGGTACTTGCCTTATCCCTGCTTCAGTCTTGGAATCCACAATCCTAAAAACGCCATCAATGCAGTGCTTCACATTCAAGGAGCAAATCTCTTCGATCCGTGCCCCTGTGAAGGCTCCAAGGGCAATCACCCGTGCCAATGGTTCGTCACCCTTGGACAGTGCCTTCTGATAGACCGTGCACAGTTCTTTAGCAGTGAATGCCTTACGGACAATGGTCACCTTCTTGGCTGTGCTTCTGGCAAGAGTAAAGGAGCCATCAAAGGGGTCTGCTGCTTCCACTCCAAGGGTGCCAGACCTCTTGAGGTAACGCCAAAAGGAATGACAACCATTGCCGATCCTCTCCAAGGTGGCAGAGGTGGCCCCTGCTTTCATCAATTCATCAGTCCATGCCTTCACCATTTTTGGCTTGATAGCTTCAACACTGAAGAAGTGATCTGCCATACGGATTACATCCCTGTGCTGCTGGTCTATGGTCTTCTGGGTGAGCCTCAGTGATCCCTTCCAGTCTTCCACCAAGGGGGCTAGGAGGGCTCCCGCTTGATCAGTTGCCAACTTGAATAGGTGGCTGGCTTCATTGGGGTTTTCCACCTTGGATGCCATCTTTTCTGCCAACGCCTCAATGACTAACTGTGTCCCTTCGTCATTGGTGGACAGGTAGTCACGGCGCAGGGACTCCCAGAAGGTGTCCTTAGGGTTGGGTGCTGTACCTCTGGCCTTGACTATCTCAGCCTTCCAGCCAGCCACCAGCACGGTGGCCCTATGGAGGGCTTCTGGTTCACTCTTGGACTTGGTAGACTGAAAGAACCTAACCCCCCTACCAATGGAGTCCCGCACTTCAGGCGGTATGGTCAGGGCGGCATAGTAGATTTTGGACTTCAGGACTAGATAGTTCATACCCCCGACTGTGGCACGTTTCACACCTAAATTTCACACCTAAAAATAATTATTCTCCCCTGTACCAATGGGGATCGTGTAAAAAATGGAGTGTCCCGTCCGCTCCGCCAAGCATATGAAAAGCCGTTATAAGTCCATGATTTATAGCGGCTTTTTCATTTCTTGTTACACCCTTTGCGTTTGTCGGTGCTACCTCGAAGCCTTTTCGGTGCATCAGACGGTGTAGCATTAAGAAGAAATTTACAAGGTTTCTCCGCAAGGGCTTTTAGAAATTGTTCATGGTGCACCCTCATCGCAAGCGCCTCGAGTTTAACGGGGCGACAATCGAAAACTAATGTCGCAGCCCAAGTGCGTCAAGTCATAAAACTCCCAATTTGTGCAGCACGTTCCAGGCACAAAGCAGGCCGTGAAGTCGCACCACCACCAACGGCACGGAAGCGTTTTAAAAAACGGATTGCTTAGGCCTGAGTTGATCGCCATTCCTAGCGTAGCCTGCCGCAATTTCCATCAGATGCTCGATGAATGCGATATGTTATCTACCGTACAGACCGTTGGAAAAGCACGCTCAAAAATTTAAGGCCCCGAATGATGGTTAGGGCAGTCATCTTCGCTGTCGTGCTTGTCAATACATTTTGACCATCTCCACATCTTGGGTGTCATCAGAATCATGAGGTTGAACGTTGGTCAAGCACTTAAACAGCGAAAGGCATTTATGTTTGTAAGTCTAGAGAGTACGGCTAAAAAGCAAACCGTCGAGCCTAGCCCTCGAATTGGTAAGCATCGACTCATAATGGCTGTCGCTTCGCTTACCGTAGCATTGATATTGAGCGCATGCGGTGGAGGCGAAGACGCCAGCTCACCTGGAAATTTCAACATTGGTGTCACTGTGGGGGGGCAGTTTGTCAGTCAGACGCCTGTTGCTCCAGGCGGTTCGCTTGACCTTGCTATTCGTGTAGGCCAGTCCGTTGTTCTCGATGCAGGCGAGCCCGCAGTTTGGACTCTCTTAGTCGGCGGCAGCGCTGTAACTGGCGGAGCGCGGGTGTTCTTCGCAGGCGCAAACATTACTGCAACCACCTTGAATTCGTCCTCCGTCATTTTGGATACCGACGCTGCTTTCGCGTTGCGGTCACCGATTCCCGTGACCCTTATCGCAACATCCACCTTCGATTCGGTACAGGTGGCGACAGTCAATCTTTTGATTACGAACTAGCCATATTCTTCAGCGTCGCTCCCGGATACGGGCATAGCCTCGCCAAGATACACGTAGGTGGCGTTAATGCCAATCTGTAACACGTAAAAGCGGGGCGGTGTGACGCTACAAAAAATACGAAAGGGAGCAGTCTGTGCAGGACTGCGGAGTCTATGCCCAGGACGAGGCGCCGGCACGGGCTGCTCAGGTGGGCGGTGGCGCGACGCGACTCAGATTGCCCTTTGAAACAGGCGTGGCGGCAAGCGTGGACAGATTGGGACGGAGCCGGTGGATTGCGGAGCGTCTGTCCGTTAATGTCGGTGAGAAGGATCACGGTTAACGCAGGGGATCACACACCATTCAAGCCTCTCTAGATTCTTCCTCCGACGGCAGCGTGCCACATTTGGCAGACGCTCGTACGCTGGCCGAACTGTTCTCGTTGCGCGTTGCGCAAACGCCGCTGGCCGACGCCTACCGGCAGTACGACGCAACGACCAACCGCTGGATCAGCATTTCCTGGCGCAGCGCTGGCGAGCAGGTAGCGCGCTTTGGCGTGGCGCTTGAGCGCCTTGCGCTGCCGCGCGGCGCCCGCATCGCGATCATGCTGCCCAACGGCTTCGATGCGGTCTGCATCGACCAGGCCGCGCTTGCGCTGGCCTGTGTGCCGGTGCCGCTGCATGCCATCGACAATCCGGCCAGCATCGCCTACATCCTGGCCGACAGTGATGCTTCGGTGCTGCTGGCTTTCTCCGACGCGCAGTGGCAGGCCATCGCCGCCACCGGCGTGGCGTTGCCTTGGCTGCGCCAGGTGGTGGTCGTCAGCAAGGCGGCGGATAGCCCGGAAGCTGCTGCAAGCGTGCCGGTGACCTTGCTGGCCGACTGGCTGGCGCAAAGCGAGGAGGCCACCGAAGTTGTGCAAACCCGGCGGCCGCCTGCGCCCGATGAACTGGCCGCGCTGGTCTACACATCGGGCACGACGGGAATGCCCAAGGGCGTGATGCTGAGCCACGACAACGTGCTGGAAAACGTCAAGGCCACGTTCAAGCGCGTGGCACCGCGGCCCGACGACCTGTTCCTGTCCTTTCTGCCGCTGTCGCACACCTTCGAACGCACCGCTGGCTACTACCTGCCGATTTTCGCCGGCTGCTGCGTGGCGCATGCGCGCTCGGTCGCGCAGCTGTCCGAGGATTTGAAGACCGTGCGGCCCACCATCCTGATCTCGGTGCCGCGCATCTATGAGCGTGTTTACGGCAAGCTGCAGGAGCTGCTGGCCGGCTCGGCGCTGAAGTCATGGTTGTTTGAACGGGCGCAGGCGGTCGGATGGCGGCGCTTTTGCCGCGCGCGCCGGCTGCCCGTGCAAGACAGCGCACCTGCGCTGCTGGACGAGCTGATGTGGCCGCTACTTCAGCGCCTGGTGGCGCGGCCGCTGGCGGCGCAGTTCGGCGGCCGGCTGCGCCTGGCCGTGAGCGGTGGTGCGCCACTGTCGCCGACCATCGCGCACTGCTTTCTCGGGCTGGGGTTGCCTGTTTTGCAGGGCTACGGCATGACCGAGACTTCGCCCATCGTTTCGGGCAATGCGCTGGATGACAACGACCCGGCCACCGTCGGCCGCCCGCTGGCGGGCGTGCAAGTGCGCATCGGCGAGCACCAGGAATTGCAGGTGCGCGGCCGCAGCGTGATGCGCGGCTACTGGAAGGGCGAGCTAGAAACCGCTGCAGCCTTCGTCGATGGCTGGCTGCACACCGGTGACCAGGCCGCGATCGAGGACGGGCGCATTCGAATCCTGGGCCGCCTGAAAGAAATCATTGTCACGTCCACCGGCCAGAAGGCCGCGCCGGCTGACCTGGAACTCGCCATCGCGACCGATCCGCTGTATGAACAGACCTACGCCTTCGGCGACAACCGGCCGTTTATCGCCTGCATCGTGGTGCTGAGTCGCGCTGGCTGGGAGCGCCTGGCCGGCGCGCTGAAGCTCAATCCGTATGAGCTGGCGAGTCTGCAGGCGCCCAGCGCGCGGGCGGCGGTATTGCAACGCGTTCGCGAGCTCACGCGCGCGTTTCCGCAACATGCCCAGCCCCGGGCAGTGGGCCTCACACTCGAACCCTGGACCATAGAGAACACGCTGATCACCCCGACGCTCAAGCTCAAGCGGCAGAACCTGGCGGCGCATTTCGCCGCCGAGATCGAGCGGCTCTACCAGCGCTGACCACGCGCATTTCTTCCGCCAGAGAGCTCGGCCCCGTTCATCGGGCCCATTGGAAAACCCGCTCTTGGCGGCACCCTTCAAGGCCGAATGGGTCGTTGGTTGCAGCAGCTATGTCATATGGCCCCGTTGAGTCGACGTGCAGGCCACGTTCGGCTGAACCTGAAGTGAATGTAGATGATGGAACTCAATACAGCGGCAAAGAAGCACCAAACGGAGAACAGCGCGACGGCAAAAAACCCATAGGCGATCCCGAACAGGAAAAGCGCGAACACCCCGAAGAACCTGATCGTGACGATACTCGAAAAGAAGCAGCCGATGCATGTCGCGGCCAGGTAGAGCAGCATCACCGGGATCTTGTAGAAATGGGGCGAGACGTACACGATGTTCGCTGCTGCCACCGAGGCCACGGGAAATTCGATGATCATGTAGAGCAGGTACAGGCCAACGAGAAGCCCGATCCCCTGGAATCCCCAGATCGCCTTGCGACGCCATGGTACGGCTTCAAGCAAACCGATCGAGAACGGCACGAACATCGGCCATAGCACATGCGAGAACATTGAAAACAGGTACGTCATCGCTACGTTGAGTTGCGGGGCGTCGAAGCTAAATGACAACCACAAAGTGCCCTCAACAAGCTGCTGGAGTCCGAACAGCAGCGGGATAGCCGCGAACGGGATCTCCGCCCGTCGCCGTGTCGCGCGCAAGGTCGCCACTCCCAGTACAACCAGAACTGTACCGGCTACAAAACTTGCAGTTGCGGAGAAACACATGATGTGGATGTGAACGGCGTCGCGTTGGTTGAAGACCTGGTTACCTGCGGATCATGGCTGGTTCGAAGAAGCGAATGCCTCGCGAATGGCCCCGTCTCTTATGAAAGTGCATCGTGGCGTCGCGCGCCATGCGGCCGGTACATCACCGTGCGTACGACTTGCAGAACAGGCGGCCCAGCAGGCGGGAAGCGCCTTCGCTGGGTGGCGCATAGTCGATAAGGACGCGCAGTTGCGACCCGTCTTGCCGGGGAGACAGCAAAAGCCCATGCGATGGGGACCCCTGTCGCGTACATGCGGCGAACCGCCGATTTTCCATGTTTTGGAGTAGGGATAGTCATATTTGGTAACCAACACTTCGACTTCGAGTGACAGACCCAATATGCTGCCGCTGAGGGTAATCTTTGAGCCGACCGTACGACCTTGCTTCTCGTGCATGCCAATGGTCATGGGAGATCCCACCATCATCCAGGAGGGCTTAGTCATATGGGCAGACAGCCGACGATGGTCGTCGAGAAATTCGAAAATCTCTGTTGGGGGCGCGTTGACCGCAACTAGGGTTTCGAAGTGCTTTGGCAGCAATGTCTGATTTTTCATGTCAGGTTTTCCCGAGTAATAGGCAACAGTCCTCGACGTACAAGGCGATTTTTCTGTCCATCACGCCGTGGTCAATGAGTCCCATCTTGGCCATCGGTGTCGTATCGACCATCGAAGCCGTTGACCGTGGACGAAACAATTTCCTGGTCGTAAAACAATCGGCTTGCCTGGTAATTTATCGCAATTACCTACCCCTAGGCCGCTCACGCGCCGTTGCCACCGCGCGCCGGCTGTCGGGCGCACCATCGGGGTCGCGCCAGCAGCATGAACAGCGTGATGACCAGAGGCAGGGCGAGCCAGCCGAAGCTGCGCTGAGCGAGCGATCCGAACAGCCAGCCACCGGCCGCCGAACCTAGCGTCTGCCCAAAGCCGGCCGCCGCCGCGAGTCCGCCCATCGTGGCGCCCAGCTTCTGGTGCGCAGCCCCGGCCGCAAGAAAAGTAATGACCGGCAGGACCAGCCCCGTTCCCGCCGATGTCAGGCTGACGCCCAGATACATCCAGCTGTCGGTGCGGTGCAGCGCCATGACCGCCAAACCTGCCATGCCGATCAACAGCCCGAACGCAATCACGACGCGCGCAGGCACCTTGTCGAGCAGCGACGTGAAGAACAGCACGGCGTTGATCACCAGCATCACCAGGCTGCATTCTACGAACATCAGCGCGATCTGCTGGGTCGTGAGGTTGGCGTGCTGCTGCCCTTGCAACACGATGCCGAGCTCAAAACCGGACAGCACAAACATAACCACGCCGCTGAGCCAAAGCAGGGCGGACATGCCCTGCTGCCCGGTCGTTGCGACGTCGGAATCGGGTAGCTGCGCCTGGCGTATCGGCAGTGTTCGGGCGAGGCCTGGCATGATAACGGCCGCTAACGCGGCAGATAGCACGATGACAATGCTCGCTGACTGGGGTGCCTGGCACCACCATTGTCTAGCCATCCGGCCAGGCCGTCAGCCAGCGCGTTCAGCCAGCGCGTTCAGCGCCGGCCCAAAAAAAAAGCCGACCAGCGAGGCCGCGCTCAACCAGGCAAAGCGCCGCGCCCTCAGCGCCTGCGGCGTGTGCTCCGCCACGAGCGCCGACACGACCGGCACCACAGCTGCCACGCACAGCCCGGCCGCAGCGCGCAGCGCATAGATGGCCGACAGGCTATCCATCGCCGGCACGAGCAGCAGCAACATGCTCGCGACATAGCCGACCATGCCCGCCATGAGTATCTTGGGGCGTCCCACGCGGTCGGAGACCATTCCCCAGAGCGGAGCGCCTACCAGTACACCGGCCGCGTAGGCGCCACTTAAAAAGCCTACATGCCGCGCCACCTCCGCAGCATCCGCTTGCGGTATTTGCAGCGCCAGCCAGGCAGGTAGCACGGGCAGTAGCCCGCCGTAGCCGACCGACACGATAAACACGGCAGCGGCGAGAAATGCCAGCTGCATCGGGCGAAGGGCTGGCGGTGCGGGTATGCCAACCGGGATGGCCGGCGCGGTCGACATCACGCCTCCCGCTCGCACTTGCGGGCGCGAACCGGCCGACTCACTGACGCCCATTGAATAGCGTTGATCGTGGTGCGCGCGTTCATGACTGTCCATACAACATCGTGAACATATGCTCCTCGGCAGCGTCGCGCTGCACGCGCCATTGCTCGAGCGACCCGACAATCGAGTTGCCTGCAGCCTTTTCGCGCAACCGCCACGGGTTGTCTTCGGCTGCAGGCTGCCGGTTCTCCCGGGCCCATGCTGCGGCAAGCGTCACCGAGGCCATCGCAGGCGTGATCTGCGGCGAAAACAGGTAGCGCTGCAGGCGCATCGGGTGCCCCCACTTCTGCATGAATGCCGACACCGGGTTGGCGCTCCACGTGATCCACGGGCTGACCCAAGTGCGATACACCAACTCGTTCCATTCGGATACCGCCGCCACTTTTTCGAAGGCCTTGCGCGGGTAGTTGTACTGCAAGTTCTCAATGCCTCGGTCTTCGAACCAGACCTTGTGCCGCGCGGACACCGTGTCGCGGCCAGCTCGTTTGCCCGCCCCGCGCACCGGATGGCCTTCTACCGGCTCGCCGATCTTCATCTCATACAGACCGGGCGCCAGATCCTTGAAGCCCTCGACGTTTTCCAGGATGGCGCGGTGCTCGTGCTGAGCAACGGTGGCTGACACGAAAATACCTAGGTGCCCTACATGCGGGTTCAGCAGGTAGACGATGCGCTGGCCGGCGGCTTTCAGGGCTTCGGTGTTGGGGTAGATCGCCGGCAGCCAGGCCAGCGCCTGGTGCGGTGGTGTGATGTTGTCGCCGCTGGAGGCGAAAATCACCAACGGATTGCGGATGTGCTTCAGGTCGACGATGCAGGCTGGCTGCGACGCCATCACGCAAGGGTCGAGCTGGATCTGGCCTCGCTCGAGCCGGTTGCCAATAAACAGGTTCTCAACGGTGGTGAGGATCTCTTCACGGCTGAGAAAGAAGTAGCTCGACCACCAGCGCTCGAATTCGAGGAAGCGTTCGCTCTCTGTATCAACGTTCGCGTACAGGTTGTAGTTTTTCTGCCACCAGGTGTTGGCCGGATTCAGGCCCTCGAAGTTTTGCACCAGCCAGGCCCCGTCGAGCCGCCCGCCACCAAGATCCGCGATGAAGTGGGTGAGCCACTCGCCGCCCAGCAAGCCGCCGGCCAGACGCATCGGGTTCACGTCCTCGGCACCCGCCCAGTAAGACAGCGGGGAGCCGTTAAGCACGGCTGGGCCGTCCAGGCCCTCGCAGTCGGCAGCCAGCAGCGCCACGGCCCAACCGCCCTGGCAATTGCCGTACAGCACTGGCGCCAAGCCGCAGTGGCGGCGCGCGATTTCTTTTACGAAGGCACGCAGCGCATGGATCACGTCGGTGAGCGTCTGGCCGGGGCAGGGTTCGGGGAGGAAGCTCGCAAAATAGGTCGGGTGGCCCAGATGCAGGGCGACACCCACTTCCGAGTCGTGCTTGAAGCCGCCTATGCCGGGGCCGTGGCCGGCACGCGGGTCAATGACCAGTATCGGCCGCAGGTCTTGCCGTTCGAAGTCGCTCGCGTGCGTGGGGCCGCAACGCGTGATGCGCAGCAGCGCGTAGTTGGCGGGATTGTCAAACGTACGCGCGTCAAGCACCAGTTCGTGATCGAAGTCTAGCAAGGGCGGCTGACCAGCTCTTTCGTGCGCCAGCATGATGTCGCCCCGTTCGCGCAACACGTCGAGAAAGAGCACGCTGCGCTGTACAGAGTCAACGTAATACCGCCACGCGTCGCTCCAGGCCGCATCGATATCGAGCGTTGTGTCCGCCTTTTGCTCGACGGGCGCGACGGGCGCGACGGGCGCGACGCTAGCAGCCTTCGTTGCAGTCACGGGCGATGATTGAGGTGCTATGGTGGCAGTCCCTTCGGGCTGCGTCCTAAGGTGTTTGCTTGCCATACTTATTGCTTATCCTTAATTTGCCACAAAGATGTTGCTTCGCTCAGGCCGACACTTCCGGGGAAACCGGTGCGTCGGCTGACGCTGCAGTTTTCGGCCGTGCACTCTTGATGCCAGCGAGCTTGGTGCGCTTGAGCAGCAACGCGTTGATGGCCACCACGGCCGAGCTGCCCGACATCGAAAGCGCCGCGATCTCTGGCGACAGCGTGAAGGGGTAGAAGACGCCAGCCGCCAGCGGGAAGGCGATCACGTTGTAGCCGACCGCCCACCACAGGTTCTGGTGCATCTTGCGCAGGGTGGCGCGCGACAGCTCGATGGCGCCGACCACGTCGTACGGGTCGCTCTTCATCAAAATGACCTGCGCGCTTTCCATCGCCACGTCGGTGCCGGCGCCGATCGCAAAGCCGACATCGGCCTGGGTCAGGGCCGGCGCGTCGTTGATGCCGTCGCCGACCATGCCGACCTTGTGGCCCTGGGCCTGCAACTCCTTGATCTTGGACGCCTTCTGCCCCGGCAGCACGTCGGCCAGCACGATGTCGATGCCGAGTTCCTTGCCGATGCGCTCGGCCGTCGCCTGGTTGTCGCCGGTGATCATCGCCACCTTCACGCCGCGCTCCTGCAGCTTGGCAATCGTTGCCTTGGAGGTCGGCCGCACCGCATCGGCGATGGCGATCAGGCCGATGAGCTTGCCGGCGCGGGCGACATGCACTACGGTGCGGCCGCCAGCCTGGAGCCTGGTGGCCTCTGCGGCCAGCGTCTCCAGAGCGACGTTTTCGGACTGCATCAGCTTGAGATTGCCCAGCAGTACCACTTCGCCGCCTATCGTGGCGCGGGCACCCTGGCCATCGATGTTGGTAAATTCCGTTGCGACTTCGGTCAGCGTGCTGCCAGCCCGCTTGAGCACCGCCAGCGCCAGCGGATGCTCGGAGAACTTCTCGACGCCTGCCGCAGTGGCGAGTAGTTGTGCCTCGGTCACGCCGGGCGCGGCGACCATCTCGACCACATCGGGCTGGCCCAGCGTCAGCGTGCCGGTCTTGTCGAAGACGATGACCGTGAGCTTGGTGGCGTTCTCCAGTGCAGCCGCGTTCTTGAACAGGATGCCGTTCATGGCCCCCAGTCCGGTGCCGACCATGATCGCCATTGGCGTGGCCAGCCCGAGCGCGTCGGGGCAGGCTATCACGAACACCGTGATCGTCAGCGTCAGCGCAAACAGCAGCGGTTGGCCCATGACCCAGAACCAGACGGCGAAGGTCAGCAGACCGATGGCGATGGCGGCCAGCACCAGCCATTGCGAGGCCTGGTCGGCCAGCAACTGACCCGGCGCCTTGGAGTTCTGGGCTTCCTGGACCAGCTTGACGATTTGGGCCAGTGCCGTGTCCGCACCGACCTTGGTAGCCTTGTAGCGAAAGCTGCCGCTCTTATTGATGGTGGCGCCGATGACGGAATCTCCGACGATCTTTTTAACCGGCATCGATTCCCCCGTCAGCATGGACTCGTCGACCTGCGAGCCGCCTTCGATGATCTCGCCGTCGACCGGTATCTTGTCGCCCGGCTTGATGATGACCGTCTCGCCGGCTAGCACCTCCGCGGTCGGCACCTTGGTTTCGACGCCGCCGCGCAGCACGGTGGCCATGGGCGGAGCCAGGTCCATCAAGGCGCGGATGGCGTCTGAGGCACCGGCGCGCGCGCGCATCTCCAGCCAATGCCCGAGCAGGATGAAGACCAGCAGGACAGCTGCCGCCTCGTAGAACACCTCGCCCTCGTAAAAGAAGGTGGCGCCCACGCTGAAGACGTAGCCGGTGCCTACCGAGAGCGCCACCAGGGTCGCCATGTTGGCCACCTTGTTGCGCGCAGCGCGCCAGGCGGCAATGAAGAAGGGCCAGCCCGGATAGGCAATGGCACCGGTCGCGACAAGGAAGAGGAACAGCTTGCGATCGAGGCCGAACGGAACCGCGAAGTCGCCGAACATGCTGCCCATTGGCGAGTACAGGAAGACGGGAATCGCGAACAGCACCGCCACGAAGAAGCGCTTGCGCATGTCGTTGGCCATGCCCTGCATCGACATGCCGGGTCCATGGCCCATGTCGTGCATCATGTCGCTCATTGGCTGGGCGGACGCGTCGCCGTTTTCCCTCTGTGTGTTGGGTTTCCCGTGATCCGCGTGGGCATCGTGCCCCGGTGCCGTGGTTTTAGCCCCACCTTTCTGGCCGCCGTGCGCTGCATGTGCCGCATGGCCGGTGTGCGCAGCCCCAGTTATCTTCCGGTCCATGGGATCGCAGACATGGGCGGGAACGAGTTCACCGCGGCAGTGGTAGCCGCAATCGATGACGCGCTGCCGGATTGCCTGCAGCGAGGTCTGCGCTTCGTCGTAATGCACGGTGGCGCTGCCGGCGACATAGTTCACATCGGCGTGGTGCACGCCCGGCAGCGTGGCGAGTTGACGAGTCACGCCGGCCGCGCTCAGGGTAGAGACCAGTTCGCCGACTTCGACGGTGCTTGTTTTCATGCTTGTTCCTTGAAATGTGAGTTTTAACGCGCCAGCTGTTTGGCGGCTATGTCATCGGGGCGTGAACCCGAACGCGATGTCTGGGCACAACGACACTTGAAAATCGTCGGCGCTTTCTATTTTCTGCAGTGCGCTGCACTTGGCCGACACAAGCACTGCAGATCAGTCGAGAATCATGGCTGGCTGGGGGTAGAGGTTCTCGCTTCATGAGTCACTCCCTTCGATCCAATAGAGTGCCAGCGCCAGTGCCCAGGGGAGGACGAAGGACAGAAGCAGCCACTTGAAATCCGAGGCGATGATGAAGTTCACCATCGCCATCAACCCGATGGAGGTCAAGCCAGAGAGCGCCACCACGACTGGAACGCCCCGAACCCGGGCGCGAAAGGAAGTGACGGCCACGTAGCAGGTCAACAGGCCGGTGGTGAACATGTAGCCGCCCATCACCCAGAATACGCGGCGAAGCCAGATTTGCAGACCCGGCGCGCTCGCCTGAACCTCCTCCAGCGTAGTCCCCATGAAACGCGGATCTTCGGGCAGCAAGGGGGGGCGCAGGAAGACGAAGTACAGCCCGAGGATCATGAGGATGATGCCGCCGAGCGCCAGAAGCGTTGCTGAGTAGGGTCGAAGCCCCGTCCCTATCTTCGTTGACGCCGTAATCGTAGCTATGGGCTTGTTTGCTGACATGCTTGATCTCGTTTGGGGGGACAGGTGCCGGTCCGTAGTTCTTTGCGCGGTACAGGCTTGTCGCGGCAACGCGCCGTCGGCGAGCCGCACTACATCAGGTGGACGAGGCCTCGTTGCGCAGTGACGGTACGAAGCGTGGCGTGCGCGCCGCATAGGCATCGAATTGCGCACCGAACTGCTTGCGCATATTCGCCTCTTCCGTGATGGCCAGCCGCCCGTACATCAGCAACAGGATCGGGAACATCAGCAGGGTCAGCAACGTCGGCCACTGCAGCAAAAATCCAAGCAATATCAGCACGAAGGCCACGTACTGCGGATGGCGAATTCGCGCATAGGGGCCTGTCATGGCCAGGCTTTTGCCGCGCTGTGCGTGGTACAGCACATTCCAGGCGCTGGACAGCAGGTAGAAGCCGAAGCCCAGGAAGACATAGCTGGCGATGTGCAGCGCTCCGAAGTGTGGGTCGCCTTTTTCGCCAAGCAGCGTCGACCACAGGTGACCGCTGTTGTGAGACAGCAGGTCTAGGTTCGGGTACTTGGTCTGCAGCCAGCCCGACAACAGGTAGATGGACAGCGGAAAGCCGTACATCTCGACGAACAGCGCGACGATGAAGGCCGCGAAGGCGCCGAAGGTTCGCCAGTCGCGAGCCGTCTGCGGTTTGAAGAAACTGAACGCGAACATCAGAAAAATGGCCGAATTGAAGACGACCAACATCCACAGGCCGTAGGCGGGGGTATCGTTCATGGCTGCTCTCCGGTCTTGGGTGGCTGCGGCGGCGTGGACGTATCCGGGCGTTGCTGACCACCGTGTCCGCCATGTCCGTGGTGCATGAAGACGTGTATCAGCGGGCAAGCCAGCAGCAGCAGGAAGGGCAGCGCGCCAAAGAAGTGGGCGCGGTGCTCGCTGAGCAGAAAGTAAGCGGCAATGGCGCCCAAAACGATTAAGCCGATCGAATAGCGAGAGCCCCAGAAGCCTTTCGGCCCGGAGTCGTGCCGGGAATGGTCGTGGTTCATTAAATTCTCCAGAAGTAGGGCATCGTTCAACGAGTCAGGCAACTAGGCAGTCCGGCGAAGAACGCTTGCTTACTTCTTGACCGGCATTTCCTCTGCGGGTTCGGTGACCTCGATCAGCTTGCCGCCCGCCAGCTTGAAGTGAAAGTTTGCCGTGGTGGGTTTGGACCACAGCTCCTTGCTCTTCATATCGCGGGCAAATGTAGGCACGCCCACGGTAATGCGGGCCTCGTAAACGCCGTCGCCGGCCAGCGCGCTGTTGACCGTGTAGTGCAGGCCGCTACCACCCCACATCGGGTGCAGTTGCGCCTGCACCTTTTTGCCGTTGTCCTTGTTGGTCGCAGCAAACTTGACGTTGGCGTAGGGGATGCGCGTGTTGGAGGCCGGATCGACCGGTTTCACTTCAACGTGAAAGCGCTCGTTGGGTCCCGGTGCGTGTTCCATCCATTGGCCCGATTTGCCCATCGGCATCCACATCGCCTTGGCCGGCTCGATCTCAAACACGATGGTCATGTTGTTGCCAAGCGCGCGGCCTATCAACACGGTTTTTTGCGTCGCGTCTTCGGCGGGCGTCAGCACCTTTACCTTAGGCTCGGCGCCGTGGGCTGCGTTGGCGAATGCCAGGGCCGCGGCAAGTCCTGCTAACAGAAACGGAAACGATTTTTTCAAAATATTTCTCCAGTTAAGTCAAACAAGGCCGCAAGAGGCTCAAGGTGTGCCGCGCGCAATCCGGATGGTCAGTGCAATTCCCCTGCGCAGCGGCGCCATAACGGCTGCCGGTCATTTCGCCGGCGCAGCCGGCAGACGGTCCATCATCATCTGCATCATGGTCTGCATCATGTCCATGCGCTTTTCCATCATCTGGTTGCGCATATTCGCGTCGCCCGGCATGCCAGCCATGGCTCCCGAGGACATGCCGCTCATCATGGCCATGCCGTTTTGCATGGTTTTCATGTGCTCGGTCATCAGCGCATTGCGTTCCTCGGGGGTCTTGGCCGCCATCATCTTGTCGTGCATCTCCTGCATGGCCTTGATCTGAGCGTCGGTGCGAGCCATCGCGGGGTTGGATTTGTCGGGCATGGCCTTCGCCTTTGGCGCGGAGGCGCTGCCGGCGGGGTGATGGGCGTCCTGCTGGGTGTGGCTGGCGCCCCATGCTGAGGCGCCGCTGGCAGCGATGGCAAGTGCGAGCGGAAGTGAGGCAATGTGTTTCATGTGCGATTCCTTGGGTGAGCTGTTGTCGAACTGAAAGAACGTGCGTTGGATGCGCGGCACCCGCATACGAGGTGTGGTGCCCGATTCTTCCCGGCACAGGTACAGGGTCAGGCCGGATGGGGAAAGCGAGAGCAAATCGGGCAGTGCCCCAACGCGCCGGGTAAATAGCGTTGAAAGGGCGCTAAAGCGCGAGTCGCGAGAAGCGGACCCTGATGGGTTGCCGGGGTGCGGGAGGCTGCAGGGCTCCTACCCGGTTGGGTGCAGGAACGACGGAGGCCGCCGCTGCGTTCCAGACCAGTGCAATGAAAGGCGCCAGACCGGAATCGGACAGGTCGAAGGCAAATCGCTGTTGGGGCAAAGCCTGCGATGTGTCGTCGAAAACTTGCAAACATGACGCCTTGGAGGCGCCTGACCCGATGTCGTGGTCGGCAACGGCTTCCCCATGTTCCGAGGAAATCCTGGAGGCTGCCACTGTTTCAGAGGAATTCGCCACCAGGGCGCCCTGGTGGTAGCTTGCGCCGATTTCCGGTGGACAAGCATTCGCAAGCCCGGAAATCAAGGTAAACAACCACGCCAGCAACACCAGGAATGTGGTGTTGCGATTGACGCTGGGGTTAAAGATAGGCTTCAAGATAGTTAAAGTCCGCGATGGGTTCAGAAAAGTATAGTGAACACCGGCGCCAAAAGATTGATTTTCGTCAACCAAGAGGGAACGAAACCGCTCCCGGCCTGACCATCCCTGTAGGCGCTTATCGCGACTTGATTCTCGGCCGAACCTTGGCAAGCTTGGCTGTGCCAGCCTGGGCGCTCGGCATGGCGGGCGAGTTCGCCGTCTGGCTGCTGGTTTTAAGCTCAGCAGGCTTGCCGGCGCTTGGCTCGCTCAGGGCGATAGTTACTTTGACCGACGCTTTAAAGGACAACCGCCTCCTTGCCCGGCGCAAGTTTCACCGTTTTCGCGCTCGCGCTGGCTTGCGGGCGGCGGTCTTCGGCTTGGCCGCCTTCTTCGCCGGCCGCCGCGCGGCTGCCGGCCTGACCGGTGGAGCCACTTCGGCCATCTCGAGGCCAAACATATCGGCCAGCAGCGCGGCGTCCAGTACCTTGCCCGTGATCGGTCCCTTTCCGGCTTGCGGCAGACTGTCAGCCGCCTGATTGACCAGCTCCTGCGCATTGACCCGGCGCAAGTTGAAGTGCACTTCAGGTTGCTGGTCCAGTCGCGCGCCAACGCCCTAAAGCACGGCCGCGACATGCTTTCACATAGCTGCCGAATCCGGGCAACTGCAACTGAAGCTGATTTCCTTCGGTGCCGAAAAAAGGCCGATGCCGGATTTGCAGATGCGCTCCATCACGGCGCTGGAGAGCTTGCCCTGCAACAGTTCCACCAACGATGCGATGGAGCCTGAACAATCGGTGCAGATGGTTTTCCAGTGCTGCTCAGCCACCGTTGTCACGCTGACGGTGACTTGGTAAAGGCTAGAACCCATCACCTGCGCCCGCACCTCGCCGTCCATGATCTGCAGGTCAATCACCGGGCCGTTGCGCACATAGGTGCGGCCGCGCGGTAGGCGGTTGGCGGTTGGCATAGTCGCTGTAACGCTCCAGGTTGTCGCCCCAGGCCTTGCCCCAGAGGGTCTTGGCTATGGCGCCGCGAAAAGATGCGACAGGCGCCATGTTGGCACCGCCTTTCTTCGCCCTAGCAGCAGCCTTTTCGGTTTTTTCCCGCCGCTTGGCGACCGAAGCATAGGGTTTCCATTCGTATCCGTAAAAGCTCACGTAGCGTCTCCTGGTCAGTTTTGCTGTGCGGCATGAATATCGAGCTTGACCAGATCGAGAGCAAGCGCCCAGCCCAAGTTTGCTGAGCAGGTGCAACCAGCGCAGGCCGCCTGCTGGTAGGGTCGCAGCGTCGCCTTGAGATCCGCACCGCGACTGATCTGGGCCAGGCCTTCGGGCTGGCGCAAGCCCTGCAAGGTCTCGGCCAGCCACGGTCCGGCCACCAGCTCCGACCAGTCGGCATCAAGCGGGTCGCCAACCGCGTCAGGTGATGCGCCGGCCAGCAGACGCATGGCCTCGGCAAAGGGCAGGCCATTGTCTGCGGCCGCCTTGGCTATGCCTTCAAAGCGCTGCAGCAACCGGTCAATCGCCTGACGATTGACCTCAACCCAGCGGCCGCGCAGCAATTGAAAACCATCGCCACGTTTGAGCAGTTCGCTGAGCTCGGCCGCACCCAACAACTCGCCTTCCAGCGATACCTCCACCTTGAAATCGAGCAGCGCGTCCCGGCCCAGCAGCGACGGTGCCCGCTCACCCACGCTGGCCTTGACCACCGGGCGCGCCGGTCGGCCACTGCGCCAGGCGCTGGGCGTGCGCACGACGATGCCGGCGGCCTCCGGCTGGGCCAGGTCGCCCAGGAAACGATAGGCCTCTGCCGCGGTCCAGCGCAAAGGGTGGTCAATGCCTCCGTCGTCCACCGGCTTGCGCAGCCACGCGCAGTGCTCTGCTGCGCGCTTCACCGGCAGCAGTAGCGACAACAGCTGCGACCGGCTGCGGCCGCCATCGCTGCCCGGCGTAACGACCCCGATCTCGCCGCCCTCAGGCGTGGCGCACAAGGCAGTGACATAGCGCGCGGCCAGATCGCGCCACCAGGCCCATGCCGGCGGCAAAATGCGGCCGATTTCCGTCGCTCCCAGGTGCAGCAAGCCAGGGCCGGCGCCCGGTGCAAAAGCCTGGGGCAGCCGCTGGCGCACTTCTTCGTCGAGCCGGTGCGTCATCCTGCGGAAGTGCCAGCAGGTGGCCGCGCGGCGTCAGCTGCAGCGTCAAGTTATCGGGAGCGTTCAATGTGCCCATGTCCAGTCGGTTCAGCGGCATTCGCGAGGCGCAGTCTTCCCATCTTCGCGCAGATGCATGCTAGCGCATCAGTTCCTGATCGATCTGGTTTTTTGTTTTTTCTGGGAAGGCATGGCGGGCGCATAGTCGGACAAATTTTTGGCCTGAATTATTGACCGGCGCTGCTTGAGGCCACAATGTTCATCATGCGCCAACATCTTTCCGAAACCAGCGGTCCCCAGCGTCTGATTTATGGGTTGCTCGCTGGCTTGGCGACGGCCGCGCTGCCGCTGCCGACCGGCTGGCAGTTTCGCGGACTGCTGGGCTGGTGTGTCGGGGTTGCCTTTTACCTGATGCTGGCCTGGTGGCTGTGCCTGGGCTTTGACGCCAAACGCACGCGTGAGCGGGCTCAGGCGCAGGATGAGCCGAGCGCCGTGCTGCTCATGCTGATGCTGCTGGCAACGGCCGCCTGCGTCGTGGCCATTACCGTCATGATGCAACAGTCGCGCGATCTTTCAGGCACCGAGCGCGTGCTGCATATTGCACTGGCGGTGGCGGCGCTGGCTGCCTCCTGGTTCTTTATCCAGACGATGTTTACGTTTCACTACGCACACCGCTATTACCAGGAAGAAATGCGTAATGAGCCCGATGGGCCTGGCCTGCAGTTCCCCGGCGGACTCGATCCGGACTATTTCGATTTTCTGTATTACGCCCATGTGGTCGGCATGACCTCGCAAGTCTCCGATGTGCAGGTGACCTCGCGCGAGATGCGACATCTCACGCTGGTGCACAGCGTGCTGTCCTTTGGCTTCAACATGCTGGTACTAGCGCTCAGCATCAATGTGGTGGCTGGCTTGCTGCAGTAGGACTGCACCCGGAAATTTAAAGACATGAAAGCGCGTCGTAACACCTAAGTACGCATACGGCGGTGCGGGCTGCGCGAGGGCGAATTGCTGGAATTCTTGCTGTTCAGTGCCAGTCGGCCTTCAAGCTGTGTGATGCGTTGCATAAATACTGCCTGCTGGGCCATGAGCGATTGAACCGGTGCAAACGACGCAACCATCAATTGGTATTTTTTGCGCGTGGCTGAGATCGTTGGGCTGGACGGGCCGAGCGTCACTGCTATCACTTTCGCATACTGTTCAGAGGGCCTGAGCAATTCCGAGAATCAGTATGCTTTAGGCCTCTAGCCCCCGTATAATGAGCGCTGCATGCTATTTATTTTGTAGCGTGCTGGCGACCGTCAAGACGCGCATGAAGTAGTCCGACTGGTTCCTTATTCAGTGCTCTTCCTGGTCAGCCCAGGGCAATCACCCCTCGGAGAGAGCGTGGCATTTACGGTCGCTCGACTGGGAGCAGCCAATGTAGTTTCGACAGAAGAATTCGACAATGAACAGAATTACCGGCTTGTGGCGTGGGATTGGATTGCAGCTGAAGTTGCAGCTTCTCATACAGGGATTCCTGATTGTCATTCTTCTCGCCGCTCAGCAATGGTTGACGGCTCAGTTCGAGCACAGAACCTTGTTGGCCGCAGAAGAGCGTACGACTGCGATTGCAGACGGCGCAATCAATGGCTTGAACACTCTGATGGTGACCAAGCTGGGCGACAAAGATGTCATCAGCGACCCCGTGGCACGGGCACTTTTCATCCAGAAAATGGGTGTTTCCGACAAGCTCAAGGAGCTCCGGGTTGTCCGCGGCAAAGGAATGGTTGAAGAGTTTGGCGAGGGGCTGCCCCAGGAGCAGCCCATAGACGATATGGACCGCAGTGTGCTCGCCAGCGGCAAGCCACAGTTCAAGCTCACCCGCGGCAGCGAAGCTTCACTCAGAGCAGTGCTTCCTTTCATCGCCATGAAAGAATTTCGCACTTCCAAATGCCTCGAATGCCACGGTGTGGACGAGGGTTCGGTTCTCGGTGCGGCCAGCGTGACCGTCGACATCCGCGACGATTTGGCCAGCATCAGGAAAATGAACACCTGGATCTGGATTGGCCAGGGGCTCTTGCAGATCGTGTTGTTTTTGGTGATTGGCCTGATTGTCCGTCGCTCGCTGAGTCAGCTCGGTGCTGAACCGATGGAGGCCGCCCGCCTGGCGCAAAGCGTGGCCCAGGGCGACCTCAGCCAGCGCATCACCTTGAAAGCCGGCGACACCCAAAGCATGATGGCGCAACTCAAGTACATGCAAGAGAGCCTGGCCAGGGTCGTGGGCAATGTGCGCAGGGGCTCTGAAGGTGTGGCGACTGCCGGCACCCAAATCGCCCAGAGCAATAACGATTTGTCGGCGCGCACGCAACACCAGGCCAGCGCACTGGAGCAGACGGCGGCGTCGATGGAAGAACTCGATTCCACTGTCAAGCAAAACGCCGACAGCGCGCGCCAGGCTAATCAGCTGGCCGTGAGTGCCTCGACCGTGGCCTCGCGAGGCGGTGAGGTGGTGGCGCAAGTGGTGCAGACCATGAAAGGCATCAATGAATCGTCCCACAAGATCTCCGCCATCATCAGCGTGATCGAAGGCATTGCCTTTCAAACCAACATCCTCGCGCTCAACGCAGCGGTGGAAGCGGCGCGCGCTGGTGAGCAGGGGCGAGGTTTTGCGGTGGTCGCCACCGAAGTGCGCGCTCTGGCGGGTCGTTCCGCAGAGGCGGCAAAAGAAATCAAGGCCCTGATCAGCGCCAGTACGGAGCGTGTGGAGTTGGGAACCGTGCTGGTGGACAAGGCCGGCAGAACCATGCAGGAAGTGGTCACCAGCATACGGCGCGTCACCGACATCATGGGCGAAATCAGTGTGGCCAGCACTGAGCAAAGCACCGGCGTGTCGCAAGTCGTTGAAGCCGTCACTCAGATGGACCAGGTCACGCAGCAGAATGCGGCACTGGTGGAGGAGATGGCCGCAGCGGCTACCAACCTGAATTTGCAGGCGCAGGATTTGGTGGAGACAGTGGCGGTGTTCAAACTTTGCTGAACATGCAAGCACGCCCGTTTTGAGTCATGCAGGCACCTTGCTGCAAAATTCATTCATTCATTTCCGGTCGGTGCAAAAAACGGGCGCCCGGACCGGATGCCAGGAAAAGCTCGCGGCAGACAACCTGCTGCTGCCATTGACGATCACCATGACCGGACGGCGGGTTTCGCTGCCTATGCCAGCCACCAATGCCGCGTAGCCCGTATAAACTGCTGATTTTTTTTAATCCTTGTGACAATGCGTTTTCTGGACGCCTTGTCATGCTCTTTGCGCAGTGATCAGGCAGGCACACCCAGCACCACATGGCTGGCCTTGATTAAAGCCGTAGCCGTCACGCCTTGCTTCAGTCCCAGTTCAAGCACAGCGTCGTTGGTGATGACGGCATGAATGACCGTACCGCCTGGCAACTCGATGCCGATCTCGGCGTTGACCCCACCCTTGACGAGGCTTGTCACCTGGCCGGTGTACTGGTTACGGGCCGAAAAGCGGACATCGGCGTCGCCGACCAGCACCATGACCCACGGTGCCTTGACATAGGCGACGGCTTCCTTGCCGACCGCCAGGCCCAGCGACTTGACACTGCCCGCCGTGATGATGGCGATGATTTGGTCGCCGCTCGCCGTGGTGAGTTCGACTTCCGCATTCACTGCGCCATCTACGAGACCCGTGATCTTGCCTTTGAAAACATTGCGTGCGCTGACATTCATGTTGATTTCCGTAAAAAACTGAGTTGGCCTGATTTGCGCTATATGTGTATCAATACAGAGCTTTTTCCAAGTGGATTGTTTTTAGAGTGCCCCGATGTACGATCGCAACCACAGCGAGAACAGCTTTTTCATGGCTTCCTGGCTTGAATTTGGATTTTTGTAATAATCGTTATATACCTTACAAGACTGCGTTAGCAATGGAGCAAAGCCTACACCGCTTGCGCGGCAAGCTTGAAGTGGATACCGAATTCGGCACTTTTTTAGGTGACACCCGCATACGCCTGCTCGAAGCGATCGAAAGTCACGGCTCGATCTCCCGGGCCGCCAAGGCCGTTCCGCTCTCGTACAAGGCGGCCTGGGATGCCATCGATGCCATGAACAACCTGGCTGACCATCCCCTGGTGATCCGCTCGGTGGGCGGACGCCACGGCGGCGGCACGTTGCTGACCGATTACGGGCGCAAGGTGGTCGCGCTTTACCGCGCGCTGGACGCCGAATACCAGGGCGCCCTCGACCGCTTGGTGGAAAGCATGAACAAAGACCAGGCCGGGGATTTCAAACAATTCCGCCAAATCCTGAAGCGCATGTCGATGAAGACCAGCGCCCGCAACCAGTTTGCCGGGACCATCATTGGCTTGCGTGAAGGCGATGTTGATTTTGAAGTGCGGCTGCGCCTTGACGCGCAAAACGAACTGGTCGCCATCATCACGCGAGAATCGGCGGAAACCCTGGGCCTGCAGATCGGGATGGAAATCAGCGCCCTGGTGAAATCGTCGTCTGTCCTGCTGCTCACCAACCCCAATGTGAGGACGTCCGCCCGCAATCACCTGTGGGGCGAGGTGACGCGCATCCTTAACGGACCGGTCAACGCCGAAATCACCCTCGTCATGCCCAGTGGCAAAACCGTCTGCGCCGTGGTCACCCACGACAGCGTGGAAAAGCTGGGCCTTGCCGTCGGCGAACGGGCCTGCGCCATCTTCAATGCTTCAGCCGTCATTCTTTGTCTATTCGCCTAGTTCCAAAGTAATCGCGGAGAAATCGCATGAATCGCCTTCCCATTTTGTTTTCCGCCCTGCTGCTCGCGGTTTCCGCCCACGCCGGCAAAGTGCAAGTCGCTGTTGCCGCCAATTTCACAGCCCCCATGAAGCAGATCGCCGCCGAATTCGAGAAAGACACCGGCCACAACGCAGTGCTCTCGTTTGGCGCCACCGGCAAGTTTTACGCCCAGATCAGCAACGGCGCACCCTTTGAAGTTTTGCTGGCGGCCGACGACGAAACCCCGGCCCGGTTGGAAAAGGAATTACTGGCCACGCCTGGCACCGGCTTCACCTATGCCATCGGCAAGCTGGCGCTGTGGTCGGCGAAAGAAGGCTATGTCGATGGCCAGGGCGATGTCCTGAAAAAAGGTGACTTCAAGCACCTCGCGCTGGCCAATCCGAAGACTGCGCCTTATGGGGCAGCTGCCATCGAAACCATGAAGCAGCTCGGCGTGCTGGACCGCATCCAGCCCAGGTTCGTGCAGGGCGAGAACATTGCGCAAACCCACCAGTTTGTCGCCACCGGTAATGCCGAACTCGGCTTCGTCGCGCTCTCACAGGTCTTCAAGGACGGCAAGGTCTCCTTCGGATCCGCCTGGGTTGTGCCAGGAAAACTCTACACCCCCATCCGCCAGGACGCGGTAGTGCTTGCCAAAGGCCGCGACAATCCGGCAGCTAACGCGCTTGTGAACTATCTCAAGACGGACAAGGCCCGCAGCATCATCAAGTCTTATGGCTACGAGCTGTGAACAGAACTATGAACAACCACTGCGGCCAAGTCCCCGCTCTTTGACGCCTGACTGATATGGACAATGCCGACCTGGGCGCCATCTGGCTGACTCTCAAACTCGCCAGCGTGGTTACGCTGCTGCTGCTGCTGATTGGCACGCCCATCGCCTGGTGGCTGGCGCGCACGCGCTCGCGCATGAAAAGCGTCATCGGCGCAGTCGTCGCGCTGCCGCTGGTGCTACCGCCCACCGTGCTCGGCTTCTACCTGCTCGTCGCCTTGGGGCCCAATGGCCCCGGCGGCAGATTGACCGAAGCACTCGGGATCGGCTTGCTGCCCTTCACCTTTCCCGGCCTGGTGATTGCCTCGGTGTTTTATTCCCTGCCTTTCATGGTGCAGCCGGTGCAGAACGCTTTCGAGGCCATCGGTGAGCGTCCGCTCGAAGTGGCGGCCACGCTGCGTGCCAGCCCCTGGGACACCTTCTGGTCGGTGGTCGTGCCGCTGGCCCGGCCAGGCTTTCTGTCGGGCGCTGTCCTCGCCTTCGCCCATACGGTGGGCGAATTCGGTGTGGTGCTGATGATCGGCGGCAACATCCCGGACAAGACCCGGGTCGTCTCGGTACAGATCTACGACCACGTCGAGGCCATGGAGTACGTGCAGGCCCACTGGCTGGCCGGCGGCATGGTGGTCTTCAGCTTCCTCGTTTTGCTGGCGCTCTACGCCCAAAAATCACGCGCAGCGGGAGCCGCACTATGAGCCAGGACATCCACGCCCGCTTTCGCCTTGACCGGGGTAACTTCAGCCTCGATATCGATCTGGTTTTCCCCGGCCACGGCGTCACGGCCCTCTTCGGTCATTCCGGGTCCGGCAAAACCACTTGCCTGCGCGCTATCGCTGGTCTGGAACGCGCCCCGGGTGGCCTGTTCACCCTCGGTGACGAAGTCTGGCAGGACGAGCAGCGCGGCATTTTTGTCCCTACGCATCGCCGCGCGCTAGGCTACGTTTTCCAGGAGGCCAGCCTTTTTGCGCATCTGTCGGTGCGGCGCAATATGGAATTTGGGCAAATACGCGGGCAAAAAAAACGTGCAGCGGTCGCCGAACAGCGTTTCGATCTTGCTAGCGTCGCTGACTTGCTGGGTATCACCGGTCTGCTCGAACGCATGCCGGCCAGCCTTTCCGGTGGCGAGCGCCAGCGCGTTGCGATAGCCCGCGCCGTGTTGGCGGCGCCGCGCCTGTTGCTGCTGGACGAACCGCTGGCCGCGCTCGACCTCAAACGCAAGCTGGAGATCCTGCCTTACCTGGAGAGGCTTCACGACGAGCTGTCGATCCCGGTGATCTACGTCAGCCATTCCCCGGATGAAGTCGCGCGCCTGGCCGACCACATCGTCCTGCTTGACAGCGGTCGGGTGGTAGCCAGCGGACCGCTGGGTGAGACCCTGGCGCGCGCCGATCTGCCATCGGCCTTCTCCGGCGAGGCTGGCGTGGTGCTCGAAACCATCGTCTCGCGTCACGAGGCCGACAATCTGACGCAACTCAAATTCGCCGGCGGCTGCATCCACGTCGGGCGCCGACCGGAAGCGCTTGGGAACCGGCTGCGCTGCCGTATTCATGCCCGCGACGTCAGCTTGGCGCTGGAGCGGCCCCGGGCTTCGAGCATCCTCAATATTCTGCACGCCACCGTCACCGCCGTCGTGGCCACCGACACGCCTGGCCATGTGCTGGTGCAGATGCGCGTTGGCCTCACGCCTTTGCTCGCCCGCATTACTGAACGCTCGCAGCGCGAACTGGGGATCAGGCCCGGCCTGCCGGTCTGGGCGCAGATCAAAGCTGTCGCACTACTCGCTTGAAAGAGGAAAAAGCGTGCATCTTCTGAGCTAATCGCCGCGCCGTGCCGCGATGAAAGGTTGTGCGGGATGCGACGCGTCAGGTCGCCATTGAGGACTACTTGTTGCCCCGGCCCAGCCGCAACAGCCCGGTGGACAGCGCCGTGCCGCAGACAATGACGCCGGCGCACAGCAGCATCCATGGCGTCACCGATTCGCCCAGAAACAGCACGCCGTACAACACGGCAAATACCGGCACCAGAAAGGTCACCGACAGCGCACGCTGCGGGCCGGCGTTGGCAATCAGGCGAAAAAATACGATGTAGGCCAGCCCGGTGCACAACACGCCGACGGCCAGCAGCGCCAGCCAGGCGGCGCCGCCCGGCATGCGCGCCGGCCACAGCCACAGGGCCGGCAAGGCCAGGCCCAGCGTGGCACCGATCTGGCTGCCGGCGGCCGTTACCAGCGGCGGCAAGCCGGACAGGAAGCGCTTGGTGTAGCTGGCCGAAATGCCGTAGCACAGGCAGGCCAGCAGGCAGGCCAGCACGGCCCAACCCGGTGCCACGCCCGAGGCGTCGGGTTTAAAGGTCGCCTTGTCCCAGGCCAGCAGCGCGACGCCGGCAAAGCCTATCAGCAGCCCCAGCAGGCGCGAGGCATTGGGTTTGTCTTTGAGCCAGACCCAGGCCACCAGTGCGCCAAACATCGGCACCGTGGCATTCAAAATGGCCGACAGCCCGGTGCTGATGGACAGCAGCGCGAACGCAAAACAGGCAAAGGGAATGCCCGAGTTGAGCAGGCCGATGAAGAAAATGCGTTTCCAGTTTTTCCGTAACACCGGCAGCAGGCCGCGCAGCCACACGATCGGCAACAGGAAAGCGGCCGCGATGGCGACGCGCACGCCAGCCGTCGGCAGCGCACCAAACTCGACCGTGCCGATGCGCATGAAGAGAAACGACGAACCCCAGATCGCCGCCAGCAAGATCAGATCGCTGACCCAGCTCTTGGAGCTGGCCTGGGCCGCAGCCATGGCAGCGGGCGCAGCGGCGTCGGAAGATTGGGCGCTCAAAGCAGCTCCTCCGCCAGCGCGCCTTCAAGGCGCAGCAGCGCGGTTTTGCGCTTCAGCCCGCCGCCATAACCGGTCAGCGCGCCGTTCGTTCCCATCACGCGATGGCACGGCACGATGATGCTGACCGGGTTGTGCCCGACCGCGCCGCCGACAGCCCGCACCGCCTTAGGATTGCCAATGCGCCGGCTGACTTCGCCGTAGCTGATGACTTCGCCCGGCGCAATGGCCAGCAGTGTCTGCCACACCGATTGCTGAAAAGCCGTGCCGCACCTCAGGTCCAGCGCCACGTCGAAATGGTGGCGCTGGCCGGCGAAATATTCGCCGAGCTGCTGGCTGACTTTCTGCAGCAGCGGGTGCTCCGCATCCTCGGGCCACGCCGCCGGCCCGCTAATCGCCGTAGGCAGGTAGCGCTGGTTTTCAGCAAACCACAGTCCGGCCAGACCCTTGGCCGTGGCGGCGATGACGATGCTGCCCAGCGGGCTGGCAACGCTGGTTTGAACGATGGAGATGTCGAATTTCATGGGTTTTCCTGAAGTGCCTCTGATGTGCTAGATTTTGGTTAATTTAAGCCTCTAGGCCATACTGGACGGGCGTTAACAGCTATTAATTTAGTAGCAATAGGCGCTGCTCCCAGCGTGCTCCAGGCGCGAATCACCGCGTAGCTGCGCCACGGTTTCCACGCCAGCGAGGCCTGCTCGGCCTGCCGGGCCGGATTTTTCAGCGCCCGCACTCCCAGCGCTTTTTGCAAGGCGACATCGCCGGCCGGAAACGCATCGGGCCAGCGCAGCGCGCGCATGGCGATGTACTGCGCGGTCCAGTCACCAATGCCGGGCAAGGCCTTGAGTAGCGCCAACGTGGACTGGACGTCAGCGCCGCCGTGCAGTTGCAGGCGCTTGTCGGCCACCGCCCGGGCAATCCCGACAATGGCCAGCTGGCGCTGCTTGACGATGCCGAGCTGACCCAGCGCGTCGCCGCTGGCGCTGGCCAGCACGGCGGGCGCGGGAAACAGCCGTGTCAAATGCGGCCACGGCGTTTCAATCGGCTCGCCAAAGCGCTCAACCAAACGCTGCGCCATTGTGCGCGCCGCCGCCACGGTGATCTGCTGGCCCAGCACCGCGCGCACCGCCAGCTCGTAGCCATCAAGTGAGCCCGGCACGCGCAGTCCGTCGCCCGCTGGAAAGCTTGCATGCAGCACGCTGTTGATGGCGGCCGGGTCGGCGTCCAGGTCAAACAGCGCGCGCACCCGGTGAATTACCAGCGGCAACACGCCCCGCAGTGAATCGCTGACGCGCAGCACCAGCTGGCAGCGCGCCTCGTCAAAGCGCGTCAGCAGCCAGCCGGCTTGCGGTTTTCCTCCGGTTTCAGTGCAAAAAGTCCTTCCAGCCCAGGTTCCATGAGTGTCGTCAGCTATGAATTCAATAGCGGGAATGGCATGCCGGGTGAAAAATTCCAGCATCGCCGCCACGTCATAAGGCGGCCGGTAGCCAAGCCGCACCGTGATGCCATCGCCGGACTGGCCCGCGCCCTGGCGCCGCATCTGCGTCGGGTTGAGCTGGTAGTGCGCCACGAAGGCGGCATTGAAGCGCCGCACGCTGGCAAAGCCGCTGATCAGGGCCACTTGCGTGATCGGCAGGTTGGTATCGGCCAGCAACTGCTTGGCGCTGTGCAGCCGTCTGGTTTGCAGGTATTGCACCGGCGAGACGCCAAACTGCGCTTCAAAAATGCGCCGCACATGGCGGTCGCTGACGCCCAGGCGATTGGCCAGCCCCGCAATGACGCCTGGCAATCTTTCTTCACCAGCCGGGGCCGAGAAACCGGCTTCGCCGGGCCGCAGGCGCAGGCCTTGCAGGCCGCACGACTGCGAGACGCAGCCGTTCTTCGTGCCGTCCAAGCCTGCGCCGGCAGGCTCGGAGCCGCGGCACTCAGCCCCCTCGGGGGACAGCGAACCACGGGACCCGGGGAGCGTGGGGGCGCTATCTTTTCCAGCCGGGGCCGCGGAACCGGCTCCGCCGGGCCGCAGGCGCAACGCCCCCTCGGTGGGTAACGAACCACGGGACCCGGGGAGCGTGGGGGCACTATCTTTTCCAGCCGGGGCCGCGGAACCGGCTTCGCCGGGCCGCAGGCGCAACGCCCCCTTAGGGGGCAGCGCAGTACGCGAAGCGACAAGCGTGGGGGCCCAATTATCGGGCTCGTCAAGCAGGCGGGCGGCCTGGTGCGCCAGGATATAGGACGCGTCCTGAATCGACCACAGCACCGAGTGCGGCGCCAACTCGGGCCGGCAGCGCAGGCAGGGGCGAAAACCGGCCTGCTCGGCCTGCGCCGCATGGCGAAAAAAGCGGCAATTCTCGCGCTTGGGGGTTTTGGCGCTGCAAACCGGACGGCAGTAAATGCCGGTGGAGGTAACAGCGGTAAAAAAACTGCCGTCAAAGCGTGCGTCGCGCGCCTTCAGCGCGAGGTAGCAGTCTTTGTCGGCAAGCGGGGCGTTGGCGGTCGTCATGGCGCAAATGATACGCCGGGCGGGGCGCCTCACTAGCCGTTTTCGGACCTGTCAATTCAGCCCGCCGCGGGGGCATGGAGGCGCCCCTACAATCGATCAACGTCAACTTTCAGGACCGCCCCATGCAATACAGCCCCTCCATTTTCAAGGCCTACGACATTCGCGGCGTGGTGCCGTCGACTATCAACGAAGCGGCCGCCGAAGCCCTGGGTAAAGCCTTTGGCACGGTGGCGCTCGCCGAGGGCGAAAAAACCGTGGCGGTCGGACGGGATGGCCGGCTCAGCGGGCCGTCACTGAGCGCGGCCTTGATGCGCGGCCTGGCGGCGGCTGGCGTGGATGTGGTCGATGTCGGCATGGTCACCACGCCCATGCTTTACTTTGCCGCCAACACGCTGGCCCGCTCGGGCATACAGGTCACCGGCAGCCACAACCCCAAGGACTACAACGGCTTCAAGATGGTGCTGTCCGGGCGCGCGATTTATGGGGACGAGATTCAGGCGCTCAAAACCCTGATGGAGTCTGAGCGCTGGACGCTACCGGCGCAAGGCGGCACCATCAGCCAGGAGAATGTTGAAAAAGACTACCGCGATCGCATCGTGTCCGGTATCAAGCTCGCACGCCCTTTGAAAATCGTCATTGATTCGGGCAACGGCATTGCCGGTGCCTCGGCGCCGGCAATTTTTCGCGCCCTGGGCTGCGAGGTGACCGAGCTGTTCAGCGAGGTCGATGGCAACTTTCCCAATCACCACCCCGACCCGAGCAAGCCGGAAAACCTGAAGGACCTGATCAACGCGCTGCAAAGCGGTGATGCCGAACTGGGGCTGGCGTTTGACGGCGACGGCGACCGCCTCGGCATCGTCACCAAGGACGGCCAGAACATCTACCCGGACCGGCAGATGATGCTGTTTGCCAAAGACGTGCTGTCGCGCGTGCCGGGCGGCACGATTTTGTTTGACGTGAAATGCTCGCAGCGCCTCGCGCCCGAGATCGAAGCGGCCGGCGGCGTGCCGCTGATGTACAAAACCGGCCATTCGCTGATCAAGGCCAAGATGAAGGAAGTCAACTCTCCGCTGGGTGGCGAGATGAGCGGCCACATTTTCTTCAAGGAGCGCTGGTACGGCTTTGACGACGGCACCTACGCTGGCGCGCGCCTGCTGGAAATCGTCAGCCGCGTGGCCGACGCAGGGGTTTTGCTCAACAGCCTGCCGACCAGCTTCAGCACGCCCGAACTCAACGTCGCCTGCAAGGAAGGCGAGCCGCACACCGTCGTGGAGGCGCTGACCAAGGCGGCGTCTTTCCCGGCGCCCGCAAAAATTTCCACCATCGACGGCGTGCGCGTCGACTGGCCGGACGGCTTCGGGCTGATTCGCGCCTCCAACACCACGCCGGTGCTGGTGCTGCGCTTCGAAGGCCACACACCCGAGGCGCTGCATCGCATCGAAGCCGACATGCTGGCCCTGCTGCGCAGCGTCAAGCCCGACGCGCAGATTGCTGCTGCGGCGCATTGAGCCGCCAAGTGAGTCGCGCCGTCGGTGAATCGACCGCTCTGGACGCCGACGGCCGCAGCGCCGGGCCGCCCCAAGTAAGGCCAGCCCCCTCGGGGGGCAGCGAACCACGCGAAGCGGGAAGCGTGGGGGTTTCAGGATTCTGCGCCGGGCCGCCCCAAGCAAGGCCAGCCCCCTCGGGGGGCAGCGAACCACGCGAAGCGGGAAGCGTGGGGGTTTCAGGATTCTGCGCCGGGCCGCCCCAAGCAAGGCCAGCCCCTTCGGGGGGCAGCGAACCACGCGAAGCGGGAAGCGTGGGGGTCAAAATCCTTCTGGTCAAGCTGTCGTCTTTGGGCGATGTGGTGCATGCCCTGCCCGTCGTGCAGGATATTCACGCCGCCCTGCCCGGCGCGCAGGTTGACTGGGTCGTAGAAAAGTCGTTGGCGCCGTTGCTGGCGCTGCATCCTGGCGTACACTGCGTCATTGCCTGCCAGATCAGGCGCTGGCGCAAGGCGCCGCTGGCCGCCACAACGCGCCAGGAATGGCGGGCCTTTCGCGCACAGCTGCAGCAAGACGCTTATGACGCCGTCATTGATCTGCAGGGGCTGGCGAAATCTGCACTGGTGGCGCGGTTGGCGCGGCTCGCGACCGCTGGCCGGCGTTTCGCGCTGGCCAATCAAACCGAAGGCTCTAGCTACGAGGCGCCGACACGCTGGGTCGCTGACGTGGCGCTGCGCATGCCGCCGCACATTCACGCGGTGCAGCGCTCGCGCGAGCTGGCGGCGCAGGCGCTCGGCTACGCCCTGCAGTCTGCCCCAGACTTTGGATTAAATAGGCCTGTAACCCAAGCAGGGCGGGCGCAAGCAGCTCCTGAAACGATAGCAACTAATGCCCGCCCCAGGGCCGTAGCTTTGGTCCATGGCACCTCGCGCGCCGACAAGGAGTGGCCGCTGGCCCACTGGGTCGCGCTCGGCCTGCGCCTGCAGACGGCGGGCTGGCAAGTTGCCTTGCCGCATGGCAGCGCCAGCGAACTGCTGACGAGTCAGGCGATTGCGCAGGGGCTCAATCAAGGTGGTAAATCCGGCGAGCCCGTGCTGGTCTGGCCGCTGCTGGCGCTCGATGCCTTGACTAAAGCATTGGCGCAGTGCGCGGGCGTGATCGGCGTTGACAGCGGCGTCAGCCACATCGCCGTGGCGCTGGACTTGCCGCATGTGCAGATCTACAACTTTGACACCGCCTGGCGCACCGGGCCGCAGCCGCCTGAAAAGCAATCTGGAGTAGCGCGGCAGGTCAGCGTATTTGCGCAGCCAACGCCCTCGGTCGATGCGGTCTGGCAGGCCTGGCTGGGCTGCCAGCAGCGCAACGGGGCTGTCATGGCCGCCGCCGGCTCTGCTGCATGAGCGCCGTATGAGCGCCGCATGAACTCGTTTGCCCTCGGCGTCTATTCGCTGCTGATGCGGTTCGGCCAGCCGCTGCTGCGCCGCAAGCTGGCGCGCCGGGGCGGGCAGGAGGCCGGCTACCTGCAAGCGGTGGAAGAGCGCTTTGGCGTTTACAGCCAGCCGGCCGAGCCGTGCTCCGAGCTGGTGTGGCTGCATGCCGTCTCGCTGGGTGAAACGCGCACGGCGGCCTTGCTGATCGAAGCGCTGCGGGCGCAGCATCCGGGGCTGCGCATCTTGCTCACGCATGGCACGGCGACCGGGCGCGCCGAGGGGCTGGGGTTGATCCGGCCGGGCGATGTTCAGGTCTGGCAGCCGTGGGACAGCGCGGCCGCCGTAGCCGGGTTTTTCCAGCACTTCAAGCCGCGGCTGGGCCTGCTGATGGAGACTGAAGTCTGGCCCAACACGGTGGCGGCAGCCCAAGCGCTGGCTATTCCGCTGCTGCTGGTCAATGGCCGGCTGTCTGACAAATCCCTGCAGCAGGCGCTGCGCATGGCGCCGCTGTCGCGCCCGGCCTACGGCGCACTGGCGGCGGTGTACGCGCAGACCGAGGGCGACGCGCAACGCTTTGGCCGACTCGGCGCCAAGGTGGCCGGTGTCTTTGGCAACCTGAAGTTTGACGCCACCCCGGACGCTGGCCAGCTGGCGCAGGGCAGGGCGTGGCGGCAGGCGCTGGGCCGCAGGGCGCCAAGCAGCGGCGCGCAGCCGGTGCTGATGTTCGCCAGCTCGCGGGACGGCGAAGAAGAGCTATTTTTCCAGGAAATAATGGCTCTAACCCAGAAAAGACGGGCGCAATCAGCTATCAATCTAGTAGCAAGCAGTGTCCCGGCAAGCTGCCAGTTCCTCGTCGTGCCGCGTCATCCGCAGCGCTTTGACGAAGTGCAGGCGCTGGCTGAAAAGCAGGGCCTGCGCGTGTCGCGCCGTTCCAGCTGGCTGGCTGGCCCGGCCGACAGCGAGGAGGCACTGCAGGCCGACATCTGGCTGGGCGATTCGATCGGCGAGATGGCGCTGTATTACGCGCTCAGCGAAGTGGCCTTGCTGGGAGGCAGCTTTGAGCCGCTGGGCGGGCAAAACCTGATCGAAGCCGCCGCCTGCGGCTGCCCGGTGGTGATGGGGCCGCACACCTTCAATTTTGCCGAAGCCGCCGAACAGGCCGAAACCGTTGGCGCGGCGCAGCGCGCGGCCGATCTGCCGCAGGCGCTGCAGGCGGCGCTGCAGCTGCTGGGCGACCGGCAGGCGCGGGCCGGTGCCGTGTCAGCCAGCCTGGCATTTGCCGCTCGCAACCGTGGTGCGACAGCGCATACTCTTCAGGCGCTGCAGCCTTTTCTTCAGAATGGCTCGGCCGGGTCTTGATGGACTAGCCGACAAGCGCGGCAGGCTCAGGCTGCCAGCTTGAGCGCTGGCGCTGCAGGTTCTGCACTGCGGGCGGCAGTTGCATAGCGGGCGCCTGCGACGCCGGAATGGCTTGGGGCGGGGCCAGCGGAGCGGCGGGCGCTGTAGGCGAATTCGCTGCCATCGGACCGGGCAGTTCCAGCCGATGCAGCGCCGGGCCCCCGGCGCTGGCCGCCAGCACGACGTGGCGCGGTCCGACCGACTGCAGCAGCAGGCCCTCTTCAAGCTGGGTGCCCACGCGGTAGGGTTTGGCCGGCTTGCCGTCAATCATCAGCAGGGCGGCGCCGCCACTACCTTGCGCCACCACCCCAAGCAGTCCAAAACGGCTGGGTGCAGAGTCCACAGAAGTTGCCACTGCCGACTGGGCGTCGCCCAGCACGCGCGCGATGGCGGCCAGCCGCGCCGAAGCGTCGCCCGCAGGCGCGGCATGCATTGTGGCGGGTGCGGCCCGTGCGGCGCCTGGCCCGCCCAAGCGCAATCCCCAGTACACGGCGCTGGCCGTGGCCAGTGCCCAGAGCAGCGCGGTAATCAGTCGCATAGACCATTTGTTTTTCATTCCCGGATTATCATGGAAGGATGCAAATATTGAATCCTTTTAGCCGCGCCGGTTTTTCTGCCGCTCTTTGCCGCCCCAAGTCCTTGGCCACACGGCTCAGGCAGCAAGTTCAACACGGTTTCACGCTGATCGAGCTAATGGTGGTGCTGGTCATCATCGGCGTGCTGGCTGCCCTCATCGTGCCCAATGTGCTGGACCGCGCCGATGACGCGCGCGTCACAGCCGCGCGCACCGACATCAACAACCTGACGAATGCGCTCAAGATGTACAAGCTGGACAACCAGCGCTACCCCAGTGCCGAACAAAGCCTGCAGGCACTCATCGCCAAGCCCACGGCCGGATCGATTCCGCCCAACTGGAAGCCGTATCTGGAAAAGCTGCCCAACGACCCCTGGGGCCGGCCTTACCAATACCTCAATCCGGGCATCAAGGGCGAGATCGATGTAATGTCTCTGGGCGCAGACGGCCAAGCCGGCGGGGAAGGCAAAAATGCGGACCTTGGCTCCTGGCAGTAGGGATTTGGCCCCCACGCTCCCCACTGCGTGTGGTTCGCTGCCCCCCGAGGGGGCTAAGTGCCGCGGCTCCGAGCCTGCCGGCGCAGGCTTGGACGGCACGAAGAGCGGCTGCGTCTCGCAGTCGTGCGGCGTGCAAGGCCTGCGCCTGCGGCCCGGCGAAGCCGGTTCCCCGGCTCCTGCTTGCGAAAGCGGACGCGTCGCAACTCGAAGTTCCGCCTTCACGCTTGGCACCGGGTTGTCATCGCTGATTGCGCCGCGCCGCGGTGCCTCGGGCTTTACCTTGCTCGAATTGCTGGTAGTCATCAGCATCATCGCCATCGGCTCGGCCGGGGTGGTTTTTGCCATGCGCGACAGTGCGCAGACCGCGCTGGAGCGCGAAGGTGATCGGCTGGTGGCGCTGCTGGAGGCCGGTCGTGCGCTCTCGCGTACCAGCGGTCAGGTCATGCGCTGGCGCGACACGCCTGAGGGCTTTGTTTTCGAAGGCGCCAACGCTGACAAGCTGCCGTCGGGCTGGCAGAGCCCGCAAAGCGCCGTGCAGTGGGACGTGGGCCCGAATCCGCACATCCTGATCCTCGGGCCCGAGCCCATCATCGAAGCGCAGGCCATTACGCTGGTTAACGAAGGCCGCGGCTTGCGCATCGCCACCGACGGTCTGCGGCCCTTTGTAGTGTTGCCGCCGGCGCCCTGAAGCATGTTCCCCACCCGCCCGCGTGTGCCCACTTCGCCAAGCCACGGTTTCACGCTGATTGAGGTCCTGGTCGCACTGGCTATTGTGGCGATTGCCCTGTCCGCCGGCGTGCAGGCCAGCAACGCTCTAATTCACAACGCCAAGCGTCAGGGCGACACTTTGCTGGCGCAGTTGTGCGCGGAAAATGAGCTGGTCGGGATGCGGCTGTCCAAACAGTTTCCGGACGTTGGCGACAGAGTGGTCAGCTGCGAGCAGGCCGGGCGTGGCTTCGGCGTCACGTTGTCGGTTTTTGCCACCCCCAACCCGAGTTTCAGGCGCGTCGAGGCCCATGTGCGCGACGGCGGCGAAGCCTCGGCCAACCAGTTGCTGGTGGTGTCCACCGTGTTGGGACGCTTATAAAAATGTGGCCTTCAGGTTCGCTCACTGCTTGCCCTGCAGGCGCCCTGGCGGGCAAATCGGTTCGACACCGTGCTGCGCGCCATCCTGCGCGCGGTTTTACGCTGATCGAGGTGCTGGTGGCCTTGTCCGTGATGGCACTGCTGGCGTTGATGAGCTGGCGCGGGCTTGACGGCATGGCGCGCGTGCAGACCGACATGCGCGAGCGTGTGGACGGCGTGGTCAGCGTGCAAACCGGCCTCAGCCAGTGGTCCTCAGACCTGGACGCTGTGGTAGAGACGGCGCTGGTCAGCGGCATTGACTACGACGGCCGGGTACTGCGTCTGACGCGGCGCGACGCCAGCCTTGCCGGCAGCCCCTTGCGCGTGGTGGGCTGGGCGCGCCGTGTCATCGACGGCCCGCAGGGCGGCCAGGCCAGCTGGGCGCGTTGGCAGTCCCCGCCGCTGCGTACCCGGGCCGAACTGCAAGAGGCCTGGGAACAGGTGGAAAATTGGGCGCAAAGCCCCAGTGCTGCTGACAGACAGCGCGAAGTGGCCGTGCTCGGGCTGGACCAATGGCAGATTTTTTATTACCGCAACAATGCCTGGAGCAACCCGCTGTCCACTGCCAGTGCGACCGGTATCAACCCGGCGTTGGCTGCTGCGGTTCCGGTTCCGGCGGTTCCTGCCTCGGGCGCGTCCACGACCACGACTACCGTCACGACTGCTACCGCCAACGTCCCGATGGTTACCGGGCTGAACGGCAACGCTCTCGTGCCCTTGCCCGACGGCATCCGGCTGGTGCTGAGCCTGACCGCTGGTCAGCCCTTGACCGGCGTCGTGACGAAAGACTGGTTACGGAGCGGTAAATCTTGAACGCCCTGGCTCGCTTTAAAAACCGCCAGCGCGGCGCCGCGCTGCTCATGGCGATGCTCACCGTGACGCTGGTGGCCAGCCTGGCGGCGACGGCGCTTTGGCAACAATGGCGCGCGGTGGAAATTGAAACCGCTGAGCGCGCGCGCGTGCAGGCGGCGTGGATACTGACGGGTGCGCTGGACTGGTCGCGACTGATCCTGCGCGAGGACGCGCGCAGCGGCGGGCCCGATTATTTGTCCGAGCCCTGGGCTGTGGCCCTGCAGGAAGCACGGCTTTCCAGTTTTCTGGCCGCCGACAAGAACAGCAGCGCCAGCGAAAGTGCCGATGACCAGCTCGATGTCTTTTTGTCGGGTCAGATTGAGGACATGCAGTCCCACCTGAATGTCAACAATTTGATTGCCGGCAACAAGGTGTCCGCGCCCGATCTGCTGGCGTTCACCCGCTTGTTCGAGCTGCTGGGCCTGCCGCAGTCCGAGCTGTCAAAAATGGCAGAAAATTTGCGCAACGCCAGCGACCGCACCCCGGACAATGCCTCCGCCGCACTGGCCCCGCTGTTGCCGCAGCGCATTGAGCAGCTGGCCTGGCTCGGCGTGTCTCCTGCAAGCATTGCGCGGCTTCGGCCTTATGTCTGCGTGCTGCCCGAACGCGTGCCGGTCAATCTCAATACCGCCAGCGCCGAAGTGATTTATGCCAGCACCCCTGACTTGCGGATGGCCCAGGCCCAGCGGCTGGTGGACGAGCGTGCGCGCAGCCCTTTCCGCAATTTGCAGGAGGTTGGCCGTTTGATTCCCGATGTGCCCGGCGCTATCACCGCCGGCAATCACAGTGTTACAACGCGTTTCTTTGAAGTGCGCGGTCGCCTGCGCTTGGAGAGTACGGTAATCGAGGAGCGTTCGCTGGTGCAGCGCGACGGCCTTAATGTCAAAACCCTGTGGCGTGACCGGGCTGCTCTGGATCCTGCACCTGACGTATCTTCCGCAACGGCACCGGGGGCCAGGCCGCAGTCCCTACAATGAGCAACTTTATTCTTAACATTACATGCTGTCGCTGATTGTTGCCCTTGAATCAACCACGCCCGCCGGCGGGGAATGGCGTTTTGCGCTGTCGCCCGACGCCGCGCCCGGCTGGCAACGCACGGACGCGGGCGCCGCGGCCAATGCCGACGCGGACAGCAGCAGCTTGCTCGATCACGGCAGCGCGCCGTTGGCGCTGTTGCCACGCGCTGGCGAAGTGGTGGCTGTCGTGCCGGCCCGCATGCTGTCGTGGCACCGCATCGTGTTGCCCAAGGTCAACAGCGCACGCTTGCGCAATGCGCTCGAAGGCATGCTGGAAGAGCGCGTGCTCAACGATCCGCAGGAACTGCACTTTGCGCTGGCGCCGGCCGCCGTACCCGGTTTCAGCGCCTGGGTGGCGGTTTGCGACCGGGCCTGGCTGCATGCGGCACTGCACACCTTTGAAGCGGCCGGCCGGCCGGTGACGCGCGTCGTGCCCGAATACGCGCCGCTGGCGCTGGGCAACGCGCCGACCCTGCATGCCATTGGCAGTTCTGATAGCGCCTGGCTGGTACGCTGCGCCGATGATGGTGTGCAGACGCTGCCGCTGGCGCTGGCCAGCCGAGGCGCCTTGGGCCTGAACCAGGAGAGCGCCGACGAAGCCAGCCTGGACAACGTCGACATCGAGCTGTTTGCCGAACCTGCCGTCGCGGCGCTGGCCGAGCAGGTTCTCGCCAGCAAGGTGCAGATTCAGCACAGTGCGCAAAATCTGGTGAGTGCCGCGCGCTCAAGCTGGGACCTGGCGCAGTTCGACCTGGCCTCCACTGGCAATACCCGGCTGCTCAAGCGCGCTACGCAGGTATGGGCGCAGTGGGCTGGCAGCGCCGCATGGCGACCGGCCCGCTGGGGGCTTGGCGTGCTCGTGCTGGCCCATCTGCTGGGACTCAATGCCTGGGCGTTTAAAGAGCGCTCGGCGCTGCAAGCCAAAAGCGCGGAGGTTCGCGGCCTGCTGCAAAAGACATTTCCCAAGGTGCCGGTAGTGGTCGATGCGCCGGTGCAGATGGAGCGCGAAGTCGCCACCATGCGCCAGGCCAGCGGCGCCGTGTCGCCCCGCGACCTGGAGCCCATGCTGGGTGCTGTTGCAGAGAACGCCCAGACAGTTCGGGCACCTTCTGCTATCGAATTTGTATCAAACCAGTTGACGCTGAAGGGCTTTCAGCTGCCGCCTGCCGAAGCCGGCGCCTTGCTTAAAGGCCTGACGGCCGCCGGCTACAGCGGCCTGGCCGACGGCGAGACCTGGGTCGTCAAACCTGCGGCAAAAGCGGGCGTGACACTTGTCAGCAAAAGCGCCACCGGAGCACAGCCTTGAAGGCCAATGCGCGGGCGGCCTTGACCGGCGCCTTGCAGCGCGGCCAGGTCGTCTGGGCGGCACTGGCGCTGCGTGAGCGCCTGCTGCTGGGCTCGGCGGCGGCCGTGGTGCTGTTGGCGCTGCTTTGGTGGGTCGGCCTGGCGCCGGCGTTGGCAACCTTGCGCACGGCCGAGTCACAGCACCGCGCCCTTGACGCCGAATTGCAAAACATGCGCGCCTTGGCTGCTGAGGCTGCCAGTCTGCAGGCCACCCCCCGCATCAAAGCAGAAGACGGCCGCAAGGCACTGGAGCTGTCGGTCAAGGAGCGCTTCGCCGGCACAGCGCAACTCGCTGTAGCCGGAGACCGCGCCACCGTGACGCTCAAGGGCGCAGCGCCCGGCGCGCTGGCCGAGTGGCTGGTGCAGGCACGCAGCAGCGCCCGGGCGCTTCCTTTAGAGGCGCGCCTAAGTCTGAACGCTGCCCGCACGGGTTGGGACGGCAGCATCGTGCTGACGTTACCGCCATGAAGCCGGCGATGACCCTGGTCTCCTCCGCGCTGCGTCGCCCCTCCCGTGGCGCGCCGGCGCGTCCTGCCGGACAGCCCGCGCTACGCGCGGCTACCTGGGCCTGGTGCGGCGCACTGCTTGGCGTTTTGCTGGCGCTGGTGCTGTTTGCCCCGGCGCGCTGGCTGGCTGATGTCATCTACAACACCAGCGGACAGCGCATCGTGCTGGCCGAGCCGCGCGGCACGCTCTGGCAGGGGTCGGCCCAGCTGCTGCTGAGCGGCGGCGCCGGCAGCCAGGACGTCGCCGCCTTGCCCGATCGGGTGCAGTGGACGCTGCGTCCCGCTCTGACCGGCCTGCGGTTGTCGGTGCTGGCCGTCTGCTGCACGCCTGAAGCGCTGCAGCTGCGCCTGCTGCCGCGGCTGAGCGGTCTGCGCGTCGATCTGGCGGACGCGCAGTCGCAGTGGCCGGCCGCGGTACTGGCCGGCTTGGGCACACCCTGGAACACCCTTCAGCCAAGCGGTAATCTGAATCTGCAAACCAGGGCTTTTAGCGCCGAATGGAAAGCCGGCCGGCTGCAGGTGGCGGGCAGCGCCGAACTGGAAGCGCGCGACATGAGCTCGCGCTTGTCAACACTGCGGCCCATGGGCAGCTACCGCCTGCGCCTGGAAGGCGGGACCGCCGTTGGTCTGAAGCTCGAAACGATTGAAGGCAGTCTGCAATTGACTGGCAGTGGTCAATGGGCCGGCTCACGCCTGCGCTTTTCCGGCGAGGCCAGCGCCGCGCCGGAGCGCGAGGCCGCCCTGGCGAATTTTCTGAATATTATTGGCAGGCGCAGCGGACCGCGCTCTGTCATCACCATAGGGTAGGGCCCATGAAAAAAGTTACTTCATTTTTAATAGTTGTCAGCCTGCTGCTGACGGCTCCCTCGGGCCTTGTTTATGCCCAGAAAAAGGCGACACCGGCACCGCGCGCCAGCGAGAAAGTGACGCTGAGCTTTGCCAATGCCGAGATTGCCGAGGTGGCGCGCACCATTGGCGTGATCACCGGGCGCAGCGTGGTGGTAGACCCCCGGGTGCGCGGCACCATGAATCTGAACACCGACCAGCCGGTCTCCAAAGCGGCTGCCTACGATCAATTTCTGGCGGCCTTGCGGCTGCAAGGCTTTACCGTGGTGGAAGCTTCCGGTTTGTCCAAGGTAGTACCCGAAGCCGACGCCAAGCTGCAGGGCGGCAGCGTCAGCACCAGTTCGGTACGCGGACCCGGCAACCAGATCGCCACGCAGATCTTTCGCCTGAACTACGAGACCGCCAACAACCTGGTGCCGGTGCTGCGTCCGCTGATCAGTCCTAACAACACCATCAACGTCAATCCTGGCAACAACTCGCTGATCATTACCGACTACACCGACAACCTGCAGCGCATGGCGCGCATCGTTGCCGCGCTCGATGTGCCGAATGCCAGTGATATGGAAATCATTGTGCTGAAGCACGCCATCGCGTCTGACATCGTGCCGCTGGTGATTCGCTTGATGGATTCTGGCGCCGCCACCGCAGCGGGTCAGGGCCAGTCCGATAGCTCGTTCAAGACCACCATCATCGCAGAGCCGCGCAGCAATGCGGTGATTGTGCGCGCCGCCAACCCGGCGCGTACCGCGCTGGCGCGCGCACTGGTCGAAAGACTGGACCAGCCCGGTGGCGACAGCAACGGTGCCAGTGGCAATATCCACGTGGTTTACCTGAAAAATGCCGATGCCAGCCGGCTCGCCGCCACGCTGCGGGCCGCCATTTCAGGGGGCGCCACCGGCGCTTCAGGCGGTGCCAGCGGGGCGGCGCTGTCTGGCCTCTCCGGCCTTTCAAACACGGCAGCGCCGGGCGGCGCGGCGCCGGCTGGTGGTGGTGCTGGCGGCGCCGGCGGGGCGACGGGCTCGTTTGCCACTTCGTCGCAACCTTCAACGGGTGGC
The DNA here is from genome assembly GCF_012927455.1 of Polaromonas sp. Taxonomy (GTDB): domain Bacteria; phylum Pseudomonadota; class Gammaproteobacteria; order Burkholderiales; family Burkholderiaceae_C; genus Polaromonas. The sequence goes on along the minus strand of NZ_JABBPE010000008.1, from coordinate 18,423 downwards.
CAAATCCAGGCCGACACCTCAACCAATTCGCTCATCATCAGTGCGCCGGAGCCGCAGTACCGCCAGTTGCGCGCCGTCATCGACCTGCTGGACGCGCGGCGCGCCCAGGTCTTTGTTGAAAGCCTGATTGCCGAGGTCAATGCCGACAAGGCGGCCGAGTTCGGCATCCAGTGGCAGGGCGCATTGGGGAAAAAGGGCGACAGCTCGGTCGGCCTGCTGGGCACCAACTTCGGCAGCGGCGGCAGCAACATAATTTCGCTCGCCACGGGTGCTGCCAGCGGTACGCTCACCACCCCACCCAGCCCGGGGTTGAATTTTGGTTTGGTGAACAAGATAGGCGGCGTTTACGTGCTGGGCGCTCTGGCGCGCTTTCTTGAAACCAGCGGCGACGGCAATATCTTGTCGACGCCCAACTTGCTGACGCTGGACAATGAAGAGGCCAAAATCGTGATTGGCCAGAACGTGCCCTTTGTCACCGGTCAGTTCACCAACACCGGTGGCGGCAACAACGGCGCGGTCAACCCGTTTCAGACCATAGAGCGCAAGGACGTGGGGCTGACGCTGCGGGTCAAGCCGCAGATCAGCGAGAACGGCACCGTCAAGCTGCAGATATTCCAGGAAGTCTCCAGCGTGCAGGCCAATTCCGTCAATTCGCCAAGCGGGCTGATCACCAACAAGCGCTCAATCGAGTCCAACGTGCTGGTTGATGACGGCGCTATCGTGGTTTTAGGCGGCCTGTTGCAAGACGAGTACGCGGGTAACCAGGACAAAGTCCCGCTGGTCGGTGACATTCCGCTGTTTGGTAACCTGTTCAAAAGCGAAACGCGTTCGCGCAAAAAGACCAACCTGATGGTGTTTCTGCGTCCCGTGGTGGTGCGCGATGCGCAGCGCAGTGACGAGTTGTCGCTGGACCGCTATGACCTGATGCGCGGCTTGCAACAAAATACCCAGCCGGCGCAAAGCGCAGTGTTTCCGGTCAATACCGCGCCGGTCCTGCCGTCGGCGCCAACGCGCGGCACGCCGACGGCGCCCGAGGGCCAGTCACCACCCAAAACGCCGTCGCGTCCGGCCCCCGTTGTGCCCACTACGCCCGGTGCGCCGCCATGGATGGCGCCGGAATCGTCGCGCTAAACCTTCCCTGACCATGCCCTGACCATGCGCTATCTGCTGCCCTACGCTTTCGCCCGCACGCACCAGCTTTTGCTGGGCGAAGACGCTGGCCGCCTGACGCTGTGGCTGCACGCCGCCAGCGACCGTCAGGCGCTCAGTGAACTGGTACGCCGCCACGCACAGGACAATCTGGCGGTCGAGACACTGGATGCCAACGCTCTGGTGCAGCGCATCAGCAGCGCCTACGCGCAGGGCGAGTCGAGTGCCGCCGCCGTGGTCAGCGAAGTTGAGTCCGACGCCGACCTGTCGCGCATGATGCAGGACCTGCCGGCGGTGGAAGATCTGCTGGAGACCAGTGACGACGCGCCCATCATCCGCATGCTCAACGCCTTGCTGACGCAGGCCGCGCGCGACGGCGCCAGCGACATTCATATCGAGCCCTATGAGCGCCACTCCGCCGTGCGCTTTCGGGTAGACGGTACGCTGCGCGAGGTGGTGCAGCCCAACCGCGCGCTGCACGCCGCGCTGATCTCTCGCCTGAAAATCATGGCCGAGCTCGACATCGCCGAAAAGCGCCTGCCGCAGGACGGCCGCATCAGCCTGCGCATAGGCACGCGCGCAGTCGACGTGCGCGTGTCGACCTTGCCGAGCGCGCACGGCGAGCGCGCCGTGCTGCGATTGCTCGACAAAAGCGAGAGCAAGCTGACGCTGCCCGCAGTCGGCATGCAGGGCGACACCCTGAGGCGCTTTGAGGAGCTGATTTCCCAGCCGCACGGCATCATCCTGGTCACCGGACCGACCGGCTCGGGCAAGACCACCACGTTGTATGCCGCGCTGGGTAAGCTGGACGCCTCCAGTGCCAACATCATGACGGTGGAAGACCCGATCGAATACGAACTGCCCGGCGTCGGCCAGACCCAGGTCAACCCGAAGATAGACCTGGACTTCGCCAAAGCGCTGCGCGCTATCTTGCGCCAAGACCCGGACATCATCATGATCGGCGAGATCCGCGACTTTGAAACCGCGCAAATCGCCATTCAGGCCTCGCTCACCGGCCATCTGGTGCTGGCGACGCTGCACACCAACGACGCGGCCAGCGCCGTCACGCGCCTGACCGACATGGGCGTGGAGCCTTTTTTACTGAGCTCCTCGCTGCTCGGCGTGCTGGCGCAGCGCCTGGTGCGAAAGCTCTGCCCGCATTGCAAAGAGGTGGTAAGCGCCGACCCGCTGCGGCAGGGAGGCTACCACCCGGTCGGTTGCGCCGAGTGTGGGCAGAGCGGCTACAGCGGCCGCACCGGCGTGTTCGAACTGCTGGTCACCAACGTCGCGATACGCGCGCTGATCCACAACCAGGCCAGCGAAGCCGACATCCGCAGCGCCGGCATCACCCAGGGCATGGCGCTGATGCGCGAAGACGGTGAACGGCTGATAGCCGCTGGCGTGACTTCGCGTGAAGAGCTGGTGCGCGTCACCCGGGACTAGGGACTAGGGCCCAGACTGAAGCGCAACTAAAGCGGAACTGAACCGATGCCAGCCTTTTCCTTTGAAGCCGTCGATGCCGATGGACGCACCGCCAAGGGCGTGATCGAAGCCGACACCGCGCGCGGCGCGCGTGGCCTGTTGCGCGCCCGCGGCCTGGTGCCGCTCGGGGTCGATACGGTGGCCAATGGATCGTCGGGCGCCCAGGGCCGCGGTTCGCAAGGCCTGTCGCTGAACATGACACTGTGGCGCTCGCGCGTCTTCAACGCCGCTGCACTGGCGATCTGGACACGCCAGCTGGCCGGCTTGGTCAGCGCCGGCCTGCCGCTCGAACGGGCCCTGACGGCGCTGGCCGACGAGGCCGAGGATGAGCGGCAACGCGGTCTGGTGGCCGCCTTGCGCGCCGAAGTCAATGCCGGCTCCGGGTTTGCCAAGGCGCTGGGCCACTATCCGCGCGAGTTTGCCGACATCTATGTCGCGGTGGTGGGCGCGGGCGAACAAAGCGGCCACTTGGGCCTGGTGCTGGAGCGCCTGGCCACCGACCTGGAAGAGCGCCTGGCGCTGCAGGCCAAACTGATAGGCGCTGCGCTGTATCCGGCCATCGTCACCTGCGTGGCCTTCGTCATCGTGCTGTTTTTGGTCGGCTACGTGGTGCCCCAGGTGGCCAACGTCTTTGCCGGCAGCAAGCGCGCCTTGCCGTGGCTCACGGTGGCTATGCTGGCCATCAGCCAGTTTGTCCGCGGCTACGGCTTATGGGCTTTGATTGCTCTGGTTTTGATAGCATTCGGCGTCCGTTACGCCTTGACGATGGAGGCTTTTCGCCTGCGTTTTGATGCTGCCTGGCTGAAGCTGCCGATTCTTGGCAAGCTGGCCCGCAGCTACAACGCAGCGCGCTTTGCTTCAACCCTGGCCATGCTGGCGGCGGCCGGCGTGCCCATTCTGAAGGCCTTGCAGGCCGCCGCCGAAACGCTGCACAACCGCGCCATGCGCGCCGATGCGCTGGACGCCCTGGTGATGGTGCGCGAAGGCGCGCCGCTGGCGTCGGCGCTGGCGTCTAAAAAACGTTTCCCCGGCCTGCTGCCCATGTTTGCCCGTTTGGGCGAGCAGACCGGCACTTTGGCCGTCATGCTGCTGCGCGCCGCAACGCAGTTGAGCACCGAGGTGCAGCGCCGCGCCATGCAACTCGCCACCATCCTGGAGCCGCTGCTGATTGTGGCCATGGGCGTGGTCGTGATGCTGATCGTGTTGGCGGTGCTGCTGCCCATCATCCAGCTCAACCAGCTGGTGCGCTAATCCCATTTCCACATCATCCGTGCACTTTGTCGGCTTCGCCAGCCGTTCGTCTGTACTGTCGTCGCTTCGCCTTTGCCTTCGCGTTCAAGAATGATCTGGAAACGGAAAAAAGCCGAAAGCCGCATTACCGACTGGGCGATTGAATGCTATCAAATGTATAGCTGCTTACGCCCGTATTCATTGGGATAGAGGCCAATTTGATGCCTAAGCCCGAGATTTGAACGCCGCTCGCGAGGTAGTGGCTACCTGACCAGCAAGCCATTGATCTGCTGCAAATCCTCGGGACGCAAACTACCGCTGGCCTGGCGCAGGCGCAGGCCGCCCAGCAGCACGTTGTAGCGCGCCTGCGCCAGGTCGCGCTTGGTCTGAAACAGCTGGCTTTGCGCGTTGAGCACGTCGATATTGATGCGCACGCCGACCTGGTAGCCCAGCTTGTTGGCGTCCAGCGCGCTCTGGCTGGACAGCTCGGCGGCCTCCAGTGCCTTGACCTGGCCTTGACCCGACAGCACGCCGAAGTAGGCGGTGCGGGTGCTCTGGGCCACGGCGCGGCGCGCGCCTTCCAGGTCGCTGCGCGCCTTGTCTTTCAGCGAGAGCGTTTCCCGGACGCGGTTTTGCGTGGCAAAGCCGGCAAACAGCGGGACATTGAGCAGCAGGCCCACGCTGCCCGTGTTGACGCGGGTGGACGCGGTGCTGGTCGAAGTCGCTGAACCCGAGGGGTTGTTGGTGACGTTGTAGCTGGCGCTGGCGTCCAGCGTGGGTTTGTGGCCGGCTTCCGCTTTCTTCACTTCCAGCTCGGCAATGTCCAGCCCCGACTGCGCCTGGCGAATGCTGGGATGGACGGCTTCTGATTGCTGGACCCAGGCATTGGCATCGGCCGGCAGCAGTGGCGGCAGATTCACCGGAGCCAGCAAACCTTTGGGCGCGGATTCGGCTTTTCCAACCAGCTGGTCAAGCGCGATTTTCTTGACGCGCAAGTCGTTTTCGGCGGCGATTTCCTGCGCCAGCACCAGGTCGTAGCGCGCCTGCGCTTCCCGGCTGTCGGTGATGGTCGAGGTGCCCACTTCGAAGTTGCGCTTGGCGAAAGCCAGCTGCTCATTGACGGCGGCTTTCTGCGCCTGCACAAAGGTCAGCGTGTCCTGCGCGGCCAGCACGTCGAAGTAAGCCTGGCTGGTGCGCACGATCAGGTCCTGCTCGGCACTTTCAAGCTGGGCCCGCGCCAGCTCTACCTGCTTGAAGCCCTGCTCGTAAGTGGCCCAGTTGCCGGGTCGGTACAGCGGTTGCGTCACGGACAGCGTGGCATTTTGCGAATTGAAGCTGCGGTCTATCGGCGGACTGGTGTTTACAAAAGCGGTGCGCGACACGCCGGCGCCCAGGCCTGCCGTCGGCAAGATGCCCGCCTTGGCCTGATCGGCCCGCGCCAGGTTGGCGTCGTACTGCAGCTTGGCCGACTGGTAGGTCGCGTCAAACGCCCGGGCCGATTCGTACAGTTCAAGCAGACTCTGGGCCTGTGCCAGCGGGGCAAGCGCTGCCAGCGCCAAGGCGATTGCCGTCGACAAGGGACGAACTGAAAAATGGGACGTCGACAGTTTCTGGGGCGTGGTCATGAGCGTCCTGAAGGAATGAGTGAATCAGAAAAAATTAACGAATCAGCCAATAAAAATCAAGCGGTCGGCTCAAGTCCGCCTCAATGAAACCCGTTCAGTAACGCGGAACCGACGGATCGAGCTGCTGCGACCAGGCGTCAATGCCGCCTTGCAGATTGACCACTTGGGTAAAGCCGCTTTGCGCCAGGTAGTTGGCGACCTGCAGGCTGCGCATGCCGTGGTGGCACAGGCAGGCGATTGGCTGATCGGTGTGGCTGGATTGCAACTCGGCCAGACGCGCCGGAAGCTCGCGCATGGGAATGGTTAGCAGCGTGAAGCCGTCCGGCTTGACCGAGGCGGTCTGCACCTCCCAGGGCTCGCGCACGTCAAGCACCAGCGGAAGGCTGGCCGCTGCCGTGGCGCGGTCGCGCCAGGCGGCGAAATCGGAAGGATTCAGTTGGGAAATCATCAAGCTACCTTTTGCGGCTTATTCGGCTTATGCAGGGTTTCAGAAAGTGAATGTCGATGGTTCCGGAAAATTGAGCAGCCGCGGCGCCACGGTGTCCCAGGCCTGCGTCGTGCGCCAGCCGTCCTGGCTGACGCGCGTGATCAAGGTGGCGCGCATCATGGGCTCAAAACCGGTGATGGCGCTCAGCCGCCCGCCGACCTTGAGCAGGTCCAGCAGCGCTGCCGGCACCTCGGCTACCGAGCCGCTCAGCACAATCACGTCAAAAGGGCCGCGCAGCGGGCCGTTGTCGGAGACAGCTTCAGCCAGGTTGGCCGCGCCGTCAGCCAGGCGCACTTCTGCGTTGTAGATGCCGGCCCTTTGCAGATTGCGGCGTGCGCTGTCGACCAACGCAGGCTCGATTTCCAGCGTGATGACCTGCTGCGCGCAGTGCGCCAGCAGCGCGGCCATGTAGCCGGAGCCGGTACCGATTTCAAGCACTTTTTCGTGCTTTTGCACGGCCAGGTCTTGCAGCAGGCGCGCTTCAACCTTGGGCGCCAGCATGCACTGGCCGGCATTGTGCTGCGGCGGCAGCGGAATTTCCATGTCGACAAAGGCCAGCGCCTTGTGGGCCAGCGGCGCAAAATCTTCGCGTCTGATCACTGCAAGTAGGGAAAGGACCTGGTTGTCCAGCACTTCCCAAGGGCGTATTTGCTGCTCAATCATGTTGAAGCGAGCTTGTTCGTAGTTCATGGCGGGGCCTGTTGGTTGGGGAGTGAGAGAAGAAGCGGCGTGCATGAGAGGTAAACCCTTGATTTTAGCCGCGCGGTTTGACGCTGGCGGGGCTGGCGGGGCTGGTCTTGGCCTCCAGCGCGGGTGTGCTAAGCAGTTTCTTGCCAAACTTGCGCTTGAACCACTGGGCCAGATCGTCCATGTAGCAGTAGGTCACAGGCACCACGACCAGCGTCAGCAGTGAAGAGGTAATGACGCCGCCGATCACGGCCTGGCCCATGGGCGCGCGCTGCTCGGAGCCCTCACTCAAGGCAAAGGCCAGCGGCACCATGCCGAAAATCATCGCCAGCGTGGTCATCAGGATAGGGCGCAGCCTGACTTTGGCGGCGTGCAGCAAGGCTTCGCTGCGTTCCATGCCGGGAACGCGGTGGCCGTCCACGTCGGTGCTGTCTTCGCGCATGCGGATGGCAAAGTCGACCAGCAATATGGCGTTCTTGGTGACCAGTCCCATCAGCATGACGATGCCGATGATGGAGAACATTGACAGCGTAGAGCGAAACAGCAGCAAGGACAGCACCACGCCGATCAGCGTCAGTGGCAGCGAGGTCATCAAGGCCAGCGGCTGAAAAAAGCTCTTGAACTGGCTGGCCAGAATCATGTAGATGAACAAGATCGCCATCACCAGGGCCGACACGGCATAGCCGAAGGACTCGGCCATGTTTTTGGTGGAACCGCTGAACTGGTAGCGGTAACCCGGCGGAAAATTAAAGCCGTCCAGCACCGCCTTGATGTCGCTCGACACCTCGCCGGCCGAGCGGTTGTAGACATTGCCGTTGAGCGCGACTTCGCGCACCAGGTCGCGCCGGTTGATCTGGTTGGGCCCGGTGCTTTCCTTGACGCTGGCCAGCTGACTGAGCCGCACGATGCGCGAGGAGCCGTCGGCGTTGTTGCCGACGGCGCTGCTCATGAAGGGCAGGCGCGCCAGGTCTTGCGGTGCGTTGCGCGCATCGGGCGCCAGGCGCACATTGACGTCGTAAGTCTGATCGTCGGCAGCGCGCCAGTTGCCCACGGTCTGCCCCGCCACCAGGGTGCGCAGCGCGGCCGCAATCTGCGAGGCCGACAGCCCCAGATCCGACGCAGCATCGCGACGCACCGCGATTTCAATCACCGGCTTGTCGGCCTTGACGCTAGAGTCCAGATCGACCAGGCCGGGAATCCCCCGGATCTTGTCGCTGACGACGCGGCTCAGGCGCTCCAGCTCCTTCAGGTCCGGGCCTTGCAGCGAAAACTCGACCTGCTTGTTGCCGCCCACCGCGTCAAGCAGGCCGACATGCGTCACGGTCATGCCTGGCACCTGCCGCAGGCGCTCGCGCAACACGCCCGACATCTCATCTGCACTGCGCGTGCGCGCCTTGCGGTCGACCAGGCGCACATAGATGCTGGCCGATGTCTTGCCCTGTGCATTGCCGGTGTTGAGCGTGACCAGCGTGTACTTCACCTCGGGAAACTCACGCACGATGGCTTCCACCTGGCGCGCTTTGGCCTCGGTGGTTTCCAGCGACGAGCCTTGCGGCGTAGAAAAGTTGAGCGAGGTTTCCGAGAAGTCGGCCTTGGGCACAAACTCGGTGCCCAGCAGCGGCACCATGACGATGCTGATCGCAAAAATCACCACGGCGAGCGCCAGCGTGGTTAGTTTGTTCACCAGCGACCAGCGCAAGATGCCTTGGTAGCTTTCAATCAGCGATTCGGTGGCGCGGTCAAACCAGCCGGTGACGCGGCCAATGGTCTTGTCATAAAAAGTGACGGGCTTGTGATGCTTGCCCTGCGCTTCAATCGACGGGTCGTGCCAGATGCTGGAGAGCATCGGGTCCAGCGTGAAGCTGACGAACATCGAGATCAACACCGCCGCGACGATGGTGATGCCGAACTCGTGAAAAAACTTGCCGATGATGCCGCCCATGAAGCCAATCGGCAAAAACACCGCGACGATGGAAAACGTGGTGGCCAGCACGGCCAGGCCGATTTCCTGTGTGCCGTCGAGCGCGGCGTTATAGGGCGTCTTGCCCATCTGCACATGGCGCACGATGTTTTCGCGCACCACGATGGCGTCGTCAATCAGCAGCCCCACGCACAGCGACAACGCCATCAGCGTGATCATGTTGATGGTGAAGCCGAACAGGTTCATGAACAAAAAGGTGCCGATGATGGAAATCGGCAGCGTCAGCCCGGTGATCACGGTGGAGCGCCAGGAGTTGAGAAACAAAAAGACGATCAGCACCGTCAGCAGCGCGCCTTCTATCAGCGTGCGGCGCACGTTTTCAACCGCCACGCGTATCGGGCGCGAACCGTCGGTGATCAGTTCCAGCCGCACGCCCGGCGGCAGCAGGGGCTGCATCTCGGCGACGGCCTTGTTAAGCCCGTCCACCACGCCTATGGTGTTTTCGTCCTGCGCTTTTTGCACCGTCAGCAGCAAAGTGCGCTGGCCGTTGTACAGCGCCAGCGTATCGAGTTCCTGGGCGCCGTCGGCAATACGCGCGACCTGGTCCACAGTCACCGGCGCGCCGGTGCTGCCGCTACCGTTGGCGCTGGCCGGGGCCTTGCGCGCCACAATGATTTTGCCAAAGTCCTCGGGCCGCTGCATGCGCGCATCGATCTTGACTGCGCGCTCTTGCGCCAGCGAGCGGATCGCGCCCACCGGCAGGTCCTGGTTCTCGTTGCGCACGGCATTGACGACCTGGTCGGCGCTGATGCCGAGTGATTCCATGGCCTGCGGATTGAGGTAGACATTGATCTCGCGCTTGGTGCCGCCCACCAGCGCGACCGAACCGGCGCCACGGACATTTTCCAGGCGTTTTTTCAGCACCTGGTCAGCCCAGTTGGTCAGTTCGACCGCACTGAGTTGGGCGGTCTGGCGCGCCGCGCCGGACCGCTCCAAGCAAGCGCGCGCCCCCTCGGGGGGCAGCGCAGCACACGCAGTGGCAAGCGTGGGGGCCATATCTGGCATAACCGCAATAGACCAGATGGCGCGGCTGCTCGGGTCAAAGCGCAAGACGCGCGGCTCTTTCACTTCGGTGCGAAAGCTGGGCCGGATCGCCGCGATTTTTTCGCGCACATCTTCAGCCGCCTTGCGCCCGTCCACATAAAGCTGAAACTCGATGATGACGATGGCCTGGCTTTCCAGGCTACGCGAAGTCAGCGTGTTGATGCCGGCAATCGAGTTGACGCCTTCCTCGATTTTCTTGGTGACTTCGCTTTCAACAATCTCGGGCGAAGCGCCGGGGTAGTCGGCCGTCACCACCACCACCGGAAAGTCGATGTTGGGGAATTGGTCCACCTGCATGCGCTGGTAGGAGAAAAGGCCAAGCACCACGATGGCTAGCATGACCATGGTGGCGAACACCGGATTTTTCAGACTGACCTGGGTGAACCACATGGCGGCGTGGCCTCAAGGCGCCGGTTTGACGGGCGAAGTTGTACGGGCCGGAGTAGTCGGGGTGACCATCGGCGTAAACCGTACCTGCGTGCCTTCGCGCAAGGCGCCGATTTCGCCGCGAATCACCAGCGCGCCTTCGGCCAGCCCCTTGATGGCGACCAGCGTTTGGCCGTCGGCGCTGCCGCGCGCGCCAAGCTCAACCGCTCGGTGAACGACCTGGCCGTTTTCTACTGTCTGCACGTAAGGCGCCGGCTTGTCGCTGCGCACCGCGCTGAGCGGCAGCGACAGCAGCGGGACGCTGGCCGTGCCCAGCGAGCCCTGCACAAACAGGCCCTGGCGCAGCGGCAAGGCTGCGCCGCCCGGGTTGTCTATGCGCAGATAGGCCAACACGCTGCGGCTGCCGGCCTGCGCGCTTGGGTTGATGCGCACGACCTGGGCCTTGATGGTTTGCGGGCTGCCCTCAATTTGCAGTTCGGCGCTCTGGCCGACCCGCACGGCCATGGCATCAAGCGCGCCCAAAGAGGCCTCCAGTTCCAGCTGGCTTAAATCGACCACTTCAACAATCCTGGCGTCGACGCCGACGCGCTCGCCGGGCTGCGCCAGGCGCTGCGACAGCTGGCCGGAAATGGGCGACTTGAGCACCGTGTCTTCCACCGATTTGGAGGCAACTTCGGTCGCAGCCAGCGCCGCGCGGTAAGTCGCCTGCGCCGCATTCAGGTTGGCCAGCGAGGATTCCAGCGCGGTTCTGGAAATAAAGCCCTGGTCCACCAGCGCCTTGTTGTTGTCGTACTGGCGCTGCACCACGTCGACCTGGGCCTTGGCCGATTGCGCCTGCGCGCGCGCCTGCCGCACGCGCGACTGGTACTCGCTTGCGTCAATCCGCGCAATCACCTGGCCGGCCTTGACAAAATCGCCTTCGCGCAAGCTCAAGCCCTGCAGTTCTCCGGCGACGCGGGCCTTGATGACGGCGGAGTTGACGGCCTTAAGCGAACCCGATACCGCCACGCCTTGCGCTACTTCGCGCGCCTGCGCCTTGACGACGTCGGTGTCGGCGAGTTCCACCTGGCGCGACTCCCTGGCCACGCTGGCCGCAGCCAGTGCCTGCTGCTGGGCCTTGCGCGCCGCCAGGGCACGCATCACCCCAGTGGCGATCAGCGCGATGACGACAAGGGCCACGGCCCATTTGATCCAGCGCTTCATGCGGGGGCTTTCCTTGATTTGTGGGCCGTGTCGCCAGCAGGCACGCTCATGCCGTACAACATCGTGGCGAGCTGCGCGGCGATGTATTTTTTCGGATCCATCTCGAAATTGGCTTGAACGCACACGCCCGTGGAGTGTTTGGCCAGAACCAGGAAAATCATGGGCGCCACGACGCTGTAAACCGCATAGTCCAGGTCCATCGCGCGGAATTCAGTGCGGTCGATGCCGCGCTGCAGGATGCGGCGGATCAGCGACTCCCCGGGCGCGATCACCTCCTTCTGGTAAAAAACTGCGATCTCCGGAAAATTTTTAGCCTCACTCACCATCAGCTTGGTGATACCGGAGGCCTTGGTCGCGCCCACGCGTTCCCACCAGGTGCTCAAGCAGTAGGCCAGCATTTCGGCGCTGTTGCCTTGAAAGGCTTCAAACTCCTCGTTCCATTCCTTGAAGCGGCCGGAAATGTTTTCGCGCACCACCGCCTTGAACAGCTCTTCCTTGCTTTGAAAATACAAAAACAGCGTGCCCTTGGAAACCCCGGCGCGCGCTGCAACTTCTTCCACCCGGGTGGCGGCAAAGCCTTTTTCTACGAACAGGTCAAGCGCGGCGTCCAGCAGCTCGCCCGGACGTGCCTCTTTGCGGCGCTCGCGTTTGGCGGCGCTCACAGCGGGGGTGGCAGAAAATGATTTGGGGAAAGACATGGTTACTGACTGGCTGGTTAGTAATGTAGCTAGTTGGCTTGCGGGCGTCAACCTGGGTTAGGGTAGGCCCGGCGCACCAAGGCCGCCTGCTTCACACCGCAAGAAAGCGGGCTGCGGCCAGCGCGAGCCATTCGCGCACCACCTGCTGCGACGCCAGCAGGCCGTAGGCCGATGGCATCCATTGCAGCAGGTCACGTTCAACCGGCAACACAAAGCCCATGGGCGCGGGCGTCACGCTCAGGCCGGCGCGTTCAAAGGCGGCCAGCGCGCGCGGCATGTGCCAGGCGTCGGTAACCAGCGCAATGCGCTGCACGCCGTCACGCTGCAGCAACGGTGCCAGCAGGCGCGCATTGCCCGCGGTGTCGCGCGATTGCGCCTCAGCCCAGCGCAGCGGCACGCCATAGTCTTGCTGCGCCACGCGCGCGGCCACTGCGGCTTCCGACTCCTGCTGCGCGCCTTCAGCGGCCCAACCCACGCCGCCGCTAAACGCCAGCGGCAAGCCAGACTGCCGGGCCAGCCAGACGCCATAGCGCAGCCGCGCTGCCGTTTGGGCGCGCGGTTGCGGCTCGCCATATTCGGGCGCCTGCGGCAGCAAGCCGCCACCCAGCACCACGATGGCTTGCGCCTGGCTGCTTTGCAGCGCTGCGGCCGACAGCGGTGCAAATTGCGGCAAGGCATGGCGTGCCAGCCACACCGCCGAGCCGTGGCAGCTGAACAACCAGAGCAGCGCCAGCGATAGCGTCAGCAGCAGCAAGCCGGCGCGCCTTCTGGTCAAGGCCAGCAACAAGCCGAGCGCGGCGAGCAGCAAGGGCGCCAGCGGTGGCAGAAGCAGGGCGCTCAACAGCGGTTTAAACATGGGTGGGTCCGGTCAGGGCAGTGAGTTGGTCGTCGACGCCGCCGACAAAGCAGACGAAGGGGGGTCGACCGGTTGGCCGGGTTTGAGGTTAACCCAGGATCGGACGCGCGCAGCCCGCGCTCCAGGCGCCAAAGCGCTGCGCGTACAGGTTCGCGTTTAAATATCTGGCTTACGCCAGCGCGATGGGCTCGGCGTGCTCGTGCAAAAAGCTGATCAGCTCGGACAGGTCTTCGGGCACATCGCTGGCCAAATACTGCAGCACCCGGTGGTGCGTTTGCTGCTTGGCCTCGTTTGCCGTGACCAGTTCCAGTGTGTAAACCTGCAGGTCGGGTGAGGGGCTCGGGCGCGGGGTTTCGAGTGACCGCTGCAGCAAACCTTGCAATTCTTCTAGCGGCCGCTCGGGCAAGGCGGCGGGCGCCACGGTGCAGCCGCGCTTGAGGCCGGCAAAGCCGCCGCTTTCGGTAAAAATAAGCAGGATCACGTCCATGGTCGTCCGGCCTAGAAGCCCACGCCCTTCCAGGCAGCCATCAGCGCCTGGTGCACGCTGCTACCGCGGCCGTGTTGCTCTACCGCCGTTTTTTCTGACGCCAGCACCATGTCGGTGAACTGCGCTTCGGTCGGCAGCGTCAACAGGCTTTCGTACCAGACGCCACCAGCGCGCTCCCAGGCCTTGCCGCCCAAGGCCGTGGCAAACAGGAAAAATGCGTGGTTCGGAATGCCCGAATTGATGTGCACGCCGCCGTTGTCGTCGCTGCCCCGGTACTGATCGCGCAGCTGCTTGGGCTGCGGGTCGGTGCCAAAGTAGCGGTCGTTTTCATAGGCTTTTTCGGCGCGGAAGGTGCGCAGGCCAGGCGCCGTGGCGGCCGGGCCCATGATGTCCTTGCCCACCAGCCAGTCGGCGTTCTGGACTTCCGTGCCCTCGTGCCATTGGCGTGTCAGCATGCCAAATACGTCAGCAAAATGCTCGTTGAGGGCGCCGCTTTCGTTTTGGTAAACCAGGTTGGCGCTGTAGCTGATCACGCCGTGCGTCAACTCGTGCCCGACCACATCGAGCGAGCGGGTAAAGCGGGTAAAAAGCTTGCCGTCGCCATCACCGTAAGCCATCTGCTGCCCGGTCCAGAAGGCGTTGTTCAGGTTTTTGCCGACATGCACACTGGACACCAGCGCCAGGCCCTTATCGTCGAGCGAGTCGCGCGAAAAACGCTGGTTGTAAAAGTCCCAGGTGAGGCCGCTTTGGTCATAGGCCTCGTCCACCGCCGGGTCGGCCTGCGAAGGCTCGCCCTCGGCGCGCACCAGGCGGCCCGGCAGGCCGGCTACGCCCTGGCTTTGCGCGTCATAAACGGCGCGGTTTTTTCCGGCCTTGCCGGGCACCGCCACTGCGGTCGGCATCTTGGGTGCCAGCCACGGGTCAAAGCCCATGCGCAGGCCGCGCAGCGCTTGTGACTGGCGGCGCGTGTCGGCCAGCCACAACGCAACATCCAGCTCGGTGCACTGGCCCAACTGCCTAAGCAAATAGGGCGGCAGGATGCAGTGCAGGCCGTGCCTGCACGGTGTGTGATGCAACATACTTCTATTTTTAGCACCGCCCCAGGCATCTTCAAAGCCGCGTTACCTTTTGCATTCACTGACCGGTTGAGACCACGGATTTTGAGTGCTATTAAAATAATAGCTACTTGCGCCCGTATTAATTGGGCTATAGGCCTAAATGATCAATAAAAGGCTTGCAAACCGGTCTGCGCGCGGCCGAGGATCAGCGCGTGCACGTCATGCGTGCCTTCGTAGGTGTTGACGGTTTCCAGGTTGATCATGTGGCGAATGACGTGGTATTCGTCATGAATGCCGTTGCCGCCGTGCATGTCGCGCGCCATGCGGGCAATGTCGAGCGATTTGCCGCAGGAATTGCGCTTGATCAGCGAAATCATTTCCGGCACCGCCCGGTCTTCGTCCATCAGCCGGCCGACGCGCAGGCAGGCTTGCAGGCCCAGCGCGATTTCGGTCTGCATGTCGGCCAGCTTTTTCTGGATCAGCTGGGTTTGCGCCAGCGGACGGCCAAATTGCACGCGGTCCATGGTGTACTGGCGGGCGCGGAACCAGCAGTCTTCAGCCGCGCCAAGCGCGCCCCAGGCAATGCCGTAGCGCGCCTTGTTCAGGCAGCCAAACGGGCCTTTCAGACCGCTGACGTTGGGCAGCAGATTGGCTTCAGGCACAAACACACCGTCCATCACGATCTCGCCGGTAATCGAGGCCCGCAAGCTCATTTTTCCTTCGATCTTGGGCGCGCTCAGGCCCTTCATGCCTTTTTCCAGCACGAAGCCGCGAATCGCTTCCTGGCCGCCGACCTGGCCGTCGGCGTCTTCGAGCTTGGCCCAGACCACGAACACGTCGGCGATCGGGCTGTTGGTGATCCACATCTTGGAGCCCTTCATGATGAAGCCGCCATCGACCGGTTTGGCGCGCGTCAGCATGCTGGCCGGGTCAGAGCCGTGGTTCGGCTCGGTCAGGCCAAAGCAGCCGACCCATTCGCCGGTGGCCAGCTTGGGCAGGTATTTTTCGCGTTGCGCATCGTTGCCGTAGGCGTTGATCGGGTGCATGACCAGAGAAGATTGCACGCTCATGGCGCTGCGGTAGCCGCTGTCGACGCGCTCAACCTCGCGCGCCACCAGGCCGTAGCTGACGTAATTGAGGCCGGCGCAGCCGTAGCCTTCAATCGTCGAGCCCAGGAAACCCATTTCGCCGAATTCATTCATGATTTCGCGGTCGAACTTTTCGTGGCGCGCCGCCATCAGCACGCGCGGCTGGAGTTTTTCCTGGCAGAAGGCATGCGCCGCCTCGACTATCGCGCGCTCGTCGCCTGTGAGCTGCTCGGACAGGAAGAACGGATCTTCCCAGTTGAATTTGGCTTTCATGGTGCTTGTCCTTGGAATGTTCGGCAAAGTGTAGGGCTTGTCTCAAGCCCTATTGTTCGGCAAGCATGAATACTTGTCTAATAGCAAATGCCGATTCAACGATATATTATTTGTATACATGGAATTTCGTCACCTGCGCTATTTTCTCGTTCTGGCTGAAGAATTGCACTTCGGCCGGGCCGCGCGCCGCCTGTCGATTTCCCAGCCGCCGCTCTCGCTCAATATTCAGCAGTTGGAGGCGTCGGTCGGCGCCCGGCTGTTGACGCGCAACAGCAAACAGGTGGCACTAACGGCCGCTGGATTGGCTTTTGTGCCGGCAGCGCGCGCCCTGCTTGAACAAGCGGCGCAAGCCGCCAACCACGCCAGGGACGTGGGACAGGGCATGGCCGGCAGCCTCGCCATCGGTTTTGCCGGCACCATGCTTTTTAGCGGCTTGCCCAAAATTCTCGAGCAGTTTCAGGCCCGCCATCCCTTGCTGCGCTTGATGCTGAAAGAACTCAGCTCGCAGGAGCAGTTGATCGAGCTGGCGCATGACCGGCTCGACCTGGGCTTTGTGCACACGACGCGCGTGCCGCCCGAGCTGAGCCAGATTCTGGTCGCCAGCCAGCCTTTTGTTTGCTGCCTGCCCGCCGGCCACGCGCTGGCGCGCCAGCAGTCACTGTCGCTGCAGGCCTTGCAAGGCGAGCCGTTTGCCGTGGTCTCGCGCGCGGTGTCGCCCGACTACCACGAGCGCATTCTGGCGATCTGCCTGGAGGCCGGTTTTTACCCGGAAATCCGTTACGAATTGCGCCACTGGCTGAGCGTGGTGTCGCTGGTCTCGCAAGGCATGGGCGTGGCGCTGGTGCCGGCGGCGCTACGCCAGTCGGCCATGGCCGGCACCGCCTTTGTGCCGCTGGACGCGGCCACCACGCCTTACGACACGCACTGCCTGTGGAAGACCGCGCGTAACAATGCGGCGCGGGCGACCTTTGTCGATGCGGTGCGCGCGGCGTCTAGCCAGGCCGCCAGAATCAAAACTGCCCGCAAGCCACGGGAACTGGCTGGGCCGCAACGAGTCAACCTCTCAGATCAACAAGTCAAGTAACGCAAGGAAACCCTCTCATGAACGAACTGCAAACCATCACCCTGGGCGGCGGCTGTTTCTGGTGCACCGAGGCCGTCTACGTCCAGGTGCGCGGCGTGCTGGATGTCGAATCCGGCTACAGCAACGGCCAGGCGGCACGGCCAAGCTATGAAGACGTGTGCAGCGGGCGCACCGGCAGCAACGAGGTTGTCAAGCTGAGCTTCGACCCGGCACAAATCACGCTGGGTGAGATTCTCGAAATCTTTTTCCTGATTCACGACCCGACCAGCCTGAACCGTCAGGGCAACGATGCCGGCACGCAGTACCGCAGCGGCATTTACTACTCCACGCCAGCGCAAAAACAGGAGGCCGACGACATGATTCGTCAGATGAGCCAGGACAAGCTGTTTGGCAAACCCATCGTCACTGAAGTGCTGCCGCTCGCCAATTACTGGCCGGCCGAGGACTACCACCAGGACTTCTTTGAGAAGAACCCGAACCAAGGCTACTGCATGGCCGTGGCCGCGCCCAAGGTGGCCAAGTTCCGCAAGACCTTTGCGCGGCTGCAAAAGGGCTGAGAGGCAGGGTGCCGCCGCCAACCTCCACGCGGCAACCCCTCCCGCCGACTAGCGCAAGCGGCAGCAGCCACGCGCTCTGCAATGGCAAGCGCCATGCGCTACCGGCCTTTGCTATATAAATAATAGCTGCTTGCGCATACCAAACGGGGGCTAGAGGCCAATTCGGTTGGAAAGTCCGCCGTTTCTTCGCCCTGCAGACTCTGGAATGGCCTACAAAGGGAGGAGGCATGACGCCAGAACAAAAAGCCAGAGTCAGCGTCGACGCGCTGCTTCAGCAGGCAGGCTGGCACGTCTGCGACATGGCTCAGGCCAGCATCCGCAATGCCCGAACAAAGCTGAGGTGCCGATAGATGCGCTTCTTGCTAGATACAAACATTCTGATTCCACTGGAAGACTCACAACGACCATTGGTTCCAAGTCTCACATCGTTTGTCCGCCTTGCAAATCTACATGGGCATGTGCTTCTGTATCACCCGGCTTCAGAAGATGATATCCGCGAGGACAGAAATGTTGAGCGTAGAAATCAGACGCTTCAGCGTCTAACCCAGTATGTTCAGTTGGATGCTCGACCGGTATGCCCGTGGAATGCGGCGGGTATGCGCATCAACGATGTACGTGACAACGAGATTTTGTACGCACTTTCGTTGCACGCAGCATATGCCCTCGTTACGGAGGACCGTGGCATACACGACAAGGCCAAAGCTAGAGGGCTGGCAAATCGCGTTTACACCATCCAAACGGCAAATGATCTCTTGCTGCGTCTTCATAGGCAGATCGCCGTTGCGCTCCCCAACGTTGGTGATGTTCCCTTGTATAGTCTCACCCCGCTTTTGGGCTCAGACTTTTTTGATAGTTTGAGAGTCGGTTACCCAGGGTTTGACGATTGGTTTTTGAGCAAAGCTGAGTCTGGCGTGCGTGCCTGGGTTTGACCATGCCCCTGAATTCCATACTCCATAGGCTGCTACCTATGCGGACTTTCTGTCTTGCTGCTGTGCCGCGATCCAGCGTTGTTCAAACGTCATTGGGCTGACATAGCCCAGCGTTGAG
>NZ_JABBPE010000016.1 GCF_012927455.1 Polaromonas sp. | reverse complement strand
CTTCGTAGGCTTTGTTGTGAAAACTGAAGCGCTGCGCTTTGTCGATGTAGGCGATCAGCGCCGGGACCGTGTCGGTGATCTGGCGCAACTGCGTTTCGCTGGCGCGCAGCGCTTCGGTGACGCGCTTGGTTTCTGTGATGTCATGAAACGTGGCCGTGAACAGACGCTGGCCCGCCACCTGCACGTCACCATACGAGACATTGACTAAAAATTCGCTGCCGTCCCTGCGTCTGCCAAGCACTTCCCGGCCAGCGCGCCTGAAGGCTTCGGGCCGTGCTCGCAGCGCCGCCGTGAACTCCTTGTACTCGCGGCGCAGGCGTTGCGGTATCAGCTCCGAGATGTCACGGCCTTTAAGATCGCTTTTTTCATAGCCCAGAAGCTCCAGCGCCGCGCCGTTGGCGTCCAGAATGATGTCATCCATGCTGGTCGTGATAACGCCTTCGGCCATGCCCTCGGTAATGCTACGGCTCATGACTTCGCTGTCGCGCAACTGCGCCTCGACCCGCTTGCGCCCGGCCTCGTGCCGCCGCACCACATAAAACGCCCAGGCCAGCATGGCCAGAAACAGCAGTCCATTGAGCATGATGATTCGCTGGGCCCACTCTGCACGGTACAGGCCCGCCGTATGCGTTCTATCCAGCGTTATGGTTTCGCGCTGGCGCGCCGCGCCCAGCAGGTCATCGGTACGCTGCCTGAGTTGCCGGCTAAAGTCGCTGGTGAGAATGGCGACCGCGCCTGGCAGGCCGGCACTTTGCCGGGCCGCGAGCAACTGCGTCACCAGTGTCCAACGCCTTGCGATCAAATCGTCCAGCGCCGGCTGCTCGGTCAGTGCGCCCGCGCTGCGCATCCGGGCTATCGCATCGTCCATGGCAGCGCGTGTCTGCCCGATCTTCTGCAGGTCTCCTGCATCGCCACTCAGAAGGTATTGCCGCAGCGCCGCTTCGGCCGTCTTGATGCCCGAGGTCGTGCGCTCCAGCAGGACCAGCCGGTCCTCGATCTGGTCCTCGGACACTGTGGCCTCGATCAGTTGGCTAACCGTGACATACGAAGCGACACCCGCGCTCGCCATCAGGATCACGCCCAGACCGAGGCCGGATACCAGCTTGATTTTGACCAGAAAGGCGTGAGGGGACATGGGACTCTCGGTTGGAGGATCGAAAAGGGCGAGGTGTGCTGCGAAAAACTCAGTTCGCGTCGGGAAGGCTGCGCTGCAGCGCCTCGACCGCCTGGGTCAGCGCGGCCAGCGACTCGGGGCTCAAGGCGTGTGCGCTGCCCCGCAGCGGATCGGCTGTGAGTTCCAGCAGCCGGGCGGCATCGCCCATGGCGGCACAGCCGAAAGTTGCACCCGAACCCGCCAGGCCGTGGGCACAGCGCTCCAGGCCGTCCAGCGCCTGTTCCGGCGCTTCGCCGCTCAGCAGCTGGCGCCAGTGCGAATCGATCTGCAGCCAGCGCGCCGGCAGTGACGCGCGGTAGTCAACGCGCTGCTGCTCTAGAAATGCCAGAAAAGCCGGATCGGTGATGCTCATGCCGCCAGCCCTGCCGTGGCGGGCTTCAAAGCTAGCGAGGCGGCAAGGCCGCGCATGCGCTGGAGGAGGGATGGCTCGCCAAGCGCGCCGGAAAGCGGGGCGGGCGAATTGCACTGTGTAACACAGGTAACGGGATCAAGCATCCCGCATCTTAAAGCGCGTGCTCATTGCTCGGCCCAAGATCTGCGCGAAACTTGCGGAGGTGTTGTATGCGCGCCGATGCGGCTTCAGCCGCGTGCGCGCTGGTAGAGGCCCTGAACCTTGGGAACGTTGGCCTGCAGCTGCTGAATGCGCGCCGGACCGGAGGGGTGGGTCGACAAAAAGCTCGGGCCACCCGCGCCGCCGCCGGCCTGGGCCATTTTTTCCCAGAGGCTGACGGCGGCTTGCGGGTTGTAGCCGCCGCGCGCCGCCAGTTCCAGCCCGACCAGATCGGCGTCGGTTTCGTCTTCACGGCTGAAACGCAGCGTGAGCAATTGCGTGCCGATACCGGCCGCCACATCGCCAAGCTGCCCCAAACCAAACAATTGCGCGCCCAGCGACAGGATGGCCCCGGTGCCCTGGCTTTTGGCGATGCGCGCGCGCGCATGCTCGCGCAGCGCATGCGCCATTTCGTGGCCCATGATCATGGCGGTTTCGTCGTCGCTGAGCTTGAGCTGCTCCAGAATGCCGGTGTAAAAGGCGATCTTGCCGCCCGGCATGCAAAACGCGTTGATCTGCTTGCTGCTTACCAGATTGACTTCCCATTGCCATTGTTTGGCTCGCTCGTTCCATTGCGTGGTTTGCGGCACCAGGCGCGCGGCAATGCTGCGCAGCCGCTGCAATTGCGGGCTGCCGGGGGGCGCCAGCACGCCCTTGGAACGGGCCTCGGCCAGCAGCTGGGAATATTCCTGGGTGGCCGCGCCTTCCAGCTCGTCAGCCGGCACCAGGCTGCGCAGCGACGAGGGACCGCCAACGTTGACCTGAGCCCGCACAGGCATGACGACGCCGGTCGCCGCCACGCCGGCAGCGGCCAGCAAAAAGGCGCGGCGGCCGGGCCAGGCGGCGTGTTTGGCATCGCATAAAAAGCACATGGGTCAATAATAGTCAGAAATCAAAATGCCCATGTCAGACAAAACCCCCACCGCTGCGCTCCTCGCCAGTACTGCCCACCCTGCCAGCCTGCCGAACGAGCCCGCCGCCGCAGCCGCCGCCAATAGCGTGACCGATCAGCCGAAAAAAATCCCCTGGCGCGATGTCTGGCGCGTCTACACCGAGGCCGCCACGCTGCGCATGCTGCTGCTGGGGTTTTCAGCCGGCTTGCCACTACTGCTGGTGTTTGGCACGCTGAGCTTCTGGCTGCGTGAGGCCGGCATTGACCGCACCACCATTGGCTACCTGAGCTGGGTCGGTCTGGCCTATGGCTTCAAATGGGTCTGGGCGCCGCTGGTAGACCGCATGCCGATTCCGCTGCTGACGCGGCTGCTGGGGCGCCGCCGCAGCTGGCTGCTGCTGTCGCAAGCGGTGATCATGGCGGCGCTGATCGGCATGGCGCTGACCGACCCCCGGCTGGCCCTGCTGCCGGTGGTGTGGTGCGCGCTGGCCGTGGCCTTCGGCTCAGCCACGCAAGACATTGCGCTGGACGCCTACCGCATCGAATCGGCCGACGTACCGCGCCAGGCCGCGCTGGCGGCGGCTTACCAGACCGGTTACCGCATGGCCATGATCTGGGCTGGCGCCGGCGCGCTGTGGATTGCTGCGCGCGCCGAGGTGGCGGTCACGGGCGCAGTAGCCGGGGCCGTCAGCTATCAGCATGGCGCCTGGCAAACCGCCTATCTGGCCATGGCGGCGTCGATGCTGCTGGGCGTGGTGACCGTGTTGTGTTCACCTGAACCGCCGGCGCGCGCGCTGAGTCCGGCGCGCAATGTCGCCGAGTGGCTGCAAAGCGCGCTGGTCGAGCCCTTCGCCGATTTTTTGCGGCGCTACGGCAAGCAGGCCGCGCTGATCCTGGCGCTGATCGCCATCTACCGCATCAGCGATGTCGTCATGGGCATCATGGCCAATCCGTTTTACGTCGACATGGGCTACACCAAGGACGAGGTGGCGGCCGTCACCAAAATCTACGGCGTCATCATGACGTTGGTCGGCGCCTTTCTGGGCGGCGCGCTGGCGATGCGCTTTGGCGTGATGCGGGTGCTGATGCTAGGCGCCGTGCTGAGCGCGGCCAGCAATCTGATGTTTGCCTGGCTGGGCTCGCGCGGGCACGACGTCAACGCGCTGATTTTTGTGATTTCGGCCGACAACCTGTCCAGCGGCATTGCCTCGGCCGCCTTCATCGCCTACCTGTCCAGCCTGACCAACGTCAACTATTCGGCCACCCAGTACGCGCTGTTCAGCTCCATGATGCTGCTGTTGCCGAAGTTTTTGGCGGGTTATTCGGGCAAGTATGTGGACGCCTTTGGGTACAGTCACTTCTTCACGGCGACCGCTTTGCTGGGGGTTCCGGTGCTGCTTCTGGTGTGGTTGGCTTCTAGATCAAAATCAGCTGTAACCCAATAGATACGGGCGCAAGCAGCTATTATTTTGATAGCATACAACAAACCTGTTAAAGCCGATGGCGCTGCGGTTTACCTAACTTTACGGTGGCTTGTTGCAGTATTGTTGCACTGGGCGCACGATCATTAGCCTAATGGCCTGCCGCAAGGCAGCACCCTGCACCCAGGACCTAGGACCTCCCCATGACACAACAGCTTTTGATGATTGAAGACGACACCCGCCTGGCCACCATGGTGGGTGAATACCTGAGCCAGTCGGGTTACGCTTTCAGCCATGCCGCCGATGGCGCCAGCGGGCTGGCCGCACTGGAGGCCAACCCGCCCGACCTGGTCATTCTGGACCTGATGCTGCCCGACATGGATGGGCTGGAAGTGTGCCGCCGCATCAAAGGCCAGGGCGGTGCGACGGCGCGCACTGCCGTGCTGATGCTGACCGCAAAGGGCGACCCGATGGACCGCATCGTCGGCCTGGAAATTGGCGCCGACGACTACTTACCCAAACCCTTCGAGCCGCGCGAACTGCTGGCGCGCATACGCGCCGTGTTGCGCCGCGGCGCTGAAGCTGCGGGCAGCGGCGGCGCGGCGGGCGGCCACAAGGTGATGCGCTTCGGCTCGCTCGAAATCGACCGCGATGCGCGCACCGTCTCGGTCGCCGGCGCGCTGTGCGAGCTGACCTCCTACCAGTTCGACCTGCTGGTGGCGCTGGCCGAACGCGCCGGCCGCGTGCTCAGCCGCGACCAGATCATGGAAGCGGTGCGCGGCCGCGAACTGGAAGCCTTTGACCGCTCTATCGACGTGCACATGGGCCGCATCCGCAGCGCCATCGAGCTCGACGCGAAGGACCCGAAACGCATTCTCACGGTGCGCGGTGTTGGCTATGTGTTTGCCAAGCAGCAGGATTGAAGTTTTCGATGTGGACGCGTTTTACTTCGCATTTGTACGTGCGCATCTGGCTGGCCGTGGTGGCCACCGTGGTGGTGCTGACCTTTCTGGTGGGCGCCGCCTGGCGCCTCAATGCCGATCCGCCGCAGTTGCCGATACGCGAGGTGCTGGTGCACAACGCCGCAGGAGAAGTCATAGGCAGGGCGCAAACCCGGCCGGACCGCAAGTTTGGCGAAGACCTGGAATTTGCCATCGTCACCAAAGACGGCCAGACCCTGAACCTGCTGCTGCCGCGGCCCAAACGCCCGCCCGGCAACCCCTGGATGCGGTCGCCTTTTGGCTTCGGTTTTGGCTGGATGCTGGTGCTGGTCGGACTTGCCGTGGCCCTTGGCGCTTACCCCGTCATGCGGCGCCTGACGCTGCGGCTCGAAGCGCTGCAGCGCGGCGTCGAGCGCTGGGGTGCCGGTGACCTGTCGGCGCGCATGAATGTCGAAGGCAGTGACGAAGTGGCTTTCCTGGCCGGGCGCTTCAACCATGCGGCCGAACGCATCGAAACGCTGATGGAGTCGCACAAATCGCTGCTCGCCAATGCCTCGCACGAGTTGCGCTCGCCCTTGGCGCGCATCCGCATGGGGCTCGAACTGATGAGCCCCGGCAGCGCCTCACCGCAACGCCTGGAGATTTCGCGCAGCATCACCGAGCTCGACCAGTTGATCGACGAGATCTTGCTGGCCAGCCGGCTCGACACTCGGCAAGCGGACGCCGAGCCTTTTGAAACGCTGGACCTGACCGGTCTGGCCGCCGAAGAATGTTCGCGCGTCAATGCCGAACTGAAGGCCGAACTACAGCCGGCGCCGGGCGCGCAAAAGGGCATCAAGGGCCTGGCCAGCACCGAGCACAGCCTGACGGTGCAGGGATCGGCACGCCTGCTGCGGCGCCTGATTCGCAACCTGCTGGAAAACGCCAGACGCTACAGCAGCGGCGACATCAGCCTCGAACTTGCGCAAACCCGGGTGGGCGGCCAGCCGCTGGCCGTGATCAAGGTAAACGACCGTGGCCCGGGCGTGCCGGCGGCCCAGCGTGAGCGCATTTTTGAACCTTTTTACCGCCTGCCGGGCGCCAGTGAACGCGAAGGCGGCGTCGGCCTGGGGCTGGCGCTGGTCAAATCCATCAGCCTGCGCCACGGCGGCAGCGTGCGCTGCGAAGCGCGCAGCGGCGGCGGCGCCTCGTTTGTCGTCGAATTGCCGATGGCCGAACCCAAACCCTGAGCAACCTCAAGCAGCCCTGCAATCTCTGCAAAAAATCCGGTTTTATCCTCTATTTGCAGGATGGTCAGAAGCGCCGCCTTGATCCATAGTTGCTTCTGTTGCTGTCACAACCATGAAGAGGGAGAGGGCTCAAGGAGGCGGGGAAAACCAAACGAGCAGCTGCGCGCCAGCAAAAACTTTTAATAGGCCACCACAAGGTGGTCTTTTTTTTGCAGATTCGTGCCATCCTCGCCGAATATATGGGTTCAGCGGACACACCGAGTCATCAAAGACGTGGCCCTGCGCCCAGTTGGAACAATCAAGTAGTCGTCCGGGTCAAGACCCACTCACGGCTGCGCTTTCAGAAAATTGGCAATCTCGCCAAAGAACTCGAAGCGCGGCTTTTCAAACAGCACGAAATGCGTAGCGTTCTTGATGACGACCTGCTTCTTGACGAGCGCATTGGTCAGGTCGCGCATCAGTCCTTCGCGGTCTTCAGGAAACGACCAGGTATCGAATTCACCGGCAATCACCAGCGTCGGTACATAAATCGATGAGGCGTTCCACAGGCCCCGGCCGGTGGCCTGCATGAAGGAGTCTTCCAGCACGCCGTTGGGCGCACGCAGGCTGGGTGGGCTGCGCGTCTCGCTGGTCGGGTCGGTCTTGAGCGCTTCCAGCGCGAAGGCGTCACGCACGCCTTCTTCGCGATAGGAATTTTTGTCGGCAACCGGAATTTCGCCGTCCCAGCGCGCGTCGTTGCCGGCCTTGGAGCCCAGGCGGTAGGCGCCCAGGGCGTAGTTGAATTCGTTGGGTTTTCGCTTGTTCTGGGAATTCGAGCCGGCGCCAAGGTTGGTGTGTTGCGCAAACGAATAGGCCGGTGCATACATCACCAGCTTGTGCACCTTTTCACTGTTGAGCGAGCTGTAATAACCAGCCGTCATGGCGCCCCAGGACCAGCCGATCAGCGTGACCTTGTTGACCTTGTGTTTTTGCCGGATGTGCTCAATTACGGCGCCGAGGTCGCGAATGGCCAGATAAGAGCGCGTGACCGGCCGGTTGTTGGCGGCCGGTTCGTCCATGGCTTTCTCGCGGCTCGAAAAGCCGTAGTTGCGCTTGTCGAACATATAGACCACGTAGCCCTTGTCGACCATCCAGTCGGCCCATGAGTAGTCCTTGTAAGGCAGATCAAAGTCGGGGGTCGAGGAAAAGGTCGCGCCATGCACGAACAGCACGATGTTGTCGTCGGTAAAGCGGCTTTGCCCTTCTGCCATTTTGCTGCGCACGAACAGTTTGATGCCGGGGTCAAACGCGTCAATCATGACGTCCTGCTTGACGGTTTTGGCCTGCGCCAACGATGCAAACAGCATGAGAAAAATAAATAGCCACCGCAATTGCATGACAGTCTCCTAAGTTTTTTTTTGATGGGCGATGCGCAAACCGTTCAAGGTTTGCGGTCGCGGATTTTCAGTTTACTGTTTTCAGCCTAAACGCACCAGCCCCGAAGGCAGAATTGGCCTCTAGGCCAGGTTCTGCGGGCACCAACAGCTACGCTATTTATAGCAAATCCAAAACCCGATCAGCCCCGATGTCGTTCAGGCAACGCGTATGGCCAAGCGGGCATTCGCGCGCGAAGCAAGGCGCGCAGTCCAGCGGCGGCTGGTAGTCCGGCTCGTTTTTCAGCCAGAGCACCGTTGCCTGCGCGTTCAGCGGCGGCGTGTGCAAGGGACTGGACGAACCAAAAATCGCCACCTGCCGAACGCCGAAGGCGGCCGCCACATGCATCAGGCCGGAGTCATTGCTGACGCTGCTTTGGCTGGCGGCGATCAGGCTCAGCGCCTGCACCAGCGAGGTGCTGCCGGCCAGGTTCAGGCATTGGCCCGGTCGTGCCGCATTGACAGGCGCCACGATTTCCTCGCACAAGGCGGCTTCCTTGGCCGAGCCAAGCAGCAGCACCGGCAGCGTCAGGCTGGCCGCCAATTCCGCGAACTGCCGCGCCGGCCAGCGCTTGGCCGGGCCATATTCGGCGCCTGGGGCAAACACCACGTAGCCGCCGCGCTGCAGGCCCAGCTCGCGCAGGGTCTGCTCAACGACGGCGTCGTCCATGCGCAGCTGCGGCCGGTCGTTTTCCAGATCGGCTTCACCGCTGAGGGCTGAATAAAACGCCACCATGGGCGGCTTGTTTTTGGGGTTTTTCAGCCTGTGCGTGAGCAGCCCGACGCGCGCCTCGCCAAGGTAGCCGATGCGCCTGGGAATGCTTGCCAGAAACGGCAGCAGCGCGCTTTTCAGCGAGTTCGGGCAGACGTAGGCGGTGTCAAACCGGCCTTCGATGCGTTTGGCAAGCGCGCGCCGCGCCTTGAACTGCAGGCCGCCATGGGCAAACGGAAACTCGATGACCTCGGCCACCTGCGGTATGGCGCGGTACACCGGCGCCACCCAGGGCAGAGCGCCGACCGTCAGACGCTCGCCGCGCGCCTGCAGGCGGCGCAGCAACGGCTCGGTCATCACCGCGTCGCCTATCCATTGGGGGGCGATGATCAGCGATTCATTCAAGCGCTATCGTTGCGGGCGTGACCCGCAATCCATGGCTGCAGCGCCGGCAGGGATGCCGGACCCGGCCCAGCATGCCAGGGCAGGGGCGCGCCGTCAGTGATGCGCACCGGCGTGCTCGCCCTCTTTCAGCTGGTAAACCGTTCCGCAATAAGGGCACTTGGCATGGCCAGTACGCGCTACATCCAGGTAGACCTTGGGGTGGCTGTTCCACAGCTTCATGTCGGCCTTGGGGCTGGGGCAGTAGACGCCGCCTTGGGAATTGAGGTCAGCCGCCAGCAGTTCCACATTAAATGATTTGGTCATGGGTTTTGTTTAAACCTTGGTCAGCCAGGATTCGTATTTGGGATTGCGGCCGTTGACGATGTCAAAAAACGCCGCCTGGATTTTCTCAGTGATGGGGCCGCGCGAGCCGCTGCCGATTTCAATGCGGTCAAGCTCGCGGATCGGCGTGACTTCGGCCGCCGTGCCGGAGAAAAAGGCTTCGTCGGCGATGTAGATTTCATCGCGCGTGATGGGTTTTTCTTTCAGTTCCAGACCCAGATCCTGGCAAATGGCGAAGATCGTGTTGCGTGTGATGCCGTTGAGCGCGCCGGCGCTGGAGTCGGGCGTGTAGACCACACCCTTGCGCACGATGAACAGGTTTTCGCCCGCGCCTTCCGAGGCAAAGCCTTGCGGGTCAAGCAGCAGCGCCTCGTCGTATCCGTCGTCGGTGGCTTCCATGTTGGCCAGAATCGAATTGGTGTAGTTGCTGACCGCCTTGGCGTGGATCATGGTGATGTTGACGTGGTGCCGCGTGAAGCTGCTGGTCTTGACGCGAATGCCGCGCTTCATACCCTCGTCACCCAGATACGCGCCCCAGGTCCAGGCGGCCACCATCAGATGAATTTTGTTGCCCTTCGGACTGACGCCAAGTTTTTCCGATCCGATCCAGGTCAGCGGGCGAATGTAGCCCGACTCGAGCTTGTTTTCGCGCACCACGGCGCACTGCGCGTCCATCACTTGCCTAGCGCTGAACGGAATCTTCATGCGCAGGATCTTGGCGCTGTTGAACAGCCGTTCGGTGTGCTCTTCCAGGCGGAAGATGGCGGTGCCGGCAGCCGTCTTGTAGGCGCGCACGCCTTCAAACGCGCCGCAACCGTAATGCAAGGTGTGGCTCAGCACATGGATTTTGGCGTCGCGCCACTCAACCATCTGGCCGTCCATCCAGATTTTGCCGTCGCGGTCGTCCAAGGGGGAAGCTACTGGGGACATGGTGCTGATCCTGAGGTGAATGAAATGAAGCTTTCCATTTTAAGCGCCGGCGCCCTGCATCTTGTCCTTGCCCCCGGCAGAGGGGCGCAGGCCGCCTCAGACCGTCTCTGGCCTGAACAGCTCGTGGTGCGCCAGCTTGCCGCCGACAAAGGTGCAGCTGACCTGCGAGAGCGTGCCGTCGGTCCAGCGAAACACCTCGGGCTGCGCGTCTTTTTCGCCCTGTAGAGCGCCCAGGCTTTTGGTCATGGCCACCACATGCATCAGCGTCATGCCGGGCTTGAGTTTGGCGTTGAGCATGACGGCGCTGTCGACGTAGCCGATGGGCCGTTTGGTGGCGCGCTTCAACACCTGCATCATGCGGCTGAAATGCAGCAGCAGCCACATCACCAGCCCGGTAGCGGCGGCGGCCACGCCGGCCCAGCCGTAAAAGCGATAGGCCAGCACCACGACGGCCACGCCAACGATGGGAACAATGATTTTCTGGAAGTTCATGGCGCTATTTTCGCAGCCGCGGCGCGGCGCCGGTGCTGTGGGGAGTGCGTAGCGCGTTAAACCGCTCTTTTGGCCGAATTTTCTAGCAATTTAGGCCTCTGGCCTATACAGGTCGTGCGCAAGTAGCTATTATTTTGATAGCAAAGACATTACACCATGCGCTGCGCAAAGCCGCCGGCCAGCGCATGGGCCCAGTCCGGGCGTCGGTGCGCGGCCGCCACGCGTGCCTGCGCCAGATGGTCGTAGGGCACGGCGCGCAGATCAACCTGCCAGCCTTGAACAGTTTTTTCCAGCAAGGCATAGCGCGCGTGCGGCGCGCCGTTTTCAATGACGTGCGGGTGCGGGTGCTCGTCGGCATAGGCCGGCAGGCCGACGCTGCCGGGGTTGACGATCAGCACGGCGCCGCACTGCAACAGGCGCGGTACATGCGAGTGACCGCACAGCATCACGGGATGCGTGGCGCTGCCCAGTCGCTCGGCTACTTCCTCTAGCGTGGCAGCACGCACGCCGGGGCCTTGGCCCTGCGCGAAGCCGGGCACAACGGTTTCCAGCCAGTACTGCAGGTCGCTGCCCGGCGTGCCGTGGCACAGACGCACGTCGCTGTTGAGCGCTATGGCGACAGGCAAGGCCTGCAGCCATGTCGCGTGGGCGGGCGACATTTCGCTGGCGGCGTAACCGTCGGCAGTGGCTGCATCGACAGGCCCGGCCGAGGCCAGCACATCCAGCAGCTGGCGTTCGTGGTTGCCGCGAATCGTTGCAAAGCCCTGCGCCATCAGCAAATCCGCCGTCTCGGCCGGTTGCAGCGGGCCACTTAGGATGTCGCCGAGGTTTACCGTCTGGTCCACGCCCTGGCGCGCAATATCGGCCAGCACCGCCTGCAGTGCCAGCAAGTTGCCGTGGATGTCGGAAATGACCGCGAGTTTCATATAAATTCAGGCCTTTCAGCACTGCCGCCGAACAGCAGCGCGCAATAAACGCTATGATTTTTGTAGCAGATGTATGCCGCCGGAGATGGCTAACTTTTACTTCAATTTGGCCAAATACTCCACCTGCAGCAGGCCTTTGAAGTGGGCATCGCAGGTGACGAATTCTGCACTTTCACTGAGGGCTGTGGCGTAAATCAGCGCATCCAGAGCGTGAAGTTGATGCGTCAAACTGAGTTCGGCCCCATACAGCGCTAATGACTCATCAGGTGCGACCACCTTGGCACAAAGCAACACCACCATGACTTGATCGGCGGCATCGGGCGCCAAGGTTCGCGCAAGCCATTTGCGCAACTCATAAATCACCAGGTGGATACCAGCAGGTTTTGCGGAACGGCAAGTAGCGGCTGGTGGGCACGACCTGTGGGCGTATCTGCCAGCGCTTCTACCCAGATGCAGGTATCGACCAGCTTCATGCGCCGGACTTCAATCGCGCTTTAACAAATTTTTTATTTAGCGCGCTTTTTTATGCGTCGGCGAGCACGGGAAGTCTATCTTTAAGCCGGGTACTGCGGTCGCGGTAGTTGTCGGTGTCGGTGTCGGCACCTTTGGCAATACCGAACAGATCTTCAATATTGGGTACAGGAACCAGCTTCCACGTCGAACCCGTACGCAAAAAGGCAATACGCTGCCCGGGCTTGAGATGCAGGGCTTCGCGCACGTCTTTTAGGGATCGAGATTTGGTAGTTACTGGACAAGGTGGCATCTGACATTCTTACCTCCTTTGACCGATAGCCCTTTTGCAAGACTAAGCCCCGGTGCCATCAACTTAAACCCCGCACCACCTCCAGCGCCTGCTCAATGCGTTCAACCGCGTGAATGGTCAGCCCCTCAAAAGCTTTGTCGTTCTTTTTGGGTGCGTTGGCTTTCGGTACCACCGCCACGCTAAAGCCCAGCTTGGCGGCTTCTTTCAAACGTTCTTGCCCGCGCGGCGCAGGCCGCACTTCGCCCGCCAAACCTACCTCGCCAAAGGCGATGAAGCCTTTGGGCAAGGGCTTGCCGCGCAGGCTTGAAGTGATCGCCAACATCACCGCCAGGTCAGCCGCTGGCTCACTGATACGCACGCCGCCGACAGCATTAACAAACACGTCCTGGTCCATGCAGGCGACGCCGGCGTGGCGGTGCAGCACGGCCAGCAGCATGGCGAGGCGGTCTTTGTCCAGTCCGACTGACAGGCGCCGCGGACTCGGCCCGCCGCTGTCGACCAGCGCCTGGATTTCTACCAGCAGGGGGCGCGTGCCTTCTAGCGTGACCATGACGCAGCTGCCGGGCACCGGCTCGCTGTGCTGGCTCAAAAACATCGCGCTTGGGTTGCTCACGCCCTTCAGGCCTTTTTCGGTCATGGCGAACACGCCAATCTCATTGACCGCGCCAAAGCGGTTCTTGATGGCGCGCACCAGCCGGAAACTCGAATGCGTGTCGCCTTCAAAATACAGCACGGTATCGACCATGTGCTCGAGCACGCGCGGCCCGGCCAGCGCGCCGTCCTTGGTGACGTGGCCGACCAGCACGATGCACACTCCGCTGGACTTGGCCGCCCGCGTCAGGTGCGCGGCGCATTCCCGCACCTGGGACACGGAGCCCGGCGCCGAGGTGAGCTGGTCCGAATACACGGTCTGGATCGAGTCGATCACGGCAACTGCCGGCTGGCTCGCGTCGAGCGTGGCGAGGATTTTGTCGAGCTGGATTTCGGCCATCACCTTGACCTGCGAGCCATCGAGCCCGAGCCGACGCGCCCGCAGCGCTACTTGCGCGCCGCTTTCCTCGCCGGTGACATACAGCGTGTTGAGACCGGCGCGCTGCAGCGAGTCCAGCGCCTGCAGCAGCAGCGTCGATTTGCCGATACCCGGGTCGCCGCCTATCAGCACCACGCCGCCCTCGACAATGCCGCCGCCCAGCACCCGGTCCAGCTCCTCGTGGCCGGTCGGCGTGCGCGTCATGTCGCTGGCGTCAATGTCAGCCAGCGCAGTCACTTCGGACGCCCTGGCAAGCGACTGGAACTGCGTGCTGTAGCGGTTCTTGCCGGGGGCGGCCTCTGCCACCGACTCGATTAGCGTGTTCCAGGCCTCGCAGTGCGGGCATTTGCCCAGCCACTTGGGGCTGGTGCCGCCGCATTCGGTGCAGGTGTAAATCGTTTTTTCTTTGGCCATGCAGCTAGTGTATTGAGCGCGCGTCCTCGCTGGTCAGCCCGCTTTCAAGCCCGTGCGCTCGCGGCGTCAAAAACCAGATCGTTCAGCTTGCTGATGCAGCTCGAATTTTGAGAGCCCTTAAAGTCGTCAACAGGGCTCTGGCATCCATGCGCTTTTGCGGTTGAATTCCAAAAACTTCCGGATTTTCTAGTCGTATACCGCCAGGATTTTTTTCCTGGAAAAGCGATGCGCCCAATAAGTGTGCACCCGGTAAGGCACAGCGTCAGCCAGGCGACTCCTTCTGCAAAGGCGGCCAGTACGTCGCTCAGATAATGAACGCCAAGGTAAACACGGGTCAGGGCAACCAGCGCCACCATCATGATGGCGACAAGAACGGTCGTCACACGCCAGCGCCAAGTGGGGTTTTTGGCAATCACCATCGCCGCCATAACGCCATAAAACAAGGTAGCTCCGGCCACATGGCCGCTGGGGAAGCTGTAGGTTGTCAGCATCAGCAACGGATCATCAAAGCTCGGACGGGCCCGGTGAAATGCGTACTTCATGACAACGTTCAGCAGCATTCCGGAAGGCACTGTCAAGCCGACGCAAAGCAGCCAATACCAGTTTCGCTTCCAGGCCAGATACGCCGCTATCAATACAACCGCCAGCATGACCGCAACGGGGCCGTGAATGTGCGTCACGACCCGCATCACCTGGGTCATCAGCGCAGTAGAGTGCGTGTGGAACCATTGCGCCGCCCGCAGGTCGATGACGGTAAGCGGGTCGCCACTCACCACGTTTTCTGCAATCCCGCCGAACAGCCAGCTCGCGCCTATCAAAACTATCGCCCCTGCCGTCAGCTGCAAGCCTAAATAGCTTCTAGGTGAGAACCGGTCCTGGACAAAGGAAATTTGTGGCGCGAAGCGGTGGCGTAAAGCGCTGATGCCCGGGCGCTGAAGAAAGCGAATCCAGGCTTGCCGGATGGTGTCTTCGTGTCCGGTAGCCCAACGCCACAACCACACCAGCAATAGCGCGAAGACCAAAAGGCCCCCGAATATGGCGCTTGCCCGCCCTATCCATCGCTCTGCCGTTTGCCAGCTTGCGCCTAAAAAATAGCCCAATAACGCTACGGCAGCCGCCCAAAGCACCGCGCCGAGAATGTTGTAAGGCAGGAATGCCCGGTAGGGCATTCGCGAAGAGCCGGCAAGAAAGGGCACCAGGGCTCGGGCAAAGCCGACGAACCGGCCGAGGAAGACTGCCTTGCTGCCGTGCCGTACAAAAAACTGATCCGCGCTGTGCACGCGCGCCTCATTCAACCCAAAGCGACTGCCATATTGCATCAATGCAGGGCGCCCCATCTGGCGCCCCATTTCATAGCCGATGCTGTCCCCGATGGCCGCCCCAACTGCAACGGTAATGATGAGCAAATCAAGATCAAGAGAACCCTGCGCGGCCAGGAAACCCGCCACCAGCACCAGGCTCTCGCCAGGAATGACCAGTCCTAAAAATGCGGCTGATTCCAGTAGAGCGCCAAGGAAGATGATGAGGTAACCCCATTGCCCGAGTCGTTCGATCAGATTGATTAGATATTGCAACATCTGCTGTCCAACCCTATTTTTTGTACTGGGTCCCGGTCAACATGGTTTAGCGGCGAATCCATCCGTGCGAAATCGGTTGTGCCAGGACAAGCCTGTAAATATGCGCCATCTGCCAAGTGATGGCGTTGCCTGCCCTGGCCCAAATCGGCTGCATTCCGACCCAAACAAGGCAAACCACGGCTACCGCGCCCGCCATATCCAGGGGGAAGTGCACGCCAAGGAAAACGCGGGCCCACGCCACGGCCGCACCCGCCGCGAGAACGCTCCAGCCGATCAATGAACGCACGGAACTGAAGACCAGCGTCAGCCCTATGGCAGAGAAAACGGTGGCGTGATCGCTAGGAAAGGAAGGGTCAGGAA
Source organism: Polaromonas sp. (assembly GCF_012927455.1). Classification (GTDB taxonomy): domain Bacteria; phylum Pseudomonadota; class Gammaproteobacteria; order Burkholderiales; family Burkholderiaceae_C; genus Polaromonas. The sequence goes on along the minus strand of NZ_JABBPE010000016.1, from coordinate 607,939 downwards.
GGTGTGCGATGAACGAATGACCCAATCCCACCATGAACGGCCGCGGATGGGGCCATAGCAAAATAATGATTTGATTCATGCCCAATGCAACCAGTGCCACCAGGCAAGCCTTGAGTGCCAAATTTCGTTGCATCTCTTTTCCCCAACACCACATTCCAATCAAAACCAACGCAATCAGATAGATCAAGTAATCCGCCAGAAAGGTCGCCGCGCCAATCTTCCACTGGGGCGTGTTCAGGTCGGCATTAATGCGCAGGAAAATGGCTGCGTTGAGTGCTTCGAAAGTGTTCATCTGGGTTTTGTTGGTTTTACCGTTACAAATCTAACTGCGGGAAGGTAGAAATGATCCGCTGTCTTTTGTCCCCGTCCGGCGCCACGGCACCTGGAATAAGGATTTTCGCTGGGCAGTTTACGCGGGCCAGGTCGATGCCAGGAAGGTAATAAACACGCACAAACCTGTCAGACTTAAAAGCAATACCGCGCCTGCCGCACAATCTTTGGCAACTTCAATCGCAGGATGCCGTTCTGGATGAAGGTGATCCAGGGCGTGCTCTAACGCTGTGTTGAACAACTCCGCTGCCAATACAAGACCGCAGTTCATCAACAACAATGCCCACCACACCATTTCAGGTCGACGCCATAAAAGGATTAATAGGACCCCCAGTGCAATAACAGCCTGCTGACGAAAGCTTGCTTCACCGCGCCATGCGGAACATATGCCCTGGATGGCGAAACCGGCACGTCTGTGAAAAGATTGATTTTTCATGGGTTTCCTCAATGTCGGACATGAACGGCAGCTTGATGCGTGCTGCGCCTCCTTCGGCCCTTTTTTCCGCTTTGTCAGGCCAGGACTCGAACCATGCACCAGTAAACATTTAAAGCCACTCATGACTTCAGCTTTTATCTTTTACACCATCCTGTTCTTTGCTTTGATCGCCTTCCCGGCAGGGTTAATTCTTGTCACTCTGCTTTTTTTCGAGCACGAACGCCTGCTATGGAAACGCGTGACCCCGTTAATCGGGCCAATGGGCCGGATGCTTGCGCAAAACGCCTTGGTGGTGGCCATGGAATCGCGCTTCCCGCGCGCAGCAGGATTTTTGATTCACCGTCTTCATCCGCGCGATCCCTGGGGCCTGCCGGCAACACTCGCTGCTCTCGTCATGTTCGCAGGGCTGTGGTTGTTCCTGGGCGTGCTGCAGGACATCGCGGCAAAAGATCCACTGGCGATACTGGACCTCAGGCTTCACAACGCGGTTCCGCTGTTTCGCACTGCAGCAATGACGCGGATCATGCTGACGATCACGGAGCTCGGTGGTACCGCAGTTGTATCGCTTCTGTGCTTGGGCAGCGCACTTGTCGCGCTAGCCCAAGGGCGCAGGCGGCTCGCAGCCACGTTTGTGCTTGCCCTTGTCGGCACAGCGCTCATCTCGATAAGTTTTAAGACGTTGATCGGCAATGCGCGGCCGATTGATGCGCTCGTCAGCATGCATGACGCGAGCTTTCCATCAGGACATATGCTGGCAGGAACGGTCGTGTACGGATTGCTCGCCGCGTTGCTGCTGGGCAGCAAGGCCGGGCGTGGAGTGCGCGCGATCGGCGTCACGCTGCTGCTGCTTGTCATTGTTGGCATTGGCCTGTCGCGTCTGTATCTCGGCGTGCACTGGCCTTCCGACCTGTTGGGCAGTCTTGCGCTGGCGCTTATTTTGCTGGCGGCGCTGTTTTTTTTCCTCCACTACATTCCGCCGATTCGGTGGATTGACACGTTCAAGCTGCCGATCAGCCCTGGTGTCGCGCAGATTGCCGGCATCGGTGCGCTGGTGATGTCATTGGGCGCGACCGTTGTGTTTTCCAGTCAAGCGAAAATCCTTACGATCGAGCCGCCTTTGGCTCATCCTTCTCTCGATATTACACAGTTGCGGATCGCACTGCCCCCAGACCTGGCACGCTGGTCAGAGGACTTGATCGGCGGGCGGATGGAACCCATTTCACTGGTCTTTGTCGGTTCTGAAGACGATATCCTGCGCGCCTTTACCCGTGCGGGATGGTCACTGGCCGATGCGCCAACCCCCATACGGGTGCTCAGGGAAGGGATTGCTGCCATGCGCAACCTTCCCGATCCGACAGGTCCGGCAACGCCCGCTTTTTTTATGGACCGGCCGCAAAGCTTCACGTTTGAGAAACCAGACACAGGCTTGCCAAGCATCCGGCGACGCCATCACACGCGTCTGTGGCAAACGCCGCATTGCCTCGTGCCCGACTGTCGCGGTGTATGGGTTGCCACAGCAAGTTTTGATGTTGGCATTGAACTCTCGCAGCGTCTTTATCTCCCGACCCACCGAATCGCCCCTGACCTTGACAGTGAACGAACGCTTATTGCCACAGAACTTGCAAGGGTTGGTGCAAAGCGCGAGGGCAGCGTGACAGTGCTGCCACCGCTGCACGGGACCAACGCTGCGGGAGACCCGTTTTGGACTGACGGCCAGGCGGTGATTCTTGTGATGCCCTGATGCTGATCGCATTCTTCGCTTCCAGCCAGCCAGATTTACTGAAATTATGCTATTTAATTGATAGCATGTTGCGTCGGTATTTATTGGACTACAGACTTTTTTTAATTTTTTGACTGGGAGAAGCGCACCATAAAAGTTTGCATTTACGCCATGAACGGCGTGCCGTGGTGGTTTGTGCATGGCTTTGGCGGCGCGCTGGCCGGCACGCGCCTGCGCTCGGTCGACCCGGACGGCGCGCTGGCCATCCCGGCGCCGCACCTCATCGACTGCGTGGGGCATGCCAGCTGTTCGGTGGACGAACCCGGGCTGGTGCGGCACCACTTTGGCAACAACATCATTCTGGGTGAACCTTCAGGCGAGACAGGCGCGCGACTGCGGCAACTGGCTGCGCTGTGTGAGAAAGCCGGCTTCGAAGCACCGCCGCTGGCCACGTTTGATAAAAAAATGGACGTGCGGCGCAGATACGCCTGGCCAGCCTGTCTTGACTAATAAATAAGGCTTTATCCTGATAAATACCGGCGTCAAAAGCTATGAAATTAATAGCAAATAGGTTTTTCAAGACACGAAGAAACTAGTCACCCTTAAAGCGCACAGGTTCGGTCGCACCGCCCTTCTTGCGTACCACCACGGTACCAGCCAGCTTGTCGTGCCAGCCTTGCTTGCGCGGGTCAAAGGCGACCCAGAGCAGGCCCAGGCAGAAGGGTATCGCCGACACGAAATAGCCCAGATAGCGGCCCAGCAACTGTCCGGTGCTGGGCTTGTCACCGGTCCTGGCATCGACGATGCGGGCCGATATGGCCATTTTTCCGGGGGTCGCTTGCCGCGTCACCCAGAACAGCAACACCACGATGGCTGGCAGCACCCAGGACAGCAGAAAGTCCAGCGGGCCGCGGACAAACGTTGCGGTGTTCCAGTAGGCTTGCCCGTAAAGGGCGGTCAGCAGCGGATAGACGAAGACGCCGAGCAGCAGCGTGTCGATCAGCGAGGCCCAGACGCGTACCCAGAAACCGGCATATTCCAGATCGGATGACTCCATGGCGGGCATTTCCTATTTTTTTAAGCCAGGACAAACGGCACGCGCGCTGCAACCGCGCACATCAATTCATAACCTACGGTGCCGGCGGCCTGCGCCACTTCATCGATGGACAACACGGCGCCCGTTGTTGACTGGCCCCACAGCGTTACCTCGCTGCCCATCCCGGCCTGCGGCAGCGCGCTCAGATCGACCGTGATCATGTCCATGCTGACGCGGCCCACCATGCGGCTGCGCACGCCACCCACCAGCACCGGCGTGCCAGTGCTGCAGTGGCGCGGGTAGCCGTCGGCATAACCGCAGGCAACCACGCCGATGCGCAGCGGCGCTTCGGCGACAAAGCTGGAGCCGTAGCCCACGCTGTCGCCGGCCCGTAGCTGCTGCAAGCCGATGATGCGGGAAGACAGCGTCATGGTCGGCTGCAAGCCCCAGTGTGCGACGTTGTGCTCGGGGAAGTCGGGGGCGCTGCCGTACAGCACGATGCCGGGCCGCACCCAGTCGGAGCGCCCGTCCAGCACGGCGCCGTGGCGCAACGTGGCGGCGCTGTTGCTGAGCGTGCGCTCACCCGGCAAATCGTGCGTCACCGACTCAAAGGCCTGCAGCTGCGCTTCAATGCCGCGCGGACCGTCGGCATCGCTGAAATGCGTCATCAGCGAGATCTGGTCCACCTGCGGCAGCGCGTTCAGGCGCGTCCAGGCGGCGCGAAAGCGTTCGGGCGTGAAGCCCAGGCGGTTCATGCCCGAGTTCATTTTGAGGAAGACGTGGTGCGGCAACTGGGTCTTGTGGGCGGCCAGCCTGTCGATCTGCTCGTTGCAGTGAATGGCGTGCCACAGGCCCAGGCGCGAACACAGCTCGAGGTCGCGCGCCTCAAAGCAGCCTTCGAGCAGCAGGATCGGGCCGCGCCAGTCGAGCGCGCGCAGGCGTTGCGCTTCGGCCAGATCGAGCAGGGCAAAGCCGTCGGCGCTGCGCAGCGCGTCAAAAACGCGTTCAATGCCGTGACCGTAGGCATTGGCCTTGACGACGGCCCAGACGCGGGCGTCGGGTGCGGCGACGCGCACGCGCGCCAGGTTGTGGCTCAGCGCGGCGCTGTGGATGGTTGCTAGGATGGGACGGGGCATGCTGACATGTTAAACGTCACGAGCCCGTGCTTAACCCAGCGTGACATTGTTCACGCTGCGTGGCACAAAGCGACGGCCCGCGTGCAAGAGCCGGGCCGCAAGGCGCGAATACCCCTAGCCTCTTTGAGATTTTGAAAGAGGCCCCCATGCTATAAACGACAATCGACTGGATATATTCACCCTTATCCTGGCGCATCAGATCGACTGATGCATGTTCTGCGGTGATCAATAAAGTTTAATGAAGCGCGGTTTTTACACCATCATGGCGGCCCAGTTTTTCAGCTCGCTGGCTGATAACGCGCTGTTTGTCGCCGCGGTGGAACTGCTGAAAACCAGCGGGGCGCCCAAATGGCAGCCGGCGGCGCTGGTGCCCATGTTTGCGCTGTTTTACGTGGTCCTGGCACCCTTTGTAGGCGCCTATGCCGACGCCCGGCCCAAGGGCAATGTCATGTTTGCCAGCAACGCCATCAAGGTGATCGGTTGCCTGATGATGTTGTTTGGCTCACACCCTCTGCTGGCGTATGCGATTGTCGGCCTGGGCGCTGCCGCTTATTCGCCCGCCAAGTACGGCATCCTGACCGAGCTGCTGCCGGCCTCGCAGCTGGTCAAGGCCAATGGCTGGATTGAAGGGCTGACGATTTCGTCGATCATTTTGGGGGTGCTGCTGGGCGGCCAGCTGGTCGGCCGTTCTGTGTCCCATCTGCTGCTGTCGTTTGACTTTCCGATAATCAACACCGGCATTGACACCCCACCCGAAGCGGCGATTTCAGCGCTGATTTTTCTGTACGTCATTGCCGCGTGGTTCAACACGCGCATCCCCGACACCGGCGTTGAAATGCGGCCTATGCCGCGCAACAAGCTCGAGCTGCTCCCCGACTTCTGGTACTGCAACGCTGCGCTGTGGCGCGACAAACTCGGCCAGATCTCGCTGAGCACCACCACGCTGTTCTGGGGCGTTTCGGGCAACCTGCGCTACATCGTGCTGGCATGGAGCGCGGCCGCCCTGGGTTACAGCACCACGCAAGCCTCTTCACTGGTCGGCGTGGTGGCGATTGGCACGGCGGCCGGGGCAGTGCTGGCCTCGATGCGAATGCGTCTGCACCACGCACCCCGCGTCATACCGCTGGGCATTGCCATGGGTTTGCTGATCATTTTGATGAACTACATCAACAACGTCTGGGTAGCCGCGCCTTTTCTGATTTTGCTGGGCGGGTTGGGCGGCTTTTTGGTGGTGCCGATGAACGCGCTGCTGCAGCACCGCGGCCACAACCTGATGGGCGCGGGCCGCTCGATCGCCGTGCAGAACTTCAATGAGCAGGCCTGCATTTTGGGGCTGGGCGCTTTCTACACCCTGTCCACGGCCAAGGGCCTGTCCGCCTTTGGCGCGATCACTGCCTTTGGCATCGTGGTGGCCAGCTTCATGTGGCTGATCCAGCGCTGGCACAAAAACAACTGCGTCAAGTACAAAGAGCAGCTGGATCACCTGCTGAGCATCGCCCGCAGCGATACCCACCACTGATGCGGGATGAGAATGCACGCGCCGGACTCGGCGCAAAACTTGTTCCGTGGGTCATTCGATGCCCGATCGGCTGTCATGGCCTGAACCGCATCGGGCTTGGGAGCCTTCTTTCATGAAGGACCGGCAAGCCCTGCTGGCTGCGGGCGCACTCGTCATCAATGCCTTCGTCTGGGGCGTTTCCTGGTGGCCGTTTCGCGCCTTGCAGGGCTACGGCCTGCACCCGCTGTGGGCCACCGCGCTGATTTACGGCGCGGCCACGCTGAGCGTGATGGCCTGGCGCCCGCAGGCCTGGCGCGGCTTGCTGGCGTATCCCCCGCTATTGCTGCTAGCGGCTGCGGCGGGCCTGACCAACGTCGGCTTTAACTGGGCTGTCACCGTGGGCGACGTGGTGCGCGTGGTGCTGCTGTTTTATCTGATGCCGGCCTGGTCGGTGCTGATCGCCTGGGCCATGCTGGACGAAAAGCCCAGCGCCGGCTCTTTGTTTCGGCTGCTGCTGGCACTGGCCGGCGTGGTGATTGTGCTGAAGTCGCCGGGCTCGCCGTGGCCGGTGCCGCAAAGCGCGGCCGACTGGCTCGCCTTGGCCGGCGGTCTGAGCTTTGCCTTTACCAACGTGCTGCTGCGCAAGCTCAACTCAACGCCGGGCGAAGCCCGCATGCTGGCGATGTTTGGCGGCGGCGCGCTGATGGCTTCGGCCGCAGCGCTGGCCGGCATGGCCTGGAAAATCGTTCCGGCACCGGCTTTTCAGATGGCCGGGTTGGCGGGACTCGGTATCGCCGCGGCCCTGTGCCTGGCCTTTCTGGCCAGCAACTGGGCGCTGCAATACGGTGCAGCGCGGCTGGCGGCCAGCACCACCGCCATCGTCATGCTGACGGAAATCCTGTTTGCCAGCGCCTCGGCCGCGCTGCTCGGTGCCGCCGCGTTCAGCACGCGCACCCTGCTGGGCGGTGGCCTGATCGTGCTGGCGGCCCTGCTGGCCGCGCTGGCGCCCGAGCCGGCGTCCCCTGCCGCTAAATGAGTTGACGCGCCGCACCGCTCAAAAATAGCGGTCAAATAGTGTTCTAGCCCAATCAATACGGGCGCAAGCAGCTATTTATTTAATAGCGTTCTAGCTCCTACTCCAGCGCGAAAGCACGCTGCCAGCAGATCAAGGGCCCTTGACAAGGGGAATTTGATTACCCGGGCCTGCTCCGGTATATTGAGTTTCTCGTCTCTATTCCCGAATGCCTTGACCGGGCGCCCTTTGGAAAATTGAGCCAACCCAGAAGGATGGAGGACCGCCATGCCAAGAGAGTCTCTTGAACGCTTGCTGCGCAGGCGCTTCACGCTTCCACTGCTTATCGCAGGCGTATTGCTGCTGATGCTGGCTAACGAGATGAGCTACCTGCGAACGGTCAATGCGCTAAGGGGGGGCATCGCCCTGACCGATGCACGCATCGCCACCGCGCGCGTGCTGCAGCTGCTGACAGACGCCGAAACCGGGCAGCGCGGCTACTTGCTGACCGGCCAGGCCGAGTACCTCGACACGCTCAACCAGGCAAAAATCGAATTGCCCAAGGCGACCCCGCAATTGATGGATTTCTTGACGTCGACCGGTGCAAGCGGGCAAGCCGACGCACTGAAAATAGCCGACGCTATCTCAGCGAAGCTGAGCGAGCTTGACAACACGATTGCGCTGCAGCAGGCGGGAAGCCGTGCGGCCGCCTTGACGCTGTTCGATTCGGGCGAGGACAAGCGCCATATGGACAATTTGCGTTCAATTTTTGAAGGCAAGCTCAGCCAGGCCGCCAGTCTTCAGCAAGATGCGCGCGAATTCATTTATCGCACTTTGTGGCTCAACCGTGCCATCATTGCCGCGCTGTCATTAATTCTTGTCATCGGACTGTATCTTCATCTATTGCAGTTACGCCGCTCGGACCGCGAGCGCAGCGAACGCCAGCAACTGCTCGAAGCGCAGGTGCGCGAGCGCACCTTGAGGCTGCAAACCCTGGCCGGTTATCTGCAGACCGTGCGCGAAGACGAGAAATCCCGCCTGGCGCGCGAGTTGCACGATGAGCTTGGTGGCGTGCTGACGGCCGGCAAGCTCACGCTGGCACGCGCGCAGCACCGACTTTCCGCCGACCCCACGATGGCCGAACTGCTTGCGAAGGTAGGCCACCACCTGAGCGAAGGCATTGCGATGAAACGCAAAATCATCGAGGACTTGCGCCCCACCACGCTCAGCGCGCTGGGGCTGACGACGGCACTCGCCATCTTGTCGCGCGATGTGAGTGAGCAGCTGGGCGTGCCGGTGCGCGCGGAAATAGCCGAGTGCCACTTCTCGCCGGATGTCGAGTTAAGCATTTACCGCCTGGTGCAGGAAGCCCTGACGAATATCGGCAAGTATGCGCAAGCCAGTGAAGTCTGGGTACGCCTGAAGCGCGAGGCTGGCGCGCTTCAAATAGAAATTGCCGACAACGGCAAAGGCTTCGACACCGCCAACTTGCGGGTGGGCAGCCACGGCCTGGACGGCATGCGTTTTCGCATCGAATCGCTAGGCGGCTCCCTCACGGTGGTATCCGGCGTGGGCCAAGGCACCCGCATATTCGCGACCGTGCCCCAGCAATTCAATCAGCCGGCCGCTGTCGCGCTGGACCAAAATCTGCCGCCATCGCCGATGAAGCCGGCCTGAGAACAACGCTCTAGCCGACGCGCCCGCCGCGTTTGGAGCGCAGCATGCCACTGCACTGCACTGCATCAGGCAGGACGCTGACCTGCTGCGAATTCAAGTGCTTCCTACGTTCGCATGCCGTCTTCTCCGACAGACCCAAACCCTTGCGAGGTCGATCCTCGAACCTCGTTGCAAGAGCATTGCTGCCCCACCAGTAAACCCAGGATGGTTTTTACGCGTTATGGCCATGTGGCCATACGGGCGCACTGTAAACAGTGACTTCGCCAGGTTCATGGGTTGAAAGACAACATCTGAAAGGGCAAAAAGGAAAGCCGGCATGAACATACTGACTTCTGAGCAATTGCGAGAGATCCGCAGGATCTATGGTCCGGGTAGCAGCTTGAGCGAGTGTTACGACATCTATGAAAGTATTCGACAAAAGGCATTGCGCGGAACGCTGGATGCCAAAACCGAAAACCTCGCAGTCGAGCTGGACATGGTGGTCTGGAAACAAGACTGGAAACGGGGCGAAAAAATGTGGTGCGAGATGCCGACGTAATCCTCCGTCACACTAGCTCACCCCCGGCCAGCGCGCGCTAATTGCCAGTCCCCGCCATCGGCTTTCCGCCGCGGCTGCAAAGGCAGTCGAGGAAGCCGCTGCGGCCTGTAATTTCGCCCGGAAGCGGCAGACCCGCTTACAAGCAATCCGCTGCTTAGGCTTTTTTCCCGGTGACCATACGGTAGAAAAATAACAAAATAATGGCCCCAATTACCGCTGCAATAAACCCCGCCGATTCGCCGACCCGGTAAAAGCCCATGAAGCGGCCCAGGTAAGTCGCGATGATTGAACCGGCGATGCCGATCAGCGCGGTGATGAAGAACCCCGCGGGGTCCCGGCCCGGCATCAAAAATTTGGCGATGATGCCAACGATGAAACCGATCAGAATGGTCCAAATGATGCTCATTTTTTACTTTCCGATTGTTGAATAAGGATATTGCACCTCGGGTCCGCTACCTGACGTCAAAGGAACATCAAGCAAAACGAAGATTACCGGTTACTCAGCTTGCGTTTGTGGGAAAAGGCGGAAACAAGCGTAGGAATTGACCATGATCAAAGCCCCGAAGGGCAATTTTTCGCTGCGCGATTAGTTCGGACGCCTGGCTTCCGCAGTCCGCTAGGCGTTCGCCTCCAGCTCGGCCACGGCTCTGGCCAGCACCTGCGAAAACTCGTGGTGAAAATTCTGCTCGCCGAGCAGCTCCAGGATGCCGGCCTTCCACATTTTGGCGCGTACCCGCTCATTGGCCTCGCACAGCAGGCAACGCACGCCGCGCTTACGCAGCTTGACGATCACTTCCTCGAGTGTCTGCAGGCCGGTGATGTCCCATGAAGGGTACGCGGCGGAACCGGAGGATCACTACCTTGGGTCGGCATGGATTTCCATCAGCACCTGCTCGAGTTTTTCCACGGCGCCCAAGAAGAACCGGCCGTCAATTTCGTAAATCGACACGCCTCGGGGAATATGCTGCAAACCTATCGCTGCTAGTTCCGTTTTGAGATCTTCGATAGCGACGACCTGCGCCTCCCCGGTTTCAGCCATCCGGCGCAGGAATTGCGGGATGGCGCCAAGCGCTGTTCGCTCGCAATCTCTCCCTGGGTTTTGATATCAACTGCGCTTATTTCTGCTTGCCTCCCAGCACCGATACAGACCGGCACCGATGGACCGCTGTCAAGATTCCGCGCAATATCTCGATGGGCGCCGGCGGACAGCCTGACACCACAAGATCGACCGGTATGACGTTGGAGACACGACCACAGCTTGCGTAGCTCTCGCCGAAAATACCCCCATCACCGCCGCAATCGCCCACGGCAATCACCAGTTTGGGATCGGGCGTGGCAGCAAAGGTGCGCTGCAGGGCGAGCGCCATGTTTCGGGAAACCGGCCCGGTCACCAGCAGCATGTCGGCATGGCGTGGACTCGCGACGAACTTGATTCCCAGACCCTCGATGTTGTAGTACGGGTTGCCCAGGGCATGAATTTCAAGTTCGCAGCCATTGCAAGACCCCGCATCGACCATGCGGATGGTCAAGGCCTGTCCCAGAATGTCGAGCAGGTCGCGCTGAATGCGTTCGGTCTCGACGCGCAGCGCATCACTGCTCTCGGGTGCCGGTTCGGTGCGCATCCCGTTTCGGGCGATCTGTTTAATGATTTTCCACATACACCTATATCCTGCGCCTGGACGTGCCCGGGTGGGCTGCGATGCGGCGGGCTGGCAAGGCGCAACGTGGCGTCATCGGATGCGTAGCCACTGGCGAATCCAGACTCATAGATCATGCCCTGAATAGCTGAGGTTGAACGACTTGTTGATGAGCGGAAAGTCGGGGACGATGTTGCCGATCACCGCGTGCTCAATCACCGGCCAGTTCTGCCACGAAGGATCGTGACAGTGGCAGCGGAGGATGCGGTGCTGGCTGGCCTCGCCATCGAGTTCCAGCGCGACAAAAATTTCGCCCCGCCAGCCCTCGACCCAGCCTGCGCCTACCGCTGCATCGGCGGGCAGGCTCAGTTCGCTGCGCGTCAGACCCGCCGGCAAACCGGCCACAATGGTGCGAATCAGCCGCAGCGACTCAAACACTTCCTCAAAACGAAGCGTCACGCGGGCCGCAACGTCGCCATTGCGGTGGGTTGCCATCTTCACCTGCAAGCTGTCATAGGGAGGCCACGGGTGGTCGCAGCGCAGGTCTGCCGCCTGGCCGCTGGCGCGGCCGGCCAGGCCGGTCAGCCCCAGTCGAGCGGCCAGTTCCGGACTCACCTGTCCGGTGTTGATGAAGCGATCCTGCAGGCCGGCATGCTCCTCATACACGGTTCGCAGAGCCTGCACCTCGCGCTCGACGACATCGCTTTGTTGCAACAGTCGATCCATCCTCGCGCGGTCCACGTCGCACGCAACGCCACCGGGCGTCACGCCGTCCATCATCAGGCGATGCCCAAACGCCTCTTTGGACAGGCGCAGCCAATCTTCGCGCAAGCGCGAGAACTGGGCCAGACCAAAGGCAAAGGCCGTGTCGTTGCCCAGCGCACCCAGGTCGCCCAGATGGTTGGCGACGCGTTCGCGCTCCAGCATGAGCGCGCGCAGCCAGCTGGCGCGCTCGGGAATATCGCACGCCGCAGCCGATTCCAGCGCCATGCAATAGGCCCATGCAAAGGCGACCGTTGAGTCGCCCGAAACCCGTCCCGCCAAACGATGGGCTTGCAAGGGTGGGAGTTGCGTGAAGCGCTTTTCAATCCCCTTGTGGCTGTAACCCAGGCGCTCTTCCAGACGCAGCACTTTTTCGCCGACCACCGATAAGCGGAAATGACCGGGTTCAATGATGCCGGCGTGCACCGGGCCCACCGCGATCTCGTGCACACCATCGCCCTCGACGCGGACAAACGGGTAGTCGGTCACCTGGGCGTCGGGAAATGCCTGCTGGGCGGCGACGTCGTGTCGCAACGGAAAGTGATCCGCTGGCCACGCGCCATGGTTCAGCCACGGACGGTGGTCGTGGCCGCCCTCGGCGAGGATTCCCGACAGATCGGAGGCTGCCCGCTGCATCCTGACACCAGAAGGAAAGATCGTCGACAGATCGGGGTAAGTCGTCTGACCGGCAGCCAGCGGCAGCTCAAGCCAGACCAGGCCTTCGAGCACCGCATAGGCCGCACAGACGGTGAGGGCCCCCGTTTCAGCCGGCGGCAATGCGTCGCCCTCTGGGGCCGGTAGCGCCGGCGTCGCGCAAGCCCTGTCCGATGCCCAAAGTGAAATCAGCCGCCCGCCGGACTCACGCACGGCGAGGGCCGCTGCCTGCCAGTCATCGGCGGCAACGCTGCCACGCCAGATTGGCACGGGTGTCACCAGGCGTTGCAGATCTACATTCAAGCTGGGAATTTTTATCAATTCAGCCCCCCAACATCCGCGCCGCCTGAACGTACCAGGTATTGAGGTAGGGCGGAATATACAAACCCAGCATCAAACCAATACCGAGGTGAATAAACACCGGCAGCAAAGCGGGCGCATGTGCCAGCGGCTTGAGCGAGGTCTCGCCAAACACCATGGGTAGCACCCGGATCAGCACCGATGCAAAAGCGACCCCAAGCGCGAGAAACAGAAACGGTGTGGCCCAGGGTTGTTCACGCATCGCCGTGGTGAGAATCAGGAACTCGCTGGCAAAGATGCCAAACGGCGGCATGCCCAGAATCGCCATCACCGCCAGCATCAGGCCCCAGCCCACGGTGGGGTTCACCTTGATGAGGCCACGAATCTCACTCATGACCTGGGTGCCGGCCTTTTGGGTCGCGTGACCCACGGTAAAGAAGACGGCCGATTTGATCAGGGAATGCGCCGTCATGTGCAACAGGCCGGCAAAGTTGGCGATCGGTCCGCCCATGCCGAAGGCAAAGGTGATCAAGCCCATGTGCTCGATCGACGAGTAGGAAAACATGCGCTTGACGTCTTTCTGGCGCGACAGGAAGAACGCCGCCACCACCACCGACAGCAGGCCAAAACCCATCATCAGTTGTCCGGCCAGGGGCCGCTGCAGGGCACCGTCGGTGAGCACCTTGCAGCGCAGCACCGCGTACATGGCCACATTGAGCAACAGGCCCGAAAGCACGGCCGAGACCGGGGTCGGGCCTTCCGCATGCGCGTCGGGCAACCAGCTGTGCAGGGGCACCATGCCCACCTTGGCGCCGTAACCGATAAACAGAAAAGCAAAGGCCAGCGTGACAATGGCCGGATCCAGCTGACCCTTGATCGCATCCAGGCTGGTCCACAGCAGCGTGGCGCCGTGCGGGCCCAGCACTTTTTCAGCGGCCATGTAAAGCAGCACGGTGCCGAACAGCGCCTGGGCAATGCCGACGCCACACAGAATGAAATATTTCCAGGCGGCCTCCAGGCTCGCCGCCGTGCGGTAGACGCTGACCAGCAGCACGGTGGTCAGCGTGGCCGCCTCCATCGCCACCCACAGGATGCCCAGGTTATTGGTGGTCAGTGCCAGCAGCATGGTGAAACTGAACAGCTGGTACATGCCGTGGTACAGGCGCATGCGCGGCGGCGTCATCTTGCCGCGGTCTTGCTCGACCCGCATATAGGGGCGTGAAAAGATGGCGGTGGTCAGCCCGACAAAGGCGGTCAGGGTGACCAGAAACACATTCAGCGGATCAATGTAAAACTGTTTGTCCCAGACAAAGACCGGACCGTCGGCGATGATCTGCGCCGTGAGGACGCAGGCGGCGACGAAGGTCGCCAGACTGAATCCGACATTGAGGTTGCGTGCAACATCACGATGGCCGGTAAGACCCAGAACCGCAGCGCCCAACAGCGGGAACCCCAGAACAAAAAACAATGCGGGCACGGTCAATCTTCCTTGAGCGCTTCGAGGTTGTGGATGTCCAGGCTGTCGAACTTTTCGCGGATCTGGAACATGAACACACCCAGAATCAAAACGCCCACCAGCACATCCAGGGCAATGCCGAACTCCACGATCATGGGCATGCCACTGGTGACCGTGGTGGCCGCAAAAATCAGGCCGTTTTCCATCGACAGAAAGCCGATCACCTGCGGCACCGCCTTGGAGCGGGTAATCATCATCATGAAGGAAAGCAGCACGCAGGCCAGCGCAATGCCGAGCGAGCCGCCGGCCATGGAGGACGACAGACGTGAAATCGGCAAGGCCAGACTGAAGGAAAAAATCACCAGCACAATCCCCACCAGCATCGTGGTCGGAATGTTGATAAGGGTCTCCACATCCCAGCGCACGTTCAGGCGCCGAATCACCCGGTGCAACAGCCAGGGGATAAAAATAACTTTAAGCACCAGCGTCAGGCCCGCGGAGACATAAAGGTCCGGCTGGTTCGTGGCATAGCCGAGCAGGATGGACGCCGCCACCAGGGCCGCACCCTGCAGGGTGAAGAGATTGATCAAGGAGACGATGCGCCGCTGCGAAATCATGGCGAACGACAGCATCAGAATCAGGGTGGCGAACAGGTTGATCAACTGGGGTACAAATTTGATCATGACGCCCCCAGCAAGATGTTGACCAGCAAGCCGATCACCGCCAGCAAAAAAGCGGTGGCCAAAAATTCGGGAACGCGAAAGATGCGCATCTTCGCGCTGACGGTCTCGATGCCGGCCAGCATTACGCCGCCCACCGCCAGCTTGACAAGGAGCGCTGGCAGCGCCAGCAGCAGCGCCAGCGGGTCATCGGCCTGCGCCACGCCCCAGGGAAAGAATAGCGCCAGGCCCATGCAGGAATAGGCAAACAGTTTCAGACTGGCCGTCCATTCGAGCAGCGCCAGGTGCCGCCCCGAATATTCCAGGATCAAGGCCTCATGGATCATGGTCAATTCCAGATGAGTTTCCGGGTTGTCCACCGGCACCCGTGCGTTCTCGGCCAGCGACACCATGGTGAACGCCACGCCAGCCACCAGCAGGCTGGGGTGAATCGCCAGATCCCGGTGCGCCAGCGTTTCGACGATGGTAGTGAGTGAGGTCGAGCGCGAAATCATGGATGCACAAAAAAGCACCATCAGCAAAGCGGGTTCGGCCAGGAAACCCACCAGCATCTCGCGCCGCGCGCCCAACGTGCCAAATGCCGTGCCCACATCCATCGCCGCCAGGGAGATGAACACCCGCGCCAGGGCAAACAGGCCGACCAGCGCGATGGCGTCTGCGGCAGGCGACAAAGGCAGGTCGGTCGACAGGGTCGGGATGATGGCAGTGGCCAGAATCATGCAACCAAAAACAATGTAGGGGGTCATGCGGAACAGGGGCGAGGCGTGCTCGGCCAACACCGATTCCTTGTTGAACAGCTTGTGCAGAACGCGGTAGGGCTGCAGCAAGCTGGGCGCTGACTTGTTCTGCAGCCGGGCGCGCCATTGGTTGACCCAGCCCGTCATCAGCGGCGCCAGTACCAGCGCCATCACAATCGCCATCAGCTGGGATACCAGACCAAGCAGGCTCATGACCACCCCCACGCCCGGCACTGCGTGTTCTCGCCCCCTCGGGGGGCTTTCGCTTGCCTAAAGCGGTTCTGCGCTGCGCTCATTGCTTCACCACCAGCAGCACGACGATCAGGGTCACGAAGCTGTACATCAGATAGACCGCAATGCGCCCCTGCTGCAACAGGCCGATCAGGCGTGACAGGCGTCCGACCAGCGCCGCCACCGGCAGGTAGAGCCAATGCCACAGCGGGTCCTCCACCGTCACACGGTAGTGTGGCTGCTCATCGAAGGGCGTGGGCAGTTCGCGCTTCATGCGAAACATGGGCTCAAATATTTGCCGGATCGGTTGTCCAAAACCCTCCGCCGTGTCCTGCATGCGGGCGGTTTGCCAGGGATAGCCACAGTCCCAGGGCGGCGCGCGGCGCGTGCCACCTTTGTACAACCTGCGCACCAGCAGGTAAGCCAAAGCAAAGCTCGCCATCACCCCCAATAAAAAGATCGCCGGCGAGTAGCTGGCACGCTCGATGCTGACCGGTACCAGCAACCAGCCGCTGCTCGCCACCGTATGCGCCAACCCGGCCGATACCAGCAGCTGAGTCACCGGATCAATCAACGCGATGACCTGATTGGGAAGCAACCCAAGCACCACACAACCCGCTGCCAGCCACAACATGCCGGTGCGTTCCCAAGGACCTGCATCATGCGCGCCGGAGAGCTTTTCTTCACGCGGCTGACCCAGGAAAATAACACCAAAGTACTTAACCATGGTGTAGCCGGAGAGCGCTGCAATCAGTGCAATCAGCGCGGCCACCACTGGAA
This sequence comes from Polaromonas sp., assembly GCF_012927455.1. GTDB lineage: Bacteria > Pseudomonadota > Gammaproteobacteria > Burkholderiales > Burkholderiaceae_C > Polaromonas. The sequence goes on along the minus strand of NZ_JABBPE010000016.1, from coordinate 591,319 downwards.
TCAACATGTTGAGAAATGAACTTGGCAGGCCGGTGGTAAAAAGAAAACTTTGCAGCAACAGCCACTCCGCTATGAACCCCCCAAAGGGCGGCAGCCCGGCGCAGGCCAGCACGGCAATCAGGGTCGGCCAAGCCACCCAGGGCATGTAGCGCATCAGGCCGCCCAACTTGCCCAGGCTGCGTTCGCCGGTCGCGTGCATCACGGCACCGGTGCTGCAGAACAGCAAGCTTTTAAAGAATGCGTGGCTCATCATGTGATAGAAGGCTGCCGTCAGGGCCAGGGCCGCCAGTGTCTTCATCCCATAGACGGAAAACAGCAGCGACAAACCGAAGCCAACGCACATCAAGCCCACGTTCTCAATGGAAGAATAGGCCAGCAAACGCTTCATCTCCACTTGCACGGTGGAGAATACGACCCCAAACAGGGCGGTGGCCAAACCAATCGTCATCAGCAGCACCCCCCACCACCAGATACGCGTTTGCAACAAATCAAACGACACCCGCAAGATGCCATAAAGCGCGATCTTCAGCATCACGGCACTCATCAATGCTGAAAAAGGGGACGGGGCAGCAGGATGCGCCTCCGGCAACCAGGCGTGCAGTGGCAGGATGCCGGCCTTCGCGCCAAAGCCAAACACCGCCAGCACGAAGGCAACGGAGCCCCAGAACGGCGACAGGTGCTGGGCCCGCATATTGGCGAAGGTGTAGTCGCCCGTGTTGGCCTGCAACACGCCGAAACACAGAAGAATGCCCAGGGCACCAATATGGGCCACCAGCATGTACAGGTAACCTGCCTGGCGAATTTCGGGAATACGGTGGTTCGCCATGACAAGGAAAAATGAGGAAAAAGCCATGGTCTCCCAGACCACCATAAAGGCGTAGGCATCGTCGGCAATCACTACCATGGCCATGCTGGCCAGAAAAATGTGGTACTCCAGACAGATCAAGCCGGGGGGCGTTCCCTCACCCTTGCGAAAGTAACCTGCCGCAAAGGCGGACACACCGGCCGATACGCCGCCAATCAGCATCAGGAAAAAGGCCGAGAGACTGTCCAGGCGGAGGTGGAACGGCAGTTGGGGAAGACCAATCGGTAGCACGGCCACTTCAGGAACGTCGAGCGCCGCGCTCAGGGCCACCCCGAACAAAACAAGGGCGACAAGCCCTCCGGCCGGGAACAGGATGGTGGCCACGAATTTAAACCGGCGTAAAGTAAATACGCCCACCACGCCGATCAACAGCCAGCAGACGACAAGCACCAAGACCCAGTCCAGATGAATCCACGCGGCGGGATCAGAAAATTTGTTCATTCGGTGTCAGACTGAAAAATCAGACTGCCCAACACCGACACCATGAAGCCGCCAATGATGGCGGTGTGAATGCCCTGCTCCGGCCTGGCGCCCGAGGCAATCGCAAAGGCCATGGCCAGCGGCAGCGCCACCACGCCGACGATAGCGCCGGCCACCACATTGGGTACGATCTTGCTGTGGCCGAACAGCCCGGCGCGCTTGGCCTCAAGAATGGTGATCATGGGTCGGGCATCTTTCGCGGGAGCGGCGTCTCAAGCAGCATACCTGCCGAGGCGAGCGCGGTAGGCGCGCAAATCGAGCAGCAGCGGTGGTGCGGCAACCGCCATCAGCAGCAGCGCAATCGGCACGGTAGAAAAGAAGCCCAGGGTTTTGAAAGCCAGCGCGCCCATCAGGCCGCCGCCAAAAAACAACAGCAAAATGGTGGCGTGAACCTGCAGCTTGTCGCGGTCGGCCCGGACGAAGTGTTCCAGGTTGGCCGCGTGCGTGCGGTTCCAGTAAAGCAGCCGGCCCAGTTCTATGCCCAGGTCGGTGACCAACCCGGTGACGTGGGTGGTGCGGATTTCAGCCGAGGAAATCTTGGTGATGATGGCGTTTTGCAGACCCATGATGAAGCACAGCAGCAGCACGGTGGTGGGCACAAAGACCTCAACCAGCACGTTGAGGTTGCCGCCCAGCAGCCCGAACAGCAGCAGCAGCACCGCCTCCAGCATCAGTGACAAGGCAAATTCGCCATGCAACTTGCGCCGCCTGGCCCAGTTGATTTGCACCGTGGTGGTGATGACACCGGCCAGAAAAGCCCCGACAAAGGCCAGACCGGCAATCACCAAGGTGAGATGGCCAAGCACAAAATCATCGGCGACAGCAGACACGATGCCCGTCATGTGAGAAGTGTAGCGCCCGACCGCCAGAAAGCCGCCGGCGTTGACGGCGCCGGCCACCCAGGCGAGCAAACCGCCAAGCTGCCGGTTCTTGCGGCGGGTGCGTCGCTTGCGGGTCAGGCCCATCAGCGATTCCCACAGGCTCAAGAGCGGCTTCAGCGCGGCCTGTTGATATTTGGGCAAGCCCGCAAACGCCGGGAGAGGTCGAAGAGAAGGCTTGAGCTCCTCCGGCACGCCAACCCCCGGAACCGGTCCACGAGGTTGATTCTTACCCATGCGAGTTGCGTTGCGTCATGACTTCGTTAAAGATTTTAACAAACCAAAACGCCAGCCAACTATCTTTCAGCGCAACCAGCTATGAATTTGATAGCGCTTCGTCGAGCAGCTCGACCCAGTGCCGCACCGGCGTAGCCGTGCCGCTTTGCAGGTGCACGATGCAGCCGACATTGGCCGAGGCAATCGTTGCGGGCGCGCCCTCGGCCAGATGGGCCAGCTTGCGGTCGCGCAGCTGGTAGGCGATTTCAGGGTTGAGCACCGAGTAAGTGCCGGCCGAGCCGCAGCACAGATGCGCCTCGCAGCTGGCTACCTTGATGTCAAAGCCGAGCTCGCCCAGATATTTTTCGACGCCGCCGCGCAGCTGCTGGCCATGCTGCAGCGTGCAAGGCGGGTGAAAGGCGATCTTGCCGGCGCCGGCAGCCACCTGGCCGCGCAACGGCTCGACCAGTTCGGGCAACAGCTCGCTGAGGTCGCGCGTCAAGGCGCTGATGCGGGCGGCTTTGTCGGCATAGGCCGGATCGTCTTTCAAGATATGGCCGTATTCCTTGACGGTGACGCCGCAGCCCGAGGCGTTCATCACGATGGCCTCCACGCCTGACCCCACATAGGGCCACCAGGCGTCGATGTTGCGCCGCATCTCGGCCTTGCCGCCGTCCTGGTCGTTCAGGTGAAACTTGACGGCGCCACAGCAACCAGCCTTGGCCGCCAGCACCACTTCAATGCCGGCGGCGTCGAGCACGCGCGCCGTCGCGCTGTTGATGTTGGGCATCATGGCGGGCTGCACGCAGCCTTCAAGCATCAGCATTTTTCGGGGGTGGCTGCGCACGGGCCAGTTGCCAGCGCTCTGGCGCGCCGGCACTTTGGCTTGCAGTGCGGCGGGCAACAGGCCGCGCACCGCCTGGCCCAGCTTCAGGGCCGGCGCAAACAGCGTTGACGGCAGGCCTTCTTTCAGCGCCCAGCGCACCGCCGTTTCACGCGCCGGGCGCGGCACGCGTTCATCGACCAGCTTGCGGCCGATGTCGATCAAGTGGCCGTAGTCCACCCCGCTGGGGCAGGTGGTTTCACAGTTTCGGCAGGTCAGGCAGCGGTCCAGATGCAGCTGTGTCTTGCGCGTCGGCATCTCGCCTTCAAGCACCTGCTTGATCAGGTAAATGCGGCCGCGCGGTCCATCAAGCTCGTCGCCCAGCAGCTGGTAGGTTGGGCAGGTGGCCGTGCAAAAGCCGCAGTGCACGCACTTGCGCAAAATCGCTTCGGCCTGCTGGCCGTCAGCGGTGTTCTGGAATTGGGGGGCGAGCTTGGTTTGCATGGTGCCTAAAAATGAAGTTGGGAAGTTCTTCGGTCAGGTCACCAGCCCGCCAACATGCGGCCGGGATTGAAAACGCCGGCCGGGTCGAACTGCCTTTTGAGCTCCCGGTGGATGCGGTCCAGCGGGGCCTTGAGCTGCGAGAACACCGGCACGCTTTTATCGGCCGAACGAAACAGCGTGGCATGGCCGCCGGCGCTGGCGGCGGCCTGGCGAATCGCCAACGCCTCCCCAGCGGGCCGCTTGAGCCAGCGCTGGGCGCCGCCCCACTCCAGCAGCGTGGCGCCCAAAGCCAGAGGCGTAGCGCCTGACCCCAGCGGCGCGGCGCTGTCGGGCAGGCTGACGCGCCACAGCGATTCGTCGCCCTGCAAGGCAAAAAACGGCAGCGTCTGCTCGCGCAGGCCTGCCCACAGCGCGGGTGCCTGCTCACCCACGGCTTCGCCGCCCATGGTCTTGAGCGCTGCGGCGACCGCCGCCCTGGCGCCGCGCAGCCGGACCGACAGCCGGCCGTCCTGCCAGCAGCTGGCGTTGACCGGCAAAGGCAAGCCGCCCCAGCGGTTGAGCTGGTGCAGCGCTTGGGCCTGGTCCAGCTCGAAAACCAGCGTGGCCTCGGCAAGCGGGATGGGCAGCACCTTGATGGAGACCTCCAGCAGCACGCCCAGCGCGCCGAGCGAGCCGGCCATCAGGCGCGAAACGTCGTAGCCGGCCACATTCTTCATGACCTGGCCGCCAAACGTCAGGTGCTCAGCCTTGCCGTTGAGCAGTTTCACGCCCAGCATGAAGTCGCGCACCGCGCCGGCAGTGCCGCGTGCCGGCCCATTGAGGCCGCAGGCGACCATGCCACCCACGGTAGCGTGAGCGCCGAAGTGCGGCGGCTCGAAGGCCAGGCACTGCCCCTGGCCGGCCAGCAGCGCTTCCAGTTCGGCCAGCGGCGTGCCGGTGCGCGCGGTGACGACCAGCTCGCTTGGCTCGTAGCTGATGACGCCGGCAAACGGGCGCATGTCCAGGATGTCCCCGTTCAAGGCTTGCCCATAGAAGTCTTTGCTGCCGCCGCCGCGTATGCGCAAAGCCGTGCCGGCAGCAGCAGCGCCGCGTACCCGCTCAGCGATGGACGCCGTCATCTCGTGTTCTGAAACCATGGCGTGATAGTAAGCGGCGACTGCGCTTGAGGTCTTTGATCTTTTTGAACGCGGCCTGTTCGGTTTTTGCAGCCGGCTGGCCACGCAGCGCGGGTTGAACCGCCGGCGCCCCCTGGCGGGCCAGCGCACGTCAACTGGCGATTTTAGGGGTCAAATATTCCTCTAGCCCAATACTGGCGGGCGCAAGCAGCTATTAATTAAATAGCACACTTACACACTGCCGGCTCCATTAGTGCCTCAGTTGCGTCCTAGTCCGTAAAGAAGTTCACCGGCAAACCGGGCACCTCTACGCGCAGTGACAACACGCAGCCCGAGTCCGGCCAGCGTTGCAGTTCCTGCGCCGTGCGGCCATGGCGCGCCGTCGTGAGGTACAACGTTTGCAGGTCGGCGCCGCCAAAGCACGGCATGGTCGGGCATTGGGCCGGCACCGGCAATTCGGCCAGCACCGCGCCGGCCGGCGACAGCTTGAGCAGCCGTGCGCCTTCGAACATGGCAACGTAGTAGTTGCCCTCTATATCTACTGCCGCGCCATCGGGCCGGCCGGCATAGCCGGCCATGCCAGGCTGCCAGCCGGCAGGCTTGGCCGGCCACTGATGAAACAGTCGCTCGTGGCCCATGACGTTGCTGTCCGCATCCCAGTCCCAGGCACGAGTGCGGTGGCGCGTCGTGTCGCTCCAGTACAGGGTGCGGGCGTCAGGCGACCAGGCCAGTCCGTTGGCAATAGTCGCGTCGCCGGCCTTGCGCTCCAGCACAGGGGCACGGCCCTGGCGCGCGTCAAGGCAAAAAAGCTCGGCGCGGGCGGCATCGCGCGGCTCGTACATGGTGCCGGCCCAGAAGCGGCCGCGCGGATCGGCCTTGCCGTCATTGAAGCGGGTGGTGGCAGCATCGTGCGAGGCCGGTAGCAGCCGCTCCAGCGCGCTGCCCCACTGGCGCGCGCGGTAAATGCCGTCTCGCAACGCAATCACCAGACCACTGGGCTGACCCTGCGTTTTTGCCGGCGCGATGCAGCCAGGCTCGGACGGCATGTCCCAGCTTTGCAATGCGCCGCTTTGCACATCGGCGCGGTGCAGTTGCCTGGCGGCAATGTCAACCCAGTAGAGCCGCTGCTCGTCGGGGTGCCAGAACGGCGATTCGCCCAGTTCGCTCGGTTGCGCGACAACGGTTTGCCAGGTCATGCGGATCTCCTTATAGACGCTGTTTTTCAAGTGCGGTTCGCCCACTGTACAGGCAAAAAAAAGCCCGCCGGCTGGACGCCGACGGGCTGAAATCCCAAGGAAACACCACTCAAATTCAAGTAACAGGACTGCTTTTTCAGGACAGTCCTGTCAGCCCCCTCATCGGTTATAGGCGGTTTCACCGTGCGAGGTGATGTCCAGACCTTCGCGTTCGTCTTCTTCGCTGACGCGCAGACCAATCGTCAGATCCACAATCTTGTAGGCGATGAACGACACCACGCCGGACCAGACGATGGTGATCAGCACGGCCTTGGCCTGAATCCACACTTGCGAGAGGATGGAAAAGTCAGCTGCAGTGATGCTGGTAGCAGTGACCCAGTCAGCCACGTAACCGGGGCCACCCAGGCTGGGGGAGCTGAAGACGCCGGTCAGCAGCGCACCAACGATACCGCCCACGCCATGCACGCCGAAGACGTCCAGCGAATCGTCCGCGCCCAGCATTTTCTTCAGCCCGTTGACGCCCCACAGGCAGGCAAATCCGGCCACCAGACCGATCACCAGGCCGCCGCCGATGCCGACGTTGCCGGCCGCTGGCGTGATCGCCACCAGACCTGCCACGGCGCCTGAAGCCGCGCCCAGCATCGAAGCCTTGCCGCGCATTAGCGCCTCACCGACACACCAGGCCAGCACCGCCGCGGCCGTCGCGCCGAGGGTGTTGATGAAGGCCAGTGCGGCAAAGCCGTTGGCTTCGAGCGCCGAGCCGGCGTTAAAACCGAACCAGCCAACCCACAGCAAGGCGGCACCGACCATGGTCAGCGTCAGGCTGTGCGGGGCCATCGATTCTTTGCCGTAGCCGATACGCTTGCCAACCATGAAAGCACCGACCAGACCGGCCACGGCGGCGTTGATGTGCACCACCGTACCACCGGCAAAATCGAGCGCACCCGACTGCCAGATATAGCCAGCCTTGGCATTCATCGCGTCAACCACTTCCTTGCCGGTGTAGGCATCAGGGCCCATCCAGAACCACACCATGTGCGCCATCGGGGCGTAGCTGAAAGTGAACCAGATCGCCATGAACATCAGCACGGCCGAGAACTTCATGCGTTCGGCAAAGGCGCCGACGATCAGCGTGCAGGTGATGGCGGCAAAGGTCGCCTGAAAGGCGGCGAAGACGATCTCGGGAATCACGACGCCTTTGCTGAAGGTGGCGGCGTTGGCGAATGTGCCGGCGGCGTTGTCCCAGATGCCTTTCATGAAGAGACGGTCAAAGCCGCCGAAAAAGGCATTGCCCTCGGTGAAAGCCAGGCTGTAGCCGTAAATGAACCACAACACGATGATCATCGAGAAGGTCACCATGACCTGCATCAGGACCGACAGCATGTTCTTGCTGCGCACCAGGCCGCCGTAGAACAGCGCCAAGCCGGGAATCACCATCAAGATCACCAACAGGGTGGAGACCATCATCCAGGCGGTATCGCCCTTGTTGGGCACGGGCGCCGGTGCGGCGGCAGATGCCGCTGCTGCCGGCGCAGCCACGGCAGCGGGCGCAGTGGCCGGTGCGGCGGCAGATGCCGCTGCTGCCGGCGCAGCCACGGCAGCGGGCGCAGTGGCCGATGCAGCAGCAGGCGATTCGGCAGGTTGGGCTTCAGTGGCCGCTGATGCGGCAGGCGCGGCAGCTGGCGTCTGGGCCAGCGCGCCAGAGCCCGCTGTCAGCAAACTTAATCCCAAGGCCAGGGAGGCAAGCAGTTTTTTCATTTCAATGTTCTCTTTTTTTTGCGGTTGAGTCTGAGGTCTTGCAGCGCTTCCTTTACAGCGCGTCCTTGCCGGTTTCACCAGTACGGATGCGCACCACCTGCTCCAGGTCGTAAACAAAAACCTTGCCGTCGCCAATCTTGCCGGTGCGCGCGGCCGCCTCAATCGCCTCGATCACGCGGTCCACCAGTTCATCCGACACTGCCGCTTCGATCTTGACCTTGGGCAGAAAGTCGACCACGTACTCTGCACCGCGGTACAGCTCGGTGTGGCCTTTTTGGCGACCGAAGCCCTTGACTTCAGTGACCGTGATGCCTTGCACGCCGATGCCGGAGAGTGCTTCGCGCACTTCGTCCAGCTTGAACGGTTTGATGATGGCCGTGACCAGTTTCATTTCAGTTTCTCCAGTTGGGTCGGAGGAGCGACAATTCAGGCCGCTCCGGCCGGGTGACAGGGCTAGGGATTGATATCGGGGACTCAGCCTCATTAGCAGGGACCGTGCCACACTGGCGATCCATCAGGCAGGTCTGCTTTTTCAGAGACTGCCACGTTACGTATAAAGAATTAGAAACATAACGCACCAAGTTGGCGCCCTTTCGCGCACAACTTTGATGCATTTCAACAAAGGTATCCCGATGAGCCTGTCTTTAGTGCACAGCCGCGCCCTGTTGGGGCTGGAAGCGCGACCGGTCTGTGTCGAAGTTCATCTGGCCAATGGATTGCCCAGTTTCACCCTGGTTGGCCTGGCGGAAACCGAGGTTAAGGAAGCGCGTGAGCGCGTGCGCTCGGCGATCCAGAACACCGGGCTGGAATTTCCGGGCAACAAGAGAATCACCGTCAATCTGGCGCCCGCCGATTTACCCAAGGACTCGGGCCGCTTTGACCTGCCGATTGCGTTGGGCATTCTGGCAGCCAGCGGGCAGATTGATGCGCGCAAGCTCAAGGGCTACGAATTTGCGGGCGAGTTGTCGCTCGGCGGCGACCTGCGGCCGGTCAAAGGCGCGCTCGCCATGAGCCTGGCGCTGGCCCGTCACCAAGAAGCCGGCCGGCCGCCCAAACTGGTGCTGCCGGAAGGCAGCGCGCAGGAAGCCGCGCTGGTGCCCGATGCCGAAATTTACCGTGCCCATCACTTGCTCGATGTGGTCAGGCAGTTTTTGCCCGGAGGCGCCTCGCCCGAACTGCTGGACGGCTGGAGTCGGGTCGAGCCGCTGGCGCTTCAGCCGCAACCGGCTTACCCGGATCTGGCCGATGTCAAAGGCCAGGCGGCCGCGCGGCGCGCGCTGGAGATAGCCGCCGCTGGCGGGCACAGTGTGTTGATGATGGGCGCGCCTGGCTCGGGCAAGTCCATGCTGGCGCACCGCTTTGCCGGGCTGCTGCCCGCCATGACAACCAGCGAAGCCCTCGAAAGCGCCGCCGTCGCGTCTCTGGGCGGCCGTTTCACGCTGGAGAACTGGGCGGTGCGCCCGACCTGTTCGCCGCACCACACGGCCAGCGCGGTGGCGCTGGTGGGAGGCGGATCGCCACCGCGGCCCGGTGAAATCTCGCTCGCACACCGGGGCGTGCTTTTTCTGGACGAGTTGCCCGAATTTCCCCGTGCGGCGCTGGAAGCGCTGCGCGAACCGCTGGAGTCCGGCACCATCACGATTTCGCGGGCGGCACAGCGGGCCGAGTTCCCCGCGCGTTTTCAACTCATCGCCGCCATGAACCCCTGCCCCTGCGGTTACCTGGGCTCGAGCCTGCGCAACTGCCGCTGCTCGCCCGAGCAGGTGGCACGCTACCAGGGCAAACTCAGCGGCCCGCTGCTGGACCGGATTGACCTGCATGTGGAAGTCGGTGCGTTGATGGCCGACGAACTGGTCAACACCCCACCCGGCGAAGCCAGCGCCGCCATCCGGGGCCGGGTGGTGCAGGCCCGTGAGCGCGCCATGCTCCGGCAAGGCAGCAGCAACCAGGCGCTGGAAGGTCAGGCCATCGATGCGCAGTGCCAGCTCGACGCGGCGGCGGCCAAGTTTCTCAACACGGCAGCGACCCGGCTGGGCTGGTCGGGCCGCGGCATCCACCGCTGCCTGAAAGTGGCTAGAACCATTGCCGACCTGGCCGGTGCCGCCACGGTACAACTGACGCATGTGGCCGAAGCGGTGCAATACCGCCGCGCGCTTTCGGTCAAACCCTGATCTTGCTATGTTTTAAATAGCTGCTTACGCCCACCACCATTGGGCTACAGGTCAATAAGACGTCAAAAGGCAGGATTTTTGACGCCACTGCGGCGCGCTGGCGGCTTGCCCGGTGCTGACTGCGGCGCTAAGCTGTCGCCAAATCAGTGACCGCTCGGGAGGCAGGCGTGGCTTTAGATCAAGTGTGCGACGTGCAGGTCTGGACCGCCAGTCCCGATGACTTCAATGACTCGGAGTACGGCGCGTTCAGCGCACTGCTGGACAGCGCGGAGCGCGCGCGATCGCACCAGTTCAGGCAGCCAGTCGACCGCCGCGCTTATGTGCTGGCGCACGCTATGCGGCGCATCGCGCTGGCGCAGGCGCTGCAGGTGGCGCCTGCTGCTTTGGTTTTTTTCAGCGAGGCCAACGGCAAACCCGTACTGACCGCGCCGCGCAACCGAGATATTTACTTCAGCCATTCGCACAGCCGCGCGCTGGTGGCTTGCGCCGTCACGCACCTCGGCCCCGTCGGCATAGACGTGGCATCAACGCAAGACGGCGAGGCTGATCTGAGCTTGCTGACAGGCCTGGTGGACCTGCCTGATGCGCAGCGTCGGCAGGCCGAACTCGGTGCAGATCCAGCACAACAGTTTTTTTTCTACTGGACCGCCCTCGAAGCCTTCTGGAAGGCCGCCGGATTCGGCCTGTCATCGGCCAATCCGCCGATTCGCTGCCAGAAAGACCAGCGCGGGCGTTTCGAAATATTCCTGGCGAAGACCGGCTCTGGTTCTCCCATGGCACAAGTCATTGCGCTGAAGGCGCCGACGGGCTGTTCGGCGACGTTAGTGCTCGCTTACATATCCGCTCGGACTATTGAACTGGACGTAAAAGTGACTTACAACTCTCTACAGATTCCGCTGCGGACAGGACCAAAAATCAGTCGCATGAACTAAAAATGGGCGTCGGCTTATGGGGAGTAAACATGATTAGCAGCAGTGCGGTATTCGTTGGTGACGGGAACCTTTTGATCCAATGTGCGGATGTTTACCGCAGCGCCGGACACGAAATACGAGCGGTAGTCAGCGCCAACCCGGCCCTTTTGCACTGGGCTGAAGCCGAGGGCATCCGTAGCATCGCCATGACTGCCGAGTCGGCGATTACGCTGCCTGCTGCGCCCGCTTTAGCGGATGTTGAATTCGACTATCTTTTCAGCATCGCCAACCTGCATGTTCTACCGACCGAACTGATTGCGCGCGCGCGCCAACTGGCCATCAATTTTCATGATGCGCTGCTGCCCTGCTATGCCGGCTTGAATGCCAGCGCGTGGGCGCTGATCGCGCAGGAGACGGCGCACGGCGTCACCTGGCATGAGATGACGCACAAAATTGATGCAGGCCGCATCGTTCGGCAGCTGTCCTTTGACATCGGCGCGGGCGAGACCGCGCTGAGCCTGAATGCCAGGTGCTATGAGGCGGGCCTGGCCAGCTTCACCTCGCTTGTTGAGGACATCGGACTGGGCCGCCTTGCGCTTAGCGAACAAAGCGGGAGTGGCCGCTATTTCGGGCGCCTGCAACGCCCCGATGCGCTGGCCACGCTTGATTTCTCTCGTCCCGCAAGAGAACTCGCCGCACTTGTGCAAGGTCTCGATTTCGGCCATTTCCCTAACCCGCTGGCGCGTCCGAAAATTTATCTTCGTGACAAAGTCTTGCTGGCGCGCACGGCGCAGGTGGTGGAAACCGCGACTTTCCGCGCGCCCGGAACGGTACTGGGGGCGGCCGGCGATACGCTGCATATTGCCACCGGAAATGGCGAAATTGTGCTGGGCGGTTGTACCGATTGCTGGGGGCAAACCACGCCGCACGGACTCATCGAAGGCATGGTTCTGCCCGCCCTGGATGACACGCTACGCGATCGCCTCGCCCAACGCAGCCCGCAGATTGCCAGGGGGGAAGATTTCTGGCGCCAGGCCTTCGCCGCACCCGCTCCGGTTGAAATTCCTTATCCACAAACGCTAGGCTTGCCGCAATCGGGCCTGCGTCAGCTTGTCCGCGTGGGCCTCGGCACGCCGGCGCGCGGCGCTACGACGGTTGCCGGGTTCTTTGCCTGGCTGTCGGCGCTGACAGGGCAGGAGCAAGTTTCGGCGCTGTACTCCGATGCGGTGCTAAATGAGCAGGCGCGGGAGCTGGAGTGCTGGCTCTCGCCCTGGATCCCGCTGACCCTGGTGACCAACGTCCAGGCCAGCGTGCTGCAGGCCGCAGAGCGCGCCGAAATCGGGCTCGCGAAAATTCACCAGGCGGGCCCCTGTCCACGCGACCTGCCTTCGCGCCTCGGAACAAAATATTTCGCCCGCGAGCGCCTGGGAAAGATCGGTGTGTCGCTCCGAGGGGCGCCCGGGCCGGAAGACGTTGAATTACTGCTGGCGGTCAATCCAGCGGACCAGCGCCTGGAGCTTGTCGCCGATGCCGCTGTGTTCGCGCCCGAGACCGTCCGGATCATGGCGAACCAGCTGGCCGCCTACCTGCAGGCCTTTCAAGATGCCCAGCCAGCGCTCAGCGTGGCCGCCATCGCCTTGGTGTCGCCTGCAGATGCGGCGGCGCTGGCCACCCTCAACGCCACGGCGCTGCCTTGCGACACGGTGCTGGGCGTGCACGAAGCGTTTTCAGCGCAGGCCGGGCGTACGCCCGACCAACTGGCGATTTCCTGCCAGGAGCAGGCGCTAAGTTACCGCGAACTGGACCATCAGGCGTCGGCTTTGGCGCGCCGCCTGATGGCGCGTGGCGTCGGGCCGGGCGACACCATTGGTCTGTGCCTGGAGCGCAGTCCCGCGCTGGTGATTGGTCTGCTGGCGATTCTGAAAACCGGTGCGGCGTATCTGCCGCTCGATCCTGACTATCCACAGGAGCGGCTTCTTTTCATGATCGAGGATTCGCGCACGCCGCTGGTCATGACCCGAGCTGCAATCGCTGCGTCGCTGTCCATTCCTTCGGAGAAAACCTTGCTGCTCGACGCCGCAGAACTTGCTGCTCCAGCCGGCGCGCCGGATCTTCCAGCGGTGCCGTCGCAAAGCCCGGCTTACGTCATTTACACCTCGGGCTCCACCGGCCGACCCAAAGGCGTCATCGTCACGCACCGCAACGTGATGAACTTCTTCGCCGGCATGACCGCGCGCATCCCGCACAGCCCTCCTGGGCGCTGGCTTGCGGTGACCAGCTTATCCTTCGATATCTCGGTGCTCGAACTGTGCTGGACGCTGACGCGCGGCTTCACGGTTGTTCTTTACTCAAACGAGGTGCCGGCGAAGCGCAAAGCGCCCGAGTTCAGTCTCTTTTATTTCGCCAGCGACCATGCCTCCACACCGCAAGAACGCTACAAGCTGCTGTTCGAAGGGGCAAAATTTGCTGATCGGGAAGGGTTTTCTGCCATCTGGACGCCGGAGCGCCATTTCCATGCTTTCGGCGGGCTTTATCCCAATCCTGCGGTCACCAGCGCGGCCATTGCCGCCGTCACCACGCGTCTGAAGATACGCGCCGGCAGCTGCGTGCTGCCGCTGCATCATCCGATCCGGGTGGTCGAGGAATGGGCTTTTGTTGACAACATTTCGCAAGGCCGGGTCGGCGTTTCCTTCGCGGCGGGCTGGCAGCCAAACGACTTCGTCATCGCACCGGCGGCTTTTGCCAGCCGCAAGACCGACATGCTCGCTAATATCGACGTGGTGCGGCGGCTGTGGCGCGGCGAGAGCGTCGCCTTTCCCGGCGCACTCGGCAACAGCGTCGAGATCAAAACCTTGCCACGCCCGATCCAGAAAGAGCTGCCGATCTGGCTGACAGCGGCCGGCAATCCGGAAACTTTCCAGCAGGCTGGCGAGCTGGGCTGCCATCTGCTGACGCATCTGCTGGGTCAGACCATTGACGAGGTGGCGCACAAGCTCAAGCTGTACCGGGACGCCTGGCACAAGGCCGGTCATACCGGCCCAAGCCATGCGACGCTGATGCTGCATACCTTTGTAGGGCAGGACGAAGACTCGGTGCGCGAGACGGTGCGCGGCCCCATGAAGGACTATTTGCGCAGCTCCCTGGACCTCATCAAGCAGGCCGCCTGGACCTTTCCGACCTTTGTCCAGCGCGCCGCCGTCAACGGCAAGAGCCCGCTCGAGATCATGGATGCCGAAACCTTGTCAGCCGAGGACATGGACGCCCTGCTCGAGCATGCCTTCGCGCGCTACTACGACACGAGCGCGCTGTTCGGCACGCCAGAGCGTTGCCTTGCGCTGGTCGACAAGCTCAAGGAGGCCGGCGTTGACGAGATCGCCTGCCTGGTCGATTTCGGTGTCGACAGCGATACCGTGCTTGGCCATTTGCAGGATCTGAAACAACTCATGGAGGCCTGCCAACAGTCCCGCGCCGCGCCGCAGCGCATATCCATCGCAGAAGAAATCACACAGCATGGCATCACGCACCTGCAATGCACCCCCTCCATGGCCTCGATGCTGGTGGCGGACACGGCCGGGCGCGCCGCGCTGTCTCGCCTGGCGGTTCTTTTGGTGGGCGGCGAAGCACTCCCGCTGGAGCTCGCCAGGCAATTGCGCGCCCTGGTGCCCGGCTCACTTCTCAATATGTACGGACCCACCGAGACGACGGTTTGGTCCACCACCTGCGATCTTCAATCCATTGGCGACTTCATTCCGCTGGGGCAGCCCATCGCCAACACGCACTTGCGCATCCACAGTCCCGGGGGGATGGCATGTCCGGCCCTGGTTGCTGGCGAATTGCTGATAGGCGGCGCCGGCGTGGCAGAGGGCTACTGGCAGCGTCCAGAGCTCAACGCGGAACGCTTTGTGGCCGATCCCGAGCAGCCCGGCGCCCGGCTTTACCGCACCGGCGACCTGGTGCGCCGGCATCTGGACGGCGCGCTGGAGTTTCTGGGCCGGATCGATCACCAGGTGAAGATTCGGGGCCATCGCATCGAGCTCGGCGAGATCGAAAGCGTGTTGCTGCGTCAGTCGGGCGTGAAACAGGCCGTCGTGGTGGCGCGCGCTGATGACGCTGGAAACCAGCGGCTCGTCGCCTACGTCGCGCCCACGGCGCAAGGGGAGCTGCAGGTGAAAGAGCTGATTCGCGCACTGGCGCAGGCGCTGCCCAGTGTGATGCTGCCCGAGACGGTGCAACTGCTGCAGGCGCTGCCCATGACACCCAACGGCAAGGTGGACCGGCGCGCGCTACCGGAGCCGCAGTCCGCCATCGTGCTGCCGTCGGCGACGGCGCCCGAGAGCACGCTGGAAAAAACCATTGCCGGCATTTGGGAACAGGTGCTGGGACGTTCCAACGTGGGCACCGCCGACAATTTTTTTGACCTGGGTGGTCACTCCCTGTTGGTGGTGCAGGTGCAGCGTCGCCTGCACGAAGCGTGCGGGCGCGAAGTGTCGCTGACCGACATGTTCCGCTTGCCGACGATTCAGGCGCTGGCCGCGCACCTGAGCGGCCATGCGATCAGCACCGCAGTGGACGACGGGCGCAACCGTGCCAATGCGCGCCGCATGGTGCGCGCGCGCGCGCTCCCAAGCGCCGCGGCTTGAGAGGAAACAGGCCATGGATACGCACTCCGCCGATTTCGAAGCCAACAGCGTCGCCATCGTTGGCTTGGCCGGACGCTTCCCGGCGGCCAGTTCCGTCGCCGAGCTCTGGGCGCTGCTGCGCGACGGCAAGGAAGCCACCCAGTGGCTGACGGAGGACGAACTGCGCGCCGCAGGCGTCTCCGAGGCCGATCTGCTCGACCCTGACTACGTGCGGGCCAGCCTGGTGCTGCCCAAAATGGAGCAGTTCGATGCCGAGTTCTTCGGCTTCAGCAAGCGCGACGCGTCCATCCTAGATCCGCAGCACCGCCACTTTCTGGAATGTGCCTGGGAGGCGCTGGAGGATGCTGGCCACCTCCCGGAAACCTTTGGCGGCGCCATCGGCGTATTCGGCGGCTGTGGCATGCAGGCCTACCTGCCCTACAACCTGTTGACGAACCCGAAGCTCGTGAAGTCGGTGGGATTATTCCTGCTTAGGCATACCGGCAACGACAAGGACTTCCTGACTTCCCGCCTATCCTATCTGCTCGGCCTGACCGGTCCGAGCATGACCATACAAACTGCCTGCTCAACCTCTTTGGTCGCGGTGCATGTCGCCGCACAAAGCCTGCTGTCGGGCGAATGCGACATGGCGCTGGCGGGCGGCGTCAGCATAGAGCTGCCGCATCGCCGCGGCTATCACTATGCCGAAGGGGAGATTCTTTCACCCGACGGCCATTGCCGCGCCTTTGACGACAACGCCAAAGGCACGGTTTTTGGCAGTGGCGCGGCCATCGTGGTGCTGCGGCGCCTGGAAGATGCCGTGAAGGACCGGGACAATATCTACGCCGTCATACGCGGCTCGGCCGTCAACAACGACGGCTCCGCCAAGGCAGGTTATCTGGCGCCCAGCGTCGATGGGCAGGCTCGCGCAGCCGTCGAGGCGCTGGCCGTGGCCGGCGTCGAGGCGGCCAGCGTCTCGTATATTGAAGCGCACGGCACCGGTACCCCGGTGGGCGATCCGATTGAGGTCGCTGCCCTGACGCAAGCTTATGGCAGCGGCGGGCAGGGCTTTTGCGGCATCGGTTCCTTGAAGACCAACATCGGCCATCTCGACACCGCAGCCGGTGCGGCCGCTCTCATCAAGGTCGCGCTGGCGCTGCGCCATGGACTGATTCCGGCCAGCCTGAACTTCAGCCAGCCGAACAGCCGCTTCGACATGGCGAAGACGCCCTTCCGGGTCGTGGACCAGTTGACACCCTGGAGGCGCGAAACCGGAAGCGGCCCACGCCGCGCCGCCGTGAACTCCCTCGGCGTAGGGGGAACCAACGCGCATGTGATCGTGGAAGAGCCGCCGGTGCTTGGCAGCGCCAGCGCGGAAGCCGGATGGCAGGTCGTCGCGCTGTCGGCTCGCAGCGCCGCCTCACTCGAAAACCTCAAGGCCAAATGGCGCGATTTCCTGGCGCAGCCTCCCGCCGGCTTTACGCTTGCCGACGCCGCCTACACCACGCAAGTCGGCCGAAAATCCTTCGAGCATCGTTGCGCCATCGTCGCGACCGACGTGGCGGGCCTGCGCGCCGCGCTGGCCTCAAAAAACCATGCACGCTGCGTCACCGGCAAAGCGATTGCGCAGCGGCCGGGCGTGGCGCTGATGTTTCCGGGTGGCGGCGCGCAGTACCCGGGCGTGGGCCGCGAGCTACTGAGCCAGCCGGCCTTCCGGCAGGCCGTCGAAGAGTGCTTCAGCGTGATGCCGGCGGCTGCGCCCGCCGATCTGCGTTCGATCATGTTTGAAAGCGATGCGGGCGATGCTGCCGCTGCGAGCGCCCTGGAGCGGCCGTCGCAAGCTCTCTTGTCGCTCTTCGTTCTCGAATACGCCCTGGCGAAATTGTGGAAGAGCTGGGGCATCACGCCCAGCGCGGTCATTGGTCACAGTGCCGGTGAATACGCGGCGGCCTGTTTCGCGGGCGTCATGTCGGTGGCCGACGCGCTGTCGGTGGTATTGCTGCGGGGCCAGCTGTTCGAAGCGGTGCCGCCAGGCGGCATGGTTTCTGTCGATTTGCCGGAGACCGAATTGCGCGCATTGATAAGCGGTCTGGATCTTGACATAGCAGCCGTCAACGCGCCGGATCTGTGCAGTGCCTCGGGGTCGCTTCAGGCAATTGCAACGCTGGAGCAACGGCTGAGCGCGCAGCGCCTCGAAGGCCGGCGATTGCGCATCAACGTGGCCGCGCATTCGCATCTGCTCGATGGGGTGCTGTCCACCTTCCGCGAGCGCGTCTCGCGTATTCGCCTGAGCCAACCCACGATTCCCTTTATTTCAAACCTCACCGGCAGCTGGGCTGATGCGCAGATGCTCACCGATCCCGAGTATTGGGTTCGCCACCTGCGCAGTCCGGTGCGCTTTTTCGACGGCCTGCGCAAGCTTTTCGAGCTGCCCGACACCTTGCTGGTCGAGGCTGGTCCAGGTCAGGGGCTGTGTGCGCTGGCGCGCCACAACAGCGCCGGCCAGCCGCCGCGCACCATCCTGCCGTCTACCTGCAAGGCGCAGGAGGCGGGCGCCGATCTGGCCCAGATGCTGACGACGGCGGGCGCGCTGTGGACGCGTGGCGCAGTGCCGAAATGGGAGGCCCTGCGCGGCACGTCGCAAACACGCCGCATTTCGCTGCCAACCTATGCGTTTGACCATCAGCGGCATTGGATAGAAGCGGGTACCGGGCTGCAGGAATTGGCCGCGCCAAGTCAGCAGGCGGCAGCGCCGGCGCCGCCGCCGGGGCCTCCAGCCATCCACCGCCTGCCGTCCTACGACGACTGGTTCCTGGTTCCGCAATGGCACCCCGCCCCCTTGGCCGCTGTGGCGCCTCGGTCTGGCCGGCGCTGGCTGATGTTTGACAACGACTCGCAACTGGGCGCCGACCTGGTTGTGCAGACCGAGGCGCAGGGCGGCCAAGTCACGCGGGTGCGCCGCGGCCAGTCCTTTGCGCGACTGGCCGACGGCAGCTTCACGCTGGAGCCAGCCGACGCTACGCATTTCCGCAGGCTTTTCGAAATGCTTGAACGGGCGGCCATGCTGCCCGACTCCATCGTTTACCTTTGGGCACTGGACACGCGGGCAGGCAGCCAGGACCAGGACCGGCGCCTGGCCGGGCAGACGCTGGCCTTTGACAGCCTGGTTTATGTCGCGCAGGCGCTTCAGACGCTCGCGCTGGACCAGCCCATGCAGCTCAGCGTGCTGAGCGCAGCCAGCCAGTCCGTCTTGGGCGAGGCGCCAACGCACCCGGAGAGCGCACTGGCGCTCGGTCCGGTTCGCGTGATTGCGCGTGAATTGCCGAATGTCAGCACCCGCCTGATCGATCTCGACGGGATAACCAACGCTAGCGTGACCGCGCCGCCACAAGCGCTGGTGCGCGCCCTGCTTGCCGAATGCCAAAGCGCTGACCCCTCCGACCTGGTCGCTTACCGCGCTGGCCAGCGCTGGACTCAGCAACTAGCCAACGCCAGCGCAGCGCCGCCTTCCGGCCCGCAACTGAGCCTGCGCCACGGCGGCGTCTATCTCATCACCGGCGGGCTGGGCGACATTGCACTCGATCTGGCGACTTTCCTGGCTTCAACCAAGCAGGCACGCCTGGCGCTCGTCAGTCGCCGCCGCTTGCCGCCAGCGTCGTCCTGGCGTACGCTGGCAGCCAGCGGCGATGGCTCGTTTGAAACGCAGATCGTGCGCCGCCTGGTGGCGTGCGAGGACGCAGGCGCGCAAATCCTCGCCCTCAGCGCCGATGCAGCGGACCGGGCGGCGATGACCCAGGCCGTCAAAGCTTGCCAGGCGCATTTCGGAAAAATTCATGGCGTATTCCATGCTGCGGGTGCGCTTGACGATGGCCCCATCGCGACCAAGAGTCCGGACAGCCTGCAGCGCGTGCTCAATTCCAAGGCTTTGGGCGCGCAGCTTTTGCACGAGCTGCTGCCGCCCGGGGAGCTTGATGTGTTCGCCGTGTTTTCTTCCACCAGCGTCTACCTCGGTCCGCCCGGACAGGTTGATTACGTGGCAGCCAACGCTTTTTTAGATGCGCTTGCGGCCTCGCGTCCGGACGGACTCAGCCTGCATTGGGGCATCTGGGGCGACCAGGGCATGGCGGCGCGCGCCCACGGCCAGCGCGGTCCCGCGCAGCACCTGCAGACCACCCTGCACCCGCTGCTTGGCGTGCAGGTGAGCGGCGAGCAAGGCGCGACTTTCGAAGCGACTTACACACCGAAGGCGCTTTGGGTACTGCATGAACATTCAGTGGCGGGCCGCTTAATACTGCCGGGCAGCGCGTACATCGAAATCGCCCGCGCAGCCATGGCGCAGCTGCACCCCGGCGAAGCCATTGAGATCAACGCACTGTCGTTTGAAGCGGCCATGGTCTTCGACGGGCCAGCGGGGCGCCTGATCAGCATCGGGCTGCAGCGTAGCGGCGAGGCCTACGAATTTCTCGTGCGCAGCCGCGCCACGCCGGACCAGCCTTGGCTGGAACACGCGCGTGCGCGCGTCAGCGTCTTTTTAGGTCGCCTGGCTGCTGCAGCGCCCCCAGCTAGCGGCGCCTGGCGCACCGGCGAAATCCCGCAGGCCCCGCGCATCGCTTTCGGTGCGCGCTGGAGCAACATCGCACGGATGCAGCTGGCCGAGCACAACGCGGTCGCAGAGATGGAGCTTGCAGAGTCGTTCGCCGACGATCTCGCCATCTACACGGTCCACCCCGCGATCCTGGACATGGCGGCGACCTTCGGCCTGCATCTCATTGATGAGAGCGAGCGGAGCCAGAACCTGTTCGTACCGCTGTCAATCGAGCGCATCCGCCTGGTCGCGCCGCTGCCGCGCTGTTCGATAAGCCGCGTGGCGTTGAAAGCTCGCCAGAAGAACCGCTTCGCCACTTTTGATGTGAGCCTGCACGCGACGGACGGCTCGCCGATTGCCAGCCTGGAGGGCGTTTGCTTGCGCGGCGTTACGCCCGAGCAGGTACTGCTGCCAACGCGGGAAAAGGCAGCACGCGAACCCAGCCTGATAGAAACCATGTTGTCCTGCGGCATTCGGGCAGAGGATTCGCAGGCGCTGTTTTCCCGCATCTTCTCCAATGGGCATAGGGATCTGGTGGTGTCATCGATTTCGCTTACCGACCTGAAACGCGCCATGAACGAGGCCTTGCCCAAGGCGCCAGCGCGCCGGGCAGAAGGTAGTGGCGCAGCGCCCGGCGACAGCGCCCTCAATCCGGTCGAGGTCGGCATTGCCGAGGTATGGCGCGAACTCTTGGGCGTCGAGGACATCAGCGGGGACGACGACTTTTTCGCGTTGGGCGGCCACTCGCTCGCGGCCGTGCGGCTATTCGCCCGGATTCGCAAGCAATTCGCCGTCGACCTGCCGCTCGCCACCTTGTTTGAAGCGCCTACCCTCTCCAGCCTTGCCGCCATCGTCGCGCACCGCGGCGGCATTTCAACGACACCACAGAGCGGCGCCGAACCGCACCAGGCTTCCTCCAATGTCATTGCACTGGTAGAGCGGGCGTGGTCTCCCCTGGTTGCGATCTGCCAGGGACGACCGGACCGGCAGCCGCTGTTTTGCGTGCATGGCGCCGGTGGCAACGTCCTTAACTTCAAGGTCATTTCGGACCGTTTGGGGCCGGCGCTGCCATTCTATGGACTGCAGGCGCAAGGCGTCGACGGCCGCCTTCCCGTGCTGCAGACCATAGAAGCGATGGCCACCCAATATATAGAGGCGATTCGCAGCGTTGACCCGCACGGTCCCTACCGGCTCGTCGGTTACTCGGGGGGCGGCCTGATCGCCTTTGAAATGGCGCAGCAGCTGAAACGGGCCGGCGCCGAAATCGCCCTGCTCGCCATGATTGACACGCTGTCACCAAGCGCGGTGGGCCTCTCGCCACCCCTTCTCAAAAAGCTGTGGCTGATCCGGCACTGGTCCGTGAAATTTGCCATGGAGCGGCCGGAGCGGCGGCGAAAGGGAAAACTCATGGAGGTTAATTACACGCTGGCGCTTGAGAAACTTGCGCGCGGCGAGTCTCTTCCGCCAGAACTTGTCGGGTTTCATTTGTTTCGAAACTTCGAGGCCGCGCAGCATCGTTACCAGCCACAGCCTTATGCGGGGCCGCTGGTGCTGTTCAGGGCCGTTGAGGCCGACACACAGTATCTTGCCGCAGGTAACAGCCTCGGCTGGGATCAGCATATAGTCGGCCCCGTCAGCGTAACCGCTATTGCCGGCTCTCACTTCTCAATGATGGCGGAGCCCGGCGTATCGCAGCTGGTCAAGGCCCTGGCGAAAGAAGTGGCCCGGCTCGACGAACATCCTGAAAGCCCGCGCTCCAAGGCCGCTTGAGCAGCCGATAGATCCATTGCCAGTGGATTAGCCACAGCCCTACCATTCGAACGCGCCATTCAGGCAAGTGCCGGGGCATGAGATGCACGCGCCCCAGGCGCGCTGTGAGGGGTAACTTGGCCGCGACCAAGGCACGCGGCAACTCGTGCCCACTCGTCCTAGAAATGGCAGTTGATGCGCGGCCCACACTCGGGCGCCATCCAACTGCCATTTCTAGATTCAAGACGGGCAACCGTGCCGGCCGGCTATTGCACCCCAAACCGGCACTCCCCGCGACACGCTTTTCATTGGCTAATCTATGCCAAATTCGCACTCCTGTTTTTTGTATCTGTTTCCTCATGTCCGTCTTAACATTTGCTATCAAATAATTATTTGTGACAACTGCAACCGAAGTTTCCATTTTTGGATATGAAAACCGCCTTTACTCCACTGCGCGCAAAGCTCGCCATCGCCGTCCTGCTGAGCGCCACCATTTTTACCCACGCAGTCCAGGCAGAGGAGGCCCCGGCCTCCGGATTCTGGCTGGCGGTCGAGCCGTCAACCGTGTCCTATGCCTTGACCGGCCCCGCAGTCAGTCGCCATCAGCGCCGAACCAGCGCCAACCGCCCGTACAACGAAAATAATATCGGCCTGGGACTGGAGCAACGCGCTGACCTGTTGGCCGCCCCCCAGTGGGAGCGCGCCGTGGGTGCCAGCGTTCTCAAGGACAGCTACAACGCGGCGGCCGTGTTTGCCACGGTCGCGCTGACCCGAGAGGTGGGAACGGCTTTCGGGATGGAGTTACGCGCTGGGGTGGTAGCCGGCCTGGCTTACAAATACTGGTCCTGGAACGGCCCCCGTCACCTGACCCCTTACCTCGGACCGACCGTCACGCTACGCCACCTGGCAAGCAAACTGGGATTGAACCTGGTTTACATCTACCGGACCAATTTCAGGTCGGACAAGGGCTCAGGCCTGCTGATCCTGCAGACATCCTACGAGTTCTGAGACAGGCGGCCTGCAGACGACGTTTCTTCGACGTCAGTCCATCCTTAACGGCCCTGGTATTCGGGTGAAAACGCCGGCTGCGCGCTGACCGGCGCAGGCGGCGGCTTAGGACCGTAGCTCACGCCATCGCGCGTGCGCAGCGCCGCGCCAGCGACGGTGACCTGGCTACCGACAGGGGGGGCACGCGCCAGTTCGACGCTGCGGCGCGAGCCATCTTCCATGCGCACGCTCACCTGGTAGACCGTTTCCTTGCGGATTTTTCCCTCAATCGCATTGCCGGCGAAGCCGCCGCCGACCGCGCCTAGAACGGTGGCAGCCGTGCGGCCGTTGCCATGGCCGACCTGGTTGCCGAGCACCGCGCCGAGCACACCGCCCGCGACCGCCCCCACGCCGACGCCGGGCGCTTTGCTGGAACGCTCAACCGGCGTAACCGATTCGACCGAACCGCAGACCCCGCAGACCGGCGCTGGCGAATAGGAAGGCGCGCGCGACGCGCCCGGGTAGGCTGATGACGTTGCGGCTGAGTAGCTTGGGGCCGGCGTCTCTTTATGCACGGGCTTGACGACCTTGCGGGCAGGAACGGGCGCCGGCTTGGCCGGTGCGACCGACGGTTTTTCAATCAGATCGTCTGCAGCCGTGGCAGGCGCCGCTGAAATCCCGGCAGCGGCCGGAAACTGCGCGCCCGCACCTTGGGATGGCGCCAGGGAAGCTGCGGGCACGGCAGGCGTGGGCGACGTCAGTGCCGCCACGCTGGCCGCAGGCGCCGGCGCGCGCTGGTTGTAAAGCATGGTGCCGCCCATCGCCAGCACGGCGAAACCGAGAATGCCCACGGCGGCCCACAAGGGTTTGGTGGCGGAGGCAGATGATAGGGACTGCTGGCCCGGCGGGAGATTGTCAATTGAAGCGGTCATGTTGTGAGTCCTTTACCCTTGAACTCTTCGAACGCGCGAATAGCCTCAGCGGTACACAGCCGCCACCAAGTGGCTGGTTAACAGACGGTAAATAAAGGGCGTCATTGTTACAAATAGCCAGCCCGCCGCTTCACAAATTGGGCGCCAGCAGGCGCTGCAAGTCCTCGGCCTTGGCGCCGCGTCGTTCGGCCAGGTCCTGTAACTGGTCGTCGCCAATCTTGCCGACGTTGAAATAGCTGCTTTGCGGGTGGCTCAGGTAAAAGCCGCTGACGCTAGCCGCCGGCGTCATGGCCAGGCTCTCGGTTAGCGCCATGCCGATTTCTTCTGCGCGCAGTAGCGCAAACATGTCTTTTTTCACGCTGTGGTCGGGGCAGGCCGGGTAGCCCGGCGCGGGGCGTATGCCCTGGTATTTTTCGGCAATCATGGCTTCACTGTCGAGCGCCTCGGCCGGCACATAGCCCCACAAGTCCTTGCGCACGCGTTG
Source organism: Polaromonas sp. (assembly GCF_012927455.1). Lineage (GTDB taxonomy): Bacteria > Pseudomonadota > Gammaproteobacteria > Burkholderiales > Burkholderiaceae_C > Polaromonas. The sequence continues at coordinate 567,046 of NZ_JABBPE010000016.1, read as the reverse complement.
GTGCAGCGCTTCGGCGAAGGCCTCGGCCAGGCGGTCGGCCAGCGACTTGAGCATGATGGATGAGTAGTCGTCGTGGTCATCCATGAAATACTTTTCCTTCTTTTCAGCGCCCAGCCCGGCCGTGACGGCAAAAAGCCCGATGTAATCTGCGATTTGGGGATCGTTTTGGCCTGTAGCCGATGATCCATGAGTGCGAGCAGCTATTAATTCAGGAGCAAGCAGTTTCGGCGCGACGAAGTCGGCGAGGCAGCGGCTGGGACGCATGACGTCGTCGATCGCGGTTTTTTCAGCCTGCTGGCGCAGGCCATACCAGGTCATCGCCACCTGGCTGCGCGACTCGTCGGTGTAAATTTCGATGTCGTCGCCCACGCTGTTGGCCGGCCACAAGCCCATGACGCCGCTGGCCGTCAGCCAGCGCCCTTCGATCAGGCGCTTGAGCATGCGCTGCGCGTCGGCATACACGCGCACCGCCTCGCTGCCGACCACCTCGTCTTTCAGGATGGCCGGAAAAGGGCCGGCCAGATCCCAGGTCTGAAAGAACGGTCCCCAGTCAATAACCTTTGCCAGTTCGGCCAGGTCAAAGTTCTTGAAGACGCGCCGACCAATGAATTTCGGCACGGGGGGCATGTAATTTGTCCAATCGATACGGGTGGCGTTGGCGCGGGCCTTGGCCAGCGGCCACATCGGCGTCTGCTTTTTGTTGGCGTGCTGGGTGCGCACCTTGTCGTAGTCGGCGTTCAGCGAGTCGATGTAGCTGGCGGCGTTGTCGCTGAGCAGGCTTTGCGCCACGCTGACGCTGCGCGAGGCGTCGGGCACATAGACCACCGGACCCTCGTAATGCGGCGAGATTTTCACCGCCGTGTGGACCCGGCTGGTGGTGGCGCCGCCAATCATCAGCGGGATTTTCTTGAGGCGGAAATGCTCGTCTTTCTGCATTTCGGCCGCCACATACTGCATCTCTTCAAGACTCGGCGTGATCAGGCCTGACAGGCCGACGATATCCGCGCCCTCGACCTTGGCGCGCGCCAGAATCTCGTGGCAGGGCACCATCACACCCATGTTGACGACTTCAAAGTTGTTGCATTGAAGCACCACCGTGACGATGTTTTTCCCGATGTCGTGCACATCGCCCTTGACGGTGGCGATGATGATTTTGCCCTTGGTCTTGACGTCGGCGCCGGCCGCTACCATCAGCAGTTTTTCCGCCTCAATGTAGGGCAGCAGATGCGCCACCGCCTGCTTCATGACGCGGGCGCTTTTCACCACCTGCGGCAAGAACATCTTGCCCTGGCCGAACAGGTCGCCGACCACGTTCATGCCGTCCATCAGCGGGCCTTCAATCACATGCAGCGGCCGGCCGCCGCCCGCCTTGATGGTCTGCCAGACTTCCTCGGTGTCTTCGGTGATGAACTCGTTCATGCCGTGCACCAGCGCATGCGACAGGCGCGCGCGCACCGCCAGCGCGCGCCACTCGTTGCGCTTGCTGTCGTCGCGGGCGCCGCTTTTGGCGGTCTCGGCCACCTCGATCAGGCGTTCGCCCGGTGTGAGATGCTCTTCGCCCTCCTTGTAGACCGGTGTGCGGTTGAGCACCACGTCTTCGACGCGCTCGCGCAGCGCCGGTTCCAGGTCGTCATAAACGCCGACCATGCCGGCGTTGACGATGCCCATGTCCATGCCGGCCTGGATCGCGTGGTACAAAAATACCGTGTGAATCGCTTCACGCACCGGGTCGTTGCCACGAAAGCTGAAAGACACGTTGGACACGCCGCCCGATACCTTGGCGCCCGGCAGGTTTTGCTTGATCCAGCGCGTGGCGTTGATGAAATCGACCGCATAGTTGTTGTGCTCGTCGATGCCGGTGGCGATGGCAAAGATGTTGGGGTCAAAAATGATGTCTTCCGGCGGAAAACCGATGTCATCGACCAGCACGCGGTAGGCGCGCTCGCAGATGCCGATTTTTCGCTCGTAGGTATCGGCCTGGCCCTGTTCGTCAAAGGCCATGACGACAGCGGCAGCGCCGTAGCGCTTAAGCAGCTTGGCCTGGTGCTTGAAGGCGTCAACGCCTTCCTTCATCGAAATCGAGTTGACGATGCCCTTGCCCTGGATGCAGCGCAGTCCGGCCTCGATCACGCTCCACTTGGAGCTGTCGATCATGATGGGGACGCGGGAAATATCGGGCTCGCTGGCTATCAGGTTCAGAAACCGCACCATGGCGGCCTGGCTGTCGAGCATCGCCTCGTCCATGTTGATATCTATGATCTGCGCGCCGTTTTCCACCTGCTGGCGTGCCACGGCCAGCGCTGCTTCAAAGTCGCCGTTCAGGATCATGCGAGCGAAGGCTTTGGAGCCGGTGACGTTGGTGCGCTCGCCAATGTTGACGAACAGGGTGGCCGCGCCAATTGTGACCGGCTCCAGGCCGGACAGCTTCATGGGGGGGACTTGAATTTCAGACATGTACTCACCTTGGATCAAAGGTGAGCGTCGTTGCCAACGGGCTTCAGGTGAAACCGCTGTTTACCCAAGCCTGACGAAACGGTGTGTTTCGCTGCAACGCTCCTTGGGCAAATGACATTTTAGTAGCACTCCGAAAAACCCGTTGCGGATGGGCCATTGCGGCGGCGCTTGTGCTCAAGCTGCTTCCCGGTAAAAACCGCGCTGACGCGGTGCCATCGGCTGCACCGCCAGGTGGATCGCGCCAATATGCTCGGGCGTGGTGCCGCAGCAGCCACCCACGATATTGACTAGCCCTTCGGCGGCAAACTCGCGCAGCAGCCGCGAGGTGACCTCGGGTGTTTCGTCAAAGCCGGTGTCGCTCATGGGATTGGGCAGGCCGGCGTTGGGGTAGCAGCTGATAAAGGTGTCACCGGCCACGCGCGCCAGCTCCTGGATATAGGGGCGCATCAGCGTCGCGCCCAGCGCGCAATTCAGGCCGACGGCCAGCGGCTGGGCGTGGCGCACGCTGTGCCAGAAGGCGGTGACGGTCTGGCCGCTCAGGATACGGCCCGAGGCGTCGGTAACGGTGCCGCTGATGATGAGCGGCAGGCGCTCGCCGGAGTTGTCGAAGTACTCGTCAATCGCAAACAGTGCCGCCTTGGCGTTGAGCGTGTCAAAAATTGTTTCGACCAGCAGGACATCGCTGCCTCCCTTGACCAGCGCCTCGGTCTGCGCGTAGTAGGCCTTTCGCAGCTCTTCAAAGCTGGTGTTGCGTGCGCCCGGGTCGTTGACGTCGGGGCTGATGCTGGCAGTTTTGGGCGTAGGACCCAGGGCGCCGACGACAAAGCGCGGTTTCTCAGGGCTTGAAAACTTGTCGCAAGCCTGCCTGGCAATGCGCGCCGACGCGTAATTCATTTCGACCGCCAGATCGGCCATGTCGTAGTCGGCCTGCGCGACACTGGTGGCGCCAAAGGTGTTGGTTTCGATCAGGTCGGCACCGGCGGCCAGGTAGCTTTCATGGATGTCCTGAATCACGTCCGGGCGCGTCAGGCTGAGCAGCTCGTTGTTGCCTTTGACGTCCTTGTGAAAGTCCTTGAAGCGCTGAGCTTGACCGCCAGGTCCAGCGTACCCAGCTCCGCGGTACTGCGCTTCGTTGAGCTTAAAGCGCTGGATCATGGTGCCCATGGCGCCGTCGAGAATGGCAATGCGTTGCGCCAAAATGGCTGGGAGCTGTTGGCCGCGGGTGTAAGGAGTCTGCTTCATAAAGCCATTTTAGGACGGCTGCCTTATCCGCCAGGGTCGCCGGCCCATTTTGTAAGGGGCCGCACCCCTGGATGAATTCGCCTGCGCGGTAGCCAGAGCGCAGCCTCCCGGTGAGGGAGCCCGGGCGCTTTGACGTTTCCCCGACAATAGGGCCCTTCGCTTGCATCCCTCATGAAAAACCTTCAACCCCGAGACGCCTGGATCTGGCTGCAGGCCTACCCCGACAGCCTGTTTGTTGACGTGCGCATGGAAATTGAACCGCTGTACGTGGGCCGCCCGCCAGGCGTGGTCAACCTGCCTTGGTACGAGTACCCCGACCTGCAGCCCGACGCGCAGAAGTTTGCCGCGACCGTGGCGCGCGAGGCCGGCGGCAAAAGCCAGCCGGTGCCGCTGCTGATTTGCCGCTCCGGCAAGCGCGGCCGGGTTTTCCGATGTGCAGCATGTGGTGCACGGCTTAGAAGGCGAACTGGACGAGCAGTTTCGGCGCTCCGCGCTGGCGCGCTGGCGGGCTGGCGCTTTGATGGCCTGCCGTGGGAGCAGATGTAGCCGTTTTAGGTGTCAAATAGGCCTCTAGCCCAATGAATACGGGCGTAAACAGCTATTATATTCATAGCATTAATATTTCCCGCTGACACTGACTTTTTGGGTTTTCCTTTTGTCCTCTCCGCCCTCTTCACCCACTCTTTCGCTCCAGGCCACGCCGCTGGACGTGCTTGGCCAGGTTTTTGGCTACAGCAGCTTTCGCGGCCCGCAGCAAGCCATCGTCGAGCATGTAGTGCAAGGGGGCGATGCGTTGGTGCTGATGCCGACTGGCGGCGGCAAGTCGCTGTGCTACCAGATCCCGGCCATAGTCCGGCAAAACGCCGGCCACGGCGTGACCATCGTGATCTCGCCGCTGATCGCGCTGATGCACGACCAGGTCGGCGCGTTGCTCGAAGCCGGCGTCTCGGCGGCGTTCCTGAACTCGACGCAAAGCTTTGAAGAAAGCAGCGCGCTGGAAAAGCAGCTGCTGCGCAACGAGCTGACACTGCTTTACGCCGCGCCCGAGCGCATCAACACGCCGCGCATGAAGGGCCTGCTGGCGTCACTGCACGAGCGCGGTCTGCTGAGCCTTTTTGCGATTGACGAGGCGCATTGCGTGAGCCAGTGGGGCCACGACTTCCGGCCCGAATACCGCTCTTTAAGTCTGCTGCACGAGACCTTCCCCGACGTGCCGCGCATGGCGCTGACGGCAACGGCCGATCACCTGACGCGCCAGGACATGGTCGAGCGGCTCAAGTTAGAGGAGGCGCGCGAGTTTGTCAGCAGCTTTGACCGGCCCAACATCCGCTACACCATCGTCGAAAAAACCGACGCCACGCGCCAGCTGCTGCGCTTTGTCGAAACCGAGCACGACGGCGAAGCCGGCATCGTTTATTGCCAGTCACGCAAGCGCGTGGAAGAAATCGCGATCACGCTGCAGGGCGCTGGTGTCAAGGCCATGGCCTACCACGCCGGGCTCGACGCCAAGCTGCGCCAGCAGCGGCAAGACCGCTTTTTGCGCGAAGACGGCATGGTGATGGTGGCGACGATTGCCTTCGGCATGGGTATCGACAAGCCCGACGTGCGTTTTGTCGCGCATCTGGACATGCCAAAAAACATTGAAGGCTACTACCAGGAAACTGGACGGGCTGGCCGCGACGGGCTGCCCGCCGACGCCTGGATGGTCTACGGCCTGCAGGACGTGGTGAACCAGCGCCGCATGATCGACACCAGCGAGGTCGCCAGCGAAGAGTTCAAGCAGGTGATGCGCGGCAAGCTCGACGCGCTGTTGAGTCTGGCCGAGAGCACGCAATGCCGGCGTGTGGCCTTGCTCCGCTATTTCGGTGAGAAACTTGGTGGCGAGGACGCCCAGCAACTTTTCACCGAAAAGCATTCTTCGCCAGCCGGGGCTGCGGAACCGGCTTTGCCGGGCCGCAGGCGCAGCGCCCCCTCGGGGGGCAGCGAACCACACGAAGTGGGGAGCGTGGGGGCCAGGTGCGTGAATTGCGATAACTGTCTAAGCCCGCCGGCAGTGTGGGACGCGACCGAGGCGGCGCGCAAGATGCTCAGCTGCATCTACCGCGTGCAGCAGGCCAGCGGCATCAGCTTTGGCGCCGGTCACCTGATGGACATCCTGCGCGGCAAGGCCACCGAAAAAGTCGCGCAATACGGCCACGACGCACTCTCAACCTTTGGCATTGGCGCCGACCTGGCCGAGGCGCAGTGGCGCGGCGTGCTGCGCCAGCTGATTGCTAAAAACATGGTGCGCGTCAACGCCGAGGCCTTCAACACGCTGCAACTGCTGCCTGACGCTCGCCAAGTACTCAAAGGTGAAGTCAGCGTGCTGCTGCGCCAGCAGGCGCTTGACAGCAAGGGCGAGCGGCCCAGGCGCGGCAGCAAAACCCCGGTCAAGACGTCCGCCAAGGGCCTGGCCGAAGCCTCGCTCAACGCCGGCGCGCTGGAACGGCTGGCCCTGCTCAAGGCCTGGCGCGCCGAAGTGGCGCGCGAGCACAACCTGCCGGCGTTTGTGATTTTTCACGACGCCACACTGCGCGCCATTGCGGAGCACGCGCCGCAAAGCTTGGAAGCGTTGGGCGGCATCAGCGGCATGGGCGTGAAAAAGCTGGAGGCTTATGGCGCCGAAGTGCTACAGGTATGTGCGGCAGCGGGTTGAGGCGCTGCGGACTGTGCGGCGCGGCTGCGCTATTGAGGACCCGGACCAGCCTGTTGGTTGCCTGATCCGCATTTCGAACAGATCCACAATCCGATATCCAGACGGGTAGTTAAATTGAATTGGACGTTGACACCATTTATTGGGTCTGACGGATCAACGCAAAGGGGTGTTGCGAATCTCGATGCTTGCCACCGGCTCGCGCGCAGACCGCTGAGACGCCAGCAGGCCGCGCACCAAGCCCGCCGCATTAAAGCACCACGACAACACAGCGAACACGGCTTTGCTGACGCTACGCTTTCGCCAGGCCATCAGCCCAAAAGGCGCCGCCGCCAGCAGTAAAAAAGCACCCAGCCTCACCGCCCAGGGCAGGGGCGCTATCAAAATCACCAGCAGAACAAACCACCACACCAGCACGGCCCCATACAGGCGTAGTTCACGCACGCCTGTCAGCACCAGCGCCATGTGAGGCTGACCGCGCGCCGCGCGCAGCACTTCGCCCAGGCCGCAAATATATCGGCTTCGCCAGCGGCGTACCAGCAGCTGGTAGGGCGGTGCGTCATGGCCATGGTGATGCACCGCATCAATGGGAATGCGCCACAGCTTCCAGCCTTTGGCACGCAGGCGCACGGCCAGGTCGAATTCTTCGAAGCTATGCAGATTGCGGTCGGAAAAATAGCCCGCCTGTTCCACCGCTGTCCTGCGGTACAGGCCGCCCCCGTCCAGCCTGTCCAGCTCGCCCGCCTGCATGTGACCCATGCCCCGCTCCACGCGGGCCAGGTACTCCAGGCTGCTGGTATTCATCTCTACCACACGCCCGCCCACCCCCGCCACTGAGGGGTGCGCCTGAATAAAGGCCAGTGCCTCGGGCAAGAAACCTGGCAGCATTTCCATATCGCCATCAAGGATGTAAACAAATTCACCCGCCGAATGCTGGTAGCCCAACTGCGGGCCGACGCCGCAACAGCGTTCATGGGCATGCGCCAGTTGCACGATGCGGATGGGGTAGCCAGATACCCGTTCCACAGTGCGGTCACTGGAGCAGGAATCTGCCAGCACCACCTCGCCGCCTGTCGCCTGGACTGCGGCCAGCGCGCTTTCTACGGCCGCCACAATGCGATTTTCTTCGTTCAGTGCCTTGATGATGATGCTGACGTGGCACGGGGTAAGGGGATTAGGGACGGTTTCAAGAGGCGTCATGGTCTTTGCTTCGCAAAATAATACGGGCGGGCACACCCACGGCCACGGCGCCTGCAGGCACATCGACGAGGACCACGGCATTGGCGCCAATCTCGGCATCGTCACCTACGCGCACGGAGCCCAGAATCTTCGCGCCGGCCCCGATGTTCACCCGGTGACCAATGTGCGGAGCGTCCTGCGGCCTGTCCCTGCGCCGGTTGCCGATGGTGACACCTTGGCGAATAATGCAGTCGTCGCCGATCACGGCATGGCCATGAACCACGATGGCGCCAGAATGTTCGATCACCAGACGCCTCCCAATCTTGGCCGAAACACCGATAGTGATTCCACACAGCATTTCAGCCAGCTTGGCCAGTACCAGGTGCAAGGCGGCCAGCGGCCAACGCACCAGTCGGGATCGAAACCGGTAGCGCAAATGCCCCATCCGGTACACCTGCAGCGCCCAAAAGCCCAGCGATAAACTGCCTTCCTGCGCAACACGCAAATCTTCAAAAAAAGCCATGGCTAAGGCGCTTTCATGGGCATGTGACTACCATTTACAGTCGTGCATTATGAGTAAAAAGGAAGCAAAAAGGCGCCACAAAGCCGGTGTAAACCGCGCGCCCGCTGCAAAACAGGCCAAAAGAACTAACAGTCAACGAACGAACTGCCGCTTGCGACGGGCGCGTCTTATTCCGTTTCCAGATTATTCGTGAACACGAAGGCGAAGCGACGGGGGTACAGACGTACGGCTAGCGAAGCCGACAAAATGTACGAATGATCTGGAAATGGAATCAAGCCCGCCGCAGCGTGAAGTGGGCAAAGCGCGACGACAGCGCTTCCGTTTGCGCGAGTGTGAGTGACCACTCAGCTTTCGTCGCTGCGACTGGCCGGCACTGCTGCAAGGCCCAGTGCGTCACGCCCCGCGCGGCCAGCTCGTCGGCCAGCCCGAGCAGCGCGTCGGCAGGAAACAGGCCGGCGTGCCAGGTGGTGCGGCACTCGTAGGCGACGCCGCTGGCCAGCAGCAGGCGCAGTGACTCAAGGGCGCGCAGCCCGCTGCCGGGCACGCCCGTGATGGCGTCATGCTGCTGCTGCGGGCCCTTGATGTCGAGCCCGACCCAGTCGAGCAGCGGCAGCAGCGCGGCCAGCCGCTGCGGATACATGCCGCCGCTGTGCAGTGCGGTCTCGAACCCAAGGGCACGTACTTGCGCGAGCGCGGCGGGCAGGGCGGCCTGCAGCGTCGGCTCGCCACCGGAAAACACCACGCCATCGAGCAGGCCACGGCGGCGCTGCAAAAAAGCCAGCACCTGCGCCCAGGAAAAAGCCGAGGAGGCCGTGGGCGCGCCGGCAGCTAGCAGTTCGGGGTTGTGGCAATAGCTGCAGCGCCACGGACAACCCTGGCAGTACAGCACGGCCGCCAGCCGGCCCGGAAAATCAATGCTGGTCAGCGGCGTCAGGCCGCCTATGCGCAGGGGCTCAGGCAGCACTGCGTGGTTCGGCAAAGAAGCGGCGCTCGTTGTGCTCGCCCTGCTTGCCGATGTTGAAGCTGGCCACCGGCCTGTGGTAGCCCATCACGCGGGTCCAGACCTCGCAGGGCTGGCGCTCGGCATCACTTAGCTGGATAGGCGCGTCGCTGACGACAGGGGCTGGGGCGCTGAAAGAATCGTTCATGAATGGCTTTCGTTGGGGTTGGATTAATGACAAAAAATCATGCCAGCTGTGCGCTGCGTTTGCGCGCCATCAGCGCTTCGTCGCAGACCGGACAAAACGGGTGTTCGCCGGCCAGATAGCCGTGCGTCGGGCAGATCGAAAACGTCGGCGTGACGGTGATGTAGGGCAGGCGAAAGCGCGTCAGCGCGCGCTGCACCAGCTTGCGGCAGGCCGCGCCGCTCGACAGGCGCTCGCCCATGTACAGATGCAGCACGGTGCCGCCGGTGTATTTGGCCTGCAGCTCTTCCTGATGCGCCAGCGCCTCGAACGGGTCGTCAGTCCAGCCCACGGGCAGTTGCGACGAGTTGGTGTAGTAAGGCTGGGCTTCGCTTCCGGCCTGCAGGATGGCCGGCCAGCGCTTGCTGTCTTCGCGCGCAAAGCGGTAAGTGCAGCCCTCTGCTGGCGTGGCTTCGAGGTTGTAGAGATGGCCGGTTTCTTCCTGGAAGACGACGATGCGCGCGCGTACATGGTCCAGAAAGCGCAGCGCCATCGCGACACCCTCTTCGCCGGTAATGTCGTGCGCGCCGGCGCTGAAATTGCGCACCATCTCGTTGATGCCGTTGACGCCCAGCGTCGAAAAGTGGTTGCGCAGCGTGCCCAGGTAACGCTTGGTGTAGGGAAACAGGCCCTGGTCCATCAGGCGCTGGATCAGCTTGCGCTTGGTCTCCAGGCTCTGCTTGCCGAGCTCAAGCAAGCGGTCCAGCGCGGCCAGCAAGGCCGGTTCGTCGCCCTGGTGCAGATAGCCCAGGCGCGCGCAGTTAACCGTGACCACGCCTATGCTGCCGGTCTGCTCGGCACTGCCGAACAGACCGTTGCCGCGCTTGAGCAACTCGCGCAAGTCGAGCTGCAGGCGGCAGCACATCGAGCGCACCGTCTGCGGCTCCAGATCCGAGTTGATGAAGTTCTGGAAGTACGGCAGGCCGTACTTGGCGGTCATCTCGAACAGCAGCCGCGCGTTGTCCGAGTCCCAGGGAAAGTCGGCGGTGATGTTGTAGGTCGGAATCGGAAAGGTAAAGACCCGGCCCTTGGCGTCGCCCGCCGTCATCACGTCGATGTAGGCGCGGTTGATCAGGTCCATCTCGACTTGCAGATCGCCGTAGCTGAAGGGCATTTCCTGCCCGGCGATCACCGGCACCTGTTCGCGCAAATCCTCGGGGCAGTTCCAGTCGAAGGTGAGGTTGGTAAAAGGCGTCTGCGTGCCCCAGCGCGAAGGCACGTTGAGGTTGTAGACCAGTTCCTGGATGCACTGGCGCACGGCCGGGTAGGCCATCGCGTCCTTGCGAACAAACGGTGCCATGTAGGTGTCGAACGACGAAAACGCCTGCGCGCCGGCCCATTCGTTTTGCAGCGTGCCAAGAAAATTGACGATCTGCCCGACCGCCGACGACAGGTGTTTGGGCGGCCCGGCCTCGACCTTGCCGGGCACACCATTCAGGCCTTCGTGCAGCAGCGTGCGCAGCGACCAGCCGGCGCAGTAGCCGCTGAGCATGTCCAGGTCGTGGATGTGCAGGTCGCCAGCGCGGTGCGCTTCGCCGATCTCGGGCGTGTAGACATGCGACAGCCAATAGTTCGCCGTGACCTTGCCGGCCACGTTGAGGATCAGGCCGCCCAGCGAATAGCCCTGGTTGGCGTTGGCGTTAACGCGCCAGTCGGCACGCGACAGGTATTCATTGACCGACGATTCGACGTCCACCAGCGTCTGTTTGTCGGTGCGCAGCGTGGCGTGGCGTTCGCGGTAAACGATGTAGCCGCGCGCCGTGCGCAGGTGGTTGGCGGCAATCAAGGTCTGCTCGACCACGTCCTGGATCTGCTCGATGCTGGGCGCCTCCCCGTGAAAGCGGTGAATCAGCACCTTGCCGACCTGAGCGGCGAGCAATGCGGCCTCGTCGGCGCCGAATTCGCTGCTGGCCGCGCCCGCGCGCTCCAGTGCCGAACGGATTTTCCCCGCGTCAAAAGAGGCGCGCTGGCCGCTGCGCTTGGTGACCTCGCGCGGCAGTGTGACGACGGTGGTGTCGGGAGTTGCGGTGGCCTTCATTAGGTTCTCCATGCAGTTCATGGCAGTAAAACACTACCTATGGTGTGCATCCTAGCCGTCGGACACTACATGTAGTTTGATATGGAACAAGGAAAGGGGCCGGGCGCTGGCTTGGGTGATCAGGCCGCAAGCCTGAGCTGGCCAGCAGCCCGCTGAGAGGACTAGCCCGGATTAGCGATAAAAAGTGGCTCTAGCCCAATAAATACGGGCGTAAACAGCTATTTTTTTAGTAGCGCCACAGATTCTATTTCGCTTGACTTTCCAGCGTTTGCGTTACTTCTCGCGACACCCTACAATTTTTAAAGTTCCATTGATCTGGAATCTGCGCCTTCATTCCCAGAAACCCGCATTTACATCATGTAAAAGCAAGCAAAGGTATACGTTATGTCTATCACGAGTATTTTGGCCAAGCGGATTTCAAACTACGACAGTCCGGCATCCGTGGGGTCAAAGTTGCGGGCCAAACGCATCGCACCCTTGCTGGCCATGATTGAAGGCGTTTTCAATGCACACGGCTGCGTCAACCTGATAGACATCGGTGGAACAGAGCAGTATTGGGGAATAGTCCCGATGCAATATCTGCTTGACCGCAAGGTGAAAATAACCATAGTCAATATTCCTGGGAGCTTGTTGCCCAAGGACCATGGACCCTTTACGTTTGCAGAATCAGATGGCTGTGACCTTGCAGGCTTCAAGGACCGGTCATTTCACATAGCCCACTCCAATTCTGTGGTGGAACATGTCGGCGATTGGGGGCGCCAGGTTCAATTTGCCAAAGAACTTGAACGAGTCTCGCCAGCGTACTTCGTTCAAACTCCAAATTTTTGGTTCCCCATAGAGCCTCATTTCATGACGCCGTTTATTCACTGGCTCCCCAAACCCACGCGGATGTGGCTGGTGACGCACTTCCGATTGGGTCATTTTAAAAAGGCAGAGTCAGTGGGTGAAGCGGTGATGCTGGCAGAGCATGCCCGCCTGTTGACCCATGAAATGATGCAGTACCTGTTTAAGGATGCCGAGATTCTGACTGAACGGTTTTTCTGGCTACCCAAATCATTCATCGCGGTGAAGAAATGAGGCGATAGCCTCACCAGCCCTCACACCAAAGCCCGTTGCACGTCGCGCTTGAATACAAGGGCAAAAACAGGCTCTAGTCCAATATTCACGGGCGCAAGCAGCTATAAATTCAATAGCAACTACGGCATGAACCCGATCGCCCGTCCTTCGCGCACCTCGGGCTTGATGCGGTGCTCGGCCTCCAACTGCATCAAGAACTCTTGCGCTGACAGTTCAGTGTCCAGAATCACCGCCTGACGCTTCACCGCCGCAAAATCGCCCGGACACAGCTGCGACAACTCACCCAGCCTTTTTTGCACAACCGCTGTGAGCCGTGCCGCATCGCCTGCCAGCGCCTCGGCAATAAACATGGTTTCACGCTGCTCGCCTTTCAGCGGCATGAAGCGGATCTTGAAGGTGAAGCGGCGCAGCGCGGCCTGATCAATGCTGTCGAACAGGTTAGTGGTGCAGATGAAGATGCCGGCGTAGCGCTCCATGCCTTGCAGCATTTCGTTGACTTCGGTCACTTCATAGGTGCGCTGGGCGCCGCGCCGGTCCTGCAGAAAACTGTCGGCTTCGTCGAGCAGCAGCACGGCTTTTTCCGATTCGGCTTCGCGGAACATAGCGGCCATGTTCTGCTCGGTCTCGCCGACGTACTTGCTCATCAAATCGCTGGCCTGCTTGGTGAGCAGCGGCTGCTCCAGCATTTTGGCGATGTGTTCGGCCAGCGCGGTCTTGCCGGTGCCGGGCGGGCCGTAAAAGCACAGCGTACCGTGGCCCCGGTTTTTCAGCGCGGCGATGATGCGCGGCAACTCAAAACGCGATTCGACATTGAGCATGGCCAGGTCATAGCGGGTGGGGCTGCGGCGCCCGGCGGCTTCGGCCTTGTTGCCCAGCGCGATGTCGGCATTTTTAAGCTGGCGCTCGATCAGCGACTCCATCAGCTGCGCCCGGCCACCGGCCAGCATCGCCGGCAGCGCGGCGCCATCGAACTGGCTGTCGACCCGGCTGTCCAGCTTGTCAGGCGGCGCGCTGGCCAGGCGGGCAAAGCGCACCGCCGTATGGATTTGCGCCGGCGTCAGACCTTTGCGCGCGGTGAGTTTGGCAATGAAGGCGTCGCTTACCTGCACGCCCTCCAGCGTCTTGCGCACCACCCCTTCGCGCGCACCGGGCGGCGGTGACCGCAACTCCAGGTGGTAGGCAAAACGGCGGCGAAAGGCCGGGTCGATCTGCTCGATGCGGTTGGTGACCCAGAGCGTCGGCACGGTGTTCGATTCAAGCACTTGGTTGACCCAGGCTTTGCCGCTCACCGAACTATTGAGCGCGCCGCTGGCCGCGGGCGCCAGCTGTTCGGAACGCGCCATCAGCTGCGCGGTTTCGCTGGAAATCGGTGGAAACACGTCTTCCACTTCGTCAAACAGCAGCGCCGCATGCGTGCTGCCCTTGAGGAAAACCTGGGCGATCTGCAGCGAGCGGTAGCGGTCGCGCCCACTTAGCGAATTGCCGTCGCGATCGGCGTATTCGACTTCGAACAGATCCAGCCCGGCGGCCTGCGCCGCCACCTTGGCGAGTTCGGTCTTGCCGGTGCCGGGCGGCCCGTAGAGCAGCACGTTGACGCCCTGCTCGCGCGCCGCGACCGCATTGCGCAGCAGCGCCACCAGCACCTGCGCGTCTTCATCGACAAAAGCGAAATCGGCCAGTTGCAAACTGCTGCGCGCGGCCGGCCGGGTGAAGACCGCCATCAACTCGTTCTGGTCGCGGTATTCGCGCATCAGCACCGGGGGCAGTTTCTCGCTGACTTTCATCAGATCAGCCAGGTCGGTGATGTTGTGCTCGGAGATCAGGTTTTCCACCATGCCGATGCGCTCCAGCCGCGAGCCGGCGCGCAGCGCCTCAGCGACTTCCAGCGCCTTGACACCGGCCACATCGGCAATCGCGGCATAGGCCTCGGGCGCGTTATTGACCTTGAACTCGACCAGCAGCGAGCGCAAATCACGCTGGTAGCGCGCCAGCGTGCCGTAAAGCAGCAGCGCGCGCTCGGCCCGGTTCAGCTGCAGCAGGCTGGCCAGCGCGTCGATGTTTTTCTCCACCAGGGTGGACTGCTTTTTCAGCGCGTGGCTGAGCCACTCGCCGGTGGCGCTAAGCACCGACAGCAAGTCCTTGGGCTGGTCCTTGGCGTATTCGTCGAGGTAGAAAAACAGCGTGCCTTCTTCATAGGGACCGCGCCAGGCGCCGTGGCGCGCCATGAATTCGGCGTCGCTCAGGCTCTCGTGGCCGCGCCAGAGCTCGTTGTCCTTGCAGCGGCGTACCAGGAATTCGCGCAGGCGCTGCAGCGCGGGCAGCGGCCAGACCAGATGGCGGCCCGACAGCGACAGCAGACTGTTGAGGTCGCGTCGCACATTGAACTTGGCGCCTTGGCGCGCGGCCAGTGTCAGCACGAAGTGCGAACACATCAAGTCCAGCACCGGCGCTTCCTTCAGCCCGGGCGAGAGCAGGCCCAACTGCGCATGATGCGTGTGGTGCGGATGCTCGACGTTGGAACGCTTGCTCATGGACAAACCCTCAGCTTTCAACAACCTGGCTGGCACCATAGCCCAATCCTGCCAGCCATCCCCAAGCGGGACCCGGCAACCTCCACCATAACGCAGCTTGAAGCATCATGGAAGACACTACTTCTAGCTGGCAGAGCCCCAGTTGCGGCCAGCGGGGCCGGAAGGCGTGGAAAATGTAGCGCTTGCGGCACTGCCGTGCCACGAAAGAATTCCATGCTCAGTCTGAACGATATTGAACAAGCCGCCCAGCGCCTGCAAGGCCAGCTGCTGAACACGCCCTGTGTCGAGTCAAAAACGCTGTCGCAACTGACCGGGGCGCAGATTTTCCTGAAGTTTGAAAACCTGCAATACACCGCCTCTTTCAAGGAGCGCGGCGCCTGCAACAAACTGGCGCAACTCACGGCGGATGAAGGGCAACGCGGTGTGATCGCCATGAGCGCCGGTAACCATGCCCAAGGTGTGGCTCACCACGCGCAGCGCCTGGGCATTCGCGCCGTCATCGTCATGCCGTGCTTCACAGCCGGCGTGAAGATAGAGCGCACGCGCGGCTTTGGCGCCGAAGTGCTGCTGCACGGCGACACGCTCGACGAGTCGCATCGCCACGCGCTGCTGCTGGCCGAACGCGAGGGCCTGGTGTTTGTGCATCCCTATGACGACGAAGCCATCGTCGCGGGCCAGGGCACCGTCGGGCTGGAAATGCTGCAGGCCGTGCCGGATCTGGACACGCTGGTGGTGGCTGTCGGTGGCGGCGGGCTGATTGCCGGGATGGCGACGGCGGCCAAGGCTTTGCGGCCCCGCATTGAAATCATCGGCGTGCAGACCTCGCGCTTTCCCGGCATGGTCAACGCCATCAAGGGCACACAGTACCCACAAGGCGTGAGCACGATTGCCGACGGCATCGCGGTCGGCACGCCCGGCCTGATACCGCGGGCCATCATTGCCGAGCGGGTCGACGACCTCGTACTGGTCGATGAGGGCGATATCGAGCAGGCGCTGGTGATGCTGCTCGAAATTGAAAAAACCCTGGTCGAAGGCGCCGGTGCGGCTGGGCTGGCGGCGCTGCTTAAATACCCGGCGCGCTTTGCGGGCAAAAAAGTCGGGCTGGTGCTGTGCGGCGGCAATATCGAGCCACTGCTGCTAGCGGCCATCATTGAGCGCGGCATGGTGCGCGCCGGGCGGCTGGCGCGCATCAAGGTCAGCGCGCGCGATGTGCCGGGCTCGCTCGCCAAAATCACCGCCACGGTGGCCGGCGCCGGCGCCAACATCGACGAGGTGCACCACCAGCGCGCCTTCACGATGCTGTCGGCGCAAAACGTGGAGATTGAACTGGTGATCCAGACCCGCGGGCGCGCGCATATCGAGCAGGTGTTGGCGACGCTGAACGCGGCCGGCTTTGAGGCCGGCGAGCAGCACTGAACGCCCGGCTAATTCCATTTCCAAATCATTCGTGAACGCGAAGGCGAAGCGAGGACAGTACAAACGTACAGCTAGCGAAGCCGGCAAAGTGCACGGATGATTTGGAAATGGAATGCGGCCTCAGCGCAAATGCTTGGCCATCTTGGCGGCAAACAGCGTCTGTATGCTGACGCCGCGGCGGCCCGCCACCACTTCGAACGAATCACCCGCTTGCAGCGTTCCCGGGCGCTCGACCGCCAGGTAGAAGCCGCAAAAACCGGTTTGTGCCATCAGCCTGGAGGCGCGGCCAAAGCCCATGGCGGCATTGAATTTGTAGCAGGGCTCGCGCGGCAGCGTCACGCGCAATTCGCAGCCGGGGAACTTCAGCACGTCGCCGGCCCAGAGGTCGGTTTCAAGCAGCCCCAGCAGCGTGAGGTTTTCGCCCAGGCTGCCGTGCGGCAGGCTGTCGTCGATCTGGCTGAGACCCGCCTCGCGCCTGGCTGCCTGCCAGTAGGCGTAATGCTCGGATGGGTAGGCGTAGACGGCTTTTTCAAGTCCGCCGTGAACTGACAGATCGGCCTGCTCGTCACCCATCAGCCCGAGGGGAAGCACCGGCAGCGCGCCAGCCACCGCCTGCTTGCCCATGGCCGTCAGGATGCTGCGCCCGCCCATGTTGACGCGCCGGGCGCTGCCGATCTGAACGGAAAGAAGTTGCGGCATGGGTCTGATGAACAGCGTCTAGCGTCAGGGCTAAAAAGTAGCACAGCGCACGATGCGCAAGTCCAGTGCGCCGCGCCGGGCCGCCCACAGCAAGCACCGCTCCCTGATGGGGCAGCGTAATACGCGAAGCGACCAGCGTGGAGGCATCAATTCCAGCCGATCATTTCAAAGCCCTTTTCGCTCAGACAGCGCTGCACAAAGCTGCGGTAAATACTGTTGGGCTTGTCGTTGTGAAACGCGCCCGACACCGCGCCGGCCGAACCGCCTATGGCCGCACCGGCGACACCGGAGCGCAGCATGCCTTCGCCGCCGCGCCCGGTGATCAGCGCACCGACGGCCGATGCCACGCTCCCGACGGCGGCGCCCTCGCCGGCGCGGCGGCCGACTTCATTGCCGCCCTGGGTCGGCGACAGCCCAGCCGAGGTGGCGCGCGCCATGCAGGCATTGGCTTCAGATTGGCCCTGCGCCTCGCCAAGGCGATTGAGCGTGGCATTGGGGTAGAGCACGGGCCGCGCCGAAGCGCTGTTCGGTCCGCTGGCCGCGCAGGCCGAGAGCAAGGCCAGCGCTGCTGCTGCCGCGCCGGTCGCGAAAAGTCTGGTTGCTGATGTCATGCGTCTGGTTAAAAAAACGAGGATTTTAAAGCGTACTGCAAAAGCTGGCCGGGCGCTGCTCGCCACGGCCCACGCCAAAAAGGTAAAATGTTTTTTGTGTTTAAGAGCCGATCACGCATTTCAGGAACCACCATGTCGACCCCAGCCCCTCACGCCTCCCACGCAGCACCCAGCAGCCCGCCGCCCGAGTACGAAGAAGATGCGGTTGAGGCCATCGTGCCAATGATCCCGCTGGTGTTGCCGCTGGTCGGTGGCGTGCTGATGTTTCTGCTGGCTTTCATCGCCGTTTACATGGCCTGAGCCTGCGCTGCCTTACTGGCAAAAGTCCGCATCTTGCGGACTTTTTTCGTTGCAGGGACAGCTCTACCGCACGCGCAACGGCGCAACGAAAATTTCGAACAACCGGAACCGCTTCACCGTGCACCCAACCGCATCCATTTTGCATGCCGACGCTCTTTCTTTTGGCTTTCCCGACGCGCCGAATAAGACCCTGTTTGCGCAGCTGTCCTTCGATTTGCCACCCGGCGTAACTCTGTTGTGCGGCGGCGAAGGCAGCGGCAAGACCACCTTGCTGCAGCTGCTGGCGGGGGCGCTGCTGCCGACGGCGGGGCAGCTTCACATCCAGGGCGTGCGCCTGGCGGAAACCCGGCTGGCCTACCAGCAGCAAGTGGCGTGGTGGGACCCGCGCGGCAGCGCGCAGAACGAACAGACGGCCGACCATATTTTCAGCACCCTGGCGCAGCACCAGCACGGCTTCAGCGCTGACCTGCTTCAGGCGCATGTCGCCGGCCTGAGCTTGGCGCCGCATTTGCACAAAGCGCTCTACATGCTGTCCACCGGCACGCGGCGCAAGGTCTTGCTGGCCGCAGCGCTGGTCGCCCAGGCTCCGGTGACGCTGCTGGATCAGCCTTTTATGGCGCTGGACCGCCCGTCCATAGACTACCTGCTGGAGCAGCTGGCCGGAGCGGCGCGGCAGCCGGACCGCGCCTGGGTTGTGGCGGACTATGAGGCGCCCATGGGCCTGGCGCTGGCAAAAGTAATCGAGCTGGGGGGCTGAGCTGGGATTAGCGTCGAGGTTCACTTGAGAGCCCTCGCGCCGAAGTGCCGGCCGGCCGCAATTTCACTATGCTTTTAATAGCAGCTAGCGCTCGTCTGCTATGGGCTACAGGCCAATTTAATCGAAATACCCCGGGCACAAGCCGCAGCCCGTGCGCATCGGCATGATGTGAACGGCCTCCGGCAGGATATGCCCATACAGGATGCTGCGCGCGCGGTCGCCGCAGGGCGGCGCCGGACAGTTTGAGGGTGAGGCACTGGCTCGGCAACTGCGCGGCAGCAGCGTGCACAAGCTGCTTTCGCCGAGTGGCAAGACCTCGCGCAAGCTCAGCCCTTCGTCCAGACTGGCGCCGTGCTACACCAGGCGGCCAAAACAGGGTGCGTCATCGGGCTCGTGTTGAAAAAACTGGCCCTGAAAATGGTTTGTATGCCCACCAGCGTAGCGACGCGGGCGTTGCGCGAACTTACAAAAACTTTGGCCGCTGATCCGACCTGTAGCCAGGCGCCGCCATCCAGAATCAGCACGCGGTCGGCCAGACTGACGCGCGCCAGGCAGATCGTGCGTTACCAGCACCACGGGAATGGCGACGCTCTGGCGCAGCGCCGCCAGCCCGTGGTACAGCGGCAGACGCCCAGCGGCAACAGCAAGGCCGCCGTGCAAACGGCAACAGGCAGAGAAGCGCGAAGGACTCACCAATCCATGCGGGGATTATGCGAAGCGCGGCTTGGGCGCGGCGCCGTCGTGCGGCAGCGGCCGGATTTCCTCCAAGCGGGCTGGGTCGTTTTACTTTGGCGCTGCGGGGGCGCCTTATTGGCCTTGGTTTTCGATTTGGAGAGCCAAGCCGGATACATTTAAATACAAGCAAATATTGCGAAAATGTTACACTGCGTAACTGAAAGGCAATGAAATGGTTACAAACTCTTTTCGAAGCACCATGGCCTGCCCGCATTGCGGTGATCTAGCGCCCCGTGTTAGTCGAACATTGCGCGATCGCATCATCAGCTGGTTCACCCCGGTTAAACGCTACCGCTGTGACTATTGCGACTGGACCGCAAGTTTCGCCAATACGCGCGCTTCAAGCAAGGCAGCGCCGGACGAAGTCAAGCCCCCGTCCAAGCCCTAATCCGCGCCGAGCACCAGTTTGGGCAAGACCAGATTCCCCAGCCCGAGTTGTTGCAGCGCTTTCCCTGCAGCGCGACCATAGGACACATGCTCCGGATTAACAATGGCCAAATTTGCGCACCTGACGCCAGTGCGCCTGCCGGCCCTTCAACCCGCTATCCAACGAAATGGCAGAGCCCGGTTTCGCTTTAAAAGCGCGCCAACACCGGCGACAGCGCCAACTTCAGGTCACTGGCCGCCGCCACGCAGCGCCGCCGGATCACGCGCGGTAACGCCAGCCGGCGGTCGAAATCACAGACTGGACCGCCCTACTCGCGCCGTCTGCTTGGTCGCATTTAGAACACTGCAGTCACAAGTGCGGCAACTTAAACTTAATATATGCATAAGGGCATGCACGTTTTGCATATCTTTTGGCGGTAACCCTCTGGTAACTGCTGCCTATGTTCTTAGAATGACTTTCCTGGCCGACTGGTGAAACCTAGAAAAACTATCCTCCTGGCTTTTCCGAGCTCCGCGCCGCAGCACTTTTTGGCTGCGGACCCGCCAGCCGACTGGAACTTGCATTGGTGTTATGCGTTGCCGGTAGCCGGGTTTAATTGATTGGCCGGACGGGTTGGCGAGTCGCATTGAGGCGGGTCCAAGCGTCATTTTGAGAAGAGTCCCGATGCCACAGCGGCGACACAGATTGCACCGCTGCAGCATCGTTCGACGCTTATCAAAATAGCGCTTTTTTTACTTCGGAGAATTTAGATGAACCAACCCGCGATGCAGGGGCTAGACCAGTCCACACCCAGCTACGTCAAAAATGCCAAACTGATCGCCTGGGTGGCCGACATGGCCGCCTTGTGCAAACCCGACAGCGTCTACTGGTGCGACGGCAGCGACGCCGAATACCAGCGCCTGTGCCAGCAACTGGTCGACGCCGGAACCTTCATCAAGCTCAACCAGGCCAAACGCCCGAACAGCTATCTGGCCTGGTCCGACCCGAGCGACGTGGCCCGCGTGGAAGACCGTACCTTTATCTGCTCGGCCAAAAAAGAAGACGCCGGCCCGACCAACAACTGGATGGCGCCGGCCGACATGCGCGCCACACTGCAGCCACTGTTTGACGGCTGCATGCGGGGCCGCACCATGTACGTGGTGCCCTTCAGCATGGGCCCGCTCGGCTCGCCGATTGCCCACATCGGCATCGAGCTGTCGGACAGCCCGTATGTAGCGGTCAACATGAAGATCATGACGCGCATGGGCAAGGCGGTGTTTGACGTGCTTGGCGTCAATGGCGAGTTTGTGCCCTGCCTGCACACCGTGGGCGCGCCCCTGGCCGCCGGCCAGAAAGACGTGAAATGGCCCAGCAACAAGACCAAGTACATCGTGCATTACCCGGAAACGCGCGAGATCTGGTCTTATGGCTCGGGTTACGGCGGCAACGCGCTGCTCGGCAAGAAATGCTTTGCGCTGCGCATTGCCTCCAACATGGGCCGTGACGAAGGCTGGCTGGCCGAGCACATGCTGATTTTGGGCGTGACCACGCCGCGCGGCAAAAAATACCATGTGGCCGCTGCCTTCCCAAGCGCCTGCGGCAAGACCAACTTTTCCATGCTGGTGCCGCCCGCCGGTCTTGACGGCTGGAAAGTCACCACCATTGGCGACGACATCGCCTGGATAAAACCCGGCGCCGACGGCAAGCTCTACGCCATCAACCCGGAAGCCGGCTACTTTGGCGTGGCACCGGGCACCAATTTACTGACCAACCCAAACTGCATGCGCAGCCTGGACCGCGACACGATTTTCACCAACGTCGCGCTGACCGACGACGGCGATGTCTGGTGGGAAGGCATGGAGCAAGATAACCCTGACCATGCACTGCCGGCGCACCTGATTGACTGGCAGGGCCGCGACTGGACGCCGCAGATCGCCAAGGAAAACGGTGAGAACGGGAAACTTCGCGCCGCTGCGCACCCCAACTCACGCTTTACCGTAGCCGCCACCAACAACCCGGCGCTCGACAGCGCCTGGGACGACCCGAAAGGCGTGGCGATTGACGCCTTCATCTTCGGCGGGCGCCGTTCCACTACCGTGCCGCTGGTGACCGAGGCGCGCAACTGGGTCGAAGGCGTTTACATGGCCGCGACCATGGGCTCCGAAACCACTGCCGCAGCCACCGGCAAGGCTGGTGTGGTGCGGCGCGACCCGTTTGCCATGCTGCCGTTTACCGGCTACAACATGAGCGACTACTTCCAGCATTGGCTAACCTTGGGGGAAAAGCTGGCCGCCTCGGGCGCCACGCTGCCCAGGATTTACACCACCAACTGGTTCCGCAAAGGCGCAGACGGCAAGTTTGTCTGGCCCGGCTACGGCGAAAACATGCGCGTTCTCAAGTGGATGGTCGACCGCATTGAAGGCAAGGGCCAGGGCAGCGAACACATTACCGGCATCAGCCCACGCTATGAAGACCTGACCTGGACCGGTCTGGATTTCAGCGCCGAGCAGTTCGACACCGTCACCAGCATGGACAAGGCCGCCTGGCTTAACGAGTTGGAGTTGCACACCGAGTTGTTCACGCAACTGGCGCACCACCTGCCCAAAGAGTTGGGCCAGACCAAAGAGGCGCTTGAAAAGCGTTTGGCCGCCTGACGGCCTGACAAACTGATCCCAGCCCGCAAGCGGGCCGGACACAAAAAAGCCACCTGTCCAGGTGGCTTTTTTTATGGGCTGCGGTTAGGGCAGCCGGGGCACTTTACCTTCCCTTGCCTAGAAGCAGTGGCTGTAGGAATCACGCGCCATCGGGCTACCTACCCGCAGCGCCCGCGCGGCTCGCATGGCCGGCGTCAAAGGTGTCTCAGGTGTTTCTTTCGCCACTTCAATGCGGGCTTCCTCACGCAACACGGCGCCTTGCAGGTCGGCCATCAGGCGATGGTCTTGCTTGGCGGCGGCCCACAGGCGCTGGTCGGACCTGGCTTCAGCCAGACTGCGCGACCAGGCGTCAAGACCGACCACAGACCGCGCGGCCAAGCTACGCGCCGCACCGGCGAACAGCGCAAGCGCCGCAAACGCCACGGCCCACAGCGCAATCCACATGACCAGCAGATGGCCTTCGGCGACGCTGTCCATCACTTCGTAAGCGACTACCATGGTGGCCGCAGCCATGGCAGACAGCAGCAGCGTAGCCAAGCCGCTCGTGCCGGACAGGCTACGGCGCACTTGCCGGCTCAGGTCCATCGAGGCGTCGATGGCTGTCTCGACCCGGGCGACGCCCGGGTGCTGGGTGGAATATTTGATGTCAATGAAACTGGTCATGCTGAACCTCTCTGTTTAGCGGGTGCTGTTTGCAAAAAATTCTGCAGCGGATGAACGTATATTAGGGTTTTTACTAATGCTCTTCCACTTTATCTTTGTGATGCAGGTCATTCACAATGGTGATAGTTAAATCTCCTCCTTTTCTTCACCTTGGCGAGAACTTTCCGTGAACTCCCCCAACTTCCGCACACTGGACCTGAATCTGCTTCGCGTCTTTGATGAGGTCATGGCCGAGCGCAGCCTGACGCGGGCGGCGCGCAACCTGTCGCTGACGCAACCGGCGGTCAGCAATGCGCTACGCCGCCTGCGCGAGACGCTGGGCGACGAGCTGGTGCAACGCAGCGGCCAGGGCATGGCGCCGACGCCGCGCGCGCTCGCCATCTGGCCGGCCGTGCGCGAAGCCTTGCGGCAACTGCAGGAGTCGCTGATTCCCAACGAGTTTGTGCCTGGCGAAGCCCACACCACCTTTGTGCTGGCGATGGCCGACGCGACGGCGGCCGAACTGGTGCCGGGCCTGACCGACATCCTGGAACGCGAAGCCCCGGGCGTGACCATGCGCGTGGTGCCGCTCAGCACCCGCGACCCGCGCATGCTGCTGGACGAGGAGGCCTGCGACCTGGCGGTCGGCTACTTCCCCTCGGTGCTGGCCGACCTGACGGCGCGCGAACAAAGCGGCGAGCCGGTGCCCTTCATGCACCAGCGCCTGTATGACGCCGAATATGTCTGCGTGATGCGCCAAGGCCACGCCCTGGCGAGCGGCCCCTTCACGCTAGAGCGCTTTTGCAGCGCCCGCCACATGCTGGTGAGCTTTTCCGGCCGGCCTTACGGTTTTATCGACGAGTCGCTGGCAGCGCTGGGCCGCAAGCGCCAGGTGGTGCTGACAGTCAACCAGTTTTTTACCGCCGGCCGGGTGGTGGCCAACTCCAACCTGCTGGGCGTGATGCCGCGCCATTTTGTGCGCGTCACCGGGATTGCCGAGCAGCTGGTGCTGCGCCCCCTGCCGTTTGCCGTGTCGCCGGTGCATGTCGATGCGCTGTGGCACCGCCGGTCCGAGCAACGCGGCGCCCATAGCTGGCTGCGCCAGGCCGTCGTGCGCGCGACCGGGCAGGCGTTTGCAGCGTGAACCGGGCTGCATTCGCCATTCCGGGACAAAAAGGCCTGTAGCCCAATCAAACAGGGCGCTAGCAGCTATTATTTTTATAGCATTCACAACCGACTGCGGTTCATCGACTCAGCCCATCACGCGCGGCTTGCGGTTGACCAGCACAATGCCAGCCGCCACCAACGCCAGCGCGGCAAGCAGGCTGGGCGTGACGGTTTCGCGCAACCACCAGGCGCCGAACAGCAGGGCAAACAGCGGCGTGAGGAAAACAAAGACGGAAATCCTGGTCGCCGGGTAGTGGCCCAGCATCCACATCCAGGCCAGGTAGCTGGCAAACGCGCCTAGCACCGTCTGCAGCAGCAGCGAGGTCAGCGCAAACGCACTGAAGTGCCAGACCCAGGCTTCACCCAGACTTAGCGACAGCGCCGGGAAAGCCAGGGCGCTGACGGCCAGCTGGTAAAACAGCAGTTTTTCCGCCGAGATCCGGGTCAGGCCGGAGGCGCGAATCACCACGGTGGTGAGTCCCCACAGCATGCCGGCCAGCAGCGCCAGCAGGTCGCCGCGCAGCATGGCGGCCGAGCCCGCCGTGAAGCCCTCGCGCAAGGCAAACAGTACCGCCACAAAGGCGCACAGCAGGCCGGCCCATTGCCAGCGCTGCAGCCGCTCCGAGGCGACCCACAGCGGCAGCAATGCCGCCACCCAAAACGGCGAGGTGTACAAAAACACCGTCAGCCGCGACGCGCTGGTGTACTGCAGGCCAAGGTAAATGCAGGCAAATTCGGCGCCGAACAGCGCGCCTGCCAGCAGGCCGGCGCGCCCCGAGCCGTCGCGCTGAAACAGCGCAATGCCGCGCCACCAGCACCACAGCCCGAGCAAGGCGGTGGCGCCGGCCAGACGCAAGGAGGCCTGGAACATGGGCGGTATCTCAGGGAGGGTGGCCTTGATCAGCACCTGCTGAAAGCCCCAGAACAGGCAGCAGGCCAGCAGCAGTGAAACGGCCAGGCCGTCCAGATGGTGTTTGCGAGCACTCATGGTTTCAGACTGCCGACAACGCACAGCCGCCGTTTGGCGGCAGGCAACCAGCGCCGGCTCACAAGGGGTGCTCGGTGTAAAACCTGCCGCCATGAAACAGCAGGGGCGCGGCGCCGGCGCGGTGACTGCAGCGCTCCACCTCGCCGACAAAAATCACATGGTCGCCTTCTTCATAACGGCTGCGGTTAAAGCATTCAAAGGTGGCGGCGGCGCCGTTCAGCAGCGGCGCGCCACCCGCGCCTTCGCTGAACACCACGTCCTTCCAGCGGTCCCCGCCCTTGCTGGCAAAGCGCTCGGCCAACGCTATCTGGTCGGCCGCCAGAATGTTGATGGCGTAGTGGGAGCCGGTGCTCAGCGCCACCATCGAGCCGGCGGCCTGCGCCAGGCTCCAAAGCACCAGCGGCGGGTTCAGCGATACCGAATTAAAGGAATTGGCGGTCAGCCCGACCAGTTCGCCAGCCGCCGTACGCGCGGTGACGATGGTGACGCCGGTGGCAAACATCGCCAGCGACGCGCGAAACTCTTGGGGCGAAAAGCTGGGACGGCTGGCGTGGCGACGTGAGGCGGATGACAACATAAGCGCTAATTTAACTGAAGCCCGGCATGAACGCCTACTGCTCGATGCGTACCTCCCTCAATCCTGTGATCAAGCCGAGGTTGACGGGCTGCGCGGTTGCGGCCCCCGGCAGGTGCGCAGTTACACTTGCGGGCATGTTTTTTAGCCGCCTTCACGCCTTTTTGTTTGCTCTTTTTTCAATAGCATCAGTCGCTCACGCCGCCTCGCCTTGCGCTGAGTTCGCGGTCAAACTGCCGAATCTTTCACGGGCTTTGTGCGAGGCCGCAAAATTGCAGTCCACGGGTGTCCGCTCGGTCGCGGGGAAAATGCTCTGGAGCCGCGATATCCGGCCCAGCCAGGCCAATCTGCGCGTGCTGGTGGTGGGTGGCATTCATGGCGATGAGCTGTCTTCGGCGGCGCTGCCATTTCACTGGATCAAGCTGGCCGCGCAAGGATCCGGCGGCGCGCAGGCCATCCACTGGCGCTTTGTGCCGGTGCTCAACCCCGATGGCCTGCTGAGCCAGCCACCGAGCCGCGTCAACGGCCATGGCGTCGATTTAAACCGCAACTTTCCCACCCCCAACTGGACGCGCGAAGCCAAGAATTACTGGGAAAAGCGCACCGGCAAAGATCCGCGTCGCTGGCCCGGCCCCACCCCGCTGTCCGAGCCCGAAACCCGCTTTTTGCACGACCAGATCCAGCGCTTCAAGCCCGATCTGATTGTCAGCATTCATGCGCCCTACGGCGTGCTTGACTTTGACGGGCCGTCAGTGCCACCGACCAAACTCGGCCGCTTGTATCTCGATCAGGTCGGCATCTTCCCGGGTTCGCTGGGCAACTACGGCGGTGTGCACAAGGGCGTGCCGGTCGTCACCATAGAGCTGCCCAATTCAACCCGCACGCCGCTGGACCGCGAGATCAGCGAGATGTGGCATGACTTGTTGCGCTGGGCCGGCAAGCGCGTCGGCGTGGCGCAGGATCTGCCCGCCATGCCGCGCAGCCGGGAAACGCTGTTGCGCTAGTTTTGCGCGCTGGCCGGCCAAGCGTTGTGGCCATTGCCGGCGTGCTTGCTGTGCTGCAAAAAGAACGCCAACATCGCCCGCGACGCATCCGGGCCCTGCGGGTCGGTGAACGAACCGGCCGGGTTGCCGCCTGACCAAGCGTGCGGCCCGGTGCCCACTTCCCAGTATTCGACATAAGACTTGCCGTCCGCGGCGCTGTAAACGGTGCGAAACGCGTCCCGGCCAGCTGCTGCCGCGTCATCAACCTTTTCACTGGCATCGCCAGCCGGGCAGGTCGCGCCGTCTTGCGCAACTTCGGCCTTTTTCAAAATCAGGCCGCAAGCGTCCAGTGTCGAAAGTGCGGCGTTGACGATCTGTTCGCCGTTTTCCGGGTGCACCGTCCGGTCCGCACCGCCGTGGAAAACGATCGTCGGCATCGCGCTTTCGGGTGCGCCTGTGGGCGCCGCCGGTCTGGCGCCACGCCGCATGACGCTGAGCGCCGAAATCACGCCGCTGGCGGCACCTGTCGGAACGCCCGAGTGCACGCCCACCGCGGCATACAGCTCAGGGTAAATCCCGGCCATGACGGCAGCCATCGCGCCACCGGCTGACAGCCCGGCTATGTAAACCCGCGCCGGGTCGGCATTGTGGTTTTTGAGTACCTTGCGTGTCAGCGCCGCCAGCATGCCGGGCTCGCCAACGTCGCGGCCCTGGTGCGCGGTGTCAAACCAGTTCCAGCAGCGCAGGGCGTTGGCCTTGGCCTGCTGCTCGGGGTACAGCACGATGCAGGCGTGCTGCTCGGCCAGCTCGTTCATCGCCGTGCCCTGCGCGAAGTCGGCGGCATCCTGCTTGCAGCCGTGCAGCATGATGACCAGCGGCAAGGGTGCAGACGGGGTGCCGCTATCGGCCTGGGCCGGCCGGTAAAGCCGGTAAGCGTACGGTGTGTTGGCAAACTGAAAGGTGTGCCGGGTAAAGCTGGCGGGCCGAGGCGTTGGCGCAGGACTGGCTGGCTCGCTGAGCGGTTCACTGGCGGGTTCGCGCTCAAGGTAAAGCTGCGGCGGCGGGCTTGGTGCAAAAGCGTCGTCGTTGGCCGGCTCGGACTGGCTCTCGCGCAGCGGCGGCGTCACCACGACTGGGCCGGCCGGCACGATTTGCGCAGTGCCTGAGCGCGCAGCCGGAGTAAGCGGTAGAGACGCGCTGGCCAAGGGGGTTTTGGCCAGTCCCAGCACCTTGCGAAGCACGTAGTTAGCCTGCACCCAACGCCCGCCACGGGTCAGTTGCGATGCTTTAAATAGTTTGCTGATAGATAAGGACATATGAAAAACTTGCTTAAACGCAATAAATTGCTGCAGTGCAACAAAGGATAGCGCTTTCTAGCGACAGCCCTGTAGGACAAGCAGAGCAATGGGCCGTTGCTTTCTGACCTGCCAGGCTAGCGTATGCGGGCCGCTGGGCCTGCCGTTACTGCAAATTTTTAATAGAAAAGGTTTCTAGCCCATACAGTACGGGCGATGGCAGCTATTAAATCAATAGCTAACAAGGCTTTCGATCGGGCTTTGGCGCTAACAGCACTTGGGCATCAATTTCCCAGTTTCTTGTAGGCTTTATCCATCTCGATGCCCTTGCTGGTGTCGCTCAAGCCGCCGGCCACATCTTTGGCCGCCTGCTTGACCCTGGGATCGGGCTTTGCGGCCGTCATGTCAGTGGCCTGATCACGCTCATGGGGCAACTCCAGGCTGGCCTCGTCCGAGCGGTCTTGCTGCGTTTCGTGGCGGCCCGCCAGCGGTTTTTGCGGCCGCGGCTGTTTGTTGGGCATGCCCTTGCCTGCCGTTAGCTGGGCAGCATCGTCTGGGAGTGAATTCGGCGTGGCAGGAATTGATCGATTTGTACTCATGCTCGAAAGTATGGCGCGCCCGAGCGAGGGGCGCTGTCAGCGCTGCCGGGCAACAGCTGTAGGGGAAAAGCGCCAGATTAGACAGTGGGGCTTTTTACGTTCACTTCAGCCGCGTCGTCGGCCGGCGGACTCAGATCGGCGACAGGCGGCGCCCAGGAGCCCTATGCGCAAAGCCGTAAAAGCCAAACGCCATGTTGGGCACTTCTCCGCTGATCAGTTCGGCCAGCGCTTTGCCCGAGCCCGCGCCATGGGTCCAGCCCAGCGTGCCGTGGCCGGCGTTGACCCACAGCCCGCGCACCGGGGTTTGACCGATATACGGGATGTTGGTCGGCGTGGCGGGGCGCAGGCCGGTCCAGAAGTTCGGCGTGCCGCCGTCTTCCTCCAGCCGTGTATCGCAAACGCCGGGCAGTACTTCTTCGATGCGCCTGGCCAGCATGCGGCAGCGCGCTTTGGCCAGCGGCGTGTCCAGTGACAGGTCATAGCCGCCGACCTCTATCGTGCCGGCCACGCGCAGGTGGTCGCCCAGGCGGCTGAGCGCGCACTTGACCTGGTCGTCAATCATGCTGACATAAGGCGCGGCGTCCGGCTTGAGCAGCTTGAAGGTGGCGCTGTAGCCTTTGCCGGGGTAGATCGGCAGGTCGACGCCGACGGTGCGCAGCAGCGGCGCGCTGTAAGAGCCGCAGGCCACCACCACGGCGGCGGCCTTCAAATGCCGCAATTTGGCATCATTTAGGCCGCCAGCCATTGAGGGGCGTGCGCGAACAGCTATTGATTCAATAGCATCGCCGGATTTTTCAAAGCCTTCCACATCGTGCCCGTAGAGGAACTGGGCGCCGCGCTCGGCGCAGCGGCCGGCCAGCGCCTGCGTGAAGACATGGGCATCGCCACTCTCGTCGCTGGCGGTGTAGGTGCCGCCGACAATCTGCGGCCCAAAGGCGCGCAAGGCCGGCTCGATGGCGAGCAGTTCGGCGGTGCTGACGACGCGGCGCTCCACGCCATATTTGCGCATCAAGGCGGCCGCGTCGGCGGCGGTGTCAAATGATTTTTGTTCGGTGTAGTAGTGCGCAATGCCGCGTTCGAGCCTGTGGTACTCGATGCCGGTGGCGCCCACCACCTCCTTGAGCGCGCTGTGGCTGTAGGCGCCCAGCGCCACCAGCTGCTGCACATTGCGCTCAAAAGCGCGGTCGTTGCACTGGCCCAAGAACTGCAGGCCCCAGCGCCACTGTTGCCAGCCTTCGCCGAAGGGCAGTTGCGGGCGAAACAGCAGCGGCGCATCGTCGCGAAACATCCATTTGAGCGCCTTCCAAGGGGCGTCCCGATTGGCCCAGGGCTCGCAGTAGCTGACGGAGATCTGCGCCGCGTTGGCAAAGCTGGTTTCCAGCGCGGCGTCAAGCTGCCGGTCCACCACGGTGACATCGTGACCGCGCTCCAGCAGATGCCAGGCGGTGCTGACGCCGATGATGCCGGCCCCCAAAACAACAACTTTCATGCAACACCCTTTGCGATTTTGAACTTTGCAGTGCAAATGCAGTGTGAAGGAAGTTGCCTTCAATTAACAGAAAAATTAAACTCTTAGGGAATTCATCAGAATAACTAATGCAAGGAGGCTGCGCCATGAGTACTTTTGACCCCGACGCCCTCGAATGCCTGGCCGCCATCGTCGAGGAAGGCGGCTTTGAGCGGGCGGCGCAGCGCCTGTCGATCACGCAGTCGGCGGTGTCGCAGCGCCTGCGCGCTCTTGAATCACAGGTTGGCACCGTGCTGATCGTGCGCAGCCGCCCGCTGCGGCCGACTGCGGCGGGCCAGTTGCTCCTCAAGCACACCAAGATGCTGCGCCTGCTGCGCGCCGACCTGGAGCGCGACCTCCAGGAGCTGGCACCCAGCTCGCTAGGCGGTGCGCGCGAGGAAGAACGCATCTCGATTGCCATCAATGCCGACAGCATTGCCACCTGGGCGCTTCAGGCACTGACGGAGCTGGCGCAGCAGGGCCTGCCGATGGAGATCATCACCGACGACCAGGACTTCACCCACGAGTGGCTGCGCCAGGGCCAGGTGCTGGGCTGTGTCACCACGCTCAAGCAGGCGCTGCGCGGCTGCAAGGTGGTGGCGCTGGGCGCAATGGAGTACGTGGCCGTGGCGGCCCCGGCCTTGGCACAGGAACGGCTGGGTGGCTTGGGCGGGGCCGGCGGCAGCACTGATGCTGCGGCGGGTTTGCTGACAGCCCACAACTTTCGCGATGTGCCCTTTGTAGCGTTTAACCGCAAGGACGACATGCAAAGCGAGTTTGTTAGCAAGGCCTTCGGGCTCAAGCGCGTGATGCTCAACCAGCTGTTCATGCCTTCGTCGGAAGGCCAAGTGCGCGCGGTGCTGGCGGGCTGGGGCGTCGCCGTAGTGCCGCGCCTGCTGACGCAGGGCCTGCTGGAGCAGGGCCTGCTGGTCAATATTGCGCCCGCGATCACGCTGCCTATCCAGCTTTACTGGCACTGCTGGAATCTGCAGTCCGAAGTGCTGGACGCGCTGACGGCGGCGCTAAAGCGGGTCGCTGCGGCCTCGCTGGTGACGCAAACCCTGTAACGCATCACGTAGCGGTTGCGCCGCTGTCGCTTTCACCGACGTAAGCGATTACACTCGATAGAGCCAATAGTTACAGCTTATTACTAAATAGAACTAACTATTACAGAAAAATACCTTTAGGTCGATTCCAGTCGAACAAGGCGAACCTGCACTACCTTCTAAAGGACTTTTTCATGCTTCATTGGACGACCCGCACGCTGTTGTTGGCGTTGTTGATTTTTCCCGCTGTTGGCAATGCCGAACAGGCAGCACCTGCCGCCGCAAAAATTCGCATCGGCGGCTCCGGCGGGGCGCTGGCGACCCTGCAAATCCTGGGAGATGCCTTCAGGAAAGTTCCTCCTTACGCCACGGTCGTCGTGATTCCCAGCCTGGGAAGCGGTGGCGGCATCAAGGCCGTACTGGCCGGCGCGATCGATCTGGCCGTCATCAGCCGCCCGCTGAAAGAGGCGGAGCGTGGCGAGGGCGCAGTGGCAACCGACTATGCGCGAACCCCGTTCGTCTTTGCCACAGCCGCCGCCACGAAGGTATCGGCCATTACCCAGCGCGAACTGCTCAGCATCTATTCAGGCGACACCAAGACCTGGCCCGATGGCCGGGTGCTGCGATTGGTGCTGCGTCCTGCGGGCGACTCGGATACCGACCTCGCCAAAAGCCTGTCCCCCGCGATGCAGCGGGCGGTCGAAACCGCACAGGCTCAAGCGGGCTTGCTCATCGAGATTACCGACCAGGCCAATGCGCATAGCCTGCAAACCATACCCGGCGCCTTCGGCACCAGCACGCTGGCGCAGATCATTTCTGAACAACGGGCGCTCCAGCCGCTGACGTTGGACGGTGTGGTTCCCAGCCTGCAAACGCTGGACGATGGCAGCTACCGCTACTTCAAAACCTTCAGTTTCGTCAGCGCCCCGAAGACCACCCCGCTGGTGCAGCAATTTATGGCTTTTGTGCAATCGCCCGTGGGCAAGCAAATTCTTGAGAAAAACGGACATTCCCAAGTGAGCGGCCAATAAGAAAATTTCCATGAGAGACCGCAACGCCAACCTGATCCGCACCACCACCCGGTGGGCCAGCGTCATTGCGGGCTTAATTGCGCTTTCCTTGCCGCTGGGTTTTCTTATGCAGGCGCTCCAGTCCAATCTGGCGGCCATGCGCGAGGAAGCAAAATACGGCGCGTCTAACCTTTCACGGGTGATCAGCGCCAACCCCGACTATTGGCAGTTTGAAGCGGCGCGGTTGCAGGAACTGATCAAGGACATGACCGAAACGAGCTTGCCCGAATCGCGCCGGATCGTGGACGCCACGGGCCGGGTCATCGTGCAAAGCTTCGAATCCAAGGAATCCGATGAGCACGCGAAACACACGGAGGCCGAGGAAGCGGCTGAAGCCGCCGAATCTCTTGACCCGCACCATCTTCTGGTCATATCGCGCAAAGCCCCCCTGATGGATTCCGGCAAGGTAGTCGGTCATTACGAGGTCCTCCGCAATGTGCAGTCCTTGCTGCTTGAAACCGCCCTGGTGGGCCTGCTGAGCCTTTTTTTGGGCGCCATGGTGTTGCTGATTTTGCGTGTTTATCCGGTGCGCGCCCTGAAGCGGACCCTGGCAACGCTGGCCAATGAAAAAGAACGCGCCGAAGTCACGATGAACTCCATCGGCGACGCGGTCATCACCGTCACGGCCGCCGGCACCGTAAATTCCTTCAACCCCGCTGCCGCGAAGCTCTTCGGCCATACGGCCGATCAGGTGGTCGGCCACGACATCAAAATGCTGATGCCGCAGGCCTATCGCCATGCGCTCGACAGTTACCTTGAACGTTATCCGCATACCGGCCAGGCCTACCTTATAGGCCTTGAACTGGAGGTGACAGCGCAGCGCAGCAATGGCGAGATTTTCCCTATGGAACTGCGGATTTCGGAGTTTTATCTTGAGGGGCGCCGCCAGTTTATCGGCAGCATGCGCGACATCAGCGAGCGAAAACTGGCGCGCGACGAAATCCTGGCCCTCAATGCCAGCCTGGAAGAGCGCGTGCAACAGCGCACCGCCCAACTGCAGGCGGCCAACCAGGAACTGGAGGCTTTCTCGTATTCGGTGTCGCACGACCTGCGCACGCCGCTGAGCAGCATTGCCGGCTTCAGCGGTCTGCTCGGCAAGGAAATCGCCGCCAATGCACCGAGCGAGCGCAGCCAACACTACCTGGCGCGCATTCGCGCCGGGGCCTCGCAGATGGGCGAGCTGATCGACGCCTTGCTGGCGCTGGCCCAGCTTTCGCGTACCAGCTTGCGCTGGGATAGCGTTGACCTCAGTGCGCTAGCCCATAAGGTACTGAGCGTTTCCCACGAGCGCGAGCCCGACCGGCAGGTCGCGCTCGACATCCAGCCTGACATGGTTGTGCAGGGTGACGCGCTGCTGCTGCGGCAGTTGCTGGACAACTTGCTGAGCAATGCCTGGAAGTTCAGCGGCAAACAGGCGCAAGCCCGCATCAGCTTTCGGTGCGACAGCGGTGCGGACGGCGAAGCGGTGTATGCCGTGCAGGACAACGGCGCGGGCTTTGACATGGCGTATTCAGAAAAACTCTTTGGCGCTTTTCAGCGCCTGCATACCGCGGCAGACTTTGCCGGGACCGGTATTGGCCTGGCGACGGTGCAGCGCATCGTGGCGCGCCACGGCGGCCGCGTCTGGGCCGAGTCCTTCCCGGGGGGCGGCGCCACGTTTTACTTCACATTGGGCACGCAGGCGCTTTAGCCAAAGCGGGGCAAAAAGTACCGGCCGTTGCGACTGAAAACGGGCACGGAAATTGGGGTCGACACATTGGGCACGAAGACAAGAAAATGATCCTCAAACGCATAGGCAAGGGCAGCAAAGCCGGGCAGCCCCAAGCCGGGGAAAACGGGAGCAGCCGCTTCAAACTGGTACGCTATTTCACGCTGACCAGCCTGGGCATGCTGGTACCAGTGGCGGCAGCGCTGCTTTACTTTATGGCGCAGCAAGAAAATTTCTTCGTCCATCACGTCACGGAAGACGGCAAATTCTTCAAGCAGACGCAGGAACGCCTGGCACAACAGCAAGACGACGCGGCGCGGCGCAGTCTGCTGAGCATTCACGAATCGGGCAACGTCAATTTGACGCACCTGTTTGCGAACGCGCTGTGGGAAAAAGATTTTGCTCCCTACGTGGCCAAGGCCCAGGAGATTCCGGTGCAAGCGTGTCGCGCCATGGCCGACGTCAAGGACGAGAAGGATGGCCAGATGAAACCATCCCGGGAGAAGAAGGCCTGCCTTGCCGAACTGGGGAAGCAATTTATGCGCATCCCGGGCTTCGCCGCGCTGAACACCAACGTGCACGATGCCTTGAAAAGGAGCACGGTGTCCAAGATCAAGGTCTACGACTTGCGCGGCCTCACCCTTTACTCTTCCGAACTCGCCCAGATCGGCGAAGACAAGGCCGGCAACACCGGCTGGATCAGAGCGGCTTTGGAAGGTAAGCCCACGAGTGAACTGACTTATCAGGACAAGTTCAGCGCCCTTGAAGGCGTGGTGGAAAAGCGCGACCTGATTTCCAGTTATTTTCCGGTTCGGCGACCCGGCAGCGACCGCATCGTGGGTGTCTTTGAGGTTTTCTCCGACGTGACGCCTTTTTTGCAACAAATCAAGGCAACCTCCATCGACATCAAGAAATGGACAGCCGATAACCTCGCCAAGGCAGATCAAGATGATGTCGTCATGCAGACCCGCATGACGGCGTTGGGCGATCAAAACCTGGCCCTCGTGGTGGTACTGCTGCTGGCTTTGTTTGGCGCCTTGCTGATGATCGTGCGCCGGGCTGACGGCATCATCACGAAACAGAAAAGTGAAAGCAAAAAGTCTGATGCAGCGTTGCGCGAAAGCGAAAACCGTTTTCGCGAGATATTTGACAGGACGGCCGACGCGCTGTTGCTGATGGAACCGAAGACAGGCCAGTTTATTGATTGCAACCAGGCGGCCGTGAACATGATGCGCTGCACGGAGAAGCAAGACATTTTGTTGCAGCGACCGGCCCAACTCGCGCCGCCCAATCAGCCCGACGGGCGGCCTTCTGGCGAAAAGGCCAATGAAATGATTGCCACCGCCCTGCGCCATGGCAGCCACAGGTTTGAATGGATAAACCGCAGTGCCCAGCAGGAAGACTTCCCGGTGGAAGTATTGCTCACACCCATCCTGCTGGGGGAGCGGCAAGTGATCCTCACCACTTGCCGCGATATTACCGAGCGCAAGCGGGAGCAACGCGAAATTCTGCGCCTCAACAGCAGCCTGGAAGAGCGGGTGCTGCAGCGCACCGCGCAGCTACAAGCCGCCAACAAGGAACTGGAGGCTTTCTCGTATTCGGTGTCGCACGACCTGCGCACGCCGCTTAGCAGCATTGACGGCTTCAGCGGCCTGCTTGGCAAGGCGCTGGCTGCGGGCGCACCGAGTGAACGCAGCGCGCACTACCTGGCGCGCATTCGCGCCGGGGTGATGCAGATGGGCGAGCTGATCGACGCTTTGTTGGCGCTGGCGCGGCTGTCGCGCACCAGTTTGCGCTGGTGCAGCGTCGACCTGAGCGCGTTGGCGCAGAAAGTGCTGGACGGCTGCCGCGAGCGCGAGCCGGGCCGGCAGGTAGCACTCGATATCGAGCCGGCCCTGCTGGCCCAGGGCGACACGCAATTACTGCAGCAGCTTCTTGATAACTTGTTGGGCAATGCCTGGAAGTTCAGCGGCAAGCAGGCGCAAGCCCGCATCAGCTTTCGGCGCGAAAGCGGTGCAGACGGCGAAGCGGTCTATGCAGTGCAGGACAACGGCGCGGGCTTTGACATGGCCTATGCGGACAAGCTCTTCGGGCCTTTCCAGCGCCTGCATACCGCCTCGGAATTTTCCGGCACCGGCATTGGCCTGGCTACGGTGCAGCGCATTGTGGCGCGCCACGGCGGGCGGGTCTGGGCTGAGTCGGCGCCTGAGCGCGGCGCCACGTTTTACTTCACGCTGGGCGCGCAGACGCTTTAGGGCGGTATCGCACGCTGTCGGGCGCACCGGCTTCTGGTCATCCGCAGCGATGTGCGGCATGATGCGCAGCATGCTGCACGGGATGAATCAATGCTGAGTTTGGGAGGGCTTCGTTCCCGCCTGGTGCTGCTCGTTCTGATTGCGCTACTTCCGGTCTTTGGCTTGTTTGCCTACTCGGCCGCCAAAGACCAGCAAGACGACGTGGCGCTGGCGCAGGGCGCGTTGCAATCGACGGCGCTGCTGGCGGCCGCGCACCAGCAGCGCCTGGTCGACCGGGTGGCCCAGCTGCTCGGCAATATCGCCAGCGCGCCATCGGTCAAGGACACCAGCACCCAACGCTGCGTGCAGTATCTGGAGGATTTGCAGTCGCAGGCCCCCGGCTACAGCAACCTGGGCATCGCCGGCCTGGATGGAAAAGTCACCTGCAACGCACGGAATTCGGGCACCGATGTTTACGCCGGCGACAGGCCCTTCTTCAAGCAGGTGCTGGCCGGCCAGAAGTTTGCGGGGGGCCAGTACGGCACGGGCCGCAGCAGCGGGTGGCCAGGCATCGGTTTCGGCGTGCCGGTCCATGGCAGCGATGGAGTGCTGAATGGGGTGGCGTTTGCCGCCGTGGACATCACGGCGGTGGCCGGTGCTTTGGCAGAGGTCCAGCTGATGGATGGCGCGCAGTTGCGCGTGACCGACAGCCGCGGCACCATCCTGGCGGCCCACCCAGCCGACGCCGGCCTGCCGGGCAGTCAGGAACAGGATGCGGTCATGCTGGATGCCGCCAGGTCCGGCCGGGCCGGTGTGCGCGAGGGCGTGGATGTCCTCGGTGTGGAGCGCGTCTATGGCTATGCCCCGGTTGGCGGCGCCGCGGGTGACGCACTGTTCGTGGCCATCAGCGTGCCACGAGACATCATCACGGCCGGCCCACGCGAACATCTGCGCAGCAGTATTGCCGCCTTGTTGGGGATGGCGGTTTTCGGCGTCTGCTGCGCCTGGTGGATCGGGGCACGACTGATTGTCAGGCCGGCCCGGGCGATATTAAAGGAAGCCAGCGAGGTGATTGAAGGCAATCTGGCGGCCCGTATTGCCAGCGAATTTACTTCGCACGGTGAGCTGGGCCAGATTGCACTGAGCTTTAACCGCATGGCCGGGTCCCTGCAACTACGCCGCGAAGAGCGTGACGCCGCCCTGCAGCATGCCGACAAGGAGCGCGCCCTGCGCGAGCTGATCTTCAACAGCATGAGCGAGGGCGTGGTTGCCACCGATACGGCGGGTCGCCTGCTGCTGCTCAACCGCGCTGCGCGCGCGCTCCATCCGGCCCGCGAAGACGTCGCTTCACTTGAGGACTGGAGCCGCGACCACGACTTGCTGCAGCTCGACGGCAAGACCAGCTACCCGCCGTCTGAACGGCCGGTGGCCAGGGCGCTGGGCGAGGCCGTGATCGATAACTGGGACTTGGTGATGCGCCGGCCGGGCACCGAAGACCGGGTCTTGCGGGTCAGCACCCGACCGCTGCGCGAAGCCGACCAGATGGTGGGTGGCGTAGTGGTGTTCAGCGACATCACGGCGCTCAAGGCGGCAGAAAACCTGGCCAGCGCGCAGGAACAGGTGTTGGCGCTGATTGCAGGCGGTGCCCCGCTGCGGCAATCACTGGAAGCTATTGTGCGGCTGATGGAAAAAAACGCGCCGGGCACGGTGAGCTCCATTTTGCTGCTCGATGGCCAGCGCTTGCGTCACGCCGTGGCGCCCAGCTTGCCGGAAAGCTACCGCCAGGCGCTGGAAAGCCAGCAGATCAAAGACGGCACAGGGCCTTGCGGCACCGCAGCGTTTCGCAAGGAAGCCGTGGTGGTGGAAGACGTTGCGCACGACCCGATAACGCAAGCGTTTCGCCAGCAATTGCTGGCGCTCGGGCTGCGCGCCTGCTGGTCCCTTCCGGTGGTGGCGAGCGATGACGAAGTGCTTGCCACGCTGGCTACTTATCGCCAAACGCCTGGCAAACCGCAGGCCAAAGACCTCGATTTGAGTGCCACTGCGGCTCGATTGGCGCGGCTGGCGCTTGAGCGCGCGCGCGCCGATGCCGCGCTGGTCGGCAGCGAGGCGCGCTTTCGCGAGCTCGCGGAAAACCTCGAAGACGTGTTTTACAACGTGGACCCGCACACCGGGCAATTACTTTATGTCAGCCCCGGCTATGAAAAGATCTGGGGGCGCAGTTGCGAAAGCCTGTACGACAACCCCAAGTCCTATGCCGACGCCGTGCGGCCCGAGGATAAGCAATTGCTGACGCTGGCCAGGCAGCGCATTCGCGCGGGCGAGATGTCCGATACCCAGTACCGCATCGTTACTCCGGAGGGAAAGATGCGCTGGATCCGCGATCACGCCTATCCGGTGTTCAATGCCGCAGGGGCACTGGAGCGGGTGGTGGGTACGGCACGCGACATCACAGCCAGCAAGCTGGCCGATCTGGCTTTGGCCAGCACCAACCGGGCGCTCCAGATGCTGAGTCGCTTCAGCATGGCTATCAACCAGATCAATGACGAAGCCAGCATGCTGGCCGAGGTTTGCCGCGTGGCGGTCGAGGTCGGCAGCTACCGCATGGCCTGGGTCGGCTACGCCCAGCACGATGCGCTTTTGCCCATAGCGCCTATGGCCCACGCCGGAGACGAGCGCGGCTATCTTGCCGAGATCTCGCGCAGCTCGCGTGACGACCATGCGACCGATCTGGGCCTGGCAGGCCAGGCGATTCGCGTCGGGCTGCCGCAGCAAAGTGGCGACATCAGCCAAGCCAACAATCAATTTTATGGTCGTGAGGCCGCGCTGGAACGCGGTTACCGCAGCGCCATCTTCCTGCCCTTGCGCGACGGCCAGCGCAGTTTTGGCGTGCTCGGCCTGTACGCCGGGCAGGTTCAGCATTTCGCCAGCGAAGAAATCAAGCTGCTGCAGGAGCTTGCCGACAACCTGGCGTTTGGCATAGGCAGCCTGCGCGCCCGGCTGGCGCGGCACCGCAGCGAGGAGGCCGCGCGGCAAGCGGCGGCTCAGCTGCGCGAGCAGGCCTCGCTACTGGACAGGGCGCAGGACGCCATCATGGTGCGCAACCTCGACCTGACACTGCGCTTTTGGAACCAGGGCGCGCAGCGCCTGTACGGCTGGAGTGCCGACGAAGTGTTGGGCAAGACCATGGCCGAGCACATGTACCGGGATCCGCAGGTGCTCGACACGGCCATGCAGCAGACGCTGGCGCGCGGCGGGGACTGGAGCGGCGAGCTGGAGCAGCGCGCCCGTGATGGCTCGATCGTCTACGTGGAGGCACGCTGGACCGTGGTGCGCGATGAGCACGGCCAGGTCAACGGCGTGCTCGGCATCAACACCGACATCCGCGAGCGCAAGCGCGCGCGCGAGGAAATCCTGCAGCTCAATGCCAGCCTGGAAGAACGCGTGCAGCAGCGCACCGCCCAGCTGGAATATGCCAACAAGGAGTTAGAAGCCTTTTCCTATTCGGTCTCGCACGACCTGCGCAGCCCACTCAGTGCCATTGACGGATTCAGCGATCTGCTGGAGCGCGCTCTGGCCAAGACGCCCGAAGACTCGCTAAGCAAGAGCAGCCGGCACTATCTCGGCCGCCTACGCGAGGGAGTAAGTCAGATGGGCGAGTTGATCGACGCCCTGTTGACGCTGGCGCAGGTCGCGCGCTCCCGCCTGCGCTGGGAGCCGGTCAACCTCAGCGAACTGGCCGAAGCCTTGCTGCACGACTGCCAGGAGCGCGAACCCGGCAGGGCAACGCAGTTGCAGGTCGAGCCAGGCCTGCAGGCGCACGGTGACGCGCGCCTGCTCAAGCAGGTGCTTGACAACTTGTTGGGCAATGCCTGGAAGTTCAGCGCCGGCCAGGCTCGCAGCGAGATCAGCTTTGGCCAGCAGCGCGGCAGCAAGGGCGAAACGGTATACGTTGTGCGGGACAACGGCGCGGGCTTTGACATGCGGTACGCCGAAAAGCTGTTCGGGCCGTTCCAACGGTTGCACGGTGTGTCGGAATTTTCCGGAACCGGCATTGGTCTGGCGACGGTGCAGCGCATTGTGGTGCGCCACGGCGGCACGATCTGGGGGGAGTCCGCCGTGGGGCGCGGCGCCACCTTTTACTTCACGCTAGGCGCCTCGGCGCCGGAGGATTAAACCTAGAACCCCGGCGCCCGCAGCGTGGCGCGCAGCGTTTGCGCCTTCTCGGGATCAAACGCTCCCTCGACCCGGGCCAGTACCTCGCCCTGGCGGTTGACGACCACGACAGAAAGCTGATCCACACCATTGAGGCCCGCGGAGCGCACAAAGCTGGCGCGATCGGTGAACACCGGCAGCAGTTTGGCGCGTTCGGCCTCGGCGGGATAAAGCGTCCTTAATTTATTTTCCAGCGCGTCACGACCTGTCGGCGTACCCGGATCGTTAATGACCGGCAGGCGCATCCAGGCTATCGTGGAATCCTCACGTAAATTGAGTCCGCGCACCCAGCTTTCTGCCTGCTCCCGGTGGCTGCGGTGAAAGGTGATGAGCGCCAGCGTGCGGTCGGCGGGTAGCTCTTGCGGCACGGCCAACGGCTGGCGCAACAGCGTTTGCGCCATGAAGGCCGGTAGGCGTCCCATCACACTGGACTCATTAGGCGCTGAAAACGCGAGTGCAACAGCCAAGCTGGCCACTGCAAGCCAGGCGCCAACATACGACACGTTGCTTT
Source organism: Polaromonas sp. (assembly GCF_012927455.1). Lineage (GTDB taxonomy): Bacteria > Pseudomonadota > Gammaproteobacteria > Burkholderiales > Burkholderiaceae_C > Polaromonas. Next base: position 526,048 of record NZ_JABBPE010000016.1, on the reverse strand, counting down.
TCATGATGCGCTCCCACTGCCACCACAGTGAAAAAATATTACACGAATTCCTACTTTGACCATACAAGTAAAGACGAACGGCTGGCAAACGAAGTTTTGGAACAAAGTGTTATTACTGTGGAGTAACACAATGGGCTGAAGAGTCAAAAAAGGAATGGGCTTGTTCGCGTTATCACACGCAAAACGTGCCGACGTCTAAAATGCAGCCATGTCTTACAGCCCCGCCATGCTCAGCCCGACGCCTGCCACTGCGAAAATCAGCGCACTTAAGGGCGGCCCGGCCAGGCCGTCTTTCAAAGCGCAGATGCTGCAAGCTCGAGAAGCGGCGATCGTTCAGTCAGCCACCCGGCTGCTGGCTGAAAAGGGCTTTGACATGATGACGGTGGACGAAGTGGCGGCCGAGGTGGGCATCGCCAAAGCCAGCCTGTACAAGCACTTTTCCAGCAAGGAAGACCTCGCTGCCGCAGCCATGGTGCAGGTGTTGGGCCAGGCCCGAAGCTTTCTGGCCAGCCTGCCGGCCGACGCGCCGGCGCTTGAGCAACTCAAGGCGGTGGTGCGCTGGATGATGGCGTTACAACTGGCCGGGCAAATGCCCTCGCTGCCAAGCCAGAACTCCATCCTGCGCGCTGCGCTGATGCGCAACAAAGCCTATCTGGATGGACTGATGGAGGCCAGCGAGCGCATAGGCGGCTGGATCGAGCAGGCGCAGGCGCAGGGGGCCATCAATGCCAGGCTGCCGCCCATTGCCGTGCTTTACACCCTGTACGCACGCGCCTGCGACCCGGTGCTGGATTTCCTCAAGATGGCCGGCCAGCACAGCGATTCGCAGATCATCGAACTGGTTTTGAGCACCTGTTTTGACGGTCTAAAAGGCCCCTAGCCTATATATGACGGGTGCAAACAGCTATTAAACTTATAGCAACCGGGCAGCTTAGCGCACCAAGAGCACCGGCACCTGGCAGTTCGCCAGCACCTGCGTGGCCACCGAGCCCATCACCAGGTTGCCCAGCGTGCCGTGGCCGTGCGAGCCCATGATGACCATGTCGAACTGGCCTGCGTCGGCAAACTTGGCGATGGTCTCGCCGGCCGGGCCGATCTTCCAGTTGCTCTTGGCGTTGATGCCGTGGCGTGTCAGGAATTTGGACACCGGGGCCATCACCTTTTCGGATTCTTCCGAATAGTAGTTGTCCACGACCTCCTTGCCGACTGCTGCGCGGGCGCGCGGCGGCAAGGCTGGCTGCACCGTCAACACGGTGTAGTCGTTGTTGGCGCCGAACAGTTCGTCGTGCGTGGTCAGGTAGGCCAGCATTTTCTTGGTGAAGGTGCTGCCGTCAACGGCCAGAAGAATATTCATAGGGGCTCCTCATTTTTAAAACCACAGTTTAGCCAGTGGTACGGCCAGTCACTTGACTTGGAACAAGATAGCGGGCGCCGGCTCAGACCGCCACCGTGACACATAGCGAGGGGCGAAACGCCGCCTGTTCGCCCTTGCGCGCATAGCCCAGCGGGTTGGCGACCACGCGGCAGCCCAGCTTCACATAGTCGATTCGGCAATGCAGATGGCCGTGCAGCCACAGCTTGGCCAGCGGCAAAAGTTCGTCCAGCGAGTTGCAAAATCCTGCGGTGCCAGATGAGAGGCCGTAGCGCGGATCGGCACTGAGCAGGCTGGGCGCAAAATGCGTTACTACCACGGTGGGCCCGGCAAACGGTTGGGCCAGCGCCTCGCGCAGCCAGGCCTGGGCTTTCAAGCCTTCTTCGCGCACCGCGTCCGCCAGCAGCGGCTCGCCGTTGCGAAAGGAATGGTTTTTTTTAAGGTAGAAATTGGCGGCGCGGAAAGCCTTTTCACGCGCCTTCAGCTGCTCGCCCAGCGTGACCTCGCCGCTACGGGCCTGGTCAGTGCTTAAGGCATCGAAGTCAGCCCACAGCGTGCTGCCGACAAAACGTACGCCGCCCCACACCAGGCTTTCGCGCTCAAGCCAGACCATGCCCAGACGCTGGCAGGTTTCGCGCAGCCGCGCGTGCGCCTGGTCAAAATCCAGCCCGTCGTACTCATGGTTGCCCGGCAGAAAAAACACCGGCGTCGGCCAGCCGGCGCCGCCCTGGCTGATCGGCAGGGGCGAAAAGCGCGCCAGGCCAAAATCCGCGATGTTCAAGCTGCTCAGCAGCGAGTCGTTTTGGTAAGAACCAACGTCGCCGGCCAGCACCAGCAGATCGGCGCCGGGCAGCGGCCGGGCCGTGAAATGCGGATTCGACTCGAGGTGCAAGTCAGACAAGAGCTGGATGTTCACAGGCCCGATTGTGCGTGAACGCGCCAGCAACGCGGAGCCGGACGGTTGCATTCACCGGGCGCCTGGAAAACCGGCGTCGCCCAGCGCTCATACCCACCGCCACGGTCAACTATGCATTTTCTGCATGGAATTGTGGCGCGCCGGACTTGCAAACCTAGGGAAAACCCTTAATCTAGAGATATCGCAACTTTCAACGCCTTTGAGCGCTTTTGATATGTACCGCCTACTCTCCCAAATCTCGCGTTTTCTGCCCACAGCTGCCGGTTTTGCGCCCGTCAACGGGGTCGCGCACAACCTGATGGAACGCGCCGAAGCCCGCTCCGGCCGCAACCCGCGCCAGGCGCAAGAACTGCGCGGCGCCGCCCTCGCTTTCCTGCGCGTGATTCGTTAGGTTCTTCGGGCTTAAAGCCTGACGCCCGCGCCTTTCACGGCTGGCGCCAGCGACGACACTTGGGCCTTGACGAAGCCTGTGAAGGCCGCCGCGCTACCCGGGCTGGTGGCGATGCCTAGTTCCAACATTTTCTTTTTGAAGTCGCTGCTGGCCAAAACCTCGTTGCAAGCCGTGTTCAGCCGCTCCACCACGTCGGCGGGCAGGTGGGCCGGTCCGCTCAAGCCAAAAAAGTTGTCCAGTAACAGGTTCGGATAGCCCGCTTCGATGACCGTGGACACCTCGGGCACCAGCTGCGAGCGGCTTGCCGAAGTTACTGCAAGCGGCACCAGCTGGCCGCTCTTGAAATAGGGCACAAACGCCGTCAGCACATCGATACCCAGCGGAATCACGCCGGAGATCAGGTCGGTCGTCATGGGCGCACCGCCCCGGTAGGGAATGTGCACCAGGTTCACGCCCATGGTTTTTTTCATCAACTCGCCGTAAATGTGGCCAATCGACGCCGGGCCACCAGAGCCAAAGTCAAGCCGTCCCGCCTTGCGCGCCTGCGCTTCAATATCTTTCATGGTTTTGATCGCTGTGGCCGGATTCGCCATCACCACGCAGGGCGCGCTGCCGATCAGTGCGATGTGGCTAAAGCCTTCGATCGGGTCGTACGGCTGTTTTTCCAGCGCAAACGGGCCGATGGAGATCGGCGTTGAATTGCTGAGCATCAGCGTATAGCCATCGGCGGGCGCCTGCGCCACCAACAGCCCACCGACGCTGCCACCGGCGCCCGGCCGGTTGTCCACCACCACCGCCTGCCCGAGTTTTCGGCCCAGCTGTTCGCCCAGCACACGCGCCACGATGTCGCTGGCACCGCCCGCCGGGAAGGTCACGACGATCTTGATCGGCTTGTCCGGCCAGGCGGCCAGCGCCGGCAGCGCCACGCCGGCCGCTGCGGCCGCGAACAGCTTGAGCGCGCTGCGGCGCGGCAGCTGCGCTGCGCCATGGCAGAAGGTCAAAAGGGGCGGCGAGGTGCGTTCAGACATGATGGCTCCAAAAATGGTGAACCAAGTGTTATGCAAAAATCGTGCCCTCACAAGCCCATGCGCCGCCGCGCCAGTGACAGCGCTGCCAGAACCGCTTAAATGCCGCCGTTTCGGCATAAATTATGGCTGCGGCTCAATAGCAACGGGCGTAACCAGCTATTAAAATGATAGCATTTTGCGGTCCGTCGAGGCGCTCCGCCTGGTCACGCTGCGCCGCCAGCACGAGGCTGCGACCGGCGCGCGCAGCGCTCATAGGCACCCGATATCCCTCGCCCTGGCAGCCTGCCGCGCGCCCTGTCAGACTGGTGCGCATCGGCGCGGGGCAGAAGCCTGCCCATAGCCGGCTATCCCTTTCATCAGCCACCTAAGGAGCCGCCCATGAATGACCCAGCAGGCCATCCCGCCACGACAGCAGCCGTCCCCGGCAGCTCGCCTGAAAGCCTGGCCTGCCGGCTCAGAGCCTTTCTGCAGGGGCGCGCCACACAGGGCGGTCTGCCCATCAGCTACCAGCAAACGGCAGCAGCGCTGCAGCTGGTGCCGCCTCACACCATTCACCGGATCACGAACGCGCTGGAGCAGCTGATGACCGAGGACGCGGCCGCCGGACGACCGTTGATCGCAGCTCTGGTCGTCAGCAAGTGGCGCGACGGCCTGCCCGCGCCGGGTTTTTTCGAATGCGCGGCGCAACTCGGACGCTTTGCCGGCGCGGCGTCGGGGCCGGACGCACGGGCGTTTCACGCGCTTGAACTGAAGGCGGCGCTGGCATGGTGGGGGGAATGGCGCAGCCCTGACAGTGACCGCTGATGGTGATGGTGATGAAAAGCTTGCCGTCGCGAACGTCCCTTGCCTTTTGAGTTAAGGGATGAAGCAATGTCAGGTCGTGTACGGCTGGCCTGTGACGGCGCTGCGCTGCGAGCTACACCGCCACGACTTCGATGTCGGGCTCGATCATGCGAACCAGGTTCCCGATAGCGCTGAGCGTTCCGGAGATCGAGCTTGGGCAGCTGCCGCAAGCGCCCTGGTAGTGGACGCTGAGATAGTTGCCGGCCAAGCCCACCACATGCAGGTCACCACCATCGGCTTGCAGCGAAGGCCGGATGCGCTGGTCCAGCAGCTCGCTGATCACTTCCAGCCGCTGCTGGTCTTGCTCGCTGAGATCGGCGATGGACGCGCGCGCCGCGAACACCGAGGCGGCAGACTGCGCGGCAGCCGCCGGCGCGGCGCGCAGCGGTACGGCAATCAGGCGCACCAGTTCCGGCCAGTCGGCGCCGCCGTCCTGCGTCACGGTGAGCCAGCGATCCACGTAAAACACATTGCTCACATGCTCGATGGCGAACAGCGCGGAAGCGAGCGCATCGCCACTGGCCTGGTCTGCGTTCTCGTAGGAATGCGAAATGCCCCAGGTCAGCGGCTCATGAAGCGTGAACTTGACTGCATTTGGGTTTGGTGTGTCGTCTATTTCGGCAATTTTCGGCATTTAAAGCTCCTGAAAAGAGGACGCCTTGCGGGCGCTGGGCCGGGGCGATTCCAAGCTCACTGCACACCCGCTGGATTGACCAGCGCCTGCAGTTCGCCCAGTTCGTACAGCTCGCGCACAATGTCGGCGCCGCCCACCAGCTCGCCGTTGACGTAGAGCTGCGGAATGGTCGGCCAATTGGCATAGGCCTTGATGCCGGCCCGGATTTCCGGATCAGCCAGCACGTCGACGGCGGCAAAGTCCTGCACGCCGCAGGCCTGGAGCATCTGCACCGTCGCGCCCGAGAAACCGCATTGCGGAAACTGCGGCGTTCCCTTCATGTAAAGCACGACGGCGTTGGCGTTGATTTGCGCGTGAATTTTTTCCTGGACGTTCATTTCTATGGCTCCAAGTTATTGATTGATCGATTGCGCCCAGGCTTCGGGCGTGAAAGTTTGCAGCGACAGCGCATGAATTTCAGAGCGCATGCGATCGCCGAGTGCCGCATACACCAGCTGATGCTGCTGCACCTTATTTTTTCCGGTGAATTGCGGGCTGACGATCACCGCCTCGAAGTGCTGGCCGTCATCGCCCAGCACTTGCGCGTGATCGCACGCCAGGCCATTCAGGATGAAGTTTCTTAGTTCATTCGCTGTCAGCATCTTGTCCTTTCCAGGGATTACTTTGCGGCAGGGGCCGCATCATGCATTACCGATCGGCGCGTGCATCGGATCAGCCTCGGCTTCTGTGGATGTGCTGGCGACCGAATTGAGTGCGGCCTGCAGCGTGTGCCACGGCAGGATGGCGCACTTGACGCGCGTTGGCAGGTCGCGCACCCCGGCGAAGACCGCCAGCCGCCCGATCTGGTTGGGCTGGCTCAGGTCGAGCTTGCCGGTGGCCATGGCCAGGAATTCCTGGGTCAGCGCCTGCGCCTGCTCGCGCGTCTCGCCCTTCACGGCAGCCGTCATCATCGAGGCCGATGCCTTGCAGATGGCGCACGACTCGCCCCGGAACGCGATCTGGTCAATGGTCTCGCCCTGCAGCTGCAGCGCCACGCTGAGGTGGTCGCCGCACAGCGGGTTGTGGCCTTGCGCGTGGTGACTGGCATGCTCCAGCGTGCCGTAGTTGCGCGGCTTTTTGTTGTGGTCCAGGATGACTTCCTGGTAGAGCGCCTTGTAGTCGTCCATCATGCAAACACTTTCTGCACGCTGCGGATGCCGGCGATCAGCGCATCGACGTCAGCCATGCTGTTGTAGAACGCAAACGAGGCACGCGACGTGGCGGGCAGCTTGAAGCGCGCCATCACCGGTTGCGCGCAGTGGTGGCCGGTGCGCACCGCAATACCCTCCTGGTTGAGCAGCGTGCCGACATCGTGCGGGTGCACGCCGTCTAGCGTGAAGGACAGCACGGCGGCCTTGTTGCGGGCGGTGCCTATGATGCGCACACCGGGCAGGTCGTTCATCTGGCTCGTCGCGTATTGGAGCAGCTGGTTTTCATACCCGGCAATGGCCGCCATGCCGATGCCAGACAGGTAATCGACGGCCGCGCCCAGCCCGATGGCGGCGGCAATCGGCGGCGTGCCGGCTTCGAATTTGTAGGGAATGGTGTTGTAAATGGTTTTCTCGAACGACACCGACAAGATCATGTCGCCGCCGCCCTTGAAGGGCTGCATTTTCTCCAGCAGCGCCGCCTTGCCATAGAGCACGCCGATGCCAGTGGGGCCGCACAGCTTGTGGCCCGAGAAGGCATAGAAGTCGCAGTCCAGGTCCTGCACATCTACGGCCAAGTGCGGCGCGGCCTGCGCGCCATCGACCAGCACCGGCACACCGTGCGCATGCGCGAAAGCAATCATCTTCTTGACCGGGTTGATGCTGCCCAGCGCGTTTGAGACCTGCGTCACGCCGACAAACCGGGTGCGCGCATTGAACAGCTTCTCGTAGTCGTCCATCAGCAGTTCACCGGCGTCGTTGATCGGCACCACGCGGATTTTTGCGCCGGTTTCCTCGGCCAGCATTTGCCACGGCACGATGTTCGAATGGTGCTCGAGCGTGGTCAGGATGATCTCGTCACCGGCCTTGATGAACTTGCGACCGTAGCCGTGCATCACCAGGTTGATGGCCTCGGTGGTGCCGCTGGTAAAGATCACTTCGCGCTCGTCGGGCGCATGGATGAAGCGCTGCAACTTGGCGCGCGCCTCCTCGTAAGCGGCGGTCGCCCGTTCAGACAGCGTGTGCACCGCCCGGTGGATGTTGGCGTGCTCCGTGGTCTGGTAGCGCACCAGGCGGTCTATGACTGGCTGCGGCATCTGGCTAGAGGCCGCGTTGTCCAGGTAAACCAGCGGCTTGCCTTCGACCTCAATGTGCAGGATGGGAAAGTCGGCGCGCACCTGCTCGACATCAAAGACAGGCGTGACGTGGGTTGGCTCGGCGCGCGCGTTCATGGCTGGCTGCCGGTTTGCGCCAGCATGCGCTGCTGCAGCTGGTGCTTGAGCGATGGCACGGGAATGCGCTCGATGATCTCAGCGCCAAATGCGTAGGTCAGCAACTGGCGTGCGGCGCTGCCGGACAGGCCGCGGCTCTGCAGGTAGAACAGTTCTTCGGCATCCAGCTGGCCAATCGTGGCGCCATGCGTGCATTTCACGTCGTCGGCAAAAATCTCCAGTTGCGGCTGGGTATCGACCTGGGCCCGGCTGCTGAGCAGCAGGTTGCGGCTGGACTGGGCCGAGTCGGTGCGCTGGGCGCCGGGGCGCACGATCACCTTGCCGTTGAACACCGCATGCGCGCTGCCGTCGGCAATGCACTTGTGCAGCTGGCGGCTGCTGCCATGCGGCTGGGCGTGATCGATGCAGCTGTGGGTATCAGCCAGCTGGCTGCCGGCCAGCAGCGCAAGCCCGTCAACCGCGCACTCGGCGCCCTCGCCCAGCACGACATTCAAGTGGAAGCGGGACAGCTGCGCGCCCATCGCCAGGCTGACCAACTGGTAGTGGGCCGAGCGCCCCACAGACACCGCGCAGTTGGCGATGTGAAACGCCTGCTGGCCGTCGCGCTGCACACGGACATGCGTGACATGCGACTGGTCGGCCAGCACGATTTCTGTCACTGGATTTATCAAGTAAGCCAGGCAGGCCGCATCCTGCAGCGCCACGTAGTCCTCGACCAGCGTCACGCTGCTGCCCGCTTCGGCCAGCAACAGGCAGCGCGGGTGGCTAACGGCTTGCGCCTGCGTGGCCACGAACAGCAGATGCACCGGAGCTGCCAGCTCCACATGGCGCGGTACCACCAGCACCGCTGCATCCTGCAGATAGGCCGTATTCAGCGCGGCAAACACGTTGTCGCCCAGCGTCTGCTGGCGGCCCAGTTGCGCCTCCAGCGCGGCGGTGTGCGTGGCCATCGCCGTCGGCAGATCGGTCACGACCACGCCGCCTTCGGGGGCCGGGATCGACAGCTGCGGCGCGTAAACGCCATCGACAAACACCAGCCGTATCGCGGCGTCGTCAAGGCAAAACGGCGCGATGTCTTCGGCCTGCAGCCGGGAGGCAGCCAGCACCGGCTGGAACGTCAGCCGGTGCAGCGGCGCCAAATCGGTGAAGCGCCACGCCTCGTCGCGCACCGTGGGCATGGCAAGCGCGCCCAGCGCTGTCTGCGCTTGTTCGCGCAGCGCATTGACGCGCGCCCAGGGGCTGGGCGCCAGCAGCGGCTGGCCGGCCAGCAGCGTGCCCAGGTGGTCCACCGTGGGCTCGCGAAGTGCAGTGGCGCTGCTCATGATGCGCTGACCGCTTCGGCTCTCGCCCCGCCAGTCGCCTGGTGCTCGGCGCTGACCCAGTCGTAGCCGCGTTTTTCCAGTTCCAGCGCGAGTTCCTTGCCGCCGGTCTTGATGATGCGGCCGGCGTCCATCACATGGACGAAGTCGGGCACGATGTAGTTCAGCAGCCGCTGGTAATGCGTGACCAGGATGACGGCGTTGTCGGGCTTGATCAGCTGGTTCACGCCCTGCGAGACAATGCGCAGCGCGTCGATGTCCAGGCCAGAATCGGTCTCGTCGAGGATCGCCAGGCGCGGCTCCAGCAGCGCCATCTGCAAAATTTCGTTGCGTTTTTTCTCGCCGCCCGAAAAGCCCTCGTTGACGCTGCGGTCCAGAAAATCGGGACTCATTTCCAGCAGCTTCATCTTCTCGCGCACAAAGTCGTCGAACTCCAGCGGGTCCAGTTCTTCCCGGCCGCGCTGCGCCTGCAGCGTGTTGTAGCTCAGGCGCAAAAACTGGCTGTTGGCCACGCCGGGTATTTCAATCGGGTACTGAAAGCCCAGAAACACGCCGGCCAGGGCGCGCCCCTCGGGCGTCAGCGCCAGCAGGTCCTGGTCCTCGAACAGTACCCGGCCGGCGGTGACTTCATAGGCCGTGTGGCCCGCCAGCACTTTGGCAAAGGTACTTTTCCCCGAGCCGTTGGGCCCCATGATGGCGTGCACTTCGCCGCGCCTGACCGTGAAGTCCAGGCCCTTGAGAATGTCAATGCCATTGACGCTGGCGCACAGGCCGCGCACCTCAAGTAAAACCGGGCTGTTGGGGTTGATCATCCGACTGCTCCTTCAAGTTTGAAGCCGAGCAGCTGGGTCGCTTCGACCGCGAACTCCATCGGCAATTGTTGAAACACGTCCTTGCAAAATCCATTGATGATCATGGACACCGCGGCTTCGGCGCTGATGCCACGCTGGGCGAAATAGAACAGCTGGTCCTCGCCGATCTTGGAGGTCGAGGCCTCGTGCTCGACCTGGGCGGTCGGGTTGCGCACCTGGATGTAGGGAAAGGTGTGCGCACCCGACTTGTCGCCGATCAGCATCGAATCGCACTGCGAATAATTGCGCGCGCCGGTGGCCGTAGGCATCACCTTGACCAAGCCCCGGTAGCTGTTGCTCGACTGCCCGGCCGAGATGCCCTTGCTGACGATGGTGCTGCGCGTGTTCTTGCCCAGGTGGATCATCTTGGTGCCGGTGTCGGCCTGTTGGTGGTGGTTGGTCACCGCCACCGAATAAAACTCGCCTACCGAGTTGTCGCCGCGCAGAATCACAGACGGATACTTCCAGGTGATGGCCGAGCCGGTCTCGACCTGCGTCCAGGAAATGCGCGAATTCACGCCTTTGGCCAGTCCGCGTTTGGTGACAAAGTTGTAGATGCCGCCGACGCCGTTTTCATCGCCCGCATACCAGTTCTGCACCGTCGAGTATTTGATGTCGGCGTTGTCCAGCGCGACAAGTTCCACCACCGCCGCATGCAGCTGGTTGCTGCTGAAGGCGGGCGCGGTGCAGCCCTCAAGGTAGGACACCGAAGCGCCCTCTTCGGCCACGATCAGCGTGCGCTCGAACTGGCCCGACTCCTCGGTGTTAATGCGAAAGTAGGTCGACAAGTCCATCGGGCACTTGACGCCTTTGGGAATGAAGCAGAACGAACCGTCGGTGAACACCGCCGAGTTGAGCGCGGCGTAATAGTTGTCGCCGGTGGGCACCACCGTGCCCAGGTACTTTTTCACCAACTCCGGGTGTTCCAGCACGGCCTCGGACATCGAGCAGAAAATGATGCCTGCCTCGGCCAACTTGGCTTTGTAGGTCGTGGCTACCGACACGCTGTCGAAAATTACATCGACCGCCACGCCGGCCAGCGCCATGCGCTCGTGCAATGGCACGCCAAGCTTTTCAAAGGTGCGCAGCAGCTCGGGATCGACCTCATCCATGCTGCTGAGCTTGGGCTTTTGTTTGGGCGCGGCGTAATAGCTGATGGCCTGGAAGTCGATCTTCGGGTAATGCACGTTGGGCCAGGCCGGCTCGGTCATCAGCAACCAGGCCTGGTAGGCCTTGAGCCTGAAATCGAGCAGCCACGCGGGCTCGTTTTTCTTGGCCGAAATCATTCGGATAGTCTGCTCGCTCAAGCCCTTGGGCGCGACATCGGTTTCGATGTTGGTGACAAACCCGTGTTTATAGGGCTGGTTGACGAGCGTTTGCAGTAGTGCACTCATGGTGTTCCTTCTGGCGGGTTGTCTGGCTTGAAGAAAACGTGGGCGGGCAAGCGCTTACGTTTTGGCAGGACTGGCCTTTTTCTTGACGTTGAAGCTTTCCCCGCAACCGCATTCACTGTCGACATTGGGGTTGTCGAACTTGAAGCTTTGCTTGAGGCCTTCGGTGACGAAGTCAATGCGCGAGCCATCGAGATACTCAAGGCTGTAGGCATCGACCACGATCCGGGCGCCATGCGACTCGAAGCTGTGGTCGCCCGAGCCGACCTCGTCGATGAGGTCGAAGGTATGCGCCAGGCCGGTGCAGCCTACTTTCTTGACGCCGATGCGCAAGGCAATGCCCTTGCCACGCTTTTCAAGCTGACGCTGGATCTGCAGCGCTGCTCTTTCAGTCAATACCATGGTCATTTGTCAAACTCCTGAGGTAGCGCAGTCGCTCCGCCCGATTTGGCCATCGCACCATGTCGGTGCGGCAAGGTCAGCATCGTCGCGGCAGTTCTGCCCGGGAAAGATGTCCTTAGTCGTAAAATGGATACCTGACTAATTTAGTCAACTATAAAGACCGACCATATCACTAACCATAGGCCCTGAGAAGAGAAGGTGAATTGGCGTCGCTGAAGCGCAGCAGCGCGGCGCGCCAAGGGCTGCCGGCATGTTTCTCCTGAAATCTGGTTTTCCGCGCGCGGGGGAAGGGTTGAGCATGCGCGCAGTGGCGCGCGCGGCTCAAGCCGCAGTAGTTCACGCGATTTATGGCTGCAGCCTTTACAGGCAGGGCGTGACCTACTATTTAATTAATAGCGCACAGCGTCCTGCACGGTGACCGGCGGCCCGGCTTGGCGAAGGCCCGGTTGAGGGCGAAGGGCTTGCACGCTTGACAGTGCGCGAAGGTGAGCTGATCCGCCTTGGCGACCCGCGTGGGCCGCGATCAGGCGGGGGCCGGCCAGCGGCAGCTCCGGGAATGTTTCCTGGCTCGCCGCTTCGGCGAGCCCCAGCCTCAGTTTCTGCCGCCTTGCATCATCATCGCTTCCATGTCGGCTATGGACACCATGCCGTTCTTGCTTTTCATCTTTTTCCACATCGCTGCGTGGTGGCTGTCGAATTCCTTCTTGGAAATCATGCCGTCGCCGTTGGCGTCCATAGCCTTCATGTCCATACCCATACCCATACCCATACCCATGTGCGCGCCCATACCCATACCGGGACCGCCCGCGCCCATGGCACCGCCGGGCTTCATTCCTGCGCCAGCGGGTGGCATGGCGTCGTTAGCCGCCGGGCTGGTGGGACTGGCCGGGTTGGTGGGGCTAGCGGGACTGGCAGGAGCTTGAGCGAATGCGGAACTGCAGGCCAGCGCCAAGGTCGCGAGGAAAGTTGATTGCTTAATCATTATTCACCTTCAAAAAATCGAGCAAATTGCTCAAACTTCATCTTCACTTGCCCTGCCAAGAGGCCTGTAGGACGCGAGCCGTTGCGGCCGTCAGACACGGGAGGGGTTGCACCGCTTCACCGGGGCTTGTTTCGGTGGAAACCCTTGTGTGCGCCGCCCATTGCCCCTAGCATGGCCCCACTTACAAGAGGAGAGAGTGCGATGGGAATGTTGGACTGGACAGAAAAAAGCAGCACGGTGCTGCAGCGCGGCGGCGTAATAGCCCCTGACGAACGCCTGAGCTGGCCGCTCACCACCGTGATGGGCCTGCAGCATGTGGTGGCGATGTTTGGCGCCACGGTGCTGGCACCCATTTTGATGGGTTTCGATCCCAACATCGCCATCCTGATGAGCGGCATCGGCACGTTGATCTTTTTCGTCGTCACCGGCGGCAAGGTTCCGAGCTACCTGGGCTCGAGCTTCGCGTTCATCGGCGTGGTGATTGCCGCCAGCGGCTTCGCCGGCAAAGGGCCAAACCCGAATATCGGCGTGGCGCTGGGCGGCATCATTGCCTGCGGTGTGGTCTACACATTGATTGGCGCCATCGTGCAACGCCTGGGCACCGGCTGGATAGACCGTCTGATGCCACCTGTGGTGACAGGCGCCGTAGTAGCCGTGATCGGACTAAACCTGGCAAGCATTCCCATCAAGAACATGGCGGCAAGCAACTTTGATTCGTGGATGCAAGTGCTGACTTTCGTCAGCGTGGCGCTGGTCGCCGTCATGACGCGCGGCATGGTTCAGCGCCTTTTGATTCTGGTCGGCCTGATCGTCGCCACGCTGATCTATGCGTTACTGACCAACGGGCTGGGGCTGGGCACGCCGTTGGATTTATCGGCCATCGGCAACGCCGCGTGGGCCGGTGCGCCTGGCTTTACCGCGCCGGTGTTCAGTGCCCATGCCATGCTGCTGATCGCGCCGGTCGCCATCATCCTGGTGGCTGAAAACCTCGGCCATATCAAGGCGGTGACGGCCATGACGGGCAAAAACCTCGACGCCTACATGGGGCGCGCCTTCATCGGCGACGGCGTGGCGACCATCATCTCGGGCAGCGCCGGCGGCACCGGCGTCACCACTTACGCGGAAAACATCGGCGTGATGGCTGCCACCAAGATTTACTCGACCGCGGTGTTTGTGGTGGCCGGCCTGCTGGCCGTGGTGCTCGGTTTCAGCCCCAAGTTTGGCGCGCTGATTCAAGCGATTCCGCTGCCGGTGATGGGCGGCGTCAGCATTGTGGTGTTTGGCCTGATCGCGGTGGCGGGCGCCAAGATCTGGATCGACAACCGGGTGGATTTTTCAGACAACAAAAACCTGTTGGTCGCAGCCATAACCCTGGTGCTGGGGACCGGTGATTTCACCTTGAAGTTTGGCCAGTTCGCGCTGGGCGGCATTGGCACAGCGACGTTCGGCGCGATATTGCTCAATGCGCTGCTGAGCCGCAGGCGCGCGTAAAGCGCAAGCCAAAGCGGGAGGCAAAAGTCTTATTCGCTTACTGAGCGGGCGGCTGGCATTGAGCCTCGGCCAGCGCCGCCTTGGTATCCGCCAGTTCACGCTCCAGTTCGACGCGCTCGGCAATTTCATGCTCAAGGGCCAGGTTGACCTGCGCCAGATTGTCGGCAGTCTCTTGTATCTTGCTTTCCAGTTCTTCGCCTTGCTGCAAGGCCTGCGCCACCGCATCGGTCTGGATGTGGCCGGGAATTTCCTGCTTCAGCACCGTATTGATCAGCAGCAGTTCGTCGGCCGACTGCTCAACCGTCTCTTGAACGGTTTCGTTCTGGTCCAACGCGCGTGCCAGTGGCGTAGACACAGGGGCGGGGACGACGTTGGACGGCTTGGACATGCCGAAGATTTTAGCCGACACGCGCGCTGCAGGTAAAGCTGGCAGCGCGCCGAAAAGCTGCAGCCCCGTAAGGTCTTGCTCGAGCCGCCGCTACTTTATAGGCGCAGTGGCTCTTCGCTGAGCGCCAGCACGGCAAAGCTTGCCAGCCAATGCGTGCCGACATAGTCGCCAGCGCGAGAGTGCGGCAGCGCGACGGCCAGATGCGCTTCAATCGCCTGGCGCACCGGCTCGCGCAAGTGGCTCGGCAGTTCGCTTTCCAGCAAACGCCAGCACCACGCGCGCGACAGATTGAGGCCGTCAAGATGCGACAGCTTGGGGTCGCTGCGATCGGTGTTTTCAACCGGCGCCAGCCAATGCTGCAAGGCTTGCGGCGCCGGACAAAATGCCTGCCACCAGTCAGCGTGGCTGCGGGCATCGCTGACGCGCCGCATCAGCACCGCCTCCAGCAAACCGCCGGACAAAAAATCGTCGCCTCCCGGCTCGTAATCAGCCGGATAAAGGCGGTCGGCGCCGAACCATGCCTGGGCCTTGGCCACGATCAGCTGGCGCAGCGCGCTGTGCCCGCTGGCCTGGGCATAGTCGAGGGCGAACAGCAAGCCGAAGGCGCTGTTGGCATGCGTTCCGGCGCGTATCGGATGCTGCGTGATCGGCAAAAACTGCAGGTAGCGTTCTGCGAAAGCGTCGGCCAGCGGTTGCAAGGCATCACGCCAGCGCGCAGCGCGCGGATTGATCGCGGCCAGCGCCGCCAATTCCGTCTGCAGCTTAAGCAGCCAGGCCCAGCCATAGGTGCGTTCAAAGGATTGGCGCGAAGCCTGCTGCAGGTAGGCCAGCTCCGCAGCCACAGCGGCGCCGGTGAAATGGCCATCGAAGGCCGCGCTGATTTGGCCGGCTTCAGGCAGCTCGGCATGCAGCCGGAGCAGCCGCGCCAGCAACCAGTGCATGTGCACGCTCGAATGCCAGTCGTAGCTGCCATAGAAAACCGGATGCAGTGCTCGTGGCGCGCGCAACTCGCCGGCGTCGTTGATGACGTGGTCGAGCTTGTTGGGGTACTCCCGCGCAATGTTGAGCAAAGCCAGGCGGGCAAACGCGGGCGCCAACACCGAAAGAGGTATGGACATGGTCGATTAGCGCGACATTACCGCGACAAATAGGCTTGCGCCAGCCGCACCCAGTAGCTGGCACCAATCGGCAGCAGCTCGTCATTGAAGTCATAGCTCGGGTTGTGCAGATTGCACGGCCCGAGACCGTGGCCCATCGTGCGGTGTGCGCCCTCACCATTGCCTATGAAGACGTAGCAGCCGGGTTTTTGCTGCAGCATGAAGGCGAAGTCCTCGGCGCCCATGGTCGGCTCCACCGCCGCGTTGACATTGCGCGTGCCCACCATGGCCTGCAGGACTTCGACCGCTAACGCCGTTTCCTTCACGTGATTGACCAGCGGTGGATAGTTGCGCTTGAAGCGGAAATCGACCTGCGCATCAAAGGCCGCCGCGGTGTGCTGGGCGACCGCGCGCATGCGTTGCTCGATCAAATTGAGCACCTCTGTGTTGAAGGTGCGCACCGTGCCGATCAGCGTCGCCTCATCCGGGATCACATTGGTGGCGCTGCCAGCGTGGATTTGCGTGATTGACAACACGCCCGCATCGATCGGGCTCTTGTTGCGGCTGACAATGGTCTGCCAGCCCTGTGCGATTTGCACCGCCACCATGATCGGGTCAACACCCTTGTGCGGTTGCGCCGCATGCGCGCCCTTGCCTTGGACGATCACTTCGAATTCATTGGAGGACGCCATCATCGGCCCCGGCGTCACGCCGAAAGTACCCACCGCCGCGCCCGGCCAGTTGTGCATGCCAAACACCGCGTCCATCGGACACTGTTCAAACAGCCCATGCTCCATCATGGCGCGCGCGCCCGCGCCGCCTTCTTCCGCGGGTTGAAAAATCACGTAAACAGTACCGTCAAAATTGCGCTGCTGCGCCAGGTAATGCGCGGCGCCCAGCAGCATGGCGGTGTGGCCGTCATGACCGCAAGCGTGCATCTTGCCCGTGTGCCTGGAGGCGTGCGCAAAGGTATTGAGTTCCTGCATTGGCAGCGCATCCATGTCAGCGCGCAGGCCGACCGCACGCGCGCTGCTGCCCGCCTTGATAATGCCGACGACGCCGGTTCCGCCCATGCCGCGCAGCACAGGAATACCCCAATCGGTGAGTTTTTGAGCAACTACGCCTGCCGTGCGCTGCTCTTCATAGCAGAGTTCTGGATAGGCATGGATATCGCGCCTGATTTGCTGCAGCTCGGGTTGAAACTCGATGAGTGGGTCAATCAAATTCATGGTGGCTGTGTTCATGGCGTTTATCCTGAGGCACGCATTTTGCATTGAGATTATGCTGCTCCATCTTGGTGCTGGGCAGCAAGTCAGCGGTGCGTAACCCTACTAATAGTAAGCTCAGACACAAGAAATGTCTTTTCAACGGAGATCCCTGTATGCCCGTCACGCCATCGTCTCGTTTCGTCTTGCGCGGTCTGACCGCCGCCGCTATTGCCACGCTGCTGGCGCTGTCGGCGCCGCTTGCGGGCGCGCAGGAACTCAAGCTCGCGATGAGCTCGCCGCCGACCTCGATGGATCCGCATTTCTACAATCTATTTTCCAATCTGAACGTGTCCGACCACATGTTCGAACCGCTGGTCACGATGGATGCCGACAGCCGCATCATTCCCGGTCTGGCCGAGTCCTGGACGCTGGTCAACAACCTGACCTGGGAGTTCAAGCTGCGCAAAGGCGTCAAGTTTCACGATGGCAGCGAGATGACCGCCGAAGATGTGGCCTGGTCGATAGACCGGCCGGCCACCATCGTCGGCAGCCCGGGCAAGTTTGACGTCTACACCAAGGCGGTCATCAACAAAAAAATTGTGGACGCCCATACCATTCGGCTCACCACCAAGGAGCCCTACCCGCTGTTGCTGTCCGACCTGACATCGATCTACATGGTGTCCAAAAATGCCACGCAAGGCTTGGCTAGCGACGACTTCGCCAGCGGCAAGGGCATGGTCGGCACCGGTTCTTACAAATTCGTCAAATTCCTGCGCGACGACCGCATCGAGCTGGAGCGCAATGACGGCTACTGGGGCAAGAAGCCGGCCTGGAGCAAGGTCACGCTGCGCTTTATCCCGAACGGCGCGACGCGGCTGGCCGCGCTGCTGGCCGGCGATGTGCAGGCGATCGAGAACGTCCCGACACCGGATCTGGCGCGGGTACGCTCTGACAATAGCATCGGCCTGTTCTCCAAAGTCTCGCACCGGGTGATTTTTCTTTACCCGGACACCAGCCGCGACAAGTCGCCCTTCGTGACCGACAAAGAGGGCAAGCCGCTTGACAAAAACCCGATGCAGGACAAGCGCGTGCTGCAGGCGATCTCGATGGCGATCAACCGCGAAGCCATCAAGGAACGCGTGATGGAAGGCTTGTCCGAGCCGACCAGCAACCTGGTACCGGCCACGCTGTTTGGCCACAATCCCAACCTGAAGGTCGTCAAGTACGACCCCGAGGGCGCCAAGAAACTGTTGACGGCCGCCGGTTATCCGAACGGCTTTGGCATCACCATCCATACGCCGAACAATCGCTACATCAACGACGAGAAGATCACTCAGACGATTGCGCAGATGCTGTCGCGCGTTGGCATCGCTGCCAAGGTTGAAGGATTGCCGATGTCGGTGTATTCGTCGCGCGGCGCCAAGCGCGAGTATTCGCTGGGCCTGCTCGGCTGGGGTGCGCAGACCGGCGAAGTCTCGTCGCCACTGCGTGCGCTCGCCGCCTGCGACGATCCGGCCAGAGGCTTTGGCGGCTTCAACTGGCTCAAGTACTGCAATCCCAAGCTGAACGAGCTGCTGGGCAAAGCCCTCAACACGGTCGATGACAAGGAGCGCTCCAAATTGCTGCAGGAGGCCACCGCAATTGTCATCAACGACGGCGGCCTGATTCCTATCCACCAACAAGTTACGACGTGGGCCACGAAAAAGGGCATTTCCTACATTGCGCGCACCGACGAGCGCACGCACGCCTACGAGTTCAAACCACAGTAAGGCCGCATTCCCGTCCGCCCGGTGGCCACATCGGGCGGCATGGCGTTTTCACCCAGCGACCAAAGCGTCCGGCGTGACGCAGCTTTCAGCTTCCAGCCCTCACCTCAGAAAATATCCGTGCCTGTATTCATCATCCGCCGCCTGCTGCAAAGCGTCGTCGTGCTGCTCGTGATGTCGTTGCTGGTCTTTGTCGGCGTGTTCGCCATCGGCAACCCGATCGACAGCCTGATCAGCCCGGACGCCGACCAGCTCGAGCGCGCCCGCACGATTGCCGCCTTCGGCCTCGACAAGCCGCTGTGGCAGCAGTATTTCATCTTCGTCAAAAACGCGCTGGGCGGCGACATGGGTCGTTCGTTTGCCTTTTCTACGCCAGCGCTCACGCTGATTTTTGAACGCATGCCGGCCACCATGGAACTGGCGGTTTTCGCCATCGTGATCGCTGTTCTGCTGGGCATTCCGTTGGGGTTGTGGGCCGGCTTGCGGCCCAATGGCATCGCCGGCAAAAGCATCATGGCGGTGTCGATTCTCGGTTTTTCGCTGCCGACCTTCTGGGTCGGCCTGATGTTGATCATGGTGTTTGCGGTGCAGCTGGGCTGGTTGCCCTCAAGCGGGCGCGGCAGCACCGAGCTGCTGCTGGGCGTCCCCGTCAGCTTTCTGACGCTGGACGGTTTGCGCCACATGCTGATGCCGGCGTTCAATCTGGCGCTGTTCAATATTGCACTGGTGATCCGCCTGACGCGGGCCGGTGCGCAAGAGGCTTTGCTGCAAGACTACGTGAAGTTCGCGCGCGCCAAGGGCTTGCGCAACAGCCGCATCATCGGCGTGCATGTGCTCAAGAACATCCTGATTCCGGTCATCACCGTGATTGCCTTGCAGTTCGGCTCCATCATCGCGTTCGCCATCGTGACCGAAACGGTGTTTGCCTGGCCGGGCATGGGCAAACTCATCATCGACTCGATAAGGGTGCTGGACCGGCCGGTCATCGTTGCCTACTTGATGCTGATCGTGGCGATTTTCATTCTGATCAACCTGCTGGTGGACGTGGCGTATTCACTGCTTGATCCGCGCGTGCGGCTGTCAGAGGCCAAGGGATAGACATGCAAACCAGTCAACCTGTTGTTGCCTTAGAGACGCCGTTCAAACGCTTTGCGCGCCATTTCTTTTCCAGCAAGATCGCCACCGTCGGCTTCATCGCGCTGTTGCTAATCGTTCTGGCGGCGCTGTTGGCGCCGCTCATCTCGCCGCAAAACCCCTACGACCTGTCGCGCCTGGACGTGATGGATTCGCGGCTGGAACCGGGCAAGACCTCGGCTGACGGCAGCCTGACTTTTCTGATGGGCACCGACGACCAGGGCCGCGACATGCTGTCGGCCATCCTCTACGGCATACGGATTTCGGTCGCGGTCGGCGTCATCAGCACCGTGATCGCGCTGGTGCTGGGTCTGGCGCTCGGCCTGCTGGCCGGATATTCGGGCGGCCGCATCGAGTCTTTCATCATGCGCGTGGCCGACATCCAGCTGTCTTTTCCACCGATTCTGATTGCACTGATCTTGCTGGCCCTGACCGGGCAGGGCGTCGGCAAGATCATCATCGCGCTGGTGGCGGTGCAATGGGCTTACTACGCGCGCACGGCACGCAGCGCCGCACTGGTGGAACGCAAAAAAGAGTACATCGAGGCGGCGACCTGCCTGGGCCTGTCGCCAGCGCGCATCATCTTTCGCCACCTGCTGCCCAATTGCCTGCCGCCACTGATCGTCATCGCCGCGCTGCAGGTCGCCTCGGCGATTTCGCTGGAGGCCACACTGTCATTTCTCGGCCTCGGCCTGCCGGTCACGGAGCCTTCGCTGGGCCTGCTGATTGCCAACGGTTTCCAGTATCTGCTGTCGGGCAAATACTGGATCAGCTTTTTCCCAGGCATCGCTCTGCTGGCCACCGTGGTGGCGATCAACCTGGTGGCCGATCAGTTGCGCGACGTGCTCAACCCGCGCTTGCAAACGCAATAAAGCGCAATGAAGTGCAAAGACCTCTGCCATGACTGACGCCTATCCGGTCCCGACGCTGTCGGTGGAAAACCTGCAGACGCGCTTCGTTTCGCGCGCCGGCACCGTCAAGGCGGTCGATGACGTGTCGTTTTCGCTGCAGGCCGGCCAGATCATGGGCCTGGTCGGCGAATCGGGTTCCGGCAAGTCGATGACGGGCTATTCGATCATGGGCTTGATCGATGCGCCCGGCCAGGTGGTGGGCGGGAGAATCCTGCTTAAGGGGCGGGACCTGCGCGGCCTGTCGCCCGAAGCCATGCGCCAGGTGCGCGGCAACCGAATCGCGATGATTTTTCAGGATCCGATGATGACGCTGAATCCGGTTCTGCGCATTGACACGCAGATGATGGAAGCCGTGCTGGCGCACCAGGATGTCAGCCGCGACAGTGCGCGTGCCCTGGCGCGCGACGCCCTGACGCGCGTCGGCATTGCCTCGCCCGACGAGCGCCTGCAGGCCTATCCGCACCAGTTTTCGGGCGGCATGCGGCAACGCGTGGCGATTGCCACCGCGCTGCTGAACAAGCCCGACTTGATCATTTGCGACGAGCCGACGACCGCGCTCGACGTCACCATCCAGGGCCAGATCCTGTACGAAATGCAGAAGTTATGCCGCGAATCGGGCACCGCGCTGATCTGGATCACGCACGACTTGTCGGTGGTGGCCGGTCTGGCCGACAGCGTGTGCGTAATGTACGCCGGCAAGATCGTCGAAAGCGGCAGCGTGCGGCAAGTGCTGGAGCGGCCGCGCCACCCCTACACACAGGGCCTGATTGCATCTGCGCCCTCGCGCAATCCGCGCGGCGCGCCGCTGCAGCAAATCCCCGGCATGACGCCCTCGCTGTTGAACCTGCCGGGCGGCTGTGCCTTTCGCGAACGCTGCACGCGCGCCACCGTGCTGTGCCAGGCAGCGCCGCCGCTGCACAGCAGCGAGGGGCGCGGCTGGCGCTGTTTTCATCCGCTCATCGACGGCACCAGGGTCGCGCCATGAATCAGTCCAATCCCATGGACCCGGCGCCGCTGCTGGAACTGCGCGGCGTCAGCAAGCGCTTCGTCAAATCGCTTGACAGCGCGGCGCGCATCGCCAATCTTTTTGGCGCTCGCGTGCAAGAAGAAACCGTCTACGCCGTCGACGACGTGACGCTGTCGATTGCTGCCGGCGAAGTGGTCGGCCTGGTCGGTGAATCGGGTTGCGGCAAATCGACGCTAGGCCGCATGGCGGTTGGTCTGCACAGCCTGTCGGCCGGCACGCGCTGGTGGAAGGGCGAGGAAATCGACAAGCTGGCGCCGCCGCAAAAGCGCAAAGAACAGCTGGGCATCCAGATGATCTTTCAGGACCCCTACGCCTCGCTCAATCCGCGCATGCGTGTAATCGATATCGTCGGCGAGGCGCCGGTGGCGCACGGCATGGTGCAAGCGAGCCAGCAAAGCGCGTATGTCGAGGCGCTGCTGCAGCGGGTCGGCCTGGACCCGGCGGTGCTGCGGCGTTTTCCGCACCAGTTCTCCGGCGGTCAGCGCGCACGCGTCGGCATTGCGCGGGCGCTGGCAGTGCACCCTCAATTTCTGGTGTGCGATGAAGCGGTTGCGGCGCTTGATGTGTCTATCCAGGCGCAGGTGCTGAACCTGTTCATGAAGCTGCGCGACGAGCTGAATTTGACCTATCTGTTCATCAGCCACGACCTCGGGGTGGTACGCCATCTATCGGATCGCGTCGCCATCATGTACCTGGGCCGCTTGGTCGAGTCGGCACCGGCCGACGAGGTGTTCGCTCGCCCGAATCATCCCTACACGCTGGCGCTGCTGGCGTCGGCGCCGCGGCTGGAGGTGAAAAAAATCGAATTCCTGGCGGTCAAAGGCGAGATTCCGTCACCGCTGCAGCCGCCCACCGGCTGTCATTTTCATCCGCGCTGTCCGCATGCGATGACGCGCTGCAAGGAAGAAAAGCCGGCCTTGCGGGAAATTGCGTCTGCGCATTTCTCGGCCTGTCACCTCAATGGATAACGCGGGGGCCGCGCGCCCACTGGTCAGGCCTATTGGATGGTTCAAGGTTGTTTTTTCGACGCCGCGCTGCTTTTTTGAGCGGGCTCTGGGCTGAAAATTTTGCCTAGGGTGGCGCCCACTCGGGCACCAATGGCCGTGCCCACGCCGGGCAAGACCGCCGTACCAACGGCCGCGCCAGCCAGCGCACCGGGCGGCACCGACACCTTGACGTGGTTGATCGGGCCACTCAGGCGCAGCGGCACGCCGACCACGCCATCGACCAGATCGACGGCAAACTCGGCGTCAACCTGGCGCTGTGCCAGCTTGGCCTGACCGGAAACGCTGAGTGTGCCCGATTTGGCTTTCACATCGGTCAGATTCACCACCATGCCTTTCGCCGTGTTTTGCGTATCAAGCTGTCCGCTGACGGCGTCTAGTGGCGTTTTCCCGGCGCGCTCCTGGCCGGCGCTGCGCATGGCCTTGTCCAGGTCGAAGCGCAGCAGCGCCGAGCGGCCCATGGTGAAGGTGGTTTGGGTGTGTACGGACTGCGCCAGCTGGATCACGGTCTGCCCGCTAGCCGACAGCGTGGTGCTGCCTGAGGCTTTTCCTGAAATGACTGGCGTGCGATTAAAGGCGCTGAGCGCACTGGCGACCTCAATGCCGCGCGGTTGCAATTTTCCACCCAGCTGAAGCCGCCCCTGGTCGCGTGTCTGCAGCTGCAGCTCGCCGTGGGCGGTGCCGCCGCCCAGGTTGATGCGCACGGCCCAGCGGTCCTCCTGCGCCTGTCGGGTCAGGCTCAAGTCGGTCGCGGGCGCAAAATCCGGCCGCCGCAACTGCGCCTGGCGCGGCCGCCAGCCCGCGTCAAAGTCCACCTCGCCGGCAAACACGATGGCGACGCCATAGCGCGTGATCCAGCTGACATCGCGAAAAACCAGACGCGCCAGCGGCACCTCTTCAACGCCCAGTCGGTACGGACCCTGCACGGCGCCCGGCTTGCCCCCCAGTGCAGGCAGTGACAGCTGCGGCAGCACGGCGCCCTCGAGCTCGGCGCTGTCCACCTTCACGCGGCGCTGCAGCAGCGCGGCCAGGTTCAGCTGCGCCGTGAGCTTTTTGATGACGATGGGCTGGGGCTGCAAGCTTGCAATGTTTTCCAACACCAGCGCCGGCACGGGCCGCAGCTGCCAGTGCAGCGCGCCCACGCTGACCTTGACACCGAGGGCCTGCTCGAGCTCGGCGGCGGCGCGCTGGGCCAACGCTTCATCGCTGGGAAGCAGGCGGGCCACGGCGATCCAGAGCAACGCGACAAGGCCCAGAAAAAGGCCCAGGCCAAGCAACCATTTGCGGGTGCGCGGCAGCGTCATAAAGGGTCAGGGCTTTTGCTCATTTTCTAAAGCTTAAGCTGGGCTGGCCGGTGCCGCTGGCGCGACAATTTACCCAGCGGCTGTAGGCGGCAACCTTATATAGTGAAGCGGTTTTGCTTCTAATTCTTACTCCCACGGAGTCCCCATGCGTATCTGGAAACAAGCCATCTCGGTCGAACTGCTCACGGCGGGCAATGCCAACGGCGCCGTCAGCCATCTGGGCATTGAATTTCTGGAAGTCGGCGACGATTTCATACGCGCCCGCGTGCCGGTCGATCACCGCACGGTGCAGCCTTATGGCTTGCTGCATGGCGGCGTGTCTGTAGTGCTGGCCGAAACGCTGGGCTCCTGTGGTGCCGCCTACGCGGCCCCGGCAGGCCAGCGCACGGTCGGCCTGGACATCAACGCCAACCACCTCAGGGGCACCACCAGCGGCTGGGTCACCGGCATCACGCGGCCCGTGCACATAGGCCGCAGCACCCAGGTCTGGCAGATCGAGCTGCGGAACGACGCTGGAGAGCTGACCTGCGTGTCACGCATCACGATGGCCATGCTGACCCTAAAATAATGATTAAATCGGCCTCTAGCCCATACAGCACGGGCGCAAGCAGCTATAAAATATATAGCGTATAAGCATCCTTTTGTTGAGGCATCTCTGCGCTCCCGGGCTACGGCGTTTCGGGGTTCAGGCTTACGTAAGACGCGTTTGTCAGAATGGTCTACCTTGATGTGCGCCGTCGCGCCATCGGATTTACCCGGAGCCAGCCCTTCATGTCCCTTGCTGATCGCGTGCGCAACCCTATCCTGAAATCCCGCATCATGTCGGCCGAAGCGGCCGCCGCGCTGATTCCCGCCGGCTCCAATGTCGGCATGAGCGGTTTTACCGGCGCTGGCTACCCCAAGGCGGTGCCGAAGGCGCTGGCGCGGCGCATCGAGAGTTTGCATGCTGCGGGCGAGGCCTTTCGCATCGGCCTGTGGACCGGCGCCTCGACCGCGCCCGAGCTTGACGGCGCGCTCGCCAAGGTCGATGGCATCGAGATGCGCCTGCCCTACCAGTCGGACCCGACGGTGCGCAAGCAGATCAACGCCGGGCAGATGCAGTACACCGACATCCACCTCTCGAACGTGGCGCAGCATGTCTGGTTCGGCTTTCTGGGCCACCTCGATGTGGCGGTGGTTGAAGTCGCCGGAATTTTGCCCGACGGAAGGCTAATTCCTTCGTCCTCGGTCGGCAACAACAAGACCTGGCTGGACCAGGCCGACAAGATCATTCTGGAAGTCAATTCCATGCAGAACGCCGGCCTGGAAGGCATGCATGACGTGTACTACGGCACGCAACTGCCGCCGCACCGCCTGCCGATTCCGCTGACGCAGCCGGGCGAGCGCATTGGCGAGGCCTATCTGCACTGCGACCTGTCCAAGGTGATTGCCGTGGTCGAGACGCACCAGCCCGACCGCAACTCGGCCTTCGCCGCGCCCGACGAGATCTCGCAGCGCATCGCCGGCCACATCATTGATTTCCTGCAGCAGGAAGTGGCGCGCGGCCGCCTGCCGGCTGAACTGCTGCCGCTGCAGTCGGGCGTTGGCAACATCGCCAACGCAGTGCTCGCCGGCCTGGACGCCGGCCCGTTCAAGAATCTGACGGCCTACACCGAGGTGCTGCAGGACGGCATGCTCGACATGCTGCGCTCGGGAACGCTTTCCATGGCGTCGGCCACCGCGCTGTCGCTCAGCCCGAAAGCGATGGCCGATTTCAACGAACGCATCGATTTTTACCGCGAGCGCATCGTGCTGCGGCCGCAGGAAATCAGCAACCATCCCGAGGTGATCCGCCGCCTGGGCGTGATCGCGATGAACGCGATGATAGAAGCCGACATCTTCGGCAACGTCAACTCGACCCACGTCATGGGCTCCAGCATCATGAACGGCATTGGCGGCTCGGGCGACTTTGCGCGCAACGCTTACTTGTCGATCTTCATGACACCGTCGGTGGCCAAGAACGGCGCGGTTTCCTGCATCGTGCCGATGGCCTCGCACGTCGACCATACCGAGCATGACGTGCAGGTAATAGTCACCGAACAAGGTCTGGCCGATTTGCGCGGCCTGTCGCCGACGCAGCGCGCGCGGCTGATCGTCGAAAAATGCGCGCATCCGGACTACCGCCCGGCGCTGCTCGACTATTTCGAGCGCGGCCTGCGCGACGCGCCGGGCAAGCACACGCCGCACCTTATCGACGAGGCGTTATCTTGGCATTCGCGCTACCTGGAGAGCGGCAACATGCATGCCGCCGACAGCCTTCATGCCCAGTTGCGGCTTGCCTGACGCTATTGTTTAAATAGCAGCTTGCGCCCGTTGTGTATGGGCTACAGGCTGATTTGATTCCGATCCGGAGCCCGGCCTCAGAAGCTGACGTTGGCGCGCCCTTTGAGCCCGAGTATCTCGCGCGCTTCATCCGGCGTGGCCACTTCCAGGCATAGCGCCTCTATCATGGCGCGCGCGCGCCTGACCTGGTCGGCATTGCTCTTGGCCAGCTGGCCGGGGCCGTCCCACAGCGAATCCTCCAGCCCGACGCGCACGTTGCCGCCCAACGCCAGCGACTGCGTGGCAATCGGCATCTGGTTGCGGCCGGCGCCCAGCACCGACCACACGTAGTCGTCGCCAAACAACCGGTCGGCCGTGCGTTTCATGTGCGCCACGTCTTCCGGATGTGGGCCAATGCCGCCTAGCAGGCCGAACACCGACTGGATCAGGAAGGGCGGCTTGATCAGCCCGCGTTCTATGAAGTGCGCTGCGGTGTAGAGGTGGCCGATGTCATAGCACTCGATCTCGAAGCGCGTGCCGTTGTTGGCGCAGCTCTCCAGGATGTGGGCAATGTCCTTGAAGGTGTTCTTGAAAACGCGGTCATCGCTGTTGGCCAGATAGGGGCGTTCCCAGTCGTACTTGAATTCCTTGAAGCGATCGAGCATGCCGTAGAGCCCGAAGTTCATCGAGCCCATGTTCAGCGAGGCCACCTCGGGTTTGAAGGTGTGCACCGGCACCAGGCGTTCGGCCACCAGCATCGTGGGGGCGCCGCCCGTGGTGATGTTGATGACCACATCGGACGCGGCCTTGATCTGCGGCAAAAACGCCTTGAACAGTTCCGGGTCTTGCGAGGGTGCGCCATCTTCAATCTTGCGGGCATGCAGGTGCACGATGGCCGCGCCGGCCTGCGCCGCGCCTATGGCGGCGTCGGCGATCTCTTGCCCGCTAATGGGCAGGTAGGGCGACATTGAGGGCGTGTGGATGGCGCCGGTGACGGCGCAGGTAATGATGACTTTTCTGGATTTTTTCATGAGGTTATCCTGCGAGAGGTTGATAAAGAAAGTAGTTGTGGCGTTCAGCGGGCTTGCTTGCGCTGATGCGCCACCAGGGCCATCAGCCGGTTGTCGCGCCAGCGGGCACGCTCGGCCAACTGGTCGGAAGTCAGCACGGTGCGGCGCTCTGCCTCGATTTTTGTCAGCAGCTCACTGGTCCACGCATTGGGCAACTGGGTGCGTGCAACGTCGCGGTAAGTGGGGCCGTAGCGCTTCGCGTAATCCACCACGCCTTCGGGCGCATTCAGGTCAATGGTTTCAAACGGCCCCATGAAAGACCAGCGCAGGCCCAGACCGTCTTTAAGCACCTTGTCAAGGTCTTCCACCGAGGCGTAGCCGTCGGCATACAGGTTCAGCGCTTCGTTGAGCACCGCGCCCTGAATTCGATTAAGCAGAAAACCGGTGATTTCCTTTTTAAGCAGCACCGGCGACTGGCCGGCGCGCGTATAGATATCGCGTGCGCGCTCGACCGCGGCGGCCGAAGTCCACGGTGCCGGCGCGATTTCGACCAGCGGCACCAGATAGGGCGGGTTCACCGGATGCCCGACCAGCATGCGGTGGCGGCCGCGCAGGCCTTCGGAAAACTCCGAGGCCATGAGCCACGAAGTCGAGCTGGCCAAAATGGTGTCGGGCGCTGTGAGGGCGTCCATCTCGGCAAAAATGGCACGCTTGGCCTCTATCGTTTCACGCACGTTTTCCTGCACCAGCGCCGCGCCCTGCAATGCCGCCGCCAGCGTCGCAACCGGCCGGATGCGGCCCAGCACCAGGTCGGGCGCCTCAAGGATCAGGCCGTGCAGCGCCAGGTCGCTGATGTTTTCGTGCAGCAGCCTGTCGCACCCAGCCAGCGCCTCGGGTGCGGCGTCATAAATAGCCACGGTGCAACCCGCGCGGGCGAAAACGATAGCCCAGGCCCGACCGATCAGACCCGCACCGACGATGGCAATGTGTTCGTTCATCATGGTCTTATCTTTACTAACCGATGTGCTCG
The DNA here is from genome assembly GCF_012927455.1 of Polaromonas sp. Lineage (GTDB taxonomy): Bacteria > Pseudomonadota > Gammaproteobacteria > Burkholderiales > Burkholderiaceae_C > Polaromonas. Next base: position 497,829 of record NZ_JABBPE010000016.1, on the reverse strand, counting down.
ACATTGCCGCACACCGACAGGCTTTGCCCGCTGATGGCCGCACCTGCCGGCGAGCAGATAAAAATAATTTGGCTGGCGATGTCCTGCGCCGTCACCATCTGGCGCAGCGACACCTTGTCAAGCAGGCGCTGACGCATCGCCTCATGCTCAATGCCATACGAAGCCGCCTTGGCAGCAATGACGCGCTCCTGCCGGTCGCCAGCGACGATGCCAGGCAGGATCGCATTGACGCGAATGTTCGACGGCCCGAGCTCCATGGCCCAGGTTTCGGTCAGGCCAATGACGCCGTACTTCGAGGCCGAATACGGCGTGCGCAGTGGAAAGCCGAGCCGCCCTGCAATCGACGACAGGTTGACGATGGAGCCGCCACCTGCCGCCTTCAGCAAGGGCACGGCGCGCCGCGTACACAGAAACGGGCCGGTCAGATTGACGGCGATGGTCTGGCTCCATTCCGCCAGATCGGTGTCTTCGACTTTGGCGGTGGGGCCGGCAATGCCAGCGTTGTTGACCAGCACGTCGAGCCCGCCCCAGCGCGTGCTCAGCTCAGCGAACATAACATCGACCTGCGCTTCGTCGGCCACATCGGTGCGGCTCTGGCTGACGGCTGGGAATTTTGCTTTGGCGGCGGCCAGGAAGTCGTCGTTGATGTCACAGATATGCACCTGTGCGCCCGCAGCCACAAAGGCCCCGGTGATTGCCAGACCTATGCCTTGTGCGCCTGCCGTCACAACGACGCGCTTGCCATTCATTCCGATATTCATGGTGTCATCCTTCCTCAACGATTTCAACAATTATCAAAGCCACAAAATCTGCTTGCGATAGGCCAGATCGGTTAACAGCGGCCCGGCCGGTCCTTCGTGAAACACCGCTCCGCGCTCTAGCGCAAAGACGCGGTCGGCCAGTGCCAGCACCAGGTCCAGGTTGTGCTCGACGATCAAAATCGACACCTGGCTGCGCAGCTGGTCGAACAGCGTGAACAACTCCTGCACCACCGCCGGTGCCAGACCCTCGAAAGGTTCATCCAGCAGCAGCAGTTTGACGTTGCCTGACAGTGCGCGCGCGACGGCGACCATTTGCTGTTCGCCGCCCGACAGATAGTCGGCCGGGGTTTGCATGCGGTCTTTCAGGCGCGGAAAAACCTGCAGGATTTTTTCCTCGCTCCAGACGGTGCCATTGCTGCCATCGGTGGCACGCGCCAGCCGACCCAGCGCCAGGTTGTCGGCCACCGTCATGCCAGCAAACAGACCGCGCCCTTGCGGCACATAGCCGATGCCCAGGCGTGCAATGTCAGGCGCCGGCAACCCCGCGATGTCGCGCCCGGCAAACTCGACCTTGCCCGACGCGGGTTTGAGCAAACCGGTCAGCGCTTTCAGCAGTGTGGACTTGCCAGCACCATTGCGGCCCAACAGCGCCACGATCTCGCCTTCGCGCACTTCAAGCGTCGCATCGTTCAGGATGTGGCTTTTGCCGTAAAACGCGTTGACCCCTTCAAAGCGCAGCAGTTGCGGGCGCTTTCCGGCCAATCCCGCCAGGCGTCCGGTGACCGGCGGCGTTCCCGAGCCGGTGTACACCTCCTGCACCCGCCGATCGGCTCGCGCCTCTTCCGGTGTGCCAGCCATCAACACGCTGCCTTCGTTCATCACCGTCACGCGCTGCGAAAACCCGAGCACGCGGTCAATGTCGTGCTCGACGATCAGCACCGGAATATTGCTGGCGATGGTCTTGACCAGATGCGACACGCGCTCTCGTTCGGCCGCCGCCAAGCCGGCCAGCGGCTCGTCCATCAGCAGCACCTGAGGCCTGGAGCCGAGCGCGATGCCGAGATCGACCAGCCGTTGCCCGCCATACGACAGCTCGCCGCCTTCCGTGTCTTCAATGCCTTCGAGGCCGAGGAATTTCATCAGCTCGCGGGTCTCCGCATGGACTTGCGGGTAGCTGTCGATATCGCGCCAGGCGTTGAAGCTGCCCGGGTGCTGCGCCTGCAGCGACAGCCGCAGATTTTCATAGATCGGCAAGCCGCGAAACAGATTGGTGATCTGAAACGAGCGCGCCAGCCCCTGCCGGCAGATGCGGTACGGCGGCAAATGCTGGATTTCTTCGCCGTTCAGACGCACCGTGCCGGCGTCTGGCGTAAACATGCCGGAGATCAGATTGAAGGTTGTCGTTTTACCGGCGCCGTTCGGTCCGATCAGCGCGTGAATCTCGCCGGCCTGCAAAGTCAGCCCGGCACCTTTGACTGCCTGGATGCCGCCAAAGTGTTTGTTCAGCGCATTGACTTCCAGCACCAGACCGGCACGCGGAGCGGGCCGCAAAAAGGCCGGCAATGGCAGGCCTTCATAAATGCGGCGCTTGCTCATGGCGGCAACGTCTTCGATAACCGGGCGCCAGCGGCGCTGCAGACGCGCCCAGATACCGACCAGGCCGGTTGGCGAAAACAAAATGAAGCCGACGAAAGCCAGGCCAAACCAGAACAGCCAGTTTTCGGTGTAAATCGACAACAGCTCGCGCGACAAAATGTAGAACAGAGCGCCCAGCGCTGGCCCCAAAAAGCTGCGCATGCCGCCTATGACCACGATGGCCAGCAGCTCGCCGGAAAACGCGACAGAGGTCGGTTCGGCCGAAGCGATGCGGTGGTGAAACACCAGCAGCGCACCGGCCAGCCCGGTGACGGTGGCCGACAGCACAAACACTGCCAGCTTGTACTGGTGCGTGTTGTAGCCTTGAAAGGTGGCGCGTTGCTCGTTCTCGCGAATGGCGACGATGACGTGGCCAAACGGCGAGCGGATGACGCGCAGCAGCACGTACAGCACCGCAAAGCCGATCAGGCTGACGACCGCCAGGTACACGGCCGGATGCTCGAGATTGACCGGGCCGATGGCGGGCCGCACGATGCCGCCCAGGCCCGACTCGCCGCCAGTAAAAGACGTCCAGCGAAAAGCAATTGCGAAGGTGAGCGCCGACAGCGCCAGGGTAAGCAGCGAAAAATAGACGCCGCGTCTGCGCAAAATCAAAAATCCCACCACGCCGGCCAGCAGCGCCGTGAACAGCAATGAAAACAGCAGAGGCAGGACGAACTGGCCGGTAAACCAGTACCTTTGCGACAGCGCCGCCGCATACGCGCCGATGCCAAACCAGGCGCCGTGGCCGAAAGACGTCAGGCCGGTGTAGCCGACCAGCAGGTTGAGCCCCATCGCGGCAATCGCAAAAATCACCACGTCGGTGGACGAGGTCAACGTCAGGCCGAGGGCCTGCAAAAGAAAAGGCAAAACGATCAGTGCCAGCGCAGCGATCAACAGGAGTTGGTATTTTTTAATCATGGCAGCGTGTGTTATTCAAAGCGCTCGATGCGCTCGCCCAGCAGGCCACGCGGCCGAAACAGCAAGACCCCCAGCATCAGCAGGTACATCGACGCCTCGCCGGCCGGCGCGTAAAAGTGAATCGTGATGCCGCGCACCACGCCCACCAGCACGGCGGCCAGCACCACGCCCCAAAAACTGCCGAGTCCGCCGATAACGACGACGACGAAAGCGGCGGTCATGATCTCGGTGCCCATGGCCGGATGCACGCCCGAGATCGGCGCGAACAGCACACCCGCCAGGGCCGCAAGGCTGACGCCGAGCACGACGATGCTGGTCATATAAGGCTGTAAACGGATGCCCAGCACGGCCACCATATCGGGCCGCTGCACGCCGGCCCGCACGACCCGGCCGAACGAGGTTTTGTTGAGCAGCAACCAGATGCCCGTCAACACCAGAAACACGACCGCCAGCATCAGCAGGCGGTATTTTGAATAGAGGAAATCACCGACGATCACCTGGCCTTTAAACACCGCAGGGATGGACGACTGCAACGGAGAGGCGCCCCAGAGCATACGGATCAGCTGCTCACCGACCATGCCCAGTCCAAAAGTGAGCAGCAGGCTGAGAATCGGATCGGCGGCGTAAAAGCCGCGCAGCAGAAAGCGCTCGAACAGCATGCCCAGCAGGCCCACCGCCACTGGCGCCAGGACCAGCGCGCCGGCGAAGCCAAGGTGCTTGGTGATCTCTACGGCGAAGTAGGCACCCAGCGCGTAGAAGGCGCCGTGCGCCAGATTGACCACGCCGCCCAGGCTGAAGATCAACGAAAGGCCTAGGGCAATCAGCAGGTAGTACCCACCGAGCAGCAAGCCGTTAATGACTTGCTCCAGCAAAAACACGAATTGCATTCGTCGCTCCGAAAGTGCAGAAGGCGAATAAAGGGCTGTTAACCGAGCCTGGCAATCGTCATCCCGCGCAGCGTGCGCCCTCGACCGGAGGAGCGGAGCCGTGGATGCCCCCGCGCGGGAATGACGAATCTACGAATCTACGGATCTGTCCTCAGGCAAACGTGCAGGCGTTCTCTTCCTTGGACGGTGCAAGCAGCTCAAGCGACTGGCCCGCTGCAGGCAAAATGGCGCCCAGCTGGATGAAGTCCCACTGATCTTTCGACTTGCCTTTGGGCTTGGGCGTGATCGTGTACATCTCCTGCATCAGCTGATGGTCCCAGGCGCGGAAATAGCCTTTGCGCGGCTTCAAAATGTCGAACTCGGCCCCTTTTTCAAAGTAGGCGATCAGCTTGTCGGAGTCCAGCGATTTGGTCTCGTTCATCGCCTGCACCACCGCCTTCAGGGCCACGTAATCACCCCATGCCTGGTTCTCTGGCGGCTTGCCAAACTTCTTGGTGAAGGCGGCGACAAAGGCCTTGGACGTTGGCGTGTTGATGTCGTGGTGCCAGGTCAGCGGCCAGGTGCCGGCGAAGTTGTCAGCCCCGGCTGCCCAGGCATCGGCTGAGTTGATGTTGAAGCCGGCAATTGGATAGGACAGGCCAAACTCGGCGTATTGCTTGATGAAGTTGGTGGTCTGGTTGCCGGCCAGGTTGCACACGACGACATCCGGTTTGGCCTGGCGGATTTTCAGCAGATAGGGGCTGAAATCGGTCACGTCAGTGGCCACCAGCTCGTCGCCAATCAGATTGCCCGCATTGGCCGTCAGAAAAACCTTGGCGACGCGCAGCAGGTCGTGGCCGAAAGCATAGTCGGCCGTCAGGGCGTAAAGCTTTTTACCCTTGATCAGGCCGTCGCGCAGCAAGGCCTGGCCGCAGGCCTTGACGTTGGTGGTGTTGGCCACTTCGACGTGGAACATGTACTTGTTGCAGCTTTTGCCGCGCAGCTCGTCGGAATTGGCGCCGCTGTTCACAAAAATCTTTTTGTTGCGCCCGGCCACTTGCGCCATGACCAAAGCGGACGCGGAAGAGATTTCACCCACCAGTGCCGCGATGTTGTCGCGCTCGAACATGCGCTGCGCTTTGGACGACGCGGTGGACGGGTTAACCGAGTCCTCTGCGATCAAATCAATCTGCCGCCCCATGACGCCTCCAGCCTTGTTGGCCTCTTCCACGGCCAGCGTCACGGCCATGACCGAATACTCGCCCAGCGCGCCAAGAAAACCGGTTCGCGGCGTCAGATGGCCGATTTTTACTTTGTCAGACTGCGCGTGGATGATGGCGGGAAAGCCCAGGCTTCCCAGCGCGGCCATGCCCGCCACGGCGGCCGAGCCCGTGACCATCTGGCGGCGACTGGTGAGTACCGACGAGCCCGCGCAGTCCGGCTGGCTGTCGGCATTCGCCACGGTGTCCGCATGGGTGCCCTGATTCTTGATTCTTGTCGTCATTGCCTTGTCTCCTATTTTTTTCCGCAGCCCGGTACTCCCGTGCTGCGGCGATTTGATTCAAATCCGGGCATCGCTTGGCTGCCGCCCAGGCTATTGAGTTCAATTCTGGACAAGGTCCGGAACCGGCTCGATCCGCTCCAACAAGGCAGGCCTTTGAAAACTCATTTGCAAAGGACCTCTTCGCTGCGCAAGCAAGATGTGATCAAATATATGTAATCTTCTTTTTGGATGCAAGCGAAGCCGCAAAATTAAGCTCGCCGTCAAGGGAAAACACTTAGAAATCGACCCGAATTCGCGAACTTGGAAAAAGCCTTGCATTGACTGCTGGTCCAGCGGGGACGACGTTTAACGCGAAACCACAAGGAGAGAGCAATTTGGAGAAGCTAGCGATGCCTGTCAGCTCCATGGACAAGATCCAGCCCATCGTCCATCAAACCCTGTCAACCAGGGTCTATCAGGATCTGCGGGAGCTGATCATCTCGGGCCAGCTGCAGCCGGGCGAGCGCCTGACACTGGCCGGCATGGCGGCGGCGCTGGGCACCAGCGCCATGCCGGTGCGTGAAGCCATCAGCAAGCTGGCGGCTGACGATGCGCTGGAAATCCTGCCCAACAAATCGGTGCGCGTGCCAGTCATGACGCGGTCCCGGTTCCAGGAGCTGGTCGTCATCCGGCTGGTGGTTGAAGGCCTGGCGGTGGAAACGGCGGCAGCGCGGATTGATGGCGCGCAGTTAAGCGAGATGGCCGGGCTGGAAAAGGCTTTCAGCCGGGAAATTTCACTGGACCAGCCTGACGTCAACCAGATCATTCAGATCAACAAGCAGTTCCACTTCACCGCCTACGCCGCCGCGCAAATGCCGGCCTTGTGCAGCCTGATTGAAGGTTTGTGGCTGCGGATAGGACCGGTCCTCAACCTGGACCTGCGCAACAGCGCCTCCCGGCGACGGTCCGACCTGCCCTCGGTTAATGCGCACCGGGCGCTGCTGAATGCCCTGCGCGCCGGTGACGGTGCTGCGGCCAAGGCAGCGCTGGCCATGGACATCAACAGCGCGGCTGACGTCATACTTTTGGGAACGGGGCTGAAGGAGGGTTGAACGATTCCTCAAGCCTGCACCGAGTAGCCGCCATCCACCGGAATCGCCGTGCCGGTGATGAAGTCGGACGCAGCGCTGGACAGGAATACCGCGATGCCCGCCAGATCTTGCGGCTTGCCCCAGCGGCCCGCCGGGGTGCGGGCAAGAATGCGCTCATTCAGGCCGTTCACCTCGGCGCGGGCTTTCTGCGTGAGCTCGGTGTCTATCCAGCCCGGCAAAATGGCGTTGACCTGAATGTTGTCGGCGGCCCAGGCGGTTGCCAGCGCCCGCGTCAGTTGCACGATGCCGCCTTTGCTGGCGCTGTAGGCCGGCGCAAACGAGGCGCCAAAAATAGAAGTCATAGAGCCGATGTTGATGACTTTACCGCCCTGCTTTTTCAGGTGAGGAAAGGCGGTGCGGCTGCACAAAAAAGCACTGGTCAGGTTGGTGTCCATCACCGCGTTCCATTCGGTCAATGACAGGTCTTGCACCTGCTTGCGGATATTGATGCCGGCGTTGTTGACCAAAATATCGAGGCGGCCGAAATCCTCTATCAGCTGCGCCATCAGGGTGGACACGGCCGCTTCATCGCAGACATCGACGGCATAGGCTTTGGCTTGACTTTCTTTGCCCTGCTGGCCCAGACTGGCCACCGCCGCCAGCAGCTTGACCGGGTTGCGCCCGACGACCGCGACGCGGGCACCCGCATCTGCCAGCCCCCGCGCCATGGCCAGACCAATGCCGCCATTGCCACCCGTGACGAGGGCGACCTTGCCTTGAAGATCAAACATGCGGATTCTCCTTGCGTCGACTTTTAATTTGTTCTCTGGAGATAAATACACCCAAGGCCCTTATGGGAATTGCGCAAGCAGCTACTAATTTAATAGCAGCCCGCGTTACGTCAGGTCGGCCCGGGCCATGCGCTCGCTCTTCCAGTAGACATCGTCACCACCGTTCATGCGGTTGAGCACGCGCGACAGCACAAACAGCAAGTCGCTCAGGCGATTGAGATATTGGCGTGGCGCCTCCTTGAGTGGCTCGGTCGCGCCCAACGCCACCACCGCTCGCTCGGCGCGGCGCGCCACGGTGCGGCAGACATGGGCGATGGACGCGGCACGGGAGCCCGCCGGCAAAATAAATTCGGCCAGGCGGGGCAGCGTGGCGTTGTATTTTTCCAGGGCCCCATCTAGCTGCGCCACCGCCTCGGACTTGAGCAGTTCATAGCCCGGGATCGACAGCTCGCCGCCCAGATTGAACAGCTGATGCTGCACTTCCACCAGCAGTTCGCGCACATCGGCCGGCAGCTCTTCGCACAGCAGCACGCCGATGTTCGAATTCAACTCGTCAACTTCGCCCATGGCATGCACGCGCAAGCTGTCTTTGGAGACGCGCGTGTTGTCGCCCAGCCCGGTGGTGCCGTTGTCGCCGGTGCGTGTTGCAATCTGAGAAAGTCGGTTGGCCATGATGGTGCAGTCATTAGGTAAGTGAGACGCGGTTTAGCAGGTTTGATTAGACCAGTGCCGCCATTGCAGGGAGTCGTTACGTGCGGCAAGTGAATGTTTCGACATGCCTCAAGCATGAGAGTGACGCAACACCCTGCAAGAGTGCTGGCAATCTCCGGATTGCTGCGTTGAAATGAAATTTCCTTAACTTAACGAAAGATATCTGGATGAATTTGTACAAATCTGCTACACAACATTTTATTCCCGCCTTTGAAGTACGCAGTGTGCTGTTGATGGCTGCATTGGCGCTAGGCGCAGGCAGCGCGGCGCACGCGCAGGGCTCGCCAAGCGCGCCATCGAAATCAGTTGGTCCAGCCCCCTCGCAAATGGCGCCTGCCGAATCAGGCGGAACGGGTGCTGGCGCCGGAACTGCTCCCGCCGCAGCTGCCAAGGCGACAGTCCAAGAAATTGAAACAGCCTTCAAGAGCGCTGATGCCGATGGCGATGGCAAGCTGAACCGCAAGGAAGCTGCTACCTTCCCGGGACTGACGCAGCGTTTCGAGCAAATCGACGCGGACAAAGACACCTTTGTTTCCATTAAGGAATTCACGAAGGCCGCCGGCGGCTAAATAACTAAAGCAGCTGTCGCTTTGAACCAGGCTCCCTCCGCAATCCCCTGTGATTGTGCGGTGGGGCCTTTTAATTCGCGCTGGAGAGAGTTACGACCCGCAAGAAAATGTGTCGTCGTACAGCCCCATGTGAGCGAAGAAACACCCCGCAAAAGCATTAGATTTTTCAGACATGCTGGGTTTGAATGCTCTCTTATTTGATATGAAAGTCTTCTGCATGCGCACGAACACGATTACAAAAGAACCGTCAAGGCAATCCGTTCCCCGCTATGAGTTGTGCAGCGCGATTGTGCTTGCCACGTTTGCGATGGGCGCGGCTTCGGCAACGCATGCGCAGGGCGCCGTACCGTCAACTGGCGGTGCGCCAATGGCCGCAGCCCGCGCCGCGCCGGCCAACAAGGTGACGAGCATGGATCTCGATGCCGCCTTCAACCGGGCCGATGTCAACCGGGACGGCAAACTGAGTCGCGCGGAAACCGAGCACTTCCCGATGGTGGCGCAGCGCTTCGAGCAGATCGACAGCAACCACGACAGCTTCATCTCGCGCGAAGAGTTCAACAAAGCTGCAAGTAACTGAGTCGCGCCGCGCCTGGCACCAGGCCCGGCCAGCGCGATATAACCTTGCCACGTTTGCATTCAAGCGCGGTGGCAGAAAATAAAACGCTAGCGGGCAAACACTGGCCACCGGCCGTAAACTCTGGAACCTATCCGGAGACTTTCATGAACGCACCGCTGCCTGTCCATCTGCTTCCCGACATCCATCAGCGCGAGACGCCAGCGGCGCTGCTGGACGCGCTCAAAGCCCGTTTTGCCGAGCGCTGCTCGACCGCCCTCGTGGTGCGTGAGCAGCACGGTCGCGACGAGTCTTCGTTTGCCGCGCCGCCGCCTGCGGCCGTGCTATTTGCCGAAAGCACGCAAGACGTGGCTGATGCGGTGAAGCTGGCCAGTCATTACAACGTGCCGGTGATTGCGTTTGGCGTCGGCACCTCGCTTGAAGGCCATTTGCTGGCGGTACAGGGCGGCATCAGCATTGACGTGAGCCGCATGAACCGGGTGCTGTCCATCAACGCCGATGACCTGACCGTGACGGTGCAAGCCGGCGTGACGCGCAAGCAGCTCAATGAAGAAGTTAAAAGCACCGGCCTGTTTTTCCCGATAGACCCGGGCGCTGACGCCACGCTGGGCGGTATGAGCGCGACACGCGCCAGCGGCACCAACGCCGTGCGCTACGGCACCATGCGCGAGAACGTGCTGGCGCTGCAAGTCGTGACGGCCAGTGGCGACATCATCCGCACCGGCACGCGCGCCAAAAAGTCATCGGCCGGCTACGACCTGACGCGCCTGATGGTCGGCAGCGAAGGCACGCTGGGCGTGATCACCGAAGTTACCGTCAAGCTCTACCCGCTGCCCGAAGCGATTTCCGCGGCGATCTGTTCTTTCCCCAGCATTGAAGCGGCGGTGCGCACGACGATTGAAGTGATACAGCTGGGCGTGCCGATTGCGCGGGTCGAGCTGATTGACCACAACACCGTTCGCATGGTCAACGCCCATTCGAAACTCGGCTTGCGCGAAGAGCCTTTGTTGCTGATGGAGTTTCACGGCTCGCCTTCAAGCGTGAAGGAGCAGGCCGAGCTGGTGCAGGAAATTGCCAGCGGCCACGGCGGCAACGCTTTTGAATGGGCCAGCACGCCCGAGGAGCGCACGCGGCTTTGGACGGCGCGGCACAACGCCTACTTCGCCGCCATCCAGTCGCGGCCTGGCTGCCGCGCCATTTCCACCGACACCTGCGTGCCGATTTCACGCCTGGCGGACTGCCTGCTCGAATCCGTGGCAGAGGCCGATGCCAGCGGCATTCCCTACTTTCTGGTCGGCCATGTTGGCGACGGCAACTTCCACTTTGGCTACCTGATAGACCCCGATAACCCCGAAGAGCGCGCAGTGGCCGAAGCACTTAACCACACGCTGGTCAGCCGTGCCCTCCGCCTGGAGGGCACGTGCACCGGCGAGCACGGCGTGGGTCTGCACAAGATGGATTTTCTGGTGAGCGAAACCGGCGACGGCGCGGTCGAGATGATGCGCACCATCAAGCGCGCGCTGGACCCGAAGAACATCATGAACCCGGGAAAAATCTTTACGCTATAAGCCTGCGCGCCGTGGTTGTGCAAAACATGAATGTGCTTAGGCAATGCCTGCCGGCCGTTGTCACTCTGGATGAACTGCAGGCGATGTGCCGAGAGCATAGAAAGGCCCTGGTTTTTCAGCACTTTGTACATGCGCTACGGGTTCCAACCCGCTTAGCTGGCGCGCGCCTCATCTTGATTGATGGCTATCCGCCGGGCTTGGTCAGGCGATACATTGAGCAAGCGCATTTCAATGCCGAATAAGCACAGGCGTAAACAGCCATCATTTTTATAGCGCATATGTCTCATAGAAGTCGGAAATTGGTGACGGTAGCGGACCTGCAATTCGTCCTGTGACAACCTCGACTGACTGACTGCCTCCGACCGCAGAAGGAATTATCTGACAGCCATATCCGCTGTTTAGCTGCCTCCGTTTTTGCGGCGGGCAGGTACTATTTTGTGTAGTTCAGTGAGTCCTACAGTCAACTCAAAGGAAACCCATGGCAACAAAAGACTTCAAAGTCGGCGACAAAGTCAGCTGGAACAGCACGCAGGGCAAAGTGACAGGCTCCGTCAAGAAAAAGCTGACGGCACCGATCGATATCAAAACACATCATGTGGCCGCCTCATCGGACAACCCGCAACTGCTGGTACAAAGCGCTGACACTGGCAAAGTGGCAGCGCATAAGCCAGCAGCCTTGAAGCGGGTAAAAGCCAAGTGAGTACCGAAAACACTCACGCGGCTGTAGAGGAATTCAAAAAGGCAGTGAATATGTCGACCAAAGCCTTGGCGGCATGGTTAACCACAGAGGAGTCCAAAGCAGTGGGCTTTAAAACCACCGACCGCAGCGAATCGGTAGGCCACCGTTCGGGCAAAAAGATTGTCGCGCTGCTGGGCAAGTCACAAGCCGAATTCACCTGCGGCGACATTGCTCATGCCCGCAAGGTGGTAGGTTACATTCACCGCCATCTGGCACAGCGGCCAGCTGGTGATATTGCTAACACCCACTGGCGCTATTCGCTGATGAACTGGGGCCACGATCCACAGGAAAGCAAGTCCTGAAACGTGGTTTGTTAATGTTCAGGCAATAAAAATGACAGCGCAAAAAACTTCTTCGAAGGGGGCCTGGGCCGCGTGCGGTTTTTCAATCCAGGAAATTAAGATTTATATCTGCCAGTTTATTTTGAGTTGTTTTTGAGCTTTTTTATGCGCGCGCTGCTGACCCGCGGTCTCCTCCGAGTCTGTTGTCGCCGTATCGGCGACGCCGCCTATTCGGCGTATCACAATATCCGGTCCGGCAAGCCATACCCGTCGATTCTTGCCACGACGGTCGACACGGACGACCGTGTGGTGCCAGGTCACCCCTTCAAACATGTCGCCACGCTCCAGGCGGCGGGCATCGGCCCCAGGCCGCACCTCGTCCGCATCGAGATGCGCGCGGGCCACGGCTTAGGCAAACCCACCGACAAGAGCATCAAGGAGACAGCGGATATGTGGGCCTTTACCGCGCACTGGTCGGGGCTGAATGTGAAGCCGGTGAATTGATCGCCGCATGGGGGAAAAAGGGCGGGGCTGCCGCGCGACCTCAACCGGCACCTGCGCACCATCAAGCGCGCCCTTGACCCGAAAACAATCATAAATCTAGGCAAAATTTTTACGCGCTGAGACCGCGACCTGCCGCCAACTCTTGGCGACAGAAATTAACAAAACACCGCCAGCCCAATATCAATACGCGCAAGCCGCTATTTATTAGGCAGCATCTGGGTGCAGCGCTGTGCAACAAAACGAGCGATAGCAATACCCTCCTACGCGGCAACGGGACAGCTTCTGTCATTGACCTTTCGCCGTGCTTTTTAAATTGGTTTCGGCAGTCGGTTTTGATCATCACAACTTCTCGGTTGTCGCTACTCGCAATAGATTTCTGGCAATTGGGCATGGGGTCCACTCGCAGAGCGCTGCCTTTTCTGAAAGCAATTCGTTCCCTCAACTTTTTTGTTTTTACAGGCGCATTTGAAGAACACAAGCACCTCTCCCTACGAGACGACCAACGCCACAGCAAGCACCAGCAGCACCGGCTCGGGCCAACTGGTCACGGGGCTTTTTCCTGATCGCCAAGATGCAGAAGCTGCTTTCAATTCTGCCCAGGCGCGCGGCTAGTCAAAAGACGATGTCAATCTGGTGATGTCAGATGACACCCGGACCCGCCACTTGCGGGCGACCCCACAGGCAAGGAAACCGAACAGGGCAACAAAGCGGCTCAAGGCGCGGGCATAGGCGGCGCGATTGGCGGCACGGCGGGCGCGATCAACGCGGGCATTGCGGCTTTAGGGACCAGCCTGGTGGTGCCAGGCTTGGGCCTGGTGATTGCGGGACCGCTGGCCGCGGCAGCAGCCGGCGCTGGCGCGGGTGCAGCGGGCGGCGGATTGTTAGGCGCTCTCGTAGCGCTGGAACATCCCTGAAGAGCGAGTGAAAGATTACGAAGAGGGCATTAAAAACGGCGGAATTCTGATGGGGGTGCGTGCCAAAAATAATGATGACGCGCTGCATTTTGAAAATCAGTGGACGCAACACCGGGGCCGCCACATCCACCGCTAAATCTTGGGGCTACACCGGAAGTCGGCACACGGCCAAACGTGCCGCCACTGGCGAGCGTTGCTTCGAACCCTGCCGGCTTGCGCTGGCAGGGTTTCAGCCCTAAAAAGGCAATAAAAAGCCAGGTAACCCAATAGCCACGGTTGCCATCAGCTATTAATTAGATAGCGTCGGGTAGTCGGTATAACCCTCGGCGCCGCCGCCGTAAAAGGTGGCTTTGTCAGGCGCGTTGAGCGGCGCGTTGCGGCGCAGGCGCTGCACCAGATCGGGATTGGCGATGAAGGCCTTGCCAAACGCGACCAGGTCGGCACCGCTACCAATCGCGCTCTCGGCCAGTGCCTCGTCGTAGCCGTTGTTCACCATCCACGCGCCTTTGCCGCCGGCCGCGCGGTAGCTGGCCTGCAGCGCGGCGTAGTCAAACGGCCGGTCGGGCATGTCGCGTGCACCGCCAGTGGCGCCCTCAATGATGTGGATGTAGGCCAGGTCCAGCGTGGCGAGCTGGCGCAGCACGTAGTCGAACAGCGGCTGCGGGTGGGGGTCATGCACGTCGTTGGCCGGCGTGACCGGCGACAGGCGAATGCCGGTGCGTCCGCCGCCAATGGCGCCGCTGACGGCGCGCACCACCTCGAGCAGCAGGCGTGCGCGGTTTTTGATGCTGCCGCCGTAGTCGTCGGTGCGCTGGTTGCTGCTACTTTTGAGGAACTGGTCAAGCAGGTAGCCGTTGGCGGCGTGGATTTCGACGCCGTCAAAACCGGCTGAGACCATGGCGTTGCGCGCGGCCGCCTGGTAGGTGTGCACGATGCCGGGCAACTCTTCGGCGTCCAGCGCGCGCGGCTCCGAGGTGTCCACAAATGTCGGCACGCCGTCCTTGATCAAGACGGTTTTGGTTTTGGCGGTGATGGCCGAAGGCGCCACCGGGGCAGCGCCATGCTCCTGCAAGTCGTGGTGCGAGACGCGGCCCACATGCCAGAGCTGCACCACGATTTTCCCGTCGGCCTCGTGCACCGCCTCGGTGACCTGCTTCCAGCCGTCGAGTTGCTCGGTGCCGTACAGACCGGGCACATCAGAATAGCCCTGACCCTGCTGGCTGATGGCGGTGGCTTCGGTGATCAGCAACCCGGCCGAGGCGCGCTGGCTGTAGTACTCGGCCATCAGCGCAGTTGGAATGGCGTCGGGTGCGCGGTTGCGTGTCAGCGGCGCCATCACGATGCGGTTGGCGAGTTGCAGGTCGCCGGCCTGGACGGGGTCGAATAAAGAGGGCATGAAAGGATTCCGGGTTGGTAACTGTACCCAATGTGCGCCTATCCCAAAGGGCGGCGCGCTGGCGGGCGGTAACTTCCATCCTAACCGCCCGACCCCCTTGCAGCCTTTGCGCTAGCGCAGCTTACTTGAGCAGGCCCTCTTCCTTCATGGCGGTCCGCACTGCCGGACGTGCCGCCATGCGCTCGCGGAAGGCGGCGAGGTTGGCAAAACCCGAAATGTCAACCTTCACAAAAGCGGCCCAGTTCGTCACGGTGAACAGGTAGGGGTCGGCCACGCTGAAGCTGTCGCCCATCAGGTATTGCTTGCCGGCCAGTTCGCCATCCACCCATTTCAGGCGCTGCAGCAATTTTTCTATGACCATGGGCCGGTAGTCGGCCGGCGTGGCCGGGTTGAACAGCGGGCTGAATCCCTTGTGCAACTCGGTGCTGATGAAGTTGAGCCAGGACTGGAGTTGCGCGCGCGCGAGGGTGCCGTTGGCGGGCGCAAGTTTTTTGTCGGGCACCTGGTCGGCGATGTACTGGACGATGGCCGGCCCTTCGGTCAGCCGCGTGCCGTCGTCAAGCTCCAGCAGGGGCACGTAGCCGAGCGGGTTAATGCTGTAGTAGTCGGTGCCGTCGGGCAGCTTGTGGCTGCTGGTAGGCGCCGCAATATGCTCAAATTTCAGACCGGCCTCGTGCAGCGTGATGTGCGGCGACAGCGAGCAGGCACCGGGGGAGTAGTAGAGCTTCATGGTAAGAGTCCTTGAAAGATGGATGAACTGACAGCACAACGACGCGGCACAACAGAAAAGCGACGCAAAAGCTAACCCAAAGTGAGCCGCGAGGAAAGCAGCATCCATGCTAGCCGCTCGGGCGCAGGTTTGCAGCGGCGCTGCTGTCAGCGCGCCTGCCACGGCACCGGGCGGAGCGCTCTGCCGACCCGGGGGAGTTATTCTATAAGCGCTCCAGCACAATATCCACGGGCTTTTAATGCTATTACAAACATAGCATAAGGCAATCCGCGAGGCATTGTCCTACAAGGGCTTGCGGGCACTGCTGATGCAGCAATGCGAGCATGACTTTTAACATTAATAGCTCATCTCCCGCTGGACTATGTCAGCGCGAGGCATCGCCTAAGCGGCCTTTTCCCCGCGCGCTCTGCGCGCATCGGCTGGTCCTGCATTGGAGAACAAATGCTCAAATACGCGATAATTTTTGCCGTGATTTCATTGATTGCCGGCGCCTTGGGCTTTGGCGGTGTGGCGGCGGGTACTGCGGGCATTGCCAAGATACTGTTCGGCCTCTTTTTGATTTTGGCTGTGATTTTTGTAGTACTAGCGGCTTTGGGTGTGGGCGCGATCAAAAGGTCGTCTGATCGATGACGCCAGAGCCTACGGCCCAGCCCGAGTCGGTAGCGCACCGCTTCCGGAAGCGGATTTTTCACCCTTGGTCGCACGACGGAGATGCGGCAACGTCGGCCACTGCGGCGCCCCAGCCGAAAACGAAAAGCGCGATAAGCCTTCAGGCACGCATTGCCGAGTTTTTGCTGATTCACCGGTTGCGCGCGCGGCGTAAATCCGAGCCCTCCGCTGACGTGCTACGGCGCGCCGAGCGCATTGTTTTCATCACCTGCCAAAACTGGTTTGCCCCGCCGGACCAGAACAAACCGCGTCGGCATACCCAGTTGTGATTTCATTGCTACCTAAATCCGACAAATTCTTGTCTGGGCTCGTCGTGCGAACGCACGGTCCGCATTGCTCCATGACGCCAGCCGCCGCTCACCCACCGACCGCCTGGTGCGCATCGGCACCGGCCGCGATGCCAAGGACGTGGCGTTTGCAACCCTTTTCGGTGACGTGACCCTGTTGCACACTAGGGCCTGCTGGTGCAGCAGCAGGAAGCGCTGCTACCGGCTTAGGCAAGAAAATCGCCTGAACGCTCAACATGGTTCAGCTCGGACGGGCGTCAGGCAGGTCATGCCAGACGCCCGCGCTCGGGTCAGTTCGAGCAGTTGACCCCAGCCGGAGCTGTAGCTTCAGGGAACGGCGTCAGTCGTCCGATGCCAGGCAAACCACCACCTTCGCCCCATCCATTGGCCAGGAAGGCCAGGCAGCGGAAGTTGTACGGCGTCAAAACGCCGCCGCCAATGTTCGGCTCAGGGAAGATGTACTCGCCGACCGGTGACACATATTGGCCGGATACCAGTCCATTGGCTGTGTTGGCGACGGCGGCTGCAGGGGCAGGGCCGTAGTTCACCGCGGTCCCATTGGCCACACCCGCGACGCGAGCAATGATTTCACGTGTCGCGCCGGCTCCCCCTATCCCGCCGAAAACCTGGATATCTTTGTCCGTAGAAAATACATAGCGACCCACCTGGGCGGTGTTAACGAGGGTGGAAGGCAGTACGCGGCTGGTCCTGGTGCCCGCCAGACTTTCGTCCACGGAATACATGATCGGGGCGCGCGCGGCACTTGGGTCAGTCACGAAAATGGACGTACGAAGTCTGGCCTGGCACTCTGCATTGCCGGGGCAAACGGCAGGCCCGACGCCCAGAAGGGGCGCATCCAAAAACATGTAAAACGTGGCACCGGGTGGCGTAAAGATGCCAACGCTGGCTTCAATCGAGTAAGCCGCCACATAGGTTCCCACGGCATCTCTGGCCAGAATGCCGGAATAGATCACCGTGTCGCCCAACTCCAGCGGGGCTTGCTCGTTGGCGTTACAGGCAGCGCCGCAGGCCGGTATCGTGACGACAGGAAAAGGAGCGGTCGTTACCAAAGCCGCCGGCGACATCACGAAAGTCGGCAGCTTGGCGCCAGCCGCACCAGGGCGGTTGGTCGATGGGCAGCGCGGATCAACCGCTGGCGGGGCCACGCGTGGCACACACATCGGGTAGCCCGAAGCGGCGTGAATGGTCGGATTGTCTGCGTCAACCGCAAAGCGTGCATCCGGCGCTGCTTTGCCCCCGACGCCATTGGCAAGGCCGTAACGACCGCTCGGATCGTTGATGACCACGCGTGCATCGGTCGACAGGCAGGCGCCAGGGGCGGCACCCACGCAGAGGGCGCCGGTGGTGTAGTTGATGGCCTTGATGACGCCGCTGGCGGTGTTGAGCGACTGCTGCGCAATGCCGACCAGACCGGCAATGTAGACGCCGTTCACGATATTGCCGGAGATGCTTGCCTCATATGCGGCAATTGGTGCGGGGAGGTCGTTGAGCGCGAGCGCGGAGCGGCCCGCAATCGGGGATTGGGCGAACAATTGCCCCACCGTCAGGTAATTGGCTGGCAGCGTCATCACCAGGTTGGTGGGAATAACAATCGTGATGCCGTTAACCGTGATGCTGCCGCCGGAAAACAGATTGCCGGGAGCCGATACGGTAAATGCCTGGATGGCGCCGATGAAGTCGAACGGCCGAGGCCCGCCGGGAGGTGTGGGCGGCCCCGCGACAATACCGACCGGACAGGGGGGGACGCTGCAGCCGCCCCTTGCCAGCACTGCCGGGCCGGTCACTGTTGATGCCGAGATCGCCTGTGTCTGCCGCAACTGCGCTTGTGCCGCCGGTGCCGCCAGCATCAAAGTGGCCAGGGCAATGCCCAGCGTCATCACGCCTTTGCACACAAGCGCCAGCGGCCTGCTGGCGGGCATGGCTGCACTCCCGTTTGTTGAGCCGGCTGTCCGGCTGCCTGGATCAAATTTCATGATTTTCCCTCTCCGAATGAATTTTTTGAAAAAGAACTGTCTGCGCTTAAACCAACTGACATCACAGACGCGTTGCGGCATTACCTCGGTAAATAATCGAACCTGGAAGACCCGTCTTATTTACCGCTCCATTTCAGTAGGAAGAGCGCTTGGGCGATACGAGATATCGGCTGAATTTCCTGGCAGAAACTTCTGCGCTTCCTGGCAGATACTTCTTACACCACTCTTGAACTACCCGCCCTCAACTCGGCTTCAGCCCAATAGCCACGGGCGCGAGTAGCTATCTAATTAGTAGCATTGGAGGCCGCTGTGGCGCGCTGTGACGCGTTATCGCGCGAGGCGATCTGACGTGCGTTGGCAAGAAGATTCCATCGCCAAGGCCGCTGGCATCAGGGCTTTGGCGCCATTCGGTGTGGCAAGACGCTGGCGGCAATGCGGCGGCTGGCCGATCACGCTGACGTGCAATCTTGCGCGGGGGCCTTCGCCATCCATACCGCATACCCTGCCTATCAGGTGACGTCGGCGCCTGCTTCACCTGCAAAAATGCATCAAAAAATGCTTGTAACCCAATATGGTCGGGCGCAAGCAGCTATAAAACTAATAGCAAACTGCAGTGCGACCGAGAGCCGCTGCTCAGGTCTTGTAGCTCTCGTCGAGGCGGTCAAGCTTGCGAATCAACGAAGGCCAGACAAAGGCGCCGCCCATGCCGCCGGTCTGCACGCGCATGGCTTCGGCCACGCCCTGGATGATGCGCGGGTTGACCTGCGTCAGCGCGCCGCCGGCCTGCGCGTCGATCTGGATGCGGCAGGTGTTCTCGAAGGTGTACATGCTCAGGAAGGCGTCGGCAATCGTCTTGCCGACCACCAGCAGACCATGGTTGCGCAGCACCAGGAAGTTGGCGCTGCCCAGGTCGGCCTGCAGACGCGGCTTTTCATCGTCGCGAAAGGCCACGCCCTCGTAGCCATGGTAGGCGAGCGAGCCAAGTACAAAGCTCGATTGCTGGCTGATAGCCAGCACGCCACCGGCCTGCGCGCTGACGGCGACCCCGGCGCGCGTGTGGGTGTGTAGCACGCAGCCGGCATCAAGCCGCGCCTCGTGTACAGCGCTGTGAATGACAAAACCGGCCGGATTGACCGGGAAGGGTGAATCGATGACCTTGTTGCATTGCTCGTCGACCTTGACCAGGCTGGAGGCGGTGATCTCGTCAAACATCAGCCCGTAGGGGTTGATCAGGAAATGGTGCGCGCCAGCGCCGGTGACCGACTCGGGCAGCTTGGCGCTGATGTGGGTGAAAACCAGGTCACTCCAGCCGTACAGGGCCACCAGCCGGTAACAGGCGGCCAGGTCGCAGCGCAGCTGCCATTCCTGGTCGCTGACTACGTCCTTGAGGGAGGGAATGTGCATGCTTGTCTCCTTGTGGTGTTCGGCAAAAGAAAACGCGAGCTTAGCGCCGGATTGATGGGGGTTCAGTCCCGCAGGCAACAGCCGGTCACACAGTTTTTTGTCTCGGGGCTGATATCACGCCATCGCATGAAGTCCTCCAGTAACTGTGGCAGCGACTTATGAGGATCTGGCCCCTATAACTCACGTCGCCTTCTGCGGGAGGCTCGCCAGGATTTTCTCCACCTCTTCGAAGTCTGCCGGCTTGACCAGATGGTGGTCAAACCCTGTATCCTGCGAACGCTGCCGATCTACCTGTTTGCCGTACCCGGTCAGGGCGACCAGCACGATGTTCCTGAGCGTGGTTTCCTGACGAATCCGCTTCGCCACCTCGAATCCGCTAAAGCCCGGCAGGCCGATATCCAGCAGCACCACATCCGGGCGCCAGGCGATGGCCGCGGCCACTGCGGCCGGGCCATCGTGCGCCAGTTGGATCTCATGGCCTGACAGGCTCAATAAATCCCCCAGGCTTTGAGTCGTATCCACGTTGTCATCGACCACCAGCACCCGGTAGTGGTTGCTGTTTGGCCGGACCGCATCAATCAATGGTGAAGGCGACGGCGGCAGGCAAGCCAGCGCTAGCGGCAGTCGCACCGTAAACTCGCTGCCGTGGCCCAGCACGCTGTGAACCGCTACCGTTCCGCCGTGCAGTTCCACCAGCCGTTGCACCAGGCACAGGCCGATACCCAGGCCGCCTTGCGAGCGGTCCAGTGAGCGCTCTGCCTGCGTGAACAGCTCAAAGATACAGGGCAAGAGCTCAGGGGCAATGCCAATGCCGCTATCCCGAACCCGGAGCACGGCGTTATCGCCGTCCTGCTGGACGCTCAGCCCGATGCCGCCACCTTCGTCGGTGTACTTGGCGGCGTTCGTCAGCAGGTTCACCACCACCTGCTCCAGCCGGGAGGCATCTGCATGCAGCCAGATCGGTTGCGGCGGCAGCGACACCGTCAGTTCATGGCGGCGTTGCGCGATCAGCGGCTGCGCCGTTTCAACCGCCCGCTCCACGATGCCGCCCAGCGCAACCTGCTGCCGGCGAAGCTGAACCCGGCCGGTGGTGATGCGCGAGACTTCCAGCAGGTCATCGACCAGATGATTGAGTTGCCCGACCTGTCGCTCGATGATGGCGCGGGCCTGCTGCTGGACCGGATCTTCGTTCTTGTGCAGGCGAAGCAGGTGCACGGCGTTGGAGATGGGAGCCAGCGGGTTGCGCAGTTCATGGCTGAGCATGGCCAGAAACTCGTCCTTGCGGCGGTCGAGGTCAGCCAGCGTTTCGGCGTGCTCCTGTAATTGCCGCTCGGACTTTTTCCGTTCGGTGATATTGTTAAAAAGGATAGCGACTTTTCGGCTTGCCGGATCGCCGATCTGGAAGGCATAGACATCGAACCAGCGGTTCAACGATTTCGCTTCGTTGACAAACCGAATCGCTTCGCCCGTCAGCGCGACTTTGCCGTAAATTTCAAACCAATATTCTTCTTGATCATGGGTGAATTCGCGGATACGTTTTCCCCGCGCGTCTTGCAAACCGGTCAGCTTCTCGAAAGGAGGATTGACTTCCAGAAACCGGTAATCGATCGGTTTGTCGTGCTCGTCAAAAATCATTTCGATGATGCAAAAGCCTTCGTCCATCGAATTGAACAAACTGCGATAGCGTTCTTCGGATTCTCGAATTTGCTGCTGCGCCAGCACGCGCCTGGAGATGTCGCGGAAATAGCACACCACCCCAAAACCGCCCTCAGGCAGCGCAATACGGTTGATCTGCCACTCGTAATATTCTGTCGTCTGGCGGTCAGCCCGCTCTTCAATCATTTCAGGCACAAAGCTGGGTTCGCCGGTTTCCAGCGTGTGGCGAAATTTTTTGACGTTTGCATCAGCCCAAGCCTTTGGCCACAAAATGTGCAGCACTTCGGCAAAGTCACGGCCAATCAGGTCAGGAATATTTCCAAACGCCGGCAGTGCAGTGGGGTTGGCCTGCCGAATCCGAAAGTCGGCATCAATCATGTAAATGCCCAGGGGCGCTTCGTCGATGAGGGTCTTGAACTGGGCGGTGCGTTGAAGCAAGGCTTGCTCGGCCTGCTTGCGCGCGGTGACGTCTTTGAAGATAACCGCAACACAAGCTCGTGTTTTAGCCTGGACGCGGAAAGTGCAGACTTCGAGCTCGCGCACGCGCCCCTTGTCCAAGAGCTCTCGTTCGAATCGGGTCGATTTGCCGGTGCGCAGCACAGCGTCATAAGTAAGGAGCCAGTCATCCGTGATGCCTGGTACCACTTGCCGGATGGTTTTGCCGACCACGTCAAACACGCCGGATTGCACCTCGAACGCCGCGTTGGCTTCGATATAGCGAAAATCCAGTGGCGCCCGGGCTTCACCCGTAAGTGCATCGGCGTCGTCTTCAACTTTCTCGATGATGCAAAAACCTTCGTCGATGGATTCAAACAGCGTGCGATAGCGTTGCTCGCTCTCGCGCAACGCGGCTTCGGCCCGCAGGCGTTCCAATCGCGTCCAGATGCGCGCGGTCAGTTCGCGCGTTAGCGCAATCTCGTCTTCCCGCCAGTCATAGGCCACGGATTTATAAAGGCACAGCGCAAAGCGCCATTGCCCGTCCTGGATGAGCGGCACGCAGAGGAACGATGCAATCTTTAGCGCCGCGAATTTTCCAGGTTCGGTGCGCGGATCCGCGGCGGTGTTGCGTACAACGATAACTTCCCCCGCACGCGCCACCCGTATAAATTCATCTTCCACAAAATCCGCAAGACGATGAACGCCGACCAGACCAGGCACATGTTCGCTATGCCAGTCATGGTTGATAACCACCTGCTTTGCCGTTTCGTTAATTTCGGCGAACGCACAGAGCGAGAGTTGGAGATGCCCGGCCATTTTTGCGCCGACCGTCTGCATCATTTCGTCCACGTTCGCCCAACGCACGAGATCCTGGCTGACCGAGGCCAGAAACGCGAGATTCATTTCCGCCTGTCTGCGCTGGGTCACATCGCGCGAAACGGCGAGCAGCCGCGCAGGCTTACCATTCAGATCAAGAATCGGCGAAATCACCATGTCCCACCACTTGGGTTGCCCGAGAGGCGTGCGGAAGAACCCGACGAAGTTTCCTTTGCCGCCCGCCAGCGCCGCATGGATCGCCGCCCGCGCAGCCGCCCTGTCCCCATCTTTCCAGAAGTCAATCCAGGATGTGTTCAAAAACGGCTGGATGTCTTCAATGCCAAGCAGTTCCTGCCCACTTAGCATGGACAGCAAATTTCCCTCCAGGTCCAAAACCTTGATGCAGTCGGGGCTGCTTTTGATAATGCTGCGGTTGAACGCTTCGCTGTCGCGCAAGGCTTCCTCCGCGTGCTTGCGCTTGGTGATGTCTTTGAAGATGATTGCAAGGCCACGATGGGTTTTAACTGCTACCTGAAAGACGAAGAGTTCCAGCACCCGTTCCCCGGGAATAAGTTCGCGTTCAAACCGGAGGGACTCGCCCGTTCTGAGAACGGTGTCATAAGTGGCAAACCAGTCCTCGGAAATGCCGGGAAACAGTTGCCGGATGGTTTTTCCAACCACGCCGGCCGCATCGTTCGCACCGGATTGCGCCACGAATGCCGGATTGGCTTCGACGTAGCGAAAATCCAGCAGCTCGTCCGCTTCGCCCAGAACTTTTTCGACGATGCAAAAGCCATCGTCCATGGATTCTAAAATCGTGCCATAGCGGTCCGTGCTTTCGCGCAATTCTGAGTTAAGCCTTTGCGCCGCCTTGGGGGAATGAACCGGCTCGTCCATCCGCTTGAGCGCGGCGCGGCGCTGATCAAGCGCACCCAGGGACTCCACCGCCTGATACGCCCTTGACGCAAACGGATACCGCTCGGCCTCGCCATGCCGCTGACAGAGTTCGTTGACCTCGTTTTCCAGCTCAATCATGCGCAACTCGCGGCCGGCAGCCGTGCGGTTGAAACAATTCACCTCGTCCGTGCGCGACCGTAGTTCGGCATCGCTCGATGCTTTATCCGTTTGCGGGCGGGGGTGAGTCATGCCGCCTCCCAAATTGATGGTTGGTTCACTATTGCTGGATGCTCCTTTGTGAGCCGACTTTTTTTCGAAATTAATTAGTAAGCATACAGTTTTGAGACCAGTTGTAACGAAGCCTTTGCAACCGTCGGTAATATATCGGGAACCGGCCGTTTGGCTGCGTCGGGTCGGGCGTAATACGCGCCCAGTGGGTTTCTACCTGGCATGCCAGGGGATAGTCAGCTGAAGACAGTGCGTATGCAGCAGGCAGCGCAGGCGTGCCGGCATTTCTTCCCGAGACTGGCTTGCTATAAAAATAATAGCTGCTTGCGCAGGTGAAAAGCGGGCTACAGGCTGATTTTCTTGACGTACCAGGTGAAATTCCGGAAGGCTTGCACGTTCTCCATCTGTCGCATTCTGAGAATTTCAGGGGATACCAGGAGATTTAAGGGTTTGCCCTAGCTGCGTTCAAAGGGCTGAATTCAACAATACCTAAGTAATTTCATTCATAGGCCAGGCGTCCACAGGGTGCCGTTATCAAAGGGAGACCAGCATGCAAAAGGTGTTGCACATCAACCCGGAAAAATGCACCGGCTGTTTGCAGTGCGAGATGGCTTGTTCTTACGAGAACTATGGCGTCTTTGCCCCCGCCAAGTCGCGCATCAAGGTATTTGACTTTCACGATACCGGCAAGAAAGTGCCCTACACCTGCACCCAGTGCGACGAAGCCTGGTGCCTGCACGCCTGCCCGGTCGAGGCCATCACGCTCGACAAACTCACAGGCGCCAAGGTGGTCAACGACAGCACCTGCGTTGGCTGTAAGGTCTGCACCATCGCCTGCCCGTTTGGCACCATCAACTACGTGCAGGAAACCGGCAAGGTGCAAAAGTGCGACCTGTGCGGTGGCGAGCCGGCCTGCGTGGAGGCCTGCCCGACCCAGGCCATCACCTATATTGACGCCAACTGGACCGGCCTGGACCGGATGAAGCAATGGGCAGACAAGCTTGGCAATCAAGCCACTTCCGCGTAAGCGCTTAAGGAGAAACGACTATGTCTTGGGCCAAAAAAATCCTTCGCGTTAATCTGACGGCTGGCACCGTCACGTCCGAACCCCTCAACATGGACTGGGCGCAGACCTACCTGGGCTCGCGCGGGCTGGGCAGCAAATACCTGGTGTCAGAAGTCGACCCCAAAGTCGATCCACTGTCGCCAGACAACAAGATCATCTGGGCCACCGGGCCGCTGACCGGCACCATGGCCTCCACCGGCGGGCGCTACACCGTCATCACCAAAAGCCCGTTGACGGGGGCCATTGCCTGCTCAAACTCGGGCGGCTACTGGGGCGCCGAGCTCAAAATGGCGGGCTGGGACATGGTGATTTTTGAGGGCAAGTCGGCCAAGCCGGTCTACCTCTACATCAACGACGACACGGCCGAGTTGCGCGACGCGGCTTGGCTGTGGGGCAAGAGCGTGTGGGAAACCGAGGCGATGATCAAGAAAGGCCTGCAGGATCCGCTGGTGCGCGTTTCCAGCATCGGCAAGGCCGGTGAAAACGGCGTGCTGTATGCGGCGGTGGTCAACGACCTGCACCGCGCCGCCGGCCGTTCCGGCGTCGGTACCGTCATGGGCAGCAAAAACCTGAAAGCGATTGCGGTGCGCGGCACGATTGGCGTCGGCAATGTCCGCGATCCCAAGGCCTTCATGAAGGTGACCTACGAGAAGAAAAAGATCCTGCACGACAACGCCGTCACCGGCCAGGGCCTGCCGGCTTTTGGCACGCAGGTGTTGATGAACGTCATCAACGAAGTGGGCGCGCTGCCAACGCGCAATCACCAGGACGTGCAGTTTGAAAGCGCCAAGGATATTTCTGCCGAAGCCATGGCGACGCCGCGCGCGACCGACGGCAAGGCGCAGCTGGTAACCAACCAGGCCTGCTTTGGCTGCACCATTGCCTGCGGGCGCATCAGCAAGATGGACGAGACCCATTTCACCGTGGCCAACAAGCCCCAGTACTGGGGCGCCAATGGCGGGCTTGAATACGAAGCGGCCTGGGCGCTGGGCGCCGCCAACGGCGTGAAGGACCTGGAGACCCTGCAGTACTGCACCATGCTGTGCAACGAGGAGGGCATAGACCCGATCAGCTTTGGCGCCACCATAGGCGCGGTGATGGAGCTGTACGAAATGGGCGTGTTGAGCAAAGAGCAGATCGGCATGGAGGCGCCATTCGGCTCGGCCAAGGCGCTGGCTTTTCTGGTTGAGGAAACCATTTACAGCCGTGGCTTTGGCAAGGAAATTGGCCAAGGTTCCAAGCGCCTGACGGCTAAATATGGTCATCCGGATTTGTCGATGTCGTCCAAGGGCCAGGAGTTTCCGGCCTACGACGGCCGTGCCATTCAGGGCATTGGCCTGGCTTACGCCACCTCCAACCGGGGCGGCTGCCATTTGCGCGGCTACACGATTGCCTCGGAAGTGCTGGGCATTCCGGTCAAAACCGACCCGCTGGAGCACGAAGGCAAGCCCGAGCTGGTCAAGGCGTTTCAGGATGCCACCGCTGTGTTCGACTCGGCCGGGATTTGCGTATTCACCTCCTTTGCCTGGGGCTTGGCCGATGTGGCGCCGCAGCTGCAGGCGGCCTGCGGCGAACAGTACACCACCGAAGAACTCGAAAAAATCGGCGAGCGTATCTGGAACATGGAGCGCGAGTTCAACAACGCTGCCGGTTTTACCAAGGCCGACGACTCGCTGCCCAAGCGCCTGCTGACCGAGGCCGCCAAGACCGGCCCGGCCAAGGGCAAGGTCAACATGCTGGCTGAAATGCTGCCCAAGTACTACGCCGCGCGCGGCTGGGACAGCGAAGGCGTGCCGACGGCCGCGACGCGGGAACGCTTGAGCCTGTAAAGCAGCGTTAACGCGAGTTGGTCAGCGGGAAGGGGCGAGCGCAAGTCTGCCCCTTTTTTTATTTTTGGAGGATCCATTCATGACCCACCACGTCATTCTGGGCGCAGGCCCCGCCGGTGTGATTGCCGCTGAAACGCTGCGCAAGCACGCGCCTGACGACCGCATCACGCTGGTCGGCGACGAAGTAGAGCCGCCTTACTCACGCATGGCGATTCCCTACCTGTTGATGGGCAACATCGACGAGCGCGGCACTTACCTGCGCAAGGGCGCCTCGCACTATGCCGATTTGAAGATCAGCCAGCTCCAGAGTCGCGCCAAGTCAGTCGACATTGCTACAAAAAGCATAGCCTTGGAGAACGGCCAGACGCTGACCTACGACCGGCTGCTGGTTGCCACCGGCTCGCAGCCGGTGCGCCCGCCGATTCCCGGCATGGACAGCGCGGGCGTGCATCCCTGCTGGACGCTGGAAGACGCGCGCAGCATTATGGCGCTGGCCCAGCCCGGCGCGCGCGTGCTGCAGATGGGCGCGGGCTTCATCGGCTGCATCATCATGGAAGCGCTGTCCGCGCGCGGCGTCAAGCTCAGCGTGGTCGAGATGGGCGACCGCATGGTGCCGCGCATGATGGGCCCGGTGGCTGGCGGCATGATTCGCGACTGGTGCGAAACGCAGGGCGTGCAGGTGTTTACCGGTACCCGGGTTGAAGCCATCGAGGCAGGCACGCCGTTAAAGGTGCGCCTGTCCAACGGACAAATCGTCGAAGCCGAACTGGTCATCAGCGCCACCGGCGTCAAGCCCAACATTGCGTTTCTTGAAAACTCCGGCATCACCTGCCTGCAGGGCGTGCTGACCGACGAGTACCTGCAAACCAGCGTGCCCGGCATTTACGCAGCGGGCGACTGCGCCGAAGCCTTTGACAAGGTCAGCGGCACCACCATCGTCAGCGCCATTCAGCCCAACGCGGCCGAACAGGCGCGCGTGGCCGCGCTCAACATGCTGGGCCAGCGCACCGAACTGAAGGGCGTGACGCAGATCAACGTGCTCGATACGCTGGGCCTGATTTCAGCCAGCTTTGGCACCTGGCAAGGCCTGCCCGGTGGCGAGCAGGTCGAACTGACCGAGCGCCAGGCCGACGGCGGCAAGGGCCGGCATCTGAGCCTGCAGTTCAAGGGCGACGTGCTGGTCGGCTGCAACAGCGTCGGCTGGACCGAGCATGTAGGCGTGATGCGCGGGCTGGTCGAAGGCGCCGTGCCGCTGGGCCGCTGGAAAGACATCCTGGCCAAAGACCCGACCCGGCTGATGCAGGCCTATCTGGCCAGTGCCCAAGGGCAGGGCCAGTGGAGCGGCGCGGCCGACGAGCGGCGCCGATGAAAATCACTTTTAAACTGTTTGCCACGCTGACCGACTACCTGCCGGTGACGGCGCGGCGCAGCAACATCGTCGAGCTGGAGGTGGCGCCTGACGCGCCCATCAGCCAGATCATCGAGCCGTTTGGGCTGCCGCCCAGGCTGGTGCATCTGGTGCTGGTCAACGGTCACTACATCCAGCCTGAGCAGCGCCTGACGCACACGCTCAAGGAAGGCGACGTGCTGGCGATCTGGCCGCCTATCGCGGGTGGTTGAGGCGGGCCGTTGAGTGCAAGCCTTCTACCCTGAACACTTTGAGCGCGAGATGGGCTGCACCGAGGCCGAATGGCTGATGTGGCTGCCCGATGCCATTGGCGCGCAGCATTGGAAGCTGCAGGCCCATGCAGCCGATGTGCGCATTGGCGACGGCACGCTGGACCTGACCTGGCGAACCGGCGAGGCGCGCGTGATTGCGTTGCTGCGCATGCCGCGCCTGCTGGTGTGCTTTCGCTTTGCCGGGCTGGACGAGGCCCAGCGCTACACCTTCATGAAGCGCTTTGACCTTTACATGCAGCGCGGTGGCGGCTAGAAAAAACAGCCCACGCCATGCGGGATTTCCCCGAATCGGTATAGCCCCTTCCCCCATTGGGAGACGGCTGGGATGGAGCCGCGGAGCTGGCTCGAGTAACGCTATCTATTTCGTAGCTGGCCGCGCCCGTTCTCATTGACTTGCAGGCCTGAATCACCATCGTCGAAACCCCCATGCCAACCTTCCCCCAAAGGCGGGAAGGGGCTAAGCCGGGGAGGCAGACGGTTTTATTGGCTGCAATTGGTGGGGGCAAAAAAACCGATAAAAAAGACCGCTAGCCCAATATTTACGGGCGCGAGTAGCTATCAATTCAATAGCGTGTTATGACTCCGCGTCATCCAGCCCGCGGCTTCGGCTGCTGCGCCAGATGGCGCGCACCAGCCACAAGCCGCCCAGCACGGCGCCGCCAAAGCCCAAAAAGCCGAAGGCAGGCAGGCCGAACAGCGTGGGGCCACCCTTGACCGTCATGACGATGGACGCGCCAATGATGAGCGCGGCAATCACCAGCGCCATGGCCAGCCGATTCGCGGCGCGGTCGATCTGGTCGCCCACGCGCTTGAGGTGCGCCAGTTCTATGCTGACCTGCAGCCGGCCGCGCCGTGCATTGCGCAGCAGGCGCGAGACATCGTGCGGCAGCTGCTCGGCGACGGCCAGCGTGCGGCGCAGCGTCTGCCAGGCCCGCGCGGCCAACACCTGCGGCCGGTAACCAGCGCGCACCACCTGGCGCAGCAGCGGCAGCGCCTCGGTGGTCATGTGAAAGTCCGGGTCCAGGCCGCGGCCCATGCCCTCCAGGCTGATGAAGGCCTTGATCAGCAGCGCCAGATCGGGCGGCAGACCCAAGTGGTGCTCACGCAAGATGACGCTGA
Organism: Polaromonas sp.; assembly: GCF_012927455.1. Classification (GTDB taxonomy): domain Bacteria; phylum Pseudomonadota; class Gammaproteobacteria; order Burkholderiales; family Burkholderiaceae_C; genus Polaromonas. The sequence continues at coordinate 468,212 of NZ_JABBPE010000016.1, read as the reverse complement.
TATCGGCCAGCATCTGGCCCAGGTGGAGCTGCGCCAGCGGCGTGCCGTGGTACTGGTCGACAAAAGCTTCGATCTCGTTTTCAAGCTGCGCCAGGTTCAGCCCGTGCTCGTCGCCGGTCCAGTCGAGCAGCACCTCGGCGACGGCCTTCGGCTGGCGCTCCACCAGGCCCAGCAGTAAGTCGAGCAGCTCTTCGCGGCGCCGCGCCGAAAGCCGGCCCACCATGCCGAAGTCGATAAAGGCAATGCGGTTGCCGCTCAGGTAAAACACATTGCCGGGGTGCGGATCGGCGTGAAAAAAGCCATCTTCGACGATCATTTTGAGCACCGCGTGGGCGCCGCGCCGCGCCAGCAGGGGGCGGTCAAAACCGGCCTCGGCCGTGAGCTGATCGAGCTGGCCGCCCGCAACGCTGAGTTCGCTGTGACTGCCGCCCACATAGTCCTGCACATTGACGCGCTCGCCGGTGTGCGCCCAATACACGCGCGGAATCACGATGTGCGGCAGGGCCACCAGGTTGGCGGCAATGCGCTCGGCGTGGCGGCATTCGGCGGCCAGATCAAGCTCGCGCCGCAGCGACTTGGCAAACTCGCGCACCAGCTGCTGCGGGTGGTAGGGCTTGAGCGCGGCCATCTCAGCCTCGGCCAGCGCGGCCAGGCGGGCCAGCAGGCGCAGGTCGGCCTCGATCACTTCGGTGATGCCGGGGCGGCGTATCTTGACGACAACCTCGGTGCCGTCTTTCAGCTGCGCGCGGTGCACCTGCGCGATCGACGCGGCGGCCAGTGGCTCCACATCAAAACGCGCGAACACCGCTTCGGGCTCGCCGCCCAGGTCTTCGCGCAACTGCGACCGCAGCTGGTCCAGTGGCAGCGCTGGCACCTGGCTGTGCAGGCGCTCGAACTGGGCAATCCATTCGGGGCCGAAGAGGTCGGCGCGGCCAGCCAGGATCTGCCCGAGCTTGACAAAGGTGGGGCCCAGCTCTTCCATCGCCAGGCGCACCTGCACCGGCGGCTCGATGCGCGCCAGGTCGGCCACATGCTCCCAGCGGATGGCATGGCCGGCACGCTCCAGCTTGTCGGCCAGGCCGAGGCGCCGCACGCTGTCGCCCAAGCCGTGGCGAATCAGCACGCCGGCAATTTCATTGAGGCGTCCCATGTCGCGCGCCGCGCCCAGAGTCTCTTTCAGCATGGGCAAATGGTAACCGCCGCAATGCTGCAACGGCGGTGTTTTGCCGCCGGCAATTCTCAGGTCCAACCGGCTCCGGAGCCCGCGTCAGCTTGGTGGCGGCCTGCCATGCGATCATCAAAAGTTATTAAAAATAGCTCAAAGAGAAAGCTGCCATGTCCGTTCAAACCCTGTACCAGCAAAAACGCATGTCCTCCGCCGATGCCATTGGTGTCGTCATGAATGGTGACACCATCGTCGTTCCCACAGCCGTCGGCGAGCCGCCCTCCCTGCTGACGGCACTGTCGGCGGCACGCCTGGGTTTGCGCAATGTGCGGGTGTCGCAAATTTTGCCGGTGCGCAAGTACGATTATTTCGACCCGGAAACCACCGAGCATGTGCGGCACATCGCCTATTTTTTCAGCGGCATCTCGCGCGCCGGCGGACAGGAAGGCTGGGTCGACTACATTCCGGCGAATTTTTCCGAACTGCCGGAGCTGCTCAAGCGCAAGCTGATTCCCGCGGACGTCGTGTTTTCCATGGCATCGCCGATGGACGAACACGGTTATTTCTCTCTGTCGCTGGCGCCTGACTACACCCTGGCGGCGATAGAGCAAGCTCGCGCCGTGGTGCTGGAGGTGAACCCGAACGTGCCCTTTGCCAACGGCAACTGCCACATCCATATCTCGCAGGTGGCGGCTTTAACCGAAAGTAAGGACGCGCTTCTAGAAGTCGGCCTGCCCAAAATTGGCCCGGTGCAGGAGGCCATCGGCAAGTTCGTGGCCGACATGATTCCCGATGGCGCGACGCTTCAGATCGGCTACGGCGGCATCCCCGATGCGGTGGTGATGCAGCTGACCGACAAGCACGACCTGGGCATCCATACCGAAATGATTGGCGACGGCATCATGAGCCTGGTGGATGCTGGCGTGGTCACCAACCGCAAAAAGAACTACCAGCCCGGCAAGATGCTGGCCACCTTCGCGCTGGGCTCGAAAAAACTCTACGAATTTTTGCACCGCAACCCGGCCGTCGAGATGCACCCGGTCGGTTTCACCAACGACCCCTACCTGGCGGGCCAGAACGACAACCTGCACGCCATCAACGCGACCATGCAGATCGACTTTATGGGCCAGTGCGGCTCGGAAAGCCTGGCTTTTTCGCCTTACTCCGGCACTGGCGGGCAGACCGACTTCGTGCGTGCCGCCAATCGATCCAATGGCGGCAAAGCCTTTATCGTCCTGCCCTCAACCGCCAAGCACGACACCATCTCCCGCATCGTGCCCACCCTATGCGCCGGCACCCATATGTCAACCAGCAAGAACGATATCAACTATGTGGTGACGGAATACGGCGTGGCCCAGCTGCGCGGCAAGACCGCTCACCAGCGCTGCGAAGCCTTGATATCGATTGCGCACCCCGACTTCAGGGGGGAGCTGCGTGAAGCAGCGAAGAGGATGAAGCTGCTTTAAAGGGGAATCACCCAGTTTTGGCTGGGCGAATTAAAAATCGGTTCCCCAGCCGATGTTCCAGGATCTGAACTCTGAGCCCGTGCCTTTGCCATCACTTGCCAGCAGCGCGTGCCAGCCGCCCCAGACCACTCCCGCGCTGGCAGCGCGTCGTAGCGGCTCAATCTCGAGACGCCAATGCGGCCTGTTGCGTCCTGTATCGCCGCCGTCCCAGCCCAGCCAGTATTGACTGAGCCCTGCCTTACGATCGGCCCGCAGGGTCAACGCGTCGGGCCGGCCGCTCGATTCGAAAGCAGCCCAGCTGGCCTTGGCCTGCCAGTGCACGCCGATCCGGCCTGAGACGCGCGTGAGGGTCTTTTGACCTTGGATCAGGGGTCCATAATTTAACGAACCGTCTGCAGCCCGGCTGATGACCTGAGAGTTCAGGGTGGCAGTGTCGGTGGTCAGATCAGACCACGCCAGCCGCGACAGAAGGTCGTCGGCGCGCAGTTGCAACTTCCATCGTGCTGCTGGCTCGCCCTGCAGAGCCAGGGACAGGGACGATCCCAGACCGGAACGACCGGAAGCGGGCAAGAACGGTCCGGTGATGCCCGGATTGGAGCGCTGGGTTTGCACATTGACGTCGTACACGTCCCCGCCCCGGTAAACCATATTTCCTGACACGTCGATTGTTCTAAATTGCTGCAGTCGCAACAGCTGGGCATCCGCCTGCCAGTGCCATCGCCGCGCCGCATCTAGTTGCAGCCAGGGCGTACCCAGTCGAATGCCCCGGCCCTGCCAGCTTTGGCCACGGGCGTTCAGGTCATAGCTGTAATTGATGTCGGGGTCGGTTTTGGTGGCCTCCAGCGCAGCTAAAGTGACGGTATCGGGACTGGCCTGCAGCCATGCCTCAGCGCGTACCAGTGCTCCCACGCGCCAGCCACCGGGATGGGTGGCATTCAGTTCGGCCCAAATGCTGCGCGATGCGCGCGGCTTGCTGGCCTGCCGCGAGCGATAGCTGGGCCAGTCGGGGAGGTCCAGGGCCAGCACCGGCAGGCCTTGACCAATGGATTCCTCGCCTACTGTGGCGCTAATTGTCCAGGGCGCCGGCGTCACCCCCGGCCTGCGGGAGGACGGTTCTTGCCCGAGTGATGGCAGGCTGAACAGCGCCGAAATCATGCAGAGGGAAGAAATTCTGAAAAGGTGATTTTCCATACTCAAGACACAAAAAAACGCCCGCATGATGCGGGCGTTAGGTGAGTAAAAACAGCGGTCAGCAGAGCTTAAAACTGTTCGTAGCTGCTGTCGGTGTAAGTGATGCGGTTGTTGAGCGTTGAATACTCACCCACCACCTGGCCGCTCTTCGTCAGCGGATAAGTCGTCTTCGACTTGTCGATGACCAGCTTGACTCCGCGTGTGCTTTCCAAGGTGATGCTATTTGCTGCTGCGCTGCCAGCGCCGGTCATGTTAATAACGATCAAACCCTGAGCATACTGGCCGTTGAGGGCCGTGGTGTTCGTCGCGTCGCTGCCCGTGTCGTTTTGAGTAACGGATAACTTCACTTTCAGCACCGGGCGGTTCGCAATCGTGACCTTGCCGTCAAAACCGGCTCGCATGATTTGCACGTTGCTGGCGCTGCGCGAGGCGTTGCTCTTGAAACTGGCGTGGTTGAGTGCCTCGCCTGTCAGCGTGCCCTCAAAGAAACTGACACCATTACGCTGCACGCTGCCGGCAAAAGACACCAGCGTCGGGATATAGCTGGTGCTCGAGGCGTCCAGCTTGAAGGCGCTAATTTTCAAATCGCCTGCCAGGGTGCTGCCAGTTGTGCTGCCTTTGAGCTTGAGCAACATTTCCTGGCTGCCGTCCTGCGCCGAGTAGCCGCTCGTGCCATCGGGTTTGGCCTGCAGGTAGGAGCCCTCGGCCAGCTCGATACGGGATTCCAGCGCGCCTGCCTTGATCAGGTCCATAGAACCAGAGACAGCCAGCTTGTCCAACTCACCTAACTTGGTGAGTGCTGCGGACAGTGCAACATTGTGCTTGTCGCCGAGTAAGGTTGCCACTACGTTGGGTTTGTAGACCCAGCGCTTCAAAACACTGTCGAAGCGGGACGTCCAGTTGCGCGTAATGCTGAAAGCGGGCGAAAGCTCGCCGGCCAATTTCAGCGCGGTGATCTTGCCATTGCCGTCGCGCTGCGTGGCCAGCGTGGCTAAATTGCCTGGGAAGGCCGCGCCGTAATGCTTAATCTCGCTCGGAACCCAGTTATTGACGTATCCCGACGGCGCGAAGGTCTTGGCCGTGTATTTCGTTTCCCGCGTCTGGGTGTAAACAGTAAACTTGTTCGCGTCGGCTAAGTCAGGGTGCAGGCTCACACGATAAGTCCAGGTCGTGTCACACCATTCGCCGACGGCAACGCAACGCTTGTACTCACCATTTGCATCGGTCGCGAGAATAGGTTGAAAGGCTGTGTGGCAGGCCACGTAATTGGCGTCGGCTTTTGAGGTTGCCGGCGCCGTGTAATTGGCATCTTTGTAGAAGCTGCAGGTTGCCGGGTACTCATAGCCATTGAAGACACGCTGTGTGACCACAAACGGCGCATTGCCCTTGATCACATCGTTCCAGAAATCCGCGCCCAGGCGCGCCACATTCAGCGCGTCAACGTTGGCGCTGGTCAGAGGCGCTGTGCGGCCGCGGATGTCGTCGCCGACTTTTTGCAGTTCGGTCTGCAGCGACAGATCGGCTGCGTCCAGTGCCTTGGCGTTGCTACGCAGCGTGCCCATGAAGTCTTTGGCCTGCTCCAACGGCGTGGCGGCAGAAAGCGGCGTTCCAGAAGAATCGGTGATGGTGAAGGCCGGCAGACCATAGAAATCGTTGACTCGATTAATAGAGGTTTGCAAGGCGGATTTCATGCCTGTATCGCTCAGACCTTTTGCCGACAACGCCGTGGTCACGCAAGCAACTTTGACGGCCTGATCGCCTGTGGCGCAATTTAGGCTGCCCGACAAGGCCATGTCCGACACTGCAGCCAGGGCGGCCGCTGGCGCATTGGTGGGCTTGTTGTTTACGTCAAATGTGGCTGCGCTTGTCAACGGGTTAAAAGTCAGCGCTGCGGCCAGGTCGGTGTTGGCCTGGTCCACATTGGTGGCAGTAAGACCTCCAGTTTTCGCCAGCGCCGTGGCCGTCGCCAAATCGGTGAAGGGGTTGATCTGGGCACTATGCGGCTTGCCGCTTTCAACCGGGAAGCTGGCCCGCAAGCGGAAGCCCGTCGCCGGAACAATGGTTTGCCCCGTCGCTTCGTCGAACATCGTGGTGCCAGGCACAGCGCTGGCGATCAGCAGCACGACGCCGCTGTACCCTTTCGCCGTGAGGCTGTAATGCCCTTTGCTGTCGGACGTCGTTTCTTTCAACAAGTCACCCTGCTGACCGTCTGCAGCAGTCTTGTACAGGCTGATGTTGGCCTGGGATATCGGGCCTTTTACGGCATCACCCTGAATCGTCAGACTGTCGTCAAATGGGGCACTATCGCCACCACCACCGCCGCTACCACAACCCGCAATCATTGCAGCCACCGCCAATGTGACGATACGTTTAATCGGTGCCATCTTTTCCCTTGTTCAAATACTGTCAATGTGAAACAGAAACCGACGTAATTGTTTCAAAGTGAAATATTATTGTCAATAAGTTTCAGAATGTTTACCGATTATTGTGAATATGACCAATATTAGTATCAGTTTTTATAGTTTTGATGTGGCGGGAAAATCTCCGTTTCGATGAGGGCGACTAGAGTCAAATTCCAAAAAACCTGCCGCCGCAGCGAGCGAAAGCTGCCACTTCGCCAAGAATTTCGCAGGCGCTTTTCTTTCAATACCGCTTTACATTTCGACAAATAATGGATCGTGCGATGCAAGTAGAAGCTGTTATTTCAATCAAAGGGCAGGTCACGCGGTGGACACAAGATGTGGACTACCGGGCCTATCGGGAGTCAACTACCGTGCAAACCCCTTGAATGGCAGCGTTGATCTGGAATTAGAGCCCCGTTTCCCTCTGATGACGGCTTTCGCCTGCGGATAAGCCGATCTACTCTCGACAAATCTACACAAAAATGGCATACAGCCCATACTGCATGGGCGCAAGCAGCTATTAAATTCATAGCGTGTAGACAGGCCGAGCGATTACAGTTGCCGGCAGCTGAAGCGCCGCTGCGTGGTCGCGTCGCGGCACCGTCTGACACGATGCGTACTGCGAAGGGTGAAGAATGAGGAACGGTTGTCAACCGGCAAACGCGAGCCAGTCGCCTTGACAGCAACCTGCATTTTTTTTGGTAAACCGCACATCAGGAGAGCAGCATGAGCCACAAGCAAAATCCACGCGACGAGCAGACGCCCAAGACCGGCAAGGTTGAGAACGACACCAACAAGCTCGGTGAGCAGGCGCCCACGCAGTTGAATCAGGGCCAGCGCACGCCAGACAGCCGCAGCGATCGCGAGGCGCATGTGGGCGGCAGCAATCAGTCTCAGTCGCGTCGGGGGCCAGTGGGGCCCAAGCGCTGAGCGCTGCGGGAAAGGACCTCTATTCCTCGATGTAGGTCGGGTTAGCCGCGGGCGTAACCCGACATCCGTAGACCGGCGTTAGCCGCCTCTTCACGCCACGTCGGGTCACGCTGCGCTAATTCGACCAACTGAAGGTTAGGCCTTTGGCCTTTGCTGGATGGGCACGACAAGCTATAGACAAGATAGCGGGCCGGTTTCCGGCGGCGGTTCGCTTGTCGCCCGCCCCCACAATCGCGGCACATCTTTCAAAAGGCGACACATGGGCATGCTGATTCTGGGGCTGGTTCTTTTTCTCGGCGTGCACTCGACGCGCATCGTGGCCGATGGATGGCGCACGGCGATGATGGCGCGACTCGGCCAGGGCGCGTGGAAAGGCCTGTATGCGCTGCTGTCAATTGCGGGTTTTGTGCTGCTGGTGTGGGGCTATGGCCTGGCGCGCCAGCAGCCAGTGACGCTGTGGCAGCCGCCGGCCGGCATGCGCCATGTGGCGGCGCTCTTGATGCTGATCGCGTTTGTGTTGCTGGCGGCCACCTATGTGCCGCGCAACGCCCTTAAGGCGCGCCTGCATCACCCGATGGTGCTGTCGGTCAAGGTCTGGGCCTTGGCGCATTTACTGAGCAACGGTAACCTGGCCGACTTGCTGCTGTTTGGCGGGTTCTTGTTGTGGGCGGTATTGAGCTTTCGCGCCGCGCGGGCGCGCGACCGGGCGACGCAGGCCCGCTATCCTGCGGGTACGGTCGCCGGCACGGCGATGACGCTGCTGGTGGGCATCGTGGCCTGGGCGGTGTTTGCGTTCTGGGCGCACGCGGTGCTGATTGGTGTGCGGCCGTTTTGAGGGCCTTGGCGGGCTGTTTTCTTTCCCTAAAAACGTACAAAAAAAGCCCGCAGCCCTTACAAGAAGGGTGCGGGCAGCTACTAAATTAGTAGCGAGGGAGGTGCAGATGCGATCTGGTTTTAGCTGCGCCAATACCAGATCTTACTGAACGCGGCGTTCGATGGTGATTTGCTCGACTTCGACGCGGCGATTGGGCTCCAGGCATTTGATGAGCGCGGGGCGTTTTTTGTCTTTGCAGACCACCACCGGATTGGCTTCGCCCTTGCCTTCGGCCTTCAGGCGATTGGCCTCAACACCCTTGTTGGTCAGGTAGGTTTTAACGGAGACGGCGCGGCGCTCGGACAGCGTCTGGTTGGCTTTTTCCGAGCCTATGCGGTCGGCATAACCGGTGATGGCGACGTTGTTGACTGAACTGTCGGCCTTGAGGGCGGTGGCGATTTCATCAAGCTTGGGTTGCTGCGGCTTCAGTTCGGCGCTGTTGAAGGCAAACACTTCGGTGGCCGACAGCGTGTACTTTTCAAAGCGCGGTGCTGGCGCTGGTGGCGGTGGAGGAGGTGGCGTTGCTGCGACGACCTCCGGGACCGGCGCCAGCGCGGGCGCTACTGCTTGCGGTGCGGGGGCTTGCGCCTTGGCACCAAAGCGGTAGATCAGACCGACCGACAGCAGGTCGATGTGGCCTTTGTTGCCGATGGCATCGTCGACGCGGTAGCGCTCGGCCTCGGCGCGCACAGCCAGGGCTTCGGTGAAGGCGTATTGAACGCCCAAACCGAATTTGAGGTTAGTGCCGCTCTTGCTTGGATTGGGATTGGTCACGCGGACCGCGCCGGTGCCGGTGAAGGTGTCTTTGGCTTGCGCGTAGTTGAGTCCGGCGCGGCCAAAGGCAGAAAACTTCTCGGTCAAGGGCACGATGCCGACCAGGTCCAGGTTCAGGCCCTTGACCTTGATGTCGCCCGTCAGCGTGCCGGCCGGCACCGTGGTGGCGGTGTAGCCGAACTTGCCCAGATCAAAATAGCCGCCCTCGACGGCGAAGTTCTTGTTGAGCTGGTAGCCGCCATAAAGCTTGAAGCCGTGATTGCGGTCGCGATCGGAAATCGAACTGGTGGCCAGGCCGCCCGCCTGCAGACCACTGGTGATTCGCGCGTCGTCAATGGTGGCGAGCGAGCGGCCGACGTTGGCGCCGGCGTACCAGCCGGAGTCCTGCGCAATGGCGAGGGGGCTGGTGAATGCGGCAAGTGCCAGCAGACCCAGCGTTCCGGAAGCTTGTGTGAGTAATTTCATATTTTTCTCCAGCAGGATTTAATAAATCTTGTGCTTGTTACGTGATCGATGTTTTTTAAAACGTCCCAGTCTACGTTGACGCTTGACCGGGATTTCAGGTTTTCTTGATGCGAAAGGACCACCTTCACGCTGGTGGCCTCATGCCGTGCTACTTGCAGGTAGGCGGCGCATTCGCATGCCCTGGCACGGAAACCAGGTTTGAGTCGAAGACAAAGGCGCCAGACGTAAACGCCCCAGCGAACAATCTGCCGCACGAACTCGCGCCGGTTTCCATCGTGACATCACCAGCGGCCAGTATGTTGCCTTGCCATTCAGCGCTGGTTCCGAGCGTTGCGGCAGAACCGGCCTGCCACCAGACGTTGGAAGCCTTGGCACCGTTGATCAACAGGATGCGCGTGTGAGGACCCGGAGAGGCTGTGCCGGCTACTGCGCCGACGGTGCTGGCTGACTGGAAGACAAAGCGGGCATTGGGGTCGTTCTGGGCATCGAGCGTGAGGTCGCCCGTAATCAGGATCGACGTGTTGGAGGTATAGACGCCAGGAAAGAACAGGTTGTCTCCGACCACAGGCGCACTACCAGCGGCGGCTCCCAAGGTGGTGCCCGCAGGGATCGAAGTCCCGCCGCCCAATGAACCGGCGGCAGGTGGTCCTGCTGGCGGCGTGATACGCAGATACGCTGCGCGCAGGTCGCGCACGACCGCGTTGGCCGAAGTAGTGTCCGGAAAGGTTGGCGTGACAACCGTGCCGTTGATGGTGGGAGCAGCACCTCCGCAAAGACCAAAACCGGCTGCGCCGTTACCGCCGGGAGAGGCCACCGCATTGCAAGTAGGAGTTGCAGACAAGACTGCATTGCCATTGATCTGCGTATTAGGCGCGGTAAGGGTGTTCCTGATCCCGGCGGTGGCCGCAATTCCGAAAGCGTCGGCCAAGCCAAGGTTGACAGAAGGAGGCGTTGCGATAAGGGCTGCCGCTGTCTTGAAGGTCCACACATAGTTACAGCCGATGGTCGTACCTGCGGCATTTGTGACGGCGCCCTGAATTACCGCCGTGTAGGAAGTTGCCGGCACGAGAGCGGCGGCTGTGGTCAAGGTCGCTACCTGAGAGGCAGCGTCATAGTTGACCGATGCGGGTATCAGCGCCGCCCCGCCCACTGGCGCCAACGTGAAGCTGATCGCGTTGATGGTGGCGCCGTTCATTGGCTGGTCGAATGTGGCGGTGACCGATTTGCCATTATTCGCTACACCGGTGGTGCTAGTCGACGCGGACTGGTTGCCATTAGTGGGATCTGACGCGGTTACCGTGGGGCCCGCCGCCGTACAAGCGCCGGGAATAACAGCACCCGCTGGTGGAACCAAGGGGACTACGGGCCCGATGGGGACCAATGGAACAACGATGGCCGTCGCTCCGTTCGCACCAAGGATCGGATCTCGTCCTCCTCCGCCCCCGCCGCAGCCTGTCGCCACTACCGCCAAAGCACTCAGCAGCAATGCCATGGACCAGGTCCGGCCTCTGGAATAGCTCTCAAAATTTTTCATTTGCAATCCTGTAAGGTTGGAGACCGCTTCTGCAGTGCAGAAAAAAGCGGCTCTCGTCCGCTTAATGTGCGCGGACATATGGATGCTATCTGTGCGCTGCCGCACAGAGTGTCAGCCAAAGGCCCGACTTCGTTACCTACTGTTGCTTTTTTGGCGTGGGCTGGTCGCCGGATTGGAGTTTGTGTAGACAAAAGGCCTATAGCCCCAAAGACGCGGGCGCCGCAAGCTATCAAACTTGTAGCGGTGTGGCTGCGCGGATTGCAGCGTCCATGAAAAAAAGGACCCAGGTGGGTCCTTTTTTTGGGCGGAAAACGGTCGGGAGGGTCAATCAGCGCCGCTGTCCTACGATCCTTTTCCAACCGCTCACGGCCTGGCTATTGAGCCGGAGCCGTCACGGCGTTGGCTTGCAGCGTGACCGCCGTTTGTGCCAGGGCCCGGCCAGTCAGCTTGGCGCCGGTCTGCAGCGCGATCAATGTTTTACTCAGGATGGTTCCCTTGAAATCAGACGTCGTTCCCAGGGTCGCCTGGCCGGCGACCTGCCAGAAGATGTTCTTGGCCTGAGCGCCGCCGCTCAGCGTCAGAATGACGCCGTTGTTCACGGTCAGGTCTTGCGCTATTTGAAAGATCCAGACGTCATTGGCGCCGCCATCTAGCGTGACACCGGAGGCCAGCAACAGGCCGGTGCCCCATTTGTGCAGGCCGGGAGGGATGGTCTTGCCGCTAATGTTGCCGGCGCCCAGTTCGGTGGTGTCGGGCAACGAGCGTCCGGCGGCATCGGTGTAGGCGGTTAGCATGTTTTCGACGGACGTGGTCAGGTTGGAAGGCGTAGGCACTGCCATATTGGCGGCAAAGAGCTTGCCAGTTACGATGGTAGGCGCTGTCGAAAATTCATTGGTAGCATCACGCGCTTGCGAAAATCCTGTGATGAAGGTCTCGGCAGCCGGGCTCAGTCCAATGTCGCCAACAATTTTGGTGGTTCCTGTGGTGGAGACGCCGGTTTTGGCAAGAATCACAAAATCGCCTGCGGTGCCAAGCACCACCGGTGTCGGGCCTTTGGCCAGCGGCTGCGCTGCGTCTGCCGTGGTGAAGCGCCAAACAAAGTCGTTCAACAATGCATTGCCGGCGAGATCCTTGACGCCGGCCTTGATCTTGGCCGTGTATTGAGTGCTGGGGGTCAAGTTGCTGGCGGGTGGCGTGAAGATGACGGTAGTGCCAACCAAACTCACCACGCCTGCAACGGGCGTCGTGGCCGCTGCGGCGGTCACGGTAAAGCTGGCTGCGCTGAGGCTGGCGGGGTCTATCGCCTCATCAAAGGTGGCGGTAATTTTGCGATTGATGGCCACGCCGGTAGCATTATCTTGCGGGGTGTTGGCCGTGATGGTGGGCCGAATCGTGTCTACCGTTGCGGTGGTGAAAGTCCATGTCACCTTGCTGGCTAGCGCGATTCCCCCCACCTCCTTGGCTCCGGTGGTGACGGTTGCGGTAAACAGCGTATTGACCGCCAGCGCGCTGGCCGGTTTGAAGATCGCCGTATTGTTCGCAGCATCCAGGGACACAGTTCCGCCAATGGCAACCGCGCCAGGCGCAGTCAGCGTGAAGGTCGTGGCATTGATGCTCTTATCGTCCATCGCCTTGTCGAAGCGGGCGGTGATTTCTCGTTGAATAGGCACATCCTTGGCGGTATCGGCAGGCGTTGTGGACGTAATCGTCGGCGCGGAACCAAGGTTGGGGCCGCCCGAGCCGTTGCCCGGGTTGTTGTCTGAGTTGTCGCCGCAACCGGCCAGCAGGGCGCCCAGCAGAACGGGCAGCAGGCACAGAAGGCGCCTGGAATAACTTGGTAGTCTGATCATTTGATTTTCGTTTCTGTAAAAGGCTGCCAGATCCGATGGGACAGGGCGGCAGGAAACACGGATATCCGGCGCGAGTATGCACCAGCGCAGGTCCTTCGTCGATGCGCTGGCGCATACAGACGTCGAATGTGGTGGGCTGCGCAGGCTTACTGGGCTGGCACCTTTGACGGCGGCGCGGGCCCAGCGTGACCGGCGAATTCATCCCAGCGAATCAGCTGCTGGATGCCGACATCCCTACACAATCGCGGCGCTGGCGTTTCGCATCATGAGGATTGCTGGTTATGTGAGCGCCTACTTATCTAGCAAGCGCCGTGGGATAGCGATCGTAGATCGCCTTACAAAGTTAACAAAAACAATACCTGATGGACATGGAGGTGCGGCAAGATGAAATCTTCTTCAATTCAGGAGCTTCAATGCATCGGTTTAAAAACTCGCAGTCCACAGATTCTCGATTTCTTTGCCTGGTGGCCAGTCCGCGCTTTCTGCGCGCCGTACCTTCCGTTTTGCTGCTGACCACGGCCATGGCCTGGGGCGTTTCCGCGCAGGCCGCCGCTCCTGGCCGTGAAGGCGCTTCGCGCAATAGCGCGGCGGCGAGCGCGCGCGCCAGTGTGGATGACGGCGTGCGCCTGGGCGCCAACGACAACGTGACGGCGGAACAGCGCGCTGCGGCCATGCAGGTGGCGCAGGGCGCGGTGGGTGCCGGGACAGACGCCGGCGCAACCGGCAGCGCCACCTCGGGCCAGAGCCGCGCCGTGGGTGGTGTGCGGGGCACGGGGCAGGCCGCTGGCGGCACCGCCGCACCGATGGGTGAGTCTGCCGTGGGTGGCGTGAGAAATCACGACATGGGCAGCATGGGTGGAAAAAGCGGCATGACCGGCAAGGGTGAGGTCAAGGCTGACGAGACCGGCGGCCTGAAGGGCAATGTGGGGAGCCTGCCCAGAAAGCTTGACAAGGCTGGCCGCAGCGGCGCTGCCGGCGCGGACGCTGGTGCTGGCGTGGGGGCAGGTGCCGCCGACGTCAACCCGAATGCAGACGTGAAGGCAGGCGCCGGCGTCAAGGGCAAAAGCCCGGCGCCTTATTAAGCAGGCGGTACGAACCATCCTGACCGGGCCTCAGGCCCGGTCAGCCCCCGCGGCACCCGCGGCTTTTTTTCTGCCCGGGTTCCGCAATGAGGGGTTAAAAATGGCTCCAGCCCAACGGACTCGGGCGCAGTCAGCTATTAAAAAAATAGCAGACTGCGCCCGAGGGTGTCGCTTTGCGCCAGCCAGCTTGCCGGCCCCGCCTCACTTTTTGTCGGGCAGCTCGATTTTCACTTCCAGAATATCCAGGTTGTCCTGGCGCTCTAGGTGCAACTTGATGTCGGCCGGGTTGATGTGGATGTATTTGGAGATCACCGCAATCAGGTCGCGCTGCAGCGCCGGCAAATAGTCGGGCTTGGGGCTGCGATCAGTGCGCTCGTGCGCCAGGATGATCTGCAGCCGCTCCTTGGCCACACTGGCGGTTTTTTTCTTCTCGCCGAGAAAAAAGGTCAGAAACGACATGGCCTCATTTCCCTCCGAACCAGCGTTTGAACAGATTGGGCTTTTGCGTGTCGATGAAACGCATCGGCTTGTCTTTGTCGCCCAGGAAGCGGTCGATCACGTCCTTGTAGGCTTCGGACACATCGGTGCCCTGCATGTGCACAGCCGGCAGGCCCTGGTTGGACGCCTGCAGCACCGATTCGGACTCGGGAATCACGCCTATCAGCTTGATGCGCAGAATGTCCTGGATGTCTTCGAGCGAGAGCATCTGGCCCTGGCCGACGCGCGTCGGGTTGTAGCGGGTGATCAGCAGGTGCTCCTTGACCGGGTCGCCGCCGTCGATGCCGCGCTTGGTCTTGCTCGACAGCATGCCCAAAATGCGGTCGGAGTCGCGTACTGAGGAGACTTCGGGGTTGGTGACGATCAGCGCTTCATCGGCGAAGTGCATGGCCATCAGCGCGCCGGTTTCAATGCCGGCGGGCGAGTCGCAGACGATGAACTCGAAGTCCATGGCGGCCAGGTCCTTCAGGACTTTTTCGACACCGTCCTTGGTCAGTGCGTCCTTGTCGCGCGTTTGCGAGGCGGCCAGCACGTACAGGTTGTGGCACTGCTTGTCCTTGATCAGCGCCTGGTTCAGCGTGGCTTCGCCCTGAATGACGTTAATCAGGTCGTAGACGACGCGGCGCTCGCAGCCCATGATCAGATCGAGGTTGCGCAGGCCGACGTCGAAGTCGATCACGGCGGTTTTGTGGCCGCGCAGGGCCAGGCCAGTGGCAAAGCTGGCGCTGGTGGTGGTTTTTCCTACGCCGCCTTTGCCGGAGGTGACCACAATGATTTTTGACATCTGAGAAAAGTCCTTAAAGAAATGGTTGGCGCGCGACGCTGTGGGGGGCGTTGTGAAAGGAAGCGCGCTGAAAATGCTTGCAGTGGGAGCGCAAAGGCGAAATGGATGCAGTGGGGTCCATCATCGCGTATCAGTCTTACAGCTGGGTTAGTTGAGTTAAGGGGTCATGACGCTCATCACCAGCCGGTCGCCATTCTCGCCGGCCACCAGCCGCACCTGCGTCGGCTGGCCCGCCACGCCGGGTGGCAGGGGGTGCTCGCTGGTGCGGTAAACGCCGGCAATCGACAGCAGCTCGGCTTCCAGCGCCAGCGCAAAAATGCGCGCATCGGCATTGCCGCGCGCGCCGGCCATGGCCTTGCCACGCAGCGGTGCATAGACATGAATATGGCCGTCGGCAATCACTTCGGCACCGGCATTGACCATGGCCAGCACCACCAGATCGCGACCGCGCGCATACACCTGCTGGCCCGAGCGCAGCGGCTTGTCGATGACCAGCGCGCCCAGCGGGGCAACGCCCGGGGCCATGGCGGGCGCTGGCTGTTGCCTGGCCTGTGGCGCGGGTTCGGCCGGGCGTTGGTTGACCAGGTGCGCATCGGGCACGGGCAGCAGGCCGGCCCGCAGCGCGGCGCTCATTTGCGCGTCATTGCCGCCTTTGACCGCCAGCGCGACCAGCTGGTAGCTGCCAAGCAGGCTGATCAGCGAGGGGAAGTCGATGTCGCCATGAGCGCTGTTTTCGCTGGTTTGCAGCGGCGACAAGTCAATCATCAGCGCGTCCTGGTCGAAAAAATCCGGAATGTCGCCGAAGCGCACGGTGAGCTCGCGCGCCAGGGCAGCGAGGTCAGTGGACTTGAGCAGCAGCGCGACCAGAGGCAGGTTGGCGCTTTTGATTTCAAAGGTGGAGGAGCTGGTGGCCGGGAGGGCAACGATCATGGGCGAAGGAGGGCCAGAGTAGGCGGGATGAAACATCAGACAGGAACAAACCATGCGGCACGGCCGCAATCGGCGATTGCCGAATATAGCGTGCGAAAAGGCAGATAAGGCTGTGCGGATTGTCGCATTTGTGAGCGGTTGAAACGCGCTGTTGGCGATGCCGCGCGGCTGGCTGGCGTCTGAAGAGCTGGGCTTTTATTCGCGCCAGCGCGTCAGCCATTGAAGCCATGCGGCTTGCGCCCATATAGAAAGCTCGCTGAAAAGCCATTAACCAAAGAGTAACTAAAGATTAGCCGGAGATTGGATGAAGCTATTACCGCTATGGCTTGTAACCGCGCTGCTTCATGGTTACATTGCCGCACGAACGATTTCGGGGTTGCAAGCGTCTGCGGGAGGCCAGTGGCTGTTGCTGGGCGCGCTGGCGCTGTCGGCGCTGCTGATACCGCCGGCCCTGTTCGGGCTGCGGCGGGACCCGACGGCGCGGGCGCGCCAGCTGATGCATGGCGTGCGCTGGGCCGGCTTGCTGTTTTTGGGGCTGTTTTCAAGCCTGTTGGTGTTGACGCTGGCGCGCGATGCGCTGCTGGTGGTGCTGTGGCTGGTTAATGGATTGGTGCCGGGTTGGCTGCTGCTGGCGCCATGGCGTACGGTGTCGGCGCAGGCCGTGCTGCTGCTGGGCCTGGCCGTCACGCTGCTGGGCTTTTGGAACGCCAGGCGCACGGCGGTGGTGCGGCGCGTCGATGTGCCTATCAAAGGCCTGCCGGCGGCCTGGCACGGCTTTACCGTGGCACAGATCAGCGACGTGCATGTCGGGCCAACCATAGGGCGCGGCTACCTGCAGCGCATTGTCAGCAGGGTCAATGCGCTGCAGGCCGACCTGGTGGCCATCACCGGCGATCTCGTGGACGGCCGGGTCAGCGAGTTGGCCGCGCAGGTTGCGCCGCTGGCCGGGCTGAGCTCGCGCCATGGCACATTTTTTGTCACCGGCAACCACGAGTACTACTCGGGTGCGCACGCCTGGATTGACGAGTTGCGCCGCCTCGGGCTGACGGTGCTGATAAACCAGCATGTGGTGCTGAGTTCGCCCAGCGTGCCGGGCCAGGTCAGCGCGCAGCTGGTGCTGGCGGGCGTGACAGACTACAGCGCCGGGCATTTTGACGCGGCGCACGCCAGCGACCCGGCCGCCGCCTTGCTGGGCGCGCCGCTTGATGCCGTGCGCCTGCTGCTGGCGCACCAGCCGCGCAGTGCTGTCGCCGCAGCCGAGGCCGGCTTTGACCTGCAGTTGTCGGGCCACACCCACGGCGGGCAGTTTTACCCCTGGAATTTGTTGGTGCGGATGCAGCAGCCGTTCACGGCGGGACTGCACAAGCTGCAGGACCTGTGGGTTTACACCAGCCGCGGCACCGGCTACTGGGGCCCGCCCAAGCGCTTTGGCGCGCCGTCGGAGATTACGTTGTTGCGGTTGGTGCTGGTTTGAGGTGACGAATCAGCGCTGAATCGATTTGCTTTTGGTCTGCTGCGCTGCACGCTAATGCCATGTTTGAAGTTCTGGCCTGTTTTCTTCCCATGTTTGTATAGCAGATGGCTGTAGCCTAATAAACATGGACGTAATCAGCTATTTATTTGATAGCACTTATTTCTTCTTAAAGTCCGCCTGCGGGGGCGGCTCACGGCCAGCCTTACCCAAAAGAGCCAAAAAAACCGATCAAATATGGCTCTAGCCCAATAACTACGAGCGCAAGCAGCTATCTATTTTATAGCATGCTGACCGGTTAAAGCAGCGAACTGCGCTCTGCCGCTAGCCGCAGGCCGCTTAGCGCGGCCGTCTGCGGATCAGCGGCCAGCGTCAGCGCGCTGACCACAGCCACGCCATCGACGCCGCAGGCCAGCACGCCGGGCATCAGCGCCAGCGAGATGCCGCCTATTGCCACCACCGGACAGGGCGCGGCCAGCGCGGCCCAGTGCTTCAGCTGCGCCAGCCCGACCGGCGCGTAGGGCATGACTTTGAGCGTGGTCGGGTAAATCGGGCCGATGGCCAGATAAGACGGCTGCAGCGCCAAGGCGCGCGCCATCTCTGCGGGCGTGTGGCTGCTCAGGCCAAGACGAATGCCGGCCTGGCGCAGGGCGGTAAGGTCGGCGCTGTCCAGGTCTTGCTGGCCCAGATGCACGCCGTAAGCGCCGGCCGCCAGCGCCAGCTGCCAGTGGTCGTTGATGAACACCTGCGCGCCCGGCACCGCCCGGCCGGCGGCGACGGCTGCGCGCACTTCCCGTTCGATGGCGTCGGGCTGGTGGTCAAGCGCCTTGATGCGCAGCTGGACCGTGCGCACGCCCCAGTCCAGCAGGCGTTGCACCCAGGCGGCGTCGGGAACGACGGGGTAAAAACCGGTTGGGCCGGCCAAGGGCGGGAAAGGCAAGAAGGGCGGGAGAGGGGTGGCGTTCATGGCGGGTTTTTCAGGAGTAAATCTCGTTACCGCCCTTGCGGAATTCTTCGGCTTTTTCCTCGAAAGCCGTTTCCACCTCGACCGTGACCGGCCTGATCGCAATCACGCCCGGGCTGGTGGCCAGTGTCGTCGTGGCGGGGTTGAGCCGCGCAAACTCGCGCACTTCCTGCGAAATTTTCATCGAGCAGAACTTCGGCCCGCACATCGAGCAGAAATGCGCCACCTTGGCGTTCTCTTTCGGCAGCGTTTCGTCGTGGTACTTCATCGCCGTGTCGGGATCAATCGCCAGGCGGAACTGGTCTTCCCAGCGGAACTCGAAACGCGCTTTGGAGACCGCGTTGTCCCACATCTGAGCGCCCGGATAGCCCTTGGCCAGGTCGCCGGCGTGCGCCGCAATTTTGTAGGCAATCAAGCCCTGCTTGACATCATCGCGGTTGGGCAGGCCGAGGTGTTCCTTGGGCGTGACGTAACACAGCATGGCCGTGCCATACCAGCCGATATTGGCCGCGCCCATGGCCGACGAAATGTGGTCGTAGCCGGGCGAGATGTCGGTGATCAAGGGGCCCAGCGTGTAGAACGGCGCTTCAAAACAGGCCTCTAGCTGCTTCTCGACGTTTTCCTTGACCAGCTGGAGCGGCACATGGCCGGGGCCTTCAATCATGACCTGCACGTCGTGCTTCCAGGCGATCTGCGTGAGTTCGCCCAGCGTGTGCAGTTCGGCAAACTGCGCTTCGTCGTTGGCGTCGGCAATCGACCCAGGCCGCAGGCCGTCGCCGAGCGAGAAGCACACGTCGTAAGCCTTCATGATCTCGCAGATGTCCTCGAAATGCTCGTACAGAAAGCTTTCCTTGTGGTGCGACAGGCACCACTTGGCCATGATGGAGCCGCCGCGCGAGACGATGCCGGTCAGGCGGTTGGCCGTCAGCGGCACATAGGCCAGGCGCACGCCGGCGTGGATGGTGAAGTAGTCCACGCCCTGCTCGGCCTGCTCGATCAGCGTGTCGCGAAAGATTTCCCAGGTCAGGTCTTCGGCCTTGCCGTTGACTTTTTCCAGCGCCTGGTAAATCGGCACCGTGCCAATCGGCACCGGCGAATTGCGCAGTATCCATTCGCGCGTTTCGTGGATGTTTTCGCCGGTGGACAAATCCATCACGGTGTCGGCGCCCCAGCGAATCGACCAGACCAGCTTGTCGACTTCTTCTTCAATGCTCGAGGTGACCGCCGAGTTGCCGATGTTGGCGTTGACCTTGATCAGGAAGTTGCGGCCAATGATCATCGGCTCGCTCTCGGGGTGGTTGATGTTGTTGGGAATCACCGCACGGCCGCGTGCCACTTCATCGCGCACGAATTCGGCGCTGATGTCCTTTGGAATTGATGCGCCAAACGAATGGCCCAGCTTGGGCATGCGCTCGCTCGCCAGGCGCTCGGCCAGTTGGGCGCGCACCAGGTTTTCGCGGATGGCGATGTATTGCATCTCGGGGGTGATGATGCCTTTGCGCGCATAGTGCATTTGCGAGACATTGGCACCGGCCTTGGCGCGGCGCGGCCGCGGTGAATCGGCCATGCGCAGCGCAGCAAGCGCGGCGTCGTTCAGGCGCTGGCGGCCATAGGCGCTGCTGATGCCGGCAAGCAGTTCGGTGTCAGCGCGCTGCTTGATCCAGGCGGCGCGCATAGGCGTCAGGCCGCGTGTAATGTCGATGGGCGCAGCCGGGTCGGTGTAAACGCCCGACGGGTCATACAGGCGCAGCGGCGGATTGGCTTCGCGGCGCGGCTCGCCGGCGCCTTCCTGAACCATCGTATCGGTCAGCGTGACCTCGCGAAACGGCACGCGAATGTCGGCGCCATAACCGTAGTCTGTGCCGGCTAAATAAATCTTGCGCGAGCCGGGAAAAGGCGTGCGCGTGATGCGGCTAGTGAGGTCGGCGGTGTCAACAGAAAGAGCGGTTTTGGCCAAGGCGGTCTCCAGTGAGGGGGTGGGTGCCTGCCTGGGGAGCCGGAGATGTCGCGCCTGACGGAACTGCAAGTGCCAAGTTCCATGAGGGATACCGGAGCCGAAGTGCCTTGTTCCCTACGCGGGCATGATCCCGATCAGGTTCAGCGGGTCTCGCAATTTTGCGATCTCAGCCCCGGATGAAACATCCTGGGCACCCCGACAAGCTGAGGCGATTGTAGGCACAAGGCAGAGTTCCGGTCCATGGCAGGACTTGGCTTTTGGGTAACGCAATGTTCACCAAACTTTACAAACCCTCATCACCGGGAAATGGCGCCTACACACGCGCGCCGGACACTTGCTTTCAACCTGTTGCCGCATGACCTATCGACACGGTTTCAGGCGTGTATTACCAACACCTTCAGTATTTCCCGAAAGGAAGTTTTTATGACATTTGCTCTCAAACCGCTGGCTTCGCTGAACGGTCTCCTTCTTGCCGGTTTGCTGGCCACAGCCGGCTTTGGCGCCATGGCTGAGGGCCCCGTTATCGCCCCGGCCACCGGCCCCGCCGCCATGGGCGCGCCGGGCGAGATGCAGCGGGGTCACATGATGGGCATGGGTCGTCATGACCCGGCCAAGATGCAGGCGATGATGGCCAGGCACCAGACCGAACTGAAGGCCAAGCTCAAGCTGACACCGGCCCAGGAAGGCGCCTGGACCGCCTTCACCGCCGCCATGCAGCCGCCTGACCACATGGCGCGCCCAACGTCTGAACAGCGTGCCGAGTACGACAAGCTGAGCACACCCGAGCGCATCGACAAAATGCGCGCCCTGCGCACCCAGCGCACGGCCGACATCAGCACGGCCCTGGACAAGCGCGGCGAAGCTACCAAGACGTTTTACGCTGCCTTGAGCCCGGAGCAGCAAAAGACCTTTGACGCCAGGCACAGGGAGCTTCGCCAGGGGCGCAACCATGGTCCTAACGGCGCTGGCATGCAGCCCAAAGGCTGAAGCTGAGCTGGCAGCGGTCTGCGGGTTTCGTGCCCGGCCGCCCAGGCATCAAGGAGAGAAGGCCTGCACCGGTTGCGCTGTTTCAGCGCAACCGGTGCAGGCCTTTTTATGTTTGTACTTTGCCAATGAATGCTATTGTTTTAATAGCTAAATACGCCCGCTCTTGTTGGGCTAGCGGCACATTTCATCACTATTTGATGACACGCCAGACGCTTTCCCAAGCTGCTGTAGGACTGAATCCAAACTGCACCCGGCTAGCTTGTCGCATCACTAGACTGGCCGCATGACTGAAGTACGCAAAGGCCAGGCGCCGGCCGTTTTGTCGCGCAAGCTGTTTCATGAACGCTTCATGAAATCCTTTCTTGACCCCGCCTACAGGCTCGAAGACGAAGCGATTTCGCGCGTCGAGGCAGTCGCCTGGGATGCCTACCAGCAAGGCCGCAAGTCGCCGCTAACGCGTAAGGCCGGCCCCGGCTACGCTGACCCGGACTACGACCTGTCGGTCGAATGGCTGGAGACCAAGGAGCGGATTGAAAAGGCCGCAGCGTTGTGGAAGGACCCCAGCACCGCCTCGCGCGTGCTGCTGATTTGCGGCTCGGCGCGCAATGATGGCAGCTGCCCAGGCGAGATCTCCAAAACCTTTCGCATGCTGCAGTGGGCGCAAGAAGTGTTGCAGCAGGAGAAACTCGAAACCGATGTGCTGGACCTCAGCCTGCTGACGTCGAGCTACAACCTGCACATTCATCCCTGCAAAGGGTGCGTGTCTACCGCCATGCCGCTGTGCCACTGGCCGTGCAGCTGCTACCCCAACCATGCGCTGGCGCAGACCAGTGACTGGATGGCCGAGATCTATGAACGCTGGACTGCGGCGCACGCTGTCATCATCCTGACGCCGGTCTACTGGTACCAGTCGCCTAGTCCGCTCAAACTGATGATTGACCGTCTGGTCTGCTCCGACGGCGGCAACCCCGACCCCACAAGCACCCATGGCAAGAAGCCGGAAGAAGCGAAGGCGCTGGAAATGAAAGGTTGGGACTACCCCAAGCACATGGCCGGCCGGGCCTACGGCCTTGTGGTGCATGGCGATGTCGCGGGCATAGAGGGCTCGCGCCGCAGCCTGTCGGACTGGCTGGACTGGATGGGCCTGATTGATGCGGGCACCCAGGCGCGGCTGGATCGCTTCGTCGGTTATTACGAGCCCTACGCCACCAGCCACGAAACGTTGGACGCAGATAAAGCGGTGCAGGCTGAAGTGCGCAATGTGGCCAGCGCGGTGGCCAATGCCGTGACAGCCTTGCGGGCCGGAACGCTGTCCGAGTGCGACAAGGGCTTGCCGCGGCCACGCCCTAAATAGCGCAGCAGCGCAGGGCCCTTCGGCTTTTTCGACCTGCTCAATGCTTGAGTGAGGTTTCCTCAAGAGCAGACGGTTTGAGATCCAGTGATGCTCAAAGGCGGGGTTGTCAGTCGCCCAGGGGAGACCGACAACCCTAGCTTGCTGCAGCTGCTATCGTGTTGAACCTGCGCCCGAGGTTCCCTTGCCGCCGCCGTCGCCAATATTGGTGTCGGCGGGACTGCTGGAACTGCCGGAGCTGCCGTTCTGATCAGAACCGCGTGTGGCTTTTTCTTTTGCTTTTTTGTTGGTTCGCATATCAGGGGTGGTAGCGTTGCCCGCCTTCGGGGAAGGCGCGACCATGTTGTCCTTCGGCTTTTTGCTGCCAGGAGGAAGCGCATCTTGCTGCGCGCTCATGCCACCGCCGGAACGCGACATGCCGCTGCTGCCCATATCGGGCGAGCCAGACTGACCGGCGCTGGGAGACGGATTGACACTTTTGTCGGTCGGCTTGGTGCTGCCCGGCGGGGGGGTGCCCGATGGGCTGGCACCGGAACCGGTAGCAGCCGTAGAGCCGGTGGAGGGACCCGAAGGCATCGCACCCGATTGCGTCCCGCCTGCACCAGATGTGCCGGGCATGCCGGCACCCGCTGCATCGTTACCGGACGGGCCTGAATAGGCGCTGCCGCTAGGGTTTGAAGGGGCGCCGGTCTGTGCTTGCGCGGCACTGCCGAACGCTAGCGCCGCTGCTACCGCAGCGGCCAGAGGAAGCGCCTTCAGGGATGATTTGTCGATCATAAAATTTTCCTTTCAGCCTTGGGAGACTAGTTGAACAATGCTCGCCGCCTGGAAAATAGTTGGCTAAAGCTAAAACCAATTTATAGAGTTAGGTGCGTTCAACTTATCGGAGAGCCCCGCCGCCCCCTGTAGGACTTCGCCTTTGCTGGCACTGCTTTAAGGCCGGGTGTCCAGCCGACTGCAAGTGCGGCAACGCGTCGATCGTTCTTCCACCCTTGGAGCCCGTGGAGACCCTTGCACTTTGCTGCGCGAGGGCTCCGGTGCAAGGCATCAGCAGATTCCTGCGCACAAATAAAAGCCGGATGGCAGGCGCAAAGCCCGCCATCCGGCAGTTCAGGTCGCGCCAGTGATTAAGGCTTGATCACCGGCCCCGTGTCTTGCACATTGCCCTTGCCGCCGGTCGCCTTCTGGATTTTTTTGTCGGCCCGCGCGGCGCCTCGCTCAACTGCACCACGCGCGCGTTTGGCAGCGCGGCCGGTGGCGCTTGTGGCACGGCCTGCAGCATTTTCCATCTTGCTGCCCATCGACGAAGTGCCCGTGTTCGCGGAGTCACCGCTCATGGCCTTGGCGCGTGTTGCATCGTCAATGTTGCGATTGGGACTGGACTGGACACCGGCGTCCTGCGCTCGCAGAGCAGGGGAAAACAGAACGGCCGACAGGGTCAGGGCGACAGCTGCGGGAAGAGAAAACCTGTGATGAATCGACATAAAACACTCCTTCATTGAACGGCTTAAGAGTATGCACCGCGCGGTCCTGTCATTTGCCGCGAAAGCCACCGAAATCAGCGCGTGTTACCCATGCTTACCGGTCGGAACAGAGCCTGCGCGTTTTCTACCCTGCGAAACGAAGCTGGAGCGAATATTGACTATCCGCAGCCTGCTCGCTTCGTTGAGTTACTTCGCAGGGCTTGGGGCCATGCCTCCCATGTCACCCGATGGGGAAGGACTGCCCATGCCCATGCCCATGCCCATGCCCATGCCCATGCCACCGCTCGGGGCCGCCTGGCCACCCATTCCCATGCTGCTGCTCTTGTTCATGCGCGCATCGCGGGCGGCTTTTTTCTCGGCCATTGCGCCGGCGCTCTCATCGGCCGTCATGCCCTTGCCTGCGGTCGGAGAAGGGCTAACGTTGTCCTTGCTATTGCTAGTTCCCGGGGTGGCAGTGGCATTCGGGTTGGCCGGCGTCAAATCGGCGCTCTGAGTGGTGCTGGCAGTCCCGCTCGTGGGATTGCGGCCCGCGGTCGGCTCAGGGCTGGCTTTGTCTTTGCCTTTGGTGGTGCCGGGGGGCAACATCGTACTGGCGCCCATGCCGCTGCCCGAACTTGTGGCGCCGGCAGCATCCGGGCTGGCTTTCATACCGTTGCCGGCGCGCGGATCAGGGTTGACCGCGTCCTTGCCCTTGGTAGTGCCGCCAATGTCGGTAGGCGCATTGGTCATGCCAGCCGAGCCGGTTTGCGCCTGGGCTGCGGCGCCGAACAGCAGGGCGGCTGTAATGGCTGCCAGAGGAATGGCTTTCATCGAAGATTTTTTAAACGTGTTCATCTTTGGAATCCTTTGCTTGCCTTACTAGGGCCGGTTTTAAAAAAACGCCCGCCACTGATAAGGGCCAACGCTGAAAGTAATTTAACGGCCGCAATTGGACCGATTCATCAGAGAGGCGCCCCGTGGCCTGTAGGAAGATGCGCCGGTGATCTGTGGTGTTGCAATCCGCCAGCCAAGGAGAGACGCCAAGTCACCAGCACTGCGGGCTGCGGGCCGTCCGCCGTCGGCGGGCGTGCTCTACGAACGCTGTTTGCTCCGCGTTATTTGCCAGGGCTGTGACGCAAAGAAGTTGCTGTCCTACAGGGGTATGCTGGGCTCAAGATAACAATTGTTTTTCAGGCCGTTTTTCGCCCTTCCGTATCAGCCACTTCATGTTTATGCCCTCCTCCTCTTCCGCTCCCTCTTCTCCTCATTCCTCACGCCGCGCGCCCGGTAATTCGTCCGTTGTTGTTCCCGCTGCCCCGCCAGATATTTCGGATGCGGACCCGGCCGTCGACATGGCCGCCGTGCAGGCTGACACCGAAACCGCGCTGGCCGCAGTCAGCGCAGAGTCGTCGTTTTCCTTCAAGGTGCTGACGGTCAATATTCACAAAGGCTTTACGTTTTTTAACCGCAAGTTCATCCTCCCGGAATTGCGCGAAGCGGTGCGCAGCGTGGGCGCCGATGTGGTGTTTCTGCAAGAGGTCACCGGCAGCCACATCAAGCACGCCGACAAGTTCGACAACTACCCCGAGGCGCCACACTACGAGTTTCTGGCAGACACCATCTGGCCGCAGTTTGCCTATGGCCGCAATGCGGTCTACACCAACGGCGACCATGGCAATGCGGTGCTGTCGAAGTTTCCCATCGTGCGCTTTGAAAACCGCGACGTCTCCATCAGCGGCCCCGAACGACGCGGCCTGTTGCATTGCGAGCTGAAGATTCCTGGCCGAAGTGTCAACGTGCATGCCATCTGCGTGCATTTGGGGTTGATTGAAACCCATCGTCTTCAGCAGATGCAGATGCTGTGCGATCTGGTGCGCAATGAGATCCCTCCCCACGCGCCCGTGGTGGTGGCGGGTGACTTCAACGACTGGCGCCACCGCGCGCACGCGGTGTTGGAGCAGGCTGAACTGCACGAGGTGTTCGTGCAGGCCAACGGGCAAGCCGCGCGCACCTTTCCGGCGCGCTTGCCGCTGTTGCGGCTGGACCGCATCTACGTGCGCAACGCCTTCGGTCACGCCCCGGTGGTGTTGCCAAGCAACCCCTGGTCGCACCTGTCAGACCATGCGCCGCTGGCTGCGGAGATCGAGCTGTGACCCCCACGCTTGCCGCTTCGCGTACTGCGCTGCCCCCCGGGGGGGCGCTGCGCCTGCGGCCCGGCGAAGCCGGTTCCGCGGCCCTTGTTTGCAAATTCGGGAGCGCCATAGCGTGGCGTTCATTGGCCCGCGCCTTGCCTTCGCCATTACATGCCTTGCCATGAACCATTGGGTGACCGGCAACACGTTTCGCCTGCTGGAAAACGGGGAGGAGTTTTTTCCGCGCGTTTTTGAATGCATTGCTGCGGCGCAGCGTGAGGTGGTGCTGGAAACCTTCATCCTGTTTGATGACAAGGTCGGCAAGGGGCTGCACGCGGCGCTGCTGCAGGCAGCGTTGCGCGGTGTACAGATTGACATGACGATTGACGGCTATGGCTCGCCCGATCTGTCGCCCGAATTCATCTTTGCGTTGACGCAGGCTGGCGTGCGGGTGCATGTGTTTGACCCCGGACCGCGCCTATGGGGCTGGCGCACCAATCTTTTTCGCCGCATGCACCGCAAGATCGTGGTGGTCGATGGGCAGCGCGCCTTTGTCGGCGGCATCAACTACTCGGCCGATCACCTGGCCGATTTCGGGCCGATGGCCAAGCAGGATTACGCGGTCGAGATTGAAGGCGCCATCGTCGCCGATATTCACGAGTTTGTGCACCGCGCGCTGGCAGCGGGCCAGCACAATGCCGCGACCAGTATTGCCGGACGGCTGCGCGAGCGCTTTACCGCCCAGGTGCAAACGCTGGCGCAGACCTGGCGGCGCGCCACGCCGGCGCCCGCAGGCGATGCCGCCGCTATGTTTGTGACGCGCGACAACCACCACCACACCAACGACATCGAGCACCATTACCGCGTCGCCATTCGCGCGGCGCGTAAGCGTGTCGTCATTGCCAACGCTTACTTCTTTCCGGGCTACCGCTTGCTTAAGGAAATGCGCCGGGCGGCGCGCCGCGGGGTGGACGTGCGCCTTATTTTGCAGGGCGAGCCCGACATGGCTATCGTCAAAACGGCGGCCAGCATGCTGTACCACTACCTGCTGGTCGGCGGGGTCAAAATCTTTGAATACTCTGCACGGCCGCTGCATGGCAAGGTGGCGCTATCCGATGATGAATGGTCTACCGTGGGTTCGAGCAATCTCGATCCGCTGAGCCTGTCGCTCAATCTGGAGGCCAATGTGATCATCAAGGACAGCGCCTTCAACCAACACCTGAGCGAACGGCTTGAATACCTGATGCAGCACAGCTGCCGGCAGATAGCCGCTGGCGACCTGGTTGAGTCGAGCCGCTGGCGCACCGTGCGCAGCTTCTTTCTGTTTCATCTGCTGCGCCGCTACCCGGCCTGGGCCGGCTGGCTGCCGGCGCATGTCCCGCGGCTGCGGCCGGCGTTGTCGCTGATGTCGGCGCTGCGCCCCGAAACCAGCACGGAATCCACCACCAGCGCGGGCCAAACCCCGGCCGGCGCTGATCGGGTCAGCCGGGCCGACCCCGCCTGAACGTTTGAGCGCTTGAATATGGCCAGCAGCCTGCCCCTCACGCGCGCCAAATCGGCGGCAAAAACGCCTAAAGAAGCGCCAGAGAAAGTGCCGCAAGAAGTGCCGCAAGAAGTGCCCAAACCTTCCCGCAAGCTCGCTGACAAAGCTTGGTGGCCATGGTTCAAGCGCGGCGCCACGGCGCTGTTTTTCATCGCAGTGGCGAGCTTGCTGGTGACGCAGGCCCGCACCATTGACTGGACCGAAGTGTTGGCCTCGCTGCAGCGCTATCCGCTGCGCACGCTGGCGGCCGCACTGGCCCTCGCCGTGGTGAGCTTCACGCTTTACAGCTGTTTTGACCTGCTTGGGCGCCGCTACACCGGCCACGCGCTGGGCACCGGCAGCGTGATGCTGGTCACCTTCATCAGCTACGCCTTCAACCTCAACCTTGGTTCGTTGGTGGGTGGCGTGGCTTTTCGCTACCGCCTGTATTCAAGGCTGGGGCTGCGCGCCGGCCTGACCACGCGCATCATGACACTGAGCATGCTGACCAACTGGACCGGCTACCTGCTACTGGGCGGGCTGGTGTTCAGCCTGCTGCCGCCGACGGGTCTGCCAGCCAGCTGGAAGATCGATTCGGCGCAACTGCGTTACGTCGGCTTGGCGTTGGTGGCCCTGGCCGGCGGCTATCTGGCGCTGTGTGCCTTCTCGCGCCAGCGCACGCTGCAATGGCGCGGCCATGCGATCGAGCTGCCTTCACCGCAAATGGCCAGCCTGCAGTTGCTGATGGGCGCGGGCAACTGGCTGGTGATGTCGGGCATCGTGTTTATCTTGTTGCAGCAGCGCATCGAGTTTTCAGCCGTGGTCGGCGTGCTGCTGCTGGCCGCCATCGCCGGTGTCATCACCCACATTCCCGCCGGTCTGGGCGTGCTGGAGGCGGTGTTTGTGGCACTGCTGTCGCACCAGATGCCGCGCCACGAACTGCTGGCCGCGCTGGTGGCCTACCGGGTGATCTATTACCTGCTACCACTGGCACTGGCGAGCGCGCTTTACTTTGTCATGGAAGCCAAAGCAAAAAAACTCGGCAAAACGGCGAAGCAGACGAACGCCTGATGGCGGGTTTGCGCATTGCTGACTTTTGGGATGCTGTTGTGGCCGCTTAGGCGCCGAAGCCGGCTTTGCGGCGATATTGTGGCAAACCATTCGTGCAAAAGACGTTAAAAAGCTGTATATTAAAACAGTTATTTTGGGTGCAAGTCAGTTTGCCAGATCGGCACCTTTGCCTACAGGGCAAAGCCTGCAGTCTGCAGCACCATAAGGTTAGCTTGAAAAAAGGAGCGCCGCATGAACAGAACCACCGTATCTGGCACCGACGACCTGTTTGCCAACGAGCTACTTTTAGCCTTGGCAGTTCCGGCCGTCCCGCTGTCCGTCACGCTGCAAGGCCCGGTCGATCTGGCGGGTTTTCGCCAAGCCGCTCGGCGCCTGCTGGCTCAGCAAATCGCGCCCGGCCAAGTGCGCTGGCATTGCAGCGGTGCCGCGCTGCCGGCAACTCCATCGAGACCCAGCGCTCACGATGCCGCAGCTGACGCCCCATCGGTTAGCGTGCCGCCGGAATTTCTGGGTCTTTGCCAAAGCGTCATCCAGCACCGCGACCCCGGACGTTTTGATTTGCTTTACCGGTTGCTTTGGCGGCTGGCGCATGAGCCCGCGCTGCGCCACGACCTGCTGGATGCCGACATGGCGCAAGCCCAGGGCATGGCGCAGGCGGTGCGGCTGGACCAGCAGGCGATGAAAGCCCTGCTGCGCTTTCGCAGTGTGCGGGACGACAGCTTCAAGACCCATCCAGAGGGCGGTCCGCTGCATCTAGCCTGGTTTGAGCCGACACATCACATTGTCGACGCGCTCGCGCCGTTTTTCGCCCAGCGTTTTGCGCAAATGCGCTGGGCCATTCTGACGCCCGGGCGCAGTCTGGCCTGGGACTATGCAAGGCCCCCCGCCAGGCATTTCGCGGTGTCGCGCGCGCTGGCCGACGAGCCGGCGGACGGCGCCCGGGGCGCGCTGCGCTTTGGCCCGGGTGTCGGTTCACCGGACGCGCCGCCAGCCGACGCCAGTGAACAGCGCTGGCTCAGCATTTACCGGCAGACTTTCAAGCCGGCGCGGCGGCGTAGCAAGCTGCTCAAGGAAAAGCTGGCACGCGACTGGCAGAAGCTGGCGCGGTTGCCCTGCGTCATCAGCGCGGCCGCCGAGCGCTGACCGGCTACCGTATTGCGCTTGGCCGGGCGCACACAATGCAGTTTTCTTGCGCAGCACCGGTGCGTCTTCAACTGCCGATTTTGTTTATAAAAATGGCCTTTAGCCCAATTAATACGGGCGCAACGTGCTATGTATTTAATAGCTTGCTTGGCTTGGCTAAAGCCCTTGAAGGGGTTACCCGACGGCTGAAATCATCAAGTTATTCATGCTACGCCGGCCCCGGCGCGCTGTTAGGCCCTCAGCCGCGCAGCCGCTCGATCAGCCCGTTGAGCTCGTCCATCGAGGCAAACTGGATTGCCAACTCGCCCACGTCTTCGCGCTTGCCGTTGCGCTTAACCTGCTTTTTGATGCGCACTTCGACCTCGGCCATCAAGAGGTCGGCCAGCTCTTCTTCGACGCGGCGGGTGTCGCGCGATTTTTCCTTGGCGTTCTTTTGCGGCTTCAGTGAAAACTCGGCGCTGAGCTTTTTGACCAGGCTTTCGGTCTCGCGCACCGACATTTTCTTGGCAGCAATCTGATTGGCCGCAGTGATCTGCGTCGCCCGGTCGAGTGCCAGCAAGGCCCGTGCGTGACCCATGTCGAGGTCGCCCGCCATCAGCATGGTTTGCACCGGGTCGGCCAGATTGAGCAGGCGCAGCAGGTTCGAGGCGGCACTGCGCGAGCGCCCGACGGCTTGCGCTGCCGTTTCGTGAGTGAGCCCAAACTCCTTGACCAGGCGTTGCAAACCCTGGGCTTCTTCCAGCGGGTTAAGGTTTTCGCGCTGGATGTTTTCAATCAGCGACATGGCCGCGGCGGACTCGTCGGGCACGTCGCGCACCAGCACCGGCACGCTGTCCAACCCGGCCAGGCCGGCCGCACGGTAACGTCGCTCGCCGGCGATGATCTCGTATTTGCCGTCGTTCGGGCCGGCGCTCAGGCGCCGCACCAGAATCGGTTGCATGATCCCCTGCACCTTGATCGACTCGGCCAACTCGTAAAGCGCGCCCTCGTCCATGCGGGTGCGCGGCTGGTATTTGCCTGGAACCATGTCGCTGAGCCGCAGCGACGCCGGCAGGCCGGGGCTGGTGGCGCTGCTGTTGGCGTTGTCGGCGTCCGTTGATTCGCTGACCTTGGGACCGAGCAACGCTTCCAGTCCGCGGCCCAGGCCTTTGGGTTTTTTCGTGACCATGTGGTGTCTTTCGTTAATTCAGTGGGGCGGCGCTGCGGATGTTGCGGGCGCCAGGCGCATCAGCCGCAGTAATTGTTCGTGGGCCAGCGGCCAGTCCCCCAGAGCGCTTTCGGCATTGAGGTGTCCTTTGGGGCCGGCATCAATCAGATCAGCGCCCCAGGCGGCGGCAAACTGCTGGGCTCGCTCGGGCGCGCAGAACGGGTCGTCGCTGCTGGCAAACAGCAGGGTTTTAAACGGCAGCGGCTGCAGGGGAATGGGCGCCCAACTGAACAGCATAGGGCGCAGATCGTCGCGCTCCACATCGGGCGGCGCCACCAGCAGCGCGCCCCTGACGCGCTGCGTATTGCTGGAGTGCGCGGCCCAGGCTGCCACATTCAGGCAGCCCAAGCTGTGCGCCACCAGCACTGCCGGCTCGTCGCAGGCCAGCAGCACCTCTTCGAGTCGGGCTATCCAGTCGCCACGCAGCGGCCGCAACCAGTCGTGTTGCTCCACGCGCGTGTAGCCGTGCGCCCGCTCCCAACGGCTTTGCCAATGGCCCGGGCCACTGTTTTGCCAGCCGGGAAGCATCAGGACGTTGCCGGGTTTCATGCGCTCAATCTAAACGGCAAGGCGACAATGCTACTTTTTTGATAGCTACTTGCGCCCGTGCTATATGGGCTGGAGGCCTTTTTGATGGGTAAATAGGGCACTTCACATGCCCTTGATACGTTCGACCATTTCCTCGGCAAACGCCACAAAGGCCTGTGCGCCCTTGGAGGCCGGGTCAAACACCACACCGGGCAGGCCGTAGCTGGGCGCTTCGGCCAGGCGCACATTGCGCGGGATCACGGTGTTGAACACCTTGTCGCCGAAATGCTGCTTAAGCTGCTCGCTCACCTGCTGCTGCAGCGTGATGCGCGGGTCAAACATCACACGCAGCAGGCCGATAATTTTCAGGTCTTTATTCAGGTTGGCGTGCACCTGCTTGATGGTGTTGACCAGATCGGTCAGCCCTTCTAAGGCAAAGTATTCGCACTGCATCGGCACCACCACGCCATGCGCGCAGCACAGGCCATTGAGCGTCAGCAAGGACAAGGACGGCGGGCAATCGATCAGCACAAAGTCATAGGCGCTGTCGACTTCGGCCAGCGCCAGCTTGAGGCGTTTTTCGCGCCGCTCGACCTCAACCAGTTCGACCTCGGCGCCGGCCAACTCGCGGTTGGCACCCAGTATGTCGTAGCTGCAGCCGCCGTCAATCAGCTTCTGGCTGGTCACGCGCGCCTCGGCAATCGTTGCCGACTCCAGCAGCACGTCATAGACCGTGAGCGCTAACTGGCGCTTGTCCACGCCCGATCCCATGGTGGCATTGCCCTGCGGGTCCAGGTCAATCATCAGCACGCGCTGGCCCACCTTGGCCAGGCCAGCCGCAAGATTTACCGTTGTGGTGGTCTTGCCCACCCCGCCCTTTTGGTTGGCAATGCAGAATATTTTGGCCATGGGTTTTTAGTTGTTGTTTTATGAAGAGAACTGAAAACAGGAAAAATCAGCGGCTACTTCGACAGCGCCAACTTGATGCCGAAGCCGATCAAAAATAAGCCTGCGGCTTTTTGCAGCAGGCCCGAAATGTTCGGACTGGCCCGGATGCGCGCGGCCAGAAAGTAGGTCAGCAGCACCGCCACCAGGCCGTAAATGAAGGTCAGCACGGCAATGGTCGCGGCCATCACGCCAAAGGTTTTCAGCCCCTGGTGCTGGGCCGGGTCTACAAACAGGGGGAAAAAGGCCAAATAAAACACGATGGCCTTGGGGTTCAGCAGCGTGATCAGCAGGGTCTGGCGAAAGTAGTGACGCGGCTTTATCTGCAAAATCGGCGCGTCGCCGGGCTTGGTCAGCAGCATTTTCAGGCCCAGCCAAGCCAGATAGGCTGCACCGGCCCACTGCACGGCACGAAAGGCTGCCGGATAAGCCAGCATCACGGCAGACACCCCGGCCACCGCAGCCCACAGCAGGAGCTGGTCGCCGGCGATGACTCCGAAGGTCGCGCCCATGCCGCCAGCAATGCCGCCCTTGCCGGTGGAGGTGATCAGCGCCAGGTTGCCTGGGCCGGGAATCAGCAGAAAAATAATGATGGCGGCAATAAAAGCGCCATAGTCGGCAACGCCGACAAATGAGCCCAGCATGGAATTTTTCCCGAAACTTGAGGAGTGAAGGGCTTGAGTTTACGACAGGGGTGTCGCGTTCAAGCGGGATGGTTACGCCTTTCGGGGGCCAAACGCGGGAGATTCGCCAAAAAGCTGCGTTTGTGCTTAGCTGATCGCCTCAGTTGTCCATCAAATGGCCGGCCCGAGGGCGCAGCCAGAGAATGCAGCGCTCGGCGTCCAGCCCCGGTACACGCAGCTGTTCCACGTGAAACATCTCGACGCCCGCAGGCAACAACGCCAGCTCGTCCGCTGGATGCTTGCCCTTCATCGCCATCCAAACGCCCCGCTGCGCTAGCCCCGCGGCAGACCATTGCGTGAAATCGGCGAGCGAGGCAAACGCCCGCGAGCAGATCACGTCAAACGGCTGCGTGATGCTTTCCACCCGCGCATGCAGGCCGGTCAGGTTAACCAGTTTCAAGGCCAGCGCTGCCTGCTTGATGAACGCGGCCTTCTTGGCGACTGTATCAACGCAAGTCACAGAGATGGCTGGGCAGCAGATGGCGATCACCACGCCGGGCAGACCGGCGCCGGAGCCAACGTCAAGCAGGCAGACGCCCTGCTCCAGCCCAGCTTGCTGCAAATGCCGCCGCAAAGGCGCGATGGCCGCCAGGCTGTCGAGCAGGTGATGCGTCATCATTTCCGCCGGATCGCGCACGGCCGTCAGGTTGTAAACCCTGGTCCACTTCGCAATCAAGGCCTGGTAGTCCAACAACTGGCTGACTTGCTGCGCGCTCAGCGTCAGGCCGAGCGCATCCAGACCGGCGAGTAGCGCAGCTCGCAAATCCTGTTCCGCGTGCCCCATCAACTTTCGGCCCGTTCAGAAGGCTGAGTAGATACCAACGGAGTCGTGTTTTTCCAAAGATTCTTCTTGAGGTGCACCAGCAGCAGCGACACTGTCGCTGGTGTCACGCCGGAAATGCGCGAGGCCATGCCCAACGTTTCAGGCCTGTGCTTGCTCAAAGTCTGGCGTGCCTCGAAGCTCAGCGCTGACACCTGCAGGTAATCCAAATCAGTCGGGAGCTTGAGGTTTTCGTACTGGGCAGCGCGGTCTACCTCTATTTTTTGCAGGTCAATGTAGCCCGCGTATTTAGCGGAAATCTCGATTTGTTCAATCACGCTTTTGGCCAGATCGGCAGACAGGATGCCTTCGGCCGATGTTTCACGTGAAACCCCGGCCGTCCCCGTAGAAATATTGGGGTTGGCGTACTGCCCTTGATTCAGCGACATCAGTCCGGCGTAATTCACATCAGGGCGGCGCAGCAAATCGGCTAGGTTGTGTTCCCGCTCAATCGCTTTGCCCAGCACCCGCTCGGCTTCTGCCACGGGCAGATTGTTGGGGTTGACCCAGATACTGCGGAGCCGCTCTGTTTCACGTGAAACAGCATCACGCTTGCGGTTGAAGGCGTCCCAGCGCGCGTTGTCCACCAGCCCAAGCTCCCGGCCCTTCTCAGTCAGGCGCATGTCGGCATTGTCTTCGCGCAGCATCAGGCGGAACTCCGCGCGGCTGGTAAACATGCGGTAGGGCTCGGTCACGCCCTTGGTGATCAGGTCATCGACCAGCACGCCGAGGTAGGCCTCGTCGCGCCCGGGCAACCAGGCCTCTTTACCCCGGCACTGCAGCGCAGCGTTGATGCCGGCGAACATGCCCTGCGCCGCAGCCTCTTCGTAGCCTGTCGTGCCGTTGATCTGCCCGGCAAAGAACAGCCCGCCAATGGCCCGGGTTTCAAAGCTGCTTTTCAGCGCGCGCGGGTCGAAGTAGTCGTACTCAATCGCGTAGCCAGGCCGCAGGATATGGGCGTTCTCCATGCCCGCCATCGAGCGCACCAGCGCGTACTGAATGTCAAACGGCAGGCTGGTCGAGATGCCGTTGGGGTAAATCTCGTGCGTCGTCAAGCCTTCGGGCTCCAGGAAAATCTGGTGCGCCTCCTTGTCGGCAAAGCGGTTGATCTTGTCTTCCACGCTCGGACAATAGCGCGGACCGACGCCATCAATCTTGCCGGTAAACATCGGGCTGCGGTCAAAACCGGAGCGGATGATGTCGTGCGTACGCGCATTGGTGTGGGTGATCCAGCACGGCATCTGCCGCGGGTGCGTGATGCCGCTGCCCATGAAGCTAAACACCGGCACCGCGCCAGCCACGCCGCCCGGCATGCCGTCGCCGGGCTGCACGCTGCATTTGCTGAAGTCAATCGAGCGGCCATCAATGCGCGGCGGTGTGCCCGTTTTCAGCCGGCCTTGCGGCAGCTTGAGTTCTTTGAGGCGCGCGCTAAGGCTGATCGCCGGCGGGTCGCCGGCCCGCCCCGCCGCGTAGTTGTTCAGTCCCACATGGATCTTGCCGTCCAGAAAAGTCCCGGCAGTCAGTATCACGGTGCGCGAACGAAACTTGATACCAACCTGCGTGACGGCGCCCACGACGCGTTCGATCACCCCGTCGGACTCCACCATCAGGTCATCCACCGCCTGCTGGAACAGCCACAAATTGGGCTGGTTCTCCAGCATCCGGCGTATTGCCGCCTTGTACAGAATGCGGTCGGCCTGCGCCCGCGTGGCGCGCACGGCCGGGCCCTTGGAGCTGTTCAATATACGAAACTGGATACCGCCCTCGTCGGTGGCCAATGCCATCGCCCCGCCCATGGCGTCCACCTCTTTGACCAGATGGCCCTTGCCGATGCCCCCTATCGACGGATTGCAGCTCATCTGCCCCAGCGTCTCGATGTTGTGCGTCAGCAGCAGCGTTTTGCAGCCCATACGGGCGGCAGCGAGCGCCGCCTCGGTTCCGGCATGGCCGCCGCCGACCACAATCACGTCAAATTCTTCGGGATAAAACATCTCAAGCCTCTATCAGTTCGGTTTTCAGGCCTACGGCTTGCGCCGCCAAAGCCTGTTTGCGATCCGCCGTCACAAACAGGTCAACCCTTGCAAGCTGTGCGGTGCCAATGTGCAGCGCATCCGTGGCGCGCAAGCGGGTGTGCGCCATGGCCGCGATGGCCAAAACTTCAATCTCTGGGCTGATGGGCCGCACATCAAAGTCAACAAAATCCTGCGCCACCTCGCCCATCGCATAGGCATACTGGTCCATATCAATCGAGCTGTCGTGGACCTCGCGGCTCAGGCTGGAGGCAATTTCAATTTTGCAGTGCGCTGCCAGCACCACCGAATCAGCGCGCATCAACAGGCGCTCCACCGCATCGTGGCCACTCTCGCGCTTATATCGCTTAGCGATAGCCGAGGAATCGAGTAATAGCTTCATATCAATACCGAGCACTTTCGCGCTCTTCAATGATTAATTGCGCCAATGTTTTGCCATCGGCACGCTGATACTCCAGCGGTTTGATCGGGCGCTTCCAGCTTGGCAACTTCTCGGGCGCAGATGATTGTGCCGGCACCAGTTCGGCAACCGGCTTGCCATGCCGCAAAATGCGCACGGTTTCGCCCCGCTCGACCCGGTCTATCATGGCCGACGCGTTGGCCCGGAATTCACTCAAGGAAATGATGTGCATTTTGTACAAAAGTTATAATTTTGTACATTTTAGCGGATTGCGTTTGCACTGACCTGCGTTTTCGCTTTCCCTCACAGCCTGTGATGAAATCAGCGTCATGTCCACCCCACCATTCTTCCCCCAACAGCTCCCCAAACTCCTGGTTTTTGCCGGCAGCACCCGCCTGAACTCCTTCAACCGCCAGCTGGCCGGCGTTGCCGCCACGCTGGCGCGCGCTAGCGGCGCAGAGGTCACGCACATCGAGCTGGCCGACTTCGACATCCCGATGTACAACGCCGACCTCGAAGCGCGCGGTACACCGCCCGACGTGATGCGGCTCAAGCAGCTGATGCATCAGCACCCGGCCTGGGTCATCTGCTCGCCCGAGTACAACGGCAGCTACACCGCGCTGCTGAAAAACACCATCGACTGGGCCTCCAGCCCGGTCAAGAGCGACCCGGCCTGGCAGGACGGCTTCAAAGCATTTCGCGGCAAGGTGGTGGGCGTGCTCAGCGCCTCGCCCGGAGCGCTGGGCGGCCTACGTTCGCAAAATCACCTGGTGCCGCTACTGCTCAATGCGCAATGCTGGGTCGCGCCCAAGGCGTTTGCGCTCAGCCGCGCCGGCGCCGCTTTCGACACGCAGGGCCAGCTGATCGATGAGGCCCAGCGCGGCCAGGTTCAGGCGGTGCTTGACCAGGTGCTGTTTGCTGCCGGGCGTCTGGCCGGCTAACATTTGGCAGGCCCGCGCAAGCGCGCTCAAGCCTTTTTTTGCTATTTATTTTATAGCTGCTTACGCCCGTTTTCATTGAGCTGCAAGCGGTTTTACGCAGTATGCAAAAATCCCTCGCAGCCGGTTACGCGGCGGCGCTTCTGCGCGGCGCCAGCGCCTAGCTGCTGGTAAGCTGCCCGCCCTGCCGGGCGTGGTACGGTGCTGACTGGCGCCGACTGAAAGACCCCATGGACAAACACTACCTCACCCCCCTTTTTGCCCCCCAATCCATCGTGGTGTTCGCCGGCCAGGCCGACGCCCCGGCGACGCAAACCACGCAGGCCAAGGCGCTGCATCAGGCACTTCGGGCACAAAACTACACCGGCACGCTGCAGTTTCTGGACATCCACACTAGCGGAACGCTGGCGGATTTGGCGCAGGCGCGTGCCGATCTGGCCATTATTGCGCTGCCGCCGCAGGACATTGCCGCCGCGCTGGAATTAGCAGGCCGCATCAAATGCCGCGCCGCACTGGTGATCTCCAGCGGCGTCAGCGCCGAGCAGTCCGCAGCACTGAAGAAGATCGCCCAGCGCGAAGGCATCTACCTGCTCGGCCCCAACGGCATGGGCCTGCAGCGCCCGCAGCTGCAGCTCAATGCCAGCGCCGCCGGGCCGCTGGCCAAGGCCGGCTCGCTGGCGCTGATTTCCCAATCGGGCGCGCTGACCTCCTCCATCCTCGACTGGGCCTGCAACAACGCGGTCGGCTTTTCCTCGGTCGTTTCGCTCGGCCCGCATACCTCGGTCAACCTGGCCCAGGTGCTCGATTTCCTCGCCAGCGACGCGCAAACCCACAGCATCGTGGTTTATCTGGAAGGCATCTCAAACGCCCGCCGATTCATGAGCGCGCTGCGGTCGGCCGCCATTGCCAAGCCGGTGGTGGTGCTCAAAGCCGGCCGCAAACCGGCCGGCAATGAGGCGGCGCTGACCCACAGCGCCACCATCGTCGGCAGCGACGACGTGTTTGACG
Source organism: Polaromonas sp. (assembly GCF_012927455.1). Lineage (GTDB taxonomy): Bacteria > Pseudomonadota > Gammaproteobacteria > Burkholderiales > Burkholderiaceae_C > Polaromonas. The sequence goes on along the minus strand of NZ_JABBPE010000016.1, from coordinate 429,647 downwards.
CGGCGTTGCGCCGCGCCGGGGCGGTGCGGGTGCGCTCTTTTGTCGAGCTGTTTTCCGCCGCCAAGTGCCTGGCCTCGCGCTACCGCCCGGTGGGCCGGCGCCTGGCCATCGTCACCAACGGCGGCGGGCCCGGCGTGCTGGCCGCCGACTGGGTCAATGAAATTGACCTGCAGCTCGGCAAGCTGTCGGCCGAGTCGGCCAGCGCTCTCAAGCCGCAGCTGCCGGCCCACGCCTCCCTGTCCGACCTGATCGACCTGTCCGAAGAGGCCGGCCCGGAACACTACAAGGCCGCCATCGAAGCGGCCGACAAGGACCGCCAGATCGATGGCATGCTGGCGATCTACTCACCCAAGGCTGGCGCCGACCCGTCAGCGGTGGCGCGCGCGCTGGCCGAGGTCAAGCGCGCCGTCGGCAAGCCGCTGCTGTCGTGCTGGATGGGCGACTCCACCGTGGTGGCGGCCCGCGGCATCCTCAACGATGCCGCCATTCCAAGCTTTCGCACGCCCGAGGCGGCGGTCGGCGCCTTTGGCAACATCGCCTCCTTCTACCAAAACCAGCTGCTGCTGCAGCAAACCCCGCCGCCGCTGTCAACGCTGGCCAAGCCTGATATTGAAGGCGCGCGCCTGCTGATCGAAAGCGTGCTGTCCGAGCGCCGCAAGGTGCTGACCGAGATGGAGTCCAAGACCCTGCTGGCAGCCTTTCATATTCCCGTCACCAAGACCATCCTGACGCGCAGCGCCCACGAAGCCATGATGATTGCCACGCAGCTCGGTTTCCCGGTGGCGCTGAAAATCGATTCACCCGACATCAGCCACAAATCGGACGTGCAAGGCGTGGCGCTCAATATCCTGAACGCCGCCGGCGTGCGCGACTGCTACAACGAGATGGTGCAAACCGTGGCGCGCCTGCAGCCCGATGCCCGCATCAACGGCGTGACCGTGCAGAACATGGCGCACGCCCGGCGCGGCCGCGAAATTTGCATCGGCCTGGTCACCGACGACCCGTTTGGCCCGGTGATCGCGTTCGGCGCCGGCGGCACCATGATAGAGCTGATCAACGACCGCGCCATGGAGTTGCCGCCGCTCAACCAGTTCCTGGCGCGCCGCCTGATCGAGCGCTCGCGCGTCGCCGAAACCCTGGGCGAATGGCGCGGCGCCAGCGCCATCGACATGGACGCGCTTGAGCAGGTGCTGCTGCGCGTGTCGGAAATGGTCTGCGAGCTGCCGCAACTGCGCGAAATGGACATCAACCCCCTGATCGTCGATGAATCGGGTGCCGTGGCGGTCGATGCGCGCATCGTCATCGACCACGCGCCGCTGTCCGGCAACGGCAGCGCCAACCGCGACAACCCCTACAACCACCTCGCCATCCTGCCTTACCCGGCGCGCTACGAACAGTTGCTGCCGCTGCGTGGCGGCGGCGAGTACACCGTGCGGCCGATCCACCCCGACGACGCCAGCATGCTGCAGGACCTGATGCAGCACCTGTCGCCACAAAGCCGCTATTTCCGCTTCGTTTCAGCCCTGATCGAGCTGCCGCCCACCATGCTGGCGCGCTTCACGCTGATCGACTACGACCGCGAAATGGCGCTGGTCGCCGTGGTCAGGCAGCGCAGTACTGGCGCCGACGGCGCGATCATCGAGACCGAACGCATCGTCGGCGTATCGCGCTACATCACCAACCCCGACCAGTCGAGCTGCGAGTTCGCGCTGGTGATTGCGGACGATTTCAACGGCAAGGGCCTGGGCTCGCGCATGATGCTCAGCATCATGGACGTGGCGCGCGACAAGGGTTTGAGCGAGATTGAGGGGCTGGTGCTGGCAAACAACCCCGACATGCTCAAGCTCATGAAAAGCCTGGGCTTCTCCATCAAGCCGTTTGCCGAAGACCGGGATTTCAAGCTGGTCACGCACACGCTCTAAAACGCGCCATACGCCTCAGATTGCTATTTATTTGATAGCTTTTTGCGCCCGTATCTATTGGACTAGAAGCGATTTTAATCATTTTTTTAGGTGGGCGATGGCCTTCGTCGATCGGTTTTGCGCAGCGTAAGCCGGCAGCGGCCATGCGGAGCATCCACCCTGCCAAACCGGGCGCATACTTATAGACCTGACCCGGGCTGTCAGCCCGCTGTAGACAAGCCGGGCCACACTGCGGGCCACCCCCCTTCGTTAACCCCAGGAGATTCTTATGACCCGTGAAGTTGTTGTTGTCAGCGGTGTGCGCACCGCCATTGGAACCTTTGGCGGCAGCCTGAAGGACACGCCGCCCACCGAGATGGCCGCGCTGGTGGTGCGCGAATCGCTGGCGCGCGCCGGCGTGGACGGCAAGGATGTTGGCCACGTCGTGTTCGGCCATGTCGTCAACACCGAACCCAAGGACATGTATTTGTCGCGCGTGGCGGCCATCAATGGCGGCTGTGCCGAAGGCACGCCGGCCTTCAACGTCAACCGTCTGTGCGGCTCCGGCCTGCAAGCCATTATTTCAGCCAGCCAGAGCATTTTGCTGGGTGATGCCGACATCGCCATTGGCGGCGGTGCTGAAAACATGAGCCGCGGCCCCTATGCCAGCCTGGCCACGCGCTTCGGTGCCCGCCTGGGCGACAGCAAAATGATCGACATGGTAGTCGGCGCCCTGCACGACCCGTTCCAGACCATCCACATGGGCGTCACGGCCGAGAACATCGCTGCCAAATGGGGCATCAGCCGTGAAGACCAGGACGCGCTGGCCGTGCAAAGCCACAACCGCGCCCAGAAAGCCATCGAAGCCGGCTACTTCAAGGAGCAAATCGTTCCGGTGATGTTGAAAAGCCGCAAGGGCGATGTCGCCTATGACACCGACGAGCACTTCCGTCCCAACTGCACGCTGGCCGACCTGGCCAAGCTCAAGCCGGTGTTCATCAAGGAAAACGGCACCGTCACGGCCGGCAACGCCTCGGGCATCAATGACGCCGCGGCCGCCGTCGTGCTGATGGAAGCCGGCACCGCCAAGGCGCGCGGCCTCAAGCCGCTGGCCCGCCTGGTCGCCTACGCCCACGCCGGCGTCGACCCCCAATACATGGGCATAGGGCCGGTACCCGCCACGCAGATGGCCCTGAAAAAAGCCGGCCTCACGGTCGGCGATCTTGACGTGATCGAAGCTAACGAAGCCTTCGCAGCCCAAGCCTGCGCCGTCAGCCGCGACCTCGGCCTGGACCCGGCTAAAGTCAACCCCAACGGCTCCGGCATTTCGCTGGGCCACCCGATTGGCGCCACCGGCGCGCTGATCACCGTCAAGGCTCTGTACGAGCTCGAACGCATAGGCGGGCGCTACGCGCTGGTGACGATGTGCATTGGCGGCGGGCAGGGCATCGCGGCGATTTTCGAGCGGGTTTAATGTAGCCGTCCAGCCCCTTAACGTAGCATTAGCGCTACGTTATTGCTAGCGCCTCCCGCTCGATAAAAAGGGGCGGTTTCCAGTCCAGGTGCAACACTCGGTTCACTGTTTGGTAGCGGGCGAGGGCTGGTGGTTGAGTAGCATGTCCCGATAAACCTTACCAGGCGAGAACGCCTGATAGCCGCAAGACAAGACCTCAGGCGGCAGCTCGCCGTGCCCGCACCGCCGCCGCCAGCCCCTGCAGCACCGGCACGGTCTGCGCCATGCTGATGCAGGCATCAGTCACCGACACGCCATGCTTGAGCGGCTGGCCCGGCAGTATGTCTTGCCGGCCTTCGCTCAGGTGGCTTTCAATCATGATGCCGGTGATGCGCCGGTCGCCCGCGGCAATCTGCTGCGCCACTTCGGCAGCCACGCTGATCTGGCGCTGGTGCTGCTTGCTGCTGTTGGCGTGCGACACGTCAATCATCACCTGCTCGCGCAGGCCGGCGCTTTTAAGCAGCGCGCAGGCGGCGTTGACGTCTGCGGCGGCGTAGTTGGTCTGCTTGCCGCCGCGCAAAATCACGTGGCAGTCGTCGTTGCCGCGTGTCTCGAAGATGGCGGCCTGGCCCATCTTGGTCATGCCCATGAAGGCGTGCGCAGCCTGCGCCGCCTGAATGGCATCGCTGGCAACCTTGATGCCACCGTCGGTGCCGTTCTTGAAGCCGACCGGGCAGCTCAGACCGGAGGCGAGCTGGCGGTGGCTGGGGCTTTCGGTGGTGCGCGCGCCTATGGCGCCCCAGCTCACCAGATCACTGATGAATTGCGGGCTCAGCAGGTCTAAAAACTCGGTGCCCACCGGCAGGCCGAGTGCCAGCACATCCAGCAGCAGGCGCCGCGCCAGCTCCAGCCCTTCGTTGATGGCGAAGCTGCCGTCCAGCCGCGGATCGTTGATGTAGCCCTTCCAGCCAACGGTGGTGCGGGGTTTTTCGAAGTAGACGCGCATCACCAGCAACAGCTCGCCGGCAAATACTTCGGCATGCGCCTGCAGCTGGCGCGCGTATTCCATGGCCTGGTCGTGGTCGTGGATGGAGCAGGGCCCGACGACGACGATCAGCCGGTCATCGGCGCCATGCAGCACGCGCGAGAGGGCGGCGCGGCTGCGTTCGACCAACGCCAGTGAGGCCGCCGGCACCGGCAGCCACTCTTCAAGCAGCGCGGGCGTGATGAGCGGGCGCACCGCACCGATGCGGATGTCGTCGGTGCGGGTGGTGTCGTGGGTGGAGATTCTGACGGCGGACGGCGTGGCGGTGCGGTGAGGCATGTTGAGAAACCTGTTTCTGTGTGTTTTAAGGATGTTTTAGGGCTATAGCCCAATGAGGCCGGGCGCAAGCAGCTATCTATTTAATAGCGTTTAAATGATGAAAGCAGTCTTTTTTTGATGGCGCTTGTTGGCCTGTTCAGACGCGCGTGCGCTGTGCGATGAAGGTGCTGACGGCCGATTTGGCGCAGCGCTGCAAGGCCACCAGCAAGGCGTGGTCGGGGTTGGCAACGCCGTGGCGGCTGCGCAGGTCGCGCTGGATCTGGCCGACCAGCTCGGCCGCCATTTCGGCATCGGCCAGCGCCCGGTGCGCGGCGCCGGTCCGCGGCAGGCGGTGGTAGTCAACCAGCGAGCCAAGCTTGTGGTTGGGCGCTTGCGGGTAGAGCCGGCGTGACACCAGCAGGGTGCAGGCAAAGGGCTGCGGCGCTGGCAGGTCCAGCCGCGTCAGTTCGTCAATCCAGAACTTGCGGTCAAACGACGCGTTGTGCGCCACCAGCGGCACCTGGCCGACAAAGCGGCTGGCGTCGGCCATTACCTGCGCGGCAGCCGGCGCAGACGCCACCATGGCGTTGCTGATGCCAGTCAGCTGGGTGATGAAGGCCGGAATATGAACGCCGGCATTCATCAGGCTCTGAAAGCGGTCCACCACGCGGCCACCTTGCACCAGCACGATCGCCACCTCGGTGGCGCGGTCACCCATGGCGGGCGACAGGCCAGTGGTTTCAAAGTCGATGACGGCGATCAGGCTCATGGGGCGCTCATGCCAATAGCGTCATGCCGGCGGCGCGCGGCTCAAATATCAATATTCGCCGCCCGCAGCGCGTTTTTCTCAATGAACTCGCGACGCGGCTCGACCTCGTCGCCCATCAGCATGGTGAAGACGCGGTCGGCTTCAATCGCGTCGTCGATCTGCACCTTGAGCAGACGCCGTACTTTGGGATCCATGGTGGTTTCCCAGAGTTGCGCCGGGTTCATCTCGCCCAGGCCTTTGTAGCGCTGGCGTGCCGTGGTGTTTTCAGCCTGGACAATGAGCCAGCGCATGGCCTGGCGGAAGTCGCTGACCTTTTCTTCTTTTCTGCGCTCGCCTTCACCGCGCATGACCTTGGCGCCGGCGCTGATCAGGCCCCTGAACGTCGCGGCGGCATCGGCCAGCGTGGCGTAGTCGGCGCCGTGCACGAAGTCTTGCGTCAGCACGCTGCTCTTGACGTTGCCGTGGTGACGCCGGCTGATGCGCAAAATCGGTTTGTCGCTGCGCACGTCAAACTCGCCAGCCACATCGGCGGGGGCGCCTGTGGTGTTGAGTTCGCGCAACTTGGCCTGCAGCAGCTCGGCTGAGGCTTCTGCGTCGGCCAGGGTGTCCAGGTTGAGCGACACGCCGTCAGCAATCGCGCGCAGCGCTTCGGCATCCATGAAGCCGCGCAGCCGCGTAATCACCGCTTCGGCCAGCTGGTGCTTGCGCGCCAGCTCGGCCAGCGTGTCGCCTGTCAGCACCACGCTTTCATCGGCACCGCTTTGAACCGACGCGTCTTTCAGCGCAATGCGCAGCAAAAAGCTGTCGAGTGCGCCGGTGTCCTTGAGGTACTGCTCTTCCTTGCCGGCCTTGACCTTGTACAGCGGCGGCTGCGCGATGTAGATGTGGCCGCGCTCGACCAGCTCGGGCATCTGGCGGTAAAAGAAGGTCAGCAGCAGCGTGCGGATGTGCGCGCCGTCAACGTCGGCGTCGGTCATGATGATGATGCGGTGGTAACGCAGCTTGGCGACGTTAAAGTCATCCGCGCCTGGCGTACCGCCTATGCCGCCGCCCTTGCCAATGCCGGTTCCGAGTGCTGTGATCAGAATCAAAATCTCGTTGCTGGTCAGCAGTTTTTCGTAGCGCGCTTTTTCCACGTTCAAAATCTTGCCGCGCAGCGGCAAGATCGCCTGGAATTTACGGTCGCGGCCCTGTTTGGCCGAACCGCCGGCAGAGTCGCCCTCGACCAGGTAGATTTCACACAGCGCGGGGTCTTTTTCCTGGCAGTCGGCGAGCTTGCCGGGCAGGCCCATGCCGTCGAGCACACCCTTGCGGCGCGTCATGTCACGCGCCTTGCGTGCGGCTTCGCGGGCGCGCGCGGCTTCGATGATCTTGCCGACGATGATCTTGGCGTCGTTCGGGCGTTCCTGCAGGTAGTCGTGCAAGAGCCGACTCACGATGTCTTCGACCGGTCCGCGCACTTCGCTGGACACCAGCTTGTCCTTGGTCTGGCTGGAGAACTTTGGCTCAGGAACCTTCACGCTGAGCACGCAGCACAGGCCTTCACGCATGTCGTCGCCGGTCACTTCGACCTTGGCTTTCTTGGCCAGTTCGCTGTCGTCGATGTACTTGTTGATGACGCGCGTCATCGCGGCGCGCAGGCCGGTCAGGTGGGTGCCGCCGTCGCGCTGTGGAATGTTGTTGGTAAAGCAGAGTACCTGCTCGCTGTAGCCGCTGTTCCACTGCATCGCAACTTCAACGCCGATGTTGGTGCCCTGGTCGCTCTGGCGGTCGCCCATGGCGGCGAACACGTTGGGGTGTAATACCGTTTTGCCTTTGTTGATGAATGCGACAAAGCCCTTGACGCCATCGGCGCCGGCAAAGTCGTCTTCCTTGCCGCTGCGCTCGTCTTTGAGGCGGATCTTCACGCCGTTGTTCAAAAAGCTCAGTTCGCGCAGCCGCTTGCTCAAAATCTCGTAATGAAAATCGTTGTTTTCCTTGAAGATTTCGGTGTCGGGCAAAAAATGCACTTCGGTCCCGCGCTTGTCGGTCGGGCCCAGCACCTTCATCGGCGAGACGTCAACCCCGTTGACTTGTTCAACGATGCGGTTCTGCACAAAGCCCTTGGAAAACTCCATGGTGTGGACCTTGCCGTCGCGGCGAATCGTCAGGCGCAGCATTTTTGACAAAGCATTGACGCAACTTACGCCGACGCCGTGCAGCCCGCCCGATACCTTGTAGCTGTTCTGGTTGAATTTGCCACCGGCGTGCAGCTCGGTCAGCGCAATTTCTGCGGCCGAACGCCTGGGTTCGTGCTTGTCGTCCATCTTCAGACCGGTCGGGATGCCGCGGCCGTTATCGACCACACTGACTGAATTGTCGGTATGGATGGTGACCATGATGTCATCGCAATGGCCGGCCAGCGATTCGTCGATCGAGTTATCGACAACCTCAAATACCATGTGGTGCAAGCCGCTGCCATCCGACGTGTCGCCAATGTACATGCCGGGGCGCTTGCGCACCGCTTCGAGGCCCTCAAGGATTTGAATTGAGCCTTCGCCATAGGCTTCGGAAGCGCCAGCCTGATTGGTGTCAATTTTGGGCTGGAAATTGGAGCTTTCCGCGCCTGCTGCACCCTCACTGACGTGTACTTGATCGGCTCCGTTGGCGTTGTTTTCTTCAGTCATAAGCAGCTCTTTCCCAATTTCTTCAATCTCTTGAATGACCAAACCCGCGGAGGGTCGCGGGTCTGTTTGTATTTTCGGGCGAGTGTTTCACCCTCAATACGCGCTAAATGCGCATTGGCATCACCACGTACTTGAACGCGGCATCGTCGGGAATGGTGAGCAGCGCGGAGCTGTTGGAATCAGCCAGCTCGATCTTCACCATGTCCTGGTTCATGTTGCTCAGCGCATCGATCAGGTAGGTGACGTTAAAACCGATTTCGATAGACTCGCCGCCGTAATCGATGTCAAGCTCGTCGACCGCTTCTTCCTGCTCGGCGTTGTTTGATGCCACGCGCAGCGTGCCGGGCTCAATGTTGAGCCGCACACCTTTGAACTTCTCGCTGGTCAAAATAGCTGTGCGTTGCAAGCTGGCCAGCAGTGGAACGCGGCCCAGCGTGATGATGTTCTTGTGGTTCTTAGGGATGACGCGGTTGTAGTCGGGAAATTTGCCTTCAACCAGCTTGGTCACAAACTCCATACCTTCGAAACTGAACTTGGCCTGGTTGCCGGCAAACTGCATCTCGATGGCGCCTTCCTTGTCGCTGAGCAGGCGCAGCAGCTCCAGCACGGTCTTGCGCGGCAAGATCACTTCCTGCTTGGGCACTTCAACGTCAAGCGTGGCAGACGAAAACGCCAGCCGGTGGCCGTCGGTAGCGACCAGGCTGAGCTGTTGGCCTTCGGCGACAAACAAAATGCCGTTGAGGTAGTAGCGAATGTCATGCACCGCCATGGCAAACGATACCTGGTTGAGCAAGGCCTTGAGCACCTTTTGCGGCACCGAGAAGGCCGGGCCGAAGTTGGCTGCCTCCTGCACCAGCGGAAAATCTTCAGCAGGCAGTGTCTGCAGTGTGAAACGGCTTTTACCGCCTTTCAAAATCAGCTTGTTCTGCGCCGATTCCAGCGAGACGGTCTGGTCGCCCGGCATGGAACGCAGGATGTCGATGAGCTTGCGCGCACCCACGGTGGTGGTGAAGTCGCCCACATCGCCGTCGAGCTCGGCGCTGGTACGGATCTGGATTTCAAGATCGCTGGTGGTAAGTTGCAGCTGCGTTCCGGTCTTGCGGATCAGCACGTTGGCCAGAATCGGCAAAGTATGCCTGCGCTCGACAATGCCGGCGACCGACTGCAGTACCGACAAAACCTTATCCTGGGTGGCTTTCAGAACGATCATTGACTTCCTCTGTATTTATCTTTAATTCTTTAATTCAAATTAGTAGTAGTAGTAAGGGCTGCGCCTGTCTGTGGACAGTGTCATTTTTCCCTTTTTAATCAACCACTTGGCGTTTGTTTAACCTTGTGTTGAAAGGCCCCTGAAATGCCTTGCCAACTATGAACAACTTTCCATTTTCATCTGCTTCTGTGGATAAGTGGTGGGTTATGCAAAAGTTGTCCCATGGTTTGCATGAGCCCGTTGGGGCCGACCGGGCGACGCTGAAAACCAGCTGAAAAAGCGTCAAGGTGCAGCAAGTCAACCTTTCAGGGTCTGTTCCAGCACATGCAGCTGTTGGTTGAGTTCGGTCATCTGCTGGCGCTCTGCCGACATCTTGCGCACGGCATGTAGCACGGTGGTGTGGTCGCGCCCGCCAAACAGCTCGCCGATCTCGGGCAGACTCTTTTGCGTGAGTTCCTTGGCCAGGTACATGGCGATCTGGCGTGGCCGCGCAATGCTGGCGGGGCGCTTCTTGGAGTACATGTCGGCGACTTTGATCTTGTAGTAGTCGGCCACCGTTTTCTGAATGTTCTCCACCGAGATCTGCCGGTTTTGAATCGACAGCAGGTCGCGCAGGGCTTCCCGCGCCAGCTGAATGGATATTTCCTTGAGATTGAAACGCGAGTAAGCCAGAATCTTGCGCAACGCGCCTTCGAGTTCGCGCACATTGGAGCGGACGTTCTTGGCGACAAAAAACGCCACCTCTTCAGGCATCACCGTGCCTTCGACCTCGGCCTTGCGGATCAGGATGGCGACGCGCATCTCCAACTCGGGCGGCTCGATCGCTACCGTCAGGCCGGAATCGAAACGCGATACCAAGCGCTCATGGATGTCGGTCAGGCCCTTGGGGTAGGTGTCGCTGGTCATCACGATGTGCGATTTTTTGGTCAGCAAGGCTTCAAACGCATTGAAGAATTCTTCTTGCGTGCGATCCTTGTTGGCAAAAAATTGCACATCGTCAATCAGCAGCAGGTCCAGCGAGTGGTAGCGCTCTTTGAACTCGTCAAAAGTCTTGCGCTGGTAGGCTTTAACCACATCCGACACAAACTGCTCGGCATGGATGTAGAGAACTTTGGCCACCGGGTTGTCGCTCAGCAACTTATTGCCAATGGCGTGCATCAAATGGGTTTTACCCAAACCGACGCCGCCATAGATAAACAAGGGGTTGTAAAGCTGGCCCAGACTGCTGGCAACATGCATCGCGGCGGCGCGGCCCATGCGGTTGGCCGTGCCTTCGATCAGAGTGTCAAAGGTTAGCGCGGTATTGAGCCGGTTTTTAAAGGGCGCACCGGCGACCTCCTCTGGAACGCCCAAAGCGGCCGGTTCCGTCACCCCAACACCTTCAAAACTCCTGGTCAAGGATGATGATTTTGTGTAGGCTTCCCGAGGAGCTAGCGCTAACTCAAGAGGTACCTTCTGGCCAGAGACTTTTTCCAGCAGGGCCGAAATTCTGGCCGCATACTGGGCGCGAATCCAGTCCAACTTGAACCTGTTACCGACCTGGATGGTCACTTTGGACAGATCGGAGGCGACCTCTACTACCAGCGGGCGAATCCAGGTGTTGAACTGCTGCTCAGGTAATTCCTGAGCAAGATTGTCAACGCAAGCTTGCCACAAGTCGCTGCTCGGGCTGTAAACGGCAGACTCGCTCATGACTGGTTGGGGCCTGACTGCCAGTGCCAAGCCGTCTGCGTCGGCTTGTGGATATTGTTAATTTTGAGCACCCGTAATTGTAGTCCGGCTGGCTAGTTATCCACAAAAAGGGGGCTTCGGGTTTTAACCTATTTCAGACATGGTTTGGGGGCTTGACGCTGCACCAGCTTTACGGCAATGCGGCATGCAGGTACACACATCTCAGCCTTTACCCGCACTGCGCGGGCTAACTTGTTGCCAGTGCTGGGAAATCTGCGATAATCATGGGTTTCCCCGATTCGTAGCGGACTAGTGCCGCCTGCCCGGCCTTGCTGGAGCGTTCATTGCGATGAATGCCGGCCTGACTGGCGCCGGTGTGTTGCAGGTCCTGCGAAATTGCAGAGCTGGTTGTTTACGGCCATCAAGCGCACTCGAATCGTCAAGAAAAGCTTGTAGCTAAAGCTACGTAACTCTGCCTAACGGGCTTGCAGGACTCACCATGAAACGCACATACCAACCTTCCAAAGTCAAGCGCGCGCGCACGCACGGCTTTTTGACGCGCATGAAAACGCGTGGCGGCCGCGCTGTGATCGCTGCACGTCGTGCCAAGGGTCGCAAGCGCCTGGCCGTCTAAGCGCGCTTTTTACAGGCCGATCGCCGTTTGCTTTTGAGCTGACGCTTGGCGCACTTTTGCAGCGGCTCAAAACCCGTCCCCAGTTTCAGGCAGTTCTTGCCGGTGCCATTGTTGCGAGAACCACGCACTTCGCATTGCACCGCAATGCACTGGAAGCCAAGGCCATGCAAAACCAGCCCGGCAAGCGCGCGGAGGCACCGGCGCTGTTTCCAGTCCGGGATTTGTGGATTGGGGCGATGGTGCCCAAACGTTGGGCCAAACGGGCCGTCACGCGCAATGCCATCAAACGACAGATCTACACCGTGAGCGCTGACTTGTTGCTGCAGTTTCCACCGGCGGCCTTCGTGGTCCGCTTGCGGCGTGACTTTTCGCGCCAGGAGTTTGTCAGCGCCAGCTCCGAGCAACTAAAGCAGGCGGTGCGCGCCGAAGTGCAGGCGTTGCTGCAAACGCTGGTTCAGGCCGAAGGCATGGCGCTATGAAACAGATCGCTGCTTCGTTGCTACGCGTACCGCAAGTCCTGTTGATCGGCTTGGTCAAAGGCTATCGGCTGCTGCTCAGTCCGGCGCTGGGCTCGGCTTGCCGTTTTGAGCCCAGTTGCTCGGCTTATTCGCTGCAAGCGCTGCAGCAGCACGGCGCTGCCGGGGGCAGTTACCTGACGCTACGCCGCCTGGCGCGCTGCCATCCCTGGTGCGACGGCGGCATGGACCCTGTGCCACCGATAGCCGTAGCGAAAAGCGCAGCCTCATTTTTCACCCGTCTGGTCACGCCAGCGAACCCTCCTCCTTCTAAAAAGACGCCGTCATGAACGACATCCGCCGCACCATTTTGTGGGTGATTTTTGGTTTTTCCATGGTCCTGTTGTGGGACCAGTGGCAGGTTTTCAACGGTCACAAGGCCACGTTCTTTCCCTCTGCCACACAAACTACAAGGGCGGCAGCAACGCCGGGCACGGGCGCGCCCCCTGCGGCGGGCACTGCCGCGAATTCTTCGGTACCGCCGGCGGCATCAACTGGCGTCAGCGTGGCCTCGCCCGGTGCAGTGCCCACAGGTGCGCCTTCCGTTGCGCCCGCAGCCGGTAAAGAGCGCGTGGTGGTCAACACCGACGTGCTGACTTTGACCTTTGACAGCGAGGGCGGCACCTTGGTGCGCTCAACTTTCAATAAATACAAGGACATGGACAAGAAGGACGCGGGCTTTGTTCTGCTCGATGAAAGCACCAACCGTGTTTACGTGGCGCAATCTGGCCTGGTAGCGGGCGCTGGCGGTGGCGCATTTCCAACCCATAAAACCCTCATGACGGTGTTGCCCGGCGAGCGCACGCTCAAGGACGGCCAGAACGAATTGCAGGTCAAGTTCGAGTCGGCCGATGTCGGTGGCGTGAAACTGGTCAAAACCTACACGATCAAGCGCGGCGCTTACGACATCGCCGTTCGCCACGACGTGATCAACACCGGCACTGCGCCGGTGGCGCCGCAGCTTTACCTGCAACTGGTACGTGACGGCAACAAGCCGCCAGGCGAGTCGTCATTTTATTCGACCTTCACCGGCCCGGCCATTTACACCGAAGCCAAAAAATACCAGAAGGTGGAGTTCAAGGACATTGAAAACAACAAGGTTGATGTGGAAAAGCAGGCAACCAATGGCTACGTGGCCATGGTGCAGCATTATTTCGCCTCGGCCTGGATTTTGCCCGACGGCTTGAAACGCGACCTGTTTTTGCGCAAGGTGGATGCCAATCTCTACGCTGTGGGCATGATTACGCCGCTGGACAGCATTGCAGCGGGCGCAAGCAAGACCGTAGCCACCACCTTCTTTATTGGCCCGCAGGAAGAAAAAGTGTTGGAAGCACTGACCCCCGGTCTGGAACTGGTGAAAGACTATGGCTGGCTGACCATTCTGGCCAAGCCGCTCTACTGGCTGCTCGACAAGCTGCACAGCTTCATCCAGAACTGGGGCTGGTCCATCGTGGCGCTGGTGCTGCTGCTGAAAATTGCGTTTTACTGGCTCAACGCCAAAGCCTACGCCAGCATGGCCAAGATGAAGGCAATCAATCCCAAGATCACGGAAATGCGCGAACGCCTGAAAGACAAGCCGCAGGAAATGCAGCAGGCGATGATGAAGATTTACCGGGAAGAAAAGGTCAACCCGATGGGAGGCTGCTTCCCGATCATGGTTCAGATACCGGTGTTCATCGCACTGTATTGGGTGCTGCTGTCCAGCGTCGAGATGCGCAACGCGCCGTGGATATTGTGGATTCATGACCTGTCGGCGCCCGATCCTTTCTATATTCTGCCGGTCGTCATGACGTTGACGACCATGCTGCAGACCGCGCTCAATCCGGCGCCGCCCGATCCGATGCAGGCCAAACTGATGTGGTTCATGCCGCTGGTGTTCAGCGTGATGTTCTTCTTCTTTCCGGCCGGTCTGGTGCTTTACTGGATCACCAACAACATCCTGTCGATTGCTCAGCAGTGGGCCATCAACACACGGATGGGCGTACCGCCGCAGTTCAACCTGCCGAAGTTCAAGTAACACAAAAGAAGGGCCGCGAAGTCAAACATCGCAGCCCTTCAAGCTTGCGGCATCATGCTGGTCCGACATCACCACCCCATAGCCGCCATTGCCACCGCGCCCGGTCGCGGCGCGGTCGGCATTGTCCGTATCTCCGGCAAGGACATGGCGCCACTGATCGCTGCCGTTTGCGGCAGGGAATTGCTGCCGCGCCAGGCCAGCTACCTGCCGTTTCGCGATGGCCAGGGGCAGGTGATTGACCAGGGGCTGGCGATTCATTTCCCGGCGCCCCACTCCTACACCGGCGAGGACGTGCTGGAGTTGCAGGCGCATGGTGGACCGGTGGTGCTGCAGTTGCTGCTGGCGCGTTGCCTGGAAGCAGGCGCTGCGCTGAATCCAGCCACCGGCCAGGCCTGGCTGCCGGGGCTGCGTGTGGCGCAACCGGGCGAGTTCACAGAGCGCGCCTTCCTCAATGACAAGATTGATCTCGCGCAGGCCGAAGCGATTGCCGACCTGATTGATGCCAGCACCGAAATAGCGGCGCGTTCGGCGGCGCGCTCCATGTCGGGAGAGTTCTCACAGGCCGTCAACACGCTGCTCGAGCAGCTGATCCATTTGCGCATGCTGGTGGAGGCGACGCTGGACTTTCCGGAAGAGGACATCGACTTTCTGCAACAAGCCGACGCTGAGGGCCAGCTGCTGCGCCTGCAGGGCACGCTGGCCAGCGTGATGCAGCGCGCCACGCAGGGCGCGATCCTGCGCGAAGGAATCAAGGTGGTGATTGCCGGCCAGCCCAACGCCGGCAAGAGCTCGCTGCTCAACGCACTGGCCGGTGCCGAACTGGCCATCGTCACACCGATTGCTGGCACCACGCGCGACAAGGTTTCGCAGCTGATCCAGATCGAGGGCGTGCCGCTGCACGTGGTCGACACCGCTGGTCTGCGAGAGGCGCTGGACGAAGTCGAAAAAATTGGTGTGGAACGCGCCTGGGCTGAAATTGAAAGCGCCGACGCGGTACTGTTTTTGCACGACCTGACCCGTACGCAGACCGGCGGCCACACTCAAGTTGCTATTAATTACATAGCTGACGACGCCCGTCTGGCAAAGACATTGACCGAAAAGCTTCCCAAAAATACGGCGGTCATCGATGTCTGGAACAAGGCCGATCTGGTGCGCCCTGAAGTGCTGCAGGCAGTCTCTGGCGGCGTGCTGATTTCCGCCAAGACTGGCACCGGCATGCCTGCGTTGCGCCAGCAACTGCTGCAGCTGGTGGGTTGGCAGGCTGCGCCCGAAGGCGTGTTCATGGCGCGCGAACGCCATCTGCGCGCATTGCAGCAGGTTGCACAGCAGATGGCCAAGGCTGCAGCTCAGCTGCAGGTGGCGCGGCCAGCGCTGGATCTGCTGGCAGAGGATTTGCGCCAGGCGCAGCTGCAACTGAGCCAGATCACAGGCGCATTCTCCTCAGATGATCTGCTGGGCGAAATTTTTTCGAGGTTTTGTATCGGAAAGTAAGGACTAGCGGGCGTTTGAGCGTGAAAGAGACAATCTTCGGCCGGCGCATGTATCAAATGCAAGCAAATAGCAGAGTTGTCTGTGGCCCTTGTAGAGTCAAAGGCTCTTGAACGTCCCGTAAGCGATTTCAGGGTTGCCTTCCGTGGCCAGATGGGATCAATTCGGCAGCGCCGGATGATCGCAGCAAAGTCCGCAGAAATTTGGCGAGACGCACATTCAACACAAAAGAATTTTGTCTATGTCCTTCCTAAAATGGTTTTCCGACAAGTCCCGGCAGACCAAAATTGTCGCCAATGCTGAGTCCAAGCATCCGGGCATTGCCCAGCAGCCGCAGTTAGCGGTTGAAGGTAGCAGGCTTAAACGCCATTCCCGCCGCGAGCAGTTGTATGTGGCGGTCCGCGAGGCGATGACCCGCGGTGGCGTGTTGTCGGCCAGCTATAAGTTCAAGGTGCTGTCGTTGGACCAGACAGGCAACGAATTTTTGATCATGCTGGATCTGGGCAAGGGCTTCGAAGGCGGACCCGAGCAACTGGGTGCCATCGAGGCGCTGATCGCGCAACACGCCAAAGCGCGTTTTGAAATCACTGTGCCCGCCGTCTACTGGCGCATGGATGCAGCGGCGGCAACGGGCAAGCCGCAGCCGCGCCATGCCGACGGGGCTGCACCAGAGCCCGACTTGCACGCCAAAACACTGGGTGTCTACGAGCCGATTCGCTCGGAAGAGGTAACCGCATTTAAACAGGCGCTGCTCGCAGCGTCGGCGCATGGCCCTACCGCTGCTGCGCAGAGCGCGGAGAAGAGCCGAAGCAACACCCGCTCCTACACACTGCTCACCGGCTTTGAGGACACGGTGATAGCGGAGCCGGCTTCTGGCCCGGCGCTCAGCGCTACGCAGTACGGCGATCTCAATTAACCCCAGCAGGAGCGCTCCTCACTGCATTCAGCTATAAAAAAGCTCTCTAGCCCAATGAATACGGGCGCAAGCAGCTATGTATTTAATAGCAAAAACAGCGCCGTGAAGGACACACGCGACACGCGCCTGAAGCCCGTGTTCAGGAAAAAGTGCAGCGACCCGGCAATTTGCCGTGCGCGCCAGCACCGTTGTTGTGTGCAGGCTGGGAACGTTAAGGGCGCAGAAGTTCCTGCTCGGCCAATGCCAACGCGGCGGGCCTGCCTGACAACACCAGCGTGTCGCCGCATTCAAGCAGCGTTTCTTCCAGCGCCTTGATGGTTTTGCCGTTGCCTCGGCGCAGGCTCACGACGCGCACGCCAGCGCCTGTCAGTGCCAGCGTGCCCAGCGGCTGGCCGACGGCGTGGATGAACGGCGGCAGCGTCACGGTCGACAGGCGCTCCTGTTCGCGCTCGCTGGCGGTATCGTCGTCGGCACCGCGAAAGTAACCGCGCAACAAGCTGTAGCGCGCATCGCGCTGATCCTGCACCAGGCGGATCACACGCCGCATCGGCACGCCCACCAGCGCCAGCGCATGGCTGGCCAGCATCAGGCTGGCTTCGATGGCCTCGGGCACCACTTCGGTGGCGCCGGCCGCCTGCAGCTTTTCCAGGTCGTGGTCATCGACCGTGCGCACAATCACCGGCACCGTGGGCGCGTGGGCGCGTGTGTTGGCCAGCACCTTGAGCGCACTGGCGGTGTCCAGATAGGTCACCACCACGGCACTGGCGCGCGCCAGGCCAGCGGCGATCAGCGCCTGCAGCCGCACCGCGTCGCCAAACACCACCGAGTCGCCGGCTGCCGCGGCTTGGCGCACCCTATCCGGGTCCAGATCCAGTGCCATGTAGGGGATGCCTTCACGCTCCAGCAAGTGGCCCAGGTTCTGGCCACAGCGGCCATAGCCGCAAATGATGACGTGCTTGTTAGCGTTGATTGACTTGCGCGCAATCGTGGTCATTTGCAGCGACTGCTGCAGCCATTCGCTGGACACCAGCCTCATCACGATCTGGTTGCTGTACTGGACGATGAAGGGCGTGGCCAGCATCGACAGCACCATGCTGGCCAGGATAGGGTTGAGCAGCGCCGGCGGCACCAGCTGGTTGCCCTGCGCCAGCGTCAGCAGCACGAAGCCAAACTCGCCAGCCTGTGCCAGGTACAGGCCGGTGCGCAGGGAAACCCCTGCGGTGGCGCCCAACGAGCGAGCCAGCGCCATCACCAGCCCGAGTTTGAACAGCACCGGCAGCGTCAGCAGCAGCAACACCATGGGCCACTGCGCCGCTACCTCTCGCCAGTCCAGCAACATGCCGATGCTGATAAAAAACAGGCCGAGCAGGACATCATGAAACGGCCGGATGTCGGTCTCTACCTGGTGCTTGTACTCGGTCTCGGAGATCAGCATGCCGGCGATGAAGGCGCCCAGCGCCAGGCTCAGGCCGGCCATCTCGGTCAGCCAGGCCAGCGCCAGCGTGACGAGCAACAGGTTGAGAACAAACAGCTCTTCGCTTTTTCGCCGCGCCACCAGCGTGAGCCACCAGCGCATGACGCGCTGGCCGCCAGTCAGCAGCAGGCCGACCAGCACGCTGGCTTTCAGTGCCGCCAGCGCCAGCGCCATGAACAACTTGTCGGGGGAAGAACCGAGCGCAGGAATCAGCACCAGCAGCGGCACCACGGCCAGATCCTGGAACAGCAGCACGCCCATCACGCGCTTGCCGTGTTCGGCGTCGAGCTCGAGCCGCTCTGACAGCAGCTTGACCACGATGGCCGTGCTGCTCATCGCCATTGCCCCCGACAGCGCCAGCGAGGTTTGCCAGCCCATGGTCCACAAGGCGGGCGCCAGGCTGGCCAGAAACAGCGACCCGAGCGTCGCCAGCAGCATGGTGAGCGTGACCTGCAGCAGCCCCAGTCCAAAGACATGGCGGCGCATGGAGCGCAGCTTGGGCAGATTAAATTCCAGCCCGATCACAAACATTAAAAACACCACGCCGAACTCACCCAGATGGCGCACGCCATCGGAGTTTTGCGCCAGCGCCAGCGCATTGGGCCCTATCACCACGCCCACTGCCAGGTAGCCAAGCATGGGCGGCAGCTTGAGCGAACGGCAGGCTACCACGCCCAGCACTGCGGCCAGCAGGTACAGCAGAGTCAGTTCGAGCGCGGTCATGCATTGATGGTAGCCCAGGCCAATGGCCGAAAGAGCGCCGTTGTCTCTTCTCTCTTCACATCCACGCCATGACAAGGCACTTTTCAATTGGCGTGGGCACCCGCGCTCCTCGATAGAATGGCGCATGAGTTTTGACGCCGCGAATTTTGATGACGAACAGGCCTTGCGCCTTGCCCGGAAAACCTTTGAGATAGAAGCTGCCGCCGTGCTCGACTTGTCCAGTCGCGTCGGTGTTGAATTTGCCCAGGCGGTGCGGCTGATGCTGGTGTGCGGAGGCCGGGTTGTGGTCATGGGCATGGGGAAAAGCGGTCATATCGGCCGCAAGATTGCCGCCACGCTGGCGTCTACCGGAACGGCGGCGATGTTTGTGCACCCGGGCGAAGCCAGCCATGGCGATCTCGGCATGATCAAGGCCATCGACGTGGTTTTGGCGATTTCCAACAGCGGCGAGAGCGAAGAGCTGATGGCCATCTTGCCGGTGCTGAGCCGCCTGGGCGTGCCGCTCGTCGCCATCACCGGCGGCCCGCAGTCGGCGCTGGCCCGACATGCCCGTATCACACTGGACAGCAGCGTGGCGCAGGAAGCCTGTCCACTCAATTTGGCGCCCACGGCCAGCACGACGGCGCAACTCGCCATCGGCGACGCCTTGGCAGTGGCGCTGCTGGATGCGCGTGGCTTCAAGGAGGAAGACTTTGCCCGCTCGCACCCGGGTGGCGCGCTCGGCCGCAAGCTGCTGACCCATGTGAGTGACGTGATGCGTGTTGGCGACGAGATTCCGCAGGTGCGCCTGGACACCCCGTTTACTGAGCTCATGCGCGAGATGAGCGCCAAGGGGCTGGGCGCTTCGGCCGTGGTGGACGAGGGCAGGCGCGTACTCGGCATCTTCACGGATGGTGACTTGCGCCGACTGGTCGAGAAAGGCGTGGACCTGCGCAGCAGCAAGGCCGGCGATGTGATGCATGCCGATCCGCTGACCGTGCGGTCAGACTCTCTAGCGGTGGAGGCGGTGGCCCTGATGGAGCAATGCCGCATTACCAGCGTGCTGGTAGTGGACGAAGCGGGTCTGTTGTGTGGTGCGCTCAATACCAATGACCTGATGCGGGCTAAAGTCATATGACCCGCGCGCTTGTCATTGAACAGGCCTTGCCGGCGCTGCAGCCGGCCTTGAATTTTCCGCCCGAACTGCTGCTGTACGCGCAAAACGTGAAAGTGGTATTTTTTGATGTGGATGGCGTGTTGACGGACGGCGGCTTGTACATGTCAGAAGCCGGCGAGACGCTCAAGCGCTTTAATATTCTGGATGGCATGGGGCTGAGGTTGCTGCAAAAAGCTGGCATCACGCCTGCAATCATCACGGGCCGCGACAGCCCTGCGCTGCGTGCGCGGCTGCAGGCGCTGGGCATTGCGCAGGCACACTTTGGCACCGAAAACAAACGCCCTGCCGCCGAGAGCACGCTGCAGGCGCTCGGCCTGGATTGGACCGCCGCGGCGGCCATGGGCGATGACTGGCCCGATCTGCCGGTGTTGCGCCGCGTGGCGCTGAGCTGTGCGCCGGCCAATGCACACGCCGAAGTCAGGGCGCAAGTACGCTACGTCACGCAGGCGTGTGGCGGCCATGGTGCGGCGCGCGAGCTGTGCGACCTGCTGCTCGTCGCCAGTGGGCGCTATGCCGGTTTGCTGCAGGAATATGGCCAGTGAAAACTTCTTCGCACGAGCCTGGTGCGCGGCAGCTCTTCAGGCGAGCATGGCGCATGGTTTTTCGCTTGTGGGACAACTTGGCCATCTACATGCCGCTGCTGTTGATGGGTGCGCTGGCCCTGGGCACCTACTGGCTGGTGCGCAATACGCCGATGTTCAGCACGCCCGAGGCGGCTAGGGAGGCAAGTCATGATGTCGACTATTTCATGCGCAAATTCACCGTCAAAACATTTGACGAGGGCGGCAAACTCAAAAGCGAAATTTACGGCATTGAAGGGCGGCATTTTTCGGACACCGACATTCTGGAAATTGACCAGGCGCGGATTCGCAGCATCAATGTCGAAGGGCATGTCACGACCGCCACCGGCAACCGTGCTTACGTCAACGGCGATGGTTCCGAAGTGCAGTTGACCGGCAATGCGGTGGTGGTGCGCGAGGCCAAGGTGAAAGCTGATGGCAAGGAAACGCCACGCATGGAATTTCGGGGAGAATTTCTGCATGCGTTTTTAAACGACGAACGCGTCAAATCCCATAAGCCTGTGGTGCTGATCCGCGGCGCTGACCAGTTCACCGGGGACACTTTTGCCTACGATAACCTGGACCAGGTGGCTGATCTCAAGGGACGCGTCCGGGCGCTGCTGATGCCCAGCCATGCTTCCGGCGCAGCCCGGCCTGCGTCCACCCCTCGCCCGTAGCGCGCCAGCGCGGCGCTGTAGCACCAGGCTCTGTTTTCATCTGCTTTCTTTTACCCGAAGCCAGGTCATGTCCAGGCTTGCGTTCATCACTGGCGCGTGCCGGGCCACAGCGCTTACTGCGCCAGCAAGGCGGCAGTCATCAGTTATTGTGAGAGTCTGCGAGGGGAGCTTCGGCCCAGCGAAGTGAAGGTGTTGACAATCTGCCTGGACACTATCGACACGCCACTGACGCGGCAATATCGCTATGCATGCTATTTTTTAATGAGGGCCGACGTGTTTGCCGACACAGCATTCGGCGAGATCCAGGCTGGCAGCAGTTGCCGCGCCATTCCGTGGAAGATGGGCGTGGTGGCCAAGCTGCTGTGCGTGCTACCCAATGCACTGTTTGACTGGGCTTTGGCAGGACGTGCGCGCAAACGCCGTCTGGGAGAGCTTTGATCCGATGATCCGCTGTGAGGTCCATCTAGCGGCGTCGCGGCTGCGAAGTGCAAAGAATGGAAAACTTCGGCTGCGGCAACCGAATGGGCTAGCTCAAAATGCGAAAAGGCTTCAAAACCGCAATTTTGAAGCCTTTTTATGGCGCTCTTCAGTATTGAAGAGGTTTTGTACGACTGGTCAGTCGGCCAGTACTGTGTTTTTTTAGGGCTTAGTAGCCGCCGCGTCCACCGCCGCCGGAACGACCACCGCCGGCGCCGCCGCCGCCGTATGGGCTACGGAAACCGCCGTCGCTACCGCCGCCACCGGAACGACCACCACCGCCACCGCCGTAACCACCACCGCCGCCGCCACCGCCGTAACCACCACCACCACTGCCGCCGCCGAAGCCGCCGCTACGTGGAGGACGTGCTTCCATCGGGCGCGCTTCGTTCACGACAACGCTGCGGCCACCCAAAGGCTGACCGTTCATGCCGGTAATTGCGGCTTGAGCTTCTGCATCGCTGCCCATTTCGACAAAGCCAAAGCCTTTGGAGCGACCCGTATCGCGTTCCATCATGACTTTTGCGCTGGTAACAGCGCCAAATTGGCCGAACGACTGTTGCAGATCTTCGTCACGCACCGAATAAGGCAGATTGCCGACGTATAGTTTGTTGCCCATGAAGGGACTCCTCTAAAACACAATAACAAAAGCGATGGGGTCCCGATAGCACAACAAATCTTGAACTTACCGCTGTAGCGCGCGAAACTGACCGATCACCTAACGTGTGCGAATAGTGATATTCGCCCTACTATATTATGCTGCAGTTTGCTAAAAGACAACCCGCTATCTTGGTGACAGGACCTTGCCAGCCCGCATGAACAGGGCGGCCTGCTGTTTTTGCCGGCCTGCGCGGCATACCAGGATGGTGATCGCTCGCGAAGGCATCGCGGTGACTTGCCAAGCGGCAAGGATAGGCGGAGCAAGAAAGATGGACAAAATCCACCACAAAACCGCTTCTGATCCGATCAAGAAATTAGGACTGTTGAGCTTGGATCACGGCCTGGCTTGCATTTTAAAAAAGTGAGCGAACACACACACAAAATATTTGGAAGTCCTATACCCAATGTGCGAGCCCCAAAATCATCCACCGACGCACCGTGCCGCGCACAAAATTTCAAATTCCAACAAGCCTTCACCGCCAGCCGAAGCCTGCAGAAGGTCAATTACCCTCTGCAACATAACAAGAAATAGTTACAAAAATTTTCAATCAAGGGTGGAGGCCACCGCCCCATCGCTGCCCGCATGTTTAAAACCTGGTTCTCGAATTTTGGACAGGCCTTGCACGCCATCAGATGCAGCTTTAGGGCGACGCGGTTGAGCAGGCTTGGCGGACGGTCTTCGCGAGCGATCTGTAGCGAGGCGGCCTGCCGGCCGGTGCGTCTGAGCAAAGGCATGGTTAATTTCTCTGCAACGGCTGAAAAGAGCAACGATGCCCGAAGGTCATGCGCAGCGCTGGCCAAACCAGCGAATGTTCATACATTCCTGCAGGCTCAGGCAGGCGAGGTGCAACCGGACATAAAGGTGGGTCGGCGTCAGGGTCAACTCCTTACAGACTTCCTGCGTGGAGAGTTTCAGCCACTCACGAATCGGAAAGAGCCGGCCAGGCGCTGGCGGCAGCCGCTCCATGCAGGCGCCCAGTATTTGAAAGAATTGCGCCTGTTGCAGGGGCTTGTCGGGGTTGCCCCAGTCACTAAGGGGTTCTCGGCAAAGCAGCCGTCGACCTGACAGGCCGGGCGATCAAGTTCATCGCCCTCGCCGTCGGTCTGAGCGTCCGGTAGTGCTACCAGCCGCGCATGCCTGCGAATCAGGTCGATGATTTTATGTTTGAGAAGCCCCACCAGCCAAGTCTTGAACTAGCAGCGGTTGCCAAATGATTGCGGCCTGCACAGGGCCGCCAGCAGGGTTTCCGATAGCGCATCTTCCGCCGGGTCGTAGGCGCGCAATTGCAGGCGCGCAAAGCGGACGAGGTAGCCGCGGCACTCGACCAGTTGCTCTTCAAAAGATGACATGGGCCGAGGTCTAGCTGCACCCGAAGCGTTCAGGCAAACCTTAATCCAGATAGTCTGAATAGTCCTTGCGCGTGTACTGCTGCGTCACTTGCCACGGTAGCGTCTTGCCGGGCGGCTTGACTTCGACGACGGTTTTTTTGCTGGAAGCGCCGGAAACCGACTCGACCAGCACCGGCAACTGGAGCCTGTCATTCCACACCACCCTGAGTTGCCGCGCCTTGTCCGTGCTCAGGTAGGACGTCAGATCGCCCTTTTTGCAAGCGCGCTTCATGGCCTTCAAAGCAGCCGGATCGATGAGGTGATAAGCCGCAAACCACGAACCGTCAAAGTCGATGTTGGCGAAATCGGTCTTGTCCACATCGACCAGCACCTTGTCTTCTTTGGACGCAAGGCGCACGCGCAATTTGCCAGCACCATCCTGCGTGATCCAGCGCGCCGCAACGGCGACATCCAGGTGCTTGTGCGCCTTGTCGGCATGCGCGTGCTCGCCGGCCGAGTGCCAGCTTTTTGGAACCACGCGCTCGACCCAGACCTGATTTTCGCGGCGCACCATGCGCTCCGAAAACTCAGTGCTGCGTTTGATGCCGTCAGCGCCGGCGGCAATAGTGGTGTGCGTGACCAGCAGGTCGACGTTCTGCGCAATTGCGGGCGGTGACATCAAGCACGCCATCTGCGCAACCAGGCCTGAGGCAATGGAAATTAATGCGGAACGCATCAGAATCCAAACGCCGATTTCATCATGCCGTAGACCTTGGTGTTATCGACCGATCCCTTGAACAGCGCGCTGCCCGCACCGGTTGCGTATAAAAATACGTCGCCGCCGCCGTGGGTTTCGGAACCGGACAAAGGAACGCCGACTTCTTGCTTGTAGTCCTTGTCGCCCGAGGTGTCGACATTCGTCAGGTCATCGCGCACGGCCTTGCGCGCGCCGGTGCCGTTGCCAAAAACCAGCGTGGTGTAAGGCAGCCCATCCGCAGCCTTGGCCAATTGCCTGGATTTGACGTCTCGACTCTTGCCCAGAATGTCGTTGCCCAGCGGCGAGTAACCGTTGAAAGCCATCGTGTGGTCATGGTCGGCGGTCACCACGACCAGCGTGTTGCTCAAGTCAACCTTGCCCAAAGCCGCCTTGATGGCGTCGTCAAAGGCGATGGTCTCGGCCAGCGCCCGCTTCGCGTTGGTGCCGTGCAAGGCGTGGTCGATGCGCCCGCCTTCGACCATCAGGAAATAACCGTTGGGGTTTTTAGCCAGCGCGTCAATCGCCTTGACGGTCATTTGCGACAGGCTAGGCTCCTTGGTGGCGTCGCGGTCCAGCTCGTAGGACATATGCCCCTGCGTCAGCGCCTGATCGAACAGCGCAATGATCTTGCCGGCGGGCGCTGCATTCAGGGACGCCAGGTCATTGGCATAGCTGTAGCCCTTGCCCTGCAGCTCCGCCACCAGGTCGCGCCCGTCGGGGCGGCCGCGCGGCATGCTCGTCGCGTTGAACGGACGCCAGTAGTAGCTGATGCCGCCCATCAACACGTCGATGCCGGCGCCCAGCGCAGCGTTGTAGCCGGCGCCGCCCGGCGTGGCCTGGCGGGCGATTTCATACTCGGTGTCGCGGTGGCAGATGTGCGCGTAAGTCGCTGCCGGGGTGGCGTGCGTCAGCCGCGCGGTCGAGACCACGCCGGTCGCCTTGCCTTTGGCGGCGGCTTGCTCCAGCACTGTGGCAACTGCCGCGCCGTTGCCGCTGGCAGGGCAGTTATTGACGGCATTGGAGACGCCGGTCACGGCATCTTTTGTGGGTGCGATGGCTTTGGTGTTGCCGTCCATCGACAGCACCTCGTTGCGCATCTTGACGCCCGTCATGTAGGCCGCCATGGAGGGCGCGCTGTCGGTGGTTTGCGCATCGAGCGAAAAGGTCCTGATGCGCGCCGTGCGCGGCAAGGTGTCCATTGTGAGCTGGCCCGCTTCACCGTATTTGAAAATGCGGCTGGCAGTCGACGTGACCGGACCCATGCCGTCGCCGAGGAAAAAGATGACATTTTTGGCTTCACCCGCGGCCATGGCCTGTGAGGCAGCCAGAGCCAGCGCAGTGACCAGCAGGGCCGGGGCCATCAAGCGTCGGGAATTTCGAAAAAGGCGATAAAGGTTTTTCATGAGGTAGTCTTCAGTAGGTTGTCAGGTCTTACAGGCCAGCGGCCTTGCGGATCAAGCCGAACACGGCGGTGTTGTCCATCACGCCGGCGAAGCTTTCAGCGCCCGCGCCGATGGCGCCAAGAAACACGTCAGCGCCGCCATGCGTTTCGCTGCCCGCCGCGGTGGGAATGGCAGCTTCCTGGTGGTAATTTTTGTCAGCCACCTGGGCGTCAAGCAGTGCGCCGCGCGTGGCCGGGCGGTTTTCACCATTGCCAAAGCCGATGATCGTGAACGGGTTTTTGTCCTTGTCCAACGCAATCGCTCCGTCGAAATAATTGCGCAATAAACCCAGCACGCCGGGACTGGCGTCGGTGGTCTTGCCGGTCAGTGCGGCGTAACCGTTCAATACCAAGGTGTGGTCGTGGTCGGCGGTGACGACGATCAAGGTGTTTTTCAAGCCCGGATCAATCAGCTTCATCTTGTCGATGGCCAGCTTGATGGCGTCGTCAAAGGCCACCGTGTCCTGCAGCGCCTTGCGCGCGGTGGTTTCGTGCAGCGCGTGGTCGATGCGGCCGCCTTCGACCATCATGAACATGCCCTTCGGATTGTTTTTGAGCTGGTCAATCGTGCGGCCCGTCATCTCGGCCAGGCTCGGCTCCTTGGCGCCGTCGCGATCAATGTCGTAAGCCATGTGGCTTGACGTGAACAGCCCCAGCAGCTTGCCGGTGGCGGGCAGCTTGTCAAATTCGCCGCGGTTGGCGGCGTAGCTGTAATTGGCCTTTTTCATTTCGGCAACCAGATCGCGTGAATCGGTACGGCTGCTGCCGGTGGTTTCCTTGGGTAAAAAGTGGCGCACGCCGCCGCCAAAGACAACGTCCACGCCGTCGAGCAGCGCCGGGTTAAAGCCCGTGCCGCCGGGAACCAGTTGCGCGGCAATCGTGTTTTCGCCGTCGCGGTGGCAAAGATGGGCGTAGGTGGCTGCGGGCGTGGCGTGGGTGATGCGGGTGGTCGTTACCACGCCGGTCGCGCGCCCCGCTGTTTTTGCCAGCTCCAGCAAGGTGGTGACCGGTTTGCCGTTGCCGCTCACCGGACAGGTCGAATCGGCCCCGGCAAAGTAATCCTTGGTTGTGGCAAGGTCAAAGGCCGAGGTCTCCGCGCTCATCGAAAGCACTTCGTTGTTCATCTTGACGCCGGTCATGAAAGCCGACATGGAAGGTGCACTGTCGGTGACCTGGCTGTTGGCCGAGAAGGTCTTGATGAACGCCGTTTCGGGCAGCGTGTCCATCGTGAGCTCGCCGGTTTCACCGACTTTGTAAATACGGGCCGCCGTCATGGTGGTCATGCCCATGCCGTCGCCAAGGAAGAACAGTACGTTTTTGGGCGGCTGAGCTGCAGCACTTGAGGCAGCGTTTGAACTGTTGTTGGACCCGCCACAGGCTCCCAGCACGGCCAGCGAGACCAGTGATAACGCAAACCATCGTTTCATGAATACTCCTTGAGGAAATCAAAATTTTGCCAAGTGTGCTGACGCTGAATGACACGGGTGTGACGCCACGATTTTCCAGTACATGCCGCAAATGATTTGACACAAAGGCTGGCAACTACTGGCGCGGTCGGCGTCCCGTACCTCATATCGAAGCAAATAATGCCTGTAGCCCCCGCTGGCCGGGCGTTATAAGCTATAAATTAGATAGCAAATTAACGAAAAAACCCGGTCCCCGCAGGAGACCGGGCAACCGGCTGGGCCGGGACCGACTTATTGTTCCTCCCCCGCAGATCAATCGCCTAGCTGCCGATCAGGCCGCCGTCGTTCCTGGTAATGACAATCGTGGCCGAACGCGGGCGTGCCAAGGCACCACCGGCGCCGTAGCCGGCATTGCCGGGCCAGTGGCTGAGGTATTTGGTCGGATCAGCCAGATTGGCTTTGCGGATGGTCTCGCCCGGGTGCTGAATGTTGATGAACAACGTTTTGCCGTCCGGCGTTTCGGTGCAGCCGGTGATCTCGCAATCGACCGGGCCGACCAGAAAGCGCTTGAGCGTGGCCGCCGTGGGTTTGGCGCCGAGTCGGGTCTGCACCGTCAGGGTGCTGCCGTCTGCCTTGGTGTAGCTCAGGGTTGGCGTGCTGCCATCACCGACCTTGCCGGGCTTGCCGATCAGCATCATGCAATTGGTGACGTCGGTGTAGGCGCCGTCATCGGTCTGGATAAAGCACAGGCCGGTTTTGGGGCTGAACCAGACGCCGTCGGGACTGGAGAAGTCCTGGTCATCGGTCAGCGACGACAGATTGACCCGAACCGGGTCCGCATCGGCCTGCGCGCCAAACAGGTACACGTCCCAGGCAAAGCCGGTGGCCGCGGGTTCATCGCCGGCCTCGCGCATCCGCAGGATGTGGCCGTTGACGTTGCGCGGTGCAGTTGGCGCGGTCGGCGCGTCGGTGTAGGAACGCGGATTGGCCGCATCCACCGCGGTCTCGGTGCCGGTGGGTTCAACCTTGCGACTGGCGTTGTTGGTCAGGGTGTAATAAATTTCGCCGCTGACCGGATGCACCGCGCTCCACTCGGGGCGGTCCATCCTGGTCGCGCCAACGGCGTCGGCGGCCAAACGTAAATTGACGGCGACATCGCCGTTGTCGGCAAATTTGTAGGGCGCATAGGCAGCCACGGCCGCGTTCGCCATGCTGAGTTCAATCCATTGGCCGCTGCCATCGGCATTGAATTTGGCCACATACAGCTTGCCACTGTCGAGGTACTTGTCGCCGGTGGTGATGCGGTTGGCGGGTGAGGCGTCAGCGGCAGCCCAGTGGGTCGTGGAAACAAACTTGTAGATGTACTCGCCCTGGGAATCGTCGCCCATGTAAACCGCCAGCGGCTTGCCGGCCACCGCCTTGCCAAAAATGCCGCTTTCATGCGCGAAGCGGCCCAGCGACGTGCGCTTGCGGATCAGGGTGTTCTTGTCGTACGGGTCGATCTCGACCATGTAGCCGAAGGTGTTCAGCTCGTTGCGGTAATCATCGCTGCCGTCTGGCGACGCGCCACGCTGGCTGACGTTCCAGCGCGCGTATTGGTCTGCCGTGCCGGCGCTTTGCCAGCCATGGCGGCTTGCCGCGCCTTGCGCCCGGCCATAGCGGTTCAACGCCACCACGCTGTTGGCGAAGGCGCCGCCGCGCGCCGTGTTGTCGGTAGCCGAGCGGGTGAAGTAACCGGCCCAATTTTCCTCGCCGCTCAGGTAGGTGCCCCAAGGCGTCAAGCCCGTGCCGCAGTTGTTCAGCGTGCCCCGGCAGTCGGTGCCGGCAGCGGAGAAGCTGGTTTTCATGAGCGCATGGCCGCGCGCCACGCCGTTCAGCTGCATTGGCGTCAAGGGGGTGATGCGGCGGTTGAAAGCCGAGTTCTTCTGATAGGCAAACTGGCCGTTGATCTTGCGAACTTCCACCACCGACACGCCGTGAATCGGAATTTCCTTGTCCACCTCGGCCGCAGGGCGCGGCAAGGTGTTGGTGCCGCCATCGACGTGCAAGAAGGTCGAGGCAATCTCGCCACCGCTGTTGCTGGTGGCTTCGTGGTTCATCACCAGCAAGCCGCGTTCGCTGCTGTCGGCGTCGCGGCCGGTGCCGGCTGCGTTCAGGCCGAAATACTGCATGCCGTCGTGGTGGTCGCCCGCGCGGTTGTCAAAGTCAGTGTCGCTGCCGTCATTTTTGTAGGCCGGCGTGGCAGCGCTCAGCGGGTCACCCAGTGCGTACAGGGGTTTGGCGGTGTAGCCTTCGGCAATCGTGACCGCATCAAGCCTGTTCTTGGCAACCGCCTTGAAGTCCAGGCTGGCCGCGGGCGCCGGCGGCGGCGCAGCTCCCGTGTTCCCATCGTTTCCGCCGCCGCAGGCGGCAAGACCGAAGCTTCCCAGCACGGCGGCGCCGGCGCTGCCCAAACCGGCCTTGAACACGCTGCGGCGGCTCATGCGCGCTTCAATAACGTCGTTCAGCGAAGCGTTGGCGCTGGTGTTGCAGTTTTCCTCGTCATGCGACTGCAACGTTAACTGCTCGGAGCGGGTGATTGCGTTCATCGGAGAGCCTTTCGTCGGGTTGAATAATCAATCCGAGACGTTAAGCAGCTTCTATGACGGCGCCGTGACAGTGCCGTGACACCAGTGTGGGCTTTGCTACGGCGCGCCACGGCGCGCTGCTTTGCGGCGCGGGGAAGCCCCGATCAAGCGCTTCCGACGGCGCTTGTTTGCTATATTATTCATAGCTTATAGCGCCCGTCCTTATTGGGCTACAGGCACTTTTTAGCGCTGATTTTACCGAACTAGTCGCGCACGCAGCGCGCCACCAACGGCAGCAGCGGATAACGCAGTACGGCCTCGCGCCCGCTGGCGCCCAGGCCAAATTCGGCGCGCACGCGCTCGTTGCTGAAGACCGTCTGCTTGTCGCCCTGGCCGCCTGCGTCGCGGTACAGCAGGTCGTGGCCGCGGCTGCCGTCAAGCAGCGCGGTGTCGTCGATAAAGCGCACTGTGAATTGCAGGCCGTGCTCGCAGCGGTACAGCGGCGCCGCTGCCTGCCCGCTGCGGCCGGCACAGCCGGCCAGCGCCAGCGCGCCCAGCAATGCTGTCAGGACTGTCAGGACTGTCAGGACTGTCAATACGCTCACCGGTTTACCCGTCTGCTCGATCATGGTGTTTCCTTTCGCGGTTTACTTGGGCCAGAGCACCCACAGCTGCAGCGGCTGGTTGACGCGCGCCGCGAACTCGCCGGCCTGCGCCCCGGTACCGGCAAAATAGTCGGCGCGCACGCCGCCCACGATGGCGCTGCCGGTGTCTTGCGCCAGCACCAGCTTTTGCAGCGTGGCCGCGCCACCGCGCGAAGTCAGCCAGACCGGCGTGCCGTAGGGGATGCTGCCTGGATCCACCGCAATGGAGCGCCCTGCCGTCAGCGCCACGCCCTGCGCGCCCTTGGGGCCGAAGGCGGCGTCAAAGTCGCTGAGCGGCTGCTCCTGAAAAAACGTGTAACGCGGGTTGCTCCAGAGCAGCTGCTGCACGCGCTGCGGATTTCTTGCGGCCCACAGCTTGGTGGACGTTACCCAGGGCGCCACCATCCGGCCTTCGCCCTGCTCCTGCAGCCACTGCACGACGCTGCGAAACGGCTGCTCATTCGATGCCGCATAAGCCACCCGGATGACGCGCTGGGAGCCATCGGCCTCGGTAATCTGCAGCCTGCCTGAGCCCTGGATGTGCAGCGACATGGCCTCGATCGGGTCGGCCACCCAGGCAATCTCGCGTCCCTGCAGCGCCGCCCTGGCTTCGGGCAGCGTGTCGATCTCCTGGCGCGAGAACCAGGGCTTGCGGCCGCCCAGCGCAACGGGCGCGCGGTACAGCGGCACCTCGTAGCCGCCGCTGGCCTGCCGGCTGGCTTTGAGCACGGGCTCGTAATAGCTGGTGAGCAAACCGTCGGCGCTGCCTTGCAGAGTTTCGACGCGGTAGGGTTGCAGCCGCGTCACCATCCAGCTGCGCTGCTCTTCGGCCGCCGCAATGCTCAGGCGCCTGACGTCGCCGCACAGCGGTGCGAAGGTCGGGCCGGGGCGCTCACAGCTCTTGAGCCAGGCGTTCCAGGCTTCGTGCAGCGCGTCGTCTTCAAAACCCGGCAGCTCCGCCCAGCGCACCGCCACCCAGCGGCTTTTGCCGCGCTGCAGCGCTGGCGGTAGCGCGCCGGCGTCGCCGGGTCGGCGGCTTGCCGCGGCGGGCGCGCTGTCGGCCGGGCCAGGCGAAGTCGGTGCAGGTGCGGGCGCCGGGCCGGGCCGGTACGGGCTGGCGCACGCGGCCAACAGCGCGATCATGGCGATAATTAAGGCTGGTCGCATGGCGCGCATCGCACCGCTATCGCTCGCATTAATCCGGGGAAATGTCATGACGCTGCTGTTACTTGAGGCCCTGGGGGCGTTGCTGCTACTGGTATTCATTGTGTGGTGGACGATGTTTTCAGGGCGTAAAAATGGTGAACTGAAGGACGATTCGCCGCGCCCGGGCGAAAACCCGGCTGCTGACAAAAAACCTGATTAGGGTCGGCCCCGGCGTCTTCGCAACGCCGGCCCGCGCCACAGGCACCAAAAAAACCGTTAAATCGGGCTCTAGCTCATATAACACGGGCGCAAGCAGCTATAAAAATAATAGCAACAAATGTTGCCGAGGCGGAAATCAGGACCGCCTGACTACACATTGCGTAGCAAATTGGCTAACTCCACGGCCGATTTAACTCCCATTTTGTCAAAAACCCGCGACCGGTGGACTTCCACCGTGCGCACGCTGATCTCGAGCTGGTCGGCCACCAGCTTGTTGGGCATGCCGCCGACGACCAGCCGCATCACAGCGCGCTCGCGCTCGGTCAGGCCATTAAGCCGCGCCTGCAGACTGGTGGACTGGTTTTGTTGCGCCAGCGCCGCGGCAGAAAGGCCGAGTGCCTGCTCGATCCGGTCGACCAGCGCGTTGTCTGAAAAAGGCTTCTCGCAGAAATCAAAAGCGCCGCGCTTGACGGCGTCGACGGCGGTCGGCACGTCGGCGTGGCCGGTCAGAAAAATCACCGGCAGGGTCGGCAGCAAGCCGTAGCCAATCAATTTCTCGAACATCGCCAGGCCGCTCAGGCCCGCCATGCGCACATCGAGCAGCACGCACGAAGGCGCGCGCACTGCAAACTGGCCTGAGACCCTGGCATCAAACGCCTCGGCACTGTCAAAGGTCTCGCTGAGCAGGCGGCGCGTGCGCAGCAGCCAGGCCAGCGATTCGCGCACGCTGGCGTCGTCGTCAACGATGTACACCATCGCATCGTGAGTCGGTTCCATGGCAACTTTCTTAAGCAGTGTCCGGCGCCGCCGCTGCCAACGTGAAACTGAAAATGGTACCGCGCGGCTGCAAGGCGGCAAACTTGAGCAGGCCGCCGTGCTGCTCCACCACGGTGCGGCACAGGCTCAGGCCCAGCCCCATGCCCTCGTCCTTGGTGGTGAAAAAGGGCGTGAACAGCCGCGCGGCGACGCTGGCCGAAATGCCCTCGCCGCCATCGATCACCGCAAACTCGACGCGCCGGACTGGCCCATCCGCAGCGGCCGGGCGGATGCGCAGCGTCAGCAGCTTGCCGCCTTGCGCTGATCGCGCGGCGCTCGCTGGCCCTTCTGGCGCGCCCTGCATCGCCTGCATGCCATTGCGCGAGAGGTTGAGCAGTACCTGCTCGACCATGGTGCGGTCGCACAGCACCGGCGCGCAGGCTTCGTCCACTTCAATCAGCACGCGCACGCCAAGCTTGCGCGCCTGCAGGCTGAGCAGCGGCATGATCGCATCGAGCAGGGCGCGCGGCGCCACCGCTTCGCGCTCCCGGTCGCGCCGGCGCACGAAGTCATGCACGCTCTTGATGACCTTGCCGGCGCGTTCGGCCTGCTCGGCAATGCGGCGCATCGCCAACTGCAGTTCCTCGGACAGGGGCGCGGCCAAATGGCCGGCCGCAGCTGGCTGGGCCAGAGCGACTGGCGCAGAGTCCTTGTCAGCCATAGCAATCTGGTCCTGCAGCAAATTGAGCGAGCCGGTGGCGTAGCTTGAAATGGCCGCCAGCGGCTGGTTCAGCTCGTGGCTCAGCAGCGAGGCCATCTCGCCGACCATGGCCAGCCGCGCCGTGGCCTGCAGGCGGTCCTGGCTGGCGCGCGACAGCTCTTCCACCCGGCGCTGCTCGGTGACGTCCAGAATCGCGCTCATCCAGCCGGTGTGCTTGCCCACCGCGTTGATCAGCGGCGCCTCCATGATCAGCACCGGAAAGCGCGTGCCGTCCTGCCGCATGAACAGCGACTCATGTCTTTCGCGCGGCAGCGTGTCGCCGGTCAGCCGGGTTTCTTGACGCTGCTGGTAAGCGCCGGCCAGCTCGGGCGGCCAGTACACGGGCAGCGGAGAGGAGACGTTCTGCTGCAGCAGCTCCTTGGCGTCCACGCCGACCATTTTGCAAAAGGCCGAGTTGACGTAGGTGATGCGCCCCTGCAGATCGCGCGCACGCAGGCCGGTCAACACCGAGTCTTCCATGGCCTTGCGAAAGGCCAGCGCCTCGCCGAGCTCGTTTTCCGCCTTCTGGCGCCGCCGCATGTCGCGCGCCAGCAAAAGCAGCACGGCCAGCAAGGCCAGCGACATGGCCGTCACCAGCGCCGTCAGCACGTTGGGAAACAGCGCCGGCGTGCCGAGGCGGCTTTCCCGCCTGAGCACCAGCGTGTTGCCCGGCAAATCGAGCAGCTGATGGGCGATGTAAATCCGGCTGCCAGACGCAGGCGCGCCATGCAGCGCCAGCCGCGTGCCATCGGCTTCGGTGAAAGACAGGCCGACGCCGCGCGCCAGCTGTCGGCCCACCAGCTCGCCCAGCATGTCCTGCAGCGAATAGCTCGCCACGACGTAGCCGCTCAGGCGGCCCGCCAGCATGATGGGCATGCACATGTCCAGCACTTCCAGGCCCAGGCCGTCGGCCTGCGGCATGAAAAAACTGGCGGAATAGGTTGCGCCGCTCAGGCGGCGCGCGGTGGCGCAGGTCGGGGTCACATCGGCCTGCAGGCTGACCCGGCCCAGCTGTTCAAACACCGAACGGCGGTACGGCGTTTCGGCCAGGCCGACGATGTCAAGCGCCTCGTTGCGCCATTCCAGCCGCATGATTTCGCGGTGTTCGCGCAGCAGGCCGGAGGCCTGCGTCTGCCAGGCCTCCGGCCTGCTTTCGCCGGGGTGCAGCGCCTGAAAACTCTGGATATTGCGCGTCAGCCCCGAGCGGATGTCGGCGACGGTCTGCGCCGCGTCATGCTCAAGCCGGCTTTGCACCAGACTGGACTCGTAGCGTCCTGACAACCAGACCAAAGTGACCAGCAGGGCCGCCACCAGCGCCATCAGCAAGGCCCACAGCGAGCCACGTCGGCTGGCCCAGCTGACGCCACGCCTTGCGGGAAACTTCACGCGACAAGCCTCAAAGTACGCCGTGCTGCAAGGCCGGCAAACGGCCGCGCAGCGCCTGCAGCTCGGCGCCCAGGACTTCGCCCATCACCAACCCCGCGCCTTCGGCGTGCAGCGCCAGAATTTGTCCCCAGGGGCTCACCAGCATGCTGTGGCCCCAGGTGCGGCGCCCGCTTTCGTGCGTGCCGCCCTGCGCTGCCGCCACTACATAAGCCAGATTCTCGATGGCGCGGGCACGCAGCAACACCTCCCAGTGCGCCTGCCCGGTGGTGTAGGTGAAGGCGCTCGGCACCAGCAGCACGTCAGCCTTCAGGGCGCGGTACAGCTCGGGGAAGCGCAGGTCGTAGCAAACGCTCATGCCGATGCGGTAAACATGGCCATCGCGGGAGGCCAGATCAAAGCCGGCCGGCTGCGTGCCGGGCTCCAGAACGCGGGTCTCATCGTAGGCTTCAAGGCCCTGCGCGAACCTGAATAAATGAATCTTGTCGTAGCGCGCCACGCATTCGCCCGAGGGCGCGTAGGCCAGCGAACTGTTGCGTGCGCGGCTGGCGTCCGGCGTCGCCAGCGGCAGCGTGCCGCCGACAATCCACAGGCCCAATTGCCGCGCCGAATCGCTCAAGAAATCCTGAATCAAGCCGGCGCCAAAGCTTTCCTGCGCCTTCAGCTTGTCGCCGTCCTGCAAGCCCATGACGCAAAAGTATTCGGGCAGCAGCGCCAGCTCGGCGCCTTGGGCGGCGGCGCGCGCCAGCCATTGCCCCGCGGCGTCCAGGTTGTCCCGCACGCTGCTGCCTGAAACCATCTGGATCGCGGCTATTTTCATGGTGTCTTGTTCTCTGTGGGGCGCTCGGCGGCTTTGGCGGCGGCGCGCGCCTTGCGGTCTATTTTGCTGATTTTAGGATCGGCCCAGGTGCCATCAATGTGAAATTCCTGGGTAGCGGCCTCCATCAGCGGGCGCCGCAAGAACAGCTGCGCCAGGAAGGTTCCGACGCCCAGCGCCGGGTTGATGGCGGTAGCAATCAGCGATGCGGTGCCGGCGTTAATTTCAGGCACCACGACCACCTTGATGTCTTGCGTCTCGCGGCCGATGTCGGCGCTGCCCTCCATCAGCACCACGGCATTGACGCCGCTCATCTGCAGGTTGTTGGTGCTGGCCCGGCCTTGCTCGATGCTGACGTCGCCGCGCACGAAGTCAAAGGCAAAGCCCTGCGAAAACACATCGCGAAAATCCAGCGTCAGGCGGCGCGGTAGCGACTGCAGGCTGAGCACGCCCAGCAGCTTGGCAATGCCCGGGTCGGCTTTGACAAACTGCCCCGACTCCACGTTCACGTTGAACTGCCCGCCCATGCTCGGGTAATCAGGGCTTAGCGGCGAGCCGAGCCAGTCGATCTGCCCTTCGAGCTTGCCCTTGCCGCGGCGTATCACCCCGTCCATGCCAAAACGCTTGAGCAGTTCGCCCGAATCGGCAATGTCGAGCTTGAAGTTCATCTCGGTGCGGCGGCGCTCGCTGCGCGCGGCGCCGGCGGCCGCCGACGGCTTGGCCGCCACCCAGTTTCCGGTCGCGGTCAGCATGGCTTCGGGCATGGTCACATTGAACTTGTTCAAGCGCCATTCGCGCACGCCGCCTGCTGCTGCCGTGCCATCCCGATTGACCGCGTCAATTTCCACGCGCCCCAGCTTCTTGCCGCGCAGTTCCATGTCCTCGACCACGATGTCCAGCGACGGAATACTGGCGGGCTGTTCGTCCAGAATCGCCTCAACGTCGCTGGCCGTGCCGGCCGCCAGGTTCAGGCGCGCCAGCCGGGCGTAGACGCGGCCGGCACTGCCGCGGGCGGGTTGGCCAAATTCAAGGTAACCGTTGAGCTCGGTGGCATCAATGTTGGCACGCCAGTTCAGCCCTTCCCGCGAGCCGCCCACCACCACGTTGTTGAGCCGGCGCCCCTGCACCACCAGCTCCGTGGCGCGTATCGCCATCAGCGTGGGCAGGTAGCTCAGGGCGGCGGTGTCGGTCGGCCGGTTGGCTGGCGCGCCAGCGCTGCCCGCTGAGGCGGCCGGCGCCGCGCTGCCCGCCGTTGCGTTATCGAAGATTTTCCCCCAGGCATCGAGGTCTACCTGGGCCAGCCTGATGTTGGCCGCCACGCCCGCCGTCGGCAGCGCCACTGAATCGCCAGGCTCCAGTCCCACCGCTATGCTGCCGCGCAGCACGAGGGGTTCGCTGCCGCTCAGGTCGCGCACATAGTTGATAGCGGCGACGCGACCGATGTTGACCGACAGCTGGTCGTGCAGCGGCTGTTCGGGCTGCCCGGCATTTGAGGCGCCCGGCAGCAGCAGCTTT
Organism: Polaromonas sp.; assembly: GCF_012927455.1. GTDB lineage: Bacteria > Pseudomonadota > Gammaproteobacteria > Burkholderiales > Burkholderiaceae_C > Polaromonas. Next base: position 392,637 of record NZ_JABBPE010000016.1, on the reverse strand, counting down.
TCGACGCGCAGCGGCAGTTCTGCTTCAGCCGTTTTATTCAAGGGCGCGGGCAAATTGAGCGCCAGACCTTGCAGGGAACTGGCCAGCGTGAGCTCGGCCGCGCCGCGCCTGAAGCCCAGCGTGCCGGCATAGGCGGTGGCGCCGCTGGCATGGAACCCGAGCCGGGCCAGTGTGCCCAGGTCTTTTGCCTCGCGCAGCCCTTCGGCCGTCAGCGTGCCCTGCGCCTTGAAGGCCACGTTAAGGTCGCTCTCAAGCCTGCCGGCTGCCGGCGCTGGCGCGCTGCGCGTGCCGCCGTCAAAGCGCATCTCGCCGCCCAGCAGCCGGGCCTGCGCGCCGCTGACCGAAAAGCCGCGCTCCGTCACTAAGACCTGCCCCTTGAGCTGCGCCAGCTGCGGCGTGCCGGGGGCAAACTGCACGTCGTTGCCGGGAAGGACGATGCTGCCCTCGACCCGCGATTTGTCGATCGCCTGAATCGGCAAACTCAGCTTGAAGCGGTAGTCGCCCGAGCCGCTGGCCACGGCCTTGGCCAGCACCTGTTGGGTCATGCCGCCCACCGGCGATCCGTTGACAAAACCGAGTGCGCCGGCCAGCGGCCCGTTGAGGTCTATCTTTACCTCGACCGTGGCGTTGTGCAGCAGGTCAGCAATCTTGGCTTCACCCTTGAGCAACTGCAGGCCAGGCAAGCCAGCGACTTTTCCGCTGACGCCATTGACCTCCAGCGCGGACCGGTTGAAGACCAGTTCACCCTTGAGCTCGGTCAACGCCGGCCAGGGCGCGGCGCCCGCCGGTTGCAGCGCTTTCGGCACATAGTCCAGCTGGCCGTTGCGCACCTGGGCAGACACGCGGAACTCGCCCTGGGCCGGGTTGGCAAACGGCAGTTGCCTGAGGGCTCCCTTCACCTTGAACTTCACATCGCTGACCTGGCCTTGCTGCACGGCGTCGCGCACATAGTGGCGCGCCTCGTCAGGCAGAACCAGGGGCAAATAGCGGTGCACCCGCGTGCCGTCGCCGCGGCTCAGGCTGCCCTGCAGGTCGAGTACGCCGGGAAAGCGCCGGTCCGGTGCGCCGGGCGTTGAGGTGTCCGGCGCCGCATCTTCGGTGCGCCAGCTGACTTGTGCCTGTCCCTGCGCGTCGGCATTGGCAAACTGCAGGTCGCGCAATTGCAACTCAATTTTGCGTCCCGACAGCTTCCATTGCGCCTGCGTCGTCAGCTGATCTAGGGGCACCCGCGATTCCTCAAAGATTCCAGGGAGATCGAGCGCGCCTTTGGCAATGCTGATGCGGGCGTTACCGCCCTCCTGTGTCACATCAAAATCGACATCCGCGCCACTGACGCCCGGCCGCCCAGGCGCTGCGGCGGACGCTGGTCCGGCGGGGGACGCCGCCACACTCAAGCCCGCGACCCGGCCTTTGGCGGCAAAACTGGCGGGCGCGGCCAGTGGCCCCTGCCAGCGCGCGTCCAGGCCTTGCACCAGTCCTTGCGGTGCAAAGGAGCTGATCAGGGCATGGCTGGCGCTGTCCAGCGGCAGCCGGCTGGTGATTTGCGCCAGCGCGGCCAGGTCCAGCTTGTCCGCCCTGAGTACGCCTTGCTGCGGCTTGCCCGCCTGCGCGCCGGTGTAGACCAGCGTGACGTTGCCACCCGGCCACTGCAGGCCGTCGCGAATGCGAAATCGCAGATCCTCGGTGCTCAGGTCAAAGCCGTTGGCGCGCCGTGCGCCGGCAATGCGCCCCGCCATCGATTCAAAGGCCAGCGACTCCAGCTTGGGACCGAGCTTTGCATCGACGTCGCGCAAGGCCAGGTCGGTCGTGGCGCCGGTAATTCTTCCCCTGCTGACATCGGCCCAGGCGCGCAGCGCACCGTAACCACGTATCAGTTCGACGCCCAGCGTGTCGGCGCCGGCGTATTGGCGCAGGCGCGACACATCAAGGCGGCTGGCCTCGGCATACAGCTGTCCGTTCCAGCCGGCAAAATCGCCGGCGTCACGCGACAACAGCGACTGCCGGAAGATACCGCGCAGGCTCAGGCGCTCGCCCCACTCGGCCGGTGGCGTGGCGTCCAGCCGCATCGAATGGCGGCGCAGCGTGTTGCGCATGGACCAGTCCACCTGCGTCAGCGCCAACGGCGGCGCCGGGCGCAGGTCGTCGGTCCAGCGCACGGTGCCGGAACGAATGACCAGCTCGCTTTGGGAGAAAAACCAGTCTGCCACGGCGGTGGAGCCGCTGCTCAGGGTCTGCGAGATATCGAGTCCGCCGACGTAAATCTTCCCGTCCGCGGTGCGCCGAATATCGAGTTCGGGCTTATCGATGGTCAACTGTTCAAAGCCCAGCCCCCACAGCGAGGAGGGTGACAGCAGCCCCCGCACGCTGGGCAGGCGCAGCGCCGCACGCCCTTGCGGATCGAGCAGCGTCACATCGCGCAATTCAACCGAGGGAATCATGCCCTCGGAATGCGCGCTGAGATGGCCGATGCGCACCGGCACCCCGAGCGCCTGGCTGGCTACTGCTTCCAGCTGCGGACGGTAGTCGCCAATTCGCGGCACAATCCAGCCATGCAGCACGAACCAGCTCAGGGCAAACAGTATCCAGGCCGATGCCAGCAGCCACAGCAACCAGCGCATCGCTTGGGCGATCCAGCGCAGACGGCGCGAGGGCAAAGCTGGCGGGGTAGACGGGATGGCTATCGTGGGCTCCATTGACATGAGAATTATCGCCGCCGGCCGTGAGGTTCGCTGGGCCTGAACCGATCCAGTTTGTGAAGTAGTGTGATGACCATCCGATCCGCCTGCACCGACACGCCCGCCGACATTGGCGCTGCCTCGGCCTATTCCCGCTTTGTCCAGCGCATTCGCCGCCGCTATGCGCAGCAACTGCCGCTGTTGCCCGAAGGCGCGCCGCTGCGGCCCGCGATGCAAGCCACGCTTGATGCGCTGCTGGCAAGCGGGCTGGAGACCGGCGCGGCGCTGCGGCTGCTGCGCCAGCTGGTATTGGAGCGGCTGGTGGTGCTGGACTGCGATGTGGCCCCCACGCTCCCCGCTGCGCGTGGTTCGCTGCCCCCCGAGGGGGCTGGCCTGGCTTGGGGCGGCCCCGCGCTGGCGGCCGGTGCCCCCACGCTCCCCGCTGCGTATGGTTCGCTGCCGCCCGAGGGGGCGCTGCGCCTGCGGCCCCGCGAAGCCGGTTCCGCGGCCCCTGCTGGGGGATTCGGGGACGGCCCGGCTGCCGCGCCCCCGCTTGCTCCCGTGCATCCGGTCGGCGTTGCGCTGCACGTCGTGACCCAGGCCATGACCGAGCTGGCGGAACTGGTGCTTGATGTGGCCATGCGCGAGTCCAGCGAGTTGCTCGACACGCTGTACGGCGCGCCGCTGGCCGCAGGCGGCGCGCGCGCCCACATGTGGGTGGTTGGCATGGGCAAGCTGGGCGCGCGTGAACTCAATGTGTCAAGCGACATCGACCTGATATATGTCTACGACCAGGACGGCGAGACGGCGGGCCGCAGCGACGGCCGTGGCCAGATCTCGAACCACGAATATTTCGCGCACCAGGTCCGGGCCGTCTACAGCCTGATTGGCGACACCACCGAGCACGGCTTTGTCTTTCGCGTCGATCTGGCGCTGCGGCCCCACGGCGGCTCCGGCCTGGCCGCAATGGCACTTAGCGCCCTGGAGGAGTATTTTCAGACCCAGGGCCGCGAATGGGAACGCTTTGCCTGGCTGAAAAGCCGGGTGGTGGCGCCTTCGCCCTGCATCGCCAGCGGCGCGGCGCAGGCCCTGCGCGGCGCCGTGTTGCCCTTCGTCTTCAGGCGCTACCTCGACTACAACGTGTTTGATGGTTTGCGAGCGCTGCAGGTGCAGATCCGTGAACACGCGGCCAAGCGCTGCGCTGGCCACCCCGAGCGCGCCAACGACGTGAAGATGTCGCGCGGCGGCATACGCGAAATTGAATTTACCGTGCAGTTGCTGCAGGTGGTGCGTGGCGGGCAGTTCCCCGAGCTGCGCACCCGCCCCACGCTCGACGCGCTGCAGCGGCTGGCGCGCGCCGGCTTGATGCCGCAGGACACCGCCGATGCACTCGCACGCGCGTACGAATTCCTGCGCCGGGTCGAGCACCGCATCCAGTACCTCGACGACCAGCAAACCCATGTCTTGCCGACCCGCGACGACGACCTGGACTGGATTGCCCGGACCATCGGTTTCAGCAGCAGTTGCCTGTTTCTGAGCGAGCTCGACGCGCACCGCGAGCTGGTGGCCGGCGAGTTCGACCGCCTGCTGGGCGGCAAGCCCGGCTGCACGCGCTGCGTCAAGGCACCGACTGCGCCGCCGCAACAGCTCGAAGAGCTGCTCGAGCAGCTGCCCGAGCACTGGCCGGCGCAATTTCGCGCCCGCCTCGCCTTGTGGCGCCAGCACCCCAGGGTAGGCGCGTTGCGCGAGGATTCGCGCGCCCGGCTGGCCCGGCTGCTGCAGCGCACGGCGCTGTGGCTGGGCGAAAGCCGGGTCACTGAAGAGGCCGCCGTGCGGCTGATTGACTGGGTCGAACCGCTGCTCAGGCGCGAAAGCTATCTGGCGCTGCTGCTGGAACGCCCGGCGGTGCACGAGCGCTTGCTGCGCTTGCTGGGCGCGGCGAAATGGCCGGCGCGCTACCTGCTGCAACACCCCGGCGTGATCGACGAGCTGGCCAGCGACCAATTGCAGCTGGAGCGCTTTGACAGCCCCGCTTTCGTCAGCGAACTACAACAGCGCCTGGCCGCGTTGCGGCGCACCCGTGAGGACGACGAGGAAAGCTCGCTGGACCTGCTGCGCCGCGCCCACCACGCCGAAGTGTTTCGCACACTGGCGCGCGATGTGGAAGGCACGCTGACGGTCGAGCAGGTGGCCGATGACTTGAGCGCGCTGGCCGAAGCCGTGCTGCGCCTGAGCGCAGACTGGTGCTGGCAGCACCTGAAAAACCGCCATCGCGAGACACCTCCCCAGTTCGCCATCATTGCCTACGGCAAGCTGGGCGGCAAAGAGCTTGGCTATGGCGGCGACCTGGACATTGTGTTCGTCTACGACGACGAGGACGAACGCGCGCCGGAAGTTTATGCCGCCTTTGTGCGCAAACTGATCAAGTGGCTGACTATCAAGACCGGCGAAGGCGACCTCTACGAGATCGACACCGCCTTGCGCCCTAATGGCAACTCGGGCCTGCTGGTCACCTCCTTCGCCTCTTATGCCGCCTACCAGCAGCAGCGCGGCAGCAACACCGCCTGGACCTGGGAACACCAGGCCATGACGCGCGCGCGCTGTGTGCTGGGCGACGCAGCGCTGCGCGAACGCTTCGACCGGGTGCGCGAAGCCGTCATCAGTGCGCCGCGCGAGCCGGTGGCGTTGCGCAATGAAATCGTCGCCATGCGCGAAAAGGTGCGCATGGCCCACCACGGGCAGAGCCGGCAAAGCCAGATGATGCCGCTGGCCAGTGCGAAATTCGATGTCAAGCACAGCGCGGGCGGCATGGTCGATGCCGAATTCGCCGTGCAGTTTCTGGTGTTGTCGCAGTCGGCGCAGCACGCTGAGCTGCTTGACAACGTCGGCAACATCGCCCTGCTGCAGCGCGCCGAAGCCGCCAGCCTGCTGCCCGAGGGTATCGGCCAGCGCGCCGCCGCCGCCTACCGTGAACTGCGCCGCGTGCAGCACCAGGCGCGGCTCAATGAGGAGCCCACCCAGGTCAGTCCGTCGGCCCTGCAGGCCGAGCGCGATGCCATTTTGGCCCTGTGGTGCGCGGTGTTTGACGCCCGCTAGCCTGACGCGCCCTGCGGAAGTCCACACGGGCTGGTAAATCAAAGCGGGTAAGGCGCCGGGCCTTGTATTTAATTGAAACAACCGTTTTACTTAGATCAATCGTTTGATTGATGTGCTTTAATCGGCGGCATGACGCCTGCTGCTCCTCCCGCCTCTCCATCTCCGCTCAAAATCCCGCCCAGCCACGAAACGCGCAAGCAGCGCGCCGACGGCACCGAGGCGCGCCAGCTACTGCTGCACACCGCGCTCAGGCTGTTTGCCGAAAAAGGTTTTGCCAAAACCTCGACGCGCGAAATTGCCCTGGCCGCCGGCGCCAATGTCGCCGCCATCAGTTATTACTTCGGCGACAAGGCCGGGCTGTACCGCGCCGCATTCACCGAACCGCTGGGCTGCGCTCACGAAGACACCGCGCTGTTTGACCAGCCCAATTTCAGCTTGCGGCAGTCGCTGCAAGGTTTCATCAACAATTTTCTGGCGCCGATGAAGCAGGGCGCGTTGGTTCAGCAATGCACGCGGCTGCGCTTTCGCGAAATGCTGGAGCCGACCGGCCTGTGGGCCGAGGAACTCGAAAACGGCATCAAACCGGCCCATTCGGCGCTGGTGGGGCTGCTTGGGCGCCACCTGGGCATTACCAAGGACGATGATGGCCTGCACCGGCTCGCCTTCAGCATCGCCGGGCTGGCGCTGCAGCTGTTCATCACGCGCGACTGCGTTCAGGCGATTCGGCCCCAGCTGCTCGATCAGCCCGAGTCCATCGACGCCTGGACGGGGCAGATGGTGGCCTACGCCGAAGCCATGGTAGCGATTGAAGCGGCGCAGCGCCTATCAGGCAGCGGGCCGGTTGGCCAACGAAAAGGCCAGCCATCATGAATCACTCGATGCGCCTGGCCTGCGCGCTGCTGCCCTTATGGCTGGGCGGCTGCGCCACTTCGCCAGCGCCTAATACAGTGTCGGCGCCAGTGCCGGCGCAGTGGTTGGCGCCGCTGCCGCCGCAGGTCGGCCTGGCGCAACAATCGAAACAGCCGCATCAGGGCAGGCTGAGCGACCTGACGCAATGGTGGCAGCAGCAGGGCGACCCGTTGCTGGCCGAGCTGATCACCGCCGCGCAGGCGGTCAGCCCGACGGTCGCCAGCGCGCGCTCGCGCATCGAGCAGTCGCGCGCGGCGCGGGTCGCAGCCGGCGCGGCCCTCGGGCCCACGCTTGACGCCTCAGCCAGCGTCAGCCGCGGCAACGCGCAGCAGGCAGGCGGCCCCGGCCCAGGCGCCGCGCCGATCGCCACCACCACGCAGGCGGGTTTGCAGGCGGGCTGGGAGATTGACCTGTTTGGCGCGAACCAGGGACATCGCGCCAGCGCCGACGCAGCGACCGAGCGTCTGGCCGGCGCGCAGGCGCAATGGCACGATGCCCGCGTTTCGGTGGCGGCCGAAGTAGCCATGCAGTACTACAGCCTGCGCAGCTGCCGCCAGCTGGCGCAGGTCACGCAAGCCGACGCCGCCTCGCGCCAGGAAACCGCGCGCTTATCAAGCCTGAGCACGCAGGCCGGCTTTACCGCACCGGCCACCGACGCATTGGCACGCGCCAGCGCCTTCGAGGCCAGCGGCCGCGCCACGCAGCAGCGCGCGCAATGCGATCTCGACATCAAGGCGCTGGTCGCGCTGACCGGCGTAAAAGAGCCTGAAATACGGTCAAATATGGCTCTAGCCCAGCAGGGTCGGGCGCAAACAGCTATGCTTTTCATAGCAACAGTGCCAGCTGACGCGCTTGCTCAGCGCCCCGACGTGTTCAGTGCAGAGCGTGAAGTCGCCGCCGCCAGCGCCGACATCGGCAGCGCGCTGGCGCAGCGCTACCCACGCCTGAGCCTGAGCGGCGCCATCGGCCGCAGCGGCATCCGCAGCGGCGGCGAGGCCACCAGCCTGAACACCTGGTCCATCGGTCCGCTGGCCTTGACGCTGCCGCTGTTCGACGGCGGCCGGCGCGCCGCCAATGTCGAGGCGGCCAAGGCGCGCTACGACGAAGCGGCGGCGCTGTACCGCGCCCGCGTGCGCCAGGCAGTGCGCGAGGTCGAGGAAGCACTGGTCACGCTGCAAAGCACGGCCGAGCGCGAGACCGATGCGCAAGGTGCCGTGGCGGGCTACCAAGCGTCCTTTACCGGCACCGAGGCGCGCTACCAGAGCGGCCTGGCGGGGCTGGTTGAACTCGAAGACGCGCGGCGCGGCCTGCTGGCCGCGCAGATCACGCAGGCGTCATTGCAGCGCGAACGCAGGACAGCCTGGGTCGCGCTGTACCGCGCCATGGGCGGCGGCTGGACGCCGGCGATCGACAGCGCCAGCGCCGCCGCTGCCTCCAACGCCCCGCCCACCAGCCGCTAAAGCCCTCCTTTGTCCAGAACACCTCCCACACCATGCAAAAACTCAAACTCAAACACGCCGTTTTGATCGGAATCGTGGTGCTCGCCGTGGCAGCGGGCGCCTTTTTCTGGTCGTCCGGCAAACCCGGCGCGGCACCCGCCAGCGCCAAGGCCGCGCCCAAGCCGGCGCTGACCGTGACCACCGAGTTGCCGCAGGCCACGCGCCTGCCGATTACGCTTTCCGCCAACGGCAACATCGTCGCCTGGCAGGAAGCCATCGTCGGCTCCGAATCGAACGGCCTGCGGCTGACGCAGGTGCTGGTCAATGTTGGCGACACGGTCAAGGCCGGCCAGCTGCTGGCGACGTTTTCCGGCGACAGCGTGCAGGCCGAGGTGGCGCAGGCGCGTGCCAGCCTGCTGGAAGCGCAGGCCAGCGCCACCGACGCCGCCGCCAATGCCGTGCGGGCGCGCACGCTGCAAAGCTCGGGCGCGTTGAGCGCGCAGCAGATCAACCAGTATTTGACGACCGAAAAGACCGCCAAGGCGCGCGCCGAAGCCGCCCAGGCGGTGCTGGGCGCGCAGCAGCTGCGCGGACGCCAGACCCAGGTGCTGGCGCCCGACAGCGGCGTGATCTCGGCGCGTGCCGCCACCGTGGGCGCCGTCGTTGGCGCCGGCACCGAGCTGTTTCGCCTGATCCGCAAAGGCCGGCTCGAATGGCGCGCCGAAGTCACTTCGGCCGAACTGGGCCGCATCACGACCGGCACCACCGCAACGGTGCGTCCGGCCAGCGGCGGCGAGATTCAAGGCCGGGTGCGCATGATTGCGCCCACGGTCGACCCGCTGACGCGCTCGGCGCTGGTTTATGTCGATCTGCCTTCGTCGGCCGGCAATGGCTCGCCGGCGGTGCGCCGCGCCGGGCCGCCCCAAGCAAGCACAGCCCCCTCGGGGGGCAGCGAAGTACGCGAAGCGACAAGCGTGGGGGTGGCGAAAGCCGGGATGTTCGCCCGAGGCGAGTTCGATCTGGGCGCCTCCAACGCGCTGACCGTGCCGCAGCGCGCCATCGTCGTGCGCGACGGCTTCAACTTCGTCTTTCGCCTGGCGCCAGACAAGCGCGTCAACCAGGTCAAGGTGCAGAGCGGGCGGCTGGTCGGCGAGCGCGTCGAAGTACTCTCCGGGCTGGCAGCGGACGCGCCAATTGTCGTCAATGGCGCCGGTTTCCTGAACGACGGAGACCTCGTCCGGCTTGCCCCGGAAAACAAGCCTAATGAGCCCGCAGCACAGGCGCCATCTGCGCCAGTAGCTATTAAATAAGGAGCGCAAATGATACCCCCATGCTCAACACTTCGTTTCTCGCTGCCCCCCCGGGGGGCGCTCACCTCCCTTCGGGCGGCCGGGCGGGCGATGTCATGAATGTCTCGTCCTGGTCGATCAAAAACCCGATTCCGGCAGTCATGCTGTTCGTGCTGCTGACCTTCGGCGGTGCGCTGGCCTTCAAGGCGATGAAGGTGCAGAACTTTCCCGACATCGACTTGCCGACCGTCAGCGTCTCGGCCTCGCTGCCGGGCGCGGCGCCCGCGCAGCTCGAAACCGAGGTCGCGCGCAAGCTCGAAAACTCGATCGCCACGGTGCAGGGCCTGAAACACATGTACACCAAGGTGCAGGACGGCGGCGTCACCATCACGGCTGAATTCCGGCTTGAAAAACCGGTGCAGGAAGCGGTGGACGACGTGCGTTCGGCGGTTGCCCGCGTGCGCGCCGACCTGCCCGCCGATGTGCGCGACCCTATCATCGGCAAGGTCGATCTGGCCGGCCAGCCGGTGCTGGCTTTCACCATCGCGTCCAGCCGCATGGACGCGGAAGCGCTGTCCTGGTTTGTCGACAACGACATTTCGCGCCGGCTGCTGGCCGTGCGCGGCGTCGGCGCGGTCAGTCGCGTCGGCGGCGTGACGCGCGAGGTGCGCGTGGCGCTGGATCCGACCAAGCTGCAGGCGCTGGGGGCCAGCGCCGCCGACATCTCGCGCCAGCTCAAGCAGGTGCAAAGCGAAAGCGCCGGCGGCCGCACCGACCTGGGCGGCAGCGAGCAGCCGGTGCGCACGCTGGCAACCGTCAAGTCGGCCGAGGAGCTGGGCCGGCTGGAACTCGCCCTGAGCGACGGCCGGCGCATCCGGCTCGATCAGGTCGCGACCGTCAGCGATACCATTGCCGAGCAGCGCTCGGCAGCGCTGCTCGATGGCAAGCCGGTAGTGGGATTTGAAGTCTCGCGCAGCCGCGGCGAGAGCGAAGTGACGGTGGGCGCCGCCGTGCAGGCCGCACTTAGCGAACTCAAGCTGCAGCGCCCGGACCTGGTGCTGACGGAATCGTTCAATTTCGTCAAGCCGGTCGAGGAAGAGTACATCGGCTCGATCCACTTGCTGCTGGAAGGCGCGCTGCTTGCGGTGCTGGTGGTGTGGCTGTTTTTGCGCGACTGGCGCGCCACCTTTGTCTCGGCCGTCGCGCTGCCGTTGTCCGTCATTCCGGCCTTTATCGGCATGCAACTGCTGGGCTTTTCGATCAATGTCGTGACGCTGCTGGCGCTGTCGCTGGTCATCGGCATTCTGGTCGATGACGCGATCGTCGAGGTGGAAAACATCGTGCGCCACCTGCGCATGGGAAAAACGCCCTACCAGGCGGCGATGGAGGCGGCCGACGAAATCGGCCTGGCGGTGGTCGCCACCACCTTCACGCTGATTGCGGTGTTCTTGCCAACGGCTTTCATGAGCGGCATCGCCGGCAAGTTCTTCAAACAGTTCGGCTGGACTGCTTCGCTGGCGGTGTTCGCCTCGCTGATCGTGGCGCGCGTGCTGACGCCGATGATGGCAGCCTACATCCTCAAGCCCATCGTCGGTGAGCACAAAGACCCGCGCTGGCTCACGCACTACCTGCGCGCGGCTGCCTGGTGCCTGAAGCACCGCGTCATTACCACGGTGGCGGCGCTGCTGTTTTTCATCGGCTCGATCGCGCTGATCCCGCTGCTGCCGACTGGCTTCATTCCGCCCGACGACAACTCGCAAACCCAGGTCTACCTGGAGCTGGCGCCGGGCGCCACGCTGGCGCAGACCGAAGCGGCGGCCGAGCAGGCGCGCCGCCTCGTCAGCCAGGTCGAGCATGTGCGCAGCGTCTACACCACCATAGGCGGCGGTAGCGCCGGCGGCGACCCGTTCGCCATGGCCGGCGCGGCGGAAACCCGCAAGGCGACGCTGACCGTGCTGCTGACCGATCGCAGCGAGCGCCCGCGCAAGCAGGGCATTGAAAACAAGATGCGCGCGGCGCTCGAAGCATTGCCGGGCGTTCGCAGCAAGGTCGGCCTCGGCGGCTCGGGCGAAAAATATGTGCTGGTATTGACTGGCGAGGACCCGCTGGCGCTGCAGGCGGCGGCGCAGGCGGTCGAGAAAGACCTGCGCACCGTACCCGGCCTCGGCAGCGTGTCGTCAAGCGCCAGCCTGATACGCCCTGAAGTCGCCGTGCGGCCGGATTTTGCGCGCGCCGCCGATCTGGGCGTGACCAGTGCGGCGATCGGTGAAACGCTGCGCATCGCGACGCTGGGCGACTACGACGTGTCGCTGCCCAAGCTGAATCTGCCCGAGCGCCAGGTGCCCATCGTGGTGAAGCTGGCCGACGCCGCGCGCAAGGACCTGAGCGTGCTTGAGCGCCTGTCGGTGCCGGGCGCCAGGGGGCCGGTCATGCTCGGCCAGGTGGCAACGCTGCAGATCGCCGGCGGGCCGGCGCTGATCGACCGCTACGACCGCTCGCGCAACATCAATTTCGAGATCGAGCTGTCAGGCTTGCCGCTGGGCGATGTCACCAAGGCGGTGCAGGCGCTGCCGGCCGTGAAAAACTTGCCAGCGGGCGTGCGGGTGGTGGAAATTGGCGACGCCGAGGTCATGGGCGAACTGTTTGCCAGCTTTGGCCTGGCGATGCTGACCGGCGTGCTGTGCATCTACATCGTGCTGGTGTTGCTGTTCAAGGACTTCTTGCATCCGGTGACGATTCTGGCCGCTTTACCCCTGGCCTTGGGTGGCGCTTTTGTCGGCCTGCTGATCGCGCAAAAGAGCTTTTCCATGCCCTCGCTGATCGGCCTGATCATGCTGATGGGCATTGCAACAAAGAACTCGATCTTGCTGGTCGAATACGCCATCGTGGCCAGGCGTGACCATGGCATGAGCCGGCTCGACGCGTTGCTGGACGCCTGCCACAAGCGCGCGCGCCCCATCATCATGACGACGCTGGCGATGGGCGCCGGCATGCTGCCGATTGCCTTCGGCTTTGGCGCGGCCGACCCGAGCTTTCGCTCGCCGATGTCGGTGGCGGTGATCGGCGGGCTGATCACCTCGACGGTGTTGAGCCTCTTGGTGGTGCCTGCCGTGTTCACCTACATGGATGATCTGGAGCATTTCATCCGGCGCATGGCGGGCAGGTTTCGACGCAAGCCAGTGGAAACGGTTCCTTTGCGCGCGGAGGATGTGGCTCCTTGAGAAGAGTAAGCGTGAAGCCTAGACCACCATGCAGGGGAAAAAAGGAGCGCCGCGCGGCGCGAACAAGGTAGTGAACAAGCTCGCGCAGAGGCGTTAATAGAAAAACTTGAAAAAGTTGAAGTCTTTGTGTCTGAAAAGTATTACCAAGCTTCGGCAGGCGAAGATGAGAGAGAGGCAGCGGTGATGGAGCAGTTGGAAGAAGTAATTAACGACTTGCGCTACGCGTCGTGAGGGTGCAGCCTAGTCGACCAGGTGTTGATCGAGGGCGTAGCGGGTAAATTCCGCGTTGCAGCGAAACCCCGTTTTCTCCATGATGCGCGTGCGGTAGCTGCTGACCGTCTTGACGCTGACATGCAGGCCCAATCCGATTTCGGTCAGACTCTTGCCCGTGGCGATAAGGCGAAACACCTCGAACTCGCGCTCCGACAGCCGCTCGTGCAGTGCGCCTGTGGAAACTGCGTCGAAGTGACGGGCGAGCCGTTCGGCCACACCGGGAGAAACGTATTTGCCGCCGCTGCCTGCCCGGCGAAGGGCATCGACCAGCGTGGCGGCATCCACATCTTTCATCAGATAGCCCGCTGCACCCAACTTGAGCGCCCGCACGGCAAAGACTTCTTCGGCGTACATGCTAAGCATCAGCACCGGAAGGGTTGGCTGCTCGGCCTTGATCATCTTGAGCAGCTCCAAACCTGTCTTGTCGGGCAGCGTCATGTCCGACAGCACCAGGTCGAGCGCTGTGGTTCGAACGACAGCGATCGCCGTTCTCGCATCGGCCGCTTCGGCCACCACATCGATGTCGCCGGCTTCAAGCAGCATGGTGCGCAGACCCTGTAGCACCATGGGGTGGTCGTCGACGACGAGTACGCGCAACTTACGGGACGTTGAGAGGTGTTGAATCATGTCAGTCGATGCGTAAAGTGGCGCGCAGCGTGGTGCCGCGCCCTGGTGTGCTTTCGATCGTCAATTCGCCACCGTGGCTGTGCACGCGTTCACGCATCCCCATCACTCCCCAACGCCCGACCTTGGCAAGGTCTTCACTAGACAAACCCTTGCCATCGTCAATAGTTTCCACCTCAACCAGCCCGGTAGGCAAGCGCCTGACGTTCACGATGATCGAAGTGGCCTCGGCATGCTTGACGACATTGTTCAAGGCTTCCTGGACGAGTCGGTACAGGCAGATGCCGACATCATGGGCCGGGGTCACATCCTCGAGCTCGGGTGCAATGACTACCTGGCGGCGCAGCCCGCGACGATTTGCCAGTTCCCTGGCGTACCAGTCGATGGCCCGCCACACCCCGAGGTGGTCGATCACCGGCGGCCTGAGGTCGGAGATGATGGCCCGGGTCGAACCGATGGCCGCGTCGACCGTGTCACGCACCTTTTCAATGGGGCTGGCAGGGATGCCGGGCAGTTGGCCGAGCCTGCTGATGTCGAACCGGGCCGATGTCAGCAATCCGCCGAGTTCATCATGCAATTCATGCGCAATGCGGGTGCGTTCGGCTTCGCGCACCCCCTCCTGGTGCGCTGCCAGCTGGCGCAGCCGCTGGGTGACGATGCGAAGCTGCTCGTTGGCAAACTTCAGCTGCGCGGTACGCTCTTCTACCCGCGCTTCAAGATTGGCGTTGAGTTGCAATATTTCGACTTGCGCCCGCTTGCGCTCGGTGACGTCGCGCATGCTGCCAATCAGTTGACGGCGCCCATACAGATAGAACTCGGAAATCCGCAGGTCTACCGGAAAAACCTCGCCGTCGCTGCGCTGCGCCGATATCTCGCGTTCGACCCCGGTCAGGTAGGGTTGACCGGTATCAGGATAGCGCCGCAAGTAGCTGTCAAACGCATTGCCGAATGACTCGGGCATCAGCATTTTCATGCTCTGCCCGACAACCTCGGCCGCGGCATAACCGAAGATTCTTTCGGCCGCCGGGTTAAACGACTGCACCGTTCCCCGGCCATCAATGGTGACGACCGCGTCGCCGATGGCCTGCAGGGTGACTTCTGCACGCTCCTTTTCCTGGGCCAGAGTCGCAAGGGTCAGCTTTAGCGCGCGCAGCGGGTAAACGCGTAAAACCACCAACACCAAAGCGCCCAAAAACAGGCCCAGCAAGCTCACCAGGGCCGTTTCAAGCAGCAAGGGCCGCACGTCGCGCATGATCTCGAACCGGCCGACTACCTTGCCCGAGTCCATCAGGTCGGATCTGCGCGCGATCGTCAAAGCGTTTCGGGGATCCAGGGCTTCTAAGGCTTCCACCGGTCCACGGTATTCATTGGAATCGAAGCTTTGGACAATCACCCGGCCATTGACGTCAACTACGCGGCGTGATTCAGGTAAGCCGGTGTCGTTTAAGTCCTTGATCAGTTCCTGAAGCCGTGCCTCGTCAAGCTGCCAGGATTGGGGATTGGTACTGATCAGCGCGGATAAATTGTCAGCCCTGATTTTCGCCTCGTCGTTCATGGCGGCCAGGTTGAACTGCAGGACCAGGATAAAAAAAGCCACGGGCAAGGGAAATGCAATCAAACCGGCTATGACGCTGGCCAACCGGGTGGTGGTGCGTGTCAGATTGACATTGAGTTCTTTCATGGCCGATATTTTTACTTCAGAATCGTCCGGAATGGGCTTTTTTCGATGATACGTTGCCTGGCCCGGGAGCGCGAAAGCCATAAGCTGCGGCCTTGGTAAAAGTTCATTGCATCAGGCTTGTAGAGAGGCTGCTATTGGTGTTAACACGCCCTACCCCTTTTGCGGGGGCCGCGACTTAATGGGCAGCGGGTCCGGCTCAGACCAAGAGAGTTTTGGACATGGATGTGCGCCTGAATAGGCCCTGCCATGTGGAGCACGACGGACAGTTCATACGACGAGGCGATGTGCCCGAGCCTCGTGTCGCTCCTTGGCAGTTCATCGTGCCCTAAGGATTCGACCCTTAAAAGAAACAAAATTGACTTGCAGCCCAGTAAAAACGGGCGCTAACAGCTATCAATACAGTAGCAATGTGAATGCCTGGCTGTGTTGGCGCGGCTTGCGGCCCGCAAGAACTACGGACGTTCCTGCCGGATCTTTTGCACCAGCGCCGTCGTCGAATAACCATCGACAAACGGCAGCGCCAGCGCCCGGCCGCCGTAGGCTTTGACGACCGCCGTTTCAAGCAGCGTGTCCATGTCGTAGTCGCCGCCCTTGACCAGAATATCCGGCCTGAGCGCGCTGACCAGTTGCAGCGGCGTGTCCTCGTCAAACCAGGTGACCAGGCTGACAGACTCCAGCGCCGCCATCAGCACGGCGCGGTCCTGCTGGTTGTTGAGCGGTCGGTCTGGCCCCTTGCCGAGGCGCCTGGCCGACGCATCGGTGTTGAGTGCCACCACCAGGCTGGCGCCTAACGCGCGCGCCCGCGCCAGATACGTGGCATGGCCGCAGTGCAGCACATCGAACACGCCGTTGGTGAACACCACAGGATGGGGCAGGGCCGCCACGCGCGCCGCCGCTTGCTGGCGCGCCGCGATCTTGGCAAAGAATGCTGGATCACTCATAACGCGGGCACCTTGGCGTCTGGCGCCAGGCCCGCGGCCAGCTCGCGGCTTAATTCGCGGCTTAAGGCCTTGCGGTAGCGGTTGAGTTCCTGCACGCTCTTGAAGCTCTGGTTCAGCAGCAGGCTCAGGTTGTGCAGGATGCGCTCAACCACCTTGCCTTCCCAGACTGCGTCAAACCTGATCTGCGTGTCCAGCCAATGCTCCAGCCACTCGGGATTGGGCAGTCGGCTTTGAATCGTGTCGCGCGGGAACAGGCTTTTGTTGACATGCAGATTGGTCGGATGCAGCGCCTGCGCGGTGCGGCGCGCGCTCGCCATCAGCACGCCGACCTTGCTGAAGGCGCTGCGGGCTTCATTGCCAAAATTGCCGATGGCGCGCTTCATGTAGCGCAGGTAAGCGCCGCCGTGACGCGCCTCGTCCTGGCTGAGACGGGTGTAGATCTGTTGGATCACCGGCTCGGTGTGCCATTGGCTGGCGCGGCGGTACCAGTGGTTGAGCCGGATCTCACCGCAAAAATGCAGCATCAGCGTTTCCAGTGGGGGCGCCGGCTCGAACTCGAAGCGCACCGCGTGCAGCTCCTGCTCGGTGGGCGCCAGCTCGGGCCGAAAGCGCCTGAGGTATTCCATCAGCACCAGCGCATGCTTTTGCTCTTCAAAAAACCAGATCGACATGAAGGCCGAAAAATCGCTGTCGCCCCGGTTGTCGCGCAAGAACATTTCGGTCGCCGGGAGTGCCGACCACTCGGTGATGGCGTTCATCTTGATGGTCTGTGCCTGCTCGTCGCTGAGCCTGGTCGCGTCAAAACTGGTCCAGGGAATGTCGCTGTCCATATTCCAGCGGACGGCTTCAAGCTGTTTGAACAATTCGGGGTAAAGCATGTGAACTCCTTGCAGGGCAATGCGCGAAAGAAGCGAAAGTAGCGGGATAAGCAGGATACGCAGCAAAACCGGCGCTGGATGTGCCGCCGGTTTCATCCCGGTTAGGCTGCTGATTTTAGGCGGCGAATGTGATGGCTGGTGAAGCCGGCGGCCTGAAGCCAGCGAATCCGCCGCAGTCAGTTCGCCGCGCCGTACAGCTGCGTCAACAGCAGCTGCAGGCTTGCCGTGCGTTCTGGCTCCGTCGGCTGGATGATGGCGTTTTGCTGCAGCACCTTGATCAGCTTGACCGGCGCGACGCGCTGGTCGCCGACGATCTCGACGTGGCCTGCCTTGATTTCCACGATGTTGGTGAGAGGGTCGCGGTCAATGATGGCGTTGCGCTGCTCTTCCAGGCTGAATATTTCGTCGGACTTTACGCAGGCGCCGTTTTTTGAGCGTCGGCAGCTGCCGCGCTCATCGGTCACCACCTTGAGGAAGCCGTCCACCTGCGGGTGCAAGGCGCCGGGCTGCAAGATGAAAGGCGAGTTGTAGGTAATTTCCGACCATTTGTCGCCTGTCACGATGTGGCACATGGGCGCGATCAGGCCCAGCGTGAGCAGCCGCGTGAGCGGGTTGCCGCATTGATTGGCGGACGCGATGCCGGCGAAGGGGCCAGACACGGTCACCAGGCGCAGCTTTAAATCACGGTTGCTGATCGCATCACGCCGATTGGCCACCAGTGCCTTGCGCGCGACCAGCGCACCCTGGCTGTGGCCGATGACGGTGACGCGCTTGTCCTCCATTTGTTGCCCAAGCTGGTCGAGCGCCGCGTTGAGCTGGGCCGAACTCAGCAGCATGCTGTCGCGGTCGTTGTAGGTGAAACAGGCGGTCTGCTGGCCATGAAAGGCCAGCACTTGCGCCAGCCCGCGAAACAGCCCGGATGAGCCGAAGCAGCCATGCACCAGCACGGTCACCGGCTGCTGCGTGTTGAGCGGCAAGGATCGGTTCGGGTTGTCGGTGCAAGGTCCGAGGCCGGGGATGTTCAGGCGGACGTTCGCATCGGGCAACTTGCCTTGATCGATGCTGTGCAGCTCGGCATCGATGCGGTTTGGCGTGGCACAGCCCGTCAGCAGTGCCATGGTGGCGGCTGCCAGCGCTACAGCTATGAATCTGGTCATTGCATGCTCCGGGGGAAGGGTCGAGTAAATAGCTGTATCCAGCCTCAGGGGTGCGGCCGTGAGACATTTTTTTACTATTAAGCCCTAAAAGTAATGACGCCAGCTGATTTTTTGAGAGCGCCGCGAGCGTTTGTCGCCAGCAGATGTTGGCCGCCATGTCCGCCCAGACCGGCGGGTCAGCCGCCCCTCGCGTCAGCGCCAGCGACACAAAAATGCCAGAATGAATTCCCACTTAACTGTTAGCGAGCCATGCCATGTACACCCTTGCGCCTAAACCCCTGCTGCTGATAGCGCTTTTTAGCGGCGCGGCGATGTTCGCGCCAATGGTCTGGTCGGCGACGCCCGCCACCCCTGCGGCAACCCCGCAGCCGCTCTGCCCGGCGCTGCTCAAGCAGGATGTGTTGCGCCTGCAGGACGAAAAACCGCAGTCGCTTTGCCAGTACAGCGGCAAGGTCGTGGTGGTGGTCAATACCGCCAGTTTTTGCGGTTTCACGCCGCAGTATCAGGGCCTGGAAGCGCTGCATGCCAAGTACCAGCAGCGCGGGCTGGTGGTGCTGGGCTTTCCTTCCAACGACTTTTCGCAGGAAACCGGCAGCAACAAGGAGATTGCGGATTTTTGCGAGAACACTTTTGGCGTGAAATTTCCGATGTTCACGAAAACCAGCGTGAGCGGCAAGGACGCCAGCCCCCTGTTCAAACAGCTGACCGCCAAAACCGGCGTCGCGCCAAGCTGGAACTTCTACAAATACGTGATTGCGCGCGACGGCGTGAGCGTGGTCAGTTTTGACTCCAAGGCCGACCCGAGCAGCGGCAAGTTGCTGCAGGAAATCGAGAAACAACTGGCCAAACCCTGAGCGCCATCCTGAATATAAATACTGTTCAGTAGCGTTTTTGACTAATTAGTATTTATGGCGGTATGATGCGTGCATGCAGCACCTATCGCTCCGCCAAGACGCCTCGGCCCCGCTTAAAAGAGCATCCCGTGCGGTGCGCGCTGCCCCTGCCGTCTTCCACTGGAATTGCCGGATTGACATAAGCGGTTTCCCGCTTCACAAAACTTTACTGAGCCAATCGCGAACAGGCCGGGAACTCCGGCAACGCCAGCGCGCTCATACAGGGGCTGGCGTTTTCTGCTGCAACAAGCAAGTCCAGCGAAGAAAAAGTTTCATTGTTGCGAAGCCTTCCGCACCCTCTGGGGTCGGATGCAATCTCGGGGCGCTCCTCCTCCTCCCTCCCTCCCTCGTTCGCGCCGGGGCGCTTCGCAGCATTTTTATATTCCGGGTGTCCGCATGAGCGGCGTCTCCCTGCGTGTAGCCATTGTCGGCTCCGGTATTTCCGGGCTGGCGGTCGCGCATACGCTGCAGGGTTTGGCCGAAGTCACGCTGTTTGAGGCGGGCGACTATTTCGGCGGCCACACACATACCGTAGACGTCACGCTGGCATCGCCGCAGGGTCTGGTCAGCCATGGTGTGGATACCGGCTTTCTGGTGTTCAACGAACGCACTTACCCGCAGCTCATCACGCTGTTTGCCGAACTTGGCGTGGCCACGGCTCGTTCCGACATGTCGTTTTCGGTCAAGCTGCCGAATGGTTCGGCTGGCGGAGGCCTGGAATGGGCCGGTTCCAGCCTGAACAGCGTGTTTGCCCAGCGCGGCAATCTGGCGAACTGGAAATTCCTGCGCATGCTGGCGGACATTGTTCGCTTCAACCGCATCACCACGCGGCTGGCCGTGTCGGGTGCCGACGCCGCGATGCGGCAGCCACTTGGCGAATTCCTGCGCGCCAACAAGTTCCCGGAAGAATTTTGCAACTGGTACTTCTTGCCCATGATGGGTTGCATTTGGTCGTGCCCGACCGAGCAGATGTTGCAGTTTCCGGTCGCCACCATGATCCGTTTTTGCCACAACCACGGCTTGCTGCAGGTCACCGACCGGCCGCAGTGGTGGACGGTCAAAGGTGGCGCGCGCCACTACGTTGAAAAAATCATTGCAGGCATTGCCGACAAGCGCCTGAACACGCCAGTGCGCCGGATTGAGCGTGACGCCGGCGTGGCGCGCGGCGGCGTGCGCGTGTTCAGCGACGGCGGCGTCGAGCACTTTGACAAGGTGGTTCTGGCCGCGCACTCCGACCAATCTCTGGCGCTGTTGCCCGGCGCCAGCCCGACCGAACGCGCGCTGCTGGGCGCCATTTCTTACCAGCCCAATCGCGCCGTGCTGCACACCGATGCCACGGTACTGCCGCAAAAAAAGCTCGCCTGGGCAGCCTGGAATTACGAGCGAAACGCGCCCAGCGCCAGCGAACCGGCACGCGTCTGCCTTCACTACCTGCTTAACCTGCTGCAGCCGCTGCCGTTCGCCCAGCCGCTGCTGGTGTCCCTGAATCCGGCACGCGAGATCGCGCGTAAGCACATCATGGGCGAATTCAACTATATGCATCCGGTGTTTGATGTGGCGGCGTTGCAGGCGCAAAAACAGCTGCCGCAACTGCAGGGCTTGCAGCACAGCTATTTTTGCGGCGCCTGGACCGGCTATGGCTTTCACGAGGACGGCCTGAAATCGGGCCTTCAGGCAGCGCGGCTGCTGGTCAAAGATGCGGAGGCGGCCCTATGAACCCGGGCGTGCAGCCAGCGCAGGCGCTGATCGGCTTTGGCCAGGTGCGGCACACGCGGCTGCGCCCGGCGCATAACGCCTTCAACTACCCCACCTATTTTTTAATGCTGCCGATGCGCAGCCTGCACCAGCACGGCAGCGGCGCGTTGGCGCACAACCGGCGCGGCGCGCTGAGCTTTTTCGACAAAGACCACGGCGACGGCGGCGACAACGCTGTCGCCTGGCTGGACGCCCTGCTGCTGCGCGAAGGCGTGGAAGATGCCAGCGGCGAGGTCTGGCTGCATACCTACCCGCGCGTGCTGGGATATACCTTCAAGCCGGTGAGCTTCTGGTACTGCCATCGGGCCGACGGCAACTTGCGCGCCATTGTGGTGGAGGTCAACAACACCTTTGGCGAGCGCCATTGCTACCTGATTGATCCCCCGCAAGGGATCGACTATGGGCAGGAGCTGAAAGCCGACAAGGTGTTTCATGTCTCGCCGTTTTGCACGCTGGAGGGCGGCTACCGCTTTCGCTTTATGCGCACCAGCCACGACGGTATCGATAAAACCGTGGCCCGCGTCGATTACGACGATGCTGACGGTCCGCTGCTGGAAACCAGCGTCAGCGGCACGCTGGAGCCGATCAGCGCCGCCAGCCTTCGCAAGGCCTTGTGGGGCTACCCGGCCATGACGCTGGGCGTGATGGCGCGCATTCACTGGCAGGCCGTCAAGCTCTGGCGCAAACGCGTGCCTTTTGTCCGAAAACCCAAGCCCTCCGAACCCTTTGTGACGCGATGAACATATTCCCCTCCTCTTCCCTGACCCAGCCGTTTGCCATTCCAGGCGATGCGCCAGGCGCTGCGCGCACCGCCCTGAAGATGCTGCTGCGCCTAAAGCATGGCACGCTGACCGTTCAGTTTCCGGATGGCTCGTTGCAGCGTTTCGGATCGGGCGGCGCGCCCATGGCCAGCTTGCACCTGCACAACTGGAAGCCGTGCAGCGCGGCGCTGCGCTCCGGCGACATCGGCTTTGCCGAAAGCTTCATCGCCGGCGACTGGAGCTCGCCGCATCTGAGCGACCTGCTGCAAGTCTTCATCGTCAACCGCCAGGAAGTCGAAAATGCGATTTACGGCAGCTGGCTGGGCCGCCTGGGCTACCGCATCAAGCATCTGCTGAACCGCAACACCAAGGCCAACAGCCAGAAGAACATCCACGCGCATTACGACCTCGGCAATGCCTTTTACGCGCTCTGGCTGGACGGCACGATGAACTATTCGTCGGCGATTTTCCAGTGGCCCGAAACCACCATGGCACAAGGCCAGCAGGCCAAGGTCGCGCGCGCGCTCAGCATGGCGCGGGTGCGGCCGGGCGACCGCGTGCTGGAGATCGGCTGCGGCTGGGGTGCGCTGGCCGAGATGGCGACGACAGAGTTCGGCGCGTCCATCGTTGGCGTCACGCTGAGCACCGAGCAGCTGGACTGGGCCAAGGCGCGCATGGCCGATCTGGGTGCTGCCGACAAGGCCGATCTGCGCCTGCAGGACTACCGCGACATTGGCAAGACCACGTCAGATGCGCCCTTTGACGCGATCTGCTCGATCGAAATGGTCGAGGCCGTGGGCCGTGAATACTGGCCCGAGTATTTCCAGACCGTGGCGCGCCTGCTCAAGCCCGGCGGCCATGCCTGCATTCAAAGCATCGTGATTGCCGACGAGCTGTTCGAGCGCTACGTCCGCTCTACCGACTTCATCCAGCAGTACATCTTTCCGGGCGGCTGCCTGCCCTGTCCGAGCGAGTTTCGGGCGCAGGCGGCGGCGGCCGGTTTTGACGTGGTGGACGAGTTTTCGTTTGGTCAGGACTACGCGCGCACCCTGCGAATTTGGCGCGACGAATTTCTGGCGCAAGAGTCACGGGTGCTCCAACTCGGGTTTGACAAGAGGTTCATACGCATATGGGAGTTCTATCTGTCTTATTGCGAGGCCGCCTTTGTGCAGGCCAACACCAGCGTGATGCAGTTCACGCTGCGCAAACGTTGAGCATGAAGCTGCGGCGTATGCTGGTCGCTGCGGTTGCCGGTTTGCTGTGCGCGGGCGCCGTGCTGGCGCAGGGTGGTGAGACGCCAGCGGCGGAGCCGGGCGTCGCTGTGGTCCGGCCCGAATTGAAGGACGCGCTGCCGCAAAGCCAGCTCATCGGCAAGGGGCGCCTGACGATCTGGGGCTTTCAGGTCTATGACGCGCGGCTTTGGGCGCCGGCCGGTTTTGCCGCAGGCAGTTACGCCACCCAGCCGCTGGCACTTGAACTGGCTTACCTGCGCGACTTTGAGGCCAAGGACGTGGCCGAGCGCTCTCTTCAAGAAATGCGGCGCAGCCAAGCCATCAGCGAAGCGCAGGCAGCCCGCTGGCGCGCCGGGCTGCTGCGCGTGATTCCGAATGTCAGCCGGGGCGACCGAATTTTGGGCCTACACCGGCCCGGCGTCGGTGCGGCGTTCTGGGTTAACGGCAAAGTCACCGGCGAAATTCGCGATGCCGAATTCGCACGCCTGTTTTTTGGCATCTGGCTGTCACCGCAAACCTCTGAGCCTAAATTGCGCGATGCTTTGTTGGCAGGGGCAGGACCATGACGCTGCAGGCCCTTCACGCCAAGCCGCCAAGCACGCCGCCTACCCGACCGGTAGAGGCGCTGGCGACCCGCACGGACGCGTTTTCGGCGCGCAACGGCGTCGCTTACGGTCTGCTTGGCCTGCCGCTGGCCTTCGTGGCGCTGCCGCTTTACGTCATTTTGCCGAATCACTATGCGCGCGCATTTGGCGTGCCGCTGGCCACGCTGGGTGCGATTTTGCTGGGCACCCGGCTTTTCGACGCGCTGATTGATCCACTGCTGGGCCGCCTGATTGACCGTATGTTTGCCCGTTCGGCTGCAGCAGTGCTGACGCTGGGCGCTGCCGCCGCGCTGCTGCTGGCGCTCGGTTTTACCCTGCTGTTTTTCCCGCCGCTGCTGCTGCAAACCGCGCCCACAGCGCTGGTGGCCTGGGCCAGTGCCATGCTGGTGCTAACTTACGCGGCCTACAGCACGCTCAGTGTGTCGCACCAGTCCTGGGGCGCGATGCTGGGCGGCAACGAGGCGCAGCGCAGCCGCATTGTGGCGTGGCGCGAAGGACTCGGCCTGTTTGGCGTCGTGTTGGCGTCGATTACGCCGGTGGTCCTTGGCCTGCCTGCCACAACAGCTATTTTTTTTATAGCATTGACGCTCGGCTGGCTGGCCTGGCGGCGCGCCCCCCGGCCGTCCCACCAGACGGCCAATCAGACTGGCCACGCCAGCCAGCCGTGCGGCAGCGCGGCCGACAAAGGGGCTCAAAAAAGCCCAATTTGGCGGCCTTTCAGCATCAGCGCCTTTCGCCGCCTGCTGGCGGTTTTCCTGCTCAACGGCATTGCCAGCGCGGTGCCGGCCACGCTGGTGCTGTTCTTCATTCAGGACCGCCTGCAGGCGCCGTCCGCGCTGGAGCCGCTGTTTCTGGGCAGCTATTTCCTGTGCGCCGCGCTGTCGATTCCGCTCTGGCTGGCCGTCGTCAGGCGTATCGGGCTGGCGCGCGCCTGGCTGACCGGCATGGTGCTGGCGATTGCCGTGTTTGGCTGGGCGGCGCAACTGCAGGCCGGGCAAACGCTGGCCTTTGCCGTGGTCTGTGCGCTGTCGGGCGTGGCGCTGGGCGCCGACCTGGCGCTCCCCGGTGCGTTGCTGGCCGGCGTGATCCAGGCCAGCGGCCAATCCGGACGCGCGGAAGGCGCCTTCTTTGGCTGGTGGAATTTTGCCACCAAGCTGAACCTGGCATTGGCCGCGGGGCTGGCACTGCCGCTGTTGGGCCTGTTCGGCTACGCCCCCGGCGTGCGCGATGCGGCCGCGCTCAGCGCGCTAGTGGTGGCTTACTGCGTGCTGCCCTGCCTGCTCAAGCTGGCGGCGGCCGCGGCAGCTTACTTTTTCATCATCAAACAACCCGAAGGCTTTAGCCCATGAACCACTTCACGCAACGCCGCCGCATCACAGGGGCCTCGCTGCTGCTGTCTGCTGCACTTTCGCTGGCGCTGTTGGCCGGCTGCGCCAGCCCGCAAGTCAGCGACTACGCGGCCGAGCAACCGCAACTGGACCTGCGCCAGTATTTCAACGGCACGCTGGACGCCTACGGCCTCTTTACCGACCGCTCGGGCAAGGTGGTCAAGCGCTTTAGCGTCGTCATGAAGTGCCGCTGGGAAGGCCCGCCCGGCCTGGAGACCGGCGTGCTCGACGAGGACTTCACCTACTCAGACGGCAGCAAGCAGCGCCGCGTCTGGACCCTCAAGCGCACGGCCGACGGGCGTTACACGGGAACCGCAGACGACGTGCTGGGCGTGGCCGCCGGCGAGGAAAAAGGTAACGCTTTTCGCTGGGCTTACACGCTGAAGTTGCCGGTGGACGGAAAAGTCATTGAGGTGCAATTCGACGACTGGATGTACCTGATGAGCGGTCAGGTGATGCTCAACAAGGCGCAGATGAGCAAGTTTGGTTTCAAGCTGGGCGAGGTCACGCTGAGTTTCGTGAAACGTTAGCCAACTCGCCATTTATTCATCAAATATGCCTCTGGCCCAATAGATACGGGCGCAAGCAGCTATTAATTCCATAGCAAAACAAGTTATACACATGTCCCTCAATCCTCCCCTAGCCGACTGGCATGGCAAAACCGTCTGGCTTGTTGGTGCCTCCAGCGGCATCGGCCAGGCCACCGCCCGGGCGCTGCATGCGCAAGGCGCCCAAGTGTTCGTGTCGGCGCGCAACGCCGGCGCGCTCGCCGTTTTTGCCGCCGCGCACCCGGGTGCGCAAGCGCTGCCGCTCGACGTGACCGACCGCATTGCCGTGCGTGCGGCGGCGCAAACCGTGCTTGCCGCCGGCCCGCTCGATCTGGTGCTGTATTGCGCCGGCTATTACAAGGAAATGCGCGCCACCGCCTTCGACCTGGCCGAAATGCTGAAGCACAACGAGGTCAACTACCTGGGCGCGCTGAACGTGCTGGATGCGTTGCTGCCCAGTCTGCTGGCGCGCCGGGCCGGCCATATCAGTCTGATCAGCAGTGTGGCTGGCTACGGCGGCCTGCCGCAAAGCCTGGGTTACGGGCCGACCAAGGCGGCCTTGATCAATCTGGCCGAAACGCTGTACCTGGACCTGCAGGCCAGCGGCATTGGCGTCAGCCTGATCTGCCCGGGTTTTGTCGAAACGCCGCTAACGGCGCACAACAGCTTCAGCATGCCGGCGTTGATCACGCCCGAACAGGCCGCCGCTGAAATTTTGGCGGGCTGGCGCCACGGGCGCTTTGAAATTCACTTTCCCAAGCGCTTTACCCGTTGGCTCAAGGCCTTGCGCCTGTTGCCTTACGGCGGGTATTTTGCGGCCGTGCGAAAAGTGACCGCCTTGTGAACGCCAAACCATGAACTCAGCGATGAAGCCTGCACCGGCGCCGCAGCACGCCACGGCGGAGCGCCTGATTGATTTTTTTGAAACGCTGTCGCCGGCCAGCCTGGAGCGGCTGGAGACTTTCTACACGCCGCGCGCCTACTTCAAGGACCCCTTCAACGAGGTGCGCAGCGTGGTCGAGCTGCGCCGCATTTTCAGCCACATGTACCAGACGCTGGAGCAGCCACGCTTTGTCGTGACCGAGCGCATCGTCGATGGCGGTCAATGTTTTTTGACCTGGAACTTTGAGTTTCGCTTCAAGCGCTTTGCGCGCACCCAGTTGCAAACCGTGCGCGGCGGCTCGCACCTAAAATTTGGTGCCGACGGCCGGGTTTATTTTCACCGCGACTACTGGGATGCGGCCGAAGAGTTGTATGAAAAGCTGCCGCTGGTCGGGGGCGTGATGCGCTGGCTGAAAAAACGCGCGCGGGCCTGAGTGGGCGTAAGCGGGTGAAAGCGGGGGCGCTGCACGCTATAGTTCTAATAGCTATTCGCGCCCGCCAGCATTGGGCTTAGAGCGATTTTATTGCCGAAAATCAGGCCGCAATAGTTTCCACAAAGCTGGCGCGTTTGATCAGCTTTTCCTGCAGCCTGGCCAGGTTCGGATAGCTTTCGCGCCAGTTGATCTGGGAAAAGCGCAGGTCCAGGTAACCCAGCGCGCAGCCCACCGCCACATCGGACAGGCTGAAGTGAACGCCGCTGCAAAACGGCTTTTCGGCCAGGCCGGTGCTCATGGCCTTGAGCGCGTCGTCGATCTTGCCCATCTGGCGCGCTATCCACGCGGCACTGCGCTGCTGCTCGGTGCGGCCAGCCCAGGTGGCTTCCAGCCGGGCCAAAATGGCCGCATCAAGCAAGCCGTCGCCCAGCGCTTCCCAGGTCTTGACCTCGGCGCGCTCGCGGCCCTGCGCCGGAATCAGCTTGCCGACGGGTGACAGCGTGTCCAGGTATTCAACGATGACGCGCGAGTCAAACACCGCCTCACCGCCCTCCATCACCAGACAAGGCACCTTGCCCAAGGGGTTGGCGGCGACGATCGCGCTGTCGGCGGCCCAGACATCTTCCAGCACCCACTGGTAGTCAAGTTTTTTCTCGGCCATCACGATGCGCACCTTGCGTACGTAGGGACTGGTGATGGAGCCGATGAGTTTCATGATGGATGCGGTAAAGAGGGAAAGTGAGCCGGACGAAGTTCATTCTAGCGAGTAAGCTCCAATTTCGGCGAAAGCGGCCAAAAGCAAGGCGCTGGCGGCCCCTTTTTTGAGCGCCCGCTGGCCCGCGCGCCGCCGGTCCGCCAAGGTCAGCACCGGCCTACAATCTGTTGATGAGCTACTCCCCCCTCAACGCCTTGTCCCCGCTGGACGGCCGCTATGCCGGCAAATTGAATCAGCTGCGGCCCCTGATGTCCGAGCAGGGCTATATGCACCGACGGGTGCAGGTGGAAGTGGCCTGGTTTATTTCGCTGTCAGACGCCCAATTCGCCGAGTTCAAGCCGCTCAGCCCGGGCGCCCGTACGTATTTGCTGGGACTGGTCAAGAATTTCTCGGGTACCGACGCGGCCGCGATCAAGGAAATCGAGAAAACCACCAACCACGACGTCAAAGCCGTCGAGTACTGGATCAAGTCAAAATTCGAAGCACGGCCGGAGTTGCAAGCCGCCGGCGAATTCGTGCACTTTGCCTGCACCAGCGAAGACATCAACAACACCAGCCATGCGCTGCAGCTCAAAAGCAGCCGCGAGCAGGTGTTGCTGCCCGCGCTCGACAAGCTGGTTGCGCAGTTGCGCGAGATGGCGCTGGCGCATGCCGACGAGCCCATGCTCAGCCGCACCCACGGCCAGACCGCCAGCCCGACCACGGTGGGCAAAGAAATTGCCAACGTCGTGGTGCGGCTGAACAACGCGCGCGAGAAAATTGCTGGCGTCCAGCTGATGGCCAAAATGAATGGCGCGGTGGGCAACTTCAACGCGCACCTGGCGGCTTGGCCCGATTTTGACTGGGAGGGTTTCAGCCGCCATGTGATCGAAACGCCCGAGCCGCTCGGCCTGGGCCTGACCTTTCAGCCCTACAGCATACAAATCGAGCCGCACGACTACATGGCCGAGCTGTTTGATGCGGTAGCCCGCTGCAACACCATCCTGATTGATTTCGCGCGCGACGTCTGGGGCTATGTCAGCGTCGGTTACTTCAAGCAGCGCCTGAAGGACGGCGAAATCGGCTCGTCGACCATGCCGCACAAGGTCAACCCGATCGACTTTGAAAACGCCGAAGGCAACCTCGGCCTGGCTAATGCGCTGCTGCGCCACATGAGCGAGAAACTGCCGATCAGCCGCTGGCAGCGCGACCTCACCGATTCGACCGTGCTGCGCAACATGGGCGTGGCTTTGGGCTACGCCGTGCTGGCGTACAACGCCATGAGCGTGGGACTGAACAAGCTCGAACTCAATCGCGAAATCCTGCAGGACGACCTGAACACCTCGTGGGAAGTGCTGGCCGAACCGATACAGACGGTGATGCGCCGCTACGGCGTGCAGGGCGCTTATGAAAAACTCAAGGAAGTGACGCGCGGCAAAATCGTGACCGCCGAGGCGCTGCACGGGCTGATCCGCTCGCTGGAAATTCCCGAGCCGGAAAAGCAGCGCCTGCTCGCCATGACGCCAGCCAGCTACACCGGCATGGCGGCCGAACTGGCCAAACGGATTAAAAACTAAGCCGGACCCGCAGGCATGTCTGCGCCGCAGCGCCAGCACTGCTCAAAGCCGCCTTCCACCGTTTCGCCGCAAGCGCACAGCCAATGCCGCTGCGGCAGGTGCTGCAGCGCATACAGCAGGGCGCGTGCGCCGCTCTCGTCTTCATCGCGCGTCAACCAGATCTCGGGCAGGCATTGGTCGGGCGGCAACTGGCCGGCGACGCTGCCCAGATAGTAGCGCTGCACGCTGGCGCTAAAACCAGCTTGCTGCAAGGCATCGGCCCAGAGCGCGGCAATGGCGATGTTGGGGGCGCGGGTCAGTCGGAGCATGCTTTCAGTGTAGCCAGATTGGTGCCAAAGCACTACCGAAGTACTATTAAATTGATAGCTGTTTGCGCCCAATTTTATTAGGCTGGAGGCCTGTAAGACCATTTTTAGGGTGGGACCGGGCGGGCCGGCGAGAGCCCGCTAGTTGCGTTCCAGCGCGCGTTCGGCGTAGCGGCCAAAGCGCCACGCCGTCGCTTCCAGCGTGATGCGCCGCCAGGTCGCGCGTTTTTCGGCCGGGCTCATTTCAAGCCAGTGCTGCACTTCGGCAAAACTGCGGCCACAGCCCTTGCACAGTGCGTCTCCCTGGCTGGTCGAGCAGATGGCGATGCACGGCGTGTCGGCCGTGCTGTCGTACCAGGCCTGCCAGGCAGCCAGTGCCTCAGCCGGAAAGCGCGTCTCGTCGACCTCATCCGCATGCTGAAAAACCAGCAGGGCGTAGACCTCGGCCAGCGCGCGCAACTCGGGCGCCAGCGTCACGCCGTCTGGCGAGGGCTTCTTGCCGCGCCAGTAGTTGATGGCGGCTTCAATGTCGATGATGTGGATGCCGGACATGGAAAAAGGAGCAGACAAAAACAGGTTGAAGGATGCAGTTTTGGGGTCAGCACATGGGCCTGCAATTATCGGGCAGACGGTGCATCACCGGGGCCGGAGCCTGAGCCGGTTCCAGTGCCAGATCGGGTACGCGCGGCCAGCGCCAGCTGCTTGCGCACGCCCCAGCCGAACAGCACCGCACAGCCGATCAACCCGAGCCAGCTTGCCAGCGCGGCCACACTTATGGCCAGGCCGAGCAGCGGCTCGGCGCTGGCCAGCAACGGCCAGGGAAACAGCCACAGCAGCGCCAGCGTCAGCAGGCTGCTGGCCGCATCGCCCAGCACCGCCAGCATGGCGCTCAGGCCCAGCAGGTTGAGCCAGCGCGTTGGCGGCTGCGCCGCGCGGCGTACGCCGGCGATGCGGGCAAAGGCCCAGGTCACCGCGCGCGCCAGCAGGTAGCCATAAGCGACGCTCAGGCCCAGGTTAACCAGCACGGCGCGCGCCACGCTGCCAACTGGTTGCGACAGCGTGGCCAGCGGATAAAGCAGGCTGAAGGCCCAGGCCAGTTGCCAGCCCGCCAGCGCCAGTTTGGCCGCCGCCACCTCCCCCAAATCCTGGCCGAGCGCCAGCAGGCACTGCCCCAGCGTCATGCGCTCGGGCGCGATAGTGCCGTGCAGCAGGCCGCCGGCCAGCAACCACAGCGCGATGACCAGCAGCGCTGCCACCAGCAAGCCGGTGGGCGGGCGCGGCCGGGCCCACACCGTGTCGGCTGGAAAGCGCAGGCCAAGGGTCGCCACCGACGGGTGCTCCAGCGGCACCACGGCCAGCGCTTTGCCCGCATCGAGCACGACCTGCGGGTCGCGCTGCCGCAGTCCGGCCAGTGCCCACCAAGGCGTGTTGTAGGTGGCGCTGTGCACGCGCGGCCGCGGTTCCAACGTGCTGGCCGTGCCCCGCTTGGCGCCAGCCAGCGCCGCCAGCACGGCGGCGCGGTCCAGTCCGCCCTGGCCGTCCAGCAGATCGGCGCGCAGCCGCAGCTGGCAGTGCATGGCCTCTTGCAGCAGCCACAGCAGCGCCTCGTTGGACAGCAGCGCCTGCCGCGCCGCGTAGCCGCCGCCGACGTCGCAGTGCGCGCCCGAGAACCATTGCTGGTCTATGCTTTGCCCGCTGGCGGCGTAGTCGTGCTGCGGGTCTATGTAGTAGGGGCGCGGCTCGAAGGCGCGGCGGTATTCGTCCAGCGCCAGCGCCTGGCGCACATGCGTGAAGCGCTTGCCGACAATCGTCGGCGAGGCGGTGATGCTGCGGCTGAGCAGCGGCGCGCCGACCGACGACACGGTGTCCCAGACGCCGACGAACCAGACCGGCGTGGCGCGGGTCTCGCCGGAGGCAAAGAGCCGGCTGATCTGGTCGCGAATGGCCGTGTACTTGGCGCCGCCGCGCTGGCGGTCCGAAAAATAGACGTGCAGCAGCGTTGTCACCAGGCCTTCCATTTCGGGGCGCAGCAGGCCGAACTGCGTGACCAGCCCGCCTATGGAGCGCGCGGTGAACGCACCGCGCGAAAAGCCCCACAGAAAAATCTGGTCGCCCGGCTGGTAATAACGCATCAGGAACAGATAGGCCTCGGCAATGTTCTGGTACACGCCCTTGCCAAAGGCCAGCCCGTGCAGCCGCTCGTAGCGGCGGCTGATCCTGTCTGTCAGCGAGGCGGCCGGCAACTCGCCCGGGTTGCCTACGCCCGGGTCGTAGTACAGCTGCTGGCCCAACTCGTCCGGTGCCAGCAGGTCGCACAGCTTGGTGACGTTGCTATCGTTGGCGCGGCCGGTCAGGGTGTTGTTGGTGCCGTCGCAACAAATGATCAATTGCCTGGTCATGGATTGCCTCCTGCGCCGGTGGCGGCGAGCCCTAACGATAGTCGTTGCGCGGCGCGCTGTCATCCCCCAACCCGACCGGGCCGCGCCGTAGGGCATTTGCAAAAATTTCTGTTCTGGCGTTAAATGCCTATTACGAAGGGGAGTAACTCCCTCGTTTTGCTGATTTTTTTATAATAGACACCACAGCAAAATCGCTTCGGCAAGTCGTCAATACGAAGCTCACGCTTCCGGCTTGCTGGGTATGTAGCGACACTGCATATCGAGCCAGACCTTCGATTGAAACCTGAACAGGTTTGATCGAGGCGTTGGCTGGCATTTTCCTATCAGCAGCTTCCTTCCAATCTGTCCGGCTTCATCAATTGGGGAAATCCGCGCGCCGGATTTCCAGGTCGAAACTTGATACGGAGTGTGAAAATTGGAACTATTTACAGCCCCCTGGTGGTCCGCCCTGCTGGCGATCATCCTCATTGATCTGGTATTGGCCGGTGACAACGCCATTGTGATTGCGCTGGCGGCTCGCAACCTGCCGCCGCATCTGCAAAAGAGAGCCATTGCCTGGGGCGCCGCCGGCGCCATCGTGGTGCGCTCCATCATGACGGTGGGTGTGGTCTGGCTGCTTAAGATTCCTGGTTTGATGCTGGTTGGCGGCCTGGGTCTATTGTGGATTGCCTACCGGCTGCTGGCCGACACCGACGACAAGTCGCACGACAGCCCGATGGTCAGCACCTTCTGGGGCGCCATGAAAACCATCGTTGTGGCCGACGCGCTGATGGGCATTGACAACGTCCTGGGCGTGGCGGGCGCCGCGCATGGCGCGTTCGACCTGGTCATCATCGGACTGCTGGTGAGCGTTCCCATCGTGGTGTTTGGCAGCACGCTTGTGCTCAAACTGGTCGAGCGTTTCCCCATCATCATCAAGCTGGGCGCTGCCGTGCTGGCTTTTACCGCCGCCAAAATGATTGTCGGCGAGCGTCTGCTCGACCCGCTTTACGGCGGCCCCGGTGCCTTGCCCAATTGGGACAGCCTGCAGGCGGCGGCCGAATGGGCAACCTACACGCTGGCGGTGGCCGGCGTGCTGGGCGCGGGCTGGTGGGCCAGCCGACGGGCCAGCTCCAGCGCTCGTAAAAATCATGCGCAGATCATCGAAAACTGATGACGCAGCCACCCTGCTTTGCCCCGCCAAACTTCTAAAACTTTTTATAACGCCAGGAGAACCTTATGGACAACATCATTGTGTACGTTGACGACTCGGCCTACGCCAAACAGTTGCTGCAGCCCATGCTGACCCTGGGCGATGCGCGCAGCCCGACGCGCTGGATTGTTGTGGGTTGCGCGCCACGCGTGACGCACCATGTCAGCAAGTGGGTTACCCACAGTGCGCGGCAAAGTTGGCGCGGCAAATGGGCCGACAAGGTCTTTTCGCAGCTGACGCTGCTGCTGCAGCAGGACGGTGACAGCGTGGTGACGCAGCTGGCGCAAAGCCACTTGTGCGATCAGACCGAATCGCTGGCCAAGACCTACGGAGTGGCGCGGGTGCTGGATGCACGCCGCCCCAAGTTTGGCCAGGACCTGCAGCCGGTGACGCCGACGCAGGCGCAGCAGCACCATGGCGTGTTGGGCTACGCCGCAGCGCTGGCCAGCGCGGGGCTGCTGGTGGCGACAGACTAAAAAGCAGGGTCCCACGCTTTTCGCTGCGCGTAATGCGCTGCCCGCCGAGGGACCAGCCCGTTTTGGGGCGGCCCGGTGGTGTGCTTTCGGCCCCACACTTTTCGCTGGAGGGATGCAAGCCGGCGGGCAGGTGGCGCGATGGTATTCTTTAGCCATGAAACTCATCCTCAAATGGCTGTTAAGCGCAGCTGCCCTGCTGGCAGTGGCCTATCTTTATTCGGGCGTGGTGGTGACCAGCTTCACGGCGGCGCTGATCGCGGCGGCGGTGCTGGGGGCGCTTAACCTGGTGCTGCGTCCCATCCTCGTGCTGCTGACGCTGCCCGTCACCGTGGTGACGCTGGGCCTGTTCCTGTTCATCGTCAACGCGCTGGTGTTCTGGGCAGCGGCCAGCCTGGTCAGCGGCCTCAACGTCAGGGGCTTTGGCGCGGCGCTGATCGGCTCGCTGATCTACTCGGCGCTGCAGCTAGCGATCGATTTTGTCCTGGAGCGCCTGCTCTTTGACAAGTGATTCAATCTGCCGCGTGCGCGTGTCAATGATCGAGCCTTCCACGTAATCGGCGCTGCCCGGGCTGCTGCGCATCAGCCCCTGCGCCGCCTTGAAGCGGTCAAGCGCCCCGCTGTAATCGAGCTGCGCCGCCCGGCTCTCGGCATCAG
Source organism: Polaromonas sp. (assembly GCF_012927455.1). Lineage (GTDB taxonomy): Bacteria > Pseudomonadota > Gammaproteobacteria > Burkholderiales > Burkholderiaceae_C > Polaromonas. The sequence goes on along the minus strand of NZ_JABBPE010000016.1, from coordinate 358,659 downwards.
CCCGAATCGCCCGCACCGGCTGGTTCTGGCTGCCGTAGGCCACTGCCAGCAGCTGCCAGGCCATCGCATCTTTGGGATGGCCCGCCACCCAAGTCTGCAGCCGGCCCGAGACATCGGCCGCACGCTGCGCTGCCAGCAGCGAGCGCGCCTGCGTCAGCACCTGGTCGCGCGCGCCGGCCCGGGCCATATCAAAGCTGGCAGCCGAAGGTGGCTCCACCCCGGCCAGCAGATCCAGCTCGATGCCCAGCAGCTCTACCGCACTGGCGGCGCGCTCGATGGGCGCGCTGAGCGGTTTGAGCCGCGCCAGCAGACTGCGCGCACCGGCAAAATCACGCAGCTGGGCGGCCGCCAGCACGCCGGCATAGAGCGCGCCGGCGTCGCGGCTGTTGGCCGCTGTTGCCGGCGATTCCACTGCCGATTGCGCCGATAGCGCCGATAGCGCGGGCAACGCGCTGACACGCTGGCGCGCTTCGGCCACCATGGCGTGCAGCGCATCGACGCCGGGCGCCGCCAAAATGCGCGCGCGCGCCGCCATCATGGTGTGCAGCACACGCGCCTTGCCGGCCTCGGCCACGGTCTCTTTGCCCGGCTTGCTGCCCGCGGTCGGCGCCAGTTGCTGGCGCGCCTGCGCCTCGGCGATGCGCTCGGTGGTCAGCGGGTGCGAGCGCAGGTAGGGAAAGGCCCCGTTGTCATTGAGCCGGCCGGCCTGCTGCAGCTTTTCGAACATGCTGGTAACACCGCGGCCGGCAAAGCCGGCGTCAAGCATCACGCCAAAACCGACGCGATCAGCCTCGCGCTCCATGTCTCGGGAAAAATTAAGCTGGCTTTGCGCCGCCACCGCCTGCCCGCCGACGATGGCGGCACTGCCCGCGCTTGGGTTCTTGCCAGCGGCCAGCACGCCCAGAATCATCGCGGCAATCATCCACGGCGCCTGCCGGTTTTGCTGCGTCATCAGGCGCGAAATATGGCGTTGCGTGACATGGCTGAGCTCATGGCCCAGCACCGCCGCCAGCTCGTCGACGCTGCCCACCGTGGCAATCAGCCCCAGGTGCACGCCAAAATAGCCGCCCGGCAGCGCGAAGGCATTGACGCTGCGGTCCCGTACCAAAAAAATCTGCCAGGCAAAGCGTTCATCGATTTCCGCCCCCAGCTCGCCGCGCGCACGCGCCGCCGCCAGCAGCGGCTGCCAGACACTTTGCAGGTAGTCGTTCAGCACCGGGTCATCGAGGTAGTCCGGATCCCGGTAAATGGCCGTGGCAATGCGGTCGCCGATGCGCCGCTCTGCCGCCGCCGACAGCTCGGAGTTGTCGCCAAGTGAAGGAAGCGAGCCGGAGGCGCCGGCGGGCGCAGCGCCTGCCGGTTGCGCCAGCACGACGTTGGCCGCCGTCAGCATCAGCAGTGCGCCCAAGGCCAGGCGGTTTTTAAAACGGGTCGGTCGGGACAAAGGCAATGACCTCGCGAGACCAGCTGGCTGCGCCTGCTGGCGATGGTGGATGAACAAACAAGCTCATATGATGAACGATGGTTGTAAAGGTTTCAAAGCTTTCAAAGGTTTCAAGGATTTCGAACTAGCATGACGTCTTCTTCTGTTCTCACCCACTTCGATGCCCAGGGCCAGGCTCATATGGTTGACGTGGCCGCGAAAGCCGCCACCCACCGCGTGGCCGTTGCGCAGGGCCGCATCGTCATGATGCCGGCCACGCTGGCCATCATTTTGCAAGGTAGCGCCAAAAAAGGCGACGTGCTCGGCATCGCGCGCGTCGCCGGCATCATGGCCGCCAAAAAAACCAGCGACCTGATTCCGCTTTGCCACCCGCTGGCGCTGACCCGCGTTGCTATTGATTTTGTAGCTGTTCCCGCAACAACCACGGGCGCTACAGGAATTAATGATGATGAGAAAAAAGGGGCAGTGTGCTGCACCGCCACGGTGGAAACCGTAGGCCCCACCGGCGTCGAGATGGAAGCGCTAACCGCCGTCAGCGTCGCGTTGCTGACAATTTACGACATGTGCAAGGCGGTGGACCGCGGCATGACGATGACCGACGTGAGGCTGCTGGAAAAGCATGGCGGGAAGTCGGGCAGCTTTGTCGCGGGCACTTGAGGGCTTTTACCGGATAGCCTTCGGTGGTGAATTTTGCAGCGCCTGTGCCCTGGCCCAACGCGCATGCTCTTGCGGAAACGCTGCGCGAAAGCGTGCCAAATACTGCACGCCCTCATCGTCCAGGCCCAGCATCACGGCGCTTTCAATCAACTTTTCAATGGTCCGTGGTTCCGGCGAGTAATGCAGCAGCGCACGCGCCATCGCATACTGGGCCGCGGCGTTCTCCGGCGTCAGCGCGGTGGTGCTCAGTTCTGCAAAGCGCGCCTGGTTGCGGTACAGCCAGTTGCCTTGAATCTGCTTCAAAGGATCGTCGCGGTAGGCCGCCATGCGGGCCTCGGGCGGCAGGTAGATCTGGCTCACCCGGTGGTAGCTGACCGCCATGGTCAGCAAGGTAGCTATGATAATGATAGCTATCAGCACCCGTAGCCATTGGGATAGGCCGCTATTTATTTGTTTTTCTTGATATTTTTGAGTAGAATGCCCGGCGCTGGCCCACAGCAAGCCGACACACAGCGCAAAAGCAATCTGAAACGGCCCATACCAAAGCGGGTATTCCAGCAGGCTGTGCATCGCTATGACGGCCAGCACAGCCCAGGCCATTTGCCGCAGCGTATCCGTTTCACGCCAGGGCTTGGCACGCCAGACCAGCCAGAGCGCCGCCAGGCAAATAGCCAGCGCCGCCGGTACTCCGAGTTCCACCGCCAGCTGCAGCGGCAGGTTGTGCGCGTTGTCCAGAATCTCGCAAAAGCGCGGCCCGGGGTACAGCGTGATGAAATGGGCATAGTCCAGCTCGCCCCAGCCCCAGCCCAGCCCCGGTTTCTGGCCAATCAGCGTCAGCACGTTAGACCACAACACCAGGCGGCTGCCGCAGCCCGCCTGTTCTGTCAGCCGGCCAAACAGCCCGTCGCTGCTAAGCCCGGTGACCAGACTCAGCAGCCAGGGCAGCGCGGCCACGGCGAGCCCATAGGCCAGCAGGGCCTGCACGGCCAGCATCAGCGGGCCGCGCCGACTCTTGAAGTCGGCCCGCGCCCACCAGGCCCACCACGCTGTTAGGGCCAGCACCAACAGCCATTGCAGCAGACCCGTGCGTGAACTGCTGGCCGCGTTGCCCAGCGCCAGCAGCGCCACCAGCAGGCTGGCCGACCAGGGCACCGGCTTGGCAGGGGCGGTCCGTGCGCGCCAGGCGATCAACGCAATCAGGGCGATCAGCCCGATGCTGGTGAGCGTGGCGAACTGGTTGCGCTGGCGCAGATTGGCGAAGGCCTCGCCGGGCGCGGTCTGGCTGACCCAGGGGCTGAGAACCGGCGCCAGCCCAAAATACTGCGCCAGGGCAATGACAGCGCTGACAGCGGCAGCCAGCACCCAGGTGCCGGCAATCAGCCGGGCATTGAACCGGTGCTGAAACAGCCACAGCCCCACCGCGCAAAACGCCGAGAACAGCCAAGGCCACTCATTGGGCGTGGGCCCGGCGGTGTAGGGGCTGAGCCACGGCAGCACCAGCAACAGGGACAGCCACCAGGTGTCAGGCTGACGCGGGTCGAGCGCGTCCGACAGCGCAAGCGTCGCGTCGCCTGGCTTAGCGACACGCGCGGACTGACTGGCCGGTGCTGACGAGATTGGAATAGGGACCCCGATGGTTAAAGTTGCCGCAAACGGGCGCGGCTTGGTTAAAACGGCGGCACCGTCGCGATCCGCTGGCAGAGTGCGCTCAGGCAGCGTTTCCAGCAAGACAGGCTGCAATCGGGCTGGCGCTTGGGGTCATAAAGCCAAGTGCATTCTATTGCGCCCGCAGCGGACCGTCTCACTACATTTCAGGCATAAAATCGGCCTCTAGCCCATATAATACGGGCGCAATCAGCTATCAAATAAATAGCAACACTATCGACTTACCCCAACTATCACCGGCACTGCGTCGGCACATATTTGGCCAGCACGCTACCAGCTGCGGGCGGCACGGCGGGGCTGATTGCCGTACCGACCGCGCGCGTCGACGACGTGCATGCCCAATCCAGCGCACCGGTGCCAGCGGCGCTCGGGCCAGTTTGCGCAGCCGCCAACGGCACGGCTCCGGCGGCGCCACGCACATAGGGCGACAGCAGCAGCAGCGCCTGGCTGTCTGGTACCCGCAGCGCAGCCGCGTTGTAGCTGATCGCAATCACCCCGTTGGCAGCGGCAGCGCCCGGCGCCGGGCAAGTCGCGGCGGCGGTAGTGGCGCCCATGCACACAGAGCTGACGTACTGGCTGTTGGCGCCGGTCCCGCCCGCCTGAGCGTTCCACGCATCACTGATCCGCGCCAGTTCAGCGGCGCTGCTGACGCCCTCTTTGGCAATCGCGGCCTTGGCATTCTCAGCCAAAGCCAGCCCTTCCACGATACGCGTGCGCACCGTGTAGTCCTGATAGGCCGGCAAAGCTATCGCCGCCAAAATGCCGATGATGGCCAGCACAATCATGACTTCGACCAGGGTAAAGCCGTTTTGCCGCTTTTGAATCTCTTGAGTGGACAGCTTCATTTCAGGCTCCTTTGGTTAAACTGGGGGGCTTAAATCATGCATGTTTTGTGCCGTCAGCTTGCGTCGAGGCATCGTCGACGGTGGCGGCATGGACTGCTTGCAAGCAGCTCCTGCGCTGGAGCTTGTTTTCATGTTCAGTGTCGGCTGCGATGAACGGATGCTGATGGCTTGGCAGCTGAAGCGCCGCGGCAGTCTGGTTTCAGATGAAGCCAATTAAATCTGGCCAACCCAAGCCTAAAGTCCAAAACCAAGTTGCCGCACATCCCGTGCGTGATGCAAGACGCGCAGTACCGTGATGCCGTCGTCATCCGCCAGTTAGAACAGGATGTAGGGCGTTGAAGTAGGCCAACTTCGTACACGATCAGCGAGTTCTGGACGTGCTCGCCCCATCAGCGGCTGAAGTAACAGCGTATGGGCCTCTTTCTCAATGGCGTCCAGCATGAGCTCAGCCGCTTGCTGGTTTTCCTCGGCAACATACAGCCACGCCTCCAGTAAATCGTTTTGAGCACTCTGCGTGAGCGTCACGCGCGCCATCAAGCGGCGTCCGTTTTAGCCCGCAATACAGCCTGACCTTGCGTTTTGATCGCCGTCATGTCCATGGCGCCGACCCGACCTGCATGAGCATCGGCCATACCCTGCGCAATGTCCGCCTGGAGTGAAACGAAACTGGCGGCCTGTGCCGTTTGATAGGCTTCGAACAGGCGCAGCGCCTCGCGAATGACCTCACTCGCGGACCCGTACATGCCAGAGGCAACATGGTCCCGCACACGGTTTTCGAGTTCAGCAGGCAGTGAAATGTTGAGCGACATGGAGTTAGTTTCTGGTTGTGTCAATCTTTGCCAGTTTATGCCACTCTTTTAATAAGGGCTGGCCGCTATCCAATTCGTTGACAGCCGAACGAATCATCGCCAGCGGTCCGACAGTTGCGAAAAAACGCTATGATTTTAGTAGCTGCTTTTGCCCGTATCTATTGGACTAGAGGCCGATTTTCTTAGTATTAGGCTTGCGAATGGCAGCGCTTGGGCTATTGGAAGCTGACCCCCAAAAACTTTGGGTTTTCAGATTGCTACAAATTTAATAGCTGCTTGCGTATGCTGTCATTGGGCACAGCCATTTTTGATGCTTTATTTCGGGCTGGTTGGGGATGGGCCGGCGGCAAGGCTCAAAACCCGTCGCCGCGCGAAAAGCCCTGAATCTGCCCCTGCCTGTCGAGCACGGCGACCCAGTCCTGCAGGGCGATGGGGGGCAAATACAGCCAATACGCCATGTTGGCGCTTGGCATTAAGTTGCACGCCGCGATTGCTCTGCCTGATCTAGAAAACAAGATTCCGGAATTTAATTAGAATCTGACCCCGAATACTCCCATCACCAGCGCTCACTACCTTGAAACGGTCCCCCTCATGCACCAAATTAGCAAGGCGCGCAAAGTACATCGCCCCCAGCCCATACTCAAGAGCCGCTATTTGCACGGCACCAATCATCACCAAATCACGCCTCAATAATTGGCGCACTTTACCCGGGCTTAATACCGCAAAAGTCAGTAGCGGCCCCAAAACCACGTTCACCGCCACAATCAACAAAAATAATTGGCGACCGCCGGAGATTTCAATAAATGGGTAGGGATAGAAAAATTTTACGCCCAAGCGAGCACTGCGATTACAAGCCAGATGCTTAAATGAACGCCTGCTCCAAAGAATCTATTCTTGCAGTTCATACTAATGAAACAGGAAAATTTGAGGTTTTCAAGGCGATAGACGCACCAACCCTGACATCAGCCACTAATTTCTTAAGGCCAGGGCACAAAAGTGGGTTTAGACAAAAATGCCGAGAGTTCAAGAGCTTGGGGCAAGCCGCTACCTGCCAACGCCAAGCGCAGTCTCTCTGCAGCATCCTTGTCTTTTAACCACAGGCGATAAGCTGAAGCTTTTGCCAGAGCCATTTGACCCGTGAGCGATGCGGCCGCTGCATGCGTTGCGGCAACCTGAGGATCAAAGCGAAAATGTGCGACCCGGTTTGCAAGACGCAGCTGCACCGCGGCAGTTGCGGGCGACACACCGGTCAAATTGAGTGCCGAGTAGTCCGCCAAGTTAAGGAACAGAACTGATTCGTAGCTCTGAATGACTCGATCAGGCAAGGGCACACTGGAGTTCAGCTCGTAACTGGGGCTCACCTTGGCATAGTCCCAAAGTCCAAACAATGCCAGGATAATGGTGGATACGCCGCCAATGCCAACCGCCCTTGCATACGAAGCTGCCTTGTTTGGCACGGCACTAGCACTGTCCACGCCTAAAGACCCATTCATCGGGCTCATGGCCGGCGCACGTATTTCTGTTCGGAATAGTGCGCCAATTTGCGTAAAAACTCCTAATGCGAACGCGCCTGGGAGCAGGAAATAGGCGTACCACAGGGGATATTCCAGCAGACTGTGAATCATGACTGCCAGCAAGAAAACCGCAAGGGAGCGCCCTTCAAAAGATCTCAGTGCATGCCGGGACCGAACTATCAGAATGGCCAAAACAAATGCCCATGCCGCCGCGATGGGGGCACCCAATTCGACTGCCATTTGTAAAAAAATATTGTGTGCATGTTCGGTAACAGATGCGCTGGGAACAGGAAGGGTTTCGGTGAACATGGCGTAAGCAATGTTGCCAAACCCTACCCCCCAAATTGGATGGCTCCGAACAAGTGCCAAACTTTTTGTCCATATGATTTGCCGCCAATAGTCGCCCTCGAGCGCCGTGGATATCAATCCCGGGCGATTAGTTCCGTGAAACGGTAATAGCCCCTGCAAGTCAATTTGAACAGCGATATAGCGGAACAGTAAATAGGTGGGCAGGGCCAGCAGCAGCATCCACATCAGCTGGCGTGCGCGCCATGATTCAACTAGGCCCCAAATTGAAATTATTCCAACCAACAATGCGCCGGTGCGGGAAGTGCTGAGTACGATGGCAATGAGCAAGGTCAAAAATACCAAGACAGCCAAACCGTCAGATCGCCATTGAGGACGGCCCGCCGTACTTCGCAAAACTATCAGCGCTATCAGGCCTAAGACGCCCAATAAGGCAAACAAGTTTTGCTGCCTCAGATTGCCATAGGATGCACCGATTTGATTAAGGGGCGACACCAAGAACTCTGGTAGAGGCACTTGCAAGTACTGTGCTATTCCAGCGAGGGAGCTTGCCACTGCAACCCCGACAAAAGCTTTTAACGCAGCATTGATTAGGTTAAATCCCAAGCTGGACGTAAGGGGTAGCCCGCGGAACCACGCGGCTGCAAAACCGCCCAGCAGGCAGGTGCAGCCAGCCACCAACAAATAATAAATGGCAATGACGACCATGCCAAAGTAGGGCACCGCCAGCCCAAATGCCTGCTGCCCCAACAAGACCAGCACCGGCAGACCAAAGAGCAGGCCTGCGTAGGCGGCTGCCGGCCTGTCAAGGCGAAGATCTTCTGTTTTGGACAACCCAAACGCGCCGACAGCAGTCAGCACCCCCCAACCCAAAAACGCAAACATCTCCAAATGCAAGGCGTTGTAAGCGCGCGTGTAGCAGGTGGTCAAGAAGCCCGGGGCTAGCAGCAAAAATAACAGGCAAGCTAGCCGATTTTGGCGAGACATGGGCGTAATACCTTCAAAGATTTGAACAACAAAAAACCCTTCTGCGTTACGCAGAAGGGTTTGAGGAAAGCTTGAAAGTCCTAGCTAGAGCAGATTAGGCGCGGCACTGTGCGGGGCGATATTTTGCAACCAAGGTGCCACCAGTGCAGCTCCAGTTGATCGAGCCACCCGTAGGAACCGTCGAACCGGATGCCGTACCTACCAAGGCGCCACTTGAAGTAGGCGTGATGAAAATGGTTCCGGCACCCGCAGCAGCGGTGTAAGTAACTGTGATAACGCCAGTTTCCGGGGTAATCGCTATCCCGCTAACGTTGGAGGTAGGTGTCGGCTGGGTCCAGCCCGAAATGAACTCCTTGCCATTCGACGCATTTTCAGCAACGGCGAGTTTGGCAGATGCAGACAATACCAAGCCTTCCGTCACGCGGGCGCGCACGGTGTAATCCTGATAAGCCGGCAAAGCCACAGCAGCCAAAATACCAATAATCGCCACGACGATCATCAACTCGATTAGGGTGAAACCCTTTTGAATGGAACGCTTCATTTGAAAACTCCTTGGTTGAAAAAACTTGCAACAAACTATTGCAAACTGTGTGCCAACCGCTTCAAGCGCTGCAAGTTGTGCTTTAGTTCTCGGAATCTGCTTGGTTGCCCGCCCCGGTTCGGCTCGGCATGACGCTTTTTGCCTTGGGTTCCGGTTTTGGCGACATTTTTGTCACGCGATGCGCATGAATCTGTCCATTTCCAAGTCGGTCAAACCCCTCAGCACTTTTCCATGTCGTCCATCCCGGAATCATCAATTCGCAAGCTCTGCGAGCTGACGTGAAGCCCTCGGGCGCTGGAATTGTGAGGGTGTGGGCGGCTGCCTGACGGGTATTGCCGCGTTGCGCTTTGCATGACGTGGACCCCGAGTCGTCATCGCGAGGCCAAAGGCCGTGACGATCCAGGGTCGACGAGGCGTAGTCTTGGATTGCCGCTACGCTCGCAATGACGATGGATCGAGACCTCCCTGAGAATCCCTCGATTAACCTGGGAAGCGCAGTGTTGAAAAATTTCGACCATTAAAAATGCCTTCTCGCTCAACTTCTGCTGTTGTGCATGCCTTTTAAAGGATGTATAAACACGTACACACACAAACACTGGACACCCTGATGAATTCAATTCGCTGGAATATTGTGGTGTCGCCGAACACTGATCAATCCGTGCGTATGTACCTTGCCGGCCAAGGGGGTGGCCGCAAGGGTGACCTGTCGCGCTTTATTGAGGAAGCGGTTCGGGCGCACATTCTTGAGTTGTCGGCCGAGCAGGCCAAAGCCGCCAATGTCAATGTAAGCGAAGCAGACTTGACTGCCATCGTCGCCGAGGCAGTGCAGTGGGCGCGTGAACACTGATGCGTGTCGTCCTGGACACCAATGTCCTGCTCAGTGCGTTGATCTCGCCCCATGGCCATCCCGACACTATCTACCGGGCTTGGCGGACCGCACGATTTGAAATCGTGACCTCAGTGACCCAGCTCGATGGGTTGCGCCGGGCCAGTCGTTACGAGAAATTCAAAACGATTCTTCAGCCGCACCGGGTAGGCGCGATGGTAAATAACCTGCAACGCGCGGTGGTGTTGGCGCAGCTGCCCGCTGACATTGAGGCCGACGATCTTTTTGATGCGTTCCTGCTGGCGATGGCTCTCGTTGGCGAGGCTGACTACCTGGTGACTGGGGATCATCGCGCGGGCTTGTTACAGCGTGCTCACTTCAACCGTACCCGGATCGTCACCCCGGCCGGGTTTTGCGCGGAAGCACTGCTACAAGCCCGTTAGCCAGGGACCAAGCCTCAATTTCACCCGGAAATCGCAACGACTCAAGCTCTCACCGTTCCGCCCTAGGTCGGCTTAGCTGTTGGCGCCTACTGAAGGTAAGTTCCAGGCCACGGAAGTTACTCACAACTCAAATACCTGCCCCGCGTGCAGCCAGCGAATATCACGCGACACACTCACGGCGGGGCTGCTCGAGGCGCGTGTTGCATCGAAAGCCTGGATTTCCGCCATGATGAGCTCGGTTTCGGCCGGCTTGGTGTGGGTGATGTAAACGGGGTAATTTTTGCCCGGCGCGATGCTGTCAAGCTCGCTGGCCAGCGCATCGGGCGAAAGGTGCAGGCTGCGTTGGGCCAGATCACTTTCGCGGTTGCTGAAGGCGGTTTCTATCACCAGCATGGCGACGTCGAGTTGGTTAAGACGAGCCCACAAGGCCGGGTTCGCGCCGGTGTCGCCGGTAAACACCCAGCAGCCTTGGCCGGCGCTGACGGCGTAGCCGACGGCGGGCACGGTGTGCACGGCGGGCAGCACTTCGACGTGTTTGCCGGCGAGCAGCAGCGTTTGTCCGCACGCCAGCGGGTGAAAACTGACAAAAGGCGCTGCCGGCGTGGGAAGGGTTGAAAAATCAGGCCAGATGACATTGTTGAAAATGTGGGTCTGCAGGGCATCGATGGTGGCCTGCAGGGCATGAATCTGCAGCGGCGTGCTGCGCTTGGCGGCGCACGCATCAACCATGAGCGGCAGCGCGGCAATGTGGTCAAGGTGGGAATGCGTCAACAGCACATGGTCAATGCTGGCCATTTCATTGATCGAGAGATCTCCGACGCCAGTGCCTGCGTCGACAAGCACATCATGATCAAGCAGAAAAGAGGTGGTGCGGCAGTCTTTGGCGATTGCTCCAGAGCAGCCTAGTACGCGAACTTTCATGGGGCTTCCGTGAGGCTTTCTGGTGGAGTGGGGTGGCCCCGGGCCTGGTCCGAGGCGTGAACTTGCCTGGTTTCAAAACGGCCGGCGCGCTGGCTTGCCAGGTAAACACCAACAGTCGTGCTGAGACTACACGCTGGGCACAAGGGCAGTAAAGGTACTTTTTCCCATTTATGCGCTGGCAATGTAAAGACGCCAGAGATTGTTCGGTTTACCGTGCTTATGGCGCAATGAGCACAGTCTTCGTCAAGACAGATTGCAAACGAGAGCCGGACCGTCTGGGCTGAAGTGCGCCGTGGCGCGCCGGTTTTGGCTAATCTTGGCGAAAACGTCGTCTTGACTCGGGCTGGTTTGCCGCCGGTGCATGACGCTACCTACGCTATCTGCGCAATCCGCGTGACTGCATCACGCTGCCAATGGCAGCGCGGCAGCGCACCCATCCATGTTGCCGATCAGTGTTGCAAAAACTGCATTTGGGTTCCGGCCAACTCCAGGAAGTCGCCGTTTTTCAAGGTCACCGCTTCGGTGCCGATGGCAGCGCCATTGAGGGTCGGACGGTCGGTCCCTTCAACGTGGGCAAGCATGAAACCCTGGGGCCGCTTGGTGATGGCCGCAACTGCAACGCCGGGCTTGCCAATAGTGGTCACCACCTTGACCAGTTCCACTTGACGACCAGCTGCCGCCCCAGACATGACCTTGATGGAGGCATTTGCCGTTGTGTTCAGCCCGGCGCCACCCAGCGGAACTGTAGCGGCGGCCGCGGCCGCGAACGCCGCAGCGCCCGGCTTGAAGACCATGGTTTTGTCATAGGCAGGCTGGCTGGCTTCACTGACATACTTGATCTTGTACTTGCCGATCTCGACCGTGTCGCCATGCAGCAGCTGCTGCTTTTTGACAGCCTTGCCGTTGACATAGCTGCCGTTGGTGCTGTTAAGGTCTTCCAGAAACACCTCAGTGCCCGACATTTGCAGCACGGCGTGCTCGCCACTGACTGCGAGGTTGTCAATGACAACATCGTTGTAAGGCCTGCGGCCCAAGGATGTTCGGTCTTTCGTCAACTGGACTTCCTTGATCACGACGCCATCAAGAGAGACGATCATTTTCGGCATGGCCGACTCCTGTCTGTTTGTAATATTTCAGTCACAAGGCTATTTCCCCAGCATTCTGGACAACAGACCGCGCCTGGCCGTGTCTTCTTTCGCTTGCACCAGCAATACCGAAATATTGTCGCGCCCGCCCGCGTCGTTGGCCGCATCCACCAAATGATGAGCTTTTTGTGCCAGCGTGCCGCCACCGAGCAGCAGGGCGGCGATCTGCTCGTCAAGAATCATGTCGGACAACCCGTCGGAGCACATCAGGTAGAGGTCGCCGATTTCCACGCGGTGGTCATTGACTTCAACTTGCACCGTGTCTTCAACGCCCAGTGCGCGCGTCACCAGGTTGCGGTTCATTGACGTCAGCGCCTGCTCGGGGGAAATCAGCCCGGCGTCGAGCTGTTCCTGCAGCAGAGAATGGTCTTTGGTAATTTGCTTTAACTCTTGGCCGCGCAGGCGGTAGCAGCGCGAATCGCCGATGTGGCCCAGTACCAGGCGGCCTTCCTGAAAAACGCCCACCACCAAGGTGGTTCCCATACCGGCGTACTGTGGGTTGGAATTGGCCGCATTGAAGATCGAGTGGTTGGCGTTTTCCACACAGATCTCCATCGCCCGGTGCACCTCCCTGGCGTTCGCCTGCCGACCTGCTTCGTCCAGCCAGCGCCCCAGTTCCGATTTGATGAAGGCTGCGGCCATTCCGCTGGCAACTTCGCCTGCGTTGTAGCCGCCCATGCCGTCGGCCAGGATACAAAGTCCGGTCGCCGCATCAATGGCGACCACGTCTTCGTTGTTGTCCCGCGTCAACCCCGGGTCTGTTTGCATGCAAATCTCGTAGATCATTTTGTTCGCGGATGACGCGTTTCCATTGGCAGGCTTTTGCAGCTGGTAGCAGCGTCCCTTCGAGTTGCTAACCCAAAGACGTTCTTGCACTGCCCGAATTTGTCGCGTTTTGGTGCGCCTCTGCTTGTAGCTATTAGTTACGATTAATTATATTTCCTACGTTAACAGGCCGAATCCCGGGGGGCAAGGGACTTTTCCACTGTTTTGTTTACTCATTGTGACGGCGCCCATCAAAGCTTCGCGCCTCAACCGGACCGCGTATTCTTTTGTTGGCGTTTGGTCAGGTAAGTGCCCAGCGCCACCACCAGCACGGCACCCAGCACGCCAGCGAAGGTGACAGTTTGCTCGCCCATGACGCCAAACTGGCTCGTCACGGCGGGATCGGTCAGCAGCATTTCGCCGGCCAAAAAGCCCAGCAACGCGGCGCCAATCGTGATGATGATGGGAAAGCGTTCCATTACTTTGGTCAGCAGCGTCGCGCCAAAAATAATCAGCGGAATGCTGACCAGCAGGCCGAGCACCAACAGCGGCACATCGCCCTTGGCGGCGGCAGCCACGGCCAGCACATTGTCCAGGCTCATGACCAGATCGGCAATCAGGATGGTGCGGATGGCCGCGGCCATGCCGTTGATCTCCTTACCCAAACCATCTTCATCTTCTTCGGCACTGAGCAGGTCAACGCCAATGTAGACCAGCAAAATCGCGCCAACGGTCTTCAGGTAAGGCAGCGACAGCAGTTGGATCGCCACGATGGTCAAAATGATGCGCATGACGATGGCGGCGGCGCTGCCCCAGAAAATCGCCTTGCCGCGTTGCGCCGGCTTGAGCGTTCGCGCCGCCATGGCGATCACCACGGCGTTGTCGCCAGACAGCACGATGTTGGCAAGCACGATGGAGCCAAAGGCGCTCCAAAACAGGGGTGAGTAAAGATCAAGTCCGAAAAACATTGCATGTCTCCTCGATAGCGTTGTTATGAATCAAAAAAAGCGCCGAATAGCGCTTTTTTTGGTTTTCAGAGTTTAGCCCGGGCTGGGCCGCGCAGCGATGGGTATTACTCCTTACAGCAAGGCCTTGAGCAATTTGGCCATTTCCGATGGGTTGCGCGTGATGGTGAAGCCGCAGGCTTCCATGATTTCGAGCTTGGCATCGGCGGTGTCGGCACCGCCTGAAATCAGCGCGCCAGCGTGGCCCATGCGCTTGCCGGCAGGCGCCGTCACGCCGGCGATGAAACCGACAATGGGCTTTTTCATGTGATCACGGCACCAGACGGCCGCTTCGGCTTCGTCCGGGCCGCCAATTTCGCCAATCATGATAACGGCGTCGGTGTCCGGGTCGTCGTTAAAAGCCTGCATCACGTCGATGTGTTTCAGCCCGTTGATCGGGTCGCCGCCAATGCCCACTGCGGTGGACTGGCCCAAGCCGATTTCGGTCAGCTGCGCCACGGCTTCGTAGGTCAGCGTGCCGGAGCGGCTGACCACGCCGATGCGGCCTTTGCGGTGGATGTGGCCGGGCATGATGCCGATTTTGATCTCGTCGGGCGTGATCAGGCCGGGGCAGTTGGGGCCCAGCAGCAGGGTTTTCTTGCCGCCGGCGGCTTCGCGCGCTTTCATGCGGTTGCGCACTTCCAGCATGTCGCGCACCGGAATGCCTTCGGTGATGCAGATCGCCAGATCGAGGTTGGCTTCAACGGCTTCCCAGATCGCGGCGGCAGCGCCTGCGGGCGGCACGTAAATCACCGATACGGTGGCACCGGTGGCCTGGGCGGCTTCGCTCACATTGGCGTAAATTGGGATGCCTTCGAAGTCTTCGCCGGCCTTCTTGGGGTTCACGCCCGCCACAAACGCTGCTTTGCCATTGGCGTAATCGCGGCACATTCGAGTGTGGAATTGACCGGTCTTGCCGGTAATGCCTTGCGTGATGACTTTGGTGTTTTTGTTGATGTAGATCGACATGCTTGTTCCTAATCGCTTAGTGCGCGCTTACTTGACAGCGGCGACGATTTTTGTCGCGGCGTCGGCCATGGTGTCTGCGGCAATGATCGGCAGACCGGAGTCGGCCAGCATTTTTTTGCCCAGGTCTTCGTTGGTGCCCTTCATGCGCACCACCAGCGGTACCGACAGGTTGACGGCCTTGCAGGCGGCGATGATGCCGTCGGCGATGGTGTCGCACTTCATGATGCCGCCGAAGATGTTGACCAGAATGCCCTTGACTTCAGGGTTTTTCAGCATGATCTTGAAGGCTTCGGTGACTTTTTCAGCCGTTGCGCCGCCGCCGACGTCCAGGAAGTTGGCCGGCTCGCCGCCAAACAGCTTGATGGTGTCCATGGTCGCCATGGCCAGGCCCGCGCCGTTGACCAGGCAGCCGATGTTGCCGTCCAGGCTGATGTAGGCCAGGTCAAACTTGCTGGCCTCGACTTCGGCCGGATCTTCTTCATCCAGGTCGCGGTAGGCGACGATTTCCGGATGGCGGAACAGCGCATTCGGGTCGAAGTTGAACTTGGCGTCAATCGCCTTGATGTTGCCGTTGCCTTCGAGGATCAGCGGATTGATCTCGGCCAGGCTGCAGTCGGTGTCCATGTAGACCTTGTACAGCTTCTTGAGCACGTCCACGGCCTGGGCGGTGGAGCCCGCCGGCACCGTCATACCATCGGCCAGGTCTTTGGCCTGCGCGTCGGTCAGGCCGAGGGCCGGATCGACAAACACCTTGATGATTTTCTCGGGCGTGGCGTGCGCCACTTCCTCAATGTCCATGCCGCCTTCGGACGACGCCATGAAAGCCACGCGCTGGCTGGCTCGGTCGGTCACGGCGGAAACGTAATATTCTTTTTTGATGTCGGCGCCTTCTTCAATCAGCAGGCGGCGAACTTTTTGCCCGGCGGCATCGGTCTGGTGCGTGACCAGCTGCATGCCGAGGATTTCACCCGCGAGTTTTTTTACCTCGTCAATGCTGCGCGCCAGCTTGACGCCGCCGCCCTTGCCGCGGCCGCCGGCATGAATCTGCGCCTTCACCACCCACACCGGGCCGCCGAGTTTTTGCGCGGCTTCCACCGCCTCTTGCACTGTGAACGCAGGAATACCGCGCGGCACAGGCACACCAAAATTGCGCAAGATGTCCTTGCCTTGGTATTCGTGAATTTTCATGGATGACCTTCAGAATTCAATAAAAGAGGGGTGCAACAGGGCGTTGGGCAGGGCTGTCGGTGTCTATGAACCAGACCCTATCGGCTCAAAGCCAGCTTGCTGGCGCTTACGGCAGGCAGCAACATAGAAATGTATCATGGTGCGGTGCACGATTCTTGTTGTGACCTTACACCTGAAATTGCACGAAATGCGTCTGCGCTTGCTGTTTCGCGGCACTGATTTGTAGCTGAAAGTTGTTCTATGCCCAAAATTTTTATCGATGGCGAAGCTGGCACCACCGGCCTGCAAATCCGGGAGCGGTTGCAGGCGCAGCCGCGGATCGAACTGCTCAGCATCGCGCCCGCATTGCGCAAGGATGCGGCCGCCAAGCGCGCGCTGATAGCGCAGGCCGACCTGGTGATTTTGTGCCTGCACGACGACGCCGCGCGCGAGTCGGTGGCGATGATTGACTCGTTCAGCGGCAAAAAGCCCAAGATCATCGACGCGTCGACCGCGCACCGCACGGCACCGGGCTGGGTGTTTGGTTTTCCTGAATTGGTCAAGGGCCAGCGCGAGGCCGTGATGAGCGCCGAGCGCGTGGCCAACCCGGGTTGCTACGCCACCGGCGCGATTGCGTTGATCCGTCCACTGGTCGATGCCGGTCTGCTGCCGGCTGATTTCCCCTTGAGTCTGCCGGCCGTAAGTGGCTACTCTGGCGGCGGGCGCCAGATGATCGAGGCCTACGAAGCCGGCAGCGCGCCGCTGTTCGAGTTGTACGGCCTGAGCCTGGAGCACAAGCACCTGCCCGAAATCATGAAGTACACGGGCTTGACGCGTCGCCCGGTGTTCATGCCCTCGGTCGGCAACTTCATGCAGGGCATGCTGGTGCAGTTGCCACTGCACCTGGACTTGCTGCCCGGCCAACCCAGCGCCGCGCAACTGCATCAGGTGCTGAGCCAGCACTACGCCGGCAGCGAATGGGTGACGGTGCAAGCCGCGCCCGAATCCGGCAAGCTCGATGCGCTGGCGCTCAACGACAGCAACAAGATGGAGCTGCGCGTGTTCGGCAACGACCGCTACCACCATGCGGTGCTGGTGGCGCGGCTAGACAACCTGGGCAAGGGCGCATCCGGCGCTGCGGTGCAGAACCTGAAGCTGATGCTGCAGATATAGCCCCCACGCTTGCTCACTTCGTGTAGCTCCCTGCCCCCCGAGGGGGCCGCTGCGCCTGCGGCCCGGCTAAGCCGGTTCCGCGGCCCCTGCTTGGGAATTCGGGGGCGGCCCGGCGCAGAGTTAAGACCCTACGCTCCCCACTGCGTGGGGTTCGCTGCCCGCCGGTCGAAAAAATGGCTTGATTGGCCTCTACCCCAATATAAATGGGCGTAAGCAGCTATCAAAATAGTAGCAACTTGTAGATCGGATTAGCGCAGCGTAATCCGACATCTGCGGTAGCGGCGATGCGTCAGGGGGATATCGGGTTACGCCTTCGGCCACTCCGACCTACAAAACGGCAACATTCCTTTAATCGTCTTCTGTCTGCGTCACCACGCGGCAAATCACGTCGCCGCGAAAACCTCGGCCGGCCAGAAATCGCATCTGTTTGGCGCGGCCGGCCGCATCCGATGCCGGTCCGTCAAACTTCTTGGACCAAATGACGCGGGCGCGCTCGAGTTCGCTGCCTTTGAGGCGCCTGACTGCGTCCGCGACCGCGCCGGCACTGAGCCCCTTGTTCAGCAGCTCGTACCTGATGCGCGCGGCGCCAAAGCGCGCGGCGCGCCGGTTGATGACCGACTCGACCACGCGTGCCTCGCTGATGAAGTCCTTGGCCTGCAGCTCGTCGAGCACCTGCGCCAGCTGCTCCGGCGTTTCGGCATGGGCGGCGAGCTTGCGTTCGAGCTCGCCGCGCGAATGCTCGCGCGCCGCCAGCAAGCGCAGCGCGCGGCCCTTAAGCGACAGGCCAAAGCCGGCGCGGGCCGTGGGTTTGGCGGAGTGGGTCGACTCGCTCATGGCGCCTAGCCGGTCCCGCAACGACTTGCACTGTCATGTTTTGCTAGAGTTTTAATAGCTGCTTGCGCCCGTTGGTATTGGACTAGAGCCTGATTTGGCATGCTAAACCGGCTCAGACCGGGATTTTCGGGGCTTTCTCGGCCTTGTCGGCTTTCACCGCCTTGGCCGCCGGGTCGCTGGCGTCGGCAGCGACGGCGATGGCCACAGCTGCTTGCACCAGCGGAATGCCCAGCGATTCGCGCACCTTGTTTTCTATCTCGATGGCGAGCTCAGGGTTCTCTTTGAGGAATTCACGCGAGTTGTCGCGGCCCTGGCCGATTTTTTCACCGTTGAAGGCATACCAGGCGCCGGCCTTTTCCACGATGTGGCCGGCCACGCCCAAGTCCAGCACCTCGCCCAGGCGGCTGATGCCCTCGCCATACAAGATGTCGAATTCGGCCGTCTTGAACGGTGAGGCCACCTTGTTTTTCACCACCTTGACGCGGGTTTCGTTGCCGATCACCTCGTCGCCGCGCTTGATCGAGCCGATGCGGCGGATGTCGAGCCGCACCGAGGCGTAGAACTTCAGCGCATTGCCGCCCGTGGTGGTTTCCGGCGAGCCAAACATCACGCCAATCTTCATGCGGATCTGGTTGATGAAAATCACCATGCAGTTGGCCTTCTTGATGGTGGCGGTCAGCTTGCGCAGCGCCTGGCTCATCAGGCGCGCCTGCAGGCCGGGCAGCGAGTCGCCCATTTCGCCTTCGAGCTCGGCCTTGGGCGTGAGCGCTGCCACCGAGTCGATCACGATCAGGTCGACCGCACCGGAGCGCACCAGCGAATCGACGATTTCGAGCGCCTGCTCGCCGGTGTCGGGCTGAGAAATCAGCAGCTCCTGCAAATTGACGCCGAGCTTTTGCGCGTACTGGATGTCCAGCGCGTGTTCGGCATCGACAAAGGCGCAGGTGCCGCCGACTTTCTGCATTTCGGCAATCACCTGCAGCGTCAGCGTGGTTTTACCCGACGATTCCGGTCCGTAAATTTCAACCACACGGCCGCGCGGCAGGCCGCCAACGCCAAGCGCAATGTCCAGCCCAAGCGAGCCGGTCGACACCACCTGGATGTCTTCAATCACCTCGCCGGCGCCCAGCTTCATGATGGTGCCTTTGCCGAACTGTTTTTCAATCTGGGCCAGCGCGGCCTGCAGGGCCTTGGCTTTTTCGGTGTTCAGGGCAGGGGTCGCTTTGTTCGGCAGGTCCATGAAAATCTCCTTGAAAAATCAGTAATGTAAAAAGAATTGGCGTTGATTTCAGCCAGTGTTGTTAAACACATTGCTGGATGCATGACCAGTACTTTATCGTGGTGTTGAAATAAGTAAACCCTATTTGTAGTCAGTTTTGCTGACTAATAAGCTAGATAAAAGCTAGGATGGGCGCATGCCTGAAACTGACGCCAAAATCCTGCCCGGCGCCACGCTGGATGAAGACGACGCTGACGACAGCGGCCAGCATACCGGCTGGCGCCTGACCCATCTGGGCCGCCTGCTGGGCCACGCCTTGCGCCGCTTTGACGAGCGCGTGCTGGCGCTGATGGCCAGAGACGTGCAGGTGCCGCTGGCGCTGTCCAACCTGGCGGCGCGCGACCAGGTCGGTGCCGCGCACATCCACATCACGCGCCATCTCGCGCTGGCTGGCTCGCGTCTGACCGATCTGGCTGCCAGCGCTGGCATGAGCAAGCAGGCCATGGGCGACCTGGTGGACCAGTGCGAGGCCTGGGGCCTGGTCAGGCGCGAAACCGACCGCTACGACCAACGCGCCAAGCAGGTGCTATTCACCGAGTCCGGCCTGCTCTGGCTGGCGGCCTTCAGGCGTGCCGTGGCGCAGGCTGAAGCCGAGTTTCGCCAGGCCGTCGGCCCGGATGTGGCGACCGTGGTGGCGCTCGGGCTGGAGGCTTATTGCGCGGCTTGAGCAGGGCCCGCTTTGACAGGTAGCTGTAAGCTGCCGCCGTAAAAGCCTAAAATTTACCTGCAAGTAAAAAAACCCAGCCCCAGCGCCTGATGCGGGCTGATTTCTGGAGACACCCATGCGTATTCTGATTGCCGAAGACGACCAGGTTCTGGCCGACGGCCTGCTGCGCACCCTGCGCGCCTCGGGCGCCGCCGCCGACCATGTGGCCAGTGGCACCGAGGCCGATGCGGCGCTGATGACCAACACCGAATTCGACCTGCTGATTCTGGACCTGGGCCTGCCGCGGATGCACGGGCTGGAGGTGCTCAAGCGCCTGCGTGCGCGCGGCTCGGCGCTGCCGGTGCTGATTTTGACCGCCGCCGACAGCGTGGAAGAACGCGTCAAGGGGCTGGATTACGGCGCCGACGACTACATGGCCAAACCGTTTTCACTGCAGGAACTCGAAGCGCGGGTGCGCGCGCTGGTGCGCCGCGGCATGGGCGGCGCCAGCAGCACCATCAAGCACGGCCCGCTGGTATACGACCAGGCCGGCCGCGTCGCCACCATAGACGGCCAGATGGTCGAGCTGTCGGCGCGCGAGCTCGGGCTGCTCGAAGTGCTGCTGCAACGCGCCGGCCGCCTCGTCAGCAAGGACCAGCTGGTCGAGCGTTTGTGCGAATGGGGCGAGGAAGTCAGCAACAACGCGATCGAGGTCTACATTCACCGCCTGCGCAAAAAGATCGAAAAAGGCCCGATCCGCATCGCGACCGTCCGTGGCCTGGGCTACTGCCTCGAGAAAATCCCAAGCTAGAGATGGAGCCCCCACGGTCGCTCACTTCGTGTAGCTCTCTGCCCCCCGAGGGGGCGCTGCGCCTGCGGCCCGGCAAAGCCGGTTCCGCGGCCCCTGCTGGCGTGGGGAGAGAGCCGGCGAACCGTCGTTCCCTGTTTCGCCGCCACGGTTTTTGATCTGTGGCCCTAAGACTCTTCCAGCGCGAGCGGCGCAGCCTGTTTGGCGAGATTCTCGACTGGATGCTCACGCCGCTGCTGCTGCTGTGGCCGATCAGCCTGGCGCTGACCTGGCTGGTGGCGCAAAACATTGCCGGCAAGCCGTTTGACCGGGCACTGGAGTACAACGTGCAGGCGTTGGCCAAGCTGGTGGTGGTCAAGAACAACCAGGTCCAGTTCAACCTGACGGCGCCGGCGCGCGAAATTCTGCGCGCTGATGACAGCGACCTGGTCTATTACCAGGTGTTGGGCACGCACGGCGAATACCTGAGCGGCGAACACGATTTGCCGAAGCCTCCAGACGAGGACAAGCCGACCGACGGCGAGGTGCGGCTGCGCGAGGAAATCATTCAGGGCGAAGGCGTTCGCGTCGCCTACACCTGGATCAAGGTCGATGCCAAGGGCGCCTCGCCAGTGCTGGTGCAGGTGGCCGAAACGCTGGAAAAACGGAAAACGCTGGCCACTGAGATCGTCAAAGGCACCATGGTGCCGCAGTTCGTCACGCTGCCGTTGGCGGTGCTGCTGGTCTGGCTGGCGCTGGTGCGCGGCATCAAGCCGCTGGCGCAACTCGAAAAGCGCATTCGCGCGCGCAAGTCCGACGACATGAGCCCGCTCGATGACACTGCCGTGCCGGAAGAAGTGGCACCGCTGGTGTCGTCGATCAACGATTTGCTGAGCCGCCTGAAAGTCTCGCTGACCACGCAAAAACGCTTTCTGGCCGATGCCGCGCACCAGCTCAAGACGCCGCTGGCCGGTCTGCGCATGCAGGCCGACCTGGCGCAGCGCGAAACTGACGCGGTCGAGTTGAAAAAGTCGCTCAAGCAGATTGGCCGCGCCAGCGTGCGCGCCACCCACACCGTCAACCAACTGCTGGCATTGGCGCGCGCCGAGACTTCCGGGCGCAGCCTGGCCAAGCAGCGCGTGGACCTGGTGCACATTGTCTCGGAAGTGATGGCCGACTCGGTGCCGCGCGCGCTGGAAAAAAAGATCGACCTGGGCTACGAGGGGCCAGCCGCCGGCGAACAGGCGACCGAGCTGGAAGGCAACGCGACGCTGCTTGGCGAGCTGGTGCGCAACCTGCTGGACAACGCCATCAACTACACGCCCGAACACGGCCAGGTCACGCTGCGCCTGCTGAGCGACCGCTTCAGCGGCGTGCTGGTGCTGCTGGTCGAAGACTCGGGCCCCGGCATCGCCGAGTCCGAGCGCGAACTGGTGTTTCAGCCCTTTTACCGTACGCTGGGTACCAATGTCGATGGCTCCGGCCTGGGGCTGGCGATTGTGCAGGAAATTGCGCAGCAGCATGGCGCCGTCATCAGCGTTGAAGACGCGGAGCTGCCCGGCCACCCGCAGACACCCGGCACGCGCGTGACGGTGCGCTTTGTCGGCATGGAACCGCATTTGGCGGGCTGAGCCCTGTTTACCAGAAAAATTGGCCTCTAGCCCATACAGTACGGGCGCAAGCAGCTATTAAAACAATAGCAATTTAAGTCTGTCGTGCGCCCGGGCTGGTGGCAGAAAGCCGGCTGCAGCGGCGGCGCAACGCGGCCTTGTCCTATAGCCCGAATGGGCAGTGCCGCCCCGCGAGCGGAAAGTTTGCGTGTAGTCTGTAATGCTGTGGTTCGTCCCCAGGCGCAGCCAGATCGCGCGCAAGCGAACAGGAAACAGACGCTATTGAAATGCTATTGAATCGCCATTTTGAAATCATCCAGGCATGCAGATCCGCCGCCTTCAACTGACTGACGCGCCGCTTTACCGGGCCTTTCGCCTGCGCGGCCTGCGCGAACACCCCGACGCCTTTACCTCCAGTTTTGAAGAAGAAAATTTGCGGCCGCTCGCCGCTACCGAAAGGCGGCTGGCCGCTGCCGGCAGCGAAAAATTGTGGGGCGCGTTTGTCAACGGCGAGCTGGCCGGCATGGTCGGCTTGAGCCACGAAACGCGCGCCAAGAACCGCCACAAGGCTTGCCTGGTCGGGCTGTATGTGGCGAGCGAATTCACCGGCCGGGGACTGGGCCGCGCCCTGCTGGATGCCGTGCTGAAGGATGCCCGGGCCTGCGGCCTCGAGGGGCTGGTGCTGACTGTGACCGACAGCAACCAGGCCGCCTGCGCCCTGTACACGCGGGCCGGGTTTACCGCGTTTGGTATTGAACCCGATGCCATCCGGGTTGACGGACTTTCCTTTGGCAAGCAACACATGCACCTTCAACTACCACCCGCATGAGCATCGGCACCTTCTATCCCGTGTCTTTTCCCGGCACCCTTCAATTCGGTGTCGCTGCGCGTCAAGGGCTGGCGGGCAGCACGGCTGATTTTGAACAACTTTGTGAGGAATTCTCATGCCCGCTGCCCGTCGCCTGAAAATTGGCTTGTCGGCCTGCTTTTCCCACGCTGACCACGCGCGTTCGCTGTTCACCGGCAAGACGCTGCAGTACGTCGAGCAGTCGATCGCCCACTGGCTGATGTCCTCCGGCGCCATGGTCGTCATGGTGCCTTGCCCGACCGGCCCGACCCAGCGCGGCGACGTCACCTTTGACCACTATGCGCAATGGCTGGACGCCCTGGTGCTGCACGGCGGCGCCGATATCTGGCCCGGCAGCTACGGCGAGGCGCCGCTGGACGAGCGCTGGAGCGGCGACCGTGTTCGCGACGACTACGACAGGGCGCTGGTGACGGCGTTCGAGCGCCTGGGCAAGCCGATCTTTGGCGTGTGTCGCGGCCTGCAGCTGCTCAACGTGGCCTTTGGCGGCACCCTGTACCAGGACATAGAAACCCAGGTACCGGCCTCGTTCCGGCACCGCGATGCGGCGTCTTACGACCTCAACTACCACAGCATCGACATTGTTCAGGGCTCGCGCCTGTCCAAGCTCTATCCCGGCGTCGAGCGGGTGCGCGTCAACAGCATTCACCACCAGGCCATCAAGGCGCTGGCGCCCGAGTTCGAGGCCGAGGCCTTCAGCAACACCGACGGCCTGGTCGAGGCGATACGCCGGTGCGATCCGCAAAAAAGCTATATTGTCGCGGTGCAGTGGCACCCCGAGTTTCACAATCCGGGCTCCGACACGATTGACGACCGGGCCCTGCTGGGCGACTTCCTAGACGCTGTCGCTGCAGCCAAAAAAGCCGGGTCGCCGGCGACCTGATTAATTAGTCGGGCGCAAGCCGACAAGCCAGGTCACGCCACTTGTCGTCCAGCGCCCGATTTTAGGTGAAATCGGCCGCTAGCCCAATGAAAATGGGCGTAAGTAGCTATTAAAACAATAGCATTCAACGCCAGACAGGCGCCTCAGCTCAAATGCTTGCCGACAATCCCGGCGAGCTCGAACATCGTCACCTGCGGCTTGCCAAATACCGGCAGCAGCTTGGCGTCGGCGTTGATGGCGCGCCGGTTGCTGGCGTCCTGCAGGCCCTCGGCCTTGATGTAATCCCAGAGCTTTTTGATAACCTGGGTGCGCGCCACCGGCTCAATGCCGATCACGGCCGCCAGCGCGTCGCTCGGCTGCAGCCCGGCGCCGGGCTTGGCCACGCGGGCAACTTTGGGCTTGGCGGCTTTCGCCGCAGCAGTTTTGCCCGCTACTTTTTTGGCGGCGACTTTTTTCGCGGCCGGTGCGCCCACAGTTTTGACCGCAACCGTTTTGCCGAACGGCGTCTTGATGGTGCCGGATTTGGCTGCAGCCGCCCCCCCCGCAGTTTTGCGTGGCGGGAACTTGGACGGCGCAAACTCAAAATTGACTTTGCCGGCTTCCGCGTCCCAGGCCAGCATGGCTTTGAAGGCGCGGCGCGTGCGCATGGAGACAAACTTGTCAAGCAGATCAGTCTTGCCGGTGGTCAGCAATTTCACCATCTGCTCGCGCTCTATCGGCTGCTGCAAAATCACCTGGCCTGTCTTGAAGTCGCAGCTCGGCGTCGGCTGGGGCGCTGTGGGCACTGACTTTTCGCAGATGTAGTTTTTGCCGAACTCGAGCACGGCGCTGCCGCACTTGGGGCAGGCGCCCAGCGACTGCTGGCCGCTCAGGTCGACAATCTCGCCGGTCTCGCCGTTCTTGTCGTCGCCAAAGTCGAATTCGAGCTTGTAGTTCTTCGTTTCCTCGTCAAACTTGATCACCATCTCGGCGCTGAAGGGCCAGCCCGCCTTGGAGCGAAAGCCGTCGAGCGGGCCGATTTTCCGGTCGCTCAGAAACTGTTCGACCTCGGCCGTTTCAAAGGTGCGGCCCGCCGGCGTTTTGCCGAAGGAAAAGCCGCAGCCTTCCTCGCCGTTCTTGCCGGTGCAGGTGTAGCGCCGGTAGTTTTCCCGCATGACGCCGCCGCAGTTGGGGCAGGGGGTCTGCAGCGTGGCGTAGTCGCCCGGAATGGTGTCCTTGTCGTAACCCTTGGCCTTGTTGACGAGATTTTTCGTCATGCTGGCGATCTCGGCCATGAAGGTCTCGCGGCTCAGCTTGCCGTGCTCCATTTGCGCCAGCTTGTGTTCCCACTCGCCGGTCAGCTCGGCCCGGGAGAGTTCTTCCACGCCCAGTCCGCGCAGCAGCGTCATGAGCTGAAAGGCCTTGGCCGTGGGGATCAGCTCGCGGCCCTCGCGCAGCATGTATTTTTCGGCGATCAGCCCCTCAATGGTCGCGGCGCGGGTGGCCGGCGTGCCCAGGCCTTTTTCCTGCATGGCTTCTCGCAATTCGTCGTCGTCTATGGTCTTGCCGGCGCCTTCCATGGCGCCCAGCAGCGTGGCTTCGGAGTAGCGTGCCGGCGGCCGGGTTTTCAGGCCTTTGGCGTCGACCGTTTCGGTCAGCACGCGTTCACCCGTCTGGACCGGCACCAGGGTTTTGCCGTCTTTGCCGTCCTTGTCATCGGTCTCGTCCGCCGCTTCCTTGCCATAAATCGCCAGCCAGCCGGCCTTCACCAGTACCTTGCCCTCGGTCTTGAAGCTGTGGCTGGCGGCCAACGAAACACGGGTTGTAACCAGGTATTCAGCGCTTGGGAAAAACACCGCCATGAAGCGGCGCACGACCAGGTCATAAATTTTTTGTTCGGCCTCCGACAGGGCGCTGGGCGCCAGCAGCGTTGGGATGATGGCGAAGTGATCGCTCACCTTGGCGTTGTCAAAGATGCGCTTGGTTGGCTTGATGTAATTGCCCTTGAGCGCCGTCGCCGCGTGCGGCGCCAGGTGCTTCATGGCGCTGCCGGCCAGCATTTCAAAGGTCTGTTTGACCACCGGCACATAGTCCTCGGGCAGCGCGCGCGAATCGGTACGCGGGTAGGTCAGCGCCTTGTGGCGTTCGTACAGGCTTTGCGCAATCGACAGCGTGGTCTTGGCCGAAAAGCCGAACTTGCCGTTGGCCTCGCGCTGCAGCGAGGTCAGGTCAAACAGCAGACCTGCCGCCTGCGTGGTCGGTTTGGATTCTTCGGTCACCGTGGCGGTCTGGCTGCGCACCGCGTCAGCAATGGCGCGCGCCTCGCGCTCGGTCCAGAGGCGGTCGGCTCTCAGTTCGGCGTCGGGCTCGGCCCCCTCACCGTTCACGGAGTTGGCCGCGGCCTTTTTCCAGGCCGGGTCAAACCACTTGCCGGGGTAGCTGCCGGCCTGGGCTGCAAACGATGCGTGAATTTCCCAGTAGTTTCTAGAGATGAACTTGCGGATTTTTTCTTCGCGCTCGACCACCACCGACAACGTCGGCGTCTGTACGCGGCCCACGGTGGTCAAGAAGAAGCCGCCATCGCGCGAGTTGAAGGCCGTCATGGCGCGCGTGCCGTTGATGCCGACCATCCAGTCGGCCTCGGAGCGGCAGCGCGCCGCGTCGGCCAGCGGCTGCATCTGCGCGTCGCTGCGCAGCGCGGCAAAGCCGTCGCGAATTGCCGCCGGCGTCATCGACTGCAGCCACAGCCGTTTGACCGGGTGCTTGCTCTTGGCGTACTGCTCGATCAGGCGAAAGATCAGCTCGCCCTCGCGCCCGGCGTCGCAGGCGTTGACGATGGCGCCCACGTCCTTGCGCTTGGTCAGCTTGACGATGGCGTTAAGCCGCGTCTTGGTCTTGTCCATCGGCTTCAAATCGAAGTAGGGCGGAATCACCGGCAAGTTGGCAAAGCTCCACTTGCCGCGCTTGACGTCAAACTCCTCGGGCGCCTGGATTTCCACCAGATGGCCGACCGCCGAGGTGACCAGCCAGTCTTCGCTTTCAAAGTACTCGTCGTGCTTTTCAAACTTGCCGGCCGTAGGCGTGATGGCACGCACAATGTCTTGTGCCACCGAGGGCTTTTCTGCAATTACCAGTGTTTTCATAAGTACTTCTTCAAAACTTCTGCGTCATAAAGGGAAGGGTTCCCGCCCTGCGCTGCTGTCATTTTTTCGGCAAGCCCGCGACACCGCCGCAGGCTGTTTGCATTCAGGTGGGGGCGACTGCGCCGCACCAAAGGTCAGTCTCAAGCCCGCCACAGTACACCACAAGCGTCTGGGCCGACGGCCCGAAGGCATCACTACAATCACTGCTTCACGCGCAGGTGCGCGCTCCGGTGCGCACGCGCTTGCACGCGCACCTGCATGAATTAACCATACCAAAAAAATACGCCGTGTTAAAAACCAAGTCCCCTGCACCCCGCGCGTCGTCTGCCGAATCCGCTGCCGGCAGCGACAGCCGCCGCATTCAAACGCGTCGCTCGGGCGTGCATGGCAAGGGTGTGTTTGCACTGCAGGACCTGGCCGAAGGCGAGACGCTGATCGAGTACCTGGGCCAGGTCATCAGCTGGA
Source organism: Polaromonas sp. (assembly GCF_012927455.1). Classification (GTDB taxonomy): domain Bacteria; phylum Pseudomonadota; class Gammaproteobacteria; order Burkholderiales; family Burkholderiaceae_C; genus Polaromonas. The sequence continues at coordinate 330,987 of NZ_JABBPE010000016.1, read as the reverse complement.
AAGAGGCGCTGCGCCGCCACCCGCACGACCCGAGCGATCCCAACCACACGTTTTACTTTCACATCGATGAAGAGCATGTGATTGATGCCAAGCATGGCGGCAACTCCTCGCGCTGGATAAATCACAGCTGCAAGCCCAACTGCGAAGCCGATGAGACCGAGGGGCGTGTGTTCATCAAGGCGCTGCGTGGCATCCAGGCCGGGGAAGAGCTGTTTTACGACTACGGTCTGATCATCGACGCCAAGTACACCAAAAAGCTGCTGGCCGAATACCCCTGCTGGTGCGGCGCCAAAAGCTGCCGCGGCACCCTGCTGGCGCCCAAGGACAAGAAAGACGCCGGCAAAGCCAGCAAAAAATCCGCTAAAAAATCCGCTAAAAAATCCGGTAAAAAGGCTGACAGCAAGACCGTGAAGAAAGCGCTGGAGTCCGTTGCAAAGAAGTTGGCCGGCAAAGCCGGCAAGAAAAAGAGCAAGAAAGCCTGAGCCGACCCGCCTGCTGGACGCCACCGCACACCCATCTCGTGACCTCTTTCCCGCCCACCCCTTCCAACCCTTCCACCCCCATTCGATGGCCCGCCGAGGCCATCTGGGAGACTGTGGCGCCGAGCTTGCCGGGGTTCACGGTCGAGTTGCTGCCCGAGATCGATTCGACCAACTCGGAGCTAATGCGGCGTTTTCGCGGCAGCCCCGGCTCGTCGCCCCGGCCCGAGCCGGTGCTGCTGCTAGCCGAGCAGCAAAGCGCCGGGCGCGGACGGCTGGGCCGCAGCTGGCAAAGCCGGCGCGGCGACAGCCTGACGTTTTCACTGGGCCTGCTCTTGCAGCCGGCCGACTGGTCTGGCCTGTCGCTGGTGGTCGGCATCAGCCTGGCCGAAAGCCTGGATCCGGGCGGTACCGCCCGCAAGGGCAGCAGCAGGATTGGTCTGAAGTGGCCCAATGACCTGTGGCTTGGCGGCGCGCAGGGCGAACGCAAGCTGGGCGGCATTCTGGTGGAAACCGCCAACGTTGATAGCGTTAGTGGTCTGCGCTACGTGGTGATCGGTGTCGGCATCAACATCAAGCCGCTGCAACTGACGATGCCTTCCACTGTGGGCGCGCCGGCCAGCAGCGCCGTAGCGCCGGGCTGCCTGCAGGAACTGTTCCCCGAGCTGGACGCGTCCGCCGTCCTGCTGCGCGTGCTGGCACCGCTGGTGCAGGCGCTGCAGGGCTTCGAGCAATTCGGCTTTGCGCCGTTCCAGGCGCGCTTTGCGGCGCGCGACGTGCTGGCAGGGCGCGCCGTGCAACTGTCCGACGGCAGCCAAGGCACGGCGCACGGCGTCGGCGAGAACGGCGGGCTGCGCGTGCAGACCGCAGCGGGCATGCAAGAAATAACCAGCTCCGAGGTCAGCGTACGGCCGGTTGCTGCGAGCAGCGCTGCCGCAGCAGCGATCGCGCCGAGAAACGCGTCCCCATGCTGAGGGCGCTGGTGTTGGCGCTGGTGCTGGCCAATGCCGGCTACTTTGCCTGGACGCGTGGCCTGCTGGCGGACTACGGTTTTGCCCCTATCGCCCAGTCAGAGCCGCAGCGTCTGACGCAGCAGATCCGGCCCGAGGCTATGCGTCTGCTGACGCCTGACGAAGCCCGGCAGCTTGAAAGCAATCCGTCTTCTAAGCCCTGAAGCGCGGCCGTCCAACGGATTTACTCTTGTTTCCATAGCTGACTTCGCCCGTCCTGCTTGGGCTAGAGGTACTTTTTATCCATTTTGTTGAGGCTGGGCAGCGTTACGCCAACGGCCAGTGCCGCAGCGGCACACAGGTTTGCAGCCGCGTCACCGCCTGGTCCATCAGCGCCGGATGCAACTCGTGGCCCAGCGACGCGGCGACATCGAGCGTGGCATCGGCGCCCAGTGCCGTCAGGCGCGCAAAGCCCTCGCGCGCGCGGGCGACGGACACCACTTGGTCCTTTTGCCCATGCAGCAGGTGCAGCGTGGTCAGGCGCGGCGCCTTGACCGGCCAGACGGCATAGCTGCCGCCAAACGCCAGTACCCGTCCCACCCGGCCGTCGTGCGCATCACTGAAGGCCAGTGCCAGACTGGCACCGGCGCCCAGGCCGGCCAGCGCGCAGTCTGACTGCAGCAACGCAAAGCGTAGCTGTTGTGCGCCCACAAAGGCGGCAAGCGCGGCCACGCGGGCGGTCAGCGCTTGCGGGTCTTCGCCCGCAGAAAGTGGGCCGCTCAGTCCCTCGGGAATGACGACCGCCGCTTCGGCAAACGCATCGCCCAGACGCTGGCCCAATTCCAGCATGTCGGCGGCCGTACCGCCGGCGTCGTGCAGCAGCACAAACAGCTGCCTGGGCACCGCCACGGACAGCAGTTCGATGGTCTCGGTGTCAACAGGCTTCATGGCAGTGCGGCGGGTAAAAAACGTCCAGAGGAGAACCAGTTTACGTGCAGTGGCTGCGGGTTTTCGGCTTCAAGGGGTTTTGTAACTTTTCAGCAGGAAGCTGGCGCCCATCATTGCTAAGATCATGCAAAAACGCGGCGGCCGGCCCGCGCCCCCCACCGCAGCCCCCGAAAAGATACCTGAAAGCACGCATGAAAATCGAAAAAAACACCGCCGTCACCCTGCGCTTCAAAGTTGCCGATGCGCAAGGCAAGACGATTGAAGATAGCCCCGAGCCCATGGTCTACCTGCATGGCGGCTACGGCAACACGCTGGCCAAGATCGAGCAGGCGCTGGAAGGCCAGGAGCCGGGCTTTCAGACCACGCTGGCGCTGCCGCCCGAAGACGCCTTCGGCGTGCGCGACGAGGGCTTGCTGCGCACCATTCCGCGCAGCCAGTTTCCGCCGGGCGTGAAAGTCGGCGGGCAGCTCGAAGGCCGCGGCAGCGATGGCCGCGAGCAGGTCTTCAACGTGACGAAAATAAAGGGCGACACCGTGCTGCTCGACGGCAACCATCCGCTGGCCGGCAAGGCCTTGCGCTTTACCGTGAAGGTCACCGAGGTGCGCGCCGCCTCTGACGAAGAAATTGCGCACCAGCATGTGCATGGTGCGCACGGGCACCAGCACTGATCCGATTAGTGACGTGCCTGCGGGCGCCAAGGCGCATGAAAAAGCCCCCCGGAGAAGCGATTCTCCAGAGAGCCCTTTTTAGATCAGCACGATTGGTTTAGTCGGCAATCGTCACGATGTTGTTTGCGAACGTGATCTGGTCAGCCGCCGCCGGAACCGTTTTGATGGGGGGTACGTTGGCCGCCGTGATCGGATTGACAACCGTGCCGGTGAAGCCGCGCGGCACGCCGCGCACCACTTGGCTGGCTGGCAGCGCGGCGCCGGTTTTCAGGTGGGCGTACATGATGTCCATCGCCTGGATGAAGTAACGGTGCACCGGAACGTATCGATCGGCGTAGCCGGGAAATCCCAGGAAGGCGTCGAAATGCTGGGCATTGGCGATTTCGATGTAGGACAGTTTGCTGTTGCTACCTTCAACGATCTTGTTGCGGCCGAAATAGGGACGCGAACTGAAGGCCACCGGCACCTGGGTATCGGCGCGGCCGTGCACGATCAGCGCCGGCTTGCCCTGCAGATTGCCGGTGCGCAACACTTCATTGATGCCTTGCTGGACGCGTAGCGCATTGGCACTGCTTCCTATTGCCAGCTCGCGCAGGCACAGTGCGCCGGCGCTGTTGTAGTCCTGGACACTACCAGCAGACAGGGAGGCGGCATCAAGTAGTGGTCCACCCACGCTATTGTTGTTGACTATGTTGATGCCGACCGTCGGCGGGATGCCGTTGCTGTTTCCAAACGAGTTTGCCAGCAATGTGGGGTTAGCGGAAACCGGCGCATTCGGGGTGGGCGATGCCGCCGCTCCGGTGGCCGCAAAACTGAAACCGCACAGGTTGTCCTTGACGCTGAAACGCCCATAGGCATTGGCGAAGGTCAGCACGGTTGGCACGGTCACGAAAGAGTAGTGCGATGCCTGCAACACGCTGCTTTCAGGCTGGTATCCCGCTGTAATCAGCTGTTCCATGGCATCGGCCGCCAACTCGGTGGTGGTGGTGCCGGTGAGCAAGCCGTTTGCCTTGAGTGCGTTGCAACGGCTGGTGGCAATGCCTGTATTGACCGCATTGAACGCATTCGTGGTGGTGGACAGCAGCGCCGCGCAGGGTTGCAGCAAATTGGCCAGTGTGAAATAGTCGTAAAGGGTTTTACCCGTCCCAGCCATTGTGGTGGTGCCGCGCGTCACCCTTAGCCGGGTGTCAGGCACAACCTGTATCTGCGGTTCGGCCACTGCCACGCCGCTGATCAGGCCTTGCGTATCGAGTTCTGCCGCGGCCAGTGCCGCGCCGCCACCATTGGACGCGCTCGAAGCAATCACGATGGTATTGGCAGGCGTCAGATTTTTCAGGTGCGACACCCCGTCTCTCGCCAGAGCGCCGTATTTTTCGTTCAGGATGAAGTAGGCGAATTCGACCGCTTGCAGGGTCCATTTACCCCAGTCTTTTTCCGAATTCTGTTGCGAGTGGGCATGCTTGACGGCAAAGCGCTCGGGCGTTGCCGCATTAAACGTCGCGCGCTCGGCAGGAGACAGAATGGCAGTAAAAATAGAGGCCTTGCCGGCCGCAGTGGCATCGCTGCGGACGCCGTTCTGCACGCTGACAGTATTGTTTTGTAGGTCATGAATGCCGCTGCCGGTTCCCTTGTCGGTGTAGGCCACCGCGCAGCCGTTTTTCAGCCCCCATTCTCCCGAGGTGCCGATGGCGCCGTAGACGCCGCGGGATCCGCTGGAGGTGGCGGTGACGATGCATGGGCTTGCTGGATTAAAAGTGGCCGGCACCTGCACCATCATCGTGATGTTCTGTGTGCCGGTGCCGTCATCCGCGTAGGCAATGTGTTCAGTGCCGGAAATCTTGCCTTCGCCGGTAGTTACGATGCCTTTGGCATCGACATTAGGGCCATACAAGGTGCCGTAGCCGCCAGCAGCCGTGATGTCGAGCAGCGCGCGGTAGTTGCCGTGGATTGCAATTTTGCGCAGTTCTGCAGCCGTCGGGCTCAGGGGTATAGCCGCCACCGGGGCAGGCCCACCCAAACCGGTTTTGCCGAGACCTGCCGTGAGCAAGTCATCGCTGATACCGTCGTAACTGACGCTGGCCACCGCGCCCAGATTGGCCGGCTTGATATTTCTATTTTCACCTGTGCTGCTGTCGCCGCCACAGCCGCCGAGTAGCAGTACCGCAGCTGCTATTGCAGTCACCTTCAAACGATTTTCAATCACGAGTTTCATGTCTTCCTCTGTATGTATATTTATTGATTTATCCACTCGTCACTTCGGCATTCGCATTCACTTACTGCCAGTTCACGTCATGAGCACTCAATGCTGCTGCCGCACACTGAAAGTCGGCCGCCCGAAGTGCACCCGGTCCGGATGAGACCTGGCTATCTTCATCATGGCCGGGAATTCCGGACGCTTCAATACCGTGCAACTACGTAGCGAAGAACCCTTGCCCCGCACTGTCAAAATCGATTCACGACCGGTCGAAGCCGGGCAGGTTGAGCGCGCCGGTTCGACCTGCCGGCTACGTGGAATCCGTGCGCACCGGCCGTTGTAAAAGCTTGAGCACGAGGGCGCGCATCCACTGGTGCGCAGGGTCCTTGTCGGTGCTGCAAAGCCAGATCAAGCGCCGAATCTTTACCGGTTGACTGCGAGTGTGCCGGTTTCTCTGGCTTTGGCTGTAAATTTGCTGCTATTAAATAAATAGCTGTTAGCGCCCGTAGCTATTGGGCTAGAGCCCATTTCGTACCTAAAAGTCGAAATTTCGACAGATCCGGGCGCGCCGACCGGGCCGGGCGCCTGCGGCTGCAGCTCTTTTGATCTGGATCAATGGCTGGCAAGGGGGCGATGGTTAAGATTGATGCAGAAAAAATGCCTCTTTTGGCGCGCCCCCTCGCTTCGCTATCGCATCTTCATCGCTTCCATAAAACGGACTATTCATGACCACCAGCACAGCTTCCCGCTCCACCGTTGACGTTCGCCAGCTTGCCGCAGGCGAGCGTCAGCCGCTGATCTTCTCGACCTTCAAGCAACTCGCCACCGGCCAGTCCATGGAGTTGGTCAACGACCAAGACCAGAAGCCGCTGCACGAGCAGTTCCAGGCCGAGCTGCCCGGCAAGTTCGTCTGGGAATATCTAGAGCAAGGTCCCGCCACCTGGCGCGTCGCCATTACAAAGCTGCCGTCGGGCTGCGGCACCGGACAGTGCTGCGGCGGCTGCGGAGGCGCCTGAGCCCCTTTTTTTCCGACCCTCTCGAGAAATGAACGAGCGGCGCGAGCCGGGCGAATTTCTCAGCGGCTTGGATGGCCCTGTTGCGGACCGGCCATCGCTTACCAAGGTACCCTTCATCAGCCGTGCGGTGCCCGTTTCGAGTAAACCGCGCGCCGTCTGAAGCACAAGCCCAACCCACAGGAGTTGCTGCGATGGACCTCACGCCGCCCTTTCCCTACGCCGGACCCGAAACGCTGCGCCAGCCCATCGTGGATGCGCTGCGCCGGGTGGTCGACCCGGAAGTCGCGATGAGCATCGTCGACGTCGGGCTGATCTACGACGTCAGCGTCACCGCCGCCAAGGTGCATGTACTGCTGACGATGACCTCGGCCGCCTGCCCGGTCACCGACCTCATCGTGGAAGAGGTCGAAACCGAGCTGGACCGCGCCCTGCCTCCGGAACTGCTGATTCAGGTGGAACTGGTGTGGCAGCCGCCCTGGAGCCCCGATCGAATGAGCGAGCGCTCCAGGCGCTTCATGGGCTGGTGAAACTGGCCCGCCCCGCCATAACCCAAGCCCGCGGACGCCGCAGCGCTGCGCCTTCGTGGCTGGCCGTGGCGGCGCGACCACTGCTGCTGGCGCTGGTTGCGCTGGCGCTGCTTGCCGGCATCAGCGGGGGCCTGGCGCGCCTGGGCGTGGCCTTGCCCGCTGCGGCGGACGCCGCCTGGTTGGGACGCGCCGCCCTGGCCCATGCGGCGCTGATGATCTGCGGCTTCCTCGGCACCGTCATCGGCATCGAACGCGCGGTGGCGGTCAAGTTGCGCGCGGCCTTTGTTGCGCCCTTTGTCACGGGTTTGGGTGCTGCTTGCCTGCTGTTCGGATACAGCGCAGCGGGCGCTTGGTTAGGCGTGCTGGCCGCCGCCGCCTTTTGCGCCGTCAACCTCGTGGTGCTGCAGCGACAGCGCGCGGCCCACACGGCGCTGCTGCTGGTTGGCGCGCTGGCCTGGCTGATCGGCAACCTGCTGTTCGCCGCCGGCCAGGACAGCACGGCAGTGTTGCCGTGGTGGTTCGCCTTTCTGCTGCTGACCATCGCTGCCGAGCGGCTGGAAATGACACGGCTGATGCGCCGGCGTCCCGGCGCGCAGGGCTCGCTTTACGCCATTTTGTCGGCGCTGCTGCTGGGCGCCGGCCTGTCAGCGCTTTCGCCGGTGTCGGGCGGTGTGATGTTCGGCACGGCGCTGGCCTTGCTGGCGTTGTGGCTAATCGGGTTCGACATCGCCCGCCGCACCGTCTTCACGCACGGCCTCAGCCGCTACATGGCGCTGTGCCTGCTTGGCGGCTACGGCTGGCTGGCGCTGGCCGGCGTGGCTTGGGCCGCCACGGCACTCGGCTGGCCCGCGCGCGATGCCGCATTGCACGCGCTCGGGCTGGGTTTCATCGTCAGCATGATGATGGGCCACGCGCCGGTAATCCTGCCGGCCGTCGCGCGCGTCAAGCTGCAGTTCGGCCTGTTCTTTTATGTGCCGCTCGCGGCCTTGCATCTGTCGCTCATCGTGCGCCTCGGTTTCGGCTTGTCGGGCGGGCCGCTGCGCGCTGTGGGCGCCACCTTCAACGCCGCGGCCATTGCGTTGTTTGCCGCCACCGTCGTGGGCGCTGCCGTAGCATGGCGAATTCAGCACGGCGCCGCCAGCGCCACACAGACTTAAGGAAACTCCCAATGGCACAGACCCTCCAAGGCGAAGAGCCGCCGCTTCCGCCGGCCAACGCGCAGCGCTTCACGCTTTGGCAGATCGGTTTTCGCCCCTTCTACCTGCTGGCGAGCTCGTTCGCCGCCTTGTCGATAGCCGTGTGGGCGCTGCAGTTCGCCGGCTGGCTGGGCAGGCCCTACCTGCAGGGGCCGCTGTGGCATGCGCATGAAATGCTGTTCGGCTTCACGCTGGCGGTGCTGGTGGGCTTTCTGCTCACGGCCGGACGCAACTGGTCGGGACGGCTGACGCCGTCTGGCTGGCCGCTGGCCGCCATGGCGGCGCTCTGGGTTGCGGGGCGGGTGCTGGTGCTCACGCCCTTCGGCTGGGCCGCCGCGCTCACCAATGCCTCATTTCCGCTGGCGGCCGCCATCGCGCTAGCAATTCCCTTCATAGCTGCGCGCAACCGGCGCAACTACTTTTTCGTTGCGCTGCTGCTGCTGATGTCGGCGGCGGTGTTGACGGTGCACTTGGCGCAGCTCGGTGTGCTGCAGCTGCCGGGCTGGATCGGCATCCAGCTGGCGCTCGATCTCATGCTCTTCATCATGGCCGTGATGGGCGGCCGTGTCATCCCGATGTTCACCAACGCCGGCGTGCCGGGCGCCAACGCGACGCGGCGCCCGGCGCTGGAAAAGTTGGCGCTGGTGTCGGTGCTGGCGCTGCTGCTGGCCGATGCGCTGCAGCTGCACGGCGCAGCGCTGGCGTTACTGGCCAGCATTTGCGCGGCCGCGCACCTGGCGCGCTGGGCGCTGTGGCAGCCGTGGAAGACAGTGCGCGCGCCGCTGGTCTGGGTGCTGCACGCCGCTTACGGCTGGATTCCGCTGCATCTGGCGCTGCGCGCGCTGGCAGAGATGGGATGGGTGACATCGTCGGTGGCGACGCATGCGTTGACGGTGGGCGCGATCGGCGGGCTCATCATCGGCATGATGACGCGCACCGCGCTGGGCCACACCGGCAGGCCGCTGCGCGCTGGTCGCAGCGAAGTCAGCTGTTACGCGCTGGTGCTGGGCGCGGCGCTGGTGCGCGTTTTCGTGCCGCTGTTTGCACCGGCCCTGACAATGCATGCGGTGCTGCTGTCGGCCGCATTGTGGTCGTCCGGCTTCGCGCTGTACACGCTGCGCTATTGGCCGGTGCTGACGCAGCCGCGTATCGACGGGCGACCCGGCTGAACACAATTTTTACTAAGGTTTACCAAGGTTTCAATGGACTATTTCACGCTCAAAACAATCCACCAGGGCGCCGTCGTGTTGTCGCTGGCGGGCTTCGTTGTACGTGGCACGGCGTCGCTGCGTGGCGCTGCATGGGTACGCGGTCGCATCGCCAAGACGCTGCCCCACCTCGTCGACACGGTGCTGCTGGTATCGGCATTGCTGCTGGCCTGGCAGTTGCGGCTCACGCCAGGCAACGCGCCCTGGCTGACGGCGAAAATCGTCGGCTTGCTGATCTACATCGGCCTGGGCGTGCTGGCGCTTCGCCCCGGCCGGCCGCTGGCCGTGCGCGCCGCCGCCTGGCTTGCCGCGCTGGCGGTCTTCGGCTGGATCGTCTCGGTGGCGCTCACCAAGAATCCGCTTGGCCTGCTGGCACTGGGCTAGTCGCTTCGCGTCACCGGCTGGCCCGATCATTGATGCAGATCAATAGCCACCTGGGCAAAGCGGCGTATGGTTATGTACTGCGTGATGGCTCCGCTCTGGAGCTGGCGCCAGAACCCTATCTGCATGCAACCCTCCACCCCACTCGCCCCTGCCGCTGCTGACCCCGCAACCCTGGAGCTGGTGTGCCCCGCCGGCAGCCTGCCGGCCCTGAAGGCCGCCGTGGACAACGGCGCCAGCTGCGTCTACCTGGGTTTGCGTGACGCCACCAACGCGCGCAATTTCGCCGGTCTCAATTTCGACGAAGCCGCCATCGCCAGCGGCATTCGCTACGCCCACGATGGCGGTTGCAAAGTGTTCATGGCGCTCAATACCTACCCGCAGGCGTCGAACCCGGCGCCCTGGCGCTCGGCGCTGGACAAGGCCGTTGATCTGAGCGTCGATGCCGTGATTCTGGCCGACCCCGGCCTGATGCAGTACGCCGTCCTGCACCATCCCAAGCTACGCCTGCACCTGTCGGTGCAAGGTTCTGCCACCAATTTCGACGCCATCAATTTCTACCACGAGCAGTTCGGCATCGTGCGCGCGGTGCTGCCGCGCGTGTTGTCCATGCTGCAGGTGCAGCAGGTGATTGAAAAAACCCCGGTGGAGATCGAGGTGTTCGGTTTTGGCAGCCTGTGCGTGATGGTCGAGGGGCGCTGCGCGCTGTCGTCCTACGTCACGGGCGAGTCGCCCAACACGCATGGCGTGTGCTCGCCGGCCAAGTCCGTGCGTTGGCAGGAAACTCCCAAGGGGCTGGAGTCGCGCTTGAACGGTGTGTTGATTGACCGCTACGCCGAGGGTGAAAGCGCCGGCTATCCGACGCTGTGCAAGGGCCGCTTCGACGTGGCCGGCGAAGAAAGCTACTACGCCATCGAGGAACCGACCAGCCTGAACACGCTGGCGTTGCTGCCGCAACTGATGAAAATCGGCGTGCGCGCCATCAAGATAGAGGGCCGCCAGCGCAGCCCGGCCTATGTGGCGCAGGTGACGCGCGTCTGGCGCGAAGCCATCGTCAACTGTGTCGCCCATCCGCATCGCTATGCACCCAAGCCAGCCTGGATGTCCAGCCTGGACAAGGTGGCCGAAGGCCAGCAGCACACGCTGGGCGCCTACCACCGACCCTGGAAATAGCGCCTTGAACCGACCATGCACTGGCCGCGCAGGCCGGAAATCCGCACCATGAAAATCTCCCTGGGACCGCTGCTGTACTACTGGCCGCGAGATGCCATCTTCAGTTTTTACGACGCCATCGCCGCTACGCCGGTCGATCTGGTTTACCTGGGCGAGACCGTGTGTTCGCGCCGCCATGAGCTGCGCCTGAGCGACTGGCTGGAACTGGCGGCACGCCTGCAAGGCGCGGGCAAGGAAGTGGTGCTGTCCACGCAGGTGCTGCTGGAGTCGGGCGCCGACCTGGCCATCATGCACAAGATCGCGAGCAACGGCAATTTCTCGGTTGAAGCCAACGACATGGGCGCCGTGCGCTGCCTGGCGGGCAAGGTGCCCTTTGTGGCCGGTCCGCACCTCAATGTTTACAACCTGCCCACGCTGCAATGGATGGCCTCGCTGGGCGCCAGCCGCTGGGTCATGCCGCTGGAGATGAAACGCGCCGACCTGGCAGTGTTGCAGCAGGGCCGCCCGGCCGGTCTGCAGACCGAGGTGTTCGCTTATGGGCGCATGCCGCTGGCTTATTCGGCGCGCTGCTTTACCGCGCGCCATCGCAACCTGCCCAAGGACGACTGCCGTTTCAGCTGCATTGACCATCCCGATGGCCTGATGCTGAATACCCGTGAACACGAAGAATTTTTGGTGCTCAACGGCACGCAAACGCAATCGGCGCGCGTCTACAACCTGGTCGATGCGCTGGACGACATGCGCGCGCTCGGCGTCGACGTGGTTCGCCTGAGCCCGCAGGCGCAACACACGACCGAGGTGATCGAGGTGTTCCATGCCGCGCGTACGCAAACGCTGGCGCCGCAAGAAGCACTGGCGCGGCTGCAACCGCTGATGCCGGACCAGGGCTGCAATGGCTACTGGCACGGCCGCCCCGGGCTGGAGCAAATCGTCCAGGCCGAGCCCGAGTCCGTAGTGCAGGCCTGAGCGGATATAGCAGATGTATTACGGCGAGCGCTTCAACAGCATCAGCCACTTGGTCGGCGCGGGCCTGGCGCTGGCCGGCTCGGCGTTGCTGATCGTGCTGGCGGCGCGCCTGGGAGACCCCTGGAAAATCGTCAGCTTCAGCATCTACGGCGCCATGCTGGTAGCGCTGTATGCGTTCTCCACGCTGTACCACAGCGTGCGCGGTCGCGCCAAAGACGTGCTGCGCAAGTTTGACCACTGCTCCATTTATTTGCTGATAGCCGGAAGCTACACGCCGTTCGCGCTGGTGTCGCTGCGCGGCGCCTGGGGCTGGTCGCTGCTGGGCACGGTGTGGGGTCTGGGCCTGTTTGGCATTCTGCAGGAGATCTGGTTTGCCAAGGGCGCGCGTGTGCTTTCGCTGGTGATCTATGTGCTGATGGGCTGGCTCGCGCTGGTGGCGGTGGAACCGCTCTGGCAAGCCCTTACCCCGGCCGGTTTTGCCTGGCTGGTGGCCGGCGGCATCTTCTACACCGTGGGCATTATTTTTTACGCCACCGACCACAAGGTGCGCCACGGCCATGGCCTGTGGCACCTGTTTGTGCTGGCTGGCAGCATCTGCCATTTCTTTACCGTGCTGCTCTACGTGGCCTGATTGTCTGGAACGCCATGAACTCGAATTCTTCCTCCTCCTCGTCCTTCGTAGTGCCCGCCCCCGCAGCGCAGTTGCTGGCGCGTCTGCCTGCCTATCCGGGCTCGCTGCTGCTGGTCAGCGCGCTCAACCTCGGCCTGGCGCGGCATTTACCGGGCGATGTGCGCCAGTTCCTGCTGAACAAGAAGCTGCGCATCCATGTGCGTGATGCGCGCCTGACCTTTGATTTCGCCTGGACCGGTCAGCGCTTTGCCGCCTGCCCGCGCCAGCAGGCTTGCGACCTGACCCTGAGCGCCAGCGCCCATGATTTCCTGCGCCTGGCGCAGCGCCAGGAAGATCCCGACACGCTGTTCTTCAGCCGCCGCCTGTCCATTGAGGGTGACACCGAACTCGGTCTGGTGGTCAAGAACGCGCTCGACGCACTGGAATTGCCGGTGTTCGACCTGCAGCAGTGGCTGCCGCACCAGGTGCTGGCACGCTTTGCCTCGCGCTGGTCGGGCGGCGCGCGCGCGCCTGAAGACAGGGCATGACAGCGCATGGGTGAGGGCGGCAATAACGGCGTGCAGCCACGGCGCATCGTCGTCGCCATCTCGGGCGCCAGCGGCGCGGTTTACGGTGTGCGGCTGCTGCAGGTGCTGCGCAGCGTGGCGGGCATTGAAACGCATCTGGTGGTGTCCGACGCGGGCTGGCGCAACCTGCAACAGGAGCAGGGCATGGATGGCCTGGAGCGCGCTGCCGTCGAGGCGCTGGCCGACCAGCGGCACGACGTGCACAACGTCGGTGCCAGCATTGCCAGTGGTTCCTTCCGCTGCAACGCCATGGTGGTGGCGCCTTGCTCCATGCGCACGCTGGCGGCGGTGGCGCACGGCCTGGCCGACAACCTCATCACGCGTGCAGCCGACGTCATGCTCAAGGAGCGCCGCCGTCTGGTGCTGATGGTGCGCGAGTCCCCGCTGCACCTGGTGCACTTGCGCAACATGGTCAGCGTGACAGAAATGGGCGGCATCATCTGCCCACCGCTACCGGCTTTTTACCTGCGCCCACAGACCCTTGCCGACATCGTTGACCAGAGCGTGGCGCGCGTGCTCGATTTGCTCGACGTGCCGCACAACCTGGCACCGCGCTGGGACGGCCTGGCGCCGGCCAGCGCTGGCTAGGCCCTGCGGTTATCACGATGTCTTACCGCGATCTGCGCGATTTCATGGCCCAGCTGGAGCTAAGCGGCGACCTGCGCCGCGTCACAGCGCCGGTGTCGCCTTATCTGGAAATGACCGCGCTGTGCGACCGCGTGCTGCGCGCCGGTGGCCCGGCGCTGTTGTTCGAGCAGCCCACCGGCCACCACATGCCGGTACTGGCCAATCTGTTCGGCACACCCGAGCGCGTGGCGCGCGCCATGGGCGTGGCCGAGCTGCGCGGCCTGCGCCCGTTTGGCGAGGTGCTGGCGTCGCTCAAAGAACCGGCGCCGCCCAAAGGTTTCAAGGACATGCTGGAGATGGGTGGCTTGCTCAAGACGCTGTGGCACATGGCCCCCAAGGAGCTGCGTTCGGCGCCCTGCCAGGAGGTAGTGTGGGAAGGCAAGGATGTCGATCTGGCGCGCCTGCCGGTGCAGCACTGTTGGCCCGGCGACGTGGCGCCGCTGATTACCTGGGGCCTGGTCGTCACGCAGGGGCCACACAAACCGAGGCAGAACCTGGGCATCTACCGCCAGCAGGTATTAAGCCGCAATCAGCTCATCATGCGCTGGCTGGCGCACCGCGGAGGTGCGCTCGATTTTCGTGACCATGGCCAGATGTATCCGGGCCAGCCCTATCCGGTGGCGGTAGCGCTGGGGGCTGACCCGGCCACCATTTTGGGCGCCGTCACACCGGTGCCCGACAGCCTGTCCGAGTACCAGTTTGCCGGCCTGTTGCGCGGCGGCCGCACCGAGGTGGTAAAGGCCCTTGGCCTGCCGCTGCGCGTGCCGGCCAGCGCCGAGATCGTTCTCGAAGGCCATATCTACCCCGACGCCAACCACCCCAGCGGCTACCAGCACGCGCTCGAAGGGCCGTATGGTGACCACACCGGCTACTACAACGAGCAAGCCATGTTTCCGGTCTTCACGGTGGACCGCATCAGCATGCGGCGCGACCCGATTTATCACTCGACCTACACCGGCAAGCCGCCCGACGAGCCGGCCGTGCTCGGCATGGCGCTCAACGAGCTGTTCATCCCGCTGCTGCAGCGGCAGTTTCCCGAGATCACCGATTTTTATCTGCCGCCCGAAGGCTGCAGTTACCGCATGGCCGTGGTGCAGATCAAGAAGTCCTATCCCGGGCACGCGCGCCGCATCATGATGGGGGTGTGGAGCCACCTGCGCCAGTTCATGTACACCAAGTTCATCGTCGTGGTCGACGACGACGTCGACGTGCGCGACTGGCACGAAGTTATCTGGGCGCTGACCACGCGCATGGACCCGGCGCGCGACACCATGCTGATTGAAAACACGCCGATTGACTACCTTGACTTTGCCTCGCCGGTTAGTGGACTGGGCAGCAAGATGGGGCTGGACGCGACCAACAAATGGCCTGGCGAAACGCAGCGCGAGTGGGGCCGCCCCATCGTCATGGACGGCGCCGTGCAGGCGCGCGTCGACACCATTTTTCAGGCACTGGGGCTGTAATTTGCGCACATGCAGCCACCCGGCAAAACCGCTATACACACTTTGCTACCAAGGCGATCCTGCCTATTCACTTCACTGACGGACAATCCAAAGCGGAATTCCCCGCTGTGGCGGCTCGGACTACTAACCTTTTCAGGAGAAATTTTTTATGAAAACATACCTCAACGTCGTATTAGCCGGTGTGCTGGCGCTGGGCGCATTGAGCGCATCCGCGCAAGAAGCCAAGCTCCAGAGCGTGGCGGACCTGCACAAAAACAAGACCTCGCTGTCGGGCAAGGAAGTGCGCGTGCAGGGCAAGGTCGTCAAGGTCAATGAAGGCATCATGAAGCGCAACTTCCTGCATCTGCAAGACGGTACCGGCGACAAGACCAGCAACGACCTGACCGTGACCAGCCAGCAAAGCGCAAAAGTCGGCGACCAGGTAGTTATCGTCGGCAAGGTGGCGCTCGACAAGGATTTCGGCTCCGGCTACAACTACCCCTTGCTGCTGGAAGCGACCAGCGTTACCGTCAAGAAGTAATTTCGAGTCTGCTGCAAAAGGGCTGCAGTAGCGCTGCAACCCTTTTACGCAATCCGTCGCTTGCTACTTTTTTAGTAGCTTATGTGGCCCATACACGGGGCACCACGGCGACTTTGTTCCATAGCGTCTGGCGCCAGACGGCCCAGACTTTTTTTAGCAGATCCCTGGCCGGTTCAACTTGCGGTGCCAGCGCGCGCAGCACCACCACCTGCGGGTTGGGGCTGGTGGCGCCGGCCTGGGCATTGAGCGCGTGACTGCCCAGCATCTGCCGGGCACCGTCCAGCGCCAGTTCGCGTCGCGCGCGGTCAATGGCGCTGCCTGCGGCAAAGAAAATAGACGCCATGCAATGCTGGCCAGCCAGCGCCAGAGGACTGTTGAGCCACCGTGAGTCGCGCGCGTCCACTATGCCGCGCTCCAGCCAGATGCCAGGCAGCTCAATGTGCTGACAAAACTGTCCGCGCGTAAACGCTTGGCCCGAGTGCGGCAGGCCCAGCGCGGTGATGTCCCAGCCTATCAGTTCGGCTTCGGGGGCCAGGTCAAAGCTTAGCCGGTTGGTGGCTCTGCAGCCGCTGTACAAAATGGTTTCCAGCGGCAGCCATTCCATGCGGGCGCCGCCCTCCAGGCGCAAGTGGGTTTGCTGCAGCGCCTGCTCGCCAGAAGAGCGGTAAAAGCGCGTTGCGCCCGGGGTGGTCACCAGCCCGTGCGCGCCGCAGCCCACCGTGACGCGAATGTCCAGCGTGTCACCGCCAACCAGCCCGCCGGGCGGATGCACCAGCACGTTGTGGCAGACCGCATCGCCCTCGGGGTAAAGGCTTTGCAGTATTCGCAAGGGGCCGGTGTGGGCAAAGCGCAGCACGCTGCGCCCGGCTTCCAGGCCGTAGTCCAGTGACAGGGCGGCGTTCCAGCTCATGTCAGGGTCTTTTCAACGACACGCCAACGCCATGCGTTGTAGTGCCCCGCAGGACATTTAAAAAGCAACTGCAGAAAATTGCAGACCAACTCAAAGGGCTACCAGCTGGCGCACGCCTTTGGCCTGCATGTCCTGGCCCGCGCCACTGGCGATGACCGCGCCGCGCTCCATGACGAGGTAGCTATCGGCCAGTTCCTGCGCAAAATCGTAATACTGCTCGACCAGCAAAACAGCCACCGGCCGGCCGTCCAGGCCTTGATCGGCCAGCCTGCGGATAACACGGCCTATGTCCTTGATGATGCTGGGCTGTATGCCTTCGGTCGGTTCGTCCAGGATCAGCAGCCGCGGCCTGGCTGCCAGCGCACGGGCAATCGCCAGCTGCTGCTGCTGGCCGCCCGACAGGTCGCCGCCGCGCCGCTTTAGCATGTTTTGCAGCACCGGAAACAGTTCGTACAGGTTGGCTGGTATCGGCGTACCGGCGCTCTTGTAGGCCAGCCCCATCGCCAGGTTTTCCTCGACCGTCAGACGCGCAAAAATTTCGCGGCCTTGCGGCACAAAACCAATGCCCGCGCGCGCGCGCTGGAAAGGCGTGGCGTCCTGAATCGGCTTGCCGTCAAATTCGATGCTGCCGCTCTTGATGGGAACCAACCCCATCAACGACTTGAGCAGCGTGGTCTTGCCGACGCCGTTGCGGCCCAGCAGCACCGTCACTTTTCCTGCAGGCACCTGCAGGCTCACGTTGCGCAGGATATGCGAGCCGCCGTAATACTGGTTAATGTTTTTTACCGCCAACATGGTGTCGCTCCTCAAAATTAGCCGCTGTTGCCTAAACCCAGCATAGTCACTTTGACAAGCCCAGTGTGAACGCAAGTCAGGTCAGCGGCCAAGATACACCTCGATCACCCGTTCATCTGCCTGCACCTGGTCCAGCGTGCCCTGCGCCAGCACAGAGCCGTCACACAGCACCGTGACGATCTCGGAGATCGCCCGGATGAAACTCATGTCGTGCTCGACCACCATCAATGAATGCTTACCCTTGAGCGTAAGAAACAACTCGGCCGTGCGCGCCGTTTCCTCATCGGTCATGCCGGCAACGGGTTCGTCGAGCAGCAGCAGCTTGGGGTCTTGCATTAGCAGCATGCCGATTTCCAGCCACTGCTTTTGCCCGTGGCTTAGCTTGCCCGCCAGCCGCGAGACGTTGTCGGCCAGCTGGATGGTCACGATGATCTCGGCAAGCCGGTCACTCTGCGCCGAGTCCAGCCTGAAGAACATTGACGACTTCACGCCCTTGTCAGTCTTGAGGGCCAGCTCCAGGTTTTCAAACACCGTCAGCTGTTCGAACACCGTGGGTTTCTGAAACTTTCGGCCAATTCCCAGCTGCGCAATTTGCGGCTCGGTGTAGCGCAGCAGGTCAATCGTGCTGCCAAAAAATACGCTGCCGCTGTCGGGCCGGGTTTTGCCGCTGATGATGTCCATCAGCGTGGTCTTGCCCGCGCCGTTGGGGCCTATGATGCAGCGCAACTCGCCGGGCGCAATATCCAGGGAAAGTTTGTTGATGGCTTTGAAACCATCGAAGCTCACATTGACATCTTCCAAGTACAGGATGCGGCCATGCGTTACGTCCACTTCATCCGGCGTGATGACGCGACCTGTGCTGGCGTTGCGGCCACCGGACGCGGTGTTGAAGTGACCGGCCTGCAACGCTGCCTGGCGTTTTTCCAGGCGTTGCGCTCCCTGCTCCAGAAGGTCGGGTGTCATAACATGGCCCCCACGCTCGTCACTGCGTGTACTTCGCTGCCCCCCGCGGGGGCCTTCGCGCCTTGGGGCGGCCCGGCGTCGCTCATTCGGCATTTCCTTTCCTAAGATTCTTCGCCAGCCCCACCACGCCCTGGGGCAGGAAAAGCGTCATGGCAATGAACAACAGGCCCAGAAAATACAGCCAGTACTCCGGGTAAGCCACGGTCAACCAGCTCTTGGCACCGTTGACGATGAAGGCGCCGGCGATCGGGCCGACCAGGCTGGCGCGTCCGCCCACGGCCACCCAGATGGCCATTTCAATCGAGTTGGCCGGGCTCATTTCTCCGGGGTTGATGATGCCGACCTGCGGCACATACAGCGCGCCGGCCACGCCGCACATGACGGCCGAAATGACCCAGATGGCGAGCTTGTAGCCAACGGGGTTGTAGCCCGAGAACATTACGCGCGTTTCAGCGTCGCGGATGGCCTGCAACACGCGGCCAAACTTGCTGCTCACCAGCCATTTTGCAAACAGAAAAAAGCCCAATAGCGTGAGGCCGGTGATTACAAAGAGCAGCATGCGCATCGAAGGAGTGGCGATTGGAATGCTCAGAATGCGCTTGAAATCGGTAAATCCGTTGTTGCCGCCAAAACCGGTTTCATTGCGAAAAAACAGCAGCATCGCGGCAAAGGTCATGGCCTGCGTGATGATGGAAAAATACACGCCCTTGATGCGCGAGCGAAAGGCGAAGTAACCAAATACAAAGGCCACGAGAGCCGGCACCCCCACAATCAAGACCAGTGTTGCGAAAAAACTGTCGCTGAAAGTCCAGTGCCAAGGCAGCGTTTTCCAGTCCAGAAACACCATGAAATCGGGCAGCGCGCTCTTGTAGTTGCCATCGCTGCCGATCTGGCGCATCAAATACATACCCATGGCATAGCCGCCGAGCGCGAAAAACACGCCATGACCCAGAGAAAGAATGCCGGTGTAGCCCCAGATCAGGTCCATCGCCAGCGCAACCATGGCGTAGCACATGATCTTGCCGAGCAGCGCCACCGCATAAGTGCTCAGGTGGAACGCGCCACCCTCGGGCACCCACAGGTTCAGCAGCGGCGCCACGGCGCAGACCACGATCAGCGCGATGACAAAGGCGCTCCAGCCGGTGCGCGTGAGTAAGGGGGCTTTTGCCGGCAGCATGGCGCCGGAGAAGTGGGGGGTGATCGGTGCTTTCATGGTCAGGCTTCCGCTGCGCGGCCCTTCATCGCAAAGATGCCCTGCGGACGTTTCTGAATAAAGATGATGATGAGCACCAGCACCGCAATCTTGGCCAGCACCGCGCCGGTCCAGCCTTCCAGGAATTTGTTCAAAAGCCCCAAGCCCATGGCCGCATACACCGTGCCGGCCAGCTGGCCGACGCCGCCCAGCACCACCACCATGAAGGCATCGATGATGTAGCCCTGGCCCAGGTCTGGACCGACGTTACCGACCTGGCTCAAGGCGCAGCCGGCCAGCCCGGCAATGCCCGAGCCCAGGGCAAACGCATAGGTGTCGACACGCGCCGTGTTCACGCCCATGCACGCGGCCATTGGCCGGTTTTGCGTGACACCGCGCACAAACAGGCCCAGCCGCGTCTGGCTGATCAGCCAGGCCATGGCCAGCAGCACGGCGAGGGCAAAGCCGATGATGACGAGCCGGTTGTAGGGCAGCGACAAATTGCCCAGCACCTGCACGCCGCCACTCATCCACACCGGGTTTTCGACGCCGACGTTTTGCGCGCCAAAAATGCTGCGCATCAACTGCTGCAGCATCAGGCTGATGCCCCAGGTGGCCAGCAGGGTTTCCAGCGGACGGCCATAGAGGAAGCGAATCACGCCGCGTTCCAGCGCAGCGCCCATCAGCGCCGCCGCCATGAAGGCCACCGGCACGGCGGCTGGCAGATACCAGTCAAACGCGTCCGGCAGGTATTTCTGAAACAGGCCCTGCACCACATAGGTCGCATACGCGCCAATCATCATCAACTCGCCGTGCGCCATGTTGATGACACCCATCAGGCCGTAGGTAATGGCCAGGCCCAGCGCTACCAGAAGCAAGATGCTGCCCAGGCTGATGCCGCTGAACACCGCGCCCAGTTTGTCGCCCCAGGCCAGCGCCGCCTCTACCTTGCGCAGCGCGGCCTGCAGTGCCACCTTCACGTCAGCGTCTTCTTCACTCGCCAGACGCTGCAGCAGCACGGTCTTGGTGCCCGGCTTGCTGCTGTCCGCCAGCAGCGCTGTGGCTTGCAGGCGCTTGGCCTTGTCGCTGCTGCCCAGAAAAATTGCGGCGCGCACCAGCTCAAGCTGGCTTTTGAGCGCAGCCGCAGTCTCTGTCGCGTAGGCTTTTTCAATCAGCGGAAGGCGCGACTCATCACTGTCGCCGGCCAGCGTTTGAATGGCGTCACGCCGCACTGACTCGTCTTTGGAAAACAGCTTGAGCGCAGCCAGCGCGCTGTCCAGCTCGCTGCGCATTAGGTTGTTGTTGATCACGTCTTCGGCGTCGGCAGGCAGAGGCTGCGCCGCACCGGTGACCGGGTCAAACGCCTGGCCGTCCTTGATCAGGAACACCTTGTCGCCGGCAGTTTTCACGGCATCGTCGGCCAGCGCCTGGATGAAGGCTGCGGTTTTGTCGTCTGGATTGACAGCGGCCCTGGCCAGTGCTTCCACGCGCCCTTCGGTTTCCCCCCGCGTCATGCCTTTTACCTCCTCCGGGCTTAAGGCATGGGCGCTAATAGCTATTAAAAATGTAGCAAATAAAAGTAGAGAGCGAATTGTCATGAGAAGAACCTGTAGGCCGCACCATTCTTAAAAGCCTTTGCACCGGGATAGCGCAAGAAGCGGGCCAAAAAGCTTCGCTGCCGGAGCCCCTTGGCGATGCGCAGCAAAAAGCCGCAGCGACTTCTTGCGAAGCAGCTGCGGCTCGCAGCGCCTGACCATAATCGGGCTGGGGAATGGCGCCTTTACTTGGTGGCGATACTCATGCCTTTGGCTGGCTCATCGGGCTTTTTGTCGTTGCCTTCGATGAACGGGCTCCAGGGCTTGGCCTTGACCGGTCCCGGCGTCTTCCAGACCACATTGAACTGGCCGTCGGCCTTGATTTCACCGATGAACACCGACTTGTGCAGGTGGTGGTTTTTCTCATCCATCTTCGACACGATGCCCGACGGCGCAGGGAAGGTCTGGCCGGCCATGGCGGCAATCACTTTGTCCGTGTCGGTGGACTTGGCTTTTTCGACCGCCTGCTTCCACATATTGATGCCGATGTAAGTCGCTTCCATCGGGTCGTTGGTTAATGGCTTGTCAGCGCCGGGAAGTTTTTTGGCCTTGGCGTAGGTCGACCATTTATTAATGAACTCGGTGTTGGCCGGGCTCTTGATCGACTGGAAGTAGTTCCACGCCGCCAGGTGGCCCACCAGCGGTTTGGTGTCTACACCGCGCAACTCTTCTTCGCCCACCGAGAAGGCGACGACCGGCACATCCTTGGCCTTCAGGCCGGCGTTGCCCAGCTCCTTGTAAAAAGGCACGTTGGAGTCGCCGTTGATGGTGGACACCACTGCTGTTTTGCCGCTGGCAGAAAACTTCTTCACGTCAGCCACGATGGTCTGGTAGTCGGCGTGGCCAAACGGCGTGTATTTCTCGTCGATGTCCTTGTCAGCCACGCCCTTGCTCTTCAGGTAAGCGCGCAGGATCTTGTTGGTGGTGCGCGGGTAGACATAGTCGGTGCCCAGCAGCACCCAGCGCTTGGCGCCGCCGCCGGCCTTGCTCATCAGGTAGTCCACCGCCGGGATGGCCTGCTGATTTGGCGCGGCCCCGGTGTAGAACACGTTCTTGCTGAGTTCTTCACCTTCGTACTGCACCGGGTAGAACAGCAGGCCGTTCATTTCCTCGACCACCGGCAACACCGACTTGCGCGACACCGAGGTCCAGCAGCCGAAGATAACAGCGACTTTGTCCTGGCCCAGCAGCTGTTTGGTTTTTTCGGCAAACAGCGGCCAGTTGGAAGCCGGGTCCACAATCACTGGCTCGAGCTTTTTACCAAGCACGCCTCCCTTGGCGTTGATCTCTTCGATCGCCATCAGCACGGTGTCTTTCAACACCGTTTCAGAGATTGCCATGGTGCCCGACAGGCTGTGCAAGATGCCCACCTTGATGGTGTCGGCAGCGTGAACCCCGGTGACACCCGCCAAACCAAAACCCAGCACGATGGACGCGGTGAGTGTTTTCAAAGAGCCTCGACGATTCATGATTTCTCTCCAAGATGAATTAGATGAATTTGGAAAAACGATCCAAGCCGGATCTGCTCGTTGTTCCGCAAGGGTTGTGCCAGCCTTGTTCGGCAGGGCCTGCATCAAAAAGAGGTTTTACTGCGCCAAAGCGGCGCGCAACCCGCACAAACGCACCACAATGAGGCAAACTTGCAGACGCCATTCTGGGTTTTGCGCAAGTCGCAACGGCACGCAAGTTGCTCCACCTATCCATCACACACGACGACAACAACAACGGCCATGGAACTCACCCCGCGCGAAAAAGACAAGCTGCTTATCTTCACCGCCGGTTTGCTGGCCGAACGTCGCCTGGCGCGCGGCCTGAAGCTTAACTACCCGGAGGCAATTGCCTTGATCAGCGCTGCCGTGATGGAAGGCGCGCGCGACGGCAAAACGGTGGCACAACTGATGAGCGAAGGCCGCACCGTTTTGCGTCGTGACCAAGTGATGGATGGCATCGCCGAGATGCTTCCAGATATTCAAGTCGAAGCCACCTTCCCCGATGGCACCAAGCTGGTCACCGTGCACCAACCGATTGTTTGACACCGCCATGAATACTCAAATTGCTATCGAAACAATAGCTGTCGGCGCATTTTATAAGGGTGCTAGTGCTAGATTTGCTTTCTCTTGGAGGTCAGCATGACACCCGGCGAAATCATCATCGACGGCCCCGATCATGTGCTCAACCCGGGGCGCCGCACGCTCACGCTGGTGGTGCAAAACACCGCTGATCGGCCCATACAAGTGGGCTCGCACTACCACTTTGCCGAGACCAATGGCGCGCTCGGGTTCGACCGCGCTGCGGCGCAAGGCATGCGGCTGAACATTGCGTCGGGCTTGGCGGTGCGCTTCGAGCCCGGACAGGAACGCACCGTTGAACTGGTGGACTACGCGGGCGACCGGGTGGTATTTGGTTTTCGCGGACTGACCCAAGGAATACTCTGATGGCAACCATGGGACGGCGCGCTTACGCCGAAATATTTGGCCCCACCATGGGCGACCGGGTACGCCTGGCCGACACCGATCTGCTGATTGAGGTCGAACATGACTTCACCCTGCGCGCCGGCGGCCATGGCGAGGAAGTCAAGTTTGGCGGTGGCAAGACCATTCGTGACGGCATGGCGCAGTCGCAGCGCACGCGCGACGGTGCAGGCGCCGGCCCTGAGGGCGGTGGCGCCGTGGACTGCGTCATGACCAACGCCTTGATTCTTGACCATTGGGGCATCGTCAAAGCCGACATCGGCCTGAAAGGCGGGCGCATCGTGGCGATCGGCAAGGCTGGCAACCCGGACGTACAACCCGGCGTGGACATCATCATTGGCCCCGGCACCGAGGTCATCAGTTGCGAAGGCAACATTGTCACGGCCGGCGGCATTGATTGCCACATTCACTTCATCTGCCCACAGCAAATCGAAGAGGCGCTGGCTTCCGGCATCACCACCATGCTGGGCGGCGGCACGGGCCCGGCCACCGGAACTTTTGCCACCACCTGCACGCCCGGGCCGTGGAACATAGAGCGCATGCTGCAGGCGGCCGATGCCTTTCCGATGAACCTGGGCTTTCTGGGTAAGGGCAACGCGTCTCTTCCAGCCGCGTTGCACGAGCAGGTCAACGCGGGTGTCATCGGCTTGAAATTGCACGAAGACTGGGGCACCACACCGGCGGCCATCAGCAACTGCCTGGACGTGGCCGAAGAGGCCGATGTCCAGGTGGCGATTCATTCGGACACGCTTAACGAAAGCGGCTTTGTCGAGAACACCATCGCCGCCACCAAGGGGCGCGGCCTGTGCGCTTTTCACACCGAAGGCGCGGGCGGCGGCCATGCCCCCGACATCCTGCGCGTGGTCGGCGAGGCCAACTTCCTGCCCAGCTCGACCAACCCGACCATGCCCTACACGGTCAACACGCTGGACGAGCATGTCGACATGCTGATGGTGTGCCACCACCTGAACCCGGCGATTGCCGAAGACCTGGCCTTTGCCGAAAGCCGCATCCGCAAAGAAACCATTGCCGCCGAAGACGTGCTGCACGACCTGGGCGCCATCAGCATGATGTCCAGCGACAGCCAGGCCATGGGGCGTGTCGGTGAAGTGATTCTGCGCACCTGGCAGACGGCGCACAAGATGAAGGGGCAGCGCGGCAAACTGCAAGGAACACAAGCCGACGGAGCCGTCGGGGACAGCGAGCGCAACGACAACTTCCGCGCCAAACGCTACGTCGCCAAATACACCATCAACCCGGCCATCGCCCACGGCATCAGCCACGAGGTCGGCAGCATCGAAGTCGGTAAATGGGCCGATCTGGTGGTGTGGAAGCCGGCGTTCTTTGGCGTCAAACCCGCGCTGATTTTGAAAGGCGGCTTCATCGCCATGGCCGCCATGGGCGACCCCAACGCCTCCATCCCGACGCCGCAACCGGTGCATTACCGCCCAATGTTTGGCGCCTATGGCGGCGCTTTGGCGCGAGGCTCATTGACCTTTGTCTCGCAGGCCGGACTTGACGCAGGAATCAAGGAACGCTTTGGGTTGGCCAAGACGCTCAGCGCGGTTAAAAACATACGTGGCGTGCGCAAGCAGCACATGGTGCACAACCACGCGCTGCCCAAGATGGAGATTGATGCGCAGACTTACAGCGTGCGCGCCGATGGTCAGTTGCTGACCTGCGAGGCAGCGCTGAGTCTGCCCATGTCACAACGTTATTTTCTGTTTTGATGCTGCAAATTTCCAGACTTATCCAGCAAGGCGCCGGCTTAGCACCGGTGCTGCTCAAGCGCGCCGCCACGCTTGAACTCGATTGGGACCTGCGTCAGAAAAGCCGTTTCAACGCCACCGATTCACAGGGACGCGCTGTGGGCATATTTTTGCCGCGCGGCACCCTGGTGCGCGGCGGTGATGTGCTGGTGGCTGAAGACGGCTCGCTTGTTCGCGTGATTGCCGCCGGACAACCGGTGCTGCGCATCACGCCTTGCCTGACGCACGGCACACCGTTTGACCTGACACGCGCGGCCTACCACCTGGGCAACCGGCATGTGCCGATAGAACTCAAACCGGATCATCTGAAGATAGAGCCCGACCATGTGCTGGCCGACATGCTGCGCGCCATGCATCTGACGGTGCGTGAGGCGACCGAGGCATTCGAGCCCGAGGGTGGGGCCTATTCCTCAGCTGGCCACAGCCATGCACAGGGCGAGCATGGGCATGATCACAGCCACGGGAAGGGCCACGCCCCTTGATACGCCGCTCCGGTCCTGCCAAGCACACGCCCATCACCGGCATCCGGCGGCGCCGGCGTCGGGAAGAGCCCGCGCCAGCCTTGCACGGCAGCAGCCTGATGCAGCTCATGTGGCTGGCCTCGCCGGCCCTGCCCATCGGCGGGTTTTCTTACTCGGAATGCCTTGAAGCTGCCGTGGACAGTGCGCGGGTAGCTACAGAATCAGGAGCAAGCGCTTGGCTGCTGGACCAACTGCACCTGAGCCTGGCGCGCGCCGACCTGGCCGTGGTGGCGCAGGCCGTGCCCGCCTGGCAGTGCGCTGACCATGGCCGTATTGCCGAACTCAACGCTTGGGCTTTGCACACCCGCGAGAGCAGCGAGCTGCGCCAGCAAACCGAACAAATGGGCCGCTCGCTGCTGGAGTGGCTGCGCAACCACACCACCGCCCACGCGGCGCAAATCGATACCCTGGCGGCGCTGCAGCCCAGCTACCCGGTGGCCTTTGCCTTGGCCGCATCCACCACCCAGGCGCCACTGCGCCACTGCCTGATGACCTATACCTTTGGCTGGGCCGAAAACATGGTGCAAGCCGCCATTAAATCTGTTCCCCTGGGGCAAAGCGCGGGGCAGCGCATCCTCTCGGCGCTGACCTCCGACATCCCTGGTGCCGTGGAATACGCCCTCTCTTTGACTGACAGCGAGCGCCAGGCGTTTTCCCCCATGCTGGCCATTTTGTCGGCCCAGCATGAAGTTCAATACTCAAGGTTGTTCAGATCATGATCGCAGTGCAGAACCGCTTCAAACTAGATCGCGCCCCCTCGGGGGACAGTGCCGCCGCCCTGGCGGCAAACGTGGACGCGCTCTTCGCAGTGCAGAACCGCTTCAAACTAGATCGCGCCCCCTCGGGGGACAGTGCAGCCGCCCTGGCGGCAAACGTGGGGGCACTATGACCCTGCACCACATCGCCAACCGCAGCAAGAAACTCCCACCGCTGCGTGTCGGCATAGGTGGACCTGTCGGCTCGGGCAAGACCACGCTGCTCGAGATGCTTTGCAAGGCCATGCGCGAACGCTACGACCTGGTGGTCATCACCAACGACATCTACACCAAGGAGGACCAGCGCCTGCTCACCGTCAGCGGCGCGCTGGACGCCGAGCGCATCATGGGAGTGGAAACCGGCGGCTGTCCACATACCGCGATTCGCGAAGACGCTTCCATCAACCTCGAAGCCATAGACCGCATGCTGGCGGAATTTCCCGACGCCGACATTGTCTTCATCGAGTCCGGCGGCGACAACCTGGCCGCCACCTTCAGCCCGGAACTGAGCGACCTGACGATTTACGTGATCGACGTGGCGGGCGGCGAAAAGATTCCGCGCAAGGGCGGCCCCGGCATCACCAAGAGCGATCTGTTCGTCATTAACAAGATCGACTTGGCGCCTTACGTAGGCGCTGATCTGGATGTGATGCGCGCCGACACCGTGCGCATGCGCAGCACTGCGCGCGGCCTCAAACCCTTTGTCATGACCAACCTTAAAACCCAGGCGGGTGTGGCCGAGGTGATCGCTTTTATCGAGAGCCGGGGCATGCTGCAAGGCTGAGCCCGCCAGCCTGGGCTCAGGAAGACCAGTCAAATCTCCGCTGCGAAACGCAATTTCACGCACGTTACGTCAAGTCTTCAGCGGGGGCGCGTGCGCGTGGGCTTTCGTTTGCGACAATGACTGTCGTTCGAGCAACCCGCTGCAAGCGCAAAGGAGAACGCGATGGCCACCCTCAAAGACACGGCAAAGAACGATCAACCGGAGTGGAAAACGCTGGATTATCACGACAAGCAGATACATGTCTGCACGGCAGTGCGCGCCCATCAGGCTGAAGAACTTGACGGCCACGGTCAACAATGGGATTTCAAAGTCAGAATTACTGATAGCGGAGCGGGACCGACGGCGACACCGCTGTCCAGCGCCGAGTCAGACCCGGCAAGCTTTTATTCAACGCAAGCCGTTACAGAAGATCTCGCTTTCGTCAAAGGCCGGGAGTTAGTTGACGGGGTTGACGGCAAAGCGCCTGGCTAACTTCTTCGCATCAAGCCGGTCTTTGCAACTGGCGAGCGCAGCTTGGTAAGCCTGCTGTCATAACGCATTCTTATACTGATGCGCTTAAGCATCCATCGAATTTCCGGTGGGGAAATCATCCCACTCTGAAGTCGCCAACGGCACCCTGACAGCGGTGCGACGAATGCAAGGCGAAGGCCGTGCCCGCACCTGTTTCACCATTGAGTGACGATAGCCATCATGGTCCTGAATTTTTGGTTTTTGCGATTGTCCACCGCGCTTGTTGGCGCGCTACTGCTAGGCGCCTGCGGTGAGCTGCCGGTTGCGCAGCGCGACGGCGGGCATCCAAACTCGTATAGTCGCGACCAGCGGGAAAAATCCATGAAATCGTCCTGGAACGGCCGGCCGTACCAGGAGCTGGTCAAAACCTTTGGCGCGCCCCGCCTGATCATGAATAT
Source organism: Polaromonas sp. (assembly GCF_012927455.1). Lineage (GTDB taxonomy): Bacteria > Pseudomonadota > Gammaproteobacteria > Burkholderiales > Burkholderiaceae_C > Polaromonas. Next base: position 302,811 of record NZ_JABBPE010000016.1, on the reverse strand, counting down.
TCCGGCGCGGCCTTCAAGATTTACGGTCGTGGTGTATGAGCGGCTAGACACCACCACAGACTGCATCGATGCGTTTGCCGTTGTGCAGGACACCACGCCGGTGGTCAACGACTACTTTTGCCGATAGTCCCTCGGTCATTGCATTTCTAACCAGGCGTGAACTCGCTCCATGTACCGGGAGCACTTCGCTAAACCTGTCACCTGCGCGCTGACAGCGCGCCGCCCCGGCAGGACAATGGCGCATGGACTTTGCACATTCTCCGCGCGCGCAAGCGCTGCGCCTGCAGCTTGAAGCGTTCATGCAGCGCTATCTGCTGCCCTATAACGCCGCCTGGCACCGCTCGGTGCAAGACGGCATGTACCCGCCGCCCTTTGTTGAAGACCTCAAAGCGCTGGCGCGCGAAGAGGGGCTGTGGAATCTGTTCTTGCCCAGCCTGGGCTCAGACCAGCCCGGCACGCGCCTGTGCAACCTCGACTACGCGCCGCTGGCTGAAATCATGGGGCGCCTGCCTTGGGCTGCCGAGGTGTTTAACTGCAGCGCCCCCGACACCGGCAACATCGAACTGCTGCAGCGTTTTGCCACGTCGGCGCAGCGCGCGCGGTGGTTGGTGCCGCTGCTCGATGGCCGCATCCGCTCGGCCTTCGCCATGTCAGAACCCGACGTCGCCTCGTCCGATCCGACCAACCTGCAGACCAGTGTGCGGCGCGAAGGCGCGCAACTGGTGCTGAACGGCCGCAAGTGGTTTATCACCGGCGCGGCGCACCCGCGTTGCACGCTGCTGATCGTGATGTGCCGCAACGCCGATGCGGCCGAAGGCGACGCAGACGGCGCGCACCATCAGCACAGCATGTTGCTGGTGCCGCTGGACAGCCCCGGCGTGCAGGTGCTGCGCAACATTGCCGTGGTGCACCACCTGGCGCCCGAAGGGCATTGCGAAATTTTGCTGCGTGATGTGCGCGTGCCAGCCGACCATTTGCTGGGCGGCTGGGAGGCTTGGGGTGAGGGCTTCGCGATGGCGCAGGCGCGCCTAGGGCCGGGGCGCATCCATCACTGCATGCGCGCCATCGGCCAGTGCGAACTGGCGCTGGCGCTGGCCACCGAACGAACGCTGGAACGCGAAGCCTTCGGCAAGCACCTCTCGGATTTTTCTAACGTGCAGGACTGGATTGCCGAGTCGCGCATAGAGATTGACCAGGCGCGCCTGCTGGTGCTGCATACCGCCTGGTTGCTTGACCAGGGGACCTGCGAGGCCGCGCAGCTGCGCGCGCAGGTAGCGGCCATCAAGGTGGTGGCGGCGCGCCTGCAGACACGCGTGGTAGACCGCGCCATGCAGGTGTTCGGTGCCATGGGCCTGTCGCCAGACACGCCGCTGGCTTATTTTTGCACCTGGGGCCGCGCCCTGCATTTGATGGACGGGCCCGACGAAGTGCACCTGCGCAGCGTTGCGCGCCACGAGCTGGCGCAAGCGCGCAAGCGCCTGGGCGCCAACGCCGCCTACTTCACCACGCCCGAGCAACTGCAGGCCCTGCCGCGCATTCGCTGAAGCGGCCGGTTGCGTGCAGAACGCAGGGGTAAGCGGGAGCAAGCAGTCCTGCGCTTCAGTCAAGCCCTGTCAACTCCAGAACGTTCGGGCATAAAAAAAGACAGGCCAGGCCTGTCTTTTTTAAGAGAGCGAGAAACGCTTACTTGGCGGGAGCCGTGTTCACATCAACCTTGCCTTCGGCTTTGATTGCTTTTGTTTCGGTTTTTGCATTGGCTTTGTCAGCTTTTGCATCGACCTTCACGCCGTCTACTTTGGCGTTGGCGTTGGCAACAGCTTTTTCGGCTTTGGCATCAGCCTTGACTTCAACTTTGGCGGCTTTGGCTTCTGCTTTGACCTTGTCGTCCGCGTCAGCTTTTGCAGCTTTGGCGTTGGCGCTGGCTTTGGCTTTTTCAGCTTTGGTAGAGGCCTTGATCTTCTTTTCGCCGGCGTTCACTTCGGCTTTTTGCACTTTGGCATCGGCTTTGGCATCAACCTTGGCTTCGCTGGTGGCGGCAGCGGCGTTGGCTTTGTCGGCCTTGGCTTCTGCTTTCACAACTGCGGGTGAAGCAGGTGTGATAGCAGGCGCAGCGGGAGCAGCAGGGGCTTGTGCAAATGCAGCACTGACAAACAGACCGGCGATCAGGGAAGCGAGTAACTTGTTCATGTCTATTCCTTTGGATTAGATGAGTTGACTAGAAAGATTTCATTGCAACCTGAGCTTTCAACGGGTGGGCGGCGCGTGGTGTTGACCCGGCTTACATGAAGTTTCACTTGAGCGACACAGCCAGGCCCTGCTGCAAGGTCTGCGACAGCTCCATGCAGCAACTCTCGCCGCGCTACTGCGGGCGACGCATGCGAAACAACTGCTCGGGGCCGATGGAAAAATAATCGGCCGGGCCGCCGCCGCGCAGGATGTGTCCGGCCGCTGCGGTGTCATACACGCCGTCTTTCAGCAGGCTCTGCGCGATGTGCACGGCCACCACTTCACCCAGCACCAGCCAGGTCGGCACCTTGGCGCCATCAGTGCCCTGCAACTGCACGATCTGCGTGCGGCGGCATTCGAACGAGACCGGACTTTCAGCCACGCGCGGCACCGCAATCACGCGCGAGTCCAGCGGCGTCAGGCCGGCCAATTCAAACTCGTTGACTTCGGGCGCCACGGCGGCGCAGCTCTGGTTCATCGCCTCGGCGAGCGGGCGCGTCGCCAGGTTCCAGGCGAACTCGCCGGTCTGCTCAATGTTTCGCAGCGTGTCCTTGTAGCCGATGCTGGCAAAGCCGACGATGGGCGGCGTGTAGTTGAAGGCGTTGAAGAAACTGTAGGGCGCCAGGTTTAGCGCACCGGCTGAACTGCGCGACGAAATCCAGCCAATCGGGCGCGGCCCGACGATGGCATTGAATGGGTCGTGCGGCAGGCGGTGGCCGTGTCGGGGTTCGTAAAAGTGAATGGCGTCTGGCACGGGAAACTCCGGGATGAATTTGCCGCCACGATACCCGAAGTGGCGCGACTAAGATGAAGTTGCCATCGACCTCACCGCCATTCAAATCCACGTCTTGTCTACATTCAGATACTTATGACCTCTTCATCCACCAGCCCTTTTGCAGACGCCGCCGACACCTGGAACCGCCGCTTCGACGACGAGACCTACATTTTTGGCACCGAGCCCAATGCCTGGCTGCGCGCGCAGGCCCTCGCCTGGCAGCCCGGGCAGCGCGTGCTGTGCGTGGCCGACGGCGAGGGCCGCAACAGCGTCTGGCTGGCCCGCCAGGGCTTGCAGGTGGATGCGTTTGACATCGCCAGCGTCGGCGTTTCCAAGGCGCGGCGGCTGGCCGCGCAGCAAGGCGTGTTGGTCAACTTTGCCGTCAGCGACTGCGATGCCTACCCGTGGCCGCTGCACCACTACGACGGCGTGGCGGCCATCTTCGTGCAATTCGCCGATCCGGCGATGCGCGAGCGCTTGTTTGCCAACATCAAGCGCTGCCTCAAGCCCGGCGGCACCCTGGTGCTGCAGGGCTACACACCGCGTCAGCTTGACTACCAAAGCGGCGGCCCGCCGCAGCTGTCGCACCTCTACACCGAGGCGCTGCTGCGCGAGAGCTTTGCCGATTTTGAATTGCTGGTGCTGCAAGACTACGAGGCTGAACTGAGCGAAGGCGAGCGGCACAGTGGCCGCTCGGCGTTGATTGGTCTGGTGGCGCGGCAGCACAGCGACGGCGGCGCTGTAACGCAATAGCGGCTTAAGCGGCGCCGCAGAACGCCCCGTCCTTGTTACGTCTAATGCTATATTTTTAATAGCTAGTTGCGCCCGTCCTGATTGGGCTGGCGGCCTATTTGATACTTAAAAAATTACGTATCAGCCTTTCCCGTCGTTGGGGAAAGGGTGGGATGGGGGCTTTCGGTAAACCGCAAACAGAGAAAGACGCCGCCTCGGTGTACCCTCAACGCCCAATACCGCCATGAACTCCAGCCCCCTGCAGCCACCCGCAACCGCACCCCGGCGCGCCGCGCCCCGCGCGCGCCCGGTCTGGGTCATGCTGTTCGCGCTGACCACCGCATTCGCGCTCAGCCAGGCCTACCGCACCGTGGCGGCCATCATGGCCGCGCCCCTGCAAGCCGACTTTCACTTGAATGCGCAGGCGCTCGGCCTGTTCGCCGGCGCCTTTCACTTTGCTTTTGGCGCCATGCAATTGTTCATGGGCATTGGCATTGATCTGCACGGCGTGCGGCGCACCGTGCTGACGGCTTTTCCGATCGCCATTGCCGGCTCTGCGCTGTCGGCGCTGGCGCCCAGCTACGCCGTGCTGGTGGCGGGCCAGGTGTTGATAGGCATCGGCTGCGCGCCGGCGTTTTTGGTGTGCACCGTGTTCATCGCGCGGCACTTGCCGGCTGACCGCTTTGCCGCGATTTCCGGGCTCACGCTGGGCCTGGGCGGCATCGGCATGCTGCTGACCGGCACGCCGCTGGCCTGGCTGATACAGGCCACGTCGTGGCGCATGGGCTTTTGGGTGCTGGGTGGGCTGGCCGCGCTGGCCTGGCTGCTGATCTGGGCGCTGGTGTATGAGCCCCCACCCCCATCGCCGCCCGGCCTGGGCGGCGCGACCCACCCCAAGGAATCACTGGGTCAGGCGATTGGCAAGTTCGGCGCGATTTTCATGCTGCCGCACACGCTGGGCATTGTGCTGCTGGCCGGCGTTGGCTATGCGTCCTTCATTGCGCTGCGCGGCCTATGGCTAGGCCCCATGCTGATGCAGCGCCATGGCTTTTCCCTGGTGCAAAGCGGCAATGTCGCGCTGGCGATGTCGCTGGCCTCGCTGTTTGGGCCACCGCTGTTCGGCCGCTTTGACCCCGGCCCGGCGCAGCGCCGGCGCTGGATCGTCGGTTTCACGCTGCTGCTGTCCGCACTGTTTGCGGCGTTTGCATTTACGCACAACAGCGTCATCGACGTGCTGGGTCCCATCGTCATTGGGGCGCTGTCCGGCTACCTGGTGCTGCAGTACGCTGATGTGCGCGCCGCTTACCCGCCGGCCATCACCGGGCGCGCCATGGCGGTGTTCACCATGGCGATGTTTCTGGGCGTAGCGGCGATGCAGTGGTTTACTGGCCTGGTCGCATCCCTGGCAGCGGCGCAACGCGTTGAGCCCTTCACGGCGGTGCTGGCCAGCATTGCAGCGCTGCTGGCGGCGGGCGCGCTGGCGTTTACGCTGCTACCGGGGCCGCCGCATCCCGCCTGAATCCGCGGCAGTGCCTGGCGGCTTGTGCTTCTCGGCTTCGCAACGTTGCGGCTTTGCGGGTTCGGATCAGACTTCCTTGGAATCGAACATCAGCATTTCGACGCCCGCTTGCGCAAAATTGCTTAAATCTGCGGCCGTGGCCTGCCCTTCGGGCGAGCCCAGCGCTTGCTGGATGGACTCCAACGACTCGAACTCCAGAATCGCCACCAGATGGTAGGGCGAGTCGCCAGCGGCCGAGGCCACCGCGCCGGTGCTGATCTCATAACTGAGCAAGTTCGGAATCTTCCTCGCAAGGGGTAGATGAATAGAAGAATAATGGCGGTCGAACGCTGCAGTGTCCTGCGGTTTTTTGTAGAGCGCGACAAGCTTGGCCATAGGAAATGTCCTTTGCGAGAGTTATGATTTTTTGGGTTGGATTAAAGGGGTGCAAGCGGCACCGAAACAGGTCCGCACTTACCCATCCACATTACCTCAAGGCGTCGTTGGGGGCTAGAGATTAAACACCGCGAAACACATTTTTAACCCTTTGATGACGTCGCGACGGCCAGTTCATCGCCCACGCGAAGCCGCCCACTTCGCAAGACATCTTGCGGAGTGGGCGGCTCAAATGCACCGACTATTTCAAGCCTGCGCGCAGGCTTACTTGGACGCGTCTTTCAAATTTTCCTTCGCGTCGCCGTAGTTCTTTTGAACATTGCCAGCAACCTGCTTGCCCAAGCCCTTGGCCTGCTGCTCTTTGCTGTTAACCAGCTTGCCCGCTGCTTCCTGTACTTTGCCTGCAGCTTCCTTGGTAGCGCCTTTGACTTGATCCTTGTTCATCATGAACTCCTGGTAAATGTGACTTGAAAAACTAACGGAATCCTGGCGCGACAGCTTGGGAACTAACCTTTCAAGATTAAAGCTGTCGCGGGTCGGCTGTTCGTAGAATTGCGCCGACCAGTTTCACCTTACCGAGCGGCTGATTTGTGTCGTGTAGGTCTTCGCCGACAAAGCATGTCAGAACGTCATACCGACGGCGGGCTTGCTACGTTATTGATAGCGGCCGCGGCTGCTGGCTGTCCTGCGGGCTGGCGACGCGTGTGAAAAGAAGGTTCAAACCAATGGATGTAAGCGCAATTAGCTACTTATTTAATAGCGTCCGTTGCTTGTCCAAGACCGCCGGCCCGGCCAGCCTCGCTCAAAAAAACCAACCCATCAACCAAGCCAATAAAAATTAAATCCTTGGGCATCTCCCAAAACGCCTAGAGCTAAAACATCAGCAACTCAATACCGATCCCCTGCGATGTACCGCTCCAGCTGCTCAATAATAAATTTTTGCTCGGAAATGATGTCTTTCACCAGATCACCGATGGAGATGAGTCCCAGCAGCTTGCCGTCTTCAACCACGGGCAGGTGCCGCAAGCGGTGCTGCGTCATCAGCGCCATGCAGTGGTCGGGCGACTGCTCGGGGCCGACAAACATCACCGCCGTGGTCATGACTTCGCGCACCTGCGTCAGCGGTGACGACCGCCCCAGCAGCGCAACCTTGCGGGCGTAATCGCGTTCGGTCACGATGCCGACGATGGCATCGCGCTCCGTCACCAGCAGCGAGCCGATGTTTTTCTCAGACATCAACTTCAGCGCATCAAACACCGTCGCCGACGGAGCGATCGAGTAAACGTCAGCGTCCGCTTTTGACTTCAGTATGTTGGCGACGGATTTCATGGCTGGCCTCCCAGGGTGGCAGATTTGTCGAGCAATCTCAACTGACAGTGTCTGCCAGTTCGCGCGGCTTCGCAACAACGCTGAAGAAGACCGCGCCGCCAAGCCAGTTCAAGTGTCATACGAAGGCTGGGAAATTTAACTTGAATGTTTCCATTCGGAAGTTTCATTGCGAAACATCAAAAGTACTACTACTATCGGGTTTCAAGATGGATTAATGCACTTTAATTTTTACCAATAAAGGGGGGCTCATGCAACGCTTTGCTACTCTTCCGCGTGGGCTGTTCTTGTTATTTTGGTTTTTCTGCAGCGTCTCCTGGGGGCAGCAAAACGTGATACAGGCCGAGAACGCCAAGCTTGGCACCTCCTCATGGCGACTGACAGCGCCCTCCGCCACCCCCACAGTTGAAGGCTATGCCTCGCACACCAGCGTCAATCGCGGGGAAACCATCCGCTTTTTTGTCAGCAGCGCGGCCCCCACTTACACGCTGTCGATTTACCGCATGGGCTGGTATGGCGGCCAAGGCGCGCGGCTAATGAGCACGGTAACGCTGACGGGCGTGAAACAGTCGACACCGCAGCCCGACCCGGTAACCGGCCTGATTGAGTGCAACTGGCTTGAGTCCTACCGCATCACCGTTCCCAATACGGTCGACAAGACCGACTGGGCCACCGGCATCTACCTGGCCAAGCTATCACCCAACACGACCAGTGCACCCAACGCGGGCACAGAAAGCCACATCATCTTCGTGGTGCGCGACGACACCTCGCGCTCCCCCTATCTGTACCAGTCAACCGCCACCACCTCGCAGGCCTACAACAACTGGGGCGGCAAGTCGCTTTATACCTACAACAGCGTTGGCGGTCCGGCGCGCAAAGTGTCCTTCAACCGGCCCTACGCCCGCAGCGGCTTCTTCGGCGGTTCGGGCAACTTTTTCGATTGGGAAGTCTACATGGTGAATTTTCTCGAGCGAGAGGGCTACGACGTTTCTTACGTGGCAAATATCGACCTGCACACCAATGGCGGCCAGCTGCTCAACCACCGGGCTTTTCTGGCTGCCGGGCATGACGAATACTGGTCTTATCAGATGAAAAGCGCGGCCCATGCGGCGCAGGCCCAGGGCGTGCATTTTGGCTTTTTTACCGCCAACGAGGTGTACTGGCAGGTTCGCTTCGAACCCAGCTCCACCGGAGAGCTCAATCGCACCATGGTCGGGTACAAGGAGGCAGCGCAGAGCATGGACCCCATGGCACTGGACGCAGACTTGACGAATGACAAATTCATCACGGCGCGCTTTCGCGACCTGAAGCCCATCTTCGGCGTGAACGACAGCGTGGCCCAGCCTGAAAACGGACTGGTCGGGGTGATGTACCACGGCGATCCGTTCAACGGCGACATGGTGGTGTCTGACGCTAGCAGTTGGGTTTACCGGGGTTCCGGCGTGATCAACAGCTCCCGCTTTGTGGGCCTGCTGGGGTATGAGACCGATGCCATCGCCGACAACGGCTACTCGCCGCCGCAACTGAGAAAAATTGCCGACTCGCCCGACACCTGGGGTGGCTCGCACATGGCGACCTACACCACGCCGGCCGGGGCCATCGTGTTTGCCACCGGCTCCATGCAATGGGTCTGGGGGCTCGACAACTATGCCTTCAGAAACCTTGAGAACGAGGCCGTCAAGCAGGCCACGCGCAACGTTTTGGCGCGCTTCGCGGTGGCGCCGCTGGCAATGCCTGGCAACGTGCAGGCGGCAGCGGCAGCTCAGGCCATCAACCTCAGCTGGACCCCCCCTCCGGCTGGCGCCACCTCGTTCAACATTTACCGCAGCCAGGCACCAGCCAGCCAAGGCACCACCCCCTACCGCACCGGCCTGAGCTCGCCTTCCTTCAGCGACACGGCACTGCCGGCAAGCGGCACCTATTACTACGTGGTTACAGCGGCCAATAGCGCCACTGAAAGCGCACAGTCAGCCGAAGTCTCGGCCACCGTGGTCGCTGGACCGCCGCCAACACCGGCGCCGGCCTGCAGTTTTCCGAACTGGGTCAGCGGCACGCAATATGCGGCCGGCAGCATCGTGGCTTATACGGACGGCAATCTGTATCGCGCCAAGTTTGCCAACCCGGGCTACATCCCAACAGTCAGCACTTTCTACTGGGAGCCCTTCGTCTGCACGGCCACACCTCCCCCCACGCCAACGCCAACGCCAACGCCCGTCTGCAGTTTTCCGAACTGGGTCAGCGGCACGCAATATGCGGCCGGCAGCATCGTGACCTATACGGACGGCAATCTGTATCGCGCCAAGTTTGCCAACCCGGGCTACATTCCGACGGTCAGCACTTTTTTCTGGGAACCCTACGTCTGCACGGGCACAGCTCCCCCCACACCCACACCAACGCCAACGCCAACGCCAACGCCCACGCCCACGCCCACGCCCACCTGCAGTTTTCCGGACTGGGTCAGCGGCACGCAATATGCGGCCGGCAGTATCGTGACCTACACAGACGGCAATCTGTATCGCGCCAAGTTTGCCAACCCTGGCTACATCCCAACGGTCAGCACTTTCTTCTGGGAACCTTACTTCTGCACGGCCACACCTCCTCCCACGCCGACGCCCACGCCAACTCCCACCTGCAGTTTTCCAAGCTGGGTCAGCGGCACACAATATGCCGCCGGCGCTGTCGTGTTGTATACCGACGGCAATCTCTACAGGGCCAAGTTCGCAAACCCCGGCTACATTCCGACGGTCAGCACTTTCTACTGGGAGAGGTACATCTGTTAAACACTGTGCAGGGCGACACTCCGGTAGCCTGGGTTTCCCTCAAAGAACCGACGTGATAAAGCAAGGGCTTCACGCAGCGTAGCCAACTGTAGCAACGGCGAAAGCATCTTTTCCAACAATGTGTCGGCAGTCAGATAGGAGAACGTAATGAACAAACCGAAACACCTCCTCTTCATCCTCGCGCTGGCGGCCGGGTGCGGCGTTGCGCAGTCGCAAGCCATCGGCACCGAGGCGTGGTACGCCGTGCCCGACGCCAGAGGCGTGCAGGTGGTCAACGTCGAGTGCGGCAACGGCGTCTTCGACCCGCGAGAAATCGTGGTCAAGAAGGGCAAGCCCGTGGAACTGTCAGTGCGCACGTCCGAAGCTTCGCAGGAATTTGTCTCGAACTTCAATCCGGGCAAAGCGATTGGCAAACAGAAGTCGAGCCACCGCTTCACTCCGACCGCCAATGGCCAGTTCGCATTGGCCTGCCAAAAACAAGGCGGGGGCGAAGATGCGCGCGTCAAAGCCAAAAAAAGCGGGCGGCTGACGGTGGTGCCCGACGAGTAGCAAACACCGTTTTGGCAAGGCGCGGCTTTTACGCAGAAGTGCCGCTATCGCAGCCAGGGTGCCGCGCCCTCCTGCCTGCCGCGTTCATGGCCGCGCTGGTTGGCACGATCTCCAAGCGCCCCGCCGCGGCCATCGTCCCATTCGCGCGTTGCCCGCTCTGGGCAAGCACCTCTCTCCCGTTTATGCACCCACGCGGCTGCAGCTTAGCTATCTTATTAATAGCTGGCCGCGCCCGTATCGCTTGGGCTAAACGCGGCATTGATACCTAAAACTGGGTTTTCAGGGTAATGGGGCCGGGCGCTGGCTTCCGGGCGTTTATCTTGCAAATTCGTCAATCGAAGTGTGCATTTGAGTACCAATACCTTCGTGGCCCGCTGGCCTTACGGGGGGTTTAGTCGCATGATCGAAGGTTACAAAGTGTTGGCTGAGGGATGAACGAATTGGCGGCTATCAAGTGGCGCTTTCTGGGTGCCGATTCCGTCTTGTGCGACTAATGCACGCGCCGCACAGCACAACTACTGGTTTATTTTTGAGGGAATCTGGTGATAAAGAAAATCGTATCGATGCTGGCCGGTGTGATGGCGCTCAGCGCCTGCAGCCTGATGCCCACAGAATCACAAGGCGAGGCCGACCGGCGACCGCAGATTTCCTTCAAGGCCACCACCGAGCGTGTGCTCAATTCAAAAATCATTCTGGACGGCATCGACATGGGCCAGGTGGGCAGCTACCTGGAAGGCGATACCTCGCTGCGCATTGACACCGGCTCCCACACGCTCATCGTCGCGTCAAACAACCGGCTTATTTACCAGCAGTCGTTTCATGCCGGCAGTGGTTACAGCCGTACCTTTACCGTGTACTGAAGGGACGTGATGCGGGGCCCTCCGCATCAACCCCCGGGCGACCAAAGCCCCCTACAGATCCTGGCGCGGCTCCTGGCCCGGCGCCTCCAGCGGTTCGGCCTCGCGGGCCTTAAGAAAAATGTCCCAGGCCGCCATGAACATGGCCGCAATCACCGGGCCAATGACAAAGCCATTCAGCCCGAACAGCGCCATGCCGCCTATGGTTGACACCAGCACCACGTAGTCCGGCATCTTGGTGTCCTTGCCGACCAGCACTGGTCGCAAAATATTGTCGACCAGGCCAATCACCAGCACGCCAAAGGCGATCAACACCACGCCCTGCCAGAGTGCACCCGTGGCCAAAAAGTAGATCGCCACCGGCAGCCACACCAAAGCCGCCCCCACCGCCGGCAACAGCGACAAGAAAGCCATCAGCGTGCCCCACAGCACCGGTGCGTGAACGCCAAGAAACCAGAAGATCAGGCCGCCCAGCGCGCCCTGCAGCATCGCCACCACGATGTTGCCCTTGACGGTGGCACGTATCACCGTGGTGAACTTGCTGAAAAGGCTGCGCTTGATCTGCATTTCCAGTGGAATCGCATCGCGGATGCGCCACGACAGCGCCGCTCCATCGCGCAAAAAGAAAAACAGCAGGTACAGCATGACAAAAAAGCTGACAAAAAAATCAAAGGCGTTCTGCCCGATGTTCAGTGCCTGCGTGGCAATGAACTGGCTGCCCCGGGTCAGGCTGGTCGTCAGGCGCTCTTGAATTACCCCCAGGTCGTTCAGGCCCGAACGCTCCAGCAGGGTGGTGGCCCAGGCCGGCAGTGCGTTGTAGACCTGTTGAAAATACCGCCCAAAGCTCAAGTCGCCCGACTGCACGCGCGCATACACGCCAGAGGCTTCCTGCACCAGCAAGCCGCCGATAAAACCTACCGGCAAAATGACCAGCACCAGAATGATCAACACCGTGAGCAGCGCGGCCAGCGTACGCCTTGGTGCCAGCCGCTTGAGCAGTCGCAAGAAAAGCCCGCTGAACAAAATGGCGAAAATTGCGCCCCAGAACACCGCCCCATAAAAAGGCCAGAGCACCCAGAAAAAAGCCAGCGACACCAGCAACAGCAGCAACAGGAAGGTCTTGTCTTCCAGTGCGGAAGACTGGGCCAGTTTTGAAAGTTTCATGGGTGTACGGGCGGCGGTTCAAGCGTCGGTTCTAGCGGTTTTTCAGGCGCTGGAAGGACCAGCGCCTGGGCCACTGATGATGGCACAGCGGCGGCGCTTTTAGGCTTTACCGCGTTTGCCGGCCTTCTTGTCAGCCTCATCGCCCCCGTCACCCGCATCGGCCTGCGGCGCATCAGGCTCGCCCAAATCGTCAAGGTCTTGCGCGGGCTCGTCCCCACCCGCGTCATCCAGCGCATCGTCTGCCGCAACGCCGCGCAACTGTTCAATCTGGTCGAGCATGCTATCGGCATTGGGCCGGTCGCGCCCGGTGCCGACCGCAGCGCGCTCGCCGGTGCCCGCTGCATCGCTGTCGCTGGCCAACTCGTCGTCACCGTAAGCGCCCACGGCATCACTGCCGCTGTCGGAGTTGTCGCTTGGCCCTAAAGAATGCACATCCTTGCCGCTGATCTCTTCGGGCGGTGTCGAGCCGCCCCTAATGCTGCTGGTCGCCATGGCTTGTTCCCTTGTGTTTAAAAAACGGGTTGATGTGATTTGATGTTTAAAAAAACAGGCCGCTGTGGCGCCTTCACTCATTCGGGTTGTTGCCCTGGATGCCGTGCTTTTCCTTGATCGCCAACTGCAGCATCTCAAGCCGGTCAACCAGCAGGTCAATCCCCGGAAAATCCTTGACCGGCTCGGCCATCAATCGCTCCAGTTCTTCACGCAACTGGCCGTATTCCGCTTGCAGATCGCGATTCAAATCGTCGGGGCTGAGGTAGCCGCTGCGCACGGCTGGCGCTGAATCTGAGGGCATGCGTTATCTCCCGGTGGTTTGCTGCAACAGCTGCACGCAATGCTTGATTATTCAGGCAGCAGGCTTGAAATCCAATTGTTTTGAAGGCTGCAAAACTGTAGGACAAGCGCCTATTTGTTTCCTCGGCTTGCACTTTGATGTCGTGACGCCAGGAACGAAAATCTAAAACCGCAAATCCTGCCGCTGCATACGCCCATGCCTGCCCCGCTGCCGCCGGTTGCCGGCGGCTTTTGATCCAGAGCAATACCGGGCTTGTCTGCGCCAGCGCCTTGGCGCGAACGCGCACGCCCGGCGTTCTATTTAGCCGATTCACCAGGTTTATTTGCGCATTTGAATACCAATGCCTTCATTCCATGCTGGCGGTAGGGCCTCTTTGGCCGCATGATGGTGAGTTACAAAATGTTAGCGAATGTATTGAAAGGTTGGTGGCTTGCGGATGACAGCTTTTAATTCCCCGACAGGGTTGCAGTCATGACGCATGAAACTATGCTTTTGATAGCTGCTTGCGCCCGTGGTTATTGGGCTAACGCCATTTTTTACCGGTAAAACAGCCGAATGGCGACGCTTATTCCTGCAATCGGCTCCTGCGTGTCGCGAATGACCCCCGGCGAGCGCCGGCTGGCCGAGCGGCTGGAGCAAAAGCTCGATGACGACTATTTGCTCTGGTACGACGTGCCGGTCGGCCCCAAGCAGTCGCACCCCGACTTTGTGGTGCTGCATCCCCGGCGCGGCCTCTTGATTCTGGAAACCAAGGACTGGAAGCTGGAGACTATCCAGCAAGCCACCCGGCAGGCGTGGGACATTCTGGTGGACGGGCGCGTCAAGGCGGTCATGAGCCCGCTGGCGCAAGCGCGGTTTTGCGCAATTCAAGTGGTGAACGCCCTAGAGCGCGACCCGCAGCTGGTTCATGCCGAAGGCCGGCACCAGGGCAAGCTCGCCTTTCCGTGGGGCCATGGCGTGGTTTTTACCCGCATCACGCGCAAGCAGTTCGACGCCGCCGGGCTGGGCGAGGCGATTGAGCCGCACTATGTGATTTGTCAGGACGAAATGCTTGAAACCGCTGGCTTAGAAGAATTTCAGCAGCGGCTCTGGCACATGTTTCCGCATACCTTTGGCGGCGGCCTCATGTCACTGCCGCAGCTGGACCGCGTGCGCTGGAACATGTTTCCGCAGGTGCGCGTGCAAACGCAGGGCGCCCTGTTTGACGACAACGACCCCGACGCCGAATTCCCCGACATGCTGCGCGTGATGGACCTGCAGCAGGAGCAGCTCGCCCGCAGCCTGGGCGACGGCCACCGCGTGATTCACGGCGTGGCCGGCTCCGGCAAAACCATGATCCTCGGCTACCGCGCCGAGTACCTGGCCAAGGCCCACACGCCCGCGTCCAAACCGATATTGATTCTTTGCTACAACGAGCCGTTGGCCGTCAAGCTGGCATCCAGCATGGAGGCCAAGGGGCTGTCCGGCATGGTGCATGCGCGGCATTTTCACAAGTGGTGCCGGGACCAACTGGTCACGTATGGCCAAACGCTGCCCGGTCAGGTCGGGCGCGAGCAGTACGTTGCAGAGCTGGTTCAACGCGTCATTCACGGCGTTGACCGCAGCCAGATTCCGTCGGGCCAGTACCAGGCCATCCTGATTGACGAAGGCCATGACTTTGCCCCCGAATGGCTCAGGCTGGTGACGCAGATGGTGGACCCCACCACCAACAGCTTGCTGCTGCTCTACGACGACGCGCAAAGCATTTACGAGCGCAGCCGCAGCAAAAATTTCAGTTTCAAAAGCGTCGGCGTGCAGGCGCAAGGCCGCACCACGATCTTGAGAATCAACTACCGCAACACCCGGCAGATTCTGCAAACTGCCAGCCTGATTGCGGCGGACCTGCTGACGGCGGACGACAAAGACGAAGACGGCATTCCGCTGGTCAAGCCGGTCAGCTGCGGGCGCGACGGGCAAGCGCCCATCATCATCAAACTG
Organism: Polaromonas sp.; assembly: GCF_012927455.1. Taxonomy (GTDB): domain Bacteria; phylum Pseudomonadota; class Gammaproteobacteria; order Burkholderiales; family Burkholderiaceae_C; genus Polaromonas. The sequence goes on along the minus strand of NZ_JABBPE010000016.1, from coordinate 287,738 downwards.
CCCAGCTTGCGGGAAGAAGCATTCGCGATTGCCGACCACCTGGGCGCTGCACACCAAGAAGGGCACGCTTGGGGAGACATGGCCATCCTGTGCGCAGACTGGAAAACCATGGATCTGTGCGCCGATGCCCTGCACCAGCGCAAGCTGCCCTTCAACGCGCGGAAGCGAACGGGCGATTTCAACCCCGGTGCCGACACCATCCAGATCATGACCATGAAGGTGAGCAAAGGCCTGGAGTTCCCGGTGGTGGCACTGCCCGGCGTGGGCCACATGCCCGCCGAGGGCGAAGACGAGCAGGAGGCCGCGCGGGTGTTTTATGTGGCGGCGACGCGGGCTACGCAGAGGTTGGTGATTACTCTCTGTGGAAACAGTCGCTTTGCCAGATTGCTATCACCGCAATAACCATCTTTCAATCAAACAGGTACAACTGATGAAACTAGAACATATCGAAGTTGAAAACTACAAGGGGCTCGTGCACGCATGTTCAAAACTCGACGACTTCTCTTGCGTCATCGGAGAAAACAACTCGGGCAAGTCCACTCTATTGCAATCAGTTTTGCTTCTAATAAATGGTACGAAACTCTCACCTCACGAATACTTTGATTCTAAAAAGGAAATTCTAATAACTGGTATTTTTTCAGGATTAACAGACAACATTCTCGACAAAATTGGCGAAGAAAATAAGAAGAAGATTGAGAAATATGTCACAGACACTTCGATAACACTGGCACGGCGATACGCGACTGACGGCACTTCAAAACTACGAATTGTCACAAGCATCCCTAACGAAAAAAAATTCCGCGAAGAAAAAATCGAAGAGGCTTTTAAGGGAAAAAAAGGTAAGGAACTCGGCGACACATTACAAGCCTTCTACCCCGAGGTTGCATCGGTTGAAGTGACTAACGCCCTGACCACACAAAAGGCAGCAAAAGAACTTATTGACAAATATGTATCCGAATTACCACCAGATAAATTGATCCTGGCCGACATAGCACTTCCAACAGGGATCGACAACAGTATTCGAGGAATACTGCCTGAACCGGTATACATCCCTGCGGTTAAAGACTTTTCAGACGATCTCAAAACTAAAGAGAGTGCGTCATTTGGAAAACTTTTACACATCCTGTTGGAGGTCATTGAAACTGATCTTTCAGACGCAGTCGAAACCTTTGAGGCACTTCGAAAAAAATTGAACCGCATCACAGGGGCTGATGGTCAAGTTTCCGATGAACGCATGGAAAGAGTGAAGGCGATAGAGGCGACGATTCAGAAAAATCTTCAAGAAACATTTAGAGATGTTTCCATCGAGATCAACATTCCCCCGCCCGAGGTGAAATCAATCCTATCGAATGCAACTATTGTTGCTGACGATGGCATGAGGGGGCCAGTCGAAAATAAAGGCGATGGTTTTAAACGCGCCATTACCTTTAGTATTCTGCGCACCTATGTTCAGCTATCTCAGCAGGCGGACTGGAAAAAGCCTGACGACAAACCAAAAACGACCAAAGACAAATTTTTATTTCTCTTTGAAGAGCCAGAGCTATACCTGCACCCTCAAGCTCAGAATATCTTATTCGAAGCTCTTTCGCTCATTTCCAAAACCCAACAGGTATTGGTAACAACTCATTCCCCCCTGTTTTTCTCACCAACTATTACAAAGACGTTCATTAAGATCTATAAGCAGCGTTTGCCGGAGCAGGTAAAACCCCAGAGCATTTGTCTCACCATTGATTTAAATGACATGCCGACCAAAGATCAGTTTCAAATTATTTCTTTTGAAACAGGCAGCCATGCTTTCTTCTCCCGCAGGGTCATTTTGGTGGAGGGGGATAGCGAGCTTATTGCCCTTCCGCATATCGCAAAAATGATTAATGCCCAATGGGATCTGAAGGCCAATTCTATTAGCCTAGTGAAAATAAACGGGAAGGGCAGCTTCAAACGATACCGCGATTTTTTCTCAAAATTCAACGTAAATATTATGTTGGTGTCGGACCTGGATGTCCTGCTAGATGGATTTGACAAAACTGATCCTTCTGACGAAATGAAAGCAATGCGATCAGATTTGCTAGTGGCAGTGGACAAAATAATTGCGGATGAGAACCTTCTGGCCATTCCAAATCCTAAATTACTAAAAGAAGAATTCCAGCGTGAAAGGGTTAAGGTGCTTCACCGTGCACTTGTCGAGGCGCGGACGGCGGCGGACGTTGCGGAACAATGCAGAATCCTCGACGAGATCTTTCTATTCCAAAAGACACTGCCACGCCTTGAAGTGCTTTCTGACAACTCAAGGGCAGACATAGTTTTTCAAAAGCGCGGGCTTTTAGCTGCACTTCGAACAAGGGGAATATTTGTGCTGGAGAAGGGTGCAATTGAAGAGTACTACCCCGATACAGTGACAGGAGGGGACAAACCGTCTATGGCTCAATCGTTCTGTAAATTGGTGAAGAGCAGGGATGAAGTGCTTGCACTTTGCCAAGTGCTCGACCTAGCGGGCGTGCAGACACCGGAACTCGAAGTCATCATGGGACAGATATTCACTCCGTGAACGACAAGTACTATTAGATATACGGTTGAGATGAGCGCACAGACGTTTTTGAAAGCGCCTAGAACAGTAGCTTTGAATGCCCAATCCCGCCACCCTTCTCGACCCGGATCTGCGCGGGAATGCGTTCTTTCAAACTTTCCACATGGCTGATGACGCCGATCATCTTGCCGCTGGCGTTCAGGGTGTCGAGGGCGCTTAAGGCGATCTCCAGGGTGTCGCTGTCCAGCGTGCCAAAGCCTTCGTCCAGAAACAGGGAGTCGATGGAAGTCTTGTTGCTCACCAAATCAGACAGCGACAGCGCCAGGGCCAGGCTGACCAAAAAGCTTTCGCCGCCAGACAGGGTGCGCGTGTCGCGCGCCACGTCGCCCTGCCAGCCGTCGACGATGTCCAGTTCCAGTTCACCGGTCTGTTTGCGCCGCAGCAGGTAGCGGCCATGCAGGCGCGCAAGGTGGCGGTTGGCCAGATGCAGCAGGTGATCCAGCGTCAGCCCCTGCGCAAATTTTCGGTATTTGTCGCCCTTGGCGGAGCCGACCAGGCTGTCAAGCCGTTGCCAGATATCAGTCTCGGTGGTCTGCGCGCCGATTTGTTCAAACAGCGCCTGCTGGCTTTTACGGTGTTGCTCGTCTTTGGCCAGCAGGGCGCGCTGGGCGCCTATTTGCTGGCTGAGGGTGCTGCGTTGTTCTTCCAGCACGGCCAATTGCGCAACCAGGTCGTCCAGAGACAACGCCGTCAAGGCCTGTTCTTCCAATCGGGTTTGCCGGTCATGTGCGGCCTGCAGCAGGGCCATGGCCTGCTGGTGCACGGTTTGCAGCGACTCTTTCAACGCGATCAGTTGCTGGCGGTCTGGCGCAGACAACAGGGCCGCCTCAAAAGCCATCGCGTTGGCAAACGGGCTGGTGGCAAGCGCCATTTGCCAGGCGTTGTCTGCATCGGCCAAGGCCGGGCCTTGTTGTGCCAGGTTGCCTTGCACTTGGGCCTGTCGGCCCTGCAAAGCAGCAATGGCCCGCGACAGCCGGTCGATTTCATTCGCGCGTTGCGTGAGAACCGTGGGCAAATCACCCCCGGCCTCGACCATGAGTGGGGAAGGCGAAACCGTATCGCCATCAAAGCTGGCCCGCAAAATGCCCCAGCGCTGCACCCACAGTGTGGTCTGCGTCTGCGCTGCTTCGCATTGCGCGTGCTGGCGGGTGATGGCCTGCGCCAGTTCCTGCAGCTGGCCTTGCATTTGCTGCCACTGCTGCCATTCGCCTTCGCGTTCTTTCAGCCACGGTGCAGATTCGACTGGCAGGCCGTAGCCCGCCTCCGCCAGCGTGGCGTGGAGGCTTGCCTCCAGCGCGGCAAGGTCATCCTGGCCGGACTGAAGCGCCGCCTTCAATGTGCCCTGGCGGGCCAGGGCGTCTTGCTCGGCCTGTTGCAGGCGCTCCAGCTGGTTGGTGGCGGTCTGCAGCGCCTGGGCGCTTTGGTTGACCGCGTCCATCGCCCGGTGCAGCGCTTGTTCTCCCGCCTCGGCGGTTTGCAGGCTTTGAGTGGTTTGGTTCAGGGCCTGCGCAGCGGCGGCGCGGGCCGCGCTCAATCCTTCTGCGTTTTGCCAGTCGTCTGCGGCCAGGGCGCGCGGGCTTGTGATGGGCGCGGTTAACTCGGTCCAGTCCACCAGCCACTGGCCAATGTCTTGGCCAATTTGCGCTTGCTGCTTGAGGCGGCTGGCTTGACTGACTTGGCTGGCAGTCAACTCGGCTGAGGCTTTTTGACCGTCCACCACCGAAGCATCCAACGCGGCCTGCTTGTCTTTCAAGGCGGCGGCGGTGCTGGATACGTCAAGCGCTTGGTAGGCGTCAATGGCGGGGTGTTCCGTGGCGCCGCACAAGGGGCAGGCGTCGCCGGGCTGCAGCGCCAGTCGGTGCGTGTCCAGGCTTTGAATGCGGTGTTCCTGGTCAAGCAGTTTTTGCTTGTCGGTAACTTGCTCTTTCAAGTTTTTGTACTGCTCGCGCAGGGCAATCACTGCGGCCTCTTGCGGCGCGATGGTGGCTGCGGCCTGCTGCTGTTCTGCCGTCAGCGCAATGTGTCGGGTGGCCAGTGCGCGGCGCTGGCGGGCCAGGGTCTCTGTTTGCTGCCAGCAGTGGACGTTGGCTTGTTCGGTTTGGCACTGCTCGCGCATGGCCGCCAGTGTTTGGCCTGCCAGGCGCAGGTTTTGCGCTGTCTGCGCAGTGTGCCGCGCGGCCTCAAACGCGGTTTTGGCTTGGGTCGCTGTTTCGACAAGCGAGCGTTGGACGACTATTTGGCTGGAACGCTCGCCCTGTTCGGTGCTGAGTGTTTGCAAAGCCCTGTTCTGTGTGCCCAGGCTTTGCTGCAGCTTCAGGCGTTGGTCAAACTGTTGCCGCCAGGCACCCAGGCGTTCGCCCAGTGCGGCGCGCTGCGGGTGAGCGGTGCAGAAGTCGTCGAGTTGCTGGCGTTGACTTTGCTTCAGCTTCAACTGCTTCTCAGCGTCGCTGGCAATGCGGCCCGCGACGGATTGGGCGAGGTCGTGCTGCTGGTAGTGCGCCGCTTGCTGGCGCTTCAAATCAAGCTGCAGCGCTGCCAACGCGCTTTCGCTGCCGCTACACGCCACTTGCGCTTGCTGCCACGCCTGGTGCAGCGGCTTGAGGGCTTGCGCGGGCGCACTGTCCGCCAGGCGGCGAAGTTCTGGCGCGGCGGCTTCCAGCGCGGCATAGGCAGCATCGCGTTTGGCCTCGGTGGCCTGAATGTCTTGCGCGTTTTGCAGGCGATTGAGCTGCCACTGGCGTTGCACCAAGCTGGTTTGGTGAGCGCTCTGCACGCCCGCCAGTTCGATGCCCAGGCGGTCGGCATCGCGCTGCATGGCTTCGTGCTGCTCGGCGGTCAGCAACTCCATGCCATCGGCACGGGCTTTTAATTGGTCCAGTTGCTGCTTGGCATCCCTTGCCTGTTCGTACACCTTTTTCGAGATCTCGCCGTAGATTTCAGTGCCCGTCAGCTCCTCCAGCAATTCGGCGCGCTCATTGGCGCTGGCGTTCAGAAACGCGGCAAAACCGCCCTGGGCCAGCAGCATGGATTTGGTGAAGCGCGGAAAGTCGAGGCCGGTGATGGCTTCAATGCGTTTGAGCTTGTCGTTGCTCTGGCTGCTGAGAATCGCGCCCGCACCCGTGGCAAGTTCGACCCTGGGCGCCTGCAGCGCGCCGTCCACTTTGTCGCGGGCGCGCCGCTGGCTCCAGAAGGCGCGGTAGACGGCGCCCTTGACCTCGAAGCTCACCTCGGCCAGGCAGTCGGCGGTGTGGCGCGTCATGATGTCGTTGGCCGATGCCGAAATGCTTTTCAGGCGCGGCGTCTCGTGGTACAGCGCCAGGCAGATGGCGTCGAGCAGGGTCGATTTGCCCGCGCCGGTCGGCCCGGTAATGGCAAACAGACCATTGCCCGCAAACGGCGGCTGGGTGAAGTCGATGGTCCATTCGCCTTTGAGCGAATTCAGGTTCTTCAGGCGCAGTGAAAGAATTTTCATGCGTGGCCCTCTTGCAGGCTGGTGACGATGGACCGGTAGCGCTCATGCAAGGCGAGCTTCAACTCTTCTGCCAACTCCTCCTGGGCAAGGCGGCGGGCAAACACATCGTGGGGGCTGAGTTCGTCCAGGGTTTCACGGGCTGCGGCGGCCAGGGTGGCAGCCGCATTGCTGCGTTGGCGACGGATGCGCAGCACTTCCACCGGCAGCCCTTCCGTCATCGCCTCAATGCGCGCTGGCAGGTCGGCCAGATAGTCGTCTTCAGCCACCGTCACCTCCAGCCAGACCGGGCGCTCTGGCGTGCCGTCTGCGGCCGCTGCTCGAATCTTTTCGGCCAGCGCCAGCAGGTTGCCGCTGACCGATGCCAGGGCCTGAAAACGGGGTACTGGCAACGGCGTGATGGTTTGAAGGCCGTTGGCATCCAGATCGACCAGCAGTACCTGCTTTTGCTGGCGAACCTCGTCAAAACCGAGCGGAATTGGGGAACCGCAATAACGAATGTGGTTGAAGCCGCCGACCGTTTGCGGCTGGTGGATATGCCCGAGGGCGATGTAGTCAACCACTGGGAAGGCGGTTGTCGGAAAGGCATTCAGGGAGCCGACGTAAATTTCGCGCACCGACTCGCTGGTGCTGGCCCCTACCGTGGTCAGGTGCCCGGTGGCAATCAGCGGCAGCTTGCGGCCCAGCGCTGCCTCCAGTGCTGCGCGGTGGATGCTGGCGGCATCAAACACGGCGGCGTAATGCGCCTGGATGGCGATCTGCAAGGACTGCTGTTTGTCCTCGGCACTTTGCCCCGGCTGGCTTTGCAGCACATCACGCGGGCGGATGAAAGGAATGGCGCAGACGACGCAGCCGGCCACGCCCTGCCCGCCGCGCCTGGGCAACACCACGACCTGCGCAGTGGGGTCGTCCGCTGCGCCAATCACCGTTGCGCTCAGACAGGCCAGCAACGCCCGGCTTTCGCCCAGGGTGGACACCGAGTCATGGTTGCCGCCCAGCAGCAACAAGGCAACGCCGGCGGTGTGCAGCCGCACGACCAGTTGGCTGTACAGCTCGCGGGCGTAGCTGGGAGGGCTACCTGTGTCAAAAATGTCCCCGGCCACCAAGACTGCGTCCACCGCATGTGCATCCACCTGCACCAGGAGCCAGTCGATAAGCGCCTGATGTTCGGCCTGCCGGCTCTTGCCTATGAAATGCTGGCCGAGATGCCAATCAGAGGTGTGGAGAATACGCATTGGATTTTTAAGAGACAAAGTTTGAAACAATAAGTACTGATGCGTCAGTATCGTTTTTAAACCCAGCGACACCCCCATCTTTCCACGGCGAAAGCCATCGAACGCAAATTCGGGAAAATTGGCGGGCAGATTTCATTAAGACCAACTTGGGCCGCGGGCGCTGACGGCGTTGGTCGCCCTGCCAGCAATGGTGAAAAGCCCTGAGATGTTGCCGCGGGCCTAATGACACCGCTGGACAGCCTCAAATCAACGTATTTCCTCACGCAACAAGTCGGCCGTCACAGGCAAGCCACGCAACTCAAACGCCAAGATCAAATCTTGCGCCGGGCGCGCAGGATTGGCTCAGCGGGCACGCATTTTTTTGATCGCGCTCAAGACAGGAATCTGGTGCAACTGCAACTGGTTCATCACAAACTCATCGGGGTACTGGACTTCAATGCCCCAGGGTTGCAGAACGGCTTGCGAAAAATGGGTAGGGAATTGAGGAGCGGGATCGAATTGAGTCCTTGTGACCACCGACCGGCTTCCTCCAAATCGTCTGCTCTTTAATTAATAGCTGCTAGCGCCCGTACTCATTGGGCTACAAGCCGATATTACTAGAAATTGAAGCGGAAGCGACGGTCAAAATTCCATCGAGCCCAGGCCGGCTGCGCAAGCAAACAGGCCTGGCCCGCCACGGGCATAAGCCATTACGCTTTCTTGCGGCAATCAAACGCGCCTTCGTCCAGCACGGCATTGTCAACGTCAATAAACTTCCACTTGGCATTGCCTGCCGACAGCGACAAACGCATTACGCCGAAGGCTTGCGCCTGCTTCTCGCTGCCCGGACGTACGGTGTCGAAACCGGAAGTTATCGCGCCGCCGGTACCCACCACAAACGAGCGCAGGCCGCCGGTGGCGGACAGGGTGCCGTCGGAGGTCATGGCGGCAAAGCGCTCGTATTGGTGCAAGTGGGACTGCAGCACCACATCGGCCTTGGCCTGGTCCAGGATGTCCCACATGGCGGTCATGGTGGTGTTGTCGCCGTCCTTGCCCGATGTGAATCGGGCGTGGTGCCAGGCCGCCGCGACACAGGGCTGCGCGGTTGCCAGCTCTTGCTTGAGCCACTGTGCCTGGGCTGACGCGGCTGTCGCATCGATGTTGCTGTTCAGCGCAAATACGGTCCAGCCGCTTTGATCGATGCGGTAGTAGCCTGTCCGTTTGCCATCGGGGCTGGCCTTGGCGCCAAAGTAATCGTAGTAATTACTGTTGCCATTTTCATAGTCGTGGTTGCCTGGAATCGCGAAGGTTTTAGCGATAAACCGGCCCCAGGTTTTCTCATAGCAATCGGTGTAGCCGAGCATGGCGCCGGCCAAATAGGCATTGTCTCCAAGCGTCAGCACGTTTGCGTTGCCGCCGGCGCCGGCCAGTTGGCGCTCGACCAGCTGTGCTGTTTTCTCGGCATTGGTGTCGGCAGCAGGTCGAGCAAGACACTGCGCAATATCGCCCGCAGTCATCAGTTCCCACGGCGTCGTGGGGTTGGCCTGCAAGACCGGAGGCGCGGAGCCACCGCCGTCGCCGCCGCCACAGGCCACCACCGCCGCGCCTACCAGCGCGGCCGTCAAACCGAATCGAACTGCCCGCATTGCGTCCGGCCAAAAGTTCTTGTGCATAACGTAATCTTTCTCAAGGACTAACCTTGTGTGATGAGTTCCATGGTAACCGGCGGGTGTAGTGAGTCCCGCTGCTACAGTGCGCCCATGCTCACCCACGCCCTGCCGCACGCAGTTAATCGCCTGCGCACCGCGCGCCTGGCGCGCAGCTCCAAACCCTTTCTGGCCCGTGGCGGTCCGCGCGGGGAGCGCTGTGCCGGTTGCCGCCTGATCCTTAGCCACTGCCTGTGTGCCTTGCGCCCGGCAGTGCCTGTGCATGCGGGTGTGTGCCTGATCATGGCCGACATCGAGCCGCTCAAGCCTAGCAACACGGGCTGGCTGATTGCCGATGTGGTCGCTAGCACTTTCGCCTTTGGCTGGGCGCGCACCGAGGTTGATCCTGCGCTGCTGGCCCTGCTGGCCGATCCGCAGTGGCAGCCGTATCTGGTGTTTCCGGGGGAGTTTGTGGCGGCCGAGCGGGTGGTGACAGACGTGCTGCCCACCGAAACCCGAAACGGCGAGAAGGGCAAGCGGCCACTGTTTGTGTTGCTAGACGCCACCTGGCCCGAGGCGCGCAAGATGTTTCGCAAGAGCCCTTACCTGGACCACCTGCCGGTGCTCAGCCTGCAGAGCGAGCAACTCTCCAACTACCGGCTGCGCCGCTCCAAGCGTGATGACCACTTCTGCACCTCCGAGGTGGCTGCCCTGTGCCTGGAGCTGGCTGGCGAAACGCATCCGGCGCAAACCCTGCAGGCTTACCTGGATGTGTTCACCAACCACTACCTCAATGCCAAACAACAGTTGCCGGTGGATTTGGAAGACGCGGCGCACCAGCGTTTGCGCAGCCTGCGTTTGCCGCAGGGCAGTGGCACTGCGGCAGAGTAAACGCCAGTTCCGCGTACCCTAACTTCCGCAAATCTCATCATGCATTCACAGAGCCAATAAAGCTCTCGGGGTACCGCAAGCCCGCAGCTGCATCGGGCGGAAAACTCTTGTCGAGTTCTGCCAACTCTGCTGCACTCATCACCACATCCAGCGCAGATGTGTTCTGGTCAAGCCAGGTGCGGCGCTTGGTGCCGGGGATGGGGATGATGTCTTCGCCCTGGGCTAGAACCCAGGCGAGCGCGACCTGTGAGGCGGTGACGCCTTTTGCGGCTCCGATCTCTTTTATCTTTTCAACCAGCTTGAGGTTTTGCGTGAAGTTGTCTTTTTCAAAGCGTGGCGAAAAGCGGCGGCGGTAATCGTCTTCGGGCAGGTCTTCGGGTTTGGTAAAGGCACCCGTGAGAAAGCCCCTGCCCAGCGGTGAATAGGCGACCAGGCTCACGCCGTTTTTGCGGCAGGCGACCAGCGTTCCGGTGACTTCGGGGTCACGCGTCCACAGCGAATATTCACTTTGCAGCGCGGCGATGGGGTGCACCTTGCAAGCGCGGTCAATGGTTGCAGCAGAGGCTTCAGACAAGCCCAGAAAGCGTACCTTCCCGGCCTTGACCAGCTCGGCCATGGCGCCCACGGTTTCTTCGATCGGTACGGTCTTGTCAACGCGGTGCTGGTAGTACAAATCGATCTGCTCGATGCCCAGGCGCTGGAGGCTGGCGTCGCAGGCGGACTTGACGTAGTCGGGGTGGCCATTGATGCCACGTGCCGAAGGGTTGGCCGGGTCGCGGCTCATGCCGAACTTGGTGGCGATGAAAACATCCTTGCAGCTGCCGGCGATGGCCTTGCCGATGAGCAGCTCGTTGGTGTGCGGGCCATACACATCGGAGGTGTCGAGAAAATTTAGGCCGCGATCGAGCGCATGGTGGATGGTGGCAACAGACTCAGCATCGTCGCGGTTGCTGTAGAAGTCGCTCATGCCCATGCAGCCCAGACCGATGGCAGATATGGCGGGGCCGTTGCGGCCAAGTTTGCGGGTTTTCATCATGTGTGTCCTTTGATGATGGTGACAGAAATGAAATGAAGGGGGTAGGGCTCAGCCCGAACGGAGGTGGAGACGTGGCTCAGGCGCGCTTTTGGGCACCAGCTGCATTTCTTTGTAGCTGCGGATCTTTTTGCGGATGTATTTGAGGGTGTCGCCTAGCGCCTTCATGTCGGCCTCCACGCGCTCGGCGTGTTCTTCAAGAATGACTTGGCGTTTGGCGGCGCTGGCGGGTGCGAGGCCTTCGCGCAGCAGCTGCGCGTAAAGCTGCATGTCGCGCATCGACATGCCGGTGGCGCGCAGGCGCACCAGAAATTCGAGCCAGCGCATATCGGCCTCGCTGTAGCGGCGCGCGCCACTGCGGCGATCCACAGTCGCGATCAGGCCGATCTTTTCGTAGTAGCGCAGCGTGTGGGCGCTCAAGCCCGTGACTTCAGCGGCTTTGGAAATGCTCAGGGGCTGGTTCATGGCACTACTGTAAAACTTCGAGTGCACTCGAAGTCAAGCGATTATTTGTGGGCCTGGGGGCTAGCGGCGACAATTGGCTCAACTCGCAGACCACGCCCCAAGCCCGGCCAGCACCAACATTCAAGAGATCAGCACCATGACCCAAGACCCGAACCGCAAAAACGAATTGAAGAAGATGACGCTGTGCGATTCGTGCGCCGGCATCCAGCGCAACTGGCGCCGCGCCCCCGGGCACCCCGAACTGTTGCAGGGCGACAACCGCCATGAAACGCGCAGGCACGGCCTGATCACCATCACCAATTACCGCTGCGACCGCTGCGGCACCGCGTGGGAGTACGAGAACGACAAGACCAACCTGCACGCGGGCTGGTCCGTGGTGGGGCGATAAATCGCGCGCTGGTTTTTTGCCTGAGCCAGTCGATTGGAATGCCATGACTTTTACAGCCGATAGCCGATAGCCGATAGCCGATAGCCGGTTGGAGATTGGCGGTTTTTAAGTTTCGGGGCCGGCCAGGCGAGTTACTTTTCTTTGAGTTACTTTACTTTTGGCGAAGCAAATAAAAAGTAGCTAGTCGCGGGGTTACCCCGGTCAGCGGGGTCAGAGAAGAATTAATTGCTATTAAATAAATAGCTGCTTGCGCCCGTAGAAATTGGGCTACAGGCCGGTCTGCTATTCAGAACGGACTATTTGCACAGCCCGCCGCAGCGCCACCTGCGCCTGCAGCCGTGTCGAGTTCAGTGTGGGCAAGGGCGCTTCTTGTCGTGCATGATCAGCGGATCTCGGTGCAACCCAGCAAGACGGCGTCGCAGCGGTTTCACCGGGTCGCGCCGTGGTGGAAGCGTTCGACCCTTTGGTAAAGAGGTAGGGGACGGGGTAGTCGCCGGACGGATAGCCTGCACGGACATGGATGAAGGGCGCCGGGTGCTGCACATAAGCCTGGCCCGTCACTACAGCGCGATGCGGTGCAGTGGCTGAGCAGCCCATATTTTGATCTGAACCCGCTAGCCTGGATAGGTCATCTTGTCGACGATTTATTGCTCTAGTCAATAGATGCGTAGGCAGCGCGCCGCAGCGCCGCCGGGCGCACAATTGAAGATCGAAAAATTGAACGCAAGGACACCCATGAAACGCAGACTTTTGTTGACGCTGCCACTGTGGTTGGGCGGGGCTGCCGCTTCGGCCGCCGCAGGCGCGGGCAGCCAGCCCAGCTACAAGGTGTCGATCGAGCAAATGCAGCAGGCACTGGCGCAGCGTTTTCCGCGGCGCTATCCGCTGGCCGGGCTGCTCGATCTGAACGTGCAGGCGCCGCACCTGCGCTTGCTGCCCGAGCAGAACCGGCTGGGCACCGAGATGGTGGTGCAAGCGGCCGGGCCAGCGCTGCGGCGCAGCTACACCGGCGCCTTCGATCTGGATTTTGCGCTGCGCTACGAAGCCAGCGACCAGTCAATACGCGCGCACCAGTTGCGCGTCAATTCGTTGCGCTTTGCCGACCTGCCGCCGCGCCCGTCCGAACTGCTCGATGCCTACGGGCCGACGCTGGCCGAGCAGACGCTGCAGGAAGTTGTGCTGCACACGCTGCGCCCGCAGGACCTGGCACTGGCCGATGTGATGGGGCTGCAGCCCGGCAGCATCACGGTGACGGCGCGGGGGCTTACGATAGGCTTTGTGGCCAAGCCGCCGCGCTGAAGAGCGCGTCGCAGCGTCACGTCGCGGGCGCGTTCCCAGGCCCACTCGCTGATGGCGCGAACAGCGACTTCCGGCTAAGCTCTGACGACATTTCCATCGGCCATTGCCTGCCTTGCCCGGTCCTTTTTCCATTCTTATTCCATGAAGCTCAAAGCTGCCTGCACCCTCAGCCTGACCGCCGCATCGGACTGCCCGATGATTGCCATGCTGCGCCCGCGCAGCGGCCAGACACAGTGGCTTATCAGCGACCGCTACGAGCTGCAGCCGTGGGTGCCGGTGTCCGAGTTCGTTGACAGCTACGGCAACCTGTGCCAGCGCCTCATCGTGCCGCGAGGCCAGATGCGCATCGCCGTCGAGGTGACGATGGAAGTGGAAACGCAGATTGCCGTGGCGCCGGACGCGCCGCACACGCCGATGACCGCGCTGCCCGACAACGTACTGCATTACCTGCTGCAAAGCCGCTATTGCCCGTCGGACAAGATGCAGGAGCAGGCGCTGTCGCTGGTGGGCGATGCGCGACCGGGCTATGCGCAAGTGGAAAAAATTCGCGCGTGGATCCAGCACAACCTTGAATACAGATACGGCGTCAGCTCGGCCAGCACCGATGCGCTGGAGACCTTGGCGCACGGCGCCGGCGTGTGCCGCGACTTTGCCCATGTCGGCATCGCGTTGTGCCGCGCCCTGCAGATTCCGGCGCGCATGGTGGTGGGCTATCTGTATGGGCTTAAGCCGATGGATTTGCACGCCTGGTTTGAAGCCTTTGTGGGCGGGCGCTGGTACACCTTTGACGCCACGCAGGACTCGCCACGCGGCGGCCGCATCGTGCTGGCCTACGGCCACGACGCGACCGATGTGGCCTTTATTTCGGACTACGGCGCGCAGCCGCTGCAAATGGGCGAGATGCGGGTCGAGGTGACGGCGCTGGATTGACGGCGTTTTCCCATTCGTTTTTAATAGTCTTCACCATTGCCATTGCGCTTTTCCTTTCCGGCCCATTTCGTCCATGCCCATGCCCCTGAAGCACGCCGCACCCGCCAGCCGCCGCCGCGTGCTGAGCCAGTCCGCCAGCGCCATCGCGGCGCTGGCCGCTGCACCGTGGTGGCGCCAAGCGCTGGCGCAAACCGGCACCGCCCAACCCCAACCGGCCACCCCCATGACGCCTACCCTGTCGCCTTCCATCCATACCCGCCCGATTCCCTCCAGCGGCGAAGCGCTGCCCATCATTGGCTGCGGCACCTACATCGGCTTTGATGTGGCGCCCGGCAGCGCCGAATACGCGCAGCTGCCGGGCGTGCTGCAAACGCTGTTCGCTGCTGGCGCCTCGGTGCTCGACAGCTCGCCTATGTATGGCCGCGCCGAAACCACTACCGGCGAACTGCTGGCTGCAGCCGGCAGCCGCGCCAAAGCTTTCATCGCCACCAAGGTCTGGACCAGCGGGCGCGCCGCCGGCGTGGCTCAGCTGGAGCAGTCTTTTGCCCGGCTGCGCAGCCAGCGCATCGACCTGCTGCAGGTGCACAACCTGCTTGACTGGCGCGTCCAGCTGGCAACGCTGCGCGGCTGGAAAGAGGCGGGGCGCGTGCGCTACGTCGGCATCACCCACTACACCGAATCGGCTTATGCCGAAGTCGAAGCGGTGCTGCGCGCCGAGAAGCTGGATTTTCTGCAAATCAACTACGCGCTCGACGACACCGCGGCGGCCGAGCGCCTGCTGCCGCTGGCGCAGCAGCGCGGCGTGGCGGTGCTGATTAATCGCCCCTTTGGTGGCGGCGGACTGCTGCGGCGCCAACGCGGCAAGCCGCTGCCGGCGTGGGCCGCTGAGATCGGCTGCAGCAGCTGGGCGCAAATACTCTTGAAATTTGTGCTTAGCCATCCGGCCGTGACCTGCACCATCCCAGGCACCAGCCGGCCCGAACACATGCTGGACAACCTGGCAGCGGGCCGCGGCACTGTGCCCGACGCGGCGTTCTGGCGTCAGCATGCGGCGTCAGTGCTGGGGTAAGTTGGCAGGTCGCTCGATGTGCAGTTAAATTGCTCCTAAATTAATAGCTGTTTGCGCCCGTAGCTATTGGTCTAGCGCCCGATTTGTCACCTAAATGACAGATGCGATGAGTACCCGGCCCGCTCGCCGCCAGCGCTCTTGACACCGCAAAAATCTCACCGCCATTTTGCAAATCCAAAGGAGTCATTGAAATGTCTGCAACGCCCTCGAAATTTGTCTGGTACGACCTGATGACCAGCGACACCCAGGCCGCTGAGTCTTTCTACCAAAAGGTGATGGGCTGGGAGGCGACGGCTTCCGGCATGCCTGATCGCCCCTACACGCTGTTTTCTGTCGGGCCGACGATGATTGGCGGGCTGATGCCCATTGCGGAAGAGGCGCGTGCCCTGGGCGCGCGGCCGGGCTGGATGGGCTACATCGGCGTGGCCGATGTCGACGCCACGGCAGCGCGCGTCCAGGCCGCTGGCGGCGTGCTGCACCGCCCGCCGGTGGATATTCCGGGCATTGGCCGCTTTTCCGTGGTGGCCGATCCGCATGGTGCCGCCTTTATTCTGTTCAAGGGTGCCAGCGCGCAGCCGCCCGTGCAGGCCGCGCCGGCAACACCCGGCCATATCGGCTGGCATGAATTGCACGCGAACGATGGCGAAAGCGCGTTCGCGTTTTATTCAAGCCTGTTCGGCTGGACCCAAGCCGAGGCCATCGACATGGGCCCCATGGGCACCTACCAGACGTTCGCCGTGGGAGGCGACGCGGTCGGTGGCATGATGACAAAAATGCCCGACCTGCCGCTGGCCATGTGGCTTTATTACTTCAACGTCGACGCCATCGACAACGCCATGGCCCGCGTCACCCAAAACGGCGGAAAAGTTTTGACGGGCCCGCACCAGGTACCGACGGGCCAATGGATTCTGCAATGCCTGGACCCGCAGGGCGCGATGTTTGCCCTGCTCGCTGCCAAGCGCTGACCGGGCAGCCGGCAGCATGCGGGACCGACTCCCTTGAACTGCGGAAAGGGAGACCCGCCACCGAGTCTGACAGTACCCGCCACCATCCACACCAAAACGGGCCAAAGAAGATAGCCGTGCGAATCCAGTCTTACCGGTGTTTTGAAGGCTGCTGCGACCCTTCGCCATGGTGACCGACCGCTTCGGCGTGTCGTGGATGAGCATCGCGGAGCCTGAAGGAAGTTAGCGCACGCCAAGCGCCACACGGCGCGGCTTTGCATGCGGGCTAATCCTGATGGGTGAATCCCCAACATAGGTACAAGTCCCTACGATGGCGGCACTTGTGCCCCTTTAACCTTACCCTTGTTACTTATAGTTTCAGTTGGTCGTTCTGGAGTGAACATGCGCATTGCAAAGTGGATTTTCGTAGCCGGTGCTCTGGCTTGGTTGGGCAGCAGTAGCGCGGCGCTGGCGCAATCGACCGCTGTGGCCAACGGCGTCAATTCCATCGTTCCCATCAATCCGATCCGCGTGGGCCTCATCGTCCCGCTTACCGGCGGTTCGTCGGACATGGGCAACAGTGCGCGCGTCGGCGCACAAATCGCCATCAACGAGATCAATCAGGTGGGAGGCTTTTTGGGCCGGCCGTTTGAGTTGGTCCTGCGCGATGACAAGGCCGATCCTGACACCGGCCTGAAAGCGGCCGAGGAACTGGTGCTTCGCGAAAAGGTCGTTGCCACGGTGGGCTTTTGCAATACCGGCGTGGCCATGAAGGCGCTGGATGTTTTTCAGAAGAACAAAAGCATTCTGTTGGTAAGTTGCGCGACCGGAACCGCCATCACGAACAAATACCCGGCAGCCGAAAGTTTTATCTTCCGCAACTCCGCCCGCGATGCATTGCAGACACAGTTTCTTGTCGATGACATCGTCAAGCGCGGCTACAAGCGCATCGCGCTGCTGGTGGACGGCTCCGGCTATGGCGATGCGGGCCTCAAGGACCTGCAAGCGGCGATCAGCAAGGCCGGGCTGGCAGCGCCAACGGTCGTGCGCTTCAAGATTGGCGTCAAGTCGGTGGACGCGGAACTCAAACAGCTCAAGGAAAGCGGCGCAGACGCGCTGATCGGCTGGACCGTCGGGCCCGAGGAAGGCGTGATTGCAGCAAGCCGCGCCAGCATAGGCTGGAAAGCGCCTTTTTTTGGCCCCTGGGGGCTATCGCATGCGTCGGCTTTTTTGGGATCAGCCGGCACGGTTGAAGGCAGCTTCATGGTGCAGACCGCATTGCCCAACATTTACCTGGAACGTAACCGGGCCTTCATCATGGCCTACGCCAAGCTGTCGCGCGAACAGCCCGTGGGCTCGATGATGTCGGCGGCGCAAACCTACGATGCGATGCATTTGCTGCTGCGCGCCATGTTCAACACCCAGGGCAACTTTTCAGGAGACGCGCTGAAGGCATCGATGGAAAATTTGCCGCGTCCATATTACGGCGTTGTCACGACCTACGACAAACCGTTTAGCGCCGGCGACCACGATGCGATTTCGGCCAACATGCTGTGGCTTGGCACCTGGCGCGATGGTGAGCGCGCTTACGCCTACAAGGAAGATGAAAAGCGTGCCTTTGTGATACGGCGCAAGCAACTGTAAGTGCACGTTGCAGCGGGATGAAACCTGTAAACACCGCCGGCCGCGAGGGCGGCCACTTGCGCTCTCGCGGCAGCAAGCGACGAGATCGAATGTAGCTACTATTTAGATAGCTGATTGCGCCCGTATTCATTGGCCTAGAGGCCGATTTGCATTCGCCTTTCGTCCATAAAGAGATGGCCATGGGCGGCCGATGGCGCGGCCAGCGCCCCGCTTGGCTGGCGAAATCACCACGGACTGGGCAGGGAAACCCATGTCGTTTTACACTCCGATGTTTTCAGCAGGCGGGTGCGCAGCCTGGCTGCAAGCTCCTTCCCACCTTCATACCGCAAAAAAGGAACCGTCATGCTGACATCCCTCGGATACGCCGCGCACGCAGCGCAAACCCCTCTGGCCCCCTACCGCTTTGAGCGGCGCGAGCCCGGTCCGCACGACGTGCAAATCGAAATCCTTTTTTGCGGCGTCTGCCATTCCGACTTGCACACGGTGCGCGACGAATGGCACAACACCGTTTACCCGGTCGTGCCAGGTCACGAAATCATTGGCCGCGTCACCAAAGTCGGCGCGCAGGTCAACAAGTTCAAGGCCGGGCAGATCGCTGGCGTCGGCTGCATGGTCGATTCCTGCCAGGCCTGCGCCAGCTGCGCCCAGGGACTGGAGCAGTACTGCGAGGTCGGCTTCACCGGCACCTACAACGGCGAAGAAAAGGAAACCGGCGGCATGACCTACGGCGGCTACTCCAACAACATCGTGGTCGATGAAAAGTTCGTGCTGCACATTTCGGATCGGCTCGACCCCGCGGCAGCCGCGCCGCTGCTGTGCGCCGGCATCACGACCTACTCGCCGCTGCGCCACTGGAAGGTCGGCAAAGGCCAGAAGGTGGGCATCGTCGGCCTGGGCGGCCTCGGCCACATGGGGGTGAAGATTGCGCACGCGATGGGCGCCCATGTGGTGCTGTTCACCACCTCCCCGGACAAGAAAGACGACGCGCTGCGCCTGGGCGCCGACGAGGTGGTGATTTCCAAAGATGAAGCGCAAATGGCGCAGCAGCAAAACAGCTTTGACTTCATCTTGAACACGGTGGCCGCACCGCACGATCTGGATGCGTTTCTGGTTTTGCTCAAGCGCGAGGGCACCATGACGCTGGTCGGGGCGCCGGCCACGCCGCACCCGTCACCGCAAGTGTTCAACCTGATCTTCAAGCGCCGCCATCTGGCCGGCTCGCTGATTGGCGGAATTCAAGAAACCCAGGAGATGCTGGACTTCTGCGCCGAGCACGGCATCACGTCCGACATCGAGCTGATCAACATCCAGGATGTCAACACGGCCTACGAGCGCATGCTTAAAAGCGATGTGAAGTACCGCTTTGTCATCGACATGGCTTCGCTGAAGACGGGTACTTGATGCAGGCTCATGAAAGCAGGGGCAGCACTCTTACTTTTATTTTTTTGAAGGCACCTTCATGCCCTCCAGCTCCCCAAGCACCATCAGCGACACCAACGCTGCCAGTCCGATCGTCCAGATCAAGCCCCTGGGTTTTCCGTGGGTGACGCTGGACCCGTTTCTGTTCTGCGCTTACCACGACGACGCTTACCCGCGCGGTAACGCGCAAATGGGGCCGGCGGCGTCGCTGGCCGGCCGTGACATCGGCCAGGACTTCGGCCGCCAGGACGGCTGGAGCATGTACCACGGCAGCACGGTGCCGGGTTTTCCGGCGCACCCGCACCGCGGCTTCGAGACGGTGACCATCGTGCGCAAGGGACTGATCGATCATGCCGACTCGCTGGGCGCGCAGGCGCGTTTTGGGTGCGGTGATGTGCAGTGGCTGACGGCCGGGCAAGGCGTGGTGCATTCAGAAATGTTTCCCTTGCTGGACCAAGGCGCGCCCAATCCGCTGGAGCTGTTCCAGATCTGGCTGAACCTGCCGGCGCACAACAAGATGGCGGCGCCGCACTTCACCATGTTCTGGTCGCAAGACATAGCGCGCCCACTGGCGATTGACGCAGCGGGACGCAGCACAGAAATTGCCGTGATCGCCGGCCGGCTTGGCGATGCTTTTGAGCGGGCGGGGCTGGCCGACGCGCTGGCGCCGCCGCCCGACTCCTGGGCCGCGCAGGCCGAAGCCGATGTGGCGATTTGCACTATTCGCATGACACCCGGCGCCAGCTGGACCTTGCCTGCCGCCGCGCAGCAGGGCACGCGGCGCATGCTGTATTTTTTCAAGGGCGGGGCCGTATCGATTGGCGGCCAGTTGGTGAGCGGGCCGGCCGCCATCGAACTGCGCGCTGATACGCCCGCGGCGCTGCTCAATGGCGACACGGTGGCGGAGTTTTTGTTGCTGCAGGGCCGGCCGATTGGCGAGCCGGTGGTGCAATACGGCCCGTTTGTGATGAACACGCAATCCGAGATTGCGCAGACGCTGGCCGACTACCAACGCACCCGCTTCGGCGGCTGGCCCTGGCTAGATGATGCGCCGGTGCACGGGCGGGATCCGGCGCGCTTTGCCCGGCACCCCGATGGGCGCGAAGAGCGGCCCGCAGATTGAGCTTTTCGGGAATTTTCTCCTAAAATCATAGCTAAATGAGGTTGTGTTGTAACGGCTGGCTTTCGATGGGACCAAAAACTGGAGCAGGATATCGGAGTGGGAATGGTGGCAAGGCGGCCCCATTCAACTCCAGCTGCGCAGGCTGCAGCATCGCGAGCCCATGCACGGCCGACCAGGCCGGAAACTCTGCACCGGGCCGGTGTTCGTGCGGCATCACGCCGTCGGCTACCAGCTCGTCGAGCGCAGTACCCAGCAGCTCGATCGGGTTCAGGCCGCTGCGGCCGGCCGTCGGCAGTTCAGACGTCGCCTGAATCAGCTTGTCTGAAGGCCCGAAAGCCGTACGAAAGAGCCCGGTTTCCTGCATCGCAAAACGCAGGTAACGGGTGCCGATCGCGCGCACGCTGGCCCGGGCCATGTCGGCGGACGGTAGATATGCGGCACGAGTGGGCTTAAATAGACGGTGTGCACAAATGCGCTTTATTGCAACGAGCGCGCGACGACTTTTTTAGTTCACTGCCAGATCGCATACCCCAGACCCTGCAGGCCGCATAGCCCATTTGTCACAAGCTTCCAGATCGAGAGGCAGAAATTCATGGCTTTCACTGCAACAGGTCGTGACAAATATTCGGGGATGTTACGGCGACAAAAGACAGCTCATAGACGCTTTTAGATATTCGCGGTTATGTGGTTTACCGGACAGACCGCGTCCCGCTCAATCAGTACGTTGATTAATAAATATTTTCTTGAACTAGCCCGCGCTAGCGATGGGCTCAAGAACACATAGCCCAAAAAAAACTGGAAAAAGTTTGCGCAAGGTGTCGATTGCGTGTCTTCCCAATCGTCGTATCAGTAGATCAAGGAAATCCCAGGCGATCTTTGGTTTTGGCAAATCTTTTACACAAGGAATATGCATGATGACCCTTCAACGAATCACCCCGTGCCTATGGTTTGACAACCAAGCCGAAGAGGCTGCGCGTTTTTACACCGGCATCTTCAAAAATTCCAAGGTCACGCAGATATCTCATTACGGCGGGGCCGGGCAGGAGGTGCATGGACAAAAGCCCGGCAGCGTGATGATCGTGGCGTTTGAGCTGGACGGTCACAGCTTTACCGCACTCAATGGCGGACCCGCCTTTAAGTTCAACGAAGCCGTTTCCTTTCAGGTCCAGTGCGACACGCAGGAAGAAATTGACCATTACTGGGCCCTGCTGTCTGCAGGCGGCGACGTGAAAGCACAGCAATGCGGCTGGTTGAAAGACAAGTACGGCGCGTCATGGCAGATCGTGCCGCGCACCATGGGCGACTTGATGACCAGCGGCGACGCCGCCCGGTCAGATCGCGTCATGGCTGCCATGCTGAAGATGAAAAAGCTGAATCTCGCCGCGCTGAACCAGGCCTTTGCTGGCCAACCTGTCTGAAAACCCAAGGAGAAAACCCATGAGCTACATCGACGGATTTCTGGTTCCCGTGCCAGCAGGCAATAAAGCGGCTTATCGCGCCATGGCAATCAAGTGCGCTGCACTACTCAAAGAATTTGGCGCCACGCGCATCGTGGAAAACTGGGGCGATGCCGTGCCCGACGGCAAGGTCACGGACTTCAAGCGCGCAGTGAAAGCAGAGGCCGGTGAGAACATCGTCTTTTCGTGGATCGAGTGGCCGTCGAAAGCGACGCGCAATGCCGGCAACGAGAAATTCATGAACGACCCGCGCATGAAGGCGCTCGGCGACATGCCGTTTGACGGCAAACGGATGGTCTACGGCGGCTTCGAGACGCTGCTGGATTCGTGAAAAACTGCCGTAAATTCTCATCTCATTCCAGTTCACATTCACATTCACATTCACATTCACATTCACATTCACATTTACCAGTACGGAGTCATCATGAAAGTTCAAGCCTACATAACTTTTGGCGGTCGCTGCGAAGAGGCGCTGGAGTTTTACAAAAAGTCCATCGGTGCTGAAGTCACCAGCCTGATGCGTTGGAAGGAAAGCCCTGATGCGGCCATGAAGCCGCCGCCCGGCTTTGAGGAAAAAATCATGAACGCCGCCTTTCGCATTGGCGAAACCCAGCTGATGGCCGACGACGGCATGGGTTCAAAGCAGACGGAAATCAAGGGGATGTCGCTCGTGATCGAGGTGGCCGACGATGCTGAGGCCAAACGAGTTTTCACGGCGCTCGGCGAAGGCGGAACCGTCACGATGCCTTTGGTAAAGACTTTCTGGACCTCTTCATTCGGCGTGCTGAACGACAAGTTTGGCGTGCCATGGATGGTGAATGTGCAAGACTCAAAAGCGTGAGTCAAAAGCCTGACCGAAGAACGGTCTCAGACAAATTATTTTTTCCGCAAGCTGTCGCTGGTTAACAGTCGACGAAAATTTTTCCAATGGTGTCAATTTCAGAAGCAATGACATGACAACAAGTAAGCTTTCTAATCAAGTCAGCGGCAAGACTATCCGCCCCTCCTGGACTGACGGCCCGACCAAAGGAACGACGCACTTGAGGAGAACATCTTGACCGCTACCTACACCTTTGATGTTTTTTCCAGCTTGACGGCTTTGGCTCCCACAATGGCAATTGGGGCGGCTATTGGGGCAAGCAGGGTCCCGAATTGCTTAACCATCGTCTTGCTCAGTACAGCGCGCATCAGCGAATGGTCTTCGGCGCCAACACGTATAAGGAGTTCGCGCGAATGCTGGCTTCAAGCACTAAGGACTCCGAGGTTTACGACCCATGGGTCACTCGGATGAGGAACTTGCCCGCAACGGTAGTGTCGACAACATTGAAAGACCCCCTTGACTGGCCAAACGCGACTCTTGTGAGCGGTGATGCTATCGAAGTCGTCGCCCAGCTTAAGAAAGCGTCCGAGGTGCCATTGCGCTCCCACGGCAGCTTGTCAATGAATCGGTCTCTGATGGCCGCTGGCCTGGTGGACCGGGTTCAGGTGACGCTATTTCCGGTAATCACCGGCCAGACTGGGCAAAAACCGATCTTTCACGATGCGGCTGACTTTGATCTTGAGCTGATCGAGGGCAGAACACTTGACGGCGGCATCCAAGAACTCATCTACCGGCCCACGCTGCATCGCTAAGACAGGCTACGAACCCGCACTCTAACCAGAAGCCCCAAATGTCGCTATTACTGCGCAGCCTTTGTCTTTGACCCCACGGAAACGACATAGAGGCTGTATCCCGTGGCATGTGACAGTGCCTCAACAGCCAGTAGCCAACAGGGGTTCTTGCCCGGCTCGACATTCAACCGCAACGGAGATAACCATGACTGACGCGAAGAAACTAAAAGCCGCCACCGAGATGGTGAAGGCGAACGATGCTCATGTTCTGAACGAAAGCAGGGCTTACCGACAGGCGCGTGATGCCTTGCTGGCAGAAGAGATTGAGCTCAGGCGCCACATCGTGCGGGTTGCAGAGCAGCGCCGGGCGCTACCACCGGGCGGCGAAGTTACGAAGGACTACCGCTTTGATGGTAAAGACGGCGCTGTCGCTTTTGCCGAACTGTTTGGCGACAAAGACACCCTGGTGATTTACAGCTTCATGTACGGGCCGCAGCGCCAAACAGGATGCCCCATGTGTACGTCGCAGATGAGCGCCTGGGATGGGATTGCGCCGCATGTCAAGCAGCGCGCGGCGTTTGTGATGACGGCCCGCTCACCGATTGAGCGCATCCTGGCTTATGGGAAAGAGCGCGGCTGGGAGAACCTTCGGCTCTATTCCGACCCAATCGGTGACTACACCCGCGACTACGTCAGCGCCGAGGATGCCGACATGCCCGGCTACAACGTTTTTACCCGCAAGGGCGGAGTAATCCGCCACTTCTGGCGCAGCGAAGGGGGACAGGAAACCGCCGACCCCGGCCAGGATTCACACGATGCGCCGGACATGTCAGCGCTGTGGACGATTCTGGACACGACGCCCGAAGGACGCGGAACGGACTGGTATCCAAAGCTGAACGACGGCGATGAGGCGGCACCGCAGTCGGCTGAAAACGAAGTTCGCGTGATTATTGAAAAGTGGGCGCGCGCGGTGAGCGCGGCAGATCGCGCAGCGATCCTCGCGAATCACGCCGATGATCTACTGATGTTCGACTTTCCGGCAACTGTCCAAGGCTTGGAAGCCTATGACAAGACCTGGAATTTCTTTTTTGCCAATCCGCTGGGACCGATCAGCTTTGTACCGCGCGAGGTCGTGGTGACTGCCAGCGATGACGTCGCGTTCGCGTCGTGCATGGTCCAGTGCGAAGGCACCTCCGGCGGCCATGTCGACTTTCGTCTGACCACTGGGCTGCGCAAGACAGGCGGCAAATGGGTCATCGTCCACGAGCACCATTCGGTTCCGACCAAGGAAGAACGGTTCATCGGCGCGAGTTGAAACACCTGCAGGCCACCACGACCCAGCAAACCCCCACAGAGGCAACTGGGCACGCTTTAGGGAAGCAAATGACAGGCGGAAACCCTCAACAGTTGGATCATAGGAAAAGAAAAAGTTATGAACCACAAGATTCTTCACCACCTGACGATTCCGGGCGAGAGCGCCGAGTACCGCGCGGCACGCAACAAACTTCTCGCCGAGGAAATGGCGCTTCGACGACAGATTGAGAGCGTTGCCGCGCTACGCCGGGCGCTGCCTGCGGGTGGCACGGTTGCGCAAGATTATTTGTTTGATGGCAACGATGGGCTACTGAAACTATCGGAATTATTCAAGCCCGGCATGGACACGCTCGCCATCTACAGCTTCATGTACGGGCCAGACGTTAAATTGCCGTGTACCGGCTGCACTCACTTTCTGGATGGACTTGAAGGCATGGTGCAGCACATCACCCAGCGCATTAACCTGGCTGTAGTGGCCAAGTCGCCGCTGCCGCGACTTCTGGCCCTGGCTCGGGCGCGTTGCTGGCGCACCTTGCCCTTGCTGTCCACGCATGGCAACACCTACGACCGTGATTATTTTGGCGATTCAACGGCGCTACCGGCCACCGTGCTGAAGCAGCAAAAATTTAAAGATGGTGAAGAGTGGGACATGCCGATGCTCAATGTGTTCCACCGGCGCGGCAAGGTGATTCGCCATTTCTGGGGCTCCGAACTGCTGTATGTGCCGCCCGAGCCCGGTCAGGAATATCGCCACAACGACGCGCTTGATGCGCTGTGGAACATGCTCGATTTGACGCCGGAAGGACGTGGTGATTTTCAACCGCAGCTGAGTTACAGGTGATGCAGCCAATTCTTTTAACAGCATCAAAACACATGACTTCAATGACCACTTTTGCACTCATCGTCAAACACAAGACGCAGCCCGGCAAACGAAATCATGTCCGCGAGGTGTGGGAAAGGCACATGGCGCCTGCCATTGCGGCCAATCCTGGCCATGCTGCTTACTTCTATTGCTTTGACAACGCTGATCCGGATTCAATCTGCGCATTTCAGCAGTACACCAGCGATGAAGCGTCACAGGCATTCTTGAAGACGGAAAGCTATATCGCCCACCTGAAAGATGTCGAGCCGCTTCTGTCTGGCCCGCCGCAAGTCACCACGCTGACTCCGGTATGGTGGAAAAGTCGATAGCACTTTACTTTTACGTGCATTTCCAACCCATCAAGGACACATCATGATTTCAGGAAGCTGCCATTGCGGGCAAGTTGCTTTTCGTATAGATGGCGAGATTCCGGCGCAACTGACTCGCTGCACCTGCTCGTTCTGCGCCAAGCGCGGCCTGCTGCATGCCTACTACCCGCCTGAACAATTTCATATCACAGAATCGGGCGACAGCGATGCGATCTACCGCTGGCAAACCAAACTTGTCGCTCACCATTTCTGCGCCGCCTGCGGATGTGGCACCTTCAGCGACAGCCCGGCGTTTAAACCGGATGGCAGCTGGGACAAGACAACCCGCCGCATCAGCGTCAACGCGCGGTTGTTCGACAACTTCGACGCAGACCTGGCACCCGTCGAGGTGATTGACGGAAAAAATCTCTGGTAGCCGGGGGCTATGTATTTTTACCCTCGCGAAAGGAAGTCAGCATGTTTAAATTTGCGAAAAACATCCAGGCAACCGTTATTTCATGCCCGCGTTACCGCGACGCTCGAGTGACGATTGAATGGTTGTGCAACACTTCGGCTTCGAAAAGCATCTGGTCGTGCCGAATGTAGACGGCAAGATTGCCCTTGCGCAACTCAGTTTCGGCAACGGCATGATCATGCTGGGATCGGCGCAAAAAAACGAAACCGAATTTGGCCGTCTGATGACGCAGACCGATGAAATTGGCGGCGGCCAAACTCAATCGTCGTATATGGTCGTGACCGATGCCGATGCCGATGCCGATGCCGATGCCGATGCCGATGCGGTTTACGCCTGCGCGAAGACTTCCGGAGCCAAAATTGCCGTCGAAATCAAGGACGAGGATTACGGCGGCCGGGGTTTCAGCTGCCTCGACCTGGAAGGCCACTTTTGGAACTTCGGCACTTACGACCGCTGGCAGAGCCGGTGATAGCGTGCATCGCCGTCACGCTTGAAAAAAATCCGCTGATCCTTCAGCACTCCGGCAGATTAAAGTGGCGGCGAATCGCTTCATTTCTTTTCGCTTCTTCGTTCTCAGAATAAACCCGGCTCTTCATCCAGGCCGTAGCCGGTTCGTGACTCGATTGAATCGGGCGTTAAGCTTCACCTTGCCAGATAACACCAGCAACGTCATCCAGGTTGCTCCTGTTCTAATAGCTGCTTGCGCCCGATAAGCCTGGGATGCAGGCATTTTTAACCTTGGAAATCGCTTTGCCAGCCATCATCTCCATCCGCCAGCTCAGCAAAATCTACGCTTCCGGTTTCCACGCGCTCAAATCAGTTGACCTGGACATTGAGCGGGGCGAAATTTTTGCGCTGCTTGGCCCCAATGGCGCTGGCAAGACCACGCTGATCAACATCGTTTGCGGCATCGTCAGGCTCAGTTCGGGCCGCGTGCTGGCCGACGGCCATGACATCGTGAGCGACTACCGCGCGGCGCGCGGCAAGATCGGGCTGGTACCGCAGGAGCTGTCGACCGACGCCTTTGAAACAGTGTGGTCCACCGTAAGCTTCAGCCGGGGCTTGTTTGGCAAACCGCCAGACGACGCGTACATCGAAAAAGTGCTGCGTGAGCTGTCGCTGTGGGACAAGAAAGACAATATGATCATGACCCTCTCGGGCGGCATGAAGCGCCGGGTGCTGATTGCCAAGGCCTTGTCGCACGAGCCGCAAATCCTGTTTCTTGACGAGCCCACGGCCGGGGTGGATGTGGAGCTGCGCCAAGGCATGTGGCAGATGGTGCGCCGGCTGCGCGACAGCGGCGTCACCATCATATTGACCACCCACTACATTGAGGAAGCCGAAGAAATGGCCGACCGCATAGGCGTCATCAGCAAGGGCGAATTGATTGTGGTGGAAGACAAGGCGGTGCTGATGCGCAAGCTCGGCAAGAAGCAGCTGACCCTGAGCCTGCGCGCGCCGCTGCTGCGCATTCCCGATGCCCTGGCCGGGTTGCCGCTGGAGCTGACCGAGGGCGGCCATGCCCTGCTTTATACCTTTGACACACAGCAGGATGAAACCGGTATTGCGGACCTGCTTAAGCGCCTGGCCGGGCTGGGAATTGAGTTCAAGGACCTGCATTCCAGCGAGAGTTCGCTGGAAGATATTTTTGTCAGCCTGGTCCATGCCGGCAAGCCGACGCACGCCAGGGTGAGCGCATGAACTGGCACGCCGTCCGCGCGATCTTTCGCTTTGAAATGGCGCGCACCTTTCGCACGCTGACCCAATCGATCGCCTCGCCGGTGCTTTCGACCTCGCTGTATTTCGTCGTCTTCGGCGCGGCCATCGGCTCGCGCATGGGCGACATCGACGGCATCAGCTACGGTGCGTTCATTATTCCCGGTCTTATCATGCTGGCGCTGCTGAACGAAAGCATCTCGAACGCCGCGTTCGGCATCTACATGCCGAAATGGTCGGGCTCGGTCTACGAACTGCTGTCGGCGCCCGTGTCGTTTGTAGAGGTGGTGATGGGCTACGTCGGTGCCGCCGCCGCCAAGTCCGTGCTGCTGGGCTTGCTGATTCTGGCGACAGCCCGCATTTTTGTACCGTATGAAATCGCCCATCCGCTTTGGATGTTGTGTTTTCTGCTGCTGACCGCGCTGACCTTCAGCCTGTTTGGTTTCATCATCGGGCTGTGGGCGGACGATTTCCAGAAACTGCAGGTGATTCCACTGATGGTGGTGACGCCTCTGACCTTTCTGGGCGGCGCTTTTTACTCCATCAATATGCTGCCGCCGCTGTGGCAGAAGATCACCTTGTTCAATCCCGTGGTGTACCTGATCAGCGGGTTCCGCTGGAGCTTCTACGGTGTGGCCGACGTCAATGTCGGCATCAGCGTGGCAGCGATCCTGGGCTTTTTGGCCCTGTGCCTGGGCTCCGTGTGGTGGATCTTCCGTACCGGATGGAAGCTGAAGGCCTGAGCTGGCAGGGCGCCCTGGCTCAATACGCTGATTGCTATGTTTTTAATAGCTACTTGCGCCCGTACTGCATGGGCTAGACACCATTTTTATATTAAAAACGGGCTTGTGGGTCAGCGCCGGCGCCCAGCAATGTTGGCTTGATCAGGGCATCATGCGCAGAACGGCACTGCGCCGCCTTCGCAAATCATCAGCGCCCAAATGGCACCAAACGCCCCCGTCAATCCTCATCGCTTCAACAGGACAACTTCCATGAGCCAGCTTTTTTCGCCATTTTCCCTGGGGCCTTTGGCCTTGAAGAACCGCATCGTGGTGGCACCGATGTGCCAGTATTCCGCCGAACAGGGCGATGCGACCGACTGGCACCTGATGCACCTCGGGCAGCTGGCGCTGTCGGGCGCCGCCTTGCTGATCATCGAAGCCACGGCGGTGTCGCCCGAGGGCCGCATCTCGCCGGCCGATCTGGGGCTTTGGTCAGATCGCAACGAAGAGGCCCTGGGCAAGGTGTTGAGGGCCATCCGCAAGTATTCGGCCATGCCTATCGCCATCCAGCTGGCCCATGCGGGGCGCAAGGGCTCCAGCCATGTGCCCTGGGAGGGTGGCCAGTTGATTCCGCCAACGCAGGGCGGCTGGCGCCCGCTAGCGCCCTCGGCGGTGGCCTACAGCCCGGACGAACCGGCCCCAGAGGCGCTTGACGCCGCCGGCCTGCAGCGCGTGCTGCAGGACTTTGTGGCGGCGGCGCAGCGCGCGCACCGCCTGGGCATCGCCGCCATCGAGTTGCACGCGGCGCACGGCTACCTGCTGCATCAGTTTTTGTCGCCGCTGTCGAATTCCCGCAGCGATGAATTTGGCGGCTCGCTGGAGAACCGCATGCGTTTTCCGCTGGCGGTTTTTGACGCGGTGCGCGCCGCCGTGCCCGACAGCATGCCGGTGGGCGTGCGCATTTCCGGCACCGACTGGGTGGCGGGCGGCTGGGACCTGGCGCAAAGCGTGGTTTTTGGCCAGGTCTTGCGCGCGCGCGGTTGCGCCTTTGTGCACCTGACCAGCGGCGGCCTGTCGCCGCTGCAGCAGATCCCGGTCGGCCACAACTTTCAGGTGCCGTTTGCGCAGACCATGCGGCAAGAAACCGGTCTGCCGACCATTGCGGTGGGGCTGATAACCGAAGCCGAGCAGGCCGAGGCCATCATCGCGGAGGGCCAGGCCGACCTGGTCGCCATGGCGCGCGGCCTGCTGTTTGACCCGCGCTGGCCCTGGCATGCGGCTGCCAAACTGGGCGCGCAGGTCGAGGCACCGCCGCAGTACTGGCGCTCGCAGCCGCGCGGCATGAGCGGTCTGTTTGGCGACGCCGCAAAAATCGGCATGCGCTGAACCGGACTTCACGGGCGCTTCGCCTTTGCAACAGCCAGCTGCCCTCGCTCAACCAGTGGCCGCTGCGCGGGCCGCAGGGCGACAGCTTCACCATCGCGCCCACGATCGGCGCTTCCAGCGGCGACCTTGCGCCAGGGTGGCAAGGGCTGGAAACGCGCCTGCAAAAAGGCCAGGAACAGTTTTACCCGCGCTGATACGCCATGGCGCTGCGGCAGCAGGGCAACGATGTCGGCATCCGGCAAGCGCCAGTCGGCAAGCAGCCGCACCAGTCGGCCCGAGGCGAGGCTCCCGGCCACATCCCATTCCGAACGCATGATGACGCCCTTGCCTTGAAGCGCCCACGCGCGCGCCACCTCACCGTCATTGCTGCTCATGTCGGGCGTGATGCGGACCGCGACTTCGGTGCGGCCTTTGCGAAAACGCCAGAGTGAGACATCCTCCTCGTTTTCACGCAGCACGATGCAATGGTGGCTGGCCAGTTCTTCCGGCCGGCGCGGCGCACCAGACTGGCCAGCCAAGTCAGCCAAGTAAGCGGGCGATGCGCACACAAGGCGGGCGTTGGGCGCGATCGGGTAGGCAATCATGCTTGAATCGGGCAGATCACCGATGTGCACGATCATGTCGAAGCGATCCGCATCCGCCGCAGGCAGCACATCGCTGAGCGTCAGCGACGCCACGAGTTTCGGATGCTGCGTATGAAAATCAGCTAAGGCGGCAGCAAGATGCTGCCGCCCGAAACCGAGCGGGCCGCGCACATGCAACGTACCCGCCACCTGACCGGAACGGGCTCGCAGGCTGTCGATCAGCGCATCGAGTTCCGCCAGCAGGCTGCGGGCCTTGGTATAGAACAGCTCCCCCTCATCAGTGAGGCTGAAGCGCCGGGTGCTACGGTGGATCAGGTGAACACCGAGCCGCTGCTCGAGTTGCCGCAGCCGTTGCGAAACGGCCGAGGCGGTCACATCGATGCGCCGTGCCGCCTCGGCCAAGGTGCCGCTTTCCGCCAGCGTGACAAAAAACCGCAAATCGGTGGTGTCGTTCGACATTCGTAAGAATTTTTCAGGATAAGTGTTAATAAGGTTCAATAATTTTACGCAATAGTGCTACTAAACTGCAGCTTCCACAACCAAGCACCAAGGCTGGAAACCATGAGCGAGCATTACGATGTACTGATACGCAACGCCTCCATCGTGGATGGCACCGGGGCTTCCCGTTTCAACGCTGATGTGGGCATCCGGGGCGACCGCATTGCCCGCATTGGCGATCTGCGCGATGCCAGCGCAGGCGTCGACATCGACGCGGCCGGCATGGTGCTGGCGCCCGGCTTCATTGATGCCCACACCCATGACGACCGCCTCATGCTTTCGGGCGGCGACATGGCGCCCAAGGTCAGCCAGGGCATCACCACGGTGATAGGCGGCAACTGCGGCGTGTCGCTGGCGCCCATGCCGCGGCCCATCCCCAACCCGGTGACGCCACCACTCAACCTGCTGGACGGAACCGGCGAATGGTTCCGGTACCGCGATTTCGCCAGCTACCTCGACGCCTTGCGCGCCAGGCCGGCCGCCACCAACTGCGCCATGCTGGTAGGCCACACCACGCTGCGCGTGGCCACCATGGATGACCTGACGCAAGCGGCCAGCGCCGACGAGATTGCCGCCATGCGCGCACTGGTCGAGGAGGCGATGCAAGCCGGCGCCATCGGCGTGTCCACCGGACTGTTTTATGAGCCTTCCATTGCGGCCCCTACCGAGGAAGTGATTGCCATCTGCGAGCCGCTACGGGCGCATGGCGGCGTGTACTGCACTCACATGCGCAATGAAGGCGACGACGTCATCAAGTCGCTCACCGAAACCTTCCGCATCGGCCGCGAGGTCGATGTGCCGGTCGTCATCTCCCACCACAAGGTGGTGGGCGTGAAGAATTATGGCCGCTCCACCGAGACGCTCAAATTCATTGCCGAGCACATGGCGCTTCAGCCGATTTGCCTGGACTGCTACCCCTATCCGGCCTCGTCCACCATCCTTTCGGCGCACCGCGCGATCAATGCCACCCGCGTAACCGTGACCTGGTCCAAGTTCATGCCCGAATACGCCGGCCGGGATCTGGCCGACATCATGGCCGAACTCGGCGGCACGATGGAGGAAGTGGTGGACCGGCTGGCGCCCGCCGGCGCGATCTATTACATGATGGACGATGCCGATGTGCAGCGCATCCTCAAGTTCGACCAGACCATGATCGGCTCGGACGGCCTGCCGCATGACGAGGCGCCGCACCCCCGGCTCTGGGGCAGCTTCCCGCGGGTGCTTGGCCACTACGGCCGCACGCTCGGCCTGTTCACGCTGGAAACGGCCATCCACAAGATGACCGGCCTGACGGCGAAAAACTTCGGCCTGGCGGATCGCGGCCTGGTGCAGGAAGGCGCTTTTGCCGACCTCACGCTGCTCAACCCCGAGACGGTAAACGAAGGCGCGACCTTCAAGAAACCGATTGCGCCGGCCATCGGCATCGACACGGTGCTGGTCAACGGCCAGGTGGTTTGGCGCCATGGCAATCCCAGCGGCGCCAGGCCCGGCCGGGTGCTGCGGCGCGAGCGTGTATGAACTCCTCCGGAAACGAGACGCCCTCCATGAACACTTCTGATTTTGATGCTGTTGAAACCCCGGCGCTGCTGCTGGACACGGCCCGCATGGACCGCAACATCGAACGCATGCGTGCGCGCATAAGCCGGCATGGCGTTTGCTTCCGCCCGCACGTCAAGACCAACAAATGCATGGAAGTCACGCAGCGTCTGCTCGATGCCGGTGCCCGGGGTATCACGGTGTCCACGCTGCGCGAAGCCGAGTATTTCAGCGCGCAGGGCATCCACGACATCCTGTATGCGGTCTGCCTTTCGCCAAACAAACTGGCCCATGCGCTGCGCCTGCGTCAGTCGGGCGTGAAACTCTCGGTCATCATCGACAACGTCGAGATGGCGCGCCAGCTCAATCCGCAAGGCTTGACCGGCGACGCGCGCCTGGAAGTACTGATTGAAATCGATTCCGATGGCCATCGCTCGGGCGTGCAGCCCGGCTCGGCAGAGCTGCTGGCGATTGCCCAAGCCCTGCAATCGCAGGGCCTGGAAGTCGCAGGCGTGATGACCCATGCGGGCGACTCGTACAACTGCCGGTCGCTGGACGGCATCCGTGCCCTGGCCGAACAGGAACGTGCCGCGGCCGTGCTGGCGGCAGACCGCCTGCGTGCGGCCGGCTATGGCTGCCAGGTGGTCAGCGTCGGCTCGACACCGACGGCGCTGTTTGCCGAGAATCTGGCGGGCGTTACCGAAGTGCGCGCCGGCGTGTTTGTGTTTTTCGACCTGGTGATGGCCGGCCTGGGGGTGTGCAGCATCGATGACATTGCGGTTTCGGTGCTGGCGACCGTCATCGGGCACCAGCAGGAAAAAGGCTGGACCCTGATTGACGCCGGCTGGATGGCGATGTCGCGCGACCGGGGTACATCGAAGCAGGCGCTGGACCAGGTTTACGGCGTGGTCTGCAGCGCGGACGGCCTGCCGCTGCAAGACCTGCTCATGGTCGATGCCAACCAGGAGCACGGCATCATTGCCCGGCGGCCCGGCAGCAGCGCCGGCGCGCCGCCCTTCCTGCCGATTGGCAGCCAGGTCCGCATCCTGCCCAACCATGCCTGCGCGACGGCGGCCCAGTTCCCCTGTTACCAGACGCTGGACGGCGGGCAGCAGCTCCTAGCGACCTGGCAACGTTTTTACGGCTGGTAGGAGGCTGCGATGAAGTTCATTTCCTCAGCCCAGGCGCCTGCGCCGGGCGGTCATTATTCACAGGCGGTCGAGGCCGGCGGACTGGTGTTTGTCTCGGGCATGCTGCCGGCCGGCAACAACCAGCCGCCGCTGCCGTTCGAGGCCCAGGTGCACTCGGTACTTGACCATTGCAGCGCCGTGCTGGCGGCGGCTGGCTGCGGCTTGCACGATGTGGTGCAGACCACCGTCTATCTTGCGGGCGTGCAACACTGGCCTGCCTTCAACCAGCTGTATGCCGAGCGCTTTGGCAGCCACCGCCCGGCGCGGGCGGTGGTGCCGGTGCCGGCCCTCCACCATGGTTTTCTGGTTGAGATCCAGCTGGTGGCCGAGCGGCCCGGCCCGGGCTAACCCTGCGCGTTTCAGGTTTCAGAGCAGCGCGCCGCGCGCCGCTATCGGCCAGAGCGCCTCGACCCGGTCGCCGCGCAGGCACACCAACTCGTCGTACAGGTTGACCGTAGGGTCGCAATGGCCGGGCACCAGCAACAGGGCGTCGCCCAGAGAAAGAGCAGCGGCATCGGGCGTCATGATCACGCCATGCTCGTCGGCGGCCTTTGCATAGCGCAACTCGGGCCGCTTCCACACGGTGGGCAGGCCGGAGTCCACGCTGGAGGCTTTCAGGCCGGCATCCACCACGGCGCGCTCGGCAGTGGACCGGCTCATCACGGTAGTCCTGACAAACAGCGCATGCTCAAAAACAATGTCGCCGTCGCCGTGCTGGTTGTCGCCATAATCCCGGTCCATAAACACATAAGAGCCGGCCTGCAGTTCGTTGTAAACGCCCGAGTCCCGTTCATGCCAGAACGTGCCGGTGCCCGCGCCGGTGATGCGCTCGACCGCGATGGCGCAGCCTTCAATGGCTTCCCGGCTCAGCCGCACCTGCTCGACGGCATTCCCAATGGCGAGCGCACGCTCTTGCGGCGTGCGCAGGTGCTGCGCCGGGCCGTGGTAGCACTGCAGACCGGCAAAGCGCAATGGCGGCGACGCAGCCACCTGGCGGGCCAGTTGCGCGGCCTCGGCGCCCGGCGCAACGCCGCAGCGCTGCGCGCCCACGTCCACTTCGACATACACATCGAGCGTGACGCTGTGCGCCCGGGCGGCCGCAGCCAGTGCCTGCACTTGCAAGGGGTGGTCAACCAGCACGCCCATGCGCGCTCGGCGCGCCAGTTCCATCAGGCGGCGCAGCTTGGTGGCGCCCATCACCTGGTTGGTGACCAGCACATCGCCAACGCCCGCCGCCACAAACACCGCCGCTTCGCTCACCTTCTGGCAGCAGATGCCGACAGCGCCCAGGGCGATCTGCCGCAGCGCTATCTCGGGGGTCTTGTGGCATTTGGCATGCGGTCGCAGGCGCACCTGGCGGCCCTTGAGGCTGTCGGCCATGCGCTGCAGGTTGCGTTCAAACGCATCGAGGTCAAGCACCAGCGCGGGCGTGTCCACCGCCTCGAGCCGGTCGCCGGGTTCTGCGGCCTTCCACGGGCTCATGGGTGCTGGTGCTGTTTCATTTGAAAACCGGTCATCAGTCGACCTTGGCGCCCGAGAACTTGACCACGCGTGCCCACTTTTCAGTTTCACGCCGCGATAGTTCCCGAAACGCCTCGGGCGTGCTAGGGTCGGTCTCCGCGCCCAACGCCTTGAAACGTTCCTTGACGGTGGGATGCGCCAGCGCCGTACGGATCTCAGTGTTCAGGCGGGTAACGAGCTCTTTCGGCATGTTGGCCGGTCCCATCAGGCCGCCCCAGGCCACGACCTCGAAGCCCGGTACCCCGGATTCGGCAATCGTTGGAATGTCGGGATAGGTGCTGGAACGCTGGCTGCCCGAAATGCCCAGTGCCCGCACGCGGCCGGCCTGGGCATGCGGCCCGGCCACCGGCGAGTTGATCATCATGAGCTGCACGCCGCCGCCCATCAGGTCGGTGAGCCCCGACGTCGCAGCCTTGTAGGGCACATGCAGCATGTAGGTGTTGGTCATCGATTTGAACAGCTCGACGCCCAGATGGGCCGTGGTGCCGTTGCCATCAGAAGCAAAGGCCAGCTTGCCCGGGTTTTTCTTGGCGTAGGTGATCAGTTCCTGGACGGTTTTGACCGGAACGTTGTTGTTCACGACCATCAGGTTGACCACTCGAACGGCGTTGGAGATCAGCGTCAGGTCCTTGTCGATGTCATAGGGAACGTTGGGCAGCAGCGAGCGGTTGGTCGCCAGGGACACGACGTTGCCGTAAGCCAGCGTGTAGCCATCCGGCGGCGAGCGCACCAGGTCCATGGTGCCTATGGTGTAGGAGCCGCCCGGCTTGTTGTCAATGACGAAAGGTACGCCCATCTGCACCGACAACTGCGCGGCCAGCGCGCGCATCAGCACATCGGGCGCGCCGCCCGCGGCAGACGGCACAATCAGGCGTATCGGCTTGTCCGGGTAGGCGGCAAAGCTGGCAGGCGAGAAGACCGCGAGCGCGGTGAAAAAAATGCTGACTAACAGGGATTGGCGGCGCATTGGCGGACTCCATGAGGTGAAAGCAGGGATTGATGCCGTAACGCGAAAACCTTGGGTAGAGTGTTTTGGGAGTTTTGGCGGACGATTCATTCTAGGACGGTGCTTCTGAAATGTCGCTTAATCAGCCTACAGCTAGAGTTAAGTAATGCTTAGCAATGCAGGCGGTACCGTTGAACTCCTGGGACGCCGTCGTCCCGGGCCAGCGCCGGCATGCCGCCCGTTTCGCGATGCTTCGCTGGCGGCCGGGCAACAAGGCAGCGCGCAACAAAAAACGCGCCCGAAGGCGCGTTCCATTTGACACAAGCCGTGCTTACTTCGACACAACCCGCACCATTTCCAGGCACTTGTTCGAGTAACCCCATTCGTTGTCGTACCAGGCGACGAGCTTCACAAATGTGCTGTCCAGCGCGATGCTGGCGTCGGCGTCAAAGATAGAGGTGCGGGCATCGCCGCGGAAGTCGGTGGCCACCACCTTGTCTTCGGTGTAGCCCAGAATGCCTTTGAGGGCCCCTTCGCTTTGCGCTTTCATCTCGGCGCAGATTTCCTTCATGCTGGCTTCCTTGTTGAGCTCCACCGTCAGGTCGACCACCGACACGTCGGAAGTCGGCACGCGAAAGCTCATGCCGGTGAGCTTTTTGTTGAGCTCGGGAATCACCACGCCGACCGCTTTGGCGGCGCCGGTGGATGAAGGAATGATGTTTTCCAGAATGCCACGGCCGCCGCGCCAGTCCTTGTTGCTTGGGCCGTCTACGGTTTTTTGCGTGGCGGTGACGGCGTGCACGGTGGTCATGAGGCCGCGCTTGATGCCCCATTTGTCGTTCAGCACCTTGACCACCGGAGCCAGGCAGTTGGTGGTGCAACTGGCGTTGGAGATGATGGCTTCGCCCTTGTAGGTCTTCTCATTGACGCCGAAAACGAACATCGGGGTGGCGTCTTTCGACGGTGCCGAGAAGATGACCTTTTTGGCACCGGCAGTCAGGTGTTTTTCGCCCGAGGCTTTGTCCAGGAACAGGCCGGTGGCTTCAAGCACGATGTCGGCGCCGACTTCATTCCACTTCAGGTTGGCCGGGTCGCGCTCTTGCGTCAGGCGAATTTTCTTGCCGTTGACGATGAGGGTGTTGCCCTCAACGCTGACTTCGCCCTTGAAGCGGCCGTGCACGCTGTCGTACTGCAGCATGTAGGCGAGGTAGTCAGGTTCGAGCAGGTCGTTGATGCCGACGATCTCGATGTCACTGAAGTTTTGCACGGCGGCGCGCAACACGTTGCGCCCGATGCGGCCGAAGCCGTTGATACCTAGTTTGATGGTCATTTGCGAGTGCTCCTGTAAGTTAACTTTTCAATCGCCCCTTCAGCTGCTTCAGCCAGAAAGGAATTATTTCTTTGACAATACCTTGCGCACGGTGTCGGCTACATTTTCCGGCGTGAAGCCGAAGTGCTTGAACAGCACGGGCGCGGGCGCCGATTCGCCGTAGCTGTCGATGCCAACGACGGCGGCGCAGCCGTATTTCCACCAGCCGTCGGTCACGCCCATTTCCACGGCGATGCGCGGAATGCCTTCGGGCAACACTTCGGATTTGTAGGCAGGTTTTTGCTTGTCAAAGGTGGTGGTGCTGGGCATGGAAACCACGCGCACGGCGATCTTGTAGGTCGCCAGCAGCTCTTGCGCTTTCAGCGCCAGCTGCACTTCAGAACCCGTGGCGATGATGACGGCTTGCGCCTTCTTGTTGAGACCGACTTCGTTAGGCTCGGCCAGCACGTAAGCGCCCTTGCTGATTTGGCCGAGATCATCTTTCGGTGCGTAGGGCAGGTTTTGCCGGCTTAGCAACAACGCCGTTGGCTTGTTCTTGTTTTGCAGCGCCACGGCCCAGGCCACGGCGGTTTCGGCAGTATCGCCCGGGCGCCACACATCCAGGTTGGGGATCAGGCGCAGGCTGGCGGCGTGTTCGATGGACTGGTGCGTCGGGCCGTCTTCGCCGAGGCCGATCGAGTCGTGCGTGAACACATGCACCACGCGCAGCTTCATCAG
Organism: Polaromonas sp.; assembly: GCF_012927455.1. Taxonomy (GTDB): domain Bacteria; phylum Pseudomonadota; class Gammaproteobacteria; order Burkholderiales; family Burkholderiaceae_C; genus Polaromonas. Next base: position 249,447 of record NZ_JABBPE010000016.1, on the reverse strand, counting down.
CGCGGCCATGCGGATGGCGTTACGCGAGTAGTCGCTGAAGGTCAGAAAAGTGCCGCCGTAGGGGATGAAGCCGCCATGCAGCGCGATGCCGTTCATGATCGCGGCCATGCCGAATTCGCGCACGCCGTAGTTGATGTGGCGCCCGCCGACACTCACGCCGTTGGAGTCGGGTGTCTGCACCACCTCACCGTTCAGGTCAAAGCGCAAGCTGGGCGTGCTCTTGGTGTTGGTCAGGTTGGAGCCGGTCAGGTCAGCCGAGCCGCCCAGCAGTTCGGGCAGGCCGGCGGTGAAGGCTTCAAGCGCCAGCTGCGAGGCTTTGCGTGAGGCCACCGTTTCGGCCTTGGTGTGCGCGCCAATCACGGTGTCAACGGCAAGCTGCGAGAAACTCTTGGGCAAGTCGCCTTTCATGCGGCGCAGCAGCTCGGCTGCGAGCGCCGGGTGCGCAGCTTTGTAGGCGGCAAACTTGGCGTCCCAGGCCGCTTCGGCGCTCAGGCCCCTGGCCTTGGCGTCCCAGGCGTCGTAGCTTTCCTGCGGAATTTTAAAGGGCGCGTGCGGCCAGTCTAGCGCCTCGCGCGTCAGCTTGATTTCCTCGGCGCCCAGTGGTTCGCCGTGCGCCTTGGCGGTGTTGGCGCGGTTTGGCGAGCCTTTGCCGATGTGCGTTTTGCAGATGATCAGCGTGGGCTTGTCGGCGCTCTGTTGGGCTTGCCCAATGGCCACGGAAACGGCTTCGGTGTCGTGGCCGTCGATCGGGCCGATCACGTTCCAGCCGTAGGCGGTAAAACGCAGCGCCGTGTTGTCGATAAACCAGGGCGCGACCTGGCCGTCAATCGAGATGCCGTTGTCGTCGTACAGCGCAATCAGCTTGTTCAGCTTCCAGGCGCCGGCCAGCGCGCTGGCTTCGTGGCTGATGCCTTCCATCAGGCAGCCGTCACCGAGGAAGACATACGTGTGGTGGTCAACCACCGCATGGCCTTCGCGGTTGAATTCCTTGGCCAGCAGCTTTTCAGACAGTGCCATGCCGACGGCATTGCTCAGGCCCTGGCCGAGCGGGCCGGTGGTGGTTTCCACGCCGGGGGTGTAGCCCAGTTCAGGATGGCCGGGGGTTTTGCTGTGCAGCTGGCGGAAGGCTTGAAGCTCGCTCATCGGCAGCTTGTAGCCGGTCAGGTGCAGCAGCGCGTACAGCAGCATGGAGCCGTGGCCATTGCTCAGCACGAAGCGGTCGCGGTCCATCCAGTGCGGATTCTGCGGGCTGTGCTTGAGGTGGCGGTCCCACAGGGCGACGGCTATATCGGCCATGCCCATGGGCGCGCCAGGGTGGCCGGAATTGGCTTGTTGCACAGCATCCATGGCCAGCGCGCGTATGGAATTGGCCATGAGGGATGGGGTGATGTCAGCCATTGCTTGAAGTCCAGGGTGTGAAGGTCGCAGCGCCCGAGACTGGCAAGCCATGGCGCATTTCGCGCAACACCGGCCAACACGGGGAAACCCCTGATTTTACGGGATGCGCCTGGCGGCGCCTCGGATGCGGCTGCGTGCGGCGACAAACAGCCTGCGGTTGGGTGTGTCCTTGGCGCTACGGCGCAGGCCCGCGCCAGACCCTACCGGTCTTTTGTCTGCTATAAATTCAATAGCTGCTTACGCCCGTATTACTTAGGCTACAACGCTATTTTGTTGCTAAAAGAGGATAATCGCCAGCACCATGACTCCTCAAGCCCTGATTCTTGCCGCCGGCCGCGGCGAACGCATGCGCCCGCTGACCGACCACTGCCCCAAGCCGCTGTTGAGCGTGCAGGGCCGGCCGCTGATCGCCTGGCATCTGGAGAATCTGGCGCGCGCCGGCGTGCTCGATGTGACCATCAACACGGCGTGGCTGGAGCAGCAGTTTGCGCCGACGCTCGGCGACGGCAGCGCCTGGGGTCTGCGCATCAATTACTCGCATGAAGGCGCGCGCTTTGGCGGCGCACTGGAAACCGCAGGCGGCATTGCCACGGCGCTGCCGCTGATGGCTGACAGCTTGAAAAACGACACGCCGTTCTGGCTGCTGGCGGGCGATGTCTACGCGCCAGCGTTCACCTTTTCGCCAGAAGACGCCGCGCGTTTTGCCACATCCGGCGCGCTGGCGCACATTTACCTGGTGGCCAATCCGCCGCACAACCTCAAAGGCGACTTCGGTTTGTCGGCAGACGGTCTGGCGCTGGACCAGGCGGCGCAAAAATTCACCTATAGCACCATAGGCCTTTACCGGCCTTCGCTGTTCAAGAACACGCCGGTGGGCCAGAAGGCCGCACTGGCACCGCTGCTACGCCAGGCCATGCAGTGCGGCCGCGTCAGTGCGGCGCTATATTCAGGCGCATGGACGGACGTGGGCACGCCAGAGCGGCTGGCCGCTCTCAACCAGAGCCGCTGAAGCCCAGCCGAACCCACCACCAAGGAATTTCACGCCTCATGAACTCTGCCATTTACGCCAAACGCCGCGCCGCTGTCGCGCGCGCCCTGAAAGCCGCCGGCGGCGGCATCGCCTTGCTGCCGACCGCGCCCGAACTGCAACGCAACCGCGACAGCGACTTTCCCTACCGCCACGACAGCTATTTTTATTACCTGACCGGTTTCAGCGAACCCGGCGCCTGGCTGGTGATTGAAGCCAACGGCAAAACCTCCCAAAGCACGCTGTTTTGCCGCCCCAAGGATCTGGAACGCGAAATCTGGGACGGTCTACGGCTCGGCCCGAAAGCCGCGCCGGCCCAGCTGGGTGTGGACGCGGCCTTCAGCGTTGACGCACTCGACGAAAAAATGCCCGCGCTGCTGGCCAACCAGAACGCCGTGTGGTTTCCGTTTGCCACGCACCAGGGTCTGGAAAGCCAGGTCGATGGCTGGCTGGGCAAGGTGCGCGCGCGCGTGCGCTATGGCGCTGAATGCCCGCAAAGCCAGCACGACCTGTGCCAGCTGCTCGATGAAATGCGCTTGATGAAAGACAGCCACGAGCTGGCGATCTTGCGCCGTGCCGGCAAGATTTCCGCCGGCGCCCATGTGCGCGCCATGCAGACCTCGGCCGCCCGGCTGCGCGGCGACCGCAAGGCCAGCAAAGGCGGGCTGCGCGAATACCACCTTGAAGCCGAACTACTGCACGAGTTTCGCCGCCACGGCGCGCAGTTTCCGGCCTACACCAGCATCGTCGCGGCCGGCGCCAACGCCTGCATCCTGCATTACCGCGCAGGCGACAGCGAACTGCAGGCCGGCCAGCTCTGCCTGATTGACGCGGGCTGCGAGCTCGACGGCTACGCCAGCGACATCACGCGCACCTTTCCGGCCGGCGGCAAATTCACGCCCGCCCAGCGCCGGCTCTACGACATCGTGCAGGCCTCGCAAGAAGCGGCGATCAAGGCCATCAAACCCGGCAAGCGCTTTACCGATCCGCACGAGGCCGCCACGCACGTACTGATTGAAGGCATGCTGGACTGCGGCCTGCTGCCAAAAGCCAAGCACGGCAAGGTCGATGACGTGCTCGAGTCGGGCGCCTATCGCCAGTTCTACATGCACCGCACCGGCCACTGGATGGGTATGGACGTGCACGACTGCGGCGACTACACCGAGCCCGGCAGCCGCCCACGCGAAGAGAAAGACGCGCTGGGCCAACTCGTCATGAAAAAACCACCGCGCATCTTGCGGCCAGGCATGGTGCTGACGGTGGAGCCCGGCCTTTATGTGCGCCCCGCCAAGGGCGTGCCGAAAGAATTCTGGAACATCGGCATACGCATTGAAGACGATGCACTGGTGACGGCCAAGGGCTGCGAGTTGATGACGCGGGGCGTGCCGGTGAAGGCGGACGAGATTGAGGCGTTGATGGCGGGTTAACCGCTGGTCAGTTCAACGCATTTTTAACGCCCCTTAAAATCCGCTATGAAAATTATTATCAGAACGTTCTTCAGAACCCTGCGCGTCGTTCTCGGCCCGGTGATGCTGTTTAAGGAAAAACTGAGCCAGCCTAAAGGTATTGTTCGCGCGCAGGCCGCGCAGCAAAGTGCCGATCTGCAATGCCAGAGCCTGGCTTTGTATCAATACAAGACTTGCCCGTTCTGCATGAAGGTGCGGCAGGAAATCAACCGGCTTTCGCTCAATATCAAGCGCATTGACGCGCAACACCCTAGCACCGACCGGGAAGAGTTGACTCTGAAAGGCGGGCAAGCCAAAGTACCTTGTTTAAAGATTACCGATGCGGCTGGAAATAGCCAGTGGCTTTACGACTCGGAGAAGATCATTGCGTATCTTCGAAGTCGGTTTGCGGCTGCCTGATCGTCACCCGAGTTTGCGGATTGATCCGCTTCGGCACCAGATCATCCAACCGTCTTTGCGCCTACTGCGGCAAAGACTCAACAAATGCTGTCACTTTCCCACCCTTGCATATCGCCACCATGTGTGGCCCGCCATCGTCCAGCTCCCGTGACTCATACAGATAAGCCGCAGCAGCCAAACCAAGCGCTTTGCTTAAATTGATCAGTGTGCGCGGGTAGCGAGCCAAAATCCTGTCCGGCGGCACGTCATGACCGCCTTCGCGCACACGCTGCTGAATGCGTGCGAGCAAGCGCTGGGGATCGTCAAGCGCCACCACATACAGCGCGACCACGAAACCATGTGGGACCGCTTCTTCAATCAAAGTCAGCTTGGACTCGTGGGAAAAAACCGCTTCGCTGACGAATGACTCGCGCGCCGAAAGCCTGGCTGTTCGCGGCGCATCAGCCCAGTCGCGGGCTGCCTTTGAGCGCTGCTCGGGGTAAGTGATGTGTTGCAGGGGGTCGCTCAAACAGGTCGGCGTTCACGAAGTCAACTCGGCGTTGATGTGTCCGTCTTTCATCAAGGCGCGTACAGCGTCGATTTGCCTGCGCCGTTTGGGCCGGCAAGCAGGTGGAAAACTGGCGGTGCGGTCACCGGGCAAGTTTCCGGTTTTCTTCCACCACTTCACGCACGCGTTGTGCCCGCGAACCGCTGGTGCCGGCAAACCACCTCTTTATCGAGCAGCGGTCTTCAATGATTCCAAAAATCCAACGACATCGGAAACCTGCTCGTTGGTGAGTTCATCGTTCCACGGCGGCATGAACTTGGAGCGGGCCAGCGCAGCACCGCCTTGCCTGATTATCAATTCCTTGTACTGGACGTTCTTGTCGCTCATGGCCAAATTGGACGGCTTTGGATTGTAGATTTTGGCCGCCCGCCCCATTCCATCGGCTTTCACGCCATGACACAAGACACAGTAGTTGCTGTAGACAATGTTGCCGCGGTAAACCATCGCCTCGGGCGATGCTTTGGGCGGAAAGTCGCCATCAGAGGCCACGCCGGCGTCGGCTGCCGCGGCCGCGCCATGACCGATAAGGCCGGCCAGCACCAGGACTATCCAGCGCTTCATTTCTGAACCTCGACCACCATTGTCATGTCGGGATGAATGGCGCATTCAATCTCGGCCATGCCGGGCTTGTCGAAGACAACTTTTTTGGCCTGCCCCGATGGGTAAGAGCCGAGATCGAAAGTTTTCGTATCGGACAAAGAGAAAATATTATGCGCAAAAGCGTCTTCGTTTTTAAAACTCACGGCGTCCCCGACCTTCACGGTCAAGGTGCTCCGGGAGAATTTCTTGTCCTTCTGGGACACTTCGAAGTCTTTGGCGTGCAAGGAGGCAGAGACTAGCAACAGTCCGAAAATAAAGGCCAGGCGAATGTCATGTTTCATATTTTTTCCGTTGAAAATTCGGAAGTCCGTAGTTAAAAGTTTTTAAAGTTTCAGGTTCTCGGCCAGCAAGCCCAGCGCATCGGCCGAACGCGACAAGGCCAAGGAAACTTTCTGCATCTCGGAAGTCTGCACAAAGCTTTGTTCCGTGGTGGCCTGCACCTCGGTCAACTGGGATTCAATCGTGTTGATCGCCCGGCGCAGCAAAGTCATCTCCTGCGCGACCGCGTCCATCTTCGCTTTTGCGGTCGAACTCAATTGCGCGGTCTGGTCGGATTTGCTGACCACGTCTGTCAGTTGCCCGGTGTAGCCGTTGGCTTTCGCCGCGGAGCTGCTCAAGGAGGTTGTGGCCACGCCGAATTCGGTATCGATACTGGACGCGATCTTGAGGATTTCGGTCGTCGCCTGCTGCGTACGCTGGGCCAGTGAGCGCACCTCGGCCGCCACCACGCCAAAGCCCCGGCCCATTTCCCCAACGCGTGCGGCTTCAATGGCCGCGTTCAGCGACAGCATATTGGTCTGCCGGGAGATATCGGAGATGGTGCCGGCAATCATGTTGATTTTTCCGACCGACTGCTGTAGCCCCTGCGTGATGGCGACGGCGCCCTGTATATCGCTGCGCATGGACTGAAAGTCGCCAGAAATCCGCGACACGCTTGTCGCGTTTTGAATCACCGCGTCTACCATGCGCTGGATGTGCTCGATGGCCTCGTGGAGTTGTTGCTCGGATCTTTGCGTTGCCGCATCAACGCCTTGCATGCCGGCTTCTATCTCGCCGACCGCTGCGCCGGTGCGCGCGTCGCATTCCGAAATATCCTCGGCAATTCGCGCCACGTGAGCGGCGTTGCCACTGAGTGCTTCTTCGCCGCCCTGCAGGTTGCCGATCGACTTGGCAAGCAGCCTGGAAAATTTGGCGCAGGCCAGGGCCGCGATGACGATGCTGAGCAGGGTGAAAATGCCCAGCGCCACGATGGCTTGCTGGCCGGTGCGTTCGGTAGAGGCGACTTCCGCTGCCAGCGCGGTCTGTTGCTGAGTGTAGATAGCTTCGGACAGCTCTTCGATCTGCTTGATCGTGGCGCTGCTCTTGATGCTGAGTTCCTGGGCGGTTGCAGGGTCTTGCGCCCTTGCCGCCTTGATTAAGGACATTCTCGTCGACGTGATTTCAGTGTTCAGGCTGACCAGCTGCTTGACCAGCGGGTCGCCAGGCAATGCTTTTTCCAGCGCCTGCAGGTTGTCGTCCAGATAAGCGGCAGCGCGTATGGCGGCAACTGCCTCGATGCGAACCGACTTGGGTTCGCTGGCGGCGATCAGGCGCGCTTGCGCCCGGTCTATGCCGATGACCGACACGCGGGCGCTCGACGCCGCGCCAGCGTCGGCATTGGCGCGGTCGATTGCGTCGCGCGTGGACCGGTTCATGTAGCCGATGGCCAGCGCACCGACAACGCCGACCAGCACCGTGTTGAAGGTGACGACGGCGGCAAACAGGCGAATCTTTGCGCGCCAGCCGGTTTTGCCTGAAAACGACGAAAGCCGCCAGCGCGCCGCCATGGGAGAAGTCAGGACGGCTGTTCCCATGATCAGTTCGGCGGCAGTTGCGGGAAGCTGGTTGGCGTCAGTGGGCTGCTCAAGGCCTTCATGAAGCCGACCAGTTCTTCTTTTTCCTGAGCCGTCAAATGCAGCGGCTTCATGTTGGACGACAGATTTGTTTTCACCTCGCCACCGCGGTCATAGTGTTCGACGACATCCAGCAGGGTTTTGGCCGAGCCATCATGAAAATACGGTGCGGTACGTTCGATGTCGCGCAAGGTCGGTGTCTTGAAAGCGCCTTTCAGCGCTGCGACTTTCTTGTGGGCAAAGCGGCCCTGATCAGGGCTTTCATTGCCGAAAGAGGCCAGTCCCAGATTATGGAAACCGTTGTCAGTGAAATTTGGAGCGGCGTGACACGCCACGCAGTTGCCTTTGACCGGATCGACGAAGAGCGCCAGGCCGCGCAACTGCAGTGCCGTCATGGCCTTCTTGTCGCCGGCAATCCAGCGGTCAAACGGCGATGTCCGGCTGATCACGGTGCGCTCATAGGACGCTACTGCTTTTTTAAATGTTTCGGTACCGATGGGCTCTGCCGGGTAGGCTTTCGCAAAGGCTTTCTTGTAGCCATCGTTTTCGTTGATCCAGGCGAAGAAGCGTTCCAGATCGGTGTTCATCTCGGGGCTCGCTTCGAGCGGCCCGATTGCCTGGTCTTCCAGGGTTTTCTTGCGACCGTCCCACATCTGGATGGTGTTGTAAGCGGTATTCACGATCGTCGGCGTAGCCCGGCTTAGCAGTTGGCTCTGAAAACCGCGGCCGGTGGGCAGGCCGTCAGACCAGCCAAAAGCCGGGCTATGGCAGGTGGCGCACGACATATTGCCGTCGCGGGAAACGCGCGGATCAAAAAACAGCATTTTCCCAAGGGCCACGCGGTCGGCGCTGGGCTTGTTGTCTACGGGATGGGGTGGCGCGGCAGCAAGTCGCCACTGCTGGAAATCGGCGGGTTTGAGAGCGATGGCTGCGCTTTTGTTCAACTCCTGCGCCTGTGTGGTCCAGCAGGCGGCAAGGCAACTGGTTGCCAGCACGACGGCAGGCCAACTCAAATCATGAGTTCGTTTCATTGCTGTCACTTTCCAAAAAAAAACAAAAAAAATGCCGAAATTTCACTAGTGGACCTACAACAGCAAGTTTTGTGAGTTTACGTTTCGTGCGATACAAATTGCTAACGACAGACATCATGTTCTGTCCCTTACCGTGATGTCTTTCACAATTTCTGCGTCAGCGTGCAGGCCAGCTTTTGCGCAGCAGTCAGGGCTGGCAGTTGCATCCGCAAACCAGCGCATGAAAGCCCAACGTCGACGGTGTGACTACACTTTGCTGATAGTCCAACCACCTCCAAACAAAAAGCAGACATGGAAATTTTTGTACTGGCGATGCTGATCGCCATCGGCGCTTACGTGCTCAGAGCGAGAAATTCAAGCCGGCGCATCGCCCTGCTGGGCAGCCATCTGGGCAAGTACCAGATTGAGAAACTGATGGAAAGCCTGACCGCGGGCTACCTGCGCGCACTGGGAGAAACCGATGTCGAGCGGCGCGAGCAGATCTGGCATCTGCTGGACAGCACCGAGAGCAAGCTCAGTGAGCAGTTCAACAGCTTCGTCGCCGAGTTTTCCACCGTCCCCGAGCAGGAGGCGCGCGTCAGCAAACTGCCGCTGTCCATTCCTTTTGCCGACAAGCTGTTTCCGGCTGCGACCTTTGACCTGCGCAAGCTCTTGCGCGTGCATGCGCAGGGCCTCGGCAGTGCCGCGCAGAACAGCTTGCAGCGCACGCCCAAAGACAAGGCCTTCGCGATGTCGGCCGAGCTATATCTGATGCAGCACAGCTGCCATTGGTTTTGCAAATCAAAAACCATTGCCTCAGCGCGCATGCAGGTGCGCCACCAGACCTCGTATGCGCAACTGCTGGCGTCGGTGCCGCACACTACCCGCGAGGCCTATCGCGGCGTGACCGGAAGTTGAGGTGGTTTTGCAGGGCGTTGCCACTGCGCGCCCACTGCTTTGCTGATAGCCAGCACGCTTGCGCCGAAGGCGAGCAAAAAATTCCCGTTTGAATCGAATTTCTGGACCCGGAAGTTTTGCGAATCGGCCACATGCAGCGCGCCGTTGGTGCCTGTCGTCGCCGCCAGTCGGATATTGACTTGCCCGGTCTGCTGGCCGTTCGACCCGAGCCGAAAGCGCTCCTTGCCGTCGCGGCCCAACGCCACCACCTCGTGCTCGCCGTTGTCGACGTTGCGCGACGGGTTCATCCAGCCCGCGCTGCCGCCCAGAAAGCGCTGGGTCATGTTGTGCCGGCTGCTGGCGATGCAGCCGTGGTCGGGGGCTTCGATGTGGCTTGCGCCTGCGCGCCAGCACTCAGACCCAGCAGCAGCACCGGGAAAGCGGCCAGGCGCCGCAGCGTGGCGTGCGCCACAAGATGAAATGAATCATTTATTTCTGTTGCCTTGGAGCAGCAATGTGGGTTTTTGCATCCATGTAGGCATTTGATACATCCACAAACGAGTCTTTGATTTAGCACAGAAGTGTGGTCTTTTTCAGCCCATCTTTAACTCAAAGTCACTTGCCGGGCTGGTTTTCTGCTTCAAACGTATTCGCGGTATCAAGACATCCAGCAACGTCCTTGATGCGCGGCGCACATCAGCGGCAGGCGATGGGGCTCCGGCTGCAGCGGCCTCAGCCTTGCCCGCAATCAATTGGAGGCCGTTAATAGTTTCTATAAATCGATTAGTTAATTCCAATTAGCCTTTTAGATAGAAATTTTCTACCATTGACTATCTTTCAATCAGTTAACCCTATCCGCTGGAGTTCGCGAATGAGCACACGCCCCGAGATCAAGACCCTGGCCAACCTCGAAGCCGCCTGTGCCGGCGAGTCGATGGCCCACCTCAAGTACCGTTACTTCGCCAGGCTGGCGCGCGCAGCCGGTGACGAAGACACGGCGCGCACGTTTGAAGAGACCGCCGAGCAGGAAGTGATGCACGCCTTTGGTCACCTCGACCTACTCTACCCCGCAGTCACGATGACGCCGGCCAGGGCGTTGCAACTGGCGATTGACGGCGAAACCTACGAGTACAGCGAGACGTACCCGGGCTTTCGCGCCACCGCCGAGGCTGAAGGCCAGGCGGCGGCTGTGGCTGAAATGGACGAACAGATCGCCGAGTCCAAAGCGCACGCGGCGCTGTTCAGGGCCACGCTGGAAAAAGCGCAGAAGCGTTTTGCCGCGCTGGCCCGGGTGGAAGAGCGCCATGCCCGGCATTACCAGGCCAGGCTGGCCCAGGTGAGCGGTCAGGCGGCGTGAAGCCAGGTTGCCATCTGCTATCGTATTAATAGCTGCTTGCGCCCGTCCCTATTGGGCTAGAAACACTTTTTATAGTTATTTTTGAAGAAAACCCATGAAAACCTATCTTTGCATCGTTTGCGGCTTTGTGTACGACGAAGCGGCCGGCCGCCCGGAAGACGGCGTGAGTGCCGGCACGCGCTGGGCCGATATTCCCGACAGCTGGGCCTGCCCGGACTGCGGCGTGGCCAAGGCGGACTTTGAAGTGGTCGAGATCTAGATCGTGACGTCAAGCGCGAGCGGTTCGGCCTGGTGTCCTGTTTTTAATTGCTTTTGAGGAGTTGATGATGGTCAAGTTTGCCCGTGACAATTTGCCTACCCTGAAAAAAACTGCCACCTATTACCTGCTGCACGTCACGGTCGCGGCCCTGGTGGCTTACGCGGTTACCGGCAACTTCTTGCTGTCGCTGACGCTCAGCCTGCTGGAGCCCACGGTGCAAGCCTTTGCCTTTTTCTTTCATGAAAAAGCCTGGCAGCGCTGGGGCCGTCAGGCTAAGGCTTCGCCGGCCCTGGCGGGGGCTTCGACATGACGCCAATGCACGCCCGGCCCCTTTTAGTGGTTGGCGCCGGCCTGGCTGGCTGGACCACGGTGCGTGAATTTCGCAAGCTGGACAGCGCGACTTTTACGCCAAGCCGTCCTTGTCCAACGCTTTCGCGCAGTGCCGCCTGCCCGCCCAGCTCATCAGCACGCCGGCCGCAAAAATGGCCGAAACCTTGGGCGTCACCCTGATGGCCCACCGCTGCGTGCAGACGATAGACGCGGCAGCCCGGAGCGTGACCACTTCGGCCGGAACGCTGGCCTTTCGCGATCTGATGCTGGCCACCGGCGCGCAGCCGATTCGTGTGCCGGTCGAGGGCGATGCGGCAGACCGGGTGCTCAGCGTCAATTCGCTGGAGGACTTTGCAGCGCTGCATGCGCAATTGCAGAGCGCCACCGTCAGCGGCAACGACCGCCCTGTGCTGATCATGCGCGCAGGCAGACTGTGTGTTGAGCGCTATCGGTTTAAGAGCAGACACCCGCCTGGCCCAAGCCGCCGGCCTGAACGTCGAGCGCGGCATCGTGGTCAACCGCCAGCTCCAGACCAGCGCGTCGCACATTCATGCGCAGTACGCCCACGGCATGACTCTGCCCTACGTCATGCCCATCATGACCGCCGCCCGGGCGCTGGCCGCCACGCTGGCTGGAACTCCGACCGACGCAAATTTCTCGCTGATGCCGGTGTGCAGCGCGGTTTTGTGCTGTCAGGCAGGCAGACGGCGCAGCGCATGGCCCAGTCAAAACAGGTGGTGCTGCAGGCCGGCTGAGGACGGCGCCCGGCGGCGCCTGTCCGGGACCAGGCTTCAGGCCAGCGCGGCGCGCAACTCGGTTTCCACCGATCGGTGCTTTTCCAGCATGGTGGCCGAAGGCTGGCCGAGGCGGCTCACCCCCACGGTGGCAAGCCAGGCGAAGATGAAGCCGGGAACGATCTCGTACAGGCCGAGCCAGGCATTTTGTTTCCAGACCACCACCGTCACGGCGCCGACGAGGATGCCGGCCAGTGCGCCGTTGCGCGTCATGCGCGGCCAGAACAGCGACAAGATGATGACCGGGCCGAAAGCCGCGCCAAAGCCGGCCCAGGCGTAGCTCACCATGCCGAGCACCTTGGCCTGCGGGTCGCCGGCAATCATGATCGCGATCAATGCAATCGCCATCACCATGGCGCGGCCGACCCATACCAGTTCGGTCTGGCCGGCGTTCTTGCGCAGGAAAGTGCGGTATATGTCCTCGGTCAGCGCGCTGGCGCTGACCAGCAGCTGGCACGACAGCGTGCTCATTACGGCGGCCAGGATGGCGGCCAGCAGCAGGCCAGCGATCCAGGGGTTAAACAATTGCTTGGCCAGCTCAATGAAGACGGTTTCGGAATTGGCGTTCACCGCCAGCGCGCCGCCCGGGTTCGCCAGGAAATACGGAATGCCGATGAAACCGACTGCTACCGCACCGGCCAGGCACAGGATCATCCAGGTCATGCTGATGCGGCGCGCGGCCGGAATGGTCGCTGCCGATTCGGCGGCCATGAAGCGCACCAGGATGTGTGGCTGGCCAAAGTAACCCAGGCCCCAGGCCATCAGCGAGACGATGCCGACGAAGGAGGCGCCCTTCATCATGTCCAGCTTGGCTGGCTCCACCAGGTCGGCAATCGACTGCGCCGGCTGCAGGCCGCCGGTCACGGCGAAGTACGCCACCACCGGCGCCACGATCAGCGCGGTGATCATCAAGGACGCCTGGATGGTGTCTGTCCAGCTCACGGCCAGAAAGCCGCCGATGAACACATAGGCGATGGTGCAGGCAGCGCCCACCCACAGCGCGGTCTGGTAAGGCAGGCCAAACATGTTCTCGAACAGCCGCGCCCCAGCCACCACGCCCGAGGCGCAGTAAACGGTGAAGAACACCAAAATCACCACGGTGGTGAGGATGCGCAACAGGTTGGCCTTGTCCTCAAAGCGGTTGGCGAAGTAGTCGGGCAGCGTCAGCGCGTTGCCAGCCCGCTCGGTATACAGGCGCAGCCGCGCGGCGACGAAACGCCAGTTGAGGTAGGCGCCGATGACCAAACCGACAGCGATCCAGGCTTCGCTCAGGCCCGAAAGGTAAATCGCGCCGGGCAGGCCCATCAGCAGCCAGCCGCTCATGTCGGAGGCCCCCGCCGACAGCGCCGTGACGAAGCTGCCCAGGCTGCGCCCGCCCAGGATGTAGTCGTCCAGGTTGTCGGTGCCGCGGTAGCCCAAAAAGCCGATGAACAGCATGGCGAACAGGTAAATGCCGAACATGATCACGGTGGGATCGGTAAAGTTCATGAATGTCTCCTCAAGGTGGAACGGGGTCAAAAATTGGCGCCGGCCCTGCCGGTAGGCATGGAGCGCCCAGCCGTCCTGGGATAACAGGGCGGCCGTGGGGGAAAAGTTCTAAAAATGCGGCGAAAACGCCGGCGCTCAGTCCATCGTCATGAGCTGCGCGTTGCCGCCGGCCGCTGCGGTGTTGGTGCTGATGCTTTGCTCATGCATCAGCGCGCTCACGTCATAAAGCGCGCCGGCAGCCAGTTGCGCCGGGCTCAGGCTTTCGACACGGACGAGGGCGCCGGCACGCTCGGCAACGCGCGGCAGCAGGGCTTGCAGCGCATCGCCATCGCCTTCGAACAGCAGGGCGCTGAGCTGCGGCTCGTCCAGCAACTGCGCGGCGCTGCGTTGCTGAACAAAAGCCTGCACCTCGGGGGGCAGCGCCGCCAGGGCCTGCGCCACCGCGCTGTCGGGCGCGGGCGCTTCCAGCCAGCACGGGTTGCCGCTGGCCAGCGCCGCTGCCACCTGATGCACCAGGCCGAGTGCGGTCTGCGGTGCGGCCCAGACCACGCCGCGCGGCAGCAACTGGTATCGATTCAATTCACCGGTCGGGCCGGGCAGGGTGAAGACCTGGCCGAGCACGTTGTAGGCGCGGTAGGCTTCGCAGGCGGCAACGGCCCGAAGGGAGGCGTCGCTGCCTTGCCAACCCGCCAGCGCTGAAAATTCGCCGCCTTGCAAGGCCGTGCTCAAGCTCTGCAGGGCGCGCAGGACCGGCGACTCAGCCGGGTTGCCCGCGCTGGCTGGCGGGGCTGTCCGGCTAACCGGCATGGCCGGCAGCGCGGCCAGTGCCAGATTGCCCTGCGCCGGGCTTGCCTGCAGCAGGCGGTACAGATAAAGCGGACCGCCCGCCTTGGGTCCGGTGCCCGACAGACCCATGCCGCCGAAGGGCTGCACGCCAACCACCGCGCCAATCACATTGCGGTTGACGTAAATATTGCCGGCCTGCACCTTTTGCGTCACCAGGGCAATGGTTTCGTCGATGCGGCTGTGCACGCCGAAGGTCAGGCCGTAGCCGGTGGCATTGATCGCGTCCAGCACTTCGCTGAGCTGCTCGCGGCGGTAGCGCAGCACATGCAACACCGGGCCGAACACTTCGCGTTCCAGCCGCCCTATGTGGTCGATCTCGATCAGCGCGGGCATCACGAAATGGCCCTGGCCGGCGCTTTCGTCGCGCGCCATGCGGGTGACGCGCTGGCCTGCGGCCTGCATCCGGGCAATGTGCTGCTCGATCTGCATGCGCGCGTCCTCATCAATCACTGGGCCGACATCGGTGTGCATGCGGTCCGGGTTGCCCATGACCCATTCGTGCATCGCCTGCTTGATCATCTCGATCACGCGCTCGGCGCCGTCTTCCTGAATGCACAGCAGGCGCAGCGCCGAGCAGCGCTGGCCGGCCGAATCAAAAGCCGAGGCCAGCACGTCGCCGACCAGCTGCTCGGCCAGCGCCGACGAGTCGGCCACCAGTGCGTTCTGGCCACCGGTTTCGGCGATCAGCGGGATGCAGCGGCCCTGCGGGCTGAGGCGGCGCGCCAGCGTCTGCGCAATCAGGCGCGACACCTCGGTCGAGCCGGTGAACATCACACCGGCCACCAGCGGGTGCGCCACCAGCGCCGCGCCGACGGCCTCGCCGCTGCCGGGCACCAGTTGCACGGCGTCGGGCGGCACGCCGGCTTCGTGCAGGATTTTCACCATCACGTCGGCTATCAGCGGCGTCTGCTCGGCCGGTTTGGCCAGCGCGCAGTTGCCGCTGGCCAGCGCCGCGGCGACCTGGCCGGTGAAGATGGCGAGCGGGAAATTCCACGGGCTGATGCACAGCACCACGCCGAGCGGGCGGTGCGAGTCGTTGTCGAAGGTGGCCGCGACCTGGGCGGCGTAGTAGCGCAAAAAGTCGACCGCCTCGCGCACCTCGGCAATCGCGTTTGGCAGTGACTTGCCGGCTTCGCGCACGATCAGACCGAGCAGGCTTTGCGTGCGCTGCTCCAGCAGGTCGGCCGCGCGCGTCAGGCAGGCGGCGCGCGCCGAGGGCGGCGTGCCCTGCCAGATCTGCGCGGCGCGGGCGGCGCGGCTGAGCGCCAGCTCGACTTCTTCTGCGCTGGCCGGGCGCACCCAGCCGACGGCGTCGCGCGCGTCGGCCGGGTTCCGCACCGCTTGCCAGCCGTCGGCACTGCTCGGGTTTACATCGAGTGCATCAGGCAGGTCGGGCATGGCGGCGACGCTGGCCGCAGCTGTGTAGGTGCCTTGCGTGCTGCGCAGCAGGCCGGCCGCGAGCGATGCCAGCTGCTGCTCATTCGCCAGGTTCAGGCCAGCCGAGTTCAGGCGCGACTGCGCGCCCAGGTCGGCAAACAGCTGGCGCGGCAGCGGAATTTTCGGGTGCGGCGCGCCCAGCTGGCCGGCTTCAAGCTCGATTTGCCGCGCCTCGGCTACCGGGTCAAGGGCGAGCTCGGCCACCTGCACGCTGGCATCGCCGATGCGGTTGACGAACGAGGTGTTGGAGCCGTTCTCGAGCAGGCGGCGCACCAGGTAAGCCAGCAGCGTTTCGTGCGTGCCCACCGGGGCATACACGCGGCAAGGGCGGCCCAGCTTGCCGGCACCTACGCTGCCGGTGACCTGTTCATAGAGCGGCTCGCCCATGCCGTGCAGGCACTGGAATTCGTACTGGCCGCTGTAGTAGTTGTTACCGGCCATGTGGTAAATCGCCGAGACGGTCTGCGCGTTGTGGGTGGCAAACTGCGGATAAACGGCGTCGGGCGCGGCCAGCAGCTTGCGCGCGCAGGCGAGATACGAGACGTCGGTATGCACCTTGCGCGTGAAAACCGGGTAGCCGTCGAGTCCATCTAGCTGCGCCCGCTTGATCTCGCTGTCCCAGTAAGCGCCTTTGACCAGGCGCAGCATCAGCCGGTGGCCGCTGCGCCGTGCCAGATCGATCACATGGTCGATCACGTAAGGGCAGCGCTTTAGATAAGCCTGCACCACAAAGCCGATGCCGTTCCAGCCCCTGAGCGCCGGGGCAAAGCACAGACCTTCGAGCAGGTCGAGCGAGAGTTCCAGCCGGTCGGCTTCCTCGGCGTCGATGTTCAGGCCGATGTCGTATTGACGCGCCAGCAGCGTGAGTTTTAAAAGCCGGGGCAGCAGCTCGGCCATCACGCGCTCGCGCTGGGCCCGGCTGTAGCGCGGATGCAGCGCCGACAACTTGACCGAAATGCCCGGCCCTTCGTGGATGCCGCGACCGTGCGAAGCCTTGCCAATCGCGTGGATGGCCTGCTCGTAGGAGGCCAGGTAGCGTTCCGCGTCCAGCTCGGTGGTGGCGGCCTCGCCCAGCATGTCGTAGGAATAGCGAAAGCCGACTTTTTCCAGCGCGCGGCTGTTGGCCAGCGCTTCGGAGATGGTTTGCCCCGTGACGAACTGCTCGCCCATCAGCTTCATGGCGCGGTGCACGCCCTGGCGGATCAGTGGCTCGCCACCCTTGCCGATCAGCCGCGTAAGCGAGGCGGCCAGGCTTTTTTCGCTGCTGGTGGCGGTCAGCTTGCCGGTCAGCATCAGCCCCCAGACCGCGGCGTTGACAAACATCGACGGCGAATTGCCCAGGTGTGAATGCCAGTCGCCACGGCTGATCTTGTCGCGGATCAGCGCGTCGCGCGTGGCGTTGTCGGGAATGCGCAGCAGCGCCTCGGCCAGGCACATCAGCGCCACGCCTTCCTGGCTGGAAAGCGAAAATTCCTGAACCAGCGCTTCGACGCCGCCGGCGTCTTTCTTGCCGCGCAGACCTTCTACCAGCCGGCTGGCGAGCGCTTCGATGGCGCTGCGCTGGGCGGCGTCGGCGGTGTGCGCCAGTTGCACCAGCATCGGCAGGCATTCGGCTTCGGGCCGGTGCCAGGCGGCGGTGATGGCGGCGCGCAGATCGGTCTGCGGCAGCACGTTTTGCGCCCAGTCCAGGAAGGGCTGCGCCAAAGCGTCCGCATTGGCCGGCGGCGCCAGCGCGTCGGCGTCATCCGTTTCAGTCAGGGCTGATAAGCCGGTTGCGCCTGATGCACCCGGCGGCAACAAGCCCCGTTCCAGGCTGTCCACATACTGCAGGACCGCTTGCTTGATCAGCCAGTGCGGTGTCCGGCCCTGTAGGGTGGCGGCTTCGCGGATACGGGTTCGAAGCGCTTCGTCAACCTTGAGGCCGAGCGTGACTGTGGGCATGGTTGCACCTGATTTAAAAGAAAGTGCAACCAATTTTATGGCGGGTACAACCTTTATTCAATTCGGGTTAACCCCTGCAGCTTCTTCGCGAGTAATGCCTGTGGCCGTCCAGCCGCGGCATGCGGCATCTAACGGACGCCACCGGGCTGCCGACAGCCCGGTATGCCGCCATTTGTGTGAAAAAGGCATAAGCACCTTGCCCTGGCACGGTGGGTAATGCGCCTGTAGCGGACACGCTGCGGCCTACAATTGCAAACCGTATAAAGAGTTGACGGCCGCACTGACCGTCTTAGCTGGAGACACTTTCAATGCTCACCCCCCCTGCTGCTGCGCCCGTTGACATCGACCCGGAGCGTGACGAAAAACGCGCTGAACTGCACCGTGCCGCGCTCAAATACCACGAATTTCCCAAGCCCGGCAAACTGGCCATCGCCGCGACCAAGCAGTTGACCAATCAGCGTGACCTGTCGCTGGCCTACTCGCCCGGCGTGGCGGCGCCCTGCGAGGAAATCGTCAAGGATCCGAATGCCGCCTTCAAATACACCAGCCGCGGCAACCTGGTGGCGGTGATCACCAATGGCACGGCGGTGCTAGGCCTGGGTGACATCGGCCCGCTGGCGTCCAAGCCGGTGATGGAGGGTAAGGCGGTGCTGTTCAAGAAGTTCGCCGGGGTCGATGTGTTCGACATCGAGATCGACGAGAAAGACCCGGCCAAACTGGTCGATATCATTGCTTCGCTGGAACCGACTTTTGGCGCCATCAACCTTGAAGACATCAAGGCGCCCGATTGCTTTTATGTCGAACGCGAGCTGCGCAAGCGCATGAAGATTCCGGTGTTTCACGACGACCAGCACGGCACGGCGATCACCGTGGGAGCGGCCATGCTCAATGCGCTGAAGGTGGTTGGCAAGCATCCGACCAAGGTCAAACTGGTGACCTCGGGCGCCGGTGCGGCGGCACTGGCCTGCCTCAAGCTGCTGCTCAAGCTGGGCATTCCGCGCGAGAATATTTTCGTGACGGATCTTGCCGGCGTGGTCTATGAAGGCCGCACCGAGCTGATGGACGAAGACAAGATCAAGTTTGCGCAAAACACGCCGGCACGCACGCTGGCCGAAGTCATCGAAGGCGCGGACATCTTCCTGGGACTGTCGGCCGGCGGCGTGCTCAAGGCTGACATGGTCAGGAAAATGGCGGACAAGCCCATCATTTTCGCGCTCGCCAATCCAACCCCGGAAATCACGCCTGAGGAGGTACGCAAGGTGCGCGATGACGCCATTATGGCAACCGGGCGCGCCGACTACCCGAACCAGGTCAACAACGTCCTGTGCTTTCCCTACATTTTCCGCGGTGCGCTGGACGCCGGCGCCTCCACCATCACTATCGAGATGGAAATTGCCGCCGTGCATGCGATTGCCGAGCTGGCGCAGGCCGAGCAAAGCGAAGTGGTGGCTGCGGCCTATCTGGGCGAACCGCTGGCGTTCGGCCCCGACTACCTGATTCCGAAGCCGTTTGACCCGCGTCTGATGATGAAGATTGCGCCGGCGGTGGCCAAAGCCGCTGCTGACAGCGGCGTGGCGCTGCGGCCGGTGCAGGACATGGACGCTTACCGCGAGCGGCTGCAGAGTTTTGTCTATGCCTCGGGTACGTTGATGAAGCCAATATTTGCGGCCGCCAAATCGGCCACCCGCAAACGCGTGGCTTACGCCGAGGGTGAAGAGGAGCGCGTGCTGCGTGCCTGCCAGATCGTGGTGGACGAGGGTTTGGCGCGGCCTACGCTGATTGGCCGCCCGGCCATCATTGCCCAGCGCATTGCCAAGTTTGGCCTTCGGCTGAAGGAAGAACTCGATTACGACGTGGTCAATGTCGAGCAGGACAGGCGCTACCGCGACTTCTGGCAAACCTACCACCGCATGATGGAACGCAGCGGCATCACCGTGCAGATCGCCAAGATTGAAATGCGCAGGCGCCTCACGCTGATCGCGGGCATGCTGCTGCACAAGGGCGACGTGGACGGCCTGATCTGCGGCACCTGGGGCACCACCTCGCACCACCTGGACTACCTCAACCAGGTGATTGGCAAGCGCGAGGGTGTCCACACCTATGCCTGCATGAACGGGCTGATGCTGCCGGGTCGTCAGGTATTTTTGGTCGATACCCATGTCAACTACGACCCAACGGCCGAGCAACTGGCCGAAATCACCACAATGGCCGCTGAGGAAATGATGCGTTTCGGCCTCAAGCCCAAGGCCGCCTTGCTGTCGCATTCCAACTTCGGCTCGTCCAACCAGCCGAGCGCGCTGAAGATGCGCCGCGTGCTGGAACTGCTGCGCGAAAACACCCCGTGGCTGGAAGTCGACGGCGAAATGCATGGCGACATCGCGCTGGACGCCGATGGCCGAAGCGCCATCATGCCCAACAGCGCGCTGACCGGCGAAGCCAATTTGCTGGTGCTGCCCAATATCGATGCCGCCAATATTTCCTACAACCTGCTCAAGGTTGCGGCAGGCGGCAATATCGCCATTGGCCCCGTGCTGCTGGGCGCCAACAAACCTATGCATATTCTGACCGCCATGGCCACGGTGCGCCGTATTGTCAATATGACCGCGCTGACAGTGGCGGACGCCAACGCCGCGCGATAAGGGAAATACTGGCAGCGAGTACTAACATAGTAAAGTTGGGTTTGCGCTGTCCAGTGCCTACATTTTCAGCAAGGCCTTGCTTTTTTTTCCGCTGTGCGGCAAACTACAGTACTTGAAATCAAGGGTTAACCCCGGAAAATTGGAGGGTTGGCCTTGGTTTCACGAAAGGCATTTTCATGTTGCGCAAGGGTTGGGAACGTTGGCATCGGGTGGTGGCCGCTGGGCGGTTGGCCTGCGTGCTCGGTTCGGTCGGATTGTTCGGTTTTGCCAGTTTAGGCTCCAGTTTGGTGCAAGCCAGATCGCCGTCCTTTCTGGGTCCGGTTGACTCGGTTTCCGCAGCCCAATTACCTCCGCAAGGGCGCGACATGATGACGCTGATTTACCAGGGTGGACCATTCCGGCACGACAAGGACGGCGTGGTATTTGGCAACCGGGAACGAATTCTTCCCGCCAAAAATCGCCCTTACTACCTTGAATACACCGTCAGAACGCCAGGGGAGCGTAGCCGGGGTGCCAGGCGCATTGTGTGTGGCGGCTTGAAACCGGCCGCACCCGATGTCTGTTATTACACCGACGATCACTATGCGAGTTTTCGCAGAATCGTTCATTAACTTGTATTGTGGTTGTTATTTTGACCTTTGAACCAAGAGAAAGAGTAGCGGAGATGGATACACCACTTCGTAAGGACCCGGAAACGCCGTTGCGTGGCGTTCGGTCAAACATCGTGCAGTCGATACGCGCTTTTCGCGTGCAGGAACTGCAAGACGCCGCGACGCAACTGAACCAGCATTTCCTGTATGCCAACCTGGGCAATGCCCAGAGCAAGCAGGACATTCTGGACATGATCGCGGCCCAGTACACCTTCCCGGCACATTTCGGCAAAAACTTCGATGCACTTTACGACTGCATGACGGACCTGGTCCACAAATCAGGCCCGCAGCCCGGCTTTATCGTCGTGCTTGAACAGATTCCGGCGCATGCCAAGTTTGACAAAGAAGCGCGCGAGCAACTGCTGGACATCTTCAGGGATGCCGCGGACTACTGGGCGGATCGAAAGATTCCGTTCAGATGCTTTTATTCTTTTCTGTAGCCCGCTCCCCAGACATCGGCCAAGGGGATCGGGCGAATGAGGCCCAGCAGGTAGTCGCAGAAGGTGCAGAACCCATGCCTACCGACAAACTGATAGATATATCGCCGCTAGCGCTGCGCATGAGCAGCCCGTTCAATGCGGCTTACTGGCTTGCAGCGGCTTAGGCGCTGTCAGCCACAACCGTAGCCTGAATGCGCTGCGCCAGAAAAAAAGCCCGTTTCTAAGCGGGCTTTTTTTTGGTCGATTGGGCCCGTAACCCTTGTCCTACAGGCGTAAGCAGCTATGTTTTCTATAGCTGCAGCGGCTCACCTACTGGCGCAGCGCCAGCGGCTACCTGCTGCGCCAGCACCTCATATTCGGCCACCGGAACCTCTTCTGCACGGCGCTTGACGTCAAACTGACCGGAAAACGCATGCTGCTCCAGCCAATGGCCCAGCGTATGGCGCAGCAGCTTGCGGCGCTGGCTGAAGGCCACCCGCACCAGTTCGCTCAGCAGTTTGACGTCCAGTGACGCCGGCGCGGCGCGCGGCACCATGCGCACGATGGCACTGTTCACGCGCGGCGGGGGGTCAAAGCTTTGCGGCGGCACGAACAGCACGTTGTCCATGACGTAGCGCCACTGCAGCATCACGCTGAGCCGGCCGTAGTCGCTGGTTGAGGGTGCCGCCACCATGCGGTCGATCACTTCCTTTTGCAGCATGAAGTGCTGGTCTTCAATCACGTCCACCGCATCGAGCAGGTGAAACAGGATGGGCGTGGAGATGTTGTAAGGCAGATTGCCGACGACTCTGAGCTTGCCAGCTGCCCGCGCCGTGATTGCGGGGCTGTCTGCGCCGCCCAGGTCCCGAGCCAACTGGCCGAAATCCACCTTGAGCACATCGGACTCAATCACTGTGAGCTGCGGGTGCGCGCGCAGTTGCTGCGCCAGATCGCGGTCCAGCTCGATGACGGTCAGGTGGCCCAGCCGCTCGACCAGCGGCTGGGTCAGCGCCGCCAGACCGGGACCGATCTCCACCATGGCCTGGCCCGCCTCGGGGGCAATCGCCTGCACGATGCCCTCAATAATGCCCCGGTCCGTCAGGAAGTGCTGGCCGAAGCGCTTGCGCGGAATGTGTTTCATGCGGCGTAAAACGGGATCACCGGAAACCACTGACCGCGCGTTTCCCCGCTCCCGCATTCGCAAGCAGGGGCCGCGGAACCGGCTTTGCCGGGCCGCAGGCGCAGGCCTTGCAGGCCGCACGACTGCGAGACGCAACCGCTCTTCGTGCCGTCCAAGCCTGCGCCGGCAGGCTCGGAGCCGCGGCCCTCAGCCCCCTCGAGGGGCAGCGCAGTACGCGAAGCGACAAGCGTGGGGGCCATATCTACTGCGGCGCGTCGCGCATTTCCACATAAGCGCGGCCGCGTATTTCCTGCGCCCACAGCGCATAGGCTTCATTCTGTTTTTTCTCGCGCAGCACGCCGCGCGCCATCTCGCGCTGGTCACGCGCCGACAGCTGGGTTTCGCGGCGCTCCAGCAACTGCACCAGGTGCACGCCAAAACGCGATACCAGCGGGTCGGAAATCTGGTTGGGGCCCAGGCCGTTCATAACCTTTTCGAACTCTGGCACAAACACCCCCGGATTGGTCCAGCCCAGATCGCCGCCTTCCTTGGCCGATGCATCCTCGCTGTTTTCGCGCGCCAGCGCGGCAAAGTCAGCCTGGCCGGCCGCGATTCGCTTTTTGAAGCCAGCCAGTTTCTCGACAGCGGCGGCTTCCGTCAGCTGGGGCGTTAGCCGCAACAGGATGTGGCGCGCGTGGCTTTGCGTGACCGCCAGGCCAGGCATGCCAGCCTGCCTTTTTTCGACCACCTTCAAGATGTGAAAACCGGCGCCGCTGCGCACCGGACCGGCCAAGCCGCCAACCCGCAGTGTTTGCGTCGCCTCGACAAACAGCGGCGGATAACGCTCCGCCTCGCGCAAGCCCATCTGCCCGCCGTTGCTGCGGCTGGCCGAGCTGGAAAACTCGGTGACCAGCGCCGCGAAGTCGCTGCCGGCACGCGCGCGCTCCAGCACCTGCTGGGCTTTGGCCTGCAGCGCCGCGACCTGGTCCGGTTTGGCGTTTTCG
Source organism: Polaromonas sp. (assembly GCF_012927455.1). GTDB lineage: Bacteria > Pseudomonadota > Gammaproteobacteria > Burkholderiales > Burkholderiaceae_C > Polaromonas. Next base: position 225,927 of record NZ_JABBPE010000016.1, on the reverse strand, counting down.
GGTACCGCCACCAGAATCTCGGCCAGATTGAGGGCCAGTGAAGACAGGTCGGTGCCGCCTTCCTGGTCACGTAAAAACTGATCGATGTCCTGCTCGCTCACGGTCGCGCGGGGCTCGACCTCGCGTTGGCGCAGGCGGCTGACCAGCAGTTCGTCGCGCAAGTCAGCGCGGAACTGGTTGTAATCAATCCCGTCGGCCTTGAGGCGGCGGCGCAACTCGTCCACCGTGATCTGGTTTTGTCGGGCGACGCCCTGCACCGCGTTTTCCACCGCGTTCTCGTCCACACGCACGCCCGAGCTGCGCGCCATTTGCAGCTGCGCCTTGTCGCTGATCAGGCGCTCCAGCAGTTGCGGCACCAGTTCGCTGCGCGGCGCCAGCGCAGTGCCCTGTTGCAGGATCTGCTGCTCGGTGCGAATCAGCTTGGTGCGCAGTTCGTTGTTGGTGATCGGCTCCGAATTGACGATGGCGATGATGAAATCAGCCGGCCGTTGCGTGGCGGTGCTGGCGCGCCCCGCCACAGGCGCGCTGGCGGCCGCATCAGGCAGCCGCAGCAGGCCGGACGGTTTAAGTCCTTGCGCCTGCGCCCCCAGCAGGGGTAGCGCAAGCAGCAGCGCCAGCGCGGCGGTGCGTGAGCGGGCCGGCACAGGTCGGGTAAAAAAGCGGTAGTTAGTCATAGGTGGTGAAGCGGCTGGGGGAAATGATGTTGTCACGCAGGTATTGGTAGCGCGGAACGTTGGACTTGAGGGTTTCTAGCGGGCTGGCGCCGACACGGGAAAAACCGACCAGTTCGAGCTGGAACAAAATTCTGGTCGCCGCACCGACGCTCGTGCCGCTGTTTTGTGTGCGCTGCAGCACCACGCGGCCAATCCAGCAGCAGCCGTCGTACTCTACGCCTATGACTGCGTCGACCAGTTTTTTCTCCAGCGTGCTGTAGTTCAGGCGGCCCACGCTGTAGTAGCGCCCACCGCCCTGGCCCTGACCGGCGCCCAGTTCGCGGCCCTTGTCGCCCCATAAATCGTTAATGGGCCACTGCCAGCCGATGTCCACCTGCTCGCTGACATTGCGCTGGCGGCGTATCGCGGCACTGATGGTGCGGTAGTTGCCGGGGTTGTAGCGCACGCCGTAGGAGGCACGTTCGGACAGCCTGATCTTCGGGTTGTATTGCACGGTGCTGTCAAAAGTCCATTGTGGCACCCAGTTGACCGACGCGCCGACCAGCAGGTCGCTGACGCGGTCGGTCGCCGGCAGGGCGCCGGGCAGGGTCACCTTCTGGTCTTCATAGCGCAGGCGTTGGGCCACGCCCAAGCGCACCGCCTCGGCGCCGGTCGCCGGATCGAGCAGGCGCGAGGTCAGGCCCAGCGTCAGCAGGTTGGCGTCTGAAATGCGGTCGTTGCCGACAAAGGCGTTCTCGGTGAACACCGTGGCAAAGTTGAAGTCGTTGGCGCCCGAGTCGTAGTTGGGCAGCTGGCTTTGGTCGCGAAACGGCGTGCGCACATAAAAGGCGCGTGGTTCCAGCGTCTGGGTCAGGTTGCGGCCAAACAGGCTGGCGTCGCGCTCGAATTGCAGCCCGCTGTCCAGGCTGAAGGTTGGCACCACGCGCGATGCCGAGTTCGCGCCATTGGGCAGCGGCGACTCAAATTGGTAGCTGGTGGCGTGCAGCTGCACTTTCGGCGTGATGTAGCCGGCCGGCCAGAGCCAGGGGCGGCTGACCTGTGCCCGGCCGAAGGCGCGGTTGCCATTGCGCTGATTGCTGCCCGGCGGGTTCGTCAGCGCGCTATCGGCGGAAAACCGCGTGAAATCGCTGTCAAGCGACCAGTCAAAGCCGTTGCCCAAACCGGCCAGCGGCGCGTCCACCCGCGTGTAGGCGGCGGTCAACTGAGGCAGCCGGTCGTAGGGCGGAACGATGGGCGACGTCGCATCCTGCAGCGTTTGCCACTTCAGCGTGCGCAGCGTTGAGGAAAAGAAACCTTTGCCCCACGACAGGGTGGCGTCCTGCGGCAGCAGTCGCGGCGAGGACGAAAGCCCGCTCACAACGGGCAGCGGGAAATCGCGCCAGTAGTCGTTGTCGCTGACGCGGTTCAAATTGAGAGCCAGGCCGAAGCCGCCCACGGCGGGTATGCCGCTGTCGATCGCTCCGCTGTGCTGCAGGCTGTAAGACCAGCGGTCACGGTTGCGCAGCTTGTCGGCCGCCAGCAGATTGGCGCGCAGCTCGCCCTTGTAGGTCGGCTCCAGGTAGCGGAACTCGCCGGCCAGATCAATGCCGCGTTTGCTCAGGATAGCCGGTGAGAAGGTCGCGTCGCGGTTGGGCGCAATGTCAAAGTAATAGGGCTGCCGGTATTCCGCGCCGTTGACGGAGCCCAGTCCGAAGGTGGGCGGCAGCAGACCCGACTTGCGCTTGTCGCTGAGCGGAAAACTGACGACGGGAAAGGCCAGAATCGGCACCTTCTTGAAGCGCACGACCGCGCCAGTGGCCACGCCGACGTCGTTGTCCAGATCGAAATCGATACGGCTGGCGCGCAGGTCCCAGGCCGGGTTCCAGCTGGCTTCGTCGTCTCTTTCGCAGGTGGTGTACCGGACGCGGCGCGCCGTGAAGTGCTTGTCATCGACAAAGTCAACGCGCTCGGCCTGGCCATTCCCGCCATTGCTGAGGAAGCGGTAACGGGGCGCGATGAAAAAGCCTTCAAAGCGGTCCAGCCTGAGCTCCAGCTCGGGGCCTTCAAAGCGGTTGCCGGCGCGGTTGATGCGCACATGGCCGCGGCTTTTCATCAGGTCATCGGGCTGGTAATACTCAATACGGTCGGCGCGCAGCGAGGTCGTGCCGCGGCGCAACTCGGCGTTGCCGTCGATCACGGTTTCCAGATCGGGGCGTCCCGAGAGCCGGTCGCCGAACACAAAGGTCGGCAGCTGGCTGTCCTGCAGAGCGGGGGGCTGCTCGGCCAGCAGGGCCGAGCCTTTGAGCTGGGCCGGACCCGCCGGTGCGGCTGCAGCTGCGGACGCCGGTGAACCCGGCAGCGGCGCAGTGTCAGCCGGCGCCGCCTGCGCCTGGGCGCGCCCGATCCCGGCGCAGGCCAGTCCCAGCATGGCGAGCAATGCCAATCTGCAGACGGCCAGGGCGACCGGGGAAAGAATAAAAGGCGAGGAGGATGCGCGGCGCATCATTTGTATGAGATAACCCGTTTGTAAAATCAGGCCCGATTATCCATGACCATCCATCCCACCCCCACCTTGCCAAACCAGCGCCAGGCGCCCGCCCCGGCGGCAGCCCGACAACCATGACCACTTCTCTTTCCATCGTCTGGGCTGACCCGGCGCGCGCCAGTGCCTTTGACCGCTGGCTGGCCGACATGGCGCACCAGCATGACCTGCAAACCGGCAGCCTGCGGCTGGCTTCGGCCGATGCCAGCTTTCGCCGCTATTTCAGGATTGATGCTGGCGCCGCTGCAGGCCTCGGCGCAGCCAGCCGCATCATCATGGACGCACCACCGGCCCAAGAAGACTGCCAGCCTTTCGTACGCGTCGCCGGCCTGATGCTGCAAGCCGGTCTGAACGCGCCGCGCGTGCTGGCCTGGGACCAGTCGCTCGGCTTCATGCTGCTGAGCGACCTGGGCAACCAGACCATGCTCGACCTGATCGCGCCGCCGGCTGCCGTCGATGCCATCGCCCAGCCCAGCGCCGCCCATACCGAGCTCTACCTGGACGCGGTCGATGCCCTGGTGCGCTGGCAGCTCGCCTCGCGCCCCGGCGTGCTGCCGCCTTACGACGACGCGTTGCTGTCGCGCGAACTGGCCCTGTTCCCGGATTGGTATGTCGCCCAGCACCGCGGCCTGGCACTCGATGGCGGGCTGCTGGACAAGCTCAACGCCATGTTCACGCAGATCAAGGCCAGCAACCTGCAGTCGCTGGGCGGCGCGCGCGTTTATGTGCACCGCGACTTCATGCCCCGCAATTTGATGGTGTCCAATGCTGCCGGCGAAAGCGGCAGCAGCGCCGTGGCGGTCGGCGCCTTCCATACTGCAGGATTAAAGGAGACGGCTCCCGACCCCTCCAAGTTCCGGCCGCAGGACCGGCTTCGCCGGACTGCAGGCGGGGCGGCCCCCTCGGGGGGCAGCGCACCACACGCAGTGGGAAGCGTGGGGGTACTAGACTTTCAAGACGCCGTCTACGGCCCGATCAGCTACGACATTGCCAGCCTGATGCGCGACGCCTTCCTGACCTGGGAAGAAGATTTCGTGCTCGATATCAGCGTGCGCTACTGGCAAAAGGCGCGCAAGGCCGGGCTTCCGGTCGGCGATGATTTCGGCGAGTTTTACCGTGCCGTCGAGTGGATGGGCCTGCAGCGCCACCTCAAGGTGCTGGGCATTTTTGCGCGCCTGACGTTGCGCGACGGCAAGCCCAAATACCTGGCCGACACACCGCGCTTCATCAAGTACGCGCGCAACACCGCCGCGCGCTACCGCCAGCTCGGGCCGCTGATGGTGCTGCTCGACCAGATCGAAGGCAACGAAACCCGAGTGGGTTACACGTTTTGATGCTAAATACGGCTCTAGCCCATATACCACGGGCGCAAGCAGCTATTAATTTAATAGCATTTTCAAAAAGCCATTACAGCCGGGCCGAGCGCATGAGCCCGCGTTCATGAATCCGCGTTTTTACGCCGACATGGCCCTGGTGCCCGGCCATTCCGTCAGCCTGCCCGAGCAGGCCGCGCGCCATGTTCAGGTGCTGCGTCTGCAGCCCGGCGCGCCCCTCACGCTGTTCAATGGCCAGGGTAATGGTCAGGGCAGTGGCCAACCCGTCAGCGAAGGCGAATTCGAGGCCACGGTCGAGCGCATGGGCCGCAGCGAGGTCCAGGTCCTCGTAGGTGCCTACAGTGCCAGCGCGCGCGAAGCCGGCCGCGCCATCCATCTGGCGGTGGTCATGCCGACCAACGAACGCATGGACTGGCTGATCGAAAAAGCCACCGAGCTGGGTGCCGCCAGCATCCAGCCCCTGATGAGCGAGCGCAGCGTGTTGCGCCTCAAAGGCGAGCGCGCCGACAAGAAGCTGGCGCACTGGCGCGCCGCCGCCACCGCCGCGTGCGAGCAATGCGGCCGCAACCGGCTGCCGCTGATTCACGACGTCAGCAACCTGGCCGACTGGCTGAAGACCGGCCAGACGCCCGCCAGCGGGGCCGGTACGCGGCTGCTGCTGTCGCTGCAAGACGGCACCCGCCCGCTCAGCCAGGCCGTTGCCAGCAGCGGCGCATTGACGTTTTTGAGTGGTCCGGAAGGCGGCCTGAGCGCCGCCGAAGAAGCCGCCGCCCTCGCCAGCGGTTTTGTTCCCGTTACGCTGGGCCCGCGCATCCTGCGCGCCGAAACCGCGCCGCTGGCCTGCCTGGCGCTGCTGACCCTGATCACACCGGCCTGAACCACCAGCCGGCCGCCTGAATAATCCCTATTTCAAAAGGAACCCCATGAACTGGTACCTAAAGGTGATGAGAAATTATTTCAACATCAGCGGCCGTGCGCGGCGCACCGAGTACTGGATGTATTTTCTGGTCTACCTTGCGATTGCCATTGTTGCCGGCCTGCTCGACGCGCTGGTCGGGCTGGGCCTGATTGGCGGACTGGTGGCGCTGGCGCATCTGGTGCCCAGCATCACGGTGGGCGTGCGCCGGCTCCATGACATTGGCCGCAGCGGCTGGTGGCTGCTGATTGCGCTGCTACCGCTGGTCGGCTGGATCATTGCGCTGTACTGGGCCGTCAAGGAAGGCGATGCACAGGACAACGCCTACGGCAGCAACCCAAAAACCGCCGACTGAATTTTCGCGGCTTGCATTTGCCGTCAAGCTCAGGGTCCAATGAGGCCGCAAGCTCCACAACCCCCATATTCCTGATTGTCGACCCATGAACACAGCATTACTTGTCATCGACGTCCAGCAGGGCCTATGCGAAGGCGAGCACGCCGCTTTTGAGTCACAGCAAGTCATCGCCCGCATCAACCAAGTTTCCGGGAAGGCGCGCGCCGCGGGTGCCCTTGTGATCTTCATACAGCACGAGTCCACGTCCGGCTACCTTGAGTTTGCAACGGCTGCATGGCAACTTGCCCAGGGTCTCCAGGTTGAGCCAAGAGACGTACGCATGCGAAAGACCACTCCGGATTCTTTTCATCGCACCGAGTTGGAGCAAATCCTGAAGCGCCATGCGGTGGCCGACCTCGTCATCTGCGGCATGCATACCGAGTTCTGCGTGGACACCACCTCACGCCGAGCGCTGGCGCTCGGTTACCCGGTCGTCCTGGTAGCGGACGCGCACACCACGGAGGGCAACGCGCATTTGTCGGCAGCCCAGGTGATTCAGCACCACAACGACACGCTCACCAATATCAGCAGTTTCGGGCCCAGAGTTCGCGCTATATCCACGGAGAACTTGCGCATTGGGGCCTGACTCGAACGGCCAGCTGCCATGAACCGCAACCTCTGGCTGCCAGCCATTTGCCAGGCTTTTTCTCACCAACAACGTCACCTTCATCGCCATCAACGGGCTGACCGAGCTCGCGTCAGCCGGTGTCTGGCAAAGAAGTCACCATCGCGCTGGGCAGCAACACCGTCTCCAACATTGCCGCCAAGCTGGGACTGAACCCCGACGAAGCGGTCGGTCAGCTATCGCAGCTTTTGCCGGGGCTGATCAACCACCTGACGTCCTCCCGAGAGGCGCCGCAGCAGGGCTTAGGCAATGGCGGTGACTTGATGGGCATGCTGAGCGGCCTGCGGAAAGGGCGATTAGCCCAGCGGACACATTGACGGACGCTGATGCAAACTTAGATTGCTATGAATTTAATAGCTAATAGTGCCCGATTTCATTGGTCTACAGCCATTTCTTGTTAAAAATCTGGCATCCAGCCAGGTTTTCAGTGCTGCCAGCACCGGCGCGGCGTCCAGCTCGTTGAAAACCTCGTGATAGAGCCCGTCAAAGCATGGGCTGGTGACCGTGCCCGGTTTCACGGCGGGCGAGTCCGCCGCTTTTTTTGCAAAGGCGCGGCTGCCCGCCGGGTTGACCAGCCGGTCGGCGCGGGCGCATGCCGGGCTGAACGCGCGTGCCAGCGCGCTGGCACGCGCGTTCAGCCCGGCATGCGCGCGATCACCTGGGCGACTGCAGCGGTCAGCTTCTTGGCGTAGGGCACATGCAAAAACTCGTTGGGGCCGTGCGCGTTGCTCTTGGGGCCAAGCACGCCGCAAACCATCATCTGCGCCTGGGGAAAGCCCTGGCTTAGCATGCCCATCAGCGGGATCGTGCCGCCCTGGCCTATGGTGCCGCAGGGCGCGCCAAAAAAGCTCTGCGACGCGTCGTTGAGGGCGCTTTCAAACCAAGGCGCGGCGCCCGGCGCGTTCCAGCCGCTTGCGCCGCCGCTGCTTTCAAACGTCACCTTGGCTTGATAAGGCGCGTTGTCTTCCAGCAGCGCTTTCAGTTCCTGCACTGCGGCGCCGGCGTCAATCAGCGGCGGAAAGCGCAGCGACAGCTTGAAGGCGCTGTAAGGGCGCAGCACATTGCCGGCGTCTTTCAGTGCCGGAAAACCCTCGGCGCCGGTCACGCTCAGCGTCGGCCGCCAGGTGCGGTTCAGCATCGCCTCGACCGGGTCGGTGGTCGTCGGCAGGGTAAAACTGCCCGCGCCTTCGCAGTCGTAGTGCGCCCATGGAAAGCGTTTGTAAATCTCGTCACCCAGAATTTTTGCTGTCGCCTGCGCCTGCTCCAGGCGGTCCGGAGGAATTTCGCAGTGAAAACTTGGCGGCAGCAGGCGCCCGGTCTGGCTGTCCTCGAGCCGGTCCAGCAGATGGCGCAGGATGCGAAAGCTCGACGGCACCAAGCCGCTGGCGTCGCCCGAGTGGATGCCTTCGGTCAGCACCTCGACCTTCAGCACGCCGGCCGCGTTGCCGCGCAGGCTGGTGGTCAGCCAGAGCTGGTCGTAATTGCCGGCGCCCGAGTCCAGGCACACCACCAGCGCAACCTCGCCAAGCCGCGTTTTGAGCGCGTTGATATAGGGCAGCAGGTCGCGCGAGCCGCTTTCCTCGCAGGTTTCAATCATGCCGACAATGCGCGGGTGCGCCACGCCCTGGCTTTTCAGCGCCTGTACCGCCGCAATGCTGGCGTAGACCGCATAGCCGTCGTCGGCGCCGCCCCGGCCATAGAGTTTGCCGTCCTGGTACTTCGGCGTCCACGGGCCCAGGTCGCTGCGCCAGCCGGTAAATTCGGGCTGCTTGTCAAGGTGGCCATAGAACAAGACTGTGGCCCCCACGCTCCCCGCTTCGCGTGGTTCGCTGCCCCCCGAGGGGGCGCTGCGCCTGTGGCCCGGCAAAGCCGGTTCCACGGCCCCGGCTGGCAAGGGGGCAGGCCCCGCGTGCCTTGCGGCATGTGCTTGTCCACCGCCTGACGAGGCCGCAATCTCGAAAAACAGCAGCGGCGTGCGCCCCTCCAGCCGCACAATTTCCAGTGTCAGCCCCTCGACTTTCTGCGCCTCCACCCAGGCCGCCGCATTGCGCACCACGGTGTCGATGTAGCCGTGCTGCGCCCAGTCGCTGTCGAACATGGGCGATTTGGCCGGAATGGCGATGTAGTCGCTCAGCTGCTGGACGATGTCGCCGTCCCACTGTGCCGTGATCTGTGACAGGGCCTGGGCGGTGTTGAACGGGCTGGCGTCAATGTCGGAAGCGCCGGTAGCGTCGGTAGTGCCGCGTTGCGAACCTTGCAAAATTTGCGAGCTGGGTAGTCGGGCGTTCATGAAAAGACTCCGAAGATGGAAGGGCAGAAAACACATCAGCGCTAGGCTGGGCCAACGGCTACTGTACGCCTGTGGCGAACGCCGCTATCCTTCATGGGCATGTGTTTGAACGAGTTTTTTACCGCACCCGTCATGACCCCACAGCCCGCCCCGACCAGCGCTGCAAATCATTCTCCTGAAGCACAGGCCGCGCCGCGCATCCGCGTCGGCGTGGGCGGCTGGACTTACCCGCCCTGGCGCGACAACTTCTTTCCGCAAGGCCTGCCGCAAAGTCAGGAACTGGCCTACGCCAGCCGCCAGCTCAGCGCCATCGAAGTCAACGGCACCTACTACAGCACCATGAAACCGGCCAGCTTCAAAAAATGGCACGATGAGACGCCCGCCGACTTTGTCTTTTCGCTCAAGGCCTCGCGCTACGCGACCAACCGCCGCGTGCTGGCCGAAGCGGGCGAATCCATCACGCGCTTTGTTGAAAGCGGCATCAGCGAGCTGGGCCACAAACTCGGCCCCATCGTATGGCAATTCATGCCCGGCAAAGTGTTTGAGGCAGGGGACTTTGAAGCCTTTCTGGCGCTGCTGCCGCAGCAGCTTGATGGGCGGGCGCTGCGCCATGTGGTCGATGTGCGGCACGAGAGTTTCATGACGCAAGCCTTCCTGGCGCTGGCACGCCGCTACAAGGTGGCCACCGTGTTTACCGATGCTGACAAATTTCCGTCGTTTGCCGACCTCACCGGCGATTTTGTCTATGCCCGGCTGATGTTGAGCGAGGCCGGCCTGGCCAGCGGCTACGATGAAGCGGCCCTTAGCGCCTGGGCCGAACGCGCGCGCAACTGGGCGGCAGGCGGCGCGCCTGACGACTTGCCCAGCCTGGAGGGTCCGGCTGAGGCAGGCGCGCCGCGCGACGTGTTCATCTACTTCATCAATGGCGCCAAAGAAAAGGCGCCTGCCGCCGCCATGGCGCTGCTGGCCCGGCTGGGTGTCAAGGTGGCGGTTACCTGAGCTTCAGTCGTAGTTCGCCATGACCTCGCCCAGCCGTATGCCGCGTGCGTGCGTCCACGTCGGGTTGAAGTGCAACGGCCCCTTGGGAAATAGCATGACGACGGTGGAGCCGAGCAAAAAACGCCCCATTTCTTCGCCTTGCTTCAGGGCGATGGCGGGCGCTACCTCCGCCGAATAATCCCACTCGCGCACCTGCTTGCCGCGCGGCGGATTGACCACGCCATGCCACACCGTCGCCATGCTGCCGACAATCGTCGCACCGACCAGCACCAGCACAAACGGGCCGCGCTCTGCCTCGAACACGCAGACCACACGCTCGTTGCGCGCGAACAGGCCGGGCACACCGCGCGCCGTCACCGGGTTGACTGAAAACAGCTCGCCCGGCACGTAAATCATGCGCGTCAAACGGCCATCGCAAGGCATGTGAATGCGGTGGTAGTCCTTCGGGCTCAGGTACAGCGTGGCGAAGCTGCCGTCCTGGTACTGTGCGGCCAGCGCGGCATCGCCGCCCACCATCGCGGTGGTGGAGTAACGATGGCCCTTGGCCTGAAAAATCTGGTCGTGCTCAATCGCCCCAAACTGGCTAATGGCGCCATCAACCGGGCAAATGAGGTCTGCATCAGCCAAAGGCCGCGCACCGGGCTTGAGGGCGCGTGTGAAAAAGTCGTTGAAGGTGGTGTAGTGGGCAATGTCAGAGTCAAGCGCCTCGTCCATGTTGACCTGGTATTTGGCGACAAAGCGGCGAATGATTTCAGTGGTCAGCCAGCCCCGCTCGCGTCCTGCCACATAGCCGGCAAACACGGTGAGCGCCTGCTTGGGAATCAGGTATTGGGGCAGGACGGCAAGACGGTCAGACATGGGCAGGCGGCGTGAGGATGGGACGATTGATTCTATCGGGGCAGCGGTAGCTGTTGTTGCTATTGATTAAATAGCATTCTGCGCCCGCGCTGTCTGGGCAGCGGCTATGAAATGCGTGTCGAAAGCAGAGCTAAAAGCCTAAATCATCCCTGTTATCGCTTCTGCTTCTGTATCTACTTGTATGGTGTGTACGACTGCAGGCGTTCCCGGGCAGCCAAACAATCGGTCGGTTTACTGCTTCTGGGGGAGGGAGTACCCATTAGTCGTCGTTCTTTGCGCACGGCCTCGCTTGGCGGTAGTGGTTTAGAAATTCCTCATTCCCGGAAACCACTTCCAGCATCATTTGAAGCATCAGTACGGGGCCGGGAACGATTCCGCTCTCATCAATTTCTTGTCCATCGAAGTCCGGGTTAGTCGGAATTTCGAAACTGACAACCCACCAGACTTCAATTTTTCGTAGCAGTGCTACGAGCTCCTGAAACCGCTCAATATGTTTGAAGTCAGCATCCCCAATGACTAGCGTGTGCAGGCCGTGGGCGATGGAATTTCGAGTTGCCTTGATGCTCTCGAATAACTGAATGTCTTGCTTGTTTATGGCATCGTTTTCTAGAAGCCAATTGAGTGAGGCATACAGAACGCTCTTGCTTCGAGAAAGCACTTTTGCTTGGTATTCCGGGCCGACTATTGGCCCATTTTGGTCGAAGCTATCTGCGTAGAACGAGCGGACTCGATCAATGATGGAATCTTTCAGCAATTCGAATGCTGTGATGTACATGGAAGCCGAGATCAGTTTCTCGCGAGCGATAGCTGGCGTAAGAAGCTGCTCCCATTTTTTGTCGTTCGGGGTCATAGAGGGCTAACGAATTATGTTTATCTGTCGCGAGGTCAAGTTGATAAAGGGCGAAGCAATAGAAAGTGACTAGCCGCCGGGCTACCCCCGGCATGGTCGCAAAGGGCGCTGCTACGACTCTCCAACGAGGCCTCGAGAAGCTCAGCCACAACAACCGCAGCAGCTCAGAGTTACTATGAATTTAATAGCTAGCTAAGCCCTCTCTTATTAGGCTGCAGCCTTAAAACGCATTGAACAGTAGTCACCGCACCGGGTAACCCGCATCCGCCAGCGCAGCTGCCACAACGTCACGTTCCCGCGTGGTCTGCACCGTAACCTTCTTGCTCTCCAAATCCACACCGACCTGTGCGTCCGGGTCGACCTGCTTGACGGCCTCGGTGACGGCGCGGACGCAATGGCCGCAGCTGATGGCGGGGATGTTGAATTCCATGTTTGACTCCTTGAATGCTTAAAGACTGAGGCCTGCAGTTTGAACGTTCCCATGGGGGCAGGGTCAATCCCCCGGCGGCAAACCTGAACGGAACCCGGGGTCTTTGGCGGGCTTTTTCGCGTGGCGCTTGACCCTGCCATGGTGGCAAGGTTCACACTACGTCTATCGCTATGTCGCTTATTGCCAAGTGACCGGCCCCAGCAATTCGTTTTCCAGGAGTTCGCATGAGCATCACGCAGACATTGCCAACCCCCTTGAGTCAAAAAGACCAGCAAGCACCGCCAACACCGGGTGCTGCCCTGACCGAATGGCGCTTTCCCGTAACCGGTATGACCTGCGCATCGTGCGTAACCCGCGTCGAGAAAGCGCTGGGCGCAGTCGCGGGCGTCAGTGAGGCCAGCGTCAATTTCGCCACCGAGCAGGCCAGCGTCTCGGCGCGCGCCGATGTCAGCCTGGCCACGCTGCAGCACGCGGTGGAAAAAGCCGGCTATGCGGTGGGCGAGCAGTCGCTGCGCCTGAAAATTGGCGACATGACCTGCGCGTCTTGCGTGTCGCGTGTCGAAAAAGCGCTCAGGCAAGTGCCCGGCGTGCTGTCGGCCGAGGTCAATCTGGCCACCGAGACGGCAGAAGTCAAACTCTCGGGCGGCGCTGCCACGCTGGACCAACTGATTGCCGCCGTTGATAAAGCCGGTTACCGGGCCTGGGCGCTGCAGGCTGAGGGCCTGGACACCGCCGCCGGCCAGTCGCAAAAATCTGGCGCCAGCTGGTGGCCGGTGGCGCTGGCGACGGCGCTCTCGACGCCACTGGCGCTGCCCATGCTGGCCGGGCTGTTCGGCCAGCACTGGATGCTGGATGGCTGGCTGCAGTGGCTTCTCGCCACGCCGGTGCAATTCTGGCTGGGGGCGCGCTTTTACAAGGCCGGCTACAAAGCCGTGCGCGCCGGCGCCGGCAACATGGATTTGCTGGTGGCCCTGGGCACGTCGGCCGCCTACGGTCTCAGTGTCTATCAGCTGCTGGCATATGGGGCGCAGGGCAGCATGGAACATCTTTATTTTGAGGCTTCAGCGGTCGTCATCACGCTGGTGTTGCTGGGCAAATGGATGGAAGCGCGCGCCAAGGGCCAGACCACCGAAGCGATACGCGCGCTCAATGCGCTGCGGCCTGAAACCGCGCGCCGCCGCGTCAACGGCCGGGACGAGGAAATAGCGATGGCGCAGGTCGCGGTGGGCGACCTCATCGTGGTGCGCCCCGGCGAGCGCATCGCGGTCGATGGCGAGATCATCGAAGGCGCGACGCAAGTCGATGAATCGCTGATCACCGGCGAAAGCCTGCCCGTCAACAAGCACGAGGGCGACCGCGTCACCGGCGGCGCCGTCAATGCCGAAGGCCTGATCGTGGTGCGCACCACGGCGGTGGGCGCCGAATCCACGTTGGCGCGCATTGTGCGCATGGTCGAATCGGCGCAGGCCAAAAAAGCGCCGATACAGCGGCTGGTTGACCAGGTCAGCGCGGTGTTCGTGCCGGTCGTCATTGGCATCGCCGCCGTCACCGTGCTGGGCTGGGGTCTGGTCACCGGCAACTGGGAGGCCGCCATCCTCAACGCCGTCGCCGTGCTGGTGATTGCCTGCCCTTGCGCGCTGGGGCTGGCCACGCCCACGGCCATCATGGTGGGCACCGGGGCGGCGGCCAAACGCGGCATTCTGATCAAGGACGCCGAAGCGCTGGAAGTGGCGCACCGGGTCAAGATCGTCGCCTTCGACAAGACCGGTACGCTGACCGAAGGCAAGCCCGAAGTCGTCGCGCTCGAACCCGGCAGCGGCTCGACGCGCGCTGTGCTGCTGGCCCTGAGCGCCGCCATCCAGGCCGGCAGTGAACATCCGCTGGCCAAGGCCGTCACCGCCCTCGCGCTCAAGGAAGAGGTCCGCGTAGCGCCAGCCACCCAGTTGCGGGCCGTCGCCGGACGCGGCATGTCGGCGCAGGTCGAAGGGCGCGCGTTGCGCCTCGGCAGCCCGCGCTTCATGCAGGAGTTGAAAGTCGATGTCAGCCCATTCGCCGAGCGCGCCCAGGCACTGGAAGCCGAAGGCCGCACCGTCTCGTGGCTGGCCGATGTCAGCGGCGCACCGCAACTGCTGGGGCTGCTGGCCTTTGGCGACACCCTCAAGCCCAGCGCCGCGCCGGCCGTGGCCAGCCTGCACGCGCTGGGCATACAGACCGCGCTGGTGACCGGCGACAACCAGGGCAGCGCCGAATCCGTCGCCAAACAGCTCGGCATCGACATCGTGCATTTCCAGGTGCTGCCCGAAGACAAGGCAGCCATCGTGGGCCAGCTCAAGGCGCAAGTGCAGGACAAAGGTGGCCGCGTCGCGATGGTCGGCGACGGCATCAATGACGCACCCGCGCTGGCCGCCGCCGATGTCGGCATTGCCATGGCCACCGGCACCGACGTCGCCATGCACGCGGCCGGCATTACGCTGATGCGCGGCAACCCGGCGCTGGTGGCCGACGCCATCGACATCTCGCGCCGCACCTACGCCAAGATCCGGCAAAACCTGTTCTGGGCGTTTATCTACAACGTGGTCGGCATTCCGCTGGCAGCTTTTGGTCTGCTGAGTCCGGTAATCGCCGGCGCCGCCATGGCCTTCAGCAGCGTCAGCGTGGTGATGAACGCCTTGCTGCTGCGCCGCTGGAAAGGCAGCTCGAAATGACTGCCAGCCTCTTCAACATTGGTCAGGCGGCCAGTCAATCAGGGGTGTCGGCCAAGATGATCCGCCATTACGAGTCGCTCGGCCTGCTGCCCACCGTGCCGCGCACTGATGCGGGTTACCGGCAATATGGCGAGAGCGAAATCCACACCCTGCGCTTTATCCGCCGCGCCCGCGCACTGGGCTTCAGCATGGCGGAGATCGCCGAACTGCTCAAGCTGTGGCAAGACAAACGCCGCGCCAGCGCCGACGTGAAGCGCATCGCGTTGGCCCATGTGGCCGACCTGGAGCGGCGCATTGCCGAGATGCAGGCGATGCGGCAAACCCTGGCGCAGCTGGCGCATTGCTGCCAAGGCAATCACCGGCCGGACTGCCCTATCCTGAGTGAGCTGGCGGGCTAGGCGCAGGTTTATTGCTATGTATTTAATAGCTGCTTACGCCCGTGGTTATTGGGCTGCAGCCATATTTACCCCTCAAGTGTTGACGCTTTAGCCATGCGCCAGCCCAAAGCAGCTGTCACCAGGCTGCGCTTGCCGCGCAGCGTGGCCGATAAGATGGGTGCCTGCAAAATCTACCGGAGTTCTTGGTGAAAAAACTCGATGCAAAACTCAATGCAAAACTCGATGGTGCGGCCTCCGGTGTCTACCTGATCACCGTCACGCCCTTCACTGAAAGTGGTGCGCTGGATTTGTCCAGCACCGACCGCATGGTTGATTTCTGTCTGGACGCTGGCGTTAGCGGCTTGACAGTACTGGGCATCATGGGCGAGGCGAGCAAGCTCACGGCTGAAGAGTCGCGGCTGTTTGTCAGGCAGGTGCTGGCGCGCGTGGCGGGCCGCGTGCCGGTGGTGGTCGGCGCCTCTGCGCCCGGCTTTGCGCCCATGCGTGAGCTGACCGACAGCGTGATGGCCATGGGCGCTTCCGGCGTGATGGTGGCGCCGCCGGCCAGCGTGCGTACTGACGAGCAGATCGTGGCTTACTTCGAGATGGTCCATGAAACCCTGGGCAAGGAGGTGCCCTGGGTCTTGCAAGACCACCCGGTGGCCACCGGCGTGCAGATGTCTACGGCGGTGGTCTTGCGCATCCTGAAAAACTCACCGACCTGCGTGATGCTCAAGCACGAAGACTGCCCGGGTCTGGCCAAGCTGTCGGCCATCCGTGCGGCGAGTGAGCGCGGAGACTTGCCGCGTGTCTCCATCCTCACCGGCAACGGCGGCGGGCTGTTTTTGCCTGAAGAGCTGACACGCGGCGCGGACGGTGCCATGACTGGTTTTGCCTACCCCGAGATGATGGTCGAGGTGTGCCGCGCGCATGGCGCCGGCAAGCTTGAAACAGCGCACGACATTTTTGACGCCTACTTGCCGCTGGCGCGCTACGAGCAACAGGCCGGCATTGGCCTGGCCGTGCGCAAGTACATTCTGGCCGAGCGCGGCGTGATTGCCAGCGCCACCCTGCGCAAGCCGGGGCCGAAGTTGTCAGCGGCCGATGTCGCCGACATCGCCCGCCTGACGCGGCGGCAAAACCGGCGCCTGGCCGAGATCGCCTGAAGCCGCGTGTGACCCGTAGTCTTTTCGACGAAACCCCCACGCCGTACCTGGCACCAGAGCGCATCGCGCCGGGCGCTGTGCTGCTGCGCGGCTTTGCGCTGGACCTGGCAGGCGCGTTGCTGCAGGCTGCCGAGCAGGTCATCGCTGCCGCGCCGCTGCGCCATCTGGTCACGCCGGGCGGGCGCAGCATGTCGGTCGGTATGACCAATTGCGGTGCGCTGGGCTGGGTGTCGGATCGGTCGGGTTACCGCTACAGCGCAAGCGATCCGCAGTCCGGCCAACCCTGGCCGCCCATGCCGGACTGCTTTAGGGAGGTGGCGCTGCGGGCCGCCGCGCAGGCCGGGTTCGAGCGCTTTAATCCAGACGCCTGCCTGGTCAACGGTTACGCGCCGGGCGCGCGGCTTTCGTTGCACCAGGACAAGGACGAATGCGACCTGACGGCGCCGATTGTGTCGGTGTCCCTCGGCCTGCCGGCGATTTTTCTGTTTGGCACGACAACGCGCAGTGAGCCAGCGGCGCGTTACCGGCTGCTGCATGGTGACGTGGCGGTGTGGGGCGGCCCGTCGCGGCTGGCTTACCACGGCGTTGCGCCGCTGGCCGATGGCGATCACGTTCGGCTGGGGCGGCGGCGCATCAACCTGACGTTTCGCCGGGCGCGCTGACTCCGCGCAGTCGGCGCGGGGCTTTTCAGTCCTCGCGCTTGTCGGCACCTGGTGCGGTTTTGCATTCCCAGAAAATGCGCGCCGTGCAGTGCCGGCAGATCTCGGGATCGAGCTTTTTAAAGATGGTGGCAATCGCGGTGCCCTTGTCGGGAAACTGGTGCTCGGGGCCGAGTACGCGGGTGAAGCCGGTTTTGCGCCACATGGCGATCACCTCGGGCCGTGGCCGGTGAAAGTACAGATCCCCGCCCATGGCGCGGCGCGCGGCAAGTTCAGCCTCCCACAACTCGGCACCGGCCAGGTCAATGAAATTCATGCTCTTGCCCATCACCAGCAAATGCTTTTGCGGTTGCGGCTGGCTTCGCAGCGCGTACAAATGGTCGGCCACATGCTGGGTCGCGCCAAAGTAGACCTCGCCTTCCATTCGCAAGAGCTTGAGCTGGGGGCATTCCGGAAGGAAGTTAGCCCCCACGCTCCCCACTGCGTGTGGTTCGCTGCCCCCCGAGGGGGCCGCCCGCCTGCAGTCCGGCAAAGCCGGTCCTGCGGCTCGAGCTTGCGAAGGTACTGGCGCCTCCAGGCTTGCTCCATCCTCGCCTAACAGCTGGCGGGCGTCATCGTCGATCACTACAAACTGCCGGCCCGGCGCGCGGCTGTCAAAGCCCATGGTGCGCATGGCGGGGTGCGAGGTGCGGTACAAAAAAGACATCAGCGACAGGATCATGCCGAGCAAGATGGCAATTTCCAGCCGTATGGTGACGGTGGCGACCACGGTGGCCAGCGCCACGCTGAAGTCGGCGCGGCTCAGGGTGTATAGCTGGCGCCAGCGCTTGCCGTCCAGCAGCGCCAGCGCCACCAGCAGCAGCAGCGCGGCCAGCGCGGCCATCGGGATTTGCGCCAGAAGCGGCGCGCTGAGCGCCACCAGCGCCAACAGCAGCAGCGCGGAGAAAACCGAGGCCAGCGGGGTGCGCGCGCCGGCTTCGAAGTTGGGCATGGAGCGGTTCATCGAGCCGCACGACACATAGCAGGAGAAGAAGCCACCGACGATGTTGGACAGGCCCTGACCGCGGAACTCGCGGTTGGCGTCTATGCGCTGGCCTGAGCGCAGGGCGACCATCTTGGCAATCGAGATGGCCTGTCCGAGCGCGACGATGGTGAGCGCGAACGCCAGCCCCAGCAACTCGATGGCCTGTGCCCAGCTGACGCGCGGCAGCTCAAAGCGCGGCCACGGCGTGGGGATCTGCCCGACCAGGCGCAGCGCGGGAAAGGGCTGGGTAATCGGCGTGGCGCCGTTGGCACTCAAAGCCGCCGCCAGATTCGCGTTCATGGTCTGGCCCCACAGCCAGGTCAGCGTACTGGCCACCAGCAGGCCCAGCAGCATGTGCGGCCAGTGCGGGCGCAGGCGGCGCACCCCCAGCGCGACCACGACGGTGATGGCCGCCACCGCCAGCGCCGCTGCTTGCACCGAGCCGAGCTGCGTGCCCACATGGCGCAGCACGGCAGCGGCACTGTGCGCGGGCGCAGCGCCGAGCCCCAGCAAGTCGGGCAGCGCATGCACTGCAATCAGCAGTGCCGCGCCTGAGGTGAAACCAAACAGCACCGCCGGCGAGATGAAGTTGGCCAGCGCGCCCAGCCGCAAGGCGCCAATCAGCCACTGCATGACGCCGACCATCACGGTGACGGCCAGCGCCAGCTGGATGTAAAGCGGGCTGAAGGCCAGCGCCAGCGGCGAAAGCATGGCAAACAGCGCCAGCGAATTGGCGTTGGTGGGGCCCGACATGACATGCCAGCTTGAGCCGAACAGCGCGGCGATGATGCACGGCACCACGGCGGTGTACAAGCCATATTCCGGAGGCAGGCCGGCCAGCGTGGCAAAGGCAATGCCCTGCGGCAGCACCAGTACCGCGCCGAGCAAACCGGCCAGCGCATCGGCGCGCAGGGTGAGCGGCGAAACCTGCCGCACCCAGCCGCCCAACAGGCGCTCCAGCAGGGGCGGCGAGGGCGCGGCGGCGCGGGGGACGGGGGCTTGCATCGGCTTGAGCATAACGCGGGCGGCGGGCGGTGCGCAGGCTGGTCTGCCGCTGCGCTTTGACTGCGCCTGGTCGACGCCAGGTTTACGCCAGGCCGAACCAGCGCAGCAGCAGGCCGGCCGTCGCACAGGCAGCAATCACCGGTATCACGCCCCACTTGAAGCGCCACAGGGCCAGCGCGGCGAGCGCGGCCAGCGTCAGTGCAATCACGTCGGGTCTGGTGTCAAAATTACCTGTAACAACCGCCGGATATGCGATAGCCGCTATGAAAAACAGAGCAAGGTTAGCAATCACGCCGACCACTGCAGCCGTCACCGCGGCCAGCGGCGCGGTCAGGTGCAGGTTGCCGCGCGTTGATTCGACCCACGGACCGCCCGCCAAAATGAAGATGAAGGACGGCAAAAAGGTGAACCAGCTCGCCACGCAGGCGGCCAGCGCGGCGCCCAGAAACAGCGCGTCGGGGCCCAGCACCTGCCGGGTCCAGCCGCCGACAAAACCGACAAAAGCCACCACGATGATGAGCGGTCCCGGCGTGGTTTCACCGAGCGCCAGGCCATCCATCATTTGCGCCGTAGTCAGCCACTGGTAATGCTCGACTGCGGCCTGGTTCACATAAGGCAGCACCGCGTAGGCGCCGCCAAAGGTCAGCAGCGCGGCCTTGGTGAAAAACCAGCCCATCTGCGTCAGCGTGCCGCTCCAGCCCTGGCTTAGCAGCAACGCGGCCATCGGCAGCAGCCAGAGCACCGCGCCTAGCGCCAGCACCGTCGCCAGACGCGAGCCCTTGGACCGCGCGTGCGGCGGCGTCGGCGTGTCGTCATCAATCAGCGCAGCTGGGTGCGGCGCGCTGCCCGCCGCCGCGTGGCCGCCGCCGTGCACCAGGGCGTCCGGGGCGATGCGCGCCAGCACTGCACCGATCAACATGGCGCTCAAAACCACCACTGGAAAAGGCCACTGCAAGGCCCAGATTGCTATAAAACTCATAGCCGCCAGCACCCATGGAACGGGGGTTAACAAAGGATTTCCCAGTGATTTCCGGGCAATGCGATGGAGCGCGTGCAACACGATTGCCGCCACCGCCGGCTTGATGCCGTAAAAGATCCCGGCGATCAGCGGCTGCTGGCCAAAGGCCATGTAAATCCAGCTCAGAGCGATCAGCAGCACCAGCGAGGGCAGCACGAACAGCGTGCCCGCCAGCACGCCGCCGCGTGTGCGGTGCATCAGCCAACCCAGGTAGGTGGCCAGCTGCTGCGCCTCGGGGCCGGGCAGCACCATGCAGAAATTGAGCGCGTGCAGAAAGCGTTTTTCCGAGACCCAGCGGCGCCGTTCGACCAGCTCGCGGTGCATGATGGCAATCTGCCCGGCCGGACCGCCAAAGCTGATGAAGCCGAGCAGCAGCCAGAAGCGCAAGGCCTCGCGGAAAGATACGGCGGAGGGCTGCGCGGACGCTTGCTCAAGAGTACTTGGAGACATGGGGGTCGCTGGCGTCATCGCACCGCTCCCATCATGGTCTCGGGCATCCAGCTGTGGGGCTCATCTTGCGCGCTGCGGCACCAGGCGTAAAGCGCGTCATAAAGTGGCAGGGCCGCCTGCAGCATGGCGTGGTCGTCGCCAGCGTGCAGCCCTGACAGGCCCAGCGAAAAGGCCAGCAGGCCGGCCGACTGCGCTGCCAGGCTTAGCCGGTCGGTGTCGGCGCCGCGCACGATGCGGGCCAAGGTCTGAAGGGCCGGATCGGTCAACTCAAACGCACTCAGCAAGGTATCAAAGCTGCACAGTTCGCCCTCATGCGAGACCGGCGCGCCGGGTATGTCGTAGGCCACCGCGCCCAGGCGCGCTGCCTCTTCAAACACCTTGGCGGTGGGGACGTAGAAGAACTCGGCGCGCGTATCGATGAAACGGCGTACCAGCCACGGGCAGGCGATGCGGTCGATCTTGGGGCGCTCGCGGGTGATCCAGCGCGAGCGCTGTTCGCCGCTCACGCCCAGGTCGGGCCGCTTGCGCATCATCGGCAAATGCTGCGCGCGCCACGCGGCGATGTCTTGCGGCGTATCGACGCCGTCCTCGCCGCCCGCCAGGCCGCCAGCCAGCAGGCGCGCGCTCCAGCCCGCTGCGCGCAACGTGGCCACGGCATCTTCGCTGGCGTTGTGACCATGGACGCAATACGCAACGACTTCCTGCTGCGGCTGCGTGGCCGCAAAAGCTGTCACGTGTTCAGGCGCACAACGCCGTGCGCCTGCCAGCAAATGCGGGCTGGCAAGAAACGTCTCCTCGCGCCGCACGTCGAGCAGCAGGGGCGCGTCGGCGCGTCCGATGCCGGCTGCGAGTTCTTGCGGGGAAATAGAAAGGGAAATGGAAAAGAAAGGGGAAGGAACAGAAATGTCAGAGGTGTCCACGGAAAGCTCCAAGTCAGTTGCCAGCGCTTGGACGGGACACCGTCTATCTGTGAGGAGTCGGGAGGCTGAAATCCCGATGGCTAAATATTAGCAGCGCCAAGCGCAGCCTGCAAGCACCGCGCTGCTGCGCAGGGATTACGCAGCTGGCGTCAGGCGCGCTGCAATTTGAACACCGCACGGCTGGCGCGCGCGTTCGGCCAGAAGCGGATTTCGCGGCCGTCCTGCAAGCCAAACGAGTCGAGGATTTGCAGGCGGTTTTGCAGCGCCAGCGCCTCAAAATCCTGCAGTGTGCCGACGCGGATATTGGGCGTGTCATACCACTGGTAGGGCAGCACCTTGGTCACCGGCATGCGGCCGCGCAGCACCGCCAGCCGGTTCGGCCAGTGGCCGAAATTGGGAAAGGCGACGATGCCGATGCGGCCCACGCGCACGGTCTCTGCCAGCATGGTTTCGGCGTTGCGCAGGTGTTGCAGCGTGTCGATTTGCAGCACCACGTCAAACGAGTTGTCGCCGAACAGCGTCAGGCCTTCTTCCAAGTTGAGCTGGATCACATTGACGCCGCGTGCCACGCAGGCCTGCACATTGGCGTCGTTGATCTCGACGCCATAGCCCGAGCAGCCGCGCTCGGCAATCAGATGGGCCAGCAGCTCGCCGGTGCCGCAACCCAGGTCCAGCACGCGGGCGCCGCGCGGCACCAGCCGGGCAATCGACAGCTGGTCGGGCGTGGGCTGCGCAGTCAGGTCAGGCAGGCTGCTCATGGCGCCACCTTGCTCTGAAAATAGGAGCGCACCACGCCCATGTAGCGCGGGTCATCGAGCAAAAATGCATCATGACCATGGGGCGCGTCAATCTCCGCGTAACTCACATCGCGCTGGTTGTCGAGCAGCGCCTTGACGATCTCGCGGCTGCGCGACGGCGCGAAACGCCAGTCGGTGGTGAAGCTCACGAGTAAAAATCCAGCGCTGGCCTCGGCCAGGGCGCGGCTCAGGTTGCCGCCAAACTCGCTGGCCGGGTCAAAGTAGTCGAGCGCGCGCGTGGTCAAGAGGTAGGTGTTGGCGTCGAAGTACTCGGCGAACTTGTCGCCCTGGTAGCGCAGATAGCTTTCAATTTCGAACTCCACATCTTGCGTGGAAAACTTGAAAGGTGCTGCCAGCGAAGCACGCGCAGCGGGCAGCGTGGGGACAGCACCCGCCAGCGCCGAGCTGTCCCCGCGTTCCCAAGCAGGGGCCGCGGAACCGGCTTCGCCGGGCCGCAGGCGCAGCGCCCCCTCGGGGGGCAGCGAACCACGCGCAGCGGGGAGCGTGGGGGCCCGTAACCGGCGGCCGAACTTCTCGTTCATCACGTCGTCGCTCAGGTAGGTGATGTGGCCAATCATGCGGGCGATGCGCAGGCCGCGCTTGGGCAGCACGCCGTGGCGGTAAAAATGGCCGCCGTGAAAGTCCGGGTCGGTGACGATGGCGCGGCGCGCGACTTCGTTGAAGGCGATGTTTTCGGCCGTCAGGTTGGGCGCGCTGGCGACGACGATGGCGTGGCGCACGCGCTGCGGGTACTGCAGCGTCCAGCTCAGGGCCTGCATGCCGCCCAGGCTGCCGCCCATGACGGCTGCCAGCGTCTTGATGCCCAGGGCATCAAGCAAGCGGGCCTGCGCATCGACCCAGTCCTGCACCGTGACGACCGGAAAGTCGGCGCCGTAAACCTCATGGGTGTCGGGGTTGGTCTGCATCGGCCCGGTGGAGCCAAAGCAGGAGCCCAGGTTGTTGACGCCGATGACGAAAAACTGTTCGGTGTCCACCGGCTTGCCGGGGCCAATCATGGTGTCCCACCAGCCTTCGGACTTGGCCAGAATCTGGCCGGACTTATCGAGGTACACGCCCGCCACATGGTGCGAGGCGTTGAGCGCGTGGCAGATCAGCACCGCGTTGGATTTGTCGGCATTGAGCTGGCCGTAGGTTTCAAAGCTCAGGTCATAGGCGCGAATCGATGCGCCGCTGCGCAACGGCAGCGCCTTTGCAAAGTGCATGGACTGCGGTGTGGCGACAAGGACGGAGGCGGATGGCACGGTAGGAGGACCCCAAAAGACAAAAACCCGGCAGCGCTAAGGGCGAGTCCGGGAGTACAAGAGTGCGGGGGTCCGGGGCTTCGTCTTTAGCGGTACTTTTTACGCGCCCGCAAGCGGAGCAAATCGGCGCCTTGTCAGTATAGCGAGCTACGCCGGCACCAGCAGCGCCGGCACGCCGAGCACGGCAAACACCTGGGCCGATACGATGTGGACCACGCGCAGCGGCAGCCGCCGCGTGGCGCGCGCGCCCAGCTAGACCACGGGCGCATTGGCCAGCACCCATCCTAGCGCCGGCACCGACGGGCCACTAACGTCTGCCATGTTGCGTCCGCCTATTTGCACATTAGCGGCGCATTTCTTGCTTTAGTTTGGTGCGATTATTGAACTCATCCAAAAAACGCACCAAAACGACACAGTTAAACCAAAAGAGGGACTTATGGAAGCACTAAAACAGGGCTCAGACGCCTTGTTCATTCTGTTGGGCGGCATCATGGTGCTGGCCATGCATGCCGGTTTTGCATTTCTGGAGTTGGGCACCGTCCGCAAAAAGAACCAGGTCAATGCGCTGGTCAAGATTTTGGTGGATTTTTCGGTCTCGACCGTGGTCTATTTTGTCGTGGGCTATGCAGTGGCTTACGGCACCCATTTCTTTGTCGGAGCCGAACAGTTGGCCGCCAAGAACGGCTATGAACTCGTCAGGTTTTTCTTCCTGCTGACCTTCGCGGCGGCCATTCCGGCGATTATTTCCGGCGGTATTGCCGAACGTGCACGTTTTTACCCGCAACTGATTGCTACTGCAGTCATCGTCGGTCTGGTCTATCCTTTTTTCGAAGGCATTGTCTGGAATCAGAATTTCGGCGTGCAGGCCTGGATCCGGTCGCTGACCGGCGCGGATTTTCATGATTTCGCCGGCTCCATCGTGGTTCATGCGCTGGGCGGCTGGCTGGCGTTGCCGGCAGTGCTGTTGCTAGGCGCGCGCAGCAACCGCTACCGCAAGGATGGCGCCATGTCGGCGCATCCCCCGTCCAACATCCCGTTTCTGGCGCTGGGCGCCTGGATTTTGACGGTCGGCTGGTTCGGCTTTAACGTCATGAGCGCGCAGACCATAGACAAGATATCCGGTCTGGTGGCCGTCAACTCGCTGATGGCCATGGTGGGCGGCACGCTAGCCGCGTTGGCTTTCGGCAAAAACGACCCGGGTTTTGTGCACAACGGGCCGCTGGCCGGGCTGGTGGCCGTGTGTGCCGGCTCCGATTTGATGCACCCGCTGGGCGCGCTGGTGGTGGGCGGCGTGGCGGGCGGCGTGTTCGTTGTGATGTTCACACTGACGCAGAACCGCTGGAAGATTGACGATGTCCTCGGCGTCTGGCCGCTGCACGGCCTCTGCGGCACCTGGGGTGGCATCGCCGCCGGCATCTTTGGCAGCAAGGCTCTGGGTGGGCTGGGCGGCGTGAGTCTGGGCGCGCAGCTGATCGGAACGGCCATGGGCGTGGGCTGGGCGCTGCTGGCGGGCTTTATTGTTTACGGCGTGCTCAAGAAAACCATGGGCTTGCGCCTGAGTCAGGAAGAAGAATTTGAAGGCGCCGACCTGTCGATTCACCGCATCAGCGCCAGCGCAGAGCGCGAGGTCAACTGGTAATTGCCGTGGCCGCGAAGGCGGTGGCTCTGCTACTAATTTAATAGCTGCTTACGCCCGTGTCTATTGGGCTAAATACCTATTTAATGGGTTTTTCAGGGCGCAGGACAGGTCAGGTGGCCGAGCGGCAGCGCGCTGCTGGCCTTGACCTCGCCGAGCGAAAAGCTGGTGTGCAAATCGTTCACGTTGGGCAGGTTGATCAGCACGTCGCGGGCGAACTGGCTGAAGCTGTTGAGGTCGCGGTTGACCACCTGTAGCTCGAAGGTGCCGGTGCTGCTGATGTAGTGGCAACTAACGGCCTCGGGAATCTTGCGGGCGGCTTCTTCCAAGGTGTGCAGCACGTCGCCGTTGTTGCGCGCAGCGTCCAGCCGCACAAAGGCCAGCACGCCCAGGCCGATCTTGTGGCGGTTGATTTCGGCACGGTAGCCGGTGATGAAGCCGGCCTCCTCGGCCGCGCGCACGGGTTCTGTCGCGATAGCGGAGTCTGGCCGAAAAGAGTCGCACGGCTGGCCTTCTGATCAAACTGCGAGGCTGTAGAACTGGCGTATTGCGGACATGGTGGTGCCTTTGGGGTAGTTCACTGCGCCTTGCGAACCATGTGCATCGTCTTGATACCTGCGATGAGGATTGGGGCACTCAAAAGGACTTGAATTCGAGCATTGGTCGGATCATCCGTTTGATGGCCCGGTGGTCTTGCTCGACGATGTTGTTGAGGTATTTGTTTTGACGCATCAAGATATCGACGCAAATGGCAACCTTGACACTTTCAATGGTGGTTGTGTTTGCGCCACTTTTGTCGATGGTGATCTTGTCGGGCAGGCCGTACAGGTTTGTGGCGCGCTCCAAAAGGCGCTGCGCAGCGGCTAAATCACGCTTGACAGTGAGAAGGAAGTCAACCCTATCACCAGTGCGATCAACGGCGCGGTAAAAGTACTTCCACAGACCGGCCACTTTGATGCAAGTCTCGTCCATCCGCCAACTCAGCCAACTTCGGCAACATTTTGGTTGCCCAGCGATGCACGGTGGAGTGATCAACAAAAACGCCTCGCTCCTGCATCAACTCTTTGATATGTCGCAGGCTCAACGGGTAGGCCAAGTACCAGCGTGCGCACATTAGCATGCCCTCCAGCGAGTAGCCGAACCCGTTTAAATACCTTGCGCAACGCGCTATTGATCGCACCTTTGTGGAAATCAGGCATGGCCCGGATTGTTAGATATCCTTATTGCGACACAACCCAGTGCCCGCTTACTCATGAGGAGCGCGGGCTTGTACGAAAAAGGCAATCTTTCCGAACTGAGCACGCCCGGTAGCTCGGACGGGCGCCTGGTGACGTGCCGCATCGAGCAACTGGACAAACCGCGTGTTCATGAGGGCGAAGCGTTGCTGCCGGCGAGCGGGAAGTCGCGAGCCAGAACTCGGCTCGAAGTCCCCACTGTGACTCGAAAAGAATGATTAAGCCTACATACAAGGGTTTCCACTGAAGTGCAAGCGTTTCACTTCGCGCTTCGATTCATCATAATGACCAGACGAGGTCCGCGCGGTCAACGCCGGACGCCAGCAAGACCGCAAAGACGGTCCGCAGAACTGCAAGTAGTTCTGCGTCAAGCAAGAAAACCCAAAGGAGACAATATGAAGACGTTGAGTGTTCTTTTCACAGCAGTCTGCCTCGCCGCCGGACTCACCACCGCGCCGGTGCGCGCGCAACCAAAGCCCATTCGTATCGGCGTGCCCACCGCTGTGCAGTTGCAGGTCGGACGCGACACGCAGGACGCCTTGAAAATGGCAATCGAGGACATCAACGCCAAGGGGGGTGTGCTTGGCCGCAAGCTTGAGATGGTAGTCGCCGACGAGACCGAGAACCCCGAGACCGGCATCAGCGCGATCAAGAAGCTCACCGCCGACGAGAAAGTCGACGTGCTGATCGGCGGATACACCAGCGGCGTCACGCTGGCCCAGCTGCCGCACATTTCGGCGGCGAAGACCATCTACCTGAACGTTGGCTCGGCGTCGCCTGCGACCAATGCCAAAGTCAAGACCGACTACGACAACTACAAGTACATCTTCCGCGTCGGGCCGCTGAACTCCGCTCACCAGGCGCGCCAGCTCACCGTCTTCATTTCGGACTTCGTTAAAGGCGAACTCGGCATCAGCAAGGTCGCGATCGTCGGCGAAAACGCGAAGTGGGTGCAGGACCTGGTTCCACTGCTGAAGAAAGGTGCCACTGAGGCGGGCGCCGACGTGCGTGCGACTGAATTCTTTGACGCGCAGACTTCTGACTTTTCACCGCTGTTCTCCAAGGTGAAGGAGTCGGGCGCACAGTATATGGTGGTTGTGCTGTCGCATGCCTCAAGCGACATTTTCGCCAAGCAGTGGTTCGACTCACGTTTCCCGATGCCTTATGGCGGCATTGACGTGAAGAGCATGGACGGCGACTTCTGTGACCGCATTGGCGGCAAGTCGGTGGGCGAGATGGCGGTGAACTTCGCGGTACGCGCACCGCTCACGCCTAAAACAATTCCGTTCTTCGACGAGTTCCGCAAGCGCACCAGCCGCTCCCCGGTGTACACGGCCTTTGGCGCCAACGACGCCGTGTATATCTATGCTGAAGCCGTCAAGCGGGCTGGCAGCACCGAGGCGAATGCCGTGATTAAGGAACTCGAAAAGACCAGCTACGCTGGCATTCCCGGCATCATCGAGTTCGACGACACCCACGACGTCAAGCCTGCTACCGCTACGTTCAAGGGGCCGGCCCTGTTGCTGGCGCAATGGCGCGAGGGCTGCAAGCGTGAGGTGGTCCATCCGAAGGCGATGCGCACCGCAGACTTTGTCTATCCGGCCTGGATCAAGAAATAGTCTGGCAATTCTGAACGCGCCTTCTGTTCTTGACGGCGCAAAGTGGTCACACGAAATATTGACGGGGGAAGACCTTGCTTGAAATTTTAATTGTCGGCGCGGTGAGCAGCGCCATCTATGCCATGCTTGCGGTCGGTTTCACGCTGATTTTCGGCGTGGCACGAATCCTGAATTTGGCGCACGGCTCGTTTTATGCGCTGGGTGCCTACGGCGCCTACTTCTTCACTGCACACATGAAACTGCCGCTGCTGCCAGCTGCCTTGCTCGCTGTCGCCGTGGTAGCGGTGTTCGGCATTGTGGTTGAGCGGGTGCTGATCCGGCCGATGCGAAAATCGCAGCTGGCAATGCTGATGATCACGCTCGCCGTGGCGCTGGTGATTGAGCAGGTGCTGTTCCTGACCTTCGGCTCGGAATACCGCAACGTGCCAGCGTTTATCGACACGAAATTTACGATCGGTGGTGTCGATGTCGGCGGGGCGCGCTTGCTGGCGCTCGGCGTCGGGGTCGTGTTGATTGCCGCACTGTGGTTGTTTATTCAGCGCACCCGTCTAGGCTCGGCTATTCTCGCAATCTCTCAAGACCCGGTGGCCGCACAGTACATGGGTATTCCGAGCGACCGCATCTTTGCCGTCGTGATGGGCATCTCGGCCGCGTTGGCAGCGGCAGCGGGTGTGCTGGCCGGGCCTTTTCTGACAGTGCAGCCAACAATGTGGCTGCTGCCCATCGTCAAGGCTTTTGCGATCGTCGTGGTAGGCGGACTCGGCTCAATACCGGGCAGTATCCTGGCAGCGCTGATGCTGGGATATGCAGAGACCATCGTCGCCTACATGATCTCGAGTTCGTGGACCGAGATCGTCTCGGTGCTCGCGACGCTCTTGATGCTGATGTTCCGGCCGGCCGGCATATTCGGCCGACGCGCCGCGTTCTGACAGGCCATGTTCAGCAAACGAATCGATCTCGCCGGCGCCGCCGCCTTTGTTGCCTTCATGGCTTTGCTGCCGCTGGTCTTTGGCAGCAATTATCTGATAGGCGTGTTGACGGTCAGCGTGATCTACGGCATCTGGGCCGTGACTTGGGACTTCATGTCGGGCCTTACGGGGCGTGAGAACTTCGGCCACAGCCTGTTCATAGGCGTCGGCGCCTACACCGCCGGCTTTATGAATACCAGCCTAGGCTTCAATGGCTGGTGGAGCCTGCCGGCTGCCATGGTGATGTCGGTGCTGTTCGCGCTACTGATCGGCCTGCCCACGCTGCGGCTCAAAGGCCCGTACTTCGCGCTGGCGATGCTGTCGGGCGCGGTGATCATGCAGCGGCTGATGCTGATCTTTTGGGAGCAGACCGGTGGCGAAGAAGGCATCAACGGCCTGACGCCACTGATCCGCTCGCAGCTCGGCTTCTACTACTTCGCGCTGGGCTCATTGGTGGCCATTACCGCCTTGCTGCTGGCCCTGGCGCGATCGCACTGGGGCATGATCCTGCGCGCGATTCGCGGTGATGAAGCGACCTGCCAGGCCGCTGGCATCAATGTCACGTTCTACAAAATCGCGTCGTTGGTGATCAGCGCCGCCTTTGCTGGCGTTGGCGGGGCGATGTATGCGCACTACCAGCTCCAGGTAAGTCCGCAGCTGTTCGCCGTAGTAACCTCGATCACGATCATTACGATGGTCTATGTCGGCGGCATGGCCAGCATTTACGGCCCGGTGGGCGGCGCGATCTTGTTAGTGCTGCTCACCGAACTGCTGCGCAATTTCGGTGAGTGGCGCTTAATGATTTACAGCTGCACCTTGATTCTGATTTTGTTCTTTCTGCCCAACGGCCTGATCGCGCCGACATGGCGCAGGCTCAAGGGGGCATTGCGGAGCCGACAGCTTCGTTCACTGTCGAATGCCCCCTCGGCGGGACAGCCACCAGTGCATAAGGTAGATAAGGTGACCCAATGACCGCTCTGTTGGAGGTGTCGGCTCTTAATAAACACTTCGGCGGCCTGCATGCGGTCAAGAATTTATCGTTCTCGGTCGAGCCCGGCGAGATCGTCGGCGTCCTTGGCCCGAACGGAGCGGGTAAAACCACCTTGTACAACTTGCTGACCGGCTTCATTGCACCCGACCCTGGGGCCAGCATCGCCTTTGAGGGCCGAAGCTTGCTGGGTTTGGCGCCGCATCGTATCGCCGGGCTCG
This sequence comes from Polaromonas sp., assembly GCF_012927455.1. GTDB lineage: Bacteria > Pseudomonadota > Gammaproteobacteria > Burkholderiales > Burkholderiaceae_C > Polaromonas. Next base: position 195,986 of record NZ_JABBPE010000016.1, on the reverse strand, counting down.
GCATCTCGCGCACCTTTCAGCTGTGCCGGCCGTTTATCGGTATGACCGTGCTCGAAAACGTTATCGTCGGCGCACTCGGTTCCAAGCGTGGTCGCGGTGCTGATCTGGATGCACGGGCGCAGGCGCTGCTGGGACGGGTCGGGTTGGCCGGCAAGGCGCAGGTGCCAGTGGAGGTGCTCTCCTATGGCGACCAGCGGCGACTGGAGATCGCGCGTGCGCTGGCTGCCAAGCCGGCGCTGCTTTTGCTCGATGAGCCTTTTGCCGGGCTCGGCAGCGGCGAAATCGCTGATCTGTCAGCGCTAATCCGGCAGGTTCATGTCGACGAAGGTCTTACAGTGATCTTGATTGAACACAAGCTGCGCGAATTCATGCGTCTGGTCGGACGGGTTATCGCCCTCGACTTCGGCGAGGTAATTGCCCAAGGCTCCCCGGAAGACATCGTGCGCCACCCGGCCGTCATTGAGGCCTACATCGGCCGCGGCGATGCTGGAGACCCGGAGGCGCGCCATGTTGCTTGAGCTGCGCAAGCTGTCGGTTTCTTACGGCAAGGCGGTGGCGCTCGAAAACGTATCGTTGCAAATAGCCGCAGGCGAGTTCGTTGCGGTGCTCGGCCCCAATGGCGCCGGCAAGAGCACCCTGCTGAGGGCGATTTCACGCTCGCAAACGTCGACCGGCATGCTTGAGTTTCGGGGTGAATCGCTGCACGGCCATCCAGCCCACGCCGTGGTCGGCAAAGGCATCTGCCACTGCCCCGAGGGTCGGCGGCTGTTTCCGGAACTAACGGTGTTGAAGAACCTGATGCTAGGTGCCTACCTGAGACGCGACGCTACGGCCGTCGCGGCTGACCTAAGTGTGGTCTACAGCCTGTTCCCAATTCTGGAGGAGCGCGGTCCGCAGATTGTCAGTACACTTTCGGGCGGCCAGCAGCAGATGGTCGCGATCGGTCGGGCACTGATGGGCAAGCCCTCGTTGTTGTTGCTCGACGAGCCTTCTGTGGGCATCGCGCACCGCCTGAAGATCGAGATATTCGATGCCATAAAACGCATTCAGCAAGGTGGCACCGCGATTCTGATGGCCGAACAGGATGCGCAGTCGGCGCTGCGCATAGCTGATCGCGTCTACGTGCTGGAAAATGGTAGCGTCGCCCGAAGCGGAAGCAGCGATGAGCTGCGCGACGACGACCATATTCGCAGAATTTATCTAGGCATCTAACCCAATAAGGGCGCCTTGGCAGGGCATAAAAAGCAAGGACTTATCCATGTATCAAGCCTACACTTTGCCTCATCATAGTGACGCTGCCCTATCCGGGTGCGCCTGCTTTACGTCCCGCCCACAAGGCGCTCACTGCCACTGGAGATAAGACAATGAATGCCCCCTTGCCCGAGCACATCCGCCAAGCGCTGGAAAGTGTCACGCTCGACGACAAGTATTCACTCGATCACGGCCGCGCTTTCATGAGCGGCGTGCAGGCGCTGGTGCGCTTGCCCATGCTGCAGCGCACGCGCGATGCCATGGCGGGCCTGAACACCGCCGGGTTTATCAGCGGCTACCGCGGCTCGCCGCTGGGCGGCTATGACCAGGCGCTGTGGGCGGCCAAGAAACACCTGGCTGCGCAAAATATCGTGTTCCAGCCCGGCGTCAATGAGGAGCTGGGTGCCACCGCTGTCTGGGGCACGCAGCAGCTCGATCTGTACCCGAAAACGAACAAGTTCGATGGTGTGTTCGGCATCTGGTACGGCAAGGGCCCGGGCGTGGACCGCTGCTCGGACGTGTTCAAGCACGCCAACATGGCAGGCACCGCCAAACACGGCGGCGTGATCGCCATTGCCGGCGACGACCACATCTCCAAGAGCTCCACGGCGCCGCACCAGAGCGACCATATTTTCAAAGCCTGCGGCTTGCCGGTGTTTTTTCCGTCGAGCGTGCAGGACATCCTGGACATGGGGCTGCACGCCTTTGCCATGAGCCGCTTTTCGGGCGTCTGGGCGGGCATGAAAACCATCCAGGAAGTGGTCGAGTCGTCGAGTTCGGTGTCGGTCGATCCGGACCGCGTAAAGATCATCCTCCCGGAAGATTTTCAGATGCCGCCTGGCGGCCTGCAGATTCGTTGGCCCGATGCGCCGCTGGAGCAGGAAGCGCGCCTGATGGACTACAAATGGTATGCAGCGCTGGCCTATGTGCGTGCCAACAAGCTCAACTACAACGTGATTGCCGGGCCGAATGATCGCTTTGGCATCATCGCCAGCGGCAAGGCTTTCAACGACACGCGCCAGGCCCTCAGTGACCTGGGGCTGGACCAAGACACCTGCCACCAGTTGGGCATCCGCCTGCACAAGGTCAACGTGGTGTGGCCGCTGGAGGCCAGCATCACGCGCGATTTCGCCCTGGGCCTGCAGGAGATCCTGGTGGTTGAAGAAAAGCGCCAGGTCATTGAATACCAGCTTAAGGAAGAGCTTTACAACTGGCGCGCCGACGTGCGGCCCAATGTGCTGGGCAAGTTTGACGAGCCCGAGGGCGAGGCCTCAAGCGGCGAATGGGGCCGCGCCAACCCGAGCGACCACTGGCTACTGCGGCCCAAGGCCGACCTGACGCCGGCCATCATCGCCAAGGCAATCGCCAAGCGCCTGACCAAACTGGGCGTGCCGGGCCACATCATTGCGCGCATGCAGGCGCGCCTGTCGGTGATAGCGGCGCGTGAACATGCGCTCAGCGAAGTCCAGCTCGACACGGGCGAACGCGCGCCCTGGTTTTGCAGCGGCTGCCCGCACAACACCAGCACCAAGGTGCCCGAGGGCTCGCGCGCGGTGGCCGGCATTGGCTGCCACTTCATGTCGGTATGGATGGACCGCTCGACCGCCACCTTTTCCCAGATGGGCGGCGAAGGCGTGTCTTGGGTCGGCCAGGCGGCGTTCACCACGGACCAGCACATCTTTGCCAATCTGGGCGACGGCACCTACTTTCACAGCGGGCTGCTGGCGATTCGCCAGAGCATTGCCGCTGGCGTCAACATCACCTACAAGATCCTCTACAACGATGCGGTGGCCATGACCGGCGGACAGCAAATTGGCGAGCGCCCTGAAGGCCATTCGGTGCTGCAGATCATGCAAAGCCTGGTGGCAGAGGGCGTGAGCAAACTGGTGATCGTGACCGACGAGCCGGAAAAATATGACAGCGCCAAGCTGCAGGGTGGTGTGACCGTGCACCACCGCGACGGGCTGGACCAGATCCAGCGCGAGTTCCGGGAACTCAAAGGCACCACCGCCATCATTTACGACCAGACCTGCGCCACCGAAAAACGCCGCCGCCGCAAGCGCGGCACGCTGGTCGACCCGGCCAAGCGCGTGGTCATTAACGAGCTGGTGTGCGAAGGCTGTGGCGACTGCTCGGTGCAGTCCAACTGCCTGTCGGTGGAGCCCTTGGAAACCGAATTTGGTCGCAAGCGCCGCATTAATCAGAACACTTGCAACAAGGATTACTCCTGCGTCAAGGGCTTTTGCCCGAGCTTTGTGACGGTTGAAGGCGGCAGCCTCAAGAAGCCGAAGAAGGAAAAAAAGGGCGGCCCGACCGGTTTGCCGCAGCTGCCTGAACCCACGCTGCCGCTGGCGGAAACCGCCTGGGGCATTGTGGTCGCCGGCGTCGGCGGCACGGGTGTCATCACCATCGGCCAGCTGCTGGGCATGGCGGCGCATCTGGAAGGCAAGGGCGTGGTTACGCAGGATGCCGGCGGACTGGCGCAAAAAGGCGGCGCCACCTGGAGCCATATCCAGATCGCCAATCGGCCAGACGCCATTTACACCACCAAGGTCGATACTGCCAAGGCCGACCTGGTGCTGGGCTGCGACCCGATTGTGGCGGCCAGCAAATACACGCTGACGGTGATGCAGCCCGGCCGCACCTATGTGGCGATGAATTCGCACGGCACGCCGACGGCGGCGTTTGTCAGCAACCCCGGCTGGCAATTTCCGGGCGCAAATTGCGAGAGCGCAGTCAGCAGCGCGGTGGGCGCGCAGGGACTGGACAGTTTCGATGCCGAGCAGGTGGCGGTGCAGTTGATCGGCGACTCGATCTACACCAATCCCTTGATGCTGGGCTTTGCCTGGCAAAAAGGCCGGTTGCCGCTGACGCATGCTTCGCTGATGCGGGCGATTGAACTCAACGGCGTGCAGGTTGACAACAACAAGGCGGCATTTGAATGGGGGCGGCGCTGCGCGCATGATCTGGCCTCGGTGCAGGCGCTATTCAAGGCCGCGCAGGTGATCGAGTTCGTGAAGAAACCTTCGCTCACCGAGATGCTGGTCAAGCGGATTGACTTCCTGACGGCCTACCAAAATGCGGCTTATGCGCAGACCTACCAGGCCTACGTGGAAAAAGTGCGCGCTGTGGAAGCGCCTCTTGGCAAGACCACGCTGACCGAGGCCGTGGCCCGGTATCTCTTCAAACTCATGGCCTACAAGGACGAGTACGAAGTGGCGCGGCTGCATACCGATAGCGGGTTCCTGAACAAGGTCAACGCCATGTTTGAAGGCGACTTCAAGCTCAATTACCACCTTGCGCCGCCGCTGATGGCATCGAAAAACGACAAAGGCGAGCTGCAAAAGCAACCATTCGGCCCCTGGATGCTGACAGCTTTCAAACTGCTGGCGCGCGCCAAAGGCTTGCGCGGCACGCCGCTGGACGTTTTTGGCCAGAGCGAAGAGCGACGGGTGGAGCGCGCGCTAATCAATGAGTACAAGGCCAGCGTGGACGAGCTGCTGGACAGCCTGAGCGCCGACAACCATGCCACGGCGCTCGAAATTGCCCGGATTCCCGAGATGATCAAGGGTTATGGCCATGTCAAGGCGCGCCATCTGGCGGTGGCGCGGCCGCAGTGGGCCGCCTTGATGCAATCCTTTCGTCACCCTGCAGAAACGACCGAACAGCAAGCAGCCTAAGCCGTGGGCGCCTGCGGGCTTGAAATAGCCCCGGGTGCGCGGCGGTTACAAGCCTTGGCCTCCGCCTGCCGCATACAATCACGAACTCTGTACCAGGCCTGTCAGGCCCGGTGTACGTATCAGTTTTTCAATAAAATAGTGGAGTTAGCCGTGTTCATTTCTTCTGCTTTTGCCCAAACCGCTCCTGCCGCCGCCGCTGGTAGCGACTGGATGTCTTCCGCGACCGGCATGCTGCCGCTGGTGCTGATGTTCGTGGTGCTGTATTTCGTCATGATCCGCCCGCAGATGAGGAAGCAAAAAGAGCACCGCACCATGATTGAGGCGCTCGCCAAAGGTGACGAAGTTGCCACAGCGGGCGGTTTGCTGGGCAAGGTCACCAAGCTTGGAGAAGGCTACCTGAGCCTTGAAATTGCGCCCGGCGTTGAAGTGCAGTTGCAGCGCAGTGCGATTGTCCAGGTGCTGCCCAAGGGCGCCATTACCGCAGCCAAATAAGGCGCTGCGGCAACACGGCACAGGCGGCCCACTGAAGGCGCCGCGCGTCGTTTTTTTCCTCTTCGTCCACCAGGAACAGCCCTCCCATGAATCGATATCCGGCCTGGAAGTACGCCATCATTGTGGTCGCGCTACTGATTGCAGCCCTCTACACGCTGCCCAACTTTTTCGGCGAAGCGCCGGCGGTGCAAATCTCCAGCAGCAAATCCACTACCAAGGTAGACAGCACCACTGTCAGTCGGGTTGAGCAGGCGCTCACGGCGGCCGGCCTCACCGCCGATGCCATCACGCTCGATGGCAACTCTGTCAAGGCGCGCTTTGGCGATACCGATACCCAGTTGAAAGCCAAGGATGCAGTGCAGAAGGCGCTGGCGCCCGAAGGCAGCACTACAGGCTATGTCGTCGCGTTGAATTTGCTGTCGCGCTCCCCCGCCTGGCTGACTTCGCTGCATGCTTTTCCCATGTACCTGGGTCTGGACCTGCGCGGCGGCGTTCACTTCATGCTGCAGGTGGACATGCAGGCGGCACTCACCAAGCGCGCCGAATCGCTGGCCGGTGACATCCGCATGTCGCTGCGCGAAAAAAATATCCGGCACAGCGGGATCAACCGCAATGGGCAATCCATTGAAATCAAGGTCCGCGATTCCGCGACCCTGGCCTTGGCCAAAGCGTTGATACAAGAGCAGTTTCCCGACCTTCAAAGCGTCGATGCGCCGGACGGCACTGAATACAGGCTAACCGCCACCATCAAGCCCGAGGCGGCACGCCGCATCCAGGACCAGGCGCTCAAGCAGAACATCGTGACCTTGCACAACCGGATCAACGAACTGGGCGTCTCCGAGCCGGTGATTCAGCAGCAAGGCATAGATCGTATCGTGGTGCAACTGCCTGGCGTGCAGGATACAGCCAAGGCCAAGGACATTCTCGGGCGCACCGCCACGCTGGAGATGCGTCTGGTGGAAGACGGCGCCGAGGCCAGGGCCGCCGAGAACAACAGCGGCGCCGTGCCTTTTGGCTCCGAGCGTTTTTTCGAACGCAGTGGACAGGCCGTCATCGTAAAGAAACAGGTGATCCTGACCGGTGAAAATCTGACGGACGCGCAACCAGGCTTCGACTCGCAGAGCCAGCAACCCAAGGTGGACCTGACCGTCGATGCCAAGGGCGGGCGCATCATGCGCGACACCAGCCGCGAAAACATCAAGAAGCGCATGGCGATTTTGCTATTTGAAAAGGGCAAGGGGGAGGTGCTGACGGCCCCCGTGATCCAGAGCGAGCTGGGCAATCGCTTCCAGATTTCCGGCTCGATGAGCGTGAGCGAGGCCAATGACCTGGCGCTGCTGCTGCGCGCCGGTTCCCTGGCCGCGCCCATGGAAATCATTGAAGAGCGCACGATCGGCCCGACGCTGGGTGCCGACAATATTTCCAAGGGCTTTCATAGCGTGTCTTGGGGCTTTCTGGTGATCGTCGCTTTCATGGCGGTTTACTACATGCTGTTTGGCCTGTTTTCCGGCCTGGCGCTGGCCGTCAACCTGCTGCTGCTGGTCGCCGTGCTGTCGATGCTTCAGGCGACATTGACCTTGCCCGGCATGGCCGCCATGGCGCTGGCGCTGGGCATGGCCATCGACTCCAACGTGCTGATCAATGAACGGGTGCGCGAGGAATTGCGCGGCGGCGCTTCGCCCCAAGCGGCCATTCATGCGGGCTATGAGCGAGCCTGGGCGACCATTCTGGACTCCAACACTTCCACGCTGATCGTCGGCTTGGCCTTGCTGGCCTTTGGCTCTGGCCCGGTACGCGGCTTTGCCGTGGTGCACTGCATCGGCATTTTGACCAGTATGTTCTCGGCGGTATTTTTCTCACGCGGCCTCGTCAACCTCTGGTATGGCCGCCAGAAAAAACTCAAGACCGTATCCATTGGCACGGTGTGGCGCCCTGCCGCGTCCGGCGCCGTGGCTAAATAATCCCAAGGACCCCAGATGGAATTCTTCAAAATCCACCGCGACATTCCGTTCATGCGGCATGCCTTGATTTTCAACGGCGTCAGTTTTGCAACTTTTGCGCTGGCGGTGTTTTTCCTGTTCTCGCGCGGACTCCACCTTTCGGTAGAGTTCACCGGCGGCACCTTGATGGAGGTGAATTACACCCAGGCAGCCGATGTCGGCAAGATTCGCGAGACCGTGGCAAGCCTGGGTCTGGCCGATGTGCAGGTGCAAAACTTCGGAACCTCGCGTGACGTGATGATCCGTTTGCCTGCGCAAAAGGGCGTGAGCACCGCCCAGCAAAGCGACAAAGTCTTGGCTGCGCTGAAGGCCACCAACAGCGATGTGACCCTGCGCCGCACCGAGTTTGTCGGCCCGCAGGTCGGCGAAGAACTGGCGCAGGATGGCTTGAAGGCTCTGGCCATGGTGATTTTCGGCATCATGGTCTACCTTGCCTTCCGGTTTGAATGGAAATATGCGGTGGCTGCCATCATTGCCAACCTGCATGACGTGATCATCATCCTCGGGTTTTTCGCTTTTTTCCAGTGGGAGTTTTCGCTCGCGGTGCTGGCCGCAGTACTCGCTGTACTGGGCTATTCCGTTAATGAATCGGTGGTAATTTTTGACCGGATTCGCGAGAATTTTCGCCGTTACCGAAAAATGAACACGGTGCAAATCATCGATAACGCGATCACCTCCACCATCAGCCGCACCATCATTACCCACGGCTCGACCCAGATCATGGTGCTGTCGATGTTGCTGTTCGGTGGCCCCACGCTGTTTTACTTCGCGCTGGCCCTGACCATCGGCATTCTGTTCGGCATCTATTCTTCGGTGTTCGTGGCGGCCGCCATCGCCATGTGGCTGGGCATCAAGCGCGAAGACCTGATCAAAGGGCCAACCAAAAAGGACGAGGACCCGAACGACCCCAACGCCGGTGCCACGGTGTAAGCTACGAATTCATCATTCAGGGTGGTTGTGGTTCCAACTAGTAGAACAAATAGTAGTATTGTTGAGCAGGCACGTGCCTTGTTCACCGAGCGGGCGATCCGCTTGCTGCCCGAATTAGCCAAAACGATTAGAGAGCGGCTGTCGGCCATGAGCGAGCAGCCCGGCGCCGCGCGCGAATTGCAACAATGGCGTGACGCCGCGCTGTCCTTTCAGAAAAACGGCGCGGTCTGGGTGCAGGGCAGTGCCAGCGCGTGGTCCAAGGCGCAGTCCATCGCTGCGACTCCCGCCCCATCGAAATTTGCCGACAGCAGCAAGTTCGAACTGATTGGCAATGATGTGATGGAGGACAAAATTCTCGGGTCACGGCTGGCCTTACGCCTGCTGGATTTTGTCAGCTGGGAATTGAACGACTTGCGGCTGCGCGTGCAAAATCTCGAGGCTATTCCTGAACTGAGTAAACAAGATATTTTTCGCCCCGAGGTGCTGGCGCAGCATCTGGTTGAACAGTGGACTCAAGCCCTGTTGCCGCGCGAGGGCTGGCTGCAGGTGCAAGAGCTGATTCACAGAAGCATGGGCGAGCAGTTGCTTGAGATTTATCACGCCACCAACGAATTTCTGGTTCGGCAAGGCGTGATGGCTGAAATTGATTTACGCCCCTTGGTCAAGCGCACGCCCTCCGCAGCCCTTGGAAAAGCGGCTAACGGGATGGCGTCCGAGCAGCCTCGTGCCAAGGCCCCATTTGGCAGTGGAACGGGTTCCGGCTCCGTTTCGGGCCATGACGGTGCGCGCGCTGCCGCAGGCCGGGAGACTTCTGCTCCGAGTAATGCGGTCTACGAAGAGACCCGCATGCAAACGGCGACCACGCCATTGGCCAGAGCGCGCATGCGCGCCCAGGGCGTGATGGGCCACCTCAAACGGTTGTTGACCGACCATGTCGCGGGTTTTGACGACACGCGCGCCCAGCACGCCTCTGCACCGCTTGCGCAGGCGATGGTCGATGTGCAGCGCGCGCAAGACAGCGGCGTGGCAGCCACATTGCGCGATGATGCGCCGGGCCAGGTGTATGGGCCGGCGCACGTTGATCGCGCAGCCGGAGCCTTGCGTCAGCGCACCAGCGCGCTCAAGCGGGCAGCCACCACGTCTTCTGAAAAAGCGACGATTGAAATCGTCGCCCTGATGTTTCAGAGCATTCTGGCTGAGGATCGAATTCCGGCTGTGATTCGCGTCTGGTTTGCCCGGTTGCAAATGCCGGTGCTGCGGGTGGCGATTTCCGAACCCGAGTTTTTCGGGTCGCTACAGCATCCGGCGCGCCGGCTGATTGACAGGATGGGTGCGTGTGTACTTGGCTTCGAAGTCACGGTGACGGGCGGCGCGCTGGAAACCGAAGTCAAGCGTATCGTCCAGGTGATAGAGCAATATCCTGAAACCGGGCGCCGGGTATTTCAGCTGGTTTACGACGAATTTGACAGGTTCCTCTCCAAATTCCTGTCTCAGAAAGGCAGCACTGCGCGCGTGGTCAGCGTGGCGCAGCAGGTCGAGCAAAAGGAGACCATGGCCATCCAGTACACCATTGAGATGCGCAATATGCTCAATGACATGCCGGTGCGCGAGGCCATTCGCGAATTCCTTTTCAAGATATGGGCCGAAGTGCTGGCTATTGCCGCGATGAAAAATGGTGCGCAGCACGCCGAGACCATCTCTCTCAAGCAGGCTGCTGCCAGCCTGGTATGGGCCGCCAGCGCCAAGCCGAACCGCACCGATCGCGCCCGCGTGATTGCGGATCTACCCAAGTTGCTGCAACTGCTGCGTCTGGGCATGTCGATGCTGGGCTTGACGGCTGCAGAACAAGACCGTGAGCTGAAAGTCATCAGTGATACCCTGGCCGACGCTTTCATGTCGAAGACCGACGCCATCTCGATGGAGCGGATCGACGCAATGGCCCAGCGGCTGGCCAACCTGGAGGACTACCTGTCCGATCAGGATGTTGGCGACTTGCCGCTGGACATCGATAGTCTGGTGACGATGATAGGCATTGATGCCGCCGATATTCAGGTGATTGCCGATGGGGGCAGTCAGCCGACCGGGGCCATGCGCGCGTGGGCGCAGGAGTTGCAGCTGGGCAGCTGGTTCAGCCTGGACCACAACGGCAAGGTGAGTCAGGTGCAGTTCGCCTGGTGCAGCGAGCGCAAGCAATTGCATCTGTTTGCGGCGGCCGATGGACGCAATTTCTTGATCCAGGCGCGCCGGCTGGCGGCCTATCTGCAAGCCGGTTTACTGGTGCCGGTAGAAGAAGAGTCTCTGACGGTGCGCGCGACGCGCGACGCCCTCGCCAAGCTGGATGCCAATCCGGAACGCCTTCTCGGCTGAAAATATCCGTCTGAGGGGTCGCCGGTTCAAGCTGCGCTGCTGAAAGCCTGATTTTGGGGGCAAGCTGACGCCGCCCGGGGGGGATCAATGCGCGATACGGAATTCTGTGTCGTCGCACAATTCGTCGAGTACCAGCGCATCGGGCTCTTCCCCAAAGCTCCAGTACACCATGAGCACGATGATTTTGAGGTCATCGAGCGTCACGGGATCGCCTGGGGCCGCCATTGCACGGTCAAGAACAATCTCACGCATGTGGGGCGGCAGCACGCCGGACGATTCCAGGAAACTCACAAAACCCAGGCTTTGCGCGCCCAGGTGCGTTTGCTCGGCTACCGAATAAATACGCAGGCTGTCGGCCGATTGCGCCTGCATGCCCAAGGGCATACTAGGCGATGTAGCGCCCGCTGACGCCTGCTCTGGCAGACTGATTTGGGTGCGTTGGGCTGCAACGTTCAGACCGTCCAGCCACACCAGGGCCTGCTGAATCTCCTCGGCCTCAAAGCCTGCCGCCGTGAGTTTGCGCCCCAGCCGCTGAAGCTCCGGGCAAGCATCGCCTTGCCAATAATTCTCATAAACGTACACCAGCACTTCAAACATGACTTCAATATAACGCAGATAGTGGCGGCAGTGTCAACCCTGTTGGATGACTGGATTTGCCGGATCAGCCCGTCGCCAAACGCTGGAACAGGCCGCCTGGCAGGCGCGCAACTTGTCCACCCAGTTCGAGTTCAAGCAGTTGCGCCTGCAGCCGCGCAGTGTCCAGCCCAGTGCGTGCCTGCAGGGCGTCCAGGCTCACGGCATCAAAGCCCAGAGCTGCGATGAGCGGGTCATCGGACGGTTGCGCTGCATCCGCATCCGCATCAGCACAGGTTTCTGTATGCGAAGCGCCCGAACGGGCCAGGCCAGCCCCCGGAAGGTTCATTTCCTCCAGTACATCCTGGGCCAGTTCAACCAGCTTGGCGCCCTGCTTGATCAGCGCGTGGCAACCGCGCGATTGGGGTGAATGAATTGAGCCAGGGATGGCAAAGACCTCCTTGCCCTGCTCGGACGCCAGCCGCGCCGTGATCAGAGAACCAGACTGCAGCGCCGCCTCGACCACCAGCGTACCGCGTGACAAGCCGGAAATGATGCGGTTGCGCTTCGGGAAATTGGCCATCAGCGGCGGCGTCCCCAGCGGGAACTCGCTGATGAGCATGCCCTGCTGGGCAATGCGGTGCGCCAGTGCGAGATGTTTTTTTGGATAAACCCGGTCCAGCCCGGTGCCGACCACCGCAATCGTCTCGCCACCACCCAGCATCGCGCCGTCGTGGGCAGCCCCGTCAATGCCCAGCGCCAGCCCCGACACCACGCACAGTCCGGCGCTGCCGAACACCTTGGCAAACTGCCGCGCATTGCTTTCACCCTGCGGCGTGGGGTTGCGACTGCCCACGATGGCCAGGTTGACTGCTATTGTTTTAATAGCTGTCTGCGCCCTATTTACATGGACTCCGAGCATGTAGAGCATTAAAGGCGGGTCTTCGATGTCGAGCAGGGCGGACGGGTAGGCGGCATCGCCCAGCACCACCACGCGCCGGTCATCGCCCGCCTGCAGCCAGTCCAGCGTGGTCTGCAGCAGGGCCGCCAGTGTTGGCGGCTCGTTCTGGATGGCCGTCACCAGTTTGTCGGTGCCCAGTTGCCGCAAGGCAGGCGCGCCTTGCGCAAAGACCGCCTGCGCCGCACCGAAGGCCGCGAGTAACTTGCGCGCCCCGCCGTTGCCGATCCCTGGAGACAGGGTCAGCCGCAGCCAGGCTTGAAGCTCAAGAGCGTCCACGCGGGCGTTGGTTTAGCAGTCTTGCGGCTCAGCGTAGACGCGGCCAGGCCAGGCAAAAGTCAATTCGGATTGACGAAATGGTCGCCGACCTTGACGCTGTCGCTTGCCTGAAGGATCAGCGCATAGGACAGCTGTTCAAAGGTGCGGAACACCATCAGCAAACCATTTCGCTCATTGGGCAGCTTCATGTCCGGGCGGGCGCTGTCGGTCTTGTCCCGCTGGCGTGCACCGTCCGTAATGATGGCCATCACGTGACCGCGCTCCAGCCCGTTTCGGGCGCCCCGGTTGATCACCACGACCTGGTTTTCTGCTGCAAAGGCCACTGCGCTGCCATAAATGGAAACGATCTGGCCGGCGATGGGGGTGGCGGGCGCACGCGGCGCGTAGCTGAGCAATTCGCGTGCTGGTTCGGCGATCAGGCGGTCGCCCTCACGCATTTCTTCCTTGGCTGCGACGATGTCAATGGTGGCCGGCACGATGTCGGTTTGCGCCTTGCCGTCCTTGTCTTTGGTCTGGACCAGCGATTCACCACGCACCAGTTCGGCCCGGCCGACGTACTGTGCCTCGTAACCCAGGATTTGCTGGGTGGTCGGGTCTTTTAGCGGTGTGGCGTTGCGAAAAACCCGAAAGTCTTGTGGTTCGCCCTTGGCAATGCTCAAGGGTTTGCTGCTGGCATTACCGTCTACATATTCACCGCGCGCATAGGCGCGGTCACCGCGGCTGAGCAGCACGCGGCCTTCTTGCGTGGCCACGATGCGCGGCGCCCGCGCAAACGTGGCCTCGTCAACAATCATTGCCTCGGCCAGAAAGGGCTCCAGCAGATGAGGTGCCAGCGTCGGGATGGACGCGTCCGCCAGTGACTCCGAGCGGGTGCGGGGCGACACGCGCACGGTGTTGGTAGGCGGGCCATTGCCTGCCGCCTGACGCGTGCGCAGGGTCGCGCGGCCGTTGGACTTGTCCAGGTAAAGCTGCTGACCGGGATAAATACGGTGCGGGTTGCGGATGTCCTGCAGGTTCATGCCCCACAACTCGGGCCAGCGCCAAGGGCTTTTGAGGAACAGGCCGGAAATCGACCAGAGCGTGTCGCCGCGTTTGATGCTGTAACTGTCAGGCGCATTGGGCGCCAGGTCCCCCAGCGGAACGCCGGTGGAGGCCACTTGGCTAGCGGTAGCCTGCTGGCCGGGTGTGATGGGGAGATTCTGCGCATGCAGGCCGACCGTGGCGCCCAACAAGGCCGTGGCGGCTATTGAAATACGACTGAAACGACCAAAAGTAATGTGCATCTTGAAGGCTCTTTGGACCCATAAAGGGCTGGCGCGGGCTTTTTTAATAAGTAAGGCCGCTTTTTGTCTTAATAAATCACTGGCGATTTTGTACTTAAGCCCTTGATTAAGCAACGATTATGCGTTTCTGGGAATATCGAAGCGCTGAAAAAACCGCGAAAAGTGGCGAAAATAGCGACATCCCATCTTTTGCCCCTTTTCTTCCCCTTCCCTATGAGCCAACTGACCATCCTTCGTTATCCCGACCAGCGTCTGCACACGGTGGCCAAGTCCGTGCCCGCCGTGGACGCCCGCCTGCGCACGCTGGCAGCCGATATGCTCGAAACCATGTACGAAGCGGCGGGCATAGGACTGGCTGCGACGCAGGTGGATGTGCATGAGCGGTTGATCGTGATTGATGTGAGCGAAAGTCGCGACCAGCCGCTGGTCCTGATCAACCCGGAACTGGTCTGGGCCAGCAGCGAAACCCGTATCGGTGACGAGGGCTGTCTGTCGGTGCCTGGTATTTACGACGGTGTGGAGCGCGCCACAGCCATTCGGGTGCAGGCGCTGGATCTGGACGGCAAGCGTCAGTTGCACGTCGCCGAAGGCACGCTGGCGGTTTGCATCCAGCATGAAATGGATCACTTGATGGGCAAAGTGTTTGTGGAATACCTGTCACCGCTCAAGCGCAACCGCATCAAGACCAAGATGATCAAGCAGAAAAAAGACGAGGAACGCGAGGCCAGCTACTGATTAGGGGCTGGCAGTTTTGTTGCTGCCGCCGCCGCTTGGCCCGAGTGCGAAAGCGAGGCTGAGAAACTGCTTCCGGCGAGTCTTTAGAATCTTCCCCCATGCGCATCATTTTTGCCGGGACCCCTGAGTTTGCCTGCGAGGCGCTGGCAAGATTGCACGACGCAGGCTTTGAAATTGTGCTGGTGTTGACGCAACCCGACCGCCCTGCGGGCCGCGGCATGAAGCTGCAGGCCTCTGCCGTCAAGCGGTGGGTGCAAGGCCAGCCGGCGCCGATCACTCTGGCGCAACCTCGCAGCCTGCGGCTGGACGGCAAGTACCCGGAAGACGCTGCTGCCGCCCGCGCGGCGATTGCGGTGGTGCGCGCCGATGTCATGGTGGTGGCGGCCTACGGGCTGATCCTGCCGCAGTGGGTGCTCGATGCTCCGAGGCTAGGTTGTCTGAATATTCACGCCTCGCTGCTGCCGCGCTGGCGCGGCGCCGCGCCGATTCACCGGGCTATCGAGGCGGGCGACCAAGAAACCGGTGTGACCATCATGCAGATGGACGCGGGGCTGGACACCGGCGCCATGTTGCTGGTGCAGGGCCTGGGCATCAGTCCGAACGACAACACCGAGTCCTTGCACGACAAGCTGGCCGATCTGGGGGGCCGGCTCATCGTTGAAGCGCTGCAATTGGCCGCTGGTGGCCAGCTGCAAGCGGTGCCGCAGCCGCTCGAAGGCATCACCTACGCCCACAAGATTGAAAAACGCGAAGCTCTGCTCGACTTGACGCAAAGCGCCGCCACGCTGGAGCGCCGCATTCGCGCCTTCAATCCCTTTCCGGGTGCCGCCGCTGTTCTGGCGGGCGACACCATCAAGTTCTGGCGTGCCGCCGTGCTGGCGGGCGTGGCCCGGCCTGCCGATGCACAAGCGGGGCAGGTGCTGGCCGCCGGCCCCGAGGGCGTGGATATTTGCACGCTGGACGCCGTGCTGCGGGTGAGCCGGCTACAAAAGGCCGGCGGCAAGGCGCTCGGCGCCGCCGATTTTTTGCGCGGTTTCGAAATCAGGCCTGGCATGGTCTTCAACCAGATTTCTCCAGCGCCATGAGTGAAAAAAGAAAGCGTTTGCCGTGAGGGCGTTGTTCAGGCACCCCGAGTTTCGCGTCGGCATGGCCGATCTGGCGTCGGTCGCGCCTGGCATTGCCGCCTGGGGGCTGATGACCGGCGTGGCCATGGTCAAGTCGGGCATGAGCCTGACCGAGGCGGTGCTGATGGGGTTGCTGGTTTTTGCCGGCAGTTCGCAGCTGGCAGCCGTGCCGCTAATCGCCGCAGGCGCACCGATGTGGGTGATTCTGGCCACCGCGTTTTGCGTCAATCTGCGCTTTGTGGTGTTCAGTGCGCACCTGCGGCCTTATGTGATGCACCAAAGCCTCTGGCGGCGCCTGGCCAGCGGCTATTTCACGGCCGACCTGACCTACGTGATGTTCACCAAACGCTACCCGCACCCCAGCACGGAGGCCGCGACCATCCGCGCGCAGGAAGCGTATCTGGCTGGCAACTGCGCCTTGAACTGGGTCAGCTGGGTCGGCGCCAGCCTGCTCGGCATTGCATTGGCCAACGCCATTCCGCTGGCTTGGGGACTCGGTTTTGCCGGCATTTTGGCGCTGCTCGGTATCCTCTGTTCGCTCGCCACTACCCGGCTGCGCGCGGTGTCCGCTGGCGTGGCCGGCGCTGCTGCCGTGGCCGCCTTCGCGTTGCCGCTCAAGCTCAACATTGTGGTGGCCATCGCCGCCGCCGTGGCGATTTGCCTGATGCTGGAAAAGCCCGGTCTGGCCAAAGCCGCCCAACCCCGCAATGTTGAAAACGGTGACAGCGCATGAACCAGACCGATTTGTGGACGGTGGTCACCATCGTTGCCATGGCGCTGGTGACCGTCATCACGCGCTCTTTCTTTTTCCTCTCCAGCCAGCCCTGGAGCCTGCCGGCCTGGGCCCAGCGCGGCCTGCACTATGCGCCCATCGCGGCGCTGGCTGCGGTGATCGTTCCCGAGATGGTCATGACACAAGGGCATTTCATTACTTCCTGGCAAGACGCGCGCCTGTTCGCCACGGCCGCCGGTGCGGCCTGGTTTTACTGGCGCCGCGGCCTGCTCGGCACCATCCTTGCCGGCATGGCGGTTTACCTGCCGCTGCACCTGGGGCTGGGCTGGTGAATGTGGCCCCCACGCTTGTCGCTGCGCGTACTGCGCTGCCCCCCGAGGGGGGCGCTGCGCCTGCGGTCTGGCGAAGCCAGTCCCGCGGCCCCGGCTGGTGGATTCGCGGCGCCGCATCCTCCGCTACCAAACCTAGGAGGCCGCTGCGCCTGCGGCCCGGCAAAGCCGGTTCCGTGGCCCCGGCTAGTGGGGAACGGATGTTTCCCACGGCCGCTGCCCGCCTACAATTCCAGCCGACCGCCCGTCAACGGGCCATTCAATACTCGTATTTTGGAAGCGCCCCATGAATTTCATCCGTTTTTCCGATCTGTGTGCCAGCGGCAAGGCCAAGGGCCAGCGCGTGTTCATCCGTGCCGATCTGAATGTTCCGCTGGACGACAGCGCCAACATCACCGAAGACACCCGCATCCGGGCCTCGATTCCCTGCCTGCAGATGGCACTCGATGCCGGTGCCGCGGTGATGGTCACCTCTCACCTGGGTCGCCCGGCCGAGGGCGAATTCAAGCCAGCCGATTCACTGGCGCCCGTGGCCAGGCGCCTGGGCGAGCTGATGAAGCGCGACATTCCCCTGATAGCCAACTGGGTCGACGGCGTGGACATCAAGCCCGGCCAGCTGGTGCTGCTGGAGAACTGCCGCCTCAACAAAGGCGAGAAGAAAAACAGCGAAGCGCTGAGCCGCAAGATGGCCGCGCTGTGCGATATTTTTGTGCACGACGCCTTCGGCACGGCGCACCGCGCCGAGGCTTCCACCTACGGCATTGCGCAGTACGCGCCTATCGCCTGCGCTGGCCCGCTGCTGGCGGCCGAGATGGATGCCATCTCCAAAGCGCTGGCCAAGCCGCGCCGGCCGCTGGTCGCCATCGTCGCCGGCAGCAAGGTTTCGACCAAGCTGACCATTCTCAAGGCCCTCGCGGCCAACGTCGACCAGCTGATCGTCGGTGGCGGCATTGCCAACACCTTCATGCTGGCCGCCGGCCTGAAGATTGGTAAAAGCCTGGCCGAAGCCGATCTGCTGGCCGAGGCCCAAGGGGTGATGGCGGCGATGAAAGCGCGTGGCGCCGAAGTGCCCATTCCCACTGACGTGGTCTGCGCCAAATCGTTCGCCGCCGACGCGCCCGCCAGCGTCAAGGCCGCCACCGATGTGGACGACGATGACCTGATTCTGGACATCGGCCCGCAAACCACGGCCCGGCTGGCGGCGCAACTCAAGGCGGCCGGCACCATTGTGTGGAACGGCCCGGTGGGGGTTTTCGAGTTTGACGCTTTTTCCAAAGGGACCGAAGGCATCGCTCGCGCGATTGCAGACAGCAGCGCCTTTTCAATCGCCGGCGGCGGCGACACGCTGGCGGCCATCGCCAAATATGGCATTGAGAAACAGGTGGACTACATCTCCACCGGCGGCGGCGCCTTCCTGGAGATCCTGGAAGGCAAGACACTGCCGGCGTTTGAAATCCTGGAGAAGCGGGCGGCCGGTTGAAGCACCATGTTAGGCGTCAGTTGCTATTAAAATCATAGCTGCTTGCGCCCGACGTATATAGGCTAGAGGCCGATTTGGCCATGAAATTGAGAAAAATTGGCGCATTCGCGCCCATTTTTCTTAGCCCCTGCGCGTACGCTGGCACCGCAATCTCTTGGGGCGCCTGCCGGCACTGTTCGCCATTTGGCGCAGCAATGCGCCCTGTTTTTCGTCAGGCAGTGACGGCCCGATGCTTGCCCTTTTGGTAGTCGGCAGGTCACAGGTTCCGTGTAAAAATAAGAAACTAAATTACAGGAACCCGCCATGACGCGTCGCGCTACCAAAATCGTTGCAACCCTGGGCCCCGCTTCCAGTGACCCCGTCATGCTGGAAAAATTGATACACGCAGGCGTCAACGTGATGCGCCTGAACTTCAGCCACGGCACGGCGCAAGACCATGTTGCGCTGGCGCAGCTGGTGCGCGAAGTGTCCCAGCGCGCTGGCCGTGAAGTAGCCATCATGGCTGATCTGCAGGGCCCCAAAATCCGCGTCGGCAAGTTTGCCGAGGGCAAGGTTTTGCTGCACGCGGGTGAAAAATTCGTGCTCGACGCCTCGCGCACTGAACCTGGCGATGTCAAGGGGGTGGGGCTGGACTACAAGGAGTTGCCGCGCGACGTCCGGGCTGGCGATGTGTTGTTGCTCAACGACGGCCTGATTGTGCTGACGGTTGATGCGGTGCGTGGTGAGGAAGTGCACACCAGCGTCAAGCTGGGCGGCGTGCTGTCCAACAACAAAGGCATCAACAAGCAGGGCGGCGGCCTGACGGCGCCCGCGCTGACCGCCAAGGACATGGAAGACATCAGGACTGCGATGAGCTTTCAGGCCGACTATGTGGCGGTCAGCTTTCCCCAAAATGCCACCGATATGGAAATGGCGCGCCAGCTCTGCAATGTGGCCGCAGCGCCTTACAAACACAAGCCCGGCCTGATCGCCAAGATTGAGCGCGCCGAAGCGATTCCCCGGCTCGATGAAATTCTGCGCGTCAGCGACGGCATCATGGTGGCGCGTGGCGACCTGGCCGTCGAAGTCGGCAATGCCGCCGTGCCGGCCCTGCAAAAACGCATGATCAAAATGGCCAGGGCCGCTGACAAATTCGTCATCACGGCGACCCAGATGATGGAAAGCATGATCCTCAACCCAGTGCCGACGCGCGCGGAGGTCAGCGATGTGGCCAACGCCGTGCTCGACGGCACTGATGCCGTGATGCTGAGCGCCGAAACCGCAGCCGGCAAATACCCGCTGGAGACGGTCGAAGAAATGGCGAAAATCTGCGAGGAGGCCGAAAAGGCCGAATACAAGGAACTCGATGCCGATTTTTCGGGCAAGACCTTTACCCGCATCGACCAGTCAATTGCCCTGGGCGCCCTGTTCACAGCGCACCACCTGGGTGCCAAGGCGATTGTCGCGCTCACCGACAGCGGCTCGACGCCCTTGTGGATGAGCCGCCATGATATTCGCGCCCCCATTTACGCGTTGACGCCCCATCTGGCGACACAGCGCCGGATGGCACTCTACCGCAATGTGCGGCCGATTTTGATGGACAGCAGCGCCGACCGCGACACCGCGCTGGATCAGGCCGAAAGCCATCTGCTGCGCCTGAATATCGTGCAGAGCGGCGACGTTTATGCCATCACCTGCGGCGAGCCCATGGGTGCGCCTGGCGGCACCAACATGCTCAAAATTTGCCGTGTAGCGTAAAACGGTAAAACGCTGGCAGCAAGACGCGGCTTTGGCTGAATCCAGCGCGCGCGGGGACTGCGTATAAGTTCTTATGCACACGAACTTTCTCCCCATGCCCAGACGCTCACTTTTCGCCATGCTGCCCGCGCTCCTCACCGCTTGCTCGGGCGTCGATCTGCTCAATGCCACCGTGGCAACCGACACCTATCGGCGCACCGAGGGCCTGCATTACGGTCCGGACGCGCGCCAGAGCCTGGATGTGTACCAGCCGGCGATTCCGCTGCGCCAGGCGCCGCTGGTGGTATTTTTCTACGGCGGCAACTGGTCCTCTGGCGAGCGCGCCGACTACCGCTTTGTGGGCGAGGCGCTCGCCTCCAGTGGCATCGTGGCCATGGTCGCTGACTACCGCCTGAGCCCGGCCTTTCGCTATCCGGCTTTTGTGCAGGACAGCGCCCGAGCTGTCGCGTGGGCTTTGCAGCACGCAGCCGACTACGACGCGGACCCTGCCAAAATCTTTGTCATGGGCCACAGCGCGGGTGCCTACAACGCCGCCATGGTGGCACTCGACAGCCGCTGGCTGGCGGCCGAGGGGCTGAAGCCCACGCGGCTGGCAGGCTGGATCGGGCTGGCCGGGCCTTATGATTTTTTACCGATTGTCGAGCCGCTGTCCCGGGTCGCATTCAATTGGCCAGACACGCCGGCAGACAGCCAGCCGCTGCTGCATGCGTCAGCGGCATCGCCCAGAGCGCTGTTGCTGGCGCCAGCGCAGGACCGTTTGGTCAACCCGCAACGCAGCACCTTGGCCTTGGCGCAGCGGCTTAAAGCCAGCGGTGTAGCGGTTCAATCAGAATTGTTTGACAGCGTCAGCCACGTCACTTTGCTGGCATCGATGGCGTCAGTCCTGAGAGGGCGGGCGCCGGTGCTGGAGCGCGTGCAGGCTTTCGTGAAATCAGCTGGCTGACCCCCAGGTCAACCACGGCGGCGCTGGCCCAGCACAACCAGCCGGTCCACAGCGTGTGACTCAGGTAGTGCGCGCCACGCACCTGCTGCGCCAGCCCCAGCAGCAAGCCCACGGCCAGCGCCCCGACAAGCCAGCGGCGCGCCGTCGCCGGCAAGGCATGGCGAAACGCAAAGAATCCGCCAACAAAGGCAAAACCCGCCGAGGCATGGCCGGCGGGAAAGCAGCCGCCGCCGCCACCATCGGCAACGCCCCAGGCCCAGTGCGACAGGTAGCTTGCCGTGCCGCCAAATTGCTGCAAGTCCCAGGGGCAGCTGGTGCTGCTGTACCGCTTGATGCTGGACACCACCAACAGGGCGACCAGCGTACTCAGTGCCAGTTGCATCCGCCGCTCCATCTGCAGCTGTTTGATGGCGCCGAAAGGCCAGGCCATGGCCAGCAGCAGTGCCAGCTCCAGCAGCCAGGGCAGGTAGCGAATGCCGTCATGCAGCACGCCGCGCCAGAGCCAGTGTTTCTCCAGCGGAAAGCCGCGGGCAGAGCCAAACCACTGCGCCAGCTGCAGATCAAGACCAGAAAAATCCCAAAGCAGCAACAGTAGCAAACTGCATGCAGACCATAGAAAAATACGCGGTGGGGCGAGAGTGTGGAAGATCTGCTGACGGGCCATGAAGAGTGAGGCATTGTCTTGCGAAGCGAAACGCAAAGATAGCGGGTTTGTCTTAAGCAGGGCTTAACCGTCGAGCCGAGAAAGCCGCGACTGCCAGCGCTTCCCTGGCAGGCCGGTGGCGCGTGCTAGCCGGGCCGATTTACAGCAACAGATGGTAAGTCTGGACAGGGCGTTACTGGCCAAGGCAGGGCTAGCCGGGTAAGCGCAAGCCCTGCAACAAGCGACCTCGCTGCCGGTTTTTCGATACACGCTGTTACTTATTGAATTTTCCGGCTCTTTGATCGACAGACCCAGCCGGCGGCAACCGGTAGAATAAAAAACTCGGTTACGAGGCGGTTACGACCCGGCGTTCACGTCGCGCGGTCTTGCGCTGGCGAGCCACCTTTTCTTGACAGCTTTTTAACTTTCTGGGAGTTCGATCATGGCACTCGTTTCGATGCGCGAGCTGCTGGACCATGCCGCCGCCAATGGCTACGGTATTCCGGCTTTCAACGTCAACAACCTGGAGCAGGTCACCGCCATCATGCAGGCGGCCGACGAGGTCAATGCCCCGGTGATCATGCAGGCCAGCGCCGGCGCCCGCAAATACGCCGGTGAGGGCTTTCTCAAGCACCTGATCCAGGCCGCGGTTGAAAGCTATCCGCACATCCCAGTCGTCATGCACCAGGACCACGGCCAGAGCCCTGATGTCTGCGCCGGCGCCATCAAGCTGGGCTTCAGCTCGGTCATGATGGACGGCTCGTTGATGGCCGACGGCAAGACCATTGCCGACTACGACTACAACGTCGAAGTCACCCGCAAGGTCGTCGAAATGGCGCACGCGACGGGCGTCTCGGTCGAGGGCGAACTCGGTTGCCTCGGCAGCCTGGAAACCATGCAGGGCGAGAAGGAAGACGGCCACGGCAGCGATGCGGTCATGACGCACGACCAGTTGCTGACCGACCCCGAGCAGGCCGCCGACTTCGTCAAGCGTACCCAGCTCGACGCGCTGGCCATTGCCATCGGCACCAGCCATGGCGCCTACAAGTTCACGCGCAAGCCCACCGGCGACATCCTGGCGATTGAACGCGTCAAGGAAATCAACCGACGCATCCCCAACACCCATCTGGTCATGCACGGCTCGTCGAGCGTGCCGCAAGACCTGCTGGCCATCATCCGCGAATACGGCGGCGATATGAAAGAGACCTACGGCGTGCCGGTCGAAGAGATCCAGAAGGCGATCCAGTTCGGCGTGCGCAAGATCAACATCGACACCGACATCCGCTTGGCCATGACGGCCGCCGTGCGCAAGTTCTTGGCCGAGAACCCCAGCAAATTCGATCCGCGTGAATGGCTCAAGCCGGCCACGCTGGCGGCCAAAGCCATCTGCAAGCAGCGTTACCGGGAGTTTGGGTGCGAAGGTCAGGCCGGCAAGATCAAGGGCGACAGCCTGTCGGTTGTGGCAGGCCGATACGCCAAGGGCGAGTTGGCCCAGGTCGTGCACTGACCGTTAAATGAATCGGGGCAGCACTTGCCCCTGCACCTTGCGGTGGGCCATCGGCGCGCCGGGATTGGTGATAATTGAAGCTCGCGGACCTGCCCAGGTCGCGCGGGCTTTTTCACTTCCACCATGGCAGCACCCGCATGACCTCCTTGCTTCCCAAAATCCCCGCCCTTCATACCTCTGCCCTGACCTCCTTGCCGCTGCTCGCGCGCGGCAAGGTTCGCGACAACTACGCCGTGGGCAAGGACAGGCTGCTGATGGTGGCCAGCGACCGCCTGAGCGCTTTTGACGTGATTCTCGGCGAGCCGATTCCCGGCAAGGGCGCGCTGCTGACGCAAATGGCGCTGTTCTGGTTCGACAAGCTGGGCCACCTCTGCCCCAACCACCTGACCGGCGAAGCGCCCGAAAGCGTGGTCACGGCGGCGGAAATGGCGCAGGTCACCGGCCGCTCCATGCTGGTCAAACGCCTGAAGCCGATTCCTGTCGAAGCCGTGGTGCGTGGTTACCTGGCCGGTAGCGGCTGGCAGGAATACCAGCAGAGCCAGTCAGTTTGCGGCGTCGCGCTGCCCGCCGGACTGAAAAACGCCAGCCAGCTGCCCGAACCGATCTTCACGCCCGCCGCCAAGGCCCAGGCGGGCGAGCATGACGAAAACATCAGCTACGAACAGGTGGTGAAAGTCGTCGGTGCCGAACTCGCCGCGCAGATCAAAAATCTCAGCATCGCGATCTACCAGACGGCAGCCGCTTTCGCGCTGACCAAGGGCATCATCATTGCAGACACCAAGTTTGAGTTTGGCCTTGATGAACACGGCACGCTGACGCTGATGGACGAAGTGCTGACGCCTGATTCGTCGCGGTACTGGCCGGTCGAAGGCTACCAGGCGGCTTTTGCCGGCGGACAAAACCCGCCCAGCTACGACAAGCAGTTTGTGCGCGACTGGCTGGAGGCCGTGCGCATCAATGGCAAACCCTGGGACAAAACCCCGCCATCGCCGCATCTGCCGCCTGACGTGATTGCCAGGACGGCGGCCAAGTACCAAGAGGCGATGACGCGGCTGACGGCCTGAGCCCATCACGCTGTTTTGCTATTAATTAAATAGCTGCTTGCGCCCGTGCCATATGGGCTGCAGCGCTATTTGATGCGAATTCTGGCGTTTAAAGCGCTTACGGCGCCAGCAGGCGATAGCCAACAGCGGTTTCCGTCAGCAAATGCCGGGGCTGGGTCGGATCGATCTCCAGCTTTTGCCGCAGATGGCCCATGTAAATGCGCAGGTAATGGTTCTGCTCGGCATGCGACGGCCCCCAGACTTCGCGCAGCAACTGGCGATGCGTCAGCACCCGGCCTGCGTTGGCGATCAGCACCGTCAGCAAACGGTACTCAATGGGCGTCAGATGCACCTCGCTGCCGGCGCGCCGCACCAGCCTGGCCTGGCGGTCCACTTCGACCTCGCCAAAGCGAAACACCGGGTCAGCCTCTTCCCCCGCACCGGGGCCGCCCGCCGCAGCGCGCGGTCGCCGCAGATTGGCGCGGACTCTGGCCAGCAGCTCGCCCACGCCAAACGGCTTGGTCAAATAGTCGTCGGCGCCGGCATCCAGCGCGGCAATCTTGTCGGCCTCGTCAGAGCGCGCCGACAGCACAATGATGGGCA
The DNA here is from genome assembly GCF_012927455.1 of Polaromonas sp. Taxonomy (GTDB): domain Bacteria; phylum Pseudomonadota; class Gammaproteobacteria; order Burkholderiales; family Burkholderiaceae_C; genus Polaromonas. The sequence continues at coordinate 171,296 of NZ_JABBPE010000016.1, read as the reverse complement.
CAGCCGACCAGCCGCGCACGTCGCGAATCAGGTCCAGCCCGTCGCCGTCAGGCAAGCCCAGATCCAGCACCAGCAGGTCGGGTTTGCGCGTGCCCGCCTCAGTCAGGCCTTTTTTTGCCGTCTCCGCCTCAAACACCTGCCAGCCTTCGGCCTGCAGCGCGCTGCGAACGAAACGGCGAATTTGCGGCTCGTCTTCTATGACGATGACTACGGGATTTGACATAGGCGAAGTTTAGTCAAGGGCCGGTACCGGAGGCGAGCGGCGCGGCAGGCTCAAGGTGAATTGCGCACCGCCTCCGACGGCGTTGCCGGCCACGATCTGGCCGCGATGCGCGTCCGCAATGGCTTTGCAGATGGCCAAGCCCAGCCCGACGCCCGGCGTGGCTGACTCGGTCTGTCCCCGAGTGAATTTCTCGAACAGTTCGGACTCGCGGCCACGCATGGCCGGCGGCAGCCCCGGCCCGTGGTCGCGCACGACCACTACCAGGCTGTCGGGCGACACGCTGGCGCGGATTTCGTATGGCGGCGCACCATACTTGGCGGCATTTTCCAGCAAGTTCACCAGCACCCGCTCCATCAGCACTGCGTCAAATTCGACCAGCGGCAAATTCGGCGGTATTTCGGTGTGCACGGCCTTGCCGTCGAGCGCTGGCTGGGCAGCGCGAATCGCCGAACCCACCACCTCCTCGACCGACTGCCATTCGCTGTTCAAATTAACCCCGGCGTTCTGCAAACGCGCCATGTCCAGCAGATTGGTCACCAGGGCATTGAGCTGGCGCGCCTGCTGCGTCATGGCTTGTGCCATGTCGGCTTGCTGCCGGCTCAGCGGCGGCAACGAGCGCTGCAGCGATTCGGCCAGCCCGATCAGCGCCGTCAGCGGCGTGCGCACATCGTGCGAGATCGCCGCCAGCAGCGTGTTGCGCAGCCGCTCCGACTCCATCTCCACCACCGCCTGCTGGGCAATGTCGACGTAGTGCACGCGCTCCAGTGCAATGGCGATTTGCCGGGCCAGCGTGTCGAGCTGCTGCAATTGCTCGGGAATCAAAAGCCAGCGCGGCTTTGCTGGCTGCAGCGCCAGCACGCCGCGCACCCGCATGGGCGCTTTTAGCGGGACGTAATGCCAAGGCTGGGCCGACAAGGTGGCGGTAGCCAGGCCGGCCGCCTGGGCATTGCGAAACGCCCAGTCGGCCACGCTGGCGTCAAAGCCCGGCGGCGCGTGGCCGGGCAATACCAGCTGGTCCCTGGCATCTGTGGTCAGGACCAGCGCCTGTCCGCCGAAGTTGCGCTGCACCGCCGCTTCGCCGAGCTCGCCCACCTGCGCGTGTATCAAGGCGGCCGACAGGTCGCGCGTCAGCTCGAACAGCGACTGCGCGCGGCGCTCGCGGCTGGACGAAATATTGGCCTGAAACCGCAGGCCCGCCGTCAGTTGGCCCGTCAGCAAGCCGACGACCAGCATCACGGCGAAAGTCACCAGGTACTGAACATCGCTGACCGCAAACGACAGGCGCGGCGGCACAAAGAAGAAATCAAACGCCGCCACATTGAGGAAAGCCGCCAGCGCCGCCGGGCCGCGCCCGAACTTCAGCGCGACCCCCACCGTGCCCAGCAGGAACAGCATGACGATGTTGGCCAGGTCAAAAAATTTCAGCAGCGGCGTCGCCAGTACGGTGATGGCCACGCTGCTGGCAAGGGCCCAGGCATACGGCGGCACGCTGCCGTACCAGGCGGCGGCGCCTTCTTCATCGCCACGCTGCACGGCCGGCGCCAGCCGCCGCGCGCTGTCGGCGTGGCCCACCTCGACAAGGTCCAACGTCGGGGCCAGCGTCGCCAGCCTGCGTGTCATGGTGCGGCTGCTCCACAGCGCTGACCAGTCCGGCAGTTGGGGACGACCAACCACCAGCGTGGCGCAGTTAAGCATTTGCGCCTGCGCCACCAGTTCAGCCGCTGCATCGTTGCCTGCCAGCACGGCCGTGGCGGCGCCCAGGTCTTCCGCCAGTTTCATGACCGCCAGAATCCGGTCGCGCTCGGCTACCTTGAGCCGCTGCAGGCGCGGGGTCTCCACATAAGCCGCATGCCAGCGCACGTTGAGCTGGCCGGCCAGCCGGGCTGCCGTGCGCACGGTCTGCTCGGCGCCTTCGCGCGGCCCAATGCAAGCCAGAATGGCGCCTTCGGTGTTCCACACCGGGGCGATCGATTTGTCGATGCGGTAGCTGCGCACATCGTCCTCGACATGCTCGGCGGTGCGCCGCAGCGCAATCTCCCGCAAGGCGATCAGGTTGCCCTTGCGAAAAAAGTTTTGCGCCGCGCGTTCGGCCTGCTGCGGCAGGTAAACCTTGCCGGCCTTCAGGCGCGCCGTCAGCTCGTCCGGCGTCACATCGACCAGAATGATCTCGTCGGCCGCATCCAGCACCGTATCGGGCACGGTTTCATTGATCCGGATGCCGGTGATGGCGCCGACCGTGCCGTTCAAGCTTTCCAAGTGCTGCACGTTGACCGCCGACCAGATATCGATACCGGCTTCCAGCAGTTCTTGCACGTCCTGCCAGCGCTTGAGGTGGCGCGAGCCGTCCACATTGCTGTGCGCCAGCTCATCGACCAGCAGCACGGCGGGCTTGCGCGCCAGCGCCGCGTCGAGGTCGAATTCCTGCAAAATGCGGCCGCGGTAAGGCACCTGGCGCAGCGGCAATTGCGCAAGCCCGGCCAGCAATTCGGCGGTTTCGCTGCGTCCATGCGTTTCAATCACGCCGACCAGAATGTCGCGCCCGGTTTTCAGTTCGCGCTGGGCGGCGCTGAGCATCGCGTAGGTTTTGCCGACGCCCGCGCTGGCGCCGAAATAGATGCGGAGTTTTCCGCGCGCGCCCTGTTCTGCCTGCTGTTGCAGTCGCTGCAACAGTTCGTCAGGGTCGGGGCGCTGGCTGCTGGTTGCGGTCATGGCGACAGGTTACCGCAGTGTTTGGCGCAGCCACTCACTTCAAGGCATCGAGTGCCAGATTGACCTTGAGCACATGGATACGGGGCTCACCAAAAAAGCCAAGCAGAGGTGTTTCGGTCTGCTGCTCGACCAGGCTTTGCACCTTGTCGACCGGCACATTGCGGGCCCTGGCCACGCGTGCCGCCTGGTAGCGGGCGGCAGCCGGGCTGATGTGCGGATCGAGTCCACTGGCCGAAGCGGTGACCAAGTCCACCGGCACCGCAGCCGTGTTGCCCGGATCGGCCGCCCTGAGCGCTTCGACCCGGCCTTTGACCGCATCCACCAGCGCCGGATTGAGCGGGCCCTGGTTCGAGCCGCTGGAGGCCGCTGCGTTGTAAGGCATAAGCCCGGTGGCCGAGGGACGGCCCCAGAAATGTTTGGGGTCACTGAAGTTTTGCCCGATCAACTCGGAGCCCACGGGTTTGCCATCGCGCAGGATCAGGCTGCCCGCGGCCTGCACCGGGAACAGGGATTGCGCCACACCGGTCACCACCAGCGGGTAGGCCACGCCGGTTAGCAGCGTCAGCACCAAGAAGAGGATTAATGCAGGACGAAGAATGTTTTTCATGATTTTTCCTTAAACGAGATTTATCGCCACCAGCAGCAGGTCGATCGCCTTGATGCCGATGAAAGGCACGATCAAGCCGCCCAGGCCGTAAATCAACAGATTGCGGCGCAGCAGCGCAGCCGCGCCGACGGCGCGGTACTTCACGCCCTTGAGCGCCAGCGGGATCAAAAACATGATGATCAGCGCGTTGAAAATCACCGCCGACAATATGGCCGAGGAGGGGCTGCCCAGGCGCATCACATTGAGGGCTGCCAGCTGCGGATAAGTGGTCACAAAAATCGCTGGAATGATGGCGAAGTACTTGGCCACGTCGTTGGCAATCGAAAAGGTGGTGAGCGAGCCACGCGTCATTAACAGCGCCTTGCCAGTCTCCACAATCTCCAGCAGCTTGGTCGGATTCGAATCGAGATCGACCATGTTGCCGGCCTCCTTGGCCGCCTGGGTGCCGCTGTTCATCGCCACTGCCACGTCGGCCTGCGCTAGCGCCGGTGCGTCGTTGGTGCCGTCACCCATCATGGCCACCAGCCGGCCTTCGGCCTGGTACTGGCGAATCAGCTTGAGCTTGTCTTCCGGCGTGGCCTCGGCCAGAAAATCATCGACACCCGCTTCCGCGGCAATCGCCGCCGCCGTGAGCTTGTTATCGCCGGTGATCATCACCGTCTTGATGCCCATGCGCCGCAGCTCGCCGAAGCGTTGCTTGATGTCGGACTTGACGATGTCCTTGAGCTCCACCACTCCGAGCACGATGTTGCCGTCGGAAACCGCCAGCGGTGTGCTGCCGCGGCGCGCTGCCTCATCGGCCGCGCGAGCCACTTCGGCAGGCATAGCGCCACCCAGCGCCTCCACATGCTTGCGAACCGCATCGACCGCGCCCTTGCGCAACTGGCGCGTGCTGCCGTCGCCTTTTTGCGCATCCATGCCGCTCATCCGCGTCTGCGCCGTGAAAGGCACCTCATGGCTGTCGCCCATCAGCGGCTCGCTGGCGCCAAGACGCTGGGCCAGTGCCACGATACTGCGGCCCTCGGGCGTTTCATCGGCCATCGACGCCTGCATGGCGCAGAGCGCTAGCTGGGCTTGCGAGACGCCCGGGGCCGGAAAAAATGCCGAAGCCTGGCGGTTGCCGTGGGTGATGGTGCCGGTTTTATCAAGCAGCAGCACATCGACGTCGCCGGCCGCTTCCACGGCACGGCCCGAGGTGGCAATCACATTGGCCTGCATCATGCGGCTCATGCCCGCCACGCCGACGGCCGACAACAGGCCGCCGATGGTGGTGGGAATCAGGCACACCAGCAAGGCGATCAGGGCGGTCATGCCAACGACCTGGCCCGCGCCGGCCGCCGCCACGCTGAAAATTGAAAACGGCAGCAAGGTGACCGTGACGATCAAAAACACGATGGTCAGCGCCACCAGCAAAATCGTCAGCGCAATTTCGTTCGGTGTTTTCTGGCGTTTGGCGCCTTCGACCATGCTGATCATGCGGTCCAGAAACGATTCGCCCGGGTTGACCACGATGCGCACCACCAGCCAGTCGGACAACACGCGCGTGCCGCCGGTCACCGACGAGAAGTCGCCGCCCGACTCGCGCACGACGGGTGCCGATTCGCCAGTGATGGCGCTCTCGTCGACCGAGGCGACGCCTTCGATGACTTCGCCGTCCAGCGGAATCATGTCGCCCGCCTCGACCAGCGCGACATCGCCCTTGCGCAGGTTTTCAGCCTGCTCTGGCAACCAGTTGGAGCCGTGTTTTGGCGTCTGAAGTTTCTTGGCCAAGGTGCTCTTCTTCAGGCTGCGCAGCGAAGCGGCTTGCGCCTTGCTGCGGCCCTCGGCCAGCGCTTCGGCGAAATTGGCGAACAGCACGGTGAACCACAGCCACACGGCCACGGCAAAGATGAATCCCGCCGACGTTTCGCCCTGGGACTGCAGTGCCTGCAGGCCTAGCAAGGTGGTCAGGATGCTGCCGATGTAGACCACGAACATCACCGGGTTGCGCCATTGCACGCGCGGACTCAGCTTGGTAAAAGAAGCTGCGATGGCTGGCGTAAGCAGGGCAGGGTCCAGCAATACAAAAGGTTTTTTGGTACTCATATTAATTACTCTTTTGTGGTTTATTTGGCTGGCCACAGCATCAAATGCTCGACAACCGGTCCTAGCGCCAGCGCCGGAACGTAATTGAGCAGGCCGACCAGCAGCACTGTCCCGATCAGTAGGAACACAAACAGCGGGCCATGGGTCGGCATGGTCCCTGCCGTCACCGGCAAGCGCTTCTTGGCCGCGAGCGCGCCGGCAATCGCCAGCACCGGCACGATCACGCCGAAGCGGCCCAGCCACATCACCAGCCCCAGCAGCGTGTTGTAGAACGGCGTGTTGGCCGACAGCCCGGCAAAGGCGCTGCCATTGTTATTGGCGGCCGAGGTCAGCGCATAAAGAATTTCGGAGAACCCGTGCGCACCGGGGTTCGCAATGCCCGCCCTGCCAGCGCCTGCCATCACGGCGATGGCGGTTCCTGCGAGCACCAAAATCGGCGTGATCAGAATGGCGATCGAGACCAGCTTCATCTCATGCGACTCGATTTTCTTGCCCAGATACTCCGGTGTGCGGCCTATCATCAGCCCGGCAATGAACACCGCCAAAATGGCGAACACCAGCATGCCGTACAGGCCGGTGCCGACGCCGCCGAACACTACTTCGCCGAGCTGCATCATCACCATGGGCACCATGCCTCCCAGCGGCGTGAAGGAGTCGTGCATGGCGTTGACGGCGCCACAGGAGGCCGCCGTGGTGATGACCGCGAACAAAGCGGAGGCGTTGATGCCGAAGCGGGTTTCCTTGCCTTCCATATTTCCGCCCGATTGCAGCGCGCTGGCGGCCTGGTCCACCCCCAGCGGCAGCAGCAGGGGGTTGCCCGCCTGCTCGGCAGGTGTGATCGCCACGACCGCCATAACAAAAATTACGGTCATCGTCGCCAAAACGGCCCAGCCCTGGCGCGAGTCACCCACAACACGGCCAAAAGCAAACACCAAGCCGGCAGGAATGAGAAAAATCGCCAACATCTGGAAAAAGTTGACCAGCGCCGTCGGGTTTTCGTAAGGGTGGGCCGAATTGGCGTTGAAAAATCCGCCACCATTGGTGCCCAGCATTTTGATGGCTTCCTGCGAAGCGACCGGGCCCATGGCAAGCGTCTGCTTGTCAGCCTTCAGGTCTTCCATGACTGGCTCGCCTTTGGCGTCCTTCATGACTTCACCTGCGGCATCTTTTTTAGGCTGGCTGTAGCTGGTGACTTCCAGCGTCGTCGCCTCCTTGTAGCTGTCGAAGTTCTGGATCACGCCCTGACCCACGAGAAATACCGCGAACACCAGCGACAAGGGAACCAGCAACCAGGCCGTGATGCGCGTGACGTCCACCCAAAAATTGCCGATCACCCCGGTGGAGCGTGCGGCAAACCCGCGAAACAGCGCAAACACCACCGCGATGCCGGTGGCGGCGGATAAAAAGTTCTGCACTGCCAGCGCCAGCATCTGCGTCAGGTAGCTCATGGTGGACTCACCGGCATAACCCTGCCAGTTGGTGTTGGCGACAAAGCTGATGGCGGTATTGAAAGCCGAATCAGGCGAGACCGCCGCCATACCGGCCGGATTGAGCGGCAGCCAGACCTGCAGGCGCTGCAGCGCATAGACCATCAGTACGCCGAGCAGATTGAAGGCCAGCAGCGCCAGCGCGTAGTGCGACCACTTCATCGACTGGTCTGCCGAAGTACCCGCCAGGCGGTACAAGGGCGCCTCCAGCCGCAACATCCAGGGCGGCAGGTTTCCGGAACTCAGGCGCGCCAGCCAGATGCCGACTGGCCAGGCGGCCACCAGCAGAACCCCGAGAAAAACGGCCAGCAGGCCCCAGCTTGAAGAGTTCATCAAAATTCCTCAGCGCAGATCAGCGCAGATCAGCGCATAGGCCAGATAAGCCAGCAGCGCCATGGCGCATATCGCGCCAAGGCCATAAAGAACTTCAAGGCTGATCATGAGCGGCCTTTCAGCGGACGTTCCAGTTTCTGGAAGCCCCAGACCAGTAAAACCATCAGGCCCCACAGCCCGGTGGCGATGGCAATAAATGCAAGATCCATGAACAACTCCAGAGTCAAATGAATGACTGAAGTCTGGCCGGTGGTGCGTAAAAACGGCGAAGATCTTGGTCGGCTGGCTGTAAAAAAGCCGTAAAAACAGGCTTCAGCCAAGGTCTGAGTTCGGCTTGGCGCTGCTCAAGCCGAGCTCTCTTTGTGGGGGCAGGATTGAGGCGCTGTTTCACCCAAAAACAGGTTGCAGACTTAGCATTACCTGCGGATAGCGCTATCAATTAAGTAGCAGTCAGGACTTCAAGCGGGCAGCGGAAAGCGCCTGCGGGCCGCTCCTCGACGGATCTTTGCGGCCCGTCCCGCACCCGCAGCTTTCCAGCCTAGCTCAAAATGACACTGCTCAAACGACGCCGATAGGTCGCCACGACGGGATCTTCCAGCGGAATATGGCCGTCGGCAACCTTGGCCTGGGGCGTTTCCATGATGTCGAGCACGGCGATGTAGGTTTTGCGCGCGAGCTCGTCAGACCACGCCCGGTCGCGCATCAGGATGTCCAGCAGCTCGTCCAGCGCCTCGGTCCAGTGCTGCTGCGCCATCAGCCAGCGGGCTTTGCCAAAGCGCGCTTCAAAATCCCGCTTGTTGGTCGCTATTTGTGCGTCAAACTGGGCTCCAGCCCCCGTTCCATGGGCGTTAGCAGCTACAAAATCAATAGCATCCATCCAGCGCTGCAGCGAATCAAAACGCCGCACCACCGAGGTTTGCGCGATCACGGGCGCGAACGCCACCTTGGCATCGTCTTCGCGGCCCAGGCTCAAGAGCTGCTTGACATAGTCAAAGCGGGCATTGTCACTGGCCGGATCAATAGCGACGGCGTGCTGCAGCTTTTCCAGCGTCGCCTCCGGGCTGTTGTCTTCTTCGACAGCTAATTCTTCTTGCGGCGCTGGCTCGGCCGCTGGCGGCAGGTGCTTGTCCAAAAACTCCTTGACCTTGCCTTCGGTCAGGGCGCCGGTAAAGCCGTCCACCGGCTGGCCGTTCATCATCAGGATGCAGGTCGGAATGCTGCGAATGCCGAAGGCGGTGCCCAGCTGCTGCTCTTGGTCGGAGTCGATCTTCACCAGCTTGAAGCGCCCGGCGTAGTCGGCCTCGACCTTTTCCAGAATCGGCCCAAGCGACTTGCAGGGACCGCACCAGGGCGCCCAGAAGTCGATCAGCACCGGGGTGGTCATGGAAGCCGTGATGACTTCGTCTTCAAAATTGGCAGTGGTGATAGCTATCATGGTTTTTTGGAGGTGGGGTTTGCAGAGCGCTTTTCAACCGGATGGCTGAGTCGCCAGACGATAGCACGCGGGCGCTCGCTCAAGCCTTAAAATCAGGGGCTGCCCCAGACCGCGCCGCCCGACCAACCCCAGGACCTTGAAGCCCCCTTTATGACGACAACACACAATGCACACAGTGCAATCGCCCCGCTGGTGGGTGTGCTGATGGGCTCCAGCAGCGACTGGGACACGATGCAGCATGCGGTGCAAATTTTGCAGCAGTTTGGCGTGGCGTACGAGGCCAGAGTGGTGTCGGCGCACCGCATGCCCGATGACCTGTTGGCCTATGCCGATCAAGCCGCTGGCCGCGGCCTGCAGGCCATCATCGCCGGCGCCGGCGGCGCGGCCCATCTGCCCGGCATGCTGGCGGCCAAAACCATTGTGCCGGTGCTCGGCGTGCCGGTGGCCAGCAAGCATTTGCAAGGTGTTGACTCGCTGCACAGCATTGTGCAAATGCCCAAGGGCGTGCCGGTTGCCACCTTTGCCATTGGCAACGCTGGCGCGGCCAACGCGGCGCTGTTTGCCGTCGCCATGCTGGCGCTGCATGACCAAACCCTGGCCGCCAAGCTGCAGGCGTTTCGTGCCGAGCAGACCGGCGCCGCACGCGCCATGACGCTGCCGCCGCTATGAACCCGCTCATCCTTCCCGGTGCCACGCTGGGCGTGATCGGCGGCGGGCAGCTCGGCCGCATGTTTGTGCATGCCGCGCAGCGCCTGGGCTACTTCACAGCCGTGCTGGACCCCGATCCGCAAAGTCCCGCCGGGCGCGTCAGCCATCATCACATCCCTTTCGGTTATAACGACGCGCAGGGCCTGGCGCAGCTGGCCGCGCAGTGCGATGCCATCACCACCGAGTTTGAAAACGTGCCCGCCGCCGCGCTGCAAACGCTGGCTGCCAGCCGCCCGGTTGCTCCAAGTGCAGCGGCCGTGGCGATTGCGCAGGACCGGATTCAGGAAAAGTCCCACTTGATGGCCAGTGCCGCTGAAGCGGGCGCGCTGGCGGGCGTGCGCTGCGCGCCCTACGCGGTCATCACAACGCCAGAGCAGCTGCAAGCCGTGCCGGCAGACCTGCTGCCGGGCATTTTGAAAACTGCGCGCATGGGTTACGACGGCAAGGGCCAGGTCCGCGTCAAAGATGCGGCGCAACTGGCGGACGCCTGGGCCGAGCTGGAACAGGTGCATTGCGTGCTCGAAAAGCTGTTGCCACTCAAGGCCGAATGCTCGGTGATCGTGGCGCGCGGCTGGAATGGCGACATCGTGAGCTTTGCGCCGCAGCGCAACGTGCATCTCGACGGGATTTTGGCAGTGACCCATGCTTATGAAGGAAATATGCCTGCAGCCCTTTCAGAACGGGCATTTGCAGCTACAAAAACGATAGCAAATCACATCGATTACGTCGGTGTCCTGTGCGTCGAGTTTTTTGTGATCGACGACGGCAGCGAAAACGGCGCGCTCATCGTCAACGAAATGGCGCCGCGCCCGCACAACAGCGGCCACTACACGCTGGACGCCTGCGATGTTTCGCAGTTTGACCTGCAAGTCCATGCCATGGCCGGCTTGCCGCTGCCCGCACCGCGCCAGCATTCGCCCGCCATCATGCTCAATCTGCTGGGCGATGGCTGGTTTGGCGCTGAGGGTCAGGCGCGTGCACCCGACTGGCCGGCGGTGCTGGCCCTGCCCGGCACGCACCTGCACCTTTACGGCAAAACCGAGGCGCGAGCGGGCCGCAAGATGGGGCATCTGACGGTGACCGGCGCTGATGTGGCGAGCGTGCAAGCCACGGCGCGACGGGCGGCTGAAATTCTGGGCCTGCCCGGCTTTGGTTTCGCGAGCCCTTGATGATTCTGCCCGGCAGCGACCCGCAAGTGATTGTTGACGCCGCGCGCCGCATACAGGCCGGTGCGCTGGTCGGGTTTCCGACCGAAACGGTCTATGGCCTGGGCGCCGATGCGTCCAGCGACCGGGCCGTCGCCGACATTTTTGCCGCCAAAGGCCGGCCTGCCGAGCACCCGCTGATTGTTCATGTGGCCGAGGCGGCGCAGGTCAGTGATTACGCCAGCAGCGTGCCGGCGTTCGCCGCCCGCCTGATGAAAGCCTTTTGGCCGGGTCCGCTGACGGTCATCTTGCCGCGCCGCGACGGCATTGCCAGCGCCGCCGCCGGTGGCCAAAACTCGATTGGCCTGCGCTGCCCGGCGCATCCGGTGGCGCTGGCTTTTTTAAAGGCTTGCCTGGAATTGGGCGTAAGCGGCGTTGCCGGCCCCAGCGCCAATCGCTTCGGCCGCGTCAGCCCGACCACTGCGCAGCATGTGCAGCAGGAGTTTGGCGATGCGCTGCTGGTGCTGGACGGCGGGCCCTGCGCGGTCGGCATCGAGTCCAGCATCGTCGACTGCACACGCGGCCAGCCGGTGCTGCTGCGCCCCGGCGTGCTGACCCGCGCGCAGCTGGAGGCCGCCTGCGGCGAGCCGGTGCTCGACCAAGATGAGTTGCAGCAGCGTGCTGGCGCCGCGCCGCGCGCCCCCGGCACGCTGACGGCGCACTATGCGCCCAACGCCAGGGTGCGCCTGATGCGTGCCGACGCCATCCAGACCGCGCTTGACCTGCTGGGTCTAGAGGCCGCCCACATCGCGGTCTATGCCCGCAGCATCGTGCGTATCGCCTCCACCCAGGTGCTGTACCGCCGCATGCCCGACGACGCAGCGGCCACCGCACAGCAGCTGTTCGGCGTGCTGCGCGAGTTCGACGCCCAGGGCGTCAAACTGATCTGGATTGAACACCCGCCCGAGGCGGGGGAGTGGGACGGCGTGCGCGACCGGTTGGGGCGGGCGGCGGCGAGTTAAATGCGAGCGAGCGGTCTGCTCAGACTTTCGCCAAATTGCCACTTTCCCGCGTGTTCAGGCGGCGCCAACCAGCGCCATGCCAGCGCCGGCACCCACTTTAAACACGGCAACGGTCTGCACCAGAGTTTGCGACTGGGCATTCAGACTGCTGGCCGCTGCCGCCATCTCTTCAACCAACGCGGCATTTTGTTGCGTGGCGTGGTCCATTTGCGTGACCGCTTCGCCTACTTGTGCCACCCCGATGGCTTGCTCGTTGCTGGCTGCGCTAATCTCGCCCATGATGCCTGTCACCCGGTGGATGCTGCTGACCACCTCAGACATGGTGGCGCCCGCCCGGTCGGCCTGAACCGTTCCCTGCGCGACTTGCTCGACGCTGGCGCCTATGAGTTTTTTTATCTCTTTGGCGGCCTCCGCACTGCGCCCGGCCAGCGAACGCACTTCACTGGCCACGACGGCAAAGCCGCGGCCCTGGTCGCCCGCCCGCGCGGCTTCGACGGCGGCATTGAGCGCCAGGATGTTGGTCTGAAAAGCGATGCTTTCAATGACACCGATGATGTCGGCGATTTTGCCGGAGGCATTGTTGATGCCTTTCATGGTGGTGACCACTTGGGCCACCACGGCGCCGCCTTGAACCGCTACCGACGAAGCCCCTTGCGCCAGCTGGTTGGCCTGGCGCGCGCTTTCGGCGTTTTGTTGGACGGTGGCACTGAGCTCTTCCATCGATGCAGCGGTTTGCTCCAGCGCGCTGGCTTGTTGCTCGGTGCGGGCAGACAAGTCGGTATTGCCCTGTGCAATTTCGACACTGCCCATGGCCACTTCCTCGGAGCTTTGGCGAACCAGCGTCACCACCGTGCTCAAGCGCTGCTGCATGGTCTCAAGTTCGGCCATCAGGCTGGTGCTGTCACCTTGTCGAAGTTCAATCGGCACACTCAAGTCGCCGGCGCCTACACGTTGCGCCACCCGCATGGCCTGGCTCGGCTCACCGCCCAGCAACTGAAAGATGCTGCGCACTACCCAGGCCGCAATCAGCGCCGCCAACGCGCAGGCCAGCAGCCCCGCGGCCACTATGCCGGTCGACATGGTGGCCGCTGTTTTTACGGCAACGGCGGCCAACTGGTTGGCTTCTTGCACCTCGCGTTGGCGAAATGCGGTCATGTGCGTCAGCAGCACTTCGCTGGCCTTGTCAAATCCGGGGCTGGTATCAGACCCCTTCATCAGCACGTTGCCGGCTTCCATGCCCTGGGACAGGTAAACCTCAGCCATGGTTTTTCCCATGGCGTACAGCTTGAGGAAATCAGCTTCCAGCTGTGCAATTTCTTTCAGCCCTTCGGCGTTCTTTTCCAGTTGATAAAACTCACGAAACGTTTGCACGCCTTGCTGAAACCGTTGCGCTGCGTCTTCAGCGTCTTTGTAGCCGGCTGGATCGTGGGTAGCCGACACGTCGGTCAGAAATTGTTGTACGTCTGAACGGCTCAGGTTCATTTCATCGACCAGCAGCACGTTGGGCAGGTCTTGCGTCTGGAGCGTTCGAATGTCCTGGGACAGGCTGAAGATCGCAAAGCCAGCGGCGGCAATCGTCAACACGAAAATTGCGCAGACCAGGGCGAAGCCAAGTGCCAGTCGGGCCTTGATGCTGGGGTGTTTGAACATGGGTGGTTTCATTCAAAGGGCGACCGCTGACGGCACTGCAGCAGCGGGAAAGGGAAAGGGAAGGGGAAGGGAAAACAGGATGAAGCGAAGGCCCCCGCTGGTCAGCCAGGACCACAGACGCCTATTCTGACGTTGGCTTCGGGCTTGCAGTTGGCCAAGCAGAGGCCCTTTAGGCTAATACTTCGGTCAACCCGCCGGACTGGACAGGTCCAGCCCGCCAAGCCTGCCCTTAGTTCAGCGCCGTCCGCGCATGGTCTTTGTACCGGTACAGCGTCACGGCCGGTTTGGTCAACTCGCCTTGGGGGGTGAAGGCGATCTGCGCGGTCACGCCCCGGTATTGCGTTTTGCCGATGAAGGGCAGGTAGACCTTGGGGTCGACCGAGTTGGCGCGCTTCATCGCGTCGACAAGAACAAAAGTCGCGTCGTAGGCGTAAGGGCTGTAGATCTGGAATTGGCCGGGGAATTTGGCGTCGTAAGCCTTCTTCCATTCAACGCCGCCCTGCATTTTTTGCAGCGACGCGCCGCCGGTGGCGCAGGTCACGTTTTTCAGCGCGGCCGCCTGGCTGGACAGCGCGGGCAGCTTTTCAGTGCACAGTGCATCGCCGCCAAAGAACTTCACGTTCGACAGGCCGAGCTGGTCCATTTGGCGCAACATAGGGCCGGCCTGCGCGTCCAGGCCGCCGAAAAAGATGGCGTCGGGCTTCTTGCTTTTGATGCCGGTCAGGATGGCCATGAAATCGGTGGCCCTGTCGCTGGTGAACTCTTCGGCCACCACCTCGATGCCTTTTTTTCGCGCCGTGGCCTTGAACACCTCGACCAGGCCCTGGCCGTAGGCGGTGCGGTCGTCGATGACGGCGACCCGCTTGATCTGCAGCGCGTCCTTGGCAAAAATCGCCAGCGCGGCGCCCAGCGCGTTGTCGTTGGCGATCAGTCTAAAGGCGGTCTTGTAGCCCGGCTTGGTCAGTGCCGGGTTGGTCGCCGAAGCGGTGATCTGCGGAATGCCGCAGCGGCTGTACACGCTGGCTGCCGGAAGGGTGGTGCCCGACTGCAAATGCCCGATCACGCCCGCGACCTCCTCGTCGCACAGTTTCTGCGCCACGGCCGTGGCCTGGCGCGGCTCGCCGCCGTCGTCCTCGGCCACCAGCTCAAATTTAATCTTCTTGCTGCCTATCACCAGGTTTTGCGTATTGAGCGCGTCAATCGCAAGCTGCACGCCGTTTTCGGTGTCCTTTCCGATATGCGCAATGCCGCCAGAGGTGGGGCCGGCGTGGGCGATTTTGACGGTTTGCACCGGCTGAGCCTGGACCTGCGCAGCCCCCAAGGCCAGCACAGCGGTGGCAATACAAGACTTTGCGGTGCGAAAGAAAAATTGCGGCATTAAAAAATCCAATGAGCAAAGGAAAAATTATAGGGTAAACCCTCCATCGGCAAGCCAAACCAAGCCAAGCCAAGCCAAGACTGGACCGAGCCGCCGCAGCGCAGTGCCTTCCCGGATATCGAGCTGGCAAGCTTGTAGATGGCCTACATAAATACCATCCGTATGGATGGTCATCGGATGGTGATAAGATGGCGCTCATGCTAAAAAGCGCCAACACAAGCGCCGTGCCCAAACCGGCCGACGAAAAAATCACCATCAACCTGGGCTATGTCGATCTGGGCCAGATTGATCTGCTGGTGCAGGAAGGCTTTTATGCCAACCGTACCGACCTCATACGCACCGCCATCCGCAACCAGCTGGCCGCGCATGCGGAGGTGGTGAAACAGGTGGTGGCGCGCAAGACGCTGGTGCTGGGCATCCAGCATTTTTCGGCCGACGACCTGCGCGCCGTGCAGGCCTCGGGCGAAGCCTTGCAAATCCGTGTGCTCGGCTTGGCCACCATCGCGCTGGACGTCACCCCGGAACTGGCGCTGGCCGCCATTGATTCGGTGGTGGTGCTGGGCGCGCTACATGCCAGCCCGGCCGTGAAAGCGGCGCTTGCCAGCCGAATCCGCTGACCCTCCATTCTCTTAAAGGAAAGCCATGAACCCCGATTTTCTAAGCCTGATGTCCCAAGCCGCACGCCTGACCCAGGGCGGCGACCTGCAGGCCGCCACCGCGGCCATCCAGGCTGCGCTCAGCGGCAGTGCCGTGCCGGCAGCCACTGACCATGCCGATGTCATGGACGTCATCGATGTCGAAGTGCGCGAGATACACCGCGAAGCGCAGCAGACAACCACCTCGGCGGACCCGGAACCCGCAGCGCCAGCCCCGGCGGCCAGGCCAGTCAACCCGGGGCCAGCCGGCCAGTTCATCAGCGGCACGCACACCGAAGCGGCCGACACGCGCGAATACAAGCTCTACATTCCAGCGGTTGCCACTGAAGAGGCGCTGCCGCTGGTCGTGATGCTGCACGGCTGCACTCAGAACCCCGACGATTTTGCCGCCGGCACCGGCATGAACGAGGCAGCGCGCCAACGTGGCTTTTACGTGCTCTATCCAGCGCAGACGCAGCACGCCAACAGCTCGCGCTGCTGGAACTGGTTCAAGCACAACCACCAGAAACGCGGCCGGGGCGAGCCGGCCATTCTGGCGGGCATGACGCGGGATGTGATGAGCCGCTACAACATCGACCCACAACGCGTCTATGTGGCGGGCCTGTCAGCTGGCGGCGCCATGGCGGCGATTTTGGGCGATGCCTATCCCGACCTGTTTGCCGCAGTCGGCGTGCATTCGGGCTTGCCCACCGGTTCGGCATCCAATGTGCAGGGTGCGCTTAGCGTGATGCAAACCGGCGCCGCCGCCAGTCCGCGAACCGAGGTCAGCCCGCCGACCATCGTCTTTCACGGCGACCAGGACGCCACCGTGCATCCGGCCAATGGCGAGCAGGTCGTCGCGGCCAGCGCCGGTGTTTCAAAGCCGGAAATGAAAAGGGCGCGTAGCGGCAACGGCCGTGATTACACCCGGCGCATCTACAAGGAAGCTGGGGGCAGGGTCGTGGCTGAACACTGGGCGGTGCACGGCGCCGGACATGCCTGGTCGGGTGGCAGTGCGCGGGGTTCGTACACCGATGCTGCGGGACCTGATGCGAGTGAAGAGATGCTGCGGTTTTTCTTTGCCAATACGCTTCGTCGGACGCATTGAAGGCAGGTCAGCTTTGTTTTGTGTCAAATTGGCTTTAGAACGGCCCAATGGATATGGGCGCTAGTAGCTATCTATTCAATAGCTAGTAGCGCCCGTGCTCATTGGGCTAGGGGCCAATTTGGCATTTAATCCGGAGATTCGCAGACCGCCGTCAACAAACCAAGGTCCTCCAGGGTGACTCGCCCGCAGCCCGCGCCAGTAGTACCCAACCCAATAGCTTTTTCAAAGCCTGACAGAACCGGAGCTGCGCAAAAGCCCGCGGCGGCGCCACTGCGCAACATTACCCGCCTTATAGAATGGCGCCCCTGCCACTTCCTACCTGTCTGCCTCTCCATGAACATCACGGTCAACGAAGAACTGCTTGCCTACATCGACCCGCTGACCCTTGACGAACACGCTGCGCTGGAGCGCAGCCTGCTGGCCGAGGGCTGCCGCGACGCGCTGGTGCTGTGGGGCGAAGTGCTGGTGGACGGACACAACCGCCACAGCATTTGCAGCCGGCACGGCATACCTTTCAATACCGTGCAAAACACGCGTTTCCAATCCTTGGCCGACGTGCATCTGTGGATGATTGACCAGCACCTGGGACGGCGCAGTGTGTCGGATTTCCAGCGCGGCGTGCTGGCCCTGCGCAGAAAGGACATCCTGAGCGCGCGCGTGCAGCCGGCGTCCGGGTCAGCGCCGGTACCGGATCAGCCCAAGCCCGAAGCCGTGCCGACGCGGGAGGCTATCGCCAAGGCTGCGCGCATCAGCAGCAACACCGTCAACCAGATTGAAAAGATCCAGAAGTCAGCCGCGCCCGAACTGCTGGCGGCGGTCAAGTCGGGCACGATTTCGATCAACGCGGCGGCCAGCGTGGCTTCGCTGCCGGTTGAAGCGCAAGTCGCTGCCGTGGCCGGCGGCAGGAAAGAGCTGCAGCAAGCCGCCCGGCAGGTGCGTGAAAGCAAGGCCGTCGCGCGTACCGAGCCCGAATCGCCCGAAGGCGTGATCGCCCGGCTCAGGCAGACCATCACGGAACTCAGCGCGGAAAATGCGGCGCTTAAGGCGAAGCTGGTTGCGCTGACCGCCTGAAATTACGGCAGTTACGACCGGGTCAGCGGCGCGGCCAGCGCGTCGCCCAGCCTATTGCATAAACCCGATCTGGCCCTTGTTGGCCGTGCCGCGCGGCAGGTCGTCCACCTGCAGCACGCCCCGGCCTGCCAGCCGCGCGTTGCCGAATGCCGCCATCAAGCCCCGACGCATTTCGCGCGGGACCAGCGTGGCCAGTTTGTCCAGCAAATCATCGCAGGGAAAATCATCGAAGCGCGAGCCCCAATCGTGACTGGAGCGAATCGATTGGTAGAGGCGCAAGGCAATGTGCCGCGCCTGGCCAGGCGTGAGCGGCTGAATCGCAAACACATTCATACGGTTCAGGATCGGGTGGGGGATGCCGCGCTCATCATTGGCCGTCATGATCCACAGCACCTGACTCGCATCGATGGGCACCTCGGCAAACTCGTCCACAAAGGCACAGGCCGTGTCGTGTTCGAGCAGGCTGTACAGCGAGCCGAGCGGGTCGTACTGGGCGTCGCTGGCGGCCTTGTCAATCTCGTCGATCACGATCACCGGGTTGGCGTAGCTGCCGTCCACCAGCGATTCGAACACCTTGCCAGGCTTGGCCCCCTTCCACTGCGATGCAGAGCCGGACAGCAGCCAGCCGGCCGTCAGGGAACTCATGGACACCAGGTTCATGCCGGTGCCTATCAAGTCGGCCATCTGCTTGGCGAAATGCGTCTTGCCGATGCCGGGTTGACCCAACAGCAGCATGGGCGTGACCTCCAGGCCATCGCTGCTGTCATGGCTCAGGGCCACATGGCGCCGCACGTCGTCAAGCACGTCGGTAAAGTTGGGAAGCGCGTCATACAGCGAAGCCATTTCGGGAATGCCGCTGGGCTTCATCTGAAAGCGGTCAGGGCCGCGTTCGAGCATGCGCTCGTAGGTGCTGCGCAAGCTGTCGTGCTCGCGTGAATCGCTTTGGTGTAGTTTGTCGAGCTTGCGCGCGACATCGGCGGTTTGGTACACACTTCGCACCTTCGCGATGGGTAGCGTGAAGGTGGGCGCATGGGGAACGACGTGGGTGGATTCCATGGAACACTCCGTGTTGTTGAGCCGCGAGACTTCATTCCAACACAAATTTACGTTTTTTGCGCAATGCAGCGAAATCCGCCTTCAGGCTGGCAATTGAAGTGAAGGGTTCGACCAGCACCGGTCCATAAAACGACGCCCGTTCGTTCCCTGGCAGGACTGCGCCGGACGAAAAAAACCGGCCAAGAGACCGGTTTTCTCAACTGCGATGCAGACTTTAGTAGTTGTTGCGACCGCCGCCATAACCGCCGCCGCCGCCGCCGCCACCGCCTTCACGACGGCCACCGCCACCACCACCGAAGCCGCCGGTACGCGGCTCCATTGGACGGGCTTCATTGACCACCATGTCACGACCATCGACTGATTTGCCGTTCATGCCGCTGATTGCCGCCTGGGCTTCCGCGTCGCTCGACATTTCCACGAAGCCGAAGCCCTTGGAACGGCCGCTGTCGCGGTCCATCATGACTTTGGCCGACGAGATCGTGCCAAATTCGGAGAAGTGTTGCTGCAGGGAATCGTCGCTCACCGAATAGGAGAGATTACCGACATAAAGTTTTTTGCCCATTTATAGGACCTTTCAAAAAAAAGGCTTGCGCGTTTTAAATCAAATGCGCGAAGCGGGGAATGACGGTCTTGGTTAGAAAACCGATCAACGAAACTGACGCTTGGCCGAAGCCAGTGTGCAGATGCACTGAGTGTAAATGTGCGGGAAGGCATCCGTCCCTTGATCCAAGTCATAGGTTTGGTCGGGGAGGGAGGCAAGAGACCGAGGTGAGTGTGAAGCTTTGGACTGGGGGAGTTTGACGATCAAGAGGGCCTGAGTTATCGGCCCGGTTTACGATGTCGCATGGAAGAACTGAAAAAACTTGAAGCGCTGGGACTGGTTCTGCCCAGCCCGGCCTACATCGCCGGCGCCATCCTGTTCGGCATCCTCGGCTATGTGGCATTCAGGCGGGGCCGAAAAGCAGCAAGTCCGGCGCTTACCTGGACAGGCGTGGCCTTGATGGTGTACCCCTATGCGGTAGCCCAAACGTGGTTGCTCTGGGCTGTTGGTGCCGTTCTTTGCGGGTGGGTTTATGTCAAGTGGAATTGAGTTGCGCTTTGTTCCATTGAGATGCTTGAAAGGCAAAGCAGGCGTATGACCGTTTCCAACCATCGTGGCCTCACCGCTGCGGCAATCGCGCTCGTCCTGGTTCTAGCGGGATGCAGCTCCGCGCCGTCGCGCCCTCGTGGTCTTGTTGGCGTCGCAGGCATGAACGTGCCATCGCGTATCTCGCAAGAGCAGGCCAGTGACGTTACCATCTATGCCGTCGGCCTGGTCGGAACGCCTTACCGCTATGGTGGCAATACACCAGACTCCGGCTTTGACTGCAGTGGGCTGATTGGCCATGTCTACCAGACGAGGGCTGGGCTTGCGCCACCTCGCACCGTCTCACGGCTGCAAAATTGGGGTCAGCCGGTAGCCAGTGACAGCATTCGCTCGGGTGACCTGGTCATCTTTGCGCAGCGCGACGTTGCCACGCACGCCGGCATCTATGTAGGCGGTGGCCGGTTTGTCCACGCACCCTCGACTGGCGGGGAGGTCAGGCTGGCTCAATTGAATTCAAAATATTGGTCGTCGCAGAATGTGACTTTTCGCCGGCCCTGAGGACTGTGCGCCGTCCGCTAGGTACCAGTCCAGTCCCGTCAAACCTTCTTCAAGAAACAAGCCTTCAGCATGAAGCTGCCGGCGTCCATCTTGCAGTCCACCTCGTGGTCGCCGCCGACCAGGCGGATGCTCTTGACCTTGGTGCCCATCTTCAGCGTGGTCGATGAGCCCTTGACCTTCAGGTCCTTGATCAGCACCACGGCGTCGCCATCGGCCAACACATTGCCATTTGAATCCTTGACCACCGCGTCGTCGCTGTGGACAACTTCAGGGGCTGCGGCCATGGCCCATTCATGGCCGCAGTCGGCGCATACATAGTTGTCGCCGTCGGGGTAGGTGTTGGGCATTGCGCATTGGGGGCAGGCGGGGGGAGTGGGCATGGTTTCCGTTCAGATGGCCAGGGATGGCCGAAAAATGGCCGAAGTATTGGCAAAGAAAAGAGCCAAAGTTTAGTACCCGCACTCTCCGGTGCCGATCTGGCTGGCCGAGCCCAAAGGCGCGCGCTATTTGTGCAGCGGCAACGCGTTCAGCGGAATCCGCAGGTAGGCCACGCCGTTGTCGTCGGGCGGCGGCAGTTGCCCGGCGCGCACGTTGACCTGCATCGACGGCAGGATCAGCGTCGGTACCTCCAGCGTCGCATCGCGGGCGGTGCGCATGGCGACAAACTCGTCCTCGCCAATGCCGTCGCGCACATGGATGTTGTGGGCGCGCTGCTCGGCCACCGTGGTTTGCCACTTGGCCGCACGCGCGGCCGGCGGGTAGTCGTGGCAGACGTAGACGTGGGTCTCCGGCGGCAGCGCCAGCAGGCGGTGGATGGAGCGGTAAAGCTGGTGCGCGTCGCCGCCGGGGAAATCTGCGCGGGCCGTGCCCACGTCGGGCATGAACAGCGTGTCGCCGACAAAGGCGCAGCCATCGACCAAATAGGCCATGTCAGCGGGCGTGTGGCCGGGCACCAGCAGGGCGGTGGCTTTCACGGTGCCGATGTTGAAGGTCTCGCCGTCCTTGAACAAGTGGTCGAACTGGCTACCGTCGGGCAGAAAACTGCGCTCCAGGTTGTAGATTTTCTTGAAGGCCGCCTGCACCTCGCGAATGTGCTCGCCAATGGCGATGCGCCCGCCCAGCCGGTCTTGCAGATAGCGCGCGCCCGACAGGTGGTCTGCATGCGCATGGGTTTCTAAAATCCATTCGACCTGCAGGCCCTGCTCGCGCACGCACGCCAGCACCTGGTCGGCAGAACTGGTGCTGGTATGGCCGGACTTGAAATCGTAGTCGAGCACCGGATCTATGACGGCGGCGTGCCGGCTCGCGCTGTCCCATACCAGGTAGGACACGGTCCAGGTCTGCGGGTCAAAGAAGGCTTGGGTGGTGGTGCGGGTGCTCATTTGTGGCTCCTTGCGCGGGGCTGCAACAAATAGGGACATGCGAGCGGTGCATTCATCATCATTATGTTAGATGATATATTGAAGTCAATTAAAACCGCTAATCATTTCGAATGACGTCCTCACCCCTCCTCATCAGTCCCGAGCTGCTGCGCAGCAACGCCGGGCAAGCCGTTGCCACCTTGAAGCTATTGGCCAATGAGGACCGACTGCTGCTCCTATGCCAGATCTCGCAGGGCGAATGCTCGGTCGGCGAGCTGGAGTTGCTGCTGGGTATTCGGCAGCCGACACTGTCACAGCAACTGGGCGTGCTGCGCACCGAGCAGGTGGTAAGTACGCGGCGGCAGGGGAAAAACATTTTTTACAGCGTCGCCGATCCGGCCTTGCTGGAGATTTTGGCCCTGCTGTATCTGCTTTACTGTTCAAAAGAAGAAGACTGATTCCAGTCCGCACCAAAACCACAGCTGCGATCACTGCGCTGTTTTTGGTACGCGCTGGAATGACGCCGGCGCGCACCAGACTTCAGCGACGTGTCAGCGTAGCCCGCAAATCCACCAGATGCCGCGTGGCGGCCTTGCCCACAGGCGCGACCAGCGCTTCGTAATTCCTGAGGCTTCGCGCAATGCGCTCTACTGAGGTGAGCTTGTCAATGGCCGGCAGCAGTTCATCGGCCCGTTCGGCAAAATGAGTTGCGACAAAGTTGTTCATCAGTGCAACCGCCTTGCGCACCTGTTGCTGCGCGGTGGAGTCCCGGTCCTTGTGGCTGCTGGCGGCCGCTGTCGGTGCAAGTGGCGAGTCGTCCAACTTCCACGGGTCAACGAAGTAATCGCCGCCTGGCTCATGCGGTACCCCATAGGTGTCGCTCCAGGGCCGGAAGTCTCCGGCGTGCTGGGCGGTCGTCAGAAACCAGGTGCTGACTTGGCCAGTCGCGGCGCCGGAAGGCGCGGAGCGCCCTGCAACGCGCGCAACCGGCTCGAGCGCCCGCACCAGACCGGCGCGAAGCAAGGTTTCCAGCATTGCAGCCACATCGCCGAATGACGACAGCTTTGCAATATAAAGCGACGCGTCGGTTTTGCCGTCAATGGCAATCAGCAGCGACTTGGTGCGCCGTGGGAGTGGCACGTCCGGGCTGCGCAGAGCGTCGTCGCCGCGCGGCGTTCTGATCAAAATCGTCATGGTGAAAGCGGCGTGGCGGGGCCGTGGCAAAAGCGGTGCAGCATAAAAAAGTAATAAATTATAAGTATTTTAAAAAGACAAAATATCCATTAATAGTACTAATTTAGGCGAAAAAAACTGGATGGGTTGGCCTAGTCAGCGCTTGCCGGGCGCCGTCCGTAAAGCAGTTTCATTCCCAGGATCGCCAGCGCCAGCGCCAGCGTGACGACGTTGGCAATCACGATCGGCCAGGCGCTCAGCAGCACACCGTACACCAGCCAAAGCGCCACGCCCAGGGTGAACACGCTGTACATACCGAGCGAGACGCCGCTGACGTCGCGGGTTTTAAAGCTGAGCCAGGCTTGCGGCAAGAAACTCACGGTGGTGAGGCAGGCGGCCAGCGCGCCTACGAGGTCGACAAGGGTCATCGGCTGCCTTCCCGCACGGCCCAGTCCACCAGCGCTTCCAGCGCTGGCCGGGCCGCTGGCGCGTTGGCGTGGTTGACGATGGCCACCACCACCAGGCGCCGCCCGCTGGGCGTGTGCACATAGCCGGCCAGCGCGCTGGCGTCGCGCAGTGTGCCGCTTTTCAGATGCGCCCAGCCCTGTGAGACGCGTGATTTGCTGCGCTTGAGCGTGCCGTCCACCCCGGTGATCGGCAAGGACGCCATCAACTCTGGCATCGCGCCCGACACGTAGGCGGTTTGCAGCAGCCGCGCCAGCCCCTGTGGCGTGACGCGCTCCAGCCGCGACAGGCCCGAGCCGTTGTCCAACACCGGCAGCTCCTGTTGATTGTTCGGCCCGGCAAAGCGCGTCTGCCACCAGGCGCGCACCAGCTCGCGCGATGCCTCGTTGCTGGCGCCGCCCGGCTGCTGCTGGCTGAGTGTCAGAAACAGCTGCTGCGCCATCACGTTGTTGCTGTATTTGTTGATATCCCGAATCACCTCGGCCAGCGTTGGCGAGACCATTTCAAACGTCGGCGCCTGATGGGGCGTGGCGCGGCCTTCGCGCACCCGCCCGCCCAGCTGGCCACCCATTTCCTGCCACAGTCCGGCGATGGCGCGCTCGGCGTAGCTGGCCGGGTCGGCGTAGGCAATGGCCCAGACCTTTTCGCCGCAACCGACCGGGTAGCTGCCGTTAAAGGCCATGCGCAAGGGATCGGCAAAGTCGGCCTTGAGCGCCTCCCGGTAGTCGCCGCATTCGGTCAGCGCCGCCCTGCCGTTGAGCCCGGCCGACAGCGGCACACTGGCCTGCTGCCGCACGCCGGCCAGCGCCGGCTCAAAGCTGATGTTGGCGTTGCCGCTGGCCGGATTCGGTACAAAAGTCATCACCACCGACTTGAAGTTGACCAGCAGCGCATCCGGCGCGGCGTTGTACGGGCGCAGCGGCTCGCCGTCAAAGTCGGCCGGGTTTTGCGCGGCTGGCGCAAAAGCGCTGCGGTCCAGCACGATGTCGCCGCTGATGGTCTTGATGCCCAGCCCCTGCACCCGGCGCAGCAGCAGCCAGAGCCGCTCCAGCACCAACTTGGGGTCGCCCTTGCCCTGAATCACCAGGTTGCCGTGCAGCACACCGTCGGCCACCGTGCCGTCGACGTAGACCGGCGTGTTCCAGGTAAACGATGGGCCCAGCAGCTCCAGCCCGGCGTAAGTGGTCACCAGCTTCATGACCGAGGCCGGGTTCATCAGGCTGCCGGCGCGGTAGCTCAGCAGCGGCGCAGATTTGCCGGCCAGGGCGGGCGCGGCGTCCACCACAATGGCCGCCAGCGCCTCGCGCGGCACTTTGGCGCGGGCCAGCAGGGCGTCGACCTCAGGCGGCAGGGTTGATGCGGCGTTTTGAGCCAGCACCGGCGCGCTTACGGCAAGGAAAATCAAGCAGGCGAGCAGTCGCGCCGTGAACTGACTGGGGGGTGCGTTGAAAAGCATGCGTCGATTATCCGTGTCATGTCAGACCACACCGGCCAGCCCAGGCCGGATAATCACTGAGGCGCGTCGCAACTCTGCGGCAAGCCCGGCCGGCCGTCTTGAGGCAGGGCTAACTTGGCGCCGCACTCTATTCACTATGTTTTTAATAGCTGCTAACGCTCGTACCGTATGGGCTAGAGCCTTATTTGATGCCTAAATCCGAAGAATTCCTGAAATTTCTGGCTTTTGACACCAGTACCGACCGCATGTCGATTGCGCTGACCGACGGCGTACGCGTCTGGCAGCACAGCGGTCCGGGCGGCGCGCAGGCCTCCAGCACGCTGATCCCGGCGATTCTGGCGTTGCTGGCCGAGGCCGGTCTGGCGCTGGACGGGCTCGACGCGATTGTCTTTGGCCGCGGCCCGGGCTCGTTCACCGGCCTGCGCACGGCCTGCGCGGTGGCGCAGGGCCTGGCCTTTGGCGCGAGGCAGGGCGCGGGCCTGCCAGTGCTGCCGGTCGATACGCTGATGGCGCTGGCCGAGGAGGCGCGCTTTCAGCAGGCTGCACTGGCGCCCCATACGCCCGCCACACCGGGTAATGCGCCCGTGACCATCACCGCGCTGCTCGACGCACGGATGGACGAGATGTATGTTCAAAGCTATGAATTCAATAGCGGCCTGTGCACATCCATCAAAGGCTGCGAGCTGATTCGGCCAGAAAATCTGGTGCTGGGACCGACGCCGCAGCTGTTCGCCGGCAATGTGTTTGGCGTGTACGCCGGACGCTTGCCTGCGGCCCTGGCCGCGCTTCCCTGCGTGCCGGCCTGGCCCAGCGCGACCGCGCTGCTGCGGCTGGCGCCCGCACTGGCCGCCTCCGGGCATTGCGTGGCTGCCGCGCTGGCGCTGCCGCTGTATGTGCGCGATAAAGTCGCTTTCACCAGCGAAGAGCGCGCACTGGCCAAGGCCGAGGCGCTGCTGGCCGCGCAAGCCGCGCAAGCCACGCAATTGGCCGATCCCGGCTAAGCTTGTCAGCTTGCAATGCCTGACCCGAACCAACCGCCCAGACCTTGATCCACCTGCCCCACCTGTCATGAGCGCTGTTCTCAAACCCCTCGAAGCCCAGTTCGAAGCCATGACGCCGGCCTGGCTGGCGGCGGTAGCGCGGCTTGAGCGCAGCGCCTATGACCATCCCTGGTCGGAAGTTAATTTTGCCGATTCCATCAACGCTGGCTACCGGGCGCAGCTGCTGACGGCGGGCCTCGCGCCCGATGCCGTGCTGCTGGGCTACTTTGTCGCCATGAAGGGCCTGGACGAGGTACACCTGCTCAATATCACTGTGGCGCCGGCGCATCAGCGCCAGGGCTGGGCCTGCGTCATGCTGGATGCGCTGGCGCTGTGGTCGCGCGGCCAAGGCGCCCGGTGGCTTTGGCTGGAAGTGCGTGTGGGCAACACGCGCGCCAAAAGCATTTACGAGCGCTATGGCTTTCGCCAGATGGGCGTGCGCCGCAACTACTATCCGGCGACGGCTGCCGGGCGGGAAGACGCCATTGTCATGAGTTTTCCCCTGTGAGCCTTGACCTGGACAAACGCCAGCGCGCCATGCTGCGCGAGATGGGCGTGCGCGTCTGGCAGCCGGCCACGGTGCCTGCCGAACCTCTGGTTGCTATTGATTTAATAGCTGCTCGCGCGGATACTGAGGAGGCTGCAGGACTTTTGACTGGGAAGATGGCGGTTTCAGGAGAGGCTCCGTCAGGGCCCGCCGCAGTGCCCACCCCGGCGCCGCCAGTTGCCGAGCGCTCCGGCGGCGGTGCGGCCGTCTGGCAACTAGGTGAGGCGCAGCTGCTCTACGCCGATAGCGCCGATAGCGCCGATAGCGCCGATACGGCTCGGGCGCAGGGCGCGCGCTGGCTGGTGCTGGCCGAAAGCGGCGCGGCCGCGCTGCACGACCCGCCGTTTCTGGGCGATGCCGGCAAGCTGCTCGACAACATGCTGCGTGCCGCCCGCCTGCAGCAGGCCGGCGCGGTGCTGCTGGCGCCACTGGCGCGTCACGCGGCCGGCGGCGGCGCAGCGGCAGACTTTTCGGCCGCGCTGGCAGCACTGTTAGAGCGGGCTCAGCCCGATGTCGTGCTGGTGATGGGCCGGCTGGCGGCGCAGGGCTTGCTGCAGTCGACGCTGCCTTTCGGCAAACTGCGCGGCCAGGTGCACCGCCTGCACGGCCGCGCCACGGTGGTGACGTACGACGCGCCCTACCTGCTGCGCAGCCCGGCCGACAAGGCCAAGGCCTGGGCGGACCTGTGTCTGGCGATGAGCCTGGCACGGCCCCCGGCCTGATGGAATAGCTGCGCCCTTTCAGGCCCTGACGACCGCCCGGCTGGGCGCCAGCACCGAGGCAATTGCCGCCACCATCAGCAGCACCGCAGTCCAGTCCTGCCAGTGCAATACTTCGCCGAGGCCGATGGCGCCGGAAAACACGCCAAGCACCGGGATCATCATCACGCTCAGGGTAGACGCCACCGGCGGCAGCGAGCGCGCCAGCGTGAACCAGGCGGCCTGAGCAAAGCCAAAAATCAGTACCGCGTTGTAAACAATAGCGGCCCAGGTGCGCGGCGAGGGCATATGCCACTGCGCGCGCTCAAACAGCAGGCTCAGCAGCGACAGCAGCACGGCCGTCATCAGCGTCATCCAGAACGCCAGCGTCAGCGTGGCGGCGGGCAGGGTGCTGTGGCGCAGTTGCTGCGTTCCGACGGCCCAGACGGCGGCCGCCAGGAGCGCGCTTAGCACCGCCACCGGGTGGCCCGACAGCTGGCTCAGCTCGTACCAAAGCAGCAGCGAGACGCCCAGCGCGGCCGCAGCCACGCCCAGCCAGTTGCGGGCTTTCAGGCGCGCGCCAAAAAACCAGGCGCCAATCAGCGCCGAAAAAATCGGCATGGTGTAGCCCAAAATCGCCGTGCGCCCGCTGCTGAGGTCTTTCACGGCCAGAATGATCAGCACATGCCAGACCAGCATGTTGGTGACCGCCAGCCCGAACAACGCGCGGTAGTGCGGGCGCGGCACGTAGAACGGGATTTTCAGGACCACCACTGCCAGTCCCAGCAGTGGCAGGCCCAGCCATATCGAGAGGGCGCGAAACGCCAACGGCGCAAAGTCGGCTACACCCAGCTTCATCACTGGCCAGTTGATACCCCACACCAGTGTCAGAAAAACCAGAAGAACGAGTTGCCGGCGGTTAAGTTGCATGCGAAGGCGCCGGGGCGCTAGTTGGGCCAGCGTGGATTGTGCCGGTTTTGCGCCTGGACCCTAAGCCGCCGGAGATGCCAGCATTTCACTGAAGATTGAGCCATGTCAAGCTATTGCGATGCAGTGCTACTAAACGTTTCACTGACCCCCTACTATACAAATAGTAACAATGGCAACAAATATGTTCGCCGCGCACGGGTCTTGGCTCGTATTTGAATCCGAATTTTTTAGTTGGGGATGGCCTGGATGTCGTGCCGTATGCTTTCCATGGCCAGGCTGGCCACACTTGCGCTGTTGCTGTTCACGGCGTTTGCGCAGGCGCAGATTGCCGCAAGCAACAAGATTTCCGATGTGCGCGGCACCAAGCACAACTTGTCGGCGGCGGCCGACGGGTCTGCAACTCCATCCGGCGGTACGGTGCCGGTCCGGGCCGTCAAGGCGACTTCCGAAACGCAAGTCTGCGTGTTTTGCCATACCCCTCATGAGGCGACTTCGGGCATCGTGGCGCCGCTGTGGAACCGGCAATTGTCGGGCGCCACTTACACGCCCTACACCTCCAGCTCGCTGGAAGCGGATGCGGCGCAATTGGCCGCGGCGCCGGGCGGCAGTTCCAAACTCTGCCTGTCGTGTCACGACGGCACGATGGCGATCGACAAGGTCAACGTGCTGAACGGCATCAAAAACGCCACCATCGCGATGACCGGCACGTCTGGGGGCAAGATGCCAATCAGCCCCGGCGCGGGGACCGGGTTCACGCGCAACCTGGGAACCGACCTGAGCAACGACCATCCTATCTCGTTCACCTATGACAGCACGCTGGCCGGTCGCGACGGCGAACTGCGCAGCCCCGATGGCGTGCTGGTCGGCAACCGTGTGCGCGGCGCGACACCGCCCAAGCTGCCGCTGGAAAACAACCAGGTGCAGTGTTCAACCTGCCACGATCCGCATCTGCGCGACAAAACCGCCAGCAATGGCAACGCCAAATTCCTGCGCATGAACCGCTTCCAGGTGGCGCAGCCCGCAGGCGCCATTTTCAATTCTGCCAGCGACATCATCTGCCTGGCCTGCCACGACAAGGCCGGTGCGTCGTGGGCATTTTCAGCGCATGCCAATAGCCAAGTGGCCACTCAGAGGTATACCCCGGCGGCGGCCCAGCTGCGTGAATTTCCGTCCTCGCTGGACACTCCTGCCAACGCCAATCCGCCGGTATGGCAGGTCGGCTGTCTGAACTGCCACGACACGCATTCGGTACAGGATTCGCGGCGTCTGCTGCGTGAGGGTACGAATACCAAGACCGGCGGCAGCGCTGCGCTGGAAGAGGCCTGCTACCAGTGCCACGCCCCTTTCGGCAGCTCAGCTGTGACCTATGCCCCGCTGAGTGCCAACGCCATCCCGGATATCAAGACGGATTTCGGCCTAGCCACCCACATGCCGATCGCTGCCGCCACGGAAGTGCACGACATCGGCGGTGTATTTAACGACGGTCCCCGCGCTGATTGCAGCAAGATAACCGGCAAATGCGGCATAGATATGCTGGAGTCGCGTACCAAACTTGGCGAGGGCAACTTAACCAACCGCCACGCGGAATGCTCTGATTGCCACAACCCGCACCGAGTGGTCAAATTCCGCGATTTCCGTGGCAATTCGTCGTCGGGCAACATCACGGGTACGCCCGATGCGGCAGGTACCCATCCGCACACCGATAACGCCATGAATCACACCAATATTGCGTCTGGCGTACTGCGCGGCAGTTGGGGGGTCGAGCCAACTTATGGTGGTGGTGTTGGTGCATCATTTCAATCACTGCCGACAGGTTTCCGGGTTGTGCGCGGCGATCCGGGAACCAGCAGCAGTGCAGCAGTTACCGAAACTTTCGTGACGCGGGAATACCAGATTTGCCTGAAGTGCCATTCCGACTATGGTTATTCCGACAACAATCTGCCTCAAACCGATGGTGGCACTGGCTTCGGCAATCGGCCAACGCTGGGAACGCCAGGCACACCACCCAACACCAATGGCGTGACGATGTACACGAATCAGGCCAAGGAATTCCAAGCGCCTATTGCTCATGCTGGAGAAACAGTGGGTGTCGCGGGAGGCGGAGCGGCGGCGGCCTTTGAAGGCGCCGGCAAAGTCAATCACCGATCCTGGCATCCGGTGATGAATGCCACGGGTCGCACGACCACCATACGCGGCATGAGCGGCGGTAATCCGTGGCTGGCCCCCTGGAATAACCAGGTTGGATCGAACACGATGTATTGCAGCGACTGCCATGGCTCCAGCGTGATATCGACGACCTCGGTCGTTCCCGACAATGGCGACAACGGCAACCCTTGGGGCCCGCATGGGTCCACTAACGATTTCATATTAAAGGGGGCATGGACCGATACCGGCGGCGGCAACGCCAGCCTGCTGTGCTTCAAGTGCCATGCGAAGGCCAACTACACGAGCGGAAACGACACCGGGAGAAAAACCGGCTTTTACGATCGTTCCAGCGGTAAGGGCAATCTGCACAATTATCACGTCGACAGGATGGGCAAAGAACTGCGCTGCACCTGGTGTCATGTCGCCGTACCGCATGGCTGGAAGAACAAGGGCTTGCTGGTGAACCTGAACGATCTAGGGCCGGAGGTGGGTAAGACGGCCGGCACCGCAGCACCAACGGGGGCGTACACCAACGGTCCTTACTATTACAAGGCGGTACTGCGGGTTACTACGTTTGCCAGCAGCGGCGCCTGGGCCGCTGGTGATTGCGGCGGAAAAGACTATATGAGAGGCGCGATGTGCGGCAGCCCGCCCTGAGGCTTAAGCCGACGACAACGCACGCCTGACCGGCTCGCTCGCTGCACGGCGTGAATTGGCGTAAAGAGCAGAAGCTCCGGTGCCTGCGGGGGTGCAGGGCCAAAAGGGCTAACTTGACTTTAGGGGGTCTAAGCGCTTCTTACAATAGCCAATGACCTTCCTTGCCATGCTCGCCGCCGCAGAACGCCAGAACCACTCCATGCTGTGCGTCGGCCTGGACCCGGATCCGGCCAAATTCCCCGGCAGGCTCCAGGGCGATGCTGGAAAAATTTACGATTTTTGCGCCGCCATTGTCGACGCCAGCGCCGACCTGGTCATCGCTTTCAAGCCGCAGATCGCTTACTTTGCCGCGCACCGCGCCGAAGACCAGCTCGAGCGGCTGATGGCGCACATGCGCCGCGCCGCGCCGGGCGTGCCCATCATTCTGGACGCCAAGCGCGGCGACATCGGCAGCACCGCCGCGCAGTACGCCATCGAGGCCTTCGAGCGCTACGGCGCCGACGCCGTCACGCTCTCGCCCTTCATGGGTTTTGACTCGGTGCAGCCGTACCTGACTTACCACGGCAAGGGTGCGTTTTTGCTGTGCCGCACCTCCAACCCCGGCGGCGACGACCTGCAAAACCAGCGCCTGGCGTCGGTCGACGGCCAGCCGCTGCTGTACGAACACATCGCGCGGCTGGCGCAGGGCCCGTGGAATAGCAACGGCCAGCTTGGCCTGGTGGTGGGCGCCACCTATCCGGCCGAAATCGAGCGCGTGCGCGCCATGGCGCCGACTTTGCCGCTGCTGATTCCCGGCGTCGGTGCCCAGGGCGGCGACGCTGTGGCTACGGTTGGCGCCGGCTGGCGCGGACTGGACGGCGTCACCCTCGCCCCCATCATCGTCAATTCGTCACGCGCGATTTTGTATGCCTCGTCGGGTGACGATTTTGCCGAAGCGGCGCGGCGTGAAGCCGTCAAAACTCGCGACGTGCTGCGAGTTGCGCGCGCCTAAGGCTTTGCGACTTTCCAACCTGCGCGCCGGCGATGCAACTCAAATGGCTGGAAGATTTTGTGGCGCTCGCGCAAACTCGCAATTTCAGCCGTGCGGCCGAGTTGCGGCACGTCACCCACCCGGCGTTCGGGCGCCGCATCAAGGCGCTGGAAGCCTGGGCCGGCACCGCGCTGATTGAGCGCGACAGCTCGCCGCTGGCTCTGACCGCCGCAGGAGCGAGCCTGCTGGACAACGCGCAGCAGATGGTGGGCACTCTCGGGCATGCGCGCGAGGAATTGCTCGACGCTGCCGGGCGCCACGAAAACACCGTTAGCCTCGCCACCGGGCGCACGCTGGCTCGCACCCTCGCGGCCGATCTGCTGCTGCGTCTGCGGCCGCTGCTGGCCCAGGGCGAGTTGCGCATCCTGACCCGCTCGCTGACTGATACTGCGCAGATGCTAGAGCGCGGGGAGGTGGATTTCATGCTGATTTACCACCACCCGCTGCTGGCCGTGCGGCTCAGCGCCCGGCAGTACGCGCACCTGACGCTGGCACAAGACAAGCTGGTGCCGGTGACCCGGGCCAACGCCTCGGGGCGGGCCCAGCACAGCTTTGGCGCGCAGGCCGCCACTCCTTACCTGGCCTATGCCGGGACGCTGGCGCTGGGCCGGCTGGTTCAGGACCATCTGGCCCACAACCCTCATGCCCCGCGCCTGCGGCGGGTGATCGAGTGCGACTCGGCCGACGCCGTGTTCGAATACGCCCGCAAGGGCCTTGGCGTGGCGTGGCTACCCTGGTCAATGGTGTCGGGTGCCTGCAAGGCCGGCCAGCTGGTGGTGCTAGGCGACGCGCGGCTGGAAGTGTCTTTCGAGGTCCGGGTTTACCGCGCCAAGCGCCGCCTGAATGCGCTGGCTGAACGCATGTGGCAGGTGCTGGCAAAGCGCTGATCGTTTGCCAAAACGGCCACAAGTTGTGCCGAAGTAGCACGGGCTTGGACATTGTCCTGATGACAATAGAGGAATCTGTGTTCTTCAGGAGTCGCGATGCTCGTCCCTTGTTCTGTCCTTCACGCCACGCGTTGGCTGGCACTAACGGTCGCGGGCGCCATGTCGCTGCTGGCGGCTTTGCCCGCTGCGGCGCAGCCCGAGGCCTATCCCAGCAAGCCGGTGACCCTGGTGGTGGCCTACCCGCCGGGCGGAAGCACCGACCTGACCGGCCGTACCTTGGCCGCCGAGCTGGCGAAAAAACTCGGCGTGCCGGTGGTGATCGAAAACATCGGTGGTGCGGCGGGCGCGATTGGCGCTCAGAAAGTGGTCCATGCGGCGCCGGATGGTTACACGCTGCTGGTCGGTGCCAACAATGAAATTGCCATCAACCGGCTGGTGTCTCCATCGGTCAAATACGAGCTCAAGGACTTCACGCCGTTGGGCCTGATTGCCTCGCAGCCGTTGGTGCTGGTGGCCTCGCAGAAGTCCGGTGTCAAAACAGTCGATCAGTTTCTCAGCGCGGTCAAGCAAAACCCCGGCAAGTTCAGCTATGGCTCGTCGGGGGTCGGCAGCTCGCTGCACCTGGCCGGTGAAATGGTCAAGGAACAAGCCGGACTGTTCATCACGCACATCCCCTACCGCGGCGTAGCACCCCTGACCAATGACCTGCTTGGCAACAATATCGACTTTGGCGTCTATGTGTTGTCCAGCGCGCTGCCGCACATCCGCAGCGGCAAGCTGGTGGCGCTGGGCACGACCGAGCTCCACCGTTCCGCGGTGACGCCGGACATCCCCGCGCTGGCCGAGACGCCAAGGCTCAAAGGCATCGACATCGGCACCTGGTATGTGCTGATGGGGCCAGCAAATCTGCCTGCGCCGGTGGTGGCCAGGCTCAAGAAAGCCTTGAACGACGCGCTGCAGTCGCCCGAGTTGCGCAAAAAGCTGGAAGACGCCAGCTCAACCATCGCCCCGGCCAATGTGGACATGCCCCGCTTCCTCAGCACCGAGGTTGCGAAGTACAAGAAGATTGTCGATTTCGCGAAGATCAGCGAATAACCCGCCTCCGCCATTTTTTGAAGGAAAAGCCATGACCTCCCTATTTTTTTCGGGCCGTGCCGCGCTGTGTGGCGCGCTGGCGCTGCTGGCCTGCGCCAGCGTGCTGGCCCAGCCCGACAGCTACCCCAGCAAACCCATCACCCTCGTGGTGGCCTACCCGCCCGGCGGCAGCACCGACCTGACCGGGCGCACCCTGGGCGCTGAACTGTCGAAAAAACTCGGTGTGCCGGTGATCATCGAAAACGTCGGTGGCGCCGGCGGGGCGATTGGCGCCCAGAAGGTGGCGAACGCCGCCCCCGACGGCTACACCCTGCTGGCCGGCGCGAGCAACGAGATCGCGATCAGCCGCCTGGTTTCGGGCGCCGTCAAATACGATCTGAAGGATTTCACCCCAATCGGCCTGATCGCCGCCCAGCCCATGGTGCTGGTGGCGTCGCAGAAGTCGGGCGTGAAGACGGTGGCGCAGTTCATCAGCTTGGTCAAGCAAAACCCCGGCAAGTATAGCTACGGCAGCTCCGGCGTGGGCACCGCCCTGCACCTGGCCGGCGAGATGCTGAAAGACCAGGGCGGACTGTTCATGACCCACATTCCTTATCGCGGCGTCGCGCCCTTGGCCAATGACCTGCTCGGCAACAACATTGATTTCGGCGTGTTCGTGCTGTCCAGCGGGCTGCCCCACATTCGCAGCGGCAAGGTGGTTGCACTCGGTACCACCGAGGCCAAGCGTTCGCCGATGACGGCCGAGATCCCGGCGCTGGCCGAAACGCCCAAGCTGAAGGGCATGGACATCAACATCTGGTTTGCGCTGATGGGCCCGGCCCGGCTGCCCGATCCGGTGGTGACCAAGCTCAGGAAGGCACTGAACGAATCTTTGCAAACGGCCGATTTGCGCAAGAAGCTTGAAGACTCGGGCTCGACCGTCTCGCCCCTCAATGTCGACATGCCGAAGTTTCTGAGCCAGGAAACCGTCAAGTACAAACGCATTGTTGACTTCGCGAAGATCAAGGAATGAGCAACGTGTTGCCATTTGATTTGCCCCAACCCGACCTGACAGGCTGGCGCGCCGGCAACACCGGGGTCGAGGGTGTCTGGCAGTTTGACTCGGGCCAAGCCGGCCGTGACGTGCTGATCAGCGCGCTGGTTCACGGCAACGAACTCTGCGGCGCCTGGGCGCTCAAGGGCCTGCTGGAGGCCGGGGTGCGGCCGCATCGGGGGCGCCTGACCTTGGCTTTTTGCAACCTCGCCGCGTTTGACCGCTTCGATCCGGCCAACCACGATGCCTCGCGCTTTGTCGATGAAGACCTGAACCGCCAGTGGTCGCCAGAACGCATTCAGGTTGGTGGCACGCAGGAGCGCCGGCGCGCCCTGGCCTTGCAGCCTTTTGTTGCGCAGGCCGACTGGCTGCTTGACCTGCACAGCATGCATGAGCCCGCCGCGCCGCTGCTGCTAACCGGCATGCAGGCGCGCAACGTGGCGTTGGCGCGCGAGCTGCGCTGCCCCGAACACATCGTGGTCGATCCTGGCCACAAGGACGGGGTGCGCATGCGCGACTTTGGCCGTTTTGGCGAGCTATGCGCCGACGGCAGCGACAACGGCACCCGTTCCCTGCTGATCGAATGCGGTTTTCATGGCGCCCTGCAAAGCCGCAGCGTGGCCCAGGATATCTGCGTGCGTTTTCTGCAGGCCGCCGGCATGCTGGACGCGACCGAGAGTCTGCGTCTGCTGCCCGGCTGGCGCCAACCCGATGCAGAGCAGCAATGGGCGCTGGATGTGACCGGCCCAGTCGTGGCCCAGAGCGAAAAGTTTCGCTTTGTCGAACCCTACCAGGGGCTGGAAATTATTGCGCGCGCTGACACGGTGATCGGCTGGAACGATAGCGAGCCGGTGACCACGCCTTACGACAATTGTGTGCTGGTGATGCCCTCGGTGCGCCAGGCGCGCGCCGGCGTCACCGTGGTGCGTTTCGCGCGTCGTCGTCCCTTGTGACGAGGGCGGGCACAGCGGCTGCGTTCATGCGCCGCACTGGCGTGTGCGAGGAGCGCGGCAGCGGCATCGACAAGGGGTAAAGGCACACCGGCATGGACGCCATAAAGCGTGTGCGCGCCTGTTATCCGCACGCCTGCCTGATGTGCGCGCGATTTTGTATGCGGCGGCTAGCGAGGATCTTGCTGATGCGGCGCAGCGCGAAGTTTTGGGTATTCTAAGGTGTAGCCCAATAAATGCGGGCGTGTACAGCTATTAAATAAATAGCAGTTTAGGGGTGCCGCAGCAGCCGCGCCAGCCCATTACGCCCGCTTGCTGCCCGACAAAGCAGCGCGCTGCCCAGCGCAGCCCCGGCAATCCGTTTGACCGGCGACGAACTCTGGCTGGCAGCCAGCAGCAGCGCCACGCCGGCAGTCAGCACCAGCCAGTGCTCCCCGGGAAAGCTGTCGCGGCTGTCGTCCCAGGCCCGGTAGTTTTGCAGGGCGCGTTGCAAGGAGAGGGACCGAGAAGTTGGGATGGGTTTCACAATTTTCACCCTAACTTCGGATCGTCATGGCGGCTGTCGGACATCGCCGCAAATGGCGGTAGCAGCCGGGGTCTGGCAAACCAATACCGCTCTCGCTGCGCGTGGCGACTGGTCAGCCAGGCCGGCAGCGGCAACAGCCTTCAATGTAGGCATTGAATAGGCCTCTAGCCCATAAAAGACGGGCGCAAACAGCTATCAAAACAATAGCAATTGAGCGCCAAAGGCAGGTGCAGCCCTCAGCTGCGCCGCAGCAGCCCGCCCAGCATCACGCAGCCCAGTGCCGCCACCACCAGCGCGGTGCCGGCCCACTGCCAGGGGGTGATGACCTCGCCCAGCACCAGCATGCCGGCGGCCAGTCCGACCAGCGGCACGCCCAGGCTGAAGGGCGCGACGCGGTTGGCGGGGTGGCGCTTGAGCAGTCCGGTCCACAGGCTGTAGCCGACGATGGTGGCGACCCAGCCTAGGTAGGCCACCGCCAGCCAGCTGGACCCCCTTGCCTCGGTCCATTGCCAGCGCACCGCTTCGGCATCGAACAGCCCCGACAGCGCCACAAAGGGCAGCACCGCGACCGAACTGCTCCAGACGACAAAGGCGGGCGGCGAGTAGTCGCCAGCCACCTGCTGCACGCGCCGCGCCACGATGTTGGACATCGACCACATGGCGGCGGCGCTCAGCGTGAGCAGCAAACCCAGCACTGTGGTGGCGCTTGTATTGACGCCGGCGGCGTCGGGATTCACATAATTGAGGGCAAA
Source organism: Polaromonas sp. (assembly GCF_012927455.1). Taxonomy (GTDB): domain Bacteria; phylum Pseudomonadota; class Gammaproteobacteria; order Burkholderiales; family Burkholderiaceae_C; genus Polaromonas. The sequence continues at coordinate 134,254 of NZ_JABBPE010000016.1, read as the reverse complement.
GCACGACAGGCCCAGCGCCGCCAGCAGCATGCCGGCCTGCAGCGGCCGGCTGGCGCGTTCATGCAGCAGCACAAAGCCGAACAGCGCGGTAAAGAACACCTGGGTCTGCAGCAGCACTGACGCCAGCGCCGCCGTCATGCCGACCTTGAGGGCGAGAAACAAAAAACCGAACTGCCCGACGCCCTGAAACAAGCCATACAACACCACCCACTTCCAGGGCACCTTGGGCGGGCGAATGAACAGCGCCAACGGCAGCACGGCAAACACATAGCGGGCAGCGCCCAGTTGCAGCGGGGTGAAGTCGCGCAGGGCGAATTTCATCACGACGAAATTGACGCCCCACAAAACCACCACGATGAGCGCGGCGGCCAGATCGCGGCCCGTCAGAGCACTGTTTCGCATGGATCGGGTCAGCGCATCAGGCGCCCGGATGCCGCGCCCGGGCGGCATCCAGGTGCGCCTTGACGCGCTGCGCCAGCGCGATGTCGCCGGGCGTTTCGGGCAGCCAGGCCTTCACGGGAATGGTTTGGCCATCGACGTCGACAGCCGCAAACACCAGCAGGCATTCGGTGACGGCTACCATCTGGCCGGTCTTCATGTCGCCGCAGCGCACTTCGACCGAGATGTTCATGCTGGTGCGACCGGTGTAAGCCAGCCGCGCCTCGACTTCCACCAGGTCACCCACCGCTATGGAACGCGCAAAGCGCATGCTGCCCACCGAAACGGTGACGCAGTAGCCTTTGGCCCAGCGCGTGGCGCAGGCGTAGCCGGCGTCGTCTATCCATTTCATGACGGTGCCGCCATACACCTTGCCGCCAAAATTGAGGGTGGCGGGTTCAGCCAGGAAGCGCAGGGTGATGGAGGACATGGAGCAGCCGGGTAGGTTGAAAGGAAAATCAGGTGTGCGGCCGGTGCCAGACCTGGCTGGCCACGCGCAACATATTGTCACCCATCACCGCGGCGGCTTCCGCAGCGCTCATGCCCAGATCTTGCAGCGCTTTGGAAAGAATTTGCCAGGTCTCGACCGGCGTGTAGGTCATGCGGGTCAGCGAGCGGTCGTAGCCGGCCGCCTTGGGCCACCAGTACGCCGGGTCGTAATCCCCCGGCGGGTTGTCGTTGAGCTCATCCTGGCGAAAGCTGATGTCCAGCCCGATGCCGACATGCTGCACGCCCACCAGGTCTGCCACATAGGCCGCGTGCCGCGCCACGTCGCCCGCCGTAGGCGTGCGCGTGCCCAGAAAGGCCGACACGCCGGAGACACACACCACTCCTCCGGTGGCGGCGCAGGCCTTGATCTGTTGGTCGCTGATGTTGCGCCCGTGCTCGATCAGGCCCAGCGGGTTGGCGTGACTGAAGATCACCGGGTGGTTTGACGCCGCCATGATGTCCAGGCTGCAACGCCTGCCGGTATGCGAGCAATCCATCAGCACGCCCGCGTCGTTAATGGCTTGCACCATGCGACTGCCCAGCGGCGTGAGGCCACGCGCCACGTCATGGCAGCCGTCGGCCACGCTGTTGTTGCGGTTGTAGGCGAGGTGAATCTGGCGCACGCCGAGCGCGCGGTAGACCGCCACCATCTCGGGCTGCTCGAGCAACGGCATGGCCCCTTCCAGGTCGAAACCTATCGCCAGCACGCCGGCAGCGGCGGCTTGCTCAACGTCGGCAATGCTGCCGGCCAGCGCAAAACGCTCGGGATGCGCCGCGATGGTGGCGCGAAAAGCCGCGATCACCGACAAGATCTGCGGCACCGGATTCATGTCCATGCCGACATTGACGGACACATAGTGCACGCCGGCGTCGCGCAGGCGGTCGAGCGGTGAAAAATCTGCCTGCGGATGCAGCGGCAGGCAGGCGTGGGCTTCCCAGTTGATCATTGATGTTCTCCGCTGCGGCGAAAGCCGCTTGAGGCTTGCATGAGGGCGCGCGTGTAGGGGCTGGCCACGCGGCTGGCGGCCAGGTCCGCCGCCGTCAGCAGTTCGACCGTCTGGCCGCGCTGCATCACCATTAGACGCTCGCACAGGTGGGTCACCACCGCCAGGTCATGGCTGACCATGATGAAAGTCAGGCCGCGGCGCCGGCGCAGCTCTTCCAGCAGATTGAGCACCTCGGCCTGCACCGACGCATCGAGCGCCGACGTGGGTTCATCGAGCAGCAGGATTTGCGGCTCCAGAATCAGCGCGCGCGCGATCGCGATGCGCTGGCGCTGTCCGCCCGACAACTGGTGCGGGTAGCGAAAGCGAAAGCCGTTGCCCAGGCCCACTTCATCGAGCGCGCGTTCTATGCGCGTCTCGGCGTCGCTGATGCCATGAATCGCCAGCGGCTCGGCCAGGATGCGGTCTACGGTTTGCCGTGGGTGCAGCGAGCCGTAGGGGTCCTGAAACACCATCTGCAACTGGCGGCGAAACGCCTTGCTGCCCGGTTCTGCCAGCGCAGCGGTGGGAGCACCCGCGTGCTGCTTGAGTGCTACGGTGCCGGTGCGCGGCGCCAATCCGCAAATCGCGCGCAGCACGGTGGATTTGCCCGAGCCCGATTCACCAACAATGCCGAAACTTTCTCCCGGCGCGACTTCAAAGCTGCTGCCCGCTACCGCGACGAAGCCGTCGTAGACCACGCGCAAGTCTTTGACCTGCAGGCCCAGCGCAGCGCCGGCACTCATAAGGCCCATTGCGGCAGTCGCTCCAGCGTGGCCAGTGGATGCGTCGATTTTCCGAGCTGCGGCAGGCACGCCATCAGGCCGCGCGTGTAGGGATGCTGGGCATGCGCCAGCCCGCCGGCGCTGAGTTCCTCAACCACCCGGCCGGCGTACATCACCAGAATGCGGTCGCAAAACGAGGACACCAGCCGCAAATCATGAGACACCAAAATCAGGCCCATGCCGCGTTCGGTCACCAGCTTGTCCAGAATGGAAAGCACCTGCAGCTGCACCGTGACGTCGAGCGCCGAGGTCGGCTCATCGGCGATCAGCAGATCCGGCTCGGCAATCAGCATCATCGCGATCATGGCGCGTTGGCCCATGCCGCCTGACACTTCGTGCGGGTACAGTTTGTAGAGGCGCTCGGGGTCGTCGATGCGCACCGATTCGAGCGCGGCGAGCGTGCGCTTTCTTGCTTCGCCGGACGACACGCGGGTGTGGGCGCGCAGTGTTTCTTCGATCTGCGCGCCTATGCGCATCACCGGGTTCAATGAAAATTTGGGGTCTTGTAGCACCATGGCAATGCGCCCGCCGCGCAGTTCGCGCCGCTGTTTCGGCGAGCAATTGAGCAGGTCGGTGCCGCTGAAGGCGAGCCGTCTGGCTGTCACGCGGCCTTCGGGCGCTGTCAGTCCCAGGATGGCACGGCCGGTCTGTGATTTGCCCGAACCCGATTCGCCGACGATGCCCAGCCGCTCCCGGCCCAGCGTAAAAGACACGCCGCGCACCACCTCCAGCATGGCGCCGTCGCGGCCCGGAAAGGCGATGCGCAGATCGTCGACTTCCAGCAGGGGCGTCTGCTCAGGCCCAGCGGCGGCTGTTGCGCCCGTCATGGCTTGCGTCATGACTTGCTCTTCGGGTCCAGCGCGTCGCGCAGGCCGTCACCCAGCAGATTAAAAGCCAGGCTGACGAGGAAAATCGCCGCGCCGGGCGCCGCCGCCACCCACCATTGGTCCAGCACATAGAGCCGGCCGTTGGCAATCAGCGCGCCCCACTCGGGCATGGGCGGTTGCGCGCCCAGGCCCAGAAAACCCAGGCCGGCGGCTGTCAAAATGATGCCCGCCATGTCGAGCGTGACACGCACGATCACTGACGACAAACACAGCGGCATGATGTGGCGCAGCACGATGCGCCAGGGCGAGGCGCCCAGCAGTTGCACCGCCGCGATGTAGTCAGTCTGGCGTATGGTCAGCGTTTCGGCGCGTGCCAGCCGCGCATAAGGCGGCCACGAAGTGATGGCAATGGCGATCACCGCATTGCCGATGCCGGGGCCCAGCGCCGCCACAAAGGCCAGCGCCAGAATCAGCCGCGGGAATGCCAGAAAAATATCGGTGATGCGCATCAGCGCGGCATCGACAATGCCGCCCGCATAGCCGGCCACCGTGCCGACGATGAGCCCGATGGGCGCGGCCAGCACGGCCACCAGCCCCACCACGAACAGCGTGATGCGCGAGCCCTGAATCACGCGCGACAAAATGTCGCGGCCTTGATCGTCGGTGCCGAACCAGTGTGCGGACGAGGGCGGCAGCAGGCGCGTGGTGCGCAGGTCGCCGATATAGGCCGAATACGGTGCCAGCAGATCGGCAAAAATCGCTACGAAAATCAGCGCCAGCACGATGAAGAGGCCCAGCATGGCCAACCGGTTGCGCGCAAAGGTACGCGCGGCCCCGTAGGCCCGGCCCCACGACGCCTGCCGGCGCGACGTTGGCCGTTCCGACATCAAATAGGCATGTAAGCCCCCACGGTCGCCCACTGCGTGTGGCTCCCTGCCCCCCGAGGGGGCCGCTGCGCCTGCGGCCCGGCGGAGCCGGTTCCGCGGCCCCTGCTTGCGAAGATCGCCCTCACTAGCGCTCGCTGCTTGTTGCTCTCTCTCACCAGGAGAGGGCAGGGATGAGGGCTCCCCGGGTTTGGCGGCACTCATCGCACCCGCGTCCTCGGATCGAGCAATTTATAAAGCAAGTCAGACAGCAAATTGAGTCCGATAAAAACAGAGCCGACCACCAGCGTGCCGCCCAGCACCGCGTTCATGTCGGCGTTTTGCAGCGAGTTGGTGATGTACAGGCCCAAGCCCGGCCAGGCGAACACGGTTTCGGTCAGCACCGAACCTTCAAGCAGGCCGGCGTACGACAGCGCAATCACCGTGACCAGCGGCACCATGGCATTGCGCAGCGCATGGCCCCAGATGATGCGGGTCTCGGTCAGGCCTTTGGCGCGTGCCGCCACCACGTATTCCTGCGCCAGTTCATTGAGCATGAAGGAGCGCGTCATGCGGCTGATGTAGGCCAGTGAAAAGTAGCCGAGCAGCGATGCCGGCAGGATCAGGTGCGACAACACGTTGCCAAAGGCGTCCCACTGCCCGGCACGCGCGGCGTCGATGAGCAAAAAGCCGGTCACCGAGGTCAGCGTGTATTCATACGTCACATCCACACGCCCCGGCCCGCCGACCCAGCCCAGCTTGGCGTAAAACAGCACCAGCCCCATCAAGCCGAGCCAGAAGATGGGCACCGAGTAACCAATCAGGCCTACGATGCGCACGATTTGGTCCACCACGCCGCCGCGCCGTACCGCAGCCCACACACCGAGCGGCACGCCCAGGCCGGCACCGATGAGGATGCCCAGCGTGGCGAGCTCAATTGTGGCGGGGAAGGTGCGGCGGATGTCCTGCATCACGGGGTTGGACGTCAGCACCGAGGTGCCGAAATCGCCCTGCGCGATCTTGCTTAGATAAATGTAGAACTGCTGCCAGAGTGGCTTGTTCAGTCCGAGTTCTTCCCGCACCCGCAGGATCACATGCTCGGGCGCGCGGTCGCCCACGATGGCCAGCACCGGGTCTATCGGCATCACGCGGCCGATGAAGAAGGTGACCGCGAGCAGCCCCAAATAGGTCAGGAATATGACCACCAGAAAACTGCCCACTGCCTTCAGCGCGCGATGCAAGCCCGCGCGCGCGGGCTGCGCCGAAGGAGTGGGTGAAATGGGGTCCAAACCGGTAGGGCCGTGCGCTGCTTACTAATTACTTGGTGACTTTGAACATATAGGTGGAATCGGACGTGGGCCCGAGCTTCAGGTTGTTCACGTCGCTGCGCATGGCGGCCACTTCAAGCTGCTGGTAAAGCATGATGAAAGGACTGGTTTTGCGGAACTCGGCCTGCATTTCCTCGTACATCACCCGGCGCTTGCCGGCGTCGCGCTCCAGCACGGCGGCATCGGCTTTTTTGGTCAGCTCGGGCGTGGCCCAGGCATTGCGCCAGGCCAGCGGTTTGGCCTTGGCATCGTCGCTGTTGTCGGGGTTTTGCACAAAAGTGGCGTTGGTGTGCGGGTCCCAGTAGTCGGCGCCCCACTGGCCGATGTACATGTCGTGTGTGCGGGCGCGGTATTTGGTCAGCGTTTGCTTGCCGTCACCCGGCAAGATTTCAATTTCAACCCCTGCCCGCTTGGCGGTTTGCTGGAAGGCTTCGGTGATGCCCTGCACCGGCTGCGCCGTGCGCATGTCAATGGTCAGCTTGAAGCCATTGGGCAGGCCGGCCTTGGCGAGCAGGGCCTTGGCCTTGTCCACGTCGAGTTTGTACGGCATTTCCTTGCTGGCGCCAAGCAGGCCAACCGGCATGAAGTTCTGGTTGACCATGCCAATGTTCTTGATCAGCGTGTCGCCGATGGCGGCATAGTCGACCAGCCACTTCATGGCTTCGCGTACTTCAGGCTTGGCCAGGTTGGGGTTTTTCTGGTTCAGGCTGATGTAGTACACCGTGCCCTTGGGCGTGGAAGTGGTCTTGATGCTTTTGTTGCTGCCGAGGGCGGCCAGGTCTTCCGGTGACAGGTTGCGGGCAATATCCACGTCGCCTTTTTCCAGCTGCAGGCGCTGGCTGGAGGCCTCTTTGACGTGCCGGTAAAGCACCCGCGCCATTTTGGATTTTTCGCCGTGGTAGTTGTCGTTGCGCTCAAGCGCCACAATTTCATTGGCGCGCCATTCGCGCAGCTTCAGGGGGCCGGAACCAGCGTAGTTGGTCTTGAGCCAGGCATAGCCGAGGTCGCCATTGACCTCTTTGGACATGACCAGTTTTTTGTCGACGATGGAGGCGACATTGGCCGTCAAGCAGTTGTAGACAAAGGTGGGCGCGTAGCTCTTGTCGGTTTCAAAAGTCAGGGTGAGTGGGCCGGTCGGTTTGACCTTGTCTTTGACGTTTTCCTTGCTGAGTCCGAACTGGGTCAGGATAAACGCGGGTGATTTGTCCAGCAAGACCGCGCGCTGCAGCGAAAACGCCACGTCTTCTGCCGTGATCGGATTGCCCGAGGCAAATTTCAGGCCGGGCTTGAGCTCAAACGTGTAGGTTTTGCCGTCGCTGGAAACCGACCAGGTTTTTGCCAGATCAGCGATCAGCTTGGACGGATCGTTGACGTCGTAGCGAAGCAGCCGGTCATAAGAATTGCCCATGACTTCACCGGCAGAAATCTCGAACGCTTCCCCCGGGTCCATGGTGATGATGTCGTCAATAGCCCAGGCGACCACCAGCGTGTCTTTGGGTGTTGCCGCCAGTGCGCCCGCGCCGTGGCAAAGCAGCAAAGCCGCGCTTGCCGTGGCGCACAGCACGCGGCGGGAGACAGGTAGGGATAGGTAGTTCAAGATGGTTCCTTCAATGAAGCCTCGGACTGGCTGTTTGTTGATGCAAGAACTGCGCCTGATGGATGGCCAGCACGGTGCCAGAGCCTGCAAGGCTTAGACCTTTCGCAGTCTGCCGGCGCGGCTCAGGCCGTCAATGCGTAGTTACCTTAGTTTTCTTGGGTTCTGCCGACTGATGCCGGGCAGGGCCTTGATGCGCGGGTGCATGAGATGGCAACAACCTGCCGAGCAAAAAGCGCAGGCCTAAAAGACGCATTTCGTCACTCTGGCACAAAGCCAAAACGCCGCAAGGCGCTCAAAGCAGCCGTGCAAGGTAGCGTCCGGTGTGGCTGTCCGGATTGGCCGCGATGTCTTCCGGCGTGCCGACGCCCACCACGGTGCCGCCGCCGGCGCCGCCTTCGGGGCCCATGTCGATCAGCCAGTCGGCGGTCTTGATGACGTCCAGGTTGTGCTCGATCACGACAATCGTGTTGCCGGCGTCGCGCAGCTGGTGCAGCACCTTGAGCAGCAGGTCGATGTCGGCAAAATGCAGGCCCGTGGTCGGTTCGTCCAGGATGTAGAGCGTGCGCCCGGTATCGCGCTTGGACAGTTCCAGCGCTAGCTTGACGCGCTGCGCCTCGCCGCCCGACAGCGTGGTTGCTGCCTGGCCCAGCTTGATGTAGGAAAGGCCCACGTCCAGCAAGGTGTGCAGCTTGCGCGCAATGGTCGGCACGGCCTTGAAGAACTCGGCGGCCACCTCGACCGTGAGGTCCAGAATCTGCGCGATGTTTTTGCCCTTGTACTGGACTTCGAGCGTTTCGCGGTTGTAGCGCATGCCCTTGCAGACGTCGCAGGGCACATACACATCGGGCAGAAAGTGCATTTCGACTTTCACCATGCCGTCGCCCTGGCAAGCCTCGCAGCGGCCACCGGCGACGTTGAAGCTGAACCTTCCCGCCCCATACCCACGCTCGCGCGCCGTGTTCATCTCGGCCATCAACTCGCGGATCGGCGTGAACAGGCCGGTGTAGGTGGCAGGGTTGCTGCGCGGCGTGCGGCCAATCGGCGACTGGTCGACATTGATGACCTTGTCGAAGTGCTCTATGCCTTCAATCGCGTCATGCGCTGCCGGCTCTTCGTGCGCGCGGTACAGCGTGCGGGCCACGGCGGCATACAGCGTGTCGTTGACGAGGGTGGACTTGCCCGAGCCCGAAACGCCGGTGACGCAGGTCAGCAGGCCGACCGGAATTTCAACGCTCACGCCCTGCAGGTTGTGGCCGGTCGCGTTGACCACGCGCAATGCCTGCATCGCGCCCTGGGTTGCCAGGTGCACGGCTTCGCGCGCCGCACGTCGTTCGGCCGCCGGGCTGGCGGGAAAGCGCGATTTGCTTCGGTCGAAGGCCGGTGCGTCTTTCAGGGTGGGCAGCCAGGGCGTGCGGCGCTTCGGTACCGCAATGCTGAGCGTGCGCGCCAGATACTGGCCGGTCAGCGAAGCCGGGTTGGCCTGCACTTCTTCAAACGTGCCCTGCGCCATCACGCGGCCGCCGTGAATGCCGGCGCCCGGTCCCATGTCGATTACATGGTCGGCAGCGCGGATCATGTCTTCATCATGCTCGACCACCAGCACGCTGTTGCCGATGTCGCGCAGGTGCTTGAGCGTGCCGATGAGACGGTCGTTGTCGCGCTGGTGCAGGCCAATGCTGGGCTCGTCGAGCACATACATCACCCCGGTCAGGCCAGAGCCAATCTGCGAGGCCAGCCGGATGCGCTGCGACTCGCCGCCTGACAAAGTTTCGGCGCTGCGGTCCAGGCTCAGGTAGTTCAGACCCACGTCGTTCAAGAACTTCAGGCGCAGGCCGATTTCGCGCACCACCTTGGCGGCAATCTCGGCCTTGGCGCCCGTCATCTTCAAGGTGTTGAAGTAATCAAAGCTCTCGCGCAGCGTCAGGTGGCTGATTTCGTAGATGGCCTTGCGGTTGCCGCGCGCCGAAGCGTCTGCGCCGTCTTCAGGCACGCCCACCAAATAAACATGACGTGCTTCCTGGCGCAGGCGCGTGCCGGCGCAGTCGGGGCAGGGCTGCACGCTGCGGTAGCGCGCCAGTTCTTCACGCACGGTGGCCGAGTCGGTCTCGCGATAACGGCGCTCAAAGTTGGTGATCATCCCTTCGAACGGGTGCTTCTTGTTAACTTTCTTGCCGGCAGAGTTGCCCGAATCCATGATGTAGCTGAACTTGATGTCTTCCTCACCGGAGCCGTGCAGCGCCACTTGTTGCACCTGAGCCGGCAGCTCTTCAAAAGCCGTGTCGATGTCAAACTTGTAATGACTGGCCAGGCTTTCGAGCAGCGAAAAATAGTAAGCATTGCGCCTGTCCCAGCCTTTGACGGCGCCGCTGGCCAGGCTGAGCGTTGGAAAGGCCACCACCCGCGCCGGATCGAAAAATTCCTTGTGTCCCAGGCCGTCGCAGCCGGGACAGGCGCCCACTGGCGAATTGAAAGAAAACAGGCGCGGTTCCATCTCGCTGAGTGAGTAGCTGCAGACCGGGCAAGAAAATTTGGCGCTGAACAGGTGCTCCTTGCCGCTGTCCATTTCGAGTGCAATCGCCTTGCCGTCGGCCAGCCGCAGCGCGGCCTCAAAGCTCTCGGCGAGGCGCTGGCGCAGTGCTGGCGGCGCGGCAGCTGGCGCGCCCTCGGGCGCAGGCTGCGCGGCATCCAGCGGTGGCTGCTCCTGGGCGGCGCGCACCTTGATGCGGTCAATCACCACGTCAATGTTGTGCTTCTCGGTCTTTTTGAGCTTGGGCAGATCATCAAATTCATAGGCGATGCCGTCAACGCGAAAGCGCACATAGCCCTGCGCCTGCATCTCGGCAAACACGCCCTCAAACTCGCCCTTGCGTTCGCGCGCCAGCGGCGCCAGGATCATCAGCCGGGTGTCTTCGGGCAGGGCCAGCACGGTATCAACCATCTCGCTGACGCTTTGCGCCTGCAATGGCAAATCGTGCTCGGGGCAGTACGGCGTGCCGGCGCGGGCAAACAGCAGGCGCAGGTAGTCGTGGATTTCGGTCACCGTGCCCACAGTGGAGCGCGGGTTGTGCGAGGTGGCTTTCTGTTCGATGGAAATGGCCGGCGACAGGCCTTCGATCATGTCCACGTCGGGCTTGTCCATCAACTGCAGAAACTGCCGGGCGTAGGTCGACAGGCTTTCGACATAACGGCGCTGGCCCTCGGCATACAGCGTGTCAAAAGCGAGCGACGACTTGCCGGAGCCGCTCAGGCCGGTGATGACCACCAGCTGGTTGCGCGGGATGTCGAGGTCAATGTTTTTGAGGTTGTGGGTACGGGCGCCGCGTATGCTAATGGAGGTGGCGCCCATGCTTCTGACTGCGCGTGACGCGCTGCCCGCCGCGGAGGCTGAACTGGCTTGGGGCTGCCCCGCGTCGGCTTTGCTGGTCTCCGCGTTATGCGAGCCCGCAGGCGGTGGAACCAGGTAGTTGTTGTCGTTGGGAGAGTTCACTGAAATGAGGGCGTCGCAAAACTTTCCATCATAGACCGAAGCACCTGATCGAGCACAATAGATGGTTACGTATCGGCGGCTGTTGCCCCGTGAAGACGGCCGATAATGCTGGATCGCGGCGTCTTGCGGCTGATTGCGCTTAATTCTTCCTTTTTAAGATCCTGATCCTTTGACCGTGTCTTCTGCCCATCCCTCGTTTCCCATGACCGCCACCGAGCGGCGCGCCAGCTTCTCGCTGGCCTCGATTTTTGCCCTGCGCATGCTCGGGCTATTTCTGGTGCTGCCGGTGTTTGCTTTGGAAGCCGCCGCCTACCCCGGCGGTGACGACCCGGCCCGCGTCGGCTTGGCTATGGGCATTTATGGCTTAACCCAAGGTTTGTTACAAATTCCTTTCGGCATCGCTTCGGACTGGTGGGGCCGCAAGCGCGTGATCATTGCCGGGCTGCTGGTGTTTGCCGGCGGCAGCTTTATTGCGGCCTGGGCGCCCGACTTGAATTGGCTGATTGCCGGCCGCTCGTTGCAGGGTGCTGGCGCCATTTCCGCTGCCGTCACCGCACTGCTGGCTGATTCCACCCGGGACGAAGTGCGCACCAAAGCGATGGCGCTGGTGGGCGGCAGCATCGCGCTGATGTTCGCGTTGTCGCTGGTGATTGCACCGCTGCTGGCCGGCGTTATAGGTTTGCATGGCATTTTTGCGCTGACCGGCGCGCTGGCCGTGGCCGGCATCGCAGTCGTGCTGTGGTGGGTGCCGGCCGAGTCGCAGGAGCATGCGATGCGGCCGCGCGGCAACGCGCTGGAAGTGCTGAAAGATCCGGCCCTGTTGCGCCTCAATTTCGGCGTTTTTGTGCTGCACGCGGTACAGCTGGCCATGTGGATGGCGGTTCCCGCGCTACTGGTGGGCGCCGGGCTGGACAAAACCCTGCACTGGCAGGTTTATCTGCCTGCCGTGCTGGCTTCTTTCGTGGTGATGGGCATGACGCTCTTTCCCCTCGAAAAGCGCGGTTACCTGCGCGCCGTGTTTCTGGGTGCTGTCGGCCTGATTTTTCTGGTGCAGCTGGGGCTGCTGTGGGCGGTGTCCGGCACGGCTTTAGCCGGGCCCAGCTTGGGCCTGCTGGGCGCGCTGCTTTTCCTGTTTTTCTGCGGTTTCAATGTGCTGGAGGCCAGCCAGCCCAGCCTGGCGTCGCGCGTGGCACCGGCGCATGCGCGCGGCGCGGCGCTCGGTGTCTACAACACCTTGCAGTCACTGGGGTTTTTCGCCGGCGGCGCGGTCGGCGGCTGGCTCACCAAAACGCAGGGCGCACAGGGGCTGTTCATGGTGTGCGGTGGCCTGATGCTGCTGTGGCTGGGGGTCGCCTGGTCCATGAAGGCACCGGGTCGGGTCGCCCGCGCGGTCGCCCCTGACGTTGTCCCGCAAGGCCGTTCAGCCAGTTAAACTCTCAGCCACCACTTCGGGGATTGGGCTCCGGGGAATCGTTTAGGAAACACACCATGGCATCCGTCAACAAAGTCATCATCGTCGGCAATCTCGGGAAAGACCCCGAAATGCGCAGCTTTCCCAGTGGCGACCAGGTCGCCAACGTCACCATTGCCACCACCGACAAGTGGAAGGACAAGCAAAGCGGCGAGATGAAAGAGGCCACCGAATGGCACCGCGTGGTGTTCAATGGGCGGCTTGCTGAAATCGTCGGCCAGTATCTGCGCAAGGGTTCGCAGGTCTACGTCGAGGGCTCGCTTCGCACGCGCAAATGGACCGACCAGAGCGGCGTTGACAAGTACACCACCGAAATTCGCGCCGACCAGATGCAGATGCTGGGCAGCCGCCAAGGCATGGGCGGCCCTGGTGCCGGTCATGACGATGGCGGCTATGAAGCGCCACGCCAGGCGGGTGCGCCGCCCGCCCGCGCACCCGCCGCCGCGCCACGGCAGGCGCCCGCGCCGTCCAAAGCCGCCAGCGGCTTTGACGACATGGATGACGATATTCCGTTTTGAGTCTGCCTTCAGGCCTTGAGACGGCCTCAAAAAGCCCACATCACGCGGGCTTTTTTAATGCTGAAATGCTATTGAGTTGATAGCACGTGGCGCCCGTAATGTATGGGCTAGAACTTTATTTTCCCCTTATTTCCTCATGAATTCACGTGCGCATGCACTCCCGCAAAAACGGGCGAGTCAGAGGGCCTTGGCAACGAGTCCTGAAAAAGCAGATTAACGATGAACAGCTTGCTACCCTCCCGCCGCCTTCCTTCTCGCCCCTGGCTGGGCGCAGCCTTGCTGACCGCCGGCCTGTGCGCCGTGTTGCCGGCCAGCGCGAACGGCAACATTGAGCCCTTCACCGATATTCTGATCGAGCCCAACAGCGCCGGGCTGGGCGTGGTCATGGGCACCGAGGTATCGCCTTACCGCGACGTGGGCTCGCGCTACGACATGCTGCCGCTCTACCTTTTCGAAGGCCAGCGGCTTTATCTGCATTCCAACCGGGTCGGCCTGAAACTCTTCAACGGCAGCGAGCATCGGCTGGACGTGCTGCTGGAGCGGCGCCTGGAAGGCTTCCCGGCCACCAGCAAACCGGCCAGTCTGCAAGGCATGGCGATGCGCGATTCCGGCACCGATCTGGGGCTGTCCTACCGCTACCGCCAGCCCTGGGGAACCGTGCAGGCCGAACTCTTGCATGATGTCGGCAGCACCTCGCGGGGCAACGAGTTGCGACTGGGCTACACCCGTGAATGGCGCTCCGGCCCCTGGGCAGTGCGCCCCAGCCTGACCGTGGCCTGGCGCGACGCCAAGCTCAACAACTATTACTACGGCGTGCTGCCAAGCGAGGCGACTGCCGAGCGGCCGGCCTATGCAGCCGGCGCGGGCATCAACACGACGCTGGGCCTGTATGGCTCCTACGATCTGACGCAGCGCTGGCGCTTGTTGGCCGGCGTGTCGGCCACCGTGCTGGGCAGCCAGGCCAAGAACAGTCCTATCGTGCAAAAAACCCTGCTGCCGGGCGTTTACGTGGGCGCCGCCTACGACTTCGGCGGCCACGATCCGGAATGGGCCAAAGAAGGGTCGCCCACCTACGTCAAGGCGTTTTACGGCAAGGCCACGGCAGACGGTTGCCACTTGCTGAAAATTGTCACGGCGCAATGCCTGTCGACCGCCGGCGCCAACTCGACCAGCATCACCGGGGTCCAGATCGGCCGGCCGTTCATCGAGAACCTCGATGGCTGGCCGATTGATCTGGTCGGCTATGTCGGCCTGGCCCACCACAACGACCAGGGCCTGCAACCCAATGGCCTGCAGCTCGATGTCTTCATGAAAGCCTTTTATTCCGGATTTCCCTGGAGCGCGCGCGTCAAGACGCGGCTCGGCCTGGGCATGGGCGTTTCGCTGGCACAGCGGGTTCCCTACATTGAGGCGACCAGCCAGGCCGCAAATGGCCGGCCGGCTTCGCGCCTCTTGACCTATATGGACCCGACGCTGGACGTCAGCGTGGGCGATCTGATTGGCTCGCGCGCTCTGAAGGAAACCTTCATCGGTTTGGGCGTGTCGCACCGCTCCGGCATTTTTGGATCGTCGCGCCTGCTTGGCAATGTCAACAAAGGCGGCTCCAACTACATCTACGGCTACGTCGAATCGGCTTTTTGAGGGTCTGCAGAGGCATCTCGATTGCTATCTAATTGATAGCTTTTTCGCCCGTATTCATTGGGCTAGAGGCTTATTTGACTGGAATTCTTCACGGTTGGGCGGCACCGAGCACTACCCCCTGCAGCGGTGGGTTGCGGCGTCTAGGGTTTGTCCGTAGCGTTTTTGACTTGCATAAAGTAAAGATTGGCTAGTACAGTCTACCGGACGGTCGGTCGACAAAGCTTGAGGCAAGTCAAGCAGATGGTGGCCGGCTTGTTTCAGGAGCCAGCATGCGCGCGTTCATCATCGAGTTACCGCTATTCCCAAGCTCCTGTTTTGACACGCCTGCGTGGCTGCCGCCGGAGCTTCGCTGCCGGACCCTTTCATGAGTGAGCCTTTGCCGCAGGTGGTCGCCGACCGGGTGCGCGAAGGCATGTTTGCCAATGACCACGCCTGCCAGGGCCTGGGCATGCAGGTGCTGGAGGTGGCGCCAGGCTGTGCCACCGTGCAGATGACGGTGCGCGGCGACATGCTCAACGGGCATGAGATCTGCCACGGCGGTTTTATCGCGACGCTGGCCGATTCGGCCTTTGCCTATGCCTGCAACTCCTACAACGAACTGACGCTGGCCTCAGGTTTCAGTGTCGATTTCGTCGCTCCGGCGCACCACGGTGACGTGCTGACGGCGCGTTGCAGCGAGGTCTCGAAGGCCGGCCGCACCGGGGTTTACGACGCTGAAGTCGTCAACCAGCGCGGCGAACGGCTGGCGTTGTTCCGCGGCCGTTCCTACACCCTGAAAGGCAGGCCGGCGGTGGCCGCTTGAAACCCGAGAAAACCTTCATGCCCGCGAAGCGACCCGCCCCCGGCGACCTGGAGCCGATAGAAACCGCCAGCCGCGACGAGATCACGGCGCTGCAATTGCAGCGCCTGCGTGCCACCTTGCAGCATGCCTACGACCAGGTGCCGCACTACCGCCAGGCTTTCGATGCCAAAGGCGTGCACCCGAGCGATCTGAAGCAGCTGGGCGATCTGGCCAGGTTTCCGTTCACCGACAAGAAAGATTTGCGAGACAACTATCCGTTTGGCCTGTTCGCCGTGCCGCGCAGACAGGTGGTGCGCATCCACGCGTCGTCGGGCACCACCGGCAAGTCCACGGTGGTGGGCTATACCCGCAACGACATTGACACCTGGGCCGATCTGATGGCGCGCTCGATTCGCGCGGCCGGCGGACGCGCCGGCGACATGGTGCACATCGCCTACGGCTACGGCCTGTTCACCGGCGGCCTCGGTGCCCATTACGGCGCGGAGCGCGCCGGCTGCACGGTGGTGCCGATGTCGGGCGGACAAACCGAAAAGCAGGTGCAGCTGATCGAGGACTTCAAGCCCGACATCATCATGGCCACCCCGAGCTACATGCAGGTGATCATCGAGGAGTTCGGCCGCCAGGGGCTGGATGCGGCAGGCAGTTCGCTGAAGATCGGCATCCTGGGTGCCGAACCCTGGACCGAGGCGATGCGCCGCGACATCGAGGCCAAGGCCGGCATCGATGCGGTGGACATTTATGGCCTGTCCGAGGTGATGGGTCCGGGTGTCGCCAGCGAGTGCATAGAAAGCAAGGACGGGCCGGTGATCTGGGAGGACCATTTCTACCCCGAGGTCATAGACCCCGACAGCGGCGCGCTATTGCCCGACGGTGAAGAGGGCGAACTGGTGTTCACCTCGCTGAGCAAAGAGGCCTTGCCGATCATCCGCTACCGCACGCGCGACCTGACGCGCCTGCTGCCGCCGACGGCGCGCTCGTTTCGCCGCATGGGCAAGATTGTCGGGCGCAGTGATGACATGCTCATCATTCGCGGCGTCAACATGTTCCCCACGCAGATCGAGGAAATCGTGCTGGAGCACGCCAGGTTGTCGGGACAGTACCAGATCCTCGTCAGCCGCGACGGCGCGCTCGATCAGGTGGAAGTGCGTTGCGAACTACAGCCGGCAGTGGGCCAGCTGGCTGATAGCGAGATGCAGGAGCTGGGCCGCTGGGTACAGCAGCGCATCAAGACCCGGGTCGGCATTTCCACCCGGGTCGTGGTGCTGGCGCCCGAGTCGATCCAGCGCACGCTGACTGGCAAGGCCAGGCGCGTGATCGACTCGCGTCTGCGCAGCGCCTGACTACTTACCGAAAGGAAAGCCATGTACACCCAAGCCATGGACACGCTGGAGCCCGAGCCCGGCAAAGGCGGGCAGGCCGTTCAGCCAGCCAAACAAGCCGAAGAAGTGGCGCTGCAGCAGCGCTTTGACGCGCGCATTGACGCCGGCGATTTCATCGAGCCCAAAGACTGGATGCCCGAGCATTACCGCAAGACGCTGGTGCGCCAGATCAGCCAGCATGCGCATTCGGAGATCGTCGGCATGTTGCCCGAGGGCAACTGGATTTCGCGCGCGCCCACGCTCAAGCGCAAGGCCATCTTGCTGGCCAAGGTGCAGGACGAGGGCGGCCATGGCCTGTACCTGTACGCCGCCGCTGAAACCCTGGGCAGCAGCCGCGACCAGCTGCTAGCCGCGCTGCACACCGGCAAGGCCAAATACAGCTCGATCTTCAACTACCCGACGCTGAGCTGGGCCGACATGGGCACGATAGGCTGGCTGGTCGATGGCGCGGCCATCATGAACCAGGTGCCGATCTGCCGCTGCTCCTACGCGCCGTATGCGCGCGCCATGGTACGCATCTGTCGCGAGGAGAGCTTTCACCAGCGCCAGGGCTACGAGGCCTTGCTGACCATGATGCAGCAGGGCACTGACGCGCAGCGGGCGATGGTGCAGGAAAGCGTCAACCGCTGGTGGTGGCCGTCCATTCAGATGTTCGGCCCCCCCGATGACCAGTCGCCCAACTCGGCACAGTCCATGCGATGGGGCATCAAGCGCATCAGCAACGACGCGTTGCGACAAAAGTTCATCGACGCCACGGTAGCGCAGGCCAAGGTGCTGGGCGTCACGCTGCCAGACCCCGACCTCAAATGGAACGAGGCGCGCCAGCAGCACGACCACGGCAGCATCGACTGGTCCGAGTTCTGGCGCGTGGTTGGTGGTGACGGGCCCTGCAACCGCGAACGCCTGGGCGCACGCGTCAAGGCCTGGCAAGACGGCGCCTGGGTGCGCGAAGCGGCGCTGGCCCATGCCAGCAAGCAGGCAGCGGCCGAACAGCCCGCCTGCGCTTGAAAGGACTCTATGACTACGCAAAGTGAATGGCCGCTGTGGGAAGTGTTTGTACGCACCAAGGCCGGCCTGGACCACAAACACTGCGGTAGCCTGCACGCCACCGACGCCAAGATGGCGATCCAGCTCGCGCGTGACGTGTACACGCGGCGCCAGGAGGGTTGCAGCCTGTGGGTGGTGCCTTCCTCCCAGATCGTGGCCAGCGATCCGGCTGACAAGGCCATGTACTTCGACCCGATGGAAGACAAGGTCTACCGCCACCCGACTTTCTACGCGCTGCCCGATTCCGTGAACCACATGTGAGGCCGCTGATGCAGACATCGATACCAGCGAGCCGCGACCCGGCCGCGCACTACGTGCTGCGGCTGGCCGACACCTGCCTAATTTTGGGACAACGCCTGGGCGAGTGGTGTGGCCATGCGCCGGTGCTTGAAGAAGACATCGCGCTGACCAACACCGCGCTCGACCTGATTGGCCAGGCGCGCGCGCTGCTCACGCATGCAGGCCAGATGAGCGCGCCCGTGCACGACGAAGACCAACTGGCTTTTCTGCGCGAGGAACGTGATTATTTAAACGTCACCCTGGTCGAGCTGCCGCGCGGCGACTTTGCCTTCACCGTGTTGCGCAATGCCATGCTGGCGACTTTCTTGAAGCTGCTGTGGCAGCGGCTGGTTGATTCTGCCGATGCCGAGCTCGCCGCGATTGCCGGCAAGGCCGTCAAGGAGGCACGCTACCACCAGCAGCACGCCGGCGACTGGGTGGTGCGACTGGCTGACGGCACGGCAGAGTCGCGCCAGCGCATGGAGGCGGCGCTGGCGCAGCTGTGGCGCTACACGCCCGAGCTGCTCGAGTCCGATGCCGTTGACGAGCACGCCGCAGCGATCGGCCTCGGGCCGCGCTGGTCCGAGCTGCGTGCGCCCTGGCTGGCCGACATGACGCTGCTGCTGGACGAGGCAGGCCTGGCCTTGCCGCCAGACAGCGCGTTTCGCAGCACCGGCAAGCGCGGCCTGCACAGTGAACACATGGGCCATCTCCTGAGCGAGATGCAGTATCTGCAGCGCGCCTATCCGGGCGGTGCCTGGTGAACGTCACCGCGCCGACTACCCGCGACGCCCGCATCGCCCTGGCCTGGGAGGTACTGGGCACCGTGCTAGATCCCGAGGTCCCGGCGCTGTCGCTGTGCGACCTGGGCATCGTGCGCGACGTGCTGCCGCAGGGCGATGCAGCAGGCAGCGCGCTGGAGATCGTGCTCACGCCAACCTATTCCGGTTGCCCCGCCACCGAGCTGATCGAGCGCCTTGTGATCGAAGCGATTGATGCCGCCGGCCTCGGCCCCGCGCGCGTGCGGCTGCAGCGCGCGCCGGCCTGGACCACCGACTGGATCAGCGCCGCGGGCCGGCGCAAGCTGCGCGACTACGGCATTGCGCCACCCGGTGCGCTGGTCGCGGGCGCGGCGCTGCCGCTGCGCTTCCTCAGCCGCCGCGTCGTGGTCAGCACGCTAATTGCCTGCCCGCGCTGCGCCAGCACCGACACGACGCAGCTATCGGCCTATGGTTCGACGGCATGCAAGGCCTTGTACCGCTGCCTGGCGTGCCTGGAGCCCTTCGAGTATTTCAAGCCGATCTGACGCCCTTCAGCACGACTCACCAAGATCAAATCGAGTTCGCCATGAGCACCCTCTTTCATCCGCTGACCGTTCGCTCGGTGCAGGCCGATACGCCGGAAGCCGTGATCGTCTCCTTTGAGGTACCGCAGGGGCTGCGCGCGATCTTCGGTTTCACGCAAGGGCAGTACCTGACGCTGCGCACCGAGATAGACGGGCAGGACCTGCGCCGCTCCTATTCGATCTGCGCCGGGGTGGACGATGGCGAGCTGCGCGTGGGCGTGCGCAAGGTCAAGGGCGGCGTGTTTTCCAACTGGATCAATGCCAGCCTCAAACCCGGTGACACGATCCAGGTGATGGCGCCGCAGGGACGCTTTTTTGTGCCGCTGGACCCGGCCGCGCGCCGCCACCATGTCGGCATCGCCGGCGGCAGCGGCATCACACCGATTCTGTCCATCCTGAAGACGGTGCTGGCGCGCGAACCGCACAGCCAGTGCACGCTCATTTACGGCAACCGGCAGATCCGCTCGACGATGTTCAAGGAAGAACTCGAAGACCTGAAAAACCGCTACATGGCGCGCTTGGTGCTGCACCAGGTGTTCTCCGACGAACCGAGCGAGGACGGCGACGGCCCGCCCGTTGCCGCGCTGCTGTCCGCTGAGGCGGCCCCAGCCGGGGCGGCTGCAGCGCGGCGCGCTGGCGGGGCGTTGAATCGCGGCGTGATGAACCGCGAGAAAATCAGCGAGTTTCTCGCCACCGTGCTACCAGGCGCCGGCATCGGCGAGGTCTACATTTGCGGCCCGTTTCAGATGAACGACGAGGCCGAGGCGGCATTGCTAGCCGCCGGCGTGCCCGAGCAGCGCATTCACATTGAACGCTTCGGCGTGGCGCAGCCGGCGAGCGAGCAAACGGTAGAGCCGGGGACCGGGCAGATGGGCGCGGTGATTCACCAGGCCCAGCCCGGCGATGCCGAGGTGGCGCGCGTGCTCATCATTCGCGACGGCTTGCGCCGCGAGATCGAGTTTCGCCATGACCAGCCCAGCATTCTGGACTGCGCCACGGCGGCCGGTCTGGAAGTGCCGTTTTCTTGCACCTCGGGCGTCTGCGGCACCTGCCGCGCCAAGGTGATGGAGGGCCAGGTGCGCATGGAGCGCAACTTTGCGCTCGACAAGAACGAGGTGGCGGCCGGTTTTGTGCTGAGCTGCCAGGCCCATCCGCTGACCGAACGCGTCGTGCTGTCATTCGATGAACGCTGAAAGGAGCGCCTGATGGCCCGAGGACGCGCCGCCGGCTACGACGACCAGCGCGAGAAAATTCTTGCTGCGGCGGCGCACCTGTTCGCGCGCCGCGGTTACCCTGCCACCTCGATGAACCAGGTTGCCGAAGCCTGCGGGCTGTCCAAGGCGACGCTCTACCACTACTACCGCGACAAATACAGCCTGCTCGTCAGCATTGCCGACGGCCATGTGTCACGGCTGCAGGCGCTGGTGCTCGACGTGCTGGGCGAGGCGCTGGTCCCCGAGCAGAAGCTGCGTGAACTGATTCGCCGCATCGTCGAGGAATACGCCGACGCCCAGGATGCGCACCGCGTGCTGACCGAGGACGTGCGCTTCCTCCAGCCCGAGGATAGGCAGAGCGTGCTGGACAAGCAGCGCGAGGTGGTCGCCGGATTTTCTCTCGCGGTCGCTGGCATGCACCCCGAATTGCGGCAGGCCGAACTGAGCAAGCCCCTGACCATGCTGCTGTTTGGAATGATCAACTGGATGTTCACCTGGATGAAACCCGAAGGCGAGCTTGATTACGGCGCCATGGCACCCATCGTGGCCGATCTTTTTCTAGGTGGCCTGGGCGCCGTCAAACCGCCCCGGCAAGTCAGCGCTCTCGTCAAATAAAGCAGCTTTCCGCCCGCGCCAATTCGTTTTCACTCAACCATAACTGGAGACCCCATGAAAATCATGAAACCCCTGAAGCCCGTGGTATTGGCTGCCGCGCTGCTGGCCAGTACGCTGGCGCTGGCCGACGTCAACGTCGGCGTCACCGTGTCGGCCACCGGGCCGGCCGCGTCGCTGGGCATCCCCGAGAAGAACACCATCGCCCTGATGCCCAAAACGATTGCGGGGCAGAAGATCAACTATATCGTGCTCGATGACGCGTCGGACACCACAGGTGCCGTGAGCAACACGCGCAAGCTGATCACGGAAAGCAAGGTAGATATCATTTTGGGTTCCACTATCACGCCGAACTCGCTGGCCATGATCGACGTGATCGCCGAAGCGCAGACGCCGATGATCTCGATGGCCGCGTCGGCGCGCATTGTCGAGCCGCAAGACGCCAAGAAGCGCTGGGTCTTCAAGACGCCGCAAAACGACATCATGATGTCGCTGGCCATCGTCGAGCACATGGCCAACAGCGGCATCAAAAGCGTGGCCTTCATCGGCTTTTCCGATGCCTACGGCGAGGGCTGGTTTCAGGAGTTCAGCAAGGCCGCCGCGCTGAAAAAGATACAGATTGTCGGCAGCGAACGCTATGCCCGCAGCGACACGTCGGTGACCGGCCAGGTTCTTAAAACGATGTCCGCCAAACCCGATGCGGTGCTGATTGCCGGCGCTGGAACACCGGCCGCGCTGCCGCAGAAGGCGCTCAAGGAGCGCGGCTACACCGGCAAAATCTACCAGACCCACGGCGTCGCCAACGCAGACTTCCTGCGCGTCGGCGGCAAGGACGTCGAGGGAACTTTCTTGCCCGCCGGTCCCGTCCTGGTGTTTGACCAGCTGCCGGCCGGTCATCCGCTGAAAAAGTCCGCGGCGGCCTATGTCAGCGTCTACGAGGCGGCGCATGGCAAGGGCTCGGTATCTACCTTTGGCGCGCATGCCTGGGATGCCGGGCTGCTGATGGCGGCCGCCCTGCCGCAAGCGCTGAAGAAGGCCCAGCCCGGCAGCGTTGAGTTCCGCATCGCACTGCGCGACGCGCTGGAGCAGGTCAAGGAATTGGCCGGTGCCCACGGCATTTTCAACATGTCCAGCAGTGACCATCTGGGCCTGGACCAGCGCGCGCGCGTGATGGTGAAAATCGAGAACGGCGCCTGGAAATACCAGCCCTGATCGTCAGGCGCGGGGTGCGCCCCCGCAATTTTGGCAAGGGTTTGGAGCTATTAACCGGAATCGACTATGGATGTGCAGATCGCGATGTTGCTCGCGCAGGACGGCGTCGTCAACGGCGCGGTTTACGGCCTGATGGCTTTGGCCCTGGTGCTGGTGTTTTCTGTGACGCGCGTGATCTTTATCCCGCAAGGCGAGCTGGTCGCGTTTGCCGCCTTGTCGATGGCTGTGCTGCAGGCCGGCGGTGTGCCTCCCACCTTGTGGCTGCTGCTGGCACTGGCGGCGCTGGCGCTGGCCGTTGAGGCCTGGCGCTGGCAACGCGGTGCGCTGGTGGACTGGGGCGCCACCCTGCTCTGGACGGTGGCCTTGCCTGCGGCGGCCGGCGCCCTGGTGCTGCTGCACCCCACGTCCATGGTCGCGCAGAGCGCGGCCACGCTGCTGCTAGTCACGCCGCTAGGCCCACTGCTCTACCGCCTGGCCTACCGCCCGCTGGCCGACGCCACGGTGCTGATGCTGCTGATCGTGTCGGTGGCCTTGCACGGCGTGCTGGTTGGCCTGGGTTTGCTGTTTTTCGGCGCCGAAGGTTCGCGTACCGCCGCATTTTCAGAAGCGCGCTTGGCGCTGGGCGGTTTGACGCTCAGCGGGCAGTCGCTGGTTGTCATGGGGGTCTCGTTCGGCCTGGTCGGCGCGCTATTCTGGTTTTTTGGCCACACCATGGTGGGCAAGGCCTTGCGCGCCACGGCGATGAACCGCGTTGGCGCGCGGTTGATGGGGATTCCGACCGGCCTCTCGGGCGACCTGAGCTTTGCGCTGGCGGGCCTGATAGGCGCGGTCTCAGGCCTGTTGATCGCGCCCTTGACAACCATGTACTACGACACCGGTTTTCTGATCGGACTCAAGGGTTTCGTGGCGGCCATCGTCGGCGGACTGGCCAGCTACCCGCTGGCGCTGGCCGGCGCCCTGCTGGTCGGCCAGCTCGAAGCGTTTGCCTCGTTCTGGGCCAGCCCTTTCAAGGAGGTGCTGGTTTTTACCCTGATCATTCCGGTGTTGCTGTGGCGCTCGCTGCGCAGCCACCACATAGAGGACGAGGAATGACACGCCGCCGCCTCACGCTGGTTTTCGTCGCCGCGCTGGCGCTGGCCTGGGGCTGGCTGCCCGACTACAGCATCACGCTGCTCAACTATATCGGGCTGTACGCGCTGGTGGCCGCAGGCCTGGTGATGCTGACAGGCGTGGCCGGTATGACCTCCTTCGGACAGGCGGCTTTTGTCGGCCTGGGCGCCTATGCCACGGCCTGGCTTTGCACCTCGCCGGCGGTGACTGACGCGCTGGGCGGCTTGGTCGCGCCCGCCTTGCTGCCCTGGCTGGGGCTTTTGCTCGGCCTGCTGCTGACCGCTGCCGTGGCCTGGCTGCTGGGCAGCATCACGCTCAAATTGTCGGGTCATTATTTGCCCCTGTGCACGATTGCCTGGGGCCTCAGCCTGTACTACCTGTTTGGCAACCTGGAGCTGCTGGGCGGGCATACCGGCATCGCCGGCGTACCGCCGCTCACGCTGGGCGGCGTCTCGCTGGCCGCGCCGCGCGGGCTGGGGATAGTGGTTTGGGCGGCCCTGCTGCTGGCGCTGTGGGCGCTGCACAACCTGCTCGATTCACGCGAAGGCCGTGCCCTGCGCGCGCTTAAAACCAGCCGCGTCATGGCCGAATCCATGGGCGTGGACACGGCGCGCTACCGCGTCAAGGTGTTCGTGCTGGCGGCGCTGCTGGCAGCCCTGTCGGGCTGGTTTTACGCGCACCTGCAGCGCTTCGTCAACCCGACGCCGTTCAATCTTCATATCGGCATCGAGTTCCTGTTCATGGCGGTGGTTGGCGGCGCCGGCCACCTGTGGGGCGCGCTGCTGGGCGCGGCCCTCATCACCTTGCTGAAAGCGCAGCTGCAGGATGTGCTGCCGCGCCTGCTAGGCGCTACCGGCAATTTTGAAGTGATTGTGTTCGGCCTGCTGATGCTGTTCGTGCTGCAGCGCTTTGCCGGCGGGCTCTGGCCGTCCCTGGCGCGTCTGTCGCAGCGCTGGTTAAGACCTGATGTGCCCGATAAGCCCGCGTCCGCCGTAGCCGCGGCGCCGCTGCCCTCGCGTGCCCTGCCGCCGGCCGGCCAGGTGGTGCTGCAGGCGCGCGGCGTGACCAAGCGCTTCGGCGGCCTGCTCGCCAACAACGCCGTGACGATGGATGTCCAGGCGGGCGAAATCCACGCGCTGATCGGTCCCAACGGCGCCGGCAAGAGCACCTTCTTCAACATGATCTCGGGCGTGGACGACCCGACGGCGGGCGAGGTTGTGTTGATGGGGCGCGCCATGAAGGCGCAGCCGGCCCGTGATTTCGCCCTGCTCGGCCTGAGCCGCACCTTCCAGCATGTGCGCCTGCTCGGCCAGCGCAGCGTGCTGGAGAACGTGGCACTTGGCACGCACGGGCGCAGTCACGCCAGCTGGCTGGCCGCCATGCTGCGGCTGGACCGCGCGCAGGAGGCCGCCTTGCGCCAGGAAGCCTTGCGCCAGCTGGCGCGTTGCGGGCTGGCCGCCTATGCCAATGCACCAGCTGCCTCGCTGGCACTGGGGCAGCAGCGCATTATCGAGATTGCGCGGGCCCTCGCCAGTCAACCGGCCGTGCTGCTGCTGGACGAACCGGCTGCCGGCCTGCGCCATCTTGAAAAGCAGGCGCTGGCGACGCTGCTGCGCCAGTTGCGCGCCGAGGGCATGGGCATTTTGGTGGTGGAGCACGACATGGAGTTTGTGATGAACCTGGCCGATCGCATCACGGTGCTGGAGTTTGGCGCCGTGATCGCCCGTGGCACACCGGCGCAGGTGCAGGCCAACCCGCGTGTGCTGGACGCCTATCTGGGCGGCAGCGACGACTTGCTGCAGGCCGCCGCATGAGCCAGCCGCTGCTTGAGTTGAAGGATTTTTGCGTCTGCTACGGCTCGGTGGAAGCAGTGCACCGCGTCGAACTGCTGGTCCATCCGGGCGAAATCGTCACCGTGATTGGTCCCAATGGCGCGGGCAAAACCACCTTGCTGTGCGCGGCGATGGGCTTGCTGCCGTCCAGTGGCCGGCTGACGCTGGCGGGCGAGTCCATCGGTCGCCCCACGGTCGAGGCGATGGTGGCGCGCGGCGTGGCGCTGGTGCCGGAAAAGCGCGAGCTGTTTGGCGAGATGTCGGTCGAGGACAACCTGCTGCTGGGCGGCTTTTCGCGCTGGCGCAAGGGCCTGCGCGACCAGTCCGAACGCATGCAGGAGGTGTTCGCCATCTTTCCGCGCCTGCACGAGCGCCGCGCCCAATGGGCTGCCACGCTGTCGGGCGGCGAGCGGCAGATGCTCGCCATAGGCCGGGCGCTGATGGCCAGGCCGCGGCTGCTGCTGCTCGACGAACCCTCGCTGGGCCTGGCCCCGCGGATCGTGTGCGAGGTGCTGCAGGTCGTGGCCTCGCTGCGCAGCGCCGGCGTGTCGGTGCTGCTGGTCGAGCAGAACGCCCGCGCCGCGCTGCAACTGGCCGACCGGGCCTATGTGCTGGAAATGGGCGCCGTGGCGCTCAGTGGCCAGGCCGAGGCGCTGCTGCGCGACGGACGGATTATCGATAGCTACCTGGGCCTGGGCGGCAAGCGGAACGCGTGCAGGCCGACCTGAGCCGGGCGTTTTGCCGCTATTAAATTAATAGCTGATTGCGCCCGTACCTATTGGGCTAGAGCCTTATTTGATAGGTATTTTGTGGCTGTTGGGTGGTTTCGCGCTGGCTGGCAGGTTCTGCACGTTGCTGCTGTCGATCACACCGCCGCCCAGGCAGACCTCGCCTTGGTACAGCACCGCGGATTGCCCTGGCGTGACGGCCCACTGGGCTTGTGAAAACGCCAGTTCGCAGGCGTCGCCGCTGGCGCTGCGCAGCTCGCAGGCGGCGTCAAGCTGGCGGTAACGGGTTTTGGCGGCCAGCGCGCCCGGCAGCGGCGCGGTGCCCGCCACCCAGCTGCAGTTCTGCGCGCTCAGCAGCGTCGATTGCAGCCACGGGTGCGCATGGCCTTGCACCACCCACAAGGTATTGGTTTCCAAGTCTTTGCGCGCCACAAACCAGGGTTCGTGCTCGCCCACGCCGCGCTGCCCGCGCGCCTGTGCCGCCTTCAGGTCCGCGCCTCTGGCTTTGACGCCGCCAATGCCCAGGCCCTGGCGCTGGCCCAGCGTGTAAAACGACAGGCCGACATGCTCGCCCAGAAGGCGGCCCTGGTCGTTTCTGATGGGGCCGGGCGCCTTGGCGATGTAGCGGTTCAAAAACTCACGAAACGGCCGCTCGCCAATGAAGCAGATGCCGGTCGAGTCTTTTTTCCTCGCGTTCGGCAGACCAATCTCGTCGGCGATGCGGCGCACCTCGGTCTTGCGCAACTCGCCGACCGGAAAGAGAGTTTTGGACAGCTGTGCCTGGTTCAGGCGGTGCAAAAAATAGCTTTGGTCCTTGGCCGGGTCCAGCCCCTTGAGCAGCTCGTACAGGCCGCTCGCCTCGCTCTGGCGCACGCGGGCGTAGTGGCCGGTGGCGATTTTCTCGGCGCCCAGGCGCATCGCGTGGTCCAAAAAGGCCTTGAACTTGATTTCGGCGTTGCACAGGATGTCGGGGTTGGGCGTGCGGCCGGCCTGGTATTCGCGCAGGAATTCGGCGAACACGCGGTCCTTGTAGTCGGCCGCGAAGTTGACATGCTCGATCTCGATGCCGATCACGTCGGCGACGGCCGCCGCATCGACAAAGTCGATGTTGGATGTGCAATAGCCGACGTCGTCGTCACCCGACCCGGCGGGTCGGTCGTCATCTTCCCAGTTCTTCATGAAGATGCCGATGACCTCGTGGCCCTGCTGCTTAAGCAGGTGCGCCGTCACGGCCGAATCGACGCCGCCGCTCAAACCCACCACCACCCGTTGCTTCCTTGTAGATACTTCGCCCATGGGGCTGATTATCCCCGGGGGCTGAAGGCTGGGCTAATCTGCGGTTTTGCAGGCCTGGTTGTCGGGTTTGAATGTCAGGGCCCGCTTCCCGTCAATGTTTCAGGCTGGCCAGCACCCGGTCGACCATGACGCCAGCCTGTCCGAGGTTGTTCTTCGGGTCGCAAAACGACGCCAGCTGTTCGCGTGTCACATGTTTGTTGATCTCGGGGTGCGCGGCCAGCAGCTCGATCAGCGGGCGCTTTTGCTTTAGCGCCTCGCGGCAGATGTCATAGACCAGATCGTGGGCGTATTCGCGGCCAATGAAGGGGCCCAGGCCCATCATCACGGCCTCGGACATCACCAGCCCGTGCGTCATGTCGATGTTGCGGCGCATCTGCTCGGCATCCACTTCCAGCCCGCTCAAAATGAATTTGGTTTGCTTGAGCGCACCCGACATCAGGCAGAAAATCTCGGGCATGGCCACCCATTCAATTTCCCACGGGCCGGTAGAGCGTTCATGGTCGGCCACCATCGCGTCCATCAGCGAGGCGGCCAGTTGGCGCACCACCGAGATGTTGGCGTGGATGTAGAGGCAGGAGATCGGATTGCGCTTTTGCGGCATGGTCGACGACGAGCCGCGCCCGGGGGCATAGGGTTCAAACACTTCGGCAACCTCGGTCTGCATCATCAGCTTCACGTCCATGGCGATCTTGCCGAGCGAGCCGCCGACGATGGCTAAAAACGCGCCGACCTCGGCAAAGTTGTCGCGCACGGTGTGCCATGAAATCAGCGGCTGGCCCAGACCCAGCTCTTTCATCAGGCCGGCCTGGGTTTGCATCGCGCCTTTTTGCAGCGACGACAGCGTGCCCGACGCGCCGCCAAACTCACCGACCAGCACTCTGGGCTTGAGCTGCTCCAGCCGTTCACGGTGGCGCTCTATGCCCGCCAGGATGCTGGCCATCTTGTAGCCAAAAGTGATCGGCGTGGCCTGCTGCAGATTGCTGCGGCCGATGACGGGTGTGTTGCGGTGCTCAAGCGCCAGCTTGGCCAGTGCAGCGGAAATGTCTTTCAGGTCTTCTTCCACCAGCGCCAGGCCTTCACGGATTTGCAGCACGGCGGCGGTGTCGGTGATGTCCTGTGTGGTGGCCCCCCAGTGGCAGTATTCGCCGAGCTTGTCGCGGCAAGCGGCATTGATCTGGTTGACCACGGCAATGATGGGATAGCCGATCTGCTCGGTCCTGGCCTTGAGCTGGGGCCAGTCAATTTGCTGGAGATTGCAGTTCTTGACGATCTCGTCGGCGGCATCTTGCGGGATCAAGCCCAGCTCGCCCTGCACCTTGGCCAGCGCGCGCTCGATGTCGAGGTACTTGGCGGTGCGGTTTTCGTCAGACCAGACCTGGCGCATCCTGGCGTCGCTGAACATGTCGCCGAATATTCTGGAATCAATGATGCTTGCGGGCATGGTTACTCCGTTGGATGGGGTTTGATTTTTTTGAGCGTCAAGGCATGCGGGCCGCCTGGGTCAGCAGGCGCTCGGCTTTGCGGACCACCGGCAAGTCGACCATTTTTCCGTCGACCTGGATGGCGCCACTACTGGCCGCCTGCCAGGCCTGCATGACGCGCTGCGCCCAGACCAGTTCTTCGGCGCGGGGCGCCAGCGCTGCATGCACTGCGGCGACCTGGGAAGGATGAATGCACATCTTGGCGCCAAAGCCCAAGCTACGCGCATGCCCCATGTCTGCGCTCACGCGTGCGGCATCCAGCGCGGGCGTGACACCGGCCACAGGCGGCGCAAGTCCGGCCGCGCGCGAGGCGATGGCGAGTTGCGCTGCAGCATAGTCCAGCGCCAGGCTGTCGGCCGGAATGTCCAGGTCCAGCATGTAGTCGAGCGCGCCAAAGGCCAGGCGCGCCACGCCGGGCGCGGCCGCAATGGCGGGCAAGGCCAGCAGGCCGCGCGCGGTCTCGATCAGCGGCAGCACGCTCGCGCTGCTGGCCAGCTGGGCCAGCACGGCCGCCACCTGCGCGGCGGCTTCGCACTTGGGCAGCATGACGCTGCGCGACTGCACGGCATGGATCAGCGCCAGGTCTTCGCCATGCCAGGCGGTGGCCGCGTCGTTGATGCGGATCAGGACTTTTTCGCGCGCTTCGCCGGCGTGACCCATCCACTCGGCAATCGCAGCGCGTGCGGCTGCCTTGTCGGCAGGCGCTACCGCGTCTTCCAGGTCAATGATGATGCGGTCAGCGCCTGCTGCCAGCGCCTTGGCAAAGCGCTCGGGCCGGTTGCCGGGAACGAACAGGTAAGTCTGGGGTGTGGGGTCAAGCATGCTTAAACCACCTTTCCACCGCGCAGCGCGGCAATGGCGATCTTGAGTGAGACGACGGTAATGTCTTTGAGGGTTTGCATAAAAGTGTCCTGATCAGGCCAGCGTTGCGGTGGCGTCCATCGTGAGCCAGCCTTCATGGTCGCGGCCCCACAGGTGCACGGTTTTGCCGTCAGCCGAAGGCTGGCCGTGCACGGAGAAAGGGTGGATGTCAAAAGTCGGCCGCAGCGCCTTGAACTCGAAGCGCGCTACGGTCGCATCGGGCAACTGGCGGCGCAACAGGTCCATCAGCAGCGTGGCGATCAGCGGACCATGCACGACCAGGCCCGGGTAGCCTTCGACCTCGGTCACATACTTGCGGTCGTAGTGAATGCGGTGGCCATTAAAGGTCAACGCCGAGTAGCGAAACAGCAGCACGTCGTCGGGCGTGATGCGTCGTTCCCACGTTGATTCTTCGGCGGTGGCTTGTGGCGCGGGCGTGACGTCATCGGGCTGCGGCGCCGCGCGGTAAACGATGTTGTGGTGCTCTGTCAGGGCCACCTCTGCTGCGCCGTTGCGGCGGATTTCATGGCGCACTTTCACAAAGATCAGGCTGCCGGTGCGGCCCGACTTTTCCTTCACGTCGGCAATGGTGGAGGTGCGTTGCAGGCTGTCTCCAATCAACAGCGGCGTATGAAACGCAAAATCGCTGCCCGCCCACATGCGGCGCGGCAGCGGCACCGGTGGCATGAAACCGCCCCGCCTGGCGTGGCCGTCAGGCCCGATGTCGGACTGCCGGTTGATCGGCAAAAAGTACAGCCAGTGCCACAGTCTGGGCAGCGGTGTACCGGGCGGGGGTCTATCCTTGCCTGGCGTTTTCGGCCAGTCCAGTGTGGCAGCCAGTGCCGCGTACGGCGTTGCGGTAGCGATGTCGTCCACCGTCTCGCTGCGGCCAATCCAGTCTTGCAGATTCATGACAATGCTTTCGGGTTTGAGCCGCTCATTCGGCTTTGATCTTTGCGGCAGCGACTAGGCTTTTTCAGCGCAATGCTTCATTTTGAACCAGGGTGTTGAGTTGTTCGGGTGAACTGTTTTCAACTCGACGCCGCCCAGTTCCCCAAAAATATAGACAAATAGGCCTCTAGCCCATATTGCATGGGCGCAAGCAGCTATCTATTTTGTAGCAAAACAGATTGATCGGTGGCGATAAGGTCCAGCGGAAAACGTCGCCCGGCCAGGTAGTCCTGCAGACTGGCCAGCAGCAGCGGGCTGCGGTGCCGGGGAACACAGGCCCTGATTTCATCGGCGCTCATCCACACGGTGCGCACAATGCCGTGGTCCAGCGGCTGACCGGCTACATGTTCGCCCAGCTCGCCGCAAAACGTAAAGCGCAGGTAGGTCACGTCCAGCGGCTTCGCGTGGCCGGGCTGGATGCGCTCAAAACGGGAGAGATAAATGCCCACCAAGGCCGTCGGCGAGAAATGAAAAGCCGTTTCTTCCAGTGTTTCGCGCGCACAGGCCTGCTGCGGACTTTCGCCCGCGTCCAGATGGCCCGCCGGGTTGTTCAGCCGCAGGCCGTCACGGGTTTCTTCTTCGACCAGCAAAAATTTCTGCATGCCGTCGATCGTGCGTTCAATCACCGCCGCGACCGTGACGTTGGGTTTCCATCGTTTATTCATGGGCGAGATTATGCGTGGCATTGATGACATGACCTCAAGTGGCAGACGGGCTTTTAAGAACGGTGGGAAAGCCACCGGCGAAGCTCTGGCGCAAATGCTCAACCAGGCACTGGACCGCCTTGGGTACCTGTGCCGACCAAGGCCGCAAGGCGTAGATTCGATCACCGAAAAAGCCTTGCACCTGCCAGTCGGGCAACACCTGCACCAGCGCTGCGTCTTTTTGGCGGGCCGCGCGCCGCGCCGGGCCGCCCCGAGCAAGCGCAGCCCCCTCGGGGGGCAGCGCATTACACGAAGTGAAAAGCGTGGGGGCCTCGCTTGGCGGAAGACTGAAGTCGGGCAGCAGGCCGATACCCAGGCCAGCCAGCAGCGCGTCGCGCAGCACTTCGCTGTTGTTCGCTTTCAGCGAGCCGGCGATGTTTACGCCCACCCGATCGGCCGACTTGCGTTTGGTGTTGCGGGCCGAACGGACAAAAGTCCAGCTTTCCGCATGGTCGCCCAGGTAAAGCAGGCAGTCGTGCGACACCAGTTCGGACGGGTGCGCTGGCACGCCGCGCCGCAGCAGGTAGTCGGGGCTGGCGACCAGCACCGACCGGGTCTCGCACAGCACCCAGGCGACATGCGTTTCGGGCGGCGTGCTGGTATGGCGCACGGCCAAATCAAACCCTTCGCTGGCCAGATTGACGAAACGGTCGGTCAGTTCCAACTCAATATGAATATCGGGGTAGCGCTGCAGGAAGCTGGCTATTCTCGGTGCCAGATGCTGGCGTCCCAAGGCGACCGGCGCCGTCAGCCGGACCAGCCCGCGCGGGGTGCCGACCAGATCGCGCGCGGCGGTGTAGCTCTCGCTGATGCGCTCAAAAGCCGGCTGCATGCCGCTCACCATTTGCTGGCCGGCTTCTGTCAGGCCGACCGAGCGGGTTGTGCGGCGCACCAGCAGCACGCCGGCCACGCGCTCCAGCTCGCTGATGCGCATGCTGGCCGAAGCTTTGGATACGCCAAGGCGGCGGGCGGCCTCGGTAAAGCTTTTCGTGCTGGCAAGCACCGTGAGCAGATGCAGGTCAGCCACCAGCGGGGAAAGTAGGTCGGATGACATGAATAACCTTTAAAAGCTCATCTATTGTTCATTAATGTGAACAATGTAATCAGCTTTGACCGGCTTATCAAGGCGAGCGGAGCGCCCTAGACTGAGTTCACTCATTCATTCATAGGGATCCGTCATGTCTTTGTCACCCACCACCACCGCCCAAGCCACCATTGGCCACTATCTGAATGGCCGCGTCAGCGCCGCCAAGCCAGCCCGCAGCCAGGAAGTTTTCAACCCAGCCAGCGGCGCCGTGTCCGGCCATGTCGCCTTGGCCAGCGCGGCCGATGTGGACGCCGCCGTGGCATCAGCCCAGGCGGCTTTTCCGGCCTGGTCCGACACGCCGCCGATCCGCCGCGCGCGGGTCATGTTCAGGTTCCTGGAACTGCTGAACCAGAACAAGGACAAGCTGGCCCACCTGATCACCGCCGAGCACGGCAAGGTGTTTACCGATGCGCAGGGCGAGGTCTCACGCGGCATCGACATTGTCGAATTTGCCTGCGGCATCCCGCAACTGCTCAAGGGTGATTTCACCGACCAGGTCTCCACCGGCATTGACAACTGGACGCTGCGCCAGCCTCTGGGTGTCGTCGCCGGCATCACGCCCTTTAACTTCCCGGTGATGGTGCCGATGTGGATGTTTCCGGTCGCGATTGCGGCGGGCAACTGCTTTGTGCTGAAACCCAGCCCGATTGACCCAAGCGCCAGTCTGTTCATGGCCGAGCTGCTCAAGCAGGCGGGTCTGCCTGACGGCGTTTTTAGCGTGGTGCAGGGTGACAAGGAAGCGGTCGATGCCTTGCTAGTGCATCCCGATGTGAAGGCCGTGTCGTTTGTCGGCTCGACACCGATCGCTAACTACATCTACGAGACCGGCGCCCACCACGGCAAGCGCGTGCAGGCGCTGGGCGGAGCCAAGAACCATATGGTGGTCATGCCTGATGCCGATCTGGAGCAGGCGGTTGATGCGCTGATTGGCGCCGGTTACGGCTCGGCCGGCGAGCGCTGCATGGCGATTTCGATTGCCGTTCTGGTGGGCGACGTGGCCGAGCGGCTGCTGC
The DNA here is from genome assembly GCF_012927455.1 of Polaromonas sp. Classification (GTDB taxonomy): domain Bacteria; phylum Pseudomonadota; class Gammaproteobacteria; order Burkholderiales; family Burkholderiaceae_C; genus Polaromonas. The sequence goes on along the minus strand of NZ_JABBPE010000016.1, from coordinate 100,874 downwards.
CGATGCTGGAAGCGCGCGCCAGAACGCTGGTGATTAAGAACGGCGTCAACCTGGACGCCGAGATGGGTCCGATCGTGACGGCCGCCGCGCACCAGCGCATCACCGGCTACATCGACACCGGCGTGAAAGAGGGCGCGAAGCTGCTGGTCGATGGCCGCACCTTCACCGGTGCCAACGCTGGCGAAGGCTGCAAGGATGGGTTCTGGATGGGCGGCACGCTGTTCGACCATGTCACGCCGGACATGCGCATTTACAAGGAAGAAATTTTTGGCCCGGTGCTGGGCTGCGTGCGCGTCAAGGATTTGAAGGAAGCGGTGGACCTGATCAACGCGCATGAATTTGGCAACGGTGTGAGCTGCTTCACGCGCGACGGCCACGTGGCGCGCGAATTCGGCCGCCGCATTCAGGTCGGCATGGTTGGCATCAACGTGCCGATTCCCGTGCCCATGGCCTGGCATGGCTTCGGCGGATGGAAAAAAAGTCTCTTCGGCGATATGCACGCCTACGGCGAAGAGGGCGTGCGCTTTTACACCAAGCAAAAATCCATCATGCAGCGCTGGCCCGAAAGCATTGGCAAGGGCGCCGAGTTTGTGATGCCGACCGCCAAGTAATGCGTTCATAGCTGTGACGGGCCGCCTTGGCGGTCTGGCGCGGTCTCTGCTCTGTCCCGCGCTAGCCGCGTCAGCCGATCACACGGCGCAAGAGGCTTTTTCATGAGCCTGTGAGTCATGGGCCTGATGCGGCTAAAAACTCTCGCCTGGCTTGCGGCAAATTCCAAAAATCTCATGTAAGCTCCCAGACAGCTGAAATTTTTGTCCAGGTTTCGCATCAGCTTGCCTGCGACTTGACGTGAATCAAGCCATAAAACTAACGCACTGAGGAGAGACCCATGCTGATTGGGGTACCTGCCGAAATAACGGCCGAAGAGACACGCGTCGCGATCACGCCGGAAACGGCCAAAAAGCTCATGGCGCAAGGCCACACCATCCGCGTCCAGTCGGGCGCTGGAGTGGCGGCCAGTGTTCCGGACGAGGCTTACACCGCAGTCGGCGCCGAGATCACCGACGCAGCCGGCGCCTACAGCGCCGACATCGTGCTCAAGGTGCGTTGCCCGCTGGACAGCGAGATGGCCTATGCCAAAGCCGGCAGTGTGCTGGTCGGCATGCTTAACCCGTTTGACGCGACCGGCCTGCAGCGGCTGGCAGCAGCGCAGCTGACCGCGTTTGCGCTCGAAGCCGCGCCGCGCACCAGCCGCGCGCAAAGCATGGACGTGCTCTCATCGCAAGCCAATATTGCAGGCTACAAGGCGGTGATGATGGCCGCTGAAAAGTACCAGCGCTTCTTCCCCATGCTGATGACGGCCGCCGGCACGGTGAAGGCGGCGCGCGTGGTGATTCTGGGCGTGGGGGTGGCCGGTCTGCAGGCGATTGCCACGGCCAAGCGCTTGGGCGCGGTGATTGAAGCCAGTGACGTGCGCCCGAGCGTGAAAGAGCAGGTCGAGTCCCTGGGCGGCAAATTCATCGACGTGCCCTACGAAACCGATGAAGAACGTGAAGCGGCGATAGGCGTGGGCGGTTATGCCAAACCGATGCCGCCAAGCTGGCTGGAGCGCCAGAAGCTGGAGGTCGCCAAGCGCGTGGCGCAGGCCGACGTAGTGATCACCACCGCCCTGATTCCGGGCCGTGCGGCACCCGTGCTGGTGACCGAAGACATGGTGAAATCCATGAAGCCCGGCAGCGTGATTGTTGACCTTGCCGCTCCGCAGGGCGGCAATTGCCCGCTGACCGAACCCGGCAAGACCGTGGTGAAGTACGGCGTGACACTGATCGGCCAGACCAATGTGCCGGCGCTGGTGGCGGCCGATGCCAGCGCGCTCTACGCGCGCAACCTGCTCGATTTCCTCAAGCTGATCATCAGCAAGGACGGCGCGCTCGCCATCGATCTTGAAGATGACATCGTTGCTGCCTGCCTGATGACGCAGGGCGGCGAAGTCAAGAAGAAATAAACCATCGGATTAATCGGGCGACGCGAAGTAACGAGCGGCGCAGTCCTGACCAACAAGAGGAGAAGACCATGGATGCAGTGTCCCCCACCATCATCAATCTGATTATTTTTGTGCTGGCCATCTACGTGGGTTACCACGTGGTGTGGACGGTGACGCCGGCCTTGCACACGCCGCTGATGGCGGTGACCAATGCGATCTCGGCCATCGTGATCGTTGGCGCCATGCTGGCGGCTGCGTTGACTGAAACCACGCTGGGCCGATCAATGGGCGTGCTGGCGGTGGCGTTGGCGGCGGTTAATGTATTTGGCGGATTTTTGGTGACCCGGCGCATGTTGGAAATGTTCAAGAAAAAAGAGAAAAAGGCAGCGCCTGCGGCTGAAGGAGCTTCCAAATGAGCATGAATCTTGTCACGCTGCTGTACCTGGTCGCTAGCGTCTGTTTCATTCAGGCGCTCAAGGGCCTGAGTCATCCGACTACGTCGATACGCGGCAACCTGTTTGGCATGATCGGCATGGCGATTGCCATTTTGACAACCGCCGCGCTTATTGTTGAAATTTCGGGTGGCAAGGCGCTGGGCATGGCTTGGGTGCTGCTTGGTCTGGTGGTCGGTGGTGGCTACGGCGCGTACCGCGCCAGGACCGTCGAGATGACCAAGATGCCCGAGCTGGTGGCGTTCTTCCACAGCATGATCGGTTTGGCTGCGGTATTCATTGCCATTGCTGCAGTGGCCGAGCCATGGGCCTTTCAGATCGTGGCCAAGGGTGCGGCGATACCGGCGGGCAACCGGCTGGAACTGGCCTTGGGTTCGGTGATCGGCGCAGTCACGTTCAGCGGCTCGGTGATCGCTTTCGGAAAACTATCGGGGACCTACAAGTTCCGCTTGTTCCAGGGTGCACCGGTGCAGTTTGCCGGGCAGCACAAGCTCAATCTGATCCTCGGTTTGATTTTGATAGCCAACGTGGTGATGTACACGCTGACGGGCAGCGCAATCTTTTTCGCCATTGCGACACTGATGGCGTTTGTTATGGGCGTGCTCATCATCATCCCGATTGGAGGCGCCGACATGCCGGTGGTGGTGTCGATGCTCAACAGCTATTCGGGCTGGGCGGCAGCAGGCATCGGCTTTAGCTTGAACAACGCGATGCTGATCGTCGCCGGCTCTCTGGTGGGCTCAAGCGGTGCCATCCTCAGCTACATCATGTGCAAGGCCATGAACCGCTCGTTCTTCAACGTGATTCTGGGCGGCTTTGGGGGTGAGGCCACTACTGCTGTCGTGGGCTCGGCTGTGCAGCGCTCGGTTAAAAGCGGCAGTGCCGATGATGCGGCCTTTGTATTGGGCAACGCTGAGACTGTGGTCATCGTGCCCGGCTACGGGCTGGCTGTGGCGCGCGCCCAGCATGCCGTGAAAGAACTGGCTGCCAAACTGACTGAGAAAGGCATCATCGTCAAATATGCCATCCACCCGGTGGCCGGGCGCATGCCGGGCCATATGAATGTGTTGCTGGCCGAGGCCGAAGTGCCCTATGACCAAGTGTTCGAGATGGAAGACATCAACGGCGAATTCGGCCAGGCCGACGTCGCCATCATTTTGGGCGCCAACGACGTGGTCAATCCTGCCGCGCACGTCAAGGGCAGCGCCATCTACGGCATGCCGATTCTGGAGGCGTACAAGGCCAAGACCGTGATCGTCAACAAGCGCTCCATGGCCGCAGGCTATGCCGGGCTCGACAACGAACTCTTCTACATGGACAAGACCATGATGGTGTTTGGCGATGCCAAAAAAGTGATTGAGGACATGGCCAAGGCGATTGAGTAAAGCGCTTCGCTGCCGCACGGCGCCAGCGCGGCGACAGGTGATGGTGGGAGGTATTCCTCTGCTATTTCCCTGTTTCATAGGGAAAACGCACTAGCCATGCAGCGTGTGCGCCACCAGAATCCGTGGCATCAAGTAAATCGTATTGGAGAAGACACGCATGAATGCAGTGAGTAACGCAAAGAGCAATGCAGAGGTCATCGACCGCCCTTGGCTCAAGGCCTACCCGGCTGGCGTGCCTGCGGACATAGACGCCTCGCAGTACCCGTCGCTGGTAGCCCTGATGGAGGAGAGCTTCAAGAAGTACCGTGAGCGTGTGGCCTACAGCTTCATGGGCAAGGACATCACCTTTGGCGAGACAGACGGTCTGTCGGTCTCCTTCGGCGCCTATCTGCAGGGCCTGGGTTTGGCCAAGGGCGACCGCGTCGCCATCATGATGCCCAACATGCCGCAGTACCCGGTAGCGGTCGCCGCCATACTGCGCGCCGGTTTTGTAGTGGTCAATGTCAACCCGCTTTACACCCCGCGTGAGCTCGAGCACCAGCTCAAGGACGCGGGCGCAAAGGCGATCATCATTGTCGAGAATTTTGCCCATACGCTGGAGCAATGCCTTGCCAGTACGCCGGTCAAGCACGTGGTGCTGTGCGCCATGGGCGATCAGCTGGGGCTGGTCAAAGGGGCGCTGGTCAACTATGTGGTGCGCAGCGTCAAGAAAATGGTGCCCGCCTACAACCTGCCGGGCGCGGTCCGCTTCAACGACGCCGTGGCGCAGGGTACGCGTGGCACGCTTAAGCGCCCCGACATCCGGCCCGACGATGTGGCCGTGCTGCAATACACCGGCGGCACCACCGGTGTCTCCAAGGGTGCGGTTTTGCTGCACCGCAACGTGATAGCCAATGTGCTGCAGTCCGAAGCCTGGAATGGTCCGGCCATGGCCAGCCTGCCGGCCGGCGAGCAGCCTGTCTATGTCTGCGCGCTGCCGCTGTACCACATCTTCGCTTTCACAGTGAACATGATGCTCGGCATGCGCACCGGTGGCAAGAATATCCTGATTCCCAACCCGCGCGATCTGCCGGCTGTGCTCAAAGAGCTGGCCAAACACAAGGTGCACAGCTTCCCGGCCGTCAGCACGCTGTTCAACGGCCTGGCCAACCATCCCGACTTCAACACGGTGGATTGGTCGCACTTGAAAATCTCGCTGGGCGGCGGCATGGCGGTGCAAAGCGCCGTAGCCAAGCTGTGGCTGGAAAAAACCGGTTGTCCGATCTGCGAGGGTTACGGCCTGAGCGAGACTTCGCCGTCTGCCAGCTGCAACCCGACCAACAGCAAAGTCTTTACCGGCACTATCGGCGTGCCGATTCCTGGCACATACTTCAAGTTGCTCGACGACGAGGGACGTGAAGTGCTGCAGGGCCAGCCCGGCGAGATTGCCATCAAGGGACCGCAGGTCATGGCCGGCTACTGGCAGCGCCCCGACGAAACCGCCAAGGTCATGACGGCGGATGGCTACTTCAAATCCGGCGACATCGGGGTAGTGGATGACAACGGTTTCTTCAAGATCGTCGATCGCAAAAAAGACATGATTCTGGTCAGCGGCTTCAACGTCTATCCCAACGAGATCGAAGATGTGGTTGGCAAGATGAGCGGCGTGATGGAAGTCGCTTGCGTCGGAATGGCCGACGAGCGCTCAGGCGAAGCCGTGAAGCTGGTGGTCGTCAAGAAAAATCCGGACCTGACGGAAGCGCAGATTCGCGAGTACTGCAAGATCAATCTCACCGGCTACAAACAGCCCAAGGTGGTGGAGTTTCGCACCGATTTGCCCAAGACGCCGGTAGGCAAAATTTTGCGCCGCGAGCTGCGCGACAAGAAGTAAGCCGGGTCACCAGGTGAGTTGAGGAACAAGTTTTAAAGCCTGCAAAGGCTTTCCAGGGGCGGCGCAAGCTGCCCCTTTTTTTTGTGTCTACGTATTTAACGCAAGCGTTATAGGCAAAATCGGCGCATGCTTTTCCCCGCAATCCCTCCCGTCCAGCCAACCGCCATCCTCAGTGCCCTGCCTCAGGAGCAGCGTGGCCTGATCGAACTGCTGCAGCAGCCACGCCAGATCACGCACGCGGGCCGCGATTTCTGGCAGGGTGATCTGCATGGCCAGCCGGTGGTCCTGGCATTGTCAAGAATTGGCAAGGTCGCGGCTGCCACCACCACGGCAGCGCTGATCGAACGCTTTGGCGTCGGGCGCGTCGTCTTCACCGGAGTGGCGGGTGGCCTGGCTGAGGGGGTGCGGGTGGGCGACGTGGTGGTCGCCACCGATTTCGTGCAGCACGACCTCGATGTCTCCCCGCTGTTTCCGCGCTATGAAGTCCCTTTTTATGGCAAAACCCGATTCGACAGTGACGGCGCCTTGACGGCTTTGCTGTTCAAGGCGGCCTGTGCGGCGCTGGCGCAGCAGGGGCTGGCCGCGCATGGCTTTGCCGCAGCCCGCGTGCACCAGGGCCTGATTGCCAGCGGTGATCGCTTTGTCAGCGGCGCCGGGGAATCGCGTGCGCTGCGCGATGCGTTGACTGAAGCTGGTCATCCGGTGCTGGCCGTCGAGATGGAGTGCGCCGCTGTGGCGCAGGTCTGCCTGGACTACGCCGTGCCGTTTGCCGCCGTGCGCGTCATTTCAGACCGCGCGGACGACAGCGCCCATGTCGATTTTCCGAGCTTTATTGAACAGGTCGCCAGCCGCTATGCGCAGTTGATCATAGAGAACTTCCTGAGAATGCTATAAATTTAATAGCTGCTTGCGCCCGTGTTTATTGGGCTACAGGCATAAAGCATGGTTTTTTCGAAAAAGGCAGCCAGCTTAGCTTATTTAAGCCAGCCGCGCTTCCTGAAGTACCACATCGGCACCACGGCGCTCGCAATCATCAGCCCAAGCGCATAGGGATAGCCAAAGGTCCATTCGAGTTCGGGGAAGTAGCCTTTGAAGTTCATGCCGTAGACGCTGGCAATGAGCGTGGGCGGCAGCAAGGCAACGCTGGCCACTGAAAATATTTTGATGATCTTGTTCTGGTTGATGTTGATGAAACCGACCGTCGCGTCCATCAGGAAGTTGATCTTGTCAAACAGGAAGGCGGTGTGCGAATCGAGCGAGTCGATGTCGCGCAGAATTAGTCGTGCCTCCTCGAACTGCTCGCCGTTCAGCATTTTGCTGCGCATCATGAAGCTGACGGCGCGCCGCGTGTCCATCATGTTGCGGCGGATGCGGCCGTTCAAGTCCTCATGCCGGGCAATGGCGCCCAGTACTTCACCGGCCAGCGCATCTGTCACGTCGCCCGACAGCACCTGCGTACTGACCTTTTCGAGTTCGACATAAATGCCTTCGAGCGTGTCCGCCGAGTATTCGGCGTCGGCATCGAACAGCTTGAGCAGCACTTCTTTGGCGTCCTCGATCAGCCCTGGCGCGCGGCGCGCGCGCATGCGCAGCAGCCTGAACACCGGCACGTCTTCATCGTGAATTGAAAACAGCACGCCCTTGCTTTTCAAGTCGTCGTTGACCAGATTCAGGATGAAAGCCACTCGCACCGTGCGCGGCTCGTCTTCGTCGGCCACCAGAAAGTCCGAGCGGATGTGCAGTTCGCCGTTGTCTTCCTCGTAAAAGCGCGCCGACTCCTCAATGTCCTCGTCCATCGCGTCTTCCGGAATCGACAGGCCGTAGTACTGCTTGATCCAGCGTTTTTCTTCCAGCGTAGGGGATTCCAGATCGACCCAGATTGGCTGGAATTTGGAGAGTTCTTCCAGGGATTCGATTTCTTCCTGGAACAGCCGGCCATTGGCGAGCGTAAAAATATTGAGCATGACTGACTGCCTATCGATTCAGGGGTCGGCACCAGCCATCTGCAAGATGCCTGGTCGCAAAAAAGGGTTGAAGGTGGCATCGCTTTCAACCCCTTTAACGTCAGTCGGTGGTCAGTCGGTATGACCCTGCGTCAGTTTGCGGTGTTGAAAGCTAGCGACTGGGGCTGCTTTCCAAGGATTTCTCCGTAACAATTGATACTGTAATTATGGCATTGCGAGGCCGATTGATCTAGCGCTGCGTGTGGTTTCAATGGCCTGATGGCTGGCCGAAAAAGGCCATCAACTCGTCGCGCCGGGCATAGGCATCGTGCTCGCCGAGAGCCATCAGCGCCCTGATAAATCCCGCTTCAAACAGCAGGTAGCTGGCCAGCGCAGCGCCACCCGGGCTGCATTTGGCCCCCAGCGCGCCCAGCCCGGCCAGCGCGTTGTAGGCGCCCGCAGGCAACTCGCCAGCATGGCGCTGCGCCAGCGCATCGAGCGATTGCGAGGGCGCGATGGCCAGCACCTCGATGGGGCGGTAGGGCATCAGGGCGGCGATTTCGCGCGGCATCTGGCGCAGGGTCTGGGTCACCCGCTGGGCCTGCTCCACATCGGCCTGCAGCGTGTCCTGAAAGACACTGGCCAGCGCATGGCCGGCGATGGCGCCTAGCGTCGGTCGGCCGCTGCTACCCGCAGCGTTGTCACCCGCCAGGCTGGCCCGTTCGGGCTGGCCGACACCAATCACCAGCACCTTGCTGGCCCCCAGATGCAGGGCGGGCGACAACGGCGAGCTTTGACGCATGGAGCCATCGCCAAAAAATTCCCGGTGCCCGTCGACCCACAGCGGCGTGCAGGGAAACAGGAAAGGGATAGCGCTGGAGGCCATCAGGTGCTCGATCGTGATTTGCTGGAATTCGGCGCGTCGCCCTGGCCGGCTCCACAAGTCGGCTGGCCCGTCCGCCGCCATCTGGCAAAACGTCCAGTGAACGCCGCTGCTGTAACTGGAGGCTGTCACCGCCACGGCCTGCAGGGTCTGGTCCTGCAGCGCCTGCTCGATGCGGCCCAACGAAATCACCCGGTGCAAGGTGTCCACCAGCGGCGTGTTGTCGAGCAGCGCCTGCTGGGCGCGTACTTGCTGCGACAGCATCAGCGCAGCGGCAATCCGGCTTGAGCGTATCCATGCGGGCACCTTGAGCTTGTAGACATGCGCTGAGCGCAGGGTGGCCCAGAAGCTGGCCAGCTGGTCAAAGGCTGGCAGCCCCTGGCTGGCACGGCTCGCCAGGAAGGCGGCGTTGAGCGCGGCGGCCGATGTGCCAACCAGAATATTGAACGGAAAACTGCCGCGCGCACGCGCCTGCGTCCCACTGTTGGCGCCGCCCTGCAGGCCAAGCAAAGTGGCCAGCGCGTGCAGCACGCCGGCCTGGTAGGCGGTACGCGAGCCGCCGCCTCAGCACCAGAGCGGTGCGTTCAATGCCCGGCTGCGGTGGTTCCGTGGAAGAGAAAGTGGTTTCAAGCGACATGACAAGGGCTGCTGCGGCGTTCAGGCCATGATGCCGTCAGGGTGAAGTTTGCGCAACGCTTGGCCGCTGGCGCCGTGGCCGGTGGCGTGGAAAAAGTCCGAAAAATCAGTAGCCTTGAGGCGCTTTTTCCGTTTGAGCCGTGGTCCCCGCTCCGCGCGAGTCAAGGACTTTTTCAGAAGATTTCAATATTTGGCGCAGCGCAAGGTTGCAATTGCGGGGCTGAACGCGCATAGTGACTTTAAGAGCGTGTCCCCCGTCTGCTGCTTGGCCGTCACCGGTCAGACAGTATTTTCAACCCAGTTCCAGCTTTGGAAAAGGAGTGTCTCTATGAATTTGACGATCAGCGGTCACCATCTTGAAGTTACACCCGCGCTGCGCGGTTATGTGACCAGCAAGCTGGATCGAATTACCCGGCATTTTGACCAGGTAGTGGATGTAAAAGTTCTTTTGACAGTGGACAACATGAAGGAAAAAGACGGACGACAGCGGGCTGAGTGCAATGTGCGCGTCAAGGGCCGCGACTTGTTTGCCGAAAGTTCTCACGCCGATCTGTATGCCGCAGTCGATGAATTGACCGACAAGCTGGACCGCCAGGTAGGGCGCTACAAGACCAAATCCAAGGACCATCATCATGTGACGGCCAAGCGGCTGGAAAGCTAGCCTGGCGCGTTCGCTGTCCAAGCGGATTTCGGCCAGTGCTGACCGCATTTCCACCCATTTCGCCCGCCCTGTTTTTGCGTTGTTGAGTGGCTTGATGCGCGCCCCAAGAAGCCGCCTGCGGACAGGCGGCTTTTTTTCGCCTGTTTTTCCGCCAACTCGTTGTAACGTGCATAATCCTGCGATTAAAAGATTGTTATGAACCGTCTTTCGCAAATTTTGCCCCCCTCCCATGTGCTGGTCAGCGTTGAAGCGACCAGCAAGAAGCGCGCTTTTGAAGAAGCCGGCCTGTTGTTTGAAAACCAGCACGGGTTAAACCGTGCCCTGATCACCGACAGCCTGTTTGCCCGAGAGCGCCTCGGCTCGACCGGGCTGGGTCACGGCGTGGCCATTCCGCATGGCCGCATCAAGGGCCTGAAAGCGCCTATGGCGGCGGTCTTTCAGCTGCAGAACCCGATTGGTTTTGATGCGCCGGATGAGCAGGCGGTGGCCTTGCTGATTTTTTTGCTGGTGCCGGAGGCCGCCACGCAGAAACATCTCGAAATCCTCTCTGAAATTGCCGAGCTGCTCAGCGACAGTGCGTTGCGCGAGCAGCTCAAATCCAGCACCGATGCCGTGGTGCTGCATCGGCTGATTGCTTCCTGGCGATCAGTGCACGAAGTCAGTCCTTGAACGCGCCGGTTTATTGGAGGGGCAGGGCGGCATGAAACCCACCGTTGTCAGCGCCGACGTCCTGTTTGAAGACCACCGTGCCACGCTGAAGTGGGAATGGGTGGCCGGCCTGGGCGCCTCGGAGCGGCGCTTTGACGAAGTGGCCGTGCGCGCCGCGCGCTCCGGCGCCGATCTGGTCGGTTACCTCAATTACATCCACCCCTACCGCGTGCAGATTCTGGGCGAGCGTGAGGTCGCCTACCTGACCAATGGCAGCGCCGAAGACTGCGCTCGGCGCATCTCACGCATCGTGACGCTAGAGCCGCCGGTGCTGGTCGTGGCCGACGGCCAGGCCGCCCCGGATACGCTGCTGTCGATGTGCGAGCGCGCGCAGATGCCGATGTTTGCCACGCCGGAATCGGCCGCTTTTGTGATTGACGTGCTGCGCGCCTATCTCTCCAAGCATTTCGCCGACCGCACCTCGATGCATGGCGTGTTCATGGACATTTTGGGCATGGGCGTGCTGATTACCGGTGAGTCGGGGCTGGGTAAAAGTGAGCTGGGGCTGGAGCTGATCTCGCGCGGTCACGGCCTGGTGGCCGACGACGCGGTAGACCTGGACCGCATCAACCAGACGACGATCGAGGGGCGTTGTCCCGAATTGCTGCAAAACCTGCTCGAAGTGCGCGGTATCGGCCTGCTCGACATCAAGGCGATTTTTGGCGAGACGGCGGTGCGCCGCAAGATGCGCCTCAAGATGATCGTGCATTTGGTACGCCGGGAAACGCTGGAGCGCCATTACGAACGCATCCCCTACGAGCCGCTGACGCAGGACTTGCTGGGCATTCCCGTGCGCAAGGTCATCATCCAGGTCGAGGCTGGCCGCAACATCGCCGTGCTGGTCGAGGCAGCCGTGCGCAATGCCATCTTGCAACTGCGCGGCATCAACACCTACCAGGAGTTTGTCGAGCGCCACCGCAAGGCGATGGAGCGCGACGACTGAGTTTCTGAATTGCGGTTTTGCTATTAAATTAATAGCTTATAACGCCCGTTTTCATTGGGCTAGAAGGACTTTTAACCCCCAAAATATCAGAGATGATGGTGCCGGCCCGGTGCGCTGCCGCGGTTGGGGCAGTTCTCTTTGGTGCAGTTGGCGTAAATCGCCAGTGAATGGTCTGCGATGGTAAAGCCCTTGGCCTTGGCCACCGCCTGCTGGCGGTTTTCGATCTCGGCGTCGAAAAACTCCTCGACCTTGCCGCAGTCCAGGCAAACCAGGTGGTCGTGGTGCTGACCTTCGTTGATCTCGTATACCGCCTTGCCCGACTCGAAATTGCTGCGGTTGAGCAGACCGGCCTGCTCGAATTGGGTCAACACCCGGTAAACCGTGGCCAGACCGATATCGGAGCGGTCCTCCAGCAGCACTCGGAATACGTCTTCCGCCGTCATGTGGCGCTGTTTGCCGGCCTGAAAAATCTCAAGAATTTTCAGCCGCGGTAAGGTCGCCTTGAGGCCGGTGTTTTTCAACTCTTCAATGTTGCTCATGAAAAACTCTCTGGGTGAAACGGTGCGCGAAACGGTGGATGAGGCGCGGCGTGGGCGCCTGCTGCGGGGCTGCGGCCAGCAGACCCCAGCCGTTACAATGATTGATCATATCGCTACACCCCACCTATGTCAGCCATGCCCGAAAATCACCACCACCAGTACCGTGTTCGCTTCCAATCTGCTCTTGTCGTTACGGCGTGCATGGTGCTGGCGTCCTGCAGTAACCTGAACGGCGGCGCGGTCAATCCGGTCAACTGGATCACGCCCTACAAGGTCGACGTCATCCAGGGTAACTTCATCGCCAAGGAACAGGTCGAGCAGTTGCGCGCCGGCATGTCGCGCGATCAGGTCAAGGCGGTGCTGGGCACGCCGCTGATGGCCAGCCTGTTTCATGCCGACCGCTGGGACTATATATTCACGCTGAAGCGCCAGGGCATAGCGCCCCAGTCTTTCAAGTACACGGTGTTTTTCAAAGGCGATGCGCTGGAGCGTTTTGAAGGCGACAACATGCCCAGCGAGGCCGAGTTCATCGCCAAACTGGATTCGACACGCAAGCTCGGCAAGGTGCCGCCTCTGCAAGCCACCGAAGAGCAGCTCAAAGCTTTCGATAAGTCGCCCAAGCCGGCAACTGCCGATGCAGCCGCCGCAGCCAGTGATACCGCCGCGGCCGCCTCCGGCAGCACACCCGCCGCGGTGCAGCCCACGGTTTACCCGCCGCTCGAGAGCCCGAAACAGTGAGCGGCGACGTCATGACGCCCGTGACGCCGTCTGGCCAGCACCGGATCGCCATCGCTGGCGCCAGCGGGCGCATGGGCCAGATGCTGATTGAAGCGCTGGGCGCCAGCAGCGACTGCCGGCTGACGGGCGCCCTTGATGTGGCCGGCAGCCCGGCGATCGGCTTGGACGCCGCGGCGTTTTCCGGCCGCGCCAGCGGGGTGTTGATTCATGCGGATATCCGCCGGGGGCTTGAAAACTCCAGCGTGCTGATCGACTTCACCCGGCCCGAGGGCACGCTGGCTTATCTGGCCGTCTGCCGCGAGCTGGGTGTCAAGCTGGTGATAGGCACCACCGGCTTTTCAGAGGCGCAGAAAGCAGAGATTGCCGCTGCCGCCCGGGACATCGCCATCGTCATGGCCCCCAACATGAGCGTGGGCGTCAATGTCACGCTCAAGCTGCTGGACATGGCGGCCAAGGCGCTGTCCACCGGCTACGACATTGAAATCATCGAGGCGCACCACCGGCACAAGGTCGATGCACCCTCGGGCACCGCGCTCAAGATGGGCGAAGTGATCGCCAGCGCGCTGGGCCGGGATCTGAAGGATTGCGCCGTCTACGCACGCGAAGGCGTGACCGGCGAGCGCGACCCTTCGAGTATCGGCTTTGCCACCATACGCGGCGGCGACATTGTGGGCGACCACACCGTGCTGTTTGCAGGCATCGGCGAGCGCATCGAGATCAGCCACAAATCATCGAGCCGCGCCACCTACGCCCAGGGTAGCCTGCGCGCGGCGCGCTTTCTGAACGCTCAGGCGAGCGGCCTGTTTGACATGTTTGATGTGCTGGGCTTGAAATGAGCGCGGCGCGCGCCCCGACCAGCGTGGGGGCGCCGAACGGAGCGCCGAGCCGCCCCAAGCGGAGTTCAGCCCCTTCGGGGGATAGCACAGCACACGCAGTGGCAAGCGTGGGGGCCAAGAACGGAGCGCCGGGCCGCCCCAAGCGGAGTTCAGCCCCCTCGGGGGGCAGCGCAGCACACGCAGTGGCAAGCGTGGGGGCCACATTCCGGTGAACTTCTTCAGCCTCATGACCCAAGGCGGCGTTGTCAGCCAGCTGGTCGCGGTGCTGTTGCTGGCGATGTCGGTGGCCAGCTGGGTCGTGATCCTGTGGAAGGGCTGGCTGCTGCACCGCGCCGTGGGCGACGTGGCGCGCAGTACGGCGGCTTTCTGGCAGTCGGCGTCGGTCGAAGAAGCCGGCGAAAAAGTCGCCGCGTTTGACCGCGAGGCGCTGGTGCTGCCGCTGATTGCCGCTACCCGCATTCAGCCCAGCGCCACCTTGGCCTGCAGCGGCGACCTAGCGCAGCAGCTTACCCGCGTGCTGCGCGACGCCCTGCATGGCGTGCTGAACAAGCTGCAATTTGGCCAGGTCTTGCTGGCCACCGTGGGCTCCACCGCGCCCTTCGTCGGCCTGCTGGGCACCGTCTGGGGCATCTACCATGCGCTGGTTGGCATGGCGTCGGCCGGGCAGATCACCATTGACAAGGTCTCGGGCCCGGTCGGCGAGGCCCTCATCATGACGGCAGCCGGCTTAGCGGTAGCGATCCCCGCCGTGCTGGCCTACAACATCTTTGGCCGCCACATCGGGCGCATCGAAGCCGACCTCGAAGGCTTTGCGCGCGATTTGCGGGAGCTGCTGGCATCCTCTGCCACGCTGAAGCAAGCGAGCCGGGCATGACGCTGCTAGCCCAGCATTTTTCCGCCGAGCCGCCCCTAGGAAAAATAGCCTCCCGGGGGGGCAGCGCAGTACTCGAAGCGACAAGCGTGGGGGTTCTATGACTTTCGGCCGCCTCGAACGCACGCCGGGGCCCCAGCCCATCAGCGAGATTAACGTCACGCCGCTGGTCGATGTGATGCTGGTGCTGGTAGTCATTTTCATCATCACGGCGCCCTTGCTGGCCAGTGCTATCCGGCTCGATCTGCCCAAAAGCGATGCGGCCAAACCGGTTGATACGCCCGAGTTTGTCACGCTGGTGGTCGACAAATCGGGCCAGACCTTTCTCAATGACAAAGCGCTTCAGCTGGACGAGCTGGCCCGCCAGCTGGCGCAAACCGCCGGCCAGAACCCCGACACCGAGGTGCAGTTGCGCGCCGACGAAGCCGTACCCTATGGCAAGGTCGTGACGGTGATGGGCGTGGCGCAAAAAGCCGGTCTGAACCGCATCGGTTTCGTGGCCGAGCCCCCGCCTGCGGCCCGCCCGTAAAATTGCGGCGAAAGCATAATTTCCAGGAACTGGAAGAGCGGCAGGCCCGGCTGGGCCTTTTCCCCGTTTTCCCGTTTTTCCGCTGTCATTAACCGCCCGAAAGTACCGTGCTCCCCGGCTAAGTGAAAGCCTCGGGTGACCTATTCATGCAAGACACCTACAAGCCCCTAGACGTAGAGCGCAGCGCGCAAGCCCACTGGACCGCCGCCGACGCTTACCGCGTGAGCGAAGACGCGACCCGTCAAAAGTACTACGCCTGTTCCATGCTGCCTTACCCCAGCGGCAAGCTGCACATGGGCCATGTGCGCAACTACACCATCAACGACATGCTCACGCGCTACCTGCGCATGAAGGGCTACAACGTGCTCATGCCGATGGGCTGGGACGCGTTCGGCCTGCCCGCTGAAAACGCCGCCATGAAAAACGGCGTGCCGCCCGCGCAATGGACTTACGACAACATCGCTTACATGAAAAAGCAGATGCAGGCGATGGGGCTGGCCATCGACTGGAGCCGTGAGGTCACCACCTGCGACCCGGCCTACTACAAGTGGAACCAGTGGCTGTTCTTGAAGATGCTGGAAAAAGGTATTGCCTACCGCAAGACCCAGGTGGTGAACTGGGACCCGGTCGACCAGACCGTGCTGGCCAACGAGCAGGTGATTGACGGCAAGGGCTGGCGCACCGGCGCGGTGGTCGAAAAGCGCGAGATTCCGGGCTACTACCTGAAGATCACCGACTACGCTGAAGAGCTGCTGGGCAGCGTGCAGCACAAGCTGCCCGGCTGGCCCGAGCGCGTCAAGCTGATGCAGCAAAACTGGATCGGCAAAAGCGAAGGCGTACGCTTTGCCTTTGTGCACGACATTAAAGACGCGTCCGGTGCGCTGATCGGCGACGGCAAGATGTATGTCTTCACCACGCGTACCGACACCATCATGGGCGTGACGTTTTGCGCCGTGGCGCCCGAGCACCCGCTGGCGCTGCATGCTGCGGCCACCAATCCCGCCCTCGCCGCCTTCATCGAAGAATGCAAATCCGGTGGTACCACCGAAGCAGAACTGGCCACGCAAGAGAAAAAGGGCCAGCGCACCGGCCTGTTCGTCTCGCATCCTTTGAGTGGCGAGCAGGTCGAGGTGTGGGTCGGCAACTACGTGCTGATGAGCTACGGCGACGGCGCGGTGATGGGCGTGCCGGCGCATGACGAGCGCGACTTCGAGTTCGCCAACAAATACGGCCTGCCGATCAAGCAGGTGACCGACGTGAACGGCCAGCCTTTCAGCACCGAAGCCTGGGCCGACTGGTATGCCGATAAGCAGCAGGGCGTGGCCATCCACTCCGGCAAATACGATGGCCTGGGCTTCCGGGCCTGCGTCGATGCGGTCGCCGCTGACCTGGCGGCCCTTGGCCTGGGTGAGAGAAAAACCACCTGGCGCCTGCGTGACTGGGGCATGAGCCGCCAGCGCTACTGGGGCACGCCGATTCCCATCATCCACTGCGATGAACACGGCGCCGTGCCGGTGCCTGAAAAAGATCTGCCCGTGGTGCTGCCGCTGGATTGCGTGCCCGACGGATCCGGCAACCCGCTGCACCAGCACGAAGGCTTTCACGCCGGCGTGGTATGCCCGATCTGCGGCAAAGCGGCGCGGCGCGAGACCGACACCATGGACACCTTTGTCGATTCGTCGTGGTACTACATGCGCTACTGCGACCCGAAGAACGAGCAGGCCATGGTCGGCGCAGGCGCCGACTACTGGATGCCGATGGACCAGTACATAGGCGGCATCGAACACGCCATCCTGCACCTGCTGTATGCGCGCTTCTGGACCAAGGTCATGCGTGACCTCGGTCTGGTGAAGATCGACGAGCCCTTCACCAAACTGCTGACGCAGGGCATGGTGCTTAACCACATCTATTCGCGCAAGGGCGAACGGGGCGGCGTCGAGTATTTTTGGCCGGCCGATGTGGACGATGTGCCCGACGAACACGGCAAGGTCACGACGGCCCGGCTCAGGCGTGATGGCTCCCTGGTGGCCTACGAAGGCGTGGGAACCATGAGCAAGAGCAAGAACAACGGCGTCGACCCACAGGACCTGATCGAGAAATACGGCGCCGACACCGCGCGCCTGTACACCATGTTTACCGCGCCGCCCGAGGCCACGCTGGAGTGGAACGATGCAGGCGTCGAGGGCTCTTATCGCTTTTTGCGTCGCGTCTGGAATTTCGGCGTCAGGCTTAACGCTATGAATTCAGGAGCTGGTGGCGTCCATTTTCCGTGCGCTGCAGCCACTTTTGATAAGGAAACCAGGGCGCTCAGGTTCGAAGTGCACAGCGTGCTCAAGCAGGTCGACTACGACTACCAGCGCATGCAGTACAACACCGTAGTCTCTGGCGGCATGAAGCTGCTTAACGCGCTTGAAAACTTCAAGGGCGAGACGTCAGCAGCGTCCGTGGCGGCACTGCGCGAAGGCTTTGGCATCCTGCTGCGCTGCCTGTACCCGGTGACGCCGCACGTGACCCATGCACTGTGGCCAGAACTGGGCTACGCCGCGCAGTACGGCGATCTGCTCGACGCCCCTTGGCCCGAAGTCGATGCCTCCGCGCTGGTGCAAGACGAGATCGAACTGATGCTGCAGATCAACGGCAAGCTGCGCGGCTCTGTCACGGTCCCGGCGAGTGCTGACAAGGCGGCGATCGAGGTCGCCGCGCTGGCTACTGAGGTTTTTCTCAAGCAGGCCCAGGGAGCGCCGGCCAAGAAGGTCATCGTGGTGCCGGGCCGCCTGGTCAACATCGTTGTCTGAACCCCATTCCGCTCATATTGCAATAAGGCCCACCATGCAGCGTCGCGCTACCCTGTCCCTGATGGCTTCCGCCGCCGCCCTGAGCCTGGCGGGCTGCGGCTTTGCCCCGCGCAAGGCGCCCAACTTCGCCTTCTCCACGCTGTACAGCGCGATTGCCGAAACTTCACCACTGGGCGTGGAACTGCGCCGCTCGCTGCAGGCCACCGGCAAGGTCAAGGTGATTTCCGATTCCGCGCAGATCAACCAGGCGCAAGTCGTTCTGGAGGTGCTGTCCGAGCAGCGTGAAAAGGTGGTGCTCAGCCTGAACACCGCCGGGCAGGTGCGCGAGTTTCAGCTGCGCTTGCGCTTTCGTTTCAGGCTGCGCACGCTGGCCGGCAAGGAGTTGATTCCCGACGCCGACATTGCGCTGCAGCGCGACATCAGCTTTAACGAAACGGCGGTGCTGGCCAAGGAAGCCGAGGAAGGCTTGCTGTACCGCGACATGCAAAGCGACATCGTCCAGCAGGTGCTGCGGCGACTGGCTGCGGTGAAAGAGATCTAGGACTGCTACTGCGCCCGTTTCAGGGATAAAATAGCCCTGTAGCCCAATGAATGCGGGCGCAAGCAGCTATGAATTTAATAGCATACGGCGAGTCGGAAAAATCAGCGCCGCATTAACGTGCTCTTACCGAACAGGCTTTCAATCAGGTCCAACGCGACCTCGGCTGTGCCGTTGCGCACGTCCAGCGCGGGATTCAGCTCCATCACGTCGAGCGAGCCCATGCGGCCGGTGTCGGCAATCATTTCCATGCACAACTGGGCTTCGCGGTAGGTCGGTCCGCCCTTGACGGCGGTGCCCACGCCAGGCGCGAAGCTGGCGTCCAGAAAGTCGACGTCAAAGCTCACATGCAGGTGGGTGTTCTCGTCCATGCCGGCCAGCGCCGCTTCCATGGTCTGGCGCATGCCCATTTCATCGATGTAGCGCATGTCGAACACTTCCAGACCCAATTGCCGGATCAGGCGTTTTTCGCCCGCGTCCACGCTGCGAATGCCGATCTGCCGCACCGCCGAAGGCGCAATCGCCGGCGTACTGCCGCCAATGCCGGTCAGCTCGGGTGGCCCCTGGCCGCACAGCACTGCCACCGGCATGCCGTGCGTGTTGCCGCTGGGCGTCAGGGTGTTGGTGTTGAAATCGGCATGCGCGTCCAGCCACAGCACGCGCAGGTTTTGACCGGTCTTGCGGCAGTGGCGCGCCACGGCACTGATGGAGCCAATCGCCAGGCAGTGGTCGCCGCCCAGCAGCAAAGGCATCTCGTCCGCACTCAAGGCCAGATGCACGGCCTCGTGCACCACCCGGTTCCAAGCCGCCACCTCGGCCAGATGCCGGTAGCCGTTGCTGGCGGCCTGCCAGGGGTTGGCCGGCCCGCTCAGGTTGCCCTGGTCCGTCACGTTCAGGCCATGGCCTTGCAGCGTCGACTGCAGCCCGGCGACGCGCAAGGCCTCGGGGCCCATGGAGGCGCCGCGCGTGCCGGCGCCGATGTCGGTGGGCGCGCCTATGAGCCGGATGCGCTGCGTCATGGTGCTGTCAACTCGGCGGTGCGGGATTTTGCAAGTCGTGCTGCGGCTTTCGTGATGGCTGCGCTGGGGTTGCCTGCTGCCAACAATCCAAACAGGTTTTTTGGATTCTCCAGATGGGGGATCAGGTCGATTTTGTGCGGCTGGCCCTGCTGGCGCTGCAGCTTGTACAGGTAGCGCAGGGCCGAGTAGTCTTCCAGTGCAAAACCGACGGAGTCAAAAATCGTCACTTCAGCGGGCGACGCACGGCCCGGCGCCGCGCCGCTGAGCAGCTGGGCAAACTCGGTGACGGCGAAGTCGGCCGGCATCTGCTGGATCTCGCCCTCGACGCGCGACTGCGGCTCGTACTCCACGAACACGCGGGCATCGGGGCGCCGCAGGATGTCGGCGTGCAACTCGGTCTTGCCGGGGCAGTCGCCGCCGACGGCGTTCAGGTGCATGCCGGGCGCGATCATCCCGGGCGTCAGGATGGTGGCATTGCGCTTGTCGGCCGTGACCGTGGTCACGATGTCGGCGCCTTCCACAGCTTCGGCCGCAGAGCAGTGCAGCGTTACCTGCAGATCATGCCGGCCCAGGCCTTGCAGGTTGCGCGCCAGTTTCTTCATGGCCTGGCCGTCCACGTCATACAACCGGAACGCGCGAATACCCAGCATGTGGGCAAAGGCAATCGCCTGAAATTCGCTTTGCGCGCCATTGCCTATCAGCGCCATCACCCGGCTGTCGGGCCGGGCCAGCCAGCGCGCGGCCAGCGCCGACATGGCGGCGGTGCGCAGCGCCGTGGTGACGGTCAGCTCGGACAGCAGCAGCGGGTAGCCGGTTTCAACATCAGCCAGCACGCCGAAAGCCGTGACGGTCAGCAGACCCTTTGCCGTGTTCTTGGGATGGCCATTCACGTACTTGAACGAATACATCTGGCCGTCGCTGGTCGGCATCAGTTCGATGACGCCGCCCGGCGAGTGAATCGCGTGGCGCGCCGATTTGTCAAATTCGCTCCAGCGCCGGTAATCGGTTTCGATTTCGGCCGCCAGCCCTTCGATGAAGGCCGCCGGCCCGATGCGCCCGACGATGCGCTGTATGCCTTCAATTCCGATGTATTCAACCATATGGTGTCTCCCGACGCTGGACTGTTAACTGTTTTTTGACGCCGACGATGGGCCGCTTTCCGGCGCGACGCGCAGCTCGATGAGTTTGCAAAACCTCATTGTGCAAGGCCTGCGCGCTAAAAAAAAGTCAGCGAACTGATCAATTCAATTAATAAATTAAGCAAATAGCTAATAACAATTAGCGTTTAGTCATTAAGATGACCGCATGGACGATACCGACCGCCAGCTCATCTCCCTGCTGCGTGACAACGCCCGGGCTTCGGTCGCATCACTGGCCAAGCTGCTGCGCCTGTCGCGCGGCACGGTGCAAAACCGGCTCGACAAGCTCGAAGCCGATGGCACCATCGTGGGCTACACGGCCCGTCTCAGGCCGCAGGCAGAGGCCCACCAGATACGCGCGCTGATGACGGTGGCAGTCGAGGGCAACCGCATCGACCAGGTGCTCAGCGCCCTGCGCGGCGACCCGGCCGTAAGCGCGCTGCACACCACCAATGGCCGCTGGGACATCGTGGCCGAGTTGCGTGCCGACAGCCTGGAGGCTTTTGACCGCGTGCTCGGGCGCATCCGCCGCCTGGAAGGCATTGCCAATACCGAGACCAGTCTGCTGCTCTCCACCAGCAAACTCTAGATTTGCTTGACGCCAGCGCCAGCCGCTAAACTTCCCCGCATGAACCTGGCTCCCGCCCAACTTTCCGAGCACCTGCAGCGCGGCCTGAAAAGCCTCTACACCCTACATGGCGACGAGCCCCTGCTGCTGCAGGAATTTGCCGACGCCCTGCGCGCCCATGCACGCCAGCATGGCTACACCGAACGCACGGTTCACAGCGTGGCCGGCGCGCATTTTGACTGGAGCGAGGTGTTGGCCAGCGGCGGCTCGCTGAGCCTGTTTGCCGATAAGCAGATCGTTGAAATACGCATCCCCAGTGGGAAGCCCGGCAAGGATGGCTCGGTGGCTCTGCAACAGATTGCCGAGCGCAGCCAGGGCGATGACTCGACGTTGACGCTGCTGCTGCTGCCCCGTCTTGACAGCGCGACCAGCAAGGGCGCGTGGTTCGGCGCGCTTGAGAGCTTTGGCGTCACCGTCAAGTTTGACCCGATTGAGCGCCGCGTCCTGCCGCAGTGGATTGCCCAGCGCCTGCAGCTGCAGGGCCAGCGCGTCGCCGCTGGCGAAGAGGGTCAGCGCACGCTGCAATTTTTTGCCGACCGGGTCGAGGGCAACCTGCTGGCGGCGCACCAGGAAATCCAGAAGCTGGGACTGCTCTACCCGGTTAAAAGCAATGGAGGCGACGCAAGTGATGGCATCTTGGGTTTTGACCAGGTCGAAAATGCCGTGCTCAATGTGGCACGCTACGACGTCTTCAAGCTGTCCGAAGCCGTGCTGGCCGGCCAGGCGCTGCGCGTGGCGCGCATGCTCGACGGCCTGCAATCCGAAGGCGAGTCCGAAGTGCTGGTGCATTGGGCTTTGAGCGAAGACATCCGCAGCCTGAAGCGCGTGAAAGACGCGCTGCAGGCGGGTCGGCCCATGCCCATGGCGCTGCGCGAGAACCGCGTCTGGGGCGCCAAGGAAAAACTGTTCGAGCGTGTCCTGCCCCACATCAGCGACAGCACGCTGGCCAACCTGCTGCATGCCGCGCACAAGGTCGATGGCATAGTCAAGGGACTCAAACAGCCCGACTGGCCCGCGGACGGCTGGCAGGCGCTGCACCGGCTTGCCGGCTTGCTGTGCCATCAGTGCGCCGCGCCGGCGCAGGCGCCGCGCACGTCGCGCGGTGTGGGTGGCGACGCCCGGGGTTAAAGCACTTAGCGCGATGCCGCAGACCGCCTCACTCTTCAACAAGCTGGTCCGTATCGGTGCCGGCCTGCTGCTTGTCGCCTTGACCTCCATAGCGCTGACCTTGTGGGTGACCTGGCAGCTTGAGGGGGGCGCGGCGGCCGTCAACGAAGCTGGGCGACTACGCATGCAAACCTGGCGGCTGGTCAGTGCGGTGCAGGCGGGCGTGCCGCGCGCCGAGCTGCAGGGCCTGGTCGGCCAGTTCGATCAGAGTCTGGCGCTGTTGCGGACCGGTGACCCGTCGCGGCCGTTGTTCATGCCCTCCGACGCTCAGGTCAAGCAGCGCTTTGCGGTGGTCGAATCCCTGTGGAACGGCCAGCGACCGCAGTGGCTGGCCGAGCCGCCAGCGCCTACGCAGGCCTTGCTGAAGGCGGCGGGCGAGTTTGTCGATGCCAGCGACCGCCTTGTGCTTGCGCTGGAACGGCATTTGTCCCAACTGACGGCGATCCTGAACCTGTTCCAGTTCGGCATGATGGCGCTGGCGATAGGCGCGGCAGTGCTGATGCTCTACACCGGATACCTGTACGTGATCAGCCCGCTGAACCGGCTCAGCCAGGGTTTGCGCAAGGTGGAATCAGGGGAATTTGCGACGCGCATCGAAGTCGACACCGCGGACGAGTTTGGCCAGGTGGCGGCCGGCTTCAATCGCATGGCGGGAACGCTTCAGTCGATGTATCAGGGGCTGGAATCGCAGGTCGAGGCCAAGACGCGACACATTGAGGCGCAGCGCCTGCGGCTGGAGGCGTTGTACGAGGTCAGTGCCTTTTTGGCCCAGGCGGGCAGCATCAGCGAGCTGGCGCGCGGCTTTGCCCAGCGTGTGCGCAGCGTCATGAAGGCCGATGCCGCAGCGGTCCGCTGGTCCGATGAGGCCAACCAGCGCTACCTGATGCTGGCGTCGGATTGCTTCCCGCAGGAACTTGTGGAAGTGGAGCGCAGCCTGCTGGCCGGTGCCTGCGCCTGTGGCAATCTGCAAGCCGACGCTCGCACGCGCGTGATCCCTATCTTGAGCCACGCCGAAGCGCCGGTGCGCCATTGCGCTCGCGCCGGCTACGAAAGTCTGGTCAGCGTGCCGATCCGGCTGCAGCAGCGCTTGCTGGGCGAGTTCAACCTGTTCTTCCGCAGTCCTGTCACGCTGAGCGCCGACGAGACCGAACTGCTGGACGCGCTGGCCAGTCACCTGGCTAGCGCCCTGGAGGGCTTGCGCACCGCTGCCTTGGAGCGAGAAGCCGCCGTCTCGGATGAGCGCGCCTTGTTGGCACGCAACCTGCACGATTCGATTGCGCAGTCGCTGGCCTTTCTCAAGATCCAGGTGCAGTTGCTGCGCACTGCAGTACAGCGCAATCAGCCGGCACAGACGCAGACGGCACTCGACGAACTTGACACCGGCCTGCGCGAGAGCATTGGCGACGTGCGTGAGTTGCTGATTCACTTCCGCACGCGCACCAATACCGACAATATCGAGCAGGCGCTGCAGGAAACGCTGCAGAAGTTCCAGCACCAGACCGGTCTGCCGACGCAACTGCAGGTTCGCGGCGAAGGCTTGCCACTGCTGCCCGACGTGCAGGTGCAGGTGCTGCATGTGCTGCAGGAAGCCCTGTCCAATGTGCGCAAGCATGCGCGGGCCAGGCAGGTCAATCTGCAGGTGCTCAAGGGGGCGTTTTGGCGTTTCGTGGTGCACGACGACGGCATTGGATTTGACGCCAGCCAAGGCCATGGGCCATCCCATGTCGGCATCAACATCATGCGCGAGCGCGCCGCCGGCATAGGCGCCGCACTGGAGGTGGCGTCAGAGCCGGCTCACGGAACGACGGTTACGCTGACGCTGCCGCCCCATCCGGTTCAGGGCGGCGTCACGACCACCGCCCCGAACCCCGCTCAGCTGCCCGAGCCCGTGATGGGCGCTTGAGAAGCTTGAGAAAATGACACGATGAAACCGATCGGACTGCTGGTGGTAGATGACCACACCCTGTTTCGCCGGGGGCTGATCGCACTGCTTTCGCAGGACGAGCGCTTCCATGTCGCAGGCGAGGCCGGCGACATTGGCGAGGCGCTGCGCTGCGTCGAGCGCGCCAGGCCCGACCTGATTCTGCTGGACAACCATCTGCCCGGCGTTCTGGGTGTGGACGGCATCGCGTCGCTGAAAGACGCAGCCCCGGGCACCCGCATCCTGATGCTGACTGTCAGCGAGAACGAAGACGATCTGGCGGCCGCGCTGCAGGCCGGTGCTGATGGCTATCTGCTTAAAACCGTGGAACTCGATCACCTGTCCGAATTCATCGTCAAGGTCCTAGCCGGTGAGTCCGTGGTCAGCCCGGAAATGATGACCAAGCTGGTCACCGCCTTCCGTGCCAAGTCGCCGCCTGTTCCGTCGGGCGAGACGGCAGCGCTGCAGACAGACGATTCGGCTGTTGAGCCGGTGCCGCTGACCCAGGACCGTTCGGGCGTAGCCCTGCTGTCGGCCCGGGAGCGCGAAGTGCTGGCGCTGATCGCGCACGGCGACAGCAACAAGGTGATTGCGCGCCAGCTCGACATCGCTGAGACGACGGTGAAGATCCACGTCCAGCACATTCTTCGCAAACTGCAATTGAGCTCGCGCGTGCAGGCTGCCGTCTACGCGGCAGGCCAAGCGCTGTGTTGACGAAAATCAAGACCCGGTTAGATTGACCCGGTCGTAGTTCTTCAGAACTATGGCGGCTCCAGCCGCCATCGGCCTTTTGCCGCACCGCCACGTTCCAAAGGAGGATGTTCAAAGGGGCGGGAAAACCCGACAGTCATGCCATGTCTTTGGAGAAAAACATGGCCTCGGAACTGAGCAAATCAAAAAAAGCGTGGTCGGTGCTGATCGTCAGCACGCTGGCCTTCACCGTCTGCTTCATGGTCTGGATGATGTTCGGCGTCATCGGCATCCCGATCAAGAAGATGCTCAACCTCAACGCCACGGAGTTCGGCCTGCTCGCGGCCACGCCGGTACTGACGGGATCGCTCATTCGCGTGCCGCTTGGCATCTGGACCGACCGCTACGGCGGTCGCATCGTGATGGCCATCCTGATGGCCGCCACAGTGCCGGCGATCTGGCTCATGAGTTATGCCACTGCGTACTGGCACTTCCTGGTAATCGGCTTGTTCGTGGGTCTGGCAGGCGGTTCGTTTTCAGTCGGGACGCCTTACGTGGCACGCTGGTTCCCCAAGAACCGGCAGGGCATGGCGATGGGCGTCTACGGTGCAGGAAATTCGGGCGCCGCGGTGAATAAATTCGTCGCGCCGGTGCTGCTGGTGGCGTTTGGCTGGGCCATGGTGCCACAGGTCTATGCGGTCATCATGCTGGGCGCGCTGGTGCTGTTCTGGCTGTTCAGCCACAGCGACCCGTCGCATCGGGTGCCCAGCCATGTCAAGTTCAGTGACCAATTGAAGTCGCTAAAAGACCCGAAAGTTCTCAAATACTGTCAGTACTACAGCATCGTGTTCGGCGGCTATGTCGCGCTGTCGCTGTGGATGGTGCAGTACTACGTGGGCGAGTTTGGCCTTGACATCCGCCTGGCGGCTCTGCTGGCAGCCTGCTTTTCCCTGCCGGGCGGTGTGCTGCGCGCCGTAGGCGGCGTGCTGTCAGACAAGTATGGCGCGCACAGCGTGACCTGGTGGGTGATGTGGGTCAGCTGGGTCTGCCTGTTTCTGCTGTCCTACCCGCAGACCGATCTCACGGTGATGACGGTCAATGGACCCAGCACTTTCCACATCGGCCTGAATGTGTACGCGTTTACCGCGTTGATGGCCATTCTTGGTGTGGCCTTTGCCTTCGGCAAGGCCAGCGTCTTCAAGTACATCAGCGACGACTACGGTGCCAACATTGGTGCCATCAGCGGCATCGTAGGCTTGGCGGGCGGGCTAGGGGGCTTTGTGCTGCCCATCATCTTCGGTGCATTGATGGACCTCACAGGCATTCGCTCCAGCGCTTTCATGCTGATGTACGGCGTGGTCTGGGTCTCGCTGATCTGGATGTACTGGACCGAGGTGCGACGCACTGAAGTCATGGGCCGCAACGCGGTCGGCGCGCAGGCCTGAGACCCCACCTATTCCGAAAGAACCCTCATGAACGCAACAACGAATTCCCGTGCCGATATCACCGACTGGCACCCTGAGGAAGAGCAGTTCTGGGAGAGCACTGGCAAACGCATTGCTTACCGCAACCTCTGGATATCCATACCCAGCCTGCTCTGCGGCTTCGCCGTATGGGGCATGTGGGGCATCATCACGGTGCAGATGCTGAACCTGGGCTTTCCCTTCAGCCAAGCCGAGCTGTTCACGCTCACGGCTATCGCGGGTCTGGCCGGCGCCACCATGCGGATTCCGGCCTCCTTCCTGATCCGCCTTGCTGGCGGGCGCAACACCATCTTCCTGACAACCTCAATGCTGCTGGCGCCCGCCATCGGCACGGGCATCGTGCTGCAGCACCCTGAATGGCCGCTTTGGTCTTTCCAGCTGATGGCGCTGTGGTCGGGCGTGGGCGGCGGCAACTTCGCCAGCTCGATGTCCAATATCAGCACCTTTTTCCCAAAGCGGCTGCAGGGCACGGCGCTGGGTCTTAACGCCGGCCTGGGCAACTTCGGCGTGACGGCCATGCAGGTCGTGATTCCGCTGGTCATGACCTTGAGCGTCTTCGGCAGCTTTGGCGGCGAGCCGATGACGCTGGTCAAAGACAGTGGCTGGATCTTCGGCAAGATTGCCGCCGGAACGCCAACCTGGATTCAGAACGCCGGCTTCACCTGGCTGCTGTCGCTGGTGCCTCTGTCCATCCTGTGCTTTTTCGGCATGAACAATCTCACGACGGTGTCGCCCGCAATCGGTGGAACCATCCCAGCTTTCCTCAAAATCATCTGGCTCTACACCCTGTCTTTTGTGCCGGCCGGCGTCGGGCTCTACCTTTACCTGCCCAAGCCAACGGGACTCGGCCTGCTGAACATGTGGATCGCTATGCCGCTGATCATCGTCAGCACTTTGATGGTATTGAAGCTGACTGCCTTCGGTCCGATGAAGGAAAGCATTGCCAAGCAGTTCGCTATTTTTCGCAACAAGCACACATGGTCGCTCACCCTTCTGTATATCGTCACCTTCGGCTCCTTCATCGGCTTTTCGATGGCGCTGCCGCTGGCGATCACGGTGATTTTCGGCGTCAGCCACGTCCCCGACGCCGCCGGCGTCATGCAGCACACGCTGAAAAATCCGAACGCGCCTTCGGCCTTGACGTATGCCTGGATTGGCCCTTTTGTCGGCGCGCTGATCCGTCCTGTGGGCGGCTGGATTGCCGATAAGGTTGGCGGCTCCATCGTCACCCAGATCATTTCAGCCATCATGGTCGCGGCCTCTGCGGCGGTCGGTTATGTGATGTTGCTGGCCTACAAGTCCTCCGCGCCCGAACAGTACTTCCTGATCTTCATGGTGTTGTTCGTGCTGCTTTTTGCCGCCAGCGGCATCGGTAACGGCTCCACCTTTCGCACCATAGGTGTGATCTTCGACCGCCAGCAGGCCGGCCCGGTACTCGGCTGGACCTCGGCCATTGCCGCCTATGGCGCCTTCATCGCCCCGGTGGTGATTGGTGCGCAGATCAAGGCCGGAACGCCCGAGAACGCGATGTACGGTTTTGCCATCTTCTACGCGCTGTGCCTGGTGCTTAACTGGTGGTTCTACCTGCGCGCCGGCGCAGCAATCAAAAACCCTTGATGCGGGGATTAACCCACTGTTAAAGCCGCTTTTTTACCGTATTACTGGAGCGTTAAATGAGTCATTTTTTGGATCGACTAAGCCACTTTTCCAATCCGCGGGAATCGTTTTCAGGCAATCACGGCGTCACCACAGCTGAAGACCGCACTTGGGAAGACGCCTACCGCAACCGCTGGGCGCACGACAAGATCGTGCGCAGCACGCACGGCGTCAACTGCACCGGTTCCTGCTCGTGGAAGATTTACGTCAAGGGCGGCATCGTGACCTGGGAAACCCAGCAGACCGACTACCCGCGCACGCGCTGGGACATGCCCAACCACGAACCGCGCGGCTGCTCGCGCGGCGCCAGCTACAGCTGGTATTTGTACAGCGCCAACCGCGTCAAGTACCCGATGATTCGCGCGCGCCTGCTAAAGCACTGGCGCGAAGCACGCTTGAGCCTGGCACCGGTCGAGGCCTGGGCCGCCGTGGTGCAGGACGACGCCAAGCGGCGCGACTACCAGAGCGTGCGCGGCCTGGGTGGCTTTGTGCGTTCCAGCTGGGAAGAAGTCAATGAACTCATCGCCGCGTCCAATGTCTACACCATCAAGCAGCATGGCGCCGACCGCATCATCGGCTTCTCGCCGATCCCGGCGATGTCCATGGTCAGCTATGCCGCCGGTTCGCGCTACCTGTCGCTGATAGGCGGCGTCTGCATGAGCTTTTACGACTGGTACTGCGACCTGCCTCCCAGCAGCCCGCAGGTCTGGGGCGAGCAGACCGACGTGCCCGAGTCAGCCGACTGGTACAACTCGAGTTTCATCATTGCCTGGGGCTCGAACGTGCCGCAGACGCGCACGCCGGATGCGCACTTTTTCACCGAGGTGCGTTACAAGGGATGTAAGACGGTGGCGATAACCCCCGACTATTCCGAGGTCGCCAAGCTCTCGGACCTGTGGCTGCACCCCAAGCAGGGCACCGACGCCGCCGTCGCCATGGCGATGGGCCATGTGATTTTGAAAGACTTCTACTTTGGCGGCAACGGCCGGCCGCGCTCGGCCTATTTCGACGACTACGCGCGCCGCTACACAGACCTGCCGATGCTGGTCATGCTCAAAGAGCACCAGCTGGAAAACGGCGAGACCATCCTGGTGCCGGACCGCTACGTGCGCGCGTCGGACTTCAATGGCAAGCTCGGTCAGGCCAACAACCCCGAGTGGAAGACCGTTGCGTTTGATGCGCAGGGCAAGGTCGTCTTGCCCAACGGCGCCATCGGTTTTCGCTGGGGCCCTGATGGCCGCGCCGATGCGGGCCAGTGGAACCTCGAGTCCAAGGAAGCGCGCAAGGGCCAAGACGTAACACTCAAGCTGTCTGTGCTTGAAGGCGATGCGCCTGGCCGGGACAGCGCCAAGGTCGGCTTCCCCTATTTCGGCGGCATTCACCACGAGCATTTTCCCAACAACGAGCAGGGCGATGTGCTGGTACGCACGGTGCCAGTGCAGCGCATTGCGCTCGGCAAGGCTGGCGAGGAGCGCTCGGCGCTGGTCGCCACGGTGTTTGATTTGCAGGCCGCGCAATACGGCATTCCGCGCGGGCTGCCGGGTGAACTGGCTGCCAGCGATTTCAACGACAACACGCCCTACACGCCAGCGTGGCAGGAACAGATTACCGGCGTGCCGCGTGACCAGGTGATCACCGTGGCGCGCCAGTTCGCCGAAAACGCCGAGAAGACCGAAGGGCGGTCCATGGTTATCATCGGCGCCGGCATGAACCA
Source organism: Polaromonas sp. (assembly GCF_012927455.1). GTDB lineage: Bacteria > Pseudomonadota > Gammaproteobacteria > Burkholderiales > Burkholderiaceae_C > Polaromonas. The sequence goes on along the minus strand of NZ_JABBPE010000016.1, from coordinate 71,145 downwards.
CTGGTACCACAGTGACATGAACTACCGCAGCGTCATCAACATGCTGATGATGTGCGGCTGCATCGGGAAAAGCGGTGGCGGCTGGGCGCACTACGTGGGCCAGGAGAAGCTGCGTCCGCAGACCGGCTGGACCCCGCTGGCCTTCGCGCTCGACTGGATCCGTCCACCACGTCAGATGAACTCGACCAGCTTTTTTTATGCGCACACCAACCAGTGGCGTTATGAAAAGCTCGGCGTCGATGAAGTGCTGTCGCCGCTGGCCGACAAAAAACTCTACGGCGGCAGCATGATCGACTACAACGTGCGCGCCGAACGCATGGGCTGGTTGCCCAGCGCGCCGCAGTTGCAGACCAACCCGATGCAGGTGGTAAAAGACGCGCAGGCCGCCGGCCTGGACGCGAAAGACTATGTGGTGAAATCGCTCCAGGACGGCACCTTGAGGCTGAGCTGCGAAGACCCGGACCATCCCGCCAACTGGCCGCGCAACATGTTTGTCTGGCGCTCCAACATCATTGGCTCGTCGGGCAAGGGCCATGAGTATTTCCTCAAGCACCTGCTGGGTACCGACAACGGTGTGCAGGGCAAGGACCTGGGTGCCGAGGATGGCAAGCCCGAGGAAGTGGTCTGGCATGACAAGGCGCCTGAAGGCAAACTCGACCTGCTGGTGACGCTGGACTTCCGCATGAGCACAACCTGCCTGTATTCGGATATCGTGTTGCCGACCGCGACCTGGTACGAAAAGAACGATCTCAACACCAGCGACATGCATCCCTTCATTCATCCGCTGTCCACCGCCGTGGACCCCGTGTGGCAGTCGAAAAGCGACTGGGAAATCTACAAAGGCTTTGCCAAAAAATTCAGCGAACTCTGCGATGGCCACCTGGGGGTCGAGCGTGAAATGGTGTTGACGCCGCTGATGCACGACTCTCCCGGTGAACTGGCCCAGCCTTTCGAGGTGAAGGACTGGAAGCGCGGCGAGTGCGAGCTGGTTCCGGGCAAGACGGCGCCGCAAATGCAAGTGGTCGAACGCGACTATCCGAATGTGTACAAGCGCTTCACGGCGGTCGGCCCGCTGCTAAACAAAGTCGGCAACGGCGGCAAAGGCATTTCGTGGAATACCGAAACCGAGGTTAAACAGCTTGGGCAGTTGAACGGACTGGTGACCGAGCCTGGCGTGACGCTGGGTATGCCGCGAATTGACAGCGACATTGACGCCTGCGAGATGGTGCTGCAGTTGGCGCCTGAAACCAACGGCCATGTGGCGGTCAAAGCCTGGAACGCGTTGTCGAAGCAGACCGGGCGCGAGCACGCGCACCTGGCAATTCACCGCGAAGACGAGAAGATCCGCTTTCGGGACATCCAGGCGCAGCCGCGCAAGATCATCAGCTCACCGACCTGGAGCGGCATCGAGTCCGAGACCGTGTCGTACAACGCCGGCTACACCAACGTGAACGAGCTGATCCCCTGGCGCACCCTGACCGGGCGTCAGCAGTTCTACCAGGATCACCCTTGGATGCTGGCCTTTGGCGAGGGCCTGGCCAGCTACCGTCCGCCGGTGAACCTGAAGGCGACTGCCGGCGTGCACGGCATCCGTTCTAACGGCAATACCGAGATACTGCTGAACTTCATCACACCGCACCAGAAGTGGGGCATTCACTCGACCTACACCGACAACTTGCTGATGCTCACGCTGAGCCGGGGCGGCCCGATCGTCTGGCTCAGTGAGGACGACGCCAAGCTGATCGGTGTGGAAGACAACGACTGGATCGAGCTCTACAACGTAAATGGCGCGATTGCCGCGCGGGCTGTCGTCAGCCAGCGTGTCAAGCCCGGCATGGTGATGATGTACCACGCGCAGGAAAAGATCGTCAATACGCCCGGTTCGGAAATCACCGGCCAGCGCGGCGGCATTCACAACTCGGTCACACGCATTGTGCTCAAGCCGACCCACATGATCGGCGGCTATGCGCAGCTGTCCTACGGCTTCAACTACTACGGAACGATAGGCACCAACCGCGACGAATTCGTCGTCGTGCGCAAGATGGACAAGGTCGACTGGCTAGACACGCCACGCGATGACGACCGCGCTGAGGCCGTGCAAAAACTGGGAGAAGCAGCATGAAGGTACGCGCACAAATCGGCATGGTGCTCAATCTGGACAAGTGCATTGGTTGCCACACCTGCTCGGTAACCTGCAAGAACGTCTGGACCAGCCGGCCGGGCATGGAATACGCCTGGTTCAACAACGTCGAAACCAAGCCCGGCATTGGCTACCCCAAGGAATGGGAAAACCAGGACAGGTGGAATGGCGGCTGGCATCGCAAGGCCGACGGTTCGATCGAACCGCGCCAAGGCGGCAAGTGGAAGCTCTTGATGCGTCTTTTCGCCAATCCGAACATGCCGCAGATCGACGACTACTACGAACCCTTTACCTTCGACTATGACCATTTGCAGTCGGCGCCCGAGATGAAGGCGACACCGACGGCACGGCCGCGCAGCTTGATCACCGGCAAGCGCATGGAGAAAATTGAGTGGGGTCCGAACTGGGAGGAAATTCTGGGCGGCGAGTTCTCCAAGCGCAGCAAGGATGCCAACCTGGCGAACTTCGAGCAGGCCCAGCTGGACATGGTCGGCCAGTTTGAAAACACTTTCATGATGTACTTGCCGCGCCTGTGCGAGCACTGCCTGAATCCAACCTGTGTGGCATCGTGCCCTTCGGGCTCCATCTACAAGCGCGAGGAAGACGGCATCGTGCTGATCGACCAAGACAAATGCCGCGGCTGGCGTATGTGCGTGTCGGGTTGCCCGTACAAGAAGATCTATTACAACTGGAAAAGCGGCAAGGCCGAAAAATGTACCTTCTGCTACCCGCGCATCGAGGCCGGCCAGCCGACGGTGTGCAGCGAAACCTGTGTGGGACGCATTCGCTACCTAGGCGTGGTGCTGTATGACGCCGACCGCATTCAGGAAGCCGCCAGCGTTGCTGACGAGAAGGATTTGTACCAGGCGCAGCTCGACATTTTCCTGAACCCGCATGATCCGGCCGTGATTGCGCAAGCGCGCCTGGACGGCATTCCTGAGGCCTGGCTTGACGGGGCGCGCAAGAGCCCGGTCTACAAGATGGCTATCGATTGGAAGGTCGCGCTGCCGTTGCACCCAGAGTACCGCACGCTGCCCATGGTTTGGTATGTGCCACCGCTCTCGCCCATCACCTCGGCGGCCAACGCCGGGCAGGTCGGCATCAACGGCGAGTTGCCCGACATCGCGCAAATGCGCATTCCGGTGCAGTACCTGGCCAATCTGCTGACGGCAGGCGACACCGCGCCGGTGATTCGCTCGTTGCAGCGCATGCTGGCGATGCGCTCCTATCAGCGCAGCAAGCATGTGGACAAAGAGCAGAACCTGGCCGTGCTGGCGCAAGCTGGTTTGACAGTGGCCGAGGTCGAGGAGATGTACCACGTCATGGCCATTGCCAATTACGAAGACCGCTTCGTAATTCCGAGCAGCCACCGCGAATACGCCGAGAACGCATTCGACATGCGCGGCGGTTGCGGCTTCTCATTTGGCAACGGCTGCTCCGACGGCGCCAGCGACGTCAGCCTGTTCGGTGGCAACCGCAAACGCACTATTCCCATCAAGGTGGAGGTCTGAATCATGGCACTTTTTACCCATTCCCCGGTGGCATCGAAAAGCCTGCGCGTTTTGGCGCGGCTGCTCGGTTACCCCGATGCCGAACTGCGCGGCCACCTTGCGGAACTGTGCGACGCGCTGCACCAAGAGCGCGCCTTGCCGCCGCAGCGGCTGGCCGAGCTTGACGCCTTGATGGCGTCGCTGGCGCGTGCCGCGCCGCTGGACGTGGAAGCCGCCTATGTCGAGCTCTTCGACCGCGGACGTTCCACGTCGCTGCATCTGTTTGAACATGTGCACGGCGACTCGCGCGAGCGCGGGCCGGCCATGATCGACCTGGCGCAGACTTACGAAAAAGCAGGCATGTTCCTGGCCGAAGGCGAAATGCCTGACTTTCTGCCGGTAGTGCTTGAATTCACCTCGACCCAGCCGCCGCGCGAGGCGCGCGAATTTCTGGCTGAAATGGCGCATATTTTCAATGCCATCTTCTCGGCATTGCAGCAGCGCGGCAGCGCGTACGCCTGCGTGCTGGGCGCCTTGCTGGAGCTCGCCGGAGAAAAGGCCCAGCCGGTTGAAGTCGCCGCTGAAGAGCCGATAGACGCTGTGTGGGAAGAGCCCGTCGTGTTCGATGGCTGCTCGTCCAAAGGCCAGGCCAAACCCGGTCAGCCGCAACCTATTCATATCGTGCCTAACGCCGCACGTGGACCACGACCCGCCCAAGGAGCACAAGCATGACCACGCTGCAAGGTTTTCTTTTTGGCGTCTATCCCTACATCTGCTTGACGGTGTTTCTGCTTGGCAGCCTGATCCGCTTCGACCGCGACCAATACACCTGGAAGAGCGATTCCTCACAACTGCTGCGCAGCGGCCTGCTGCGATGGGGCAGCAACCTGTTTCACGTCGGCATCCTGTTTCTGTTCTTCGGCCATCTGGTCGGCTTGCTGGCACCGCACGCGTTTTACGCCCACTTTCTGGAAGCATCGGTCAAGCAAAAGATGGCCATCTACTCGGGCGGTGCTTTCGGCGTGCTGTGTTTCATCGGCTTGTCGATGCTGATCTACCGCCGCATGTTTGACGAGCGCATCCGCTATACCAGCCACAAGACCGACCTGGCGATTTTGCTGATCCTCTGGGTGCAGCTGGTGGTCGGGCTGATCACCTTGCCGTTCTCCTGGGCGCACTCGGACGGCAGCGTGATGCTGATCCTGGCCGACTGGGCACAGCGCATCCTGACTTTGCGCGCGGTTGATGCAGCTGCGCTGGCCGGTCTGCCCTGGCCCTACTTGTTTCACATTGTGTTCGGCATGACGATCTTCCTGCTGTTTCCGTTCAGTCGACTGGTCCACGTGTGGAGCGGTTTTGCCTCGGTCGGCTACCTGTTTCGCCCCTACCAGGTGGTGCGCAGCCGGCGCCTCGGCGTGCCCGGGGCCAAGTCGTCCGGCGCGCGTTAAAACTCCCCATGAACAAGGCCAATTCCATGAACGTCCCAACTACCGCGGCTGTAACCGCGTTCCAGGGCTGCGGCACCAGTGCCTGCCAATGCGCCGCTACGGCCACGCCGCGTGAGCTGCCAAGCGCCAGCATCAATGGCATTGCCCTGCATGGGCCCGGGCAATGCCCGGATACGGCCACACTGCGTGAGCTGGCATACGCCGAACTGCTGCGCCAGCAGGCGGTACTGCAAGGGCTGTTGCCACGGCACACCGGCTTGACCGCCCCCAAGCTCGGCGAGCCTGAGCGCCAGGTCATCGAGGCCATGGTCGACGCTGAGGTGCGCACGCCCCAGCCCACTGAAGACGAGGGTCGGCGTTATTACGAAGCCCACCAGCCGCAGTTTGTGGTGGGTCAGACGCTGCATGTGCGGCACATCCTGTTTGCCGTCACACCGGGCGTCAACGTACAGGCGCTTTCGGTACATGCCGAGCGCGCATTGCTGGAACTCTCGCACAAGGGCGTTCACCCTGAACGTTTTGCGCGGCTGGCCGTCGAGTTATCAAACTGCCCGACCAGCGCGCAGGGCGGTGACCTCGGCTGGATTGGCCCGGACGACTGCGCGCCCGAGCTGGCGACGGAGCTGTTTCACCTCCAGCATGCGCAGACCGGCACGGGCGTTCAGCCTCGGCTGTTTCACACGCGCTTCGGTTTTCACATCGTCGACGTGCTGGAGCGCCGCAGCGGGCGACTGCCCGCCTACGAGGAAGTACGCGAGCGCATTGCCGTTCTGCTGGCGCTGCAGTCGCGCGGCCGCGGCTTGCATCAATACATGAGTTTGCTGGTAGGTCAGGCGCTGGTCGAGGGCGTGGATCTTCAAAGCGCTGATTCACCGCTGGTGCAATAGCGGTAACTGAGGTAACTGAGGTAACAGCGGTAAGTCGGTCGATCAGGCTGTTTTTGAGGCAGATCAAGGCATCACTGCTGCCACGCCGGCGCCTCGGCCGTACAATTCAGCTCTGGTTTTGCGGTTATTCTTAAGCGATGCTGACCCTGCCTTTAAGCAGGTGCTGGCCCAAGCCGAGCCGGAAGCTTTGGTGGAGTTTGTCAGTGTTGCCGGTCCTCCGGCGCGCGCCGTGCCAATCCTTGGTTCAACAAATACCTTCGCCTCAAGCCCAGGCAACATGACCCCGTTCTGTATCGACCAGCAGCTCGGTTGTGCTTTTGACGGCGACGCGCGCAACGGCCTGTTTTTTCGTAGTGCCGGCCGCTGCCGGTACAAGAGTTGATGCAATGCTTGCCGGGCGGCATTCGACCGGCAACGATTTCCATGGAGCCCATTTAAATGAAACGTGATAGTTTTGGCCGGCCGCAAGACCTGACAGCGACCCAGCCCATCAGCCATGACGTGCTGAAAGAAAAATACCTCAAGCCTGGCGAAAGCGGCATGGAAGACATCTACCGCCGCGTGGCGCGCGCCCTGGCCTCGGTTGAGAAGGAAGCTGATCGCGCCAGGCACGAGGCGCTGTTCCTGGAAAACCTGCATGCCGGCGCTATTGGCGCGGGCCGCATCATGAGCGCGGCCGGCACCGCCATCCAGGCGACGCTGATCAACTGTTTTGTGCAGCCGGTCGGCGACTGCATCCAGGGCGTCGACGCCGACGGCTACCCCGGCATTTACGAAGCGCTGCGCGAGGCCGCTGAGACGATGCGGCGCGGCGGTGGCGTGGGTTACGATTTTTCGCGCATTCGGCCGCGCAACGCCGAGGTCAAGGGCACCTCGTCGATGGCCTCCGGTCCGTGCAGTTACATCAACGTGTTTGACCAGTCCTGCTCCACCGTCGAGAGCGCCGGCGCGCGGCGTGGCGCGCAGATGGGCGTGCTGCGCATCGACCATCCCGATGTGCAGGAGTTCATCACCGCCAAGCGCACCCCCGGCCGCTGGAACAACTTCAATGTCTCCGTCGGCATGTCGGACGCCTTCATGCAGGCACTCGCCGACGACCAGCCCTGGGAGCTGGTGCACAAGGCCAAGCCCGGCGCAGCGCTGATTGCGCAAGGCGCGTTCCAGCGCGCTGACGGCCTGTGGGCCTACCAGACCGTGGCCGCGCGAGAGTTGTGGGACACCGTGATGCGTTCCGCCTACGACTTTGCCGAACCCGGCATTTTGTTTCTGGACAACATCAACCAGGACAACAACCTGCGTTACTGCGAGTCGATTGCCGCAACCAATCCTTGCGGCGAACAGCCGCTGCCACCCTATGGTTGCTGCGACCTCGGCCCGATCATCCTGACGCGTTTTGTGCGCCAGCCTTTCGGTTTCGACGGCGAGCCGGCGTTTGACTTCGAGGCCTTCGAAAAGTCGGTCGCGACCCAGGTGCGCGCACTCGACAACGTGCTCGACGTGACGTTCTGGCCGCTGCCGCAGCAGCAGGCCGAATCAAGCGCCAAGCGCCGGATTGGCGTGGGTTTTACCGGCCTGGGCAATGCGCTGACCATGCTGCGCCTGCGCTACGACGCCCCTGAGGGCCGCGAGATGGCCGCCCGCATTGCCGTGCGCATGCGCGATGCTGCCTACACCGCTTCGGTGGCGCTGGCCAAGGAAAAAGGCGCTTTCGCCAAATTCGACGCCGCCGGCTACCTCGCCCCCGGCACCTTTGCCAGCCGGCTGCCGCCCGCCTTGCAAAAAGCCATACGCGCGCAAGGCATTCGCAACAGCCACCTGCTGTCGATTGCGCCCACCGGCACGGTCAGCCTGGCCTTTGCCGACAACGCCTCCAACGGCATCGAGCCGGCGTTCTCGTGGATGTATCGGCGCAAGAAGCGCGAGTCCGACGGCAGCACTACGGATTACGCGGTGGAAGACCACGCCTGGCGGCTTTACCGCGAGCTTGGCGGGGATGTCGACAAGCTGCCCGACTACTTTGTATCGGCGCTCGACATGTCGGCGGCCAGCCACATCGCCATGATGGAGGCGGTGCAGCCCTTTGTCGACACGGCGATCTCCAAGACCGTCAACGTGCCGGCCGACTACCCGTATGACGACTTCAAGGGCCTGTACCAGCAGGCTTGGCGCGCGCGCCTGAAAGGCCTGGCCACCTACCGGCCCAACGCCATTCTCGGCTCGGTGCTGGAAGTGCATGCGGCGCCTGAAGTGGCTGCGCCCGTGGCGGCCGTCGATCCGATGCGCACGGTGATCGAAAGCCGCCCCAAAGGCGCACTGGCGGCGGTGGCGGAAAAGGTCGAATACTGGACGCAGGAAGGCCACAAGACCTTGTACCTGCTGGTGTCGTTTCTGCCGGTGCCGGCCGCCAATGGCGCGGGCACGGTAGACCGTGCCATCGAGTTCTTCATGCCGGTCGGCCAAAGCGGCGAGTCGCAGCAGTGGATCACCTCCAGCATGCGCATGCTGTCGCTGGCCGCGCGCGGCGGCTTTCTGGAGCGCGCCCTTAGCGATATGCGCAAGGTGGCGTGGGACCGCGGCCCGGTGCGCCTCGGCACCTACGAAAAGCTCGACGGCACGCGCGTGCCGCTGTGGCACGACTCGGAGGTGGCGGCGATCGCTTATGCGGTGCAGAACATCATCACGCGGCGCGCCAGCCAGCCGGCCGCCCACGCAGCGCCCGAGGTCGAGCAGCAAGCCACCTCGGCACTGTCGCCGCCGGTGATGGCCGGCAAGAAATGCAGTGAATGCGGCGCCCATGCCGTGATCCGCAAGGACGGCTGCGACTATTGCACCCAGTGCGGCCATCTGGGAACCTGCGGATGAATTTTCCCCCGGTCTCCCCTTCGCGGGTGACCCCCGGCAAGCCTTCCGCCGCCGCGCGCGCGCTGCTTGACCCGCGCTGGCGCGCCCGCTACCTGCTGCTGGCGCCGCACCGGCTGGGGTTCTTTCTGGCCATGGCGGTGCTGGTGAGTTCGGGCGCGTGGTGGGCGCTGGTGCAGTTGGACCGGGTCAGCGCCGCCGTGGCGCTGCCTTACGCCGTGGCGCCCTCGCTGGCCCATGGCGCGGTAATGACTTTCGGCTTTCTTCCGCTGTTTTTCTCGGGTTTTTTATTCACGGCTGGCCCCAAATGGCTGGGCGTGCAGCCATTGGCGGCCAGGCAGGTGCTGGTGCCGCTGCTGCTGCAGGCTATCGGCTGGACGTTGTGGCTGATCGCCGTGCATCTGCACGGTCTGACGGCACTCGCCGGACTGTTGCTGGTGTGGATCGGTCTGGCCTGGGTGACGGGCCTGTTTTGGGGCCTGATCCGGCGCAGCCAGGCCGAAGACCAGTTGCATGCGCGCGCCATAGGCGTGGCCTGCGTCGTCGGTTGCCTGAGCCTGGCTGGTCTGGCGCTCAATTTGCTGCTGGGTTTTCCCGCCGTGGCCCGGGCCTGCCTGCTGACCGGCCTGTGGGGCTTCGTGCTGGTGGTGTTTGTCACGGTGGCGCACCGCATGATCCCGTTTTTTACTTCTAGCGCCATGCCTTTCATCGCCGCCTGGCGCCCGTTTTGGGTGTTGTGGCTGATGCTGGCCGCAGCGGCCTTTGAGGCTACCGCCGTCTGGGTCGAGCTGGCCGGCCCGCTACCGGGCGGCGCCGCCACGCTGTGGCTGCTGGCGCGCGGCATTTTTGAGATGGCGGCAGGCGCGGTGCTGCTGTGGCTGGCGCTCGTCTGGGGGCTGGTGCAAAGTCTGAAGAACCGCCTGCTGGCCATGCTGCACATCGGTTTTCTCTGGTTCGGTCTGGCCTTGCTGCTGGGCGGCTCCGCGCAACTTTTGGGTTGGCTGCAGGGCGCGCCGGTGTTGGCGCTGGGCGCGCTGCATGCCCTCACCATGGGCTGCCTGGCGTCGCTGATGTTTGCCATGGTCACGCGCGTGTCCTGCGGCCACAGCGGGCGCGCCCTGGTGGCCGACCGCCTGGTCTGGTCGCTGTTCTGGCTGTTGCAGGCAGCCACGCTGTTGCGCCTGGCGGCCGCCGCGCAAGCTGCACTGGCCCTATGGCTGCTGCTGCCGGCGGCGCTGCTGTGGGCCGGCGTCATGGCGGTCTGGGGGCTGCGCCAGGCCGGCTGGTACGGCCGCCTGCGCGTCGATGGACGGCCGGGGTAAGCTGGATCGCCTTGGTAAGGAAAACGCTGTGACAAGCCCTGTTGACAATGCCGCTGTGCCTCCGGACGCCACGTCGCTCGATGCGGCGCAGGCTGGCAAGGAGCTGACCGCGATGGTGGCGGCCCTCATGCAGACGCGCCAGACCATACTGCCCAAGCGCCTGGCGCCGCCCGGCCCCGACGCGGAGCAGCTGGCGCTGATTTTCGGCGCCGCCGCCAGCGCGCCCGACCACGGCCAGCTGCTGCCCTGGCGCTTCGTGCTGGTGCCCGCCGATGCGCGCGACCGGCTGGCGGAGGTCTTTGCTGCCGCGCTGCTCGAGCGCGATGGCGCCGCCACGCCAGAGCAGCTGGCGCGGGCGCGTGACAAGGCGCAGCGCTCGCCCTTGCTGTTGCTGGTGGTGGTCGATGGGCTGCGCGGCGACCCAGACATTGACCTGTTCGAACGCATCGTTTCCGCCGGCTGCGCGGTGCAGAACATGCTGCTGATGGCCACCGCGCTCGGTTTTGGCTCGGCGCTGACCAGCGGCAAGGCCCTGAAGTTCGCCGGACTGCGCGCACTGTTCGGTTTGGGCGACGGGGAACATGCGCTGTGTTTCACCAGTATCGGTACCGTGCAATCGCGCAAAATCGCCCGCTTTCGGCCGGCGCCGGCCGACTTTCTGAGTAGCCTTTCTGCCGACGAGAAAAAGACGACAGGTTTCTAATAAGCGGGGCAATACGGGCCTTGCGCTTTTTTTCATGACTGGATGCATCCACTATGACTATTTCGAGTTTTGACGACCTTCTACAGGCCGCCCGCGCCCAACCTGAGCCGCAGCGCCTGCTGTTTGTCTTTGCCGGCGTTGAACTGCCTGACGACGCAACCTCCGCACAGCGCGAGCGCTTTGAGGTTAGGCAGGGCGGCGCTCTGGTGCCGCTGATGTGCGTGGACAAGCGCCCCGACGAACTGGCGTCTTTCGCCACGCTGATCGAAGAATCCAGCCAGTTTGGCCACGACTGGGGCATTGTGTTTGCCGCCGCCATGTCCGGCACCGTGAACCGGGCGCCGACCTCCGAGGACGCTGAGGAGCCGTTGCAGCGCATGGTGGAGGCCATCAAGCGCGGCGAACACGGCGCCTACATTCCTTTCGACTCGCAAGGCCATGCCGTCCAGATGGGCTGACATGCGCCACGCTGCCCGCGCCACCACCCGCCCGGTGTCACTGCCTGGCCACCGCGCGCCTGCCGCCGGGTTTGAGGAGCCTTTTGCAATGTTGGCCACCTGCCATGACCGGGTCGAGCGCATGCTGAACCTGCAGGGTAAGCTGCAGCAGCACCTGCTGGACAAAGGCTGTGACGAGCCCGCTCGTCAGGCCGCCCGCGACGTGATGCGCTATTTCGATATCGCCGCGCCGCTGCACCACCAGGACGAGGAACTGCATGTGTTTCCGCCCCTGCTGGCGGGGCCGGATGCCGCCCTGCGCGCGCTGGTACAGCGGCTGATGCAGGACCATCGGCAGATGGAGCATGCGTGGGCCGAGACCCGCCGCACGCTGCTGGCCATTGCTGAAGGCGCTGAATCAGGCTGGATGCCGCTCACGCCGGCCCAGGCCGAAGCGCTGAATCAATTCGCAGCCCTGTACCAGCAACACCTGGCTGACGAAGACCGCGTGGTTTATCCGGCCGCTCGTGACAACTTGTCGCCGGCAGCGCTGGCGGCCATGAGCGAGGACATGATGCAGCGCCGGGGCGTCGCGTCGAAAAAGTAAGGCCGATGCTCTGCCGCCTGTTGCAGGCAGAATACCAGCATGAACGCGTCAACTCTTTTTCCCGTCATCCCTCCGGCCAGCGAAGCCGGCAGCGAGTTGCTAAACCTCATGCAAACCATGGGTTTTAAGGCAAAAGCGGCTTCTTCGCAGGTGGCACGGGCACCGGCGGCTATTAAAAACAGAGCGCTTCTGGGTTTGGCCGCCTTGCTGCGCCAAAACCTGCCCATGTTGCAGGCCGCCAACCAGCGCGACCTTGACCGGGCCGGCGCCCCCGGACTTGCCGGGCCGCTGCTGGACAGGCTCAAGCTCGGTGCCAAAGATATTGAAACCGTGGCGCTGGGCTGCGAGCAGCTCGCCGCCATGCCCGACGTGATCGGCGAGATCATCGGCATGAAGCAGCAGCCCAGCGGCATTCGCGTCGGCCAGATGCGCGTGCCGATTGGCGTGTTCGGCATGATTTACGAGAGCCGCCCGAATGTGACGATTGAAGCGGCCAGCCTGGCCATCAAGAGCGGCAACGCCTGCATCTTGCGCGGCGGCTCCGAGGCGATCGAGTCCAACCAGGCGCTGGCCGCGCTGGTGCAGCAAGCCCTGGCCGGCGCCGGCCTGCCAGCAGACGCGGTGCAACTGGTGCCGACCACCGACCGGGAAGCGGTCGGCCATCTCATCACCATGGCGCAGTATGTGGACCTCATCATTCCGCGCGGTGGCAAGGGCCTGATCGAACGCATCAGTGCAGGCGCCAAGGTGCCGGTCATCAAGCACCTGGACGGTAACTGCCATGTCTATGTCGATGACCCCTGCGACATCGCCATGGCCGTGAAGATCGCCGACAACGCCAAAACGCAAAAATACAGCCCCTGCAATGCCACCGAAGGATTGCTGGTGGCGCGTGCTGTGGCTGAGGAATTTCTGCCCCTGATTGCCGCCATCTACGCCGCCAAGGGCGTGGAAATGCGTTGTGATGAGGCTGCAGCCCATATCCTGCGGGCGCAAGCAGCTATTAAGTTGATAGCAAATATCGTGCCGGCAGTCGAGCAGGACTGGTACCAGGAATACCTGGCGCCGGTCATCAGCATCAAGCTGGTGGCCGGCGTTGACGCGGCGATTGCCCACATCAACCAGTACTCCAGCCACCACACCGACGCCATCGTCACGCGCGACCACATGCACGCCCAGCGTTTCTTGCGCGAGGTAGATTCAGCCAGCGTGATGGTTAACGCCAGCACCCGCTTTGCCGACGGCTTCGAGTTCGGCCTGGGCGCGGAAATCGGCATCAGTACCGACAAGTTTCATGCACGCGGGCCGGTCGGCATCGAAGGGCTGACTTCGCTCAAGTACGTGGTGCTGGGCCAGGGTGAAGTGCGGGTCTGAGCGGGTTTGACGGCGCTGGCCAGTCCTGCCTTGCATCCGGCACGCTCGGCCCCATTTTTTTGACATCCGGATGGATCCGGAACGGGTCTAATAGCAACATCTCTCTTTTGAAAGTGACCGCATGGTCCCGCACCTCATTACTGCCCTGAACGGCCCCATTAACGAACTCGAGCAGCGCATTCTGGATTTCACGCCGGCTATCGAGCGCTGGTTCCGGCTCGAATGGATGGAGCACACGCCGCCGTTTTACTGCTCGGTGGACATCCGCAACGCCGGTTTCAAGCTGGCGCCGGTAGACACCAACCTGTTTCCCGGCGGCTGGAACAACCTGGCGCCCGAGATGCTGCCGCTGGCGGTACAGGCGGCCATGGCGGCCATTGAAAAAATCTGCCCGGAAGCGCGCAACCTGCTGGTGGTGCCGGAAAACCACCCGCGCAACAGCTTTTATCTGGCCAACGTGCTGCAACTCAAGCGGATTTTTCACCAGGCCGGCCTCAACGTGCGTTTCGGCTCGCTCAGCCCTGACATCAACGAGCCGACCACGCTAAACCTGCCAACCGGCGAGTCCATCACGCTAGAGCCGCTGATCCGCACAGACCGGCGCCTCGGCCTGAAAGACTTCGACCCCTGCACCATTTTGCTGAACAACGACCTGTCGGCGGGCATTCCCGGCATGCTGGAAGACCTGAACGAGCAATACCTGCTGCCGCCGCTGCATGCGGGCTGGTCGGTGCGGCGCAAGTCACGCCATTTCAAGGCTTACGAGGAGGTCGCCAAGCGCTTTGGCAAGTTGCTGGGCATAGACCCCTGGCTCATCAACCCGATGTTCGCGCGCTGCGGCGAGGTCAATTTTTCCGAAGAAACCGGCATGGATTGCCTGACCACCAACGTCGACGCGCTGCTGACCAAGATCAAGCGCAAGTACAAGGAATACGGCATCAACGAAAAGCCCTTTGTCGTGGTCAAGGCCGACAACGGCACCGACGGCATGGGCATCATGACAGTGCACGACGTGAAAGACCTGGCCGCGTTGAACCGCAAGACCAGAAACAAGATGAGTACGACCAAGGACGGCCAGGCGCTGTCCGAAGTCATCATCCAGGAAGGCGTGCTGACCAACGAACGCGTCAACGACGCGGTGGCCGAGCCGGTGGTCTACCTGATGGACCGTTACGTGGTCGGCGGCTTTTACCGTGTGCACGCCGAGCGCGGCGTCGACGAAAACCTCAACGCGCCGGGCGCAAGCTTTGCACCGCTGGCCTTTGCCGACAGCGGCCGGCTGCCGCAGCCCGGTGAAAAACCCGGCTCCAGCAGCCCCAACCGCTTTTACATGTACGGGGTGATTGGCCGGCTCGCCATGCTGGCCGCCAGTTATGAGCTCGAAGCGACCGATCCCAACGCCGAGGTCTACGACTGAGCCGAGTCGCCCGGTGAAAAAGATTTTCGTACTTTTTTATGTCTAAGCCATGATGGACGGGCGCTAGCTGCTATTGAAAAAATAGCAAAATGAGGGCGCCGCAAGCGCCTGTTCTGATTCGGCTACCAGGATTTTTGTTACGAGTTGTTTCTCTGCCACAAATCCCTGTTTTGTCGTGACGCTGCTGGCCGCCGCCCGCAAAATCAGCCAGCCGGGCGCAAAATAGCGTTCCCCAACTTAACCCCGCCCCCATCGCGAGCGGCCGCTTTTGTGCGGTTTGAGCGGCAAAATCATAAATCTTTGTGGCCACCAAAAAATCATCACTCCCGGCGCTCACACTAGGCGCCATAGGTGTCGTTTACGGCGACATCGGAACCAGCGTCCTTTACGCCTTCAAGGAGGTTTTCGTGAGTGGCCATGTGCCGATCACGCAAGCCAACATTCTTGGCGTGTTGTCGCTGTTCTTCTGGACCCTGACCATCGTGGTCTCCATCAAGTACGTCGTGCTGATCATGCGCGCCGACAACAGTGGCGAGGGCGGACTGATGGCCTTGCTGGCGCTGGCCTCGCAGTCGGTCAAGGACCAGCCGCGCCTGCGCAGTGTTCTGCTGATGGTTGGCGTGTTCGGCGTAGCGCTATTTTTTGGTGACGGCATCATCACCCCGGCCATTTCGGTGCTGTCGGCGGTGGAGGGCCTGGAAATCCTGACGCCTGCGGCCAAGCCCTTCGTGGTGCCGATCTCGCTGGTGGTGCTGGTGCTGCTGTTTGCAGTACAGCGCCGGGGCACAGCAGACATCGGCAAGTTCTTCGGTCCCATCACTGTCGTCTGGTTTCTTGCCATCGCCGTTACCGGGGTGTTGCAGATCGTGCAGAACCCGCAGGTGCTGGTGGCGGTGCTGCCGGTGCATGCGCTGCGCTTTGCGTCCGAGCACTACACCGTGGCTTTCATCACGCTGGGTGCGGTGTTTCTGTGCGTCACCGGTGCCGAGGCGCTGTATGCAGACATGGGCCATTTCGGCAAGCTGCCGATCCGGCTGGCCTGGTTCGGTCTGGTGATGCCGTCATTGATGCTCAACTACTTCGGCCAGGGTGCGCTGGTGCTGTCCAACCCCAAAGCGGCGGAAAATCCGTTCTACCTGATGACGCCCGACTGGGCCCTGATGCCCATGGTGGGGCTGGCCACGGCGGCCACCGTGATCGCCTCGCAGGCCCTTATCTCGGGCGCATTTTCGGCGACCAAGCAGACCATCCAGCTTGGTTTTCTGCCGCGCCTGAACATTCTCCACACCTCGATCCGCGACACCGGGCAAATCTATATCCCCGCAGTGAACTGGATGTTGCTGGCCGGGGTCGTCGCTGCGGTGGGCCTGTTCGGCTCGTCTTCCGCGTTGGCCGCAGCCTACGGTATCTCGGTCAGCCTGGTCATGGTTATAACCACGGTGCTGACTTTCTTCGTGGTGCGCTACGGCTGGGGCTACCCGCTGTGGTTGTGCCTCGCGGCCAGCGGCTTCTTTCTCGTGATTGACCTGGCATTTTTTGCGTCCAACTCGCTGAAGATCGCGCAGGGTGGCTGGTTTCCTCTCGTGCTGGCGGGCGCAATGTATACGGTGATGGCTACCTGGAAGCAGGGGCGCCAACTGCTGAACGAAAAGATGCGCAGCGACGCCATCGACTTGCCCAGTTTCCTGGACGCCGTGTTTGTCAGTCCACCGGTTCGGGTGGAAGGCACCGCCGTCTTCATGACCGCCGAGCCGGGCATCGTCCCCAACGCGCTGCTGCACAACCTCAAGCACAACAAGGTGCTGCACTTGCAGAACCTGTTTGTGACGGTGCGCTACCACGAGGTCCCCTGGATTGGCATGAACAAGCGGCTTGAAATTGAAACCCTGGGCCATGACTGCTGGCAAGTTAGCCTGCACTACGGTTTCAAGAACGATCTGGATCTGCCCAGAGCCCTGCAGCAGATCAGGGGTCGCGGCTGCGAACTTGATCCCATGACCACCAGCTACTTCCTGTCGCGCGATGTCGTGATACCGACGCTGGGCAGCGGCATGGCGCCCTGGCGCGAGAAACTGTTCGCGCAGATGCATCACAACGCAAGCGGTGCGGCGGGCTTCCTGAACCTGCCTAATAACGCGGTGGTGGAATTGGGCAGCAAGATCGAGATTTGAGGGCGATTTAGGGTTGCAAGCCAATAGAAATGGGCGCTGACAGCTATTTAATTAATAGCAAGGCGGCGGCGCCAATCCCCTGAGTGGCGTCCCTGCTTCACCCTTGGCCACAGCCGATGCAGCCTTGGTCTCGGGGTCAAGCGCAGGGCGGCGCTGTTTGTACAACAATAGCCACTAGCCCGCGCCTCGCCTGTAAGTCGACTGTGAATCGCCGGCGCCGTCCCACCCCCGCACCACCTCCAAAGCCTTTAAACCCCATGAACATTCTCTTTGTTGCCGACCCGCTTGAGGCGTTCAAGCCCTACAAGGACACCACCTTTGCCATGATGCGCGAGGCGCAAAGGCGCGGTCACCGCGTCAGCGCCTGCGAGCCGCAGAACATCAGCTGGCAAACCGGCGGCCAGGTCACCACCCAGGTACGCCACATCGCGCTGACGGGCGAAGCCGACGCCTGGTTTGTCGCCGATGAAACCCGTCCCGACGGGCTGGCATCCATCGCCAGTTTCGACGCGGTCCTGATGCGCAAGGACCCGCCGTTTGACAGCGAGTATTTTTACAGCACGCATCTGCTCGAGCAGGCCGAGCGCGAGGGCGCCCGGGTCTTCAACCAGCCGCGTGCGCTGCGCGACCACCCTGAGAAGCTGGCGATTCTCGAATTTGCGCAGTTCAGCGGCCCGACGCTGGTGACGCGCAGCGCCGCCGACATCAAGCGCTTTCACGCCGAGCACGGCGACATCATCCTCAAGCCGCTGGACGGCATGGGCGGCATGGGCATTTTCCGCGTCAAGGCCGACGGCCTGAACCTGGGCAGCATCACCGAAACGCTGAACAAGGAGGGCGCGCAAAGCGTGATGGTGCAGAAGTTTCTGCCCGAGATTGCCCAGGGCGACAAGCGCGTGCTGGTGATTGGCGGCAAGCCGGTGCCGTTCAGCCTGGCGCGCATTCCGCAGGGCAGCGAGGTGCGCGGCAACCTGGCCGCTGGTGGCCTGGGCGTGGCGCAACCGCTGACGCCGCGCGACTTTGAAATTGCCGAAGCGCTGGGCCCGGTGCTGGCGGCGCGCGGCTTGCTGCTGGCGGGCGTTGACGTGATTGGCGACTACGTTACCGAGATCAACGTGACCAGTCCGACCTGCTTTCAGGAAATTTTTCAGCAGACCGGCTTTGATGTGGCCGCCATGTTTATCGATGCGCTGGAAGCTGCGCTGGCGGCTGCCTGAAAAATTTCAGACTGCCGCCAGCGCGCCATCCTCAAACACCTTCAGCTCACCGGGCGCAAAAGCGATCCAGTTTTCGTTCGTGGTGAGCGGCGCCGTAACCACCACCGTGACGCGGTCGGTCGGACTGGCGTGTTCGGCAAAGTTCACGCTGAGATCTTCGTCGCTCAGCCGGGCATGGGCAAACGGGTGGCGTCGCTCGACGTACACCAGGCGGGTGCTGGCATGCGCCCACAGCGCCTGGCCGTTGCTCAGCATGAAATTAAACGTGCCGTGGCGGGCAATCTGCGCCGCCAGTTCGCGCAGCGTGATGCTGAGCTCGGCCACGCTGGGCACGCCGGCATGCGACTTGACCAGCTCCTGCATGATCCAGCAAAAAGCGCGCTCGCTGTCGGTGTTGCCGACCGGCCGGAAGCTGCCGTGCAGCCGGGGCGTAAAACCCTGCAGGTCGCCATTGTGCGCAAACACCCAGTAGCGGCCCCACAACTCGCGCACGAAGGGGTGGCAGTTTTCCAGCGCCACTCGCCCTTGAGTTGCCTTGCGGATGTGCGCAATGACGTTGCGGCTTTTGATCGGGTAGCGGCCAATCAGCTCGGCCACCGGTGAGGCGCTGGCCGGCAGGTGGTCGACAAAATGGCGCAGGCCCTTGTCGCAGCCTGCGCTGCCGGGGCTACCGTCGCCCTCGAAAAAGGCAATGCCCCAGCCGTCCGCATGGTCGTCGGTGCGGCCGCCGCGCTGCGCAAAGCCGCGAAAGCTGAAGGTCACGTCGGTCGGCGCGTTGCAGTTCATGCCGAGCAGCTGGCACATGCTTAGTCTCTCGGCTCCGTCCAGAGCTTGCCGCCGGTGGCCCAGTTCTCGCGCTTGATGTCGCTGATGAGAATGTCGACGGAGTCGCTCTGGCCGCCGAGAATTTCAACGCTGATGCGGGTGATGGCCTCGACCAGTTGCTTTTTCTGCTCGATGCTGCGGCCTTCGAGCATTTCTACGTGGTAGGTGGGCATGGTTTCCTTGATTGATTGAATCGGGTTGTTGGTACATGCCTAGTTTAAAAGCAGGGGCGCGCGACAGGCTTTGGGTAACCGATTTATCTGGCAAATAACCTTCTAGCTCAATAGCAACGGGCGTAAGCTGCTATTGATTTCATATTGAATAGCTGTCGCCCGCTTCGTTTTCTGACAAATGCTGGGCCGGGGCCTCGGGCATGAGGTCGCCGAGAGCGCGCTGATACGACAGCAGATCGGACTGGTAGCAACTGCAGGAAAGCCGCAGCAGCCCGGTTTCGTCCAGCAGCATCACGTAGCCCGGGCTGTAGCTGATCAGGCCGCGTTTTTGAAACAGGCCGGCAATCCGCGTCACGCTTTCGCGCCGCACGCCCAGCATGGCGGCCAGTACTTCGTGGGTCAGGAAAACCTCGATGGACTGCGCCCGGTCACGCGCCATCAGCAGCCAGCGCGCCAGCCGCTGCTCGACCGAGTGGTAGTTCAGGCAAGCGGCTTGCTGCGCCAGATGGGTTTGGCGCACACCTACGTAGCGATTGAGGATGTCGCGCAAATCGAGGTCTTCACTGAGCAAGTGCTGCAGTGCCGTCCGGTGTATGCAATAGGCCCGCCCGCTGCGCTGGACTTTGCAGGTAAGCGCCGAAGTGTTGCCGCCCAGCACCATCGAGGTGCCGACCATGCCCTCATTGCCAACCAACGCCACCTGCACATCGGGTGCGTCCAATACCGGCAAGACGGCGGAGATAAAGCTGTCCATCGGAAAGTGGGCGTACTCAAGCGGCGCGCCGGATTCAATCAGCACTTTATGTAGCTTGAGCTCCACCAGCTCACAGTGTGTAAGAAGTACCCCACGCTGTCGCGCCGGCAAGGCCGAGATCAGGCGGTTCGCCAGAGAAAGATCTTTTTGAAGCATCAAACTTCCCCTTGGACTTGGCGGTTGAACCGGGGCCGGTTCAATCCAGAAAACGCGCATGTGTTTTTCTGCTTTCCCCCTACTGATTACACCGGAGCACACGGCGCCTGTTTGTTTCCCGTTGGAAACCATTGGTGAAAACTTTATCAAAACGTTTTTTTTTGCGTCAAGGCGCAGACAACCGGTCTAGGTCGGGCTTGAAATTTAATGGGATCCAATCAAAAATCCAGGAATGCAAGGAAATTGGACCGTGCGGTTGCTCACCGCACTGTTGTGGGTTTTGGCTGCGGCCAGCGTGGTGTATTGGGGTTTACGCCTGATGGGCCGTGGCGCGGCCCCGCGAGTGCCCGCTGCTTTCGTTCAGGCTCCGACTGCTGACCCCACCGCGCGCCAGGCTGTCGTGGCCCGGCTGCTCGGCGCCCAGCCTGCCGCAGCCGTACCTGCAGCGGCCGCAATAAATCGATTTGTGCTGTCAGGGGTGATTGCCACCAGCGAAAGCGGTGGCGGGGCGGTGCTGGTGTCGGTTGATGGCCAGCCGCCGCGTCCGCTGGCGGTTGGCACAGAAATCGCGCCTGGCTTCGTGGTTCAGGAAGTCAGCCGGCGCGAGGCCATTGTGAGCGACGGCGCGCAGCTGCGCATTGTCTTAAAGCTCCCTACAGAGGCGGCCGCCAGCGCTGCTGCGCCGGCGCCCCTGCCAGGCGCGCCCACCATTCAACGCACGCCCATTCCGCTGCCGCCGTCAGCGCCGCCGCCAGCACCAAAACCGCCACCAGCGCGACAGTCGAAAGTGTTCGCGCCGAACGGCGATGGCGCTTCGCCTTCAACCGGGCCGCCGGTCGTCGCGCCGAACGGCGCCATTCCGGCTGTGCGGGGAAACCCGGCGCTTAATCCGGCCGAAGCGTCATCGGCAGCCGGCAGGCGCGCTCCTTGAGCGCGTGGGGATTCAGCTTTCGCGGCAGAGCGGGCCGGCTAGAGCGGGCTATTCGAAGGCGCTCACACTGACGCCGTACTGCTCGGCAAAAGTCTTCAGAATGCGCGCAATCTGCGCGTCCTGCAGCGTCGTCACCAGCTCGACCAGCTTGTGGTCAGCGCCTTTGTGACTGTCACTGACCAGCACGCGGGCATTGCTGTCCTCGGCCCTCAGGCCTTGTTGCAGCAGGGGCTCGAGCGCGCCCATGACTTTGTCGCGCTGCGCCTGCGCGGTGCCTGAGTTGGCGCTGTACTGCACCGCAAAAGAGTAGTTGGTTTTCATGGGGGGTTGCGTTCCTTGACTGATCGCCTGGGCCACCTCAGTTTGCCAAAGCGGGCCGGCGCCAGGCGTCGGACGGGGCCGCGCGCCAGCACCGGAGCGCGTCCTGCCAACCCCTTTAAGCTGCGATTTTCAGCTTAAGCAAGGCCGTGCTGGTCCAGGTTTTTCATCTCCCAGGCAATCCGCACCAGTTCTCCCTTGAGCTGCATACGCGCCGCCTGGTCCAGCCCGGCCAGGCTGTGTGGCAGGCTCATGTTGCGCGGCGAAATCGCCTGGCCTTTTGAGGCAAACACGATGGCGTTGCTTTTTTCCTCAGCCAGCACTTCAACCGCGTTGCCGCCAAAGCTGCGGCTGATGCGGTCTGCCAGCACCGGGTAGTCGGGGTGGTCGTAATGCAGGTTGACCGCCAGTACGCCGCCCTCGGCCAGCGCGGCAAAGCAGTCGTCATAAAAGCGCTGCGAGCACAGGGCGGGTGGCTGGCCCTCCTGGTCAAAGCCATCGACCAGCAACACATCGAAGTCAGGGTTTTCGCCTTGCGCGTTTTGCAGATAAAGCGCCCCGTCGGCGGCGACCACGGTGAAGCGTTCGTCGTCGTCAGGGATCTGGAATTCGCGCCGCAGCGCAATCACGTAGGGGTTGATCTCCAGCACCGTCATTTTGCTTGCCGGCAGCTGGCGGTAACAGAATTTGGCGAGCGAGCCGCCGCCCAGGCCAATCATGCAGATATGCACAGGCGCCGGCCGGAACAGCAGAAATCCCATCATGGTGCGGGTGTAGTCAACCTCCAGGCGCCAGGGCATGCGTGTCAGCATGCGGCTTTGCAGTTCGCCCAGCGTGAAATGCAGCGACTTGGCCGCGCCGTCGTTACGCACAAAGGGCTGGACAAACTGCAACGACAAAAAATCGCCGGGCTGCGCGGGCGCCATCAGCGCGCTGTCTGGGGACGTGGCGACGTCAGCTTTCACCGCAGCCCCGCCACGCAGGGACCGTGCTGCAACAAAAATGGAATGGAAAAGGGGGAAGGGGGAAAGGGCATGAAACGGCGCCGGGCAGCAAGCCAGACCACCCTATTATCGGCGCGCTATGGCAAGGGCCAAAGAGGAAATAAGCTGCTTGACGGCAGCCGCGGCAGCGAAAAACTGATTAAATGGGCCTGTAGCCCTTTAAGTACGGGCGCAAATAGCTATCGAATTAATAGCATACTAAGTTCGCGACGGTCCAGCCGATTTAACGCGCGCGGCCAAAATGGAAGCCGAAAGGTCGTCAGGCAGGCTCACTGCGCCGGCGGCGCTGCCGCTTTCATCACGCCGTCCAGCGCCTGCGCAACCACGCCGTGCGTCTCGACCGGGCGCAGCAGGCGCGCATTGAGGAGACGCTCGCAGCTGCGCCGGGTCATGGAATGCGCCTGGCCGCCGTGGCTGACAAACATGAACAGCATAGCCTGGCTGCTGGCCCAGACCAGCTGGGCGCGCAGCCAGCGCTGGCGTGAATACAGGTCGACCCAGCTGCCTGGCCGCAGGCTCAGCAGCAGCGCTTCGGCGTCGCTGAGGCCGCTAGCTGGGTTGACAGGAGCGCTTGCCGGTGGCGCAGCGTCCGGCGGCGCCATCGCCTCGGCAAGCGGCGCTGCGGGATCGGTTGCTGCGCTGACTGCCGTAGTTGGCGCCAGCAAAGATTCAGCCGCCGCTGCGGGCCCTTCCTGCCCTTCCTGCTCCTTTTGCCGCGGCGCCAGTTCATCAAAGTCGGTCGGCAGCGTGTCTTCAAAGCCGGCGGCGTCGAGCTCGTCACGCGCCAGCCAGGGCAGCGGCGCCGCCTTGGCGCGGCGCTGCTCGGGCGTGGCCGCCGGTGCTTCGGGCGGCAGCGCCGGCGCATCCGGTTCGTCGGCATCACGCTGACTTTTCAGGCGGCGCAGCTTGAGCACCGGCCGGTGCAGGTTCATCAAGGCCGCAAAAAACGCTTCGCTCTCGCGCGGCTGCTGGCCCAGCAACTGCAGTCCGGCCTGCAATTGGCCCAGCAGAGTAGGGATCATCGCGATCAGCTTGGCCGGCTGGCGCAGCGTGACGTCGCGCTTGACGCTCCACAGCAGATCGGGCACGACTGAGCCAAAGCCCAGCGGGTCGACCTGCTGGCGCGTGTCAGTCAGCCTGGCATGCGCCATCGCCAGCGCCCAGGGGCCGAACAGAAAATCCAGCACCAGACCCGGTACCTTGTCCAGGTCCGAACGCGCACTGAGCGTCAGGGCAATCTGGTCGGCCCGGGTCTGGCGCTCCTCGGCAAAACGCAGCGCCTGCAGCGCGTGCTGGCGCTGCTGCGCCTCTAGCTGGTCTTGCCCGTCCCAGCCGTCCTGCAACGCCGCCAGCGCCCCTTCAAACGGCCGCGCATCTTCAATGACCTGCCCGTTGAGCGCGTTGAAGGCGGCCGCCACCGGCTCGAAAAAGGTCAGAAATTCGCTGCTGAATTCATCGTTGTACTTGAAGCTGCGCTGCGCCACGCGCTCAAGCAGGCGGCGCCCGGCGTGGTGCTCGTCGCTGAAAAAGCGCGGGTCGCGCATCGCCAGGCGCAGCAGCGACGGCTCCAGCGCCACGATGGCTTCGCGCAGCGGTGGCAGCAAGCGCGGGTCTTGCGCCACCTGGCCGACCAGCTTGCGCACTACCTCCAGGCCCAGCACCTGGCCGACCTGCCGGGCGTCTTTTTTAAGCTGCGTGCGCACGATGGCGCGCTCGCGCGCCCGGCCAAAGGCGCCCCACAGCTGCTGGCTCAGCGCGCTACGCTCATCGACAGGGCGCGCGGGACGCTCAGGCGGCGGCAGGCTGCGGTAGTCCGATGGCGTCTCGGCTTCCTCATCCAGTGCCGCATCAGCTGCCGCAGCGGGCGCTGCCGGCACCGGCTCGCGCGCCGCTTTCAGCGCCGTCAGTTCTTCCTCGATGGTGGCGTAGTAAGCCGGTGCCAGGCCGTGGTGCGCCCGGCTGCCATCATTAAACAAAAAGTCCTGCAGCAATTCGTGCTGGATGTCGTCGTCCGACAGGTCGGCGTAGTGCGAGGGCGGCGGCGCCATCGGCTCGTCAGACAGATAGCCGCCCGGGCCCGCGCCGCCACCGCCCGAACCGGTGTCAGCCGCGGCCTGGCCGGTGCCGCGCCGCCCGGCGACGCTGGCAGGCGTCGGCAGCACGCGGTAGCTCGCACCCCGCACCTGGGCCAGCTCAAGCTGGTTGACGATGCGCTCATACAAGCGCTGCAGTTCGCGCCCCAGCGGGTCGGCCAAATAGCGCAGCCAAAGCGCCTGGGTGGACGGTTTCACCGCGCTGGCGGCGACCAGTTCGCGCAGCGCCTGCGCGAAGGCCTGCGGTCGCAGCGGATTGAGCTCCGGCCTGACATTGGGCAGGCCCTGCACGCCGCTCATCAGCGTGTCGAGTTCAGCCAGCGTGTGCTGTAGCACCGGCAAAATTTGCTGCAGCAAACGCGACGATTCAATCGCCTGCGCCACGTCAGCGTCATCGACCAGAGAAAGATCGCCGTGGGACAACGCTGCGGCCGTGTCAGGCGGCAGCGCACCCGGCGACGGGGCCTGCGTCACACCGGCATGAAAGAGGACCAGCAGCGCGGCCGGGTAGTGCTCGCGCCAGGCCGCCTGCTGGTCCAGCAAGCCGCGCCAGGCCGCCGCTAGCGCATCGCGCTCGACCAGCTTCAGGCTTTGGGTTTCCGCCACCTGCAGCGCCGCCACCGCGTCCTCAATACAGCGCTTCAGCGCTGGCCAGGCCGCCTGGGCCGCCTGCTGGAGGCAGGATTGCAGAATGTCAGGTTGCGCTGTCATGTGTTTCGAAGGGTACCGCAGAATTTGACCGCCTGCGGGTGGTGCGCCACCACCCGCGCGGGCCTCCATAAAACCGCTGCGGCCGCTGTCGTTTCCCGGAAAAGTAATCAAATAAGCCTCTAGACCAGCGCGGATGGGCGTTAACAGCTATCTAATTGATAGCGCCCTGCGCTGATCTGCAAAGCCAGGGCGCGCAATGGATGCCTGCTGGTACCGCATGACCTGGTGACGCAGCACCGCCGGGACAGGCGGCTGGTAGACTTTTTTTCATGTTTGAAATGTCAACCCTATCCTGAAGTGCCCGACCATGAGCGAAAAAATTGGACGTAACGACCCCTGCCCCTGCGGCAGTGGCAAGAAGTACAAGCACTGCTGCGGCCAACCGGCGGCGCCTGCGGCAGCCCCGGCCGGGTCGCATGAGGGTGCGATTGCGCTTGCGATGGCCTGGCTGGCGCAGCACCATCGCAAGGGCTTTGCCGCGGCATTGCAAACGGGGATGGACGACGCGGTCCTGGAGATATGCGACGACAACGAAGACGAAGCGCGCGCTGCCATGGCCGGCCTGGATGTGGCAGTGCGGCAGGCCCTCCATATCAACCTCGTCGAATGGCTGCTGGCCGAGGGCGACATTCAGGTCAAGGACGGGCGGCAACGCGTCGCCGAGTTGTTGCTGGGCCCGCGCGGGCCGCTGCTGTCAACCGGCCAGCGCGCCTGGCTGGAGCAGCATGCGCGCCGGCCGCTGCGCCTGTACGACGTGACCGAGGTGGTGCCCGGCGTGGGTGTTACTGTGTGCGACGCGCTGGCTACCGACCAGCCGCCGCTGGTGGTGGACGAGCGCGCCGGCAGCCAGTCAATGCAGGCGGGCAACCAGATCGGCGCGCGCGTGATGGCAGTGGGCGGGCGGCACCAGTTTTCCGGCGCGATCTATCCGTTCTCGGCCTGGGCCGGGCGCGCCGTTCAGGCCAAGCTGCGCGAGCAGGCTGCTGTTCCCAACCTGCACGAGGAAGACGACATTCTCATGGCCGGACTCACAATCATCGAGAGCTGGCTGGCGCAGCATCTGCGGCCCGAACCGCTACCAGAAATCATTGACCGCCATTCCGGCGAGCCGCTGCTGTTCATCTCTGACCACTACGCTGTGCGGGACTGGGACGCGCTCACTGCCGCGCTGAAAAGAGAGCCGGAGGTGGAGGGCGATCGCGAAGCGGGCTGGAATCTCTTGCTCGATTGCGACGACGGTAACACCCGCTCGCTAGCCACCATCAACGCCAAGCCGGGTGGCGACCGCGTGAGTGTGTCGTACAAGACGGCCACGCTGGCCGAACAGGGCCGCGCCTGGTTCGACGTGCTGGCCGGGGGCTCGGTGAAGTTTGAACTGCGCGAAGTGTCCGACCCCAAGGCGCTGATGTCGCGCATGGAGGGACAGGCGATGCCGCAAGCGAAAACAGCTTCAAACATGCCAGCGGGACTTGATGCCGAGACCCTGGCCGGCGCCGTCGAAACTGCCATCAAGCGCAGCTACAAGAACTGGGCGGACGAAGCCATTCCCATACTGGAAGGGCGCACGCCGCGTCAGGCGATCCAGAGCGCGCCAGGGCTGGAGCGCGTCAAGGGCCTGCTGCGCAGCTATGAAGACGGCGAAACGCAGCAGGCCGCGCAGCAGGGGCGCCGCGCCATTTCCTACCAGTTCTTGTGGGATGCGCTGGGGCTTCGGCGATAGCTGGACGGCTGTTTCAACCAGGCCTGCAGCAAGGGCTCGGTATTGCCGCTGGCCTGAGTGGCGCGCCAATGAAAACGGCACCCGCAGGTGCCGTTTTCGGATTTCAAGCATTAAACAGGCCGCTACCCCATGCAGAACGGGTGTTAGCAGCTATCTAATTGATAGCGTTCTGCGCTTGTCAGCTCAGACGGTGCCGGCCTTCACCTGCAAGCGCCAGGCATGCAGCAACGGCTCGGTGTAGCCGCTCGGCTGCTCCAGGCCCTTGAACACCAGGTCACAAGCGGCCTTGTACGCTGCCGAGGTCTCAAAGTTCCCGGCCATGTTTTTGTACAGCGGGTCACCGGCGTTCTGGCCATCGACCACGGCGGCCATGCGCTCGAAGGTTTCTTTCACCTGCGCTTCGCTCACCACGCCGTGCAGCAGCCAGTTGGCCATATGCTGGCTGCTGATGCGCAGGGTGGCGCGGTCTTCCATCAAGGCGATGTTGTGGATGTCGGGTACCTTGGAGCAGCCGATGCCCTGGTCGATCCAGCGCACCACGTAGCCCAGAATGCCCTGGGCGTTGTTGTCAAGTTCCTGCTGCTTTTCGATGTCTGACCAGTTGGGATTAGCCATCACGGGCACTTGCAGCAGGCCGTCCAGCAGCTGGTCGATTTGCTTGTCGGTGGCGCTTGCCTGCAGCTCTTTCTGCACGCTGCTGACCAGCACCTGGTGGTAGTGCAGCGCATGCAGGGTGGCGGCGGTGGGACTCGGCACCCAGGCGGTGTTGGCGCCGGCCATCGGGTGCGCGATTTTTTGCTTGAGCATGTCCGCCATCAGGTCGGGCATGGCCCACATGCCTTTGCCGATTTGCGCCTTGCCGCGCAGGCCGCAGGCCAGGCCGGTCAGCACGTTGCTGCGCTCGTAGGCGGCAATCCAGGTGCTGGTCTTCATGTCGCCCTTGCGGATCATGGGGCCGGCCTGCATAACGCTGTGCATCTCGTCGCCGGTACGGTCCAGAAAGCCGGTGTTGATGAAGGCGACGCGGCTGGCGGCGGCGGCAATGCAGGCCTTCAGGTTGACGCTGGTGCGGCGCTCTTCGTCCATGATGCCAAGCTTGACGGTGCTGTCGGGCAGGCCCAGCAGCTTTTCAACGCGGCTGAACAGGTCGGCGGCAAAGGCGACTTCGGCCGGGCCGTGCATCTTGGGCTTGACGATGTAGACCGAGCCTTTGCGCGAGTTCTTGATGCCGCTCTGGCCCTTGCGCTGCAGGTCGTGCAGCGCAATGGTGGTGGTGATCACGGCGTCCAGAATGCCTTCAGGGATTTCCTTGACGCTGCCGTCCTTGGCGGTGTAAAGAATCGCCGGATTCGTCATCAAATGGCCGACGTTGCGCACGAACATCAGCGAGCGGCCATGCAGCGTGACGGTTTTTCCGCTCAGGCCGGTGTAGACGCGGTCAGGGTTGAGGCCGCGCGTGAAGGTTTTGCCGCCCTTGCTGACTTCTTCGGTCAGCGTGCCTTTGAGGATGCCGAGCCAGTTGCTGTAGGCCAGCACTTTGTCATCGGCATCGACCACGGCGACCGAATCTTCCAGGTCCATGATGGCTGACAGCGCCGCTTCCAGCACCAGGTCGCTGACGCCGGCCGGGTCGCTGGCGCCAATCGGCGTGCTGCGGTCGATCTGGATGTCGATGTGCAAGCCGTTGTGCTGCAGCAGCACGGCGCTAGGCGCTTTGGCCTCGCCCTGGAAGCCGAGGCATTGGGCTGGATCGGCCAGGCTGGTGTTGCTGCCGTCCTGCAGCTTGATGACCAGCTTGCCGGCCTTGATGCTGTAGGCCTGCGAGTCGATGTGCGAGCCCTTGCGCAGCGGCGCAGTGCGGTCCAGCACATGGCGGGCGTATTCAATCACTTTGGCGCCGCGTTTGGGGTTGTAACGTTTGCCCTTTTGGCAACCTTTGGCCTCGGACAGCGCGTCGGTGCCGTACAGCGCGTCGTACAAACTGCCCCAGCGCGCGTTGGCGGCGTTGAGCGCGTAGCGCGCGTTCAGTACCGGCACCACCAGCTGCGGGCCGGCCTGGATGGCGAGTTCGGCGTCGACGTTGCTGGTGGTGGTTTTGACTTTGCCCGGTGCAGGGACCAGGTAGCCGATTTTTGTCAGGAAGGCGCGGTAGGCCCGGGTGTCGGTGATGGGGCCGGGGTTGGCCTTGTGCCAGACGTCGAGCTCGGCCTGCAGGCGCTCGCGCTCGGCCAACAGGGCGATATTTTTAGGCGCCAGCGCGGCAACGATGGCGTCAAAGCCTTTCCAGAAGCTGGCGCTTTTGACGCCGCTGCCGGGCAGCACGTTGTCTTCAATGAAACGGTGCAGGACGCTGGCAACTTGCAGGCGGTGAACGGCGGTGCGGGGAATGGTCATGTGCGAAAGCCTTCTAGATAAAACTAAAAAATTACTAAAAAAACCGAAGAGAAAAATTCAGGCCGGAAAACTCAGTTTGGGAAAGCGCGCAGCACATCGCGCAGGCTGCTGCCGGTGCGCGTCGGCTGTGTGCCGAGTTCTTCAAACGGCAGGTTGTAGCGGTTCACCCACAGCGTCTGGTAGCCATACCAAGTGGCGGCCAGCGCGTCCCAGGCGTTGCAGCTGACAAACAGGATCTGCGCGGGCTTCAGGCCGGTGGCCTGCGGGCCCAGCGCGTAAGCCGCAGGATCTGTTTTGTATTTGCGCAGGCCGTCCACACTCAGCACATGGTCAAGCAGGCCCTCCAGCCCGGCGCTGCGCACCGCCACGCCCAGCATGTCGGGATCGCCATTGCTCAAAATGCCGGTGACCAGGCCCCGCGCCTTGAGCGCGCGCAGCACTTCCTTGTTTTCGGGAAAGGCGCTCAGGTGGCGGTACTGGTTCATCAGCTGCTCTTCGCGCTCGGCGTTCAGGTCCAGCCCGAATTTTTTGCAGGCGTAACGCAGGCCGGCGCGCGTCAGCGCCGAAAACGGCTGGTAGTGCGCACCGTCGTTGCTGGTGGTGACCAGCCGGGTGTACTCAATCTGCTTGTCACGCCACAGCACGCTGAGCGCTTGGCCCTGGCCAGGAAACAGTTGTTCAGCCAGCGAAGCCACGCTGTAGACGTCAAACAGGGTGCCGTAGGCGTCGAACAAGACCGCTTGTGGCGTTAAAAAGGTGGCGTTGGAACTCATCACACGAGTGTATTGCAAGCTTTAAGCGCTATTTAGTACTCAGCAACTGCTTAATCTGCCATAAAAATGCAGCAATCAAAAAAACGCTGCGCGCCTCCAGGCACACCCGCTATTTACGGCGCCGCTGCGGGCCGCTGCAGCCGGTGGCGCGCCATGCGGTAGCGCAAGGTGTCGCGGCTGACGTCCAGCAACCGGGCGTCGTCGCCGCGCCAGCGCAGCGGCGGAATACTGATTTGCAGCACGCGCAAGCGGTACAGCAAGTCGCGCCTGAACTGGCCCGTCTGCACCAGCGCCGCCAGGAGCGGTTCGCTGGCGGCGATGGCACGCACCAGATCACGCAGCGGCGCCATGGGCGCGGACTCGCCCAGAAAACAGTCGAGGCTGCAGAGGTCGGCTTCACGGCGCTGGTAATAGGCCAGCGCCCGGCGCGTGCCACTGTCGGTCAGCGCGCGGTCCACCACGGTGCGCACCTGCTCGTCGATGCGGCGCAGCGCGCGAATGACCTCCAGCCCGTCCATTCCGGGCAACTGAAAATAGACAATCATCACGTCGGGCATGAGCGCCCTGGCCAGATCAATGCCGCTTGGGCCAGCGTGCGCCACCGCCACCTTGTGGTTGAGCTTTTCAAACTAGCGCGTGATGTTCTTGGCCAGCGCCAACTCGTCTTCAATCACCAGCAAGGTGGCCATGGCAGCGTTCCTTTCAGTCCGCGCGCGGTAGCGAAATTTCCACGCAGGTGCCGTGCGGCAGAACGGCGCTGAGTGTGACGCTGCCATGCCACTGCTCGACCATGCGCTTGACGAGCGCCAGTCCGATGCCCAGCCCGCCGCTCTTGGTGCTGAAAAATGGCCGGAACAGGCGCTTGCGCATCTCCTCATGAATGCCCTGGCCGCTGTCTATCAGCTGCAGCAGCTGCCGGCCACCGTCAGCGCGCCAGACGCCGCGCAGCTGACCGCCCTGCGGCATGGCGTCTACCGCGTTGGCAATAATGCTCAGGATGATCTGGCGCAGCATGGCGGTGTGCGCCTGCACCTGACCGGCGTCGTGCTCAGGCAGCTGCCAGCTGATGCGGCGCCGCTCCATCTCGGGGCGCATTTCTTCAAAGCAGGCACGCACCAGCGGCCCCAGTGGTACCGCTTCGGGCTGCAACTGCGTCGCCTGCGATACGCGTACCAGTTCGGTGATCCAGCGGTCAGCGCGGTCCACCGCGTTGGTGATGTCCTGGCAATGTTCGAGCACCTCCGCCTGGCTGGACAGCGGCTCGCTGTCCAGCAGCATCTCGGCCGAGACCCGGATCGATGCCAGCGGGTTGCGCAGGTTGTGCGCCACGGCGCTGGACAGCTCGACCGCCGCCGCCAGGCTTTGCGCTTCGGCCAGGCGCGCCTGCTGCGCGCGCAGCCTGCGGTCGGCGCGCGCCACGATCCAGTACAGCGCCAGAAATATCCCCGTGCCACTGATACCGCAGGCCACCCAAAGGTAGATCTGGCCTTCCTGGATCGCCGCGGTGAGGCGGGCCGGTGTCTTGTAAAGCTCCATCGCACCGACGACGCGGTTGCTTTGTGGATCCAGGATCGGAATATAGCTTTCGACAAATTTGGTGGTGCGCGAAGCCAGTCCCTCATGCTCGGTCTTGGCGCCGAGGGTGTCCTCGGTATCGCCGCTTTTGACGACCAGCTTGCCGCTCAGCGCTTCCTTCAATTCGTCGTTGTCGGCAAAGCGCTTGCCGACCAGATTTTCATCGGTGGACCAGGCCACCGTGCCGTCAAGCGTGTAGGCATTGGCGCGCACCGGTTCGCGCATGGAAGCAATATGCGCCATCGAATTGAGGAAACGCACGCGCAGCTCCGGGTCATTCGCGTCGGCCAGAAAACGCGCGGAGTCGTCGGTGCGCATCAGGTTCTGGATGAAGTCCATGCTGACCTCGCCTTCGCGCTGCAGCATGCGCCGGGTCAGCATGTCTGACAGCAGCCAGCTCAGGCCCAGCGCCATGGCGGTGATCACCACCAGACTGGTGAGGGCGAAGCGCCGCTTCAGGTTGAACGGCTTTGACACTTCAAAAGCAGGGTCCATGGCGCCTTTTTCCTCGCGGTGAATACGGTCACATGCTAATTGATTCAAGTCAAAATCACTCAGCGTCTGGGGTTGAGCGGATGATTTCACCCCTACCGTCTGCGGCTGCGACGCCACCGCATTGGTTCATGGCGCTGTTTTCCGGCTATTGCAGCGTGGCATGTTTACCGCCTTGGAAAGTATCTAACCACGCTGTCCGTGCAGGTCTGCGCACCGGGGGCTGGGTTTAACCCAAGAAGAAAGCATGCGCTCCAGCAAACCTTTTTTTTTGATGAGGGCCCACTCCAGTTGGGTTTTGATCGAACCGCCGCCTCGCCCGGATCTCAGGTCTGTTTGCCGGGCTGCCCGCAGGCCTGGGTTTGTCGACCAGGTTTTGAGTCAATAATGCTATAAAATAGATAGCTGCTTGCGCCCGTGCTATATGGTCTAGAGGCATATTTGATGGGTAAAACGGCTAAAACCTGTTAAACCTGACGGCGCGCAGCCGCAGCCGCAGCCGCAGCCGGGCCGCAGCCCGCTGGCGCGGCCCTTCGCGCCGGCACGGCCACTGCTTCAGTTGCTGCACCGGCCAGAAGCCGCCAGGGTGATCGCACGCCTCGGCTCAGACTGCCTGATTTACAGCAAGCCCAGCAGCAGCCACAGAGCGGTGCCCCACATCATCAGCGCCACCAGTGCGTCGAGTGCGCGCCAGATGCCGGGTGAGTTCAGGCGATGCCCGAGGACCAGCATGGCCAGGCCCAGCATGCCAAACCACAGCACCGAGCCGGTCGCTGCACCCAGCCCGAAGACCGCGTTGTCGGGCTGCGCGTAAGCCAGCGAGGCGCTGCCAATCACCACTGCGGTGTCCAGCCAGGCGTGCGGGTTCAGCCATGAAAGCGCCAGCGCCAGCCCGACGGCGCGGCGCCGCGACATGCCGGCCGGGTCCGCAGCGCAGCCAACTGCCGCGTCCGCCTCCGCTTGCGCGGGTTGCGTCAGCGGGGGGGTCAAAAAACGCCGCATCGCCTGGGCACCATATAAAGCCAGCACCAGCGCGCCCGCGCCCGTCATCGCCCCGAGCAGCTTGTCGGAAAGTCCGCCTAACTGGGCCAGCCCGCCGACGCCGGCGGCGATCAGCGCGATGTCGGTGAGCACGCAGATGGCTATCGTGAGCCACAGATGCTGGCGCAACAGCCCCATGCGCATGACGTGCGCGTTTTGCGGGCCAATGGCCATGATGAGTGACAGGCTTAACAGGAAGCCTGCAATGAATGCCGGGGCGATGAACAGATTCATGGGTCAGGACGTTAAAAGGCGAGGCAAAAAAATCCGGACCAAACGGGAAGAATGGGCGTCAGGTTCCAAGTGTCGTGCGAATCCATTTTTGATTAAATAAAGTTAACTAAAATTGTTATCACTAAACAAAAACTCAATAAAAAATGCTTGATGCCCGCCAGCTGGACGCGCTTGCCGCCGTGATTGAATACGGCAGCTTTGGCGCGGCCGCCAAAGCTCTTTCGCTGACGCTGGCGGCCGTGTCGCTGCGCATCAAATCGCTGGAAGAAACCATGGGCCGGCGGCTGCTGGTGCGGGGCAAGCAGGTACGGGCCACCCCCGCCGGGCAGGCGCTGCTGGGCCATGTCAGGCAGGTGCGGCTGATGGAGACCGATTTGCTGGGAGGCCTTCAGGGCGGCGACGCGGGCCAGGCCGGGCGCATGCAGTCGCTCTCAGTGGCGGTCAATGCCGATTCACTGACCGGCTGGTTTTTGGGCGGCGTGGCGCCTGTGCTGCAGCAGCATCGTCTCTTGATTGACGTGGTGATTGACGACCAGGACCACACCCACGACGCGCTCAAAAGCGGTGACGTCACCGGCTGCGTCACGACGCTGGCGCGTGCGCTGCGTGGCTGTGTGGCAGAGCCGCTCGGGTTGATGCGCTACCGCTGTGTCGCGGCGCCAGCGTTGCTGGCGCAGTGGGGTCCCCATGCCACAGCAGGTGCCGCCGCTTTGGCGCACCAATTGCTTGGCAGCCCGGCGATCATTTTTAACCGCAAGGACGCGCTGCAGGACGCCTACCTGACCCAGCATTTCGGGCTGCGCGAAGCCGTGTACCCGCGCCACTTTGTGCCGGCGGTGGATGCTTTTGAGCTGGCGCTGGAACTCGGCCTCGGCTGGGGCATGGTGCCCGACCTGCTGCTCGCAGCGCGCGCGCGGCAGCCGCCGCTGGTCGAGGTCTGGCCCGGCCACCCGGTGGATGTGGCGCTTTACTGGCAGCATTGGGCGCGCGAATCCGTGCTGGCCCAGCGCCTCACGCGGGCGGTGAAGCAGGCCGCGCTGGCACGACTGATACAGCCTTCAACCACTTAAGCGTTCACTCCGGGCCACCTGGGTAAAGTCTCGAATCAGGCAGCGCCGAGGTGCAACCGATAATCCCTGCGCATGGACAAACTCAAGCAGCTCGAATCTTTTGTATCGGTGGTGGCACGCGGCAGCCTGACGGCGGCGGCCAAGGCCGAGGGCGTGGCGCCCGCCATCATGGGGCGGCGCCTGGATGCGCTGGAGCAGCGGCTGGATGTGCGGTTGCTGCTACGTACGACGCGGCGCATCACCCTGACGCACGAGGGCAGTGCCTTTCTGGAAGACTGCCAGCGCCTGCTGGCAGAGCTGGCCGATGCCGAGGCCAGCGTGTCGGCCGGCGGTGCGAAAGCCAGCGGGCACTTGCGCATCACCGCGCCGGCCGGCTTTGGCCGGCGCCATGTGGCGCCGCTGATGCCCCGATTTCGCGAGCAGCATGCGGACGTCACCATCTCGTTGAACCTGAGCGACCGCGTGATGGACCTGGCGGGCGAAGGCTTTGACTGCGCGGTGCGCGTCGGCGATTTGCCCGACTCCTCGCTGGTCAGCGTGCGCATGGCCGACAACCGGCGCCTGTGCGTGGCCACGCCGCAATATCTGAAGCGCCACGGCACACCGCAGCACCCCAGCGCGCTGGCCCGCTTTGACTGTCTGACGCTGTCCAGCGATGCCTCGCAGACGCGTGGCTGGGCTTTCACGGTCGACGGCGAACTGGTGCACCTGAAGCCCGGCGGTCCGCTGGATTGTTCGGACGGCCAGGTGCTGCACGACTGGTGTCTGGCTGGCTACGGCATCGCCTGGCGCAGCAGCTGGGAGGTCGAATCGGAAGTGGCCGATGGCCGGTTGCTGGCGCTGCTGGAGGACTTTGCGGCGCCGCCCAATGGCATTTACGCGGTGTTCCCGCAGCGCAAGCATTTGCCGCTGCGGGTGCGCTTGTGGATTGATTTTTTGAAGCACCACTACGGACAGGCGGCGTTCTGGAAGGGTGTGGCATGACCACTGCGCCGCTCAAGCGCCTGATTGTGTGCGCTGACGACTTCGCGCTGAACGCGGCCGCCTCGCAAGGCATTGCCGCGCTGGCGTTCGCGGGGCGCATCAGTGCCACCAGCGTCATGGTGCTGTCGCCGCGCTGGGCACAGGACGCCGCACTGCTGCAAGAACTGCGCGGGCGCATCGACGTGGGCCTGCATCTGGACTGGACCAGCGCGTTTGCGCGCAGTGCCGGCCATGGCGTGTCTTTGACGGGCGCGATGCTCAAGGCCGTGCTGGGCGGTTTTAACCGGGCGGCCGCGCGTGCGGTGATAGAGCGTCAGCTCAACGCCTTTGAAGCGGTCTGGCAGGGCCCGCCCGACCACATCGACGGGCACCAGCATGTGCAGCAGTTTGCCGGCATCCGTGACGCCCTGGTGGCCGCAATGGAGCAGCGCTATGCTATAAAAAACAGAGCATACTTTCGTTTATCCAAGGGCGCAATAACGGATAAGAGCTTCAAGACCCAGGTTATCGCAAGGCTCGGCGCCGGCGCGCTGGCGCACGGGGCGGGCGCGGCCGGCATTGCCTGCGCGCCGGCCTTGTCGGGTATTTACGATTTCACCGGCGGGGCGCAGCGCTACGCCACGCTGATGGCGCGCTGGCTGCAGGACACGCCGGCGGGCGGCATCATCATGTGCCACCCCGCCGTGCGTGCCGAGGCGCTTGATGCGATTGGCGCGGCACGCACCTGGGAGCATGACTATCTGGCCAGCGACGCCTTTTCGCAGGCGCTGGCGCGTGCCGGCGTGGCTCTTTCGCGCGGTGCGCCCATCCTTTAAAGCATGACCGAACAACGCAAATCCAGGCTGACGCTGGCTGCCCTGTTTGTGCTGCTGCTGATGCTGGCCGCCTTTCGACCGCTGGCCGTACCCGACGAAGGCCGCTACGGCGAGATCGGGCGCTGGATGCTGGTCAGCGGCGACTGGCTGACGCCGCGCCTGAACGGCATACCGTTTTTTCACAAACCGCCTTATCTGTACTGGCTGGAGGCGCTGTCGCTCGCCACGTTTGGCGTGCACTCCTGGGCGCTGCGCCTGGTACCGGCGCTGCATGCCGGGCTGATGCTGCTCGCGCTATACCTGGGCGCGCGCCAATTTGCTACTGAAACCATAGCGCGTCGCGCTGTCTGGATGCTGGGTACCAGCCTTTCCTTTCTGATTGGCGGGCAGTACGTGAACCACGACATGCTGGTCGCAGCCTGGATAGGCGTGGCCATCTGGTGCTTTGCGCTGGCCTTCATGCACGGCGACAAGCCGCACGCAGCGCTGGCGCGCTGGGGCTTTGTGGCCTGCGCTTTCGGCGTGTTGTCCAAGGGGCTGATTGGCGTGGCGCTGCCGGGCCTGGTGCTGCTGATCTGGCTGCTCTGGACCCGGCAGTTCAAGAAAATTTTCTACCTGCCCTGGATTTCAGGGCTGCTGCTGTTTGGGTTGATTGCCGCACCCTGGTTCTGGCTGGCAGGGCAGAAATTTCCGGGCATGCTGGATTACATGTTTGGCACGCAGCAGGTGGCCCGCTTCAGCGCCACCACCTTTAACAACGCCCAGCCCTGGTGGTTTTACGGGCTGGCGCTGCTGGTGCTGCTCTTTCCGTGGGTCATTTTTGCGATCAATCAGGCTGTAGCCCAGGCAAGACGGGCGCAGACAGCTACAAAATCAATAGCGGATGCGAGGCCTGGCGCCGGCACGGCACTAGGCTGGATCTGGCTGCTAGCGATCATCGGTTTTTTCTCCATTCCGCACTCCAAGATCATCGGCTATGCCTTGCCGGTGATGCCGCCGTTGGCGCTGCTGGCGGCGCTGGGTTGGGACGACGCCATGGCCCGGCTCAAGCTCGGTGCACCTGCACAAGCCCGGTGGTTTGCAGCGCTGTGCGTGGTCAGTATCGGAATTGCCATCGGGGCCAATCTGGCGGCGGCCGAGTACACCAAAAAATACGCCACACAAGATATCGCGCAGGCGCTCGAAGCGGCGGGGGCTCAGCCCTCAGACACGGTCTATCTACTCAACGACTTTGCCTACGATCTGCCGTTTTATCGTCGAGCGAGTACGCACATGGTGGTGCTTCAAGATTGGCCCGCACTGCGCCAGTTCCCCGGCGACGACTGGCAGCACGAGATGCTGGAGGGCGCTGATTTTGAGCCGCCGGCCGCCGGCGTTCTGCAAACCCCCCGGTTGCTGGCGCTGGACCTGACTCAGCGCGGGGAACGGGGGGTGTGGGTGCTAGCGCGTCATAAAGTCGAGCTGGGCGGCTTTGTCCGGGTGTTCGTAGGGCGCGCCTGGTCGCTGTACAAACCGCTCGATCAGGGCACCGAATCAGCGCCGGAAAGCCCAGAAGCGGCTGAGGAAATAAGTTTGGGCAGCGGCGCCCAGCAAGGCCAGCAGCAAGGCCAGCAGCGCGGGCCAGCCGGCGCCGCGTAGCAGCAGTACGAACATCGCTTCATTGGTGGCAAAGCCGGCCAATGCGGTGACGGCGAAGCGCTGAAAACTCTGTGCCACGCTGGTGCTGGCGTCGCGAAAACTGAGCAGCCGGTGGCCGAAAAAGCTTACAAAAAAAGCCACCAAAAAGCCGATGGCATTGGCCAGTTCGGGCCACATCTGGTGCTGCGTCAGGCTAAAGACCAGCAAATGCGTCAGCGCGGCGGCGCCACCCACGGCGAGGAACCAGAGCGCGTTCTGGCGCGCCACGGTCAAGCTTGGTGCGGGCATTCGTCGCAGGGGTCAGGCAAGCCCTGGCCGCCGCGCCGCGCCACGACATAGCTGGGCCGCTGCTTTACTTCCTCGTAAATACGCCCCACGTACTCGGCCAGAATGCCAATGCTCAGCAGCTGAATGCCGCTTAAAAACATCATGCCCACCACCAGGGTGGCGTAGCCGGGCACGGCCATCTCCCAGATGAAATGCTCCAGCACCACCCAGCTGCCGAAGCCCAGCGCGCCAGCGGCCATCAGAAAGCCCAGCCAGGCCAACAGCCGCAGCGGCGCGGTAGAAAAAGCCACCATGCCGGTCAAGGCCAGCCCAAACGAGCTGCGCAGGCCAAAGTTGGTGCGGCCATCCACGCGCGCCAGCGGTTCGTAGTCAATCGCCGTGCTGTTGAAGCCGACCCAGGCATACAGGCCCTTCATGAAACGGTTGCGCTCCGGCAAGGCCTTCAGGGCATTCACCACCTTGCGGTCCATGAAGCGGAAGTCGCCCGCGTGGGCCGGGATCTCGATGTGGTTGCCCCAGTTGATGAGCCGGTAAAAAAGCCCCACCAGTCCGGCTTGCAAGCCGGACTGGTCGTTGCGACTTTTGCGCACCGCGTACACCACGTCGGCACCTTCTTGCCATTTCGACAACATGTCGGCCAGCACCGAGGTCGGATGCTGGCCGTCCGCATCCATTATCACGATGGTGTCGCCGCGCGCCCTGTCCAGGCCGGCAGTGAGCGCGTGTTCCTTGCCAAAGTTTCGCGAAAGCTGGATGTACACCAGCTGGGCATGGGCTGCGCAGAGTGTTTCCATGACGCTGGCGGTGTTGTCGCTGCTGCCGTCATCCACCACAATCAGTTCGGCCTGGGAAGTCAGTTGTTGCAGCGCAGCCAGCGTATGCGGCACCACGACGCCGAGGTTGCACGCCTCGTTGAAGGCGGGCATGACGCATGAAATGGACGGGGTCAGGTGAGCGCGGGAAATCATTGCCCCATCATGCCAAATAAAACGGCTCAAAAGCAAAACCCGGCAGATCGCTTGCGCGGTCCGCCGGGTCAGTTATGGGATTCGGGGCGTCTGAGGTAGACGCCGCAAAATCAGGCCGCCTTGCTCAGGCACTCTTTCATGAAGGCCTTGCGCTCGTCGCCTTTTTTGTCTTTGGCGTCGACATTGCAGCTTTTCATCTTGCTTTGCTGCGGCATTTCTTTTTTGGCGCTCAGGCACTCTTTCATGAAGGTCTTGCGTTCATCGCCTTTTTTGCCTTCGGCATCCTTGTTGCAGGTGGCCATTTTGTTTTGCTGGGGCGTTTTTGCCGCAACGTCGGCAGCTTGCGCCAAGGGCGACAGGCCCATCGAGAAGGCAAAAACGACAGCGACCAAGGACAACAGTTTTTTCATGGAAGGCTCCTTTGAGTGGGGGAACAGGGGTTGAAGGCCGGGTGGATTCGATCACACAACGTCTGGCGCAGCAAGTTCTGCGACGTTGTTAAACGTAAAATACCCCATGCTCTCGATTAAAAAAGACCTGCTCGCAGCCTTGGCTGCCGGGCTGGAAGAACTTTCCCCTGGTGCGGCTGACAAGGCTGCGTTTGAGTCTCCCAAGGTCGCGGCCCACGGCGATTTCGCCTGTACAGCGGCCATGCAACTGGCCAGGTCGCTCAAACAAAACCCGAGAGTGCTGGCCGAGAATCTTCGCGCCCTGCTGCTGCAGGCGCCCGCGTTCGAGCGCTGGGTCGATGCGGTGGAAATTGCCGGCCCGGGATTTCTCAACATCCGGCTCAAGCCCGCCGCCAAGCAGGAAACCGTGCGCGAGGTGCTGCGCGAAGGCAGCAGCTATGGCAGCCAGCCGCCCGGCAGCCAGCCGCGCATGATTGTCGAATTCGTTTCGGCCAACCCGACTGGCCCGCTGCATGTGGGCCATGGCCGGCAGGCGGCGCTGGGCGACGCCATCTGCAACCTGTTTGCCACCCGGGGCGTGCAGGTCTGGCGCGAGTTTTATTACAACGATGCCGGCGTGCAGATCAACACCCTGGCCACCAGTACACAGGCGCGCGCCCAAGGCCTCAAGCCAGGCGATGGCGGCTGGCCCGAGCCGGCCTATAACGGCGACTACATTGCCGACATAGCCGCCGACTTTCTGGCCGGCAAAACCGTCAAATCCGACGACCGGGAATTCACCGCGTCAGGCGACGCGGGCGATCTCGACTCGATTCGCCAGTTCGCCGTGGCCTACCTGCGGCGCGAGCAGGACCTCGATTTGCTGGCCTTTTCGGTGCACTTTGACAACTATTACCTCGAATCGAGCCTGTACAGCTCGGGCCGGGTCGAAGCGGCGGTAGCCACGCTGAAGGCCGCCGGCAAAACCTACGAGCAGGACGGCGCGCTCTGGCTCAAGTCGACCGATTACGGCGACGACAAAGACCGCGTGATGAAAAAGAGCGACGGCACTTACACCTACTTTGTGCCCGACGTGGCCTACCACCTAGCCAAATGGGAGCGCGGCTTTGGCAAGGCCATCAACATCCAGGGCATGGACCACCACGGCACGATTGCCCGCGTGCGCGCCGGGCTGCAGGCGGCCAACGCCGGGGTGCCCCAGGGCTACCCCGACTATGTGCTGCACACCATGGTGCGGGTGATGCGCCATGGCGAGGAGGTCAAGATTTCCAAGCGCGCCGGCAGTTACGTCACGCTGCGCGACCTGATCGAATGGACCAGCGCCGACGCCGTGCGCTTTTTTCTGCTCAGCCGCAAGCCCGACACCGAATACGTCTTTGACATTGACCTGGCGTTGGCCAAGAACAATGAAAACCCGGTGTATTACGTGCAGTATGCGCACGCCCGCATCTGCTCCATCCTCTCCACCTGGATTGGCCAGGGCGGCGATGAGAACTTGCTGAAGGGCGTGGACCTGTCTGCGCTGAGCAGCCCGCAGGCGCAGGCACTGATGCTCTTGCTGGCCAAATACCCTGACATGCTGGATAACGCCGCCACCGGTCTGGCGCCGCACGATGTGGCGTTTTACCTGCGCGAGCTGGCTGCCAGCTACCACAGCTACTACGACGTTGAGCGCATTCTGGTCGATGACGAGGGCGTCAAGCTGGCGCGGCTGGCGCTGGTCGCGGCCACCGCGCAGGTGTTGCACAATGGTCTGGCCGTGCTGGGCGTCAGCGCGCCGCGCAAAATGTAAACAAGCATGAATTACTTAGAGTCGAGCATGGAAATCAGGCAAGGTATGAAAAAACAACGAGGCGGTACCCTGCTGGGGTTGATTCTTGGCGCGCTGGTAGGCTTGGGCGCCGCGCTGGCGGTAGCGGTGTATATCACCAAGGT
The DNA here is from genome assembly GCF_012927455.1 of Polaromonas sp. Classification (GTDB taxonomy): domain Bacteria; phylum Pseudomonadota; class Gammaproteobacteria; order Burkholderiales; family Burkholderiaceae_C; genus Polaromonas. Next base: position 29,771 of record NZ_JABBPE010000016.1, on the reverse strand, counting down.
GCCGGTGCCCTTCATGAATAAGAGCCAGTCGCGCAACACCGACAGCGACGCTGCCGAGGCCAAAAAGAACCGGGACTGGAACCCGAATGCACCGCTGGCGGGAAAAAACGGCGTCAAAGGGCCGCCTTCGGCCTCCGGCGAAGTGAGCACTGGTACGCCACCCGATACCGCTGCGCCCCCCATAGCTATCGCACCCAAGTCTGCCGCATCAGCCCCCGCCAAAGCCGCCAAACCGGCCGAGCCGAGCGATCCGCTGGGCGATCTGGCCAAGGCCAAAAGCGAAGCGCCGCCGTCCGGGGCTGGTGCTGATCCCTTCACTTATTTCATTCAGGCTGGCGCATTTCGTACTCCTGAAGACGCCGAGCAGCAGCGTGCCCGGCTGATGTTGCTGGGCATGCAGGCCAAGGTCAGTGAGCGCGAGCAGGCAGGCCGCACCGTTTACCGGGTACGCCTGGGACCGTTTAACAAGAAGGACGACGCCGACAAGGCCAAAGAGCGGCTGGACAACAACTCCATAGAGACGGCCTTGGTCAGGGTCCAGCGCTAGCGCGCAGGCCTGGTCGAGAGTTAAGGCACTGAACTTTTCCGGGCCGGGCCGTCAAACCCCTGCGCGACACTGTTAACGTTACTGTTGCCATTCCGGCCACCCGCTATTTCAGCTATTTCGGCAATTTTCCAGGAGAAAGATTGATGCAACGACGCGAGTTTTCCCTTTCGGCTGCTTCCGTGGCGGCTGTCGCCTCTTTGGGTGCGGCCGTGCTGCCCAGCGTGGCGCAAGCCCAGGCCTTCAAGGAGGGCTCCGACTATCTGATGCTGGACAAGCCCGCGCCTACCGAAGTGCCTGCCGGCCAGGTCGAGGTGGTCGAGTTCTTCTGGTATAGCTGCCCGCACTGCAACACCTTTGAGCCGCAATTGGAGGCCTGGACCAAGCAAGCCCCGAAGGACGTAACCCTCAGACGCGTGCCGGTGTCGTTTCGCCCCGATTTCGAGCCGCAGCAGCGTCTTTTTTATGTGCTCGAAGGCATGGGCAAGGTCGAGGAACTGCACAAAAAGGTGTTTTACGCCATTCACGTGGACAAACAGCCGCTCAACACGGAGGCGCTGCTGGCGGCCTGGGCCGAAAAGCAGGGCATCAGCAAAGCCAAGTTTGTCGAGATGTACAACTCGTTTTCGGTGAGCACCAAGGTGCGCAAGGCAACGCAATTGCAGAACCTCTACAAGGTTGACGGCGTGCCGGCGCTCGGCATTGGGGGGCGTTATTACACCTCCGGCGACCTCGCAAAAAACATGGATCGCGCGCTGCAGGTAGCCGATTATCTGGTCGGGCAATCGCGCGGCAAAGCCAAGTAAGATGGGTTAGGCGTCTTGACGCTCCGGCAAAAAACCCGCCAGCAGCAGGCGGGTTTTTTTTTGGATTCAAGTTCATTAGGACGCCATGGCTGCAGCCGGCATGGCTACAATGAGCGAACCTCCACGCAGCAAGATTCGTGCCTTATGAAAACCCCCTTTTTCTCGCTGATTTTGACGGCCGCTCTGGCACTTGGGACGGTGCTGCCGGCTGCCGCTGAAAAAGGCGATCGCGACAAGCCCATGAACGCCGAGGCCGATGCCTTGCGTTACGACGACCTCAAGCAAAGCAGCGTCTTCACCGGCAACGTGGTGATCACCAAAGGCTCCACCATCGTGCGGGGCGACCGGGTCGATGTTAGCCAGGACCCCGAGGGTTACCAGCAAGCCGTTTCCATTGCCGCACCGGGCAAACTCGCCTTTTACCGCAAAAAGCGTGATGGCGTGGACGAATACATCGAGGGCGAAGGGGAACGCATCGAATACGACAGCCGCGCCGATCTCGTGAAATTCATTACGCGCGCCGTGATGCGCCGCTACAACGGCGCCACGCTGGTCGATGAAACCACCGGCTCGCTGATTGTTTACGACAACAACACCGACGTGTTCACCGTCGATGGTGGCGCGCAGAACCGCACAGCCACCAATCCATCGGGCCGGGTTCGCGCCATGCTGTCGCCGCGCGGTGCTGCGCCGACAGCCGGCGCCCCGGCGGCGGCAGCGGTCGGGCCCGCGCCCAGCCTGCGCCCCAGCACTTCGCTGGGCACTGAAAAAACCGATAAAAAGTAGAAAGAAACCGCAAGCGATGAATCTGCTCACCGATCCGTCGATGGCCGAGAGCGTAGCGCCCAGTCGCCTGGTGGTGCAGGGACTGCAAAAATCCTACGGCAGCCGCAAGGTGGTCCAGGATGTCTCGCTGACTGTGCAAAAAGGCGAAGTGGTGGGGCTGCTTGGCCCCAATGGAGCGGGCAAAACCACCTCGTTCTACATGATCGTCGGGCTGGTGCGCGCCGATGCCGGCGAGATATCCATCGATGGCGAGTCAATCGGGCACATGCCGATTCACCGGCGGGCCCGCATGGGCCTGAGCTACCTGCCGCAGGAGGCCTCTATTTTTCGCAAGCTCACGGTGCAGGAAAACGTGCGCGCCGTGCTGGAGTTGCAGCAAGATGACGCTGGCAAGGCGCTGGGCCGGGCCGCTATCGAGGCGAGGCTGGATGCCCTGCTGAAGGATTTGCGGGTGGACCATTTGCGCGATTCGCCAGCGCCAGCGCTTTCGGGGGGCGAACGGCGGCGCGTCGAGATTGCGCGGGCTCTAGCGACGCAACCGCGTTTCATTTTGCTTGACGAACCTTTTGCCGGCATCGACCCGATTGCCGTGATCGAGATCCAGCGCATCATCGGCTTCCTGAAGTCGCGCGGCATTGGCGTCTTGATTACCGACCACAACGTGCGCGAAACGCTGGGTATTTGCGACCACGCCTACATCATCAACGACGGCCATGTATTGGCGGCCGGTACGCCGACCGAGATCGTGAACAATGCCGAAGTTCGCCGCGTCTACCTCGGCGAACACTTCAAAATGTGAATATGGCCCCCACGCTTGCCACTTCGTGTACTGCGCTGCCCCCCGAGGGGGCCGCCCCGCCTGCAGTCCGGCAAAGCCGGTCCTGCGGCCGGTACTTGCACAGGCGGGGACGCGCTCCCGAAGCAAGGTCAGCTCCCCGGGGGCTCAACCAACCACATGCAGCAGCAAGCGTTAAGGCCTGCACCAATCCCCGACCGTGCAAGTACCGGCCGCGGAACTGGCTTTGCCAGGCCGCAGGCGGGGCGGCCCCCTCGGGGGGCAGCGAACCACACGCAGTGGGGAGCGTGGGGGCACCATCGTCATGAAGCAAGGCCTGTCCCTTCGCGTCTCGCAGCATCTGGCGCTCACGCCCCAACTGCAGCAGTCGATTCGCCTGCTGCAGTTGTCCACGCTGGAGCTGAGCCAGGAAGTTGAGCAGATGCTCGACGAAAACCCGTTTCTGGAAGTATCGGAAGATGCCGCGGAGCGTGAGGAATTTGGCCTGGAGCATACCAACACGCCGGTCAGCCGGGACAGCCAAGAGTTCGAGTCTGCTACAACTTTAGTAGCAGCTAGTTCCGATGAAACAAGTGCTGCCAGCCAAAATGAGCCGGAAACCAGCGCTGAGGCCAAGATCGAGGAAAGCTGGGACGGCGACGGCACGGTTGAGTCCGCACCCGACGACAGCGAATGGGGCGGCGACGCGCCTGCGCGCAAAAACAACCTTGAAGACAGTGATGCCGAGGCCTCCGACCTGACCGGCAGCCACATCACGCTGCAGGATCATTTGCACCGGCAGTCGCTCGGCCTGCGGCTGTCTGACGAGGACCGCGCAGCCCTGTACTTTCTGATTGAGTCGCTGAGCGACGACGGCTACCTTGAAGACAGCCTGGCTGAGCTGGCCGTGGGCCTTGCCGGTGAAGACCTGGTGCAGGCTGAAGAGCTCGAACAGTGCTTCGCCATGGCGCTACAGCTGCTGCAGCACATGGAGCCGGCCGGCGTCGGCGCGCGCAACCTGGCCGAGTGCCTGGGCCTGCAGCTGCTCGACTGCAAGGACTGCGACGAAACCCGTGCCGCCATGGCGATGTGCAAGCAGCCGATGGAGCTGCTGGCAAAGCGCGATGTCAAGCGCCTGGTCTACCTGTGCGGGTTTCCGGAAGCCGTGATCAAGGGCGCGATTACCGTGATAGGGCGGCTCGACCCCAAGCCCGGCCGCCGTTTTGTCAACGTAGAGCGCAACGTCGTCGTGCCCGACGTCATCGTCGTCAAGGCCGGTCGCAACTTCAAGGTCTCGCTCAATCGGGACGTTATGCCGCGCCTGCGCGTGCACGACATTTATGCCAGCGCCCTCAAGCAGCACAAGGGTCAGGGCGGGCCGGCGCTGCAGCAGCGGCTGCAGGAAGCGCGCTGGTTCATCAAGAACATCCAGCAGCGTTTTGACACTATCTTGCGCGTCAGTAGTGCGATTGTGGAGCGGCAAAAAAGCTTCTTCTCGCACGGCGAGCTGGCCATGCGGCCGCTGGTGCTGCGCGAAATTGCCGACGAACTGGGCCTGCACGAGTCCACCATCAGCCGCGTCACCACGGCCAAGTACATGAGCACACCTTACGGCACCTTCGAGTTGAAATACTTTTTTGGCTCGGCCCTGGGGACCGAAACCGGCGGCAATGCGTCCAGCACGGCGGTGCGTGCGCTGATCAAGCAGTTTGTCTCGTCCGAGAGCGCGCACAAGCCGCTCAGCGACAACCAGATCTCCGACATGCTGAAGGAGCAGGGCATTGAATGCGCCCGCCGCACCGTGGCCAAATACCGCGAGACGCTGCGCATAGCGCCCACCAACCTGCGTAAATCGCTGTAGATGTTGCCCCCACGGTCGTTCGCTTCGCGTAACTCCCTGCCCCCCGAGGGGGCCGCTGCGCCTGCGGCCCGGCAAAGCCGGTTCCGCGGCCCTGACTGGCTTGAAGAGGAAGCGGGGATTGCTCTTGCGCTTTTCTCTAACCGAACTGCTTCTTTCCCCGCTGGGTAAAGGCGGGGATGGGGGCCTGCCTGAAAGAACCCCCTACGCTTTAGTCACATAACTTATGAACCAACTCCAACTCTTCCTCCCCTGCGCCGCCGGCGTTGAAGCGCTGCTGGCGACTGAAGTGCAACGTGTCACCGGCATTGCCGGCAAGGCCTGGCGCGCCGGCGTGCAACTGCAAGGCTCGTGGCGCGACGCCCTGCAGCTCAACCTGCACAGCCGGCTGGCCCAGCGTGTGCTGATCGAGCTGCAGCACGGGCAGTACCGCAACGAGCAGGACCTGTACAACGCGGCTGCCAGCGTGGCGTGGGAGATCTGGTTCACGCCCAAGCAGACCTTCAAGGTCGAGGTCACGGCCCAGCACAGCCCGCTGACCAGCCTGAACTTTGCCGCCCTCAAGATCAAGGACGCGATCGCTGACCGCTTTCGCGCCAAGTATGACGTGCGCCCCGATGTCGATACCCACTGGCCCGACGTGCGCGTCTATGTGCACCTGACCACCGACACCGTCACCGTTTACATTGACACCTCGGGCGAGCCTCTGTTCAAACGCGGCTGGCGCGAGGACAAGGGCGATGCGCCGCTGAAGGAAACGCTGGCGGCCGCCATGATTGCCGCCAGCGGCTGGGACCAATTGTGCAAACAAGGCGTGCCGCTGTACGACCCGTGCTGCGGCTCGGGCACCATCGCCATAGAAGCCGCGCAGATCGCCTGCAACATCGCGCCTGGCATCAACCGCAAGTTTGCTTTTCAGAAATATCTGCCGTTTCAGGCGCATGTGTGGGACGGCCTGCTCGACCACGCCGAAGCCGCCATCACAGCGCCCAGTGCGCCGGTGTTTGGCAGCGATGTCTCCTTTCGCATGGTCGACTTTGCAGAGCGCAATGCCGAGCGCGCGGGTGTCGGGCAGGCCGTGCAGTTCCGTGGCGGCGATGCGCTGCAACGCATGCCGCCAGCCCCCAGCGGCGTCATGCTGGTCAATCCGCCGTATGGCGAGCGCATTGATGTGGCCGGCGTGGCCGGTATTTCCGGCGTGCAGAGCCGCAACCAGCGCGATGAGCGGCGCCAAGGCGTTGACGAGTTTGGCCAGCCGCTGCGGCGTGACACGGGCGCGGCGGAGGCACCACGCGACCGCTCGGCCAACCCCGCGCGCGAACAGGCTTACACCGAAAGCGGCGAAGAAGCGGCTGATTTCTTTCCGCGGCTGGCCGCCCACTGGAAGAAAAATTACGCTGGCTGGACCGCCCATGTGCTGACGCCCGACCTGAAACTGCCCAGCAAGATGCGCCTGAAGGAATCGCGCCGGGTGCCGATGTGGAACGGCCCAATTGAATGCCGGCTGTTCCGCTTTGACATGGTGGCCGGCTCGGCGCGCGGCAAGCCTGCCGGCGCGCCGCAAACGCCATGAGCGAAACGGTCAACGGCGCCGGGCCCGCCGCCGAAATTTCACCCGTGTACAAGGCGCCGGTCGTCATCGACACCAACATTGTTCTAGACGTTTTTGTATTCAATGATGCAGCCGCAAAACCCGTCCGGCAGGCGCTGGAGGCAGGCGCGCTCGACTGGATCGCCACCCAACCGATGCGCGACGAACTGGCGCGCGTGCTGGCCTATCCGAAAATCGTTCCGCGCCTCAATTTCTACCAGCTCAGTGCCAGCGATGTCCTCGCCGCGTTTGATCGGCACGCTCGTCTGGCGGAAGCCGCAGCCAAGGCCAGCCTGACCTGCAGCGACGCGGACGACCAGAAATTTATCGACCTCGCAGTCGCCCACCAAGCCTTGCTGCTGAGCCGGGACAGGGATGTAATTTGCATGTCAAAAAGGCTTCTAGCCCATGACGTACGGGTGCGAAAAGCTATGTAATTGATAGCTTACGCAGACCGGATGAACGCAGCGCAATGCGGCATCGCCAGCGCCATTGCGGCAGATACACTTTCCCCACTTTCACCCCAAGAGCCTCGCCGCAGGCTCAAGACTGCCTCTCATGAACACCTCATTGCCCACCCCCGCCACGCCATCCGACACGATCTGGCTGGAAAGCGAAGCTTTCGACGAACTCGATGCCATCCTCGACGACTTGCGCAGCCGCTACGACGAAACGCCGCAGTGGGAGTTTTGCGAAGGTTTCATGGCCGCCGTGATCTGCTCGCGTCGGCCCATCGCCGTCGATGAATACCTGCCGCTGCTGCTCGACACGCCTGCCGAGGGTGACGCGCCCGATACCGAAGGCGGCTCGTTTGCCAGCGACGCGCAGCGTGCGCGCTTCCTCACGCTCTGGCAGCAGCGCTGGAACGAGGTGCGCACAGCGCTCGATGCCGAGGTGAACTCACTCGAAGACGACCACTGCTACCACCCCGAAGTGGTGGACATTCGAGGCGCCGTCGCCGAGATGCCGGCTGATGAGCAGGCTGATTTCAAAGGCGAAGAACTGCCCGCGTTTGCCCAGGTGTGGGCGCTGGGTTTCATGTTTGCCGTGGAAAGCTGGCCCGAGGAATGGGCCAGCCCGCGCGACAAGGACGCGGCCAAATGGCTGGATGGCGCGCTGCAGGCCATCGTCGCCATGACGGAAGACGACAGTGCCGCGCCCGAAGTCTCACCCCTCAGCGAAGATGGCGCACCCAGCACCAGCATCGCCAGGCTCAATGCCTTTGGCGAGGCGATCTGGGCGGTTTACGACCTGCGCGAATTGTGGAAAACGCTGGGACCACGCGTCGAAACCGTGCGCAAGGAAGCCACACAAGGCCGTAACGACCCGTGCGCCTGCGGCAGCGGCAGGAAGTACAAGAAGTGCCACGGGGCGGGATGATGGAGTGCTGAAAGTGCTATTAAAATAATAGCTGCTTGCGCCCGTAGTTAATGGGCTAGAGGCTAATTTCGTGCCTGAAAACGACTTCCTGGGCAGATCGACACCCTTGCTAAATGGTTACGGGTGCAGCCGGCAGGTAGAGACCGCCATTTTTTGGGGTATTTCAAGGCTCCAGCCCAATAAATACGGGCGCAAGCAGCTATTAATTTAATAGCGCTCTGCCTGTGCTGGCTGCCTTTTTCCGCGTAGGATGAAGACGGAAATTCGACCGAGCGGGCTAAGCCGGATAGACCGGCTCGCAGCGCACATCGGTTTTAACCGAGTTGGCAATAAAGCAGCTCTCGTGGGCCGCATGGTGCAACTGGTCCAGCTCTGCGCGGCTCGGCAGGCGATCATCGGAAAACGTCACGTCGGGGCGCAGCGTGACAACGGTCATGGCGATTTTCCCGGCGGCGTTTTTTTCCATCAGGCCGCTGGCCGCATCGAAGTAGCGGTCCACACAGTAGGCCTGTTTGGCGGCAATCGACAGAAACCACAGCATGTGGCAGCTCGCCAGCGAGGCCACAAAAGCCTCCTCCGGGTCCAGTGCCGAGGCATCGGACAGCGGCAGCGGCACCACATGCGGCGATGCCGAGCCGGGCACTTCCAGGCCGCCGTCAAAACGCAGCAGATGGTTGCGGCTGTAGCGCCTGCCGACAAAATCTCCGTCGTTGCGCAACCATAAAACTTCAGCGATGTAGGTGGACATGAACAACTCCCTCCAATCAGGCGTTATTCCATTTATAAATCAACCGTGCACTTTGTTGGCTTCGTTCGCCGTACGTAGATACTGCCGTCGTTTCGCCTTCGCGTTCACGATTTATTTAAGAATGGAATTAGATGAAAAACTGTTGAAGCGCGCGGGCCGTCGCCTCGGGCTGCTCTTCGGGAATGAAGTGTCCGGCCGCCATGGCATGACCGGCCACCTCGCCGCTGCACTGGTCTTGCCACAGCGCCATCGGGTCGAACAGCCGGTTGACCACGCCGCGCTCACCCCATAGCACCAGCATGTCGCAGGCCACCTTGAGGTGCCGGGCGCGGCTTTCGCGGTCGTGCTCCAGATCTATGCCGGCGCTGGCCCGGTAGTCTTCACAGGCAGTGTGCAGCGCTTCAGCATTGCAAAAGCAGCGTTCGTACTCGGTCAGCGCCTGGGGTTCTATGTAGTGCAACCCCGCGCTGCCCCAGCCGCCCAGCTTGGCGTGCAGATAGGCCCTGGCAGTTTCCGGGTGGTTGGCGCCCATCATGATTTCCGGCAGCGGCGCCGGCTGCAGCATGTGAAACCAGTGGTAGTAGGCGCGGGCAAATTCCATGTAGGGCTGCGTCATGCTGCGGCCCTCGTACATGTCCAGCGTAGGGGCAATGTCGATGACACAAAGTCTGTCGACGCGCGGTGCGTAGTCCAGCGCCAGCCGGTGCGCCACACGGCCGCCACGGTCGTGGCCGCACAGGTAAAAACTGTCCAAGCCCAAGGCGTCCATCACGGCCACCATGTCGTGGGCCATGTTGCGCTTGCTGTAATTGCTGTGGTTGGGCAGGCCCGGCGTTTTGGAAGAGTCTCCGTAGCCGCGCAAATCCGGCATGACCAGAAAGTAGTACTGGTTCAGGCGCTGCGCCACGCGGTGCCACATCACATGCGATTGCGGAAAGCCGTGCAGCAGCAACAGGGCCGGGCGCAGCGGCTCGCCCAGCGCCACTTTGGAGAAGCGGGCATGGATGGATGCGCCATTGACCTCAAAACTGCGCGATTCAAAACCGTTAAACCAGTGGCTCGATGAATTCATGCGGCTTTCCCTTGTTGGAGTGGGCTTTAGTGCGGGACTAAGCATACGCCAGTGCCAGCCGGTGTAAATGCTTGCCTGCTTGACTCGGCCCTGGTTGGTTGAAAGGCTGGGGCCCGGCCTTCAATGTCACAATCGCAAGTTGCGCGACAACTTACCTGCTGTTGCGCTACCGGCCCTTTACATCCTCAAGGACGCCTGACACCGTGCATCCAATTCGCCCTATCGATCCCGTCATCTCCTTTCGCAACAGTCAGGGTGAAGCGGTGCGCGGCACCCTGACCAACGTCCAGCGCCGCTCGCTGGTGATGGAAATTTACAACCCCTACTCGATCGTTCAGGTCAGCGAGGTGCTCAACGACCTCAACATCCGCTCGGGCGAGCGCAGCATCTACAAGGGCAAGGCGGTGGTCACCAGCCTGCTCAATACCGGCTTGATGGCGGTGGTGTCCGTGGTGCTGATTGACGAGTGGACTGACCTGAACGTCGTGCGCGGAGATATGACGCGCATCTCAGACGAGGCACAACGCTTTGTCGATGACTGGCAGAGCCGATTTCGGATCGGTCGCACTTACCAGGTGGCGGTCAGCGAAACAAGAGCCTTTCTGTCGGAAACTGCACGTTGGGCGGACCAAGCCGACATGAGTGGCATCCTGCCCCGCAATGAAGACGGGCGCATCCGCTCGGATGTGTTTCTTGATTTGGCCAAGCCGATCATGGTGAAGGGGGCAGAATACTTTGACCGGATAGAGGAAGAGACCAGGTCCGTTCCGGCAGATGACGCCGTTGCGCATCGCAGCTTTTTGCAAACGGCCTTGCATCCTCTGCTGCTGCGTGCCCCCTTCGTCTACCGCACTTTTGTCAAACCACTTGGTTATGCCGGTGATTATGAAATGGTCAACCAGATACTCGGGGATCCGCAGCAGGGGCCCAGCACTTATTTCCAGATCGTCAATGCGCAGTTTCTTCAGGCCGCCGTGGTGAAGGCCCATTGCAACCGCATTGACACGCTGGTGGACTATCTCAACCGGGCTGCAGACCTGGCCAAGCGAGAGCAGCGGCAGGTGAGCATCTTGAATGTGGGTTGCGGGCCCGCCGTGGAGATTCAGCGATTCATCGAGACACACCCTGACCCCGGATGTCTGTCGTTCACCCTGGTGGACTTCAGCGAGGAAACCCTGGCCTACACGCGCGAACGTATTGACAGCGCCGCCCGTGCGGGAGGCAAGACGACGAATGTTCAGTTGGTGCATGAATCGGTTCATGACCTGCTCAAGCGTGCGGTGCGACCCGAAGCGACGGCGGACGGCGAGCTTTTCGACTTCGTCTATTGCGCGGGCCTGTTTGATTATTTGTCGGACAAGGTTTGCGCGCGGTTGTTGCAGTATTTTGTGCAGCGCAGCCGCCCGGGCGGGAGCATTTTGGTGACCAATGTGCATTCGAGCAACCCGAATACCGGCGTGATGGAGCATGTGCTGGAATGGCATTTGATCTACCGCGACGAGCGCTCGCTGGAGTCCGTGCTGCCTTCGCCGCGTGAGGACACGCGCATCTACACCGATGACACGGGCGTGAATGTATTCGCCGAGTTTCGCATCCCGAGGCAGTCTTGACTGCCGCCTTGTTGGCGGGCATGACCCGTGATCAGACCTTGATCCGATACAACCAGGCGCTGCATAAGCTGCGTATTGCCCATAGCAAAACGGGCTGTTTGTTTGTCATTGGATTGGTACTCCTTGGCGTGGGTCTGGATTACAGCTTGTATCCCGAGCACCTCGCCTATTTTTTTGCGGCCCGGGTACTGACAGCCGGGCTCACGCTGTTGATCCTGCTGCTTATCCTGACAAAGCGCGGCCGGCCACATGTTCAGTCCTTGACCTTTTTATGGCTCGCACTGCCGCAGCTGATGATCGGCTGGATGATTGCCGTGACCGATGGTTCGGCGTCGATCTACTTTGTGGGTATGCAGCTCGCATTTTTCGGTGGAGGCATGCTCGTACCGGCCAACCATCTTGAGAATTTGGGCTACGGCTTGTTCACCGTTTTGGTGTACATACTGGCCTGCTTTTTTCATCCGGGTGGCATTGGCGATATTGGGCAGTTCGCGACCAATCTGATGCTCTTGTCGTTTGCCGCGATCATTTCAGCGGGTGCCGCTTACTTCGCTGAGCTAGGACGCCTGCGCATGTTTGCGCTGCAAGAGCAGGTAGCGACGCAAAATGACGCACTTCAAAAAACCAACGCAGCACTCGCCGAAGTCAAAGGCCAATTAGTCCAGCGCGAAAAAATGGCAGCCCTGGGTACTTTGTCTGCCGGCCTGCTGCACGAAGTCAACAACCCGGTGAACTACAGCCTGATGGCCATCAACATGGCCCTGTTAGATCAAGCCGTGGTGCAAAGTGCCGACCTCAAGGAAAGCCTGGTCGATGCGCGCGAAGGCATGCAGCGCATTCAGGCCATCGTGTCCGACCTCAAGGTTTTTGCTTACCAAAAACCTGGCGAGGAGGACAGCCAGCGCGTATTTCTGCTCGAAAAGGCCGTGCAGTCAGCGTTGCGCCTGACCAGTTTTGAGCTCAAGAATGTCAAGGTGGAACTGGCGCTGCCGCTGGACACGCATGTGCTGGGCGATGAGCCGGCCATCATTGGCGTGTTGATCAACCTGCTAAGCAATGCCGCGCTGGCCCTGGTCAGCGCGGCACGCGCGCTGCCGCAAATTTCCATGCGCGGCGAACACCGTGGCGGGCGCCTCTGGCTGGCGGTGCGTGACAACGGCACCGGCATCAAACCCGAAAATATCGGCCGCGTGCTGGAGCCCTTCTTCACCACCCGAGATGTCGGTGCTGGCCTGGGTCTCGGCTTGAGCGTGAGCTACGGCATCATCCAGCGCCATGCGGGCACGCTGTCAGTCAGCAGCGAGTTTGGCGCGTGGACCGAGTTCTCCTTTGACCTTGCGACGCCGCAGCGCTGAACGATTGCCATGCCCTTGACCCCATTGCCCCCAATTTCTCAGGCCTCCCCGGCCTCTTCGGCCTCACAAGACGCCAGCGTGATCCTGTTCGTGGACGATGAGCCCCAGGCGCGCAAGTGGTTCGCCCGTTCGTTCTCCGATGAATTTTCTATTCTTACGGTAGGCAGTGTGGATGAGGCGCTGCGCACGCTGCGCGAGCGCGGCCCGGAGATCGCCGTGCTGGTCACCGACTACCGGATGCCAAGTCGCGACGGCTTGGCCTTGCTGATCACGGCCCAGCGCGAACATCGGCATGTCGTGCGGCTGCTGGCCACGGCTTATGCCGAAAAAGACGTGGCGATTGCGGCAATCAACCAGGGCCGGGTGCTGCGAATCCTGGAAAAACCGTTTGACGATTTGCAGGTGCGCGAAGCCTTGCGCGAAGCCCTGGCGATTTACCGCCGGCGCGAGCGCGAACATTTTCTGGTGGAAGGCCGGGCGGCCGCCATGCGCGAGACGCTGGGCTTTTTGGCGCACGAATTGAACACCCCGCTGGCAACGGTGCTCGGTTACATGGAAGAGCTCAAGCGCCGCACTTGTGCCCCGGCGCCGGATGAGTTGCCTGGCATTGCGCGCATTGCTGAAAACCGCGCTGGTGACACGCGCACGATGATTGAGGCGGCCGAGCGCCGCACGCTGTATGCGCTGTCGCTGGTGGCGACCTTTGTGCAGTCGGCGCGCGATGCCTACCCCGGCGCGGCGCCGGCGCCGCTGCGGGCCAGCCGACTGGTCAGTGCGCTGCTGGACGAATACCCTTTTGAAGGCGACGAGCGCGCCTGGGTGAGTTGCGACATGGCTGCCGATTTTGAGCTGCCGGGGCAGCCTGACCTGCTTTACCTCGTTTTGTGCAGCCTGACCAAAAATGCCTTGCTGGCCTTGCGCGGTGGCCCGCACCCCAGCTTGCACATTACGCTGGAGCAGATCAGCGCGCCAGACCGGGCACTGCAATCCATCATTCGTTTTACCGACAACGGCCCGGGCATCGCGCCTGAAATCTTTGCGCGATTGACGCGCGAGCCGGTCACCACGCGCGCCGCGCAAGGTGGCAGCGGCATGGGGCTGCTGTTTTGCCGACGCGTGGTGCAGTCCATGGGCGGGCTGATGGAAGTCCAGTCCGAGCTGGGGCGCGGTGCCAGCGTCGCGCTGTTATTTAATTCTGATGCAAACCTGGGAGGGGCTGAACTATGAGTCCAGACAAGATTCTTTTCGTTGACGATGAACCGATGGCGCTCAAATATTTTGAGCGGCTGGTCAGTCCCCTGGCACCCGTGATCACCGCGTCGTCGGTCGAGCAAGGCAAGGCCGTATTGCGCGAGCGCGGCGGCGAAATCGCCGTGCTGGTGTCCGACCAGCGGATGCCGGGCGCGCATGGCAATGAACTGCTGCGCTTTGCGCGCGAATACCATCCGCGCATTGTTCGCATGCTGACCACGGCCTACTCCGAACTCGGTGAAGCTATCGAAGCCATCAACAGCGGCGAAATTTACCGCTACATCACCAAGCCCTGGGACATGGGCAGCCTGCATGCCGACCTGAAAAATGCGCTGGAACTGGCCGAGCTGCGCAATGAACGCGACCATCTGGTGCGCGAGAAGATGCTGGTGCAGCAGCAGCAGTTGCTGGGCAGCCGCCTGGCCAGCCTGGCCATGCTGGGCGCGGGCTTCGTGCGCGGCGACAGCAACGCCGCCATGCAGCGCTTTGCGCGTGCCGCGCTGGCGGCCGGTTGCAACGCGGCCACCACGCCGCTCGCGCCCTTGCATCAGTGGGACTATGCCGGTCTGCTGCAAGCCGAGGCGCAACGCGGCGTGGCCATTGCTCAAGGCCTGGCGCGTTGGCACGGCGAGTTTGGCGATGACCGCACGCCCGAACGCGCCTTTGCGTTGCTGGCCGGTGCGCTCGGTGCGCAGGCGCAAGGAGCCAGCGTGCACCTGCCTTCCGCGGCTTCCCTGACGGTGTTGCTGGACGCCGCGCCGGGCCAGCTGCCGCAAGCCGGCGACACGGCATGGCTGGCCTGGCTGCTGTGGTGGAACGCACCAGTTCAGGTGCACGCCAGTGCGGCGGGCGGGCTGACTCTGCGAGCACCCCTTGCCGACAGCCCGGACGGCCAAGAGAGCGCGCCGGCGTCCGATTGGCTGGAGCGCATGATCGAACAGCTGATGGAGCAGTAGGTCGGCTGGCATGGGGTGGCGGTGTCAGCGCATCGAAGATGAGGTGCTGCGCCGCAAACAGCAACCTGTTCTGGGTTTTACCTAGCCAGACGTTCAGGCGGCGACTGCCTGCGCCGTATCAGTTCTGCGCGTGGACAGGTATTTCTGCAGGTTGGCTGCGGCCTGCGCTTCGACCTTGCGGCGCAAGAACGGCGTCCATCCCAGCAACATGCCGGGCGCCCCCAAGGCCTGGCGCGACCAGGCCCAGAAACTGAAGCGGTCATAGTGGTGGGTAATCAGCCCGCTTTCATCGAATTGAAACACACCGTCGACGACGTTGTGTACCAGGCGCCCGGGCTGGCCGAAACAGTAGTCGGCTTCCCAATGGGCCTTTCCGCGCTGTGCGTCTGCCTCAATGCCGCTGTAGGCTAGTTTCCAGACGTCGCCCTTTGTCTTGGTCCCGTCGCACAGCATGCGCCACATGCCGCTTATCTGTTCGTGGCCGCGCAGCGAAAAGGCCTCGTCATGAAACTGCGCATCAGGCGCATAAAAAGTGACCATGGTGTCGGCGTCAAGACGGGAAAACGCCGCGTAAAAGTCGTCGAGCCTGGTCTGGTTGGGATGCATGCTGAGTCCTCTGGTGGGGTCTGATCTGTACCGGCAACTGCAAGCTTCGGCCGGTTTTGCAACTCTATACGAGTCTGCCCTGCAATTAATTTTAATAGCAAATAGTGCCTGTAGTCCAATAGATACGGGCGAAAACAGCTATTGAAACAATAGCAAACCGGGGCAGCGCGCAGCGCGAGGCTTTCGCAAATGCGTGGGATCGACGCCTGCGGGGCCGCCGGCGCCAGAAAAGCGTAAACCGCCCGGATGCGGCCGTTGCTGCGCAACTTACGGTGCACGGTTAGCCAGATCGGCAGTGCCGGCAGCGAGAGCGTGGGAGCACGCGCCGTACGCCGGGGTCGGTGGCCAGCAAATATTTGGCGACAAACCCGACGCCCAGACCGGGACGTATCGCTTTTCAGTAGGCCAGCATGTCGTCGGTGCGCAGCGCAAACTGCGCGCGCACAATCGGCCATGCGCTGAAGGGGCGGCCGGAAAATTGATCTGCGGCAAGGCGCGCCTGGTGAGCCACGGTGCGGCAGCAACGAAGGCTTGAATGCTATAAAAAACATAGCTGTTAGCGCCCGCCCTGGTTGGGCTGGAAGCTTATTTTGTCCAATTTTCGACAAAATGACGCGGAAACAGCCCGCCAGCTTTGGGGGGACTGATTCAGCAAGACGCCTTCGACAAAATCACCGGTGGAACTCAAGCTCGTTTTCATGCGCGGCCTTAATTTTCTTCAACCCGACGGCGGCGGCTTGCTCTACAGTCTGCTTTCACACCGGGAACCCCAGCATGAACGCACCTCTTTCTTCGCAGCAGCATGATTCTTTGAGCAGAGCAGAGCGCCAGTCGCAAGTGGTTGCCGCGCTGACGGCAGTGCTGCCCGCCCATGCCCTGCTGTGGAACAGTGAAGACACCACGCCTTACGAGTGCGACGGGCTGACCGCTTACCGCCAGCGGCCGCTGGTCGTGGCCTTGCCGGAAACCTACGCCGAGGTACAGGCTGTGCTCCTGGCCTGCCACGCACTCGATGTGCCGGTGGTGGCGCGCGGCGCGGGCACCGGCCTGAGCGGCGGGGCCATGCCGCACAAGCTTGGCGTGACCTTGTCGCTGGCCAAGTTCAACAAAATCCTCAAGCTTGATCCAATCAGCCGTACTGCGGTGGTGCAGGGCGGGGTGCGCAACCTGGCCATTTCCGAAGCGGCGGCGCCGCACGGCCTGTATTACGCACCCGATCCTTCCAGCCAGATCGCCTGCACCATAGGCGGTAATGTGGCTGAAAATTCCGGCGGCGTGCACTGCCTCAAATACGGCCTGACGGTGCACAACGTGCTCAAGGTCAGGGGCTTCACCATCGAGGGTGAAGAAGTCGAGTTCGGCGGCGATGCGCTGGATGCGGCGGGCTTTGACCTGCTCAGCATCGTCATTGGCAGCGAAGGCATGCTGGCAGTCACCACCGAAGTCACCGTGAAACTGATGCCCAAGCCGCAACTGGCGCGCTGCATCATGGCCAGCTTCGACGATTTGCGCAAAGCCGGCGATGCGGTGGCTGCGGTGATTGCCGCAGGCATCATTCCGGCCGGGCTGGAAATGATGGACAAGCCGATGACGGCTGCAGTGGAAGCCTTTGTCCATGCCGGTTATGACCTGAGCGCCGCGGCCATCTTGCTGTGCGAGAGCGACGGCACGCCGGAAGAGGTCGAGGAAGAAATCGGCCGCATGAACGCCGTGCTGAGTCTGCACGGCGCGACCGCCATTGCTGTGAGCCAGAACGAAGCCGAGCGCCTGCGCTTCTGGAGCGGACGCAAGAACGCATTCCCAGCCTCTGGCCGCATCAGCCCCGACTACATGTGCATGGACTCCACCATTCCACGCAAGCGCCTGGCCGACATTTTGCTGGCGATAGGCGAGATGGAAAAGAAATACGGTCTGCGCTGTGCCAACGTGTTCCACGCGGGCGATGGCAACCTGCACCCACTGATCATGTTCGATGCCAACGATGCCGATCAGCTGCACCGCTGCGAACTGTTTGGCGCCGAGATTCTGGAAACCAGCGTTGCCATGGGCGGCACCATTACCGGCGAGCATGGCGTCGGCGTGGAAAAGCTCAACTCCATGTGTGTGCAGTTTTCAGCGCAGGAAAACGAGCAGATGTTCGGCGTGAAACGCGCTTTTGACAGCAAAGGCCTGCTCAATCCCGGCAAGGTGATCCCGACACTCAATCGCTGCGCCGATTACGGAAAAATGCTGGTGCGGGACGGGCAGATAACGCACCCTGACCTGCCTCGTTTTTAAACCATAAACCTATGGAGCCCCCACGCTTGTCGCTTCGCGTGCCTTCGGCGGTGCGAGGCCCCTTTCACCAGGAAGAAGGGCTGGCCTTGCTTGGGGCGGCCCAGCGCGGCGCGTGGCGATTCACCGCTCAGAACATTTTCGGGAAAGCCTGAAATGCAAGCATTGCGCGGGCTGGTCTGGCTGCTGGTGCTTCAATCCCTCGGTGAAGTGCTGGCGCGCGGCCTGTCTTTGCCCTTTCCTGGGCCGGTTGTCGGCATGGTTTTACTTCTGCTGGCGCTGCGCTGGCGCCTGGTGCGCGAGCCGGTGGCTGTTTGCGCCGACTTTCTGCTCTCTCACCTTTCGTTACTCTTTGTACCGGTGGGCGTGGGTGTCATGACCCATCTTTCGCTTGTCAGCCAGTACGGTGTGCGCATGCTGGTGGTTATTGTTGTCTCGACGTTGGCCGGTTTGGCCGTGACGGTGCTCACTCTTCACTTGTTGCGCAACCGCCCAGGGTCCGGCAAGCCGCCACCCGAAGAGGTGCCGCATGCCTAAGTTTGTCGAGCTGTGGGTTTATCTTTCGGCCACGCCGCTGTTCGGCCTGACCGCCACGCTGATGGTGTATGCCCTGGCGCAAGCAGTTTATGTGCGTCTGCGGCAAGCGCCGTGGGCCAATCCGGTGCTGTGGACGGTGGTGGTCCTTGCCGCCGGTCTGCTGACAACCGGCGTGCCTTACCCGAGCTACTTTGCCGGCGCGCAATTCATCCATTTCCTGCTGGGCCCGGCCGTGGTGGCGCTGGCCTGGCCGCTATGGCTGCGCCGTGAAGAGCTGCGCCAACGTTGGCGCCATCTCTTGATCGCCGCGCTGGCCGGTGGCAGCGTCGCCGCGGGCTGCACGCTGCTGCTAGGCTGGCTCTTCGGCTTGCCTGCAGGGGTCATTTTGTCGCTGGTGCCCAAGTCGGTGACGGCGCCGGTGGCGATGGGTATCGCTGAACAGATAGGCGGCATTCCGGCACTGGCGGCCGTCTTTGCGGTGATTACCGGGCTGGTGGGCGCGCTCAGCGGCAAATACCTGTTTGACGGGCTGCGCATCCCGACCGACAGCGCCGGCTGGGCCGCGCGCGGCTTCGCGCTGGGCACTGCGTCACACGGCATTGGTGCGGCACGCGCACTTCAAGTTAATGCCGATGCCGGCGCCTATGCGGGACTGGCCCTGGGCCTGCAAGTGGTGCTGGCGTCGCTGTTGATACCGTTGGCTTTCCGGCTGTTTTAGCAGCGACTTTGCAATGGCGTGACCGCAGCGTCAGGCAAGTTTGCTTTCGCCGGTCAGTGTTGTGTTTGCCTGGCGACGGTTGCGCCAGGCTTTCGCGTTTCAGACTGCCTGCAAACCGGTCTTGCTGGCGCTGCTCGATTTGGTGCCGCCCGTGCCAGGCATGATTTCGCCGGAGAGCTGGCCGCCTTCTTCCACCACCAGCTTGCCGTAGCGAATGGTGCCAGTGACTTTGCCGGTCGAATAAATCACCAGCTTGTCGCGCACCGTCAGATTGCCGTTAAATTCGCCACGAATCTCGGCTACATCGATTTCAGCCGAACCCTTGAAAGCGCCTTGCTCCGCGATCTGAATCACGCGTGAGTCCATGGTGGCTTCAACCAGCCCTTCAACTACCAGGGTATCGCAGTCGGTAATTTCAACGCCCTTGAGCTTGATGTTCGGCCCCACTGTCAGCTTGCTGCCGCCTTCTTTGCCGGTGCTCGCAGAGGAGGCTGCTTCGTTCACAGGTTTGGACGAATTTTGCTGGCTGGCACCTGGGGCGGCAGAATGCAGCGTGCTTGAAGAGCCCGTAGAGCCATAGCCGCCGGCTGCACCGGGACGCAAATTGCTAGGGGACTCATTTTCGCGTTTGCCAAAAAACGGTGTTGCCATGTGACTTCCTTTAAAGGGACGCATGGTACGTCCGCAAAGATCCCCAAACGTCACGTTCATGCAAGAGTGGTAACTGAACCAATTTTTACACTCAGGGATTCACTTGAACTTGTGTCAGGAAGTCAGCGGCGACCCAATAATTTTCGCGTCCCTGCTTGAAGCGCGAGGTTGCGGCAGGATGGCCGGCGTCGGACCGGGCTGTCCCGTTCAGCCTATTTTCCTATTCCATGCCCTCGACCTCGGCCCACTAGGAGGAAGAACTCGCGCCCTTGCCGATGGCCGAATCATCGAGGTTCACCACAAACACAATTTCCCCGCCGAATCGCCCCACACCCAAGGCCTTCATCAGTGCCACTTCCTTGTCTGGCGCGTCCAGCCGCAAAAAACAGATGGCCTGTTTCGTGCCTTCATGCATGGCGGTAAGGATGTCCAGCCTTGCAATTTTCCCGAACTTTTCACAAAGTTTTTGCAGGGCAGGCTTCAAGGTGGCAACGTCCGGGCATTGCCTGAGATCATCAAGTGCATTCACGATACTTTTCCTCTTGTGAGTTCGTGGACTTTTTGCGCCTCAACGGCATGCGGTTTGCGCGCCCCTGCCCAAGCGCTAGATAGCAATCTACCGGAACTTTCGGGTATCTCACCTGCAAGTTTGTGACAGTCACTTACATTTAAAATTAGTCATAAAAATTCAGTGTTGAGTAAACTGACAAGGAGATGGCAGCACTTTTTAGTTTAAAAGTGCTATAAATTCTGTCGGACTAACGCTGGTGAAAAGACATATCAAGACGTTTATTACAATTACAAAACATTTTGAATCTTTAACGGCAAACGCAATGCATGAGGACAGAGCTTGCGGCCGAACCGCTCCGCCCTCGTTATGTCTTTTCCTTGGTATGCAATTACAAGAAATAAAACGCTAGGGCACAAGCGCCGTAGCTTGCTGAGCCGCCTGCAGGCTGCAGTTGTCCGCCCAAAGCAGTAAGCTAGAAGGGACCGGTGCGCCGGCTGCCCGCCATGTTTATGTTCAACCCACCATGCCATGCAACCTTCACGTCAGACCGTGCCGCTACCGGCCCACCGCTGCAACAGTACTGATGATCCGGCGCGTCCGCTTCTAGCGCTGCTTGAACATGCGGCAGGCGCAGGAACCTGGGTCTTTGACAGGTCAGGCGGGCGCCTGACCTGGTCCGAATCGTTGGCCGCGCTGCTGGAGGTGCCGCACGACGACGCGACGCTGTATGCCGACCCGCTCGATTTTTATGCGCCTGAATCGCGCGAACGGATGGCGGCGGCGCTGCATGCCTGTCGCACGAACGGTGCCGCGTTTGATGAAGAGGTGGAGGTCATCACGGTCAGCCAGCGGCGCGTGTGGGTGCGCTCGCTCGGTCAGGCGGTGCTGGACGACGGCGGGACGGTGTTGCGCATGGAAGGTGTGCTGCAGGATCTCACCCTGAAAAAACGCGATCAGCAGGCGTCCTCAAGCCTGACCATGCAGCTGAGCACAACGCTGGCCAGCATCACCGACGCCTTTGTCACGCTGGACCGCGAGGGGCGCTTTACCTACGTCAACCGCGAGACCGAACGCTTGCTTGGCCGCAGCAGCGGGGAGTTGCTTGGGCAAAGAATATGGCACGAGCTGGACATCAAAGGGAGCGGGCGTACACGTAGCGAAATTATTAAAGCCATGAACGGCGAAAAACATCTGGAATTCGAGGAGTTTTATGCAGCGCTGGGTAAGTGGCTTGAGCTGCGCGCCTATCCTTTCGAGGAAGGCCTGGCCGTGTATATTCGCGACGTCAGCGACAGGCGGCAGTCACAAGAGCAGCAGTTGCTGCTGATGACGAGCATTTCCCGCCTGAACGACATGGTCTTTATCACCGAAGCCAAGACGCTCAACGCGCCGGGTCCGAGGATTGTGTTTGTCAATGACGCCTTTGAACGGCTCACCGGCTATAGCCGAGAAGAAGTGCTGGGCCAGACGCCCCGCCTGCTGCAGGGGCCGCTAACGCAGCGTAGCGAGCTGGACCGTATCCGCGCAGCGCTGCAGCAAGCGCAACCGGTGTGTGCGGAGCTCATCAACTACAAAAAAAATGGCGAGTTGTTCTGGCTTGAGCTGGACATTGTGCCGGTGGATTATTTCGACCGTGGGCTGACGCACTGGGTCGCCGTGGCCCGTGACATTACCGCACGCAAGGGCGCGGAAGAAGAAATCGAGCATCTGGCGTTTTACGACACGCTGACGCAGTTGCCCAACCGGCAACTGCTGATGGACCGCCTGCAGCATGCGCTGGCCCAAGGCGCCAGGCATACAAAAATCGGCGCGCTGATGTTTATTGATCTGGACAACTTCAAGGTGCTTAACGACACGCTGGGGCACGCCATAGGCGACCTGCTGCTGCAACAGGTCGCCACGCGCCTGTCGAGTTGTGTGCGCATCACCGACACGGTTGCGCGCCTGGGTGGGGATGAGTTCGTTGTCATGCTGGAGGACCTGGGCGACGACGCGCAGGTCGCTGCGGACAAGACCCAGGTGGTCGGCCATAAAATCTTGACCACGCTCAGTGAACCGTATGACCTGGCGGGCTTCCAGCACCACAGCACCTGCAGTATCGGTATCACCTCATTCAGCCAGGACCAGCAAAGCATTGGCGACCTGCTCAAGCAGGCGGATCTGGCGATGTACCAGGCCAAGGCGCAGGGGCGCAACGCCATCTGCCTGTTTGATCCGATGATGCAGGCGGTCGCCAGCGCGAGCGCCGGCCTGGATATGGAGCTGCGTCAGGGCTTGCGCAATCATGAGTTTTTGCTGCACTACCAGCCGCAGGTGGGACGCGACGGACGCATGCTCGGCGTCGAAGCGCTGATCCGCTGGAGGCATCCGGAGCGCGGTCTGGTGTTTCCAGATGCGTTCATCCTCCATGCTGAAGAAAGCGGGCTCATCTTGCCGCTGGGCCAGTGGGCGCTGGAGACCGCCTGCGCGCAACTGGCCCGTTGGGCCGCTCACCCTGAAACCAAAAGGCTGAGCATCGCCGTGAACGTGAGTGCGCGCCAGTTTCGCGACCCGGAGTTTGTCGAGTTGGTGATGCGCACCATTCAGAAGCACGGCGTTCGCGCACGGCGGCTTAAACTGGAGCTGACTGAAAGCTCGCTGGCCACCGGGATCGAGGTAACCATTGCCAAAATGGGACGGCTCAAGCGCGCCGGCGTCACTCTGTCCATCGACGACTTCGGCATGGGCTACTCAGCGCTCTCTTACTTGAAGCGCCTGCCGCTGGACCAGCTAAAAATAGACCGGAATTTCATCAAGGATCTGCTGACCGACCCCAACGATGCGGCCATTGCCCGCACGATCATTGGCCTGGCGCAAAGCCTGGGTCTGGACGTCATGGCCGAGGGCGTCGAGACTGAGGCCCAGCGCCAGTTTCTGGCACGGCACGGCTGCGAGAACTACCAGGGCCATCTGTTTTGCAAAGCCTTGCCGCTCTACGAACTTGAGGCCTTTATGCAAGCCCGTGCGCTACAAGGCTTGCCGCTGCAGGCCTTGTAGGCGCCGGCTAGCGAATGCAAATAGAATGCTACTAAATTAATAGCTGCTTGCGCCCGTGTGTATTGGTCTAGAAGCCAATTTGATATCTATTTCAGGCGGAGCCGGTAGTAGCGCCACCGCCCGAGCGCTACTCTTTATCTGCCGCCAAAAATGGCGGTGCCGACTCGCACCATGGTGCTGCCGGCATGGATCGCCGCTTCCAGGTCCGCCGTCATGCCCAGCGACAACGTGTCCATCGGCCGGGCTAGCACCCCCGCCGCATTTATCTGGTCGAATAGGGCTTTGGTCCTTGCGTGGAGGGCGCAAGCCGCTACAAAATCAATAGCAGGCTCAGGGATGGCCATAAGTCCGCGCAGCGTCAGGCGCGGCAGTTGTGCGACTGCGGCGGCAAGCGCTTGGGCGTCGGCCGGCGCCACGCCCGATTTGTTGGCGCCGGCGTCGATGTTGACCTGCAGGCATATTTGCAGCGGCGGTAGGTGGGCAGGTCGCTGTTCACTCAGGCGCTGTGCAATTTTCAGGCGGTCAACCGACTGAACCCAGTCAAAGTGTTCGGCAACTGGCCGGGTTTTATTGCTTTGCAGCGGACCTATGCAGTGCCACTCCAGCGCGCTGCCAGCAGCCAGGGAGTGGGACGCGCACCAGACGCGCAGCGCCAGAATCTTTTCAATTCCCTCGGCGACGTAGTTTTCGCCAAACGCGCGCTGCCCGGCCGGCAGCGCCGCTATCACGGCATCGGCGCCGAAGGTTTTGGACACGGCCAGCAGCCGCACGCTGTTTGGTGCGCGCCCGGCGGCCCGGCAGGCTGTGGCGATTCGGTCACGCACCAAGTGAAGGTTTTGCTCAATCGTGGTCATAATCGAACTGTAAACTTAGTTACAAACCAAGACTCAACCGCGACTTTCAAGGATCCCCCGGGATGGACATTACCCAGCTGCTGGCCTTTAGCGTCAAAAACAAGGCGTCCGACCTGCATTTGTCGGCAGGCTTGCCGCCCATGATCCGGGTGCACGGCGACGTAAGGCGCATCAACATCGATCCGCTGGACCACAAGCAGGTGCATGCCATGGTGTACGACATCATGAACGACACCCAGCGCAAAAACTACGAAGAGTTTCTAGAGGTTGATTTTTCCTTCGAGATCGATGGGCTGGCGCGCTTTCGTGTCAATGCCTTCAATCACAACCGCGGCGCCGGTGCCGTGCTGCGTACCATTCCTTCAAAAATCCTGACGCTGGAGCAGCTGGGCGCGCCCAAGATTTTTGGCGAGCTGGCACTCAAGCCGCGCGGCATGGTACTGGTGACCGGCCCGACCGGCTCGGGCAAGTCGACCACGCTGGCTGCCATGGTCAACTACCTCAACGAAACCGAGTATGGCCACATACTGACGGTGGAAGACCCGATCGAGTTCGTACACGAATCGAAAAAATGCCTGATCAACCAGCGCGAGGTCGGCCCGCACACGCTGAGCTTCAGCGCCGCGCTGAAGTCCGCGCTGCGCGAGGATCCGGATGCGATTCTGGTAGGCGAGATGCGCGACCTGGAGACCATTCGCCTGGCCATGACGGCTGCCGAGACCGGCCACCTGGTGTTCGGCACGCTGCACACCTCGAGTGCGGCCAAGACAGTAGACCGGATCATCGACGTGTTTCCCGCCGAGGAAAAAGAAATGATCCGTTCCATGCTGTCGGAATCGCTGCAGGCCGTGATCTCGCAAACGCTGTGCAAAACCAAGGACGGCCAGGGCCGTGTGGCGGCGCACGAAATCATGCTGGGCACCAGCGCCATCCGCAACCTGATCCGGGAAGCCAAGGTCGCGCAGATGTACTCTTCCATTCAGACTGGCAGCAATGTGGGCATGCAGACACTGGACCAGAACCTGACCGACCTGGTCAAGCGCAATGTGATTTCTGCTGCGGAAGCGCGTGGCAAGGCCAAAATACCTGACAACTTTCCCGGCTAACGCCTGGCTATTAGGAGACAAGACAAATGAAAGGATTACTCGGGCTCCTCAAGAAGTCCAGCCCTCCCCGACGAGATGTCGAGCCGCAGGATTCACTGATGTTCAGCACCGCCTTTGCCGATCAGGGGGTAGATTCTTCAAAGCTGGTCCCTTGGGAGGCGCGTGCCAACGAGGTGGGTGCCAAGCGCCTTTCGGCCGCGCGCGGCAGCAAGACGCTGCAGGCCTTGTGGAACCAGGACAAGTACATGGCGCGGCTGACGCCCGACGCCATGCCTAGGCTGGAACATTTTTTCGAGTTCGCCAGCATACCGGCCAACCGCGACATCATCCGGCAAGAGGAATACGGCAACTTCATGATCGTGCTGCTGAGCGGCGTCATCGCGGTGGACCGTTTGCAGCCCTGGGGCGAGCGCCTGCGCCTGACGGAGGCGCGCCCCGGCGACATTCTTGGTGAAATGTCGCTGCTCGACAGCGGCAAACGCTTTTCGATCTGCGCCTCGCTGACCGAATGCGACATCGCGGTGCTCGATGCGCACGCGCTCGACGAGATGACGAGCGCCGACCCGGCACTGGCCGCCGGCCTGATCGCACTGCTGGCGCGCAAGCTATCGCTGCGCCTGCGCCTGGTCAGCGCCCGACTCACCGACAACAACAGCTAGCGGCCGCCGCAGGGCAAGCCAAGCAGATCCAAAGGACATGTGATGGAACGCGACCAGGCTAGCAAATTTATCAACGATCTTCTGCGGTTGATGGTCAGCCGCAACGGCAGCGACCTGTTCATCACGGCGGAATTTCCACCGGCCATTAAAGTCGATGGGTCCATGACCAAGATGTCGCCGCAGCCGCTCAATGCCAGCCACACGTTGGCGCTGGCGCGCGCCATCATGAACGACAAGCAGGCCGCCGAATTCGAACGCACCAAGGAGTGCAACTTCGCGATCTCGCCGCCGGGCGTCGGGCGTTTTCGGGTCAGCGCCTTCCTGCAGCAAGGCAAGGTTGGCATGGTGCTGCGTGTCATTCCGGCCGTGCTGCCGACGATTGACGGGCTGGGAATGCCGCAGATCCTCAAGCAGGTGGTGATGTCCAAGCGTGGGCTGACGATTCTGGTGGGGGCAACCGGATCGGGCAAGTCGACGACCCTTGCCGCCATGGTGGACTGGCGCAACGAGCAATCGTGCGGCCACATCATCACGATTGAAGATCCGGTGGAGTTCGTGCATCCGCACAAAAACTGCGTGGTGACGCAGCGCGAAGTAGGGCTGGACACCGACAGTTGGGACGCTGCGCTCAAGAATGCGCTGCGCCAAGCCCCTGATGTGATCTTGATGGGCGAGATCCGCGACCGTGAAACCATGGAACACGCCATCGCCTTTTCCGAAACTGGTCATCTGTGCATGGCTACCTTGCACGCCAACAGCGCCAACCAGGCGCTTGATCGGGTGATCAACTTCTTTCCTGAAGAGCGGCGCACCCAGCTGCTGATGGACTTGTCACTCAACCTCAGAGCCATGGTGTCGCAGCGGCTGATTCCCAAACAGGACGGCAAGGGCCGCATTGCGGCGGTTGAAGTCATGCTCAATTCGCCCTTGATTTCCGACCTGATCCTGAAAGGCGAAGTCAGCGAGATCAAGGAGATCATGAAGAAAAGCCGCAACTCGGGCATGCAGACCTTCGACCAGGCGCTGTTTGACGCCTTCGAAAGCAACCTCATCAATTATGAAGAGGCCTTGCGCAATGCCGACTCGATCAACGACCTTCGACTGCAAATCAAGCTCAATTCAAAGCGCGCTAAGTCAACGGATCTGGCCGCTGGCACGGAAAATTTCGCCATCGTCTAGGCTGCCGATACCTGCCGCCTGGCATGCTCATGGCCATGCAATGCACAAAATGATGAACGCAGCCTTCGCCCATCCAACCCTTGATCTCACGCCCCTATGACCAGCACCCATCTGAAAACCTACGAAGCAGCCACGCCGCGCAAAGTCGCATTTTTGGGGCTGGGTGTCATGGGCTATCCCATGGCCGGCCATCTCGCGCTGGCCGGCCATCAGGTGACGGTATACAACCGCAGCGCCGCCAAGGCGCAGGCCTGGGTCGCAGAATTCAAGGGCGCCAGCGCAGCCACGCCGCGCGAGGCTGCCATAGGCGCCGAGATCGTGTTTTGCTGCGTCGGCAATGACGCGGATCTGCGCTTCGTCACGCTGGGTGCCGACGGCGCGTTGGCGGGCATGCAAAGCGGCGCGGTGCTGGTGGACCACACCACGGCCTCGGCCGATGTTGCCCGCGAGCTGCACGGCGCGGCAAAAAACCTCGGGCTGCATTTTGTCGATGCACCGGTCTCGGGCGGCCAGGCAGGCGCCCAAAATGGCGCGCTCACCGTGATGTGCGGCGGCGATGCCAGCGCGTTCGATGTCGTCAAGCCGGCGGGCCTGGCTTTTTCGAAAGCCTTCACCTTGATGGGCGGCAGCGGCGCTGGCCAGCTCACCAAAATGGTCAACCAGATCTGCATTGCAGGCTTGCTGCAGGGCTTGAGCGAAGCCGTGGCCTTTGGCCAGAAAGCCGGGCTGGACGTGAACCAGGTGCTGGACGTGATTGGCAAGGGCGCGGCGCAAAGCTGGCAGCTCGACAACCGGGGCAAAACCATGGTGGCCGACCAGTTTGATTTCGGCTTCGCGGTGGACTGGATGCGCAAGGACCTGGGGCTGGTGCTGGACGAAGCCAAACGCAATGGCGCCCGTTTGCCGGTGACGGCGCTGGTCGACCAGTTCTACGCCGATGTGCAAGCCATGGGCGGCCGGCGCTGGGATACTTCCAGCCTGATCAAGCGCTTGAAATAGGAAACCGAGGACATGGGCCCACCAAGGCAATGGCCCTGCCTGCGGGGCCGGTCCGCCTTAGTCGCTCAGGGGCTTGATAGCGGCTGCGGGTTGCGCTTGCGGCTTGCCCGGTACGCGCGCCAGCTCTTCTTCGCTGATGATCTCAAAAATCCGCACGACTTTTTGCACGCCCGGCGTGGCGCGAACCACCGCCGTGGCCCGGTCTGCCTCGCGCTGGGTCACGCGCCCCATCAGGTAGGTGGTGCCGCGCTCGGTCACGACCTTGAAAGCATTGAAATGCAGGTCGCGGGCATCAATCAGCATGGCTCTGGCGCGGCCGGTGGTCAGGGTGTCTGATGAGCGATCGGCCAGCGAGGAGTTGCCCGCGACGACCAGTTCATTAACCACCGAGTTAACGTTTTCCACGCGCGAAGCGATCTGCTCAACCAGCTGCTTTTCCTGTGCGGTGGGCACTTCGCCCGTCAACAGCACCTGGCGGTTGTAGCTGGTCAGGTTCACATGAACGCGGTCGCCGACGTTGCCGCGAATGCGGCTGAGTGCGCGCAATTCGATGCCTTCGTCTTCCAGCTGGGTGCCGGAGGTGCGGCGGTCGCTGGCCAGCAGGGTGCCTCCGGCCACGGCGCCGCCCAGCACCAACGGCACGCAGGCGGTCAGGGCGCTAGAGAGTAAAGCCGCCGCGCCCAGCGCCAAAGCCAGCCGTTTCATCACAATAAATTTCATACAGAAGACTCCTGATCGCCAAGTAACTGGGTGTCCACACCGTCGCAAATGCAGTGAAGGACGAGTAGATGCACTTCCTGAATGCGCGCGGTGCGCTCATGCGGAACACAAATATGCACGTCGGTTTCGCGCAATGCGTGGGTCATCTTGCCGCCGCCCCGGCCGGTCAGTGCCACTACCGTCATCTCGCGCTCGTGGGCCGCTTCAACGGCGGCCAGCACATTGGCGGAGTTACCGCTGGTGCTGAGTGCCAGCAAGACGTCGCCGGCACCGCCCAAAGCGCGCACCTGCTTGGAGAAAATCACGCTGAAATCGTAGTCGTTGGCAATCGCCGTGAGGATGGAGCTGTCCGTCGTCAGGGCAATCGCGCCAAGCTCGGGCCGCTCGCGCTCATAGCGGCCAACGAATTCGGCGGCGAAATGCTGGGCATCGGCGGCCGATCCGCCATTGCCACAGGACAGCACCTTGCCGCCACTGGTGACGCTGGCCAAAATGGCTTGCACCGCTGCCGCGATGGGTTTGGACAAGACCTGCGCCGCCTGGTATTTGAGGTCGGCGCTGTCAATAAATTGCTGTTCGATACGTTGTTCAAGCATGTATCAATGATAGCGGGTGCTGGTTGTGATCTGGAATTAAGTCTGACTTCCTAGAATTAAGTTTGATTTGTTATTCTTTACAAATCAACAGCTTACGCGTATCAAAGCCTTCATCGTTGCGAAAGTTTGATTTACCAATCGACGTCGCCTTTGCAGTTCTGGCAGTTTTCAAAGTGAGTTCCCCCCTCTCAAGAAGTGGCCCCGGTTGTTTGAACAACTGTCCCGGATATTTCAAAGGTGATGCCGACAACTACCTCAAGGACAGCCAAAGCGCCGAGCTCGGCAGCCAGATCCGGGCCGCAGGCAATCTTCGTTTGGCCGCCGGCGCTGACCTGAACGCCAAGGCCGCCAAGGTCCAGGCGCAAGGCGCCCTGCTGGCCATGGTCGGCAACGACGTCAATCTCACGGCAGGCCAGCAAACTAACGGCTACAGCTTTGGGCTGACCACCAGCGAAAGCGACTTCTTCGGCTCCATCGCGGCTAACCGATCCATCAAGTCGTTCGCCGAAACAGCGGGCTCAGCAATCAGCCAGCCTTCAATGGTCGACCAGGCGTCGGCAAACGGATCAACCCGTGTCTTCCACCAATGCTTG